>OZ241849.1:0-3314076 GCA_965203165.1 Dehalococcoidia bacterium
TACGGGAGATATCCGCCGTCGACGATCAGGGTGAGGTGATCGGTGTCTTGTTGCATGCTGGCTAGGTCTGTTCCTGTGCGCTTGCGGATTGGGCGCGCCGTGTGCGGCACAGACGGAGTGTCGGATTGGCCCACATTCGCCGTCTTCCCCTCTTCGACTCGGTCGTTCTTCCAGAGGCGGGAGCTGCGCCCCCGACAAGCAGACTACAGCAGCGCGGGTTTGTCAAGCAGCGCAGCTGGCGGCGTTGGTTGGGGCATTTGGGCGACTCTGAGTGGCCAGCGTTGGCAGTTCTGTTTTTCATACGTTTGCCGTTACGACCTCCACGTATCAAGCGAATCGCAGCTGATCTGCTGACCGCTTGCAGGGTTAGGCTTGCCGCACTTGGACGCGGGTGGGGAGGTTGGCGCTGATGAGGCGCTGCGCCGCGCCTTGCTGGTGGAGGATGGGCAGCCACGCCGCGCCCTGCGGGATGTCCTCGCTGATCTCAGCGCGAACGACCAGCTCGCTCTCGCCCCTGGCGACGCGCACCTCCGCGCCATGTTCAATGCCCCGCTCCGCCGCGTCGGCGGGATGCAGCTGGAGCGTCTCCCCGCGATGCAGCAGGTCGGCGTCCCCGTCGCCCCGCGCGGCCGAGAGACGGTCCGTGTACAGATCGCGCCCGCTCAGCAGCGTCAGCCCCTCGCCCTCCGCGCCCGCGGAGTCGACCGCGAGCAGCCGCTGGCTGGCCGCCCCGTTGGTCGGCTGCCGCGCTTGGCTCGCGCCCCCGGCCAGCGCCGAATAGCGCGCGTCGGCCGCGGCGATCGCCGCCGCGGCCTCGGCCGCGCTCTGCGGCATCGCCGGCGCCGCGATCACCGTCGGCTCCGCCTCGTCGTCCTCGGCGGCGATGGTGATGTCCATCGAGGGCAGCCCGGCCGCCAGCAGCGCGAGCCAGTCCGAGAGGCCGCGCCCGTTGCGCTGCGCCTCGGTCGCCCCGCGCAGCCGCAGGATCTGCCGATCCGCGTTGGTCACATGGCCGTCCTTGCCGAAAGCCGAGACATCGGGCAGCGCGTGCGTCGCCAGCTCGACCGTCTCCGAGCGCACCTCATCGATCACGATCAGCAGGTCCAGCGCCTCCAACGCCGCACGGGTCGCGTCCTGCTCGGGATGCAGCAGCATCGGGTTGTCGCGCGCGACCAGCAGCGCCTTGAGGCTGCCCGCGCGGGCCGCCGCCAGCATCTCGCCCACGCCCAGACCGCCCTCGCCCGGCGCGACGCCGACGTCGCGCAGCCCGACGCTGTTGGCCTCGGGCGGCAGCACATGCAGCGCGGCGGGCGCGGCCTCGGGCCCGGCCAGCGCGACCGCGAGGTTGGCCGCGGCGCGCGCCTGCGCGCCGGCCTGCGCCGCGCTGCCCCGCGAGGGCGCGACGACGATCGCCGCCGAACCGCCGCGCCGACGCAAGAGCGTGGCGACGGCGGCATCGAGCCCCTCGCGCGGCGCGGCGCTGATGTCGGACAATCCCTCAACCTCGGAGAGCGAGGCGCGCAAATCCATATCGCGCAGCAGGCCCGCGCAGATCGCCTGCGCTGCGCCCGCCAGATCGCCGTCCGACGGATGAATCGCGTGCGCCTCATCCACCGCGTAGTCGGCCAGCGGGTTGCGCCGCGCCGAGATGCTCACCAGCGACGCGCCGTTGTTGGCCACCGCATCCTTGATCCGCACGCCCAGCACGTTGTTGGACGCCGAGATGTCGTCGCCGATCGCCACGATCAGGTCGGCGGTCTCGACCGAGGTCAGGCGCGAGGGCAGGTGCTCCGAGCCGAAAGCGTCGCGCAGCGCGTCGCCGATCGCCGCGGTCACAGGCCCCAGCGAGGAGTCGAGGTTGGCCACGCCGATCCGCTGCGCGAGCGTGCGCAGCGCGTACAGCTCTTCCGTAGTCGACTGTCCGGAGCCGAGCATGCCGACCGCGGCGGGGCCGTGCTCGGCGAGGATCGCGCCAAGCTTGGCCGCGGCGTCGGCCGCGACCGCGCCGCCCTCCTGCTCGAAGGCGTCCTCGCCCCGCCCGATCGAGGCCGCGCGAAGCCGATCCTTGTCCCGCGTCTGGTCGTAGCCGAAACGCCCCCGCACGCAAATCTGGCTGCGCGAGACGTCGTTGCCGTTGCCCGGCCGCACCTGCACGCCGCGACCGTCGCGCACGCCCAGCTGAATCGTGCAGCCCATCGAGCACTCCGTGCAGGTCGTGGTCACCCACTTGTCGGGCCGCGCGACCCACTTGTTCGGCGCCTCCATCAGCGTCGCCGTGGGGCAGACGTCGACGCACGCGCCGCAGAAGTCGCAGTTGGACTCGTCGATCTGCCCGCCCGCGCCGAACGCGATGCGCGTCGTGAAGCCGCGCCCCGCAAGCGTGATCGCGGTGGTGTGGCGCAGGTCGTCGCAGGCCCGCACGCAGCGCGTGCAGATGATGCACATCTGCGGGTCGAACTCGAAGAACGGATTGGCGCGATCCGGCTCGGGCTGCCCGTGCCGGTAGTAGGTGCGCGCCTCGTCGATGTACGGCTCCACATTCGCCCGCCCCACATCCGCCGCGTCGCAGGTCGTCTGCAGCTCGCAGCGGTAGTTCTTCGAGCAGGTCACGCAGCGGTGCGTCACCTCGTTGTCGCGCAGGCAAATCTCCCCCGTGCGGCAGTGCTCGACGCGATGGCAGGTCAGGCAGCGGTCGGAGTGGTTGGCCAGAATCACCGCCAGCACCTCCTGGCGCATCTCCGTCACCGCCGGCGTGTCCGTGCGCACCACCATCCCGTCCGTCACCTGCGTCGTGCAGGACAGCGGCAGCCCGCGCATCCCCTCAATCTCCACCGCGCAGGTGCGGCAGCCCGCATACGCCGGCAGCCCGTCCAGGTAGCAGAGGTTCGAGATCGGAAAGCCGGCGTCCTTGATCACCTCAACCAGCGGCGCGCGCTCCGGCGCGTCAATGCCGACCCCATTAATCATGATGCGAGCCATCGCAAGCCTCCCGTTGCGCTCCGCGTCCAGGCGGCCACAGTCTACCAGCGGTCGGGCTGCGCGCACGTTTGACGACGGCGAGGCGCTCCGCGTAGCCTTGCCACTATGCCGCACCGCAATGCGCGGGCGGCGCATGCACGGGAGGGAATGACCGAGTGCGAAAAGGCAGCACAATCGTGCGCGTCGTTTGCGTCTATGCGCCGCTGACGCTGCCTCGCCCTGTTGCGCGGATCGCCCTGCTGCTTGCCGCCGCGCTCGCACTGGCGCTGCTGATCGCCCTCGACGGGCCCCGAGTCGGCGCGCAAGGCGGCTGTCGAACGACCGAAGACCTCGGAGCGCTCAGCTCCTACCAAACCCTCACCCGCACGGCGCTGCTCAACGAGAGCAGCTGCAAGTTCGAAGGCGTCCAGTACTACGACCAGTACTTCTTCACGATGCCGGGCACGGGCACGGTGACCGTTTCAGTTTCAGCCCCCGACATCAGGGCGCAGATCGTCTTCAACACGGAATCGGGCGAGCTGATCGCAGGCAATCGAATCGGCTACAACATTAGCCGGACCTTTCCCGCGGGTAGGTACCGGATCCTGATCGTTTCCACCTGGCAGCGCGACGCGGGCGTTTACACCGTCACGATCAAGACGGGCAAGGTAGACGCCCCTCCGCCTCCGCCCGAGCCGGAGCAGCAGGAACTCCAGCCCGGCGCCGAGCAGACGCAGAGCGCGGCGACGGCGCCGGGGCAAATCGCCGTGCAAGTGGCGCCGCTGCCGAGCGGCGATCAGCGCGGCTCGTACCTGGTCCGGTTTGCCTTCCTGACCGACGCAATGCTGTCCGGCGCGGCGTCGAAATCGGCCGCGACGGAGGCCAACCAAAACCTCTGGCCTGCCCCCCGGACAATCTCGGAAAGCACGCTGCGGCGGCGAGCGCAGACCAACAACCGCCGCTGGATGCGCAGCGGCCCCGTGACCCTGACGGTTCCGCTGAGCGATGGGCGTTCGGCCACGCTCCAGGGCCGTGTGATCGCGCGCCAGACCCCGCGCTCCGGCGAGTCGGTCAGAATCGAGTTCGGCTTCCTGCCCGAACGGGCGCTCAGCAGCGCCAACGGCGATGTGCAGATCGCCGCGCGCGCGGCATTGATACCCGATCAGTACGTGCTGCTCGAATCGAAGATCACCCAGGTCGTGCAGCGCGGCTCCTCGCGGTGGTTCTTCAGCAGCTCCGTCAATGCGCCGCTCGATGCGGCGCCCCCGCGGCAGCCGATCACCATCACGCCGGGCGCGGCGCTCTCGCTGCAGCGCGGCCAGTCGAGCGGCACGACCGCCATCGCCGCCGTTTCCGCGGGCGCGCAATGGACCGCGGCGCTCAGCGGGCTCCCGCTCGGGCTGCAATACCAGCCGGGACCGTTTCCCGCCGGACAAGGCTCGATCACCGTCTTCGGCGCGGTCCTGCCAAGCGCCGAAGCGCGCTCCTACACGGTGAATGTGTCCGTGCGCGATGTGAACGGCCAGACCCAAAACGCTCGCGTGACGCTCACCGTGACCGACCCGCCCGAGCCGAAAGTGCTCAGCATCACCTGGCACGGATATCTGAGCCCGCAAGTGGAGGTGGGCGGCAACCTCAGCGCGGTTCCAGCGCAGATCGTCGCGCCGTCGCCTCCGCCGCCCTCGGCGCGGATCACGTACAGCTCAAGCACGCCCTCAGTCTGCGCTGCGAATCCCGCAAACGGGGCCATCAACGCGCTCTCAGCAGGCTCCTGCCAGGTCACCGCCACGGCCTCAGCGCCCGGCTATCAGTCCGGGACGGCTCGCGCCACGGTGACCGTGACCGAGCCAAAGGTGATCAGAATCACCTGGCGCGGATACCCGAGCCCGCAGCTGGAGGTGGGCGGCAACCTCAGCGCGGTTCCAGCGCAGATCGTCGCGCCGCCGCCGCCGCCGCCCGCAGCGCGGATCACGTACAGCTCAAGCACGCCCTCAGTCTGCGCTGCGAATCCCGCAAACGGGGCGATCAACGCGCTCTCAGCGGGATCCTGCCAGGTCACCGCCACGGCCTCAGCGCCCGGCTACCAGTCCGGGACGGCGAATGCGCGCGTTACCGTTGCGCCACGCCCGAAAGTCACGCCGACGATTTTGTGGACCGGCTACGACTCAAGCCGGGCGGTAGCGGGACAAGGCCCGTTGCGGCCGCAGAATCCTCAGGGCATCGTGGACGGTCGCCCCGTCCCGCTCCAATACAGCTATCGAGCGGGATCGGCGAATGTCTGCCGGGCTGATCGCTCGACGGGCATCCTGACATTGGTCGGCGCGGGCCAGTGCAACGTGATCGTCTCATCGTCGGAGACGGATCGCTACAACGCTGCCAGCAGGACGGTGACTCTGACCATTGGCCCGCGGAACCGCCCACCGACGGCGAACACGGCAGCGGCGGCTGCGGCTGCGGAGACACTCGACCGCGGCTGCCGCGGACGCCCGCCGATGTACGGGCCGCCAATCGGCTTGCCGCCGCTTTTCAGCGACCCCGATGGAGACAACCTGGAGTACTCAGTCGTGTCGTACGATCGCTCCGTCCTCAGTATGGCGGAGGTGAGCAGTTTCCTCAATACGCTGAGCACTCGGGCGGTAAACGGAGCGGAGCCGCAGCAGACCACGGTCCGCGTCCGAGCCACCGATCCCGGCGGCCTCTCCGCCGATAACCAGGTGACGCTGACAATCGCTCCCTGCCCGGAGCCGGGCCATACCGTCGAAGGCGGGGACGAAGGCATTGACGACGGTGATGACGACGGTATAGGCATCGTCGACAGCCCCTACGACCGAGGGCCGTATCCGCCATGATGCCGCCCGTCACCTCGCCGCGCTACTGGCGGTCGGCGCTGTCGGAGTCTCGGCGGCCAGGATCGGCAGTATGTCCGCCTCCGATTGCGCGAGGTGGCCGACTGGCCGCACGTATGGGGAGAGCGACGCGAGACGCATCGCTCGCTGAGTCGGAGCCATCGCCGGGGCCGGACTCGCCTACGCTGTGAGCAGGCGGAAAGCAACCCGCCGGCAGGCTGATTTCCGCTGTGCGTTCGTCGGGTAGGATGGCGGGACGCGGTGGATGAGGGCTTGTCGTGCATTTCTGGATGCTGGCGTTGGTGGTGGGGCTTGCGCTGGCATTGGCTGCGCGGATGCAGGAACCACCCCCTGCTTCGCCTTCGGACGCTGCGACTCAAGTGGCGGTTGCCTCGGTGAGCGCGGGCGGCTCTCACTCTTGCGCGCTCGATTTCGATGGCGGTATCTGGTGCTGGGGCGCGAATGGGGAGGGGCAGCTGGATGCGCCTGATGGTGTCGTCTTTGCGTTGGTCAGCGCAGGGGATACGCACACTTGCGGGATCGATCTCAATGGGGCGCTGTTGTGCTGAGGGTCGCGGGAGTTCGGCAAGGCCGCGGCGCCGGCGGGGCGCTTTCTGGCGGTGAGCGCAGGAGAGGATCACTCGTGCGCGCTGCGCGAGGATCGGCGGATTGTCTGCTTCGGCTGGGATCGCTATGGCCAGTCGAGCGCGCCGGCTGGCGAGTGGCTCGACGTGGGCGTGGGCGAGGATCACTCCTGCGGGCTGCGCGCAGATGGAGCGATTCGCTGCTGGGGCGACAACTCGTGGAACCAGCTGGCGTCGCCGCCGGGCGCATACACGGCGCTGGCGGTGGGCGACGACCACGCCTGCGCATTGACCGAGGCGGCAACGGCGGCGGGGGGGGGGGGGGTACTCGTCTGCTGGGGGTTCAATCAGCGCGGGCAACTGGCCGTGCCCGCCGACTTACGGACGGTGCGGATTTCGGCGGGCTACGACAGCAGCTGCGCGCTGACAATTGAGGGGCAGGTTCGCTGCTGGGGCGCGCTGGACGACCCGCCGGCGGAGCTGCAGGCGCGGGGCTTCGTTGACCTGGACGTAGGCCACGAACACGCCTGCGCCATCACGGTCGAGCGCCGCGTTTACTGCTGGCCGCCCAGCCCGACGGCGGCGCTGGCGGCGTTGGCGGTTCGCTAGACTTGCGGCGGATGAGGAGAGTGCGATGGCGCTGCGCGGTGTCGGCGGGGGTGTCCTCAGGACGCGGCGTTGGGCGCTGGTGGCGGCGCTTGGCCTCGCGGCGGCGCTTGCCGCGGCGTGCGGCGGCGGGGATGCGCCGACTACGGAGAGATCTGCGCCGCAGGCGGTAGCGGAGCGGGCGGCCCCGACCGAGCGATCGTCTGAGCCGGCGCGGCCTGCGCCGGCGGATGCAGGGGCGGATCGCGCTCCGGCCAATGACGCAGCGTCGGCCTTGCAGGCGAGTCGGCAGCGGTCGGTGGAGGTCGATCAGGAGACGAAGCTGGAGGCGTGCCGGCGTCTGGCAGAGGAAAACCCGGATCAGGCAGCGGAGATCCTCGAAGCCTGCGAGAGCGGCGAGCTGACGGCTTCTTCCTCTACTGCCAGTGTTGTGGTGATTAACCCTTACGCGGTGGGGCCGGTGTCCGTTTCACTGAACGGCGTTGGCAACGATGGCCCACTGCCGCTGCGGCTGGGGCCGCAGGAATACCGCTGCGACATCGTGGTGACACAGCACCGGACCGATGAGGCGGCAGGAGGCTTCTCGGCGACATTCTCAGTCGACGCCCTACCAGCGCAAACAGTTGGGGTAGAGGGCCCATCGTGGTCGGGAGAGGCGACGCTACCGGCCGGCGGTGATGGCCTGCGGGAAATCAGGCTGGTCGTGCAAGCGGACGCCGAGGATGCCGAGTGGCGGGTCACGTGCTCTCAGAGGAGCGGCTGATGCGGCTCGCGGCGCTGCTGGCGGTGCTTGGTCTGGCAGCGGGGCTGTTGGCCGCGTGCGGCGGCGGAGATGCGCCGAGCGACGGCGGATCGACGCCGCAGTCGGCTCCGGCGGAACGGTTGGCTGAGGCCGCGCCGTCTGCGGCAGGGGATGCAGGGGTGGATCGCGCTCCGGACAACGATGCAGAGGCGGCATTGGAGTCGAGCTGGCTGCGGGCGGCGCAGGTTGGCCGGGAAGAAGGGCTGGAGGTGTGTCGGTGTCTGGCGGAGGAAAGCCCGGATCGGGCGGCGGAGATCCTGGAGGCATGCGAGAGTGGCGAGGCCTTTACCGTTTCATCTACCCCCGTTCGCTCTGTCGTGGCACTTAACACCAGTCCTAATGCGGTGGTGGGGCCGCCATATGTCTCAACGTACGGCGTTGGCGGTTTCGCGCAGGCGCAGGACTGTGCTGTGGCGGCATTCCGCGATACGAGTTTGGCCGCGCTGCCGATGCGGCTGGGTCCGCAGGAGCACCACTGCACGATTAAGGTGACTCAGTACCGGACCGATGAGGCGGCGGGGAGTTTCTCGGTGACATTCTCCGGCGATGGCGTGCCGGAGCAGACGGTTGAGGTGGAGGGACCATCGTGGCGGGGAGAGGCGACCTTGCCGGCCAGCGGCGAGGGCTTGCGGAAGATCAGGCTGGCCGTGCAGGCCGACGCCGAAGATGCCGAGTGGCGGGTCATCTGCTCGCAGAGGAGCGGATGACGGGCCGCTAAGCTGCGCGGTATGGCGGTGCCTGAGGTGCCTGGCTGCTTGACGCTGACGCTGCCCGATCATTGGGCGGCCTCCGATCGCGCGCTTGAGGCGATTGAGTATCCCAATCCGGCCTGGACATTTCAGCGCGGGCACTTCGGCGCGCTGGCGCTGACGCCGCTGCCGGGGCAGCGCAACTCGGCCGTGAGCGTCGAGGTCACGATGCAGCTGCGCGCCTGGCACGAGCAGCAGGACGAGGGCGTGCTGCATGGCTTCAACTCGGGCTTCGCGCCGTTCGACGCCGAGGGGCGCAACCCAGGGCTGGCCGCGGCGACCGCCTGGTCGTCCCCCGAGCAGGCGAAAGTGCAGGCGCCCGAGTATGACCCGCAGCATCCCTTCCCCGCCTTCGCGCCCGCCTTCGTGCTCGAAATCCGCTCGCCCTATCAGTCGCTGCGCGAGTGCCGCGACAAAATGCGCATCTGGATGCACTTCGGCGCGCAGCTGGGCTGGCTGCTCGACGCGGACAATCTCGATGTATGGATTTACCGCGCGGGGCGGGCGCCGCAGCGGCTCTCCAAGCCGGCCACGCTGCGCGGCGAGCAGCTGCTGCGCGGGCTGCGCTTCGACTGCCGTCCGATTTGGGCGGAGCTGCTCAAGCGCGGCGAACCCTCGCGCTCCAACGAGCCGCTGATCGACTGGCGGGCCAACGAGGAGATTCGCGGCGCGGTCGATCCCAGCTATCGCCCGGGCGGATCGGATCCGACCCTGCGCACGGCGCGCGCGGGGCCGCTGCCGCTGCTCGACCTCTGGCTGCCCGACGACTGGCCGCTCGACGCCGCCGCGCTGGCCCAGCTCAACGAGCGCAACCCGCAGTGGACATTCGATATGGGGCTCGACGGCGGCTTGCAGATCAACGATCCCAACGAGCCGGAATCCGAGCGGCTGGTGACCAGCGACACGCTGATGAATCCCGACGCCCCGCGCGCGCCGACGATCCTGAGCGCCGCCGCGTCCTGGGTTTCCGACGAGCGGCTGAAGGGCGCCGACCGCTCCAACGCGGCGGGCACGATCGACGCGGTGCCCAACTTCGTAGCGGAGATTCGCTCCGGCTCGCAACCGCTGGAAGCGCTGAAGAACAAGATGCTGCGCTGGATCTACCACGGCGTCCAACTGGGCTGGCTGCTCGATCCCGATACCAAGACGGTCTGGGTCTACCGCGAGTCGCGCCCCCCGGAGGAGCTGGTCAACCCGCGCCAGCTCTCCGGCGAGGACGTCATGCCCGGCTTCACGCTGGAGATGGACCAAATCTGGGATTGGGCGGATGATCTGGAGGAGGGCGAGCGGTAGGGGCCGTCGCGCCGTACCCGCGCCCCCCGTCATTCCTGCGCAGGCAGGAACCCGCGCGGCCCCCGTCATTTCTGCGCGCCCCCGTCGTTTCTGGCTTTTTTTCGTCATTCCTGCGTAGGCAGGAACCCGCGCGGCCTCAAACCCTGGCGCGCGCCAACATTCCGACGGCGTCGTGCGGGGAGTGTCGCCGGACGCTTGGGGCTGTGCAGGCGTTCGCCTACTGCACAGGTTCCTGCCTACGCAGGAATGACGGAGGGGGCAGCGCAGGTTCCTGCCTACGCAGGAATGACGGAGGGGGTGCAGGAATGACGGGGGTGGGCGGTCGCCCGCGCTAGCGGTGCTGGCGGCGGTCGCTGGGGTGAACCGTCTGCTCTACCGCCTTTTGGCCGTTGGGGTAGGTCCAGTCGTGCTGATCGAGGTACTCGTTGGCCAGATCGATCAGCGCCTCCTTGTCCTTGTAGAGGTGGTTGGGGTTGGTCACCACGTTGGTGTAGGAGCCGCCGACCTGGATCGCCTCGTAGGGGCAGGCCTCCGTGCAGAGGCCGCAGTACATGCAGAGGCGGAAGTCGATCTCGTAGCGGTTGACCAGGAACGAGCCGTCCTCGCGCGGCTCGGTCTCGACCAGAATGCAGCCGTCGGGGCAGGATTGCGCGCAGGTCGAGCAGCCCGTGCAGCGCTCGACGAACCAGACCAGGTTGGTGCGCGCGCGCGGCGGAATGTCGCGCTCCTGCTCGGGAAACTCAACCGTGACCGGCGCGCGGCGCACATGCTTGACCACCGTCAGCAGTCCCTTGGCGATGCCCTGTCCGAAGACCATCAGCGGCTCTCCCTCTAGCGGTTTAGCGGCTGGAGAAGAAGTTCTCGTCGTGCGTCAGCGCGCCGCTGCGGTGGCGCGGCTGGCCGTCGGCCGAGAGGTAGGGCGGGAAGAGCGACTCCAGCTCGGCGCGGATCGGGTCGCCCTCGGGCAGCATCTTCGAGAAATCGCCGCTCGGCTCCGGGCGGCGCTTGCGGTGCCCGTTGGCGTGCTCCTCCTCGATCACCTGCTGCAGCAGCATTAAGCCGGCCAGCAGCGACTCGGGGCGCGGCGGGCAGCCCGGCACGTAGACATCGACGGGCACCACGTTGTTCACGCCGGGCAGCGTCGAGTAGCCGTGCGCGAAGGGGCCGCCGATGTTCGAGCAGGAGCCCATCGAGATGACCCACTTGGGCTCGGCCATCTGCAGGTAGATGCGGCGCACCGGCGGGGCCATCTTCCAGGTCACCGTGCCCGCCACGATCATCAGGTCCGCCTGGCGCGGCGAGGCGCGGAAGACCTCCGCCCCGAAGCGCGCCAGGTCGTAGCGCGCGTTGGCCGTCGCGATCATCTCGATCGCGCAGCAGGCCAGGCCGAACATCGCCGGCCAGAGCGAGGAGCGTCGCGCCCAGCCGAAGACCTTGTCAACGGTCGAGACGAGCAGCTGCGAGCGCAGCTCGTCTTCGATGTCGGTCATCGGCTCAAGCAGCGGAATCGGCGCTCCGCCGGTGTCAATGGTGGGCTGGACCACGCGCGCTCCTCTCATCGGCTGACAGTGTACAGGGTGTCCGCGGTGTTCGGGGATGTTCGGATTTGTTCAGCTTTGTTCGGCTCCGCCGGGCCGTGTTCGGGGTTCTGAAAGATTCGGCTGTTCGGGGCAATTTTGGGGCGTTCCCTATCTGGTCGGAGGGGTTGGCGGCGTTCGGATTTGTTCGGGTTTGTTCAGGTTTGTTCAGCCCGTCCAGGCCGTGTTCGGGGGTGGTTCGGTTTGGCAAGTTTTGGGAACCCTTGTCAGCCTCTGTCAACCATCTGATCAGGGGGTTGGGCGCGGCATGGGTGCGCATGTAGCCTCTGCGCACGCCTTCGTGGGGCGTGGAGATCGGAGGATAATCGTGGAGATCAAGTTCAGGCGGCTGCCGCCGTCGGGGGAGTTGAGCTACCCGCTGGAGCGGCTGCGGATCCGCTCGGGGCGTCAAGGATCGGACGCCGTCGTGATCGCGTGGGGGTTCCATCTCGCCCCCGAGTTCGTCGTTCTGCGCGGCTCCTATGCGTTCATCGAGACCGCGCCGGCGTTCGATCGACCCGAAGACCGCGGGGCGCGCGAGTTGCGTGACGCGCTGATCGCCGACGGCACCTTGGCGCGGGAGGACAATGTCTACGTCTTTCAGACGGACTACGTGTTCCATTCGTCCTCTCTCGCCGCGAGCGTGATCCTCGGTCGGTCGGCGAGCGGACCTGAGGAGTGGCGCGGCGCGAAGTGGACCAAGCTCGTCGACCTTGATCCGGAGTGATCTATCGGCACTGAGCACGGCGCACCTCTCCGTCGCTGTGCGGCGCTTTCCCCACCCTGGGGGAGGTTGAGGGCGGCTGCCTTTGCCGCCCTGAGTAGAACGTATGCATGATATCCTGTGCGGGCGGGCGCGGCAAGCGCGCCGGCCCGATTGGAGAGACCAATGGCCAACGTCCCGACCTCGCCGCCCTATGACTCGGTGGATCCGCGAACGTGGTATCCGCAGGTGCGGGAGGCGCTCACGCTGGGGCAGGCGTGCCGGGAATATCTGACGGCGGTGGAGTTCAGCAACGGGCTGGCGGGGGGCGACCCGCGGGCACCGGAGGCGGACCGTCGGATCCTGGAGTGCATCGTGAACCTCAATGTGGCGTCGGCGGCGGAGCTGGCGATGGACATCACGCCCTACGAGATGGGGCGTGCGGTCGCGCGTGCGGTGATGGAGTGGCCGCGGGAGGATGCGTGATCTGTAAAGCCCTTGCAATTTGCGCAGGCGCGCATACACTTGAGGCATAGACGCAGTTCTCAGAGAAAGGGGACCAAAATGGCGTCTCGCAAGCCCACCCCGATGGACAGCGACCGCAACGGACGGCGCGAATTGCGACTGGTCGGCCGTCGCGACAACGGAGAGTTCGACGAGAGAAAAAGGCCGCTGACGAAAGGGCACGGCCGAATGCCGCCGCGCCGGAAGTAGAGCGATGCCAGGCTTCGCCGTCGCACAGTTCGTCGGCGACTGGTGCCGCTCCGACGGCTCGCTGGCGCGCGTCTTCAACGTTCGCCGGATCAAGCAGAAGAACAAGATCATCGCCGTCCAGCTGCACGGGTTCAAGAAGCGACCGATCGACAGGACCATCCCAGCGCACATCCTCACAGAGATCCGAGCGCAGCGTTGTGCGGTGCTGGGCACGTCGAACCCAGAGTGCGACCACAAGGACGGGCACCGCGACGATTGGGGCGACCCGGCCAAGCTCACCGTCGACGACTTTCAGCCCCTGTCGAGCGCCGCGAACAAGGCCAAGCGGCAGGCCTGCAAGGAGTGTCGGGAGACCAAGCAACGCTTCGACGCCACAACGCTCGGCTTCGCCATCCCGCAGTTCGTCGGCAACGGCGTCTACGAGGGCTCCTGCGTAGGCTGCTACTGGCACGATGTGCGGCGCTTCCACGCGGAGGTTGGGGGGTAGCGTAAACAAGTGGAAGCAATTTTCCGCTAGTCGTACGGCCAGCGATCCCATCGGCTGGTGGGATATGATTTCCCGGACCACCCAAGTGTCTCGTTCGTTTCTGCATCCCGGATTCCGCGCAGCTTAGGTGGATTGCCTTCCTCGGCCCACATACTGTTGACCATCCGTTGAGTCAAGCCGCTCGTGGCGGTCTCTTCGATTAACGATGTAAGCGGATCGCTCAAAGGCTCGTCGTCTTGAGCGGGAGAAAACGAGGTCCCCGAACAATTCGTGAAGTTGATGAAGGCATCTGACATCTGCACGTTTTCCATCTGGGCTCCTGCCAGATTAGCATGGGCGAGATCTGCTTGCCGCAGATTCGCAAACGCCATCTGGGCTTTTGCCAGGTTCGTGCTGGAGAGGTCGGCTCTCCGTAGATCGACGAACCTGAGATTCGCATTCGAGAGGTTCGCACCTTTGAACCGCGCACGTGGCAGCTGCGCCCGTTCAAGGTTTGCATTCGAAAGATCGCAGCCTTCGAAGTCAGCTTCAGCCAACGCAAGCCCTGTCAGGTCGATCTCCA
This sequence comes from Dehalococcoidia bacterium, assembly GCA_965203165.1. Lineage (GTDB taxonomy): Bacteria > Chloroflexota > Dehalococcoidia > Bin125 > Bin125 > CATQGW01. The sequence goes on from OZ241849.1 coordinate 13,882, forward strand.
TCTGGCCGGACGCCCTTCCGCTCTTCGCCGAGGAGTTGCAAGCTGCGACGATCTTTACGGCAGCTTTAATCTCCTTGAGCCGCTTGACACCCTTCGCTGCCTGTTGCGTGTCTTTGTCCAAGAACGGAGGGAGCGGAATCAAAGGTCTCTCACCCGCATCTTCGACCGCCGTAGGATTGCGCGCAAACGCGCACAGGACATCCACTACAGCAGTACGAAACGCCTGCGGATCTGTTTCCGCCAGATGACCGAGCATTCGAATGCCCGTGAGCCGACTAACAACCTCTTGGTGACTCAAAAGCGACACGGCATTGTGGAAGCGTCGGTCCAGTACGTCACGGTTGCTGACCTTCACTTGGTCTTGTGCCGCTTTGCTTCGCCAAACGGCGATACCGAGCGCAACGACACCACCTACGACGAGCCCTAGATTTCGAACTACCTCAGCGCGTCCTTCGGGCATCGCGATGCCGATCGGCGGTTCATTGAGAAAGACGATCGTCACGCTCAGCACCGAAGCAGCAGCCACCATCACAGCCACGGCCAATAGCCAGCCATAACGGCACAGCCACCGCATCATCGCTACCGGCATCCGCTATGCGAGGCACGCTTAGCCAAGGTCATCACCGCCCACCATTGAGGATGCGACGCGATCCTGTTTGACGATCACGCTGTTCGCGGCCATTTCCGGGTATGCGCGGTAGATGGCCGAGACAAGGTCCGCGAACGAGACGCTGCGCACGAATTCCGCGACCTCGTGGATGTAGTCTTGCGCCTGTTGCGATAGCTGGCGTAGCGCAGACTCGCCTTGCTCCAGGCCGCGAGCCGTCAACACGTAAGATGGGTCCGATCGTGCAGGCCGCTTGAAGCTTCGCACGAAGCCGAGCTCTTCGAGGGATTCGATCTCGCGGTACACCTCTGGGTCAAACGGACCGTAGAAGTAGGGCTTGAAGTTGAACTGTGGGCCGTCAGTGAGCTCGGGGATGTTTTGGTCCAACAGGAAGAGCGTCTTCTGGAGCTGGACGCGCGAGAAGGCACCTGTGCCAGCAGGAGCCATTGCGGCCAAGACGAACTCGTCCCTGTTCATCTGTCACCTCGATGCGGCCGACTCCTCCCCCTAGGGGGCGTCAACTCTCTGCGGCCGCTCGGCGCTGGCCGTGTGACACAGGATAGACGGATCGAACGGCGTTCGCGCAAGCTGGGGGCGTTTGCCGCGCGCGGCGTCACGCCCAGATGCGGTCCAGCTCCACGCTCAGACCCGGCAGCACCTCCGCGTCGCCCAGCTTTGATGGGCGCTCCACGACCTCTGGCTCGGCGTTGGGGCGGTAGATGTAGACTTTGGCCTCGTAGGGGTCGATCAGCCAGCCGAGGCGGACGCCGTTGGCTAGCCAGACGTTTTGCATCTTGTTCTGCTGGTCTTCGAGCCGGTCGGTGTGGGAGACGATTTCGACGACGAAGTCGGGCGTGACCAGCCAGACGCCTTCGGGGTTCTGGGGCGGGGCGGCGGGAAGCCGCTCGTCGCTGATCCAGCCGGCGTCGGGCAGGCGTCGACTGCCGTCGGGCAGGAGGATGATTGCGGTGCCGTCGCACACGGCGCCGCCGACGCCGGAGCGCAGCCAGAGCCAGAGTTGCGCGATGATTTCGACTGCGCGTTGGCTGCTGGGCAGTGCTGCTCCGGTCATAATCAGAAGGGTTCCTTCCGGGTCGGTTTCAAAGAGCCAGCCCTCGTTGAGCGAGCAGAAGCGCAGGAATTGGTCGTCGGTCAAGCGGTAGTCGTCGGGCAGGCGCAGGACGATCGTCGCCGGCGCGTCGGCGGCTGCCTCGGGCGCGGGCGCGGGCTTGGTCGGCGTGCTGACCATTGTCGGATCCTAGACAGGCGCGAGGGCGCGGAGGCGGGTGATGATTTCGGGGATGGTCTGGGCGGCGTGGTCGACATCTGCGGCTGTGGTGCTCTGGCCGAGGCTGAGGCGCAGCGCGGAGTGGGCGGTGTCGGCGTCTACGCCGATTGCGGTCAGCACGTGGCTGGGCTCGGTGCTGCCGGTCGAGCAGGCCGAGCCGCTGCTGGCGGCGATGCCCTCCATATCGAGTTGCAACAGGATGCTCTCGCCCTCGACGCCGGGGAAGCAGAGGTGCAGGTTGTTGGGCAAGCGGCGCGCGAAATCGGCCGGGCCGTTGAGCCGCAGCGGGTGGACGCGCTCGCGCAGCTGCCGCCAGAGTTCGTCGCGCAGCGTGCGCGCGTGTTCGGCGCGCGTCTGGCGCTCCTCGACGGCCAGCTGCAGCGCGCGGGCCAGTCCGACCGCGCCGGCGACATTCTCGGTGCCCGCGCGGCGCTCCTCCTCCTGCCCGCCGCCGAGCAGGAGCGGTTCGAGCGCCGTGCGGCGGCGTTGATAGAGCAGCCCCGCGCCCTTGGGCCCGTAGAGCTTGTGCGCGGTCAGCGAGAGCAGGTCGACGCCCAGTGCGTCGGGGCGGATGTCGACCGCGCCGGCCGCCTGCACGGCGTCGCTGTGGACGATCGTCTTCGGGTTGCGCTCTTTGACCGCGCGGGCGATCTCGGCGATCGGCTGGATTGTCCCGATTTCGTTGTTGGCGGCCATCAGCGAGACGAGGATCGTGTCGTCGCGCACAGCGGCGGCGACCGCGGCGGGGTCGAGCAGCCCTTCGCCGTCGACCGGCAGGATGGTCAGCTCGAAACCCTCTTGGGCGAGCGCTTCCATCGGGTGCAGCACGGCGTGGTGCTCGATCGCCGAGGTGATCAGGTGGCGTCCGGCGTGGGCGCGGGCGAGCGCGGCGCCGCGCACGGCGAGATTGTCCGATTCGGTGCCGCCGGAGGTGAGGATGAGCTCGCGCGGGCTGCACTCCAGCGTGTCGGCCAGCCGGTCGCGCGCGTCGTCGAGCATCGCGCGGGCGGATTGCGCCTCGCGGTAGACGCCCGAGGGGTTGCCCCAGCCGTTGCGTAGGGCGTCGAGCATCGCCTCGAGCACGCGCGGGTCGAGCGGGGTGGTCGCGGCGTGGTCGAAGTAGGCGCGCTGCATTGGATCAGTTTAGCGACCGACGCGGCGGGTCGGCGCGACAGTTGGGCGCGGATGGGCTATGATTGGCGCACGCGACCGACGCGCGAGTGATGCGAGAGGAGAGCCCCGTGACGACCTTCCAGATGACCGAGATGCTCGAGGTGACGGACCTGGCGGCGCAGAAGGCGAAGTCGCTGCTGGAGGAGAAGGGCTTCGCGGACGGCGCGCTGCGCGTGTTCGTGGTCGGCGGCGGCTGCTCGGGCTACCAGTACGGGATGGCGCTGGCGACCGAGGCGGAAGACGGCGACACGGTGATCGAGAAGGCCGGCGTGCGCTTCCTGGTCGACGACGAGAGCGGCCCGCTGCTGATGGGCTCGCGGGTGGACTACATCGACGACGTGATGAAGCAGGGCTTCAGCATCTCCAACCCCAACGCCTCGCACTCCTGCGCCTGCGGTTCGTCGTTCGACACCGCCGAGAAGGCCGGCGCGTCGCAGGCGCGCTCCTGCATCTAGGCGGCTGAGCGGGCGCGTGGTCCGCATTCCCGAGCTGCTCGCGGCGGGGCCGACGCTCTCCTTTGAGTTCTCCGCGCCGCGCGACGCCGCGGGCGTGCGGCGCCTGGAGCGCACGCTGGAGCGGCTCGCGCCGCTCAATCCCTCGTTCATGTCGGTCACCTACGGCGCGGGCGGCGCGACGCGCGGCCCGACCCGCGAGTGGGTGCGCAAAATCCGCGAAGAGCACCAAATCGAGGCGATGCCGCACCTGACCTGCGTCGCGCACACGCGCGGCGAGGTGGGGGCGATCATCGATCAGTACGCCGCCGACGGCATTGACAATCTGCTCGCGCTGCGCGGCGATCTGCCGCAGGGCTCAAGCGAGTTGCCCAGCGGCGCGTTCCGCACCGCGCTCGAGCTGGCCGGCTTCGTGCGCGAGCGGGCGGCGATGGCGATCGGCGTCGCCGCCCACCCCGAAGGCCACCCGCTGGCGGTATCGAAAACCGCCGACCGCGAGCACCAAGCCGCCAAAATCGGCGCGGCCGATTTTGCTATCACCCAATTCTTTTTCGATGTCGCGCACTACGAGCGGTTTCTCGATGATTTGCAGGCGCGCGGGGTTGATACGCCTGTCATACCAGGCATCATGCCGCCGACCAACATCGCCGCGATCGAGCGAATGGCGGCGCTTAACGGGACTGAGTTTCCGCGTCATATCCGCGAGCGGCTGGAGCGGGCGGGGGAAGACGCCGCGGCGCGGCGTCGGGTGGGCGTGGAAGTAGCGGTGAGTCTCGCCCAGCAGCTACAGCAAGCGGGCGCGCCCGGGTTGCACATCTACACGATGAACTACTCCGCCGCGCCGCTGGAGATTGCGGCGGCGCTTGGTTTGGGCGCGGCAATGTGAGGTCAGGCGGTGGGGGCGGCGGGGCGCTGGAGAAGCGCGGCGAGCAGCTCGAGATCGCCCTGGTGGAGCTGGCGGGAAATTTGGCGCACGGAGAGTTGGCCGCGGAAACGGTGGTGAGCCGACTGCTCCCACTCGACGGGGTCGATCATCGAGAGCAGGCCGATGATCTGGCTGCGCAACTCGTCGAACTGCCGCACCTGCTCGTAGGCGTCGGGAATTTGCTCGGGGCTCTGTTCGAGCCATTCCAGGCCGTGCAGCGGCAGCGGGTCGGCCTCGTAGAAGATCAGCTGCGCCAGCTGCCAGCCGGCGATCGTCTCGCGCTGCCAGGCGTCGCGAATCAGCCGCGGCGCCTCGGCGTCGCCCTCGAGCAGCGCGTCGACCAGCCGCTCGCGCAGCTCCCCGGCGGCCTCGTGCAGAGCTTTCACAATCCAGCGCTCGCCGTCGCTCATCGCCGCGCTCTCTGTCTGCCGCGCCCTGTGTGGAGGCCCTGTGTGGAGATTGTGACAGACGCGGGCCGCTGTGCGGGCCGGCGCAGGTAGGATCGGCAGCGCGGGCGCGCCGTCCGCCGCGGAGGGGAACGACTGCGATGCTGACCGAACTCTGGGAATCCGACTCCTTCACGGAGCGCAAGGACGCGCTGCTGGACACGCTGGAGACGGATTATCCCTGGTCGAAGGGCGATGTGCTGCGTTTCCGACGCGGCGGGCGCAACGACCGCTACCGCGTGCTGCGCGTGCAGGTCGAGGTGGGCGACGAAGGGCTGCGGCGCGAAATCCTGCTGCTCAAGCTGTCGGACTAGCGCGGATCGGGGCGGGCTGCGGTGAGCGCCTCTTCGGCTCTGCCCTACACGCTGCTGCTGATCCTGCTCGAGCTCGGCCTGGGCGGCGCGCTGGTGATGCAGATCGTCGACGCCCGCGGCCACGCCACGCGCGGCTTCATCCGCGCGACGACGATCATGCTGCCGCTGATTTTGGGGCTGGCGTTCTGGCTGGCGTTCACGCTGGGCGGCGACGTAGTCGAAGGCTTCGCAGTGGCCGCCGGCCCGCGCGAGGCGCTGGTCTGGCTGCTGGCGACGGCCACGGCGCTGAGCGTCCTACATAACGCCGCGCTCTACACCGACCGGGAGGAGCTGGGGCGACGGCTGGGCTGGCTGCTCAGCGGCATCGCGCTGGCCGCGATTGGCGCCGCAGCCGCAATGCTGGAAGGCTCGCCGCGCGGCCTGGCCGCGCTCAGCCTGCTGGCCGGCAGCCTGGCCGTGGGCCTCGCCGCCGTCGGCCTGACGCTCGGCCACTGGTACCTCGTCACGCCGCGCCTGCCGGCGCGCCCGCTCAACGAGGTGACGGGCGCGTTTCTGGCGATCGTCGTCGCGCAGCTGATCCTGTTCGGGATCGCACTGGCAGTCTCAGTCGAAACCCCGCTGGGCGGCCGCGACCGAGCGCTCACCGAGGACGTCACATTCTGGCTGCGCATCGTGGTCGGCTTCGCGCTGCCGCTGATCTTCGGCTGGATGGCTTGGACCACCTCACGGATGCGCTCCATGATGGCCGCCACCGGACTGCTCTACCTCACCACCGCCGCAGTCCTCGCCGGAGAAATCGCCGGCCACGCCCTAATGTTCGACAGCGGCCGCCCGATTTAGCCCATACCTCCGCCACCCCCGCGCACGCCCCAACCGCCACACCCGCGCACGCCCCACCCGCCGCGCCCGCGCACGCCCCAGCCGCCACACCCGCACACCCACCCGCCACACCCGCACACCCACCCGCCACACCCGCGCTCTTTAGATCCGTCATACCCGCGCTTGCCGCGGGTATCTCGCTGCGCTGCGCGCCAAGCCCCGTTCTCGCCTCCCCCCGCACCCGCCCCTACCGCCACACACCCGCGCTCGCCACCTCCGTCATACCCGCGCTTGCCGCGGGTATCTCGCCGCGCTGCGCACCAGGCCCCGTTCCCGCCTCCCCCTGCCCCCACCTCCGTCATACCCGCGCTTGCCGCGGGTATCTCGCTGCGCTGCGCGCCAAGCCCCGTTCCCGCCTCCCCCTGCCCCCACTTCCGTCATACCCGCGCTTGCCGCGGGTATCTCGCCGCGCTGCGTACCAAGCCCCGTTCCCGCCTCCCCCGCGCACATGGGTCTGAGCGCCGCCGGATGTTCCGGGGCGGGGCCAGGGAACGAGAGAGGAGGCCGCGCGGGGCTCCGCGCAGAACACGGCGAGATACCCGCGGCAAGCCGCGGGTATGACGGGGGAGGCAAGCGCGGGTATCTCGCTGCGCTGCGCACCAGGCCCCGTTCCCGCCTCCCCCGCGCACATGGGTCTGAGCGCCGCCGGATGTTCCGGGGCGGGGCCAGGGGACGAGAGAGGAGTCCGCGCGGGGCTCTGTGCAGAACTCGGCGAGATACCCGCGGCAAGCGCGGGTATGACGGATCTATTTTTGCGCGGGTATGACGGAGGCGGCGGAGCGCGGGTATGACGGAGGCGGCAAGCGCGGGTATGACGGATCTAAAGGGCGCGCGTACGACGGGGCGGGCGGAGCGCGGGTATGACGCACACTTCACACAGAGGCGTAAAACTTTGGTAAAGCGGGGGGGGGGGGGGGGATACTGCGCCCCGCCGGGAGGCTGATAGGGTATGACGGAATGCGCGCGAGAAAGAGCTGACTCGCGCGGTTTGGAGAGAGATTTCGCCATGTTGGACCGAATGGCACTTCGCAACGCGCGGCGCTGTACGCGCCTCTGGGCGCGGCTCTGGCTGCTCGCGCTGGCCGCGCTGCTCGCCCTCGGCGGCGCGCTCGTGCTCGCCCCCGCTTCCGCCGCCGTCCCGTCCGGGCTGCAACTCGAACTGAGCCTGGCCGACGACTCCGACAACGTTGTGCCGGCCGGCTCGACGGTGCGCGTCAAGGCCGCGCTCAAATACACCGGCGCCGCCGAACTCGCCCTCTCCAGCAGCGGCGGCTCGCTGTTCGTCGCCGGCAATCTCGAGTGGGAGTCGACCAATCGCCTGCGCCTCTCGGTGGCCCAGCAGAAGGCGCTCGGCGGCGCCTTCGGGCCCTACACCGGGCAGGCCGACGGCGCCAAATTCATCGCGATGGACGGCCGCACGATGGCGCTCGGCGGCACCGGCGTTTCCCTCGTCGACCTCGAAAACCCGACACGCAACCCTTACAACATGTCCAGTCCCATGGGCAGCCAGATCTACGCCAGCCGCGACCAGACCACCGGCGGGTTCGCGCCGTCAAGCGCCGGTTCCAACGCGCCCTCCGGCTCCGCCGGGATCCCCTTTGGCACGGACGGCTCGGATACGGGAGGCGTGGCGGGGACGCGCTACTGGTCCGCCGCCAAGGCCTCGGGCGAACCGCGCGCGGATGTGCGCGGGTTCGGGCGCTCCGTCGCCGTCTGGCACGAGACCGACGACATCGCCTGGGTGTTCGTGGGCTCCAAGAACGACACCGTCAACGGGCACCCCAACATCGGGCGGCTCTACATCTACAAGGTCGTCTACGACGGCAACCGCCGCACGGTCACGCTGGAGCGCAACATCGAGCCGCAGCCGCAGGACTACATGAACCACTACGCCGTCGCAAACAGCGCGACGGGCAAGGCGGCGGCGCTGTTCGGCTCGAGCGTGGCGATCTCCGCCAACGGCAAATTCCTCGCCGTGGCCGCCGCCGAAATCAACCTGATCGGCGCGGTCTACGTCTACGAGCGGCCCGGCCTGCGCACGCCGACCAACGGCCCGGGCGCCACGACCAACAACCTGGGCGTGACCGCCTGGGCCGACTGGGGCGACCTGACGCAGAACTCGGCGGCCAAGCTCACCGCGATCAATCTGCCGGACTGGGACCGCGACGGCGATGCGTTTCAGACGAAGCCCGGCGGCTATGACTTCGCGGACCCGGCGGATGGCACCGCCGACGGCGCGACCAAATACTGGCAGCACTGGGGCTCCGATTCCGAGTGCGACGCGGCCTGCAAGACGGTCTGGTCCCACGCCTACACTGATTTCGGCAAGGACGCGCTGGCGATCTCGGAGGACGGGCTGACGATCGTGGTCGGCGCGGAACAGAAGGCCCTGCCCAATTTCTTCGCGACCGGCAGGTCCGGCTACTACTGGCCGCCCTGTCGCACCGCCCCCTGCACGGTCGCCTCCCACGCCGCCGGCCAGAATTGGGAAGGGAACTTCCGCAACGGCGAGGCCTACGTCTTCACACCGATCCCCGCCAATCAGACCGCGGGCTACTGGCGTGGCGCCAATCTCTGGATGCTGGGCTCGCCCACGGGCGTCGAGGTGCGCCGAACCCTGCAAGCGCAGCCGTTCGGCGAGGGCCCCGGCGTGCAGAACTTCGGTGCCCGAATCGACATCTCCAACGACGGCAAGAGCGTGGCGGTGACCGCGCCCGGCGCGCCGGGCAGCGGCGTCGACCCCAGCGTCGACTACTACGAGAAGAAGACGCCCTCGCGCGAGGGCAAGGTCTACGTGTTCAACCGCCCGGGCGGCGGCTGGAGCGCCGGGCTGGACAACTCGCCCGACGCCACATTCCAGCTGGCAGCGGGCATCGACTCGCCCAACTTCGGCGCGCACAACGTCGACTTTAGCCCCGACAGCCGGTCGCTGGCGATCACCGACGCGCTGGGCACGGGCGGCGGCCGCGCCTGGATCTTCAGCGGAACCAGCGGGGCCTGGCGCAGCGCCACGACCGCCGGCGCGACGGGCCTCTACCAGCCGCTGGCCAACCCCACCCACCAATTCGGCTGGGCCACCTACGAGCTGGGCGGCGGCGACGACAACGCCGACAACCGCCTGATGGTGGGCAACGGCCGCCATCACGTCTGGCTCTACGACAAGGACCTGAATGCGCTGCAGGGCGACCCGGACAACGGCGGCCCCTGCCGCTTCGACCCGGTCGACGGCGAGGCCTTCAACGGCGACGACGCGTTCAGCTGCGAGCTGGTGCTGCCGGACTCCTCGATCGTGATTCCGCTGGGCACGCCCGACGGTCCGTTCACGATCTCCGGCAGCGTCACGGTGGACGGGCAGACGTTCAGCGACACGCTGGAGGTGACCGTCGGCACGGTCGACGAGGTGTCGCAGATCGAGTTCGACTTCGACACGCGGGCGGACGGTTCGTCCTACCCGTCGAGCGTGGCGCGGGTGGGCGCGACCAGCACGCAGATGCGGCTGAAGATTCTCAACGAGAACGGCGGCGCCTCGGCGCGCGGCTCGATCTCCTCGGTCTTCTTCACCACCTCGCAGGGCCGGCTGAGCGCCTCGATCGGCGGCAAAGCCGGGGCCTGTCAGACCAGCGGCAGCCTCAGCTGTCAACTGTCGAATACCTCCACGACGCTGACCGCGTCGAACGCGGATCAAATTCGGCTGACGCTGACCGCGCCGTCCGACGCGAAGCCGGGCACGGCCACCGTGCGGGCGCACGTCGTCTCGACCGCGGGGCAGCAGCACACCCAGTCGCTCAGCGTGGCGATCGCCGGGGCGTTCAAGACGCTCAAAATCGGCGAGCCCGCGACCAGCCTGCTGAACGTCGACACGCCCGACAGCGGGACGCAGCAGGACAACCGCGACATCGCGCTGCTCGCAGTGACCGCCGAGGATGAGAGCGGCAACCGCGTCCAGGTGCCGGAGACGGCGGCGACGATGCCGGGCGGCAACGAGCGCGCCATTCCCGACCACCGCCTGACGATCAAAGACCCCGACGGCAAGCGCAACCCGACCGGGATCAGCGCGCGCTGGCTGCCCAACATGGCCGGCACCGGGCTGCAGCTCGACGCGCAGGGCAACCCCCAAATCGAGCTGGATGTCGATGCGGCCGCATCCGCCGCGCTGCCGCGCGGCGAGTACGCCATCGAGGTGCAGATCGACCGCGAAACCTGGACTCAAACCTTCCGCGTGAGCAGCGGTCCCGCCGAAGTCGCGCTCACCGCGCCGACCGGCGAGGTCGCGGTCGGCTCGGAGCTCACCGTCACCGCGACGGTGAAGGACGAAGACGGCCGCCCGGTCGCCGACGGCACCACGGTGACGTTCTCCGAGGAGAGCGTGGGCATGGGCGTGAAGCTGATTCTGCGCACGATGGCGGCGCAGCGGACGGTCGACGGCGAGGCGACGGCCACGGTGTTGGCGGTCAGCGCCGGCTCCGGCTACGTGATCGCGCAAGCGGGCGAGATCAGGGACCTCGAGCTGATTCGCATCGCGGGCGCTGCCGCGCCGACCGGCGCAACCGGCCTCGCCGCCGACATCAGCAGCACCGAGCCCAACGAGTTCGCAGTCTGGCTGAGCGACACTACGTCGCGCGCCTCGTCGCTGCTGCCGCGCCTCGAAGGCGTGCTCTCCATCCAGCGCTGGATCGAAGGCCGCTGGCTGCGCTACGCGGTGGTCAACAACCAGCTGGTGCCCGGCTCGATGGACTTCCAAATCCCCCGAGGCGCAGTGCTCTGGCTGGCCAACGGCAACTAAGCCGCCCGCCAACGCAGCCGCACCATCCCGGAGGGCGGGGCCGCAAAGGCCCCGCCCTTCGCCGTCCACCCCCGCCACCGCCACCGCCACCGCCACCCCCGCCACCCAGCGCTCGCCACCCCCGCCACCCCCGCGCCCCCGCCGCCACACCCGCCCCCCACCGTCATACCCGCGCAAAATTAGATCCGTCATACCCGTGCAAAATTAGATTCGTCATACCCGTGCAAAATTAGATTCGTCATACCCGTGCAAAATTAGATTCGTCATACCCGTGCTTGCCACGGGTATCTCGCCGCGTTCTGCACCCAAGCCCCGCGCGACCTCCTCCCTCCGGCGCAGCAGAGCGCCCCCGCGCAGCCGCGACACTGCCGACCCAGACGCCGCCGCGGGCGCGGGATGAGGCGCAAGCGGGGCTTGGTGCGCCCCCCAGCGAGATACCCACGCCTCCCACCGTCATACCCGCGCAAAATTAGATCCGTCATACCCGTGCTTGCCACGGGTATCTCGCCGCGTTCTGCACCCAAGCCCCGCGCCTCCTCCCTCCCCCCGGCGCAGCAGAGCGCCCCCGCGCAGCCGCAACATTGCCGGCCCAGACGCCGTCGCGGGCGCGGGGGAGGCGCAAACGAGCTTGGGTGCGCACCGCAGCGAGATACCCGTGGCAAGCACGGGTATGACGGTGGCGGGGCCGCGGGTATGGCGGAAGTGGGGCGCGGGGTAAGGCGCAAACGGGGCTTGGTGCGCACCGCAGCGAGATACCCGTGGCAAGCACGGGTATGACGGAAGTGGGGCCGCGGGTATCTCGCCGAGTTCTGCACCCAAGCCCCGCGCGGCCTCTCGCCCCCCGGCGCAGGAGAGCGCCCCCGCCCCCACCGCCACACCCGCCCCCCACCGTCATACCCGCGCGAAACCAGATCCGTCATACCCCGCGCAAATTAGATCCGTCATACCCGTGCTTGCCACGGGTATCTCGCCGCGTTCTGCACCCAAGCCCCGCGCCTCCTCCCTCCCTCTGGCGCAGGAGAGCGCCCCTGCGCAGCCGCGACACTGCCGACCCAGACGCCGCCGCGGGCGCGGGGTGAGGCGCAAGCGGGGCTTGGTGCGCACCGCAGCGAGATACCCGTGGCAAGCACGGGTATGACGGAAGTGGGGCCGCGGGCATCTCGCCGAGTTCTACACCCAAGCCCCGTGCGGCCTCTCGCCCCCCGGCGCAGGAGAGCGCCCCCGCCCCCACCGTCACATCCGTCCCCCACCGTCGTACCCGCGCAAAACCAGATCCGCCATACCCGCGCAAAACCAGATCCGCCATACCCGCGCAAAATTAGATCCGTCATACCCGTGCTTGCCACGGGTATCTCGCCGAGTTCTACACCCAAGCCCCGCGCGGCCTCCTCCCCCGGCGCGCGCGCGCGCCCCCGCCCCCACCACCACCCCCGCGCTCGCTCGCTCCGCCACACCCGCGCCCCACCGTCATACCCGCGCAAAATTAGATCCGTCATACCCGTGCTTGCCACGGGTATCTCGCTGAGTTCTGCACCCAAGCCCCGCGCGGCCTTCCTCCCGCCCTCCGGCGCAGGAGCGCGCTCCCGCCCCCGCCGCCACACTGTCCGCCCCAGGCGCGGGGAGGCGCAAACGGGGCTTGGTGCGCACCACGGCGAGATACCCGTGGCAAGCACGGGTATGACGGTGGTGGCGGGCGCGCGGCTGCGACGCGCGGGCGGCGTTAAACTTTTGTAAAGATTTTTACTGGGGGGGGGGGGGGGGTACTTTCTGGACGGAGCGCGCCCTATAGTGCTAAGTGCTGCGTTCCCGCATACCGCGCCGATAGCGACCGCGCGGGGAGCCTGTAGGGGGTGTTCATGTCTGTCAGCCGTGCGGCACTGCGCCGCTTCGGGATGTTGGCGCTGGCCGCGCTCGCTCTGCTGCTGGCGGCCGCCGCCTTGGAGCGGCCCGTTGACGCCGCCCCGCCCGACGACCTCGAGCTGGTGGTGAGCCTGGGCAACGACGCGGACAACGTGATCCCGCCGAATTCGACGGTGACGGTGGAGGCCCATCTGCGGCACACCGGGACCGGAGAGAATTTCGAGGTGACCGACGGCGCCTTGCGCATGTCGGGCTTCTACGAGTTTGAGGGCTCCGGGCGCTCGAAGGTGGATATCGCGGCGCAGAAGATCGGCGCGGCGGCCTGGCAGGGTTCCGGCGCGGCGCTCGGCGACCGCTTCGGGGCCTTCGGCGGCACCATCCTCGACAACGACACCTTCTTCGTCAAGTCCCTGCAAAGCAACTACGACGGCGCGACCTGGAGCACGGGCACCGGCAAAGTCTACGTCTACGACGTGCCGACCAAAACCGAGGTGGGCGTGATCACCCCGCCCAGCGGGGCCGCGACAAACTCGTTTTCGGAGGGCTTCGACGCCTATCAGGAAGACGCCAACACCGGCTGGATTTTCGTCGGCTCCTGGCGCGACTCGCTCACGGTGCCGGGCGCGACCTGCCGCGAGGACAACAGGGGGCGCGCCAGCACCCGCTCCGATCACGACAGCACCGGCACGAATTGCCTGGAGGTGGGGCGGGTCTACATCTACCGCCTGGACCGCAGCGCCAGGCCGATGACGCTCTCTTCCACGCCCTGCGCGACGCTGACGCCCTCGGTGGCCGACGCGGTCTATAGGGAATCCTCCAGCAGGGCGCCTCTGGGCGGGCGCTTCGGCTATTCCGTGGAGATCAACGAGGCGACCGACACGCTGGTGGTCGGCGCGCCCAAGATGCACTACACGGGCGCGCTGAAGGTCTTCACCAAGCCGAGCAGCGCGGGCGGCTGGTGCGACTTGACCTACGCCAACGTCGCGGCCACGCTGACGCCCACGCCGATCCCCACCGAACTCGCCTGGAGCAGCGCGACCAACAAGCAGAAGAGCTACGCCGCGCGCATGTGGAGCTCCGGCCCGGCGGGCAGCGCCTTCGGCCAGGAGGTCAAGGTGTCGGACGACGGCAACACGCTGGTGGTCGGCGCGTTCCTCAAGTACCGGAACGACAACGAGGTGAACTTTGCCGCCGGGCTCAACGAGGCGGGCCAAGTGGACATCTTCGTCAGGCCTAGCGGCGGCTGGGTCGACGCTACGGCGGCCAGCGCGCGCCTGTGGCTCACGCCGACCGTCACCGAGGCGCGGCTGGGGCAATGGGTGGCGGTCTCGCCCGACGGCGCATCGGTCGCCGCGGTCTCGTCGCAGCGCCCGCAGAACCCGCCGAACTGGCCCGGCTACGTCTACGTCTGGAACCGCCCCAGCGGCGGCTGGACGGCCGATGATTCCAACGGCGCGGACGCGACGCTGTCGGCCACGGGAGGGCGCGACGGCGATCAATTCGGCCACAGCGGCGTCGATTTCAACCACGACGGCACCCGGCTGGCGGTGAGCAACCACAAGTACCAGGACGCGAATCGCGGTTCGGGCGACGGTCGCGGGCTGAATTCCAACGCCAGCTACTCCGGCCGGGCCTGGCTGTTCAGCGGAACCAACGGGTCATGGGCCACGGCGACGACGTCGAGCGCGAGCGCGACGCAGATTCAGTCGCCCTCGCCGCAGCCCGGAGTGTTCTTCGGCGTGGTGCGCTACGCCACGGACGGGCGTCAGCTCCTCGTTGGGCAACCCGAGGACTCCTCACTGCGCAACAACGCCTTCGGCGCCGGCTCGGTCTGGCTGCTCAATGAACAACTGGAGCCCCAGTTCTTCGCCGGCTCGGCCTGCGTCATCGAGAGCGGCGACATCCTGGACGACGTCTCCGACGACATCAACAACTGCCCGCTGACGCTGCCGGCGAGGACCGAGATCGTGATTCCACCCGGCGCAGCCGTGGGCACGTTCACGATCTCGGGCAACGTGATCGTGGACGGGCAGACCTACCGCGACACGCTCGATGTGCGGGTCGGCACGGTCAAAGAGGTGGCCGACGTCACGTTCGATTTCGCGGTCGACGACCGAGGTTCGGTGGGCGTGCGCGACGACCGTCCCTGGCCGTCGGCGGTCGCGCCGGGCGGCAGCACCGTGCTGCAACTCTCGCTGCTGAGCGAGACCGGCAAAGCGCCGGCGGCGGGCAGCGTGGGTTCGATTCTGGTGACGACCACGGCGGGCAGGCTGAGCTCGAACATCAACGACGCCGAGTTGGCGCCGGCGGCGTTCAGCACCGCGCGGCGCAACCAGGACGGCTGCCTGGGCACGGGCGGCTTCGCCTGTCAGGTGCCGGTCGGCCGCACGATGCTGACCTCGGCCAACGCCGACAAGATCCTGATCACGCTCAGGGCGCCATCCAACGCGCAGCCCGGCACCGCCAACGTGATCGCGCGAGTCACCTCGATCGCCGGCGATTCCTTCACGGAGACGCTGCGCGTCTCGATCACCGGCCCGTTCAAGACGCTGGAGATTGGGGAGCCGGCGACGAGCGTGCTGAACGTGGGCACCCCGGACAGCGGAATGGACAAGGATGACCAGGATGTGCTGCGGCTGTCGGTGACGGCGCAGGACGAGTCGGGCAACCGCATTCTGGTGCCGGGCACGGAGCCGCTCACGCCGGGCGGGAGCCTGCGCAGCGTTCCCACGCACCGGCTGACGATCAAGGGTCCGAACAACAGGAGCAACCCGACCGGGATCAGCGCGCGCTGGCTGCCCAACGCCGCCGGCACGGCTCTGCTGCTGGACGCTCGGGACAACCCGCAGATTGAGATCGACGTCGATGCGAGCGCCGCCGCGGCGCTGCCGCGCGGCGAGTACACGATCGAAGCGCGGGTCGACCGGCAGACCTGGAGCCAGACATTCCGCGTCGCCAGCGGCCCGCGGAGCATCACGCTCAGCCCGCCGACGGAGGATGTGGTCGTCGAAAAGCAGATCACCGTCTCGGCGACCGTGACGGATGCGGACGGAGAGCCGGTCTCGGACGGCACGGCAGTGACGTTTGCGGAGCGCAGCATCGGCACGGGGACGGTGCTGATCCTGACCTCGGGGTCGGTTCAGCGGACGGTGGACGGGCGGGCGTCAGTCCGGCTGCTGGTCGTCGGCCCCGGCCTGGCCTATGTGACGGCGAGCGCGGGCGACATCGCCGATGCGCGGGCGATTCAGGCGCGCGCGTTGGGGGTGTCGGATATGCCGCCGGAGGGGCGAATGACCAGCACCGTGCCGAACGATTTCTCGGTCTGGCTGTTGCCGAACACCATCCTGGCCTCGCAGCTGCTGCCGGATCTGGAGAGCGTGCGTTCGATTCTGCGCTGGATCGACGGCACTTGGCTGCGCTACGCGGTGGTCGGCGGTCGCCTGGTGCCCGGCTCAACGGACTTCACGGTCCCCGAAGGCGCGGTGCTCTGGCTGGCCAACGGCAACGGGAGCTGAGCCCCTTTCCGTCCCACCCGCGCTGAGCACCCAAACCCTGCCCCCGCTTCCACCACTCCGAGCGCCGCCGGCCGGCCCGCGCCGGAGTGGGGGCGGAGGCCGCGCGAGGCTCTGCGCAGAGCGCAGCGCCATACCCGCGCTTGCCAGATCCGTCATACCCGCGCCCCGCCAGATCCGTCATACCCGCGCTTGCCGCGGGTATCTCGCCGAGTTCTGCACCCAAACCCCGCCCCCGCTTCCCCCACTCCGAGCGCCGCCGGACGGCCCGCGCCGGAGTGGGGGAGGAGGCCGCGCGAGGCTCCGCGCAGAACGCAGCGGGATACCCGCGCTCGCCACCTCCGTCATACCCGCGCTCGCCACCTCCGTCATACCCGCGCTCGCCACCTCCGTCATACCCGCGCTCGCCACCTCCGTCATACCCGCGCCCGCCACCTCCGTCATACCCGCGCAAGCAAGCTCCGTCATACCGGCGGCAGAGATCCCGTCATACCCGCGCTTGCCGCGGGTATCTCGCCGAGTTCTGTACCCAAGCCCCGCGCGGCCTCCTCCCTCCGGCGCAGGAGAGCGCCCCCGCGCAGCCCGCGACACTCCCGGCCCCAGGCGCGGGATGAGGCGCAAACGGGCTTGGCGCGCCCCCCGGCGAGATACCCGCGGCAAGCGCGGGTATGACGGAAGAGGGGGGCGGGTATCTCGCCGAGTTCTGCACCCAAACCCCGCCCCCGCTTCCACCACTCCGAGCGCCGCCGGACGGCCCGCGCCGGCTCAGTTCTGGTCGACGATGTCCTGCTGTTCGACGTTGAGGGCGAGGCCGGGGGGGAGGTCGTGCAGGTCGGGGCTTTGCGCGCCGCGCCAGTCGGGGCGCGCGCTGTCGAGGAGGGCGGCGATTTCGTGCAGGGCGGGGGCGGTGCGCACGCCCCACCAGGTGATCATTTGGCCGTCGCAGAGGTGTATGCGCTCGGCGCGGGCGGCGGGGATGCCGTGCTGCGCGAGCAACTCGCTTCGGTGGCGTTTGCCGAAGCGGTAGGGCTCGGAGGGCAGCAGCAGCAGCTCGGGCGCGGCCTCGATCAGTTCCGCCAGGGTGATGCGCGGGTAGCGCTCGCCGCTGCGGTGCGTCTCGAAGACATTGACGCCGCCGGCGTCCCGCAGCAGGCCGCCGATGTAGGTGTCGCCGCCGGCGGCCATATAGGGGTTGCGCCAGATCAGGCAGGCGGCGCGCACGCGCGGGCGGAGGCGGTTGAGGTGCTCGTGTTCTTCCAGCGCCTCATCGAGCGGGCGCGTCTGCTGGAGCGAGACCGTACCGAGCAGTTGTGCGACGCGCTCGATCTCGCCGCGCACATCGGCCGGGCTGCGCACATCGCCGACGTAGACGGCCAGCCCGGCTTCGCGCAGGGCGGCGACATCTTCCTCGCGGTTCTCCTCGCGGTTGGCGAGCACGATGTCGGGCGCGAGGCCGATGATTCGCTCGATGTCGGGGTTCTTGGTGCCGCCGACCTTGCGGACGGGTCCCGCGATCTCGGGCGGATCGGTGCAAAAGCGGGTGACGCCGACGAGCCGCTTGCCGAGCCGCAGGGCGGCGGTGAGTTCGGTGAAGGAGGGGACGAGCGAGACGATCCGGCGCGGCGCGCTTTCGAGCGTAATTTCGGTGCCCAGCGCATCGGTGGCGGACGGCATGCAGCGAGCCTAGCAGCGCGCGCAGGGTGCGCAGGGTGTCGGTGTGCGATGATGGGGAGGTGAGAAGCTGGAAAGCAACACCGTGAGCAATACCCTGAGTAACAGCGCCTCGTCCCTCGCCCAGCGGGGCGGGGCGGAGGTGCGGCTGGCCGGGGTGACGGTGGGCTACGGCGGCCCGCCGGTGCTGGAGGACCTGGATCTGGAGATTCCGCGCGGCGCGTTCACCGCGCTGGTCGGCGGCAACGGCTCCGGCAAGAGCACGCTGCTCAAGACGATCCTGGGCATGCTGCGACCCTCGCAGGGCGAGGTGCGGATCGACGGCGAGCCGCCGGGCGGGCTGCGCGGGCGGATCGGCTACATGCCGCAATCAAGCGCGGTCGACTGGCACTTCCCGATCACCGTGCGCGAGGTCGTCGAGATGGGCCGCTACCGGTTCGACTGGAAGCGGCGCTTTCGACGCGGTCCGCTGGCGGATCCGAACGGAGCGATCGAGCGGGCCATGGAGACGATGGCGATCACGGATCTGGCGCGGCGGGAGATTGCGGAGCTTTCGGGCGGGCAGCAGAAGCGGGTGCTGATCGCGCGCGCGCTGGCGCGTGAACCAGACCTGCTGCTGCTGGACGAGCCGGCGGCGTCGCTGGACGCGGTGGCGGACGACGACCTGGTCGAGACGCTCTGCAATGTGACGGCGAGCGGAGCGACGGTGGTGATCGCGACGCACGATCTAGCGTCGGTGGTGGATCACTATGCGCACGTGGTCTGCCTTCGCCAGGCGGTGATCGCGGCGGGGCGCCCGAGCGAGGTGCTCACGGAGGATGTGCTGCGGCGCACCTTCGGCCGGGAGCTGGCGATCGTCTCGCGGGCGGCGTCGGCGGACGCGCGCAGCGCGCCGCTGGCGGGCGATCTGCGCTTTCATTTCGGCGATGATCACGCTCACCCGGCCGGCCACCCGCACGGCGAGGAGCACGACGCCCCGCCGCGCGGCTAGCGCCTGTCTCCAGCTCGGCGGGGTTGCCCGCTTAGTTGCCGATGAGTTTGGCGAGGCGGTCGAGCTCGGGGATGACGGACTCGGCGCCTGTTGGGGGGAGGCGGTGGACGAGGCGATTGACGCCGAGGCGCTCGTATTCGGCGATGGCGTCCTCTTCCGCGCCGAAGACGCTGATGTCGATGCTGTCGAAATCGCGGCCTGCTTCGGCGGCGCGGGACTGGATGTCCTGGATGCCGCGCTCGATGAAGCGCGGGGCGGGGATGTTGGGAATCCAGCCGTCGGCCCAGTCGACCACGCGCTGGCGGGCCCACTTGGAGCCGGCGCCGATCAGGATTGGCGGGTGCGGCTGCTGGACGGGCTTGGGGATCACGTAGGTCTTGGGGATGTCGACGAATTCACCGTGGTACTCGGCTTCGTCTTCGGTCCACATCAGCTTCATCGCCTCGATCCGCTCGCGGGTGACCTTCCAGCGGTCGGCGAAGCGGACGCCGAGCGGCTCCATTTCCTCGGCCAGCCAGCCGGCGCCGATGCCGAACAGGAAGCGTCCGCCGGAGATCATGTCGAGGCTGGCGATCTGCTTGGCGAGGGCGATCGGCTCGTGCTCGGTGACCAGGCAGATGCCGGTGCCCAGCTTGAGCTCGCTGGTCGCGCCGGCCGCGGCGGCGAGCGCGACGAACGGGTCGTGAATGCGGCGGTACTCGTCGGGCAGCGAGCCGTCGGGTGTGCCGGGGAACCTGGTTTCGCGGTCGACGGGCATGTGGACGTGCTCGGGCACCCAGAGCGACTCGAAGCCGCGCTCTTCGGCGGCGCGGGCGAGCGAGATCGGGTCGATGGCGAGGTCGGTGGCGAAGATGAACACGCCGTGCTTCATTGGGGACTCCTTCGGGCTGTGCGTCGTTCCGCACAATAAGGGTAGAGCCATAAGCGTAGGATGGGCGCGAGGAGCGCGAGATGGCCGACTTTCGCTTTCCCGTACTCGACGACGCGGAACGGCTCGCGCGGCTCAGGCCGCCGGCGCAGGGGCGCATCCGGATGGTGCTCGACACTGATACGGCGAACGAGATCGACGATCAGTTCGCGGTGGTTCACGCGCTGCTTTCGGGCGAGCGTCTGGCGGTGGAGGCGATTTACGCCGCGCCGTTCGTCGGTCGGGGCGCGGCGACGGCGGCGGAGGGCGTGGCGGCGAGCGAGGCGGAGATTTTGCGGCTGCTGGAACGGCTGGAGCTCGAGCCGGGTGATCGCGTGCTGCGCGGCGCGGCGCGGTTCCTGCCTGACCCGCACACGCCGGTGCTCAATCCGGCTTCGGAGGACCTGATCGAGCGGGCGCTGGCGATGCCCGACGGCGAGGTGCTCTATGTGGCGGCGATCGGGGCGATCACGGATGTCGCGTCGGCGCTGCTGATCGAGCCGAGCATTGTTGAGCGCATCGCTGTCGTCTGGCTGGGCGGGCAGGCGCTGCACGCGCCGAGCGCCGACGAATACAACCTGCGCGGCGACCCCAACGCGGTGCGCGCCGTGCTGGCGAGCGGCGTCCCGCTGCTCTACATCCCCTGCTACGGCGCGGCCTCGCATCTGCTCACGACCAGCGCCGAGCTGGATCGCCATGTGCGTCCGCAGGGTGAGATCGGCGCGTATCTGGCGGAGATCTTCAGCGCGCACGATCGGCAGTATCCCGGCGCGGCGAAGGAGATTTGGGATTTGGCGGCGATCGGAGCGCTGCTCGACAGCGCGTGGGTGCCGATCCGCACCGCCCCGACGCCTGGTCTGAACGAGGACCTGACCTGGCAGCTCGCCGCTCACCCGCACTCGATCGCGGCAGCCGACTACGTCCGGCGCAATCCGATCTTCGCCGACTTGTTCGGCAAGCTGGCGGAGTTCGCCGCGGGGCGGCGGCGCGCGTCCTGGGCGGCTTAGGGTTTTTCTGTTCGCGCTTTCGCCGCTTCCGCGCAGGCGTGAACGACGGGGAGCGGCGCGCGACCGCCTACACTCTGAGCATGTCGACGCGCGTGTTCACCCTGGCGCAGGCGCGGCGCTCGCTGCCGGGCGTGGCGGCTGTGGTGATTGTTCTCCAGCGGCGCATGCTGCGGCTGGATCAGCTCAATGCGCTGTGCGACTCGATGCGCCGCAGCGCGCTGACCGACGGGCAGCCGGCCTCCGCTGATGATCGGGAGCTTCAGGCTGAGATTGCCAAGCTCGAGGAGCACGCCCACGCGCTGATCGAGCATATCGACGGGCTCGGCGTGGAGCTCAAAGACCCGCGCCGCGGCCTGGTGGATTGGATCGCGGAGCGCGACGGACGGCATGTGTACCTCTGCTGGCAGCCGGGCGAGCGGACCATCGGCTGGTGGCACGAGATGGCTGAGGGCTTCGCCGGGCGGCGTCCGATCGCCGCCGAAGAGTGGGTCTGAGCTTGCCGCACCACCGAGCGCTGACATCGCCGTCGGGCCGCGGCGCGCAGCCGTATCCGGAGCTGCGCGAGCACTACGACGCGATCTACGATCTGCTGCTTGATGGCCGCGCGGCGCGGGAGGCGTCGCCGCTGCTCGACATCGGCAGCGGCGACGGGGCGGCGCTGCAGGCGGTGATCGCCGGGGCCCCGATTCGGGCCATTGCCCTCGATCGTCCGCCGCCGCTGCGCTGGAATGGTTTGCCCGATACGGCGCGTGTTCACGGCGACGCGCACCGCCTGCCGTTTGCCGACGACACTTTCGGGGCGGCGTTGCTGCTCGACGCGTTTGAGTGGCTGCGCCATCCGGCTGCCGCGCTGCAGGAGGCGGCCCGCGCCGCGCGCGGGCCGGTAGTGGTGGTGCAGACGGACTGGCCGGCGCTGTGGTTCGACAGCGACGCGCCCGATTTTGCGCGCGAACTGGTGCGGCGCTGGTCGGCGGGCGCGCCGGAGCCGCTTCGCGCGCAGCTGCGGGCGGCGGCGGCCGCGGCCGGGCTGATCACGGTTGAGCGGCGTGCGGCGGCGATCCGCGCCGCATCGCTCGCGCCGGGATCGCTGGCCTCCGACCAGCTTCGCGCCATGCGGCGCTGGCTGGTCGTGGAGCAGCCGCGCATCCGCGCGAGTCGCTTCGATGCGTGGTACCGGAGGCTGGAGCGGCGGGCCGGGAACGGGCATTTCGAGATGCTGGTTCGGCGGCAGATTGATGTTTTCAAGGCTGCGCCGTGAGGGTCTGGGTTGCTCCTACGCGGGAATGACGGAGGGGGCGCAGGGGCGATGGAGGGTGTTGGGTGCTGGGGACGGCGAGATACCCGCGGCGAGCGCGGGTATGACGGATCTTTTGGCGCGGGGGTGCCGGGTCTTGCTCGCGTGGGGGTGGCGGAGGTGATTTGGCGCGAGGGTGTCGGGTCTTGTTCGCGCGTGGGTGGTGGGTCTTGTTTGCGTGGACTGGCTATTTGTAGCGGCGGCCGCGTTGGTTTTGGGAGCGCTGGCCCTGGTATTCGTAGAGGGGGACGCCGTAGCCGCAGGAGGTTTGGGTGCGCTCTACGGCGATCTCGATCACCTGGCGTTCTGCGGTGGGGATTTCGGCGGCGCGCAGCTTGGTCGCCTGCTCGGCCAGGCGCGACTCGTCGAGCGGCATTGCGCGGGCGCGGCCGTAGAGGCGCACGATCGCTGCGTCCTCGTCGAACGACGTAACCATCACCGTGACCGGGCCGCCCGCCGATGCGTGGCGGGCGGTCTCGTTGCCGCTGCCGCGGTAGTCGAAGTAGGCGACGGTGTTGCGGTCGAGCACATGCAGGTTGGCCGCGCCCTTGGGCGACAGGTTGACCGCGCCCTCGCCGCTCGGTCCCTCGCTCAGGTCGGGCGCGGCGGAAGCGATGAAGAAGACATGCGACGCCTCGATCAGGTCCTTCTGCTCGTCGGTGATCGCGGTGGGGAACTCGGCCATTAGGGATGTCTCCTGTCAGCTGCGTGGCTTGCGGCGGCGTCCAAGCAGTTGGTTGCTGAAGTTGCGCACCGTTTCGGCGCGCTGGTCGGCGCGTTGCCGGCCGCGCTCGGTGGTGGGGTCGAAGTCCCGCGCTTTCTCGGTAGCGGTCTCAATCAGCGATGCGGCGCGCTGCTGCAGCTCCGACGGGCGGGGCCGCGCCGCCTCGATCAGCGTGGCGAAATCGTCGGCGTCGGCTTCGCCCAAGTCGCGGAACCACTCCGCGCGGGCCGGCGCGTCTTGCGCGAGTTGCAGCCAGATCGCGGTGAGCGCGGACAGCGTCGCGGGGAGATCGTCCTCGCCGAACGCGCCGTCGGAATCGCGCCATTGCTCTCGCCGCTGAATTTGCGCCCAGACGCCGTCGAACGCTTCGGGCTGCCGTTTGCGGAAGTCGCCGCGCAGCCAGACCAGAAAGCGGGTGCGGTCGTCGCTGGTCGGTCCCGCGCCGCCGGCGAGCTCCGACGCCTGCTGCGAAAGCTGGTGGACCAGCTTGCCCGCGGCGGCCGAACTCGCCGCCTTCGTCACGGCGCCTTTCAGCAGCGGAGTGAGGAAGATGCCCATGGCGTGCGCCCTTCGCGGTCTTGCGCTCAGAATAGCCGCCGCGAATCTCCCGCATCACCCCAATGCGGCTAAGGCCTATTCACGCTTCCGCCTCCTGTTGTTCCTGCACCCCTTCCGTCATTCCTGCACCCTCTCTGTCATTCCTGCGCAGGCAGGAACCCACGCGGGCTGCACGCACGCCCTCCGACATCCGGCGACGCTCGAAAATGTCACTTGGGCGAGCCATCGGGATATCGGGGCGTGTAACGAAGTTGGAGACCGCATGAGTTCCTGCCTACGCAGGAATGACGGAAGGGGGAGCGCGCCCTATGCCCGCGCGTTCCACGAGATCCAGTTGGCCTCGGTCAGCAGACGCAGCGCCCCGCTCTCCAGATCCGCGACGGCGATGTTCCAGTTGCCGGCTTGGTGAATGTGGCAGGCGAGCGCCCGCCCGCCCAAGTCGGGCGCATAGGCCGGGCCGCCCGCCGGCGAGGGAATGCCCGCGATCCGCGCCGCATCCTCGCCGTCCGCCCCGATTGCCCAGATTGCGCCGCGCCGAACGAATGCGATTCGCTCGCCGTCGGCGCTCCAGGCGGGCGAGCCGTCGCCGGGCTGATCGGTCAGCCGCCGCGTCTGCCCGCTCGCCGGATCGAGCGCCTCGATGCCGCCATGCCGCGCCACGGCGATCGCCCGATCATCGGGCGACCAGACCGGCTCCGCCGCGTCGACCAGCAGCGCCGACTCGCCGCCGTCGCTGGAGCGCAGCCAGAGGTCGCCGGCGCGGACGAATGCCAGCCGACCGTCGCTCGCCCAGGCCGGCTGCGCGCCGTGCTCGACCAGCGTCTCGTGCCCCGCGCCATCGGCCTGCGCCAGCTCGATGCCGCCGCGCCGTTCGACCGCGATCGCGCCGCCGTCGGGATGCCAGGCGGGATCATCCACCACCGCGCCGGATGTGAGCCGCCGCGGCTCGCCGCCCGCGCTCGCCACCACGTACAGGTCCCAGCCCTCCGCGCGGTTCGAGAGGAACGCGATCCGCTCACCGTCGGGCGACCAGGCGGGCGACATCCCATTCGCGGACGAGATCAACTCCATTGCGGACTGCCTCACACTGCGCCGCCGCCGCCATCCCGTCGTTGCGGCGCTGCGCGGTACAGTATGAACTTGTGGCGCGTGAGAGGCATTTCACGGTGACGGCGTTTGTGGCGCAGAGCGGCCCAACTGACGGCGCTGCGGGCGGCGCGACGCTGCTGCACTGGCACCGCAAGGTGGGCCTCTGGCTGCCGCCCGGCGGACACATCGAGCCGGGCGAGGACCCGATCGAGGCCGCGCTGCGCGAGGTAATGGAGGAGACGGGTATGGCGGTCGAAATCGCGCCCACCGCCGCGCCGTTCGGCTACGGCGATCCGCCGCAGCTGCCCGCGCCCGCGACGATCATGGTCGAGCCGATCCGCGCCTTCGGCAGCGACGCCGCGCACCAGCACATCGACCTGATCTACTTTACCCGCCCGCTCGACGGCGCGGGCGATCCGCCGCCGGGCTGGCGCTGGATTGACCGCGAGCAGCTCGAGCGCAACGCGCCGATCGTGGTGGACGGGGCAGACGCGGAGGTGTCCGAGGATGTGCGCGTGCTGGGCATCGCCGCGATCGATCACATCGCGGCGTTCGGAGGTGCGGAATGATCTCCGCGCAACTGGTCCGCGAGCACCCCGAGCAGGTGCGCCGCTCGCTGGAGCGCCGCCGCGCCGATGCGCCGCTCGACCTGGCGGTTGAGCAGGAGCGCAAACGGCGCGAGATCCTCGCCGAGCTCGAAGAACTGCGCGCCAGCCGCAACGAAGCGGGGCGTCGGATCGGACGCGCCGCCAACGACGAGGAGCGCCGGCGGCTGATCGCCGAGCAGCGCGCCTCGGCGGACAAAATCGACGCGCTGGAAGCGTCGCTGCGCGACGCAGAGGCGGCGCTCGACGCCACGCTGGGCGAGATTCCCAATCTGGTCGGCGAGGCGACGCCGGACGGCGACGACGAAGAGGCCAACCCGGTAATCCGCACGTACGGCGAGCCGCGCGCGTTCGAGTTCGAGCCCGCGCCGCACTGGGAACTGGGCGAGCGGCTGGGCATCATCGATGTCGAGCGCGCCGCCGCAATGAGCGGCTCGCGAATGTACATGCTGCGCGGCGCAGGCGCGCGGCTCCAACGCGCCTTAATCGGCTGGTTCCTCGACAGCCACATCGCGGCCGGCTACGAGGAGTGCTACGTGCCCGCGATGGTGCGCGAGGAGGCGATGCGCGCCTCAGGCCAACTGCCCAAGTTCCGCGACAATCTCTACCACGACGACGAAGAGGACTACTGGTTCGTGCCCACCGCGGAGGTGCCGCTGACCAATCTGCACGCCGACCAAATTCTCGAGTCCGACGCGCTGCCGCTGCGCTACGCCGCGCATACGCCCTGCTTCCGCCGCGAGAAGGCCAGCGCGGGCCGCGATGTGCGCGGCATCAAGCGCGTCCACCAATTCGAGAAGGTCGAGATGTATCAGTTCACCGCGCCGGAGCACTCGGCCGACGCGCTGGCCGAGATGCTCGAGCAGGCCGAATCGCTGCTGCGCGCGCTGGGGCTGCGCTACCGCGTGCTGCAAATCTGCAGCGGCGACCTCGGCTTCAACGCGGCGGTCTCCTACGACCTCGAAGTCTGGGCGCCCGGCGCGCAGGAGTGGCTCGAAGTCAGCAGCGTCTCCAACTGCACCGACTTTCAGGCGCGCCGCGCCAACGTGCGCTACCGCCCGCCCGACGCCAAGGGCGCAAGATTCGTCCACACGCTCAACGGCAGCGGTCTGGCGCTGCCGCGCACGGTCGCCGCGCTGCTGGAGAACGGCCAGCAGTCCGACGGCTCGGTCGTGCTGCCCGAGATCATCCGCGAGCGCGCCGGCTTCGGCGCAATCGAACCGCCGGCCTGACGATGCCGCTCGACGAGTACCGCGCCGCCAACCGCGCACGCTGGGATGAGACCGTCGCCGTCCACGCCGCATCCGAGTTCTACGGCGTCGATCGCTTCCTCGCCGGCGAGTCGACGCTGCTCGATCTCGACCGCGAGTCGGTCGGTCCGGTCGCCGGCAAGACGCTGCTGCACCTGCAATGCCATTTCGGGATGGACACGCTGTCCTGGGCGCGCGAGAGCGCGTCGGTCGTGGGCGTCGACTTCTCCTCGGCGGCGATCGCCCAGGCGCGCGAACTGGCGGAGCGGGCCGGCCTGGCCGACCGCGCACGCTTCATCGAGTCCGAGCTCTACGACGCGCCCAACGCGCTCAACGAGCAGTTCGACATCGTCTACGTGAACATCGGCGCGCTCAACTGGCTGCCCGATATCCCCGCCTGGGCCCGCGTCGTTGCGGGCTTTCTGCGCCCCGGCGGGCTGTTCTACATCCACGAAATCCATCCGTTCGTGCAGACGCTCGATGAGGAGCAGTCCGACGCCCTCGTCGTGCGCTACCCCTACTTCAACCGCGGCGCGCCGCTGCGCTTCGACAACCCCGACGATTACGCCGCGAAAGAGGCCTCATTCGAGCACAACGAAACCTACGAGTGGAGCCACAGCCTCGGCGAGGTGGCCACCTCCCTAATCGAGGCCGGCCTCACCATCGAATCGCTCCGCGAGCACGATTGGACCGTCTACCAACCGCTGCAAGGGATGACCGAGTCCCCGCGCAATGTCTGGCGCGTCCCCGGCGACCTAATCCCGCTCGCCTACAGCATCCGCGCCCGCAAGTAGCCGCCCTACCCGCCCCCCACTCCCACCATCCCCGCGCCCTCTCCCGTCATTCCTGCGCCCCCCTCCGTCATTCCTGCGCAGGCAGGAACGCGCCCCCCAACCGTCATTCCTGCGCCCCCCTCCCGTCATTCCTGCGCAGGCAGGAACGACGGAAATGCGAACACGCCCTACTCATCAGGCCAGGTGCGGAAAGGGCCGCCGATCGGGACATGGGCGGCCTCCATGTAGGTGTGCTCGGTGTGGATCGTGAGCGCGTGGCGGGCCCGCACCCCGGCCGCCATCTTGCGCCGCAGCGCCTCATCCCCGCGCCAGGTGTCGGCCAGAGCGCGGGTGGAGTGCCAGTGCGCCATGTCGGTGTAGCCGGTGATCAGCACCGCCATCTCGCAGGGTTCGTCGACCTCCGGGTGCGGGTGCGGCTCGGCCGCGCGGTACAGCCCCTGAACGCGCGCCCCCGTCGCCTCAATCGGCGGCCAGATTTCCTCGCGAGAGAGGCGCTCGAACTCGTCGAACGAGCCCAGGCGGATCCAAAAGCGTCGAAGCACGTAGAGCATTGCGGCCTCCTGCGGATAGGTGGGGTTCGGGACATGTTAGGTTCGGGGCATGATTTTGCGCAGACTGCTGCGGCGCGGACCGGACGCGAAGCTGACCGCGCGGCTGATCGAGATCCTCGCGCAGCGCAGCGTGGCGGCGCGCGCGGCGGAGGACTACCTGCAAATCACGCGCAGTCTGACGATGCCGGCGGGCACACGGGCCAAGGCGGTGTTGGAGCTGGAGGACGCCGCGCCGCTGACGCATCTGTTGGCGACCGAGGTTCAGGGCGCGGCGGCCGGCCACGGGCCGCGGATGAAGGTGCTCGGCGTACACCTGCTGGTCAATCGGGCCGCGCTGGGGCCGCACTGGCCCTCGGACTGGCGGCTGCCGGTGCGCGCGCAACCGCTCGATCCGCCCGGCGGCGTGGGACCGCCGCGCGAGTTTCGCTGGCAGGCGTCGGACGCCTCGGACGCGAACACGGCGGCGGCCGCCGAGCTGCTGGCCGCCAACGAGCGCATTCAGCGGCGGGTGATCGGAGCGCTGCGCGAGCCGTCGACGATGCTCTTCGAGATCGCCCCGTCCGGCGAGGCGCTGCGCGTCGCCGTGCACCAGGCCGCGCGCAGCGAGCCCGATCCCACCGTCGTAGAGGCCGTGCTCACCGTCGCCAGAGCGCTGGCGGAATAAGTCGGCTGGGGCCAGGGCGCTGGCGGAATAATCGTCTGGCGGAGGGGGAGGGATTCGAACCCCCGAGACACTTGCGCGCCCAACGGTTTTCAAGACCGCCGCCATCAACCACTCGGCCACCCCTCCGCGTCTATCAATCTTACCCCGAGCAGCCGCCACCCGCGCTCCCGTCTCGCTTCTTTGCCTTCCCCCTCCGGTCCCTCCCCCCTGGCGCGGGGGGGGGGGGGGATGAATTTTGGGAAGGGGGAAGCGAGAGCAGGCGCGGCGCGCGCTTAGAAGCTGGTGAGGACGGTGCGGGCGACTTCGCCGGCTTTCATGGCGCGGAAGGCTTCGTTGACATCCTCCAGGGCGCCGGTGCGGGTGACCATCTCGTCGAGCTTCAGGCGGCCCTGCATGTAGAAGTCGACCAGACGGGGCATGTCGACGCGGAAGCGGTTGGAGCCCATGCTGGAGCCTTGGAGGACCTTCTCGCTGAGGAGCTCGAAGCCGTCGATCTCGATCTTCTGGCCGATCGGCACCATGCCGATGATGGTGGCGACGCCGCCGCGCTTGATCGAGTAGAAGGCCTGCTCGGAGGCGCTCTTGAGGCCGATCGCCTCGAAGGCGTAATCGACGCCGTCGCCGCCGGTCATGTCCTTGATCTGCTCGACGGGGTCGCCGGCGGAGGCGTCGACCGAGTGGGTCGCGCCGAGTTCGCGGGCCAGGGCGAGCTTGTGCTCGACGGTGTCGACGGCGATGATTTGGCGCGCGCCGGCGATTCGCGCGCCCTGGATGGCGGAGAGTCCGACGCCGCCCGCGCCGTAGACGGCGACGGTCGTGCCGGGCTGCACCTTGGCGGTGTTGAGCGCGGCGCCGGCGCCGGTCATCACGCCGCAGCCGATCAGCGCGGCTTTGTCGAGCGGCATGTCCTCGCGCACGTGGACCAGGGCGTTTTCGTGGACCAGCGTGTATTCGGCGTAGGTGGAGAGGTTGGCGAACTGGGCGACGGGCTCGCCGTTCCAGGAGAGGCGCGGGTTTTCGTCGGGGCGGCGCTGCACCTCGGGGCTGCGGCAGAGGTTGGGGCGCCCGCTGAGGCAGTATTCGCAGTTGCCGCAGAAGACGGAGAGGCACATGATCACGTGGTCGCCGGGGCGGAAGTCCTGCACCAACGAGCCGACCTCGGCGACGACGCCGGCGGCCTCGTGGCCGAGGATGCCGGGCGACTGGAAGGGGTAGAAGCCGTCGACGAAGTGGAGGTCGGAGTGGCAGACGCCGGAGGCGGCGGTCTTGACCAGCACCTCGCGCGGGCCGGGGTCGTCGACGTCGACGTTTTCGATCGTGAGGTCTTGTTGCGCTCCGTGGAACACAGCGGCTTTCATCGTGGTCATGGCGGGGATCCCTTTCCAGGTTCGACGCGGGCGCTCGGTTTGGGCACCGCGTTGGCGAGCGTAGGTAGTCTAGCTGAGTCGCGGCGGGTTGGGTGGGCGGCGGTTCCTGCCTGCGCAGGAATGACGGTGGGGGCGCAGGAATGACGGCGGTGGTGCCGGGAGAGGGACTCGAACCCCCACGGCCCTTGGGCCAGCGGATTTTAAGTCCACCGCGTCTACCTGTTTCGCCATCCCGGCGGGGCCAATTCGACGATACCCCGTTGGGGCGGATATTCCTATCGCTCGGCGCGCCAGCCGACGGCGCCGCCCTGGGCAGAGACGGTGATGCGGCCGTTGGCGTCGGTGCGCAATACGGGAACGCCCTCGCGGGCGAGCAGGGCGAGCACATCGGGGTGCGGGTGTCCGTGGGGGTTGCCCTCGCCGGCGCTGATGATCGCGAGGCTTGGGCGCACGCGGCGGAGGAGCAGGTCGGTGGTGGAGCCGCCGCTGCCGTGGTGGGGAATTTTGAGGATGTGCGCGGTCAGGTCGCAGAGCGCGTCGCCGCACGCCTGACGCGCCAGCGCGATCTCCTGGGCTGCGCCGACATCGGCGCTGAAGAGGGCGCGGAAGCCGCCGTAGCCGAGCCGGAGGATCAGGCTTTGCGCGTTCAGATTCGGCGCTTCGGCATCCTGCGGCTCGCGCTGCGGCCAGAGAACGTCAAGCGTGAGGTCGGGCTGGTCGCTCTCGCCGGGCAGGCGGATGCGCATGCCGGCGTGCGCCGTGAATACCGCGATGCCGTGTTCTTCGGCGAGCTGTTCGAGCCGCCGTCCGAGCGCGGCACGGCGGTTGGGCGGGGCGACGAGGATGCGGCCGATGTCGTAGCGGCCGAACAGGCCGATGAAGCCGCCGATGTGGTCGATCTGGGGATGGGTGCTGATCAGCAGGTCGATGCGCCGCGCGCCGCCGGGCATGGCGTCGCGCAGTTGGGGCAGCAGGATGTCGGTCTCCGCGCCGCCGTCGATCAGCACGATTTGATCGGCCGGGGTGTGGATTAATGCGGCGTCGCCCTGGCCAACATCGAGGAAGTGAATGCGCAGGGCGTCGCCGCGGGGGAATGCCGCGAGCCAGACAGCGGCAACGGCCGCGGCGAGCAGTCCTGCCGCGAGGATTGGGGCGGTTGCGGCGGGCAGTCGGGAGCGAATGGCGCGGGGGCGGAGGTGTTCGGACCAGGGGCGGATCGCCACCACGGCCATCGCGGCGTAGATCAGCGCGGCGTGGAGCGGGCTGAAATCGGCCACGCTGCGGGAGGCGCCCGGCCAGGCGGCGAAGCTCTCGCCGAGCAGCACGAACCAGCGCAGCGGTATCCAGGCGAGCAGCCAGGCAAGGGCCGCGCCGAGCGACTCGTTGACCAGCCCGATTGCGCCGCTGGCGGCTGCGCCGAGGAACATCCAGGCGAAGAGCGGGGTGGCGAGCAGGTTGGCGGGCAGGGCGGCGAGCGAGACGCGCTCGAAGTGCAGCGCGATTAAGGGCATTGTGGCGAGCAGTCCGATGATGTTGATCATCGCCGTGTCGAGCAGCGCGCCGCGCAATCCGCGGTCGCCGCTGAGAAAGCGCTCGCTGAGCGTGGGCGCGAGCGCGGCGATGGCGAACGCGCCGGCGAACGAGAGCTGAAAGGAGACATCGAGCAGGGCCTGCGGTGAGGCGGCGATCATGCCGGCGGCGGCGAGGGTGATCGCGTAGGGCGCGCTCGCGGGGCGGCCGAGGATGTGCGCGGCGGTGAAGACGACGGCCATCGCGCTGGCGCGCAGGACGGGCGGTTCGGGGCCGACGAAGAGGCAGTAGCAGAGCGCGGCGGCGATGGCCAATAGCCCGGCCGCACGGCGGCCGACCAGCCAGGCGAAGGCGGCGATCACGATCGCGGCGAGCAGGGTGACGTTGCTGCCGGAGATCACGATCAGATGCGAGAGTCCGACGGCGTTGAAGTCCTCGCGCAGAGCGCGGTCGAGCGAGTCGCGGCTGCCGGTGACCATGCCCTGCGCGACGCCGGCGAGCGGGGGCGGCAGCGCCGCGGCGAGGCTGCGGTCCATGGCGGACCGCGCGTCGCCGAGCGCGCGCCGCGCCGCGCCGACGCCGCTGTGTTCCAGCACGCGGGCGGCGTCGGCTTCGCCGACTGCGGCGACGCGGCGGTGCGCGGCGTAGTCGCGCCAGTTGCTCGCATCCGGATCGTCGCGCAGGAGGCGGAAGCCGCGCAGTTGGACGCGGTCGCCGAGCGCGATGTCGGTCGAGAGGGGGAGGCGGACGATGAGGTGGCTGTCGAGCTCGATTCGCTCGTCGGCGAGCGCGATCTGCTCGGCGCGGAGGCGGATTTCGCTGCGCTGCCAGCGCAGGCGGGGCTGGTCAGCGACGACGCCGGTGACGGTGAGCGGTTGTTCGGCGACGGTAGCTGCGCTGAGGTTGAGCTGCTCGAATTGCTCGATCTGGGCGTCGCGGCTCTGTTCGGCGCGCCAGAAGCCGGCGGCGAGCGCGAGCGGCGTAAGCAGCAGCAGCGCGAAGCTGAGTCGGGCGGCGGGCTGCTCCAGCCGCAGGCGGGATGCGCTGATCGCGGCGAGCAGGGCGGCAATGCAGAGCGCGGGAGCGAGCCAGCCCGAACCGAGCTGGCCGACGGCTGCGCCGGCGATGAAGGCGGACGCCCAGAGCATCGGCGGGGCCTGATAGAGGCGGCTCACGGCGGCGGCTCGCGGAGGCCGAGTATGACGAATGGGGCGATTTCGGCGAGCCGCCGCTCGGTCAGGATGCCCGCGTCGACCAGCTCGCGCAGGGAGCGGAACGGCGCGGCGGCGCGGCGCTCGATGATCCGCTGCGCGGTGGTCGCGCCGATTGCGGGGAGCGCTTCCAGCTCGGCGCGCGTTGCGTGGTTGAGGTCGACGCGCGTTGGGGCGTCGGCTGTGGACGGCAGCGCGGCGTCGGTGATGATGATCGGTTCGGGCGGCGCGGCGCTGCGTTGCGCGGCCAACACGGCGATGCCGCTGAGCAGCAGGATTGCGAAGATCGCCGCGGGCAACCAGAGCAGCGCGGCGCGAATCGGCTGATACCGTGCAAGAGCAGCGAGCAGCGAGCGTGTCGTCACTGCGGCAAGGTATGGGCAAACGCGGTCGTCGGCGTGAGGAAGCGGGTTCGGGGATGGCGCGGTCGTTCCTGGCGATAACGGATTTCAGCGCGGCCGAGATTGCGGCGGTGCTCGATGCGGCGCAGGCGCAGAAGGCGTCGCCGCAGGGCGCGCACACGCGCTCGTGGGCGGGCAAGACGGCGTTTCTGGTCTTCCAGAAGCCGTCGTTGCGCACGCGCGTCTCGTTTGAGCTGGCCGTGCGCCGGCTGGGCGGCGACGCGCTCTACCTCTCGCCGCCCGAGGTTGGGCTGGGCGAGCGCGAGCCGGCCAAGGATGTCGCCCGCGTGCTGGATCGCTTCGGCGACGCGATCGTCTGCCGCACCTTCGAGCAGGAGCTGCTCGAGCAGCTGGCGCGGCACGCGCGCATCCCGGTCGTCAACGCGCTGAGCGATTGGGAACACCCCTGCCAGGCGCTGGCGGATCTGCTCACGATTCGCGAGCACGGGGGCGCGGCCGGCCGCACGCTGGCCTACGTGGGCGACGGCAACAATGTCGCGCGCAGCCTGATCATCTGCGCGGCCGGCGAGGGGATGCATGTGCGCGTCGCCTCGCCGGTCGGGTATGAGCTGGACGCGGCGTCGGTCGAGCTCGCGCAGGCGCGGGCGGCGCAGAGCGGCGGCAGCGTTGTGGTGGGCGGCGATCCGGCCGCCGCGGTGGACGGCGCGGATGTGGTCTACACCGACACCTGGACCAGCATGGGCCAGGAGGCGGAAGCGAAGGCGCGGGTCGAAGCGTTCGAGGGCTACCAGGTCAACGCCGAGCTGCTGGCGCTCGCCCGCCCCGAGGCGCTGGTGATGCACTGTTTGCCGGCGCACCGCGGCGAGGAGATCAGCGACGAGGCGATCGAGAGCGCCAACTCGGTGATCTTCGACCAAGCCGAAAACCGCCTGCACGCGCAACAGGCGCTGCTCTGGCGGCTGCTCAGCTAGCGCCTGCGCTCCCTCTCCGTCATTCCTGCGCAGGAATGACGAGAGGGGGCAGGAATGACGAGAGGGGAGGCGGGCGCGGGTTGGCGGACCTAGCTGGCAGCGTGAAGGGGGCCTTGTCCAATAGGATTGCGGTAGAGCGAGATGTCGGCGAATGCGGCCTCGGCGGCTGAGGCGTGCGGAAGGATCGCGCGGTGGGCGGCCTGATCGACGATGTCGAAGCGGCGTTCGCCGGGTTCGGCTGGACGAGTCTGTTCGAGGTGGCGGCGATCGCGCTGGTGCTGTGGCTGACGCTGCGGCTGCTGCGCGGCACCACGGCGATGAGCGTGGTGCGCGGAATGGTGATCGTCGTGCTGGCGGCGACCGTGCTGGCGCGGGTGGTCGACTCGGCGGTGTTGGACTGGATGATCGACAACGCGCTGGCGGTGCTGTTGATCGTGGTGCTGGTGGTGTTTCAGCCGGAGTTGCGGCGGGCGCTGGAGCATGTCGGGCGGGCGCGGGGGATTCGCGCGCCGATCGGCGCGCGGCAGCCCTACCGCGATCTGATCCCGATCGTCTCGGCGGTGGC
Source organism: Dehalococcoidia bacterium (assembly GCA_965203165.1). Classification (GTDB taxonomy): domain Bacteria; phylum Chloroflexota; class Dehalococcoidia; order Bin125; family Bin125; genus CATQGW01. Next base: position 48,232 of record OZ241849.1, read on the forward strand.
GGCGCGGCTCGCGCGCGAGCGGATCGGCGCGCTGATCGTCTTTGAGCGGCAGACGGGGCTGGAGGAGCTCGCGGATACGGGCGTGCGGGTCGGCGGCGCGCCTTCGGCGGACCTGCTGAGCAGCATCTTTCAGCCGGGCTCGGCGTTGCACGACGGCGCAGTGCTGCTGCGTCCCGGCGAGGTGCTGGCGGCGGGCTGCATTTTGCCTACGACCACGGGAGGGCTCGCGGAGGGCGCGCGCGCGAACCGGCCGGCGCAACTGCACTACGGAACGCGGCACCGGGCGGCGATTGGGGTGTCGGAGCAGACCGACGCGATCGCGGTGGTGGTCTCGGAAGAGACAGGGCTGATCTCGGTGGTGGAGGACGGTGCAATGCGGCAGGGGATCGACGCGGCCGCGCTGGAGCAGGCGCTGTCGCGTCTGCTGCGGCCCGGGCGGGGCGGCGCGCGGGGGCGGCTCTGGATGAGGCGCGCGCGGCAAGCGGCGGAGCGGAGCGGAGGCGCCGCTCCGGCGGGTTCCTGATGCGCCGCGGCGGACTGACGCGGATCGCGCAGGAGGCGACGCTGCTGGGCACGGTGATCGTGCTGGCGCTGGTGATCTGGTTCGTGATCACCGACGCGCAGAATCGGGAATTCGAGCAGCCGCTGGGGTTCAGCCTGCCGGTCAGCGTGATCAACCTGCCCTCGAATCTGGCGGTGGCGGGCGAAGCGCTGCCCGTCTCGCTGACGGTGGTGGGGACGCGCAGCGCGCTGGACGCGGTGTCGCCCGACGACTTTTCGGCGACGATCGACGCGCAGGGCCGCGCGGCGGGGCAGTACAGCCTGCCGGTGCGCGCGGCGTCGCTGGTGGAAGATGTGCGGGTGCGGGCGGTGCAGCCGGAGACGGCGGTACTGACGCTGCAGGAGCTGATTCGGCGCGAGGTGCCGGTGCGGGTGGAGGCGGCCAACCCGCCGCCGCTGGGCTTCAGCGTGGGGCAGCCGTCGGTCGCGCCGGAGCGGGCCACGGTGACGGGCATCGCGGCCGATGTGGAGCTGGTCGAAGCGGTGGTGGCGCGCCTGGATTTGGCCGGGGCCACGGTTTCGCTGGAAGGCGATGTGCTGTTGGAGCCGCGCACGAGCGGCGGCGCGGCGGTGGCGCGGGTCACGGTGGAGCCGCGTTTCGCGCGGGTCGCCGCGCCGATCACGCAGGAGGTCTTTCGCCGCGCCGTCGCAGTGCGGGCCAACGTGCAGGGCGCGCCCCGCGCGGGCTATCGGGTGGTCGAAATCACGGTGGAGCCGGCCACCGTCGAGCTGTTCGTGCCGCTCGGCGCGGCGACGCAGGATTCGGTCTGGACGGAGTTGATCGATGTTGAGGATCGCCGCACATCGGTGCGGCGGCTGGTGCCGCTGGAGCTGGGCGACGCGGCGCCGGCCGGGGCGACGGAAGCGTTGGTGACCGTGCAGATTGAGCAAATCGAATCGACCGTGCGGCTGACGGCGGCGGTGCGCGTGGAGGGAGTCGCCGAGGGGTTGGAGGCGGTGCTGGTGAATCCGGAGGCGGTGCAGGTCGAGCTGCGCGGATTCGCCGAAGATGTGGCGCAATTCGTCGGTCCGCCGGAGGATGCGGTGGCGGATGTCTCCGGCCTGGGCACCGGGCGGCATACCGTAGAGCTGTCCCTGGATCCGGCGGCCGCGGCGTCGGACGGGCTGACCGTGACCGGTCTGCTGCCGCGGCGGGTCACGGTGGTGCTGATGCGCCAGCAGCCGCCGGACGACGGCGAAGAGGCGGAGAGCGATGATGAGTGAGCCGCCGACGGTCGACTCGGATGAGCGCCCCGCCGAAGTGCGCCCGGCGGAATCGCAGCTGCCCGTGGTGGCGATCGTGGGGCGCCCCAATGTGGGCAAGTCGACGCTGTTCAACCGCCTCGTGCGCCGCCGCCAGGCGATTGTGCGCGACGAGCCGGGCACCACCCGCGACCGCAACTACGGCGATGCCGAATGGCGCGGGCGGCATTTCACGGTGGTCGACACGGGCGGGTTGCTGGGCGAGCAGCTGACCGGTCCCTACGCCGAGCCGGTGGCCGATCAGGTCGCGCAGGCGGTCAGCGAGGCCGACGCGATCGTGCTCGTCGTCGACGCCCAGAGCGGCGCGCTGCCCGCCGACGCCGAAGTGGCCGAGCTGCTGCGCCGCGCGGCGCAACCGGTCTCGGTCTGCGCGAACAAGGCCGACAATGCGTCGCTGCGCCACAACGCCAACGAGTTCTTCGCCCTCGGGCTGGGCGAGCCGGTCGCGATCAGCGCGCATCACGGGCGCTATATCGACGACCTGCTCGACCGGGTGGTTGCCGACCTGCCGCGCAACCGCCCGCAGGACGCCGAACGCGCCGACTGCCGCCTGGCGATCATCGGGCGGCCCAACGTGGGCAAGTCGTCGCTGGTCAACGCGCTGGTGCGCGACCAGCGGATGATCGTGAGCGAGGTGCCGGGCACGACGCGCGACGCGGTGGACACGGCGCTGACGTTTGAGGATCAGTCGGTCGTGCTGGTGGATACGGCGGGCATTCGCCGCCGCGGGCGGGTCGAGCCGGGCATCGAGCGCGCCTCGGTGCGCCGCGCCGGCGCCGCCGTGCGCCGCGCCGATGTCGCGGCGATCGTGATTGACGCGCACGAGGGGATCACCTCGCAGGACCAGCACATCATCGGTATGGCGCTGGATGAGGGCGCGGGGATCGTGCTGGTGATGAACAAGACGGATCTGCTCGCGGAGGAAGAGGGCCTGCGCTCCAGCCGCGAGCGCCAGCTGGCCGGGCGCGCCCGCTTCATCCCCTGGGCCCCGATCGTCTGGGTTTCGGCGCTGACTGCCGACAAGATCGACTCGGTCGTCGCGGCGGCGCTGCATGTGGCCGAGCAGCGCCGTCTGCGCGCGCCCACGCCGCGGCTCAACGCGATGCTGCGCCAGGCCACCATCGCCCGCCCGCCGGCCACCCTGCGCGGGCGGCCGATCAAGTTCTTCTACGCCACGCAGACCGAGATCGAGCCGCCGACCTTTCTGTTTTTCGTCAACTATCCGGAGGGGCTGCACTTCTCCTACGAGCGCTATCTGATCCGCAAGCTCCGCGAGACGTTCGGCTTCAACGGCGCGCCAATTCGCTGCCGCTTCCGCGCGCGCGGGGAAGAGCAGCCGACGGGCGGGCGATCATGATTGAGGCGTGGATCGTCGGGCTGCTGCTGGGCTACCTGCTCGGCTCGATCCCGACCGGGCTGTGGATCGGGCGCTGGCGCGGCGGGGTGGACATTCGCGCCAGCGGCAGCGGGCGCACCGGGGCGACCAACACGTTCCGCAGCCTGGGCCTGCGCTGGTCCGTGCTCGTGCTGCTGCTCGACGGACTCAAGGGAGCGGCGCCGATCCTGATCGTAATGGCGGCCTGGGACAGCCCGACGGGCGATGTGTTGGCGGGGCTGGCGGCGATCGTGGGGCACCAGTTCCCGCTCTACGCGGGCTTCAAGGGCGGGCGCGGAGCGGCGACGGCGATGGGCGCATCGCTGGCGATCATCCCCGTCGGCGTTCCTTTCGCGCTGGCCGCCGCCGCGCCGGTGCTGGCGATGTCGCGCGTGATGTCGCTCGCCGTGCTGCTCGGCGCGACCGCCGCCGCGCTGGCCATCGCGCTGCTGGCCTGGTTCAGCGACAGCCCCGACGCCTACATCGGCTTCGCGGTCGGCGCGTGGGCGCTGCTCGTCTGGGGGCACCGCGACAACATCGAGCGGATTTTAAACGGCACGGAGCGGGTGCTGACGCGCTCGCGCGGCGCGCCCGAAGGCTCCTGACGTGCCGCTGGACAGCCGGAACCACAGCCAAATGCACGGGCTGATTGTGGGCGCGACTTCGTGGGGCTGCACGCTGGCGCTGACGGCGCTGCGGGCGGGCAATCGGGCGACGGTGCTGTGCCGCAGTGAAGCAGAGGCGTCCGAGCTGCGCGAGCGGCGCGAGCATCGGCGGCTGTTGCCCGGTGTCGCGCTGCCAGCGGAGATTGTGTTTACTGCGGAGCCGTCCGGGCTGTCGCCCGATGTGGTGGTCTGGGCGGTTCCCGCGCAGCGGCTGCGTCAGAACGCGCGCGATGTGCTGCCACAGCTGGCGGGCGGCGGCGCGCTGCACGCGAGCGCCGCCAAGGGGCTGGAACTGGGCTCGCTGCTGCGGATGAGCGAGGTGTTGGCGGCTGAGCTCGCGGCCGCCCGAATTGACGCCCCCGTCGCCGCGCTGTCGGGGCCGAATCTGGCGCGCGAGATCGCGCAGGGGCTGCCGGCAGCCAGCGTCGCCGCCGCCACCGACGGTGAGGCGCGCGAGCGGCTGCGAGCGCTGTTCAACTCGCCCGCCTTTCGCGTCTACACCAACCCCGACATCGTCGGCGTCGAGCTGGGCGGGGCGCTGAAGAACGTGATTGCCATTGCGGTGGGCATCGCGGTCGCGCTGGAGTCGGGCGACAACGCGCGGGCGGCGCTGATCACGCGGGGGCTGGCGGAGATGGCGCGCCTGGGCGCGGCGCTGGGCGCGTCGGCATCCACCTTCACCGGGCTGGCGGGGTTGGGCGATTTGCTGGCCACAGCGATCAGCCCGCAATCGCGCAACCGCGCGCTGGGCGAGCGGATCGGGCGCGGCATGCCGCTCGCGGAGGCGCAGGCGCAGACGCCTCACGTGCAGGAAGGCGTGGAAACCACCCGCGCCGCGCTGACGCTGGCGAAACGGGTCGGCGTCTCGATGCCGGTGAGCGCGCTGGTCGCGCAGGTGCTGTTCGAGGGCTTGCCGCCGCAGGCGGCGGGCGCATTGCTGATGGAGCGCGCGCCGCAGGACGAGGCGGCGCAATAGACTCGAGCGCAGCGAATGGGCGGGAGCGGGCTGTGTCGGACGATGCGAGCGATCCGATTGACGCGCTGAAGCGGCTGATCGAGGCGGTGGAGGCGCAGCGCTACCCGCTTGATCGCGAGGATCTGCACGCCGTCAGCGGCTTGCGCCCCGGCCTCGAAGCGCGCATTCGCGCCTGCCTCGATCAGCTCGACGATTCGGGCCGCTTCGCGCTGCTCGGCGAGCTGCAGGAGGCGACCGCCGAGGGCGGCGGCCTGGAGTTCACGGCGGTGTTCAGCGCGGCGCTGCAGGACGACGATCTGCCCGTGCGCGGCCTGGCGGCGGCCGGCTTGGCGTCGTGCGAGACGGCGGAGGCGACGGCCGCGTTGCTGAGCGCGGCGCGCTCCACGCAGGAGGACGATGTGGTGCGGACGGAGGTGGTCGCGGCGCTGGGCGAGGTGGCGCTGCGCGTGGAACTCGGTTGGGCCGGCGTGGAGGATGCGGACGCGGTCGTGCCCACGCTGCGGACGATCGCCGAAGATGCGCGCGAGGAGGTGGAGCTGCGCGCCGCGGCGGTGGCGGCCGCCGCGGTGGCGCACGAGGAGTGGATGGCGGCGCTGATCGAGGAGACCTATGCGAGCGACGACGAGGCGCTGCGGCTGGGTGCGATCCAGGCGATGGGCCGCAACGCCGATCCGATCTGGCTGCCCCAGCTGGAAGCCGCGCTGTTCGCGGACAGCCTTGACGAGCGCGGCGCGGCGGCGGCGGCGATCGGCGAGCTGGGCCTGGAGGACGGCACGGCGATGCTGCTCGACCTGCTCGACGAGGACCTCTCCGATATCGACGTGATGATCGCCGCGGTCCGCGCGCTCGGCGCGATCGGCGGTGAAGAAGCGATCCAGCGTCTGATCGAACTGCGCACACACCCCGACGAACAACTCCGCGAGGCCGCCCACGAAGCGATCGAGCAAGCCGCCCTGCAGGAGAGCGATTTGAGCAGCGATCTGGACGACGGCTGGGCTGAAACTGATCACCCTCTATCGCCAAATCCGGACTGGTGTTAAGCTGCCAATAGCAGCCAGTACCTGCGCATTTCGCGGCTGGAGGGCGCCCGTGGGAGCTTCGCGCAAGCGAGACGGCAAGAAACGCGGCAAAAAGTCCAAATCGAAAAAGCTCGCAGTCAGCGCGGGGGGCGTCGTCTGGCGGCCGGCCAACAGCGGTGATCAGGTTGAAGTCGTGCTGGTGCAAACCCCCGCCCAGCGTTGGGGTCTGCCCAAGGGCAAGCCGAACAACGGCGAGCAGCTGCCCGAGACCGCCCTCCGCGAGGTCTCCGAAGAGACCGGGCTGACCGTCGCCCTGGACCGCAAAATCGGCGTCATGCGCTACTCCTTCGCGCCCGGCCGCCACCGCCAGATCGACAAAGCCGTGCATTTCTGGCTGATGAAGCCCACCGGCGGCGCGTTGGAAGACCACGACGACGAGCACATCGACGTACGCTGGTTTCCGCTCGGCGACGCCCTGCGCATGGTCAGCTACCGCAACACCGTCTCAATCCTCGAAGACGCCGCCGAACTACTCTTGGACGGGCAGAGCAAAGCACAGGGCGTACAGGGATAAGACGTGACGACGCTCGATGCGGACATCATCGCCGACGGCGAGCTCGTGCGGCTGCGCCGCAAGCGTCCGCACGACGCGTTTCAGGACTGGACCTGGCGGCGCGACACGGACCTGGCGACGCTTGACGCGACGCAGGTGACTCACCTCTCATTCGAGCAGTACCGCAACCGATACCTCTGGCAGCTCCAGCGCGCGGAAATTTACCAGTCGACCTTCGCGATCGAGGATCTCGAGGGGCGGCACATCGGCAATGTGATGTACTACAACATCGACTGGCAACGTCAGGAGACGGAGCTGGGCGTGGTGATCGGCGACCGCGGCTATTGGGGCGGCGGCTACGGTCGGGAGGCCGTCTCGCTGCTGGTTGATTTCATCTTCATTCGCACTCGGCTGCGGCGCATCTACCTGCACACGCTGGACTGGAACGTGCGGGCGCAGAAGTCGTTTCAGGCGGCGGGCTTCCGCGATTGCGGCCGGGTGCGGCGCAGCCACCAGCGCTTCCACTTGATGGAGGTGCGCCGCGAGTGGCTCTGGGAGCGGGAGTACCAGCGGCGGGGCATTCCGCGCGATTGGTAGGGCGTGATCACACTTGCGTCATTCCTGCGTGCGCAGGAACGATGTGGGCGCGTGCGGGGCTCTGTGCCGGGTACGGCGAGATACCCGCGGCGAGCGCGGGTATGACGGATCTCTTTTCGCGCGGGTGCGCAGGGCTGCTTTTGCGCGGCGCCGGCGCGGGGTTTACGCGCGGCTGGGGAGGACGACGGTGCCGGTGCCCGGCGTCGAGATGCTGCCGTCGGCGCGCACGCCCTGGATGGCCAGCTCGACGTAGTTCTTCTCGCCCTCGGTGTACTTGCGCGTCACCGTGCCCTCGAGGCGGAACTTCTGGTCGACCGTGTCGTCCTTGCCCTGCACGGCCGGGTCCATGCCGCGGTAGGAGCACTGGACGCGCTTGACCTGCCCCTCGGGGCCGGCGAAGCGCCAGAGCAGCTCGCCCAGGAAGGCGTGCTTCAGCGCGCCGTGCACGATGATGTCGTCCAGGCCCGTGTCCTGCGCGTAGCGCGTGTCGTAGTGGATCTGGTAGAAGTCGCCGGAGCCGGCGGCCCACTGCACCAGCTGCTGGCTGGTCGGGTTCTTCTCCAGCGAGGGGATGCTGTCGCCCTCTTCGAAGTCCTCGAAGTAGTGCTGCTCTGCCATCGTTGCGGTCCTTCCTCTGCCCGGTCCGGCGACCGGCCGCTCTTTCGGGTGCGCTGCTACTCGCCCGGCCGCGGGTAGGAGATGCCCGTGCCGCGCGAGATCGCGACGACTCTGCCGTCCTGGTTGGTGTAGGTGGTCGCCGAAACGGCGATCAGCATTGGCACGCCCAACGCGCCGCTCCAGCGCTCGCTGAGGCTCTCCAGTTTGGTGCGCGAGCGGAGCACATCGCCGGCGCAGATCGGCTCGTCGAAGTACTCGATGTCGGTGCCGCCGTTGAGCACCAGCGGGTAGGGCGAGCGGAAGCCGCCCTGGCCGCGCCGCCCGCCGAAGGTGGGGTCCGACTCGGCCGGGTTGAAGATCGGCGTGCCGAGGTAGCCCGGCGGGGCGGGCAGGCTGCGGTAGCCGCGCTCTTTGGCCAGGCCCTCGTCGTAGAAGACGGGGTCCACATAGCCGACCGAGCGGGCGAACATGCGCACGCTGGTGGTGGTCAGCTCGCCGACCGTTTCCTCGCCCTCGACGCCGATCTGGTCGCGCATCTCGTCGGTGATCGCCGACTCGTACTGTGGCTCGTCTGCCATTGATGCCCCTTCGCTCTGTGCGCTGCTCCGGTTCGCGCAAAGATTAGGCGACTGCGCCGCGCAGATCAACTGCCGCGCCGCGCCGCCCTCTCGCTGGCCTAGCTGCCGGCCGCCGCGGCGCCGACCAGCGCGAACTTGCGCGGCCGCGTCGGCACCCAGATCTCCTCTTTGGTCGCCATGTCCACCGCGCAGAAATTGCCCGTCTTGAGCTGCGCGACGAGGTCCTGCCAGGTGGCGATGTCGTCCGCCTCGAACCAGGTGGCGACCTTGCCGATGTCGTGTACCGCGTGGGAGTCGGTGCCCGCCGTGCCGGGCAGCTCGGCCGCCGCCGCGAGGTCCAGGCTGAAGCGGTTCTCGCGCTCCTTGCCCCGCCCGTTGAGCACCTCGAGCGCCACGCAGTGCGGCATCGCGGCGTTCTTCAGCGCCCGCACGATGGCGGTCTCCCACTCCTCCGGATCGTCCTTCCAGGCGATCTGGCGTCGGTAGGGGTGCGCGATCACCATCGCGCCGCCGCGCTCGTTGACATGCTCGGCGAGCCGCGAGGTGCGGTGCATGCCGAAGACGTACTTCTCCATCCCCCAGGTGAGGATGTGGCCCTCGTCGGTGCTCACCTCGCAGCCGGGGATCACGGCGATGCCGAACTCCTCGGCCAGCGCGGCGGCCTCCTCTTCGGGCCAGAGCGCGTCGTGCTCGGTCAGGCAGATTCCGTCAAGCCCGGCCGCCTTGGCGCGTTCGACCAGGTCGCGCGGGTCGAGCACGGAGTCGTGCGAGCGCGGCCACGTGTGGTTGTGCAGATCGATCAGCATGCAAGCTCCCGTCTTCTGGGACGCTGCCAGTCTATCACCCGCTCCGCCGCCTGCCCATCGCGCGGCGGGCCGGTCCGTTCCGTTGAGCGAGCGCAGGGGCGTTGTATCATTCGCAGGCGTCGTGGATCGCCGCCCATCGGCGGTCCGCCGCGCCGTTTGCGGAAGGGGAGTCGCGGGTGGTCCTCGAGCAGTACAGCCATCTCGGGATTCTGCTGCTCTTCGCGGTGCTGTTCCCGTCGATCCCGCTGATCGCCTCTTGGGCGATCTTCAAGTTCGGCCTGCGCCCCAGGCTGCCCAACGCGGTGAAAGGCGACACCTACGAATGCGGCGTCGAAACCGAAGGCCCCACCTGGGTGCAGTTCAACTTCCGCTACTACCTCGTCGCGCTGATCTTCGTGCTCTTCGACGTCGAGGTGATCTTCCTCTTCCCGCTGGCGGTGGCGCTCGATTCGCTGGCCGTGTTCGGACTGGTCGCCTCGCTGATCTTCATCGGCATCCTCGCGCTGGGGCTGGTCTACGAATGGCGCCGCCAGGCGCTGGAGTGGCGCTGAGATGACCGCGCAACTGGATCCGACGGCGGCGGCCGAGGTGGTCAACGCGCGTTACGAGGGCGCGGCCTGCGTCTCCGACGGCGCGCTCTTCCTCGACCCCGAGCGCCTCACCGAGGCGGTCGAGACGCTGCGCGACCACGAGTCCACCGATCTGATCTTCCTCTGCAACCTCACCGCGGTCGACCGCGAGCGCCACTTCGAGCTCGTCTACCACCTTCAGTCGTTGGACCTCAACCACATCATCCAGCTCAAGGTGATCGCCGCCGACCGCGAGGATCCGGCCGTGCCCTCGCTGACCGGGCTCTATCACGGCGCGCACCTGCAGGAGCGCGAGGTCTTCGACCTGTTCGGCATCCGCTTCGACGGCCATCCCGACCTGCGCCGGCTGTTCCTCTGGGACGGCTTCCCCGGCTACCCGCTGCGCAAGGACTTCCTACAGATGCCGGGCCAAATTCGCGCCGGCCTGCCCGGCTTCCCGCATGAGAGCGCGGAGAATGCCTGGCCGGTGCCGGGCAGCGTGCCGCAGCGTCCGCTGCATCCCAACGACCCGCAGGCCAGCGCCGTCGCCGTGGCTGAGGATGCTGAGCAGGGCGAGTCCAGCGAATCCGACGAGTCCGCAGCGGAGGGGGCGTCATGACCACGGTCGACGACACGCGCAGCGCCCTCTCGGGCACGATCGAGACACTGACCGACGACGGCTCGGAGCCGGTCGTGGTCAATCTCGGCCCGCAGCATCCCTCGACCCACGGCGTCTTCCGGCTCAAGGTCACGCTCGACGGGGAGATCGTGCAGGACGCCGAGATGCGGATCGGCTACCTGCACCGCTCGATGGAGAAGCTCGCCGAGGAGCGCAGCTACACCCAGAACATCCCCTTCACCGATCGGATCGACTACCTCGCGGCGATGTCCAACAACCTCGCCTACTGCCTGGCCGCCGAGGCGCTGCTGGGCGTGGAGGTGCCGCCGCGCGGCGACGCGATCCGCGTGCTCTTCGCCGAACTCCAGCGGGTCGCCTCGCACGCGATGGCCAACGGCACGTTCATCAACGACTGCGGGGCCTGGCACACGCCGCTGTTCCACATGTTCCGCGACCGCGAGCGGGTGCTGGACATGTTCGAGATGACCTGCGGCGCGCGGCTGACCACCAACTACATGCGGATCGGCGGCGTCGCCTTCGACCTGCCCGACGAGCTGCTGCCCACGCTGCGCGTCTTCCTCGACGAAATGCCCGAGCGGATCGCCGACTACGAAGCGCTGCTGATGGAGAACGAGATTCTGCACGCGCGGGCGCGCGGCGTGGGCGTGATCTCGCCCGAGATGGCGATCAACTCCTCGCTCAGCGGCCCCGTCCTGCGCGCCACCGGCGTGCCCTGGGACCTGCGCAAGGCCAACCCCTACTGCGGCTACGAGAACTATGAGTTCGACATCCCGGTCGGCGAGGGCGGCGACTGCTTCGACCGCTTCCTGGTGCGCATGGCGGAGGTCAAGCAGAGCCTGCGCATCCTTCACCAGGTGGTCGACAACCTGCCCGACGGCCCCTGGCTGGCCGACGTGCCGCTGCACGCCCGGCCCGAGGCCGGCGAGGCCTACGCCCGCGTCGAGTCGCCGCGCGGCGAGCTCGGCTTCTACCTGGTCAGCGACGGCAGCCCCGCGCCCTATCGTTTCCACTGCCGACCGCCCAGCCTGATCAACCTCTCCGCGCTCAAGGAGATGTCGATCGGCGGCACGCTCGCCGACGCGATCGTCACGCTGGGTTCGATCGACATCGTGGTGGGGGAGATCGACCGATGAGCGCCCTCGATTTCGGCTCCGGTCTCGTCCCCAACCTCGGCTCCAACGCCGGCGCGGTGCTGGGCGCGTGGTACGACTTCCGCGACCTCAACAACCTCTCGCGGCTGATCACCGAGTGGATCGCCGACTGGGGTCCCGACTGGCTGGCCTCGATCGTGGCCGGCCTGCTCGGCTCGCTGGGCATCCTCGCCGTGATCGGGCCCACCCTGCTCGTGCTGATCTGGGTGGAGCGCAAGGTGATCGCCCGCTTCCAGCAGCGCTACGGGCCCAACCGCGTCGGCCCCAAGGGACTGCTCCAGCCGGTCGCCGACGCGATCAAGCTGATCCTCAAGGAGCAGCTCGCCCCGCGCGCCGCCGACAAGCTGATCTTCTTCCTGCCTCCGGTGCTGATCTTCGTGCCCGGCGTGTTGATCTGGGGCGTGCTGCCCTTCGGCCCGCGGATGTCCGTCGCCGACCTCAATGTCGGCGTGCTCTTCCTGTTGGCCGTCTCCGGCACCGGCGTGCTCGTGCTGTTCATGGCCGGCTGGTCGTCGAACAACAAGTACGCACTGTTCGGCGCGATGCGCGCCATCGCGATGTCGATCTCCTACGAAGTGCCGATGGTGCTGGCGCTGCTCACGCTGGTCATCTTCAGCGGCACGATGAGCGTCAACGGGATTGTCGAGTGGCAGCAGCAGGAGGACGTGATCTTCATCCTGCTCTTCCCGCTCTCGGCGATCGCCTTCTTCTTCGCCGCCTCGGCCGAGCTCAACCGCACCCCCGCCGACATCTCCGAGGCGGAGTCGGAGATCGTGGCCGGCTATCACACCGAGTACTCGGGGATGCGCTTCGGCCTCTTCTACGCGGTCGAGCTGGGCAACACGCTGGTGATCTCCGCCTTTATCGCCACGTTCTTCCTCGGCGGCTGGTGGCTCTGGGGGCTGGACCAGTGGGTGCCCAGCTGGATCATCCTGCTGGCCAAGACCGGCGCGGTCTACTTCCTGCTGATCTGGACGCGCGGCACGCTGCCGCGCCTGCGGATCGACCAGCTGATGGGCTTCTGCTGGAAGGCGCTGGTGCCCGCCACGCTGATCTTCGTGGCGATCGCCGCCGTCGAGCGCACGCTGCTCGTGACCGAGGGCTGGGACACCACCGTCGCGCTGCCGATTATGGCGGTGATCAACATCGCGCTGACGCTGGGCGCGATCATGCTCTTCGCCCGCGTGGCGCGCCCCGCGCGGCTGCGCCGCCCGGCCCGCACCACGCTGGTGCGCGATCGCGTCGGCGGCCTGGCCGCCGCCCGCGAGATCGCCGCCCGCAGCGGCCAGCCCACTCACGCTGGCGGGGGGGACTAGCGCGCCATGAGCAGCTTCGGCTTCCACCTCGCGTTCTGGCTGCTCGCCGCGATGACGGTCGGCGGCGCGTCGATGATCATCGTCAGCCGCAACCTGATCCATGCCGTGATCTACCTGGTCATCTCGATGCTCGGCGTCGCTGGCCTCTACCTCACCCTCTCGGCCGATTTCATCGCCGTCGTGCAGGTGCTGATCTACGTCGGCGCGATCAGCGTGCTGATGCTCTTTGCGATCATGCTCACGCCGCGCGCCGAGCGCGACAACTCCGAAACCTCGCTCAAGCTGCCCGCCGCCGCCGTGATGATCCTGATTCTCACCGCCACCGTGTTCGTCGCACTGGACACCGACTGGGGCGCGGTGCGTCAGGCGGCGCTGGCGGACCAGGCGCGGCTGATCGGCCAGAGCCTGATCCGCGAGTATGTGCTGCCCTTCGAAATCGGCGCAGTGCTGCTCACCGCCGCGCTGGTCGGCGCGATCGCGCTCGCGCGGCGCGACGATGAGGACGCCGCGATTCACGCGCAGAGTTTGCAGGCCGAAGCGGAGGGCACGGCCGACGATGTCGCGCTGCTCACCGATCCCCCGCTGGTCGAGGTCGACGCCGCGCCCGCCAGCGCGACGGGCGCGACAGGTTCTACCGGTTCTACAAGTGAGGACGGCGGCTGATGACCATCGGACTCGAGGAATACCTGGCGCTCGGAGCCCTGCTGTTCAGCCTCGGCTTCTACATCGCGCTCTCCAAGAAGAACGCGGTGGGCGTCCTGATGGGCGTCGAGCTGATGCTCAACGCGGTCAACCTCACGCTGATCGCCTTCAGCCGCTTCTCGACCAGCGACGTGACGCTCTCGACGCAGGTCTTCGTCGTCTTCATCATCGCCGTGGCCGCGGCGGAAGTCGCGGTCGGGCTGGCGCTGATTCTGGTCGTGTACCGCAACCGCCAGACGATCAACGTTGATCGCACGACGCTGTTGAAGGGCTGAGCCGATGTGGGCAGAATTTCTGCGCGCGCCGAACCGCTACATCGCCGAAACCTGGCGCGAGCTGCTCTACGCCGAGGGCGTCTCGGTGCGGCTGGTGACGGAGCCGGAGCGCGCCGCCGAGGGCGACTTCGCCCCCGTGCTGCTCTACGTGCCCGACTCCAAGACGCATGTCGCGCGTGAAATCCTGCGGAAGGTGTAGCGGCCGTGCCCGAAACCGTCTTCTGGGTCATCCTGCTGCTGCCGCTGGCCGCGTTCGCGGTGGCGGGCTGGTTCGCGCTCAATCCGCGCCTGCCCCGCCCCGTGGCCGAGTGGGACCCCGCCTACCCGCGCTCGTTGAAGCCGATCGCCGACCTCTTCTGCGGCCCGCGGCTGGCCTCCACGCCGCTGATCATCGCCCTGTTCGCCGCCTTCCTGCTCTCCATCTGGGCGCTGATCGAGACGATCGGGGTGGACGGAACGCCGCTGGGCTACGCGCCGCACACGCTCTTCTCGGCCGGCTCGCTCAACGTCGAGCTGGGCGTGCGCTTCGACGGGCTGACCGCGGTGATGCTGGTCGTCGTCACCGGCGTCTCGCTGCTCGTGCAGATTTACTCGACCGGCTACATGGACGGCGACCACGGCTATCGCCGCTACTTCATGTACATGGCGCTCTTCACCACCGCGATGCTCGGGCTGGTGCTGGCCGACAACCTGCTGATGCTGTTCGTCTTCTGGGAGCTGGTCGGCGCGACCTCCTACTTCCTGATCGGCTTCTGGTTCCACAAACCGTCAGCCGCCGCCGCCGCCAAGAAGGCGTTCATCGTCACCCGACTCGGCGATCTGGGGATGCTCGCCGCGCTGATCCTGATCTGGGACTCGACCGGCACGCTGAACATCGCCGAGATCAACAACGGCGCGGAAATGCTGATCATCAACGGGATGATGATCGGGCAGTCCGTGATCACGCTCTTCGGCTTGGGCCTGATTGCCGGGGCGATCGGCAAGAGCGCGCAGTTCCCCCTGCACATCTGGCTGCCCGACGCGATGGAGGGTCCGACGCCCGTTTCCGCGCTGGTTCACTCCGCCACGATGGTCGCCGCCGGCGTCTACCTGTTGGCCCGCTTCTTCCCCGTGCTCGACGCCTCCGTCACCGCCAGCAACGTGATCGCCTGGATCGGCGCGGGCACCGCCTTCGGCGCGGCGGTGCTGGCGATGGTGCAGACCGACATCAAGCGCGTGCTGGCCTACTCGACGATCTCGCAGCTGGCCTACATGATGTTCGCGATCGGCGTCGGCGGCTACGCGGCGGCGGTCTTCCATCTGATGACGCACGCCTTCTTCAAGGCGCTGCTCTTCCTCGGCTCCGGCTCGGTCAACCACGCCACCAACACGTTCGACATGCGCAAGATGGGCGGCCTGCGCTACATCATGCCGATCACTTTCATCACCTTCGGGATCGGCACGCTCGCGCTGGCCGGGATCATCCCCTTCTCCGGCTTCTGGTCCAAAGACGAAATCCTGATCGAAGCCTGGAAGCACAACAAGGGCGTGTTCGTCTTCGGCCTGCTCGCGGCCGGGCTGACCGCCGCCTACATGGTGCGCGCCGTCTACATGACCTTCCTCGGCGAGTACCGCGGCGGCGAAGAGCCGGAGCCCGACGGCCACGGCGGCGATCCCGCCCACCCGCACGAGTCGCCCCGCAGCATGACCACCCCGCTGATCATCCTCGCCGTGTTGGCGGTGGTGACCGGCTTCCTCACCTTCGGCGGCGAGTTCCAGACCTGGGTCTACGGCGCGCTGCCGCACCCGCACGCGGGCGAGTTCCACTGGCACACCGGCATCTTCCTGGGCTCGACCGCGCTGGCGCTGGTTTCGGCCGGCGCGGCCTGGCTGTTCATGCGCCGCCGCGAGCGAATTCGCGAGCTGGGGCTGGGCAACATCTGGCCGCTGCCCGAGGCGCGCGCTTTCGCCGAGCGGCTCTTCTACCTCGACGCGCTGGGCGAAACCCTGCTCACCCGCCGCGTCTTCTACCGCGGCATCGCCCGCGCCGCCCACGAATTCGACGCGCGAATCGTCGACGGCGTGGTCAACGGCGTCTGGCGCGAGACGATGGCCGCGTCCGGGCTGGCGCGCTACGCGCAGAACGGCTGGGTGCAGGTCGGCATCATGGCAATCGGCATCGGCGGCGTGATCATCTGGGCCGCCGTCGTGCTGTTCTAGAGGAAGCGCGATGGACCCCGCATTCCCCGTCCTCTCGCTGCTGATCTTCCTGCCTCTCGGCGGCGCGTTGCTGATCGCGCTGCTGCCGGGCAAGCACACCCCCACGCAGGCGTTCTGGCAGAACACGCCCGGCACCGTCCAGCAGCAGGCCCGCTGGATCGCCCTGGGCGTCTCGCTCGCCGCGCTGATCATCGCCCTCGTGATGTTCATCATCTTCGACCGCAACGCCGACGGCTTCCAATTCGTCGACGAGTTCGCCTGGATCGACGCCCAGTCGGTCGGCTTCAACATCGGCTACGCCTTCGGCGTCGACGGCCTTTCGATGCCGCTGGTCCTGCTCACCGCGGTGCTCACCGTCGTCGCCGTGCTCGTCTCCTGGAACATCGACCTGCGGCCCAAGGAGTACTTCGCCTGGCTGCTGGTGCTCCAGACCTCCGTCTTCGGCGTCTTCACCGCGCTCGACCTGATCTTCTTCTTCCTCTTCTGGGAGCTCGAGCTGATCCCGATGTTCCTGCTGATCTCGACCTGGGGCAGCGGCAACCGCAACTACTCGGCGATGAAGTTCGTGCTCTACACCGTGTTCGGCTCCGCCTTCATGCTGGCCGGCTTCCTGGTGCTGGGTTCGGCCGCCGACACCTTCGACATCCGCGAGCTGCGCACCGCCGAGCTCGGCGCCGCGATCCTCCCCGCGCAGGCGATCTTCTCCTTCATCCTGATCGCCTTCGCGATCAAGCTGCCCGTCTTCCCCCTGCACACCTGGCTGCCCGACGCCCACACCGACGCGCCCACCGCGGTCTCCGTGCTGCTCGCCGGCGTGCTGCTCAAGATGGGCGGCTACGGCATCCTGCGGCTGCTCTTCACGCTGATGCCGGAGGTCGGCGCGGACGCCGATCTCGCGCTGGCGATCATCGGCGCGGTCTCGATCGTCTACGGCGCGATCGTCACGATTCGCCAGACCGATCTCAAACGCCTGATCGCCTACTCCTCCGTCTCGCATATGGGCTTCGTGCTGCTGGGCGTCTCCGCGCTGGGCGTCGAAGGCATGAGCGGCGCGGCGCTGCAGCTGGTCACCCACGGCCTGATCACCGGGATGCTGTTCGTGATGGTCGGGCTGATCTACGACCGCACGCACACGCGCCAGATCGGCGAGATGCGCGGGTTAATCCACTACATGCCGCTGCTCGGCGCGGGGATGGTCTTCGCCGGGCTGGCAGGACTGGGACTGCCCGCGCTGGCCGGCTTCGTCGCCGAGATCACCATCTTCCTCGGCGCGTTCGGGCAGCACGAAGCCCCCGTGCTCGTCTCGCTGCTCGGCGTGCTGCTCGCCGCCGGCTACATCCTCTGGGCGCTGCAACGCTCGATCTTCGGCCCGCGCGACGAAAAATGGGCCGGCCTGACCGACTCCAACCACTGGACCGAATTCGCCGCGATCGGCGCGCTGACCGCGCTGATCGTCCTGCTCGGCGTCTACCCGCGCCTGGTCATGGACCTGCTCGTGCAGGGCGTGGAGCCGATCGTCGAGCAGCTTGAGGCGGTCGCGGCGCTGCGCGGAGGGGGCGGCTGATGCTCAGCGATGTCAACCTGCTCGGCCCCGAACTGGTCCTGATGGTGATCGGCGGCTTCCTGCTGATCGCCGACCTGTTCATCAAGCAGCGCCGCATTCTCGTCGGCGTCACCGTCGCCGGACTGCTCGGCTCGCTGCTCTACACCACTGCGCTGCTCTCCGAGGGCTTCGTCGCCAGCGAGGCCTTCAACGGCATCCTCGTCTTCGACCATTTCGCGGTCTTCTTCCAGGTGCTGCTAATCGGCGCGGCGCTGGCCGCCGTGCTCGTCTCGCAGCCCACGCTGGCGCGGCTGCCCTCGCGCCGCGGCGAGTACCTCGCGCTGATCCTGTTCAGCACCGCCGGCCTGCAGCTACTGGCCGGCACGCGCGATCTGATCGGCATCTTCATCGCGCTCGAACTCACCTCGCTCGCGCAGTACGTCCTGGTCGGCTTCCACAAAGACCGCTGGGGCAGCGAGGCCGGGCTCAAGTACCTGTTGACCGGCGCGATCGCCTCCGCCGTGCTGCTCTACGGGATGGCGATCCTGCTCGGCCTGACCGGCTCGACCAATCTGGCCGACATCTCGCGCTACATCGCGCTAGAGGGCGCGGGCCGCGAAGAGGCGTTGATTCTCGCGGCGGTCTTCATGATCGCCGGCTTCGGCTTCAAGGCCGCCGTCGCGCCCTTCCAGATGTGGGCGCCTGACGCCTACACCGGCGCGCCCACCCCGGTCGCCGCCTATCTCTCCGTCGCCTCCAAGGCGGCCGCCTTCGCCATTCTGATCCGCGTCTTCTTCGAGGCGCTCGGCGACGATCTGCTCGCGGAGCACTGGAAGACCATCTTCGCCGCGCTCGCCGTCATCTCGATGTTCGTGGGCAACATCTTCGCGCTGCGCCAGGACAACATCAAGCGGATGCTCGCCTACTCCTCGGTCGCCCAGGCCGGCACCCTGCTGATCGGGCTGGCCGCGATCTCCGCCGACCGCAGCGAGCTGCTCGGCGCGAGCGGCATCCTCTTCTACCTGGCGGGCTACACGGTGACCAACCTCGCGGCGTTCGTGGTGATCATCATCATCGCCAACCAGCGCGGCACCTACAGCATCCGCGACTACGCCGGCCTGGGGCGGCGCGCGCCCTGGCTCGCCGGCATCCTCGCCTTCGCGCTGATCTCCCTGATCGGGCTGCCTCCCACGGCGCTGTTCTTCGGCAAGATCTACCTCTTCGACACCGCCGTGCAGAGCGGGCTCGCCTGGCTGGCGGTGATCGGCACGATCAACACCGTGATCAGCGCCGCCTACTATCTGCGCCCGGTCAAGGCGATGTTCGTCGACCAGCCGGAGACCGACGACGACGGCGAGCCGACCCCGATCGCGCCCACCTCGCGCGGCGTGCTGACCACGCTCAGCCTGGCCAGCGTCGGCATCCTGATCATCGGGCTCGTCCCCTCGCTGGTGATCGATGTCGCCGAGCAGGCCGTCTCGGCGATCCTTTCCTGAGCCGCCGTGCCGGCGCCCACGCTCGCCGAGCGCCACATCGTCGACATCTCGATCGACCCCGCCTACGAGCGCCGCGTCGATCGCAACCTGCTCGACGCCTGCGTCCGCGAGACATTGGCCTCCCGACGCCTGCGCACCCCGCGCATCGTCGGCGTCGCGGTAACCGACTCGCGCCGCGTGCGCCGGCTGAACCGCCAGTGGCGCGGCGAAGACGCCGCCACCGACGTGCTCTCGTTCAACACCGATTTCCCCGGCCTGGCCCGCCCCGACGGCGCGCTCGAGCTGGGCGAGATTGTGATCGCGTTCCCCGTCGCCGCCCGCGGCGCCCGCCAACGCGGCGTCGAACTGGCCGACGAGCTAGCGCTGCTCAGCGTCCACGGCACGCTCCACCTGCTAGGCCACGACCACGAGACGACGGCGGAGGACACGGAGATGCGCCGCCTGGAGCGCGCCGCGCTGATTCGGGTAGGGCGGCTTCGGGCGGCGCGCTAGCTCACGCACTCCCGCCCTACCCACGCCTCTTCCGTCATACCTGCGCACGTAGATCCGTCACACCCGCGCACCTAGATCCGTCATACCCGCGCACCTAGATCCGTCATACCCGCGCACCTAGATCCGTCACACCTGCGCACGTAGATCCGTCATACCTGCGCACGTAGATCCGTCACACCTGCGCACCTAGATCCGTCATACCCGCGCACCTAGATCCGTCATACCTGCGCACCTAGATCCGTCATACCCGCGCACCTAGATCCGTCATACCCGCGCACCTAGATCCGTCATACCCGCGCACCTAGATCCGTCATACCCGCGCACCTAGATCCGTCATACCCGCGCACCTAGATCCGTCATACCCGCGCTTGCCGCGGGTATCTCGCCGCGGTGAGCACCAAGCACCGGCCTTGCCTCCCACGCTCTCGCCTGCTCCCCGCTCCGGCGCCATCCGAGCGTCGCGGAGTGCTGCGCTGAGGTCTGCGCAGGAATGGCGGAGGTGCGCACAGGGCTCCGTGCAGAACTCGGCCTCATACCCGCGCTTGCCGCGGGTATGACAGATCTAAACTTGTGTGGGCGTGGGCGTGGACGGGCGCTGCCCCGACTCAACAGACGCGAGCGCGTACACTGTCCCCGTGCGCAGTACCGTTCTCTATCGCAAGTGGCGGCCGGAAGACTTCGACAACGTCGCGGGGCAGGACGCCGTGGTGCGCACCCTGCGCAACGCCGTTGCGCAGGACAAGATCGCCCACGCCTACCTCTTCTGCGGCCCGCGCGGGACCGGCAAGACCACCACCGCGCGAATCCTCGCCCGCGCGATCAACGGTGTCGCGCCCAGCGCCTCGGCGCTCGACGGTGGCGCGGACGCGCTCGGCTTCGACCTGGTCGAGATCGACGCCGCCAGCAACCGCGGCATCGACGACATCCGCGAGCTGCGCGAGCGCGCCAACTACCAGCCCGGCTCGGCCCGCTTCAAGGTCTATCTGATCGACGAGGTGCACCAGCTGACCGGCGCGGCCGCCGACGCGCTGCTCAAGACGCTCGAAGAGCCGCCCCCGCACGTCGTCTTCATCCTCGCCACCACCGACCCCGAAGCGCTCAAGCCGACCATCCTCAGCCGCTGCCAGCGCTACGACTTCCGCCGCGTGGCGGTCGACGACATCGTCGGGCGGCTGCGCACGATCGCCGACGCCGAGGGCATCGCGATCGGCGACGACGCGCTGCGGCTGATCGCTCGCGAGGCGACCGGCTCGCTGCGCGACGCCGTGAACCTGCTCGACCAGCTCTGGACCACCTGCGGCGACGACATATCGCTCGACGCCGCGCAGGAGGCGCTCGGCCTCAGCCCCGACGCCCGCGCGCTCGAGCTGGTCGGCGCAGCCCTGCGCAAGGAACTCAGCGCCGGGCTGGCCGTGCTCGGCGCGGTGCAGTCCGACGCCATCGACTTCCTCCGTTTCAAGAAACAGGTCGTGACCCACCTGCGCCACATGCTGCTGCTGCTGACCGGCGCGGAGGGCTCGCTCTCGCTGAGCAAGCCGGAAGAGGAGCAGCTGCGCGAGACGGGCAAGGGCGCCGAGCCGGGCGCGGCCGTCGCCGCGCTGCGCGCCTTCGCCGACGCCGATGTGCGCTCGGACCCCTATTCCCCGCTGCCGCTCGAGCTGGCGCTGGCCAATATCGTCTACGGCCCGCCGCGCGAGATCGTCGAAGCCGCGCCCGCTCCCGCGCCCCAGCGCGCCGCGCGCCAGCCGCAGCGGCGCGATCAGGGGCAGCGGCAAGGCCAGCAGCAGGGCCAGCGCCGATCGCAGCAGTCGCAGCCTTCGCGCCAGCAGGGAGGCGCGAGCCAACAGTCGTCGCCGCAAGGGCAGCGAGCGCCGCGCGAGAGCTCCAGCCGTTCCGCCCGCCCTGCCGCCGACGAACTCGTCGAGCGCATTCGCGAGCAGCTGCGCAGCGAGCGCGAGGGGCTGCTGGCCACGATGCTCAACCAGTCCTGCCGCGTGATCGAGCAGACCGACGACAAGATCGTGCTCGGCTTCCTGCCCAACTACCAGGCCGTGCATATGGACAAGGTGCGCGAGGCGATCGACAAGGTGGCCGCGGCCGCCTCCGCCGTGCTGGGCCGCGCGGTGACCGTCGAGTGCGTCCCGATCGACGACGCCAACCCGCCGCGCGGCAATCCCAACCCGGCGCCTGCCGCCGCCAATCCCCAGCCGGTATCCGAGCCGCCCACAACCGAGCAGTCCGCAGCCGAGCAGCCAACCGCTGAGCAAGTCGTCGCCGAGCAGCCGATCGCCCAGTACTCCGCGGCCCCGCCGCCTGTGGCCGAAGCGCAGCCCGCAGCGCAGCCGACACCCGCGCCCGAACCCACGCCCGAACCGCAGCCGCAATCGTCGTATAGTTCCCTCGTAGAGGATGCGCTCGAACACTTCGGGGCGCGCGTCGTCGACGGCTGAGCGAACGGAGCGGGCGATGGCCAAGAAGGGCGGGATGTATCGGCAGTCGCGGCGCTCCGCGCGCGGGCAGGGCGCGGCCGCGGCCGGCGGCCTCAACCCGGAGATGATTCGCCGCGCGCAAGAGCTCCAGGCGCAGATGGCGCAGGCGCAGGACGAACTGCAGGACGCCACCGTCACCGCCAGCTCCGGCGGCGGCATCGTCAGCGTCACCGTCGGCGGCGACCACAAGCTGCGCGAAGTCACGATCGACCCCGATGTGGTCGATCCCGACGACACCGAGATGCTCCAGGACCTGCTGATGGCCGCCGTCAACGAAGCCCAGGACCAGATGGAAGCGCTGCGCGAGGAGCGGCTCGCGGGGCTGACCGACGGCCTGCAGGTTCCGGGCCTACAGTAGAGGCGCGGCCCAATGCAGCGGTCGCCCGTCACCGCGCCCACCCTCGCGCGGCTGATCGACGCCTTCCACCGACTGCCCGGCATCGGACCCAAGAGCGCCCAGCGGCTCGCCTACCACATCCTCCGCGCGCCCCGCGCCGAGGCCGAGGCGCTGGCCGACGCGCTGCTCGAAGTCAAGGATCGCACCATCCTCTGCGGCGTCTGCCAAAACATCACCGACGCCGACCCCTGCGCCGTCTGCGCCGACCCCAACCGCGCCGCCGAGACGATCTGCGTCGTCGAAGAGCCGCTCGACATCGTCGCCATCGAGCGCACCGGCGCGCATCGCGGGCGCTATCACGTGCTGCACGGCGCGATCAGCCCGATGGACGGCATCGGCCCCGAAGACCTCAAGGTGCGCGAGCTGCTCGCGCGGCTCGGCGATCACGCGGTGCAGGAGGTGATCCTCGCCACCAATCCCAACCTCGAGGGCGAAGCCACCGCCGGCTATCTGACCCGCGTGATCGGCGCGATGGGCGTGCGCATCACCCGCCTCGCCCACGGCCTGCCGCTCGGCGCGGATGTCGAATACGCCGACGAACGCACCCTGCGCGAAGCGCTCACCCACCGCGTCCGAATGGACGGCGTGGACAGAGTGGACGGCGTGGACGGCAGCGACAGCGCGGGCGGCGCCTGATGCCGCGCACCCAGCCGCTGCGCACCGAGGCGATCGTCCTGCGCCAGCGTCCGATCGGCGACACCGACAAAGTCTGCGTCCTGCTCTCCCCAAGCCACGGGCGGATCGAGGCCTCCGCGCGCGGCGTGCGCAAAACCAGCAGCCGCCTCGCCGGGCACGTCGGCGCGCTCAGCCGCGGCATGTTCCAACTCGCGCAGGGCCGTTCGATGTACGTCGTCACCCAGGCGCAGACGCTCGACTCCTGGCCCGGGCTGCACGACGACATCGACCGGCTCAGCCTCGCCGTCGGCGTCGCCGAGCTGATCGATCGCACCGCCGTCGCCGACATGGGCAGCCGTTCGCTCTACAATCTCGCCCGCGACACGCTCGCCCGCGTCGCCGAGGCCGACGATCCCGCCGCCGCCGTGCGCTGGTTCCGCCTGCGCTGGCTCGACCAGCAGGGCTACCAGCCCGAGCTCGACGCGTGCGTCCGCTGCCGCGCGCCGCTGCAGGCGGAAGACAACGGGCTTGCCGCGCTGGAGGGCGGCGTGGTCTGCCCGGACTGCCATCGCAGCGGCGCCGGCGCGGCGCTGTCGAGCCCCGCCTTCAAGTTGCTACGCTATATGCGGCGCTCGTCGTTCGAGCTCACCGCGCAGGTTCGGCTCAGCCCGGCCGCCGCGGCGGAGGTCGACCGGCACTTGGCCGCGCTCGTCGAGCACGCGCTCGACGGACGGCTGCGCAGCGCGTCGTTCGCCCGCGCGCTCGAAAGCGCGCCGCGCGGAACAGAACAGACCAGGGAGGTCGATCATGCCGGTGTATGAGTACCTGTGCGAGGACTGCGCGGGCGTGTTCGAGGCCATCGGCACGCTCCGCGAAGCGTCCGAACCCCAGCCCTGCCCCGTGTGCGACGCCGAGTGCAAGCGGGTAATGCCCTCCTCCTTCTCCGCTTTCGTGATGCGCCAGGGCTACCCCCGCCGCATTCCCGACCGCGGCAACTACTGGCACCTGGGCAAGGAGGTCACCTACCTGCCCAAGAAGGCGCGCCCCTACGAGCACCCCCAGGTCACCAAAAGGCGCGAGCAGGAGCCGCTCGGCGCGCAGGACTACACCGACCTGGTCGACCAGAAGATCGCCGAGCGCCGCCTGGCCCGCGAAGACCGCCGCAAAGAGCGCGAGCTGAAAAAGGACCGAATGGCCAAAAAAGCCAGAGACCTAAAGCCGCAACCCGCCCCCAAATCCCGCGGCTAACAAGCGCCTCCCTCCAGCCCACCACCGCACTCCTCTCCCCCAATTCATCTCCCCCTCTCTCTCAGGGGGATGCTCCCCCCAGCCCAATTCATCCCTCCCCCGTCGCAAGGGAGCCTCCTCCAATTCACCCCCCTCCCCTCTCCGGGGGCGAGATTCTCCAATTCATCCCTCCCCCCTTCCAGGGGGGAGGTTAGGTGGGGGGTGGGAGGCCGCGAGCCGCCCCCGCAGATCGCGCGCGCCCCGATCACCTACGCCACCCCCTCCCGCCACCCCCGCGCCCCCACCGCCACTCCCGCGCCCCCACCGTCATTCCTGCGCAGGCAGGAACCCCGCGATCCCGCGCCCCCTCCCGTCACTCCCACGCCCCCCTCCGCCACTCCCGCGCGCCCCCTCTCCGTCACTCCCGCGCCCCCTCCGTCATTCCTGCGCAGGCAGGAACCCCCTCAAAAATCGCGCTGCGTCACAAACTCGGCGATCGCGGCCAGCTCCGCGCGCGGACCCTCGCCGGGCGACTCCTGCAGCGCCGCGATCGCCCGGTCGCGCCACTCCCACGCCACCGACATGCACTGCTCGATGATCGGCTCCTCGCGAACCGCCTCCAGCGACGCCTCCAGCCAGCGCGCCTGCTCGTCTTCGCCTTTCGCCCTCAGAAACCGCGCGACCGGATTGTCGTTCGGCGCCCGCTCCATCAGCACGATCGCCGGCAGCGTCAGCGTCCCCGCGCTGAGATCGCCCCCGACCGGCTTGCCCAACTGCTCCTCGCTGCCGCAGAAATCGAGAATGTCGTCGACAATCTGAAACGCCATCCCCACGCTGCGCCCGTATTCGCGCAGCGCCTCAATCGTCTCCGACCGCGCGCCGCTCATCATCGCCCCGCCCGCGCCGGCCGTGGCGAACAGCGACGCCGTCTTGCCGTGAATGCGCACGTAGTAGTCGCGCATCGTGCCCGACGCCGAGTCGTAGGCGCTCACATCCTGCGCCAGCTCCCCCTTGGCCATCACCATCAGCGTCTCCGCGAACAGCCGAATCACCCCGATGTGCCCCGTGCGCGCGACCAACTCTGCCGCGTGCGCGAACATGTAGTCGCCCAGCATCACCGAGGCCGGATTGCCGAAGCTGGCGTTGGCCGTGGCCTCGCCCCGCCGCGTGGCCGAGGCGTCGATCACGTCGTCATGCACCAGCGTCGCCGTGTGCAGCAGCTCGATCGAGGCGGCCAGCGGAATCTGGTTGTCGGCGTCGTAGTCGCCGAAGCCGCCGGCCAGCAGCGAGATCGCCGGCCGCAGCCGCTTGCCCCCGCGCGAGAGCACCTGCGTCAGCATCGTCTCCAGCGGCGCAAAGTCCGACCGCGCCACCAGCGACAGCGCATCCTCGACCAGCGCCAGGTCGTCCGCCACCGCCGCATAGAGATGCCCCACAGCAGTCATCACCCCCTAGCCTATCGCTAACCCCACGCCATCTTCGCTCCTCCCGGCTCTCCCCCTCTGGTCCCTCCCCCCTTCCAGGGGGGAAGGTTAGGTGGGGGGTGAGAGGCCCCGAGCGAGCAACCACGAACAACAGGCCGCGCCGATGGACAATGGGCCGCGCGATCGTCCACCCCGCAGTCGATCGTCCACCCCACAGCAGCAGTCGCACACACCGCCGCTCCGTTCCGTCATCCCTGCGCAAGCAGGAATGACGGAAGTGTGGACACGCACTAGCGCGTTGGCTCGCCCTCTGCGCGCTCACTCCCCGCTGCTTCAACGATCGAGTTGATGGCGAAGCCGATCTCTCGACGTCCTCCCCTGAGCGTGTAGCCTTCGTTGTCGATCACGCCGCTTCGGTGGAGCAGGGTTCCTCGTTGTCCTGTCTGGAAGTCCATGCCGCGCAGATACTCCTCGAGCGGACTGAAATCGACTTCCTTTAGATCGACCCCAGGGAATCGGCGCTTGTGCCACTCGCAGAAGCAGCCTGCAATGATGCGAAGCATCGTGCCGCTGTAAGCGAACGTCTTGCGCCGCTGGGTGGGAATGAAGTCGGGGTCCGCCTCCAGATCAGGGAGGATTGCGTACTCCTCGCGAGCTGCCGGCAGGAACTCATCCACCCAGTACAGCCCGAGATCGACCAACGCATTGAAATCGCGGTTCGCTTCCTGCTGCCGAATCCGGCTAACTCGACCGCCGTATCCGTGCAGCAGCGTCTTCAGGTTGACGGCTAGTTGGTTGAAGGCGATCAACTTGTCGCTTCCACGGCTGACGGTGGAGGAGTCCATCTCCACAAACGGCTCGAGCCAGACGCTCTGAAGGCGGACTTCATCGGCCGCGCGATTGAAGGGATCGCGCTGATCGAAACGCGCCCGTGCGACCGGGGTCATATTGCGCTGTTGCGCCATGTCGGCAAACATTTGGTGGATCGCTCGCGTGTCGGTTTCTGTGTAGAGCGCGACCGGCATCTGGGATCGTTCGAACGCGTCCACGAGCGCTGAATCGGCAACACCGGGGCCTCGTCGAAAATCGCGGATGGCGCGACGACGGTGTTGACCGTCAATGATCCGCAGAGACGAGCTCGCGCCCTCAACGATGCGCAGTTCGCCGATCTCCGGGAGCTGGTTCTTGCCTTGGCCTGGGTACGGTTCGAACTCAACGTACTGCGGGTCAATGCTGAGTGTGACGGGTCCGAGTACCCATGAGTTGGTCTCGGACAGGTACTCCTGAATCGCTTTCGCGTGGTTGGCGATGAAGCGACGGTTGTCCTTGATCACCTTCTCGTCGACCTCAACGGGCAGAGCGTCATCGAACTGCGCCATGCGCAGTGCGAAGTGGTAGACGTCGCGGTTGCCTTGGCGGATCTTGGTCGCGTGTGCTCGAAGGACGGGGGTGCGATTGACTGCGCGAGCGGTGATAGCCATGTTCTTCCTCCGGATTGGCGGTGCTTGCCACGTGGTGTGACAGCTATGGCTAGATTAGCATATTATTTTGTGTCTTGTTCAGCGTGTTGTGTAAACTGGACAACAAACCGCAGTAAATCCCCGCTTGTGGAGCGGGGAAAGAGTGCTGACCGTTGAACCTCTGGGGTGCGTTGCCTCAGCTGGCTTGGTCGCGCTGTTGGCGGCCAAGAGGTTCGCGAGGGGCAAACGAAACGACTCGCCCACGTGTGGCCGTGGCCTCGCCCCGCCGCGTGGCCGAGGCGTCGATCACGTCGTCATGCACCAGCGTCGCCGTGTGCAGCAGCTCGATCGAGGCGGCCAGCGGAATCTGGTTGTCGGCGTCGTAGTCGCCGAAGCCGCCGGCCAGCAGCGAGATCGCCGGCCGCAGCCGCTTCCCCCCGCGCGAGAGCACTTGCGTGAGCATCGTCTCCAGCGGCGCAAAGTCCGACCGCGCCACCAGCGACAGCGCATCCTCGACCAGCGCCAGGTCGTCCGCCACCGCCGCATAGAGATGCCCCACAGCAGTCATCGCCCCCTAGCCTATCGCGCTGATGTGACCCTCAGGACGCTTGCGAATGCGCGCCTGTCCGAGCCGCGCCGCAGGCCGCGCGACGCCTCCCGCAAGGGGAAAGAGGAGGTTCCTAGCGCGGCAGGCTCTCGCGAGGCTCAAGCGGCGCCGACACGCTCGTCGAGAAACGATCCCACCCCTCCGGCGCCTCCGAGAACGTGACCTCAGGCGGGTCTTTGATGGAAAGCTCCTGAAAGACCAGTCCGGTGCCCCAGACCGTCCACAGCTCGGCGGGGAGAGGCGACTGAAATGCGATTCCCATGTCCCGGACGTAGTTCATCCGCGCGATGTGCGCGAGCGTCGCCTGCTTGATCAGCGCACTCACAGTCGCACCGCTGCGCCGCACTTCCTCGCGCAGCTGCTGCATCTCCTGCCCGTTGAAGCGCACGGAGACCACGCCGCCCAGCGGCTTTACGACCTCAAAGGTCAGTTCTTCGACTTCGCCGAAGTCGGTCGCGTCGTCGTCGTTCATGGTCTGCGGCTCCTTGTTGCGTTGCGATAGTGGTCTCTTTGCTCCTTGCTGGAGGGCCAGCCGGTGACGACGCGGGCGACGCCGTCGATCGGCTGCTCAATGATAAAGGTGAGCATGCGGCCTGAAAGGTCGGGCCCGATCACCTGGACGCGCGCCGGTCGGCGCCGCAGCGAGCCGTCGGGCGCAAGTTCATCGGCCGCTTTCTGCCTGAGAAAGACCGGGCGCCCCTCAATGACGTCATAGGCGTCGTGAATTGAGAGGCCGCGGTCGTCCAGCTTGGCTTCACTTTCCTCGGACATCTCCAGATCGTGGATGCGTTCCACTGCGGGCCCCGTTGACGGCGCTTGTCGTTGACTTCCCGCCGTATGACATTTAAGATCATCATACACGGAAGGGTGATGAACGCATGCAGGTGGATGTGCTGACGTTGGCCAACAGCGCGGAACTTCGCGACGGCCTCCTGTACCTGCTGGGGGGAGGCTGGACGCGCTGCTGGCCCGACGCCGGCCGGTCGTATCCGCTGGACCGCGCCATCGTCGCCGCTGCCGCGATCCGGGTTGAATACGGTGAGACGAACGAAGAGCACAAGTTTCGCCTGGAGGTGCGCGATTCCGACGAGACCATCCTGGGACCTGATCAAGTGGAGGGCGGCTTCACGATGGGGCGCGACGCGCACCTGACGGCGGGAATGAGCCAGCTCGTGCAGCTGGCCGGCTCGCTGTCCGTCAAGCTGCCGTCCGCAGGTGTCTACTCCGTGGTGTTGAGCATTGACGGCCGTGAACAAAAGCGGATCGCGTTTGAAGCCCTCGAGCAGCCCCCGGGGTAGTATTGGATGTGAGCATGGCAGATCAAGAGTTGGGCCGCATCGAAAAAGTCGACCTGCGCCAGATCTGGCCGGACGAGGCCGCCGACTTCACCCCCTGGCTCGCCGAGCAGCTCGAGGTGCTCGGCGAAGCGCTGCGCCTTGACGACCTGTCGCTGGTGGAAGCCGAAGGCTCAGTGGGAACGTTCGCCGTCGATGTCGTCGCGGAGACCGAAGCGGGAATCGTAGTGATCGAGAACCAGCTCGGAGGCACTGATCACACCCACCTCGGCCAGCTGCTCACCTACGCCGCCGGCCGTGATGCGCGAACCCTGATCTGGATTACCCCAGAATTCCGCGACGAACACCGCGCCGCTCTCGACTGGCTCAACCACTGGACGCCGGAGGAGATCGAGGTCTACGGCGTAGAAGTCCGCGCCATCCGGATAGGCGATTCCTTGCCGGCCCCCGAATTCCGCCCGGTCGCCTTCCCCAACACATGGTCGCGGCAAAGCGGGAGTAGATCACGCAACTCTTCAGCGCGGTCCACCGATGAACGATACCAACGATACCGAACGTTCTGGCAAGCGTTGCTGGACGAAGGGCGAGAGCGTGGATTGACGGACCGAAAAAACGCGCGCGCTGACTCGCACATATCCCTGCCGCCGCCAGTTGGGGACCCTCACATTCACTATGGAGTGTCTTTTCGGGGCCGCAGCAAAGTGCGCGTGGAACTGGACATTCGGACGCCCAATTCCGAGCGTAACAGTGAGATTCATGGGCGACTCAAGGCGCATCAAGCTGCCGTTGAGCGGGAAATCGACTTCGAACTGGGCTGGTACAAGCGAAGCCGGGGCAAATCGGAGGGGATTCAGGTGCTCGGCGAAGGCTCGATCGACGACTCACCTGAAGAACTGGAACGTATCCGAAAGTGGATGCTCGACACGGTTGAGAAGCTGCGGGAGGTAATCGATCCACTGCTGAACGAGATCATCGCCGAGCTAGACGCGGAAGAGGCGGACGGCATTGGCCGTAGCCTGAGCGGCGACGACCTCTAGCCCGACGCCCCGTACCTCCGCGACCACCTCCGCCGTCTCCCGCACATACGCCGGCTCATTGCGGCGCCCCCGCCGGCCCTGCGGCGACAGGTAGGGGCAATCCGTCTCCACCACGATGGCATCCCCGCGCAGCGCCTTCGCCGCCGCCCGCAACTCGTCATTCTTCGGATACGTGACCGGTCCGGCGAACGAAATCAGGAAACCCATCTCCGCGTAGGCCAGCGCCAGCGTGTCGTGGCCGGAGAAGCAGTGGATGACGCCGACCGGCGCGCCGCGGCGGCAACTCGCGCCCCACGGCGCGAGCACATCCCAGGTTTCGTCGTGCGCGTCGCGCGAGTGGATGATTACCGGCAAATCCAGCTCCTCCGCCAGCTCGAGCTGCTCGCGGAATGCGCGAAATTGCGCCTCGCGCGGCGACAGATTGCGGTAGAAATCCAGCCCGATTTCGCCGATTGCCACTACCGACTCGCTCGCCGCCAGCGCCCTCAGCTCGCGCGACGCCTCGCCCGACCAGTCTTTCGCATCGTGCGGATGCAACCCGACCGCCGCGTACACGCCTTCCTGCGCCTCCGCCAGCCGCACCGCCGCGCGGCTCGTCTCGACGTCCGTGCCGACCGTAACAATCCGTTCCACCCCCGCCGTCCGCGCCCGTTCCAGCACCGCGTCGATTTCGCCCAGCAGCGCCGCGTCGTGCAGATGCGCGTGCGTATCGAACAGTCGGATCGCTCCACTGTTGGCCTGGTTGTTTGTGTTACTGCTCATGTGCCCAGCCGCGCTTCCTCTTCCTCGACGATCGAGGGGTCGAGCTTGCGAAACAGCGGTACCGGCTTTTGCAGCGCCGCGCCCGGGCGCAGCGCATGCATTTGCCAGCCCAGCGACTCGAGGTCGCCATCCGCGCCGAGCAGCTCGTGCAGCGCGGCGCAGCTGAACGGCAGATACGGCGCGAGCGCCGTGCGCAGCGCCGCAATCACGTTCAGCGCCGTATAGAGCGAGCGCGCCGCCGCCTCGCGGTCGCTCTTCACCGCCTGCCAGGGCGCCGTCTGATCCAGATAGCGGTTGGTCTCCTGCGCCAGCGCGAACGCCTGCTGCAAGCCCAGCCGCAGATGCACCGCCTCGATCGACGCGCCGACCTGCTCCAGCGTCGACTGCGCCTGGTCGAGCAGCCGCGTCGACTCCCGATCCAGCGGCCCCGGCTCCGGCACCCGCGCCTCGAAATGGCGGTTTACCAGCGACAGCACGCGGTTGACCAGATTGCCCCAGGTCGCCACCAACTCGTCGTTATTGCGCCGCAGGAATTCGCCCCACGAGAAATCGCTGTCCGACGTCTCCGGCATCTGCGCCGCCAGCGCGTAGCGCAGCGGGTCCGGATCGTAGCGGGTCAGGTAATCGTTGACCCAGACCGCCCAGCGCTTGCTGGTGCTCGCCTTGCTGCCCGACATCGTGATGTACTGATTGGCGGGCACGTCGTAGGGCAGGCTGTAACCGCCCGCGCCGAGCAGAATCGCCGGCCAGATTACGGTATGAAACGGCACGTTGTCCTTGCCGATGAAGTTATAGATGCGCGCCTCCGGCGACTGCCAGAAATCGCGCCATGCCTCAGGCTCGCCCTGCGTCTTCGCCCACTCCACGGTCGCCGAGAGGTAACCGATCACCGCCTCGAACCAGACGTAAATCCGTTTGTCCTCCCAGCCCTCGATCGGCACCGGCACGCCCCAGGCGATGTCGCGCGTGATCGCCCGATCCTGCAAGCCCTCGCGCAGCATCCCCCGCGTGAAATTGAGCACATGCGCCCGCCAGTGCTCTTTGCCCTCCGCCAGCCAGTCAGTCAGCGGCTGCTCAAACGCCGTCAGCTGCAAGAAGTAGTGCTCCGAGCTGCGCAGCTGCGGCGTCGCGCCCGTCGCCCGCGAGCGCGGCTCGACCAGCTCCACCGCGTCCAACTGCCGCCCGCAGGCGTCGCACTGATCGCCCCGCGCGCCCGCGTCGCCGCAGTGCGGGCAGGTGCCCTCAATGTAGCGATCGGGCAGAAAGCGCCCCGCCTCGGCGTCGTAGAACAACTCCTGCGTCGCCTTGTAGAGATGCCCGTTCTCCAGCAGCTTGAGAAACAGCTCGTGCGCCACCTCGCGGTGGTTCTCGGTCATCGTCGTCGTGAACGTGTCGAACGCGATGCCCATCCCCCGCCAGGTATCGAGGATCGACTGGTGAAACTCCGCCACCACCGCCTCCGGGCTGCGCCCCTCCTCGTCGGCCCGCACCGTGATCGGCGTCCCGTGCGTGTCCGAGCCCGACACCATCGCCACCCGATTGCCGCGAATCCGGTGATACCGCGCGAAGATGTCCGCCGGCAGATACGCGCCACCCAGCTGCCCATGGTGAATCGGCCCGTTCGCATAGGGCCAGGCGACGCAGACGAGAATGTTGTCGGTCACGATGTGCCGCTTTCCGTAACGAATGCCGTCGGCGGGTGCGCCGTAGGGCAAGCGTCGCACGCGCGCGTCAGGCGGTCAAACGCGCGGCGGCTGCCAGGCCGGCCAGAGCGCGTAGACCTCGCGGCGGGCGCGGCCGGAGCGGGCGGCGATATCGCGCGCGGCGACGGCGCGCGACGCTCCTTCCGCCGCCGCTGACGCCAGCGCTTCGCGCACCGCGTCGTCGCTCCACTCTTGCTTGACCGGCTCTGGGGGAATGAGCAGGATTGTGAACTCGCCGCGCGGTTCGGCGAATTCCGTTGCGGCCGCTGCGGGCGAGCCGCGCCAGATTTGCTCGTGCAGCTTGGTCAGCTCGCGGCCGATCACCAGCTCGACCTGGGGGGCGACCTCGGCCAGGTCCCGCAGCATCGCGGCGACTCGATGGCGGGACTCGAGCAGCAGGGTGGGCTTGCCCGAGCGCGCGAACTCGATCAGCGCCCGCCGGCGGGCGGCGCTGCGGCGCGGCAGAAAGCCGCTCAGCTGCACCTCCGCGCCGCGCGTGCCCGACGCCGACCACAGCGCGATCGGCGCGGCCGGGCCCGGGATCGGCGTCACCCGCGCGCCCACTTCAACCGCCGCCGCGACCAGTTGGCGGCCCGGATCGGAGACGCCCGGCGTCCCCGCGTCGCTGATCAGCGCGATCGACTCGCCGCGCTGCAGGCGCGCCAGCAGCGCCGGCGCGGTGCGCTCGCTGTTGCGGTCGTTGTAGAGCGTCGTAGGCGTCTCGATTTCGTATGCACGCAGCAGCTTTTCCGCCACGCGGGTGTTTTCCGCCGCGATCAGGTCCACCTCGCCCAGCACGCGCAGTGCTCGGAGCGTGATGTCCTCCAGATTGCCGATCGGGGTGGCGACGATGAACAGCACGCCAGACACCTCGCCAGCATAGGCTCGCGGCCCACTCTCTTACCGCTCCGTCGCCGCTCTGTTGCCTGCGCGACGCGGGCTGTCCCGTCCCGAATCCGCGCCCGCTATCATTTCGCGCAATCAGGAGGCGAGAGTGACCAGGCTCATCCCCGTCTTCATCCTGCTTCCGCGCCCCAGCATCGGGCGGCGATTTGCAGCGCGGCGTCATGCCGCGCTGTTGCGTTAATGCGAGGAGGAGCCGTGACCACGCTGACCGAGACGCGAACCGAGACCGCCATTGAGACGCTCGCCGGCGAGCGGCAGCGCCGCGCCGAGCGCTCCGCGCCGCCGCCGATGCGCAAGGAGCTGCGCGAGGCTTACGGCTTCGACGATGTGGCGATCGTGCCCGGCGCGCTCACGATCAATCCCGAGCTGACCGATGTGCGCAGCGAGATTGCCGGGCAGACGCTTGACATCCCGATTCTCGCCGCGGCGATGGACGCCGTGGTGGATCAGCGGTTCGCGATTGATGTGGGGCAGCGCGGCGGGCTGGCGGTGCTCAATCTTGAGGGCTTGCAGTGCCGCTTCGAGAACCCCGCGGAGGTGCTCGCTGAAGTCGCGGCATCCGACACCGACGGGGCGACGGAGATTCTTCAGCGGGCTTACACCGCGCCGATCCGCGATGAGCTGATTGGTCGGCGCATCGCCGAAATCAAGGCCGGCGGGGTCGCGGCGGCGGTCTCGGTCACGCCGCCCAACGCCAAGCGCTTTGCGGGCACGGTGCGCGAGGCGCAGGCCGATGTCTTCGTCGTCCAGTCCACCGTCACCACCGCGCGCCACCTCTCCCGCTCCGAGCATGGGCTGATCCTGCACGAGCTGATTCGGCAGATCGGGATCCCCACCATCGTCGGCAACACGGTGGGCTTCGAGGCGTCGCTGGAGCTGATGGACGAGGGCATTGCCGCGCTGCTGGTCGGCGTGGGTCCCGGGGCGGCCTGCACCAGCCGCGAGGTGCTGGGCATCGGCGTGCCGCAGGTTTCGGCGACCATCGAGTGCGCCTACGCGCGCGACGAATACCTGCGCCGCAGCGGGCGCTACGTGCCGATCATCACCGACGGCGGCATCCGCACGGGCGGCGATTTCTGCAAGTCGTTCGTGGCGGGCGCGGACGCGGTGATGATCGGCTCGCCCTTCGCCGGGACGCTGGAGGCGCCCGGGCGCGGCTTCCACTGGGGCATGGCCACGCCGCACGCCGAGCTGCCGCGCGGCGTGCGCGTCCATGTCGGGCAGCACACGACGCTGGACCGGCTGCTGTTCGGCCCCACCTCGCGCACCGACGGCACAGAAAATCTGATCGGCGCGCTGCGCACCTGCATGGGCAGCGTCGGCGCGGAGGTGATCCGCGACCTGCACCAGACGGAGATGGTGGTAGCGCCCGCTATCAAGACGGAGGGCAAGCGCTACCAGATGATGCGGGATTAGGGCCTGTTCACACTTCCTGGATCCGTCATACCCGCGCGGGGTAGATCCGTCATACCCGCGCGAGCTAGACCCGTCATACCCGCGCGAGCCAGACCCGTCATACCCGCGCGAGCCAGACCCGTCATACCCGCGCGAGCTAGACCCGTCATACCCGCGCGAGCTAGATCCGTCATACCCGCGCGAGCTAGATCCGTCATACCCGCGCGAGCTAGACCCGTCATACCCGCGCGAGCTAGACCCGTCATACCCGCGCGAGCCAGATCCGTCATACCCGCGCAAACAGATCCGTCATACCCGCGCGAGGTAGATCCGTCATGCCCGCGCGAGCTAGATCCGTCATACCCGCGCTCGCCGCGGGTATCTCGCCGAGTTCTGCACGGAGTCCCGTGCCGTACCTCCCCCGCCCCAGATATCCGGTGGCGAGCGCGGGTATGACGGAAGTGGAGGCGCGGGGTTGGCGAGGTTGAGGTGGGCATAAACAGGCTCTAGAGCGACTCGTAGAGCAGGTCGATCAGGCGGCGGACGTGGCGGTGCTGCCAGCCGGGGCGGCCCTGGTTCATTGTGTAGCCGAAGCCGAGGCCGGCGGCGCGGTCGGCGAAGCCCAGCGAGCCGCCGCCGCCGAAGTGGCCGAAGGTTTGGGGGTTGGGGCCGAGCGGGCGCTCGCGCATGGCGAGCTGGAAGCCGCTGCCGAAGCGGGTGCGGCGGCCCAGCACGCGGTCGAGTCCGTAGACTTGCTCGGCGGATGCGGCGGCGATGGTGCGCGGCGCGAGGATTTGGACGCCGCCGCTCTGGCCGTCGCCCTGGCCGTCCATCTGCCCGTCACTCTGGCCGTCGATCCGGCCTTTGATTTGGCCGTCGGTCGCCAGCGCGCCGTAGAGGCGGGCCAGGGCGCGGGCGTTGCCGTGGCCGTTGGTCGAGGGGAATTCGGCGGCGCGGTACTCGCGGCTGTTTTGCGAGCCGGGGCCCTGCTCGACCAACGGCGGGTTGCGGTTGGCGAGCAGCTGGAGCGGGTTGGGCGGGCTGCGCAGGAGGTCGGGCGGCTGCTGCATCGGCAGGATGTCGGCGGTGCGGGCGTCGTGCTCGGGGCGGGTGCCGAAGTGGAAGTCGATGCCGGCCGGCTCGCCCAACTCCTGCTGTAGGAAGGGGCCGATTCGCACGCCGGTGGCGCGGCGGATCAGCTCGCCGATCAGGAAGCCCTGGGTGTTGGAGTGGTAGCCGTGCGCGGCGCCGGGCGGCCACCAGGGTTGCTGCGCGGCGAGCGCCTGGCACATGGTGTCCCAGCGCAGCTGCGAGCCGCGCGGCAGCGGGCGGCGGATCGCGGGCAGCCCGGCCTGGTGGCTGAGCAGCCAGCGGATGCGGACATCCGCCTTGCCGGCGGCGGCGAACTCGGGCCAGTGGTCGGCGACGCGCCCGTCGATCTCGAGCACGCCGCGCTCGACCAACCGCCAGAGCAGGATTGCGGAGACGGCCTTGCCCACGGAGTAGCAGCAGACGAGCGTGTCGCGCTGCCAGGCGCGCGAATGTTTGGCGTCCATCCAGCCGCCCCAGAGGTCGAGCACGGGCTCGCCGTTCAAATGCACGGCGAGCGCGGCGCCGGTCTCGCTGCCGGCGGCGAAGTTGTCCTGGAAGGCGTCGCGGACGCGGGCGAAGCGCGGGTCGCAGTCGCCCCGCACGGGCGCGTCGGCGGGCGAGGGCAGCTCGGCCGGCCGGCCGGCGGATTGGTCGAGCTGGGTCACGCGACGATGCTGAGCGCGCGGGGGCGCTCGGAGAAGTCGTTGAGCACGCGCACGGTGGCGTCGGGCAGCAGTTGGGCGGCGGCGGCGGCGATCGCGTCTTCCTGGCCGGGGTCGAGTTCGAGCACGGCGATGCCGTTGGGCGCGAGGCGGGGGCGCAGTTGGGTGAGCAGGCGCAGTTGCAGCTCGGTGCCGGCGGTGCCCGGCGTGAGCGCGCGGCGCGGCTCGTGCTGCGCCACTTCCGGCTCCAGGCGGGCGAGCCGCTCTTCAGGGATGTAGGGGAGGTTGGCGACGATGCAGTGGAAGAGGCCGTTGAGCGGGGTGAGCAGGTCGCCCTGCACGAATTCGGCGCTGGCGCGGCTCAGCAGGCGGCGGGCGTTCTCGCGGGCGACGCCGAGCGCGGCGGCGGAGATGTCGGTGGCGACCAGCCGCGCGCCGCGGCGATGGTGGGCGATCGCGATGCCCAGCGCGCCCGAGCCGGTGCCCACATCGGCCAGCCGCGCGCCGCGGATGCGCGCCTTGCGCAGGTGATCGAGCGCGGTGTCGACGAGCAGTTCGGATTCGGGGCGGGGGATTAAGACATCGGGGGTGACGCGGAATTCGAGGCGGTAGAACTCGCGCGCGCCGGTGATGTAGGCGAGCGGGCGGCGCTCGATTCGCTCGCGCACGGTCTCGAAGAAGCGGGTGAAGTCCTGCTTGGTCATGGGCTCGGTGAGCGCGGCGTAGAACTGCGCGCGGTTGCGCCCGATCGCGTGGCGCAGCAGCACTTCGGCCTCGAAGCGGGCGTCGTCGATGCCCGCTTCCTCGAGCAGCCCGGCGGCGGAGAGCCAGACATCGCGCAGGTTGACGATTTCCTCGCCGTCGCTCACGCGCCCGCCTCCGCGAGCAGCCGCGCCTCTTCGGCGAGCGCGGCGGCGTCGATCAGCGGATCCAGATTGCCGTCGAGCAGGCCGCCGAGGTCGTGGCGGGTCAGGCCGATGCGGTGGTCGGTGACGCGGTTTTCGGGGAAGTTGTAGGTGCGGATTTTTTCGGCGCGGTTGCCGCTGCCGACCTGCGAGCGGCGGTCGTCGGCGCGCTCCGCCTGGGCGGCCTGCTGCTGCATGTCGTAGAGCCGCGCCTTAAGCACCGCTTTGGCTTTGATCTTGTTCTTCAGCTGCGAGCGTTCGTCGGTGCAGGTGACGACGATCCCGGTGGGTTCGTGGGTCATCCGCACGCCGGTCTGCACTTTGTTGACGTTCTGCCCGCCCGCGCCGCCGGAGTGGAAGAGGTCGATGCGAATGTCGGCGTCGTCCAGCTCGACATCCAGGTCTGCGGCCTGGGGCAGCACGGCGACGGTGGCGGTGGAGGTGTGGATGCGCCCCTGGGCCTCGGTTTCGGGCACGCGCTGGACGCGATGCACGCCGCGCTCGTACTTGAGCCGCGAGAACGCGCCGTCGCCGTCGATCTCGCAGACGACTTCCTTGATGCCGCCCATGGCGTTTTCGCTGAGGCTGAGCACATCGTGGCTCCAGCGCCGTCCTTCGGCGTAGCGGAAGTAGGCGCGGAGCAGGTCGCCGGCCCAGAGGCCGGCTTCGTCGCCGCCCGCGCCGGCGCGGATTTCGACGATCACGCTGCGCTCGTCGTTGGGGTCGCGGGGCAGCAGCGCGCGGCGCGCGTCGGCTTCGAGCTGCTCGATTCGGCAGCCGAGCTCGTCCAGCTCGGCCTGGGCCAGCTCGCGCAGTTCGGCGTCGTCGGTCTCGGCCAGCAGCTCGCGGGCCTGCGCCAGCGCGCGGTCGGCCTGCTCCCAGTCGTCGAGCAGTTGCACGACGGGCTGGAGCGAGGCGTGCTCGCGGGCGAGGGTCTGGAGCTGGTTGGGGTCGGTGCTCACGGCGGGATCGGCCATCTGGCGCTCGATAGCGTCGCGCCGTTCGCGCACATCGCGCAACTTATCCCACATCATGGCCCCAGATCACGGGCGGCTCCGCGCTGCTCGTCGCATGCCGAAAGCTCAGCCGTCCTCAGTATATGGAGCTTGCTGGGCGATCTCGCGGGCGAGTTCGGCGACGACTGCGTCCAGGGCGACATCGCGCTGCTCGCCGCCGCGCATATCGCGCAGGGCGACGCTGCCGGCGGCGAGGTCGCGCTCGCCGATGATGATCGCCCAGCGGCAGCCGGAGCGTCCGGCGTGGCGCAGCTGCGCCTTGAGCGAGCGCCCGCCGAAGGCAAGCGTGGCGGCGAGGCCGGCGCGGCGCAAGCGTCCGGCCAGTCCGCCGGCGGCGGCCGAGGCGCGTTCGCCCAGCGCGGCGATCACGACATCGGGCGGCGGCTCGGCGGCGCCGACGAGTCCCTGCTCGCGCAGTTGGAGCGTGAAGCGATCGATGCCCATGCCGAAGCCGATGCCGGGCGTGGGCGGGCCGCCGATCTGCTCGATCAGGCCGTCGTAGCGCCCGCCGGCGAGCAGCGTGGTCTGCGAGCCGCCCGCTGATCCGTCGGATGACTCGGGCGCGTTGGGCACCAGCTCGAAGACGGTGTGGGTGTAGTAATCGAGTCCGCGCACCAGGCTGGGGCGCTCTTCGTAGGGGATGCCAAGCGCGTCGAGCTGCGCCTTGACGGCGTCGTAGTAGGCGGCCGATTCGGAGCTGAGGTGCTCGGTGATGATCGGCGCGCCCTGCTGGTAGGGGCGGGTGCGCTCGTCCTTGCTGTCGAGCAGGCGCATCGGGGCGCGCTGGAAGCGGGCACGGTCGTCGGGCGCGATTTGGTCGAGGTGCGGCTCGAAGTGCGCCCTGAGTTTGGGCACATAGGCGCGGCGGTCGTCGAGATCGCCGATGCTGTTGAGCAGCAGCACGAGGTCGCGCAGCCCGAGCTGCTCGGCGATGCGCCAGCCGAGGTCGATCACCTCGGCGTCGAGCGCCGGGTCGCGCACGCCCAGCGCCTCGACGCCGAACTGCGTGTGCTGGCGGAAGCGCCCCGCCTGGGGGCGCTCGTAGCGGAACATCGGCGCGATGTAGGCCAGCTTGACCGGCTGGGGCAGGTTGGCCATGCCGTGCTGCAGGTAGGCGCGGCAGACCGAGGCGGTGCCTTCGGGTCGCAGCGCGAGGCGGTCGCCGCCGCGATCCTCGAAGACGTACATCTCCTTCTCGACAATGTCGGTCGCTTCGCCGACACCGCGCGAGTAGAGCTCGGCGCTTTCAAAGGTGGGCGGCTCGATGAAGCCGTAGCCGCAGAGGCGCGCCTGCTCGCGTGCGACGGCGGCGATGCGGTCGCGCGCGCGGTGTTCGGCGGGCAGCAGGTCGCGGGTGCCGCGCGGCGCCTGAAACATCGTTTCGTCCCATCATTCCGCGCGCCCCACAGCGGCGGCGCGGGGCGCGGAATTCATCGTACAGCCGCGGCGCATTTCGGTTCGATTCCTGCCTGCGCAGGAATGAC
Organism: Dehalococcoidia bacterium; assembly: GCA_965203165.1. Taxonomy (GTDB): domain Bacteria; phylum Chloroflexota; class Dehalococcoidia; order Bin125; family Bin125; genus CATQGW01. The sequence goes on from OZ241849.1 coordinate 88,102, forward strand.
GGAGACGCACCGCCCTCAAATTCATCTCTCCCCCCTTCCAGGGGGGAGACTAAGAGGGGGGTCGGCGGACCGCGCCTACGCCAGCGGCCGAGTGGGCGATCGGCGTTCGTCGCAACAACTTCAAGCGCGCTCGCAAGCTCCCACCCCCCACCTAACCTCCCCCCTGAGAGGGGGGAGGGATGAATTGGGGAAGGGGTGAGTGAGGGAAGGTGGCGGGTTCCTGCCTGCGCAGGAATGACGGAGACGCACCGCCCTCAAATTCATCTCTCCCCCCTTCCAGGGGGGAGACTAAGAGGGGGGTCGGCGGACCGCGCCTACGCCAGCGGCCGAGTGAGCGATCGGCGTTCGTCGCAACAACCTCAAGCGCGCTCGCAAGCTCCCACCCCCCACCTAACCTCCCCCCTGAAAGGGGGGAGGGATGAATTGGGGAAGGGGTGAGTGAGGGAAGGTGGCGGGTTCCTGCCTGCGCAGGAATGACGGAAAAGGCGATCGGGGTGCAGAAGAGCGGCTGGCAAACACTCGCAACATCCCACCCCCCGCCTAACCTCCCCCCTGAGAGGGGGGAGGGATGAATTGGGGTGAAGGCGGTTGTTGAGTGGGCGATCAGCGTCCGCGAACGGGCCTGATGAACGATGGCGCGGATGGGCGTAAAATTGCGGGTATGACGACACTGACAGATCAGGCTGCGGGCGCGCCGGGTGGCGCGGAGAGCGTTGACCGCTCGCTGTATCCGACCTTTGACGACCTCACGGCCGTGCTGGAGGGCTACCTCGCGGCGGAGGAGCGGACGCAGGTGGGGCGCGCCTACGAGTTCGCGCAGGCCGCGCACAGCGGGCATACGCGCCGCTCCGGGCATCCCTACATCTCGCATCCGCTGGCCGCGGCGATCGTCTGCGCCGAGCTGCAGCTCGATGTGCCGGCCCTGCAGGCCGCGCTGCTGCACGACGTGATGGAGGACTGCGGCGTGACCCGCTCCGAGCTGGTCGACGTCTTCGGGGTCGATGTGGCGAAGCTGGTCGACGGGGCGACCAAGCTCAGCGCGCTGCGCCTGCCCGATGTCGACCACCCGGCCGTGGACGAGGACGCGCAGGCCGAAAACCTGCGCAAGATGTTCATCGCGATGGCTGACGATGTGCGGGTGGTGATCGTGAAGCTGGCCGACCGGCTGCACAACATGCGCACGCTGGGGGCGCTGCCCGAAGAGAAGCAGCGGCGCATTTCACGGGAGACGATGGAGATCTACGCGCCGCTGGCGGCGCGGCTGGGCATCTGGCAGATTCGCGCCCAGCTCGAGGATCTCTCGTTCAAGTACCTCGAACCCGCCGCCTACGCGCAGGTCTCGAAGCAGGTTGCGGCGCGGCGCTCGACACGCGAGCGCTATCTGCGCCAGCTGCGCCGCCAGCTGGAAAACGCGCTCGACGCGGCCGGGCTGCGCGCCGAGGTCAAGGGCCGCGTGAAGCATCTCTACTCGATTCACCAGAAGATGCGGAAGTACGCGGAGTCGGGCAAGTCGTTCAGCGATATCTACGACCTGCTGGCGCTGCGCGTGCTGACCGAGTCCACCTCCGACTGCTACGCGGCGCTGGGCATCGTGCATGGGATGTGGCGGCCGATTTCGGGCGAGTTCGACGACTACATCGCCAGCCCGCGTCCGAGCGGCTATCAGTCGCTGCACACCACCGCGTTCTGGTCGCCCACGCACCCCGTCGAAGTGCAGATTCGCACGCGGCAGATGGATTACGACGCGGAGTACGGCGTCGCGGTGCACTGGCTCTACAAGGAAGGGCGCAACACCGACCCGGACGACCGCGAGCGGCTCTCCTGGCTGCGCCAGCTGGTCGACTGGCAGGGCGAGCTGCCGGGCAGCGGCGACTTCCTCGAGACGCTGCGCAGCGACATTTTCCAGGATCAGGTGTTCGTCCACACGCCGGCGGGCGAGATCATCGCGCTGCGTCGCGGCGCGACGCCGCTTGATTTCGCCTTCCGCATCCACACCGATGTCGGCTATTCCTGCGTCGGCGCGAAGGTCAACGGGCGGCTGGTGCAGCTGACGACGCCGCTGGACAACGGCGATGTGGTGGAGATCGTGACCAGCCGCACGATGCGCGGTCCCTCGCGCGACTGGCTCAATCCGGCGCTGGGCTACGTCACCACGCAGCACGCGCGCACCAAGATACGGCAGTGGTTCCGCCGCCGCCAGCGCGACGAAAACATCGCCCGCGGGCGCGAGGAGTTGGAGCGCGAGCTGCGCCGGCTCAGTCTGCGTCTGTCGCGGGTCGAGGATGAGGTCGTCGCGGTGGCCGGGGCGAAGACGCTGGACGACGCGCTGGCGCTGATCGGCGCGGGCGATCCGAGCGCGCACCATGTGGCGCTGCGCGTGGCGACGCCCGACGAAGAGCCGCTTCCCCCGCGCGCGCCCGGCCCGGCTCCCGACGCGCAGCAGCCCGACAATCTGGCCGACCTGGTGCGCGTGCTCGGCGCGCCCAACGTGCTGACGCGGATCGCCGCCTGCTGCGCGCCGCGCCGCGGCGATCCAATTCGCGGCTACGTGACGCGCAGCCGCGGCGTCAGCGTGCACCGCTCCGACTGCCACTACATCCTGCACCTCGCGGAGCAGAATCGGCTGCTCGATGTGCAATGGAGCCGCGGCGGCGGCAGCTACCTCGCCCGGCTGCGCGTCGACGGCTGGGACCGAGTCGGCTTCGCCCGCGATGTGGCGACGGTCTGCGCCGATGAGGACGTGAATATGGTCTCGCTGACGACAAGCGAGCCAAACGGCGGCCAGGTAAGCATCGGCTTCCGCGTAGAGGCGGTCAATCTCGCCCAGGTCCAGCGGCTAATCCACAAGCTGGACCAAATTCGCGGCGTAACCACAGTAGAACGCGACAGCTGAGGCAGCCGGTGCAAGCCGACCCCAGCGCACGTTCACACTTCTCGTCATTCCTGCGCCCCTTTCCGTCACACCCGCGCCCTATCCGTCATACTTGCGCCCCATCTCGTCATTCCTGCGCCCTATCCGTCATTCCTGCGCAGGCAGGAACCCGCGCAGCTGGCGCGGCTCATCTGGCACCGAACATTCAGTGGCGGCGCGGAGCGGCTCAGGTGGGCCGTCGCAGCATCGCAGCGCACAGGGGCGATGGTGGTCGCCCGGATTCCTGCCTGCGCAGGAATGACGGAGGGGGCGCAGGCACAACGGAAAGGGGCGTAGGAGTGACGGTTGGAGGCAGGAATGACGGAAGCGCGAACACCCGGAAGAGAGAGGTCGGCGGCACGGGCGAACGCTGGCGTCGGCTCGCTGCATTCCACCCCCCACCTAACCTCCCCCCTGGAAGGGGGGAGGGATGAATTGGAGAAGAGGGGTGGGTGATTGGTGGGTGGTGGACGCGGCGCGGGTTCCTGCCTGCGCAGGAACGACGGAAGCGTGAACCATCCCTAGCCGAGCGCCGCGACCAGGCGCTCGACATGCTCCGGGGGCGTGTAGAAATGCGGCGAGGCGCGCAGGCGGCCGAAGCGGATTGCGGTCGCGATGTCCTGCTCGAGCAGCCGCTCCCATGTCTCATCGATCGTCTCGCGTTCGGCTAGCGCGGGTGGGCGGTCGAAGCAGACGATCCCGCTGCGCTCCGCCGCGCCGCGCGGTGAGAAGACATTGCAGCCGATCGACGCCAGCCCCTCGCAGAGCAGGTCGGTGATGTCGCTGAGCTGCGCCCAGACCGACTCGAGCCCCACCTCCAGCAGCAGGGAGACCGCGCCGCGCAGACCGAGCAGCGTCGCGGTGGGATCCGCGCCCGGCTCGAAGCGGCTCGCGTCGGGCTTGAGCAGGATCGTCTCGCCCCCGTGTTCGAGGCCGTCAACCATGCTGCTCGCGCCGAGCAGCGGCGGAATCAGCTCCTCGATCAGGTTCTCGCGCACGTAGAGCAGCCCTGAACCGGTCGGGCCGAGCATCCACTTGTGCCCGCCGGCCGCGAGGAAGTCGACATCGTCGCCCACCACATCGATCGGCATCGCGCCCGCCGACTGGATCGCGTCCACCACCAGCAGTCCGCCCTGCGCGTGCACGGCGTCGGCCAGCGGACGCAGCGGGCTGCGGAAGCCGGAGCCCCACTGCACGTGCGAGATCGCCAGCAGCCGGGTGCGCTCGCCGATCGCGGCGACCACATCTTCGGTGGGGATGCGCCCGTCGGGCTGCGCGGCGACGATGTCGATCTCAACGCCCTTCGCGCCCAGCGCGGTCCAGGTGTGGCGATTGGAGGGATACTCGGCGTCGGTCACCACGACGTGGTCGCCGGGCTGCCAGGGCAGGCTGCCGGCGACGATCGAGAGCCCGGTGGCGGTGTTGGGAACCATCCCGATTTCGTGCCCGCCGCGCGCGCCGAGCAGCGTTGCGGCGTCTTCCCGCAGCGCGTCGATCTGCTCCACCCAGTCCGAGCCGGTCCAGCCGCGCCGCGTCGCGTGATCGACGTAGCCGCGCACCGCGTCGGCGGCCGGCTTCGGCAGCGGCGAGACGCCGGCGTGGTTGAAGAAGGCCAGCTCATCGAGCACGGGGAACAGATCGGCGCTGTAGGTCATCACGTCTCCCTTTCGTCTGTCGGCGTGCGCTGGCCGACGCGGCGATGATCGCCGGCTCGCTCGGACCATAAGGCTACGCCCAGCCGCCCGGTGGACAGCGCGATGCTTGGGGGGTTGCGCTCGTGGGAATGTGTGTTCTATGATATCCGCGAACGACAGTTCTGTGAGAGGGAGTCATCATGCACACACGGGTTCACGGCGGCGCGGTGGTCGGTCTGGACGGAGCGCCGATCTGCGTCGAAGTCGACATCTCCAGCGGAATGCCCAAGACGACGATTGTGGGGCTGCCCGACGCGGCGGTGGACGAAGCGCGCGAGCGGGTGCGCTCCGCGATCCGCAACGCCGGCGCGGGCTTCCCCACCAAGCGCGTCACGGTCAACCTCGCGCCCGCCCATCTGCGCAAGGAGGGGGCAGGCTACGACCTGCCGATCGCCGTCGGCATGCTGGTCGCGACGGGCCAGATTTGCGAAAGCGCCGTCGAGGACACGCTCTTCCTCGGCGAGCTGGCGCTGGATGGCGAGTTGCGCCACGTGCGCGGCGTGCTCTCCGTCGCCGCCGCCGCGCGCGACGCCGAGGTCAGCCGCATCGTCGTGCCGACGGTCGACGCCGACGAAGCGGCGCTGATCGACGGCATCGAGGTGGTCGCGGTCGACTCGCTGCGCGACTGGATCGCGATCGCCACCGAAGAGCGCCCGCTGAGCGACGCGATCTGGCGCTCGCAGCCGGGCGAGGTCGAGGACGCCCCGCTCGGCGCGGAGACGCACGACTTCCAGGAGGTGCGCGGCCAGGAGCACGTCAAGCGCGCGCTCGAAGTGGCGGCGGCGGGTGGGCATAACCTGCTGATGAACGGGCCGCCCGGCGCGGGCAAGACGCTGCTCGCCTCCTGCATGCCCGGCATCCTGCCGCCGCTCACGACCGACGAGGCGCTGGAGGTCACGCAGATCGCCAGCGTCGCCGGCGTGGGCAACGAAGGCTCGCGGCTGATCCGCCGCCGACCCTTCCGCTCGCCGCACCACACGATCTCCAACGCCGGCCTGGTCGGCGGCGGCCAACGGCTGCGACCGGGCGAAATCACGATGGCGCACCGCGGCGTGCTCTTCCTCGACGAGCTGCCGGAGTTCAGCGTGCGCGCGCTCGAAGCCCTGCGCCAGCCGCTCGAAGACCGCAAGGTGACGATCTCGCGGGCGCACGGCGCGATCACCTACCCGGCCGACATCACCCTGATCGCCGCGATGAACCCCTGCCCCTGCGGCAACTTCGGCTCCGATCAGCCCTGCACCTGCGCCGACTCCGCCGTCTACCGCTACCAGCGGCGCATCTCCGGGCCGGTGCTGGATCGGATCGATCTGTTCGTCGATGTGCCGCGCGTCGCGGTGCAGAAGCTGATGCGCTCGGCCGACGGCACGGAGGCGCCGCCGGGCGAGCCCTCCGAGCTGGTGCGCGAGCGGGTCGTCGCGGCGCGCCGCCGCCAGCACGAGCGGCACGGGCCCGACGGTCCGCGCTCCAACGCCGCACTCGCCGCCCGCAACGTGCGCACCTACTGCATGGATCGACTCGACGACACGGCCGAAACGCTGGTGCGAGAGGCAGTCGACCGGCTGGGCCTGTCGGCGCGCGGCTTCCACCGCGTGCTCAAGGTTTCGCGCACGATCGCCGACCTGGACGGCTCCGACAACATCACCGTGCAGCATGTCGCCGAGGCCGTCCAATACCGCAAGCGCAGCTCGTAGCGCCGCAATGCGCCGCAGCCGCCCGGCGGGGTGTTAAGCTGGCGCTCACGCCCCCGTAGCTCAGGGGAGAGAGCACCGGCCTCCGGAGCCGGGAGCGTAGGTTCGAATCCTACCGGGGGTACCACTTCCGCCCGCGCCGCCGCTCGCTGAATTCGCTACCCTCCAGCGCATCCGCACCACGATCGCGGCTGGAGACGAATCATGGCTCAACAGACCGAAGAGGCGCACGCGCGGGTTGAGGCCGGCGGAGTCACCTTCGCCATGCGCTACCGCGACGACATCGCCGGCGACGAGGGGCTCTGCATCGAGGTGCGCGCCGAGCTTGACGGCCATGACACCGAGCTGCTGCGCTTCGACTGCTTCGCCGTCGCGCCCCACTACCACTACGGCCCCGAAGCCGACGACGATCGCCTGATGCTCGACGCAACGAGCGCAGGCGATCCGCTGGAGTGGGCGCTGGGCTGCTTCGAGCGCGGCCGCCTCCGCCCAATGATCGAGCGCGCCGGCTACGACACGGTAGCCAGCGCCCTGGACGAGCCGGCCGTAGCCGCCGCCCTACCAGCCATCCGCGGAGCCGCCCAGGCAATCGTCGCCGCGCGCAACAGCTAGCCCCTGTTCGCGCTTCCTTCTTCCGTCATGTCCGCGCGAGAAAAGATCCGTCACACCCGCGCGAGCAAGCACCGTCACACCCGCGCCCCAGATCCGTCATACCCGCGCGAAAGAGATCCGTCATACCCGCGCTTGCCGCGGGTATCTCGCCGCGCCGAGCACCAAGCCCCGCACCCAACTCTCCCGCGCGAGCAAGCACCGCCACACCCGCGCTCGCCACCCCCGCCACACCCGCACGAGCAAGCACCGTCACACCCGCGCGAGCAAACACCGTCACACCCGCGCCCCAGATCCGTCATACCCGCGCGAAAGAGATCCGTCATACCCGCGCTTGCCGCGGGTATCTCGCCGCGCCGAGCACCAAGCCCCGCACCCAACTCCCCCGCGCCTCAAGCCCCGCCACACCCGCGCTCGCCACCCCCGCCACACCCGCGCCCCAAACACCGTCACACCCGCGCTCGCCACCCCCGCCACACCCGCGCGAGCAAACACCGTCACACCCGCGCCCCAGATCCGTCATACCCGCGCTTGCCGCGGGTATCTCGCCGCGCCGAGCACCAAGCCCCGCCCCCAACTCTCCCGCGCCCCAAGTCCCGCCACACCCGCGCCCCAAGCCCCGCCACACGCGCGCGCCCCAGATCCGTCATACCCGCGCGAAAGAGATCCGTCATACCCGCGCTTGCCGCGGGTATCTCGCCGCGTCGAGCACCAAGCCCCGCGCCCAGCTCCCCGCGCCCCAAGTCCCGCCACACCCGCGCGAAAGAGATCCGTCATACCCGCGCTTGCCGCGGGTATCTCGCCGCGCCGAGCACCAAGCCCCGCGCCCAACTCTCCCGCGCCCCAAGCCCCGCCACACCCGCGCGAGCTAGACCGTCACACCCGCGCCCCAGATCCGTCATACCCGCGCTTGCCGCGGGTATCTCGCCGCGCCGAGCACCAAGCTCCGCGCCCAACTCCCCCACGCCCCAAGCCCCGCCACACCCGCGCCCCAAGCCCCGTCACACCCGCGCAAAAGAGATCCGTCATACCCGCGCTTGCCGCGGGTATCTCGCCGCGCCGCGCACCAAGCCCCGCTATCACGAAAGCGCCCCACTGGTGTAAAGTGACAACCGTGAACCACACCGCCAACCTCCCAACCACCGCCCAACGCGCCCGCCGCACCGCGGCGGCGCTTACCCGATTCGGGGGGGGGGGGGGGGGGGGACGTAAACCGCTCCCGATCGCCCTCGCGATCGCCGCGCTCCTGCTCGCCGCCCTAACCCTAGCCCAAGCCGCCACGCCCACCTCAACCAGCCGCTACCTCGCGCTGGACGCCGGCGGCGAGCATCAATGCACCCTCCGCGCCGACGGCCTAATCCGCTGCTGGGGCGGCAACTCGGCCGAGCTGCGCAACATCCCCGAAGGCCGCTACACAGCGGTCAGCGCCGGCGACTGGCACAACTGCGCCATCCGCCAGGCGAACGGCGAAATCGCCTGCTGGGGCGCAGATCAGAACGCGCCGTCAGGCGCGTTCGTTGATGTGGCCGCCGGCTGGCAGTTCGCCTGCGCCGTCCGCGAGAACGACAGCGCGCTTGAATGCTGGGGAACCAGCAGCTTCGGCCGCAGCGTGCTCGACTACGGCCAAGCGAATCCACCAGAGGGCGACTTCACCTCCGTCAGCGCCGGCTACCTACACGCCTGCGGACTGCAAACGACAGGAGAAATCACCTGTTGGGGCCGCGACAACCTCGGACGCACCGACGCGCCTTCGGGCGTCTTCACGCAGGTGAGCTCAGGAACGACGCACTCCTGCGCCCTCCACGAAAACGGCGCAGCCGAATGCTGGGGCCTGAACAACTTCGGCCAGCTCAACGCGCCGTCAGGCATCTTCACCCAGATCAGCGCCGGCGCATGGCACAGCTGTGGGCTACGCGAATCAGGCGCAATCGAATGCTGGGGCGACGATCGCTACGACCAGTCCAACGCTCCGTCCGGGCGCTATCTCGCAGTGAGCGCGGGGATGCGCCATTCCTGCGCCCTAAGCCGCACGGGCACGCGCTGTTGGGGCGGGCAGGATGATCGCCTGCCTGAGCTGATTGCGGAGCTCACCCCGACAACGGCCACCCGGACCGTCGCGGATACCTCAAGCGGCGACGAGGGCGAGACGACGCCGGACCCGCCCGCGCCAACTCCGACGCCAACCCCCACACCCACGCCAACCACCTTCACCGCAATCAGCGCGGGCGGCTTCCATACCTGCGCGCTGCGCAGCACGGGCACGATCGACTGCTGGGGCATCAGCAGCAACAACCGACTCACCGCTCCGCCGGGCACGTTCACAGCAGTGAGCGCCGGAGCCTCGCACACGTGCGCGCTGCGCAGCAGCGGCGCGATCGCGTGCTGGGGTCTGAACACCAACAGCCGTACCACGCCACCCTCAGGCAGTTTCACCGCGCTGGGCAGCGGCCCCGGTGCGTCGCATACCTGCGCGGTGGCGAGCGGCGGCACGATTGAGTGTTGGGGTAACGACGCCTCTGGCCAGGCTGACACCACCGCGCTGACGGGCACGTTCAGCGCAGTCGGCGCGGGCGACAATCACAGCTGCGCGCTGCGCAGCACCGGGGCGGTCCACTGCTGGGGAGCCAACGCCAGCGGTCAGACCGACGCGCAGACAGGCACGTTCAGCGCGATCAGCGCCGGCAGCGGCCACAATTGTGGGCTGCGCAGCACCGGGGCAATCCACTGCTGGGGACTCAACGCCAACGGTCAGACCGACGCGCAGACGGGCACGTTCATGACGGTCAGCGCGGGCGGCAGTCACACCTGCGGCTTGCGCAGCACGGGCGCAATCGTCTGCTGGGGAAACAGCGGGAACAACCGAACGACAGTCCCAGCTGGCACCTACACCGCAGTCAGCGCCGGTCACGCTCATACCTGCGCTCTGACCAGCGCGGGGAACGCCGTCTGCTGGGGCGACGACACCTACGGCCAGGCGCCGACTACGACGCGCTCGCCCTAACCGCCGCGCCCCTTTGTGCTCCAGCTGATCAGCATCGCCTGCGAGGGCGTGCGCCAGCGCGGGTGCCAGACCTCGCCCCCCCGCTCATACAGATCGCCCAACGCCGCCGCGATCCGTTCCCGCGCCCGCGGCTCATCGCGCGGCTCCAGCTCTCCCAGCGCGAACCCGATCGCCGATTGCTCGTTGGTTGGCAGCTGCTCCGGCCAGCTGAACCACTCGTCGAGCACGCGCACATCGGGCGCGATGCCCGCGTCCCAGAGGACGGGCAGCAGCTCACGGAAGCTGGGCGCGGGCGCTTCCTCGACGCCGAACGCCCGCCGAAACAGCGCGGCGTTAACATTGGGCGGCGGCACGGTCCAGGTCAGCAGCGCCGCGCGCCGTCGCGCCGCGCGATCCATCGCCAGCAGAAACGGCTCGATCTCCGCGATGAAATAGGTCACGTCGGCGCTGACGACGAGGTCCGCCTCGAGCGGTTCGGCGGGTGGCCACAGCTCCGCCCGGGCGCTGGCGTTGGCGATGCCGTGCTCGGCAACGCAGATCTCAAACTGCTCGCGCATCCCCGCCGACGGCTCCACATTGATCAGCGAGCGGGCGCGCAGCGCGAGCGGCAGCCCGATCCGCCCCGCTCCGCCGCCCACCTCGATGATCTCGTCGCCGGGCTCCACCAACTCTAGGGTCGCCGCCAGCAGCGGCTCCGGCTCGCGGCGTGGATCAAAGCGGTAGCTGGGCGCGTATTTCGCCCAGCGCTGCTCGGTCAGCGGCGTCGCCAGCTCCGCCTTCTGCCGCTCGCGGGCGTGGACCATTTCGGCGTATCGCTGCGTCGGAGTCATTCGCGCCCCTCCTGTTCGCCCGATGCGCCCAGAGCGGCCAGCGCAACCTCGCCGCGCGGCGAAAGTCGGTAGCCCACTTCGAGGCTGATCGTCAGCCCCAGCGCCTTGAGCTTGCGCACATCAGCCTTGTAGCGCGCCGTTTCGCAGCCGCAGGCGGCGGCGAGATCGCCGGCCCGCCGCCCCGGCTGCGCCGCGATCGCCTCGAGCGTCTGCCGCGTCCACGCGCCGCGCGCAGAGCGGGCGTCCATCCGCGCCAACCGAGTCAGCAGATCATCCAACTCCGCCTCGCTCAGCGTGTCGTCCGCCGCCAACTGCTTGCGCGGATCGACATGCGCGCCCACATAACGAAACGCAACGCGGTAGAGCGGCGCATCGTGGTCCGCCCCGCCCCGCCGCTGGCGCTCAATCGCCGCCAGCACCTCTTCAGCGCTCGCGTAGCCGGCCGCCCGCGCGTCGGCGCTCGAAATCTGCGCCGGCGCAATGCGGCGCACCTCGTCCACCTCGACCGCGCCATCGCCCACGCGGTAGCGCCCGCCGACGCGCGCCTGCGGGCTGCGCCAGCGCCGAAAGCTCACGCTTAACTCGCCCGCCGCAATGCGCTGCTGATCGCGAACCCGAAACTGCACTCGCGGATTCCTCCCCCGTGTGGCGTTCGCCACGTTTCGCGGGCTGAGTCTACGCGCAGCGGTGATAATCTGTCTGAACGGCTGCTTGCCGAAAAGGGCAGGCGGCGGGCAGGGAGCGCGAGTGTCATCACGGGGAGGACGCAGCGAGCGCACACGACCGCAGCGGCTGGCGCGCCGCCGCGCCGAGACGCGCGGCTTCGACCGCGGCGGGGGCGGCGGGCGCTCGATCTTCCGCAATCGCTGGCTGCTGATCGGCTTCGGCGTCGTCGCCATCATCGCGCTGGTCGGCGGCCTCGTCGCCACCGTCGGCAGCGGGCCCACCGTCAATCCCAACACGCCGCCGCCGGTGCGCCGCACCGCGACCGAGCCGGTCGAAACCGGCGCAGTCGAGGGCAAGCCGCAGTTCGACGCCGCGCCCACCCTGGCGCTCGAAGACGGCGTGGACTACCGCGCTGTGATCGAGCTCGAAAACGGCGTGATCGAGCTCGACCTGTTCGAGGACGACGCGCCGATCCACGTGAACAACTTCGTCTTCCTCGTCGAGAAGGAGTTCTACGACGGCCTGACCTTCCACCGCGTGGTGCCCGGCTTCGTCGCGCAGGGCGGCGATCCAACCGCGATCGGCACCGGCGGCGCGGGCTACACCCTGCCCGACGAGCTGGTGGCCGACGAGGCGGCGGCGCGGCTGACGCTGGACGCGCGCGGCGTGATCTCGATGGCGCGCAGCGGCGCCGGCGCTTCCTCCTCGCAGTTCTTCATCACCCTCTCGCCCTCGGGCTTCCTCGACGAGCAGAGCTTCACCGCGTTCGGCGAAGTCACGTCGGGCATGGATCTGCTGGACGCTTTCGCGGAGCGCGATCCCGCAGCGCAGCCGCCCGATCCGGCCGGACCCACAATCGTCAGCATCAGCATCGAGCGGGCCTCGCCCGCTGCCAACACGGAGGAGTAGCGGACATGGCCAAGTACAGCCGGCGCCCCGAAATGGCGCTCCAGGACGGCGTGAACTACGCGGCGACGATCGAGCTGGAGAGCGGCGGCAAGATCGACATCGAGCTCTACGCCGCCGACGCGCCCGAGACGGTCAACTCGTTCGTCTTCCTCGCCCGCGAGGGCTACTACGACGGGGTGACCTTCCACCGCATCATCAAGGGCTTCATGGCGCAGGGCGGCGACCCGACCGGGCGCGGCACCGGCGGGCCGGGCTACAACATCCCCGACGAGGTCAACGCCAACAAGCACGGCACCGAGGGCACCGTCGCGATGGCCAAAACCGCCGCGCCCGACTCCGCCGGCAGCCAGTTCTACATCACCTTCGAGCCGACCCCGTTCCTCGACGACGATTACACAGTCTTCGGGCGCGTGACGAGCGGGATGGACGTGGTGCACGGCCTGCCCGCCCGCGACCCGGAGCGCGCCCGCGAGCCGGGCCCGGCGATGAAGACGATCACGATCAGCGAGAGCTGATCGGGAGCGCCAGAATGAGCCTGCAACAGCCGCGCATCCCCCCAATCGCCGTAGTGCTGCGCGTGATCGCCATCCTAGGCATGGGCCTGACCGTCAGCGGCTGCGTGCTGGCCCTGGTAGGCGCAGAATGGTGGTGGGCGCTGGGCACGGCCCTGGCCTTCCTCCCCTTCCTGGGCATGATGGCCATCGTCGACCGCCTCATCCCCGACCCCAACGCCTGGCGCGACAGCGACGGCGAGTAGCGCTGCAACGGGGGTTATGGGAGAAATACGAAGAAGCCGGGCTCAGCGGCCGGACGGCCGTCTACTTGGGGCGGCGTGATGATTTCGACTTCGTACTTGCCGTCCAACGGCGCATCGTCGAACACGACGCGCTCTGTGGATTGGCCGTTCGGTAGGTAGTACTTCCACCAGGTGCTATCGCCGCTGCGCAGCGCTATCTGGTAGGCCCAGGCGTGCGGCTGGGCGCGCCAGGTCACGATGAGCCGCCGCCCGAGCAGTGTCGTTCGGACATCCTGAGCATCTTCGAGCGTCGTTACCGTCTGGATCGGCGACCACTCGAGCGATTCGAGCGCATCGAGCTGCTCAGGCCGCAACCAGGCGGCGAGCTGAAACTCGTAGCGCGTGCCCGGTGCGAGGTCGGTCCAGAGCCAGCTACAGCCCCGGTAGATTTTGGAGCCGGGACCGGCTGCGGTCGCATTGATGTACGTCCAGGGGTGCGACGCGGCGGTTCGCCAGCGCAGCATGAACGTTGGATAGAAGCCGTAATACCAGCTCCGCACCGCCCACCAGGACCAACAGTGCCAGTTCAGGTGGGCGCTGTTCTGGTAGACGCTCATCTTGTGCGCGCGATCGATCTGAATGGATCGCGTGGTTTGTTGGTCGGACAGCGGGCGGCCAAGCAGCGATACTGTGGCCGTGTTGGATATGCCCAAGGCATCAGTGACCGTTGCCGCGATCTCGGTGTAACCTTCGGTGTCACAGTCGATCAAGATCGACCCCTGGCGTTCGCTGGTCTGGAACGGCTCCTGGCCGGAGAACTCGATCGTGAACGGTCCTGCACCGTGCCTTACCGTCCATGAGAGGAAGGCGGGCAGGCCGCCATGCGGATCGCAGCTGAAGACTTCGCTGCCGTTTACGAACCTCAGATACACTCTGCCGCGCTGCTCAAGTCGGTACGGCCGGGATGGCTGGCCTTCGCCGAGAGCGTCGTTCACGGCGGCGATTTGCACGGTGTGCGGGTCGAAGTCGTGCGCGATGGGAATCGCGACTTCGGTTGCGCCGCGGACATCGTGGACCTGTTCCTCGCCAGTCCCCTTCGAAACGTAGACGCGCCAGTAGTCGACAGGCGTCGCCGACTCGCCCGGCGTCCACTTGATTCGCAGTGAGCGAAACTGCTCGTCAAACCGCACATCGGTCGGCGGCAAGGGCCTGGTTGCGGCGCGAACGGGATCCGTCCAATCGGACCAGCCGTCTTCGCGGCGGAAGCGCGCGCGGAATGCGTATCGACCCGGCTGGTCGACGTCGATCACGATCGGCTCGGCGCCGAAGCTGCTCATCGTGTGTCCATCGCGCTCCCACCGCACCTGCGCATGGTCGTCGCCGTAGGTCGAGCCCCAGGAGACGTGAAAGGCGTTACGCCAATTCACATACAGATTCGGCGTCGGATCGTCGTTCCGCGACTCATACGCGGCATGAAGCGAGCCAGACCAAACGAGATCCTCTACGCGCGCTCGAACTCCGGTGAGGCGCTCGACGACCAGCCGATAGGTGGTCTCGGGTTTGATGTCCGAGAACTTCGCCACTGTCTGGCCTGGGCGCGGCTCAAGGTCCACGCTGCCTCGTGTCCCGTACTCATTGAGCCGAATTCGATACTCGCGCTCGCGTTCGGCTGCGGGGAACCACACAATGTGCAGCTCGTCATTGACGACCTCCGTCCGCGTGATCTTCAGCTCCGGCGCAAAAGATCCGTCGTCTGCTTCACCGCTCGTGCGGAGGTCGAACTCGACTTCGGCCTGGACATAGGGGTGGTCCTGCCGAAGTTGCACCGTGTAGTGCCGACCTGGACGCAGGTCAGGAAATTGCACGCTGTGCCTGTGTGAGCTACTCGCTGTCGCAGGCTCGACAAATTCGACATCCCAGCGGTTCTCGCCGATCTCGGAGATCCATGCTTCCCACCTGGTAGACGCGATATTCGATTCCCAGGTGAGTGTGATGCTGTTTCGCGTTACGTGGGCCGCAACGTCGCGCGGCGGGCCGGGGGAGACCGTCGTCTGGAGCGCTGTCCATCGCAGCGCATCGGGCGCTTCCAGTTCGGCAACGTCTCGTACGCGGCTGATCTGAAATTCGTAGACCAGGCCGGCGCGCAACTCATTGAGAGGCCATGCGTAGGCCACATAGGCCGCGCCGGGCGGCGGCTCTCCAGGGCGATGGCGGGACGGCCATCGAATGTAGTCTTGCCCTTGTGGCTGCGCGAATTGGTCGTAGGTCCAGGCAGCGGCGCCGCGTTCGCGCCAGCGCAGGATGCATGCTCCCGAAGCGGCTGTGCGTATTCCGGATTGCGGATCGACGCGCTCGATGGCCCGCGCACGGATGCTGCCCCGGGCTCTGCGGTGGTCCTCCCAGTCCTGGTGGATCCGAGCCGAGACGCTGTAAGGCGGCGGCAGCGGCGGGGCGGGCGTGAGGGAGGTGGAGGCTTCGGCAGAGGCCCCGGAGGCGTCAACGACTCGGGCCTCGACATTGAACGCGGACTGGACACCCCAGAGCCAGCGGAGCGCGTCGGGCGGCGGCTCACCGCAGCGGACGCTGGCTGATCCCGCGTGAGGATCGATCGATTCTCCGTCGATCGTGAGCTGGTAGGGCTCCGCGCCGCCCCGGATGGACCAGGCGACGGAGGCGAGCGAGCCCGCCGTGCACTGGCGCTGCGCCGTGCTGATTTCCAGCGTCAGCGGCGCACCGTCGGCATCAACCGACGCTGCGCCGGCAACCGCCGCGACAGCGGCTGCGAGCAGCGCGGAGAGCAGGCGCAGGCGTGCCATGCCGTCTTGACGCTCAGCGGTGGGCAAAGGTTCCGCCGCGCGGCGTAGGCGCCCGTCACGGTGAGCTGCCCACGGCAAGCGCGAGTTGCGCGGCCGCCTACCCGTCGAGGCGGGCGGTGGCGGTGCCTTTGATTACCTCTGCGCCGTCCTGGTTGGTGGTGCTGACGGAGAGGTCCGCCAGCGAGACGCCGTCTTCCTCGCGGATGGCTTCGACCGTGGCTTTGGCGGTGAGCGAGTCGCCGGGCCAGACCTGGGCGACGAAGCGGACGCCGTACTTGGTCAGGCGGCCGTCGCCGACCCAGTTGGTCAGCATCTTGCCGGTCACGCCCATCGAGAGCATGCCGTGCGCGAAGACGGTCGGGTAGCCCGCGACCTTGGTGGTGAAGATTTCGTCGGTGTGCAGCGGGTTGTAGTCGCCCGACGCGCCGGCGTACTGGATGATCTGGGTGCGGGTGAGGTTTTCGACGACCAGCTCTTCGCGCGTGTCGCCCACGCTCAGTTCGTTCTTGGACAGCGCCATGACGGCCTCCTTTACTCGACGACTCGCGAGGTCTGCACGCCCACGGAGCGGGCGGTGACGACCAGCACATCGTCCTGGTTGTAGTACTCGGTGATGCTCTCGCTGAATTTGAGCGTGCCGCCGCGGCGGCCTTCGCGCTCCCAGGATTTGCCGGGCTTCTCGACGGTGTGGAGCACATCGCCGGGCGCGATCGGGGCGTGGTACTCGTAGTGCTGCTCGGCGTGGAAGCCGGTGCCGCCGCTGTCGCCGCCTTCGCCGCCGGGTTGGCGCTGCACGCCGGTCGGCTCCTTGCCGGAGCCGAACCAGGGCTGCCCGATTTCGGGGCGCAGCACGTAGCCCTCGGTGAACTGCGCGCTGGCCTGGACGAAGGTGGGCGGCGGGATGACGTGCCCCGGCTCGCTCTGCGCGGCCGCTTCCGCGTCGTGGTAGATCGGGTTGGCGTCGCCGATCGAGCGCGCGAACAGCATGATGTGCCCCGCCTCGATCGGGAAATGCTCAGTCGCCATACGCTGCGGTTCCCTCTCTCCTGCTGCGATGCCTTTCGGCCTCTCGCTTGCGATTGCGCACTCAGTCTAGCGCATGCTCCTACTTCCATCACACCAGCGCTCCTACTTCCATCACACCAGCGCTCCTACTTCCATCACACCAGCGCTCCTACTTCCATCACACCAGCGCTCCTACTTTCGTCATACCCGCGCTTGCCGCGGGTATCTCGCCGAGCACAGCACCCAAGCCTTTTCCGTCTCCCGCCCCTTCCCTTTTCCGTCATTCCTGCGCAGGCAGGAATGACGGAAAAGGGGGCGCAGTGCATTTCCCCTACGACCGCCTGCGGCTTCGCCGTAGCAGCGCGAGAGCAAGCAACGAAAGCAGCGCAGCGCCGAACGCCGCGAGGCCGGCGCGCGGCGCCTCTGCGCTGCGGTCAAGCAACCCGCCGGAGCCCGTCGCCGGCGCCGCGAGCGCCGGCTGGCGCAGCCAGGCGGGCACGTCTGTTTGACCTCTGTCATTGCTGCCCCAACACTCGACCGCGCCCGTCTCGTGTAGCCCGCAACTGTGCACCGCGCCCGCGCTGAGCGCGCTGAAGCGCCCCGTCGGCGCGTCCGTTTGGCCGAGGCGGTTGTCCCCCCAGCACTCGACCGCGCCATCTACGCTCACGGCGCAGGCGTGGTTCCCGCCGGCGCTGAGTGCGCTGAAGCGCCCCGCCGGCGCATCCGCTCGGCCAAAGCGGTTGTCTCCCCAGCACGCGACCGTGCCGGTCTCGCGCAGCCCGCAATTGTGATGTGCGCCGGCGCTGAGTGCGCTGAAGCGCCCCGCTGGCGCGTCCGCTTGGCCGGAGTCGTTGCGTCCCCAGCACTCGACCGCGCCGGCCTCGCGCAGCCCGCAGGTGTGGTACCTGCCGGCGCTGAGTGCGCTGAAGTGCCCCGCCGGCGCATCCGTTCGGCCTTCGTAGTGGTATCCCCAGCATTCGACCGCGCCCGTCTCGTGCAGCCCGCAGGTGTGCTGCCAGCCCGCACTGACCGCGCTGAAGCGCCCCGCCGGCGCGTTCGCTCGGCCATCAAGGTTGCGTCCCCAGCACTCGACCGCGCCCGTCTCGCGCAGCCCGCAGGTGTGGTACCAGCCCGCGCTGACCACGCTGAAGCGCCCCGTCGGCGCGTCTGTTTGGCCGTAGTCGTTGCTTCCCCAACACTCGACCGCGCCGGAGTCGAGCAGCGCGCAGGTCTGACTCCCGCCGACCGTGACCGCCACCGCCCGCCGGCCGTCCTGGGCCTCGGCGCGCTGCCAATCGCCGGCGGCGCCGAGCGCGGCCAGGGCGAGCAGCAGCAACGCGCCAAACGCTAGGCTCGCAAGCGCGGCGCTTGGCGTGGTTGTGGTGGGCATGGAGAGAACCTTGCTCTGGGACGCCACATCATGTCAGGGCTGCGCGCAGGCTAACCACGTTGCGCCGCCGCATCAGGTCAATTGAGCCTGGGGTGTGCCGGACAACGGAGGAGCGTGCCGGGCTCTTTGCAGAGCACGGCGAGGTACCCGCGACGAGCGCGGGTATGACGGATTCTCTCGCGCGGGTATGACGGATTCTCTCGCGCGGGCATGACGGGTTGATGTTGCGCGGGAGTGATTGGGAGAGGGAAGTGCGAACAGCCCTGGCGCAATGACGCCACCTGGCGCACCGGCGGCGTGGCTGTAGCCTGCGGCTCATGACGCAGCCATTCGAATCCCTGCGCGTGGTGGAGCTGGCGGGCTCGCATGCGGGCGCGTTTGCGGGCAAGATGTTCGCCGACAATGGGGCGCGCGTGGTCAAGGTTGAGCCGCCCGGCGGCGATCCGCTGCGCGGCTCGGGCGCGGTTCTGCCGCGCCATGCGCTGGGGGACGACGCGATCGGCTCGATCTGGGCGTACTGCAACACCGGCAAGCAGGTCGCGGAGTTGGGCGCGGGCGCGGATCTGGATCGTCTGCTTGACGCCGCGGACGTGATCATCGAGAGCAGCGCGCCCGATCCGCTCGCGCCGCTCACCGCGCAACGCACCGACGAGCGGGCGGTCAAGGTTTATATCTCGCCCTTCGGGCTGAGTGGGGCGCAGGCTGAGTGGCGCTCGAATGTCTTCACCGACGACGCGATGGGCGGGCATCTCTATCTGAACGGCGAGCCCGACCGCGAGCCGTTTCGGCGGCACGGGCGGCACACGGAGTATTCGGCGGGGATGTACGGCTTCATCGGCGCGATGGCGGGTCTGCTGGCGCGGGAGCGGATTGGGTTGGGGCAGACGGTCGAGGTCGCGCATGTGGAGTGCATGGTGGCGATGCACCAGCACACCACCACGATGTGGACGCACGCCGGGCATGTGCTGCGGCGCGAGGGCAACTCGCAGCCGGGCATGTGGCATCCGGCGGGCGTCTACGAGTGCGGGGACGGCTACGTCTTCCTCTGCCACGCCAGCGGGGCGAAGCTGGAGCCGTTTCTGCACGCCGCGGGGCTGGGCGAGCTGCTTGATGATCCGCGCTTCGCCGACGATGTCTCGCGCGGGGCGCACAAGCAGGAGTTCGACGCGGCGCTGCGCCCCTGGCTGATGTCGCGCACGGTGGAGCAGATTTGCGAGCTGGGCGTGGCGACCTTCTCGCCGATGGGGCCGGTCTGGGACACGCATCAGTTTCTCGCCGATCCGCACCTTGAGGCGCGCGACTATCTGCGCCCGCTCGATGGCGAGCGCGGCGAGTTCGTCGTGCCGCGCGGTCCGTTTCGCATCGGCGGCGCGGAGGCGTCGCCGCGCCCGCCTCAGCTGCTCGACGAGGCCAGCTTCGCGGCGTTCGTGGAGGAACCGGCCTGGCAGCGCTCGGCGGAGCTGGTGGCAGACGCGGAGCAGTTGCCTGACGGACCGCTGCAGGGGGTGCGCGTGCTGGATCTCACGCGGGTATGGGCGGGACCGATCGCCGGGCGGCTGCTGGGCGATCTCGGCGCGGACGTGATTCACATCGAGTCGCCCTGGAACCGCGGCCCGAAGGAAGCGCCGCCGGGGCTGGCGGAGATTACGCACCTGTTCCCTGACAACGAGCTGGGCGAGCGCCACTGGAACCGCAACGGCGGCTTCAACAAGCTGGCGCGGAACAAGCGCGGCGTCTCGCTCGACCTGTCCGACGACCGCGCGCTGGAGCTGCTCAAGCGGCTGATCGCGCAGTCCGACGTGCTGCTGGAAAACTTCAGTCCGCGCGTGCTGCCGCAGTGGGGGCTCGATTTCGAGTCGCTGCTCGAGCTCAATCCTGCGATCGTTCACACCGCGATGCCCGGCTACGGAGCGGCGGGACCGGGCGCGAACCGTGTCGCGCTGGGGCCGGTGATCGAGGCCGCGACCGGGATGACGATGATGTCGGGCTACGCCGATACCGGGCCGTACCGCTCAGGAGTGGCCTGGCCCGATCCGGTCTCAGGGATGAGCGCGGCGGCGGGCACGCTGGTCGCGCTCTGGCGGCGCGCCGCGTCGGGTGGAGCCGGGCGACAGGTGGAGAGCGCGATGATCGAGTCGATGGGCGCGTTCGCGGGCGACGAGCTGCTCTCGGCGCAGGTTGCGGGCGGACCGCCGCCGCGCCGCGGCAACCGCGAGCCCGGCGTCGCCCCGCAGGGCGTCTATCGCTGCGCAGGCGACGATCGCTGGGTCGCGATCTCGATCACAAGCGACGAGGAATGGCGGGCGCTCTGCGACGCGGCGGGTTTGGATGCGGAGTGGCATGGCCTCAAGCTCGGCGCGCGCGAGGCGCGGCAGGACGAGATCGACGCGGCGATTGGCGGTTGGACGCGCAGCGAGACGCCCTGGAGCGCGGCGCGGCGTTTGCAGGCGGCGGGCGTGATCGCGGGCGTGGTCTGCGACGCGCGGGACTTACTGGAGAACGAGCATCTCGCGCAGCGTGAGTTCTGGGCGCTGCTGGATCACGCGGACGCGGGGTTGCTGCCCTACCCCGGCTGCCCCGTGCGGCTCAGCCGCACGCCGCCCAGCTACCGCCTCGCCCCGCCGCTGTTCGGAGAACATAACGACGAGGTGCTAGGGGAGATCGCAGGACTCGGCGCGGAGCAGCTGGCGGCGCTAAAGCAGGAGCGCGTGGTCTGCGATGAGCCGCCCAGCCTAAGCTCGCCGCGCATCTGATTGACGGGATCATTCGGCGAGGTCTGGTCGGGGTGGGCGGATTCGAACCGCCGACCTCGCGGCCCCAAACCGCGTGCTCTAGCCAGACTGAGCTACACCCCGTTCCTACCCTCACGCTACACGCCCACGCGAGAGGGATCCGTTGCGCCCGCGCAAAAGGATCCGTCGTACCCGCGCAAAAGGATCCGTCGTGCCCGCGCAAAAGGATCCGTCATACCCGCGCAAAGCCAGATCCGTCATACCCGCGCTTGCCGCGGGTATCTCGCCGTGCCGGGCACCAAGCATCGCGCCTGTCTCCCACATCTCTCCGTCGCCTCTGCGCTCTTCCCGTCGTTCCACAAACCTACCCGCACCATCCCGGATATCCGCGGCCTTTGAATGCCGCTTGGGCGGGTGCACGGGACTCCGTGCAGAACTCGGCGAGATACCCGCGGCAAGCGCGGGTATGACGGATCTAGCTTTGTGCGAGTATGACGGGCCTAGTGTTGCGCGGGTATGTCGCGTTGTGGTCGCGCACTGCCGCTAGCGGAGGCGCGCGACGGACCAGAGCACTACGGCGAACGCCGCAACCGCTGCGAGCAGGTACCAGATCGGCCGCAACACCGCAGCCGGCATCGGATGGACCCGCACGTGGTGCGCTTCAAACAGCGTCCAGCGATCGTCCGATAATCCGGGCGGGCGCGGATCGAGCGAGTTCGACCTGGACCACGGCACGGAGCGCCACACTCCGTAGAGCTCTTTGACCAGCGCGATCTTGGCCTCGTCAGCCGAATCCCGCCAGACATTGATCCGCAGCGCCGGCGCGGGCTCGGGCAGAACCGCCACTCCGGATTCCCAATGGAAACTCCTTTGCGCGGCGTCAACTTGATCCGGATCGGGAAGCTCGAGGCGGTTCGGTTCGGGGACGTAAGTGAGCGAGCCGACTCGCTTGATCTCGACGAACAGCGCGAACTCGATCGCATTCGCCCCCGCCGACCGCATCCCGATGCGCACGATCGCATCGTCCTCGCGGACGACGTTCGGCGTGACGGCGAATGTGGCGATGCCGATCGCCAGCAACGCCGTGGGGAGCAGCACGAGAAGGGCTCGCTCTAGCACGGTCATCCGGCGCCAGGCGTCGGAGATGTACCACCGCGCGCGATCCAGACGCTCGATCATCTCAATCCACCTGCAACTGCCCCACAATCTCCGACAGCTCGCGCACGCCTTCGCGGGCGCACCATGCTTCGATCTCATCCGCAACGCGCACTGCCGCCCAGGGGTCGCGGAACATCGCCGTGCCGATCTGCACTGCCGATGCGCCGGCCAGCAGGAACTCCAGCGCGTCGCGCCCGTCCACGATCCCGCCGCAGCCGATCACCGGGATCTCGACCGCCCGCGCCGCTTCCCAGGTGAGGCGCAGCGCGAGCGGCTTGATCGCCGGACCGGTCAGGCCGGCCACCGCGCGGTTGGTGCGCGGGCGGCGCTTCTGGATGTCGATCGCCATTCCCACGAACGAGTTGGCCACGCACAGCGCGTCGGCGCCGGCATGCTCGACAGCGCAGGCGATGGCGGCGATGTCGGTCACGCCCGGGGTGAGCTTGACGATGACGGGCAGGCTGGTCGAGCCGCGCACGGCTTCGGTGACGGCGGCGGCGGCGGCCGGGTCGCGCCCGAACTCGATTCCGCCCACATCGAGGTTGGGGCAGGAGATGTTGACCTCTACGCCGGCCACGCCCGGCGCGCCGTCGAGCGCCTCCGCCAGCCGCGCGAACTCGCCCACCGTGTCGCCCAGCATGTTGACGACGACCGGCGTGTCCCAGGTTTCCCAGACCGGCGCGACATCATGCAGCAGGCGCGAGACGCCGATGTTCTGGAAGCCGATGCTGTTCAGCATCCCGGCGGGGGTCTCGACGATGCGCGGGTTGGGGTTGCCGCGCCGCGGCTTGAGCGTGACGCCCTTGGAGACGATCGCGCCCAGCCGCGAGTAGTCGAGGATGCGCGCGAACTCCAGGCCGTTGCTGAACGTGCCCGAAGCCGTCATCACCGGATTGCGCAGGATCAGCTCCCGCTTCGCGCGCGGGGCGAGGTCGACGGAGAGGTCGGCGGTGGGAGCCATCCAGGGCAGGGTAGAGCGCGCCCGGCGCGTTCCGTCCGAGCCTGCGCAGCCGCCGGGACGCTAGTTGGCGTCCTCGGACGGGCGGCGGCGGCGCGAGATGCCCATGTCGTTCCAGCGCGAGCGGCCCTCGGTGCGGTCCCAGATCGAGTCCTCCGAGGAGTTGCGGAACTCGCGGGTCTCGCCGCAGGCGCAGGCGCCGATGCTGAGCGGGCCGTTGGGCGCCTCGATCAGCCAGTGGTGGATGTGCGCGGCCTCGGCAGCGGCGGGCTTCCGCTCTCGCTTCTTGGTGGCGGTCTTGCTGGTCATTTGCTCTCGTCCTCCAAAGGGATGCAGCGCGGCTGTTGACGCAGCCTTGGCTCTTGATCCCCGTGCACGCGCAACGCTACGCAGCGAATCGGCAGCGGACAACACATCGGTTAACCTCCGCGTGAGCATCGTGTAAACCCTGTTACGCGCCGCGATCACCCCCGATCCGCCCCAATTCAACGCTCTTGGCCGCCAAAAGGTTCCCGCTCGCCCGTGTAAGCGCCCGTTCGCCGCCCGCACAGCCGCTCGACGCGCTACCATCGATCGCGTGCATCAGAGACGCCGCATGCCGACCGCCCCGAACGCAACCGCTCCCGGCATTTCGCGTCCCCGCCTTTCGCCCCTCCAATTGACGCGGGAGCCGAGCTGAGGTGGTCTGGCGGCGCATCACGGGCAGGCGGCGGCAAGGCGGCGGCCGGCAACACGACGAGAGAGACGGCGACGTGACGCTCAGCAACGAGACGGTCTACGAAGCGCTGCGCGGCGTGCGCGACCCGCAACTCCAGCGCGACCTGATCAGCCTGCGCATGCTCGCCGCCACCACTGTCGACGCCGACGCCGCCTCCGTCTCGCTCCAACTCGCCGCCCCCTATCACGCCTACGACGCGCAAGCCGCCCTCGAAGAGCGGCTCAGCGACGCCCTCCGCGCCGTCGGCGCAGCCGATGTCGCCTTCGAGTGGTCCGTCTCCGTCCCCGCCTGGGAGGGCGACGGACAGCAGCCGGCCATCGCGGGCGTGAAGAACATCATCGCCGTCGCCTCCAACAAGGGCGGCGTGGGCAAATCGACGATCGCCTCCAACCTCGCCGTCGCGCTCGCCGCCGCCGGTGCGAATGTCGGACTGGTCGACGCCGACGCGACTGGCCCCAATCTGCCCACGATGTTCGGCCTGCCGGCCGGCTTCCAGGCGCAGAGCGAGCAGGGCCTGCACCCCGTCGAGCGGCACGGCGTGCGCGTGATCTCGCTCGGCTTCCTGCTGCCGGCCGGCGCGCCCGTCGTCTGGCGCGGCCCGATGATCGGCTCGGCGGTGCGCCAGCTGCTGCACGATGTCGACTGGGGCGAGACCGACTACCTGCTGATCGACCTCCCGCCCGGCACCAGCGACGCCTCGATGTCGATGGCCCAGGAAGCGCCGATCGCGGGCGCCGTGATCGTCTCCACGCCCCAGCAGGTCGCGCTCGAAGACGCCAGCAAGGCGGTCACCATGTTCGAGAAGCTCAACATCCCCGTCTTCGGCATCGTCGAGAACATGTCCTGGTTCGTCACGCCCGACACCGGACAGCGCGTCGAGATCTTCGGTCACGGCGGCGCGCGCGAAGCCGCCGACGACCTGGAGATCGACTTCCTGGGCGAAGTCCCGCTCGCCACCGAAGTCCGCGCCGGCGGCGACGAGGGCCGCCCGATCGTGGCTTTCGAGCCCGACAACGCGGCCGCGCAGGCCTTCACCGCGATCGCCGCGGTTGTGGCCCGCAAAGCGGCCGCCTCGGCGCTGCTGCAAGCGCCGAAAATTCCCGCGACGGCTGACCCACTGCCTGTGTCGCCTCCGCAGGCGCCGCCTACGTCGTCGCCCAAGTCCATCATCTGACCCACACTCCCAAGGAGAACTCATCCCATGACACGACTACTCGGACGCTCCCTCTCGCTGAGGAAGGACAACCCGCCCGCGCCGGAAGCGCCGACGCCGACGCGCAAGCCGGCACAGCGCCGCCCGCGCCGCTCCGGCGCAATTGCGGCGACCAACGGCTCGGCGGCGCCGCCGCAGGACGAGCCGCGCGAACCCAAGCCGCCCTCGCGCCGACGCTCCGGCGGACGCCGCAACGCGCCCCAACCCGCCGACCAGTCCACGCCCGACGACCCCGTCCTCGCCGCGATGCAGCGCCAGACCGCGCTGCTGGAACGCCAGGCGCAGCTGATCGAGCAGCAGCAGGCCGCGCTCACCCGCCTGACCGACGCGATGCTCTCCAGCCAGCCCGGCGGACAGCGCGGCGCTCCCGCCCACGCCCAGGTCGAGGTCCAGCCCCGCCTCGCCATCTTCGTCGACGTGCCCAACATCCTCTACGCCGCCGAAGCGACCAACGTCGAGCTCAACTGGGGCAAAGTCGCCGACTTCCTCTCCCAGGGGCGCACCCTTGTCCGCGCCATCGCCTACTCGCCGATCTCCGACGACCCCAACGAGCGCACCGAAAACGAGCGCTTCGTCGTGCCCTTCCTCGAGCACGGCTACCGCATCGCCACCAAGCCGCTCAAGCGCTTCCGCGGCGGCAGCGTCAAGGCCAACTTCGATGTCGAACTCGCCATCGACGTCCTGACCATGGCCGACCGCGTAGACGTGATCGTGCTCGTCTCCGGCGACGGCGATTTCCGCCGCCTGGTCGAAATCGTCGGCAGCCGCGGCGTGCGCATCGAGGTCATGGCCTTCGGCCAAAGCACCTCGCAGGACCTGCGCCAGGTCGCCGACCGCTACATCGACATCGCCGGCTACGTCCCCGAGCTCTCGGGCCGCTAGGAGCCTGTTCACAACTCCGCCACCCTCGACAGCACAGCGCCCCGAACCCACCCCGGCCGCCGAACACCACCGAACAAAGCTGAACAAAGCTGAACAAAACCGAACACCCAAACCTACCCCGAACAGCGCCCGCCCACCCGCCCCGACTTACCAAGACCTACCAAACCTGACCACGCCGAACCCCCCTCGACCAGATACGAACCCCACCTCCAACCCCGCAACCGGAAAGATCCCCGAACAGCGCCCGCCACCCGCCCCGACTTACCAAGACTTACCAAGACCTACCAAACCTGACCACGCCGAACCCCCTCGACCAGATACGAACCCCACCTCCAACCCCGCAACCGGAACGATCTCCGAACACCTGGACCGCCCCTTCGCAACCTGCAACGCACCCCCCGATTACCCCATCGCACACCCGTTCCGCTACACTGGCCGGATGCAGACACCCGCCGCGCGCCCCCGCTCACCACCCCGCGCAAAACCAGCTCCGTCATACCCACGGCGAGCGCGGATATGACGGAAGTGCGAACACCCCCAGAGGCAACCTACCCAGCGCGCGGGATATCCTGAGTCCATGCCCGAACCGCCGCCCATCTGGTCCGACGCCTTTCTTGCGGAGGAGATCCGCGACCAGCCCGAATACAAGGCGCTTGTCGAAGACAGCGCCGCCTTCGACGCCTTCGTCGAGACTGCCCGCGATCTGCTTGGCAAGTTCCGCGCCATCAGCGAGCCCGACGAGCAACTCACGATCGAGCGCGTCATCACCCCGCTGCTCGGAACGCTCGGCTGGCCCAGCCCCGTCGCCAAACGCCGCCTCACCCCACGCGATGAAGTGGACCTCGTCCTCCACGCCGACGAAGCGCAGCGCGAACTGTCGCTCGGCGGCACTCAGCGCGACCAGGTGCTCAGCGCCGACGGCATCGTCGAGTGCAAGCCCTGGGGCAGCCCCTTCGACACCTCAGGCTCCGGATCCCGCCCCGGCGAAACCGCCGCGCAGCAGATCCAGCGCTACCTCCTGATCGCCGGCACCGACTCCAACGAGTCGCTCTGTTGGGGCATCCTCACCAACGGCGCGCGCTGGCGCGTCTACTCCTACCGCGCCCGCCCGCGCGACCGCGCCTGGGAGGTGGACCTCGCGCAGCTGCTGGTTTCGGAAGACCTCTTCAGCCAGGTCCTCACCGACGCCGCCATCCACCAACTCCGCCTCGCCTGGCTGCTGCTGCGCCGCGACTCCTGGGTTCCCGCCGCCGGCGAGCGCGAGTCGTTCCTCGACCGCATCCTCGAAGCCGGCCGACGCCGCGACGCCAAAGTCGCCGACGACCTTTCCAACGTCATCTTCGACCACGTCTACCCCGACCTGGTCCGACTCTTCTGGAGCAAGCAGCCCGATGCGGAGCCGGACATCGTCGCCCGCGCCGCTCTCACCTTCCTCTATCGCTTGCTCTTCATCTACTACGCCGAAGACCGCGGCATGCTCGACACCGAAAACCACGGCTACCGCTCGCACAGCCTCCGCTACAGCGTGCGCGACCCCATCGCCGAGCAGCACGGCGCGAGCCGCTTCTCTACCGTCTCCACCCAATTCTGGCAGCGCCTCAAGACCCTCCGCGCGATCATCGATCGAGGCGACGAGTCGATCGGCCAGCCCGCCTACAACGGCGGCCTCTTCTCCGGCTACGATCCGCTGCTCGACGAAATCGAACTGTCCGACGCCGAACTCGCCCCGATCATCCACGAGCTCTCCCACACCGCCGACGGAACCTACATTTCCTACCGCAGCCTCGAAGTCCGGCAACTCGGCAGCATCTACGAACGCCTGCTTGAGCGCGTCCCGCAGCGCGACAGCGACGGCAACGTCGAGGTCGTGATCTCGCCCTACGCCCGCAAGGATTCCGGCTCCTACTACACGCCGCAGGAATTGGTCGACCTGATCGTCGAGCAAACCCTGACCCCGCTCGTCAATGAGCGCATCGCGGCCTTCCGCAACGACCCCGGCGAAGCCAACGACCCCGCCGCCGCGCTGCTCAACCTCAAAATCCTCGACCCCGCGATGGGCTCCGGACACTTCCTGATCACCGTCCTCGATTGGCTCACCGGCCATCTGGCCGCGCTGGTCAATCGCGAGTGGCCCGAAGCCGAACCCGGCTACGTCTCGCCGATCCGCGCCCAACTCTGGGAGCTCCAGGAGGAACATCCCGACCTCAACGACGAAACGCTGCTCCAGCGCATGGCGCTCAAACGCTGCATCTACGGCGTCGACAAAAATCCCCTCGCCGTCGAACTCGCCAAAGTCGCCATCTGGCTGCACACCTTCACGCCGCCGCTGCCGCTGCCCTACATCAGCCATCGCATCCGCGCGGGCGACTCTCTGCTCGGCATCGACTACGACCGCGCCGCCGATTACATCGCCGACTGGGGCCCCGAGCACATGTCCGAGGGCTTGCGGGGCGACCGCGCCAAACTGGTCGCCGACGCCGCCACGCGCGAGCCGCAGCTGGGCGGCGCGCTCGATCTCCTGATCTCCGATGTCCGTGAGTCCGATCGTATCCACGACGTGTTCGAGATCGTCGCCTCCCAGGACCGCCGCGCGCTCGACCTGGTGATCGCCTTCCACTGGCTGAGCATCGGGATGACCAAAAAGGCGCGGGAAGAATTCCACGCTCCGCTGAACGACGCGCTCAGCGGCTACGTCGGCCGCGCCGTCTCCATCCTCTATAACGGCGAAAACAAACCCGGCCTGACCCAATCCACTCCCGAGTTCCGCCAAATCCGCGACCACGGCCGCGAAATCGCCGAGCGTGAGCAGTTCTTCCACTGGCAAGTCGAATTCGCCCTCGTGATGGACCAGGGCGGCTTCGACGCCATCGTCACCAACCCGCCCTGGGACCGCATCAAACTCCAGGAAGTCGAGTGGTGGGCCGCGCGGCGCGAGGATATCGCCAAAGCGCCTACCGCCGCCGCGCGCAAAGCGATGATCGCCGAACTCCGCGCCGCCGGCGATCCACTCGTCGCCGAGTACGACCAGGCCGTCGAGCGCGCCGCGCAACTCAGCGCTGTGCTGCGCAAATCCGGCGACTATCCCCAGCTCGGTAAAGGCGACATCAACCTTTACAGCCTCTTCGTCGAGCGCGCGCTCTCGCTGATCAACCCCAACGGCGTTGCCGGACTGCTCACGCCCAGCGGCATCTACAGCGACAAAACCGCCGCCGAATTCTTCCGCAGCGTGTCCACCACCGGCCGCGTCGGCGGCATCTACGACTTTGAAAACCGCGGGCGCACTCCCTCCGATCCCGAAACAAAAACGGCGTTGTGGTTCGCCGACGTTGACTCGCGTTTCAAATTCTGCGCAACCATCTTCGCCGGCGCGGAGCGCCGCTTCGACGAGACTCAATGCGGCTTCTATCTCAACGGCAAAGCCGACCTGCAGGACGCCGATCGCGTCTTCCCGCTCGCGCCCGACGATTTCGCCCGCATCAACCCCAACACCGGCACCGCGCCCACTCTGCGCTCCCCCGCCGACGCCGAACTGATTCGCCGCATCTACGCCAATCACCCGGTGCTGGTCGATCACTCTTCAGGCGAAGAACAGCGCCCCTACGAGGTGCGGCAATTGGCGATGTTTCATATGACCAACGACTCTGCGCTCTTCCGCACCGCCGAGCAGTTAGTAGCCGAGGGCTGCTACCCTGTCGTCGGCCCTCGCTACCAGCGCGGCTCCGAGCAATGGGCTCCGCTCTATCAGGGGCGAATGATCCACCACTTCGACCACCGCGCCAGTGCCGTCGGCATCAACCCCGACAACCAAGATAATCCTTACCTCAGCGACGAAGTAACCAAGGAGCAAAAACAGAATCCCGCATTCTTTCCCGGCGTGCAGTACTGGGTCTCTACCAACGAAATCGAATCCCGTCTCTCATCTGACCAACCTTGGACGATCGGCTTCCGCGATGTCGCTCGAAGTGCGGATGCGCGCACGATGATCGCGACGATCGTCCCTTGGGCTGCGTTCGGCAATAAAGTGCCGCTCATGCTGCCCGATCCGACGCTTACCGCGCTCGACGCAGCCTTCTTGACTGCCAACCTGTCCAGCCTCGCACTCGACTTCGTCGCCAAGTGTAAGGTCCAGAGCACCAACCTGAACTGGTTCATCGTCGAGCAGCTCCCAGTGATCACGCCCGCCGACTACGACCGCAAATTCGGCGAAACCACCACCGGCGAATTGGTCCGCGAACATGTTCTGCGCCTCACCTACACCGCGCACGACCTCGCGCCGTTCGCCCGCGACCTCGGCTATGCCGCCGACCCATTCCCCTGGGACCCCGCCGAGCGCCGCCAGCTCCGCGCCCGCCTCGACGCGCTCTACTTCCACCTCTACGGCCTCGACGAGGAAGACACCGCCTACATCCTCGACCAATTCCCCGTGCTCGAAAAGAACGAGCGCAAAGCGCACAACCGCTACCAAACCAAGGAATTGGTGCTCGCCTACCACCGCGCCCTGGCCGCCGGCGACACCACCAACACCATCACCCTCCCCCCCACCCCGCCGGACTCCTAGCGCCTGCCCATACCCGCGCAACAACAACTCCGTCATACCCGCGCAAGCAGATCCGTCATACCCGCGCAAGCACCTCCGTCATACCCGCGCAAAAGTAGATCCGTCATACCCGCGCTTGCCGCGGGTATCTCGCCGCGGCGAGCACCAAGCCCCGTCCCTGCCTCCCACACCCTCGCTCGCCAGCCCCGCGCCCGCACCTCCGTCATACCCGCGCAAGCAGATCCGTCATACCCGCGCAAGTAGATCCGTCATACCCGCGCTTGCAGATCCGTCATACCCGCGCTTGCCGCGGGTATCTCGCCGCGGCGAGCACCAAGCCCCGTCCCTGCCTCCCACACCTTCGCTCGCCAGCCCCGCGCCCGCACCTCCGTCATACCCGCGCAAGTAGATCCGTCATACCCGCGCAACAACAACTCCGTCATACCCGCGCAAGCAGATCCGTCATACCCGCGCAAGCAACTCCGTCATACCCGCGCAAGCAACTCCGTCATACCCGCGCTTGCCGCGGGTATCTCGCCGCGGTGAGCACCAAGCCCCGTCCCTGCCTCCCACACCCTCGCTCGCCAGCCCCGCGCCCGCACCTCCGTCATACCCGCGCAAGCAGATCCGTCATACCCGCGCAAAAGTAGATCCGTCATACCCGCGCAAGCAGATCCGTCATACCCGCGCAAAAGTAGATCCGTCATACCCGCGCCCTCAGATCCGTCATACCCGCGCTTGCCGCGGGTATCTCGCCGCGGCGAACACCAAGCCCCGTCCCTGCCTCCCACACCCTCGCTCGCCAGCCCCGCTCAGGCGACATTCGAGCACCACTGGACGTCTGGGGCGGGGCAGGGTGCTGTGCGGGGTTGGGTGCAGGGACGGCGAGATACCCGCGGCAAGCGCGGGTATGACGGAGGTGTGAGTATCGCCCTACGACGCCGCGAACACCCGCGTCCCGTTTGCGCGCGCCGCGCGGCCTACGCCGGGGAACCTGAAATGGCCTGAGGCGATCAGCGCGTTCTCCTGCTCGATGCGGTCGAACAGCGCGCGGCGGCTGGCGGTGCTTGTGGTGGGGTCTACGTCCGCGCTGGGGCACCAGTCGGTTTCCGTCAGCTGCACCATGTGGTGTGCGGCGTCGCCGAGCACGTAGGCCGACTCGCCGCCGCTGTTGACCGCCAGCGAGACGTGGCCGGGCGTGTGGCCGGGGGTGGGGATGCTGGTGACCTCGCTGGTGAGCGTGTGCTCGCCCTCGACGAAATCGATCAGGCCGGCGTCGAGGATTGGGGCCAGCACATTGTCGTACTGCGCGCCGGCTTTGAGCTCGTCGGAGCTTGTCCAGTAGTCCCACTCGGCCTGCTGCACGATGTGGCGGGCGTTGGGGAAGAGCGGCTGCGGCTTGCCGTCCACGTCGGTCGTGTTCCAGCCCGTGTGGTCGAAGTGCAAGTGGGTGAAGGCGACCACGTCGATCTCATCGGGTGAGAGGCCGGCCTCGCGGATCACGTCGGGCAGCGCCGGGGCGCTCTTCAGCGGCAGCATCTCGACCGGGCGGCCGCCGATGCCGCTGTCGACCAGAATCGTCGAGCCCTGGCTGATGATCAGCCACGAGCCGAGGTTCAGCGTGATGTTGCCGTCCTCGTCGAGCAGCTCGCCGTAGGGCTCCCAGTCGGACGCCTGGGTGGTGTTGAAGAACCCGGTGGGCGGGATCGCGGCCCAGGAATCCTGGAGCGCAACGAGCTCTGCGTTGCCGACGTTGATGCGGTGAATTCGTCCCATGGCGTTCTTCCCTTTCCAGGCGCCGGTTCAGGCGCAGAGGTGCGCAAAGACGCGCGATTGGGGCAAGGCTAGCCGATTGCGTCGCCGCGCCGATAGGACTCGTCGAGCAGCTCGATCGCGTGCGCGCTGCGTGCGGCGAGCGCGCCCGCCGCGTCGTAGCGGGCGATTCCCGCGTCCAGCTGGAGCATGCAGCCCGGGTTGGCGGTGCAGACCTGCTCCGCGCCCGTCGCCAGCACGTCCTCCATCTTTTCGGCCAGCACGCGCTGGGAGATTTCGGCCTGCATGATCGAGTAGATGCCGGCGCTGCCGCAGCAGCGATCCGGTGCGCGCATCTCGCGCAGTTCGAGCCCGGGGATCGCGCGCAGCAGTTCGCGCGGCGCCTTGCGCACCTCCTGCGCGTGCGAAAGGTGGCAGGAATCCTGGTACGTCACCGTGCGCCTGAGCTCCCCCGTGGGCGGCGCGAAGCCGATCTCCACCAGATGCTCGTGGACATCGCGCACGCGCGAGGCGAAATCCGCGGCCCGCTCCGCCCATTCGGGGTCGTTGCGCAGCAGATGGCCGTATTCCTTGAGGTGCGAGCCGCAGCCGGCGGCGTTGATCAGAATCACCTCCGGCGGCTCGTCGTCAAGCGGTAGAAATGCATCAATGTTCTTCCGCGCCAGCTCCCGCGCGGCCTCCACATCGCCGCCGTGGGCGTGCAGCGCGCCGCAGCAAACCTGCTCGCGCGGCGCGCTGACCGCCACGCCGTTGCGGGCGAAGACCCGCACCGTCGCGCGGTGCGTCTCCGGGTAGGCGAGCGGCATCATGCAGCCGGTCAACAGCGCAGCTTGCCCGCGCTGCGGCGCGGCAGGGGCGACGCGCTCCGCCTCGGCGTTGTCGTAGAAGCGCGCCCGCGCGTCGGGCGAGAGCGCCTCGACGTCGGCCAGTCCCGGCGCGAGCCGCCGCAGCAGACCGCTCCCGCGGATTAGCGCCTGCAATCCGAGCCGCTGGTAGAGCTTTAGCCCGTAGCCGGCCAGGCGCAGACGGCGCGGCGAGGGGAAGACGCCGCGCATGATCAGCCGCCAGAGGATGCGCCGCCGGCGCGGCCAGCGCCGCTGCGCGAACGCCTCGGCGCGGGTCGCTTCCATTAGTCGTCCGTAGGGCACCTTCGAGGGGCATGCGGTCTCGCACGCGCAGCATTGCAGGCACTGATCGAAGTGCTGCTGCACGCGCGGCGTCCAGTCCACCCGCCCGTCGTCAAGCGCGCGCATTAGCGCGATCCGCCCGCGCGGCGAGTCGGTTTCCACGCCCAGGTCGAGATAGGTCGGGCAGGCGTTGAGGCAGAAGCCGCAATGGACGCAGAGCCCGAGCTCGCGCTCGTCGGGGCGATCCTGCGTGAGCCAGATCGGCTCGTGCTGCGGCGGTGCGGTTTGCGTCATATGCCGTCCACGAAGCGGCCCGGATTGAGCGTGCGGCGCGGGTCGAACTCATCCTTGATTCGCCTCATCAGCCGCGCTCCCTCGCCCGCCGGGCCCCAGATATCGACTCGCTGCTTCAGCTCGGGCGGCGCGGACTCGAGCGTCAGGTTGCCGCCCAGCGGGCCAAGCCCCGCCCGCGCTTCCGCGATTTGCCCCGCCGCGCGCTGCGGATCGTCGAGCGGCGTCTCAATGAAGAGTAGGCCGGAGTCGGCCGCGGTGATCCAGCGCTCGGCGTCGGGGAAGATGCGGCCGAGCAGCGCCCGCGCCTCAGGCAGCGCCGTCGGCGGCGCGCCGAGGCGCAGCCGCATGTGGTCGGGCGGCGTGGCCAGCTCGAGATCCAGAATTTCCTGCCAGGTCTCGATTACCCTCACATCGCTGGGCGCGCCGCCCGATGCGCCCGTGCTGCGAGCCGCTTCGGCCGCTCCTGTCAGCGTTTCCACTACCGCCTGTTCGAGGCCCGACATTCGCAGGACGACCGCGGCTTGCCCGCCGGCGAGCGCTCCCGCCGAGGCCGCCGAGAGCGCGACCGCCGCCTGCAGCGACGGCTCGGCCCGCGCAGCGGCCTGCGCCGCTGTGAGCGCCGAGGCGAAGTCCGCCGCGGTCAGAATTGCGAGCTGGTCGCTGGTCGGCAGCGGGCGCAGCTTGAAGGTGACCTCGACGATCGCGCCCAGCGTGCCCAGCGAGCCGCAGAACAGCTTGGGCAGGTCGTAGCCGCTCACGTTCTTGACCACTCGCCCGCCGCCCTTGATTAATCGCCCGTCGGCCCGCGCCATGCGCATCCCGATCACCCAGTCGCGCGGGTAGCCGAACGCGCGGCGGCGCAGCCCGCCCCGCCCCAGCGCGACGATCCCGCCGACCGTCGCCCGCTCAAACTGCGCCTGGTCGAGCGGCGCAAACTGCCCCTGCTCCGCCAGCCGCCGCTGTAGCGCGGCCAGCGGCATGCCCGCCTCGACCGTGATTGTGAAATCGTCCGGCTCATACGCCACGACCGCGTCCATCGCCGAGAGATCGAGCGCGATGTCGTAGCGCTCCGGCGGCATGCCGAGCGAGGTCATCGTCGCGCCGCCGATCAGCGAGACGCCCAACCCTCGCTCATCGGCCAATGCCAGCGCCGCCGCCACGTCCCCATCAGAGCGCGCCCGCAGCGCCAACCCAGGCGCCCGCCCGTCGATTTGGTAGCGCTCTTCCGATGTGCTCGCTAGCAGCTCGGCCGGGAAGCTCTCGGCGACCTCAGTGATGTGTTGTGGCGGTGTGGTCACTTAGCCCTGCTCACCCGGAGGCCGCGAACGTGCTTGTGCTCACTCATATCTGGCCTCGGCGATCGTTGAAGTTCACCGCCGCGTTGGCATCCAACTGTTGCGCCTCGATCGCGAGCTGCACATCCGCGGTGAGCAGCGGGCGGTCGGCGCTGACCACTTCGAGCAACGCCGCATCGGCCAACCCAAGCCGTTGGTACGCACGGTTCGCCACCGCATCCACGCTGTGGATGATCACTTCCTGGCTCTCGTTGATCAGCGCCGCGAGCGTGTTCGAAAGCCTGGTCCGGTCCGGCTCTCCGTAGTTCCGCAGCAGGTTGGACGCCTCGGTCAGCGTGTTCGGCGTGACGTACACAACGCCCCCGGCCTCGGCAATTAGTTCCCGCAGCAGGCGATAGTCCTGCACGCTGAACTGCTTGAGCCGCTTGTGCCGCGTGATGATGTGAGGGTCGGTATCGCCGGCCACAAGCAGCACGAGCAGGTTCGCATCGGTGAAGTAGCCGCTGACAGGCATTGCGCTATGACAGCGGAGCGAGCATGCGATCGGTCAGGCCGGCGAACGCCCCATCGCGATCTCTGACGCGCACGACCTTGTACTGGCGGTTCCCATAGACCGTGTCGACACGCAAGGCGGTCTCCAACCCACTCGTTGAGCTCTGGTAACTGAACCCGACAGTGATCTGCCACTCATCGCTGTCTGCGTCGTAGTTGATCTCCTCGAGCCGAATCCGCGAGATGCCTTCGTCGCCGAAGATCTCCTTGGCGTACCTCTTGGCGGCATGCACCGCTTCCACGCGCTCCATGACGATGCTCCGTTCTGCGCGGTCCGACGGACTACCCCATCTTAGACGAACGCCTTCGGGCCGAACTTGGCGATGGTCTGCTGCGCGTGGGCGCCGCCGGCTTCGCCGCAGCCGTGGCCGGCGGGGAAAATCTTGCACGGGTTGAAGTTGTCCGTCGCGCCGAACGCGCCTCGCAGACCCTGCATCGCGGCCATGTCGTCCTCGCTGAAAATCCAGGGCAGATAGTCGCGCTTCTCGTAGCCCACGCCGTGCTCGCCGGTGATCGCGCCGCCCGCGTCGACGCAAACCCGCATGATCTCCCCGCCCGCCTCCAGCACCCGCGCCGTCGCGCCCGGCTCGCGCTCGTCGAACAGCAGGCAGGGGTGCAGATTGCCGTCCCCCGCGTGGAACATGTTCGCCACCGGCAGGCCGTAGCGATCGGCGATCTCGTAGACCGAGTCGAGCACATCGGGCAGTTTCGTGCGTGGCACCACGCCGTCGAGCAGGTAGTAGTTGGGCATAATCTGGCCCAGCGCGCCGATCGCGCCCTTGCGCCCCGCCCAGAGCCGCTCGCGCTCCTCCGGATCCGTCGCCGAGCGAATCTCGCGCGGCTCGAACCGTCGCAGAATCGACTCGACGATCCCGCCTTCCGCCGCGACCTGCGACTCCGGCCCGTCCACCTCGACCAGCAGCACCGCCTCCGCGTCGAGCGGGAAGCCGGTTTGCAGCACGGGTTCAACCGCGGCGATCGTCGTCTTGTCGATCATCTCCAGCGCCGCAGGCACCACGCCCGAGGCGACCACCGCGCTCACGGCGTTGCTCGCCTCGCGCACCGAGTCGTAGATCGCCAGCAGCGTGCGCACCGAGGTCGGCGCGGGCACCAGCCGCACCAGCGCCTCCGTCACGATCCCCACCGTGCCCTCGCTGCCGACCACGCAGCCGACCAGGTCGTAGCCGGGCTGATCGCGCGTCGCGTGGCCGATTCGCTGCACCTCGCCGTCGGGCGTGACCAGCACCAGCTCGAGCACGTGGTTGGTCGTGGTGCCCCAGGCGAGCGTGTGCGGCCCGCCTGCGTTCTCCGCGATGTTGCCGCCGATCGTGCAGGCCCGCTGGCTGCTCGGATCCGGCGCGTAGGCCAGCCCGTAGGGCGCGGCCGCCGCGCCCAAATCCAGATTGACCACGCCCGGCTGCACCCGCGCCGTCTGATTCTCCGCGTCGATCTCCAGAATCCGCCGCATCCGATTCATCCCGAAGACGACGCCGCCCTTGGTCGCCAGCGCGCCGCCGCTCAGCCCCGTGCCGGCGCCGCGCGGCGTGATCGGCGCGTTGCGCCGATTGCAAATCCGCATCAGCGCGACCACATCCTCGGTCGTCGCCGGCAGCGCGATCGCTTCCGGCTCGCCGCGGTCAATCGTCGCGTCGTACTCGTAGACCAGCAGGTCCTCGGGACGCCAGACGACCGCGTCGTCGCCCAACACATCGATCAGTTCCTGCACCAGCGGGGAAGGTTGCGTCATCGGACCAGCCTTTCGCAGGCGATCATAGCGCCGCTGGCCGCGCTCACGATTGCGCCCAGCGCCGACCGAGAAAATCGAGCACCGCCGCGTTGAAGCGGTGCGGCTGCTCGAAGTAGACCGAGTGCCCCGCGTCGGGCACTTCGACGTACTCGCTGTCGGCCATCGCGCGATGCGACGCCCGCATCGCTGTCGCGGGCACGATCCGGTCATGCTCGCCGACGATGAACAGCAGCGGCATGCCCAGCTGACGCATCATCGGCATCGTCGAGCCGCGCCAGGTCGCCAGCCCCGGCGTGGGCGCGAGGAAGCTGCGCGGGCGCGGCGGGTTCCAGCCGTTCATGCGGCGGTAGAGCCAGCTCAGCGCGGGTCGCTCGCGTTCGGTGGCCGGCGCCAGTGCCCGCTGTCGCAGCGTCTGCCCGCGCACCTCCTCGTAGTGCCGCGCCTGAATTTCCCGCACCTCGTCGTTGACCAAGCCCGCCAGCGTGCCCGAGAGAATTAATGCCCGAATTCGCCCGGGAAAGAGCATCGCGAACGGCGTCGCGGTGCGCCCGCCCATCGAGTGCGCGACCATCGCGAATTCGTCGATGCCGAGATGGTCGAGCAGCGCGTGCAGGTCGTAGGGAAACGCCCGCCGCCCGGGACCGCCCGGCACATCGCGGCTCAACCCGAAGCTGCGGTGGTCGAACGTCACCACCCGGTAGCGTTCCGCGAAGACGGGTGCCTGCTGCCACCAAACGAGGTGATTGCCGCCCGCGCCGTGCGCCAGCACCAGCGCCGGCGCGTCGGCCGGCCCATCAACCGGTCCGTGGCACTCATACCAGAGGTCGATCTCGTTGCAGCGCAGGAAGGGCATGTCGGCTGGCTGTTCCTTGATCTACCTGGTCATCAGGAAGGAGGCTAACGATAAGACGCCCTGGACATCTTGGCGACGATCTGCCTGACATTAGCACTGCATGCTACGTGTCCGAACCCGCGATGCACCGACCTAAGTTCAAGGCTCCGTCGGCGTACGGGCGAAAGCGCCATCCTGCCTTAGTTGGCCCTCACGATGTCCATGTAATGGTCATGAAGGTCTTGAGCGCGACTCGCGGCAATGAAGGCGTCGCGGAACGCCCGGCGGGCAAGTTCCTGCACCTTTTTGTCCGGTTGCGCCTCATGGAAGATGATGTTTCGCTCACGGGCGCGCCTTGCCTGTTCGTCCCAATGCGTCGCCGAACGTTCGATGAAATTAAGGTGCGCCTCTTTGCTGCCCGAAGAGTCGAAAAGGCAGATCTGGCAACGTCCCCCTGCCTCGTCACTTTGGGCTTCGTCCCCGGCTTCAGACTGTTCTGGCGGCATCTTCGAGGCTCCTCCTGCCGAGCACTACGTCGATTCGGCCGCCGCCAGCACCATTTCGAGCGCGCGCGCAGCGGTCAGACGCTTGTTGCCCTCGCGATCCTCCGCCCACACATGGCGCTCGGCCGCCACGCGCTCGTCGGGACCCACCGTCGCAATCCAGACCGTCCCTACGGGGCGCTCTTCGTTCCCGCCGGTCGGCCCGGTGATCCCCGTCTCGGCGACCCCGATGTCCGCCTTGAGCGTGTCGCGCACTCCGCGCGCCATCGCCACCGCCGCTTCCTCCGAGACGGAGCCATGCTCGCGCAGCAGCTCGCGTTCTACGCCGATCAGATCGATCTTGGGGTGGTTGTGATACGGCGACGCGCCGCCGATCCAGGCGCGGCTGCAACCGGGGATGTCGGTGATCCAGTGCCCGATCAGGCCGCCGGTGTCGGTCTCGGCGGTGGCCAGCGTCAAGCCCCGCTCCGTGAGTGCATCCACTACCTGCTGCGCGAGAGATTCGGCCATCGGATCAGTCCTCGTCCTCGCCGATCCCGGCGTGCGAGTCCCACTTGAAGATCAGGATCAGGATGAACGTCACGAGCACCAGGAAGGGCGCGAGCATGATCGAGAACTCGAACCACTCCTCGCGCTTGAAGTTGTTCACGCCGGTGCCGCCCTCGTCGGGCGCGGCCTGCGGCGCGATGTCCAGCGCCGCGCCGGTAGTAGGCGGCGCGTCCGCGGCTTGGACCTCCCCGACCGAGAGTGCGCCCAACGCGCCGATGATCACCGCCGCGGCAACCAGCGCCAGCGCGCTGCGGCGGGCCAATGCCCACAGTGTTGAGCAGATCGTCATCGCGGGCGGCTCCTCTCCCCGCCGATCCGGCGGCGCTACTCCAGCGCGCCTTCGGCGGTCAGCGCGTCAATCTGTTCCTGATCGTAGCCCAGCATGCGGCTCAATACGAACTGCGTATCCTCGCCTAGCCGCGGCGAGGGCGAAACGATCGCCGCCGGCGTCTCCGAGAAGCGCCAGGGCGGCGCGAGCACCGTGCGCTGGCACGTCTCCGGCGGGCGAATTGGCACTCCGCCGCCGCGCGCGCGGAACTGCTCCGAAGCGTGAATTTCCGCGCCCCACATGGAAGGGCTGGCGGGCACGCCCGCCGCCAGCAGCGTCTCCGACGCGGCCTGCGCCGATTGTTCGCGCGTCCATGCCTCGATCGGCGCGCGCAACTCCTCGCGGTGCTTCCAGCGGCGCAGCCCGGTGCGGAAGCGCGGATCATCGCGCAGATGATCCAGCCCCGCGGCCTCGCAGAGGCCGTCCCACTCCGCGTCGCTGCGGCAGGCGATCGCGATCCATGCGCCGTCGCCGCCCGCTGCGTTCGCATCGCCCGAGCCGTTTGGCTCGCGCATTACCGCGCAGCGGTAGACATCGTGTGGCGCCCAGGCGCGGTGCCCGTTGCCCAACCGCTCGCCGTCGTCGCCCAGCAGCGAGACGCGCAAAAACTCTTCGCCCATGTGCATCGCGATCGCCTCGCGCGACGAGGCGTCGACGAATTGCCCCTGCCCCGTGCGGTCGCGGTAGTGCAGCCCCGCCAGCATCGCCATTGCCGCCGCGGTGCCGGCGCGCAGATCGATCGATCCGCCCATCGTCAACGGCGGCTCGTCGGGCGCGCCCGACAGGTAGGCCAGCCCGGCCAGCGCGGCGAAGGTTGGCGCGTAGCCCGTGTAGTTGCGCTCCGGCCCCGACGCCCCCAGCGCGCTGGCGGAGACCATCACGATGTCCTCGCGTTGCTCGCGCAGCGCCGCGTAGCCCAGCCCCAGCTTGTCCAGCGTGCCCGGACGGAAGTTGTCGATCGCTCCGTCGGCCGTCGCCGCCAAGTCGCGGATCACCTGTTTCGCGCCCTCCTGCTTCAGGTTGAGCTGGATCGACAGCTTGTTGAGGTTGAGCTCGTTGAACATCGGCGCCTGGTTGACGCCGCCGCGAAACGCGCCCATCGCCAGCGAGCGCTGGCGGCTGTGGTCGATCCGCGTGCGCGACTCGACCTTGATCACCTCCGCGCCCAGCAGCGCCAGCAGCATCGCGCCGTAGGGACCGGCCCAGGCCCAGGTGAAGTCGATGATCCGCCGCCCCGCGAGCGGGCCGCGATGGGCGATCGGCTGGAGCGGGACCTGTCCGTTACTCGTTCCGTTGCTGGTCATGCGATCACTCCGGCCCGCCGCGCCTGCGCGGGCGTCCAGGGCGCGATGTGCGCCGCGACCGTCTCCGCGCTGTGTTCGCCCAGCCGCGGCGCGGGACCGCGCTTGGCGCGCGGCGTCTCCGTCCAATCGGCGGCGAACTGCGCATAGGTAGCCGCGCCGACCGAGGGGTGCTCAATGGTCTCGAAGAAGCCGCGCAACTCTTCCTGTTCGGAGGCCATCACCTCCGACGGACGCAGCACCGGGCCCGCCGGCGCGCTTTGCGATTGCAGCAGCCGGTAGACCTCGTCGCGCGTGCGCGCCCCCGCCCACTCGTCGATCGCCGCCTGCGCCGTCTCGCTGATCTCTAGACGGTCGCGCAGCTTGCCCTCGTCGTCGAAACCCCAGGCCGGATCGCCCATCGCACTGAGCAGGCCGCGCCACTGGTGCGGCTGCGGCGTGACCGTGATCACGTGCCCGTCCGCGCAGTCCATCCGCCCGCCGAACGAGGTGCGCCCGCTGCGCATAATCGGCGGCGGACCGCCGTCGTTCGCCGCGATCGAGATGTCCACGCGGTCGATCGTCATCATCGCCTCCGTCGCCGCCACATCGACGATCTGCCCCTCGCCCGTAGTATCGCGCGCGATCAGCGCCGCCCAAACCGCCAGCGCGAGAGCCAGTCCCGCGTCGGCCTCGTGGACGCGCGCGCCGGCCATAATCGGCGAGCCGCCGTCGGCCCCGAGATTGCGCCGCACGCCGGCCGCCGCGCCCGAGGCGTGCGCCCGCGTCAGCGCGCTCGACGGCCACTCCGCCGCCGGGCCGTCCAATCCCCACGGCGTGAGCGCGGCGATGATCAAGCGCGGATGCTCCCGCCGCAGCTGCTCGGGCGCCGCCCCCGCTTCCTCCAAGCAGGACGGCGGCCAGTCGGTGACCAGCACATCGGCCTCGCGCAGCAGCGCCTGGAGCAGCCGCTTGCCCGCGCTGGTCAGCAGGTCCAGCGCCACGCTGCGCTTTGCGGTGTTGTAGTGCAGGAAGACGGTTGAGGCGTCGCGCCCCGGCGTCCGCTCCGCGAACGGAGCCATCCGCCGCGCCGGATCGCCGCCCGGCGGCTCGATCTTGATCGTTGTCGCCCCCGCGTCAGCCAATAGCTTGCCCGCGAAGGGCGCCGCCACCTCGGTGGCGAGCTCCACCACGCGCAGCCCCTCAAGCAATGTCGGTTTCGCGGCGTCAGTCATACGCCGTGCAGTTTAGGCGCACCCCACCCAACGTTCCCGCTCGCCGCTGCCCCTGTACCCTGTCTCCAACAAAACGATCCGAGACCCCGCCATGGTTTCAGCGCGCGAGATCGCTCACCCGCCGTCGCCGACAGCCGACCTGTCGCAGCTCTTCGCCGACCCCGCCGCGCTGCTCAACCAGCTGGGAGCCTGCGATGAACCGCTCACGATCACCCGCCACGGCCGACCTGTGGCCGATCTCTGGAGGTACGAACCCTCACCCGTCGCGCTGGTCGAGTTGAACGCCCAAGGCGAGTGGGTGGCGGAGTCGCTTGAGGACACCGAAGCAGATTTCGACGCGAGCGTTGAAGCTGGCGAGCTTCGGGCGGACTTCACCGACTTGCTCTCCCTGCTCGCGGGCGCGGACTGCGAAATCCTGATCACCGAGAACGGCGCGCCAAGCGCCGCCTTGGCCAGCCACCGAGATAAACCCGCTCCGACCACAATGTCGCCCGAGGAGTGGCGTGCAGTGAAGCAGGAGATCTGGCGGGGCGCCGTCGACAGTTTCTACGAGGACGGCGCGCTTTGATGTTGCTCGACACGCACACGCTCGATTGGTGGCGCCACGACAGCCGCCGGTTGGGGCGGCGCGGCAGGTCGCGCTTGGTCGCGCATTCGGCGCGCCGCGGCGCGCGGAGACTTGGCAGTCTCCGCCATCTCGTTCATGGAGATTCGAACGGCGAAAGCGAGACGCCGCAAAGATCCGTTCCGGCATATTCCTGATGTCGCCGTGTGGCGTCGTCAACTGCTTGACGAGGGGGTGGTCGAAATCCCGATCGACGGCGAACTGGCAATCGAGGCGGCTGCGCTGCCCGGACTCCACGGCGATCCGGCCGACCGACTCATCATTGCGACCGCTCTTCGCGGCCATCGCCTGATCACATCCGACCGCCAAATCCTCGAGTGGCCCGGCATCACCGATTTTCAACCCGCCGGCGAGTAAGCGCCGCACGCAACGTTCCCGCTCTCGCCCATCCCTGTGTCTTGCTCCTCAACGACGCCGTCGGAGGCGCCGCATCTGATCATTGGGCCAGCGCGGCGGCGACGCGCTCGCCGATCATGATCGTGGTCAGGTTGGTGTTGCAGGAGACGATGTCGGGCATGATTGAGGCGTCGGCGACGGTCAGGTTGTCGACGCCGTGGAGGTTGCCGCGCTGATCGACGACCGCCAGCGGGTCGTCGGCGCGGCCCATTCGCGCGGTGCCGCAGATGTGCCAGGTGGTGCTGGTCGTGCGGCGGATGTAGTCGGCCAGCAGTCCGTCGGACTCGATGATTTCGGCGCTGGGGGTGATGACGCGCTCGACGAAGGGGGCGATCGCGTCGGAGTGGATGATCTCCCAGCAGAGCCGCGCGCCGAGCATCAGCCGGCGCAGGTCCTCGGGGTCCGAGGCGTACTGCATGTCGAGTTGCGGCTGCTCGGTCGGGTCGGCGCTGCGCAGGGTGAGTCGGCCTCTCGTGTTGGGCCGCTGGATCACCGCGCCGATGCCGAAGCTGGGATGGCGGCGCGGCGCGTCGGTCAGGCCGCGCACCTGCTCTTCGTCCCAGATCGTCGAGATCGCGAGCTGCATGTCGTTGAACTGCTCCGAGCCGGGCGCCGTGTAGCGCAGCCCGACCTCGGTCACGATGTCGGGATCGTGCTCGACGCCCTCGACGGGGAACGCCTGGATGCCCGTGCCGAAGTGGTCGATCAGGTTTTCGCCGACGCCGGCGAGCGGGACCTGCTGCGCAATGCCGTGCGGGTCCAGCTTTTCGCGCGGGCCGACGCCGGAGCGGAGCAGGATCGCGGGCGAGACCGCCGCGCCGGCGGAGAGCACGACGCGGCGCGCGGCGATTTCCTCGCCGTCGGCCAGCACGACGCCGCGGGCGCGTCCGTTCGCGATCGCGACCCGGTCGACCAGCGTGTCGTGGCGGATTTCGAGGTTGGGGCGGTCGCGGATTTCGAGCAGGTAGGCGATGTTGGTGGAGACGCGGTCGCCGTCGCGCCGGTTGCGCGGCCAGGCGCCGACGCCGCTGGCGTCGGGCAAATTGTGGTCGCGCACGTCGTTGAAGCCCGCGGCGCGGCAGGCGTCGTAAAAGGCGCGCTGGAGCGGCTGCCAGCCGTCCTGCGCCGGGCGCTCGATCGGCACAGGTCCGGAGGAGCCGTGGAAGTCGCCGCCTTCGGGATCGGTTTCGAGCTTGCGGTACCAGGGCAGGACCGATTCAAAATCCCAGTCGTCGCAGCCCAGCGCCACCCAGGATGCGAAGTCGTCGGGCACGCCGCGCAGGGCGATGGTGCCGTTGACCGCGGAGGAGCCGCCCATCACCCTGCCGCGGTGCAGGCGGATTTCGCGTCCGGGCCGCGCGTCGGCGTGGAAGCCCCAGTCGTGGTCGCGCCAGGAGACCCAGGGCTTGAGCAGGTCGCGCGGCATTTCGGCGACCGAGCGGTAGTCGGGCCCGGCTTCGATCAGCAGCACGCGCCGCTGCGGGTCCTCGGAGAGCCGCGCGGCGATCACCGCGCCCGCCGAGCCCGCCCCCACCACGATGTCGTCGTAACTCACGCTTGCCTCCCCCACTCGTCGGCCTGTCGCGTCGCAGGCACAGGATACGACCGTCGGACGCTCAATCCGCCCACAGGTATGCTGGCGCCATGACGACTCGCACCGACCACCACACTGAGACGGCGACCGAGCTTCTGGTCCAGGCGCATGCCTGCCTGGCCGACAGCGACCTGTTGCAGGCATCGAAGAAGGGTTGGGAAACCGCGGCGCAGATGGTCAAGGCGGTTGCCGAGGCCCGGGGCTGGGATCACAGCGGCCGGCGCGAGCTGCATCAGGCGATCAGCGAGCTGGTTGAGGAGACGG
The DNA here is from genome assembly GCA_965203165.1 of Dehalococcoidia bacterium. Lineage (GTDB taxonomy): Bacteria > Chloroflexota > Dehalococcoidia > Bin125 > Bin125 > CATQGW01. The sequence goes on from OZ241849.1 coordinate 132,949, forward strand.
GGCAACCCGAGTTGCGTACCTACTTCAACGCGGCGAACACGCTGCGCGCGAACTTCTACGACGACTTTCTCGAAGCCGAAGACGTGAGCGCCTATCTCGAACGTGTCGAGCGCCTCGTCGAACTGCTGGGTCCGCTCGCGCCCTGAATCTCATCTGTGGTGGACGCCATGACAACCCGCACCGATTACCACGTTGAGACGGCCGCTGTATTTCTGGCCCGCGCACAAGCCTATCTGGCCGACGGCGACCTGCTGCAAGCCTCGGAGAAGGGCTGGGGGGCGGCGGCGCAGATGGTCAAGGCGGTCGCCGAGGCCAGAGGCTGGGATCACAGCGGTCATCGCCAGCTGTACCAAGCGATCCGCCGCCTCGTTGAGGAGACGGGGCAGGGTGAGTTGCGCGATCATTTCAGCGCCGCGAACGCGCTTCACCAGAACTTCTACGACGGCTTCCTCGAAGCTAGAGAGGTGCGCTCTAATCTGGAAGCCGTTGAGCGCCTCGTCGAACTGCTGGGTCCGCTCGCGTCCTGACTCTCGTCTATGCTGGTGCCATGACGACTCGCACCGACCACCACACTGAGACGGTGACCGAGCTTTTGATCCAGGCGCATGCCTGCCTGGCCGACGGCGATCTGCCGCAGGCGTCGGAGAAGGGTTGGGAAGCGGCGGCGCAGATGATCAATGCGGTTGCCGAGGCGCGGGGTTGGGAACGCAGCGGCCGGCGCGAGCTGCATCAGGCAGTCGAATGGCTGGTGGTGGAGACAGGGCAGCCCGAGTTGCGCAGCCACTTCAGCGCAGCGAACACGCTGCGCGCGAACTTCTACGACGACTTTCTCGAAGCCGAAGATGTGCGCGCCTACCTTGAAGCCGTGGAGTGCCTCGTTGAACTGCTGGGTCCGCTCGCGCCCTGAATCTCATCTGTGGTGGACGCCATGGCAACCCGCAGCGACTACCACGTTGAGACGGCCGCTGTGTTTCTGGCCCGCGCGCAAGCCTATCTGGCCGACGGCGACCTGCTGCAAGCCTCGGAGAAGGACTGGGGAGCGGCGGCGCAGATGGTCAAGGCGGTTGCCGAGGCGCGGGGGTGGGAACACAGGGATCTTCGCGAGCTGTACCGGGCGATCAGCGAGCTGGTTGAGGAGACGGGACAGGAAGAGTTGCGCAGCTACTTCAACGCGGCGATCGTGCTGGACATGAACTTCTACGACGACTTCCTGCCGGCAGCGACGATCAGATATGATCTGGAACATGTCGAGCGTCTCGTCGAGCTGCTGGGACCGCTCGCCGCCAACCGGTCGGATTGAGCGCCTGCCTGGTCTGGAGCGTTTGCGGTGCCCGCTCAGGGCGACACGCCCGTCGGCGGCGCTTGGCCGCTCGCGTTGCTGCCCCAACAGGCGATCGTGCCGTCGGTCTTCAGGCCGCAGGTGTGATCGCGCCCCGCCGCGACCGCCGTGTAGCGGCCTTCGGGGATGTCGCGCAGGTCTGCCTGGTTGCCGCCCCAGCAGCGGATGGCGCCGTCGGCTCGGAGAGTGCATTGGTGTTCGCCGCCGGCGTCGAGGGCGAGGTAGCGACTGGTTGAGGTGGGGGTGGCGGCTTGGGCTAGGGTCAGGGCGGCGAGTAGGAGGGCGGCGATCGCTAGGGCGATCGGGAGCGGTTTACGTCCCCCCCCCCCCCCCCGAATCGGGTAAGCGCCGCCGCGGTGCGGCGGGCGCGTTGGGCGGTGGTCAGGAGGTTGGCGGCGTGGTTCACGGGTGCCACTCTACACCAGTGTGGCGCTTTCGTGATAGCGGGGCTTGGTGCTCGGCGCGGCGAGATACCCGCGGCAAGCGCGGGTATGACGGATCTCTTTCGCGCGGGTGTGGCGGAGGTGGGAGCGCGGGTGTGGCGGAATTTGGCGGGCGTGGGTGTGGCGGAATTTGGCGGGCGTGGGTGTGACGGAATTTGGCGGGCGTGGGTGTGACGGAGGTGGGTGTGCGGGTGTGACGGAGGTGGGGTTCGTATCTGTTCGGAGGGATTGGGGCGTGGTCGGGTTTGGTAGGTCTTGGTAAGTGGCGGTGGCGGGAACGGGGCTTGGTGCGCAGCGCGGCGAGATACCCGCGGCAAGCGCGGGTATGACGGATCTCTTTCGCGCGGGTGTGACGGGGCTGGGTGTGGCTGGTGCGGCGGGGTTTGGGGTGCGGGTGTGGCGGGGGTGTGAACGGGCTCTAGAGGGGTGCGGCGGGTTGGAGGGTGGCGGCGGGGTGGTGGGTGGGGGCGAGGAGTTGTTTGAGGGTTTGGGCGGTTTCGGGTCGGGACCAGAGGTCGTCGCCGGGGTGGCCGGCGTTTTGGAAGGATTGGAGGATTTCGGCGACCTCCTGGTCGAGGGTCTGTTCGGGGTTGTGTTGATCGGGCGGATGCAGGGGGATTTTGCGGGCGGTCTTATCTGGTCGGAGGGGTTGGGGGCGTTCGGAGTTGTTCAGGGTTGTTCGGGTTTGTTCAGGGTTGTTCGGGGTCTGTTCGGGCTGGTTGATGGGCTGCTCGCTGGGTTGGGGGGCGTCGGCGAGTTCTTCGGCGGGGTATTGGTTGACGGCGTCGGCGGCGGTTTGGGCGTCGAGTTGGCCGGTTTGTGCGGCGCGGAGCAGGTCGCGCGCGGAGAGGCGGTATTCGCGGAGGGCGGTTTCGAGGGCGCGGTCGCGCTGCTGGAGGTGGCGGATCAGTTCGGCGCTGCTGATGTGTTGGAAGAGGGGTTGGAGGGAGCCGTCGGGGTATTGGGCGGCGAAGGGTTCGAGCAGTTTGAGGGGGTCGGCCATGAGGTCGTGGATGCGTCGTCGGAGCAGGGCGAGGTGTTGGAGCAGGGCGTCCTGTGCGGTGGCGCGTGCGAAGTCGGCCTGGTGTGTTTCGACGGCGCGGAGGTCGTCGTGGATGGTGGTTGGGGAGACGTGGAGTTCGTGGGCGATTTGGCGGATGGTGCGGCATTCCTGGCGGAGTTCGTGTGCGCGGAGGGCGCGTCGGCGGCGCTGCGGGGAGAGCGGCATGGGTGGGTGCGGCCTTTCGTGGCACTGGTGTTCTGATGTGATGGTAGCAGGGTTTGGGGGGAGTCTGGGTGCGGAGTTGGGTGTGGCGGGGTACCCGCGGCAAGCGCGGGTATGACGGATCTCTTTTGCGCGGGTGTGACGGAGGTGGGTGTGCGGGTGTGGCGAAGGTGGGTGCGGGGGTGTGACGGAATTGGCGCGGTTGGAGGTGGGGTTCGTATCTGGTCGGAGGGATTGGGGCGTGGTCGGGTTTGGTAGGTCTTGGTAGGTCTTGGTAAGTGGCGGTGGCGGGAACGGGGCTTGGTGCGCAGCGCGGCGAGATACCCGCGGCAAGCGCGGGTATGACGGATCTCTTTCGCGCGGGTGTGACGGAGGGGGGTGTGCGGGTGTGACGGGGCTTGGGGTGTGGGGGAGCTGGGGGCGGGGCTTGGTGCTGGTCGCGGCGAGATACCCGCGGCAAGCGCGGGTATGACGGATCTCTTTTGCGCGGGTGTGACGGTCTAGCTCGCGCGGGTGTGGTGGAGCTCTTTTGCCGGGTGTGGCGGTCTAGCTCGCGCGGGTGTGGCGGTCTAGCTCGCGCGGGTGTGACGGAGGTGGGTGTGCGGGTGTGGCGGGCTGGGTGGGCGGGTGCGGCGGCGGGCGCGGCGCGCGTGATTAGCTTGGATATGCCCTAGCCTGTGGCGTACTGCGCGGGGAGCGACGCTGCGAGTGGGCGGCGAGAGAGCGGCGAAATGCAAGCGGCGTTTGACGGGCTGCGGGTTGTGGACCTCTCGGAACGGCTCTCCGGGGCCTGGGCGGCGCGGCTGTTCGCGGACTACGGGGCCGATGTGGTGCTGGTCGAGTCGCCGACGGGCCATCCGCTGCGGGCGGAGCCGCCCTTTCTCGATGATCGGGCGGGGCCGGAACGCTCGGCGCTGCATGCCTACGCCAACTGGGGCAAGCGCTCCTTCCGCGCGGAGGATTCGGAGCAGCTGGCGCGGGCGATCGGCTGGGCGGATCTGCTGATCACGACCGCATCGCCGCCGCCCGATTGCGGCGCGCTGCGGCCCGACGCGGTGCATCTTTCGATTACGCCGCATGGCCTGGCGACCGAGCTGTCGGGCGCGCGCGGCGGCAATCTGACCGCCTCGGCGCGGAGCGGCTGGGCGTACATCAACGCCAACGCGGAGGAGCCGCCGCTGGCGCTGCCCTCGCGCCAGGCGGGCTACGTGGGCGGGCTGGCGGGTTTTCTGGCGGCGGCGGCCGCGCTGTTGCGGCGCGGCGAGCGCGACGAAGCCGAGTTGGTCGACGTCTCGGAGCTGGAGGCGCTCGCGGTCACCTGCGAGCCGTGGGCGATCTCGGACATCTACTACGCGCGCGGCGACTCGCGCGGTCCGGCGGGCGGGCGGCAGCGCGGCGAGCCGGGGCCGCTGTTTCAGGCGCGCGGCGGCAAAATCAATCTGGGCTTCGGCGATTGGCACCACTGGCCGGAGGCGATGGCGCTGCTCAATCTGCCCGACCAGGGCGCGCGCGAGGATCTGATTCCGCACGGCGGGCGCTACGCGCGGGATATGTCGGCGGTGCGCGCCGGCGCGGCGCGGGAGTTGCCCGCGATCGAGCGCTGGCCGCTCTTTCACGCGCTGGCCAAGCTGCGCTGCATCGCGGGCTGCCTGCAGACAATCGACGAGCTGGCGGAGAACGAGCAGCTGCTCGATCGGGGCTTCATCGTCGAGACGAGCGTGGATGGACGACCGGTGCGCGCCGCGGGCGCGCCCGGACTCGCCGAGCCGTCGCTCTGGTCGGCGCCATGCCCGGCCCCGCGTTTGGGCGAGCACGGCGCCGAGTTTCGGCGCGAGCTCGAGCAGCCGCGCGAGCCGGCGGCGTCGGCATCCACGCCGCCGGCGTCGCACGCGCTCGCCGCGAGCGGGCCGCTCGACGGCGTGCGCGTGCTGACCTTCACGCAGGCCTGGTCGGGCACGCTGGCGACGGAGCTGCTGGCGCTGCTGGGCGCGGATGTGGTGCAGATTGAGGCGCTTCAGCGTCCCGACATCTGGCGCACGGTCGGCCCGCGCGTGCCGCCGGGCATCGCGGACGACGCGCGCCGCCAGCATCCGCTCAACACGCAGGGGCTGTTCAACGCGGTCAATCTGAACAAGCGGGGCGTCACGCTCGACCTCAACAGCGAGGCCGGGCGCGAGCTCTTCTGGCGGCTCGCGCCCAAATTCGACGTGGTGGCGGAGAATTTTCGCCCCGGCGTGCTGGCCAAGTGGGGCATCACGCTGGAGACGCTCGAAGCGGTCAACCCGCGCGTGATCTTCGCCGCCATCTCCGGCTACGGCAACAGCGGGCCGTACTCGTCTTATCCGGCCAACGGCGCGACCACCGAGCCGATGTCGGGCTTCTCCTCGCTGCACGGCTACGAGGGCGACGAGGGAATGAACTCGGCCGGCCTGTACCCCGATCCGATTTCGGGCTACACGCTGGCGGGCGCGCTGCTGGCGGCGCTGCACCGACGCGAGCGGGTCGGCCGCGCGCAGTGGATCGACATTTCGATGATCGAATCGACCGCCGCGGTCTGCGGCGACGCGATCGTGGAATACGACGCGACAGGCCGCGTGCCGCATCCGCTGGGCAACCGCGATCGGCGCCGCGCGCCGCACAACATCTACCCGGCGGCGGGCGGAGAGTTCGTCGCGATCGTGGCCGAGAGCGACGCGGACTGGCGGGCGATCGCGGCGCTGATCGGGCGGCCGGAGCTGGCCGACGATCCGCGCTTCGCCGCCGAAACCGCGCGCAAGGCGAACGAGGACGCGCTGGACGAGATCGTGGCGAGCTGGACGCGCGAGCGGCAGGCGGGCGAAATCGAGCGCCAACTGCTCGCGGCGAACCTGGTCGGCGCGCGCGTCGCGCCGATCTACGAGCTCTACTCGCAGCCGCAGCGCGGCTTCGCCGACTCCGGCTTTGTGCAGCACGTGGATCATCCGGAGGTCGGCCCGAGTTGGCTGGCCGGCGCGCCGTGGCGGTTGAGCGGCTCAACCCCGCTCGCGCTGCGCGCCTCGCCCTGCCTGGGCGAACACACCCAACAAGTGCTCGCCGAGGAACTCGGCGTGACGGCGTCCGAGTACGCCGAGTTGGTCGCGGCCGGCGTGACCGGCACGCTCTACGAAGCGACATAACCGAGAGAAGGAACCCCAATGCCAGCATCCGAGCGCGTCCAGAGTCTGTTGATCGCGAACCGCGGGGAGATCGCGATTCGCGTCGCCCGCGCCGCCGCCGACCTCGGCATTCGCACCGTCGCGGTCGCTACGCCCGACGACGCCAACAGCCTGCACCTGCGGGTCGCCGACGAGAGCGCTGCCCTGCCCGGGCGCGGCGTGGCGGGCTATCTGGATATGGACGCGCTGATCGAGGCGGCGCAGGAGCGCGGCTGCGACGCGATCCACCCCGGCTACGGCTTTCTCGCCGAGAGCGGCGAGTTCGCCCGTCGCGGCAGCGACGCGGGGATCAATTTCGTGGGCCCCACGCCGGAGCTGCTCGAGCTGTTCGGTAACAAGGTGCGCGCGCGGGCGGTGGCGGCGCAAGCCGGCGCGCCGGTGCTGGCGGGGACCGATCACGCGATCACGCTGGATGAGGCGCGGGCGTTTTTCGCTTCGCTGGGCGGCGACGGTAACAACAGCAGTAACAGCAGTAACAACAACAGTGGGGCGATGATGATCAAGGCGGTCGCGGGCGGCGGCGGGCGCGGCTCGCGCGCGGTGTTCAGCGACGCCGAAATCGAGGCCGCCTGGGAGCGCTGCCGCTCGGAGGCGGAAGCCGCCTTCGGCAACGGCGCGCTCTACGTCGAACAGCTGATTCCCCGCGCGCGGCACATCGAGGTGCAGATCATCGGCGATCTGAGCGGCGATATCGCGCATCTCGGCGAGCGCGAATGCAGCGTGCAGCGGCGCTTCCAGAAGATCGTCGAGATCGCGCCCGCGCCGCAACTCGACGGCGAACTGCGCGAGCGGATCATCAACGCCGCGCTGGAAATCAGCCGCTCGGCCGGTTACTCCTCGCTGGGCACGTTTGAGTTTCTGGTCGACGCCTCCGATAATCCGAGCGAGCCGCCGTTCGCGTTTCTCGAAGCCAACGCGCGGCTGCAGGTCGAGCACACGGTGACCGAGCAGGTGACGGGGGCGGACCTGGTGCAATCGCAGCTGCGCGTCGCGGGCGGCGAAACGCTGATCGAGCTGGGGCTGAGCGGGCACGCGCTGGCGCAGCCGCGCGGCTACGCAATCCAGGCGCGGGTGAATATGGAGACTCTCGGCGAAGACGGCGCGGTGCGCCCGGCGGGCGGGACGCTGAGCGCCTACGAAGCGCCCTCCGGGCCGGGCGTGCGCACGGACGGCTTCGGCTATGTCGGTTACCAGACCAGCGCGGCGTTCGACTCGCTGCTGGCGAAGGTGATCAGCCATTCGCCGACGCCGCGCTTCGAGGACGCCGTAACGCGCGCCGCGCGGGCGCTGAGCGAGTTTCGGATTGAGGGCGTCGAAACGAACATCCCCTTCCTGCAGAGCGTGCTGGCGCATCCCGATTTCAGTAACGGCGGCGTTCACACGCGCTGGGTGGACGAGCGGATGGCGGAGCTGGCCGATCGGGCCGGGTCGGACGGCCATCGGCGGCGCTATCTGGTCACCGAGACGGTCGATCCGTCGGCGGGTTTCGCCGGCGCGCGGGTCGATAACAGCGATCCGCTGGCGTTGTTCGCGCACGATCAGGCGGTTAAGGCGGCGCAAGCGCCGACGGTCGGCGCGGAGGAACTGCCGGATCTGGCCGGCCCCGACGGTTCGGTCGGGCTGCCCGCGCCGATCCAGGGGACGATCGTCGCGGTGCTGGTCGAAGAGGGCGACGAGGTGCGGCAAGGGCAGGATCTGGTCGTGCTCGAAGCGATGAAAATGGAGCACGTAATTCGGGCGGATCGCGACGGCCTAATCCAGGCGGTCGCCTGCGCGGTCGGCGACGTGATGCGCGAGGGCTTTCCGCTGGTCTACATCAAAGAGGCCGAGGTCAGCGTGGCGGCGCTGGAGCGCGGCGAAGTGTTTGATCCGGATTTCATTCGCGGCGACCTACAGGAGCTGATCGAGCGGCGCGCCTACACGCAGGACGAAAACCGCGCAGAGGCGGTCGCCAAGCGGCGCGGGCGCGGTTACCGGATGCCGCGCGAAAACATCGAGCAACTGGTCGATCGCGGCTCGTTTCAGGAGTACTGGCCGCTAATCGTGGCCCGCCAGCACCAGCGGCACAGCGACGAGTCGCTGCGGATCAACACGCCCGCCGACGGGCTGCTGGCGGGCACGGCGACGATCAACGCGAAGCTGGTCGGCGAGGAGCGCGCGCGGGCGATCGTCGTCCATTACGACTACACCGTGCTGGCGGGCACGCAGGGCGGGCGCAACCACTACAAGCAGGATCGCATGTTCGAGATGGCGAATCGCTTCCGCTTCCCGATCGTCTTCTATACCGAAGGCGGCGGCGGGCGGCCGGGCGACGATCGGATCGGCCCCGGCGTGGCGTTCGACACCTACACGTTCACGCAGTTCTCCAAGCTCAGCGGACTGGTGCCGCTGGTCGGCATTACCAACGGGCGCTGCTTCGCGGGCAACACCGCGCTGCTGGCCTGCTGCGACGTGATCATCGCCACGGAAGGCTCGACGGTGGCGATGGGCGGTCCGGCGATGATCGAGGGCGGCGGGCTGGGCGTCTATACCCCCGAAGAGGTCGGGCCGATGTCGTTCCAGGTGCCCAACGGCGTCGTCGACATCCTGGTCAAGGACGAGGAAGAGGCGACGGAGGTGGCGAAGAAGTACCTGAGTTACTTCCAGGGCCCGATCGACGAGTGGGAAGCGCCGGACCAGCGGCGGCTGCGCCACGTCGTGCCGGAAAACCGCCTGCGGCTCTACGACATGCGCGAAATCATCGAGACAATCGCCGATGTCGGATCGGTGCTGGAGATCCGCGAGCAGTTCGGCATCGGGATCATCACCGCGTTTATCCGCGTCGAGGGCAAGCCGCTCGGGGTAATCGCCAATAACCCGCATCATCTGGCAGGGGCGATCGACTCGCCGGGTTCCGACAAGGGCGCGCGCTTCCTGCAGCTCTGCGACGCATTCGATATCCCCGTGCTGAGCCTGATGGACTGCCCGGGGATGATGGTCGGCCCCGATGTGGAGGCGACCGCGCTGGTGCGCCACTGCGCGCGAATGTTTAACACCGGCGCGAATTTGTCGGTGCCGCTGTTCGGCGTGGTGGTGCGCAAGGCCTACGGTCTGGGCGTGCAGGCCATGTGCGGCGCGAGCGCGCTGGTCGGCTTCTTCACCGTCGCCTGGCCCACGGCCGAATTCGCCGGTATGAACATCGAGGGCTCAGTCAAACTCGGCTACCGCAAGGAGTTGGCGGCGATCGAGGATGTCGACGAGCGCAAGGCCGATTACGAGCGCCGCGTCGAGCGCGCCTACGACAACGCCAAGGCGGTCAACGCCGCCGCCGGCGGCGGCCTCGACGACGTGATCGACCCCGCCGAAACCCGCACCTGGATCGCCAACGCCCTGCACCGCCTCCCGCCCACGCCGCATCGCACAGGCAAAAAGCGCCCCTACATCGACACCTGGTAGGAGGTTACCGTGGCCGCACGGATGCTGGCGATAGCTCTGATTACGCTGGCGATCGCGGCTGGCGGTTGTGGGACCGGCGACTGGGAGCCGCGCGAAGTGCCGCGGGAGCAGTCGGAAGCGGAGTTGGCGCGGGTGTTGGAGGATGCCGAAGCGGCATCGGACCCAGCGGAGATTGCAATCGCGGGGCGCGACATCTGGGTGATCGCCGCGGATGCGGCGTTAACTGCGCATCCCGACTGCGCGTCGGTTGACGGGGAGGGGCAGTCGTCCTACTCGCGCGCCGAGCTGGGCGTCGTTGAAGGACTCGACAGCAGTTCGCCCTTGCCGTCGGATATCGACGCGTCGTTTTACTTCGGTCTGTACGGCGATCCGGATCGCACCTACATCGACGAACAGCGAGTTGTGCTGCTTTGGCTGCGGCCAGGGCCGCCACGCGATGTCGCGGTGATCGCCGCGGAGTTCGTTCCGGAGGTCGACGGTGTAGCGGATGGTCCCGAGGTTGACTGGAGGCGCACCGCCTTGGTCGATATCTGGTACTGCTACGACGCGGATGGCAAGGAGTTGGCGAATTTTGACCGCGCGGCGCTGCCTGCCTTGGATCTGTCCAACGTGGACGGCCACTCTGCGTTCGACGAGGTCAGTGTTCGGGTCCGTCAGCCGGGTGAGGTGCTGTGCGGAGAAAGCATGGAGGCGGCGCTCGACGTGACTGGACTCGACCGGAACGCGCCTGAGTACAGCGGGGTGGCGGCCGGAGCCGATCCGACGCCGGCGATTCTCGATGCGCTTCGCGGCGCAGGGCAGGACCCGGACGAGTTCGAACTCTGGTATGTGAACGCGAGGCGCGCGCTGTTCGCATCGCTGGACGATCGGGAGCAGCACTCGACGGAAGTAGGGCAGGTTGCGCAGGTGGTGTGGCTCGGCTTCAATGCGGATAGAGTGCCGATCTGGGGCGTCGAGTTTGCCGGCGGTTGGTCTCTCTGCGACGAGTAGGCGGAGGAGATTGCGCGGACGGGGCGCGTCGCCAATACGCCGTCGCCAGCGACGCTAGAGTCGCGCCATGACCTCGCTATCGCCGCGCTTCACCCCACGACGACTCCTCGCCGCCGGCCTGCTGATCGCGGTGGTCATCGCGGCCATCGTGGTTTGGGTGGATCGCAGGTCCCCGTCGGCGATTGCGCTCGACAACCTCAGCGGTGAGGAAGTGCATGACTTGATCATGCGGCAACAGAGCGACGGGGACCTCGAAATCTGCGGTGCGAGCACGATTTCCGACATCGAGGCGATACGGTCGGTGCCGCACGGGCTCGATTCGACGTCGGAAGTGCCGGAAGAAGTGGTCGAGGCGATTGAGGCGCACTACTCCGTTGTTGATGATCACGAGCAGCGGCACTTCGACACTCACCGGCTGCTGCTGATCTCGTGGGATCCCACATCCATAGACCTCGGCGAGGGATACGGCGCGGAGCTCGGCTCGGTCTACGAGCTGCACTACCTGGAGGACGAGAACTCGATCGGCTGGGGCGTCGTCTATTCAGGCACCGTCTACGAGTGTCGACCTGAGGATCTGATCGAATAGCGCCCGATGTCGGATGCGGCGCGGCGGCGTGTGGACGTGAGGGGAGGGGGTGGTAGGATGAGGTTCCGCGAAATGAGGGAGGCGGCGCGATGGTCATGCGGACGGTCGGCGAGGCTGGGTTGAGCGAGTGGCGCGACGATCACGGGCGGCTGCTGCCGCACTACGCCGGGATCGCCTCGGCGCTGGAGCAGCTCGGCCCGGAGGTGCTGGCCGAGCGCTGGCAGGCGTCGCGGCGGCAGGCCGAGCGCGACGCATTCACCTTCTACCTCGATCCGCGCGAGTACCGCACGACGCCGCTGGACATGCTGCCGCGGGTGATCCCGGCCGAGCACTGGGCGCAGATCAGCGCCGGCGTGGCGCAGCGGCTGCGGGCCATCAACCGCTTCGTCGGCGAGCTCTACGGCGACGGCCAGGATGTGGTGCCCAACGATGTGGTCTACAGCTGCGACTACTACCTGCCCGAGGTCGAAGGGTTTCGCCCGCCGCGCGATGTCTGGGTGCACATCTACGGGATCGACCTGGTGCATCTGGGCGATGGCCGCTATTCGATTCTGGAGGACAACCTGCGCATTCCGTCCGGGGTGGCGTACCAGATGAAGACGGCGGAGATCACCGCGCAGCAGATGCCGGAGTTCGTCGAGGGGTACGACATTGTGCCGTACGATGTGCGGCAGACGTACCTGGATTTGTTCCGCTCGCTGGCGCCCGAGGCGGGCCTCGACGGGCCGGTCGCGGTGATTCTGACGGACGGCAAGTTTGGCTCGGCCTTCTTCGAGCACCGCTATCTGTCGGACCTGCTGGGCGCGCCGCTGGTCGAGGGCTCGGATCTGTACGTCGGGGCCGACGGCCGAGTGTACGCGCGCACGACCGACGGCGATTACGCGGTGGATGTGGTCTACCGGCGAGTGCAGGATCTGGAGGTATTCGTACCCGGCCTGCGGGACGCCTATCTGGCGGGCAAGGTGGCGCTGATCAACGGCATCGGCACCGGGGTGGCCGACGACAAATTGGTGTTTCTCTGGGTGCCGGAGATGATTCGGCGCTATCTGGGCGAAGAGCCGATTCTGGAGCAGGCGCCGAGCCACAATCTGCTCGATGCGGAGGAACGGCGCTACGCCCACGAGCATCTCGAACAGCTAGTGATCAAGTCGCGGCGCGGATACGGCGGGATCGGCGTCTACGTCATGCCGGATCTGGGCGACGAAACGCACGCGCAGGTGCGGGCGCTGATCTTGAGCCGGCCGGACGAGTTCATCGCGCAGGAGACGCTTGACTTCTCCACGCACGTGGTCTACGACGAAGCGGCCGCCGAGCTGGAGCCGCGCTACATCGATCTGCGGGTGTTCGCCGTGCAAGACGGAGAGGGGCGAGTGACGGTATTCCCCGGCGGTCTGACGCGGGTCGCGCGGGCCGGCGGTCGGGTAACGAACAACTCATCGGGGGGGCTGTGCAAACCGACATGGGTACTGGCGTAAGTGAGCCGGTCGTCGCGGCGTCGTACCTGTATGCGGCTCGCTACGAGTACAGCCAGGCGGTGCTGCAAAACGACAATCAGGTACGGGTGTTCCCGCGCGACGGCGAGGGCCAGACGGCGCTGGAGCACGAGCTCTGGACGGAGCCGAATTGCCGCGCGCTGCCGTTCACGGATCGCTTCGGCAATCAGGTAAATCGGGTGCGGGTGGTGGAACACCATACGCGGTTCGTGGCGGCCACGGCGGGGCGGGTGCAACTGTCGACAGTCGCGCCCCAGGCGGCGGAGACAAGCATCGATTCGATGCAGGATTCGCTGGAACACCTAGAGTACACGGGCGCGACGGAGTTGGTCAATCCGGCGCAGTTGACGGGCCTGGCGGGAGAGGTCATCGGAGCTCAGACGGGGCTGATCGAGGCGGTGCGGTCGGTGACGGATTGGGTGCACGGCAATATTCGCTATCTGCGGGGGACGACCGATGTTACGACGACGGCGGAGGCGGTGCTAAACGCGGGCGAGGGAGTCTGCCAGGACATGGCGCATCTCTCGCTGGGTCTGCTGCGCGCGGCGGGCGCGCCCTGCCGCTACGTGTCGGGGCTGCTGACCGATCAGGTGGGGGAGACGCATGCCTGGCTGGAGTTCCTGCACCCGCAGGCCGGCTGGCTGGCCGCCGATCCGACGCGCGGCACAATGCTGCCGCCGGCCAGCGACTACGTGAAGCTGGCGGTAGGCTTGGATTACTCGGATGTGAGGCCGATTAGCGGCACCTTTATCTCAAAGGGCGCGGCGATGCATCTGGCCGCAATCGCCGAGGTGCGCTTCGGCGAGCGCGACTGGAGCATGGCGGACGCGCTGGCGCTGCTCGACGACGCATTGGTCGTTCCGCGCGCGCGCCGGGTTGGCGAAGGGCAGTCAATAGCGCCGGCCGCAAAAGCGGCGGCAGCGGACAGGAGCATGAGTCAATGACGACGACGGAAGCAGACCCGCGGTCGGTCGAGTTGGGCGTGGATCGCTGGCTGACGGACGCGCGGGCGTACAACCTGCTCTGGCTGGGCCGCTGGCTGGAGCGCGCCTACGAAATCTGCCGCGAGCTGCTCTGGCTGGCGCAACAGGAAGCCGACGAGAGCGCGGCGCTGGATGCGGCGGCGCTGCTCGGCTCGGCCGCGGGCGCGCGGGGGATGTCGGTCGACGAGGGCTCGACGCCCCTGGCCGCGCTGCTCAGCGAGCGCAACGGCGCGTCGGTGCGCGCCTGCCTCGAATCGGCGCGCTACAACGCCACGTTCGTCGCGCCGGTCGAGCTGATCCAGAACCTCGCCGACGCGATCGCGCTGTTTGAAGCGGAAGAGGCGCAGCCGGCGACGCTCGCGGAGGCGGCGGATTTGCTGCGGCGAATGCTGGCGATCATGGATGAGGCGCACAGCACCGTCGAGCAGGCCTGGTTTCACTCCGAGCCGCTCTCCGAGGAAGAGGTCTACCAGCGCTTCGTGCAGCAGCAGCAGCAGCAACAGCCGGCGGCGCAGACGCAGACTGCTGGCGATCAGTAGGGCGGGCGAATGGGGGAAGTGGCGACCCCGAGCGGATTCGAACCGCCGATCTCCACCTTGACAGGGTGGCGTGCTGACCGCTGCACCACGAGGCCGTGAAGCGAATCTAGCACGGTCGGCGCGAAACGAGGGCGTCAAAGGTTGGTCGAGCAGAGGGAGGGTGGCGACCCCGAGCGGATTCGAACCGCCGATCTCCACCTTGACAGGGTGGCGTGTTAGGCCGCTACACCACGGGGCCGTGCGTCCATTCTACGCGCCAATCCGCCGTTCGGCAAACGGAGTAAGTCCGGCGCGTCTGACGCGCGCATGCGCTAACGTAATTTCACGCACAGAGGGCAGCCTGACAGTCTGGCAGTCTGGAGGAGCGGATCATGGCGCGAGGCGGACGCGGCAGGGGCGGGCGAGACAACCGCGGCAACCGGGGCGGGCAGCACGCGCGCCCTGGTCGGGGCGGCCGCCAGCGGGGGCGGGGAGGCGAGCTTCCCACGGCCGCGCCGGGCGCCGCGTCCGCGCCGCGCGGGGCGTCGTTCGGCTCGGGCAACATCGCCGTGCCTCAGCCGAGGCTGCCGAGCGAGCGCGCCCGGGGCGGTCCGCGCGATCGCCCGCGCTCCGATCGCCGCGCCCGCGTGGCGGCCGCGATGCACGACTTCCGCTACATCGGCGCAGACCTCCGCTGGATCGCGCTGACGACAGTAGTCAGCGTCGCCCTGGTGCTAGCCCTCTGGGCCGCGACGCGGTTGTAGGCCCCGCTCACCCCAATCGCGCACCCCGTCACGCCTGCGCCCCATCCGTCATTCCTGCGCCCTCCCCCGTCATTCCTGCGCAGGCAGGAACCCGCGCCACCCCAGAAGCCCGGCGGCGCGGACCTGCCTGGGCGGGCCGTCAAACCAACGAGACGCGAGGTCCGCCGGTGGTCGCCTGGCTTCCTGCCTGCGCAGGAATGACGTCGAGGTACCGCTCCACCCAATTCATCTCTCCCCCCTTCCAGGGGGGAGACTAAGAGGGGGGTCGGCGCAGCGTGTCTGCGCCAGCGGCTGAGTGGGCGATCGGCGCCCGGCACAACGACCTGATGAGCGCTCGCAGCCTCCCACCCCCCACCTAACCTCCCCCCTGGAAGGGGGGAGGGATGAATTGTCTTGGAGCGGATGTTGGCGCGCGGGTGGGAAGCAACGAGCCAGCACCACTGGTCGTGCCACGCCCCGATCGCCCACCCCACTCCTCCTCCGCCATACCTACGCCTCCTCTGTTGAATGGCGACCTCTCGCCGCAGCGGTCATTCCTGCGCCCCCTCCGCCACACCTACGCCCCTCCGCCACACCTGCGCCCATCCGTCACACCTGCTCCCCCTCCGCCATTCCTGCGCCCTTTCCGTCATTCCTGCGCAGGCAGGAACCCGCGCGCCATCGCGCCACTCCAGAAGCCCGACGGCGCGGACCTGCCTGGGCGGGCCGTCAAACCAACGAGACGCGAACTACCGCCGGTGGTCGCCTGGCTTCCTGCCTGCGCAGGAATGACGTCGAGGTACCGCCCCACCCAATTCATCTCTCCCCCCTTCCAGGGGGGAGACTAAGAGGGGGGTCGGTGCAGCGTGCCTGCGCCAGCGGTTTGAGTGGGCGATCGGCGCCCAGCGCAACGACCTGATGCGCGCTCGCAGCCTCCTGGAAGGGGGGAGGGATGAATTGTCTTGGAGCGGATGTTGGCGCGCGGGCACGACGGGGTTTGAGGTTATCCGAGCGCGCGCTATCCCGGCGGAGCGTCGACCATTGCGAAGGTGAGGCTGCCTGAGGCGGCGGGCTCGCCGTCCACCGTCGCCGATGCGGCGGCTTTGCCGATGGGGCCGCGAATGCGCTCGAGCGTGACCTCCAGGCGCAGTTGGTCGCCGGGCGCGACCTGGCGGCGGAAGCGCACGCCGTCGATCCCCGCGAAGAGGCCGAGCTTGCCCTGAAACTGCTCCGCGCTCAGCGCCGCCACCGCGCCGGTTTGCGCCAGCGCTTCAATGATCAGCACGCCGGGCATGATCGGCTGCTGCGGAAAGTGCCCCTCGAAGAACCACTCGTTGCGGGTGACGTTTTTGATCGCCACCGCGCGCCTGCCCGGCTCGAGCTCGATCACGCGGTCGATCAGCAGCATCGGGTAGCGGTGCGGAATGATGCGCTCGATCGCCCGCGCGTCCAGCGGCGGCTCGAACGTCATGCTCGCGTTCCGTTCAGCGCCGCGCCGCAGATGTCGGCGAAGGCGCGCGCGGCGTCGGGCGGCTGTTCGACCGCGCCCGGCTCGACTTCGCTTGGGTGCAGCCCGTGCCAGTCGGAGCCGGCGGTGGGCGCCAGGTCGGCCCGGCGGGCCAGCTCGAGGGTCTGCGCGATCTGCTCCGCGCCGTCTCGGCGGTACCAGACTTCGACCGCCTCCCCCCCGGCGGCCGCAAAGCGCTCGACGGCGGCTTGCGGATCGCGCGTGCGCGTGGGATGCGCCAGCCCGGCGATCCCGCCGTGCGCGTGGACCAGGCGCACCGCGCCCTCGATGTCGAGTAGCGCACGGGCGACATAAGCAGGTCCGTCGTCGCGCAGATAGCGGTCGAACGCCTCCTGCACCGACTCGACAGCGCCGGCGCATTGCAGCGCCCGCGCGATGTGCGGGCGGCCGACGGGCGCGGCCTCGGCGATGTGCGTCACCTCGTCCCAGGCGATCGCGATGCCGAGCGCCCGCAGCCGCTCGACGATTGCCTTGCCGCGCGTGAGGCGATCGTCCCGATAGCTGCGAATCGCGCCTTCGATCACGCCGATGGCCGGGTCGCCCGGGTCGCTGATCGCGGGGAACCAGCCCAGCACATGCACCTCGCCGATCGCGGCGTCGCGGGCGCTCAGCTCGACTCCGGGGACGACGCGCAAGCCTGTCTGCGACGAGAGCTCACGGGCGGCGCGCAGCGCTTCGGCGACGCCGCTCAGCGTGTCGTGATCGGTCAGCGCGATCAGCTCCGCGCCATTCTGCGCCGCGCGGCGAACCACCCACGCGGGCGCGCGCGTGCCGTCGGAGTGGCGGCTGTGGGTGTGCAGATCGAGGCGCACGGTGCGGGCGGCGCTAGCGGGCGTACTCGGCGGCGCGGGTTTCGCGCAGCACAGTCACGCGAATTTGGCCGGGGTACTGCAGGCTGTCTTCGATCTGCTTGCTGACATCGCGCGCCAGCCGCATCGCGCCGAGATCGTCGACTTCCTGCGGGTCGACGACGACGCGCACCTCGCGCCCGGCCTGGATCGCGAAGGCCTGCTCCACGCCCTCAAAGGAGGTCGCGATGTCTTCCAGCGCGCGGAGCCGCTCGATGTAGCGATCGACCGACTCGCGCCGCGCGCCGGGGCGCCCGCCGGAGATCGCGTCGGAGATCTGCACGATGATCGCCTCGACCGACTCGATTTCGACCTCGTCGTGGTGCGCCTCGATGCAGTGCGCGATCGGCTCGGGCATCTTGAAGCGTCGCGCCAGATTGCCGCCGATGATCGCGTGCGTGCCCTCGGTTTCGTGGTCAATCGACTTGCCCACATCGTGCAGCAGCGCGCCGCGCCGCGCGATCTCGATGTCGGCCTTGATTTCTTCGGCGATCATCGCCGCGATGTGCGCCGTCTCGACCGCGTGGCGCAGCTGGTTTTGGCCGTAGGAGGTGCGGAAGCGCAGCCGCCCGAAGATGTCGAGCAGGCCGCGCGGCAGCCCCGAGCAGTGCGCCTCGATCGCCGCCTCCTCGCCCGACTCGCGGATGATCGCGTCGACATCGCGCTGCGCCTTGGCGACCTGCTCCTCGATCCGCGTCGGGTGAATTCGCCCGTCGGCGACCAGCCGGCTGAGCGAGAGCCGCCCGACCTCGCGGCGAACGGGGTCGAAGCCGGAGATCGTTACCACATCCGGCGTGTCGTCGATGATCAGATCGCAGCCGGTCGCGCTCTCCAGCGCACGGATGTTGCGCCCCTCGCGCCCGATGATCCGCCCCTTGAGGTCCTCGCTGGGCAGCTGGACGACGGAGACGGTGGATTCGGTGGTGGCGTCGGAGGCGACGCGCTGGATCGCGGTGGCGAGAATGCTGCGCGCGCGCTCTTCGGATTCCTCCTTGAGCCGCTGCTCGGCCTGCCGGACGAGCCGGTCGGCCTCGTCGCCGATCTCCAGCTCGACCTGTTCGAGCAGGCGCGCGCGGGCTTCGTCGGCGGTGAGGTTGCCGACCTGTTCGAGCCGCGCCTGCTCCTCGTCGGCGAGCTCTTCGATTTCGCGCTCGCGGCGGTCCAGCCGGCTTTGCCGCTGCTTCAGTTGCCCGTCGCGGCGGTCGATCTCCTGGGCGCGGGTTTCGAGCGATTCCTCGCGTCGAATCAGCCGGTCTTCGGCGCGCTGCACCTCGGCCCGCAGGTTGCGAACCTCGGTCTCCATCTCCTCGCGTTGGGTCAGCGACTGTTCCTGCGCGGCGACCAGCCGTTCACGGGCCTCCTGCTCGGCCTGCTGAACGATTCGGTCGGCTTCCTCGCGGGCCGCGATCCGCGGATCGGGCCCGCCGCGCAGGAGCCGCAGCAGGGCTCCCAGCATGGTGTCCTCGCGTTGTCGTACTCATCGGCATTTTTCACGCGCCGGTGATCTGTTCGTCCGCGCGCGCGGCGCGGGCGGTGGTCTGCTGTCTGCTCATGGTACGGGGGATCGAAATTTCGCGCTAGCGATCGGCCCGGCCTGCGGGTCGCCCAAGTCGCTCAGGTCGCTCAAGCTGCTCAGGTCGCGCGGAAGCGGCTCGGCGCGGTCCTGCCGGGCCTCCCGCTGAGTCTCCTGCCAGGCGAGTTGGACGGCGCGCATCGCGGTCGCCGCGCTGAAGCCGCGCCGCCGCAGCCGCGTCCCGCAGCGCTGCCGCACCGCGCTCCAGTCCGTGTCGCCGCGCGAGGCGCACTGTCGCGCCAGAATCAGCGCATCCTCCAGTTCGTCGTGCTCGCCCTGCGCTTCGAGCTGCTCCAGCGCCGCCCGCGCGGCCTCGTTCGGGACGCCTTCCTGGCGCAGCCGCGCGGCGATCTCGCGCCGGCTGCGCGGACGCCGCAGCAGGCGTTCGGCGAGCTGCTCGGCGAGATCGGCCGCGGCGGTCTGCCGCATGCGCTCGAGCACGACCGGATCAATCTGCTGCCCCGCCTGGATGTTCAGGCGGCGGGCGAACGCGCGCGAGCAGCGCAGCGGCGGCGCGTGCTCGAAGCGCAGCGTCCAGATGCTCCCCTTGCGCTCGATTTCGACGATTTGGATCATGATCATGACCAGATGAGGAGGGGTGGAAGGCGATGGGTCAGGCGCTGCCAGACGCGGCCGGTCAGGCGCTGCGCGCTTGGCGGCCGCGCTTGCGGGGGGCGGGCTTCTCGATCGGCTCGACTTCCTCGTCCTCGTTGGTCGTCAGGTCGATCGCCGCGGGGACGCCGCGCTGCTCGCGGATCAGCGCCTCGATCTCGGACGCGGTCTCCGGATTCTCGCGGAGGAAGGCCTTGGAGCGCTCGCGGCCCTGGCCGAGCCGCGTCTCGCCGAAGTTGTAGAAGGTGCCCATCTTGCGCACGACCGGATCGGCGCCGGCCTCGGGCGGCTCGACGCCGAGGTCGAGCAGGCAGCCGGCCTTGCTGATGCCGTACTCGTCGCTGGTGAACATCAAGTCGAACTCGGCGGTGCGGAAGGGCGGGGCGACCTTGTTCTTGACGATCTTGGCCTTGACCCGTGAGCCGATCACGAGTTGGCCGTCCTTGAGCGTCTCGGCGCGGCGCAGCTCGATGCGCACCGAGGAGTAGAACTTGAGCGCCCGCCCGCCGGGCGTGGTCTCGGGGTTGCCGAAGACGATCCCGACCTTCTCGCGGAGCTGGTTGATGAAGATCAGCACGGTCTTGGAGCTGGAGACGATGCTGGTCAGCTTGCGCAGCGCCTGGGACATCAGACGCGCCTGGAGGCCGACATGGGTATCGCCCATTTCGCCTTCGATTTCGGCTCGCGGGACGAGCGCGGCGACGCTGTCGACGACCACGACGTCGATCGCGTTGCTGCGCACCAGCGCCTCGGCGATTTCCAGCGCCTGCTCGCCGGTGTCGGGCTGGGCGACGAGCAGCGAGCGGGTCTCGATGCCGATGCGCTGGGCGAATTCGGGGTCGAGCGCGTGCTCGACATCGATGTAGGCGGCCTGGCCGCCGAGCCTCTGCGCCTCGGCGATCACATGCTGCGCGACGGTCGACTTGCCGGCGCTCTCAGGGCCATAGATCTCGACGATGCGGCCGCGGGGCAGGCCGCCGATGCCGAGCGCGACATCGAGCGAGAGCGCGCCGGTGGGGATGCCGTCGACCGCCATGCCGCCGGCGTCGCCCAGCCGCATCAGCGCGCCGGCGCCGAAGCGGCGCTCGATGTCGTTGACCAGCTCTTCGACCTGCGGCGGGGTCTCCGGCGCATCCGGCGCATCCTGCGCCTGGCCCTCCTGCGTTTCCTGCGCGGTGAGTTCTTGCTGCTTGGTCACGATTGCCTGCCTTCCATGCGAGGGGGGTGAGGTGTTCACCGGGCGGAGGGAGTCATCCGCCGCGGTGAACGACACCATTATCTAGAACATTTGTCACGCTGTCAACCCCCTAGACGGAGGAGATCAGAACTCGGGAGAGGATGGTGAGCGTGAGCAGCACGACGATGGGCGAGAAGTCCATCATCCCGAAGGTGGTGAAGCGGCGCACGGGCGCGAGAATCGGTTCGGTGATGGTGAGCAGGAAGTTGACGATCGGGTTGTAGGGGTCGAGCGGACGCCCGGTGAACATCGGCACCCAGCTCATCAGCACCCGGGCGAGGATGATGAAGCTGTAGATCTGGATGACAGCGGCGATGATGGTGATCACGTCGTTCATGCGTCGGCCAGTTCCTGCGCGCGTGTGTGGGCGGCCGCGACGGCGTCGATCAGGGCGGCGCGCAGGCCGCGAGCTTCCAGCGCGCGCACGCCCGCGGCGGTGGTGCCGGCCGGCGAGGTGACCTGGTCGCGCAGCTCGGCGAGGTGCGCCGACGAGGCGGCGGCGTACTCGGCGGAACCGATCACCGTTTCGAGCACCATCCGCCGCGCGTCCTGGCGGCTGATGCCGATCTGCACGGCGGCGTCGGTGAGCGCTTCGAGGATCATGAAGACATAAGCAGGACCCGAGCCGGAGACAGCGGTCGCCCGATCGATCGCCGCTTCGCTCTCCACGTAGAGCTCCTCGCCCATCGCGCCGAGCACGGCGCGGGCCAGCTCGCGCTGTTCGTCGCTCACGCCCGGCGCGGCGGTCCAGACGGTGTAGCCGCGCCCGATTTGCGCGGGGGTGTTGGGCATCGCGCGGACGACGGCCGAGTGCGACAGCTCGTCGAAGATGCGCCGCAGCGGGATGCCGGCGAGGATCGTGATCAGCAGCTGGGATTTGTCCAGCAGCCCGCGCCCGAGCGAGCCGAGGTCCTGCGGCTTGACCGAGAGGTAAACGAGGCGCGCGCCCTCGACGGCCTGCTCGACCGAGTCGGTGACGGAGAGGCCGAGCTCGCTGCGCAGGCGCTGCGCGCGCTGCGGCTGGATTTCGCAGACGCGGAAATCGGCGGGCGCGGCCAGCCCGGCGGCGGTCAGCGAGCGGACGAACGTCTCGCCCATCGTGCCGCCGCCGATCACCGCGATGCCGCCCAGGGACACACCATCAAGAGACACGCCGCTCAGACCTTTCGCTCGCCGAACACGGCCCGCCCGATGCGCACGATCGTCGCTCCCTCTTCGATGGCTACAGCGTAGTCGTTGGACATGCCCATGCTCAGCTCGGGCAGGCCGAGCGCGTCGCGCAGCTCGCGCAGGCGACGGAAGACGGCGCGCGCCTGCTCGGCGTCGGCGACCAGCGGCGCGATGGTCATCAGCCCCCGCACGCGCAGCTGCGGCAGCGCGGCGATTTGGGCGTAGGCGGACTCCAGCTCGGCGGGAGCGAAGCCCTGCTTCGACGCTTCGCCCGCGACATTGACTTCGAGCAGCGCGTCAAGAGGTGCATCAAGCTGCCGCGCCACGGCCTCGGCCAGGCGCACGCTGTCGATGCTCTGCACGGAGGCGAAGCGGCCCGCGAAGCGCGCCTTGTTGCGCTGCAGGTGCCCGATCAGGTGGATGCGCGCCTCGCTGTCCGCCAGCTCGTCCAGCTTGGCCAGCCCCTCCTGCACGCGGTTTTCGCCGAACTCGATCTGGCCGGCGGCCAGCGCTTCGCGGATCGTTTCGGGCGGATGGGTTTTGGAGACGGCGATCAGCCGCACCTCGCGCGGATCGCGGTCGGCGCGCTCGCAGATCTGCGCGATCTCGGCGCGAACCGCTTCGAGCCGCTCGGCGATCGTCAGCGCGTGCGTAGTCATCGCGGCCGTCACGCGGGCGGCGCAGTCAGCTGGTCGAGCGAGATCAGCGCCGGCTCGGGCGCGTAGGAGGGAATCTCCTCGCCGCCGCAGACGCCGCAGAGGTTGCAGCCGATCTCCGGCGGCGGGCAATCGATCGTCGGCTTGCCCCGCTCGTGCTTGCTCCACTCGCGCTGGAAGAAGCGCGCGGTGATGCCGGTTTCGACGACCGACCAGGGCGTGGGCCCGCCGCCCCAGGGCAGCGCGCCGTCGATGCCCCACTCGCGCGCCGCGCGCAGCCATTCGCCCGCCGACGGGCGCTCCATCTCGAGGATCGCGTGCGCCAGCCGCTCGTCGGAGCGCGAGCAGATGTCGTCGATCCGCGCCCAGGTCGGCGAGTCGCCGCGCAGGCGGATGCCCGTCCCGCGGAAGGATCGCTCCAGGATGCGCTGCCGCTGCCGCACCAGCGCCGCCGGCGATTGCGCCAGCTCCTGGTAGGCGGTGGCCGGCTTGGGCACCAGCGGGCCGACGCTCATCACCAGCTCCGTGCCGTGCCCGGCGGCGTCCAACCGCTGCTTGATCTCCCGCCCCAGGGCAGCCATCTGCTCCACGTCCTCGTCCTCTTCGTCGGGCAGGCCGATCATGAAGTAGAGCTTGAGTCGGCGCATCGCGGCGCGCCCCACCTTGTCGGCGGCGTCGAGAATCTGCTGCTCGCTGACCTCCTTGTTGATCCGCGTGCGCATCCGCTCCGAGCCGGCCTCGGGCGCGAGCGTCACCGTGCGTGTGCCGCCGCGCGACAGCACCTCGAGCAGCTCGGGCGCGAGGTTGTCCACCCGCAGCGAGGAGACCGAGACCCGCGCGCCCATCCGGTCGGCCGCGCTCGCCAGCTCCGCGAGCTGCGGGTGGTCGGCCACCGCCGCGCCGAGCAGCCCGACCCGCTCCGAGCGCTCCAGCGCCCGCCGCACCTGATCGCTGAGCGAGCCCAGCGGGCGGTAGCGCGGCGGGCGGAAGACGTAGCCCGCAATGCAGAAACGGCAGCCGCGCCCGCAGCCGCGCGCAGCCTCAATTAAGGTCATCTGGCTGAACTCGGTGTCGTCGGTCAGCACCTGCGAGATTGCCTCGGTCGTGCCGATGTCGCGCACCCACTGGCGCTCCACGCCGCCCGCGCCGGGTCCGATCACCGGCACGAACACGCCCGGAATCTGCGCCAGCCGCTCAAGCAGTTCGGCGCGCGGCGCGTGCGCGTACTCGAGCAGGCAGTCGGCCAGCTGGTCGAGGATCGGCTCCGCCTCACCGATCACAAAGGCGTCGAAGCAGTCGGCCAGCGGCAGCGGGTTGGTGATCACCGCCGCCCCGCCCGCGATCACGACCGGCGCGCCCTCGTCCCGCTCCGCGCTGAGCGGCGCAATCCCCGCCGCCTGCAGCGAGCGCACCACGTGGTAGTAGTCGATCTCATAGGTCAGCGTGTACGCCACCACCGGAAAGTCGGTCAGCGGCCGCTGCGACTCAATCGTGACGGGCCCCAGCGAGGAGTCGTCGCCGCGCTCATCGGACGCCGGCGGGTCGTAAAACGCGCGCTCGCAGACAATGTCCGAGCGGGCATTCAGCAGCGCGTAGATCGCCTGCAGCCCCAGGTTCGACATCCCCAGGTAGTAGGAGTTGGGGTAGACCAGCGCAACCGGCAGCCGCCCGCCCCAGTCTTTGAGCACGGCGCCCGACTCCCCCGCCAACCGCAGGCGGGCAGCAGCCACAGATTGCGAGAGCGTGCGTTTCGCCATTGCGGGCAGTGTACGCGCCCACGCTGTTGCGGTGTTCGGATTTGTCGGTCTTGTTCGGGCGGCCGCGGCTGGTCAGGTTGATTGGTGCTCGGTTTGGCCGCGGATCAGGTCGAGGGCGTGGGGCAGGATTGGTTCGAGGGCGTCGAGATTTTCGCGGACCGCTTTTTCGGAGCCTGGCAGGTTGATGATCAGGGTGCGCGCGGCGATGCCGGCGAGGCCGCGGCTGAGCGCGGCCATGGGGGTGTGGGCAAGGCCGGCGCTGCGCATCAGCTCGGCGATGCCGGGCGCTTCGCGGTCGATCACGCGTCGCGTCGCCTCCGGCGTGTGGTCGCGGGGACCGAGGCCGGTGCCGCCGGTGGTGAGGATTAGCTGTAGGCCGTCGGCGACCCATTGGCGGAGCGTGGTCTCGATGGTTTGAGGGTCGTCGGGGATGACGGCGGTGCGCTCAACGGCGAGGCCGAGCGCGGTAAGGCGCTGGTAAATCGCGGGGCCTGAAGTGTCGGTTCGCTCGCCGCGGGCGCCCTGGTCGGACAGCGTGAGCACGCCGGCGCGGGCCTTCGGTTCTATCTGGTCGGCGCTCATTGGCTGGCCTTCCCGAGCGGGCCGCTGCTGAGAAATGTTAGGAGCGGCGAGGTTTTATCAACCGTATGTGGACAATAACCGACGCAATGTGGACAGCGGCGGGGGCATACGTTGACCAGTCTGGCGCACGCTCCCTACGGTGAGCAGGAAGTGGGGAGAAATGGGGAAGGCGGCAAGCGTCGCGATCCCCACCGAAGCCGCCCCGCCAAACGGAAATCGGAACGCAGCCGTGTCGCAGAGCGGATTCCTGGGCTCCTACGAACACAGCCTCGATGCGCGGGGGCGGCTGGCGATTCCCGCGCGCTATCGCGGTCGCTTCGAGCGCGGCGGCATCCTGCTGCCCGGCCCCGACGCCTCGATTGAGCTGTACCCGGCGGACGAGTTCGAGGCGGTCGTTGCGCAGCGCATCCCTCAGGGGCAGGGGCGGGCGGCGCGGGATTTGCGGCGAGCGCTGTTTGCCCAGGCCTTCAATGTGCAGCTGGACAGCCAGGGGCGGATCCTGATTCCGCAGCGGATGCGGGAGCAGCGGGCGCTGGACGGAGCGACGGTGATCACGGGGATGGGCGACTGTTTGGAAATCTGGAGCGCCGAGACCTGGGCGCAGCAGCAGGCGCAGGTGGAGTCGATCTACGGCGAGCTGCTGGAGCAGCCGACGGGGGAGGCGGGGTCATGAGCGAGATGAACAGGACGCGGCCGAGCCACGAGCCGGTGATGCTGAGCGAGGTGCTGGAGCTGCTCAACGTGCGGCGCGGCGGCGTCTACATCGACGCGACCGTCGGGCTGGGCGGCCATGCGGCGGCGATTCTGGAAGCATCCGCGCCCAACGGCAGGCTGCTGGGGTTGGACGCCGACCCGGAGGCGCTGGCTGCGGCGCGGCACCGGCTCGAGCCGTTCGGCGACCGCTGCCGGCTCGAGCGGGCCTGGCTCGACCACGCCGCCGCCGCTGCCGCGCGGCACGGCTTCAGCGCGGTCGACGGGGTGCTCTGCGACCTGGGCGTCTCCAGCCTGCAGCTGGACGACCCGCGGCGCGGGTTCTCATTCCAGCAAGACGGGCCGCTCGACATGCGGCTGGGCCCGGACGCCGAGCGCAGCGCCGCGGAGATCGTCAATCAGTACGACGAGGCCGAACTCGCGGACGTGATTTACCAGCTCGGCGAGGAGCGCCGCTCGCGGCGGATCGCGCGGGCGATTGTTGAGCGCCGCCCGATTCGCACGACCGGCCAGCTGGCGGAGATCGTCCAGTCGGCCGTGGGACGGGGCGCGGGCCGGCGCGGGCGGCGGTTGCACCCGGCGACGCATGTCTTTCGCGCGCTGCGGCTGGAGGCGAACCGCGAGCTCGAGCGGCTCGGGGCGTTCCTCGAAGCGGCGCGCGGGATGCTCGCCCGGGGCGGGCGGCTGGCGGCGATCGCCTTCCACTCGCTCGAAGATCGGATTGTGAAGCGCTTCATCCGCGCGGCGTCGGCCGCCGGCGGCGGCTTGCGCTCGCTGTCCAAGAAACCGCTTCGGCCTCGCGCCGATGAAGTTGAGCGCAATCCGCGCGCGCGCAGCGCGCGGCTGCGCGCCGCGGAGGCCGTGTGATGTACGTGCTTTCGCCGATCATCAGCGAGTTGATCACCAGCCGGTCGACCCCGTCGACCATCAGCGATTGGCGCAGCCGCATCGCGGCTGAGAGGAGCGTTGTCGAGAGGAGCACAGTTGCCAGGTCGTGGGGCAGGTCGCGCGAAGGGGATGTCCTACAAGTCACTGCAGTAAAGGAGAAGCCCCGCCGCCACACACGGTTGCCGCGTGCGCTCCGCGACTCGTCGCGGGACGGGCGTGGCGCCTATCCCCCGCGCGGCCTGCCCCATGGCCTGGCAGCCGTTCCCGTCCTCATGTCCGTCCTCTCGTTGCCCATCTCGCTGGATGGCGCGTCCAATGGCTTCAGTATGCCACGAGGCGCGGGCGTTCGCCCAACATTCGGGCCGCTGCTGCGTAAATTACATACCGCGGCATCGGTCCGGCGCGAGGCGGCGTGAGCGCCGCCGCGCCGGTCGCCTCGGTCGGCGCTTCGGTCGAAGAGGGCGCTCAACGGGGCGCCCGGCGCGCGTTCGGGCAGCGGCGCTTGCTGCCGCAGGCGCGGATGCCGGCCTGGGTCTGGATTCTGATCATCGGCCTGTGCGTTGCCGCGTCGCTGCCGGTGTTGCAGTCGTCGAACGCGACGGAAACGGGCGCGCGGCTGGCGGCGCTGGAGGCGGAGCGGGAGCGGCTGCGCTCGGAGTTGCGCACGCTCTCGGCGCATGTCGGGGAGCTGGCCTCGCTGAACCGGATCGAGCACGACGCGCGCACGCGGCTGCGGATGGTCGAGGCGACGCCGACCGTGCGGCTGGAGGTGGATCACTCACCGCCGGCGCGCTTGGTGCCGAGCCGCTATCTGCCGGCTCCGACGGCGGCAACGCCGAGCGATCCGCCGAGATGGCAGGCGCTGTTGGACCTGCTGATCCTCGACTGAGGGAGGGCGCGGGAGGGCGCAGATGGAGAGCGGAATGATCAGCCGCTGGCGCATGCGCGCGATCGTGATGATTCTGATCGCGCTGGCGCTGGTGTTGGTGGGGCGCTTGGTGATGCTGCAGATCGTCGAACACCAGCGGCATGAGGCGGCCGCGGATCGGGTCTGGCAGATCGAAACGAAGGGTCCGCGAGGATCGATTCTGGATCGCAACGGGTTCCCCCTGGCGACGAGCGTGGACACCTGGGAGGTGCATGTCGATACGCGGATTTGGGGGCGGAACAACTTTCAGCCGACCGAGGCGTCGGCGCGGCTCGCCTATCTGCTGCGCGCCGACGAGTCGCAGGTGCTGAGCCTCGCGGCCAGCGCGGACGGCAACGACGCGCTGATCGCGTATGTGCAGTATTACGCGGGCGCGGCGATTCACGCGGAGCGGCTCTACGGAGTGACGGTGCGGAAGACGAGCACGCGGCGCTACGTGGAAGGGCGGATGGCCGCGCCGGTGATCGGCATTGTGGGGCGCGACGAGCAGGGGCTGGCCGGTCTGGAGTACTCGCTGGACGGCGATCTGGCGGGCGAGGCCGGGCTGCTGATCTACGAGCAGGACGGTCTGGGCCAGCCGATTCCGTTCGGCGCGCGGCTCGAGTTGCCCTATGTGGAAGGCGCCGATGTGGTGCTGACGATCGATCGCAATCTACAGCGGATCGCGGAGCAGGCGCTGAACGAGGCGGTGCGGCGCTGGCAGGCGATCGGCGGGGTGATCATGATCGCCGATCCGCGCAACGGCGACATTCTGGCGGTGGCGACGATGCCCGCCTATAACCCGGAGCAGCTCGATTTGGGCGGCGAGGAGTTCGACATCGGAGTGCTGCGCTCGCGCGCCGCGTCGGACATTTATGAGCCGGGCTCGGTCTTCAAGGTGATCACGATGGCGGCGGGCCTGGATGCGAAAGTGGTGACGCCGTGGACGACGTTCATCGATACCGGCGCGGCGGTGGTGGGCGATCGCACGATTCGGAACTTCGATCTCAGCTGGCATGGGGAGCAGACGATGACGCAGGTGCTGCAACGCTCGCTCAACACGGGCACGGTCTGGCTGGCGCAGCAGATGGGTCCGCGCATTTTCTATGAGTACGTGGACAAGTTCGGCTTCGGCCAGCTGACCGATTCCGGACTGCCCGGCGAGAGCGAAGGACTCCTGACGACGGTCGGGGATCTGAGCTGGTCGCCGGTGCAGTTTGCGACGACTTCGTTCGGGCAGGGGATCGCGGTGACGCCGCTCCAGGTAGTGCAGGCGTACATGGCGATCGCCAATGGAGGCGAGTTGGTGCGGCCGCGGATTGTCCGGGCGACGATTAGCGAAGACGACGCGGGGGAGATTGCGCCGAAATTCGGGGAGCGAGTGATCTCGGTCGAGACTGCGGCGACGCTGATCCACATGATGCAGGCGGTGGTGGACGGCGTGCAAGGGCATCCGGCGCAGACGCCCGGCTGGCCGGCAGCGGGCAAATCGGGCACGACCGATGTGCTGCTGGACGGCGAGTATTCGAATGAGACATCGCTGGCGTCGTTTGCGGGGATCGCGCCGGCCGATGATCCGCGGATCGTGGTGCTGGTGCGGATCGATCATCCGCGCGGCGAGACCTACGGCGGGATTGTGGCTGCGCCGGTGTTCAGCGAGGTGGTCAGCCGCAGCCTGCCGTATCTGGGCGTGCCGCCCAGCGCCTATGTGGCGCAGCCGACCTCCTGGCATACCGGTCCGGGCGAGAACCAGGCCGGTCCGCCGCCGACGGAGTCGCCGGACTCGGCGGACCCGTCGGAAGCCGCCGACCAAAACACCGAGCAAGGCGAGAGCGCGCCGGCGGAAGAAGCCGCCGCCGAGGAGCAGGACGAGCGGGTCAGCGAGGTGGAGCAATGATCTCGTCGCGCGACCTCGCCCAACTGCTCAACCTGCCGGACGGCGGCGCTTCGACGGAGCCGTTTTCGAGCATCGTGATCGACTCGCGGGAGGTGGAGCCGGGCTCGCTCTTCGTCGCGCTGCCGGGCGAGCGCAGCGACGGGCACCGCTACGTCGACGATGCGATCGCCCGCGGCGCGCGGGCGGTGCTGGTCTCGCAGCCGGTTTCGGCGGCTGCGCCGACAGATGTCCACGCCGCGCCCGACACGCTCGCGGCGCTGCAGCGGGCGGCGGTCGCCTGGCGGGAGCGGCAGACGGCGACAGTGGTGGGGATTACGGGCAGCGTGGGCAAGACCACCGTGCGCGAGGCGACGACGCAGCTGCTCGCCGCCCACTTTCCGACCTACCAATCGCCGCGCAACTTCAACGGCGACATCGGGCTGCCGATTGCGATCCTCGGTCTGGGCGCGGAGCACCGCTGGGCGGTGCTCGAACTCGGGCCCTACTCGCAGGCGGAGATGGAGTTGCTGGTCTGCACGGCGCGGGCGGACATCGGGATCGTGACCAATGTCGGCCCGACGCACCTCGAGCGCTTCGGCACGCTCGACGACACCGAGCGGATTAAGGGGCTGCTGCCGGCGAGCCTGCCGGAGGGCGGGCTGGCGGTGCTCAACGCGGACGATCCGCGCGTGCGCAATATGGCGCGGCGGACGCGCGCCGAGGTGATCACGTTCGGGCGCTCGGCCGACGCCGACCTGCGCGCCGAGCAGATCACCCCGCTCGGTTTCGACGGGCTGCGCTTCGAGCTGCGGCACGGCGCGGACTCGACGACCGTCCATACGCCGCTGGTCGGCGAGCACCAGGCGATGACGGTGCTGGCGGCGGGCGCGGTCGGGCTGCGGGCCGGCCTCTCGCTGGAGCAGATCGCCAACAGCGCGTCGCTGCTGCAACCCGGCTCGCGGCTGCGGCGGCGCTTCGCGCCGAACGGCGCGACGATCATCGACGACGCCTACAACGCGGCGCCGCTCTCGATGCGCGCCGCGCTGGATTTGCTGGCGGCGCAGCCTGCGCCGCGCGTCGCCGTGCTCGGCGACATGCTCGAGCTGGGCGCGGAGGAAACCGCCGCGCATTTGGAGATCGGCGCGTACGCCGCGGAGCGCTGCGATCGGCTGCTCACGGTCGGCGCCCGCGCGGCGGCCATCGCCGCCGCCGCTCGCGCGGCCGGGCTCGAGCAGGTCAGCGTCCACAACGATCCGGCCGACGCCGCCGCAGCGCTGCTGCCCGAGTTGGGCGCCGAGCTGACCATCCTGGTCAAGGCGTCGCACGCCATTCACCTCGAAGAGTTGGTGGAACAACTCGTGGGCGGCGGGCGTCCTGCGAGCGACACGCTGGAGGCGCGATGACCACCTTTTCACTCGGCACCGCCGGCCTCGCCTTCATCCTCGCGCTGGGCATCGGCGGGCCCATCATCGAGTGGATTCGCCGCCGCGGCTTCGGCAAGGCGATCTCGGAGGAGGGCCCCGGCACGCACGTCGTTAAGGAAGGCACGCCCACGATGGGCGGCATCATCTTCATTGTCGCGATCATCGTTCTGACCATCGCCGCGAATCTGATTGAGGGCGACCGCTGGTCGATTCTGCTGCCGCTGGTCGGGGTGATGTCGCTGGCGGGGCTGGGCTGGCTCGACGACACCGGGACGCTGGTCGGGCGCGTGCAGGCGGGGCTGTCGTGGCGGATTAAGTTCGCGCTGCTTGCGCTGTTTTCGGTCGGCGTGGGGCTGGTGCTGTATTTCGCGCTGGATGTGCGGAGTCTCAACGTGCCCTGGGCGGGGCAGTTCGACCTCGGACCGATCTATATAGTGATCGCGGCGGTGGTGGTCTTCGCGACGATCATTTCAGTGGGCATCACGGACGGACTGGACAGTCTGGCGGGCGGGACGGCGGCGATTGCGATCGCCTCGTTCGGCGTGATCGCGGTGGGGCAGGAGCAGGATTTCATCGTCCGCTTCGCGTTCACCACCGTGGGCGCGGTGTTGGGCTTCCTGTGGTTTAACGCGCACCCGGCGCAGATTTTCATGGGCGAGACGGGCTCGCTCGCGCTGGGCGGCGCGCTGGCGATTTTGGCGCTGATGACGGGGCACTGGCTGCTGCTGCCGGTGATCGGCGTGGTGTTTGTGCTGGAGGCGCTGAGCGACATCATCCAGGTGGGTTACTACAAGTGGAGCGGCGGTCGGCGGGTGTTCCGGATGGCGCCATTCCATAACCATCTCGAGTTGGGGGGGTGGTCGGAGCCGCAGATTGTGACGCGCTTCTGGCTGCTGGGGATGGCGGGCGGCATTCTCGGCGTCGCGCTGGCGTTGCAGGTGCCGTCGCAGGCGGCGTCGTGACGCTGCCGCAGCCGGCACCCGCGCCGGCGAGCTTCCGCGGGCTTTATGCCGCAGTGGTGGGGTTTGGCATCGAGGGGCGCGACACCGCGCGCTTCCTGCAGGGCGAGGGTGTCGAGCGGTTGCAGATCCTCGATCGACGATCGCCGCAGGAGCTCGAGTCCGAGCTGGCCGAACTCGAAGTTACCGCCGCTGTCGGCTCGCCCGATGATCTGTGCCTGCTTTCCGGTCTCGACGCGATCGTCGCCAGCCAGGGCATCCCGCGCGATCTGCCGCTGTTACAGGCGGCCGAACGGCGCGGCGTTCCCGTCTACGGCCCGCTCGGACTCTTTCTCGATCGCTGCCCGTCGCCTGTGATCGGCATTTCCGGCAGCGCGGGCAAGACCACGACCACCTCGCTGGTCGGCGAAGTGCTTCGCGCGGACGGGCGCGAGCCGCTGGTCGGCGGCAATATCGGACGCGGGCTGCTCAGCCGGCTGCCTGAGCTCAGCGCCGACTCGACCGTGGTCGCCGAGATCAGCCACAGCCAATTGCTGCGCGCGGCGCGCAGTCCGCAGCACGCCGCGCTGCTCAACATCACTCCGAACCACCTCGATCAGTTTTCCTGGTCGGAGTACGTCGAGCTCAAGCGGCGGCTGGTCTCGAGGCAATGCGCGGACGATAGCGCCGTTCTGCCCTGGGATGAGCCGACCGCGGCGTCGACGGCGGCCGATACGGCGGCCCGCGTGCTCTGGTTCGGCAGCAGCGGATCGCCGCCCGATCGGTTCGACGCCGCCTGGCTCGAAAACGGGAGTTTGCGCGCGCGGATCGATGGCGAGGCGCGTGAGATTTTGCCCGCGGCCGAGCTGCGCATTCCCGGCGAGCACAACATTCGCAACGCGCTCGCCGCGATTGCGCTCTGCGCGCAACTTGGCGTACCAGATACGACCATTGCGGAAACGCTGCGCCGCTTCGAGGGCGTGCCGCACCGCCTGGAAACGGTGGCCGAGATCGAGGGCGTGCGCTACATCAACGACTCGATTGCCACTGCGCCGGAGCGCACGCTGGCCGGCATCCGCGCGATCGACCGACCGTTAGTGCTACTACTCGGCGGGCGCGACAAGAAACTGCCGCTGGACACGCTGATCGCCGAGCTGCCCAAGCGCGCCCGGGCGATCGTTTGCTTTGGCGAGATTGCGCCCGGCTGGTCGCAGCAGCTGCGCCACGCGGGCCTGCCCTGCGAGCGCTCCGCCGATGATCTGGCCGACGCCGTAACGGCGGCCCGACGCCTCGCGCAGCCGGGCGACGCCGTACTGCTTTCGCCCGGGGGCACCTCGTTCGACGCTTATCCGAACTTTCAGGCGCGCGGGGAGCATTTCCGCGCGCTGGTGGAGGCGCTGCGATGAGTGCGATCGGACCGATCCCGGAGCGTCCTGCGACTCGCGCGCCGCTGGTGGTCGGCCGGCGGCTGCCCGATGTGGGCTCGCTGCGGGCGGCCGCAGGCTCGCCCGACTGGTTTCTCGTGGGCGCGGTCCTGGCGCTTACGTTCGTCGGCCTCGTGTTCATGTATTCGTCGTCGTTCGCAATTTCGCTGGAGTCGTACGGCGAGACCGAATACTTCGCCAAACGCCAGCTGATCGGCGCGGGGCTTGGAGCGATCGCGTTTGTCGCGTGCAGCCTGATCGATTACCATGTCTGGCGGCGGCTGTCGCCGTTGATCATCCTCGCCGCGGTCATTCTGCTGGTGGCGGTGCTGCTGCCGGGGATCGGCTACGCGCAGAGCGGCGCGCGCCGCTGGATTCAGATCGGCGGCTTGCCGGCGCTTCAGCCGTCGGAGTTCGCCAAGCTGGCAATCGTGATCTACGTCGCGGCCTGGCTGGCCTCGAAAGGCGACGACATCAAGCGCATCCCGCTGGGATTGCTCCCGTTTGTGATGATTATCGGCTTTGTCGGGTTCCTGCTGATGGCGGAGCCGGATTTGGGCACGTTCGTCGCCATCGCGTCGATCGGTGTGGTGATGTTTTTCCTCGCCGGGGCGTCGCTTCGGCACATGCTGGTGCTGGCCGGCGGCGGCGTTGCCGTGCTGCTGGGCATCGTCTTTGTCGTGGGCTACGGCATGGAGCGCATCCGCACGTTTCTCAATGCGGAGGATATGCCGCAGGAGGGCGGCTACCAGATTCTCAATCTGGTGCATACGCTGGGCTCGGGTGGGCTGACCGGCGTCGGAATCGGCGCGAGCCGGCAGAAATTCTTCTATGTGCCGTCGGCGCATACCGACGGAGTGTTTGCGATCATCGGCGAGGAGACCGGCATCCTCGGCGCGATGATCGTGCTGGGGCTGTTCGCGCTGTTGGTCTGGCGGGGGATTCGCGCGGCGATGCACTCCTCGGATCGCTTCGGGATGCTGCTCGCTTTCGGGATTGTGTCCTGGATCGGGTTGCAGACGTTTTTCAACGTGGCCGGAATCACCCGCACGATCGTACTCACCGGCATTCCGCTGCCGTTCATCTCGTTCGGCAGTTCGGCGCTGATTGCGACGCTGGCCGCGGCGGGCGTGTTGGTCAGCATTTCGAGGCGCGCGCGCGCGAACGATCCGGCGTCGGCGCCCGCCGATGCGGATGCGGATGCGGCAACGCGCGACTACGCGCCGCGCGTGCCGCTTGAAGGCCCGTTCGACAGACCAGAAGGGGGACAGCGATGATCCGCGTACTTCTTGCGGGCGGCGGCAGCGGCGGACATGTGTTTCCGGCGCTCGCGGTTGCGTCGGCTCTGGAACGGATCGCCGAGCAGCCGACGGAGTTTCTGTTCGCCGGCGCGGCAGCGGGGATCGAGTGCGAGCTGGCCTCGACCGCGGGAATTCCGTTTGCACCGGTGGCGGCGCGGCCGGTGCGCGGGCGCAATCCGGGCAGTCAACTGCTATCGGCTGCGACGGCGGGCGTCGGGGTGCTGGATGCGATTGGGGCAATCCGCCGGTTTCGGCCCGACGCAGTGTTTCTAACCGGCGGCTACGTGAGCGCGCCGGTGGGGGCGGCGGCGTGGCTGATGCGGCGGCCGATTGTGCTGTTCCAGCCCGACGTCGCGCCAGGCTGGGCGCTGCGGATGTTAGCGCCGCTGGCGGCGCGCGCCTGTGTGACCCACGAAAGCGCGCGCGCGCGTTACGGCGATCGCGCCGTGCTGACCGGTTACCCGATTCGGGAGAACTTCCTCGGGCTGGATCGCCCGCTTGCCCGAGCGCACTTCCAGCTGAACGGAGGTCCGGCGCTGTTAGTGACGGGCGCAGTGCGCGGCGCGCAGCGAATTAACGGGGTGATCGCAGAACGGCTGTCGGAATGGCTGGAGACGGCGCAGCTCATTCACATTTCCGGGGAGGCGGAATACGGGCGGCTCAACGCGCTGCGCGAGCAACTCGATCCGCGCCTGGCGAGCCGCTATCGCCTCTATCCCTATCTCTCCGACGAGATGCCGCTGGCGATGGCAGCGTGCGACCTGGCCATCTCCCGCGCCGGCGCGTCGGTGATCGGCGAGTATCCCGCCGCGGGATTGCCGGCGGTGTTGGCGCCGATCGGCGAGGCGGGCGGGCATCAACGGTTCAACGCCGAGGCGTTGCAACGCGCGGGCGCAGCGGTCATTGTGGATAACGACAGCATCGAAACCGAGCTGTTCGACGCCACGGCGGCGATTCTGCGCGACGCCGAGCAGCTGCGCGCGATGCGCGACAGCGTGCTGGCGCTGCGCCGGCTCGACGGCGCGGAGGCGATCGGGCGCGTACTGCTGGAGTTCGCGCCATGAACGATGCGGAAGTACGGCTGGAACATGTCCACTTCGTCGGTATCGGCGGCATTCACATGAGCGCGCTGGCGCACATTCTGCTCGACGACGGGCTGGCCGTGAGCGGCTGCGACCGCGCGGATACGCCGATTCTCCAGCCGCTGCGCGAGCGCGGCGCGGAGATCAGCATCGGGCACGATCCGAGGCACATCGCAGAGGTGGATCGCGTTGTTCGCACCGTCGCCGTCGCCGAAACGCATCCCGAAATCGCGGCGGCGATTGACGCTGACGTACCGGTTTCGACCCGCGCCGAGCTGCTCGCGGAGATCGCGGCCGGGCGGGAGGTGATCGCCGTCGGCGGCGCGCACGGCAAGACTACGACCACGGCGATGCTGGCGGTCGCCGCGCGCGCCTCGGGGCGCGATGTGGGCTACGTGCTGGGCGGCGAAACCGCCGATCTCTCCCGCCACGCGGCGCGCGGCGCTGACCCCTGGCTGATTCTCGAGGCCGACGAGTACGGTCGCGCGTTCCACCATTACACGCCGCGAGTGGCCGTGATCACCAATGTCGAGCCCGATCATCTCGATTACTACGGCACGGTCGAGCAGCTGGAGGCGGCGTTTCTCGACTACGCGCGCACCCTCGTCGAGGGCGGCGTACTGGTCGTGGGAGCGGATTCGCCGGCGGCGCTCCAGATAGCGGAGCGGCTCGCTGTGGAGCGCCCGGACATCACAGTTACGACCGCCGGGCTGAGCGAATCGGCCGACTGGCGCGCGGAGATTGCCGCCCGCGGCGAGCGCGCGACCTGTTACCGCGTCCGCCCGCCCGAGGGCAGTGCGTGGCCCGCGCAGCTCGGCCTCGCCGGCGAATTCAATGTGGCCAACGCGATTGCCGCGCTGGCCGCGCTTGACAGCGCGGGCTTTGATCCTCAAACCGCTTCGCATGCGCTTGCCCGATTTCGCGGCGTCGCGCGGCGGCTCCAGCGGCACGGCGAGGCCGGCGGCGTGCTGGTGCTCGACGATTACGCGCATCATCCGACCGAGATCGCGGCGACGATCGGGGCGCTGCGCCAGCGCTACCCCGAGCGCCGCCTGATGCTGCTCTTTCAGCCGCACACGTACAGCCGCTCGCGCTATCTGCTGGACGGCTTCCGCGGCTGTTTCGGCGGCGTCGATCGCCTCTTTCTCTGCGACACCTACGCGGCGCGGGAGAGTCCCGAGGCCGGGCTGACCGCCGCCCAACTGGCCGCCCTCCTGGCCGCCGAAATTGATCAGCCCGATACGGCATACGCGGGATCGGTGGCGGAGGCTGCGGCGACGGTCGCGGACGCCGCGCGGCGGGGCGATGTGGTGGTTACGGTCGGCGCGGGCGATGTGGATGCGGCCGGCCCGCTGATTCTCGCGCAGCTCCGCGACGGTTTGGCGGGCGGCGCATGAGCGCGTTTCATAATCTGCTGGAGCGCAACGGCGCGACGCGAAACGAACCGCTTGCGCCGCATACGTTCCTCAAGATCGGCGGGCCGGCCGACTGGTTTCTGCCGGTGCGCAGCGACGACCTGCTGGAGACGGCGATTCGCGCCGCGCGCGAGGAGGATGTCCCCGTGCTGATACTGGGCGCGGGCACCAACACGCTGGTCGGCGACCGCGGCGTGCGCGGGCTGGTGATTAAACAGGAGTGCGACGACTTCGACGCGCCCGATCCGGGCAGCAGCGACGAGTACGCCGTGATTGAGTCCGGCGCCGGGGCGCTTTTCACCGCGCTGGCCCGCCGGCTCAGCCCGCGCGGCTGGCGCGGCATCGAGTGGGCCGAGGGCATCCCCGGCTCGATGGGCGGCGCGGTCGTCTATAACGCCGGCGCGTACTGCGGCTCGCTCGCCGATGTGCTGCTGGAAGTCGATTGCATCCGCCCCGACGGCTCGCCGCAGACGGTCGCCGCCGCCGATCTGCGACTCGGTTATCGCAGCAGCGAGTTCACCCGCGGCCGTCTGCCGGATTGGGCGGTCGCTCGGGTCCGCATTCGGCTTGAGCGCGGCGATCCCGACGCCAGTACGGCGCAGCTGCAATCGCACGCTGAACGGCGCAAGAGCTCCGCGCCCAGAGGGCTGAGCGGCGGCTCGACCTTCCGCAACCCGCCCGGCGATCGGGCCTGGCGGCTGATCGACGAGGTTGGTCTGCGCGGGCAGCGGATCGGCGATGCGCAGATCAGCGCGGAGCACTGCAACTATTTCATGAACGTGGGGCGCGCCACGGCGGCCGACCTGGCGGCCCTGATCCGACTCACGCAGCAGCGCGTGCGCGACCGCTTCGGCATTGAGCTCGACCCGGAGCTCACCAGCGTTGGCGAGGGATTCGAATGACCGACAGCCAAACGCTCGCCGTGATTTTCGGCGGGCCCTCCGTCGAACATACGATTAGCGTTCGCTCGGCGCGCGCGGTCATCGCCGCCGCGGATCCCGAGCGCTGGCGCGTCGTGCCGATCGCCGTTACCCGACGCGGGCAGTGGCTCGCGCCCGATGACAGCGCCGAGCTGCTCGCGCGGATTGAGGCCGGCGCAGCCGAGGAAGTGGTTACGGCGCAACCGCTCGCGCCCGTCGACGCGGCGCGGCAGCTGGCCGACTGCGACGCGGCGTTCCCGCTGGTACACGGAAGCTGGGGCGAGGACGGGGTGCTACAGGGCTTCCTGGAGACCGTCGGCATTCCCTACGTCGGCGCGGGCGTGGCGGCCTCCGCGCTGGCGATGAACAAAGCCGCAGCCAAACCGATCTTCGAGGCGGCGGGCATTCCGGTCGCGCCGTTCATGGCGGCGCCGCTGGTCAGCTGGCGGCGCGATCCGCTGGCCGCCCAGCGCGAAGCGGGCTTGCTGGGCTATCCGCTGTTCGTCAAACCCGCCTGCGGCGGTTCGAGCATCGGGGCGACCCGCGTCGAATCGCGCGAAGAGTTGGCCGACGCCTTCCAGGCGGCGTTCGACTGCGATCGCACCGCGCTGGTCGAGACGGCGATGCTCGACGCGCGGGAGATCGAGTGCGCAATACTCGGCAACAGCCTGCCGCACGCCTCGGTGCTCGGCGAAATCCGCACACCGCGCAGCTTCTACGACTACGTCGCCAAGTACGAAGACCCGGCGACTGAACTGATCGTCCCGGCCGATGTCGCGCCGGAGATCGCCGAGCGCATCCGCAGCTACTCGATTGCGGCGTTCGAGGCGGTCGGCGCGCAGGGGATGGCGCGCGCCGATTTCCTGCTCAGCCCCGGCGGGGAGCTCTGGCTCGGCGAGTTGAATACGATCCCCGGCTTCACCAGTTCGAGCATGTATCCGCGGCTCTGGGAAGCCTGCGGGCTGACTTTCCGCGTGCTGGTGACGCGGCTGGTGGAATTGGCGCTGGAGCGCGAGGGCTGCGCGGAAGGGGCGCGATGACGGTCCACACGCCGCCCACACCGGATGCACCGCCGCCCGACGAAGCGTCGGGGCGTTGGCGGCGTCTGCCGCGCCCGTCGTGGCCGCGGCTGACGGCGGCGCTCTTTGTGCTGGGCGCGCTGGTGCTCGGCGCGGTCGTGCTGAATTCTCCGCTGGTGGAGGTGAAAGATGTGCGGGTGGCGGGCGCGGAGACGGTCAGCCCGCAAGTGATTGCGCAGTTGAGCGGCCTCCAGGGGGAGAACATGCTGCAAGTGAACCTGGAAGCCGCACGGCAACGGATCGTAAATCAGCCGATGATCCATAACGCGACAGTGGCGAGGCGTTGGCCAAATCGGATCGAAGTGGTCATAGTAGAGCGCAGGCCGTGGGGCCGGTGGCGGGCTGACAACATCGTGTGGCCGATAGACGCTGAGGGCGTGATCCTCGAAGGGGTCGCTCCGCCCGCCGACGGACCGGTTGTGCATCAGGTGTCGGCGCTGCCTGCGCTGCGCGCGGGCGCGCGCGTGGACACGACGGCGGTGCAGCTGGTGGCGCAAATCCACGATCGCGGCGCGCCGGTTGAGCTGCCCGGGATCGTTTCCTACGAGTGGGCGCAGGGCAGCGGACTGACGGTCGTCACACAGCATGGCGAGATCATCTTCGGCGATGCCGAGGGATTTGAGTTCAAGTACGGCGTCTGGACGCAGTTGGAGCAGGAAGCGCGCAGCCGCGGAGAACCGCTGCTGTTCGCAGATCTGCGCTTCGGACTGCGCCCGCGCGTGGACATTGGGCTCAACGTCGGCCGCGCCGTGCGGATCGAGCGGCGCTAGAGCGCCGTAAGGCTTGAAGAGGGAGAGTGCAGCAGTATGGCCCAACATCAACCTCTTGCCGCCGTCGACCTCGGCAGCAGCCGGATCACGACGGTGGTCGGCGAAGCGAACGAGCACGGCGCGCTTCAGATCCTGGGCGTGGGGATTGCCCCCTCGGCGGGCGTGGACCGCGGGCAGATCAATCACGTCGCCGATGCCACGCGGGCGATCACGGCCTCGGTCGAGCAGGCCGAGCGCTCGTCGGGGCGGCAGATTTTGTCGGCCTCGGTGGCCGTCACCGGCGCGCACCTCGAGTCGCGCAACAACCGCGGCGTAGTGGCGATTCCGGACATCGACATCCAGGTGTGCGATGAGGACATGCAGCGCGTGATCGACGCAGGCCGAGCGGTGACGCTGGATTCGTCGCGCACGATTCTGCACGCGATTCCGCGCTTCTATGTGGTCGACGGGCAGGACCGGGTGGCGGATCCGCGCGGGATGCATGGGCAGCGGCTGGATGTGGAGATGCACCTGGTGACAGCCTCGCGCGGGGCAGTGCAGAACGCAGTGCAGTGCGTCACCTCGGCGGGCGTGGATGTGGAGCTGATCGCAGCGCAGCCGGTGGTGGGTTCGCAGTACGTGCTGCGGCGCGAGGAAGCGCTGGAGGGCGCGGCGGTGGTGGACCTGGGCGCCGGCACCACGGATCTCACCGTCTACCTGGACGGCGCGATTGCCTTCACGGCCTCGCTGCCAATCGGCGGGGTGTTTGTGACGCGCGACCTGATGATGGGGTTGCGCGCGCCCGCTGAAGTGGCGGAGGCCGCCAAGATCAACTACGGACACGCGCTGCCCGAGATGGTCGCCGATGAGACGGTGACGCTGGAGGGCTTCGACGACCAGCGCGACCGCGAGATCTCGCGGCGGCTGATTGCGGAGATCGTGCACGCCCGGGCGGCGGAGATTTGCGTGATGGTGCTGAAAACCTTGAAGCGGGCGAAGCTCGACGGGCGGCTGAGTGGAGGGGTGGTGCTGTGCGGCGGCGGCAGCGAACTGCCGGGCGCAGCGGAGTTGTTTGAGGGGCTGAGCCAGTCGCCGACGCGGGTGGCGCAGCCGGGCGAGCTATATGGGCTTTCCGATCAAGTCGCCAACAGCGCGGCGGTCTCGACGCTGGGGCTGCTGCGCTGGGCGGCGGACGCGGGCGGTGGGTCGGGCGCGACGCAGCAGCGGGCGCCGGCCCGGCGCGAGTCGCCGGGTCTGGGCGGACTGGTGCGCGGCGCGCTGAACTTCGGGCGGGTGTTCCTGCCCAGCTGACGAAAGACGCAAGAGAAGCTCGATCGCGCGCCAACGGGCGGCGCGCGCCAGGACCGAGCGAGGAGAGAGGAACGCGATGCAGCAGCAGATTCCGACCGATGGAGTGCCCCCGATCAAAGTCGTCGGCGTGGGCGGCGGCGGCTGCAACGCCGTCAACCGCATGGTCGAGGCGCAGATTCGCGGCGTGCACTTCATGGCGGTCAATACCGACGCGCAGCAGCTCGAACACAGCAAGGCGCCGATCAGCATCCGGATCGGCGATATGGAGTCGGGCGGTCTGGGCGTGGGCGGCGATCCGGAGCGCGGCGCGAAGGCCGCCGAGGAGAGCCGCGAGGAGCTCGTCGGCCACTTCAAGAGCGTGGACATGGTCTTCATCGCGGCCGGCATGGGCGGCGGCACCGGCACCGGCGCCGCGCCAGTCGTCGCCGAGGCGGCCAAGCGCTGCGGCGCGCTGACCATCGCGGTGGTGACGCGGCCCTTCGAGTTTGAAGGCGTCAAGCGCGCCGATGTCGCGCAGGAGGGGATCGAGCGGATCGAGCAGTTCGCCGACACCGTGATCGTGATTCCCAACCAGCGGCTGCTGGATCCGGAGGATCGCAGCGTGACGGTGGTGGACGCCTTCCACAAGGCCGACGACGTGCTGCGGCAGGGCATCCAAGGCATCTCGGATGTGATCACGATGCCGGGGCAGATCAACCTGGACTTCAACGACGTGAAGAAGGTGATGGGCAGCGGCGGCCAGGCGCTGATGGCGATCGGCCGCGGCAGCGGCGAGGAGCGCGCCGTGCAGGCGGCGCAGCAGGCGGTGCGCAGCCCGCTGCTGGAGACGACCGTGGAAGGCGCGACGCGGGTGCTCTACAACATCACGTCCTCCGGCGACTTGGGAATGTTCGAGTTGCAGGAGGCGGCGGAGGTGATTCAAAGCATGGTGGACCGCGACGCGGAGATCATCATGGGTACGGCGATCGACCCGGAGCTGGGCAACGATGTGCAGATCACCGTCGTCGCGACGGGCTTTCCCTCGCAGCAGCAGAGCGAGTTCCCGACGATGGCGCGCAGCGACTGGTCGGCCAACCTGCTCGACGAGCTGGATGTGGGCGGCAACTCGGACTTTGCGACGCCGGCGTTCCTGCGCCGGCGCGACAGCGCTCCGGCGGCGGCGCAGGAGCGCTGGGACGGTCCCGCGGCGAACCGCAACGGCCACCCCAACGCCTGGGTTTCGGGCTAGGCGGCGCAAGCCGGCGCAGGCGGTTGGGCGCGCCCGATGCGAATCGACATCCTCACGATCTTCCCTGAGCTGATCGCGGGCGCGTTCGAGGCCAGCATCATCCGCCGCGCGCGCGACGCGGGGCGCGTCGATCTGCGCCTGCACAATCTGCGCGACTACGCGACCGATCGGCACCGCAGCGTCGACGCGCCGCCGTACGGCGGCGGGCCGGGCATGGTGATGCGCCCCGAGCCGTGGTTTCGCGCCGTTGAGCAGCTGCGCGAGCGCGGCCTGCCGGGGCGGGTGGTGCTGCTCACGCCGCAGGGCGAGCGGCTCGAACAGGCCGCGGTGCGCCGGCTGGCCGCCGAGGATCGCCTGATTCTGCTCTGCGCCCGCTACGAGGGCATTGACGAGCGGGTGCGCAGTCGGCTCGCCGACCAGGAAATCTCGATCGGCGACTATGTGCTGAGCGGCGGCGAGCCGGCCGCCGCGGTGCTGGTCGACGCGGTCGTGCGGCTTCAGCCCGGCGCGCTGGGCTCCGATCAGTCCGCGCTCGACGAGTCGTTCAGCGAGCCGCTGCTCGAATACCCGCACTACACGCGCCCGCCGGAGTTTCGCGGCTGGCGCGTGCCCGAAATCCTGCTCAGCGGGAACCACGGCGCGATTGCGCGCTGGCGGCGCGAGCAGCAGTTGCGGCGCACCCGCGAGCGCCGCCCCGACCTGCTTCAGCATCGCGCGCTACGTTCGGCGGACGACTTGTCGCTCCCGTAGCTCCCGCGTAAGCGCGTCCGCACGTACACTCGCAGCACGCGAAGGAAACCCGCCATGGACCGCTCCGACCTCCTGACCCTTGAACGCAACGCCGAAATCGACGAATTCCAGCCCGGCGACACCGTGCGCGTCCACGCCAAAGTGGTCGAGGGCGAGCGCGAACGCACCCAGGTCTTCGAGGGCGTGGTGATCCGACGCAAGAAGCTGGGATCGTCGAGCAACTTCACCGTGCGCCGCGTCACGCAGGGGATCGGCGTCGAGCGCACCTTTCTCTACCACTCGCCGCGGGTGGAGCGGGTTGAGGTGACGCGCCGCGGGCGGGTGCGGCGCTCCCGCCTGTACTACCTGCGCGGGCGCACCGGCCGCGCCGCGCGCATTCCTGAGCGCCCGCGCAACGCCACCCGCTCGATCCACTCGTACTGAGCGAACAGCGCGGGCGCATGCTCGAATTCATCCGCGAACACGGCATCCTCGGCTCGCTGATCATCATCATCGCGCTGATCTGGCGGCTGCTCTTCCGCATCGTGATCGTCGGCGCGGTTCTGCGCTTCGTCTGGATGATCCTCTTCGGCGACCGCTCGCGGCGGAAGCGCCGAAAGCGGCTCGAAGAGGAAGCAGGCGAAACGCCCAGCACCGAGCCCTACCGATAGGGCCGCACTCCTCTCGCCATACCCACGCAATATCGCCCCGCTACTCCCAAGAGCTCCGTCATACCCGCGCTCGCCGCGGGTATCTCGCCGCGCTGCGCACCAAGCCCCGTTCCCGCCGTGCCGCCGCTTCTCAACTACTATCAGCAGTGGAGGATTCTCCGATGACCACCGCATCCGACTTGCTCGACGCTGAACGGCTGCGCCGAATCGTCGCCGACGCCTGGGACGCCACCTCGCCCGTGGCCGACCAGGTGGACCTGGAGACGCGCCAGAGCGCTTTCCGGCTGCTGCTCGAATCGATGCTCCAGAACGGCTATGAGCCCGCGCCGGAAGAGCCGCCCGCAGTTGATGAGCCGCCGCCCGAAATCGATCAGTGGTCCGAGCCCGACGACTGGTCCATTGACCGCGCTTTCGCCACTGAGGTTCAGCGCACCGACGCAGTGGCCATGTCGCTGGGTCTCGAATATGACGAGGCGCAGTCGCTCTACGACCTGAGCGGTCCTGAGCCGCGCCTGCGCGTGGATCCGGCGAAGCTGGCGGCGGATCGGCAGTCCGCGCTGCGCGAGATCACGCTGCTGGTTTGCGTCGGGCGGGGCGCGGTCGGCCTGGACAGCGGCACGCGGCACGTGCGCGAGGCGGCCGCCGCCCACCAGCGGCCGGTCCCCGACGGGGATTTCCATGTCTGTATGGAGAGCATCCCCGACATTGTGCTGCGGGGGCA
Organism: Dehalococcoidia bacterium; assembly: GCA_965203165.1. Classification (GTDB taxonomy): domain Bacteria; phylum Chloroflexota; class Dehalococcoidia; order Bin125; family Bin125; genus CATQGW01. Next base: position 177,235 of record OZ241849.1, read on the forward strand.
TTCGGATAGTGAGAATCGCTTTGTCGGCCTGCGCGGCAAGGGGTTTGACGCCGGGCGCGAGCTTGCGCGGCGGCTGGCGCGCGAGTGAGCCCCGACTCCGCTGACGCCGCCGTTCCGCTTGCCCAACTCGCGATCAGCGACCACGCCCGCCGCCTGTACCGCGACGGCTACGCTCACGAAGCGGTGCGCCATGAGGCTCAGCGGTTGCTCAACCGTCTGCAAGCGCGCGCCGCCCTACTCAACATGGACGGCCAGCCGCTGATCGAGCGCGCCCTCTCCGAGCAGGATCCGGTCCTCGTCCTCAATTCGCGTTCGACTGCCTTGGAACGTGATGAGCAGGCCGGGTTCCGACACCTCGTGATCGGCGTGACCCGTGGCGTGCGCAATGTCCTGACTCACGACATTGATCGCGAGGTCTCGCTTGAGGACGGCGCGATCTGGCTCGGACTGCTCAGCCTGCTGCATCAGCAGTTGGATGCGGCATACCTCGCCGAAGGCGAACCCGACGACCAGCGCCTTCCGGAATCAGCCGGCTAGCAGCCCCGCTCACCGCTCCCGCACGGCGCCGTCGCCCACCGTGCCGTGATCGAGCGTCTCGATCGGCACCGTCGGCTCCACCACCGCCGTCAGGCCGTCCATCTCCACTACGCGCACCGGCGTTTTCTGCGGGATGCGGCCCGATGCGGCGCGGGCGGACCACAGCTCCGAATCGACGACCACCGTGCCGCTGCCGGTGATCGTGGTGTGCGCTACGCCCTCGTGCCCGACCAGCGTCACGCCGGCGCCCGACGGCGACCACTTGGGCTTGCGCCGGTCGATTGCCAGCAGCAGCCCGATCCCGCCCACCACCAGGGCGGCCAGCGCGCCGACGCCGATCAGCGCCCAGATCGAGACCTCTTCGGCGTCGATCGACGTGTCGCTCATCAGAATCAGGCCGCCGAGAATTAGCGAGACGATCCCGCCGATGCCCAGCACGCCGAAGCCGGCCACGAAAATCTCCGCGGCGAAGAGGATGACCGCCAGCACGATCAGCGCGATCCCCGCGGGATTCGTGTCGAGCGGTCCCAGCGCGAAGAAGCCCGCCAGCAGCATGATCACTCCAAAGATACCCGGACCGACCAGACCCGGCGACCACAGCTCGATGATCAGCGCCAGCTGGCCCAGACCGAGCAGGATGAACGCCACCGTCGGGTTGGCGATCACGTCGAGGATGCTCTCGAACAGCGTGTAGTTCGTTTCCACCCGCTCCGCGTCCGCGACCCGCAGCACCCTGACCGGGCCGTCGACCGCCAGCCGCACGACCATCCCGTCGATCTGCGCGAGCAGGTCGTCGAGGTCGTTCGCCGTGAGGTCGACCACATTCAGCTCGACCGCCTCGCTGCCGGTGACCGAGACCGACTCGCGCACCGCCTGCTCGGCCCACTCGGCGTTGCGCCCGCGCACCTCGGCGATCCCGCGAATGTCCGCCGCCGAGTCGTTGGTCACTTTGTCGTTGAGGTCGCCTTCGATGTCCTCGCCGCCGCCTGCAACCGGGTGCGCCGCGCCGATCTGCGTGTTGGGCGCCATCGCCGCGATGTGCCCCGCCATCGTGATGAAGGTGCCCGCCGAGGCCGCCCGCGCGCCGGCCGGGCTGACGAACACCACCACTGGCACCTGCGCCGCCAGGAAGCGCTGCACGATCTCGTCGGTGGACGTGATCAGCCCGCCCGGCGTGTCGAGCATCAGCACCCAGGCCGCCGCGTTGTGCTCCTCCGCGCGATCCAGCGCGCGGTCGATGAAGTTCTCCGAGACCGGCCCGATGTCGTCGGCCAGCCGCGAGATGTGCACCGCGCCGCTGGGCGGCGACGAACCACCGCACGCCGCCAGCAGCGCGCCGATCAGGATCAGCGCCGACCACATCGTCAGTCTCATTCTGCGCATAGTCAAAGCATAGGCGGCCGCAGCCGAAATGCGGCATTCGCGGTGGGGCGATAAACTGCCGCCATGCCCGCCCTTGTCTCTCACATGATCGCGGCCTGCCGCGCCGGCGAGCGCCTGGCAGCGCAGCGGCTCGACGCCGACAACGGCGAATTCCTGCTCGGCGCGACCACGCCCGACATTCGCGTGATCACCCGCTGGGAGCGTGAGCGGACGCATTTCTTCGACATCACCGACGAGCGCCACCAGGACAGCGTCGCCGCCTTTTTCGAGGCGCACCGCAGCTTGCGCGACACCGCGCGGCTCTCGCCCCAGACGCGCGCCTGGGTCTGCGGCTACCTCACCCACCTGATTATGGACCAGGAATACGTGACCGCGATCTACCGCCCCTATTTCGGGCGCCGTTCGCTGCTGGGCGGTGACGACCACGCCAACCTGCTCGATCGCATCCTGCAGTACGAGTTCGACCGCCGCGAGCGCGAGCAGGACGAGGCGATGCGCCGAATGCGCCGCTCGCTCTTCGCCTCCGCCGTGGAGATCGACGCCGGCTTCATCGACCGCGCGACGCTGGAGCAGTGGCGCGACACGACCGCCGCCGTGACCGAGCATCCGCCCGATTGGGAGCGTTTCACCTTCATCGCCTCGCGCCACCTGAACCGCGCCGGCATCGAGGGCGAGCAGGGGCTGAACGAGTTCATGCAGCGCGTCCCCGAACTGCTCGACCAGACGCTGGATCACGTGGATCAGGCCGCGATCGACGCCTTTTTCGAGTCCACCGCCGAGCGCACCGCGCGCGCGCTGGGCGAATGGCTGGGCGACGCCGCATGAGCGCCGAAATTCCGATCTGGCGCGGCTTCGAGCAGGCCCGCGCCGCGCTGCTCGCCCGCCGCCGCCCCGACGAGGGCGCGCTGACCGCCGCCGAAGCGGAGACCATCGCCCGACTCTGGGACGACCAGCCCTCGTTTGAGGAAGCTGTCGCCCGCATTCTGCGCGAGGTGCGCGAGGGCGGCGATGACGCGCTGCGCCGCATCTGTGCCGCGATCGACGGCGCGGCTCCGGCCGACTTCCGCGTCTCCGAGGACGAGTTCGCCCGGGCCCGCGCCGCCGTCCCGACCGAGCTGGTCAACTCGCTGCAACTCGCCGCCGACCGCGTCCGCGCCTACCACGAGCTCCAGCTTAAACACGCCGCGCGGTCGTTCTCCGAGGACGGGCTCGGCCAGGTCGTGCGCCCGCTCGCCCGCGTCGGCCTCTACGTCCCCGGCGTGGATGTGGTCTACCCGTCCTCGGTGCTGCACACCGCGATCCCCGCGATCGTCGCGGGCGTCGAAGATGTCGCGATCGCCAGTCCCGCCGTGCCCGCGGCCGACGGTCGCGCCTCCGTCGCGCCGCTCAAGCTGGTCGCCGCCGAAATCGCCGGCGTGCGCAGCGTCTACAAGGTCGGCGGCGCGCAGGCCATCGCCGCGCTCGCCTTCGGCACGGAGTCGATCCCCGCCGTCGACAAGATCTTCGGCCCGGGTAACCGCTGGGTGACCGCGGCCAAGCGCCAGGTCTTCGGCGCGGTCGGCATCGACGCCGTCTACGGCCCGACCGAGACCCTGATCGTCGCCGACGACTCGGCCGATCCCGCCCTCTGCGCCGCCGACCTGCTCGCGCAAGCCGAGCACGACCGCTTCGCCGCGCCGATCCTGATCACGCCCAGCGAAACGCTGGCGGAGGCGGTCGAGCGCGAGCTGCGCGAGCAAGCCGATGCGCTGCCGCGCCGCGACATCGCGCTGGCCGCCTTTGAGCAACGCGGCGGCATCGCCTGCGTCGAAACCCTCGACGACGCGCTGCAGCTGGCCAACGAATACGCGCCGGAGCATCTCGCGCTCGTCACCCGCGACGCGCCCGACCGCGCCGACCAGGTGCGCAACGCCGGCGGCATCTTCATCGGCGACGCCTCGCCCGAGGCGCTGGGCGACTACGTGGCCGGCCCCTCGCACGTGATGCCAACCGGCGGCGCGGCGCGCTACGCCTCGGCGCTCAATGTCGGCGAGTTCCGCAAGATCACCACCATCGTCAACGTCGACGCCGACACGCTCGATCAGCTAGCCGCCGACGCCGAGCGCATCGCCCACGCCGAGCATCTGACCGCCCACGCCCGCTCCCTAGAGCGCCGCCGCGTTGATCGCTAGCCCGCCGATGCCGCACAATCTGCACGATCCGCCCGCCGTCCACCCGCACCTTGCCGCCCTGCCGGGGTATGAGCCGGTTGTGCCGCTGGTTGAGCGCTGCCGACGAGCCGGGGTGGCGCTGGCCGACGCGCTGAAGCTGGACGCCAATGAGAACCCCTTCGGCGTCCATCCCGAGGTGCGCGCGGCGCTGCGCGAGTCGCTCGCCGACGGCGGCGCGGCGCCGATCTACCCCGATCCGTTGCAACTGGCGCTGCGCTCGGCGCTCGGCGAGCGCTTGGGCGTGCCGAGCGAGCGGGTGATCGCCGGCGCGGGGATGGACGAGCCGCTCGACCTGGTGATGCGCGCCGCCGTGCCGCCCGGCCGCGCGGTGGTCGCCTCCACGCCCTGCTTCGGGATGTACCGCTTCCTGGCCGACGTGAATCAGCTGCCGTTCGTCGAAGTGCCCCGCGCGTCGGAGTTTCGGATCGAGCTCGAGCCGCTGCTGGAGGCCGCGGCCGGCTCCGGCGGCGCGCCCGCGGGGCTGGTGATCGTCACCTCGCCCAACAATCCGACCGGCGATCTCTTCCCCCGCGCGGCGCTTGAAGCGCTGCTCGACACCGGCGCGACGGTGCTGCTGGACGAGGCCTACATCGAGTTCGCGCGCGGCCCCGAGGCTGGCTCCGCCGTCGAGCTGCTGGAGCGCTATCCGCGCCTGATCGTCGCCCGCACCTTCTCGAAATGGGCGGGAATCGCGGGGCTGCGGCTGGGCTACGCCGTCGGCCATCCGGCGCTGGTCGAGTCGTTGCTCAAGGTCAAGCAGCCCTACAACATCAACGCCGCCGCGGAAGCCGCGGGGCTGGCGGCGCTGCGCGCCGCCGACGCGCTCAACGCGCAGGCCGACCGGATTGTCGAGACGCGCGAGCGGCTGATCGCCGCGCTCGCCGAATACCCTCAGCTGCGCCCCTATCCCTCGCAGGCCAATTTCGTGCTGGTGCGCGTCGCGCCGTTGGGCGAGGACGCCGGCGCGACCTCCAGCGCGGGGCGAGAGTTTCACGACGCCCTCGCGCGGCAAGGCGTCTTCGTGCGCTTCTACTCCGACCGCCGCCTGCGCAACTGCGTGCGCATCTCCGTGCCGCGCTCGGACCAGCTGGACACGCTGCTCGAGCGCATCGCCCGCGTCCTATCCTGAACGCGCCCGCGCCCCAGCGAAGAGGAGCCCCGCAATGCGTCTCAGCCAACCGCGCGTCCAGCCGCTCGATCCCGAAACCGCCGAGGGGCTGGCCAAAGAGCAGTTGGAGCGCGCCGCCGAGCGCGGCCCCGTGCTCAATATCACCCGCACCCTGGCCAACTACCCCGAGCTGTCGCGCGCCTGGGGGCGCTTCGCGCGGCACGTGCTCTCCGAGTCCTCGCTGCCGCCCCGCGAGCGCGAGCTGGTGATCCTGCGGATGGGCTGGAACTGCCGCTCCGGCTACGAGTTCGGGCAGCACCGCCGAATTGGGCAGGAGGCCGGCCTGACGCTGGATGAGGTGGAGCGGGTCAAGCAGGGCCCCGACGCCGAGGGCTGGAGCGAGCACGAGCGCGCGCTGCTCCGCGCAACCGACGAGCTGCACGCCGACGCCTTCATCTCCGATGAGACCTGGAGCGCGCTCGCCGCCAGCTACGACACTCAGCAGCTGATGGACGTCGTCTTCGCCGCCGGGCAGTACAACCTGGTCTCGATGGCGCTGAACACGCTCGGCGTGCAGCTCGAGCCGGGCACGCCCGGCCTCGAGCTGTAGGCGACGGGACGGCCCCGCCATGCCCGGACCGCTGCACGGACTGCGCATCCTTGATTTCACCTGGGCGCTGGCCGGGCCTTACGGCTCGATGATCCTGACCGACCTCGGCGCCGACGTGATCAAGGTCGAGCCGGCCGGGGTCGACGAGCAGCGGCGCGGCGCGGGGCCGTATGTGCACGGCGTCTCGACCTACTTCTTCAGCGTCAACCGCGGCAAGAAGTCGCTCACGCTGGACCTCAAGACGCCCGAGGCGGTGCAGATTGTGCGCGACCTGATCGATCCGGCCAACGGGGCGATTGATGTGCTCACGGAGAACTTTCGGCCCGGCGCGATGCAGCGGCTGGGGCTGGGCTACGACGATCTCGCGCAACTCAACCCGCGCCTGATCTACGCTTCCACCTCCGGCTTCGGACATAGCGGCCCCTACAAAAACCGCCCGGCGGTTGACGTGATCGTGCAGGGCATGGGCGGCGTGATGAGCATCACCGGCGAGCCGGGCGGGCCGCCGATTCGGCCCGGCTACAGCATCGGCGATATGGCCGGCGGGATGTACACCGCGATCGGGCTGCTCGCCGCGCTGCACGAGCGGCAGGCGTCGGGGCTCGGCCAGCACGTCGACGTGGCGATGCTCGACAGCCAGGTCGCGCTGCTCGAAAACGCCGTCGTGCGCGCCGCCAACACCGACGAAGTGCCCGGCCCAATCGGCACCCGCCACCCGCTCGTCACGCCCTTTCAGGCGCTGCCCACCGCCGACGGGCACTGCGTCGTCGCGGGCGTCAAAGACTGGCAACTCTTCTGCGCCAAGATCGACCGGCTCGATCTGCTCGACGACCCGCGCTTCCAGACCAACGCCGACCGCACGCGCCACCACGCCGACATCGAGCCGATCCTGTTCGAGGCCTTCCAACAGCGCAGCACCGCCGAGTGGGAGGCCGAGCTGGAGGGCGTCTGCATCTGCGCGCCGCTCAACACGATCCCCGACATCGTCGACGACCCGCACATCGCCGAGCGCGGAATGATCGCGGAGTTGCCCGTCGCCGACAGCGGAGAAACGCTAAAAGTCAGCGCCAGCCCCGTCCACCTCAGCCGCACGCCGATAAAGCTCAGCCAAGGCGCAAGCGCCCCCGCGCAGCACACCGCCGAAATCCTGCGCAGCATCGGGCGGTCGGAGGCGGAGATCGCGCGTCTGGCGGAGGCCGAGGTGATCTCGCTGCCGAATACGGAAACGCCATGAAGTCCAAGCAGACCGAGCCTCTTGAGGTCCTGACACGCGCGACGGCTGCGACCGAGCCCGCCGTGCAGAAGGCGTTGGCCGAAGTGCTGGAAGGCTGCGCGCCGGGCGTAGAGGCGATCCTGCAACACCAGACAGGCGACGGACCGTGCGATCTGTTCCTGCCGGGGCGCCGCATCGTGATTGAGGTCAAACGGCGGCCCGCGCGGAGTAAGCCGCCCGTCGCAGGCCCGGACTCGTCGGGCAGTCAGGAGGGCGAGACGCAATTCGAGCAGTTGCAGCGCTATGTGCTCGCGCTTCGCGGGCACGAGCAGCGCACGATGTGGCGCGACTTGCGGGACGCCAACACGCCGTGGATCGGCGCTCTCACTGATGGGGTTCGCTGGTGGGCCTGGGAATGGTCGGCGAGGCGGGAAGACGACGTCTGCGCCCCGCATCAAGCACTACATAAGCAGCAGTTTGACCGATCGCCGGAAGCGCTGCGCGAGGCGGCCGTAGCTCTCGCCACACGCGCCGCAGGCAAGCCTTGGGTGCCCGCGGACCCGGCGGGTCTGTTTGACGCGCTGCGGCGTGATCTCGACGAGATCTGGAACAGCGCAGCCGCCAGCGCCGCTGCCATCACGCAACACCACCTGTGGCACGACTTGGTCCGCGGGAGCGGCATTGAAGTCGCGGAACACCGGCGAATCCCGCTGTTTCTGGACCACTGCCTGCTCGTGATGGTGGCGCGCAATGTCACGCGCATCCTGGACGACTCGTCCTATGCGGAGCCAGCGGACGGCTTCATCTCCTGGATTGCGGACGCCCCCGGCGGCGCTCAGTGGGCGCACGACCTCTTCACACTCATCGATCGCTACGACTGGGGCGCGCGGGAGGCGGATGTGCTGCGCAATGTGTACATGGCGATCGTGCCCAAAGAAGATCGCAAGCTGTACGGCGAGTACTACACGCCGGACTGGCTTGCGAACCTGATCGTCGAAGAGACGCTTGACGACAAGTGGCTGGAGAGCGCAATTCTCGCGGCGCGCAGCGCCGCAGCGCCGCCGGACAAGATCGGCGTCCTCGATCCCGCTTGCGGGTCGGGTACGTTCCTCTACCACGCCGCTCGCCGAGTCCTCGCCGCCATCCCCAAGCACGCGCCGAGCGCAAACGACGAGGAGAAAGCGCGAATCGTCAGCCGGTTGGTACATGGCATCGACATCCACCCTGTCGCGGTCGAGATGGCGCGAGCCACGCTGCGCCGCGCGCTGCCCGCCCCGGCCGAAACCAGCGTTCACCAAGGCGACGCGCTTCTGATGGAGAGCGTCGAGATAGCAGGTCTGACTCAACCGATGCTCGATGCCGGCACATCTCGATTCTGGTCGCCCGACCGCAAGCGATACTTCGCGGTGCCCTACAGCTTCACCAATCTGCCGAACTTCGAGACGCGCCTTGACATGCTTGTCGCCGCCGCCTGCGATGGGCTTGGCTTGCCGGCAGACGTGACGTTGGGGGCGAGCAAGATCGAGGCCAAACAGCTTGCCGACGCGCACGAGGTCTTGACTCAGATCGTCGCCGAACACGGCAACGGCGTTTGGGCCTGGTACATCCGCAACCAGCTCGCTCCCCACGCGATCGCGCGCCGGAAAGTGAATCGGATCGTTTCCAACCCGCCCTGGCTGCGCTGGAACGAGATCCAGACAGAACCCCGCAAGGAGAATGTCCGCGCTCTGGCGCGCGAACGAGGCATCCTGCCAGGAACACAGGGAAGTCACAGCAGCTTTGACCTCGGAGCTGTGTTCGTCGTTGAGACGCGAAATCTGTTCTTGGCACGGCCACGCCGCGATGCCAGCGCGTTCGTGTTGAATGCGGCCGCGCTGACCTCGGAAAACTGGCGGTCGTTCCGCGAACAAGGGCACTTGCGCGGCGTGCTGGATGTATCCGAGCGCCACCCAGATGAGCGCGTGCTTCGGCCTCGTCCGTTCAGTGGCGCAGACGCATGCGTGATTGGGCTGCGCAACAAGCGGGCGCAACGTTTGGTGCTCAACGATCCCAAGCGAAAGTTCGATCCGTCCGTCGATGCTCTACCAGCCGGGCTAACGAAGCGGATCGCGGCGCTGCCGCAGCTCCCGTGGGCGCCGTCGCAATACGCAGCGAGCGCCCGCAACGGCACAACGGTCCAGCCTGCGGTGCTCGTGAAAGTCGATCCTGATAACCCGAAGCGGACGCTTCAGCCCCAGCGCGCCAAGCAACCCTGGGCCAAGTACTCGCCGTTCGCGCTGGAAGACATCCCAGACCAATGGCGAGTCGGCTACGTCGCTCCCACGAATCTTGTCCCATTCTCGATTCGAGAGCCTCTGGCTGAAGCCGTCGTTCCCAACAATGGGGAGTACCTGCTCACGGACGAGGAGGCTCGGAGCGCCAGCTCGACATGGGCAAAGCTGGACACCACGTACCGCAGACACGTGGGGGGCGGGGCAACAACTCCCTCTGATCTCGTTGGGAAATTGGACTACCGGAAGCAGTTGTCCAGCCAGTGGCATCCGACACTAAACGTCGTGTACAACGGAGCGGGCCAACGGCTGCGGGCAGCTACCGCAACTGAGATCATCGAGCACACCTTCTACCGAGTTGCCGTCGACTCGCAAGCCGAGGGCGACTACCTCTGTGCGTTCCTCAACGCGCCCTGCCTCTCTTTCGCGTTCGAGTTCGCGCGGAAGAGCGGGCGCCACTTCGACAAAACGCCGCTGGAGAAAGTCCCAATCCCGCTCTACAGCCCCGCGAACGCCGACCACAAGCGCCTTGCCGAACTCTCCGCGAGCATCCGCGAGTCGCGCTCAGCCAAGCCCGACTTCCGATACCCTGACGACTGCGCCGCGGAGCTCGCAGCAATCGACAAGATCGTCGCCAAACTGCTGCCCGACTTCGCCCGCGCTCGAGAGTAGGCAGCCTGCTCGTGACTACGCCCAAGGCTGAACACCAGCGCCAACTGCTCGCCGCGGCCGACGACGCCCCATTTCGCTTTGGGTGGCAAACTCTGCACCTTGGGGACTGCCGCGACTGGCTGCGCGATGCGGCGCGGGAGAGCATTCACGCCGTCGTCACCGACCCGCCTTATGGTCTGCACGAATATCAGCCCGAGGAGATCGCCAAGCTGCGCCGGGGGAGAGGCGGCGTCTGGCGGCTGCCGCCCGCGTTCGACGGCGCGCAGCGCCAGCCGCTGCCGCGCTTCACCGTCCATTCGACGAGCGACCGCCGGGAGTTGCACGGATTTTTCTGCGAGTGGGCGGAGCTGTTGCTGCCCGCGCTGCGCCCGGGCGGGCACGCCCTGATCGCCAGCAATCCGCTGATGTCGCCACTGGTCGCCGCCGCGATGGAGCAGGCCGGCTTTGAGCGGCGCGGCGAGATTGTGCGGCTGGTGCGCACGCTGCGCGGCGGCGACCGCCCCAAGGGCGCGCACGAGGAGTTCGCCGACGTGAGCACGATGCCGCGCTCCTGCTGGGAGCCCTGGGGCCTCTATCGCCGCCCGCTCTCCGAGCCGACCGTCGCGGCGAACCTGCGCCGCTGGGGCGTCGGCGGATTGCGGCGGTTGTCCGACGACACCCCGTTCCTCGACGTGATCGAGAGCGGCAAGACGCCCGCCGCCGAGCGCGCCGTCGCCTGCCATCCGACCGCCAAGCCGCAAGCGTTCCTGCGGCAGATCATCCGCGCGTCGCTGCCCGGCGGCGACGGCGTGGTGCTGGACCCGTTCGCCGGCAGCGGCACGACATTGGCCGCCGCCGAAGCGCTGGGCGTGCCGGGCATCGGGGTTGAGATCGATCGCGAATATTGGCAAGTCGCCCAGGCCGCGATCCCCGCCCTTGCGCGGCTCTAGCCCGATGTCCGAACCGGGCGTCCGTCCGTTCCTGCGCGAAGTGCGCCCCAATCCGGATGGGCTGGTCAATTCGCAGTCGTTGCCCGTCCCGCTGCCGTTCGGCTTGCAGCCCCGCGATCTGCTGCGAACGGTTGAGGACGTCCAGCAGCTGGTGCATCGGCTCAATCTGGTGCTGCACGACGCGGCCTACGAGCCGCTTGAAGACCTGCTCGACCGCGCGTCCTTCTCGGGGCTGATCAGCCGCACCGTCGCCGCGCGGCTGGCCGCTGCGAGCCGAATTCTGGTGGTGAACCGCTATCACAACGGATACCCCGACCTGATCCGCACCGGCGAGTATCCCGGCGACGCGGTCCAGCGCGGCGTCGGGCTGGAGATCAAGGCGAGCCGTAGCGAGGGCAGTTGGCAGTCGCATGGGCCGCGGCCGGGCTGGTTTTGCGTCGTGCAGTTCGCGATTGACGAAAACGCGGAAGCGGCGCGGCTCGATCGCGCCCCGACCACGATTCGCTGCGCGATGCTGGCCGAGCTGGGCGAAGACGACTGGTCCTGGACGCCTGCGCGGTCGGGCAGGATCCGCAGCGGCACGGCCTCCGTGACCCAGAGCGGGAAGCTGAAGCTCCGCGCGGGCGCAGTTTGGGTCGATCCGGGCTATCGCGAGCGGCACGACGCGCTGCTCGCCCAGCTGCGCGCAGCCGAGTTTCGCCGGATCGCTCCGCAACGCGCCCTCGCGCTGCTCGCCACGCGGCGAGTCGCAATGAGCGCCCGAGAAGTGGCGGCCGAGCTCGCCCGGGAAGCGGATCTGCCGTTTGACGACGCCTTGCGCGCCACACAGAGCGCCTTTACAAGCCTGCGCAAAAGCGGTCAGATTGTGCGAGGCCCCGAGCGGGGCGCATACCTGGCGGCTGAGGCTGCGGAGGAGTGATCCCGGTTGCCTTACCATCTGCGCGAGAACCTGGAATGAACCGACACGCCCGCTGATGGGAGCCTCCCGTGACCAACCGACGCGACTTTGCGCAGCGCATTCGCTCTGGGGAGACCGTCTTTGCGCCGGTTTGCCTTGACCCGTTGACCGGGCGGCTGATTGAGTCGCTGGGCTTTGATGCGGCGTATCTCTCCGGCGGTGGTCTGGGATTTCAGCTGGCCGTCTCGGAGGCGCTGCTGACGATCACCGAGGTGGCGGGGCTGACGCGGCAGATTGCGGCGCGCTGCGATCTGCCGCTGATTGTCGACGGCGGGGTGGGCTTCGGCGACGCGCTGCACACGACGCGGGCGGTGCGCGAGATCGAGGCGGCCGGCGGCGCGGCAATCGAAATCGAGGATCAGGTCGCGCCCAAGCGGGCGCACCACCACAAGGGCGTCGAGTTTCTCGAGCCGACCGAGGTGATGGTCGACAAGGTGCGCGAGGCGGCGGCGGCGCGGCGCGACCCCGACTTTCTGATCATCGCGCGCACCGGAGCGGTGCGAAACGAGTCGTTCGAGCGCGCCATCGAGCGCTCGCTGGCCTACCGCGAGGCGGGCGCCGATGTGCTGATGCTGTTCCCCAACGACGAGGCGCAGATCGCGGAAGCAGGCCGCCGCCTGGGCGGTCCGCTGGCGATCATGGGCGCGGCGGGCGGGCGCGACCCGCAAGCGCTCACTGCGCACGGCTTCAACCTGCAGATCGATCCGTTCACGGGCCAAGTAGTCGCCTACGGCGCAATGCGCGACGCCTACCAGTCAATCGCCGAGCGGCAAGCCAGCGGCCGCCCAATCGAGGAGCTGATGGCGCTCTACCGCGAGGTGCAGCAAATGGCGGGGATGGAGGAGCTGTACGCGATCGAGGAGCGCACGACGGTGCGGCCTGGGTGACGCCTCCGTCATACCCGCGCCCGTCTCCGTCATACCCGCGCTTGCCGCGGGTATCTCGCTGCGGTGAGCACCAAGCCCGTTTCCGTCTCCCCAACCCCGCGCGCCTCCTTCCGTCGTTCCTGCGCAGGAATGAGGGAGGAGGCCATGCGGGACTCCGTGCAGAACTCGGCGAGATACCCGCGGCAAGCGCGGGTATGACGGGTCTCTCGCGGGTGTGACGGATCTCGCGCGCAGGAATGACGGCAGCGTGAACAGGCCCTAGAGCGGCCAGTGGCGGAGGATCGCTTCGGTCTCTTCTACGTGGGACGTTTCGTCGCGGATGAAATCCTCGATTGTGATTTTGAGCGCGATGTCGCCGTAGGACTCGGCGTCGGCGATGCGCTGCTCGTAGCGGGCGACGGCGGCGCGCTCCATGGCCAGGACGGACTCGAGCATCGCCTGGTTGCCCTGCGGCAGCGCGACGGGCGCGGGGGTGGTGGTCGGCTCGCCGCCCAGCGCGACGATCTTGTTGGCCAGATAGTTGGCGTGAATCTGCTCGCCGGTGATCTCGGAGGTGAAAAACTGCGCGAGCTGCGGGCGCTGCGGGCCGTCGACCCGCGCGGCGTAGGCGATGTAGCAGATGATCGCGCCCAGCTCGGCGGCCAGATCCTCGTTGAGCCTGGCGATCAGCTCCTTTTTGCTCAGGGCCATGCTGCATCCTCCGCCGTCGCCGCTGTGTGGTCGCTGTGTGATGCGAAATCGACACATCCAGCATAATTCACGCGGCGCGCTGGACGGATGGCGTCGGTTGCGCCAATGTGAAGCTATGCGCAGAGCCGAAATCGAGCGGGCGACGAAGGAGACGAAGGTCTCCGTGCGGCTGGACCTCGACGGCGAGGGCCGCGCGGAGATCGCCACCGGCGTGGGCATGCTCGACCACATGCTCAACCAGCTGGCGCGGCACGGCGGCTTGGACCTCAGCGTCGCGGCGGAGGGCGACCTGCATGTGGACGCGCATCACACGGTCGAGGACACGGCGATCACGCTGGGCCGGGCGCTCAACGAGGCGCTGGGCGAGCGCGCCGGCATCGCGCGCTTCGCCGACCGCAGCGTGCCGCTCGACGAGGCCCTGATTCACGTCGCGCTGGATCTGAGCGGCCGCCCCTACAGCGCAATCGCGCTGGATTTCCCCAGCCCGATGATCGGGCAGTTGCCGTCGCACATGGCGATCCACTTCCTCGAAACGCTGGCCTACGAGGGTCGGCTGGCGCTGCATGTGCGCCAGCTGGCCGGGCGCAACGATCACCATATCCTGGAGGCCGCATTCAAAGCGCTGGCCCGCGCCCTGCGCGACGCGGTGCGGGTGATCGAGGATGGCCCGCCGAGCACCAAGGGGACGCTGAGCGGGTGAGGGCGGGCGCGGGTATGACGCAGGCGCGGCGCTGGTGTAGAGTGGTGGGCGTGACGCACGGTGTCGACTCTCTGACTGCCGCCCAACGCGCCGGCCGCGCGTTGGCGGCGCTTGCCCGATCGGGGGGGGGGGGGGGATAAATTCCTCCCGATCGCCCTTGCGATCGCTGCGCTGCTGCTCGCTGCTCTGACCCTCGCCCAGGCCGCTACGCCCGGATCCACTGGCCGCTATCTGGCGCTTGATGCCGGCGGCGAGCACCAATGCACATTGCGGGATGACGGCGTGATCCGCTGCTGGGGCGGCAACTCCGCCGAGCTGCGCGATGTTCCGGAGGGGCGTTACGCGGCGGTGAGCGCCGGCGACTGGCACAACTGCGCGATTCGGCGGGGGAGCGGGGAGGTCGTCTGTTGGGGCGCGGATGGGAACGCGCCTGACGGCGCGTTCGTTGATGTGGCCGTGGGCTGGCAGTTCGCCTGCGGCGTGCGCCAGAGCGACAGCGCGATCGAATGCTGGGGAACCAGCAGCTTTGGGCGCAGCGTGCTCGATTATGGGCAGGCCGAGCCTCCCGAAGGGGAGTTCGCCTCCGTGAGCGCGGGTTACCTGCACGCTTGCGGATTGCGGACGACAGGCGAGATCACTTGTTGGGGCCGCGGCAACCTTGGACGCACCGACGCGCCTGAAGGAGTCTTCACGCAGATCAGCGCGGGCACGACGCATTCTTGCGCGCTGCGCGAGAGTGGCGCGGTGGAGTGCTGGGGACTCAACAACTTCGGCCAGCTCAATGCCCCAGCAGGCGTCTTTACTCAAGTGAGCGCCGGCGCGTGGCACTCGTGCGGGCTGCGGGAGTCGGGGGCGATCGAATGTTGGGGGGATGATCGCTATGGGCAGTCCAACGCCCCATCCGGGCGGTATCTCGCGGTGAGCGCGGGGATGCGGCATTCGTGCGCGCTGGGCGGCGCGAGGGCAAGGTGTTGGGGCGGGCAGGATGATCGCCTGCCTGAGCTGATTGCGGAGCTTACGCCGACCGCGGCTGCTCGGACCGTCGCGGATAGTTCGGGCGGCGACGAGGGCGGGGCAACGCCGGACCCTGTGACGCCGACGCCGACGCCCACACCAACTCCTACACCGACGACCACGTACACAGCCGTCAGCGCAGGAGGCTTCCATACCTGCGCGCTGCGCAGCACGGGCACGATCGACTGCTGGGGGCGCGACAACTACAACCAGCTCACAGGAGTACCGACGGGAACATACACCGCGATCAGCACGGGCCAGAATCACACTTGCGCGTTGAGCAGCGCCGGTGCGATTCGGTGCTGGGGCGACAACCGCCAGAACCAGGCGCCGTCCACGCAGACCGGCACGTTCAGCGCGGTCAGCGCCGGCTGGCACTACTCCTGCGGCATTCGCACATCCGGCGCGATCCATTGTTGGGGGCGCTCCGACGGTAACCGTCTGGCTGCGCCGTCGGGCTCGTTCAACGCGCTGAGCGCTGGATGGCAGCACGGTTGCGCCGTGAGCAGCGCGGGGGCGATCTCCTGCTGGGGCAATGACGGCGGCCACGGTCGAATCAACAACGCCCCCACATCGGGCAGCTACAGCGCGATCAGCGTTGACTTCGAGCACAGCTGCGCGCTGAGCAGCGCCGGCGCGGTCTCCTGCTGGGGCAACAGCGGGAGCGGCCGGACCGACGCTCAGACGGGCACCTTCACCGCGGTCGACGCGGGGGAGGATTACAACTGCGGGCTGCGCGGCAACGGGACGGTGGTTTGTTGGGGCGCCGGCACCAACGGGAAGACGACGGTCCCGGCCGGGAGCTACACGGCGGTCAGCGCGGGTTCGCAGCACACGTGCGCGATCAAGACCGACGGGACGATTGTGTGTTGGGGGAGCAACACGTACGGGCAAGCGCCGACGGCGCCGCGCTCGCCCTGACGCGGGTTCCTGCCTGCGCAGGAATGACGATTGAGGCGCAGGAATGACGGATGGGGGGGTGGCGGGGGTGTGAACAGGCCCTGATTACGGGCGCTGCGAGCGGCGGGCGTCGGGGGGTGTGCGGCGGGCGTATCGTTCGCGGTAGCGCCTGTCGGTGGGCAATTCGACGCTGCCGAGGTTGCTGAGAACGGCGTCGAGCAGATTGAGCAACTCTCGGATCTCGACCAGGTCCTCGGCGAGGTCCTCGATCAGCGCCGTGTCGTCGTAGAAGTTGCGGTGCGCGTCCTCGGCGACGCCGCGGAAGAGGTGGCTGATCTTGCGGTTGCCCGGCTGCGCGGCGATGTGGCGGACGATGGCCCGGGTGTCAGCGTGGCTGCGGTTGGGCCAGCCGCGTTCGGCGGCGATCGCCTTGATCTTGTGGGCGACCGCGCCCCACATTTTCTCGGACGCCTGTAGGCGATCGCCTTCCGCGATCATCGCCTCGGCATGCTCCAGCAGCCGGCGGCTCAGTTCGTCGTGCGCCTCAAGGGGCGGATGATCGGCGGCTGTTGTGGGCATTGGGTGTGCTCCGGCTTGTGGCGCTGCGCGCAATGTACATCGCGCAAGGGGCATGCGGCGCTGTTGCGCGGGGGTTCCTGCCTGCGCAGGAATGACGGGTGGGGCGCAGGAATGACGGTTGCGGGTTAGCTTTCGCTGCCGGGGGGCGGCTCGGCCTTGGCGCTTAGCTCGATGCGGAAGTCCTCGATGACGGGGTTGGCTAGCAGCTGGTCGGCCATTTCGTTGGCCTGGTGCTGGGCTTCCTGCTCGTTGGCGGCGTTGAGCCAGACCTCGATGAACTTGCCGGCGCGGACGGCCTGGACGGACTCGAAGCCGAGCGAGTGGAGGCCGCCGCGGATGGTCAGGCCCTGCGGGTCGTTGACCGTGCGCTTGAGCGTGACATAAACGTCCGCCTTGAATTGCGGCATTACGCGCCCACCAGCAGCTCGCGGCCGGTGACGCGCTCGAAGGCGGTGCGGTAGCGCTCGGCCAGCACCTGGGCCACATCGGGGTCGATTTCGGGGCCGGGCGGCTCCTTGTTCCAGTCGGTCGCGGAGAGCCAGTCGCGCAGCGGCTGCTTGTCATAAGAGGGCTGCGAGCGGCCGGGCTGGTAGATTTCGGCGTCCCAGTAGCGCGACGAGTCGGGCGTGAGCGCCTCGTCGATCAGGATCACCTCCGCCTCGCCCTGCGCGTTTTCGGCCACCCCGAACTCGAACTTGGTGTCGGCCAGCAGGAAGCCGGCCTCGCGGGCACGTTCGAGGCCGAACAGGTAGAGCGCCATCGAGCGCACCTTGACCGTGTTGGCGATGTCGGCGCCCACGATCGCGACCGCCTGCTCGTAGGTGATGTTTTCGTCGTGGCCCACATCGGCCTTGGTCGAGGGCGTGAAGATCGCCTCGGGCAGCGGGTCGGACTCGCGCAGCCCGGCCGGCAGGGGGATGCCGCAGACGCGCGAGTCGCGCTGATACTCGGCCCAGCCGCTGCCGGCCAGATAGCCGCGCACGACCGCCTCCAGCTTGACCGGCTCGGCCTTGCGCACCAGCATCGCGCGGCCCACGTATTCGGGCCCCAGCGCGAGCGGCAGGTCGGGGTTTTCGGTCGAGTCGATCACCCGAATCATGTGGTTGGGCACGACCGTCGAGGTCGCCTCGAACCAGTAGGCGGACATCTGGGTGAGCACGCAGCCCTTGTCGGGGATGCCCGTGGGCAGCACCACATCGAACGCGGAGACGCGGTCGGTGGTGACGATCAGCAGGCG
The DNA here is from genome assembly GCA_965203165.1 of Dehalococcoidia bacterium. Classification (GTDB taxonomy): domain Bacteria; phylum Chloroflexota; class Dehalococcoidia; order Bin125; family Bin125; genus CATQGW01. The sequence continues at coordinate 195,132 of OZ241849.1, forward strand.
GTCGTCGAGGTCGTAGATATCGCGCACCTTGCCGGAGCGCCGAGGCGCGGGCAGGTCGGACTCGAGCATCACAGCCATCGTGTCCCTCCTCTGCTCAGATTCTACGGCACAGCCCTCCTTCAGTTTCCCGCGCTACCCTGAAACCCATGACCGCCACCCTCCTCATCTCCACCTACGAGCAGGGCCACCAACCCCTCGGCCTCGCCGCTCCCGCCGCCCTGCTGCGCGCCGACGGACACGAAGTGCGCACGCTCGACCTCTCCGTCGAAGACCCGCACCCCGCGCTCTACGACTGGGCCGAACTAATCGCCATCTCCACCCCGATGCACACCGCTGCGCGGCTCGGCCTCGCGCTCGCCCGCCAGCTGGACGAGCAAGGACACGGCGACAAAATCGCCTTCTACGGCGTCGGGGCGGTTGGTTTGGACGGCCGCGCTCTGCACAGCGACACCGACCGCCAGCTGCTCGCCCTCGCCCGCGGCGAAGCGCCCGACGCGGCGTTCGACCGCGTCCCGCGCCCGATGCCCGACCGCAACGGGCTGCCCCCGCTCGATCGCTACGCCCGCTACCACGCCGCCGAAGGCGAGTTCGCCCTCGCCGGCTACGTCGAAGCGTCGCGCGGCTGCGCCCACCGCTGCGCGCACTGCCCGCTCACGCCCGTCTACGAGGGGCGCCTGCGGCTTGCCGGAGCCGAGGGCGTGCTGGCCGACATCGACCAACAGGCGGCAATGGGCGCGCAACACATCACCTTCGGCGACCCCGACTTCTTCAACGCGCCCACCTACGGCATCGAGCTGCTGGAAGCCGCCAGAGCTAAACATAAGCAGCTAACATTCGACATAACGGTAAAGGTCGAGCACCTGCTCGAGCACCAACATCTGCTCAGCCGCCTACACGATTTGGGCGTCTCCTTCATCACCTCCGCCTTCGAGTCGGTCGACGACCACCTGCTGTGCATCCTCGACAAGGGCCACAGCGCCGCCGACCTCGACGCCGCGCTCGCCCTGTGCCACGAGGCCGGCATCGCGCTGCGCCCCACCTGGCTGCCGTTCACGCCCTGGACATCGCCGCAGGACTACCTCGCGCTGCTCGAATTCATCGAGACGCGCAACCTCATCCCCGCCGTCCCGCCGGTGCAACTCGGCCTGCGCCTGCTCGTCCCGCACGCCTCCCCGCTCGCCGCCCCAATCCGCGAGCAACACCTACTCGAAGCATTCGATCAAGACGGCCTGATCTGGCGATGGCGGCACCCCGATCCGCAGATGGATCAGCTGCAGGCCGACACCGCAGCCCTGGTCGAAGCCGCCGAAGGCGCGCCGCCCACCCAAGTCTTCCGCGCCGTCAAACGACTCGCCTGCAAGCGCCTCAGCGCAACCCCCTGGCCCGACGCCGAAACCCCCGCCGCGCACATCCCCGGCCTCACCGAAGCCTGGTTCTGTTGAGCCGAGCCCACCCCAGGCCAGTTGGCCTCCCTCCGCTAACCCGCTTCGCGCATCCCCCGCCATCGCGCACGCGCAGATCGACGTACGCTCAGCTGAACGCCGCCAAGTGCGAAACGCGCGCGGCGCGAGAGTGGAGGCAGCCGATGCCAGACCGGCGCTACAGGAGTTGGGACGACTACGACACCGACACGGAAACAAGCGAGCAGATCGAGCTCGAGCCTGCGGCGCAAGAAGACGAAGACGACCCCGCAAGCGCTACCGCCGACCCCATCGAAGACTGGAGCGACGCTGGCTGGCTGGACGATTGGCCCACAAGCAGCAGCGCCCCCCCAAACGAGGACTACGAGTAAAAGCGCCGCGCGGCGTCGCACCCCAATCACCCACATCACCTCCCTCTTGCCACTCCTGCCCTCCCCCCGTCATCCCTGCGCCTCCCCCTCCGTCATTCCTGCGCCTCCCCCTCCGTCATTCCTGCGCCTCCCCCTCCGTCATTCCTGCGCAGGCAGGAACCTACGCGACCGCCCACCCCACTTCTCCCCCCCTCCCCCTTCCCCAATTCGTCCCTCCCCCCTTCCAGGGGGGAGGTTAGGTGGGGGGTAGGAGGTACCGAGCAAGCACCACCGATCGCGCCGCGCCGCACCCCGATCACCCACGCCACACCCTCCGTCATTCCTGCACACCCTCCCTCATTCCTGCCCTCCCCCCGTCATTCCTGCGCAGGCAGGAACCCGCCGCGCCCACCGCCACCCCGCGCCGCTCCCCGCCATTCCTGCCTGCGCAGGAATGACGATTTGGGCACAGGAATGACGGGGGCGATCGGGGTGTACTAGCCGGCCGCCGCCCGCTCGCGCCTCCCACCCCCCACCTAACCTCCCCCCTAAAAGGGGGGAGGGATGAATTGGGGGAAAATGGAGTGCGTGATCAGCGTGGCAGGCCCTAGAGGCGCTGGTTGGAAACCACGGGCTCGGAGGCTAGCAGGCGGCGGAGCGGTTCGAGGTTGGGGAGGTCGAGGATCTTGGAAAGCCCGTCGTCGAGCGCGGCGCGGGTAGGGTCGTCGGCCATTTCGGGCAGGCGGAGGAATTCGTCCTCTGCGATCTGGTCGAAGAGGCGGGCGAGGGCGTTGAGCTGGCGGCGCGGGAGCTTGCCGACATCGAGGATCGGCATGAGCTTCAGGTCGGCTTTCTTCAGCTTTACCCACGGACCCTCGGTTGTGTTCCGCGTGGCCAGAAGCGAGAGCAGACCGACGCTGCTGTTCAGCCAGAGCGCAAGCGCCTTCTCCTTGGCAACATCGTCGATTTTGACCGGCCAGAACACGTTCGACAGCACCTCATAGGGAGCGCATATTGCGACCACGCGACACGTGTTGAGGCGACCGCGTTCGGCGATCAGCAGCTGCCCCGCCTGCTTCCAGAGGCGCTCGCCGTAGCCGGGTTTTTGACCGCCCAGCGGCTTCGCGCGGGGCGCCAGCCACTTGTTGGCGACGCAGGTGATGGAAGTGCGACTTTCTGTGTCGTGCCCCGCCACCATCGAGTAAGCGGTGACCGCATCGGTGCGCTCGAAACCATCTACCAGCCGCCGCTGATCCGGTCCGATTTCGCCCAGAGATCCGAGCTCACAAAGGGGGATATCGGCTGCGGGGCCGCGACCGGGCAGGCGGAGCTTTCCCTCTTGCAGTAGGCGAGAGGCGATGCGGGTGACATCGGCGCGGGCGAATTGGACGCCCAGCCACTGTTTATCCACGAGCTGATCCGAGGGGATCAGCATCACTTCGCCGACATGCCGATCGTCGACCGTGAGCAGCGATGTGCCCTTGCCCGCAATCCGCGCCGGGGTGGTCGACTCCACGGCCTGGGCGATCTTCTGCGCGTCGGTGACGCCCTTGGGGTTGCGCCAGAGGCTGACGAAGCGCGTTTCGTAATCGGGCGGCGGGCCGTTGTCGACGCGGCGGGTGGCGATCAGCAGCGCTTCGGAGAGGTCGGTGCTGTCGGAGAAGTTCCAGCGCTGCGGATCGTGCGTCGTGATCACCGTGTCGAGCGTGAAGTCGCGTTCGATCAGCGAGCGGGTTTGCTGCCAGGAGGGGCCGGTGCAGACGGTGAGCGGCAGGACGAGCGCGAGCCGCCCCTCGCCGGGGCGCAGCTTCGGGGCGGCGGCGGCGACGAACGCCGCGCCGAGCCCGGGGGTGACGGCGCCGCTGCGTTTCTTGAGGCGGCGTTTCAGCTCGTCCTGGAGCTTGCTTCGCTCCGCGGCGGGCAGGCTGCCGAAGAGCAGGTTGCCGCCGACCGAGCGGGTGAAAGGCGGGTTCATGATCACCAGGTCGAGCTCGGGCAGGCGCACGGTGACGCCCTCGGCCGAGCCCTTGATGCCCTCGCCGCTCACGCGGCCCACATCCTGGGGCACGATCGCGAGGTCGCCGCCGCCGCCGAGCGGCATCTGCACGGGCGCTTCGTTGCTGCCGAGGAATTCGAGCGAGCCGAGCCGGATGTCCTCGCCTTCGGTCCCCAGCGGCATCGTGTAGAGATTCATCTTGTCGAACTGAATGTCGGGGTTGAGCATCGCCAGGCTGGTGGCGGCGAAGTGGATCGCGGAGAGCTGGACGTCGAAGCCGATCAGGGCCTGCTCGACGAGCACTTTGTGGAGCGCGGGCGCGTCGCCGCCGCCCGCGTCGGCGTGGCGGCGCTGCGTTTCGGAGGCCACAGCCATTAAGAGCGTGCCGGTGCCGCAGGCGAGATCGGCGACATTCAGGGAGGCGGGGAATTCGTGGTCGCGCCAGTCGACGTCTTTGGGCCAGCCGTCGAAGACGAGCTGCGCGAGCATCGTCGCCGCCGGCACGGAGGTGTAATACGAGCCGCTGAATTTGGCGTCGCTCAACAGCGTGTGGAAGAGTCGCCCGGAGAGGTCGTGGCCTTCGAGGTAGCGGGTCTCGTGGACGGCCTTGAGCAGCGGGCGGAGGACGGGGAGTTGGTGTTCGGGGTCGCCGTAGCCCAGCACGCGCAGGAGCTCTCTGGCGACCTCGAACACCGGCACGTAGTCGATGTCGGCGCAGATCGCTTCCCAGGCTTCCGCCAGCGGCTTGACGCCGCCGGCGGCGACTTCCTCGACGGCGGGGATATCGGTGCGCGCGAGCGCGAGACGGCGGTGAAAGGCGAGGGCGTTGAACAGCACGAGGCAGCCGATTCGTTTGGCCGCCTCGCGCTGCTGCTCGTTGTCCGTCTCGGCGACGATCTGCGAGACGAGGTAGGAAACCCGCGCGTGGGTGTTGAGCCCCTTGACGGCCTGGGTCAGGGCGTAGCCGACTTCCAGCGTGGCGGCGTGGACCCGGTCGGCGCCCTCGATTTCGAGCGGGAGCAGGCGCAGCTGCGCGGCGAGCGCCTCGACCTGGCCTTTGCGCACAATCGGGTCGTCGTAGATCTCCGCGCGCGAACTGTGCAGGTACCACTCGAGATCGCTGAGCCAGCTGAGCACATCGCCGACGTCGTCTTCGACCTTGAGGTAGTCGGGGTAGAGCACGCCGAGGCGGGCGATCGCGTCGGGGAAGTCGTCGACGCGCTCCGCAAGCTGGCGATCGAGCTCGGTGCGGGAGCCTTCCCACTTGCACTCGATCAGGATCAGTTCGCCGGAGGGCAACTCGAAGCGGACATCGGGGGCGTCGCCGTCGCTGCGCCGCTCGGCGCGGGCGGGGATGCCGCGGGCGCGGAGCAGTTCGCCGAGGATGACGTTGACGGCTTCTTCGCGGACGGTCTCGCCGCGTCGGTAGCGTTGGGAGTGCGAGGGCATGGGGCGATTATCGCACAGGTGCGCGAACCTGGGGCGATGGGGCGCGATACAATCGCGCCATGACCACTCGCACCGAGTGCCACAGCGAGACCGCCACCGAGTTTCTGGTCAGGGCGCGCGCCTATCTCGCCGACGACGACTTGCTGCAAGCCTCGGAAAAGGGCTGGGGCGCGGCGGCGCAGGCGGTAAAGGCCGCCGCCGAATCGCGCGGCTGGAATCACAGCGGCCATCGCCAGCTGCACCGGGTCGTCGCCCAACTTGTCGAGGAGACGGGCGACCAGGAGCTGCGCAGGCGCTTCAACACGGCGAACACGCTGCACATCAATTTCTACGACGGCTTTCTGGACGCGACTACCATCAGCGCCAACCTGGAAGATGTTGAGCGCCTCGTCGAACAGCTGCGCCCGCTCACATTCTGAGACTCGCCTCCGCGGCTTGAGAGAGCGAGAGCGCTGCGGAGACGCGCAAGTATGGCGCGCCCTCAGCCCACGCCCTCCAGCGCGCGCAGCCGCTCGACCAGCGCGACCGCCTCCGAAATTCGCGCCTGCTGGTGCGGCTGCAACTCCTGGCCGCCTGCGCCGGCCGCATTGTCCGCCATCGGATCGCCCGCGCCTGAGACGCGCCCGCTCAGCTCCTCCACCACCGCCAGACCGCAGAAGGGCACGTAGGTCGGCGAGTAGCCGCCCTCGTGCGAGAGCACCAGCCGCCCGCCGCAGAGCGCGTCGGCCGCCTCCAGCAGCAGCCGCGTCATCTCGCGGAACGTCTCGCTGTAGGCCATCATCCGGCCCAGCGGGTCGTACATACCGCCGTCGAAACCCGAGGGCACGAGGATCAGATCGGGCTTGTAGACCTCAAGCGCGGGCACGACCACCTGCTCGATCGTGGCGACGTACGCGCCGTGCCCGGAGCCGGGCGGCAGCGGAATGTTGATGTTGTAACCGTCGCCCGCATCCTCGCCCGTCTCGTCCAGATCGCCCGATTCGCGCGGGAACCAGCGATCCTGGTGGATCGACATCGTCAGCACATCGTTGCGGTCGTAGAACGCCTGCTGCGTGCCGTTGCCGTGATGCACATCCCAGTCGAGCGTGGCGATCCGCGCCAGCCCGCGGTCGGCGAGCGCGTGCATCGCGGCGATCGCCACATTGCCGAAAACGCAGAAGCCGCGCCCGCGATCGCGCTCCGCGTGATGCCCCGGCGGGCGCACCAGCGCGTAGGCGTTGTCGACCTCGTTGTCGAGCACCGCGTCGACGGCGGTGATCGTCCCGCCCGCGGCGAGCAGCGCGATCTCGTAGCCGCCGTGGCTGAACGGCGCGCCCTCGCCCGCGTCGCCGCCGTCCGCCTCGCTCATCCGCCGGATCGACTCGACGTACTCGGGCGTGTGAAAGCGGGTGACCTGCTCGTAGTTGGCCGCGCGCGGCTTGAGCGGCGTCAGCTGGTCGGCGAACTCCGAGTACTCGAGCAGATTGTTGAAGCGCCGCTTGGTGTCCGGATTCTCGTAGTGCTCCCAGGCCTGCATCCAGCGCTTGTAGGTCGGGTCGAAAGCGCGGATGCGCCCCGTGTCATGCCACATGTAGGCCTCGTGGTAGACCCATCCCGTGCGGCGCTGATCGCTGGTCGTCATGAGAGCGCTCCGTTCATCGCGTAGCAGAGTCGTCGCGGCCACCTGCGGCATGCTGCGGCTTGCAGGGTAGACTGATTCGGCCGCGGCGGTGGAGCGGAGCGGGTGCGCGTGGCGCAGCAGGGAATCGACCCGGCAGCGGCGAATTGGACGCAGCGGCGGCCGCTCGCGGCGCGCCTGCTGCCCCGCCGCTGGTACTACGGCTGGGCGATCGTCGGCGCTTGCGGCGCGCTGCTCTTCGTCTCCGTCGGCGTCGGCTACTACGGCCTCGCCGTCTACCTCGGCCCGCTGCAGGAGACGCACGGCTGGAGCAACGCCGACGTCTCGCTCGCCACCGGCCTCTACTTCGCCGTCTCCGGCCTCGCCGCCGCGCTGGTCGGGCCGCTGATCGACCGTCACGGCGCGCGCCGCTGGATGGCGCCCGGCCTGCTCAGCATCGGGCTCGGCTCGATCGCGATCGGCTACGTCGATTCGCTCTGGCAGCTCTACCTCGCCTACATCGCGCTGGCGGTCGGCTCCGGGCTCGCGGCCGGCGTGGCGGTCAACGCCACGCTGGCGCGCTGGTTCGTGATCCGCCGCGCCCGCGCCATGGCGATCGCCTCGACCGGCGTCTCGCTGGGCGGCGCGGTGCTCTCGCCGCTCAACGGCCTGCTGATCGACTCCGGCGGTTTGGAGTTGGCCACGCCGATCATGGGCGCGCTGATCCTGATCGTAGGCCTGCCGATCGTCGCCTGGGTGCTGGTCTGGGACCCGCGCGAGATGGGCCTGCCGCAGGACGGCCTCGACGACGCGGCGGCGCAGCGCAGCGACTCGCTCAGCGCCGATGTGCAGACGCGCCGCTGGAGCATCGTCCAGGCGCTGCGCACCGTGCCATTCTGGGCGGTGCTGATCACCTTCGTCGTGGTGCTGCTCGCGCAGACCGGCTTCATCCTGCACCAGACCGCCTTCCTCGAACAGCGGCTCGGCTCGCTCTCGGCGGCCACGGTCACGCTCAGCGTGACCGCGATCGGCAGCATCGTCGCGCGCCTGGTCGTGGGCTGGTTCCTGGCCGACCGGATCGACAAGCGCTGGCTGACGATGGCGCTGCTGATCGTGCAGGGCGCCGCTGCGCTGGTCGTGATCCACATCGACAGCGCCGCCGCCACCTGGCTCGGCATCCTGATCTTCGGCTTCACGATCGGCAACATCTACATGATGCAGTCGCTATTGGTCAGCGAGGTCTTTGGCTACGTCAGTTTCGGCGCGGTCTATGGCCTGATCGCGCTGGCGAGCAACGTCTCCAGCGGCGTCGGCCCCTGGATGATCGGCCTGCTCGAGGACGCCGTAGGCGGCTACGAGCTGCCGCTCACCGTCACCGCGCTGCTCACCTTCGCCGCCGCCCTCCCAGTCTGGTTCGCCCGCGCCGCAACCCCCCCGCGCCGCCGCCCACCAAGCATCATCGCCCGCCCCGCCCCGCAGCACCACCGCCCCGCCGGCTGATGGCTCACGCCATACCCGCCCAAAAGCCCCGTCAACCCGCCCAAAAAGCTCCGCCACACCCGCCCAAACAAGCTCCGCCACACCCGCGCGAGCAAGCTCCGTCATACCCGCCCAAAAGCCCCGTCAACCCGCCCAAACAAGCTCCGCCACCCCCGCGCGAGCAAGCTCCGCCACACCCGCGCGAGCAAGCTCCGTCATACCCGCGCGAGCAAGCTCCGCCATACCCGCCCAAAAGCCCCGTCAACCCGCCCAAAAGCCCCGTCAACCCGCGCGAGCAAGCTCCGCCATGCCTGCGCGAGCAAGCTCCGTCATACCCGCGCTTGCCGCGGGTATCTCGCCGTGCCCAGCGCCGTGCCCAGCGCCCGCCGCTGATCTACTGGCCGCACAGCCCCCGTGGCACTTGTCGTTGCGAGAGCTGCACGTCTCGTCCGTCCACTTGGATCAACCGTGCGTCGTCTCTATTGCCGGTCAGGCCGTCCCGGCCGAGATACACCGCGCAGCCGTCCAGGTCAAAGGAGAGTCGGTACGCACCGTTGACCGGCACTGTGATAGCGAATGAGCCGTCGCTATCGGTCCAGTCTGTGGCGCTGGATGCGCACTCTCTGTCTACCTGCTCGCACGCGGCCACCCAGGTATCGAGAGGCGCACCGTCCGCACCTACGATGGTCCCACTGATCTGGTACGCGCACATGGTGTCCGGCACTCGTCGGTGCCCGATCCGCACATCGCGCTCGCCGGTACTAAATCGCATCGCTTCCGCGGCATTGCCGGTCAATCCGGTCGGGCTGTAATGGAGCCGGCAGCCGTCAAGGTAGTACGTGAGCCTGTATGATCCAGCCGTCGGGACTGCGACAGCGAACGATCCATCGCGATCGAGATGTTGACGTGCCAACGGTCCGCACCAAGTGTCCGCCCGGCAAAGCCAGACGCTCACTTCCGGACCGCCGAGAAAACGTTCGATGCCTTCGATGCTGCCGGCTACTCGCCAGCGGCAGAGATCCGACGGCACTTGCAGCCGGAGACCGTTGACATCGTTGTCCGCGATCCCGATCGGCGTTCCTCCGTCGCGGGTGTACAAGGCCGGATTGCCCGAACGGTAGCGGATGGCGCAGCCATCGGTGCGATTGAGGAACAGCTGGTAATCGTCCCTGTTCAGCACAGCCACTGTGAATGTCCCGTCGGATACTGTTTGCTGCGGCCTAGAGCAAGCGGGGCCATCACGACAAGTGATTGAGACACTGGCCAGCGGCTCACCAGCGGCGTTGACGACCGATCCGCGAATCTGCCAACCGCAAACGTTTGCCGGCAGTCGAATGTTCACGCCTCGCGCATCCGATCCACCCACCGTGACGGCTTGCGCCCTTTCCCAATCCTCGATCAATTCTCCGCCGCTGTAGTGACGGGTGCAGTCGCCGGCGATGTCGACCGAGACGCGGTAGTCGCCGTCTTGAGGAGCGCGAACCGCGAATGCGCCGGCGGCGTCGGTTTCGGCTCGTTGATCCCAACCAACGATGGTCTCGCCTTCGACTCGGATCGCGCTCACGAACACGCCAGTGACAGGGTCGCCGCTCTCGTCGGTCACCCGACCTCGAATCCAGCGGGCGTCGCCCTCGGTAGATCTCGCAGTTGCCCCATTCGTGGCTGCCTGCTCTCGCTGCCATGCATCGAAGTCCGCGTAAAAGCTCGACACAGGGATGCCGACGGTCTCCTGAAACGCCGCTCGCCAGTCTAGTTCTGACGCCCATCGGCCATGCGGACCGACATCTGTTGGGGCCAGCCAGCGCCAAAACTCGATGTAGAAGTCGGCATCAGCCTCTCCGGTAAGCCGATCAAAAGCGAGCCACCCGAGCACGTACTCCCAGTTTGCGTTGCTGGACTCCGTGCTGCGCAGGGTCGGTGTATCCTCCGTGATCATGGACACACTTCTTTTGCGGGCATCCTCCCACGTGAGTGAACCGTCGATTACTCGGTGACTGTCCTCGGCCCAGGTTGCGGTGCCTTCGCTGAGCCATGCGTTAGGCCGACCGTACGACATCTGGTCTTGGAGGGTGTGGAAATACTCGTGCGTCAGCACGTAACGACCCCGGGCAATTTCGCTGGTTGGCAGGCCTTCCAACCACAACTTCTGCTTGACTGTGATTCCGCCACCACCCCCCCAGCCGCCTGCTCTGTTCCACAGTGCACGTAGATACGCAGCCCACGCATCATCGATCTCGTCGCCGTCGTCCTTTTGCGCCTGAATGAGGGCATCGGCATCCTTGGCGATGTAGATGGTGAAATCAGGGTCCGCCTGGATGCCGTACTGCTGACCATAGAAAGCCAGCACGGACTCCAGGTCCTCGCGGACACGCGCCTGCAACTCATCGGATGCGCCCCCGGGGAAGATCAGGCGCGGCAGAATGTCGGTGGGTTGGAGCCAGTTGACGGAGCGGGCGACATTGACCCAGAGGGCTTCGCCGCGCCGCACGGTGACGGGCTCGGACTCTTCGTCCGTTGCGGCCTGATCGGTTGCGCTGGTTGCGATTAGTTGGGTGGAGCGTTCGGGGGATGTCCACACCGCCCAGCGCTGGTTGGCCGCGTCCCAGCGGCGCAGCTCGCGCAGCGACCAGCCGATGCCTTTGGCGACCTGTTCGATGGGAGCGCCGTCCGCACCGCTCCAGGCGACGAGGTTCCAGCCGGTGCGCAGCTCGACCAGGCCGCTGGTCGGCTCGGTGGAACGTTGCCAGAGGAACGGTTCCTCGCCGCCGAGTATGAGTCGCAGCCCTGTTCCGGCTCTTACCCGCCCCAGCCCGCCCAACCACTCCGGTGCGCCGCGCCCGGCGACGATCCGGTCGTCGAGCTCGGCGTCCCAGGCCCAGACTGCCTCAAGTTGGGGAATCTCGCGGAAGAGTTGCGAAACGGAGGTTGATTCGCCAACCCAACCGACGAGGTTGATGCCGGGTTCGAGGCGGGTGGCGGTTGGGGACTCGGGCGGCTCTTGGGCGTTGGCCAGCGCGATGGTGAGGAGGAGGGCCGCGAGCATGGCGGCGGCGAGGGTGAGGAGGCGCATTGGCGGAGCATAGGGCAGGGGGTTGTATGGGGCTTGGTGCTGGTCGCGGCGAGATACCCGCGGCAAGCGCGGGTATGACGGATCTCTTTTGCGCGGGTATGACGGATCTCTTTTGCGCGGGTATGGCGGAGCGGGCGCGGGGGTGGTGGAGGCGGGCGCGGGGGCTTGGTGCTGGTCACGGCGAGATACCCGCGGCGAGCGCGGGTATGACGGATCTCTTTGCGCGGGTATGACAGAAGGGGCGAAGCGTGGGTATGGCGGGAGGGGGCGAAGCGCGGGTATGGCGGATCTTGCATCCGTACACTGGACTTGCCATGAGCATCGCCCAAACCCCTGCCGAGACCGATGGGCAAACCGTCCTCGCGGTTGAGGGGATGCACTGCGCGGCTTGCGTGCGGCGGGTTGAGCGGGCGCTGGTCGGGGTCGACGGCGTGGCCGGCGCGAGCGCCGATTTCCTCAGCGGGCGCGCCATCCTGGAGATTGAGGGCGAAGCGCCGCAGGAAGCGGCGCTGGCCGCGGCGATCGAGCGGGCCGGCTACCGCCTGCGCACCGCTGCGGACGATGAGGCAACGCAATCCCCCGACCGTTCACCGCCCTGGCGCGCGGCGCTCGCGCTGTCGCTGGGCTGGGCGATGTTCGCCGCGATGCAGGCCAACCGCTGGGGCGAGCTGGGCTGGGAACGCGACCTGCTCTTCCTCACGATGTTCGCCGTCGCCACCCCCGCGCTGGCGCTGACCGGCTGGCCGATCGCCGCGCAGGGGCTGCGCTTGCGCGGCGGCGCGAACATGGACACGCTGATCGCGCTGGGCGCGTTGGCCGCCTGGGGCTACAGCGCGGCGGCGACATTCGCCGGCGGCGCGTTCGAGAGCGCCGGCGCGGCGCGCGAGGTGTTCTTCGATACCGCACTGATCATCGTCGGCTTCGTCACACTCGGTCGCTGGCTGGAGGAACGGGTCAAGCGCCGCGCCGCCTCGGCGGTCGCCGGCCTGCTCGCGCTCCAACCGCAGCGCGCCCGCGTGCTGCGCGACGGGGTGGAGACGGAGACGGCGGTTGACGAGATCGCGGTGGGCGACCTGCTGGTCGTCCGCCCCGGCGAGCGGATCGCGGTGGACGGCGTAGTGGTCGGCGGTATTTCGTCGGTCGATGAGGCGTCGCTGACGGGCGAGAGCGCGCCGGTCGGCAAGGAGGCGGGCGGGCAGGTCTTCGCCGGCACAATCAACCTCGATGGCTCGCTGCGCTATGAGGCGCGCGAGGTCGGCGCGGGCACCACGCTGGCGCGAATGGCGGCGGCGGTCGAGCGCGCGCAGGCCTCCAAAGCGCCGATCCAGCGGCTCGCCGACCGCATCGCCGCCGTGTTCGTGCCCGCGGTGATCGCCGTCGCCGCGCTCTCGTTCGCGCTTTGGGCGGCGTTCGGCCCGCAGCCGGCCTGGACGCTCGGACTGCTCAGCGGCGTCGCCGTGCTGGTGGTCGCCTGCCCCTGCGCGCTCGGCCTGGCCACGCCCGCCGCGATCGCCGCCGGCGCGGGCCGCGCTGCAGCGCTGGGCGTGCTCTTCCGCGACGCCGAAGCGCTCGAACGCGCCGCCCGCGTCGATACCGTCGTCTTCGACAAGACCGGCACGCTCACCACCGGCCGCCACCAGGTCGTCGAGCTGCGCGCCGACGGCATCGCCGAGCGCGAGTTGCTGGCGTTGGCCGCGGCCGTCGAGGCATCCTCCGAGCATCCGCTCGCCGCGGCGGTCGTTGAGCGCGCCCAACGCGAGGGCGTCGCGATCGGCGCAGCCAAGGGCTTTCGCGCGCTGCCCGGCCGCGGCGCGTTGGGGCGCGTCGGCGAGCGCGACGTAGCGGTCGGCAACCTGCGCATGCTGCGCGAACTGGGCATCGAGTCGACCAGCCAGCCGATGGGCGAGCCGCAGGGACCACCGGACGCCACCGCGCTGCTCGTCGCCGTAGACGGCGAGCAGGTCGGCGCAATCTGGACGGCGGACGAGGTGAAAGCGACATCGCGTGAGGCGGTCGCGGCGCTCAAAGCGATGGGCATGCGGGTGCTGATCGTCAGCGGCGACGCCGAGCGGGTCGCACAAGCAGTCGGCGAGCGCGTCGGCGTCACAGAGGTGGTCGCCGAGGCGCTGCCCGAAGAGAAGGCGGGCATCGTCGCCGCGCTCCAGGCCGAGGGCGCGGTCGTGGCAATGGTCGGCGACGGCGTAAACGACGCGCCCGCGCTGGCGCAGGCCGATCTGGGCGCGGCGCTGCGCGGCGGCGCAGACCTGGCGGTCGACGCGGGCGGCGCGACCCTAATGCGCGGCGACCCCCGCGCTGTAGCCCAGGCGCTCGCGCTGGCCCGCGCGACTCGCCGCACGATCGCCCAAAATCTGGGCTTCGCGTTCGCCTACAACCTGCTGCTGATCCCGCTCGCCGCGGGGATCGGCTGGCCAATCTTCGCCGCTGTCGGCGGCGTGCCCGGCGGCCTCGAGTGGGCCTTCGGCGAGCGCGGCGCATTCGAGCCAATCGTCGCCGCCATCGCCATGATGCTCTCCAGCCTCAGCGTTCTCACCAACGCCCTCCGCCTACAGCGGCGCCGCATCAGCTAGCGCCGCTCCACCCGTCACGACCACGCAACCCCCCGCCATACCCGCGCAAAATTAGATCCGCCACACCCGCACAGGATAGATCCGTCATGCCCGCGCAAATAGATCCGTCATACCCGCGCAAATAGATCCGTCATACCCGCGCTTGCCGCGGGTATCTCGCCGCGCCCAGCACCCAACCCGTCCCTCGCCCCCAACCGCCATTCCTGCGCAAAACAGATCCGCTATACCCGCGCAAAATTAGATCCGCCACACCCGCACAAGATAGATCCGTCATGTCCGCGCAAAATTAGATCCGTCATACCCGCGCTCGACGCGGGTATCTCGCCGCGCACAACACCCAGCCCCGTCCCTTGCCCCCAACCGCCATTCCTGCGCAAAAGAACCCCCACACCCGCGCAAAAGGGATCCGTCATACCTGCGCAAAGGGATCCGTCATACCCGCGCTTGCCGCGGGTATCTCGCCGCGCCCGCGCCCGCCCTCGTCCCCAACCGTCATTCCTGCGTAGGCAGGAATCCAGGCAGGCTGCCAAAGCCGCGCTACCGGCGGTCAGCCTCCCACTCGGCCTTCCACCCTTCATGTATGGCTCGGAGCACGGCTTCGAAATTTGCCTGGTGCTGCGGCCACGTTTCCTTGGTGAACCAGAAGTTGCGGCCGTTTACTCCTACACGGCGATCTTTCCCGCGGTACAGAGGCCGCTCCGGGAGAGTGTCCAGCAGACTGGCGGCATCGTCTGATCGTTGCTCTGCACGGTCGTACACGAAGAGCTCGATCTCCCCTGTCCCGACCGGGTACAGGCGGACCACGAAATACTCCAAGCGACCGTGTTCCCAGTCCTCAGACGTTGAGGGCATGCTGAACGCGATTCCACAGTAGTCCTGCCTCTTTGGGTCATGCCTTTCGCGAGGAACTTCGCAAGCCTCCGGGAACGTATCCACAAAGAGGCAGTGGATGGATCGGAACAATTTGACGCCAGGGTAGCCCGCCGCGCGTTCGTGGATCTCCTCAATCTTTGAGCGTCCCTTGCGTCCTTTGGTATTCGCCTTCGGATAGGGCGAGCGGCACGGCTCGCGTAAGCCAAGTGCGCTTTCGGCGACCTGCTGTGTTGGATCAGCGGCGTCTACGTCATCGTCGTTCTCCTGTGCAGCCGCCCTCCGCCGATACCTGCGCTCGTCGCTTTCCGTCAGGGCGCCCTCAAAGACGACGCTGTCAATGTCCATCTCGAGGTCTTGCAGAAACTCGAGGATACGCTCTGTCTCCGCCGACTCCGATGTGCATGCGAGCAGCGCCCGCACCGGCATCAAATCCGCCAGCCCGGCACCGTAACGGTCCTTGTACTCGCGCTCGAAGTCGGCGACAGGCGCTAGCTCGGGACGGGCATCCGCTTGATTGATGCTCTCGGCAATTTCCGCGGGTTCCATCAGCTCCAGCGCCGAAACGTAGTCGAGCACCTGGCCGACCGCCTCGCGCGTCGCGTTGGCGCGTTTTACCTCGATCACGACCAGTTGTCCGGACTGATCCACGCCGAGCAGATCAATCCGGTTCTCGCCCAAGGGGAACTCGTAGCCGACCAGCCAGAGGCCCGACTCGAGCGTGTCGGGGTTGGCTGCCAACCACTGTTGCAGCTCCGCCTCGTACTGAAACGGCGGCGGCGCCGGGGCTTCTGTGAGTTCGCTCACGACGGAGATTCGATTCTCCTAATACCGGCCGCCTAGTTTTTCGTGGTCCCAGCTGTAGATGCGGCTGGGGTTGATGCGGACTACGGCGCGCTTGGCGGCTTGGGCGCGGCGCTGGTCGTCGGTCATGGGGGTGGCGGCCTGGGCGCCGGCGTTGGGGCTGCGCTTGCGGCCGGTGGCGTCCTGGACGGCGATTACCAGATCGGGGTCGTTTTCGACGACCTCGGCTTCGCCCTCGATGACGAGGCCTTTGATCTTCGAGTATTCCGTGCCGCTCTCCAGCATCACGGTGATGCGCGGGTCGCGCTTCAGGTTGAGCACCTTCTGCGCCTTGGCGTAGGTGGTGAAGTGGATTTTGTCGTCGATCACGCCGTACCACATGGCGACCAGGTGGGGCCAGCCGTTGTGGCCGACTGAGGCGACCTGGAGCGTCCAGCCGGTCTCGATGAACTCTTTGGCTTCGTCGTCGGTCATTGCGATGGCGTTGCGTCGGCTGGGCATTGTGCGGTCTCCTCTGCGTTGGGTGCGAGGGTAGGGTAGCGGGCGCGGCGCTCTACGGGCCTGGGGCCGGCTCAGGGGCGGGTCATTTCCTCGGGGCGCACCCAGTCGGCGAACTGGGCTTCGTCGAGCAGGCCGAGCTCGAGGCCGGCCTCGAGCAGCGTGCCGTTGTCCTCGTGGGCCTTTTTGGCGATTTTGGCCGCGTTGTCGTAGCCGATGTGGGGGTTGAGCGCGGTGACGAGCATCAGCGAGGAGCGCATCAGTTCCTCGATGCGCTGCTCGTTGGGCTCCGTGCCGGCGATGCAGTTGTCGGTGAACGAGACGGCGGCGTCGCCGAGCAGGCGGATGCTCTGGAGGTTGTTGAAGGCCATCACGGGCTTGAAGACGTTCAGCTCGAAGTGTCCGTTGGAGCCGCCGACGGAGACGGCGACGGCGTTGCCCATGACCTGCGCGCAGACCATCGTGAGGGCTTCGGACTGGGTGGGGTTGACCTTGCCGGGCATGATGCTGCTGCCCGGCTCGTTGGCGGGCAGGTTGAGTTCGCCGAGGCCGGCGCGGGGGCCGGAGCCGAGCATGCGCACATCGTTGGCGATTTTCATCAGCGAGACGGCGAGCGTGTTGAGCACGCCGGCCAGTTCGACCTGGGCGTCGTGCGCCGCGAGCGCCTCGAATTTGTTCGGGGCGGAGACGAACGGCAGCCCGGTGATCTGCGCGATCTCGGCGGCGACCCGCTCGGCGTATTCGGGGTGCGAGTTGAGTCCGGTGCCGACGGCGGTGCCGCCCAGCGCCAGTTCGTAGAGGCGCGGCAGCGCGCCGCGCGCGCGCTCGATTCCGTAGCGCACCTGTTGGCAGTAGCCGGAGAACTCCTGGCCCAGCGTGAGCGGCACCGCATCCATGAAATGGGTCCGCCCGATCTTGACGATGCCGTTCCAGGCCGCCGCCTTGGCCTCCAGCGCCGCGAGCAGATGCTCGAGCGCGGGGATCAGCAGGTGCTGCGTCTGCTCGGCCGTGGCGATCGCCATCGCGCCGGGGAAGACATCGTTGGACGACTGGGACATGTTCACGTGGTCGTTGGGGTGCACCGGCGTTTTGGAGCCGCGCTCGCCGCCGAGGAGCTCGATCGCGCGGTTGGAGATCACCTCGTTGGCGTTCATGTTGGACTGGGTGCCGGAGCCGGTCTGCCAGACGACCAGGGGGAAGTGGTCGTCCAGTTCGCCGTCGATCACCTGCTGCCCGGCCTGTCGGATTGCGTCGGCCAGACCTGCGTCGAGCTTGCCGAGCTGCTGGTTGGCGCTGGCGGAGGCGTGCTTGATGATGCCCATCGCGCGCAGGATGGGACGCGGCATTTGCTCGCCGCCGATTTTGAAGTTGTCCAGCGAGCGCTGGGTCTGCGCGCCCCAGTAGCGATCGGCGGGCACTTCGATCTGGCCCATCGTGTCCGATTCGATTCGCATCTCGGTCATCGTTCGCCCTCCAGCTTGCGCTCCGTCGCTCGCGCGTTGCGCCGACTCTGCCGATTATTCCGCCAGCCGCGCCATATCGTCGACCAGTTCCTGCACGGCGTCGGCCGAGTGCTTGAGCATCGCCTGTTCGTCGTCGGTCAGCGAGATTTCGAGCACGCGCTCGATTCCGCCGCCGCCCAGGATGACGGGGACGCCGATGAACAGCCCGTTGATTCCGTACTGGCCTTCGAGCAGTGCGGCGCAGGGCAGGATGCGGCGCTTGTCCAGCGCGATGCTGTCGATCATCTGCGCGACGGCCGCGGAGGGCGCGTAGAAGGCGCTGCCGGTCTTGAGCAGGTTGACGATTTCCGCGCCGCCGTCGCGGGTGCGTTGGATGATCGCATCGATCTGATCCTGCGGCAGCAGTTCGCCGATCGGGATGCCCGCGGCGGTGGTGTAGGAGGCCAGCGGCACCATCGTGTCGCCGTGGCCGCCCAGCACGTAGGCCTGCACATCCTCGACGCTGACGGTCAGCGCCTCGGCGACGAAGGAGCGGTAGCGGGCGGTGTCGAGGATGCCGGCCATGCCGACTACGCGGCCGGCCGGCACGTCGGCGGTCTCGACCGCGGCGTCGTAGGCGACGTGGCACATGGCGTCGAGCGGGTTGCTGACCACGATGATCACCGCGTCGGGGGAGGCGGCGATCGCCTTGCGGGTCACCTCGTCGACGATCTTCATGTTGATGCTGAGCAGGTCGTCGCGGCTCATGCCGGGCTTGCGCGCCACGCCGGAGGTGATCACCACGATTTCGGAGCCTGCGGTCGCTTCGTAGTCGGTCGCGCCGCGGATGGCCGAGTCCACGCCGACGACGGGGCTGGCCTCGTACATATCGAGCGCCTTGCCCTCGGCGAGGCCCTCGACGATGTCGACCAGGACGACATCGGCGTAGCCGCGCTCGGCCAGCCGTTGGGCGGTCGTCGCGCCCACATTGCCCGCCCCGACGATGGTCACCTTGGTGCGCATTCAGGCAGCCTCCTTCTTCAGCATGTTTCGTATGTTCGTCGGGCACGTTCCAGCCCTCCCCCCAGAGAGGAGAGGTGAATGGGGCGCGCGCCGCGCCCGCAGCGGCACTAGACGCGCCCTGAGATCATGTTCAGCGCGCTGCCGGCGCGGAACCACTCGATCTGTTGCTCGGTGTAGGTGTGATTCACGCTGACGGTGTCGGAACTGCCGTCGGCGTGATCGATGCGCAGTTCGAGCGGGCGATCCGGCGCGAGCTCGGCCAGGCCCAGCACGGAGAGCTTGTCCGTCTCGCCGATCAGCTCGTAGTGCGCGGGGTCGCTGAATGTGAGGGCGAGCAGTCCCTGCTTTTTCAGGTTGGTTTCGGCGATTCGCGCGAAGGAGCGGGCGATCACGACCAGGCCGCCCAGATGGCGCAGTTCCATCGCCGCGTGCTCGCGGCTCGATCCCTCGCCGTAGTTCTCGTCGCCCACCGCGGCCCAGCGCACGCCGGCCTCCTTGTAGGCGCGCGCGACCTCGTTGACCGGCTGGCGCACCTCGCCGCTGAGCTGGTTCAGAGTCTGGCCGGTCGCGCCGCCGAAGGCGTTCACGCCGCCCGCGAACAGGTTGCCCGAGATGTTGCCCAGGTGTCCGCGGAAGCGCAGCCAGGCGCCAGCCGGCGAGATGTGATCGGTGGTCGTCTTGCCCTGCGTTTTGAGCAGCAGCGTCAGACCTGTCAGGTCGCGCCCGTCCCACTGGGGGAACGGGGTCAGCCGTTCCAGGCGGTTGCTCTCGGGCACGATGATCACTTCCACGTTCGAGCCGTCTTCGGGCGGCGCGATGTAGCCCGATTCGCCGCTGTCGAAGCCGTTCTGCGGCAGTTCGTCGCCGCTCGGCGCGCGGAAGCGGAATTCGCCGCCGTCGTCCTGCGCGATCGCGTCGCTGCGCGGGTCGAAGTCGATTCGCCCGGCGAAGGCCGAGGCCACGACCAGTTCGGGGCTGCCGATGAAGGCCAGCGTGTTGCGGTTGGCGTCGTTGCGCCCCGGGAAGTTGCGGTTGAAAGAGGTCACGATTGTGTTTTGCTCGTCGCCCTCGACGTCGCTGCGCTTCCACTGGCCGATGCAGGGGCCGCAGGCGTTGGCCAGCACGGTCGCGCCGGCCTGCTCGAACGCGGCCAGCTGTCCGTCGCGCTCGGTCGTCGCGCGGATCTGCTCCGAGCCGGGGGTGACCAGCAGCGGCGCGCGCAGCTCCAGCCCCGCCTCCGCCGCCTGACGCGCGACATCGGCCGCGCGGCTGATGTCCTCGTAGGACGAGTTGGTGCAGGAGCCGATCAGGGCGTTGGCCACCTCGGCGGGGTAGGACTGCTCGGCCATGAACGCGCCGATTCGGCTGACGGTGTTGCGCAGGTCCGGCGTGTGCGGCCCGACCCAGGCCGGCTCGAGCTCGCTCAGGTTGATCTCGATTACCCGGTCGAAGATTTGCTCTCGCGCGGCTTCCACCTCGTCGTCCGCGCGCAGATGCTCGGCGTTTTCCCGCGCCAGGGCGGCGATTTCGGCCCGCTCGGTGCTCTCCAGATAGGCCGCGGTTCGCTCGTCGAAGGGGAACAGCGAGGTGGTCGCGCCGATCTCGGCGCCCATGTTGGTGATTGTGCCGCGCCCCGTCGCGCTGAGCGAGGCCACGCCGGGGCCGAAGTACTCGACGATCGCCCCGGTGCCGCCCTTCACGGTCAGTTCGGCGGCCACGCGGATGATCACATCCTTGGGGGCGGTCCAGCCGTCCAGCGCGCCGGTCAGGTGGACGCCGATCAGCCGCGGCATCATGACGCCCCAGCCGATTCCGGCCATCACATCGACCGCGTCCGCGCCGCCTACGCCGATCGCGACCATCCCCAGACCACCCGCGTTGGGCGTGTGGCTATCGGTGCCGATCATCATTCCGCCGGGGAAGGCGTAGTTTTCCAGCACGACCTGGTGGATGATTCCGCTGCCGGGCTTCCAGAAGCCCGCGCCGTAGCGCGCCGCCGCGCTGCGCAGGAAGGTGTAGACCTCCTCGTTCTCGTCCACCGCCCGCGCCAGATCGGCGTCCGCCCCGACCTGCGCCTGGATCAGGTGGTCGCAGTGCACGGTGGTCGGGACCATCACCCGCTCGAGGCCGGCCAGCTCGAACTGCAGCAGCGCCATCTGGGCTGTCGCGTCCTGCAGCGCGACCCGATCCGGCTCCAGCTCGGCGTGATCTTCGCCGCGCCCCAACGGCTGGCTGCGCGGATCGACGAAGTGGCCGAAGAAGATCTTCTCGGCCAGCGTCAGCGGGCGATCCAGCCGCTGCCGCGCCACCGCTACGCCGTCCCGCAGGCGCGCGTAGGCCGCGCCGACCCGCTCGAGCATGTCCGCTTCGTGCATTGTTCCGTCCAGACTCCGGAGCGGGGCGCTCGGATCAATCCGGGCGCCCGCGCCTGCTCCCCTGACTCAATATGTACACCACTAGAGCGGAATGTTCCCGTGCTTCTTGGGCGGCGATGTGTCCACTTTGGTACTCAGCATCACCAGCGAGCGGATGATTGCGGCGCGGGTGTCGCGCGGGTCGATCACGTCGTCCACGAAGCCCAGCTCGGCCGCCTGGTAGGGGCGGTAGAACTCCGCCTCGTATTCTGCGATCAGCTTGGCCCGCTCGGCGTCGGGATCGTCCGCCGCCGCGATCCGCCGCCGGTGGATGATGTTCACCGCGCCGTCCGAGCCGGTCACCGCGATCTGCGCGGTGGGCCAGGCCAGATTCACATCGGAGCGCAGGTGCTTCGAGCTCATCACGACGTAGGCGCCGCCGATCGACTTGCGCAGCGTGACCGCCACCTTGGGCGCGGTCGCTTCCGCGTAGGCGTAGAGCAGTTTCGCGCCGTGCGCGATGATCCCGCCGTATTCCTGCTGCGTGCCCGGCAGGAAGCCGGGCACATCGACCAGCGTGACGATCGGGATGTTGAAGCAGTCGCAGAAGCGCACGAAGCGCGCGGCCTTGCGCGAGGCGTCGATGTCCAGCACTCCCGCCAGCGTGTCCGGATCGTTGGCCACCACGCCCACGCCGAAGCCGCCCATGTGGGCGAAGCCGACCACGATGTTGCGCGCCCACTGCGCCTGCACCTCGAGGAATTGCCCGTTGTCGACCACCTCGCGGATCACCTCGCGCATGCTGTAGGGCGCGCTGGAGTCGGCCGGCACCATCTCCAGCAGCGCGTCGGTGCGGCGCTCCGGCGAGTCGCCCGTGTCGGTCCAGCGCGGATCCTCCATGTTGTTCTGCGGCAGGAAGACCAGCAGCTCGCGCACCGTGTTCAGCGTCGCCTCCTCGCCGGGGATGCAGAAGTGCGCGACGCCGGTGCGCGTCGCGTGGGTCAGCGCGCCGCCCAACTCCTCGTGCGTCACCTCTTCGCCGCTCACCGCCCGGATCACGTCCGGCCCGGTGATGTACATCTGCCCCGTGCCCTGCACCATGAAGATGAAGTCCATGATCGCCGGCGAGTAGACGCCGCCGCCCGCGGCCGGGCCGGCGCAGACGGCGATCTGGGGCACCAGACCGGAGCTGAGCGTGTTGCGCAGAAAGATCTCGCCGTAGCCGCGCAGCGAGGTCACGCCCTCCTGAATTCGCGCGCCGCCGCCGTCGTTGATCGCCACGATCGGCGCGCCGACTTTCATCGCCAGGTCCTGCACTTTGGCGATCTTCTCCGCCGCCGCCTCCGAGACGGAGCCGCCGTAGAGCGTGAAATCCTGCGCGTAGGCGAACACCGTGCGGCCGTCGACCGTGCCGTGCCCGACCACCACCGCGTCGCCCTCGGGGCGGTTGTTTTCCAGCCCGAAACCGCTGCCGCGATGCTTCACGAACGGGTCGATCTCGCTAAACGAGCCGGCGTCGAAGAGGATGTCGAGCCGCTCGCGCGCGGTCAGCTTGCCCCGCTCGTGCTGCCGCTCGACCGCCCCCGCGCGCGCGTCGGCCCCGCCCAGCCGACGCTCCGCCATCTCTTCCAGCAGCAGCTCCATCCCGCCGCGCGCAGTTTCCGTGACCATGGCCGCCCCATCCCCCAAGTAGTCCCAGAGCGCGGCGCAGCAAGTCGCCCCGCGCCCAACAGCCCCCCAATCCTACCGCACGCATCCTCCCACCACGTCTCCGCCACACCCGCGCGAGCACGACGGAAGCGCGAACACCCCTAGCCCGGCGGCTCGGTGCGATCCGGCTCCTCCTCTACTTCCGGGGTGAGCGCCGATTCGGGCGGGATGATCAGCTCCTGGCCGACCTGCAGCGCGCCGGCCTGCGCTTCCGAGAGATTGTTGTAGTCGGCGATGTCCCGCCAGCCGAAGCCGTAGGCGTCCGCGATGTCGACCAGCGTGTCGCCGGGCTGCACCACGTAGATCTCGCCCGGCCGCCGCTGCGCCGCCGGTTCCGGCTGATCGCCGCCCCCGCCATCGGTCTGCGGCTGCGGCGACGCCACGCCGCAGGCGCCTTCGCGAATCGGGATGCGCAGCTCCTGGCCGACGCTGAGCGAGGCCACATCGACGATGTTGTTGAGGCGTTGGATCTCCTCAACCGTGATGCAATAGGCCCCCGCGATGCCGGCCAGCGTGTCGCCGGGCACGACGACATGGATCACCTCGCTGGGTATCTCGCGCTCAACGGTCACCGTGTCGCGGAACAGATAGGGCTGAGGCAGCGGATCCGGCAGCGCCTCGACCGGGATCGCATCGGGGGTGGTCGTCGTCGTCGCCGCCGGCGACGACGGCGCGGCGGCCGGCTCCGTCGCTGAGCCGCCGCAGGCCGCGGCCAGCGCGCCGCAGAGCGCGAGAATGACGAGCAGCGCGGTGAGCGGCGGCAAGCGTCTCATTGCCCCTCAGCATCGCACGAAAGGCGCGGCTCGATCGGCGCGCCGGCCCGCTCCAGCAGACATTCCAGCATCGCGTGGGCCAGCAGCCCCACATCGCGCAGCAGCGCCTCGTCGATGTTCTCCGTGTTGTCCGCGGGCACGTGCAGGATGCCGCCCGCCACGGCCGGGAAGATCACCGGCGCGCCTTTGTTCTGGAACGCCGTGTGGTCGGAGCGAATCCCCTCGGGCTCCGTCCCTTGTCGCACATCGATCTCCAGCTGTTCGCCGAGCCGCTCCAACAGCGCCGACAGCGCCGCGTCGCCCGCCGCGATGATTGGGCGCTGCCCGTTGCCGATTGCGTCGAGGTTGAGCATCGCCGTGATCGTCTCGAAATCTCTCGATTCCAGCGCGGCGTCCACGAACGCATGCGAGCCGTGCAGTCCCAACTCTTCCGCGCCGAAGCCCACGAAGCAGACATAATCCGCGCTGCTCGCGCCCGCCCAGGCGCGCGCGAGGGCCAGCGTGAGCCCGATCCCGCTCGCGTTGTCGTTCGCGCCCTGCACCTGCGGCACCGAGTCGTAGTGTCCGCCCACGACCACGCGGCAATCGCCGCTAGGCCGCCGCGCGACCACATTCCAGGACTCGAAGATGATATCTTCACGTACCCCGATCGTCGCCGTCCCGCCCTCGTTTTCGCGCAGCTGCTCGCCCAACTCCGGCGGGAGCGCGAAGACCGGAATCTCGCCCGGCTCGTCGGCCGTCAGGACGCCGTTGAACGGCCCGTCGGGATCGACCACGAACAGCGCGACCGCACCCGCCGCCTCCGCGTTGCGCTGCTTCTCGCTGAACGTCAGCTCGCCCCGCTGCACCACCGCCGCTGCACCCTCCGCCTCAACCGAGGCGAAGTCCGCCGCCGTTCCGACGCCCGGCACGACCACGATCCGCCCCGCAGCCAACACATCGGGGCTGCGCTCCATCAATGCGACCGGAACCGTGACGCTCATCGTTGCCGCTCCGCCGAGCTGGGAGACGATCGCGACCGTGTGCCCCGCCGGGGCGCCGACGAAATCAAACGGCTCAATCGCCACCTCGTAGCCGTCGCCGCGCAGCGCCTCTCCCAGAAAGTCGATCATGCGGCGCTCCCCCAGCCGCCCGACGGAGCGCGGCCCGATCTCCTCCGCGATCGCCCGCAGCATTTCCAGCGCATACGCCTCATCGAGCGGCTGCGGCGCGACGATCCGTCCATCCGTCCGATCGCCCGATCGCTGCGCAGCCGCGCCTTGCCGCGGCCCCGCCTGCCGCTCAGTCTGTTGCCCGGTCCCGCCCGAAACGCCGGCAACCGACTGTCCCCGTTGCCCCGCCTCACCCTGAACAGCCGCAGCGCGCTGCGGCTGTTCCGTCGTCGAGGTCTGTTCAACCACTTCCACAGCCGCCGGCTGTTCCTGCACCTTCGGCGCGCGCTGATCATCCGCACCGCCGCCGCAGGCAGCGGCCAGCAGCGCGGCGCTCAGCGCCGCCAACCAGACGACGCCGGCAGCCCGCCGCGCGCCCACCGCCGCTAGCGGTCGCGCCGGCGGAACCAGCGCCCCAACGGCCCCAGCGGATTGCGCGGCGGCGCGTCGTAGCTGATGTAGCGATCGCGCCAGTAGCCGCCCCGCGTGGTCGGTTCTCCGCCCCCGCGCGCACGCGCGCCGCCCTTCCCGCCGCCGCGCGCCGACCAGACAATCCCGATCAGAAACAGCACCACTCCCAGAATGATCGCCCACACCCTCACCTGCCCGGGCAAAATGAAGCTCGCGATCACCAGCAGCGAGCCGACCAGCATCAGGTGCCCGGGGCTGAGCCGCGCCAGCCGCTGGCTGGTGCGCTGCCCGAAGCGCTGCAACGCCCGCCGCAGCGGTCCCGGCCGACGCTCCCGCCGGCGCCAGTCGAAATCCTCGATCCCGGCCAGCACCTCTTCCACATCGCGCTCAAGTTTGTCCGACATCGCCGTCTCTCCCACTGGTCCGCTGCGACCAGTTTAGGGCGTGTTCACACTTCCGTCACACCCGCGCAAAACAGCTCCGCCATGCCCACACAAAATGGCTCCGTCATGCCCGCGCAAGATAGATCCGTCATACCCGCGCTCGCCGCGGGTATCTCGCTGCCCCAGCACCCAACCTTCTCCACCGCCCCTGCGCCCCTCCATCACCCCTCCGCCAGCTCCGTCCTGCCCACACAAAATAGACCCGCCGTACCCGCGCAAGATAGCTCCGTCATACCCGCGCAAAAGAGATCCGCCATGCCCGCGCAAAAGAGATCCGTCATACCCGCGCTTGCCGCGGGTATCCCGCCGCCCCCAGCACCAAGCCCGTCCCACCTCCACACCCTCGCCCGCCACCCCACGCAAGCGCCATCCGAGCGCGCCGGACATCGGGGCGGGGGGAGGCGCTGCGCGGGGCTCCGTCCGGAACTCAGCGAGATACCCACGGTAAGCGCGGGCATGACGGAGCTTGCAAGAGCGAGGAAGCGCGCGCAAACTCCAGGCGCTCCACCAACCCCCCGCGCCCCCTACCCTGTACGCATGACTACCACTGCGCTGGACGGCGTTCGGGTGCTCGACCTCACCTCTGAGCTGGGCTGGTACGCCGGCAAGCTGCTCGCGGACCTGGGCGCGGACGTGATCAAGGTCGAGCCGCCGGGCGGCGATCCGGGGCGCGGGCTGCCGCCCTTTCACGCCGACCAGCCGGGCCGCGAGACCTCGCTGCGCTTCTGGTACTTCAACGCCAACAAGCGCTCGGTCACGCTCGACCTCGCGCAGCACGACGGGCGGCACCTGTTCGGGCTGCTCGCGGACACGGCCGACATCGTGCTCGAGTCTTTTCGCCCCGGCGAGCTCGAGGCGTTGGGCCTGGACGCGGCGGCGCTGCGCGAGCGCAACCCGGCGCTGGTCTGGGCCTCGATCACCGGCTTCGGGCTGGACGGGCCGCACGCGGGCTGGGAGGTGACCGACCTCATCGCGCAGGCCGTTTCGGGCGTGGCGGTGCTGGCGGGCTACCCCGACGGGCCGCCGCAGCGGATCGCGGGCAATCAGGCCTACATCGTGGCGGGCATCTCGGCGGCGCAGGGCGCGCTGCTCGCGCTGCTCCACGCCGAGGCGACAGGGCAGGGGCAGCTGGTCGAAACCTCGCTGCAGGAGGCGCTCTCGATCTGCCAGGAGACGGCCCATCTGGGCTGGGATTTCCAGCGCTGGTCGCGCGAGCGGATCGGCGAGCAGCACCGCATGCCGGGCATCGGCACCTATCGCACGCGCGACGGCTACATCTACAGCGCGGTGGGCATCCCCGGTTTCGGCGCGCCCTGGCCGACGCTGATCGCGTGGATGGCCGAAGAGGGCCAGGCGGAAGACCTGACCGAGCCGCAATTCGCCGAGACCTTCGCCGCCTTCGACATGCGCACGCTCGGCGATCCCGAAAAGCTGGCCGCGCTCGCGCCAACGCTCAACCGCGCGCAGGAAGTGCTGACCGCGTTCTACGCCGGCAAGACGTCAATGGAAGCCTACGAGCAGGGCCAGGCGCGGCGGCTGTTGATCGGAATGGTGGCGGCGCCCGCCGATATCGCCGAGAACCATCATCTGGCCGTGCGCGAGTGGTGGGTCGAGCTCGAGCAGCCGCGCGGTCCGGGCGCGGAGCCGGCGCAGCTGCGAATGCCCGGCGCGCCGTATCGACTGTCGGAAACGCCGGCGCAGATTCGCCGCGGCGCGCCGCGCATCGGCGAGCACAACCGCGAAATCTGGGTCGAAGAGGTCGGCATCCCGTTCGAGGATCTGCCGGTCTACGCGGGGGAGGGCGCGATATGACACGGCCGCTGGACGGTATCCGAGTAGCGGACTTCTCCTGGTTCGGCGCGGGGCCGATCGCCGGGCGCACGCTGGCGGACTTCGGCGCGGAGGTGATCCGCGTCGAGAGCGAGGCGCGGGTCGACGGGCTGCGGCTCGGTCAGCCGCAGAAGCCGGGCATGTCGGGCTATAACGTCTGCGCCTACTTCAATAACTTCAATGCGGGCAAGGCGTCGCTGCTGCTCAATATGGGCGCGGAGAGCGCGCGGGAAGTCGCGCTGCGGCTGATCGAGCGCTCCGATGTGTTTCTGTCCAATCTCACGCCGCGCGTGATCGAGCGTTGGGGGCTGACCTACGAAGAGCTGCGCGAGGCGAACCCGGCGATCATCGCGGCGTACCAGCCGATGCAGGGCACGTTCGGGCCGCACCGCGACTTCCTCGGTTTCGGCGCGGTGCTCACGCCTGTAACAGGCATTTCGCATCTGTCGGGCGACCCGCAGCGCAAGCCGGTCGGAGTGGGCACCAACTATCCGGATTACGCGATCAATCCTGGCCATACCATCATCGCGATCCTGGCGGCGCTGCGCCACCGCCGCCGCACGGGCGAGGGGCAGCGAATCGAGCTGGCGCAGCTGGAGTCGGTCGCGGCGGCGATGGGCCCGGCGCTGCTCGATTACACGGCCAACGGGCGCAACCAGACGCGCAAGGGCAACCGCTCGTCCTGGATGGCGCCGCACGCGATCTACCGCTGCCGCGACGCCGCTCGCGGCGCGCCGCATCCCGACGGCTCGACCACACGCGAGCGCTGGGTCGCAATCGCGGCGCGCGACGACGCAGAGTGGAACGCGCTCTGCGCCGTAGCCGCGGACGCGGCGTTCGCCGCCGATGAGCGCTTCGCTACGTTACTCGGCCGGCGCGAGCATGAGGACGCGCTGAACGAGCAGATTGGCGAATGGACCGCCGGCTGGGACGCGGTCGAGCTGGCGGAAACGTTACAAACGGCGGGCGTCCCCGCGGGCGTCGTACAGGACGCGGAGGATGTTTGCGAACATGATCGCCACCTGCGCCAGCGCGGCTACTACGAGTATCTCGACCACCCCGAAACGGGCGTCTCGCTGTATGACGGCCCAATCGTCAAGCTGCACGAGACACCCGGCGAGATGGCCGCGCCTGCGCCGCTGTTCGGCGAGCACACCTACCGCGTCGCCACCGAAATCCTCGGTTACAGCGCCGAAGAAGTAGCGGAACTCACCGCCGCCGGCGTGCTGGCGTAACACAATTACGTGAGGAGGCCAAGATGGTCACGGCCGAAGCAGAGGTGAAACCCGATCTCAGCGCGCCGCTGCCCAACGAGTGGGGCTTTGAGTGCATCCGCCTGCGGCTGCCGCCGGAGTGGCAGCTGACGGAGGAGTGCTTCCTCGAGCTGTGCGAGCTCAACGAGGGCTGGGAGTTCGAAACCACTGCCGCCGGAGAGTTGGTGATCATGCCCGGCACCGGATTGGACAACAGCGAGCGCGCGGTGCTTATCGGGGCCGACGTCGTGAATTGGCGGCGCGCCGGCGGTAGCGGGCGGATCGGCGGCGAAGCGGGCATGGCGCATCTACCCGGCGGCGTGCTGCGCGCGCCCGATGTCTCCTGGACCAGCGACGAGCGAATGGCGCAGCGCCCCGAGGACTACGACGGCGTACTCATCCCGGTCTGTCCCGACTTTGTCGTCAAAATCCGCTCGCGCAGCGACTCCGTCTCGCGCCAGCAGGAAAAGATGGAGCAGTGGATGTCCTACGGCGCGCGGCTCGGCTGGCTGGTCGACGCCTACAGCGAGAAAGTCTGGGTCTACCGCGAGGGGCAGAATGAGCCGGAGGAGTTGGATAAACCTGAGTCGCTCAGCGGCGAGGATGTGCTGGTGGGTCTGGTAGTCAATCTGGCGCGTATCTGGAACGACTAGCTGAAGCGCCGCACGGCGCTTCTATGCTGGTTAAGCCGACCGAGAGGAGGGCGAGATGGTCACTGCCGCAGCAGAGGTAAAACCCGACCTCAGCGCGCCGCTGCCCAACGAATGGGGCTTCGAGTGCATCCACCTGCGGTTGCCACCGGAGTGGCAGCTGACTGAGGAATTCTTCCTCGAGCTGTGCGAGCTCAACGAAGGCTGGGAATTCGAAACCACTGCCGCCGGAGAGTTGGTGATCATGCCCGGCACCGGACGCGAGAATAGCAAGCGAGCCGCCGAGATTCTGGTTGATGTTGGCAGCTGGAGCCGCTCGGGCGGCGACGGCGAGTACCACCCCGGCGATGGAATGGTGCGGCACCCCGATGGGATAATGCGGTCGCCTGATGTTGCCTGGATCAGCCCTGAGCGGATTAGCCAGCGTCAGGAAGGTTACGACGGCGTGCTGATCCCGGTTTGCCCCGACTTCGTGGTCGAAATCCGCTCGCGCAGCGACTCAGTGGCGCGGCAGCAGGAAAAGATGAAGCAGTGGATGTCCTACGGCGCGCGGCTGGGCTGGCTGATCGACGCCTACAGCGAAAAAGTCTGGGTCTACCGCGAGGGTGTGGACGAGCCGGAGGAATTGGATAAGCCCAACTCGCTGAGCGGCGAGGATGTGCTGGTCGGCTTGGTCGTCGATCTGGCGCGTATCTGGACCGACTAGCTGAAGCGCCGCACGACGGCGCTTCTATGCTGGTTAAGCCGACCGAGAGGAGTGCGAGATGGTCACTGCCGAAGCAGAGGCGAAACCCGATCTCAGCGCGCCGCTGCCCAACGAGTGGGGCTTCGAGTGCATCCACCTGCGCCTGCCGCCCGAGTGGCGGCTGACTGAGGAATGCTTCCTCGAGCTGTGCGAGCTCAACGAAGGCTGGGAATTTGAGACCACTGCGGCCGGAGAGTTGGTGATCATGCCCGGCACCGGATTGGACAACAGCGAACGAGCCGCCGAGTTTCTGACCGACGTCGGCAACTGGCGGCGGGCCGGCGGGGGCGGGCGGATCGGCGGGGAGGCGGGCATGGCGCACTTGCCCGGCGGCGTGCTGCGCGCGCCCGATGTCTCCTGGACCAGCGACGAGCGGATGGCACAGCGCCCGGAGGACTATGAAGGTGTGCTGATCCCGGTTTGCCCCGACTTCGTAGTCGAAATCCGCTCGCGCAGCGACTCAGTGGCGCGCCAGCAGGAGAAGATGGAGCAGTGGATGTCCTACGGCGCTCGCCTGGGCTGGCTGGTCGACGCCTACAGCGAGAAAGTCTGGGTCTACCGCGAGGGGCAGGACGAGCCGGAGGAGTTGGACAAGCCGGATTCGCTCAGCGGCGAAGATGTGCTGGTCGGCCTGGTCGTCGATCTGGCCCGCATCTGGAACGACTAGCTCGCGCCGCCGTAGGCGAGCGCGCGCTCCAGGAATGGGCCGACCGGCTCGATGCCCTGCGGCATGAAATCCCAGTGGCCGCAGGGCAGCCAGACGATCTCCCGCGGCTCGGGCAGCAGGTCGTAGAAGCGCTGCGTCGCTTCGGGCGTGACCAGATCATCGCGCTCGCCGGCGACGACCAGGATTGGGCGGCCTTCGGTCATCGGCGCGTAGACGCCGGGATCGGTCAGCCGCGACGCGAGCTGCGCGGCGGGCGAGTCCGAGCCGCCCAGCATCGTCGCGCCGCTGATGCAGAACGCCGCGGCGCGCACCCGCTGATCCAGACCGACGAACGGCGCGCCGCGCATCCCGCCCATGCTGAAGCCGACGAACCCGACCCGCTCGGCGTCAATCTCGGGCAGCGTGGATAGCCAGTCGAGCGCGCGCATCCAGTCCACCGCCGTTTGCAGCGACTGGTCGAGGCGGCGCATCGGCCAGTTGCGGAAGTCGTCCATCGTCACCGGGCGCTGCGCCCGCTCGCCGTGGCCGGCCTGGTCGATCGTGGCGCAGATCGCGCCCCGCGCGACCCACTGCTGCGCCGGCCAGAGCACGTAGTCGGCCGCCTTGTCGAGCGTGCCGGGGTGCCCGACCAGCACCAGCGGGCGCGGACCCTCGGCAGTGGGGTCGGAGAGCAGCAGGCCGGGCACGCGCTGATCGTTGCGCGAGCTCAGCTCGAACCGCTCAAGCTTGAGCGAGTCCGCCTCGCGCACTGTGCGCCGCTCAACGTCAAGCGGCAGATCGCGGTCGTAGCCGAAAGCCAGCTCGAATAGCGGATCGGTCGGTGCGTCTTTGTCGGGCATGCGCAGATGCTACTCGTAGCGCAGCGCTTCGGCGATGGTCGTGCGCGCCGCCTGCCGCGCAGGCAGATAGGTCAGCACCAGTGACGCGGCCAGCGCGCCCACGACGAAGATCGCGATCGTGCCGACGGGGATGTAGAGCGAGATGCCGGGGCCGAAGGTCTGCTCGTCGAACAGCCGCCAGGCGAGCGCCAGCGCCAGCGTGGTGCCCAGCGCGACGCCGAGGAAGGCGATGAAGCCCATTTCCAGCAGCATTTCGAGGCCGACCATCCGCGAGCGGAAGCCGAGCGAGCGCAGCACGCCGATCTGCCCGCGCCGCTCGACCACCGCGCGCACCGCGATCACGCCCAGCGCGGCCAGCCCCGCCGCCAGGCCGATGCCGATAAACGCCTGGAACGCGCGCAGGAACGAGTTGGTCAGGCGTGCGTTGCGCTCCTGCTCGCCGGCCAGATCGTTGGCCTCGATCAACAGCGTCGACTCGATCTCCTGCGCGACCTCCAGCGAGTCCTCGCCGCCGCGCACCGCGACCAGATGCCGCACCAGACTCGCCTCGCCGATCAGCTGATCCCAGACCGCGCGCGGCACGATCACCGCCGGCCGGGCGCCCGCCTCGCCCGGCGGCTCGAACGCGTCGAAGGTCAGCGTGGGCGTCAGCGCGATCACCTCCACCTCGACTTTCGCGCCGGCGGAGTGGCCGATCCGCAGCGTGGTGCGCGGCAGCGCGGCGGCGCGCTGGTCGACATCGGAGGGCATCCGCCAGTCGTCGCCGCCGGCGAAGGCGCCGCCTTCAACGGTCGCGCGGCTGATCAGCGCCACCGGATCGCCGCGTTTCAGCGCGGCCCAGACCTCGCCGTCGGAGCCGTAGTCGGCAGTGCGCGCCTGCAGCGCAATCTCGTTGCCGTCGTAGAAGCCGTCGTCGCCCGCGAGCAGCACCACCTCGCCGGCGTGATTCTCCTCATCGCCGCTCAAATCATCGACGATCGGTGCGCCGCCCGCGCCCCGAATCGCCGCGTTGAGGCTGGGATCCCAGCGCTCGGACCGCAGCGTCTGCACCGGCGTGCCGGTCAGCGGGCCCGCGGTCAGCGCGCCGCTGCTGCGAATTCGCCCCAGCGTGCTGTTCGCGCCGGCCTCCGAGAGCGCCGCGCGGAGGTCGTCAATCGCTTCGAGCCGCGTCGATTCGGCCTGAATCGCGTAGCCCGCCAGCTGATCGTCCGTGCCCGTCGAGCGGTTGAACGAGGAGTTCACCACCGTGAAGTTGACCAGCGCGAACATGATCAGCGCGATCATCGCGATCGTCATCCCCGTGCGGTAGCGCGAGGCCGCGGGGTAGGCGGCCGCCGCCCGCAGCACCGGCGCGTACTTGCCCGCCCGCGCCATCCCCACGCTGAAGATGCGCACCAGCGTTTCCAGGTTGAAGACCAGCAGCAGCGCGCCGGCCGCGGTCATCATCATCCCGCTGACGACGAACAGCTCGGGGCCGCCGTCGAGGTTGATGTTGAACAGATCGTTGTGCCAGGAGCGGGGCGAGAGCCAGAAGAAGAGCACGAACGCGGAGGCCAGTGTCCACAGCGGGCGTCCGGGCAGCCCCACGCGGGTCAGCAGCATCACCAGCCCCAGCGGGGCGATCGAGCCGCCGATCGAGTAGTAGAAGAGCGTCTCGCGGTCGAGCCCGTAGAGGATCAGCCCCACGCCGCCGGCCAGCATCAGCGGCCACCATTCTGCGCGCCAGGTCATCAGCTGCCAGGCCGGCGCGAGCAGCCAGGGCACGCGCGAGGCGCGCAGCCCGCCCGTCGCGCCTGCGAACGCGACGATCAGCGAGCCGATCGGGAATGTCAGCAGGATCGTCGGCAGCAGCACAATGCCAAGCGGCGTGGTGACGATCCCGGGGATCGAGACGCGTCGCCGCCGCACGCCGCCGCTGTCGGGCAAGTCGCGGATCGCCGCCACGATGTTCAGCACGCTGGCGCGGAACGAGGAGACTGTCATCGTAATGAACGTGATCACCAGCCCGATTCCGCCGGAGATCACCAGCGCCTGCCAGGTCACGCTCCAGGTGAAGGTGAAGCCGAAGGCGTCCAGCGCCGAGTTGAGGAACGAGACCATCCCCAGCGTGATCACCAGGCCGAGCGCCACGCCGACCACCGACGCGCCGAGGTTGTAGACCATCCCCTCCGACATGAACATCTGGATCAGGTGGTCGCGCTGCATCCCGATCGCCCGCGACATGCCCATCTCCGAGCGCCGCTCTTCCGCCAGCATCGCGAAGATCAGGAAAATCAGCAGCACGCCCGCGGCGACCGAGAACGAGCCCATGAACAGGAAGAGCAGCACCAGCACCGCGCCCAGCAACTCCGCGCCGTCCACCGCGTCCTTCTTTGAGGGGTTGGTTTGCAGCCGCTCCGTCAGGTTCAGTGGGTCGTAGTAGATCGACGGGTCCGCATCGCCCAACCGCCCCGCCGTGCGCTGCTGCTGCTCTTCCTGCGTGCGGTGAGTCAGGTACTCCTCCAGCACCCCGCCGAGATCGTCCGACAAATCGAGCCCGCCGCGAATGCTCCCGCCCGAGGCGACCGCGACGAGCGTCCAGCCTTCGACCGCATCTACGCCGCGCAGCGCGTCGCGCAGTGTGTCGATTGGCACGACGCCCCCGGTCGAACTGTCGGAATCGTCGACCTGGCCGGTGATCAGCGAGTCCTGGGCGACCGCCGCGACGCGCAGTTCGTAGGCGCGCGGGCCGATCCGCAGCTCCAGCGTGTGCCCCACCTCGGCCGCAATCTGCTGCGCGGTCGTTTCGTTGATCACGATCTCGTTCGCGCCGACGCCCGACATCGCGAATTCGCCCCCGCGCTCGTCCGGCACTGCGCCGACCCGATCCACATCGGACGGATCGACGCCGATCAGCCAGAAGGTCGGCTCGGAGAGCCGCGTATCGAGATTGCGCACCGAGGCCGGCACGAAGCGGATGCCGAAAACGCCGTCCACCCGCGGATCGCCGTCAAACTGCCGGCGCAGGTCGTCGATCACCTGATCTGCGACCTGCCGATTCGCGCCCGGCGCGGTCTCGGCGTCGTCGGCCACCCTGATCGCGTGATCGATCCGCCGCTGGTTGTCGAGCGCCGCCTCGCGCACCGAGATCGCCAGCGTGTCGCCGGTCACGAACGACATCGCCACGATGATCGTGGCCAGCGTCAGGCCGAAGACGATCAGCACGGTCTGCGCCCGCCGCCGCGGGATGTTGCGCAGCCCCATCTTGACCACCAGCGGGCGGCGCAGCGTGAAGAAGACGAGCACCGCCATCACGACGGCGACGGCGATGCCGACGCCCAGCGCGATGTCGTTGATGTCCGCGCCGAAGATGTTGTTCATCGCCGCGGCTCCGCAGCGGCCGCCATCCCGCGCTCATCCTGCTGCTCGCCGGCGTCGTGCTGCCCCGCCCAGACCGCCTCCGGATCGGCGGCGCTCGGCCCCGCCGCGCCGCGCCGCGCGAACGGGCGGTGTACGGTCTCGTCCTCGATCTCGCCGTCGCGCATGTGAATCGTGCGGTGCGCGCGCGCGCCCACGCCCTGATCGTGCGTGACGATGATGAACGTCTGCCCGCGCTCCTCGTTGAGCTGCTCCATCAGCGTCATGATCTGGTCCGCGGTGGTCGAGTCGAGATCGCCGGTCGGCTCGTCGCCCCAAACGATCGTCGGATTGTTGACCAGCGCGCGGGCGATCGTGACCCGCTGCCGCTGTCCGCCCGAGAGCTGCGCCGGGCGGTGCCGCGCCCAGTCGCCCAGCGAGAGCGTCTCCAGCGCCTCCATCGCGCGCCGCCGCGCCTCGCCCGGACGCACTCCGCTGAGCAGCAGCGGCATCTCCACATTCTCGACGGCGGTCAGCACCGGCAGCAGGTTGTAGAACTGAAAGACGAAGCCCATCCGCCGCGCGCGGTAGTCGGTGCGCACGTTGTCCGGCATTGTCTGAATCGGCGAGCCCTCGATCGTGATCTCGCCCTCATCGATCACCTCAAGCCCCGACAGGCAGTTGAGCAGCGTGGTCTTGCCGCAGCCCGAAGGACCCATGATCGAGACCATTTCGCCGCGGTCAACCGAGAGCGAGACGCCGCGCAGCGCATGCACCGGCTGCCCCTCGGCGGCGTAGGTCTTGTGAACGTTCGAGGCGACGATGATCGGGCCGCCCTCGGCGATGCCGGCGGGCGTCGCATTGGGCGAATGATCGGGCGAAATGTCGGGCAGATTGTCGGCCATGCGGTCTCCGCTCCCCACTGCGGGCGAACGCGCCCGCAGACCTGCGGCGCGCCTGCGCGTATCCTGCGAGCGTATGCGAAATCCGAACTACGCGGCGTAAGCCGCGCGACAGCGCCAGGTAAGGAAACCGATCCAATGGCAGACCTCCGAGAGACCGTCGAGCAGCTGGCCGAGGCGCTGGTGGCGAACAACATCGCGCTGCTGATGCCGATGTTCACCCCGCAAGGCCTGATGCAAGCCCTCGCCCTGCAAAGCGGCGAGCAAAGCGCCGAAGGCTCCGACTCCTTCGAGCTGCGCCCCCAGGAGGGCAACCGCTACGAAATCTGGTTCCAGGGCGACGAAGGCGGGGGCGGCATCTACACCGACTGGCTGGAGGTCAACGGCGAGTGGAAAGTAGACGGCATCGGCCGCCTCGGCGAGTAGAGCGCACCCGCGCAACACCGCCGCCGCACCCTAGTCCAACGCTCGCCTCCCTCCCTCACACCCGCGCAACACCGCCGCCGCATCCACGCAAGATCAGCTCCGTCATACCCGCGCGAAATCAGCTCCGTCATACCCGCGCGAAATCGGCTCCGTCATACCCGCGCTCGCCGCGGGTATCTCGCCGCGCCGAGCACCAAGCCCGTTCCCACCTCCCCAACCCCGCACGCTCCCCTCCCCCTCACACCCGCGCAACACCGCCGCCGCATCCACGCAAGATCAGCTCCGTCATACCCGCGCGAAATCGGCTCCGTCATACCCGCGCTCGCCGCGGGTATCTCGCCGCGCCGAGCACCAAGCCCGTTCCCACCTCCCCAACCCCGCACGCTCCCCTCCCCCTCGCACCCGCGCAACACCGCCGCCGCACCCACGCAAAATCAGCTCCGCCGCACCCGCGCAACACCGCCGCCGCACCCACGCGAAATCAGCTCCGTCATACCCGCGCGAAGTCGGCTCCGTCATACCCGCGCTCGCCGCGGGTATCTCGCCGCGCCGAGCACCAAGCCCGTTCCCACCTCCCCAACCCCACACGCTCCCCTCCCCCTCGCACCCGCGCAACACCGCCGCCGCACCCACGCGAAATCAGCTCCGCCGCACCCACGCGAAATCAGCTCCGTCATACCCGCGCGAAGTCGGCTCCGTCATACCCGCGCGAAGTCGGCT
The DNA here is from genome assembly GCA_965203165.1 of Dehalococcoidia bacterium. Lineage (GTDB taxonomy): Bacteria > Chloroflexota > Dehalococcoidia > Bin125 > Bin125 > CATQGW01. The sequence continues at coordinate 231,929 of OZ241849.1, forward strand.
CCGTCATACCCGCGCTCGCCGCGGGTATCTCGCCGCGCCGAGCACCAAGCCCGTTCCCACCTCCCCAACCCCACACGCTCCCCTCCCCCTCGCACCCGCGCAACACCGCCGCCGCACCCACGCGCAACACCGCCGCCGCACCCACGCAAAATCAGCTCCGTCATACCCGCGCGAAATCGGCTCCGTCATACCCACGCAAAATCAGCTCCGTCATACCCGCGCGAAGTCGGCTCCGTCATACCCGCGCTCGCCGCGGGTATCTCGCCGCGCCGAGCACCAAGCCCGTTCCCACCTCCCCAACCCCACACGCTCCCCTCCCCCTCGCACCCGCGCAACACCGCCGCCGCACCCACGCGAAATCAGCTCCGCCGCACCCACGCGAAATCAGCTCCGTCATACCCGCGCTAAATCGGCTCCGTCATACCCGCGCTCGCCGCGGGTATCTCGCCGCGCCGAGCACCAAGCCCGTTCCCACCTCCCCAACCCCACACGCTCCCCTCCCCCTCGCACCCGCGCAACACCGCCGCCGCACCCACGCGCAACACCGCCGCCGCACCCACGCGAAATCAGCTCCGTCATACCCGCGCGAAATCAGCTCCGTCATCCCCGCGCGAAGTCGGCTCCGTCATACCCGCGCTCGCCGCGGGTATCTCGCCGCGCCGAGCACCAAGCCCGTTCCCACCTCCCCAACCCCACACGCTCCCCTCCTCACTCGCACCCGCGCAACCCCGCCGCCGCACCCACGCGAAGTCAGCTCCGTCATCCCCGCGCGAAATCGGCTCCGTCATACCCGCGCTTGCCGCGGGTATCTCGCTCGCGTTGCGTTCCAAGCCCCGCCCCCGCTCCCCCACACGGCGCGGCCGCAGCCGGATCACAGTACGCTGGCGATCCACATCACAGTTCGGAGCCCGTCCATGACCACCAGCACTGCCAAAGTCGCACTCGCCATCGAGCAGCCTCTCCACGCCCGGCTTTGCGCGATCGCCAAGCGGCAGAACCTCTCCGTTGAGGACTATTGCCAACGCGCGGTCGCGGATGCAATCGAGCGAGACGCGCCGCTGCTGATGACCGTCGGCGAGCGGCTCAACGCGCTGGATCAAATCGACGCGCTGCGTCGGCGAATCTTCGGCGAGCAAGCGGTCCAACTGGACTCAGCAGAGATCATCCGCGAGGGCCGCGCGATCCGCGACGACCAGATCGACCGGGCGGTGCGCGGCGATTGGCAGGACGGCCTGTGATTCGCATCATCGTGATCGACGCGAGCATCGCAGTAGCGCTGCTGGTTGACGAGCCGAAATCCCCGCTTGCTCGCGCGTTCATCCGCGCCTGCGGCGTCAAAGGCGTGATCGTGATCGCACCCCCGCTATTCCTGTCCGAAGTCGCTAATGCGCTTTACCGTCGCGTGCGGGACGGCAACCTCACAGCATCCGAGGCGACACGCCTGTTCGACGCGCTTCGCGCATTCCGGATCCGGATCGAGACGGTGGACGGTCTGCAAGAGCGAGCGATCACACTGGCCGCCGAACTGGGCCAGCAAGCCGCCTACGACGCGCATTATTTGGCGCTCGCTGAAGCGCTTAACTGCCGCTTCTGGACCGCGGACCGGCCGTTCTTCACAGCGGCGCGACTCGTCACGGACCGCGTGCGTTGGCTCGGCGACTTTGACCCCGACGCCGACTTCAACCCCGACATCTGACCTCGAGAGCCTGTGTTCACGCAACGGACAAAGACGAGTGCGCCAGTCGCGGAGTCGGAGCGATGCCGGCCGCCGTAAGCAGTGAGTGCGGCGGTCCTGGTGTCGTTCTTGCGCAGGAGCGACAGAGTTCGTGGCATGCCCTGCCCCGCTAAACTCAACTTGCAATGCCGCCCCCGGAACAGACGGAGCCGCACAATGGCGATCGAGGACAAAATCGAGCTGACGATCGACCTGGACCCGCGCACCGTGCGGCGCGTGCAAGAGATCGCCGCGCGTTGCGGCATCTCGCCCAGCGATTACAGCCGCCAGGCAATTCAGCGCGCCCTCAGGCAAGACGCGCCGGAACCCCCGGACCCGCAGGCGGCTGAGAACATGCGCGAGGTGATCGAGAAGACCAGGAAGCTCCGCAAAGAGCTCTTCGGCGACCGTGTCTTCTCCGATTCGACGCCGATCATTCGCAAGATGCGCGGCTACGACGATTAGCCGCCACGGGCAGCGCGGCGCTAGACTTGCGGCGACGCGATGCCGCCTGGAGCGGACGGAGCTGCGCGATGGCGATTGAGGACAAGACCGAGCTGACGATCGATCTGGATTCGCGCCTTGCGCATCGCCTTGAGGCTGTCGCCGCCCAACACGGGGTCTCGCCTGACGACTTCTGCCGACAGGCAATTGAGGACGCCCTCGCCACCGCCGCGCCAGCCCCCCTGAGCTACGAGGAGATGGTCGCCGCGCTTGACAAGCTTGAGGCGTACAAAGCCGAGGTGTTCGGCGACCGCATCTTGCCCGACTCTGTCCCAATGTTCCGCGAGATGCGCGGGCACGATGACTAGCAGGTGGCGAGCCTGCTGCTAAGCTTGCCTTGACGCAATGCCGCCCCAAAGCGGATGGAGCCGCACAATGGCGATCGAAGACAAAACCGAGCTGACGATCGACTTGGACCCGCGCACTGCACGGCGCGTGAAAGAGATCGCCGCGCGTTGCGGCATCTCGCCCAGCGACTACAGCCGCCAAGCCATTCAGCGCGCCCTCAGGCAAGATGCGCCGGAACCCCCGGACCCGCAGGCGGCCGAGAACATGCGCGAGGTGATCGAAAAGACCAAGAAGCTCCAAAAAGAGCTCTTCGGCGACCGTGTCTTCCCGGATTCGACCCCGCTGTTCCGCAAGATGCGCGGTTACGACGACTAGCCGTGGATGACGAGGCGGTCATTGACGCCAGCGTCGCGTTCAAGCTCATCGTCCGCGAGGAGCACACGGACACGGCCCGATCTCTTTTCGTCGTGTTGGAGAGCCGTGACGTGACGCGGATTGCTCCCCCGCTGTTCCCGTTTGAGATCACCAATGCGCTGCACAAGCGTGTAATGGACGGGAGGTTGGTGCCTTCGGCGGCGGTACAGGCTTTCCAAGCGCTGGCGTCTTACGAGATCGAGCTGCACACGATCGACGCGCTGCACGAGCGGGCCCTCGAACTGGCGCGGCGAATGGGCAGAGGCGCGTCCTACGACTCTCACTACCTGGCGCTCGCGCTGGCGCGCGACTGCGAGTTCTGGACCGCCGACGACAGCTTCTTCCGCGCCGCACGGCAACTCTCGGACAAAGTCCGCTGGCTCGCCGACTTCAACCCCGGCGCCTGACCCCTACACCAGCTCCAGCACCACCTCGCCGATGCCGGGGAAGCGCAGCGTGGCCGTTTGGCCCGCTGTCGCCGGCTGGTAGAGGGCCGCCGCGCCTGTGGTGATCAGCTGGTCCGCCTCGACCGTCATCCCGCGCGCGCCGATCTCGTTGACCGTCGCCGTCAGAATCTCCAGCGGATCCGGGCGCTCATCCCGACCTTCCGCGACCTGCTCGCCGTCGATCAGCACCTCCACCTCGAGCGCGGCCAGATCACGCTCTCGCCAGTCGGCGATTGCCGGGCCGAGCACCAGCGCCTGCGCGCCGATCCCGTCGGCGGCCATGCTGGGCATGCCCGGCGGCAGCTCGGCGTAGCGGATGTTGGGCGCTTCGATCACCACGTGCGCGCTGCTCACCGCCGCCTGCGCCTCGGCGTCGCTGTAGCCGCCCTCTCGCGGCGCAAGCGGCTCGCCGATCCGAAACGCCACCTCGCCCTCGATCACGCAGCGCGTGAAATCCGCCCCCGCCAGCCGCGCCGGGCTGCCCAGCACCATCCCCTCGAAAAACGGCGCGAGCGCCATCTCGCCCGCCACCGACGCCGCCTTCCAGGCGACCGCCCGCTTGCCCGTCTTCGCCCAGCGCGCGGCGAAAATGCGCTGCCCGTCGGCGACATTCTGCGGGCGGCACTCCTCGGGGATCGCCGGCAGCGCTCCGCCCGCCGCAGCCGCCGCATCGAGAAACTCCGCCGCCGCCGCCACCTGTTGATCGCTCAGTGCCTCGGGCATCGCCGCCTCCTCTCGCGCTCTGCGGACGCGCGTAGGATAGGGCGATAAGCGAGAGGATGAACGATGGCAACCGCGCCGCGCGCCGAGCAGGCCGCATTCCTCGAATCGCTCGGTACCGCCGACGTCGAGCACACCGGCGGCGACTTCTTGCAGCACCTCTGCGCCGTCCACGACCTGCTCGCCGAGCACGGCGCCGACGCCGAGCTCGCCGCCGCAGGCATGTTTCACTCGATCTACGGCACCGAGCGCTTTCAGGGCTTTTCCCTGCCGCTCGACCAGCGCGGGCGCGTCCGCGCGCTCATCGGCGAGCGCGCCGAGCGCATCGCCTGGGTCAACTGCGTTATGGACCGCGCCTCATTCGACAACGCCGTCGCGCAGGCGCTCGAAGGCGCAGACCCGCTGGCAGACTCGCTCACCGTGCGCGACCGCGAGGGCGCAGCAATCCCCATGTCCGCCGAACAACTGCGCGACCTCGCCCACATCCACCTCTTCGACTGGCTCGAACAGGTCGAGCGCAGCGCCCACGAACAGCCCGGCGGCTGGAACTACCGCCGCAACGCCTACCAGCAGATGACCGCCCTGGTCGGCGAACCAGCCCAAAGCCTCTACGCCGCCACCTTCGCCCGCGAGCCGTCGCGCCCCTCCTGAGCGCCGTACCATCGCCAAATGCGACGCATCACACAGCGCCTCCGCGCCATCAAGCCGAAGCAAGCGGCGCTGTTCCTCGCCGTCGCCGCGTTCGCAGCCACCGCCTGTTTCGGCGGCCGCGAGGCCGGCGTGGGCCGGCCGACCGAGGCGGGCACGACGGTGGCGCAGGAGCAGCCCGCCGAGCCGGCCCCGCAAAACAGCGGCGAGGAGACGAGCGGCGAAAGCGATGTCGAGCCGCTCACGCTGACCCTCAAAGCGCCGACCATTTGCAGGGTCAAGCCGGCCGATCGCGATCTGCACGCCATCGTGGGTCCCATTGACGAAGACGGCGAGAACGAGGAGCAGTACGAGTTCGGCGAATGGTTCGGCGTGGCGAACGTGCTCGTCAGGTGGCAGGCGAGCGGCGGAGCGCCGCCCTACACGCTGGTGATCGACGGCGAACCGCGCGACGCCCATAACGAATACGTCGGGGAGGCGGGCGGCGCGCTGGTCAGTTGCGCACTCGAGATCGGCGAGACGTATTTCGATGATCGCTGGGGCGAGTCGGAGCGCTGGCATCGAACCGAGCCGACCGTCGATTCGGGGCTGAAGACGATCCACGCGACGGTCACCGACAGCTCGGGCGCGACTGCCTCGGCGTCGATTGGCGTGTACGCCCTGCGCAGCTTCAACTCGAGTGGCGCTCTGCTGAAAGCAGGCAAGACCTATCGAGTACGTGGCCACTTGGTGACGATCCCGGCAGGTGTCGATATGACTGCTGGCGGTGTGTATCGGAACGACTGCGTTGGTGCAGACTGCGAGAACAGTTTCGAGATATTCGCCGACGACGGCCCTCATGGCGTGGGTGTTGACGTGGGTCTCCGGACAGGGAAGTACCTGGGCCGCTTCCATATGCTCGGTGACAGGTTCTTGCCGGAGGACGACCCGCGGAACCAGGGAGGAAACTCAGAACATCCGCTGCACGCGAAATTCGACGAGCTCGTCGACTCGCTCGGGCAACCGCCGCATGTTGACCGTCCTTGAGAGAGGAACGATGCGCACGCTGGCCCTACCCGAAACCTGTACGCTTGCGCCAGGGGTGAGGTTGGGAGATCGCGATGCGACGCATTGGGCAGCGCTTGCGCGCTGTTGAGCCGAAGCAGGTCATCCTGCTCCTCGCCGTCGCCGCGCTCGAAAGTGCGCTAGGCGCGCTGATGGACTCGGTCGGCCGCCTGCCGCCTGTCGAAAGCCCCGCGCCGTGAGCAACGTCGCCAGCTTCGCCCGCGAACCCCGGTGGAGCTTGACCCTTGCGGGCAGCCGCTTTAGCTTTGCCCTGTTCCTGCGTGAGCTGCCGATGCCTGACGGAGGCGGGGCGTGAAGCTTCTTCTGCTCGCATTGATGGCGTGCCTGACTGTCGCGGCGGCGCTCGTCGGCTCCGTCGCCGCGCAGACCGGCGGCGGCCAGGTGGACACGCTCGAGGGGCGAATCATCGCCCGCATTCAGGATCGCACGGACGCCGACGGCAGCGACGATTACCGCATCGAGTTCGGCTTTCTGCCCCAGTGGGCGATGGACGACAAGGATCCGTGGACGGAAGCCGCCGGCACCTACGCCGACTGGCTGCCCGAGATGCGCTGGCTGAGCAAGACGACGCTGGACCAGCGCGCAACCGACAACGACCGGCGCTGGCTGCGCAGCTCCGTAATCACCGTGCCGCGCAGCAAAACCGCCTCGCAGCCGGCAGACAGCGACGCCGACCTCCTGACCGACACCGAGAGCGGCGACGGCCTCGTCAGCGGGCGCGTCATCGCCCGCTACCAGCCCGACTCCCGCGGGCGGCTGCGGGTCGAGTTCGGCTTCCTGCCCGAATGGGTCTTCGACGCAACCGCCGACACCGCCCAAGCAGTCGAGCGCTACGGCGCAGACCTGTTCCCCCGCGCGCGCTTCCTCAGCGCCTCGATGATCGCCCAGCGGCGCGACGTCTGGCTGCGCAGCTCCATCGTGCGAGTGCCCGTGGCAGCGCCCACATCAGCGCCTACGTCTGCGCCCACGCTCGATATCACCCGCGCAACACTGGAATTCAAGCAGGGCGATGTCGTTGAAGCCACCCGGATCGGCGCAATCGCAGGCGCGCTCTCGACCGGGTCGGAGCCGATTTCCGTAACGGGAATACCGGCCAGTCTGACCATCACTGCGGTCGACGCCGGCGAAAATCTCAAACGGTTGGTGTTACAGGGCACGGTCGATCAGGACGCCGCCGTGCGGTCCTATACCGTGCAAATCAGCGCCCGCCCGCCGCGCGGAGCGGCAGTAACGGCAACTCTGACAATCCGCATCACCGCGGAGTCGCGCGAACAGCGGCTGAGCTGGCGCGGCTACTCGCCCAGCGCGCAGACGCCGGACGGGTCGGTCGCGCTAATCTCGCCCCGCGTCGAAACGGGCCCCAGCGCGCCGCAATGGACCTACACCTCCGACACGCCCACTATCTGTACGGTCAATCCCACCAGCGGCGCGCTAACCCTGCGCGAGCCCGGCAGTTGTCGCGTCACCGCGACCAGCGCCGCCGCAGACGGCTTCCGCGCCGGCACGGTTCGGACAACCGTAACAGTCACCGACACAACGGCGCCGGACCTGCTCTGGTTCGACTACGCCGCGGGATCAGCCGTCGTCGGCGGCGACGCAATTCTGCCCGACCGCCCCGGCTCGAACGACCGCGTCGGCTCGCTCAGCTACCGCTCCGAAACGCCGCGCATCTGCAGCGTCGACTCGCGCAGCGGCAGCCTGCTCGGCCTCGCAGCCGGCGTCTGCCGCGCGACCGTCATATCGGCCGAAACCGGCGACCTGCGCAATGAATCGCGAACGGTCACGATCAGCGTCAACCCGGCGCAGCAGGAAAACCCGCCCGCAATCGACAATATCAGCTGCGCGCCCGAAAGCCCGCAAGTAAACGAAGACGTGACCTGCCGCGCGGAGCTCAGCGGCGGCACGCCCACCACCTGGGCCTGGGACAACCCGCAGGAAGGCCTGTCCGGCAGCAACATCCCCTTCTTCACGCTCTTCCGCTCGGTCGGCGACAAGACCATCTCGCTCACCGTCAGTAACGCCGCCGGCAGCGAGAAGAAGTCGATCACCGTAACCGTCGAGGCAGTCGAGCCGGCGGTGGAAGCACCCGTAATCGATAGCATCAGCTGCGCGCCGTCGATCCCGCAAGTGGATCAGGACGTGACTTGCCGCGCGGAGCTCAGCGGCGGCACTCCCACCACCTGGGCCTGGGACAACCCGCAGGAAGGCCTGTCCGGCAGCAACATCCCGTTCTTCACGCTCTTCCGCTCGACCGGCGACAAGACCATCTCGCTCACCGTCAGTAACGCCCGCGGCAGCGACACCGAATCGACCACTGTAACCGTCGAGGCGGCCGAGCCGGCGGTGGAAGCGCCCGTAATCGACAGTATCAACTGCACGCCGACGTCGCCGGAGGTGGACGCCGACGTAACCTGCACTGCGAGGACCAGCGGCGGCGACGTAGCATCCTGGTCCTGGAGCGGCGGCGCATCGAGCGGCAACAGCGAAAGCTACCGCACCAGCTTCAGCTCCGCCGGCGACAAGACCGTGTCACTCACTGTCACCAACGACGGCGGCAGCGACACCGAGTCGACCACCGTAACCGTCAAGGCGGCCGAGCCGACGGTGCAAGCGCCCGTAATCGACAGCATCAGCTGCGCGCCTGCGAGCCCGCGAGTAAACGACAACGTGACCTGCCGCGCGGAGCTCAGCGGCGGAACGCCAAGCACCTGGGCCTGGGACAACCCGCAGGAAGGTCTGCGCGGCGGCAACATTCCGTTCTTCACGCTCTTCCGCTCAACCGGTGACAAGGCGATCTCGCTCACCGTAAGCAACGCCGGCGGCAGCGACACGGAGTCGATCACCGTAACGGTCGAGTCATCCGAGCCGGTGGTGGAAGCGCCCGTGATCGACAGCATCAGTTGCACGCCGTCGTCGCCTGAGGCGGGCGCTGCCGTAACCTGCACCGCGAGCATCAGCGGCGGCGCGGCGACATTCTGGTCCTGGAGCGGCGGCGCATCGAGCAGCCGCAGCGAAAGCTACAGCACCAGCTTCAGCTCCGCCGGCGACAAGACCGTCTCGCTCACAGCGAGCAACGCTGGCGGCAGCGACACCGAATCGACCACCGTAACCGTAACGAGCGCAGCGCCCGTAACAGACACCGGCGCTGTAACGGGAGGAGCGCCGGACATCTCATACATCAACTGCACGCAGGACCCGGACGAGGAGTACTACGAGGTGATGTGCGATGCGTTCGTCGTCAACGGCGATCCAAGCTCCTGGACCTGGGCGTGGAGCGACAGCGACGGCGGCAGCGGCACGACATCCTACGCCTACGTCCCCTTCTTCAGCTCGCCCGGAGCCAAGACAGTCTCGCTCACCGTCACCAACCCGTCCGGCAGCGACACCGATTCCACCACCTTCACCGTCGAATAACCGCTCCACCGCCGCGCCCCCACACGAGCGCTCCGTCACACCCCCGCGCAAGCGCTCCGTCACACCCCCGCACGAGCACTCCGTCACACCCCCGCACGAGCGCTCCGTCACACCCCCGCGCAAGCGCTCCGTCACACCCCCGCACGAGCACTCCGTACACCCCACGCGAGAGTTCCGTCATACCCGCGCTTGCCGCGGGTATCTCGCCGCGTGGAGCACCAAGCCCCGCCCACCACTCCCCCACACCCGCGCCCGCCAACTCCGTCATACCCGCGCCCGCCAACTCCGCCACACCCGCGCCCGCCAGATCCGTCATACCCGCGCTTGCCGCGGGTATCCCGCCGCGCGGAGCACCAAGCACCGCCCACCACTCCCCCACACCCGCGCTCGCCAGATCCCCCACACCCGCGCCCGCGCAGCAGCGCAGGTCTGACGGGAGTGCGCGCAACCCTCTAGAATGCAGGCGGCGAACAACGCCCTTGAGAGGACAGGGAGCACCGGAGAGGAGCGGCGCCGTGAGCGACATCGAGGCGACGGCCGACAAGTATCTGCGCGACAAGTACGCGATCATCGGGGTGGGCGAGACGACCTACACGCGCGGCTCGGGGATGACGACCCGCGCGCTGGGCACCTGGGCGATCAAGAACGCGATGGACGACGCGGGCATTCGCGCCGGCGAGATCGACGGGATGATGTCCTACTCGGGCAACGACTCGACGGCGTCGCCGATGCTGGCGGGCGATCTGGGCATTCGGCTCAACTTCTACATGGATGTGCAGGGCGGCGGTTCGAGCAGCGAGGCGCTGATCGGACTGGCGATCGGCGCGATCGAGGCGGGGATGTGCGAGACGGCGGTGGTGTTCCGCTCGATGAACGGCTACTCGCAGGTGCGGATCGGCGGGACGGGCGCGCGGGCCAGCGTGCCGGTCGGCGGCGACGCGCTGCACACGGCGGCCTACGGCTGGTTCAGCGCGGGGCAGAGCTTCTCGCCCACGTTCATGCGCCACATGTACGACTACGGCACCACGCCGGAGCAGGTGGCGATGGTCAAGGTGATTCACTCCGAGCACGCCTCGAACAACCCCAAGGCCTACTACAAGCAGCGGGTGACGGTGGAGGATGTGGTGAACAGTCGGATGATCTGCAAGCCGCTGCACCTGCTCGACTGCTGCGTCGAGACCGACAACGCGACGGCGCTGATCGTGACTCGCGCGGAGCGCGCCTACGACTACGCGCAGACGCCGGCGCGCATTCTGGGCGTGGCCGGGCGGGTCTGCAAGCCGCGCATCGACATGCACTTCCAGCACGGGCCGATCTCGACCGTGGCCGGCCACTACATTAAGGACATCATCTACCGCAACGCCGGCGTCGGGCCCGAGGACATCCAGTGCACCGGCGCGTACGACGCCTTCACCTTCACCTCGATGCTCCAGCTCGAGGACTACGGCTTCTGCAAAAAGGGGGAGGGCGGCGACTACGTCAGCAGCGGGATCATGCGGCTGGGCGGCGAGCGGCCCAATAACACCAGCGGCGGGCACCTCTGCGAGGGCTACACGCACGGGATGAACATGATCATCGAAAACGTGCGCCAGCTGCGCGGCGAGGTCGACTGTTACTGCCCGGTCGACGCCAACGGCAAGCGCCAGCACAGCTACAACTACGCCGAGCCCTCCGAAGGCGGCGGCTGCCGCCAGGTGCCCAACCTGGAAATCACCCAAAACCTCGGCTGGGCGATGCCCGGCACCGGCTCCTCGCTGATCATGCGCAAAGGCTGATCGGACCGAGCCGGCTTCCCCCGCACTATACCAACGATCGGAGCAGACGATGCCGCAGGGCGAATATCTCGGAATGACGCTGACCGTACTCGACCTCGACAACGAGAACAAGGCCTACTTCCAGCACTGCGCGGAGCATAACTTCCATCTGCAGCGCTGCACCGCCTGCGACCTGCTGCGCTACCCGCCGGGTACCGCCTGCCCCTGGTGCTCCAACCGCGAGTTCACCTGGTCGCCGGTCGAGGCGCGCGGCGAGGTGCATTCCTACGGCGAAGTCCACCACGCGATCCAGCCCGCGATGCGCGCCATCGCGCCCTACATGATCCTGCTCGTCCAGCTCGACACCCAGGCCGCCGAGCCGACCGAGCACGAAGCCCTCCGCGTCGCCGGCAATCTGGTCACGCCCGACGGCGAGTTCGCCCCCCCCGAGCTGGTCCGCCAGGTAGGCATCGGCAGCCGCATGCGCATGGTCTTCAAGGACGTAGCCCCCGGCCTGGCCATCCCCCACTGGACGCTAGACGAGGAGGCCGCCCAGCCCGAATCCATCTGGCGCTACCCCCAACAAGTAGACGGCGTCTAACCGAGGCGGCGTCTAGCCGCACAAACTCCGTCACCCTCGACCTCACTGGTGGCCCCTGCGCTCCCTTCGTCATACCCGCGCTCGCAAGCCCCGTCACCCCCGCGCTCGCAAGCTCCGTCACCCCCGCGCTCGCAAGCCCCGTCACCCCCGCGCTCGCAAGCTCCGTCACCCCCGCGCTCGCAAGCTCCGCCACCCCCGCGCTCGCAAGCTCCGCCACCCCCGCGCTCGCAAGCTCCGCCACCCCCGCGCTCGCCAACTCCGTCATACCCGCGCTCGCCAACTCCGTCATACCCGCGCTTGCCGCGGGTATCTCGCCGTGACCAGTACCAGCGCCAGCACCACCTCCGGACCCCTGCGCCCGCCCCCGTTCGCACCCCCGCGCTCGCAAGCTCCGCTACCCCCGCGCTCGCAAGCTCCGCCACCCCCGCGCTCGCAAGCTCCGCCACCCCCGCGCTCGCCAACTCCGTCATACCCGCGCTCGCCAACTCCGTCATACCCGCGCTTGCCGCGGGTATCTCGCCGTGACCAGCACCAAAGCCAGCACCGCCTCCGCACCCCCCTGCGCCCGCCCCCGTTCGCACCCCCACGCTCACAAGCTCCGCCACCCCCGCGCTCGCCAACTTCGTCATACCCGCGCTCGCCAACTCCGTCATACCCGCGCTTGCCGCGGGTATCTCGCCGTGACCAGCACCAGCGCCCCGCATGGCCGCCGCGCCCGATCTCCGGCGCCCCTCCGAACATCGATAAGACCCCTACCTCGCCCACGCCCAATTGACGCACCGCCCAGCACAGACTTACTCTCCCAGCGGGCGGGCGACCGGGCAGGAGCGCAGCATGTGGCGTCGCATGCTCACGGGCGGCCTTGCCCTCGCAGGATTACTCACCCTGGCAGCCGCAGCCCTCGGCATCTCAAGCAGCTGGCAAAGCGCAGCCGCCCAACAAAGCGAACGAGCAATAGCAATCTCGGTCGGCAACGGGCACACCTGCGCGCTGCTCGACTCCGGCAAGATCGAGTGCTGGGGGAGCAACCACTGGGGCGAAACAGACGCGCCGGCGGGGCGCTTCAGCGCCGTCAGCGCAGGTGGGTTCCACAGTTGCGCGCTGCTCGACTCCGGCAAGATCGAGTGCTGGGGAGACAACCGCTGGGGCCAAACAGACACGCCGTCAGGGCGCTTCAGCGCCGTCAGCGCCAGCCACTCCCACACCTGTGGGCTGCGCGAGACGAGTGTCGTTGAGTGCTGGGGAAACAACAGTGTCGGCGAAACAGATGTGCCGGCAGGGCGCTTCACTGCGGTGAGCGCTGGCGGATGGCACAGTTGCGGGCTACGCGAGTCAGGCGCCGTTGAGTGCTGGGGAAGCAACGGCGTCGGCCAAACGGACGCGCCGCAAGGGCGCTTCAGCGCGGTAAGCGCAGGCCATCGCCACAGCTGCGGGTTGCTCAAGTCGAGCGAGATCACGTGCTGGGGGGACAACGAAGACGGCAAAGCGGACGCGCCGGCGGGGCGCTTCAGCGCCGTCAACGCTGGCTGGCATCACAGTTGCGGGCTGCGCGAGACGGGCACGATCGAGTGCTGGGGGAGCAACCGCTGGGGCGATATGGACGCGCCGGCAGGGCGCTTCAGCGCCGTCGGGGCGGGTGGGTCGCGCAGTTGCGGGCTGCGGGAGACGGGCGCCGTCGAATGTTGGGGGTGGAACGAATACATCCAAACGGACGCGCAGGAAGATACCAGGGCTGCGCTGCCGGGGCGCGTCGCCGCCATCAGCGCCGGTGGATTGCACAGTTGCAGGCTGCGCGAAATCGGCACCATCGAATGCTGGGGATGGAACGGGGACGGCCAGTCGGACGCGCCCCGCGGGCCGCGCGGGATGTTCAGCGCAGTCAGCGCCGGTTGGACGCACGGCTGCGGGCTGCGCGCGACGGGTGCCGTCCAGTGCTGGGGACGCAACGCCAGCGGCCAAACAGACGCGCCGAGCGGCACATTCAGCGCAGTCAGCGCTGGCGGGCGCCACACATGTGGCTTGCGCGAGACCGGCGCCATCGAATGCTGGGGCGACAATCAGTACGGCCAAACGAACGCGCCGAGCGGAACATTCAGCGCAGTTAGCGCAGGCGAGTATCACAGTTGCGGATTGCGCGAGACGGGTGCGATCGAGTGCTGGGGAGCCAACGACCAGAGCCAGGCGGACGCGCCGAGCGGAGTGTTCAGCGCAGTCAGCGCCGGCGTGTGGCACAGCTGCGGACTGCGCGTGACTGGCGAGGTGGAGTGCTGGGGAGCCAATAACCACGGGCAAGCGGACGCGCCGGTGGACCGCTTCACTGCGGTCAGCGCCGGATACTCCCACACCTGCGGGCTGCGCAAGTCCGGCGAAATCGAATGCTGGGGCTACACCTTCGACGGCCAAACCCAGCCGCCCGCGGGTAAACATACCGCGCTCAGCGTCGGCTCTTACCACGCCTGCGCGCTGAGCGAAGACGGCACAGCCGTCTGCTGGATGATCGACAACCGCGCGACCAACGTGCCCGCCTCACTGCGCGAACCAACGCTCATCCCCCCGGCAACAGGCTCCGGCGGCCTGCTCAACCGCAGCGCGCCAGCCCAACGCGCCGCCCTCGCAGCGCTCGCCGCCGCAACGCTCTCCCTACTCGCCCTCGCGCTGCTACACCAAAGCCGCAGGCGGTTGTGACAGGAAGCCATAGCGCTCCCTGTTTTGCTTCGGCCGCCCAACGTCCACTGTACGGACACACCTCAAGCGCGAGCCAACGCGGCAATTGACGCAGCGCCCAGCGCAGACCTAGCCTCCCGTTGGGCGGGTGATCGGGCGGGAGCTCAGCATGGGGCGGCACGTATTCGCGGGCGCGCTGGCGCTCGCAGGATTGCTCATGCTGGCGTGCGCCGCGCTCGGTGGCGCGGCTGGCTGGCAAAGCGCCGCCGCCCAGCAGAGCGAACGCGCAGTAGCGATCTCAGTCGGCAGTGGGCACACCTGCGCGCTGCTCGACTCCGGCGAGATCGAGTGCTGGGGCGAAAACGACTACGGCCAAACGGATGCCCCGGAGGGACACTTCAGCGCGATCAGCGCCGGCTGGGCCCACAGTTGTGGCCTGCGCGACTCCGGCGAGATCGTGTGTTGGGGAGACAACCAGTCCGGCCAAGCGGATGCCCCAGCGGGGCGCTTCAACGCGGTCAGCGCCGGCGGATCCCACAGTTGCGGGTTACGCGACTCCGGCGAGATCGTGTGTTGGGGATACAACCACTTCGGCCAAACGGATGCTCCATCAGGGCACTTCAGCGCGGTCGACGCCGGGGTATTGCACAGTTGCGGACTGCGCGACTCCGGCGAAATCGCGTGCTGGGGAGACAACGAGTCCGGCGGAGCGGACGCGCCAGCGGGCCGCTTCCGCGCGGTCAGCGCAGGCTGGAGAGGGTTTAGCTGCGGGCTGCGTGAGACGGGCGCGGTCGAGTGCTGGGGGAAAAACTGGGACGGCGAAGCAACCGCGCCAGCAGGTCGTTTTAGTGCAGTGAGCGCCGGCGGACGCCACAGCTGCGGGTTGCGCGAGACAGGCGTGCTCGAGTGTTGGGGAGCCAACGATTACGGCCAAACAGATGCGCCGGGGGGGCGCTTCAGCGCGGTCGACTCCGCTGAGAACCGCAGTTGCGCGCTGCGCGAGACGGGCGCGGTCGTGTGCTGGGGAGACCACGATCATGGTCAAGCGAACGCGCCGCCGGGTCGATTCAGCGCGGTCAGCGCCGGCCCCTGGCATAGCTGCGGCTTGCGCGAAACGGGCGCGGTCGAGTGCTGGGGGCACAACGACGACGGTCAGACAGACGCGCCGGCGGGGTACTTCAGCACGGTCAGCGCCGGTGGATTGCACAGTTGCGGGCTGCGTGAGACAGGCGCGGTTGAATGCTGGGGAGCCAACGACTGGGGCCAAGTAGACGCGCCGCCGGGCCGCTTCGGCACAGTCAGCGCCGGCGCGTACCACGCTTGCGGGCTGCGCGAGACAGGCGAGGTCGAGTGCTGGGGAGCCAACGACTGGGGCCAAGCGGACGCGCCGCCGGGTCAATTCCGCGCAGTCAGTGCCGCATGGACGCACAGTTGCGGGCTGCGCGAAACAGGCGAAGCTGAATGCTGGGGAGCCAACCAGTGGGGCCAGGCAGACGCGCCGGCCGGGGTGTTCGTTGCGATCAGTGCGGGCGCGCGGCACAGCTGCGGACAGAGTCTGAGCGGCAACGTGGAGTGCTGGGGTTCCAACGACTGGCGCCAAGCGGATGCGCCGACGGGGAGCTTCAGCGCGGTCAGCGCGGGCACAAACCACACCTGCGCGCTGCGCGAATCCGGCGAGATCGAATGCTGGGGCTACACCTATGAAGACCAAACCCAGCCACCCGCCGGCAAACACACCGCAATCAACGTCGGTAGCCGCCACGCCTGCGCCCTGAGCAAGGACGGAACGGCCACCTGCTGGATGCTCGAAAACCGCGCGACTAGCGTCCCCGCCTCGCTGCGCGAACCAACGCTCACCGCGCCCGCAACAGGCTCCGGCGGGCTGCTCAACCGCAGCGCCGAAACATCGCGCGCCGCCCTCGCAGCGCTCGCCGCTGCAACGCTCTCCCTACTCGCCCTCGCGCTGCTACACCAAAGCCGCAGGCGCTCGTAGCGCGAATCCACAGCGTCCCCGAGGCGTTATCTTGGCCGCGTCAGAGTCGCCGACGGAGGAGGAACAGCCATGGCCGACTGGAATCCGCGCCGCTTTGAGGATCGCGTCGCCCTCGTCACGGGCGGCGCCAGCGGCATGGGCCGCGAGACCAGCCTGCGCCTCGCCCGCGAAGGCGCGGCGGTGGTCGCCGCCGGCCTGCCCGACGACGAACGCGGCGCGGAGACCGTCGCGCTGATCGAGGCCGAGGGCGGGCGCGCCGTCTACGTCGGCGCCGATGTCGCGCGCGAGGCCGACTGCGAAGCGATGGCGCAGGCCGCGCTGGACCACTTCGGACGGCTCGATTACTGCGTCGCCGCGGCCGGCATCCTGCACGCCCGCTACGTCAGCGGCGAACTCAGCGCCGAAGACCAGAACCCCGACCGCAGCGGCGGGCATCTGACCAACAAACCGCTCGAATTCTGGGAGCGCGTGCTGTCGGTCAATCTGACCGGCGTGATGCTGACTAACCGCGCCGTCGCCCGCCGGCTGATCGCCCAGGGCGAGGGCGGCGCGATCGTCAACATCTCCTCGGGCGCGGCCAAAATCCCGATGCGCGGCAGCGCCGAGTACTCCGTCTCCAAGGCCGGCGTCTGGATGCTCACCCGCTGCCTGGCGCTCGAACTCGCGCCGCACCAGATTCGGGTCAACACCGTCGCCCCGGGCGTGATCGACACCCCGATGGCGCTGGCCGTTTCGAGCGACGAGTCGCGCCGGCAGCAGCTCGAGCGCAGCATCCCGCTCGGCCGCCTCGGCGAAGCCGAGGACATTGCCGAAGCCTCGCTCTTCCTGCTCAGCGCCCAGTCCGACTACATGACCGGCCAGATCATCCACCCCGACGGCGGCCTGTTCGTCGGCTGAGGCCGCGCTCACTCCCCATACTCACTCCATGTCGGGCATCGTGCGCTTCATGAACTCGTCGAACAGCGGCACCGTAAAGGCCGTGTCGCCGTAGCCCGGGCTCCAGATCATCCCCTTGCCGATCAGTCGGCTCCGCACCGGCGCGACCGCAGGCGCCTCGCGCCCCAGCGCCTCTGCGATATCCCGTGATCGGTGCGGGCCCGGGCCGAGCTCGGCCATCGCCCGCACGTAGTGGTACTCGGTTGGCGTGAGGCGGTCGAATCTGACTCCGAAAAAGCTCTGGTCCAGCTCGGCGATGACGCGGTCCGATGCGACCTCCACATCCGCCAGCGTGATCGGCGATTGCGCCGCCACATCCCACACGTGATTGCCCCATTCCTGGAGGAAATAGGGGTAGCCCTGTGTGCGGGCGACGATTGCCTCAATCGCAGCGGCCTCGATCTCAACGCCTTCTTCGAGTGCCGGCTTGACAATCGCCAGGCGGGCTTGTTCGGGGCTCAGCGCGCCGATCTCGGTGAGATCGAACTGGCGCTCGGCGTAAGACTTCGCCTTGCCCAGCCGCCCGCGCACCTGCGGCAGCCCGGCGCCGATCAGCGCCACCGGCAGTTGCCGCTGAGTGGTTCGATGCAATGCCGCGATCAGCGCCGCCAGTTCAGCTTCATGCACGTATTGAAGCTCGTCCACGAACAGCGCGACGCAGGTGTCGGCAGACTGCGCAGCGCGGCCTACCGCCTCCAGCAGGTCGGTCAGGTCCATGTCGAGCGCGCCGTGGTCGGCGACGCCCGGTTCAGGCTCGAAGTCGAAATCCATCCCGACTTCAATGTCCTGATAGCGCACCTTCAGCGCGCTGGCGAACCCCGCCAACGCGCGCAGCGCCCGATGCGCCGCATCCGCGGCGGCCTCTCGGCGCGAGAGTCGCAGGAGGGTGTTGTGCAGCGCCGGCGCGAGGCTCGCGGGCAGCGAGCGTTGCTCCGACGCCTCGATCGCCACGGCGGCGATGCCGTCCGCCTCCGCGTCGGCGCGGGCCCGGTCCAGCAGCACGGTCTTTCCCACGCCGCGCAAGCCGACCAGTATGATGCCCTTGCTGGAACGCCCCTTTCGGTGCCGCGCCACCGCCACGCGGACGGCATCGAGCACCGGATCGCGCCCGGCCAGCTCGGGAGGCGGCGCACCAGCGCCAGGCGCGTAGGGATTCTGGATGGCATCCATGCCGCAACTTTACAGAGTTTACGCAACATTGCAAGGTTTATCAAACATTGCGGCGGTTTACCAACTTTACGGGCTATACAGAGTTTATCGCGCTTTACCGCGCCGCCGCGGCCCGAAGCCGCGCTGAAGGAGCAGCATCATGACCGACATGCCCGAACAGTCCCAGAGCCCCGGCGTCAACCGCTTTGAGGGCAAGGCCGCCGTCGTCACCGGCGCCGCCAGCGGCATGGGCCGCGAATGCGCCCTCCGCCTCGCCCGCGAGGGCGCAGCCGTCGTCGTCGCCGCGCTGCCCGGCGACGCGCGCGCCGCCGAAACCGTCTCAATCATCGAAGCCGAGGGCGGCCGCGCCGTCGCCGCGCCGACCGATGTGACTCGCGAAGCGGACAACGACGCCATGGCCCAGACCGCGCTCGATGCCTTCGGCCGGCTCGACTACTGCATCGCCGCCGCCGGCATTTCCCACGCCGGCTACGTCAGCGGCGAAATCAGCGACGGCGAACCGCTGCTCGGCGGACCCCAGCGCCATGTCATCCACAAACCCGTCGAGTACTGGGAAAAGGTGCTCGCGGTCAACCTGACCGGCGTGATGCTGACCAACCGCGCCGTCGCCCGGCGGCTGATCGCCCAGGACGAGGGCGGCGCAATCGTCAACATCTCCTCGGGCGCGGCCAAAGCGCCGATCCGCGGCCTCGGCGACTACTGCGTCTCCAAGGCCGGCGTCTGGATGCTCACCCGCTGCCTCGCGCTTGAACTCGCGCCCAACCGCATCCGCGTCAACACCGTCGCGCCGGGACTGATCGAGACGCCGATGACGATGGCCGTGACCACCGATGAAGAGCGCCGCCAGCGCCAGATCGAGGCCACCCCGCTCGCCCGCCTCGGCCAGCCCGCCGACATCGCCGAAGCCGCCCTCTTCCTGCTCAGCGAGCAGTCCAGCTACATCACCGGCCAAATCATCCACCCCGACGGCGGCCTCTTCGTCGGCCAGTAGCGCCCCAGCCGCCGCCGCCGGGCGTCTCGATGCGCACAGCGTCGCCCGCCTTGACTGAGAGCACGATCTTGCCTGGCAGCGCGCGCAACTCCGGCTCGCCGTCTGCGCCGCGCGTCTCCAGCCAGTTCCGCCCCGCCTCGCCGGCGCCGCCGCCGTTTGCGCCCCACGCTTGCCCCACTCGGCGCTCCGTGATCAGCGTCACCCGCGCGTCGCCGAGAAACTCGGTGCGCCGCACCAGGCCGTCGCCGCCGCGCTGGCGGCCCACGCCGCCGCTGCCGCGCCGGATGCTGTTCTCCAGCACCCGCAGGGGGTAGGCCAACTCCAGCGCCTCCGCCGGCGTATTGAGCGTGTTGGTCATATGGCTGTGCGCCGCGTTGAGCCCGGCGCTCTGCGGGCCGCCGCCCAGACCGCCGCCGCTCGTCTCGTAGTACGCCCACGGCCCGCCGCTGCGCGGGTCGATCCCGCCCGCGGTGAGGTTGTTCATCGTCCCGCTCGACGCCGCCGGCATCCGCTGCGGCAGAATCTGGGCGAACGCGCCCCAGACCGTATCCACGATCCGCTGGCTCGTCTCCACGTTGCCCGCCGCCACCGCGACCGGCGGTCGCGCCGCCACGACGCTGCCCGAGGGCAGCGTGAACGAGATCGGGCGAAACAGACCCGCGTTGGTCGGCGTCTCGGGCGGCAACAGGCAGCGGATCACGTAGTAGCAGGCCGAGCGCGTGACCGGCGCGACGGCGTTGATCGAGGCCGCCCGCTGCGCCGCGCTGCCGCTGAAATCGAAATGCGCCCCGCCGCCCGCCAGCGTCAGCGCCACCCGAATCGGCACCGGCTCGTCTCGATGCCCGTCGTCGTCCAGCGCGTCCTCGAATGTCCAGCGCCCCTCCGGCAGATCGCCCAGCGCGGCCCGCGCCGCGCGCTCGCCGTGATCCAGCAGCGCCGCCGTATGGCGCGGCCAGGCCGCCGCGCCCAAGTCCTCGTGCAGCGCCGCGACCCGGCGCTCGCCCAGCCGCTGCGCCGCAATCTGCGCCGCGAAATCGCCCCGCCGCTCCTCCGGCGTGCGCACATTGCGCAGGATCAACTCCAGCGCCTCCGAGACCAGCTCGCCCGCGCGGTACAGCCGCAGCGGCGGAATCACCAGCCCCTCCTGAATTAACTCTTCCGCGACCGGCATCGAGCCCGGCGCCATCCCCCCGATGTCCGCCTGATGCGCCCGGCTGGCGACATAACCGATCGGCTCTCCGATGCCTGCCGCGAAGACGGGCGAGACCATCGTCACATCCGGCAGATGCGTCCCGCCCAGGAACGGATCGTTCAAAATCGCCAGGTCGCCCGGTTGCCAGGGCGCGAGATTGGCCACCGCCCGCACCGACTCCGGCATCGCGCCCAGATGCACCGGAATGTGCGCCGCCTGCGCCAGCAGCTGCCCCTGCGCGTCGAACACCGCGCAGGAGAAATCCGCCCGCTCCTTGATGTTCGGCGAGAGCGCGGTGTGGCGCAGCGTCGCGCCCATCTCGTCGGCGATCGACGAAACCAGCGAGTCGAAGATCGCCAGCCGCGCCGGATCGGGTATCTCATTTTGTGTCATCAGACTCGCTCCAACAGCAGCGCGCCGCTTTCGATTGGCCGCGCCGCCCAGCCCGGCGGCACCAGCGTCGTCGCGTCGACCTGCGTGATCACCGCCGGGCCGGCCACGCGCTCCCGCACCGTGGCGCGATTGAGGAACCGCGTCGCGCGGTTCCGATCCCACAGCACATCGTGCTCCGCTTCGGCTGACGCCGCAGCCGCGTCGTCCAGCTGGCGCGGCTGATCATGCCCCGGCGCGCGCGCCTTGACCCGCGCCGTGACCAACTCGACGCCGCGAGCCTCGTCGCGGAACCCGAAGCGCTCCACGTGCGCCGCCTGAAACGCCTCCCGGATCTGCGCTGTCGAGCCGTAGTCGGTCAGTTTGACCGTCAGCTCGTGCGATTGCCCTTGATAACGCAGGTCCGCCGCGTACTCGATCCGCACATCCTCGCCGTAGCCGTCCGCCCCAATCGCGTCCGACGCCTGCTCGCGCAGCGCGGCGTAGACGCCCGCCAGCGCCGCGCTATCGGCCTCGCCCGCGGCGGGAATCGCCAGATGCGCGCCCTGCTCCGCGTCGCGCGTCACGTCCGCGCTCAGCATCCCGCTCGCGCTCAGCACTCCGGGCGAGGGCGGAATCAGCGCGGCCGGAATGCCCAGCGCGTCGGCCAGATCGCAGGCGTGCAGCGGTCCCGCGCCGCCGAACGCGACCAGCGTGAAGCGCGCC
The DNA here is from genome assembly GCA_965203165.1 of Dehalococcoidia bacterium. Taxonomy (GTDB): domain Bacteria; phylum Chloroflexota; class Dehalococcoidia; order Bin125; family Bin125; genus CATQGW01. Next base: position 253,538 of record OZ241849.1, read on the forward strand.
GGATCGTGCCCCCGCTCGACCGAAATCACCCGCAGCGCCCGCGCCATATTCGCGTTCACCACATCGATCACCGCCGCCGCCGCGCGGCGCGGATCGCCCCCGAACGGCTTCGCCACGCTGCGCAGCGCTCGCTCCGCCCGGGCCGGATCCAGCGCAATCGTCCCGCCCAGACGCTGCTCGGGGCGCAGACGCCCCAGCACCGCGTGCGCGTCGGTCACCGTCGGCGTCTCCCCGCGCCCGTACGCGGCCGGCCCCGGGTCCGCGCCCGCGCTCTGCGGGCCCACCCGCAGCGCGCCGCCCGCGTCGAACCAGGCGATCGATCCCCCGCCCGCCCCCACCGTGTGCAAGTCCACCGCCGGCGTGCGGATCGGCATCCCGTCGATCATCAGGTCCGTGCGCTCCAGCAGCCGCCCGGGACAGAGCGACACATCGGCCGAGGTGCCGCCCATATCGAATGTGATCGCCTGCTCGTGCCCCGCCGCAACCGCCGCCGCGAACGCTCCAGCTACGCCGCCCGCCGGTCCGGAGAGCACCGTCCGCACCGCCTGCTCGCCCGCCCCCGCCGCGCTCAGACTGCCCCCGTTGGACTGCATAATCCGCAGCCCGATCGCTCCCCCGTCCGCGGCCTGCTCGGAGAGCGATCGCTCCAGGCGGCTCAGATAACTCGACATCACCGGCGCGAGGTAGGCGTTGGCGACCGTCGTGCTCATCCGCTCGTACTCGCGGTGCTGCGGCAGCACCTCGTGCGACGCCGAGACCGAGAAGCCGCGCTCCCGCGCCAGCGCCGCCGCCCGCCGCTCGTGCGTCGGGTTGATGAACGAAAAGAGGAAGCAGATCGCCACCGAGCGCACGCCCGACGCCTCAATCTCGTCCAGCACCTCCGCCAGCCCCGCCTCGTCCAGCGGCTCGACCACCGCGCCGTCCGCCGCAATCCGCTCGCCGACCTCGAAGCGCAGCGCCTCGCCCACCAGCGGCTCCGGCCGCGTCGGATGCAGCGCGTACAGATCCGGCCGCGCCTGCCGCCCGATCTCCAGCGTGTCGCGGAAGCCCCGCGTCGTAATCAGCGCCGTCGCCGCCCCGCTGCGCGTCAGCAGCGTATTCGTCGCCACCGTCGAGCCATGCGCCACCTCGCTCGGCCGCCAGCCCAGCTCCCGCAGCCCCTCCACAATCGCCCGCCCCGGATCCGCCGGCGTCGAAGGCCGCTTCGCAATCCGCGTGCGCCCATCCTCCACGTACACGAAGTCCGTGAACGTCCCCCCCACATCAACCCCAAGCAGCCTGCGCTCCGCCATCGCCCTGTCGCCCTCTCCTTGTGTATCCCCCTGTGTAGTGTCGCACGCCTCGACGCCCTGCCACGCTTGACCACTCGCCGCCCGCCTCATAGCGTCGCATTACACGAGCGGGAGTGGATTTCCGATGGCCGAAGAAGCAACCCTGCACGCCGAGCCGCGCAGCATCACCGGCAGCGCCGTCAAGCGCCTCCGACGCAGCGGCGTTCTCCCCTGCAACGTCTACGGACGCGGCGTCGATTCGATCACGATCCAGACCCCGCTCAGTGAACTCCAGCGCGTCTTCCGCTCCGTCGACCGCAACGCCGTCATCCAGATGGCCATCGACGGGCGCGACGGCGCCGTCCCCGTCGTCCTCCGCGAAGTGCAGCGCCACCCCGTCAGCGGCGAACTGCTCCATGTCGACTTCTACCAGGTCGACCTCACCCGCGCGATCCACAGCGAAGCACGCCTCGTCCTCGTCGGCGACCCCGAAGCCGTCGCCCTCGGCGGCACCCTCGTCCACTCCGTCGAATACATCCAGCTCGAAGCGCTCCCGCTCGAAATGCCCTCCGAACTCGAAGTCGACATCAGCGGCCTCGCCGAATTCGGCTCCAGCGTCCTCGTCCGCGACCTCATCCTCCCCGAAGGCGTCCGCGCCCTCGCCGACGAAGCCGTCGCCATCGCCACCGTCCTCGCTCCGCGCCTGGTCGAGGCCGACGAAGAAGAGGCCGAAGAGGGCGTCGAAGCAGAAGCCGCCCCCGAAGACGCCGAAACCCCCACCGAGTCCACCCCGCCTGGCGAGAGCTAAGACCCGCTCGCGCTACCCGCACTCCACCTCCGTCCGCCACCCCCACGCAAAACCGCTCCGCCACCCCGCGCAAAGAGATCCGCCACCCCCACGCAAAACCGCTCCGCCACCCCTGCGCAAACCGCTCCGCCACACCCGCGCAAAACCACTCCGCCACACCCGCGCAAAACCACTCCGCCACACCCACACAAAACCACTCCGCCACACCCACACAAAACCACTCCGCCACACCCGCGCAAAAAGATCCGTCATACCCGCGCTCGCCGCGGGTATCCCGCCGAGCACAGCACCGAGCCCCGCACACTCTCCCCCCACGCCCGCCCGCCGAACACAGCCGAACACCCACAACGCCACCCCCACGCCCCGCTCCGCCACACCCACACAAAACCACTCCGCCCCACCCGCGCAAAAAAGATCCGTCATACCCGCGCAAAAAGATCCGTCATACCCGCGCTCGCCGCGGGTATCCCGCCGAGCACAGCACCGAGCCCCGCACACTCTCCCCCCACGCCCGCCCGCCGAACACAGCCGAACACCCACAACGCCACCCGCGCAAAAAAGATCCGTCATACCCGCGCAAAAAAGATCCGTCATACCCGCGCAAAAAAGATCCGCCACACCCACGCAAAAAGATCCGTCATACCCGCGCTCGCCGCGGGTATCCCGCCGAGCGCAGCACCGAGCCCCGCACACTCCCCCCGCGCCCGGCCGCCGAACACCGTCGAACACCCACAACGCCACCCGCGCAAACGGCGTACGATGTCGCCAGCTAGGCAAACCCAGGATCGGAGCCGACAATGGCCGTTGAGGTTGGACAACAAGCGCCGGACTTCACCCTCATGGACGGCGACCGCCGCGAGCACCGCCTCAGCGACTACCGCGGCCAAACCGTCGTCGTCGCCTGGTACGTGCTCGCCTTCACCGGCGGTTGAACCAACGAACTGAGCCGCTTCCAGGAACTCCACGCGGAGTTCGAAGCGGCCGGCGCCCAGGTACTGGGCCTCAGCGTCGATTCCCCTTTCGCCGCCGGCGCCTACGCACGCGAACTCGGCCTCAGCTTCCCCCTCCTCGGCGACTTCCCCTGGGGCAAAACCGGCAAAGTCTGGGGCATCCTCAACGAGGAACGCGGCATCACGGCCCGGATGACATATGTGATCGACCGCGACGGAATCGTGCGCCGTATCATCGACGCCCCCCGCGACTTCGCCCTCCACGCCGAAGAATCCCTGGCCCAGGCGCAAGCACTCGCTGTGGACAACGGGTAACGACCTGCAAAGCTGGGTAAAACCGACTTGCAGCGCAGCAGGCTGTGTTCGACGATAAAACACAGCAGCCGCAGTTCTGCCCAATTCGGCGCACACTCGGCTGACCACCTCCGTGGCGGGGGCGGGGCCCGGGAGTCCCCTGATGGTCACCAAGGTTCTGGAACAGCGCTGTGTGCATAACTGGATGATCGCCTCGCCCAACGGCTCGTCGAGCCCCGGCGAGTGCGCCAACTGCGGCGAACGACGCTGGTTCGCCAACTCCTTCCCCGACCTCGAACGCACCAACAACTCCGACCTCTTCAGCGAGCGCGGCGGACGACGCAGCGCCCGCGGCAGCGACGCCTACGCCGAGAGCAGCAGCGACTTCGACATCGAGGCCGCCCTCAACTCCATGCGCGGCTACCGCGGCCGCTACCACTAGCGCCGGTGCGCCCTGCCGGCGCACCGACGCGGTAGACTGCGCCGGTGACCACTCCGCAGGGCGGCAACGCCGATCTCGCCAGCTACAAAGTCCACACCATCCCTTTCGAGGAGTGGCTGGACATCGACACCCTGCTGCACCGCAGCTCCGTCACCAGCGGCGAGTTCGACTACGTCCTCCGCCCGCTCTGCCCCGAATGCGGCCAGGAGTGTGAGCTCGAATACGACCTCACCCCTGAAGGCTCGGAAGTGATCTCGGCAATCATCTGTCGCGCCTGCAACGAGCTCTGGGAGGCCGACGAGCCGGCCGAACAGGGCTGAGCGGGCCGGGTCAAGGTAGGCTGGGCAGAGCAGGACTGCAGCAGAGAGAGCGAAGCAGGGCCGATGAGCATCGTTGTGCGGATACCCACGCCCTTGCGCGGGCTGACCGGCGACCAGGACGTGGTCGACGGCGCCGGCGCGTCGCTGACCGAACTGGTCGCCGATCTCGAGCAGCGCTACCCGGGCATCGCCGAGCGCGTGGTCGACGAAGGCGGCGAAATGCGCCGCTTCGTCAACATCTTCGTCAACGGCGAAGACGTGCGCTTCCTCGACGGCATGGCCACAGCAATCAGCGAGGGCGACGAGGTCAGCATCGTCCCCGCCGTGGCCGGCGGCTGAGCGCCTCATGACGCTGCGCATCGAACGCGACGGCAAAATCGCCACCGTCACGCTCGACCGCCCCGAGCGGATGAACGCCATCTCGCCCGAAATGGGCCGCGAGCTGGACGCCTTCTGGCGCGAATTCGACGCGGACGACGCGCTGCACATCGCGATCCTGACCGGCGCGGGCCGCGCCTTCTGCGCCGGACGCGACCTCGTGCGCGACTCCGCCCACGACGACGAGCGCGCCCGCGCGCGCCGCAGCGCGGACGACGCCGACGGCCTCGGCTCCTGGGGCCCGACCTCGACCAACAAGCCGGTCATCGCCGCAATCAACGGCTGGTGTCTGGCGGGCGGCTTCGCGCTGGCGCTTTCCTGCGACATTCGGATCATGGCCGAAGGCGCGCGGATCGGCAGCATGGCGCCCAAGCGCGGCCTCGTCCCCGGCGGCGGCCAGGTGCAGCGCCTCGCCCGCTACGTCCCCTTCGGCGTCGCCCTCGAAATCCTCCTCCGAGCCAACCACGTAGACGCCCAGGAAGCCCGCCGAATCGGCCTCGCCAACGCAGTGACAACCCCCGAAGAACTGCTGCCGACGGCGCAAGCCTGGGCGGAAGAGATCGCCGCCAACGCCCCGCTCGCCGTCCGCGCCGTAAAGCAAGCCGCCTACGAGGGCGTCCTCACCCCCTCAGGCTTCGCCGAGGGCATGGCCATCGAAAGCCGCCTCTACTCCCAAATCATGGAAACCGAAGACGCCAGAGAAGGCACCACCGCCTTCGCCGAAAAGCGCAACGCCCACTTCCAAGGCCGCTAATGCCCGAACCCACGCCCACCTCTCCCGCCACACCCGCGCGAAAAGGATCCGCCACACCCGCGCAAAAAAGGTCCGTCATACCCGCGCAAAAAGGATCCGTCATACCCGCGCCCCGCCGCGGGTATCTCGCCGAGCACAGCACAGAACCCCGGACCCACCCCAGCCGCCGAACAAAGCCGAACAAAGCTGAACAAAGCCGAACAAAATCGAACACCCAACCCCCCAACCACGCCGGACCCCACCTACCAACACCTACCAAACCTGACCACCGCAAACCCCCTCCGACCAGATAGCGAACAGCCCCCGCGCACCTCTCCCGTCACACCCGCGCAAAAAGCTCCGTCACACCCGCGCAAAAAGCTCCGTCACACCCGCGCAAAAAGCTCCGTCACACCCGCGCAAAAAGCTCCGTCACACCCGCGCGAAAAGATCCGTCATACCCGCGCCCCGCCGCGGGTATCTCGCCGAGCACAGCACAGAACCCCGGACCCACCCCAGCGGCCGAACAAAGCCGAACAAAGCCGAACAAAGCCGAACAAAGCCGAACAAAGCTGAACAAAGCCGAACAAAATCGAACACCCAACCCCCCAACCACGCCGGACCCCGACTTACCAAGACCTACCAAACCTGACCACCACAAACCCCCTCCGACCAGATAGCGAACAGCCCCCGCGCACCTCTCCCGTCACACCCGCGCAAAAAGCTCCGTCACACCCGCGCGAAAAGATCCGTCATACCCGCGCCCCGCCGCGGGTATCTCGCCGAGCACAGCACAGAACCCCGGACCCACCCCAGCGGCCGAACAAAGCCGAACAAAGCTGAACAAAGCCGAACAAAATCGAACACCCAACCCCCCAACCACGCCGGACCCCACCTACCAAGACCTACCAAACCTGACCACCACAAACCCCCTCCGACCAGATAGCGAACAGCCCCCAACACCCCCAACCACGCCGGACCCCGACCTACCAAGACCTACCAAACCTGACCACCACAAACCCCCTCCGACCAGATAGCGAACAACCCCCAACACCCTCAACCCACGCCGGACCCCACCTACCAACACCTACCAAACCTGACCACCACAAACCCCCTCCGACCAGATAGCGAACAACCCCCGTTCCCCCAACTCCGCCACCCCCGCTCAAACAGCCCCAGGCAGCACTTCCCCAACCCACTCCGTAAGAATCCCCCAAACCACATCACGCTGCTGCCGCAGCGAGTGCGTCGCCTCCGGCAAAATGTGCAGCGCCTTCGGCTCCGAAGCCTGCGCGTAGACCCACTCCGAGAGACGCGGCGGCAGCCGCCAGTCGGCCGCGCCGTGAACCAGCAGCAGCGGGCGCGGCGGCAGCCGCTCGAGATCGCCGAGCTCGATCCCCGCCGTCTGCATGGCCAGCGCCGCCGCGCCGACCGTCAGCGGCGAGCGCGCCGCCGCGCGGATCACGATCGCCCCGCCGTAGGAGTGCCCAATCAGCGCAACCCGCTGGAGCCCGCTCTCGCCCAACCAGTCCAGCCCGGCGAGCACATCCTCCGTGCCCGCCTCGATCGGGCCGGGCGAAGTCTTGATCCGAAAATCGAGCCGCAGCACGCCGACGCCCAGCGGCGGCAGCGCGGCGGCGAGGTCCGCGTAGATGCCGTTGGCCGGACCGTCGAAGCCGCCGTCGAACCCGCCCACGCAAAGGATCGCCCCGCGCGCCGCCGCGAGCGGACCGCTCGGCGGATGCCAGCGCGCGTCGAGCGGGTTGGCCGGCGAGGCAATGCGGACTGCGTTACAACTCATCGGCGGCAGCGTAGCGGCGCGCGGGATACCCTTGCGAAATGAACGATCTCATCTGGCGATCGGCCTCCTGGATGGCGCGCGCAGTGCGCGAGCGCGAGGTCTCCGCGCGTGAACTGGTCGACGCGCACCTCGATCAAATCGCGGCGGTCAACCCCTCGCTCAACGCGGTGGTGCAGCTCTGCGAGGAGCGCGCCCGCGCCGAGGCGAAGGCGGCCGACGCGGCGATCGCCCGCGGCGACCAGCTCGGCCCGCTGCACGGAGTCCCAATCACGCTCAAGGATTCGCACGACACCGAGGGCGTCGTCACGACCGGCGGCACGCTGGGGCGGCGCGGCCATCTGCCCGACGCCGACTCCACCGTGGCCGCGCGGCTGCGCGCCGCGGGCGCAATCCTGCTCGGCAAGACCAACACGCCCGAACTCACGCTGTCCGGCGAGACGGACAATTTGGTCTACGGGCGCGCGAACAATCCCTGGAATCCCGAGCGCACGCCGGGCGGTTCGAGCGGCGGCGCGGCCGCGATCATCGCCGCCGGCGGTTCGCCCCTGGACATGGGCAGCGACACCGGCGGCAGCATCCGGCTGCCCGCCCACTTCAGCGGCATCGCCGGGCTCAAGCCCACCGCCGGCCGCGTCCCCCGCACCGGCCACATCGTCCCCTGGGGAATGGGAGCGCTCGACGCCTGGACGACGATCGGCCCGATGGCGCGCTACGTCGAAGACCTCGCGCTGACGCTGCCGATCATCAGCGGCCCCGACGGCGTAGACCCGGCAATCGCCCCCGTGCCGCTGCGCGATCCGGCGGACGTCGAGCTCGGCAGTCTGCGGCTGGCCTACTACACCGAAGTCGACGGCTTTCAACCGCCCAACGACGACGTGCGCGCCGCCGCGCAGGCGGCGGTCTCGGCGCTGGCCGAGGTCGTCGCCTCGGTGCAAGAGGACGCCCCGCCGGCATTAAGCCGCTTCAACGACCTCTCGCGCGGCGTGATGATGGGCGACGGACGGGCCTGGGTCATGCGAATGCTCGAGCGCTGGGGAACGGAGCGGATGTCGCCGTTCCTGGAGCAGAGCTTCGGCGAAGCCGAGCCCGTATCGTCCGCCGAGTACAGCGAAACGCTTGAACAACAAGACCAATTCCGCAGCGAGATGCTGGGCTTCATCCAGAATTACGACGCGATCGTCGCGCCCGTCGCCTCAATCCCCGCGCCGACGCACGGCGCGACCTACGCGCCCGAAAATCGCACCATGTTCTACACCGGCCCCTACAACCTCGCCGGCTGGCCCGGCGCAGTCGTGCGCTGCGGAACATCCGCCGACGGCCTGCCAATCGGCGTCCAGGTGCTGGCCGCCCCCTGGCGCGAAGACATCGCCCTGGCGCTGGCAGCCGCGCTCGAGTCGGCGCTCGGCGGCTACGTCCGACCGCCGCTGTGAGGCAACTGCTCCAGCGATCGGCCTCCTGGATGGCCCGCGCAGTGCGCGAGCGCGAGGTCTCCGCGCGCGAACTGGTCGACGCGCACCTCGAACGGATCGCGGCGGTCAACCCGTCGCTCAACGCCGTAGTCGAGCTCTGCGCGGATCGGGCGCGCTCAGAGGCCGACGCTGCCGATCGCGCCGTCGCGCAAGCCGGCTCGTCAAGCGAGAGCTTGAACCCGCTGCACGGAGTGCCGTTCACGCTCAAGGACTCGCACGACACCGCGGGCGTGCTCTCTACTGGCGGCACGCTGGGGCGCAAGGGCTACGTGCCCGCGGCGGACTCGACCGTGGCCGCGCGGCTGCGCGCGGCCGGCGCGATCCTGCTGGGCAAGACCGCCTGCCCCGAGCTGACCCAGGCGCACAACGGCAACGCGATGCACCCGCCCGCCAACAACCCCTACGACCTCTCGCGCACGCCGGGCGGTTCCAGCGGCGCATGCGCCGCGCTCGTGGCGGCCGGCGGCTCCCCGCTCGATTTCGGCAGCGACACCGGCGGCAGCATCCGCGGCCCCGCCCACTGCTGCGGCATCGCCGCGCTCAAGCCCACCTCCGGCCGCGTCCCGCGCACAGGCCACATCATCGCCTGGGGCTTGGGCGCGATGGACGCCTTAACCCAAATCGGCCCGATGGCGCGCTACGTCGAAGACCTCGCGCTCACGCTGCCAATCATCAGCGGCCCGGACGGCGTAGACCCGGCGATCGCCCCCGTGCCGCTGGGCGATCCCACCGCGATCGATCTGCGCAGGCTGCGCATCGCCTGGTACGCCGAGGCAGACGGCCACGCAGCGGTGGACGCCGATGTGCAGCAAGTAGTGCGCGACGCAGCGGACGCGCTGCGCGACATAACCGCATCAGTCGCCGAAGACGCCCCCCCAATGCTGGCCGACTACTTCAATCTGCGCGAGCGGGTCGACGGAGCCGACGATTTCAACTGGGTGCGGCGTCTGCTCAGCCAGCACGGCACAACCGAGACCGATCTGTCGCCCCAGCTGCGCGGCCTCTGGGCGGAATCGCGCTCATCGTCGCTGGCCGATTTCACCTTGGCGCTCGAAGAGCAGGACCGCTTCCGCAGCGAAATGCTCGGCTGGATGCGCCACTACGACGCCGTACTCGCCCCAGGCGCAGTCTCAACCGCCGCCAAGCACGACGGGTCAGACGACGGCGGAATCCGCTCAGTCCGCGCCAACTACTGGGGCGCCTACAACCTCGCCGGCTGGCCCGGCGCCACCGTCCGCTGCGGCGCATCAACGGACGGCCTCCCAATCGGCGTGCAAGTCCTCGCCGCCCCCTGGCGCGAAGACATCGCCCTAGCAGTAGCCGCCCACATCGAGCGAGCCCAAGGCGGCTGGCGCCCGCCGCCGTAGTGCAAACAAACCCAAAGGCCGGCCCATCAAACGCGCCGCCGCCGCACCCGCGCACCCCACCTCCGCCACACCCGCACCCCACTCCCGCCGCACCCGCGCCCCGCCTCCGCCATACCCGCGCCCCACCTCCGTCACACCCGCGCCCCGCCTCCGTCACACCCGCGCCCCGCCTCCGTCATACCCGCGCCCCACCTCCGTCATACCCGCACCCCACTCCCGCCGCACCCGCGCCCCGCCTCCGTCATACCCGCGCCCCACTCCCGCCGCACCCGCGTCCCACCTCCGCCATACCCATGCCCCACACTCCCGCCACACCCGCGCACCACCTCCGTCACACCCGCGCCCCCTGCCTCCGCCACACCCGCGCCCCACCTCCGTCATACCCGCGCCCCCACCTCCGTCATACCCGCGCCCCGCCGCGGGTATCTCGCCGTGCCTAGCACCCGACCCTCGCCCCCCAGGGCGCAGAAACGACGCAAGCGCGAACACGCCCCAAGCCGCGCCGGCGGGTAGGCTGCGATGGCGCGTAGATGCGCCTTGGAGTGAGGGGACACGTGACCGAACAAACCGAGCGGCAGCGCGACGCGCAGGATGCGCTGCGCGTCGCCTTTGCCCCGCGCTCCGCCGCCATCGCCGGCGTCTCCGCCTCCAACGTTGGCTGGGGCGGCGGGCAATCCTTCCTGCGCGGCATCCGCAACCTCGACCGCATCGAGCGCGTCTACTGCGTCAACCCCAAAGGCGGCCAACTCGACGACGGCACCCCGCTCCACCGCTCGCTGGCGGAGATTCCGGGCGACGTCGACTACCTGATCTCCGCCGTGCCCGCATCGGCGATCCTCGGCCTGATCGACGACGCCGTCGCCAAGGGCGTGCGCGCGATCCACCTCTTCACCGCCGGCTTCTCCGAAACCGGCAGCGTCGAGCGCGCCGACCTCGAGCGCGAGGCCCTGCGCCGCCTGCGCGACGGCGGCGTGCGCCTGATCGGCCCCAACTGCATGGGCATCCACTCCACCCGCGGCGGCGTCTCCTTCATGGAATCCGCCTCGCCCGAACCCGGCCGCGTGGCAATGCTTTCGCAGAGCGGGATGAACGCCAGCGAAGCGCTCAGCCGCGGACAGCCGCGCGGCGTGCGCTTCTCCAATGTCGCCTCGTTCGGCAACGCCGCCGACCTCAACGAGGCCGACTTCCTCCAGTTCCTGGCCGACGATCCGGACACCGACGTCGTGCTGGCCTACCTCGAGGGCCTCCGCGACGGACGCCGCTTCCTGCAAATCGCCCGCTCGATGGCCGAGCGGCGGCGTCCCCTCGCCGTGCTCAAGGGCGGGTTAACCGAAGCCGGCGGGCGCGCGGCCAACTCGCACACCGGCTCGCTGGCCGGCTCCGCCCAAATCTGGCGCGCCGTGCAACGCCAGGGCGGCTTCATGCCCGCCAACAGCGTCGACGAACTGCTCGATATCGCAGTCACAATCGAGCGCATGCCCCAGCTGGCCGGCCCGCGCGCCGCCGTACTGGGCGGCGGCGGCGGCGTCTCCGTGCTCGCCGCCGACATCTGCGACCGCGCCGGCATCCCCGTGCCCTGGTTCGGCGAGCGCACCCAGCAGCGGCTGCGCAGCTTCACCCCCGTCGCCGGCACCTCCGTCCGCAACCCGCTCGACGCCGGCTTCATGTTCGAGGGCGACCAGCTCGAAGCCGCAATGAGCGCCGTCGCCGAGGACGAATCCATCGACTGGCTGATGGTCCACACGGGCACCGACTCCGGCTTCCGCAGCGACCGGCGCGGCTTCGAGGAGCGCTTCGCCTCGCAGCTGGGCCAGCTCGCGCCCAAGCTGGGCCAACCGCTCGCCGTCGTGATCCGCCCGCCCTCCAGCGCCGACGGATTCCGCAGCGGCCTCGAACTGCAACGCCGCCTCAACGACGCCGGCATCGCCTGCTACGGCTCGCTCGAAGCCTGCGTCACCGCCGTGCGGCGCTATCTTGACTGGCAAGCCCGCCCGACGGGCGGCTGAATGGCGAACTGAAGCGGCAACAGGAGCGGCGGCGTGCGACTGCGCCTCGAAAATCTGCCCATCACCCCCCGCGCGCGCCTGCTCAGCGCGTCCGAGGACGATCTGCGCCTGGCCGTCGACGGCCTGGTCTGCGGCGTCTGCGCCGGGCGCGTGCAAGCCGCGCTGGCGCAACTGCCCGGCGTCGCCTCGGCCGAGTGCTCGCTCGAAACCGGCGAGGCCCGCGTGCGGCTGGAGCATGCCGCCGCCGAAGCCGACTGGATCGGCGCAGTCGAATCGACCGTCATTCTGCCCGGCGCGCGACGCTGGCTCACGCGGCTCTGGCAAGGCGCGCAACGTGGCTAAGGCGGCGAAGACAGCGAAGCGAACCCGCGCGCCCGCCGTCGGCGCGCACGTCTCCGCCGCCGGCGGCCTCTACAAAGCGGTCGGGCGCGCCGAGGAGATCGGCGCGGAAGCGATCCAGATTTTCGGCGCAGCCCCCCAGATGTGGCGGCGCAAGCAGCACAGCGAGGAGGAAATCGCCCGCTTCCGCGCCGCCGCGTCCGACGCCGGGCTGGGCCCCGTCTTCATCCACGCCGTCTACCTGATCAACCTGGCCAGCCCCGATCCGCAGCTGCTCGAAAAGAGCGTGGCCGCGCTGACCGCCGAACTGCGCCTGGGCTCCGCGCTCGGCGCCGCCGGCGTGATCGTCCACGTCGGCAGCCACATGGGCGCGGGCTTCGACGCCCAACTGCCGCAGATCGTCCAGGCCATCCGCCGCGCGCTCGACGACTCCCCCGACGACATCCCGCTCTGCCTCGAAAACAACGCCGGCGCGGGCCGCAGCGTCGGCTCGACCTTCGAGGAGTTGGCCGCGATGGTCGAAGGCGCGGCCAGCCAGCGCGTGCGACTCTGCCTCGACACCTGCCACCTGCACGCCGCCGGCTACGACATCGCCGCCGAGCGCGGCCTGCGCGACGCCATCGCCGCCTTCCGCGCCGAATTCGCCGACGACCAGCTCGCCGCCGTCCACGCCAACGACTCCAAAACCGAGTTAGGCTCCGGCAAAGACCGCCACGAGAACCTCGGCCAGGGCACAATCGGCATGCCCGCCTTCCGCCGCATGGTGCGCAACCGCCTACTCCGCAAAGCCCCCTGGCTGCTAGAGGTCCCCGGCTACCAAACAGACGGCCCCGGCCCACAAGACGTAGATACCCTACGCGCCCTACGCGACGCCCCAACCCTCCCCAAAACCCCCACCCCCTAGCCGCCCCGCCACACCCGCGCGAGCAAGCTCCGCCACACCCACGCGAGCAAGCTCCGCCACACCCGCGCGAACAAGCTCCGCCACACCCGCGCGAGCAAGCTCCGTCATACCCGCGCTTGCCGCGGGTATCTCGCCGCGCCGAGCACCAAGCCCGCACCCACCTCCCATACCCTCGCCTCAGAGCTCCGCCACACCCGCGCGAGCAAGCTCCGTCACGCCCGCGCGAGCAAGCTCCGTCATACCCGCGCGAGCAAGCTCCGTCATACCCGCGCGAGCAGATCCGTCACACCCGCGCGAGCAGATCCGTCATACCCGCGCTTGCCGCGGGTATCTCGCCGCGCCGAGCACCAAGCCCGCACCCACCTCCCACACCCGCGCCTCAGAGCTCCGTCACACCCGCGCGAGCAAGCTCCGTCACGCCCGCGCGAGCAAGCTCCGCCACACCCGCACGAGCAGATCCGTCACACCCGCGCGAGCAGATCCGTCATACCCGCGCTTGCCGCGGGTATCTCGCCGCGCCGAGCACCAAGCCCGCACCCACCTCCCACACCCTCGCCTCAGAGCTCCGCCACACCCGCGCGAGCAAGCTCCGTCACACCCGCGCGAGCAAGCTCCGCCACACCCGCGCGAGTAAGCTCCGTCACACCCGCGCGAGCAGATCCGTCATACCCGCGCTTGCCGCGGGTATCTCGCTGTTCCCAGCACCAAGCCCCGCCCGCCACCCCCCAACCAGCTGAACACCCCAACCACCCACGCGCAGCAACGCCCCAAGGCAAGAGAGTGTGAACAGACCCTAGCCGCCGTTGGGATAAGTCGACTCCAGCAGCCGCAGGAAGCTGACCGCCGCGGGCGAGAGGCGCCGCCGCCGCCGGTAGATCGCGGCGATGCTGCGGCTGATCGGCGCCGCGCCCTCGATCTCGATCGGAATCAGTTCGCCCGACGCGAGCTCGCGCTGCACCGCCACGCGCGGCAGGAAGGCCAGACCCAGCCCGCGCAGCACCAGGTGCTTGGCCATCTCCAGGCTGTCCACGTCGAGCGCGTGGCGCGGCGCGATGTCGGATTCGCGGAAGACCGCGTGGCTCAGCGCGTGATAGGAGGAGCCCGTGTCGAAGAAGATGATCGACTCGCGGGCAATCGTCGCCACCGGCGCGTGGCGCACCCGCGCCAGCCGATGCAGCGGGCTGGCCATCAGCATGATGTCGTCTTCGTAGAGATTGAGCGTCACGATCTCGGAGTGAGTCAGCCGCCGCTCGAAGCCAATCTGCACGACATCGTCGAGCACCATCTGCGAGACCTCTTCGGAGCGCCCGGTGCGGATCGTGATTTCGACGCCGGGGTGCGCCTCGTCGAAGCGCTGAAGCAGGTCGGGCAGGACGTAGGTGCCGATCGTCGGCGCGGTGCCGATCAGGATCGTCCCGCCACCGCCCTCGCGCAGCGCATGCACCGCCTCCGTCGCGTCGCGCGCCGCGTTGAGCGTGCGCTGCGCGTGCGGCAGCAGCGCCCGCCCCGCGTCGGTCAGCCGAATGTCATGCCCCAGCCGCTCGAACAGCGCCGCCCCGAGATCCCGCTCCAGCGCCGCGATCCGCGCGCTGACGGTCGGCTGCGTCAGGCTGATCGACTGCGCCGCGCGGGTGAACGAGCGCTCGGAGGCGACGGCGATGAACGCCTCAAGCCGCGGAATCCCAATGTCGTGCGGCGTCGAGTCGTCGGCGTGGATCGGTCGGCGCGGCGGCATTTCCCAACTCGCTCAGATTCGCTCAGCCCCGGCGCACGCCGGTCTTGCGCACGGTCAGATCGCCGTAGACGCCCAGCTGGCAGGCCAGGCGCACGGGCTCATCGAGCGCGTTGCGTCCGCGCTGGTTGAGCAGCGCCTCGCGCTCCGCGCGGCCCATCGGCGAAACCGCCTCAGCCCCATCGACCAGCCGCACAAAGCAGCCGGCGCAGCGGCACTGCATGTCGCACTGATTCGGCCACCAGAGCCCCGCCGCCCGCGCCGATTGCATCAGATTCTCGCCGTCGGGCACCGAGACCTCAATGCCGGAGGGCTCAATCGTGACGGTGTGTGCAGTCTGGGCGGCGGGCATGTGATGCGCGATCTAGCCGCTGCGGGTCAGCCCGGCGAAGCCGAGAAAATCGTCCTCCCAGGAGAGCACCTGCTCGACGAATTGGCGCGGCACCGGGCGAATCTGCGAAGTGTCGATCCCGTCCGTCGAGACCGTCTCCGGCGGCGGGCCGACCATCACGTTGTCCTCCCGCATCCGCTCGATCACCGCGTCGACCAGCGCCGCCCGGTTGTCCGGCGGCGCGCCCGCCTCGATCGCGTCCCACTCCATCGAGAGCACCAGGTCGACGAACCCGCCGCTGACCATCAGCCCCTCTTCGGAGAGCTGCTCGGCGATCCATTCGCCCGCCTCGTTGATCAGGTCTTCCGACGGTCGGGGCATTGGCTGCTCTTTCCGGTGGGCGCGCGCAGGCTCAGTCGCCCACAATCTCAGGCCGATTGCTGTCGGTGATCGTCACATCGCTGTCCACGCCCAGCCCGCTCTGGATCAGGATGATCACCAGCAGCACAAAAAGCACGCTGCCCAGCGAGATCAGCAGAAAGCGTCGCAGTCGCATACCCCCCAGTCTACCGCGCCCCGCCGCTTGCGCGGGCAACTCCGATTCGGGCTTGGTCGCACCAAAGATCCGTCATACCCGCGCTCGCCGCGGGTATCTCGCCGCGGTGGGTACCAAGCCCCGTTTTTGCCTCCTCTACCCCGCTCCCCCTTTCCGTCATTCCTGCGCAGGCAGGAACCCACACTCTCCCACCCCTCTCCGTCATTCCCACCGCCCTCTCCGTCATTCCTGCCGCCCTCTCCGTCATTCCTGCGCAGGCAGGAACCCCCGCGCCCCCACCCGCAGCGTCTGTACAATGCGAAAGCGAGAATCGGCTCCCGCGCAACGTGGCACAGTCTGAGGAGCAGCGAACATGGACCGACCCGTATTGCACACCGAGCTTCGCGATCTCTACCTGCGAGCAGCACTTCTGTCTCATCGAAGGGGCGGATTGGCGGCTTCACTGATCGTGGCACTGACAGCGATCACCATTCTGCTGGCGGGATGCGCTGGCAACGATCGTATGACCGTCGCGGAATTTGTCGCCCAGTGCGGCCAGGGTGACTACGACTTCGAGAGTTTCGACGAGACTTCGACATGGGGGGAATTCACCGCCGAGCTGCGTAAGGCCGACGCTCGCTATGAGTCGTTCGTCGACCGCGTGCCCCCCGAGCTTGAGGAATGGTTCAACGAATCGCGCCGCGCCATCGCAGGACTTTTGGCGTTTGCCCAAGAGCGGAACGCGGATCTGCCGGTTGTCGGGATAGTCACCGACGCGCTGTTGCTGTCGGAATTGACAGAGAGCTACGACATACGAATCAGCGAGACGGTCGCTGCACTGCCCGCTGAGACTCGCGCGGCGCTGGTCGCTGCTGGCTGCGCTGAAGGGGACAACTGATGGCGTGCAGCTCGCGCATCAAACGACTGAGGTGCCTGCCACAGAATGCGATGCTGCCCCACGCTAGTTGCCAGAAGTCGCTGGACAGCGGCAGTTGCGAAAAGCACGCTGCCCAGCGAGATCAGCAGAAGGCGTCGCAGTCGCATACCCCCCAGTCTATCGCGCCTCGCCCCGATCGCCCACGCCGCGCCTTTCTCCGTCATTCCTGCGCAGGCAGGAACCCACGCTCCCCCACCCGTGGCGTCTGTACAATGCGAAAGCGAGAATCGGCTCCCGCGCAACGTGGCACAGTCTGAGGAGCGGCGAACATGGACCGACCCGTATTGCACACCGAGCTTTGCGACCTGCTCGACATCGAGTACCCGATCGTGCTCGCCGGCATGGGCCCGACCGTCGGCGGCGGACAGGGCGGCGTGGCCGGGCCGGAGCTTGTCGCCGCCGTCTCCAACGCGGGCGGCCTGGGCGTGCTCGGCGCGGCCGGCTTCCCGCCGGACCGACTCGAAGAGCAAATCCGCCGCATCCAGGACCTCACCGATCGCCCCTTCGGCGTGGACATTCTGGTGCCCTCGAACGTGGCGCGCCGCCCCAGCGGGCGCGAGCGCCCCGCAGACCCGCGCGACCTGCTGCCCGAAGAGCACCGCGCCACAATCAACAACATCCGCGAGCGGCTCGAACTGCCCGACGCGCAAGCCCCCCGCGCCGATGTCCGCACGCCGCGCTTCACCCCGCAGGACCAGGTCGACACCATCACCGGCATGCAGGTGCCCGTGCTGGCGACCGGACTGGGCAACCCCGCCCCATTCGTCGATCAGGTGCATCAGGCCAACGGCAAGGTGATCTCGCTGGTCGGCAACGTCAAAAACGCGCTGCGCGTACACGAGGGCGGAGCCGATATCGTGGTTGCGCAAGGCCACGAAGCGGGCGGCCACACCGGGCGAATCGGCACGATGGCGCTGCTGCCGCAGGTGCTCGACGCCGTCGCGCCCACCCCGGTCGTCGCCGCCGGCGGGATCGGCGATGGCCGCGGCCTCGCCGCCGCCCTCGCCATGGGCTGCGTCGGCGTCTGGTGCGGCACCGCCTTCATCCCCACCCAGGAAGCCAACCTCGACGAGTTCCGCAAGCGCCGCATCCTCGCCGCCCGCGACGAAGACACCCGCGTCACCCGCCTCTACAGCGGCAAGACAATGCGCAACGTCACCAACGAGCTGATCGAAGCCTGGGAAGACTCCGGCGAGCAAGCCCTCCCCATGGGCCTGCAGGGCCTACTCATCGCCGACATCGCCGAAGCCGCCAAGCAAGGCGACCGCCAGGACCTCCTAATGAACGCCGCCGGCCAAATCAGCGGCCTACTCCAGGAAATCCGCCCCGCGGCAGAGGTGCTGGAGGAGATGGTCCGCGAGGCCGTAGAGGTCTTCACCAACCGCCTCCCCGCCAACATCAAAGCCGCCGCCACCGCCTAAGGCATGCCATCAGCGGACAAACGTGCTAGCATGGCCGTGGAGGTACAGCCATGTCCCGTGCGTCGAAGTCGATCATCGAACAGGCCATCGCCGAAGCGGCCGAGACTGAGTATCGCCGTGTCACACACGGATTAAGCGATGCGGAGAAAACGAGACGCGTGGAGTACGCGCTACGTGAGTTGCAGAAGCTGCGGGGCGACCTGATGCTCCCGGACTACCGCGACGCTGTTGTGGCCCTGTTCTACACGCTTTGGTACCTGCCGAGCCAAGTCAACCTCGCTTCTGCGCTCATTGAGGAAATGATGCCGTTCAGTGACGACATCCACATCATCGACTTTGGGGCGGGCTCGGGGGCACTCACTCTCGGCGCTGCGATGGCAGTAGCTAGGCGTCGCCAAACCAAGGTCAAGCCGAAGGTCACAGTTCACGAAGTTGACTGTCGAACAATGCGGGAACTCAGCAGCCGCATTTGGGACAGGTACCAGCTGATCACCAGCCGTGACGGGAATCGCGGTTGCCGGCGGGCTGCAAACGCCATCGAGAAGCGCACCTACGCTACTGCTGAAGATGTGGTCAACACCTTCACATTCGACATTCCGCGCGATGCTGTGAAGTCTCTCACAGCACTGCATGTCATCTACGGCGAAAACCAGCGCGCGGTCAGGAAGGCGCTGTCAACGCTCTGGCAGAGTACACAGCCTGCGTGGGCATTCATAACCGCGCCGAACGTGGGCGCGAAACTCGAAATCGCGCGCGGCGTTGCTCCTTTCCAAGGGACATCGAGGGCGATGGTTGATCTGCCTGTTCATGGGCGCTGTTCCCAGTTGACCGATCTGCGACGGGAGATACGCAGTGGATTCCCCTTCAAGTGGCCACACGGAAGGCTGTTGTGGCCGGATGTGACATGGGAGTTCGAAGAAGGTCGAACGCCTCATGTGCTGCGCTACCCTGACGCAAATGGGGGCGCGTCATGACAACCGCGCGTCAAGCACGGCTCTTCAGCTCGTCTGCGCCCAGCAGTGCGCCGCCAGGTGCGGATGCCAATCCCGCTGTGGTTGGCCAAGCTAAAGCTGCCTACAGCGACGCAAGCCAGATTCTCACCAAAGCCACAGGCTTCATGAGCGGCTACGACTACACGCTCAACCCCTACTCCGGCTGCGCATTCGGCTGCACCTACTGCTACGCGGCGTTCTTTGCTCGCGACCCGCAGCAGCGCGACGACTGGGGCAACTGGGTGCAGGTCAAGTCCAACGCGATCGAAATCCTCAGCCGCCCGCGGCAGCGCGCCAAGCTTGACGGCGCGCGCATCTACATGTCGTCGGTCACCGACGCCTACCAGCCGATCGAGCGCGAGCTGCAGCTGACGCGCGGCCTACTCGAAATCATGGCCGACGGCCACACCCCGAAGCTGGTCGTGCAGACGCGCTCGCCCGATGTGCCGCGCGACGTCGACCTGTTCCAGCAGATCGAGGCCAACGGCGGGCGCGTGCAGGTCAATATGTCGGTCACGACCGACGACGAGGACATCCGCAAGACGTTCGAGCCGCAATGCCCGGCCAACTCGCGGCGCATCGACGCGCTCCAGCAGGTGCAGGAGGCCGGCATCACGACCTGCATCACGCTCTGCCCGTTCATCTGGGCTGAGGACCCCGATGCGTTCGCCGACCGGATCGTGGAGACGGGCATCAAGAAGGTGATCACCCAGCCGTTCAAGTTCAGCGGCGGCAAATTCGTCGCGCAGACCCGCGAGGGCGCGCTCGAGCGAATGCAGCAGAAGCTCAACTGCGAGCCGGCGCAAGTGCAGCGCGAATACATGCGGCACTACGACAACGCGCTGGCCGTCCTGCGGCACAAGCTGGCCGCCGCCGACATCCACCTCGGTGAAGGCAAATCCGGCTTCGCCCCGCCCTTCTGAAGACGCCCGCGCACCGAAACCACCACACTCCCCGCGCAAGCCGCAGGCATGGCGAGAACACCGGCGACACGTGGACTCACCCCGACAGCCTGTTAGCCTGCGACGAAAGCCGAACGGAGGATCGGGATGGCGGCGGGAACAGCCCAAGCCACGGCGCGCGCGCCGCGGCTGCCTCTGGACGACGGATCCGTGCCGATCTCGCGGATTCCCGCGGTCAATGTCGCCGAAGTGCCGCAGCGCAGCCCGCTCCGCTATCCCGGCGGCAAGACCTGGCTGATCCCGCACATCCGCGAGTGGCTTGGCGCGTCCGACGCGCGCGGCCGACTGCTGATCGAGCCGTTCGCCGGCGGCGGCACCGTCTCGCTCACCGCCGTGATGGAAGACTTCGCCGAGCGGGCGCTGATGATCGAGCTGGACGCCGATGTGGCGGCGTTCTGGCAGGCCGCGCTGTCGCATGGGCCGAATCTGATTGAGCTGGTGCGGGGCTTCGAACCGACCCACGAGAACGTGGCGGCGCTGGATCGCGCAGCGCAGGCCGATGTCGTGATGCGCGGCTTCCGCACCCTCGTGCTCAACCGGGTGCGCCGCGGGGGCATCCTCGCGCCGGGCGCGTCGCTCAGCCGCGCGGGCGAGAACGGCAAGGGGCTGCGCTCGCGCTGGTATCCGGAGACCCTGGAGCGGCGCCTGGCGGCAATCTGGCAGCACGCCGAGCGGCTGACATTCGCCGCGGGCGACGGAATGGGCGTGCTGCGTTCGCTGGATGCGGCGACGCTGGCCAATTGCGCGCTGTTCCTCGATCCGCCCTACACCGCCGGCGGCAAGCGCGCCGGCCAACGGCTGTACGCCCACCACGCAATCGACCATCGCACGCTCTTCGAGCTCGCCGCGTCCTGCGACGCGGACTTCCTGATGACCTACGACTACGCGCCGGAAACGCTGGCGCTCGTGCGCGAGTTCAACTTTCACGCGGTGCAGGTGATGATGAAAAACACGCACCACGCGCGGATCGCCGAGCTGGTAATCACCCGGCGACCGCTGTTCGAGGACGAGTGAGCGTACCCGCCCCGCGCAAACAGATCCGCCATATCCTTAATCCCCGCCTCCGCCATACCCGCGCAAGCAAGCTCCGTCACACCCGCGCGAGCAACTCCGTCATACCCGCGCGAGCAACTCCGTCATACCCGCGCTTGCCGCGGGTATCTCGCTGAGTTCTGCACGGACACCCCGCACGCCACCTCCGCCATACCCACACAAGCCACCTCCGCCATATCCACACAAGCAAGCTCCGGCACACCCGCGCGAGCAACTCCGTCATACCCGCGCTTGCCGCGGGTATCTCGCCGAGTTCTGCACGGACACCCCGCACGCCCCCTCCGTTCATACCCGCACGCCACAGCCGCCATACCCACACAAGCAAGCTCCGGCACACCCGCGCGAGCAACTCCGTCATACCCGCGCTTGCCGCGGGTATCTCGCCGAGTTCTGCACGGACACCCCGCACGCCCCCTCTGTCCTTCCTGCGAGGCAGGAACCCAGGCGGCCTCCAGCGCCCCTACGCGCCGCGATGCTGAGACGGCCCACCCAAGCCGCTTTGCGCGGAGGCGGCGTGAGCGGGAAGTGCGAACACACCCTGGGCAATCAGCCGGCAGTGTCGCCGTCCAGGATTCTCCGCAGCGCGGCGAGTTCCGCCTCGTCGTAGGTCAGACTCCAGCGGGTCTTGATCAGCACCCACTCGGAGGCGTAGCGGACATGCACCGACGGGTCGGCCGGCAGCCACTCGGCGGGATCGCGGTACGACTTCTCCATATTCGCCGCCGGGCTGATCGAGTAGATGTTGTCGGGGTCCAGAGCGAACGCGCGCTTGGTTTCGGCGCTCCAGTAGGCCGCGCCCGACTCGTGCGCCTGCGCCAGCCCGACCAGATGGTCGCGCTCCGTGAATCCACTACGCGCGGAGTCGTAGAACGCGCGCGGCGCCCCCTCCGGAAGATCGCGGTGGCCGTTGGGCAGATAGTCGAACCGATCGTAGGGCGGATGCCCCGCGCCCCAGGTCACGGGATGGGGGCGGGCGTTTCTGATGATCGCCGCCGCCAGCGCCGCCGGCTGATCAATCGGCTTGCCGAATGGAGTCGAACCGTCCGAGCGTTCCGGGGCTGGCGCTTGTCGAGGATGGAGGAAGCGGTCAACCGGATCGGTCGGACTGCCTGCGCGTTTCGGGCTTGCCGCTCGTAAACCTCGTTTCGCGGCCGAATCCTTAACTAGTCTCCCCACTTTGCGCGAAGCCGCCGCCGCTTGTGGATTGCGTTTCGCGGCAGCTTTTGGGATAGCTTCATCGAACAGCCGTCGCCGCTCCACATATGGAAGCCGGTGGTAGTGGTTGACCGCATCTCTGCTCGTCGAACCCGAAATGGTGCTGGCGGCATGGAAGCTGTGCGCCAGTTTGGCCGCCGCAAAGAGTTTGCCCCACGCATCGTCCTCATCCGCCGCCGCCGCTGCGAGTAACGCCGCATCTCGGGGCGCGAACGCCTCTACAGCGAGCTTGCGCATCACCGCGGCGTGATAGGCGTCGGCCAAGTCTTGCACACTCGCCACTGCAACCTCCCCGAATTCGACTGGCGTAGCGCACCAGTTCTAGCCGCACCCTACCAAGCCAGGACGCGGTGTGCCAGCGAGCCTGAGGTCGCTGCCATGTCTCCACCATCATTCCAGGCCGCCCCGTGGCTTGACAAGTATACGTACAAACGTGCTATGATGCTTCTGGCGGCGGCAGGCCGACAGGAGACACCGATGACCGCACGTTGGACAATCCGCTATCGGCTCTGGTTCGCGCTCGGCGGCGCGGTGGCGCTGATTGCCGCGCTCGCGGCGGCTCTGGCGGCGTCGGCGGGCGGCGCGGACTGCGTCGAGCTTGAGCGCGGCGAGTGGCGGCTGACCGGCTGCGTCGAGGACGACGGGGCCGCCTCCTGGATTGCGCTTGACGCCGACGGCGATTTCTGGATCTGGCTCGGCGAGCGCTGGCAGCGGCAGTCGGCCGACGCCGCTGAGGCGCTCGCATTTCTGAACAGCGTCGAGCCGGCGGCCGAACTCTGGGGCGAGCCGCACCCGTTCTACGAGCGCGGCGACTGGGAGAGCTTTCCGCTGGAGCGCTACTACGAGGCCGAGTACGCTTGGGCGTTCTACGCACCGACGCCCGAATTTCTCTACAACGGCGCGCGCCAGCGCGACCATTTCGTGGCGCTCGCCGAAGCGCACCAGAGCGGCGGCGCATACTGGCCGCCGAGCCGCAAGGTCGAATTCGCGCTTGACGCGGAAAACATCTTCCGCCTGCCCGCCGCCGCCAACCGCGAAAAGTGGGCCTACGACCCCGCCGGCTGGCGCCCGGCAAAGCCCAATATCTGGCAGCAGTACGCCGTCCACTGGATCCAAATCAAGCGCAAGTGGCAACTCAGCTTCGACGAGTCCGAAATCGCCGCCCTCCGCCGGCTCATCCGCGCCCCGCCATGAGCGCGCCTGCCTGTACGATCCTTCCGTGCTCGCACTCGCGCTCCGACACCTGCTCGTCAAAAAGCTGCGCACCGCGCTGACCGTGCTCGGCTTCGGCGTCTGCGTCAACCTTTACATCGTCGTCACCACTGTGATGCGCTTCGTCACCGACGACCTCGACCGACAGGTGCAGCGCTTCACCGGCATCCTCTTCGTCCAGAGCCGCGGGCTTGCCGGCATGTCCGGCATCGAGTGGCCGCCGATCTCTTCGACCATCGCCGACGCCGACGCCGCCAGCGTGCTCGCCTCCGAAGCGATCGACCGCGAGCGCTCCACCGCCGTCTCGCTCGCCGCGCTCGCGCCGCCGCCCTTTCCCACCGCGCCGCCCGAGGCGCTGCTGGTCGGCATCGAGGCGGAGCGCGAGCATGTCTTCCTGGCCGGCGCGGGCGCGATCATCGGACGCGCCGATTTCAACGGCGCCGCGCCCGACGCCCCGCATCCGCCTGTGGTGCTCGGCGTGCTCGCCGCGCGGCATTTTGCCTCCGCCGCCAGCGCCACGATGGAAGTGCCCACGCCGGCCGGCCCGATCGCGCTCGCCGCGCCGGGCAGCCGCATCGCCGTGCGCGGGCGCGAGTTCGAGGTGCAGGGCATCATCGAGCCGGAGACCAACCAGTTGCACCGCTCCGCCGTGATGATCCCGCTCGACTGCGCGCGCGAACTGCTGCGCCAGCCCGACGCCGTGACCGCGCTGCTGCTCTCGCCCGCCCGCGCCTCCGAAATCGACTCGCTCCAGCGCACAATCGAGGCCGCGCATCCCTCTCTGATGGTCGTCTCCGACCGCCAGCTCGCCGCCAACGCCCGCCAGCTGCTCGATCGCGTCAACCAACTCTTCTCTGTCGTGCGCTGGACCTCCGTCTGCGTCGCCGCGCTGCTGATCGCGATCGTGATGTTCGTCTCGGTGCTCGAGCGCACCCGCGAGCTGGGCACGCTGCGCGCGATCGGCGCGTCGGGCCGCGCGCTCGTCTCGATGATCCTCTGGGAATCCGCCGGCATCGCCGTCTCCGGCTCCTCCATCGGACTGCCCCTCTCGCGCATCGTGATCCGCCAGGCGCTCGGCCCCGACGCGGCGGGCATTCGCAGCCGGCGGATCGAGTGGAGCGCGGCCGGCATTCTGACCGCCTTCGGACTGCTCGCTTCGCTGCTGCCCGCCGCCCGCGCCGTGCGCGTCGACCCGATCGTGGCGCTGCGCTATGAGTGACGCATCCCCCACTAACGACGCCGCCGGTAAGGACGCTGAACGCGAGCCGCTGCTCTCCGCGCGCAATCTTGCCCGCGTCTACCGCGTCGGCGCGCAGACCGTCGAAGCGCTGCGCGGGGTCAACCTCGACATCCAGCGCGGCGATTTCATCGCCATCGCCGGGCCGAGCGGCAGCGGCAAATCGACCCTGCTGCACCTGCTCGGGCTAATCGACTCGCCCAGCGCCGGCGAGTTGCGCGTGCGGGGCCGCGCCGCGCAGTCGCTTGGCGCGGAGCGCCGCGCTTCGCTCCGCCTGCGCACGCTCGGCTTTGTCTTCCAGGCCTTCAACCTGCTCCAGATGCTCACCGCCAGCCAGAATGTCGAAATCGCCCTCGCGCTGGCCGGCGTTGAGCGCGGCGAGCGCCGCGAGCGCGCCCGCCAGCTGCTCGAATCTGTCGGACTCGGACAACGCCTCAACCATCGCCCCGTGCAACTCTCCGGCGGCGAGCGCCAGCGCGTCGCCATCGCCCGCGCGCTTGCCAACCAGCCCGACGTCGTCCTCGCCGACGAGCCGACCGGCAACCTCGACTCGCGCACCGGCGGCGAAATCGTCGACCTGCTCCAGCAACTCAACGCCGCCGGCCAGACCATCGTGATGGTCACCCATAACCTCGAAATCGCCCGCCGCGCCTCCCGCCTCTTCCTAATGCGCGACGGCCAAATCGAAGAAGTCCCCACCGAAGCCCTCGACGACTAAGGACTGTTCGCCCTTCCCCAGATCCGCCACACCCCAGATCCGTCACACCCGCGCGCCCCAGATCCGTCATACCCGCGCGCCCCAGATCCGCCATACCCGCGCGAGCCAGATCCGCCACACCCGCGCGCCCCAGATCCGTCACACCCGCGCGAGCTAGATCCGTCATACCCGCGCTTGCCGCGGGTATCTCGCCGAGCACAGCACAGAGCCCCGCGCGGCCTCCTCCGCCGCACCCGCGCCCCAGATCCGTCATACCCGCGCTTGCCGCGGGTATCTCGCCGAGCACAGCACAGAACCCCGCGCGACCTCCTCCGCCGCACCCGCGCCCCAGATCCGCCACACCCACGCCCCAGATCCGCCGCACCCACGCCCCAGATCCGCCGCACCCGCGCCCCAGATCCGCCACACCCGCGCGAACCAGATCCGTCATACCCGCGCTTGCCGCGGGTATCTCGCCGAGCGCAGCACAGAGCCCCGCGCGGCCTCCTCCCTCATCCCCGCGCGGAGGCGATGGTCCAAACGCGCGGGCGCTCTACCCTGTAGAGGAGGAGGCTCGCCGTGGCCGACGACGCGCGCGACTTGAAGGATGCCGGGGCGGATGCCGCGCTGCCCGAGTTCTGGGACGACGCGGCCGGCCTGATCCGCGCCGCCCCGATCGGCTTCCTGGCCACCGCCGCCGGCGCCCAGCCGCACGTCCGCGCGGTGACGCCCGCCTACCTCGGCCTGCAGATCTACATCGCCGCCGCCAAAGGCAGCCCGATGACGCGCCACATCGCGGCCAACCCGCGCGTCGAACTGCTCCACTGGACCCCGGACTTCCGCCACCTGCACATCGTCGGGCGAGCCGAGCTGCGCGACGGCTCCGAGGCCGCCCCGATCGAAGAGCGCTTCCCCTATCCGCTCGACGACTTCTTCGCCGCAGACCGCCGCGATATGACGCTGATCGCAATCGCCGCCCGGCGCGTCGCCTTCACTACGCTGGCCGATATCGCCGCCGACAAACCCCCGCGCATCTGGCGCGCGGACGACTGACAACCGACCGACCGACTGACCAACAAGCGAGCGCGAAAGGAGCGCCAGAATGAGGATCGCACTGATTGGGCAAGCGCCGTTCGGCGCCGCGGTGTTCGAGCGGCTGGTCGCGGACGGCCACCAAATCGTGGGCGTCTTCACCCCGCCCGAGCGCGAGGGCGGGCGGCCCGACCCTCTGGCCCAGGCCGCCCGCGACGCCGCCATCCCGCTCCAACAGCCGCGACGCTGGCAGCGCCGCGGCGAGGTCGACGACGCGGTCTGCGCCGCCTACGAAGCGACCAACCCCGAGCTCAACGTGATGGCCTTCGTCACCCAGATCATCCCCTCCCGCGTGCTCGAATTCCCCCCGCTCAAGACGATCCAGTACCACCCCTCGATGCTGCCCAAACACCGCGGGCGCTCCGCCATCAACCACGCCATCGTCCAGGGCGACGCAATGACCGGCGTGAGCATCTTCTGGGTCGACGAGGGCCTCGACACCGGCCCGATCCTGCTCCAGGTGCCCGTCGAAATCGGCCCCGACGACACCATCAACTCCCTCTACCGCGACAAGCTCTTCCCGCTCGGCGTGCAGGCCATCTCCGACGCCGTAAAGCTGGTCGCCGCCGGCCAGGCCCCGCGCCACCAGCAGGTCGAGCAGGACATGACCTACGAAGGCCCCTGGGAAGGCGACATCGCCCAAATCGATTTTACCCAACCAGCCCAACAGGTACACAACCTAATCCGCGGCAGCGACCGCGCCCCCGGCGCCTGGAGCACCATCAAGGGCGAGCGCATCACCCTCTACGGCTCAACGCTAGCCGAAGCCACAGGCCAACCAGGCGAGCTGCTAGGGGTGGATGATGGGGTGGTAATCGCCTGCGGCGACGGCGCAGTGCGCGTAGACCTGGTCCGCGCCGCCGGCGAGCGCGTGGCAGCGTCAGAGTGGGCGTCGGCAGTCGGGGTCGGCGCGAGGTTCCTGCCTGCGCAGGAATGACGGATCGTGTACAATCCTCCTATGGCGCTGAACCGACCTGCCCTCGTAGACGCCCTGACCAACGCCGGCCTCGAGTCCGAGGCGGTGCGCCGCGTCGTGGATGTGCTGGAGCAGAGCTACGCGGACACAGCGCAGCAGACGGAGATGAACCTGCGCTTCGATGCGCTGGAAAAGAACCTGGCCGATCACGACCGGCTCAACGAGGTGCAAGCGGCCGGAGCGGACACGCGGTTCAAGTCGCTCGAGGACCGGCTACAGGACTTCAAAGATGAGGTCGAGCGGCGCTTCGTCGATCTGAAGGAGAGCATGGATCGCGAGTTCGCCGCCGTGCGCAATGAGCTGCACAACGAGTTCGCAAGCGTGCGCCGCGAGATGACGATGATGCGCTGGGTGCTCGGGGGGATGTTCGTGATGAATGCGACGATGCTGGGGATCATGATCGACAGGCTGTTCTAAGGCCGCGCTCCACTTCTGGCATTCCCGCCCCCGCCATTCTCGCCTACGCAGCCATGACGAATCGTGTACATTCCCCCCATGACGCTCACCCCGCTTACATCGATAAAGAGCTGGGCCCGGAAATCCGCTGCCGAGCGCAGCGAGATGGACGAATTGGGCAGGACCTTCGCGCGGGTGCAAATCCTGCTCGCGCTGACGATCGCGGTGAACGGGACGACGCTGGGGATTGTGATCGCGAAGCTGCTCTAGGCCGCGCCCTCTCCGCCCCACCCTAGATCCGCCACACCCGCGCGAGCTAGATCCGTCACACCCTAGATCCGTCATACCCGCGCTTGCCGCGGGTATCTCGCCGCGCTGAGCACCAAGCCCCGCTCCCGCCGCCCAACCCCGCGCGCCCCCATTCCGCCACACCCGCGCGAGCTAGATCCGTCACACCCGCGCGAATTAGATCCGTCATACCCGCGCTTGCCGCGGGTATCTCGCCGCGCTGCGCGCCAAGCCCCGTTCCGCCACTGAATGACGGAGGGAGCGCGCGGTGTCGTGGGCAGGCCCGAAGCGGCTTGGGCGCAGAACTCAGCGAGATACCCGCGCCCCAGCTCCGTCACACCCGCGCCCCAGATCCGTCATACCCGCGCTTGCCGCGGGTATCTCGCCGTGCTGCGCGCCAAGCCCCGTTCCGCCACTGAATGACGGAGGGAACGCGCGGTGTCGCGGGCAGGCGCGAAGCGGCTGGGGCGCAGAACTCAGCGAGATACCCGCGGCAAGCGCGGGTATGACGGAAAAGGGCGAGCGCCCGCGCCTCCGTTACTCCCCGTCCAGCCAGAGCACCGTGCCGCGCTCAATGCTGAAATCGATCGAGCCCGAATTCAGCAGGCCATTCGTCTCGCCGTAGCTGACCCACTCCGCGCCGTCCCACTTGCTCACTCGCGCGACGCCCTCGAGGGCGTCGTACAGCTCCGAAGCGGTGGTCGCGCGCGGGCCGGTCCAGATGCTGAACGCGTCCACGGCGAGGCTGCCGACGGCGGCGTCCAGCGAGGGCGGGGGCGGCGCGGCGACCGTGACCGAGCGCGCGTCGCTGATGCCGTCCGCTTCCGCCGTCACGTACGCCCCGCCGACGCCCACCGCGCGCAGCGTGGCCGAAGCCTGCCCGTCGCGCGTCCGCTGCTCGGACTGCGAGAGCAGCACCAGCGTCACATTCGCGGCCGTGCTCTGCTCGGCGAACGTCACCGGCGTGCCGTCGGGCACCGGCAAGCCGCTCGAGTCGGTCACCGTCGCCGTGAGCGTGACTGTGTCATCCAGAGCGATCGCGCCCGCCGGATCCGCGCTCAGCGCCACTTCCGCCGCGCCGCCGGTGATGTTGATCGTCTGGGTGGCGGTCAGCTTGTTCGCGCCCGAGCCCACGCTCAGCTCGAGCGTGTACTCGCCCGCCGCCAGCGGGGCGGACCGGCCCGCCGCGATCGTCACCCGCGCCTGCGGGTTGCCGTCGCGGAGCAGCAGCGCGCCGTCGGCGGCGTCGCCGACGCGCAGCGGCCAGACCACCCCGGCCTTGCTGGCGGCGACCGTCTTGCCGTCCGAGTCGGTCAGCTTCGCGCTGTAGCGCGTGTCGGGCACCGCCGCCTTGTTGCCGTTTGCGTCGGCCGCCGAGACGGCCAGCGCGGCGGCGTTGCGCTGATCGGCCGACTCGGCCGGGTCATAGCCCAGCAGCGCCGTCGCCGGCTGCGAAATCGCCAGCGCCGCCGGCGGGCCGCTGAACGTCACCGTGAGCGGCTCCGTCTCGAAAGCCTCGCCCGTCGCGCCCACCACCACCGCCCGCACCTGCGCCGCGCCAGCCTTGGCCGCGCCCGGATGCGTCATGGTCAGCCGAATCTGATCCGCATTGCTCGCCGTCAGCGCCGTCGCCGGATTCGTAATCCGACAGGCCTGCCCGCCGCCGGCGTCGCAGGCCTCGCCGCTCGCGCCGCCCAGCCGCCCGCTCAGCCCGCCCCGCGTCGTCGTGACCAGCACCGACGCCGCCGCCCCCTTGGCCGAAG
This sequence comes from Dehalococcoidia bacterium, assembly GCA_965203165.1. GTDB lineage: Bacteria > Chloroflexota > Dehalococcoidia > Bin125 > Bin125 > CATQGW01. The sequence goes on from OZ241849.1 coordinate 283,459, forward strand.
CCTTGCCGTTCTCGTTCAGCAGCTTCAGCAGCAGCGTCGTGCTCCCGCCCGGCGCGACCACCGCCGGCTGCGGCCGGCCCGTCGCCGCGTTGGTGTCGAAGTCGAACTCCACCTGGGCCAACTCGTCGACGTCGCCGACCGTCACCTCCAGCGTGTCCCGCAGCGTCACCGGATCGCCGCTGCCCAGCCGCAGCGAGACGATTCCGGCAATGGTGAAGGGTCCGTCGGGCGTGCCGTCGGGGATCGTGATCGTGGAGTTGGGCAGGTTGATCGGGCAAGTGGCGGTGGTGATGCCGTCGAGCGTGCGCAGCGTGCAGCGGTGCGCGGTCAGCGTGTTCAGATAGGCACGGCTTGCAGGCCCCTGGGTGCCGATCGCCACGCGCAGGCCGGTGAGCTCCGGGACGACCGCTGCGTACCTCGCGTTGCCGCCGCCACCCGGCTCCTGCAGCAGTCTCGCAGTCGACGCGGCAGCGCTGGCCCAGGTCCCGTCGGCTGGCCGGGAGAAAACCCGGATGGCGCCGCCACCTGAATGGGTGGGTAGGCCGACCGTCAGCTCGCTCCCGTCGACGCTAAACTGCATCACCGCGGAAGCCGTGTTTGAGTAGCCGACGCTGAGCGTGGCGCTGGGCGCCAGGTAGCCGCTGTTGACGCTCGCCCAGGCGCTCGCCGAGGTGCGCTGGAAGACCCAGGCGGAGCCGCCGCTCCAGGCCCCTACAACGGCAGTGGAGCCGTCGGGCGAGATCACGGCGTCGAGGCCGAAGTAGTTATTGCCCGGGCTGGGCCAGGCGGACCTGACCAGGACGGCGGCGGGTTCGGTGACGCGGCGCAGCGGGCCGGGCGAGTAGTGCGTCGCGCGGCGGAAGGCGGTCGCGTCGGTCTTGGCCGCGATCAATGTCTTGGCGTTGCCGTTGGCGTCAAGGTCCGCCCGCGGCGCGTTCGCCCAGCCGCCCGCCGGCGCGACCCAGACGAACGCCTCGCCCGCGTTGTCGCGCCGGTTGGTGTTGGTGAAGTCGCCGCCCGCCGTGTTCACGGGGTAATCCTTCTCGCCCGCGCCGACCAGCAGCACGCTCCCGTCGGCCGAGAGCGACACCCGCTGCGTGCCGAGATCGGAGCCGTCGTAGGGTCCGGCGATGCTGGAATAGACCATCGCGCACCAGGAGTCGCAGGAGCGCGGGTTGCTGGTGCTGTAGGCCACGCCGGGGTCGAACGGCATCTGCGAGGTGTTGTTGCCCCAGGAGGGCACCGCGCCGACGGTGACTTTGACCCCGTCGGCGTAGGTGATGTCGCCCCAGTCTTCGCCCGCGCCGTCGGGACGGGTGTAGACGTAGATCGCGCCCATCTCGTTCATCCGGGGGGCGCTGACCGCCAGCGTGCGGCCGTCGCGCGAGAGATCGACGGCTGCGCCGTAGCGGGCGCCGGCGTTGCCGTGGCGGTTATCGACTTCGCTCCGCGGGGGCGTCAGCGTGCCCTCCTGTGTCACCGTCACACTGTCACCGTCCCAGTCCAGCCGGTAGATGAAGAGCCGACCCATATGGGTGCGGGATGCCACGGTGTCGCCCCAGGAGCCGACGAACAGCCAGGCGCGATCTTCGGTCTCGTGCCAGACGGAGATCGCTTGGCCGAACCATGCGCCATAAGTGTCGCCGTAGGCGACGGACGCGCCGAAGCCGCGGTTCCGGTGAGTATCGGTACCGGCCGGCGGGGTGATCCTCGCCTTGCGCTCGAGCGTGTAGGAGTCGTAGATGTACAGACTGGGGGCGATGTCGCGCAGGACGAGAGTGCGCCCGTCGAACGCCTTAATGCCTGCCTGGAGGTAGCCGGGCGGCCGCTGCACATCGGAGTTCAGCGGCGAGTGGGCGGGGATGTCGAACCGGCGGCGGCCGGCGCTGTCCCACTCCAGGTCCCCGCTGATGCGCAGGTTGGAGACGGCGACGGAGGCGGCGGGCACATCCAGCGAGTAGGCGGTATAGCTGGGCAGCCCGGCGGGCGGCGCGGTCGGCTGCCGCCAGGGGAAGCGCAGCGAGGCGTTGACCGTAATTTCGCTCCCGGCCGGCACGATGTCGTCGGAGTCGTCGGCGACGCTGAGCACCAGCTCAATGTCGTCGGGGTGCCCATCGGCGGCGGCGGGCGCGAGCGGCAGCAGCGCCGCCGCGAGCAGCGCCAGCAGCGAAGCCAGCGCGAGGGAGCGTGCGGTACTCCCCCCCCCCCCGAGAATGGTCTGGATCAGCTTCACGGCAATGCCTCCCTAAGCGCAGCGCGACACCTGGCAGGCACTTTACCATAAGGCAGCCCAACATTCAGCGCCGCAACCCGCCGCGCTCCCGCACCCCCACGCCGCCGCACCCGCCGCACCGCGCCCGCCGCACCCACGCAAGCAAGCTCCGTCATACCCGCGCTTGCCGCCTCCGCCACAGCCGCGCCCCCTCTCCGTCACACCCGCGCGAGCAAGATCCGCCACACCCGCGCAAATTAGATCCGTCATACCCGCGCTTGCCGCGGGTATCTCGCCGAGTTCTGCGCGGAGCCCCGCACGGCCTCCTCGCCACACCCGCGCGAGCAGGGAGCCCCCCAGCCCTGCTATGCTTCGCCCATGGTCACCGCAGAAGAGCAACCCCCGTTCGTCCACCGCGACGAATTCGAGCGCCGCTCAGCGGAGTTTGACCGGCGCTTCACGCACCTCGACGACGGCCTGCGCGAGCTGCGCCAGGGCCAGAAGGACCTTGAGCAGGGTCAGAGGGACATCGAGCAGCGCCTCACCGTCCTCGAGCAGCGCCTCACCGTCCTCGAGCAGGGCCAAAAAGCCCTGGGGCGGCGCTTCAGCGACTTCAGAGACAATGTCACCCAACAATTCGCCAGCGTCCACCAACGCTTCGACGACTTCAAAGAGAGCACCGACCGCCGCTTCACGATGCTCACCTGGACCATCGCCTTCGGCTTCACCGGCACCTGGGCCCTGCTCGGCTGGCTAATCGCGCGCGGCGGAGGCTAGGGCCTTCTCCGCCACACCCACGCCCCCTCTCCGTCACACCCGCGCTTGCCGCCTCCGCCACAGCCGCGCCCCCTCTCCGTCACACCCGCGCGAGCAAGATCCGCCACACCCGCGCGAGTAAGATCCACCACACCCGCGCAAATTAGATCCGTCATACCCGCGCTTGCCGCGGGTATCTCGCTGAGTTCTGCACGGAGCCCCGCACGGCCTCCTCCTTCATTCCTGTGCGGGCGTGGGGGAGGCGGGAACGGGCTTGGTGCGCACCGCAGCGAGATACCCGCGGCAAGCGCGGGTATGACGAAGAGGTGGGCGCGGGTGTGACGGAGAAGGTGGGCGCGGGCATGAGGGAGAGGGCGCGGCGGCGGCTAGCGCCCCTCCGTCGTTCCTGCGCGAGCAGGAGCCCCCCAGCCCTGCTATGCTTCGCCCATGGTCACCGCAGAAGAGCAACCCCCGTTCGTCCACCGCGACGAATTCGAGCGCCGCTCAGCGGAGTTCGACCGGCGCTTCACGCACCTAGACGACGGCCTGCGCGAGCTGCGCCAGGGCCAGAAGGACCTTGAGCAGGGCCTCAACGGTGTTGAGCAGCACCTGATCGTCCTCGAGCAGGAGCAGAAAGCTCTGGGGCAGCGCTTCAGCGACTTCAAGGAAAACGTCAACCAACGCTTCAACGACCTCAAAGAGAGCACCGACCGCCGCTTCACGATGCTGACTTGGGCGGTTGGTCTGCTGGCTGGGACCAACCTCGCCATGCTCGGCTGGCTAATCGCCCGCGGCGGCGGCTAGGCCCCCCTCCGCCACAGCCGCGCCCCACGTCCGTCATACCCGCGCTTGCCGCCTCCGCCACAGCCGCGCCCCCTCTCCGCCATACCCGCGCGAGCTAGATCCGTCATACCCACGCGAGCAAGATCCGTCATACCCGCGCTTGCCGCGGGTATCTCGCCGAGTTCTGCACGGAGCCCCGCACGGCCTCCTCCACACCCACGCTCCGTCATACCCGCGCTTGCCACCACCGTCATACCCGCGCTTGCCGCGGGTATCTCGCCGAGTTCTGCACGGAGCCCCACACGGCCTCCACCTTCATTCCTGTGCGGGAGTGCGGAGGCGGGAACGGGCTTGGTGAGCACCACAGCGAGATACCCGCGGCAAGCGCGGGTATGACGGAAGTGGGGCGCGGGTTGACGGATCTAAGGGCGCGGGGGCGGAGCGCCCGGGGCTTGCTCGCCGGCGCGCCGTCCGTGCCGCGCGCAAGCGCGGCACGGACGGTAGGCGGCGGGGGCTACTCGCCCAACCAGAGGATTGCGCCTCTGGGGATCTGGAAGTCCATCGAGCCTGGGATGAGGAAGCCGCCGTCGGTGACGGCGTAGCGCACCCAGACGCTTTCTTGCCAGAGGAGGACGGAGTTGATGCCGGCGACGCCGGCGAGCAGGTTGGAGGCGAGGATCGGCTCCCGGTCCAGCCAGACGCTGTAGTCGGACGGCATCGTGCTGGTCAGGGCTGCGAAGATTGCGGCCTCGGCCGCGTCTGCCTCCGACGCCGCTTCGCCGAGCGGGAGCAGGATCAGGTTGGTCACTTCGCCGGCCGTCGCGCCGACGTAGGCCGTGCCGCGGCCGTTGACCAGGTAGGTGGCGCTGGCCTGGCCGTTCCTGGTCGTCGATTCCGCGCCAAGCTGGATCAGCAGCGTCTGCGTTGAGCCCAGCGGGTTGTCGTTCCACTCCACCGCCGTGCCGTCGGGCACCGGCTCGCCTTCGGCGTTGGCGACGGTGGCGGTCACGACGATTCGGCTGTTGAGCTCGGGGATGCCCTCGGGCGCGCTGAGCGTGACGGTGTTGGGGCCGCCGCTGACGCGGAAGGTTTGGCTGGCGCGGAGCGAGCCGGCGCGCAGCTCGAGCGTGTACTCCCCGTTGGTCAGCTGCGAGGCGGCGGGGGCGTCGACATCGAGTCGCGCCTGCGGCGCGCCGTTCACGGTGTCGAGCGGGTCGGTTGACGTAATATCCGTGCCGTCGTCGTCGCCGTCGCGGCGCAGCGGCCAGGTCACGGCGATCGCGCTGCTGGGGACGTTCTTGCCGTCGGGGCCGGTGATCGTCGCGCGGTAGCGGGTGGTGGGCACGGTGGCCGTGTTGCCCGCGTCGTCGGTCGCGCTGACCTGCAGCGTGAGCAGGTCGCGGTTGTCGCGGTCGGCGGCGACGCGGCAGCTGGCCGGGCCGGCGAGCGCGTCGGGCTCGTCGCAGGTGTCGAAGCTGAGCAGCCCGGTGGCGGGCTGGCTGATCGCCATCGCGCTGGCGGGGCCGGCGAAGGTGACGGTGATGGGCTCGGGGATGAAGGTCTCGCCGGTGTTGGAGAGGACGGTGGCGCTCACCTGTGTCGAGCCGCTGCGCTTGCCGCCGGGGTGTTCGAGCGTCACGCGGATGTCGTCGTTGGTGTTGGAGTCGAGCCCGGCCACGGCGAGCTGGCAGGTCAGCCCGCCGCCGCTCCGGCAGCCGCCGCCGAGCTTGGTGGTCAGCGCGCCCTGACTGGCGGTGAAGATGATCGAGGCGATCGAATTCCTCGCCGCGGCCGCGCCATTGACGTTGAGCACGCTCAAGCTCAGCGTGGTTGTCTGCCCTGCGGAGATCGTCGCCGGATACTGCTCGCCGCGGCGCGAGCCGCTGGTGCGCTCGGCGAAGCCGAACGCGACCTGGTCGACCTCGCGCACGGTGTCGATGCGCACGGGCAGCGAGGCGCTGTAGTTCTGGTCGTTGACCTTCAGGCTCATGCTGATCGTGAAGCTGGAACCGGTGGGGGTGCCCGCGGGCAGGACGATTTGGGCGGGCTGCTCGCCGAAGTAGAGGTCGCAGGTCCAGCGTCGGAAGTCGTCGGCGTCGTCGGGCGCGCAGTTGGAGATCGGCACGGCCAGCCCCTGGCCGCTGGCCTGCGCGGCGACCCGCGTGCCGCTGGAGAGGTCGAACAGCCAGGCGCGGCCGGGGCCGGTCTGGATCCCCTCCAGCCGCTCGCCGTCGACCCAGCGCTGATCGAGATAGCCGATCCGCTCGAACTGGCCGACCACCAGCGTGTTTTCGCCGTCGAGCGCCGGATCCGAACCGAAGGCGAGTTGGTAGGTGCGCGGATCGGCCGCGTCGTACTGCGGCGAGTTGAGCACGATGTCGGCCGCCGCGTCGTGCGTCCAGCCGCTGCCCGGCTTGTTGTAGATGTGCGTCTCGCCGCGCTGGTAGTTGTTCTCGCTGTCCGACTCGTTGCCGGCGACGATCCGATTGCCGCTGTCGCTGATCGCGACATTGCGTCCGAAGAGGTCGGCGGCGTGCGAGTCGGCGTCGGTCAGGCGCGCGTCGGGCGTGGCGTCGTTGGCCCAGGCGCCGGAGGGCTTGACCCAGACCAGCGCGGCGCCCTTCCAGGGGTTGATCGCGTTGTTGGGGTTGTTGGTCGCGTGGCGCACGGTGGCGTAGCGCCCGCCCGCGCCGGCGACGATCGTGTCGCCCGCGTTATTGAGCGCCACATGGGTGCCGATGCGCGGCATGAAGGCGCTGTTGACCTGGCTGTCGCCCGTGGCGTTGAGCACCGCGGTGGGCGGCCGGTCCTGCAGCGTCAAGCCGCTCCACATGTTGCCGCTGCCGCGGTCGTAGATCAGAATGCTGCCGTGATCGCGGTCGGCGCAGGAGTGGCAGCCGCCCTGCGTTCCGGAGACCGAGTCCAGCGGCAGATCGAGCTGCGAGCCGCCGATCGCCACCACCTGGCCGTTGCCCGAGATATCCAGATCGCCGATGAACGCGCCGTCGTGGCGGTTGATGCTATGCGTAGTGGGGGGGGGGCTGATCTCCAGCGGCACCGACGAGGGCGTGTGCAGGGGGATCACGCCGGTGTCGTTGATCTCCATGTTCGTCCAGTTCGCCCCGCTGCGGCTGAACACCCAGCCCGTCGCGTAGCGCCAGATGTCGACGTCTTCGTCGCCGGTCAGCGCCTCGAGCTGGGCCTGGGTCAGCGCCGTGCCGGAGTTGTCGCAGGTCGCCGTCTGGCCGTTGTTGGTCCAGATCTTGCTCGGGCGGGCGTGGACCGCAATCGTCGTCCCGTCGTCGCTGATCCCCACGCCGTTGCCGAAATCGGTGATTGGGTAGTGCTGGAAATAGGGATTGAGGCTGGGCCGCGAGGTGAACGGGCGGGTACCCGGCAGCGCGCAGGCTTTGGGGTGATCGACCGGCATCAGCTTGGCGACGCGCTGCCAGCTGCGGGTGTTGTCGCCGTTGACCCGCTTCTCGAAGACATGCACCGCCCCGACCGGGCCGACGATGTCGAAGTCGTCGCGGCGCCAGTGCCAGCTGTAGCGGGAGGCGCGATTTTCGGCTGGCGCGCCAATCACAATCACGCCGTTCGCCACATCAATCGCCTGGCCGAACCTGGCGTAGGCGTTGGCCGAGTCGCCCGCGGTCAGCGTGGCGACCAGCTCGGTGCCCTCGAAGACGTAGGCCGCGCCGGCCGAGGTGTACCCGTGCGCCGTCGCGTTGCGCGCGCCGATCACCGTGAGGGTGACGGGGTCGGTCGCGGCGCTGCCGTCGTGGTCGAAGTCCGCCTGGACCGCGTTGTCCTCGCCGATCAGCGAGCCGGTGCTGCCGATCTGCTGGTCGACGATGGCGCGGGAGCCGCGCCCGCTGTCCTCGAAGTCGAAGTAGCTGCCCGCCAGGCGCATGCTGGCCTCGCTGATCATCATCTCCGGGATCGAGTCGCCGGTAAAGGAGATCTGCGCGCCGACCGTGACGGTGGAGTTGGGTGGGACGATGTTGTCGGAGTCGTCCTGGAGCACGACGTCGAGTTGGAGGTCGTTGGGCAGTTGCGCGCTCGCCGGGGAGGGAGGTGCGACAACCGCCGCAGCGGCCGCCAGCAGGGCTGCCAAGCCGAGCAACTCTACCCGGCGAATCCACTGACGAACCGAGCCCGTCGCGTCGCGCACACTCATGGACACCCTCCTCCAGCAATCGTTCAATCGTTTTCCCGAGACGCGCCAGCCGTCGGCCAAGAGACCCGCGCAGCCCATCAAGACGCTCCGCATGCTAGCGCATCAAAAAAGGTCCCCCCCCCCCCCCCAGCGTAAAAATTTCACAAACCTTTTACGCAGCGTGCGCATCAAGGCGCCGGCTGCTCAGCGAAAATTCGTTTCTGCGGCCGGCTGAAGGGCGCTTCTCCTATCTGGTCAGGCGGCCGAAGGAGCCCGCGCGCCCCACTTCCGCCCTACCGGATCCGCCATGCCCGCGCCCACCGCCGCCACACCCGCGCGCCCACCTCCGTCATGCCCGCGCCCCACTTCCGTCATACCCGCGCTTGCCGCGGGTATCTCGCCGAGTTCTGCGCAGAACCCCGCGCGGCCTCCCAGCGTCCCTCACCCCCTCCCGCCATACCCGCGCAAATCTAGCTCCACCACGCCCGCGCGCCCCACCTCAGTCATACCCACGCCCCACTGCCGTCATACCCGCGCCGCCCACCTCCGTCATACCCGCGCTTGCCGCGGGTATCTCGCCGCGTTCTGCGCAGAACCCCGCGCGGCCTCCCGGCGTCCCTCACCCCTTCCCGCCATACCCGCGCAAATCTAGCTCCACCACGCCCGCGCGCCCCACTGCCGTCATACCCACGCCCCACTTCCACCACGCCCGCGCGCGCCACTGCCGTCATACCCACGCCCCACTTCCACCACGCCCGCGCCGCCCACTGCCGTCATACCCGCGCTCGCCCTTCCGTCATACCCGCGCTTGCCGCGGGTATCTCGCCGAGTTCTGCGCGGAGCCCCGCGCGGCCTCCCAGCGTCTCGCCTCTGCCCCTCATGCCCGCGCGCGCCCCACCTCCGTCATACCCGCGCTTGCCGCGGGTATCTCGCCGAGTTCTGCGCAGAGCCCTGCGCGGCCTCCCAGCATCCCTCACCCCTTCCCGCCACCATACCCGCGCAAATCTAGCTTCACCACGCCCGCGCGCCCCACCTCAGTCATACCCACGCCCCACTGCCGTCATACCCGCGCCGCCCACCTCCGTCATACCCGCGCTTGCCGCGGGTATCTCGCCGAGTTCTGTACCGAGCCCCGCGCGGCCTCCCAGCGTTCCTGCGCCGATATGGCGAAGCCAGGGGCGGCAGGGCGCTTTACGCGGGGGTGGCAGGAGGCGGGAACGGGGCTTGGCGCTCGGCGCAGCGAGATACCCGCGGCAAGCGCGGGTATGACGGATCTATCTTGCACGGGTGTGACGGATCTATCTTGCGCGGGTAGGGTGGAGCCCCGCGCGGCAAGACGCTTTGCGCGGGGTTGGCAGGAGGCGGGAACGGGGCTTGGCGCTCGGCGCAGCGAGATACCCGCGGCAAGCGCGGGTATGACGGATCTATCTTGCGCGGGTGTGACGGAGCTGGGCGCGCGGGTGGGGCTGCCTCAGCTGGCGTCTTGGACGCGCTTGCCGGAGTCTACGAGGTTGGCGAAGCGGGTGCGGCTGAGGGGGTCGTTGCGGGCGGCTTTTTCCCAGGCGGCGTCTACCATCTTGGCGTACTTGGGGTGCATCTCGCGCATTTTGGTCTTTTCGTCCTTGATGAAGGCGCTGCTCGCGATCAGGCGCTCGACCTGGGCGGTCTCGCCGCAGGACTCGCAGGGTGGGGCGTCGGCCCCGATTTTGCGCTGGAACTTCTCGAACTCCACGCCGCAGGCGCGGCAGGCGTATTCGTAGATCGGCATCGTCGGCCTCCATCCGCCGCGCGCGCGTCGGGCATGCGCCGCGCGGCTGCTGCGATGGTACGCTCATTGGCGTTCCTGCGTGAACAGAGAGGTGCTGCGATGGGCGGCTACGGGGTGCGGACAGTCTTCCTGATGGTGCTGATGGCGGGTCTGCTGATGGTGATCGGCTACGCCTTCGGCGGCACGACCTGGCTGATCATCTTCGGGGTGATCGCGATCGCGATGAACTTCTTCTCCTATTGGAAGTCGGATTCGATCATCCGCACGGCGATGGGAGCGCAGGAGGTGACGGCGCAGCAGCAGCCGATGCTGCACCGGATCGTGGAGCGTGCGGCGGTCGACGCCGAGCTGCCCAAGCCGAAGATCTACGTGGTCGACACGCCGGTGCCCAACGCCTTCGCGACGGGTCGCAGCCCGAATCACGCGGCGGTCGCGGCCACGACGGGGATCATGAGCATCCTGACCGAGCGCGAGTTGGCCGGGGTGATGGCGCACGAGCTGGCGCACGTGAAGAATCGCGACACGCTCTGGAGCACGATGGTGGCGATGATGGCCTCGGTCATCATGCTGGTGGCGATGCTGGCCAAGTGGTCGCTGATGCTGGCTTTTCTGTTCGGCGGGATGGGCGGCAACAACGAGCAGGGCGGCGGCGTGGGACATCTGGCGGCGATGCTGGTGCTGGCGTTCGTCGCGCCGGTGATCGCGGGGATGATTCAGATGGCGGTGAGCCGCCAGCGGGAGTACGGGGCGGACGAGGCGGGGGCGCGCAACTCGCGCGATCCGCACGCGCTGGCGAGCGCGCTGACCAAGCTGCAGGCGGCCAGCCAGTCGCCGCAGGCGCGCCACGCGGCGGAGGAGATGGCGACGGCGGAGGTGGCGAATCATCTGTTCATCGTCAATCCGCTGGCGGGCGGCGCGGGCAAGTGGTTCAGCAGCCACCCGCCGACGGAGGATCGGGTGGAGCGGCTGCGCCAGCTGGGCCGCGAAATCGGGCAGATTTTCTAGCGGGGGAATCGCTGTCTCAAGTGCCCGACGCCAACGACCGCTCCGGCAAACTCACCCTTTACCTGGATGAGGCTCGCTGGCGGCGGGATGATCAGATTGGCCGCGTGCGCAGTCTCGATCGCAAGCTGGCGACGATGTTCGCGCTCAACGCCGCCGCGATTGCGTTGTTTGCCGCAGTGCTCTCGTTCTCGCTGCGCGAAGCTAGTGTGCCCCCCGCCGTAATCGGCTTGTCGCTGGCGGCTCTCGTGATCTTCGTGTTCAACATCGTGCTGTTGAGGCTGGCCTATCGTGCTTCTGAGTGGGCCCGGCGGCCCGATCTGCTGACCCTGAAGGCCCACCTCGATCGGTACGGCGAGGAAGTGATGATCTCGTGGGTGGCCGATGAGATCAATCGAGAAATCGTAGCAAATGAAGAGAAGGTGAGCCGCAAGGCTGCGCTGGTTACCCGGTCAATCTCCCTGTCGCTGCTGACGATCGCGCTGCTCGTGGTCGCAGCGGTGGTGCAGTGGCTGACGTGATCGGCGAGTCTTCTCAGCCATCTTCACTGGGGTACCAGTCATCGGATACCTCAGAGACCTCGTCGTGTTGTTCATCGCTCACGTAGATGGCAGGTCCCGGGGGCGGCTCGTTGGGCAAGTCTGGGGGACCCGCGTTTTTCATGGCGATGTTCTCCGGTCCAGGCGGCGGGTAGTCAGTGGGGATCAAGTCCTGCTCCGCCTCGGTGACTATGTTTTCGGGCCCGGGAGGAGGCAGGTCAGGGAGATCAAGTGGCGCATATCCACGGGCGGGCTCGGCTCCCCCATAGGAGAATCGTCGACGGGCGGAGTCGCATCTGACGGATCAGGCATGGTCAACCCCCGCGTCGCATCCAGCATCACGCACTAGTCGCCAACCAGCTTTAAAAGAAACCGGTGGCGCCTGTGCCGCTTGCCGTTGACCTGACAACGCGCCCCGTGATCACCACAACCACCGATCGAGAAACTCTTTGAGGCGGCCGCGAGGGGCAGGCGATTCGCTTTCGCGGGCGCGCGCACCATTCATCGGCCAATTGCGCGGATCCGTCTTCCAGTGCGGGTAGCCGTCCGTCACCCAGTTCGTAGGCCCCGGTGGCGGGTACTGAGCTTCGGCAGCGCCATCTTCGGCGGCCCCAGGTTCAACGACATTCGCGTCTGCCATCTTCAGCTCCTGTTCTGATGATACCAGCGCCGACACATCGCCGCTCGTTCCTCACTCCCCTCCTTGACGTGTGCGAGCGTTTTCCCATGCAATGCCGATGCCGGTGTCGGAAACGAGCACCGGCGGCCCGGACGGAGGGGAGTCCGGCAGCTCAGAGTGGTCGCTTTGCGCTTCCGCCGGAACACTCTCGTCGTGCGCATCGGCTGGGTGCGTTCGATCAGTCATGCCGCCCTCCTGTCTGCCGCGCCGCCTCAGAGGGGATGTTACCGCCACTCGTCACGTGCTCCTTGCCGCCTTGCCGCCAGAGTACCAACTCCGTCGCGTTGTTGCGGCATCACTCCCGCAGGCTTGCTCGCATTTGCTCCCAGGCGGCGCGCGCTTCCTCTACGGAGCCTTCGTCCTCGATTGTGGAGATGTCGCCCGGATCCGTGTCCAGCGTGACCGCCTTCAGCACTCGGCGCATGATCTTGCCCGAGCGCGTCTTGGGCAGCGCGTCTACGAAGTTCAGCTCGCCGATCACCGCGACCGGGCCCAACTCACTGCGCACCGTTCGCAGCACCTCGCCGCGCAGATCATCCGAAGGCTCGTTGCCCGTCTTCAGCACCACGAATGCCGAAATCACCTCGCCGCGCAACTCATCCGGACGCCCCGTGACGCCCGCCTCGGCGACCGCGTTGTGGCGCAGAATCGCGCTCTCCACTTCGATCGTGCCGATCCGGTGCGCCGCAATCTTGATGATCTCGTCCGCCCGCCCGCTGAACCAGACGTAGCCGTCCTCGTCAACCGATGTCGCGTCGCCCGTGAAATAGACGCGCCGGCCCGGCACTTTGTCCCAATAGTCCGCGTTGTAGCGCTCGGGTTCGCCCCAGAGTTGCGCGGTCAGGCCGGGGAACGGGCGCGTGATCGCGAAGATGCCCGGCTCGCCCGCCGCCAACTCCTCGCCCTCCGGGCTGAGCACCGCCCCTTCGATGCCCGGCAGCGGCACGCCCGCCGAACCCGGCTTGATCGGCAGCATCTGGATGCCCCACGGATTGCCGATGATCGGTCCGCCCGTCTCCGTCTGCCACATGTGATCCAGCACCGGAATCTGATCCTCGAAAATCTCCCGCTGGAACCACTCCCAAGCCGGCGGATTGAGCACCTCGCCGGCCGAGAAGACCCGCGTCAGCGAGCCCAACTCGATCCCCTCTGCCGCCTCCGGACCCGAGCGCATCAGCAGCCGAATCGCGGTCGGCGAGGTGAACATCCCCGTCACGCCGTGATCCTCGACGATCCGGTAGAACGTGCTTACATCGGGGTGATCCAGCGCGCCCTCGAACGAGATCGTCGTGCAGCCCATCAGCAGCGGCGCGTAGACGATGTAGGAGTGCCCCACGACCCAGCCGATATCCGAGGTCGCCCACCAGACATCCTCCGACTCGAGCGCGAACATCCAGTCCGCCATCGAGGCGATCCAGACGCCGTAGCTGCCGTGGGTATGCACGGCCAGCTTGGGCCGCGCGGTCGTGCCCGAGGTGGCCAGGATGAAGGCCGGCTCGTTGGCCTCCATCGGCTCCCACGATCCGTCGCCGCCCTCGCCCGCCGCCAGAAACTCCTCCCAACTGATCTCCTTGCCGGGCGCGATCTCCGGCGAGTCGGCGCGCCGCCGCTCGACGATCACCTGCTCCACCACCTCGCCCGCGCCCTCGTTCTCCAGCGCGCCGCGCACGAAGCCGTCCAGCGGCGCGTCGCGCCCGCGGCGGTAGGTGACATCGGTCATGAACAGGAAGCGCGCGTTGGCCATCTTGACCCGGTCGGCGATCGCGCCCGCGCCGAAGCCGGCGAAAATCACCAGATGAATCGCGCCGATTCGCGCGCAGGCCAGCATCAGCGCGATCGCCTCGAAGTTGGTCGGCATGTAGATCGCCACGCGGTCGCCGCACCGCACGCCGATCGCCCGCAGCGACGCCGCGATCCGCTCCACCCGACGCAGCAGCTGCGCGTAGGTGAAGACGCGCTGCCCGCCCAGCTCGTCGAGCGCGATCAGCGCGGCGCGGCCGCCGTTACCCTGCTCCACCTGCGTATCGAGGCAGCCCCAGGCGAGGTTCGTCTCGCCGCCGCGAAACCAGCGAAAGGCCGGCGTCTCATCGGGCGTCCACTCGAACACGCGATCCCACTGCGACGCCCAGGGGATGCGCTGCGCCGCCTCTCCCCAGAAACCGTCCGGATCGTCCAGCGCTTCCCGCTGAATCCGCCGCACCACGGGGCCCACGAGGTCCATACGCGCCTCCCAACCCGAATCGGGCAATAGCGTATACGCAGACTACCAGCAGCCGGGCGGCGCCCGGCACAGCAGCAGGGCGCAACGGCAAGGAACAGCAGCAGGGAGTGGGGCAGATGGACGACGAACTAATCCAGGAGGTGCTTGATGCGCGCTCGGCGGCGATGGACGCCGCCCGCCCCGAAGCCGCGGCCAAGGTCCACGCGCGGGGCAAGTTCACCGCCCGCGAGCGAATTGCGATGCTGCTCGACCAGGGCTCATTCGTCGAATACGGCGTGCTCGCCGTGCCCGGCAATCCGCAGATCGAAGGCCCCGCCGACGGACTCGTGCAGGGCGTGGGCGCGATCGACAGCTCGCCCGTGGCCGTCGCCTCTTACGACTACACCGTGCAGGGCGGCACGCAGTCCTCGCTCAATCACGGCAAGTTCGATCGCCTCGTCGAGCTGTGCTACGACCGCGGCTGGCCGCTGGTCACGTTCGCCGACGGGGGCGGCGCGCGCGCCAACGACCTCGGCGGCGGCTCGCTGACGGGCGGCGCGAGCGCACTGAGTGGACGCTGGGGCACCTGGGACGGCATGGCCGCCCTCTCCGGCTGGGTGCCCACCGTCTCCGTCGTCTCCGGGCGCTCCTTCGCCGGCAACGCCAGCATCGCTGGCATCTCCGACGTCGTGATCGCGACCAGAGACTCGGCGATCGGCATGGGCGGCCCGCCGCTCGTCGAAGCCGCCTTGGGGATCAAAATGACGCCCGACGAGCTCGGCCCCGCCGAGCTGCACGAGAGCGTCGGCGGCATCGATCTGATGGTCGAGGCAGAGGCCGAGGCGATTGAGGCCGCAGGCCGCTACCTGCGCTACTTCCTCGGCGATCTCGACCAGTACGAGGAATCGCCCCAGGCCGCGCGCATCCGCTCCATCGTGCCCTCCAACCGACGCCGCGCCTACGACATGCGCAAGGTGCTGCGCGCGGTGATGGATTATGACTCGGTGATGGAGCTGCGCCCGGTCTGGGCGCCCCAGGCGATCACCGCGCTGGCGCGGCTGGGCGGGCGCGCCGTGGGCGTGATCGCCAATCAGCCGCTCAGCGCCATCGCCGGCGCGATCGACTCCGACGCCTCCGACAAGCTGGCCCGCTTCATCCAGCTCTGCGACGCCTACGACCTGCCGATGGTCTCGTTCATCGACAACCCGGGCTACATGGTCGGGCGGCCCGCGGAAGCGTCGGGCATCGCGCGGCATCACGCGCGCCCGATCATCGCCCACCATCACCGCACCGTGCCGCTCTACACGATTCAGCTGCGCAAGGCCTACGGCCTTGGCCCGGCGGCGATGGGCAACAGCTACGCGCAGCGCGACCTGCGCCTCGCCTGGCCCACGGCCGAGTCGGGCGCGATGGGCCTGGAGGGCGCGGCGCTGCTCGTCCGCCGCGACGAAATCGCCGAGACCGACGACCCGGCCGAAGCCCGCCGCATCCGCGACGAGTTCGCCGAAAACCTGCGCCGCCAGGGCTCCGCGCTCAACGCCGGCCGCCGCTACGAATTCGACGACGTGATCGCCCCGGAGGAGACGCGGGAGCGCCTGATCGCGCTGCTCCGCCTCACTCCAAAGCCCCCGCCGCGCACAAAAAAGAAGCACCCCATCGACGCCTGGTAGCTATCGCAACCCCAAATCTGCCCCCCCTCCCCCCGCCACGCCCGCACTCGTCACCTCCACTACACCAGCGCGAAAAAGAACCGTCATACCCGCACTTGCCACCTCCGTCATACCCACGCTCGCCACCTCCGTCATACCCGCGCTTGCCGCGGGTATCTCGACGCGGTGAGCACCAAGTAGCATCCTGCCTCCCACACTCTCGCTTGCCAGCCCCGCTCAGGCGCCATCCGAGCGCTGCCAGAGTTTGGCGGGGCGAAGTGCCGCGCGGGGCAGCGGAGGCGGGTGCGGGGCTCCGTGCTGGGCTCGGCGAGATACCCGCGGCAAGCGCGGGTATGACGGAGATGGAGGCGCGGGTGGTGACCCCTGTTCGCACGGAGGTGACGGAGGCGGGCGCGGGGCTCCGTGCTGGGCTCGGCGAGATACCCGCGGCAAGCGCGGGTATGACGGAGGTGGCGAGTGTGGGTATGACGGAGCGAGGGCGCGGGTGATGGCCCTGTTCGCGCGAGGGTGACGGAGGCGGAGGCGCGATGGCGATACGCTGCGGGCGAGGACCAAATGCCGCACCGCCGCGCCCTGACCGCCCTGGCCGCGATCGCCCTTTGCGCCCTGCTGGCGGCGGCCGTCGGCTGCGCCCGCGACAGCGCCGTCGCGCCGGGCCCGTTGGGCGCAGTCGAACTGACGGCGGACGAACCGATTCAAATCGGCGCGCTTCTGGCGTTCTCCGAGCTGCCCGAACTCAGCCAGACGGTGGCCGACGGCGTGCGGCTGGCGATCGCCGACTACGGCGAGATTGCCGGCCGGGCGGTGCGCCTGACCGATCCGCTCGACAGCGGCTGCTCGGCGGCGGCGGGCCAGGCCGCGGCGCGCGAAGCGATCGCCGACTCCCGCCTGATCGGCGTGATCGGCACGATCTGCTCCAGCGCGGCCATCGAAGCCGCGCCGCTGATCAGCGATGCGGGAATGGCCATGATCTCCCCCGCCAACACCGCGGCCTCGCTCACCTCGGACCTGCGCGGCGCGCGCGGCGCAAATCACCACGACGGCTACCTGCGCGTGATCAACAACGACCTCAACGAAGGACTCGCGCTGGCCGACTTCGTCTACTACGAACTCGGTCTGCTGCACGCCGCGGCGATCCACGACCGCGACACCTACCACGCCGAGCTGACGGCAGCCTTCGGCGACGCATTCGAGACGCTGGGCGGCGAACTGTCGCTGGTCGAAACGATCACGCGCGGCGCGACCGACATCTCCGCGGCCCTGCAGGCGCTCGCCGAGACCGCGCCGGAGGTCGTCTTCTTCCCACTCCAGCCCGACGACGCGCTGCGTTTCATGCGCGAAGCGCGGCAAAACGCCGCCTTCGACCAAACCGTGTTCGTGACCGGCGACCTGACATTCTCCGAAGCGTTTCTCGCGGTGCCCGAGACGGACGGCGTCTACGCCGCTGGGCCGGCGTTCGAGTTGGGCGGCAACGTCAACGAGGCGACGGGCAAGAGCATTGAACAGGCTCTGGCCGAATACCGCGAGCGGTTCGGCGAGCCGGAGTCCGACCTGTGGGCCTACGGCTACGACGCGGCGACGCTGCTGTTATCGGCGATCGAGGCGGTCGCCGTTGAGGACGGCGGCGCGCTGCGCATCGACCGCGCGGCGCTGCGCGAGGCGCTCTACGGCCGCCAGCGCTTCCACGGCCTGACCGGCGCACTCGGCTGCGACGAGTTCGGCGACTGCGGCCACGGCGAGGTCGTAATCTACCGCCACGACGCAGGCGTCACCGACTTCAACCAACTGCCAATCATCTTCCGCTACGAGCCCTGGCGGCCCTGAGGCGGGGTGGTGGAGCGCTCAGCGGCTGGGGGAGCGTGGACGAGGCTTGGCTCCGGGCGCGCGTCCTGCCCGCGCGAGCGCGGGTAGGACGCAGGGGCGCTTATTCCCCCAACCAGAGGACTGCGCCTCTGGGGATCCGGAAGTCCATCGAACCCGGAACGACCAGGCCTGCGTCGGTGACGGCGAAGCGCACCCAAACGCTGTCTCGCCAGAGCAGCACGGAGCGGACGCCCTGGATGCCCGCGAGCAGCTCCGACCCAAGGATGGGTTCTTGGTCCAACCAGACGCTGTAGTCCGAGGGCGTCGTGCTGCTCAGCGACGCCGAGAACCCCGTTCGCTGCTCCTCGGTTGGGTCGGCGGCTGTGACAGTGATCGAGCGCACGCCGCTCACGCCGCCCGCTTCGGCCGTCACATAGGCTCCGCCGCGGTTGATCGCGCGCAGGGTGACGGAGGCTTGCCCGTCGCGCGTGAGTTGTCGAGACGGGCTGAGCAGCACCACCGCCACGCTTTCGCCGGTGCTCTGCTCGGAGAAGCGCACCGGCGTGCCATCGGGCACGGCGCCGCCGCTGGCGTCGGTGACGGCCGCGGTGAGTGTGATCGAGTCTCCTTCCTCGGCCTCGCCCGCCGGGTCCGCGCTCAGGGCTACCGCGGCTGCGCCGCCGGAGACGCTGAAGCTCTGCTTGGCGCTCAGCTTGGCGGAGCCCGATCCGGCGGTCAGTTCGAGTGTGTACTCGCCGGCCGCCAGGGGCGCGGCTGCGCCCGCCAGGATCGTGACGCGCGCCTGCGGGTTGCCCCCGCTGAGCACCAGGTCGTCGGCGTCCGCGCCGCTGCCGCCCTTGCGCAGCGGCCATTCGATCTCAGCGCGGCGGTTGGCTCCGGTGAGGGCGATCGTTCGTCCGTCGGGACCGGTCAGCTTTGCGCTATAGCGTGAGCTCGGCACGGTCGCGCGATTGTCGTTCGCGTCGGTCGCGGAAACGACCAGCGCGGCCTTGTTGCGCAGATCGGTGGACTCGGTGGGGGCATAGCCGAGCAGGGTGGTGGAAGGCTGTGTGATGGCCAGCTGGCGCGCGATGCCGGCGAAGGTAATTCGCAGCGGCTCAGGCGAGAGGGACTGGCCCTCCGAGCCGATCACGTTGACCCGCACCACGGCCTGGCCGCCCTTGTTCGCGCCCGGATGGGAGACGGTCAGCTTGATGTTGTCGGAGTTGCCGGCGGTCACCGCTGTGGCGGGGTTGCTGATCTGGCAGGTCAGCGCGCCGGCCGTGCGGCAGGCCTCGCCGGTTGCGTCGCCCAGGCGCGCGCTCAGACCGCCGCGGGTGGTGGTGAAGAGTACGGAGGCGACCGAGCCGATCGCCGAGGCGCCGCCGTTTTCGTTGAGCACTTTGAGCAGCAGGGTGGTGCTCTCGCCCAGCGCGACGATGTCTTTGTAAGTCCGCCCGTCGGCGTCGGTCGCGAAGCCGAACTCGGCGTTCGCCGCCTCGCTGACCTCGCCGACCTGCACTTCCAGCGTGTCGCTGTAGCGCGTGCCGTCCACCATCACGTTGGCGGAGATGGTGAACTTCGTGCCGTTGGGCGTGCCGATCGGCACGTTCAGATTGACGGGGGTGCCGACCGGATCGAAGGTCTCCATGCTGGCGGGGACGGGCCGCTCGTATTCGAGGTTCAGCGGGCAGCTCCAGGTGGTGTCGCCGGTGGCGAGGCTGCGCGTGCAGCCGCCCGGACCGGCGATCAGGTCCAGGTCCTCGTCGAATGTCCAGAGGCGGCCCGGGCCCATCCCGGTGCGGCTGTAGGTGGAGGAGCGCTGGTCGGCGTAGGAGAGCAGGATTGCGCCGTCGAGGTCGTAGGTCACCTCGCCGAAGAAGCCGCTCCAGCGCCGGCGGGGCGATTCGAGCATCGTGGCGCTGTCGTCCTTGGTGTCGGCGTCGGCCCAGCCGTCGCTGGGCTTCTTGAAGATCCAGGCGCGGCCGTAGTAATTGCGCATCGCGATCGTCGCGTGGTCGTGGTACTTGGTGTCCGAGATCGCCAGCTTGCTGCCGTCGGCGTTGAAGGAGACGCCCCCGTAGGAAAACTCGCCGCCGTTGGTACCATGCGGGTTCGGAGTAGCGGTGGAGGGGCTGAGCGTGGCGGTCGGTCGGATGTCGACGGGGATCGTGGAGCTGGGGCTGGTGCGCGTCTGGTTGTAGCTGGGGCTGGAGACGCTCGCGCCCCAGCCGGCGGCGGGCTTTTCCCAGATGTAGACGTAGCCCGGCGTGGTCGACACGGTGCTGGAGCCGGTGGGCAGCGCCTTGAGCGCCGGGACGGCGTAGCCGGAGGCGGTGACGGCGACGGTGTTTCCGTCGGGCGAGATGTCGACGAACTCGCCGAAGGACTGGAAGGAGTGCAACGCGGTGTCTTTGGCCGACTCGGCGCGCAGGATGCGGTCCGGGGTGCTGTCGTTGGCCCAGCCGCCGCTGGGGCGCACGAAGATCTGCGCTTCGCCGAGCACCGAGTAGCGCAGCGGGTTGCCCAAGCGCCCGGCGTTCGTCGTCACGCTGACGTTCAGGTTGGTGTTGGCGTCGGTCTTGTCCTTGACGAACGAGCCGGCGATGATCGTGTCGCCGTTGGCGCTGATCGCGATCGCCTTGCCGAATTGCGCGCCCAGGTAGGAGCGGTCAAGCGTGGTGCCGGAGGTGACGCTGCCAGGCACGACATCGAGCCTCGCGGCGTCGCTGAATGCGAGGTTTTCCCAGCCGTCGTCGGGCTTCTCGAAGACGAACACGGCGCCCTTCTGCTCCATGATCGGCGCGCTGACGACGAGCGTCTGGCCGTCGGCCGAAATCTGCACGGACTGGCCGAAGCGCGGCCTCTGACCGGCGACCGCAGTCGGCCCGAGCTGGTTGATCAGTTCGGCGGCGGGCTCGTCCGCGCTCCAGTCCACCTTGAAGATGAACAGCCGGCCCGTCCACTTCTTGCTTGTTTCGCCTTGCGGGTACCACTCGCGTCCGCCGAGGAAGATGTAGCCGACCTCCTTGTCGACACCGGCGCCGGCGTCTTCCCAGACGGCGATGCTCTTCGATTCGCCGAAGTATTTCTGCTGGTAGCCGAGGAAGACCTCGGGGCGGATTTGGGAGATTTCGCGGCGGGTTTTGAAGTCATAGAGATAGGCGATGCCGACGTCGCCGGTGGAGAAGTAGCAGCCGGGCGTGGAAGGGGCGCAGGAGTCGTGGCGGGCGGAGCCGACGACGAGGGTGCGGCCGTCGAGCCGCCCGGCGCCGAAGCGGTCGTCGTTGCCGGCCAGCGAGCCGACCCAGGCGCGGGTACCAGGGAACTGGTCGACGAGGTCGATGCGCCCGCGCCCGCTGTTCTCCCACTCCTGTGAGCCGGAGACGCGGAGGTGGATATCCGACACTTTGGGCAGGCCCTGGCCCGCGCCGACCCAGTCGAAGCTCGCCGTGACCTTCACCACCGAGTTGGTGGGCACGATGTTGTCGGAGTCTTCAAAGAGGTCCAGGTTCAGCGAGAAGTCGGGCGGCGGCTCTTCGGCTCCTGCGGGGGGGGGGGGGGGATACCATAACCGCCGCCGCCGCAACCAGCAGCGCCACCAAGCCGAGCAACCCCACTCGGCGAACCCAACCCGTCGTAACGCACCCAATCATGGACGCACTCCTCCAACCATCGTTTTCCAGAGACGCGCCAGCCGTCGGACAAGACGCCTGCGCAGTCCAACCGAGCTCGCGCGTAGCGTAGCACCTCAAAAGGGTCCCCCCCCCCCCCCCCCGATCGTGAGATTTCACAAAAACTTTACACAATGGGCACGCCGAGGCGCTAGGGCTGTTGACGCTTCCGGCATAAGCACGCCTCCACCTCCGTCATACCCGCGCTCACCTCCGTCATACCCGCGCTCACCTTCGGCACACCCGCGCTCACTTCCGTCATACCCGCGCTCGCCTTCGGCATAGCCGCGCTCACCTCCGTCATACCCGCGCTCGCCGCGGGTATCTCGCCCGAGCCCGGCGCGAAGCCCCGCGTGCCTGCGCCGCTCGGCGCAGACCTCCCGCGCAGAGCGGCCCAGCCCAGATGCCCGCCGGCGCTCGGCAGCCGCCTGAGCGAGGGTGGGAGCTGGGGACGGTGCCTGGTGCTCAGCGCGGCGAGATACCCGCGGCGGAGCGCGGGTATGACGGATCTATCTTGCGCGGGTATGACGGAAAAGGGGACGCGGGTATGACGGATCTAAGTCACGCGGGGATGGCGGAGGTGGTGTGGGGGTGATGGCGGGCGTGGTGGGGCGGCGAGCGGTTGGGGAGGCGACTTAGAGCGCGGAGCGGCTTTCGCCGATTTGGAGCTCGGGGACTTTGGTGGCGGCTCCGGCTTCGAGGGCTTCCAGGGTGGCGAGGAATGATTGCTCGCCTAGGCCGGCGGACAGGGCGCGTAGGTAGGTTTGGTGGGCGGCGTTGGTTACGGGCATTGGGACCTGGTTGCTGCGGGCGGCTTCGAGGGCGAGCGAGACGTCCTTTTCGGCGAGGCGCAGGGTGAAGGAGGGGTTTTCGAAGCGGCGGCCGAGGAGGTAGGGGGCGAGGCCCAGATAGGGGCGGGCGGTGCCCAAGCGCAGTTGCTCGAGCAGCGGGCCCGGCTCGAGCCCGGCCTTCGCGCCCAGCACGAACGCTTCCTGCACGATGTGGGTGCCGCAGAGCACGATCATGTTGTTGATCAGCTTGACCAGGCAGCCGGAGCCGGCCTCGCCGAGGTGGAAGATGTTTGCGCCGATCGCCTCGAGGTAGGGGCGCACGCGCTCGAAGGCTTCGGCGTCGCCGCTGCCCAGCACAGTCAGCGTGCCGGCTTCGGCGCCGGGCACGCCGCCGGTGACGGGCGCGTCGATGTAAAAGAGGCCGCGCTCGGCCTCCAGCGCCGCCAGACGCTGCACGGTCGTGATCGAGTTGCTGCTCAGGTCGACGTGGATGTCGCCCTCGCTCGCGCCGGCCAGGATGCCGTCGGGATCCGTCACCACCGCTTCGACCTCGACGGGCCCGGGGAGCGAGGTGAAGACGACCGAGCAGCGCGCGGCGATGTCGGCGGGGCTGTCGGCCGCGTCCGCGCCCAGTTCGAGCAGGTTTTCGGTCGCCTCGGGGCGCAGGTCGAATACCACCAGTTGATGTCCGGCGGCGATCATTTGGCGCGCCATCGGGTTGCCGATGTTGCCCGCGCCGATGAAGCCGATCTGCGCTTCGCGGTTGCTAGAAGTCATCGAACGGTCCCTTCTCGGCGGGCTGTCCGTCGGCCGCGTCGGGCGTGACGATTTCCAGCACCTGCCACATGTACCAGGAGGCGACGGAGCTGTAGGGCGACCATTTGGCGCCGATTTCGAGCGCCTGTTTGGGGGTCGGTTGCTCGGCCAGCCCGTAGGCGGCCTTCATGCCGTTGCGCACGCCGAGGTCGCCGACCGGCAGCACGTCGGGGCGGCCGAGGTGAAACATCAGCATCATGTGGGCGGTCCACTCGCCGACGCCTTTGACGGCGGTGAGCGCCTCCTGCACCTCGGCGTCGCTCATTTCGTCCAGCCGCTCGAAGGGCAGCCGCCCGTCGGCGACATGCGCGGCCAGATCGCGTAGGTAGCCCATCTTCTGGCGGGAGATGCCACAGGCGCGGAAGTCCTCGTCGCTGGTCGCCAAAATCTGTTTCGGGGTGGGGGTGCGCGACTCGTCGCCGTAGTGTCCGTACCAGCGGCGCATAATCGCCGCGGCGGCCGGCCCGGCGAGCTGCTGGAACAGCAGCGAGCGCACGAGTTGTGCGTAGGGGTCGTCGCCGGGGCGCGGCTTGTAGGGGCCGAGCTCGTCGATCAGCCGGCCGATCACGGGATCGACCTCGCGCAGGTGGCGGTAGGCCGCGGCGGCGGAGAAGCGCAGTCGTTTGGCCATCAGCCCGCCTTACGCCTACGCCGAGAGCAGCGCCCGGAGCTAGGCATTGGGCTCGCCCCAGCGCTCCCAGTGCAGGAATTCGGTCAGCGGGCGGCGGGTGACGGGGCCGAAGTTGACGTCGGGCCAGCCCATCGGGATCATCGCGACCGGGCGCGCCTCTTGGGGGATGTCGAGCTCGGAGCGCAGGAGGTCCATGATGCCCTCCTGCGGCGTCGTCAGCACGGTGCCCAGACCTTCGGCGCGCGCGGCGAGCATCAGGTTTTGGATGCTGGGGTAGATCGAGGAGCCGGCCAGCAATCCGTCGGGCGCGGGCGACTGGGCGGCGACCAGGCAGGGGATGATCAGCACAGGCGCGGCGGCGAAGTTGTCGAAGAGGTTGAGCGCGCCGCGAATCATGCGACGCTGGGTGGGGTCTTCGATCGTGTCGGGATCGGGCAGGCGGCCGGAGAAGGCTTTGAACGACTCTCGGATCGCCTCGGCGATGCGTTCGCGCTGCGCTGCGCCGCGGATGACGAGGAAGCCCCAGGGCTGCATGTTGCTGCCGGAGGGCGCCCAGGTGGCGGCGCGGATGATTCGCTCGATTAGCTCGTCGGGCACCGGGTCGGAGGTCCAGCGGCGCACGGCGCGCTGGGTCTGCATTGCTTCGTAGATGTCGTTCGTCGCGGCCATGCGCAGCCCCTTCAGCTGCGGGGCGGGTGCTCCGCAGTCTGTTGATTGTAGTGCCCGTCGCGGGCGGCGCAGGTGGTCGTTTGCGCCGGCGCTTGTTTGGTGGGGCATAATGGCGTTGGCGGGCTGTCGTTGGAGGGTGTCGATCCCGGGATTGCCCCTCGGCCGCACCTGCCCGACCCGTGTCGCTTGCGGCGTGGCGTCGCTCTGACCGCGGCTGGTTCCGGCGCGGAGCGCTTCCCCGGTGAAACACCCGGGGGCCAGTCGCACCCTCACCTCTCGCCGAGTCCTGCTCAGTGGTGTAAGATGGTGTTGGCGGGCTGTCGTTAGAGGGTGTCGATCCCGGGATTGCCCCTCGGCCGCACCTGCCCGACCCGTGTCGCTTTGCGGCGCGGCGTCGCTCTTGATCGCGGCTGGATTCCGGTGCCAAGGGTGCTTGGGCGGTCTTCGGATTGCCTCCCAGCCGCACTTCCTACCTTTCGCTTTCGAACAGCAATTGCTCGCTTCCGATCAGATGCCTGATCACGCCGTGCGCTCTGAAATCGCCACGCTCCCACTTCCTCTGGATCGCCCAACTGCAATAGTCGGCAGCTTGCACGGCCAGATCCGAGTTGGCGTCGGCAATGTGCGCAACGCTGCGCCCGGGGCGCACCTGCTTGACAACATCGCGCAGCGCCTCTTCAACCGCGCCAGCCCGCATCTGCGTGCGAATTGAGGCCGCGACGACCATCAGATCATCGGCGCGCCGTGTCACTCTCGGAACGACGCGCTGCAAGTGCGTCAGCCACGCGAACTGCCAGAGGAGCAGGTTGGACCGTCGCAGGTTGGCTCCGACGCGTGCCTTAGGGATGATCGTCGAGTCGATCCGGAGTCTGCTGACGGCAATCTCGCGGAACACCGCACTCCGAACAGCCCGATTGTCGTTGTAGGCGTGAAAGCCGTTGCCAAGACCTACACCGTTCCACATCAGCTCTCGACGCAAGTTCAGCAGTTGATGCGCGATGACGTTCTCAGTCATCGTGACCGTGGTCACGATGAAGTACTCAGACGAACCTTCCTGCTCGACGAACCCGAAGTCGCCCGCCTCATCGCCGTAGATTTCGATGCGCGCCATTTTGGGGAGCCTAGCTGGCGGTGGGGCAGCCTCCTGCTGCGGTGGGCTCCGGGGCGTCGTGCTTGAACTCGTCGATGTAGGCCTCGATCACGCCGCGTTCGACGCTTTCGAGCGGCATTCGCTCGCCCCAGGTGACCAGCATCAGTGGGGCGGCCAGCGCGGCGTAGGGGGCGAGGATGATGTATGTCCCCTCCTCGAACTGGGTGGCGGAGAGCTCCGTCAGTTGCGCCAGCTGCTCGTCGCTGATTTGGCCGGGCGAGTACCAGATCACCACTGCGCCGTGTTCCATGGCGTGGACTGCGTTCTCGAAGCGCGGCGGGGAGGAGTACAAGCCGCAGGCGAGCGGTGTCGAGTCGTGCGGCCCGCCGTAGGGCGGCACTGTGACGTAGGGGACATCCGCTGTGGGCGGCACATGCGTCTGGCCTTCCGTCGTGAGCTCGTCGTCGTAGAGCTCGAGGCGGGGGTCGTCGCGGATGTCACCCGCGCCGCCGCAGGCTTGCAAGATCAGCAGCGCGGTTGCGATCAGCAGCGCGGCGGCGAGCAGTCGGTTGATCATTCGCTCCGCGCCTCCTCCAGCAGCCGCAGCTGCGCGTCGCGATCCAGCACGTAGCGCTCGTAGTATCCCGCCTCGCCGCTGCTCAGGAAAACCTCCAGCTGCGCGCGCCAGGCGGGCAGTCCGTCGTCGTCGTCCTCGTCGGCTGAGGGCGCATCAACGGGCAGCAGCGTCTTCCAGGCGGCGGCCACGATCGGCGCGCCGTCGTACTGCGCCGCCAGCCCGTCGATCGGTACGGCGGCCAGGTGGGGACGGTTGCCGGCCAGCAGCCGCAGCCAGCTGAGCAACTCGTCCGCGAGCTCGTGCGCCGGGTCGTAGTAGACCACCACGCCGCCGCTCTCGAGCAGAGGCAGCATTTGCACCGGATCCGGCGCGATGTTGAACGGCGCGGGCTCGTCGGCGCCGTAGACGCCGACCGGTGGTATTTCGTCGTGGTGCGGGCCTGAGGTGGGCGGCGAGGAGTTGTACGCGCCGAAGGTCTCGCCCTCTTCGAGATGCCGCCGGCCCTGATCGGGGTAGGCGACGATTCCGCGAATCTCGGTGACCTCGGGCGAGGGCAGCACCTGTTGCATTACGACCATGGCGATCAGCGCGACGAGCAGGCCGGCGAGCAGGGCGAAGGACATGCGGGGCAGGCCGAAGATGGTGCGTTTGGGCGGCTGCGCGCGATCGCGTCCGCCGCCGCCTCGGTTGCCGCCGCCGCGCCGGTTGCCTCTTCCGCGGCCTCCACCCCCATCGCCGCCCTCGTCTTGCCCGCCGCCGTTGGAGTCTGCCGGCTCGGACGCCTCCTCGGCAGCGTTGTCGGAGACGGAGACCTCGCGCTCCACTTCGCGTTGGGGCTGGCGCTGGGCGGGGCGTCGGTTGCGCCGCCTGCGGCGTCGGCGTTGGGGCTGCTCACTCATAGCGCCATCTTACGCGCCGCCGCCGTTTGGGGCGTGTTCGCGTTTGCGCGAATATGCCCTAGGCGACGATCCCCGCCGCCGCCAACGCTCCGATCTGCTCGGCGCTGAGGCCGAGCTCGCCGCTGAGCAGCTCCAGGGTGTGCTCGCCGAGCAGCGGGGCGCGGCGCCGATGCCGCCAGGGGGTGCGCGAGAGGATGTAGGGCGCGCCCGGGTAGGTTGCGGCGCGCTCGCGCTCGGGATGCTCTACCTCGACGAAGAAGCCGCGCTCGGTCCAGTGCGGATCTTCGGCCGCTTCGTCGGGCGTGCGGATGATCGACCAGGCCGCGCCGGCCTGCTGCGCCTCGTGATAGACGTATTCGGCGTCGTTAGCCGCGATGAACTCCGCGAGCTGTTCGAGCATTCGCAGCGCGGTCGGCTGGCGCAGCCCCAGCTGGCGCTTGCGGCCGTCGAGCAGCTCGGGATCGCTCAGCTCGGCGCCGAGGCCGTCGCGCTGGATCAGCTCGACCAGGCGCAGCCAGGCGGCCTCGCTGCGGGGCATTCCGAAGATGTTGATCAGGCGTCCGTCGGCGGTCGGATATTGCCACGGCTCGGTCGGCTGCGGCCCGGCGTGGCGGCCAGTCTGGCGCAGCAGCGGATGCCGCTCGTAGAGCGCCCACGGGGCGGAAGACTCGATCGTGAAGGCGCAGGCTTCGTGGATTGAGGCGTCGATGTGCTGCCCGCGCCCCGACTGCTCGCGTTCGTAGAGGGCGGCGATCGCGCCGAACACAGCGTAGTAGGCGGCGATGTGCCCGGCGTGGTGCTCGGTGGGGCGGATCGGCGGCGCGCCTTCGAGGTTGTCATAGCCGCAGGAGCCCATCGGCCCGCCCAGCGCCAGCCCGACCGCGTCGGACCAGGCCCACTCCGCCCTCGGGCCGTCCTGGCCGAACGGCGTGACGCTCAGCACGATCAGACGCGGGTAGGCGTCGGCCAGCAGGACAGGATCGAAGGGGCGCTGCGGCGTCGGCTGCGCGGTCTCCAGCACAATGTCGGCCTGGGACGCCAGGCGGAGGAAGAGGTCGAGCCCGTCGTCGTGGGCGAGGTCGAGCGCGAGCGAGCGCTTTTCGGCGTTGTAGTACCACCAGAAGAGGGAGCGCTCCGGCCCGGGCAGGTCGTCGAGGAAGGGGCCGATTCGGCGCGCCGGGTCGCCCGTGGGCGGCTCGATTTTGATCACATCCGCGCCCAGATTGGCCAGCAGCTTGCCGGCGTACTGGCCGAACGGGTCGCTCAGGTCGAGCACCCGCGCCCCGTCCAGCGCTGTCGCGCCGCTCACGCGGCGGGTCCTGTGATCATGGTCTTCGCCTGTCTCACCATTTCAAGCTTGAGAAGTCTATCAATCGCCCAGTTCAGCCCACGGCCTCCGCCCCACGCCCGCACCTTGACTTTGAGATACCCGCGGCAAGCGCGGGTATGACGGAGTGGCGAGCGCGGGCTTGGCAGGCGGCGGGCTCAGGTGTGGCGGAGCGGCGAGCGCGGGTATGACGGCCTCCTCACAACGTTCAACGGCATGCTAAGACGCCGGCGCAGGCTGGTGGACGGCTTAAGGGCATCGCAGTGCTGTAGAATGGAGCCCGACAGCGGTGAGGAGCAGCGCAATGGCAGATGTTCCGGCGACGCAGGCTGAGACTCAATCAGGCATGGCCAACGATATCTCGTGGCCTGTTCGATTGGCGCGCAAGGCGCGATCACTGTTCATCGGTCCCGGCGAGTGCGACTGCCACGTGCCGACGGACCAAGGGCTTGAACCTGTGTACGACGAGGGCGGACCGCGCGACTCCAATATTCCTCCGCCAGGGCCTGATGTGTGGATCCGAAAGCTCTAGCGGCTCTCAGCCGAGTGGGCTGGCAGCAACGAGCGCCGTCACCCCGATCAGCACCACATCGGCAATTGCGAAAGCGATCGCCCGCCTTGTGTCCGTGTCCTTTGCCAGCAGCAGTCGCTCGTTGTGTCCGATCGACCGCCTGATCTCGCGGACGGTCCAGATTTTGAGCTCCAAGGCTCCCGCTTGCCCGATCAACTCGTCCAGCGCAGCGAGACTCGGCCGCATCAGCCAGTCCCGCCGCTGCATCGCTCGATAGGCAAAGGCGAGCGATACCACGAACAGCGCGAGAACGGAAGCGAACAGCGCCCAGACGTGCCAGGCCAGAGCGCCCGGCGACAGAGTAAGCGCCGCGCCGAACAGCGCCACAACAGCGGCGGTCAAGGTGAATGTCGCCGTGACCTTGTTGTCGAGCGAGCTCACGCGGCTGATCTGCTCCTCAAGACGCCAGCGGGCGATGCTGATCAGCAGATCAACCGCCCCGCCGCCATCGGCGCCGGCCGCGTCGCCGTCAATCGATTCGCTCGCCATGTCCGGACCTCTCCATTCGCCGTCTTCACAGGGTATGCGCACCACCAGGCGATTCCCGCATGACGATGGCAGCGCTCACGCCAGAGGCCACCAAAGTGCGCCGCGAACGTTGGCTTGGATCGTTGGCACGTTACTCGCTGCTAGAATGGGCGGCGAAACACGGAGGAGCGACCTATGGCAGACCCGATTCGCGGGCAGACGGCGGTGTGCGGGCTGGGCATCACCGAAATGGGCAAGGTCTACGGCCACGACGCCTCGTGGTTCGCCGGCGAGGCCATCCGCCTCGCCTTGGCCGACGCCGGACTCGAAAAAGACGAGCTCGACGGCCTGCTGATCAACCCCGGCATCACCGGCATGCTCGGCACCGGCATCTCGATCCCTCTGCAGAACTATCTGGGCCTGCGCAACCTGCGCCTGCTCAACCACATGAACTCGTTCGGCGCGACCGCCAGCGCGATGCTCCAGTTCGCCGCCATGGCTGTGCACCACGGCATGGCCAACTACGTCGCCTGCGTCTTCTCCGACGCGCCGCTGCAGCAGGGCGGCTCGGCGGGCGCGGCCTACGGCGGCGCGGGCCGGCGCGGACCGGTCGGGATGAACTCCCTGATGCCCGCCTTCGGCTTCTACGGCGCAAACACCTCCTACGCCCTGGCCGCGCGCCGCTACATGGAGACCTACGGCGCGACCAACGACCACTTCGGCAAAGTCGCGGTGGCGCAGCGCGAGTGGGCCACGATGAACCCCCACGCCACGATGCGCGACCCAATCACGCTGGAGGACTACCACAACTCGCGCTGGATCATCGAGCCGTTCCATCTGCTCGACTGCTGCCTGGTCTCCAACGGCGCGGTGGCCACAATCGTGACCTCCGCCGAGCGAGCGCGCGACCTCAAATCCAGCCCCGCCTACATCTGGGGCATGGGCCAGGGCCACCCGGGCAACCTGCCCCACGCCGAGGTTGAAGTCGGCACCACATCCGGCGCGACGATCGCCGGCGAAACCGCCTTCAAAATGGCCGGCCTCGGGCCCCAGGATGTCGACGTCTGCGAGTTCTACGACTGCTACACCTACACCGTGCTGCGCACGATCGAGGACTACGGCATCGTGGACAAGGGCGAAGCGGCGGATTGGGTCGCCGAAGGCCACACGCGGCCGGGCGGCTCGCTGCCGATCAACACCGGCGGCGGCCAGCTGTCGAGCTACTACATGTGGGGCATGACGCCGATCTCCGAGGGCGTAATCCAGGCGCGCGGATCGGGCGGCGAGCGCCAGGTCGACAAGCACGACATCGTGCTCTGCTCAGGCAACGGCGGCACGCTCGACACCCACGGCACCATCATCTTCTCCCCCAACGCCAACTGAACGAAACCCGAGCTGAGCCCAGCGATGTCCTACGACAAACCACTCCCCACGCCCGACGAAAACACCCAGCCCTGGTTCGACGCCCTGCGCGAGCACAAGCTGCTGCTGCAATACTTCCCCTCCGCCGACCACTACCAGTACCCCTACAGCGACCGCTGCACCGAAGACTGGTCGACCGAGTGGGAGTGGCGCGAGTCGGCCGGCTTGGGCGTCCTCTACACCTGGGGCCGGATGCACCAGCTCTACCACCCCTCCTGGAAGGAAGAGATTCCCTACGTGCTCGCGGTGGTCGAACTGGACGAAGGCCCGCGAATGCAGACGACGCTGGTCAATGTCGAACCGGACGAGATCCGCGTCGGCATGCGCCTGCGCGTGCTCTTTGACGACGTGACCGAAGAGCACACGCTGCCCAAGTTCGCCCCGGCATGAGCGCCCCATGACCGAACCGGGCAGCCCGCCGCTCAGCGGCGTTCGCGTAGTCGACTTCACCTGGATCGTCGCCGGCCCCACCTGCACGCGGCTGTTGGCCGACTTCGGCGCGGAAGTGATCCGCGTCGAAAACCAGCAGACGCTGGACTCGATTCGCTTCGGCCGACCGCACCCCAACGGCTTCGACCCGCCCGACTCATCGGGCATGTTCAACTGGCTCAACCGCAACAAGCGCTCGATCACGCTCAACGCCCGGCACCCCGATGGGCTGGCGCTGCTCAAGCGCCTGATCGCAATCTCCGATGTGGTGATCGAAAACTACTCGTCGCGCGTGCTGGAGTCCTGGGGTCTGGGCTACGAGCAGCAGCGCGCGATCCGCGAGGACATCATCTACGTCTCGCTCTGCGGCTTCGGGCACAGCGGCCCGCAGCGCGACTACGGCACCTGGGGGCCGACCGCCCAGGCGCTATCGGGGCTGACCGCGATGTCCGGCTTCACCGGCGGCGAGCCGGCCGGCTGGGGCTACTCCTACCTGGACCACATGGCCGGCTTCACCGCCGCCGCCGCGATCGCCGCGGCGCTGCACCATCGCCGGCGCACCGGCGAGGGGCAGTATATCGACCTCTCGCAGGTCGAGAGCGGAATGGTGCTGACCGGCCCGGCGACGCTCGATTTCACCGTCAACGGGCGCCGCTACGCGGAGACGGGCAACCCGCCCGGCAACCGCAGCGTCTGGCCCCGCGCCGCGCCGCACAACACCTACCCCACCGCGGGCGGCGACAACTGGATCATGATCACCTGCCTGACCGACGCCCACTGGGCCGAGCTCTGCGCGCTGAGCAACCACCCCGACTGGCGCGACGACCCGCGTTTCGCCACCCTCCCCGCCCGCCTGCGCCACGAGGACGAGCTGGACGACCTGATCGCAATCTGGACCAGCGCCCAGGACGGACGCGCGTTAATGCTGCGCCTGCAAGAAGCGGGCATCCCCGCCGGCGTAGTGCAAAACGGCGTCGATCTGGTAGAGCGCGACCCCCAACTGCGCCACCGCGAATGGATCGCGCAACGCGAGCACGAAGTACTCGGCGAGCACGAAACCGACGGCCTACCCGTCCAACTCTCGCGCACCCCCCCGCACCGCGATCACCCCGCCCCCCGCCTGGGCGAAGCCAACCACTACGTCTACAGCGAGCTGCTAGGCCTCAGCGAAACCCAAATCACCGATCTACTAATCGCCGGCGCCCTGGGCTAGGGCGTGTTCGCACACCCCACCCAGCAAATCCGCGCCCAGCGCACAACGCCGCCGCATCCACCTGACAACGCCGCCATACCCGCACTCCAAAATCCGTCACGCCCACACAAAACAGATCCGTCAGGCCCGCGCAAAACAGATCCGTCACGCCCACGCAAAACAGATCCGTCATACCCGCGCAAAATAGATCCGTCATACCCGCGCAAAATAGATCCGTCATACCCGCGCTCGCCGCGGGTATCCCCCCGAGCCCAGCACAGCGCCCGCGCGCGCCTCTGCCGTTCCTTGCGCAGAGCGCCGCCTCAGATGCCCGGTGGCGCTCGGAAGTCGCCTGAGCGGGGGTGGGGGCGGGGACGGTGCTTGGTGCTCACCGCAGCGAGATACCCGCGGCGAGCGCGGGTATGACGGAGTCGCGCAGCCCGCCCTGGCCGTACACAGGTTCAAGCCCTTGGTCCGTCGGCACGTGGCAGTCGCGCTTGGAGGGACCGGCGAAGAATGATCGCGCCTTGCGCAACAACCGGGATGGGCCGCGCGGCACCGTAGACCGCACTCGCCCGCCGCCTCAGCGGCGCCTCCTAGCATGCGATTGAACGTTGTGAGGAGGCCGCCATGCCTGGTGATGAGGAATCGTTTCGCGAGACGCTCCCCGCTCGCGCCTCGGCTTTCTATGAGATTACCCGCCGGATGCTCGACCAGCAGCTGGGCAGCGTCGCGGCGCTGGACAACCGGCTCGCCACCGCCTCCGGCCTCAACGCGGTGATCGCCGCGCTCTTCGCCGCCGCGATCGCCATCCCCAGCCGGGAGCCGCCCGACGCGCTCTGGATTCTGGCCATCGTGGTGCTCGGACTCTTCGCCGCCGGCGCGTTCTGCGGCTATCGAGCGTTCAGCGTGCGCGACTGGTCTGTCGGCATCGATCCGCGCGAAGCGCAGGTTCATGCCCACCAAGATGTCGAATTCCAATGGCGGCTGGCCGCCAACGCGATGTCCGACGCCTATCACCAGAACATCAAAAGGCTCGCGCGCAAAGACAGCTGGGTTCGGCGCGCGATTGCCCTCACGACAGTCAACGCCGTCGTGGTCTCGGTCGCCGCGATCATCGCAACGATCCCCTGGTAACGCGATGGGTCAGGCTCGGACAGCTCGGCTCAGTACCGCGTGATCGTCGCAAGCTCGCCGCGCGGCGGCAGGTCGTACCGCGTCTCCAGGTACTCGACGAAGGCCAAGTTCCACTCGCGCAGCTCGTCCTCATTCTCCGGGATCCGCGACTCCCACTTGGTCTTCCAGGCCGTCGTTTCCCAGGCCGCCTGCTCGCCGCGCTTGCTCTTCTGATCGCGTTTCCACCATGCCACGATCGCACCTCCCGCGCTCTTGAGCCGCAGCCCCATTCTAGACCGTTCAGAGCACCGTGATGTCCTCAGCGCCATCCACGTTGATCGTGTTGCCGGTGACCCAGTTGGTCTCGATGGCGCTGAGCGCGATGATCGCCTGGGCGATGTCGGACGGCTCCGTGACGCGGCCCGACGGATTGCGCTCGCGGGCGAATTCGAGCAGTTGCGCGCCGACCGGGATCTTCTCCAGCGCCGGGGTGTGGGTGATCCCGGCCTTGATCGCGTTCGCCGCGATTCCCTCCGGCGCCAGCTCGACCGCTAGCTGGCGCAGGTGCGCCGCCAGCGCGGCTTTCGCCGCCGAGACCGCGCCGTAGCCCGAGATCACCCGCTGGTCGCCGCCTGAGGTCATCCCATAGATCTTGCTGCCCTCGCCCAGCAGATCGCGCGCGACCATGTCCTGCGTCCAGTAGACGACCGAGTTCGCCATCACGTCCAGCGTCATCTCCATCTGGCGCTGGGTGATTGGGCGGTCCTCTTTCGCGCCGATGTACGGGCCCAGCGTGCCGAAGGCCAGCGAGTGCAGCAGCACGCGCGCCGTCTTCGGGCCGTCCGCCATGTCCAGCCGCTCGCGCAGGTCGTCCAGCACCGTCGCGCGCTTTTCGGCGTCGGCCGCGTTGATGTTGTGGAACAGCGCTTCGCGTCCGTGCTCCGACTCGATCTCGCCAACGATCCGCTCCACATTCTCCATCGTCGAGCGGCGATCGAGATGCACGCCGCAGATGTGCATGCCGGCCGCGGCGAGCGCGGTCGCGCAGGCCGCGCCGAAGCCGCTCGACGCGCCCAGGATGACCGCCCACTGCCCGTCGAGCGCCGGATTTCGCACAATTTTGTCCTTCCGCTGCGCCGGGCTTGTGAGTCCCGAATCAGGCGGCCGTGAAGCGCCGCACCACCTCGAAGAGGATCTGGATCCCCGTGTTGAGCCCGTCGATCGGGATGCGTTCGTTGTGCCCGTGGACGCCCGAGGCCAGCGAGGCGTCCATCAGCGTCGGCACGAAGCCGTATGCGTGTACGCCGTGGCGGCGCAGCACCCGCGAGTCGGTGAAGCCCACGCAGGTCGAGGGGATTACCAGCGCGCCCTCGATCTGCTCGCGCACCACGTCTTCGACCACGCCGACCAACTCCGTCTGGAAGCTGGAGGCGGGCGACTCCGACTGGAAGACCGCCTCGATCGCCACCTTGTCGTCGTCGATCACTTCCTGCATTTTGCGGATGAAGGCCTCGTGCGACTCGCCCGGCAGCAGGCGGCAATCAAGCGTCGCCTCCGCGTCGGCCGGGATCACGTTGTGCTTGAAGCCGCTCTGCGCGCCCGTGTTGGAGATGGTGTTCTGCGTGATCGCCGAGAACGTGGGGTAGGTCTGGCGCAGCCGTTTGAGCGACGGCGCGCCTTTCGGCCAGGCGTTGCCGGCGCGCATTCGTTGCAGCGTCTCCTCGGTCTCCGGCTGCACCACGATTGTTTGATCCCACTGCTGCACCCGGTAGAGCGCGCGCACCAGGCGATCGACCGCGTTGTCGTCGTGCGGCGTGGAGCCGTGCCCGGGCTGGCCCTCGGCGCGCAGCCGCAACCAGAGCGGGCCCTTTTCCGAAGGCGCGCAGGCGAAGACGGGATGCTGCGAGCCGAGGAAGTTGAGCGAGCCCATCCCGCCCTCGTTGAGCGCGTACTCCGGCTCGGTCAGCCAGTCGCGGTGCTCTTTGTCCAGCCACTCCATCCCGAACGCGCTGCCGGCCTCTTCGTCGGCGACGGCGAGGAAGACCAGGTCGCGGTTGGGCGTCAACTTGAGTCGCTTGAAGAGCAGCATCACGAGCAGCTCGAGGATGCCCATACCCTTCATGTCCAGCGCGCCGCGGCCCCAGAGATGTCCGTCGCGCACCTCGGCGGCGAAGGGATCGACATCCCAGAACTCGCGCTGCGCCGGCACGACGTCGGTGTGGTTGAGCAGCATCAGCGGGCGCTGCTCGCCCGATCCGGCCAGACGCGCCCGCATCGAGACGCGACCCGGGCCCGCTTCGACATACTCAGTCGCGTAGCCCTCGCTCTCCAGTCGTTCGGCGAGGAACTCGGCCGCGACCTGCTCGTTGCCCGGCGGGTTGGTCGTGTCGATCCGCAGGTAGTCCCGCAGCGTGCCGACGATCTCCGCCGTCACCTCGTCCCAGTCGATCGCGATTTCGGAAGGCATGCTGGGATTATACGAACCGCCCTGCTACGCGCCTCAATCGGCCGCGTAGCGCTCCAGGAAGTCGAGCAGCAGACGATTCACATCCTGCGGGCACTCCTGCTGCACCCAGTGAGCGCAATCCGGCATGTAGACCAACTCAAACGGGCCGCTGAACAGCGGCTCCATGCCCTCCGTCAGCTCACGTCCCAGGGCCGTATCCCGCTCGCCCCAGACGAGCAGCGCCGGCGCGTTGATTTGCGGCCAGACGCGCGGTTCGGGCCGCTGCACATCACCCAGGATCGGCTTCAACGCCGCCGGCGCGGCAGCCCGCAGCTGCTGCCACACTTCACCCCCGCCCCGCCGCACTGCCGCGCGATAGTAGTGCAGCGCCGCCGTCATCGCGCCGGGACGCGCCGCAGCGGTGCGGAAGCGGCGGAGCACATCGGGCGGAAAGGCCTCGCGGTGCGCCGCCGTCTCCCGGAAAATCAGACCGACCCGCTCGTAGTCGTTGGTCGCCAGCCAGCGCTCCGGCAGACGCGGGGCCTGGAAGACGAACATGTACCAGGAACGCCGCAGTTGGCGCAGGTTCGGGCGGCCGCTGAACGCCTCTTGCATGCGCTGCGGATGCGGCGCATTGAGCACGATCACCCGCTCCGTCTGCTGCGGATAATCCATCGCAAACTGCCAGGCCACCTGCCCGCCCCAGTCGTGCCCCACAATGGCCGCGCGCTCTCGTCCGCAGTGGGCGATCAGCAGCCGCAGGTCCTCGACCAGATGCTCGATCGCGTAGTCCTCAATCTCACTCGGCTTGTCCGAGAGGTTGTAACCGCGCAGGTCCGCGGCCACCACCCGGTAGCCCGCGGCGGCCAGCGCCGGAATCTGCTCCCGCCAGGACCACCAGAACTCGGGAAAGCCGTGCAGCAGCACCACCAGCGGCGCGTCCCGCCCGGCCTCAGGCAGCAGCTCGACGTAGTGCAGGCGCACGCCGCCCGCGCCCTCCGCGAAGCCGTGCGTCCACGGGCCGGGCGGTTCGTCGTCGGGAATCTGCGTTGCGGCGGTGTCGCTCATTCGGCGCTGTCGGAGAGGAAATCGAGCATCGCGGCGGTCACTTCGGCGGGCTGCTCCTGCTGCACCCAGTGGCCGGCCTCCTCGACGATGTGCGTGCGCAGGTGGTTGACCTGGGCGGCGGCCTCATCCATGAACTCCAGCCGCACCGCGCGATCCTTGGCGCCCCAGATGAACTGCGTAGGGCAGTTGATCCGCTCGTTGCGGTCGGGCCAGGTGAGGAACCAGTCCGGCCAGTAGATGTTGCGGTAGTACTTCATCGCCGCGTCCAGCGCGCCCGGCTGCTTGAGTGCGCGCGCGAACTCTTCGTAATCCTCGTCGGTCCAAGGCTCGTTGCCGCCAGAGGCGCTGCGGAAAATCTGGCGCACGGCGGCGTCGACATCGCCCCACATCCGCCGCTTGGCCAGGAACGGAAGATGCATGGTCAGCGCGTAGAGGTTGTTGGGGTAGTTGTCGCGCTGCCAGTAGCGCGAGCGGATCAGCGGCGCGTTCATCACGATCAGGCGGTCGCAGGCCTTTGGGTAATCGATCGGGAATTGCAGGGCGATGATTCCGCCCCAGTCATGCCCGACGACGGTCGCGCTCGACTCGCCCAGTGCCCGAATCAGGCCGCGCACGTCCTTGGTCAGCGTCTTGACGTCGTAGCCGCCGCGGGGCTTCTCGGAGAGGTTGTAGCCGCGCAGGTCCGGGGCGACGACGCGGTAGCCGGCCTCGGCCAGCGGCCCGATCTGGTGCCGCCAGGAGTACCAGTGCTCGGGGAAGCCGTGCAGCAGCAGGATCAGTGGCCCCTCGCCCTGCTCTACATAATGCAGGCGGATGCCGTTGGTCACGGCGTTGTCATGCGTCCAACCGTTGCCGCTGTTCATCGCAGCCCTCGCATCGTCCGGCTCATTGCAGCCACTCGTAAGGGTTGACCGGCTGCCCGCTCATGATGATCTCGAAGTGCAGGTGCGGGCCGCTGCTCTGGCCGGTGTTGCCGACCGTCCCCACATACTGGCCCGCCTCCAACCACTGGCTCGACACCACGGAGATTTCGTTGAGATGCGCGTACCGCGAGCGCACGCCGCCGCCGTGATCCACTTCCACCCAATAGCCGTAGCCCGCGTCCCAGCCCGCGTAGGAGACGACGCCCGCCGCAGTTGCGCCGACAATCCGACCGATCGGCGCCGGCCAGTCAACGCCCGTGTGGTAGCCGTAGGCGTTGTTGCGCGGCACGCCGAAGGCGTCGCTGATCGCATCGACCTTCATCGGCCAGCCGAACACCGGCATCGACCAACTCGCCGCACCACCACTGCCCTCGTAGCTGCCCGCCGCCAGCGAGGCGGAACCGCCCACCAGCAGCAGCTTCTGACCGACGGTGATGTAGTCGGCGCTGGCGATCCCATTGCCGGGGAAGTCCAAGGTCGCATCGAGTTCGGCCGCGTAGTTCTGCAGCACCGAGTCGAGCGTGTCGCCGCTCTGCACGACATAAATCACACCGTCGCGCACCGGCAACTGCAACGACGCGCCGACCTCCAGCATGTCCGGGTCGTAGATGTCGAAATTGTTGAAGCGGATCGTCGCCTCCTGCAACCCGAAACGCGCCGCGATCGTCGAGACCGTGTCGCCCACTTCCACCGTGTAGCTGAACGCCGGCGGCAGCATGTCGGTCGGCTTGTAGCCGATGTAGGCGCGGATCTGCTGCTCGGCCTCATCCGAGGTCGCGATCACCACCGCCCGCTGCTCCGCCCCGGCCGCCGCCTCAATCGCCGACTGGCTGATGCTTGATTGCGCTGCCGCCGTCGGTGCCGCCGCTGCCGTCGTCTGGCTCGATCGGAACGCCGGCTGGGCCCCGGGCGCCGCCTCTGTTGTATCTGGTCGGCTCGCCGTAATCGGTGGCGGGACCGTGCCCACCGCCGAGTCGGTCAATGTCGCTGTTGCCGCCGTCGGCTGGGTCGGCGCGGGCGAATCGGGGCGCGTCACGAACACGGCGGCGAGAGCTACGCCGACCGCCGTGAGCAGCGCGAGCAGCGAAATCAGCCGCGCCGCGCCGCCATCCCTGCGCGAGGGCGGCGGCGGCTCAAGCTGCCAGCCGCCCAACGCCGCCGACAGCCCCCTGCTGCGCTGCTCCGCGCCTCTGGCTACCACTGCTTCGCTCGCATGATGCGCACTCCCGAACGATCTACGCGGACTGAACATAGTCTAGCCCCAACTTGTGAATATTTGCGCAAGTGGGGCATAGACGGTGGAAGGAATCACCGGCCCGCATCTTGACATGTGCAATCCGCTCCGATCTGTGCTACTGTGGGGACCTACCAGAGGCGAGAGAGGAGTCGCCGATGCGCAAGCTCAACATCCACCTCGTCTACGGAGTCCTGCAAGTCGACTGACCAGGCGCCCCCGCGGGGGCGCGCAGGACGCAGCAGACGCCCCCGGCAGCGGGGGCGTCGTCGTATCTAGCGAGATCCGCAGTGACCGCACACTCCAACGATTCGCCCCACGATCCGCATGCCGATGAGGTTGAACGCGCTGCAAGCCTGCTCGCGCAGGCCTCCTACTGCATCGCTCTGACCGGCGCCGGCATCTCCGCCGAGTCCGGCATTCCGACCTTTCGCGGCAAGGACGGCCTCTGGACCAAGCACGGCGAGCCGCCGCTCAACCAGTACGACGAATTCCGCGCCAGCCCCGCCGACTGGTGGCGCAATGTGGCCGAGCGCCGCCGCAACCCCGACGAGCTGACCGCCAGTCTGGTCAACGCCCAGCCCAACGATGCGCACTTCGCCATGGCCGAGCTGGAGCGGATCGGCGTGCTCAAGCACACCATCACTCAGAACGTTGACGGCCTCCATCGCCTCGCCGGCATGGAGCGGATCACCGAAATTCACGGCAACAGCCGCCTGCTGCGCTGCACTGAGTGCACCACTCGCAGCCCCTTCGACGAAATTCCCGAAATCTTTCCCCCGCGCTGCGACCGTTGCGGCGGCATCGTCAAGACCGACACGGTGATGTTCGGCGAGCCGATCCCGCCCGACGCGCTCGAACGCTGCTACCAGGAAGCCTCACGCGCAGATTGCGTGATCCTGGTCGGCACTACCGCTGTCGTCTCTCCCGCGGCCGATTTCGCCTTCGCCGTCGGCCAGCGCGGCCACCCGATGATCGAGGTCAACCTCGATCCCACGATCATCACCCAGTACTGCGCTGTCGCAATCCACGACAAGGCCGGCGAGCTCATGTCCCGCATTGTCGCCGCCGTCAAAGCAATCCAGACCTCCGCCCGCTAAGGCCTGTTCACACTTCCCTCTCCCGTCACACCCCCCCACGCGAAATAGATCCGTCATACCCGCGCTGAATGAGCTCCGTCATACCCGCGCTCGCCGCGGGTATCTCGCCGAGCACCAAGCCCCCTCCCCGCCTCCCACCCCCTCGCTCAGGCGGCATCCGAGCGCTGCCGGACATCTCAATAGAGCTCCGTCATACCCGCGCTCGCCGCGGGTATCTCGCCGAGCGCCAAGCCCCCTCCCCGCCTCCCCACCCCCTCGCTCAGGCGGCACCCGAGCGCTGCCGGACATCTCAATAGATCCGTCATACCCGCGCTCACCGCGGGTATGACGGATCTAGGGGCGTGAGTGCGCCGGAAGTTTGAGAGGTAGGGAAGGGCGAACAGCCCCTGATCCTCAGGTCAGCGGATGATCCGGATCCACATCCGTGGTCGCCGCGATCCAGTAGCGGCGGCGGATGCCCATCGACAGATCCTCCAGATCCGACGCCATCCGCCGCTCCTGCTCTGCGGTCAGCCCTGCGCCGCCGCAGACGCCGGTCAGGATCGAGCGCTTGAAGATCAGGCCCACACTGGCATCGACGAACGACAGCTCGCGCGCCGCGCGGGCCAGGAAGTACTGCATCTCGCGCGAATCGAACGGCTCCGCCGCCGCGCCGTCGGTCGGCCACAGACCCCAGCCCAGATAGCCGCCGCGCGCCACGTGCTCGCGGATCGCGCGGCGGTGCGCCAGCACGTCCTCGACCGCGCCCTCGCGTCCGTCAAAGTGGATCAGATTGGGTCGGCAGTCTAGCGCGCGCGTCCAGTTGGGCCTGGCGCAGCAGTGGATGCCGGCCAGCGCGTCGATCCGCTGCACCGGCTCGATTGCCGCCCGCAGCACGGGCGCGACATGCCGCCAGGCGAGCGGCAGCGAGGGCTCGCCCACCGCGGCCAACTCCGGCTCGTCGAACACCACGACCGCCTGAAAGCCGAGCTCCTGGAACGCCCGCGCCTGCGCCGCGGCGGCCCGACCGAGGAACGCCGCGAGGCGTTCCAGCAGCGCCAGGTCCTCGTGGGGCGCGGCGCCCGAAGCTGTGCGCGACCACTTGGCCAACGTCAGCGGCCCCACGATTTGCCCCTTGACGACGTTTGGCCGCCGCTCTTCGGGCAGCTGCGGCAGCCGCGTCAGCAGCTCGTGGAGGCCCGCCGCGCGTTGCGCTGCGGGCAGCGCGTCGGCTGCTGCGATCTCCGCGTCGCTCAGCGCTCCGCTCCAGCGCAGCAGCTCGCCGTCCCAGCTTGCGCCGGGGAGAGCCAGGCCAGCTTGCGGAATCATCGCCTCCAGCGGGTCGCGGTTGGGCAGCTGCGGCCAGTAGGGCATCCGCCAGTAGCCCTCGAGCACCTGAGCGACGGCCTCAGCCGCGTCAATGTGGTGGCTCGACCCGATCCCGGTCGGATACAGCGGTAGATGAATCGGCGCGTCCACGATGCTCCTCAGGCTGCACAGACTCTGACTCTACTGCGTCGTGATTACTTCACATAAGTCAGATGATGCCGATGAACCAAAGAGGGAAGTTGGACTGGCACCTCAATGGATTCGCTAGTTTCACGGGCAGAGGAGATCGGGAGCCTTTGTCGAATTGCGCAATGACCTGATTGCGCCGTGCGTTGCATTCGTTCTATCTGTGGTGTAGATCTACATTCGGTCCACAAAGTGTTGATCGGAGTGGATAAGTGAGCAGATAGCGCCCGTTGCTCCGGGCACCCGGTGCTTTGTGGCATTCGCGGAGGATCCTCGTCCTGTGCACGAAGTGCAGGGAAGCGTTTGCCCAGCAACTGATCAAGCCAAGAAGAACCAACAGAGAGGGCTGGCCATGGCGGACGCCAGAGCTGATGAGGACGCCGTCGTCGCAAGCGACGTGACAGAAGAGGTCGAGCACCAAACCGGCCCTGCGCCGCAGCCCGTGCGCGCGCCGCTGATCGAGCGCCGCTTCACCCGGCCCGGCGGCGACGTCTACGCCGACATCGAGTGGACCTACCGCAGCGCGGCGATCACCTCCGACAGCGGCGAGATCATCTTCGAGCAAGAGGACATCGAGACGCCCTCCTTCTGGTCGCAGACCGCGGCCAACATCGTCGCCTCCAAGTACTTCTACGGCGCACTCGACTCGCCTGAGCGCGAGCGCTCGATGAAGACGCTCGTCGACCGCGTGGTCGGCACGATCACCGGCTGGGGCCGCGAGGGCGGCTACTTCACCGACCAGGCCGCCGCCAGCGCCTTCGAGCAGGAGCTCCGCTTCCTGCTGATCAACCAGTACGCGGCCTTCAACAGCCCCGTCTGGTTCAACGTCGGCGTCGAGGCCAAGCCGCAGTGCTCCGCCTGCTTCATCAACTCCGTCGAAGACACGATGGAGTCGATCATGGATCTGGCCAAGCGCGAGGCGCTGCTGTTCAAGTGGGGCTCCGGCACGGGCAGCAACCTCTCCACACTGCGCTCGAGCAGGGAGCCGCTGGCCGGCGGCGGCGTGGCCTCCGGGCCCGTCTCCTTCATGCGCGGCTACGACGCCTTCGCCAACGTGATCAAGTCCGGCGGCAAGACCCGCCGCGCCGCCAAGATGATCATCCTCAACGCCGAGCATCCCGACGTGCTGGAGTTCATCCACTCCAAGGCCTATGAGGAGCGCAAGGCCTGGGCGCTGATCGACGCCGGCTACGACGGCTCGCTCAACGGCGACGCCTACTCCTCGGTCTCGTTCCAGAACGCCAACCACAGCGTGCGCGTGAGCGACGCCTTCATGCAGGCGGT
Organism: Dehalococcoidia bacterium; assembly: GCA_965203165.1. GTDB lineage: Bacteria > Chloroflexota > Dehalococcoidia > Bin125 > Bin125 > CATQGW01. The sequence goes on from OZ241849.1 coordinate 326,251, forward strand.
GGAAGCCGACGAGTCCTACTGGACGCGGGCGGTCACGACCGGCAAGCCGATGGACCAGCTCAAGGCGCGCGATGTGCTGCGCGCCGTCTCCGAGGCCACTCACCAGTGCGGCGACCCCGGCCTGCAGTTCGACACCACGATCAACGACTGGAACCCCTGCGCCGCCACCGACCGCATTTACGCCAGCAACCCCTGCAGCGAGTACATGTTCCTCAACGACACGGCCTGCAACCTGGCCTCGCTCAACCTGCTCAAGTTCTACGACCTCGAGACCCACGAGTTCGATGTCGAGGGCTACCGCCACGCCTGCCGCGTGCTGATCACCGCGCAGGAGATCATCGTCAGCAACGCCTCCTACCCCTCCGAGTTGATCCGCAGCAACAGCGAGCGCTTCCGCCCGCTCGGTCTGGGCTACACCAATCTGGGTGCGCTGCTGATGGCCCGCGGGCTGCCCTACGACTCGGTGCCCGGGCGCGCGCTCGCCGCCGCCGTCACCGCGATCATGACCGGTGAGGCCTACGCGCAATCGGCCCGCGTCGCCGAGCGAATCGGCCCCTTCGAGGCCTACGCCGAGAACCGCGAATCGTTCACCCGCGTGATCGGCAAGCACCGCGCGGCCGTCGCCGCCATCGAGGGGCTCGACAGCGTCGCCGAGCCGCTGCGCGCCGCCGCCGAAGACGCCTGGGCGCAGGCCCAGCGGCTCGGCGAGCTGCACGGCTTCCGCAACGCCCAGGCCACCGTGCTCGCGCCCACCGGCACGATCGCCTTCATGATGGACTGCGACACCACCGGCGTGGAGCCCGACCTGGCGCTGGTCAAGTACAAGAACCTCTCCGGCGGCGGCTACATCAAGCTCGTCAACCGCACCGTCCCCGCCGCCCTCGCGCGGCTCGGCTACAGCGACGAGCAGATCGCCTCGATCGTCTCCGCGATCGACGCCGACGGCACGATCGAGCGCGCCGAGGCGCTCAAGCCCGAGCACCTGCCGATCTTCGACTGCGCCTTCCGCCCCGCCGCGGGCGTCCGCAGCATCGCCCCGCTCGGACATGTCCGCATGCTCGGCGCGGTGCAGCCTTTCATCTCCGGCGCGGTCTCCAAGACGGTCAATGTGCCCGAAGAGGCCGGCGTCGAGGAGATCATGGACACCTACGCGGCCGCCTGGAAGCTCGGCGTCAAGGCGATCGCGATCTACCGCGACAACTCCAAGCGCATCCAGCCGCTCGAAACCGGCGAGCGCGTCGACGGCCGCAAGGTTGGCGAGGCCGCCGCCAAACAGCCCCGCTTCAGCTCGCCTACGGACGAGCCGCTGGTGATCAACGACGCCACCTCGCCGCCCGCCTACCGACGCCATCGGCTGCCCGACGAGCGCGCCGCGATCACGCACAAGTTCACCATCGGCGAGCACGAGGGCTACATCACGATCGGCGAGTACGCCGACGGCTCGCCCGGCGAGGTCTTCGTTCAGATCTCCAAGGAAGGCTCCGCGATCTCCGGTCTGATGGACGCCGTCGGCGCGCTCGCCTCGGTCGCGCTACAGTCCGGCGTGCCGCTCGCCACTCTGGTCAAGAAGTTCCGTCACATGCGCTTCGAGCCGTCCGGCTGGACGCGCTCGCCCGAGATCGGCCACGCCGACTCGATCCTCGATTACCTCTTCCGCTGGATGGGCCATCGCTACCCCGGTGGCGACAGCGACGCGGCAGCAGGCCAGACCCGCTTCCTCCTTGATGAGGTGCCCCGCTTGGCCGACGAGGCCGCGGGCCCCGCGCCGATCACGCCCGCGCCGGCCGCGCTGGGCGTCCGTGAGGACGCCGCCCCCCCCTACCAGGCCAGCGCGCCCGACGATCCGCAGTCCGCCTTCCAGAACCAGCTCGACGCGCCGCCCTGCGCCGAGTGCGGCTCGATCATGGTGCGCAGCGGCTCCTGCTTCCGCTGCTACAACTGCGGCGCCACCAGCGGCTGCTCCTAGGTCCCGCCCGCGCCCACAGATCCGCGCAACATCGACCGGCCGCCCTCACGCAATATCAACCGGCCGCCCCCGCGCAAAAGAGATCCGTCATACCCGTGGCAAGCACGGGTATGACGGAGGGAAGGCGGGTATGACGGGAAAGGGGGCGCGGCGGCGCCCCCTCATTCGCTTCGGCGGCGCAGCAGTGCGGCGCGCCGCCGCTCGTATTCGAACTGCGACAGCCGTTCCCGCTCCAGCTCGAGCGCGGCCAGCTCCGGCGGCAACGCCGATGGCGCTGGCGCGGCCGGCTCTGGCGGCGGCTCCACCCGTGGCGGTTCGGCGGGCAGCGGCGGGCGCGGCGCGGGCGGCGGCATCACCACCTCGTCCAGCGCCGACTCCTGCGGCGGCGCGGCGACTACCGGCGTCCGGCGCACCACCACCAGCGTTCCGACCATTCGGTCGTGGACGCACTGCCGATCCGGGTTGAGCAGCATCCAGACGCCGTCCACAATCGTGGGCAGCCCCAGGAAGAGATAGCCGAGCAGCCCGAAGAGCAGCCGCTTGATCGCGAACTCGCGCATCCACATCCGCTGCGGCGAGAGCGGCTGGCCGTCCTCCGACAGCACGCACATCCCCAGCAGCCGCTTGCCCGGCGACTGCCCGTCGCGCGATGTGCGCCACATCCAGACCAGCCAGGGGAGCACGCCCAGCAGCAGGATGGCGATGTCGAGCAGCTCCGCGGCCAGCCTGCGGTGCCACGGCGCGGCGTAGTCGCCGCTGTAGGGATGCGAGTTGAGCACCGCGCAGCGCAGGCAGAAGCGCGCCACATCCGGATAGCGCCCGCACGCCGGGCAGACCTCGGGCCGCTGCGGCTGCGTCATAGCTGCACAGCCCCCTCACAGCATTGGGCAACCCGCAGCCGCCTGCGAACGCTGCGCCGCCGCTAGCGGTCCGGCGGCAACTCGCCCGGCGGCGACGGCCGCCCGTGCCGCGGCGGCCCGCCCGCCCCATCGATCGGCGTGCCCAGCACCATCCGCCGCTGCTGCACCACCACCGTGTCGAACGCGAGGTCATGCAGCGCGCGCCGATCGCGCAGCCACAGCACGCAGGCCGCGCTGATGACATAAACGAGGCCCATCGTTAGGGCTGCCGTCGTCGTCACGTCTTCTATCGAATCGCCCGCCACAAGGGCGACTAGCGCGAACAGTAGGTTGAACCCATAGGGCCACAGGTCGCGCACAATCACCCGGATTGCCGAGGCCGCCCTACCGCTCGATCGGTAGACGAACAGCCCCAGTATCCGCATGCCCGGTGACTGCCCTTGTCCTGCCGACCACAACCACACCAACACTCCTGTGGTGAGCACCACCACCCCGATCAGGACTTGGTCGGTCAAAGTCATGGTGATTTCGGAACTGAGGGGCTCCTCTTCAGCCACTACCGGCCCGATCAGGAACTCCTCAGGTGTGACCAGATCGACGCCCGACCCCTGCCTGCCATCCTCAACGACCTCCGTCATGATCGAGACCATCACTAGGAAAATGATCGTTAGCGGCAAGGTGTCGATCAGGTACGCGGCCAGCCGTCGCATACGCGGGGCAAGCTCCAGCGCGCCCGAGCGGTCGAAGCGCAGCGACCCGCAATTGCCGCACGACAGCCCGTCCTGCCAGATTCGCGCCCCGCAGCCGGCGCAAACCTCCCCAGCCCCCGAGCCCGGCTCCGCAAAGTCGCTCATCCCCGCAGCCTACCGCCCCCACACCCCACAGCCGCAACTATCGGAGCCTGGGGCCTCGCCCGCGCTACGGGCGCGGGGACCACTCCGTGGGCGTGAGGATGCGGTTCTCGATGTGGTGCACCAGCGGGCCGTCGGCCTCGGAGGCGGCGCGGGCGGCTTGCCACTCCGGATCCGCTCCAAAGGCCGCCCAGGCCTGCTCGCGCTGGCCGTAGTCCTCGAACGAAACGATGTACCACAGCTCGTCGCTGCGGCCGCCGACACTGTTGGTCCAGTAGCCGACATTGGTGATGCCGTGCCGCTCGAACAGCTCCATCGTGTGGTCGCGGAAGCGCTTCAGCAGCGGGCCCATCTTGCCCGGGTGCGCGCGGTAGATGCGCAGCTCGTAAATCATCCTGCGTTCCCCTTCTGTTGGATCTGTTGGATCAAGCTGTCAGACGCCGAAGTATCGCAGACGCACCACGAGGATGGGCGGAATCTCCGGCAAGTTGTCCCAGGTGAAACGATCCGCGTCGTCCGGGTCCGGGCTGTCGCCGAAGCTGGGCTCGCGCAGCGCGTCGAGCACCCAGCCGCGCTTGAAGGCCGGGGCGAGCAGCGCCTCGATCGGGCGGTGGAAGTAGGGCTGGAGCACGGGCTGGCCGACGACGGCGACGCCGTCCTGGCGGCGCGGCTCGAGGTAGCCGGCGACGCGCACGCCGCGCTCGACGACCAACTCGCCCGCCTCGGTTTCGCGGCGCTCCATGAACAGCGAGCTGGCGGGGCCCTGATTGAAGGCCGGGTGCAGCACGGAGAAGACGAAAGGCGCCCAGGGCTGGAGCAGGCGCGGCAGCGCATTGAAGAGCGGCTCAATCGCCGCGATGTCCATCAGCGCCATGTTGCAGACCGCGGCGCTGTAGGGGTACTCGGGGATGTACTTCAGGTCGTCGGGGTTGGCCGCGTCGACGACGCGCCAGCGGATCAGCTGCTCGCCCTCCGCCCCCTCGGTGCGGGCCACGGCGCGGTCAACCATCGCGCGTGAAGCGTCGGAGGCGAGCACGCGCAGGCCGCGCTTCGCCAGCAGCCGGGCGAACGCCCCGTTGCCGCAGGCGAGCTCCAGCACCGGCCGTGACTCGGGCGACAGCGATTCGAGCAGCTCGAGAGTCGTCGGAAAGACCAGCTCGCGCTGCCAGAAGTTGCCCGCGTCGCCCTGCGCCTCGTCCCAGAACGCGGCGTTGGCGCTCCAGGCCGCGAGCGAGTCGGCGTTGTCGTCGGGGAAGTCGGCAGGGCGGGGCATCGCGGCCTTTCGTCGCGGGACGGCCTTGGCGAGGGGATAGGCTGAGCCTACGCGCAAGATGTGCAATACGTGAGGGGGTTGCCGATGTCCGCTCCGCTGCCGGTGATCATCCAGGGGCTGGGACCGATCGGGCTGCGGCTCGCTGAGGCCGCGGCGCAGGATCCGTTTCTCGAGCTGGTCGGCGCGGTCGAGATCCGGCCGGAAATGGTCGGCGAGCCGCTGGCGTCGTTCGTCGCGGGCGTGCATCCGGAGATCGTGGTTCGCCAGTCGGTCGCGCAGGCGCGGGTCGACGCGCTGGCCGAGGGCGGCATCTTGCTGCAATGCACCGGCTCCTGGCTGGAGCAAACCGCGCCGCAGATCGAGGAGGCGCTGCGCCAGGATTTGCATGTGGTCTCGACCTGCGAGGAGCTGGCCTTCGCGCAGGCGAGCCATCCGGAGCTCGCGGCGGGGCTGGATTTGCTGGCGCGGCGCGCCGAGCGGACGGTGGTCGGCGCGGGCGTCAATCCGGGCTTTCTGATGGACGCGCTGCCCGCCTCGCTCTCCTCGATCTCGCACAGCATCCGCCGCGTGCGGGTCGAGCGGGTGCAGAATCCGCGCCGGCGGCGCGTGCCGTTTCAGCAGAAGGTCGGGCTGGACTTGACCCGCGCGCAGTGGGAGGCGAAGCGCGACGCGGGCGGCTTCGGGCATGTCGGGCTGGAGGAGAGCGCGCGGCTGCTGGCCTACGCGCTGGGCTGGAAGCTGATCGACTGGCAGCACGAGATGAGGCCAATCCAGCCCGACGCGGGCGGCCCGGTGCAGGGCACGCTGGAGACGCTGCGCGGCGCGACCTACGACGGGCATGTGGTCGAGCTGCATTTCGAGGCCAACGGCGCGACGCCGGAGGAGTACGACCAGATTGAGGTGGAGGGCACGCCGCCGCTCAAGCTGCGCTTCGAGGGCGGCGTCTTCGGCGACGACGCGACGATCGCCTCGGTGCTGCGCGCCGCGCGGGTCATCCCGCACACGCGCCGCGGCCTGGCGACGGTGCTCGATCTGCCGCTGCGCTAACCGCGCGGGCTGTATCATCGGCGGCGCGAGCGAGCGACAAAATGGGGAGGCCGGCAATGGCGTTCGACGAACGAGAATTCCGCGACACGCTGGGGCGGTTCGCCACCGGCGTCACGGTGGTCACGACCGGCACCGAGCCGAACTTCGTGGGGATGACGGCGCAGTCGTTCTCCTCACTGTCGCTCGACCCGCCCCTCGTGCTGGTCTGCGTCGACAAGAAGGCGAGCGTGCTGCCGCTGCTCAAGGAGACCGCCGCCTTCACCGTCAACGTGCTGGCCGACTCCGATATGGACATCTCCAACTTCTTCGCCTCGAGCAAGCGCCCGCCGCCGCCGCATCAGTTCGACGACGCGCCGCACACGCTGGGCGCGACCGGCCAGCCACGGCTCGCATCGGCGACAACCGTCTTCGACTGCCGCCTGCACGAGGTGATCGAGGGCGGCGATCACGAGATCATCGTCGGCCGGGTCGAGGCGTTCGAGCAGCAGAGCGACGCCTCGCCGATCATCTTCTTCGGCGGCGCGTACCGTTCGCTCGCGCCGGCCGAGGACTAGCGCCGGCAGCGCAGACCGACGCCGATGCAGGACGCGCAAGCCGACGGCGACCGCCCGCTGCTCACGGCGGATCCGCCGCTCTACGCCGACGACTTCGCGCCGGCGCTGTGGGTGCCCGTAACTCGCGCAGTGCGCGCGCGCCGCCGGCTCCACACGCTCGGCGAACGCCTGCCGGTGGAGCAATGGGACGCGCCCAGCGCCGCGCCCGGCTGGAGTCGCCGCGACCAACTCGCGCATCTAGCGGCCTCGGACCGCCGCTACCACGACGCGCTGATCGCAGCGCTCAACGGCGCCCCGCTCGCCGAGTGGTCGCCGCATCCTGATCAACCCGGCCCGCAGCTGGATCTGGTCAACCGGCAAGCCCTGTCGGCGCTGGCCGAAGAAAGCGTCGCCCAGCTCACGCAGCGCCTCCGCGACGGCGCCGCAAAGACGGCGCAACTGCTGGCCGCGCTGGACGAGGCTCAACTGCTCAACGCAATGGGCTTCCGCCCCAACGCCCTCTCGCTCACAGAAGCCTGGGCCGATCACGACAACGCCCACGCCGACCAAATCATCAACGGCCCCACAATGATGCGAACCCTCTAACCGCGCCCTCTTCTGTCATTCCCGCACCCCAACGTCATTCCTGCCCCCGATCGTCATTCCTGCGCCCCCTTTCCGTCATTCCTGCGCAGGCAGGAACCTAGGCGGCCTCCAGCGCCAGTACACGCCTCAACATCCCGACCCCCCCAAAAGACATTCGAGCGCCGCCGGATGCCTGAGGCAGAGCGAAGCTTGGTCGCGCACGGGTTCCTGCCTGCGCAGGAATGACGAATCGAGGCGCAGGCGATCGGGGCGGGGGAGTAAGAGCGGCCGGACTAGCGCAGGCGCGCATCAGGCCGAGCGAGCCGCTCATACACAGCCGCCTCAATTGCAGCCACTGCCGTATCGGCGCTGCGCTGCATCAGCATCTGCATCAGGCCGCGCCGCGGGCGCAGCGTCGTGCTCCGCTTGGGGATGTCCGCCTCTTTGGCCGCCCAGGCGATCGCGTCCTCCAGATCGCCCAGCTCGTCGATCAGCCCCAGCTCCTGCGCGCGCGAACCCGTGTGAATCTCACCCGTCGCCAACTCCCGCACCTGGTCGCCCGACAGCCCGTCGCGCCCTTCCGCGACGATCTCGACGAAGCGGTCGTAGACCGAGTGCAGCAGCGAGTTGAGCCGCTCCTCCTCCTCCGGCGTCGACTCGCGGAAGAGCGAGCCCATGTCCTTGTATTCGCCGCTGGTGCGGGTGCGCATGCGAATGCCCAGCCGCTCCATCGCGTCGGCGACCATCGGCATCATCCAGATCACGCCGATCGAGCCGACAATCGAGGTGGGCAGCGCGAAGATCGGCTGCGCGCCGCAGGCCACCATGTAGCCGCCCGACGCCCCAACGCCGCGAATCGCCGCCGCGACTGGCTTGCGCTCGCGCAGCCGCTTCACGGCCAGATAGATCGCCTCCGACGCGGCCGGCCCGCCGCCGGGCGAGTCGACATCCAGCACCACCGCCGGATAGCGGTCGTCGTTGCGCAGCGAGTGGAGCAACCGCGAGACTTCGCGCGGACTGAGCCGCGCGCCAATCTGGCCGGAGATTTCGACGACGGCGACGCGGGGCGGGAAGAACATCTGCTGTAGGTCCATTCGGTGGGCTCCTCATGTGGGCTGCGCCGCCAGTGTACGCCTGCGCGTTGACATTGACGCCAGCGCGCAGGCGGGCGATGCTGTGGGGGCGGAATGTCAGCTGCGATGAGGGGAGCGCGCGGTGGCTGAAGTAGCGGTCTGCCCACTGAGCGAACTGCCGCCGGGCTCGGTCACGGCGGCCGAAATCGACGGCCAGCGCGTCTGCGTGGCCAATGTCCACGGCGAGGTCTTCGCCGTGCAGGACAAGTGCCCGCACCTCTTCGCCCCGCTTTCCGTCGGCGAGCTGAAGGGCGCGCACATCGTCTGCCCCTGGCACGAGTGCGAGTTCGACATGCGCACGGGCAAGACCAAAAAGTGGCTGCCCAACGGAATGTGGAACCTGATCCACAAGCTGATGCCGCCCCCGCCCGGCCCCATCAAAGCCAAAATCGAGCCCGACCAAATCCGCACCTTCCGCACGCGCGTAGCCGGCGAAACGGTCTACGTGTCGGACGATTAGTCAAAGCTCCGTCATACAGGCAAAGCTCCGTCATACCCGCGCAACAAAGCTTCGTCATACCCGCGCAACGGAGCTCCGTCATACCCGCGCAACAAAGCTCCGTCATACCCGCGCAACGGAGCCCCGTCATACCCGCGCTACAAAGCTCCGTCATACCCGCGCTCGCCGCGGGTATCTCGCCACCCCCAGCGTCAAGCACCGTTCCCGCCTCCGTCCCCCCGCACAGCAGACCACCTACCCCTCCCCAACCACCCACAGGCTCAGCGCCGAGGGATGCGCCCCGCCCCGATGGATCGTGTTGATCGCCGGCTGCGCTTCCTTGACCGTGTTGGCCGGCTCCGCCGTGTTCGGATTAGCGAGAAAGCGCGGGTAGTTGCTGCTCGAGATCTCCAGCCGGACGCGATGCCCCGCCTCGAAGCGGTGCGCGATCGAGGCGAGGTCGATCGTCAGCTCCGCGATCTCGCCCGGCTCCAGCAACTCCTCGCGCTCGAAGCCGTTGCGGAAACGCGCCCGCATAATCCCGTCCGTCAGCGACACCGGCTTGCCGTCGGGGTGCACATCGACCAGCTTCGCCGTGAAATCGGTGTCGGGGCGATCCGACGAGACGAACAGCTCGACCGAGACCGGCCCCGCGACATCGAGCGGGCGCCGCAACGGCTCGCTGCTGTAGCAGAGCACATCGTCGCGGCTCTCCACGCGCGACTGGTCGCGCGGCCCCGGCAGCCCGATCGGCATTTGCAGAATCGACCCGCCCTCCGTGATCACCGGCTTGTAGGCGCTGAACATGTACTGATCCCAGCGCTGATCCTCCGCGGGGCACTCGTCGTCGAGCCGCCCGTCGCCGTAGTGCAGCGTCGCCCCGCCGTGCGAAGCCAGATAGAAGCGGCGCTGCCGCGCCTCGGGAGGCGGCCACGACTCCGACTCGCGCCACTCGTTCGCCCTCATCAGGAACCAGCGCGCCGGCGCGAGCTCCGCCTCGCCATCCTTGAGGTGCCGATCGAGGAAGCGGTTGATGTCGGCGATCACATTCGCCCCGACCGCCGCTCCGGTCGCGCCGAAATCGAGCTCGCCCAGCCGTCGGTCGTAGCTGGTGTGCGCCCACGGCCCCATAATCAGGTGCTGCGCCGCGTTGCCCGCGGCGCTCAGACCGCGGAAGTTCCGCGCCGTGCCGATCCCGAAAATGTCGAACCACCCGCCGATGTGCAGCATCGGCGCACGGAAGCGCGAGTAGTTCGCCGAGTGCCGAATCCCCTCCCAAAAGCCGTCGCGCGAGTCATGCCCCACCCAGTCATGCCACCACGGCGCGACGCCCGGCTCGGAAATGCCCGACAGCTCCCCCAGCGGCCGCCCGCCCAGAAAGGCGAACGAGTTGCCCAGCAGCGCCTCCTGCAGCGCGGGCTGCGCCGCCGCCGGACGCGAATGCCCCTGCTGCAAGTAGCCCGTCGCCGCCAGCCCCGCGCCCCACAGCCCGATGAAGCCCAACTGAAACGCCCCACCCTGATACGTCCAGCCGTCGTAGTAGTCGTCCGCGGTGATGATCGGGATCGCGCAGCGCAGCGACGGCGGCGCTTCCCGCGCCGCCAGCATCGTCGTCGCGCCCACATACGACGGCCCGTAGATCGCCGTCTTGCCGTCGCACCACGGCTGCGCCGCAACCCACTCAATCGTGTCGAATCCGTCCGGACCCTCCTGGTGGAACGGGTTGAAATCCCCCTCCGAGGCGTAGCGCCCGCGCGTGTCGCAGACCACCGTCGCGTAGCCCCGCTCGGCCAGCTTCAGCGCGTTGGGCATCACCGCCACCAGCCCGCCGCCCGACAACTCCTTGTCGTAGGGCGTGCGCGTCACCACGCCCGGCACGGCGCGGCCCGGCTCGAGACTGTCGACCGGCCGGTAGACATCGGCGCGCAGCACCACCCCGTCGCGCATCGGCACGCGCGCGTTCTTCTCGACGATCACATTGTTCGCGGGCATGGCGATACTCCTGCTCTGCTCCGTTCGGCGCGGATTGCGATATGCTAGGACGGCGCGACGACGGAAGGGGAGCGCCCTATGACGACCGGCGCAGACACGGCCCAGCTGGGAATTCAGTTCAGCGAGGAGGCGCGCGGCAAGCTCGTCGAGGTGCTCGAGGGCTACCCCGAAGAGGTCGCCGGGCTGCGCCTGAAAATCATCGGCCGCACCTCGCACGGCTTCGAGCACGTGCTGACGATCGTCGAGCTGGGCGCAGAGCCCGACGACGACATCCAAATCGAGTACCCCGACTTCCGCCTCTACGTCGAGGGCGAGCGCGTCGAAGACCTGCAGGGCACCGCCATCCACTACGAGTTCAAAGGCCCCAACGTCTCCGGGCTGGAGTTCGACAACCCCAACCCCGTCTGGCGCGATCCGCTCGCGCTCCAAATCCAGCGCATCTTCGACGAGCAGATCAACCCCCAAATCGCCGCCCACGGCGGCTACGTGCAGCTGCTCGACGTGCAGGGCAGCCGCGCCTACATCGAGATGGGCGGCGGCTGCCAGGGCTGCGGCATGGCCAACGTCACCCTCAAACAGGGCGTAGAGGTCGCCGTCCGAGAGCAACTCCCCGAAATCGAAGAGCTGGTAGACGTCACCGACCACAATTCCGGCGACAACCCCTACTACAAACCCTCCAAGAAGTAGGGCCGCTCACTCCGCCAGACCTGCATCTGCGTAGCGCTGCTCAATCTCATCGAGCAGCTCTTGGCCGTATTGCAGCAGACCCTCGAATGTCTCCCCAAATTCTGCTTCGACGGTTGGCGCTTGCTCACAGTGTTCGGACACATCACCGAACGCATCGCGGAGCTCGTCGATCGCAGGCTCAATCCGAGTTTCTTCGATGAGCCGCGCCACAGCGTTGTCGCCGCGATTGACCGCGTCCTCCAGGTCGACGAGCGCGTAATCAAGCAGCGCAACTGAGTGGATCACGACATCCTGGAAGCGACGATCGCACTGCTCAGCCGTCCAGCCGGCCGCCCCAGGGTCGAAATCCCGCCGACTGGCGGAGATAGACGCCAACTCGTCTTCGGCCAACCGTCGTAAACCCTCGCTCACCTCGAGATAATCTTCGAGCGATTCGAGGCGATCGCGGCAGTGGCCCGCAAGCTCCTGGTCGGCCAGGATCAGTTCATCAAGCGTCGGCTGGATCAACGTTTCCCAGAGATACCTCGCCCTGGCTGTTTCGCCAAGCCGAATCTCCCCTTGGAGATCCGTGAAGTCCACTTGCAGGCTGCCGTGGAACATGCGCGAGTCTTCCAGTCGGACAATGCACCGTTCCAAGCTCCACTGGACCGGCTCGCTTGCGGCGGGCTGCTCAGCCGCCTGCGGCTGCGCCTCCTCGGACACGACCGCCGACTGCTCAGCAGTCGGCGGAGCCAACCCCGCCGCGCTCTGCTCCTCCGCATCCCCGCCGCAGCCCGCAACGACCCCGGCAACCACAACCGCCAGAGCAATCCCGAGCCACCGGAGCCGATCAATGCCGCGCATGAGGCGCGATCCTAGAGCCTCTTCACACTTCCGTCACACCCGCGCCTGCCGGCAATCCACCCTGTTCACGTGTCCCGCATGCCTGTGGTTACGACATAGTGTTCGGCGCACGGGCTACAGCCCGAGGCGGGCGAAGGAGGCGTCGATGTGCCTGAGGAAGGCGTTGGGGTCGAACAGCGCATCCAGCGCCTCGGCGTCCAGCGTGTTGGTGATCGCTTCGTCGGACTCGAGCAGCTCGCGGAACTGGGTTTCGCTGTCCCAGGCGTTGAGCGCGTGCTGCTGGACGCGGCGGAAGGCGTCGTCGCGCGGCATGCCGGCCTCGGTCAGCGCGAGCAGCACGCGCTGCGAGTAGACCAGCCCGAACGAGCCGTCGAGGTTCTCGCGCATGCGCGCCTCGTCCACGACCAGATGCTCCATCACCCAGCTGAAGAGGTCGAGGATGTAGTCGAGCGCCTGGCAGGCGTCGGGGATCAGGATGCGCTCGGCGCTGGAGTGCGAGATGTCGCGCTCGTGCCAGAGCGCGACGTTTTCCAGCGCGGTCATGGCGTTGGCGCGGATCGTGCGGGCCAGGCCGCAGACGCGCTCGCACTTCTCCGGGTTGCGCTTGTGCGGCATCGCCGAGGAGCCGGCCTGGCCCTCGACGAACGGCTCCTGCACCTCGCGGACCTCGGTGCGCTGCAGGTGGCGGATTTCGGTCGCGAAGCGTTCCAGCGAGGCGGCGATCAGCGCCAGCACGGAGACGAAATGCGCGTGTCGGTCGCGCTGCACGACCTGGGTCGAGACCGCCTCGACGCCCAGCCCGAGCCGGCGGCAGACGGCCTCTTCAATCTGCGGCGGCACGGTCGCGTGAGTGCCCACCGCGCCGGAAATCTTGCCCACGGCGACCTGCGCCTTGGCGTCGGCCAGCCGCGCGCGCGCGCGGCGCGTCTCGTCGACCCAGCTGGCCAGCTTGAGCCCGAAGGTGGTCGGCTCGGCGTGGACGCCGTGCGTGCGCCCCACGCAGACGGCGCGGCGGTAGCGGTCGGCCTGCCGCGCCAGCACTGCTTCCAGCCGCTCAAGGTCCGCTTCAAGCAGCGCCGCGGCGTCGCGAATCTGCAGCGCCGAGGCGGTGTCCCAGACATCGTTGGTGGTTAGCCCATGATGCACCCAGCGCGACTCCGGGCCGAGGCTGTCGCCGACCGACTGCAGGAAGGCGTGCGTGTCGTGGTGGACGACGGCCTGGTAGCGGTCGATGTCGGCGGTGACGAAATCGGCGTTGGCGGCGATCAGCTCGGCGTCCTCGCGCGGCACCACGCCCTCGTCGGCCCAGGCCTGCACGACGGCGATCTCGACATCAAGCCAGCGCCGCCACTTGGCGTCGTCGCTCCAGAGCGCCGCCATCTCAGGCCGTTGGTAGCGCGGGATCATTGGGCGATATATTCGTCGCGCTTGGGCGAGAAGATGTCCAGCGCCACGGAGTCCTCAAGCGCCGTCACCTCGTGGGGCACCTCGGAGGGGATGATCCAGGAGTCGCCGGCGGAAATCTCGCGCTTGAGCTCGCCCAGCTCGAACAGCACGCGCCCCGAGACCAGATAGCCGATCTGCTCGTGCGGATGCGTGTGCATCGGCACAACCGCGCCGGCGGCGATGGCGATTTCGTGGATCGAGGTGCGCTCGCCATGGTTGAGCGTGCGCATCGTCACGCCGTCGAACATTTCGACCGCCCGCGCGGCGTCGTGGTCCTGCAGGTTCGGTTGAGCCATTTGCGCACCTCCGCTCGCCGGCTGTTCGCCAAGAACCCCGCCGCAAGTGCCCCACAGCTTACCCCTACGCCCGCCGCCACTCCCATGCAACAGACCCTCTCCACCCATGCCCCACCCCATTCATATCCGCGCCCCTGGGTCCGTCACCCCGCGCAACAGCGACCCGTCATACCCGCGCCCCCAAGTCCGTCACCTCGCGCAACAGCGACCCGTCATGCCCGCGCAACGTTAGATCCGTCATGCCCGCGCGAGCAAGATCCGTCATACCCGCGCAAAGAGGAAGCGCAAACACACCCTGGCCTGGCTACAGCTCGCGCAGCGCGATATCCATTCGCCGGTATGCGCCGTCAAAACGGATGCGCGCCGCGTTCTCGTAGACACGCTCCCGCGCCTCAGCCAAGCTGGGCGCGGTCGCGGTGACAGCCAGCACCCGCCCGCCCGCCGTGACCACAGCACCCTCGTCGTCCAATGCTGTCCCCGCGTGGAAGACCACCACATCCTCGTCCACATCATCCAACCCCGCAATGCGCGCGCCCGTCTGGTAGGGGCCGGGATAGCCGGCGCTCGCTAGCACCACCGCGACCGACGCCTCATTGCGGAACGCCAGCGGCTCTTGCAGCTCGCCCGACAGCGCCGCGAGCAAATCGCCCTCCAACAGCGGAAAGAGCGCCTGCGCCTCGGGATCGCCGAAGCGGCAGTTGAACTCGAAGACCTGCGCCCGCTCGCCCCCCACCATCACGCCGCCGTAGAGGCAGCCCTCGAACGGCGCGCCGCGTTTGGCCATTTCGGCGACGACCGGCTCGTGAATTTCACGGAACAACCCGGCCGGATCCGCCACGAAGCCGGGCGGCGAATGGACGCCCATCCCGCCCGTGTTGCGCCCCGTATCGCCCTCGCCGATCCGCTTGTAGTCGCAGGACAGCGGCAGCGGCGAAACCACGCCGCCGCTGACGATCGCCATCGCCGACGTCTCGCGCCCGTCGAGCCGATCCTCCAGCACCAGCCGCCCGGAGAGGCTAATCAGCTCATCGATCGCCGCGTGCGCCTCGTCGATCGTCGTCGGCACGACGACGCCCTTGCCCGCGGCCAGGCCGTCGGCCTTGATCACCGGCAGCGCGTCGCCGCCCAGCATCTCGATCCGTTTGTGCGCGGCGTGCGCCGACTCGAACAGTTCGCCCGCCGCGTGCGGCGCGCCCGCCGACGCCATCACCTCTTTGGCGAACCATTTGGACGACTCGATTCGCGCCGCCGCCGCGGTCGGCCCGAAGGCCCGCCCGCCCGCGTCGGCGAGCGCGTCGACCAGCCCCGCCGCCAGCGGCGCTTCCGGTCCCACCACGACCAGATCGATCCGACGCTCCAGCGCCGCCCGCACCAGGCCGTCGGTATCGCTGTCGGCGATCGCCAGGTTCTCGCCCAGCGCCGCCGTGCCGGCGTTGCCCGGCGCGCAGAGCAGCGCCTCGCAGCGCGGGCTGCGCGCGATCGCCCAGGCCAGCGCGTGCTCCCGACCGCCCCCGCCCACGACCAGCACGCGCATCGCTACTTGACCGCCGCTTCCGCGTCGATCCGGCTCAGATCGCCGTGCAGCACGATCGGATCCATCGCCAGCATCTCGCTCGCGTAGCTCGTGTCGGGCGGCGGCTGCATCATGTAGATCGGCAACTCCAGCACGTGCGCGAAGCCCATCTCGAGGAACGTGTTGCCGCCGATGTGACGCGGGCGGCCGGGCAGGTCCTCGTTGACCACCAGAATGGCGTCGGAGCGCTGGATCTTGCGCCAGTGCTCACGGATCAGGTCATGCTCGCGCTTCTGCGCGGCGCGCTCGACGGTCGACGCCCCGACGTAATCGAAGTTCTCGGTGTCGACCGGGGTAAGCACCTCGTGGCCGGCCGCCTCCAGCGCCGCGCAGAGCGCCGGCAGGCGCTCGCTCAGCAGCATGCTCATGCAGATCGTGATCAGCACCGCGCTACTCCCACTCGCCTATTCCCACTCGATGGTGCCCGGCGGCTTCGACGTGATGTCGTACACCACCCGATTGACCTGCGACACCTCGTTCACGATCCGATTCGCGATCCGCCCCAGCAGTTCCGCGGGCAGCCGCGCCCAGTCGGCCGTCATCGCGTCGTCCGCGGTCACCGCCCGCAGCGCGACAACCCAGCCGTAGGTGCGCGCGTCGCCCTGCACGCCCACCGTGCGCGTGTCGGTCAGAATTGCGAACGACTGCCACAGCTCCCGTTCCAGACCGGCGCTGCGCACCTCCTCCATCACAATCGCGTCGGCCGCCTGCAGCACCGACACCTTCTCGTGAGTGACCGGCCCGATGATCCGGATCGACAGCCCCGGCCCCGGAAACGGCTGCCGCTCAACGATCTCCTCGGGCAGGCCCAGCTCCCGCCCCACGGCGCGCACCTCATCCTTGAACAGGTAGCGCAGCGGCTCGACCAGCTCGAAGCGCAGATCGTCGGGCAGCCCGCCGACGTTGTGGTGCGACTTGATCGTCGCCGTCGCGCCGCCCGCTCCCGTGCCCGCGCTCTCCACCACATCCGGGTAGGTCGTGCCCTGCACCAGATAGTCCACCTCGCCCAGTTCCCGCGCCGCCTCCTCGAAGACGGAGATGAACGTCTCGCCGACCCGCTTCCGCTTCGTCTCCGGATCCGTCACGCCGGCCAGCTCTTCGAGGAAGCGATCGCCCGCCGCGACGGTGCGCAGGTCGATCTGCAGCTGGCGCGAGAACGTCTGCTCCACCTGCTCGCGCTCGCCGCGCCGCAGCAGCCCGTTGTCCACGAACACGCAGGTCAGCTGATCGCCCACCGCGCGATGCGCCAGCGTCGCCGCCACCGCCGAGTCGACGCCCCCGCTCAGCCCGCAGATCACCCGCCGATCGCCCACCTGCGCGCGAATCTCCGCCACCGCCTCGCTCACAAAGTGCTCCGCCGTCCAATCGCCCGAGCAGCCGCAGATATCAACCACGAAGTTGCGCAGCAGCTCGCTGCCGTCGGGCGTATGCGCCACCTCGGGGTGAAACTGGATCCCGTAGCGCCCCCGCCCGTCGGCCATCGCCGCGATCGGAATCGTCTCCGTCGCCGCCAGCGCCTCGAAACCGTCCGGCAGCGCCGCCACGCGGTCGCCGTGGCTCATCCAGACCGGCAGCGGCTGCGGCAGCCCGCGCAGCAGCGGCGAGTTGCCGCCCTGTTCGCCGCCCTGTTCGCCGCTCTGTTCGTTGCCCTGTTCACCGCCTTGCGCGATCAGCGAGGCCGCGCCGAACTCGCGCTCGCCGCCCGGCGCGACGCGCCCGCCCAGGCGGTGCGCCAACTCCTGCATCCCGTAGCAGATGCCCAGCGTCGGCAGGCTGCCGTCCAGCGCCCAGTCCGGCGCGCGCGGCGCGTCCGCGTCATGCACCGACGACGGCCCGCCCGAGAGGATGATCCCCCGCGCGCCCAGCCGCGCAATCTGCTCGCGCGTCGCCGTGGGCGGCGCGAGCTCGCAGTAGACATTCAGCTCGCGCACCCGCCGCGCGATCAGCATCGCCGTCTGCGACCCCATGTCCACAATCACGATCGACTCGTGCGGATGCTCGCGCGACATTCGCCCTGGTCTGCCCTCTGTTGCGTCCTCTGCCACCCGCACAGGGTATTCGGTGTACGCTGCTTAGCCGAAGCCCGCAGATGCGCCGCCATGTTCACGCCATGACACCCAGCGAGCCGCAGTGAGCGCCGAAACGATCCAGCAGATCCGCGAAGCCGTCGATCGGCTCGCCCGCGGCGAGCCGATCGCGCTGCCGACCGACACCCAATATGCCCTAGCCGCCGACGCGCTCAATCCCGACGCGATCGCCGCGATCTTCCGCATCAAGCAGCGCCCCGGCGCGGAGAGTCTGCCGGTCTTCCTGCCCTCGCTGGATTGGCTGGATCGCGCTGCCGCCGACGCCCCGCCCCGCATTCGCGGGCTGGCCGAACTCGTCTGGCCTGGCGCGGTCACCCTGATCCTGCCCATACACCCAAAGTTCGAAACCGACGCCGTCGCGGGCGAGACGATCGCCTTGCGCATTCCCGACCACCCGGTCGCGCGGCAGGTGCTCGACGACTTCGACAAGCCGCTCACCGGTACCAGCGCCAATCTGCACGGTCAGCCCGCCGCGCTCACGCCGGACGATGTGCGCGGGCAGCTGGGCAACGCAGTTCACATAGTCGAGCCGGGTGGCGTCCTGCCCGCAGGTCCCGCCTCCACTATCCTCGATTGCGCCGGTCCGATCCCCCGCGTGCTGCGCAAGGGGCCCGAGCTGGACCCGCGGATCGGCGAGTGGCTGGTCGAGCATTGGGGCATGCCCGAGCCGGACGCGGCCGGCGGCTGAGCGGAAGCGACGGACAGCGTGCGCATTGCGATCGGTAGCGACCACACCGGCATCGAGCTCAAGCGGTCGCTGATCCGGCAGCTCTGCGAGGCCGGCTACGAGGTGGACGACTTCGGCACGCATTCCGACGAGTCGGTCGACTACCCCGATGTGGTCGCGCCGCTGGCGCAGGCGGTGGTCGAAAGCGGCGACCGGCTGGGGATCGTGATCTGCTCCAACGGGGTGGGCGTGAGCATCGCCGCGAACAAGGTGCGCGGTGCCCGCGCCGCGCTCTGCGGCGACGCCTGGAGCGCGCGCCGCGCGCGGCAGCACACCGACGCCAACATCCTCGCGCTGGGCGCCTGGAACACCGGCCGCGCCGTGGCGGAAGAGATCGTGGACGCCTTTCTGGGCGCGGAGTTCGAGGGCGGGCGGCACACGCGGCGGCTGGCCAAGCTGGCCCGCCTCGAGGCTGAGCAGTCGGCTGAGCAGTCGGCCGATCCGCCGGTGATTGGCGCGGGACGTTGAGCGCCGCCGGGCGGCGGGCGCTGCGCAAGCGCTCCGTGCGCGACCTCGATGTGCGCGGCAAGCGCGTTCTGCTGCGGCTCGACCTGAACGTTCCGATCGACGACGGGCGGGTGCTCGACGACACGCGGGTCTCGGCGACGCTGCCGACGATTCGCCATCTGCTGGACAATGGCGCGTCGGTGATCTGCTGCTCGCACCTGGGCCGCCCGGAGGGGCAGCGCGATCCTGAATACGACCTCACCCCCGCCGCAGTGCGCCTCGCCCGGCTGCTCGGCCAGGGCGTGCAGATGGCCCCCGATTGCGTGGGCGAGATCGCCGTCGAGATGGCCTCGGCGCTGACTCCGGGCCAGGTCATGGTGCTGCAAAACGTGCGCTTTCACCCCGAGGAGGAGGCGGACGACGCGGAGTTCGCCGGGCGGCTGGCGTCGCTGGCGGACTGCTACGTCAACGATGCGTTCGGCGTTGCCCACCGCGCGCACGCCTCCACCCATGCGATCGCGCAGCAGCTGCCCGCGGCGGCCGGGCTGCTGCTGGAGCGCGAACTCGAGGCGCTCGCGCCCATCGCCGCCGGCAAGGCCGGCAAGCTGGGCGTGATCACCGGCGGAGCCAAAATCTCGGACAAGCTGGGCCTGCTGGACAACCTGCTGGAGAAAGCCGATGTGCTCTGCGTCGGCGGCGCGATGGCCAACACCTTCCTCCACGCCTGCGGCGAGCCGCTCGCCGATTCACTCGTCGAGCCCGACATGGCCGAGCAGGCGCTGGAAATCATCGACAACGCGGCGGCGCGCAAGTGCCGCCTGCTGCTGCCCGTCGACGCGGTGATCGCCGGCGGCGCGGACCAACCGCCCCGCGCCCGCCCGCTGGTCTTCGCCGAAGAGGATGTGCCCGAAGGCTGGCAGGTGCTGGACGTCGGCCCGCAGACCATCGAGGCGTTCGGCAAGGCCGTCACCGAGTGCGACACGATCGTCTGGAACGGCCCGCTGGGGATGTTCGAGCGCGAAGCGTTCAGCGGCGGCACGCAGGCGATGGGCGAGGCGATCGCGCCGCTCAAAGCCGACACCGTGATCTGCGGCGGCGAGACGGTGGCCGCGCTGATGCGCTTCCGCCTGGCGCGCAAAATGACCCACGTCAGCACGGGCGGCGGCGCGGCGCTGGAACTGCTGCAAGGCGTCGAACTGCCCGGCGTCGCCGCGCTGCCCGACGCCTGAGCGGAGCGACATAACAATGCCCGACCGCACGCCGCTCAGCGCCGCCAACTGGAAGATGAACTGCGCCAGCGCCGAAGCGCGAGCGCTGTGCAACGGCTTGGCCGGGATCGAGCGGATCGACGGCGTTGACATCGTGCTCGCGCCCGGCTTCCTCCAGCTGCCCATCGTCGCCGCCGCCTTCGCCGAAACCTCGGTCGGCGTCGCCGGACAAAACATGCACACCCAGCCGAGCGGCGCGTTCACCGGCGAAGTCTCCCCCGCGCAGCTGGCGGAATTCGCCGATTGGGTGATTCTGGGGCACTCCGAGCGCCGCCAGTTCTTCTGCGAGGACGATCTCGCGCTGCGTGCCAAGCTCGCCGCCGCCGTCCAGCACGGCCTCAAGCCGATCCTCTGCGTCGGCGAAACCCAGACCGAGCGCGAAAACAACCGCACCCGCACCGTGCTCACTCGCCAGATCAACACCGCGCTCGCCGACCAGCCTGCCCCGCCGGGGCTGGTCGTCTCCTACGAGCCGGTCTGGGCGATCGGCGCGGGCCAACCCGCCACGCCCGAACAGGCGCAGGAGGCCGCCGCCCACATTCGCGGCCTGCTCCAAGCCGCGCTCGGCGAGCCGATCGCCGCGCAGACGCGCATCCTCTACGGCGGCTCCGTCAAACCTGAGAACGTCGCCGATTTCGTCCGCTGCCCCGATGTGGACGGCGCGCTGGTCGGCGGCGCGTCGCTCGACCCAAATGCCTTCCTCGAAATCACCCGCCGCATCGCCGCCGCCTGAGCCGCCCGCCGGCGATGATGCCGTGATCGCCATCGTCGGTCCCACCGCCTCCGGCAAGTCCGCCTGGGCGCTCGAACTCGCGCAGCGGCTCGACGCCGAAATCGTCAGCGCCGACTCCCGCCAGCTCTACTGCCGCCTCGAAATCGGCTCCGCCAAACCGACGCCGGCCGAGCGCGCGCTGATCCCCCACCACTGCCTCGACCTGCGCGATCCCGCCGAACCGATCTCGCTCGCCGAATACCTCGACGCCGCCCGCGCGGCGATCGCCGACATCCACAACCGCGGCAAGCTCCCCCTGATCGTGGGCGGCAGCGGGCAGTACGTCTGGGCGCTGCTCGAAGGCTGGGTCGTCCCGCCCGCCCCGCCCGATCACGCCCTCCGCGAACGGCTTACCCGCGACGCGGAAGCGCGCGGCGCGCCCGCCCTGCACCACGACCTCGCCCGCGTCGATCCCCACGCCGCCAGCCGCATTCCGCCCAACAACCTGCGCCGCCTCATCCGTGCGCTCGAAGTCCATCGGCGAACCGGCCGCCCGATCTCCAGCTGGCAGCGCGAGCGACGCCCGCTGCGCTTCAGCGCCTACGCACCGGCCCACTCGCAGGAGGCGCTCGATCGCCGCATCGACGAGCGCGTCGCCGCAATGTTCCGCGCCGGCTTCGTTGAAGAGGTCGCCGCGCTGCTGCGCGAGGGCCTGCCCGAAGACGCGCCCGGCTTCAACGCGATCGGCTACCGCGAAGTGCTGGCCCACCTGCGCGGCGAACTCTCGCTGCTCGACGCCGTCGCCGCCGTGGCGCGCGCCACTCAGCGTTTCAGCCGCAGCCAGCGCAAGTGGTTCCGCGCCGACGACCCGCGCATCCGCTGGTCCGACGCGCCCCCGGCAACACACGACATCAAAATTGACCTGCCCGCAAACCCGCCAAGCCCAACGCTTGGGTAAGATGTAATCACCGCGCCGGCGAAGGTCGCGCGTGCGCGGCGAATTCGAGCGGACAACGATGGCGATCCCCTTCCTCAAAGTCCAGGGCGCGGGCAACGATTTCGTCCTGGTCGACGCTCGCGGCCCGCTCGCCGAGCGCCTCGAGCTCGACTGGGCCGCCGCCGCGCCCAAAATTTGCGACCGCCACTTCGGCGTCGGCGCGGACGGCATCCTGCTCGTTGAAGACACCGAAGCGGCCGCCGCGCGGATGACGATCGTCAACGCCGACGGCTCCGACGGCCAGATGTGCGGCAACGGCTTCCGCTGCTTCACCAAGTACCTGATCGAGCGCGCCGGCATTATGCCGACCGACGGACGTCTCGCGATCGAAACCGGCGCGGGCGTGCTGCACGCCGAACTCGGCGACCTAAGCGAGTCCGGCGGCGCGATCGAGCAGGTCCGCGTCGCCGTCGGCCCGGCCTACCTGCAGCCCAATCAGATCCCCGTCCGCGCGCCCGCGCCCGGGCCGATCCTGCTGCACCGCATCCGCGCCGCCGACCGCGAGTTCAACGTCACCTGCGTCGGCATGGGCAACCCCCACGCCGTCTGCTTCATCGACGACGACGTAGCCGAATTCCCCCTTGCCGAGGTCGGACCCGCCGTCGAGCATCACCCCGACTTCCCGGAGCGCGTCAACTTCGAGATCGTCAACGCGCTCGCGCCCGACCACCTGAAGATGCGCGTCTGGGAGCGCGGCGTGGGCGAAACGATGGCCTGCGGCTCTGGAGCCTGCGCCGTGCTCGTCGCCGCCCGCCTGCGCGGCCTGGCCGACGCCCTGGCGACCGTCTCCCTGCCCGGCGGCGACCTGCAAATCGCCTGGGACGGCCCCGAAGCCGCCTCCGTCTACATGACCGGCCCCGCCGAATTCGCCTTCGAAGGCGCCATCCCCAGCGAATGGATCCCGAATGGTCACGCCTGATTACGCCGCCTACGACCAGGACCGCGCGCCCGGCATGGTGCGCCGCCTGCACGAAACGCTCGCCACCCGCCCCATCACTTTCCGCAACCAGCCCAACCTCGACTACGACGAGCTGGTGCGCGCGCCCCACATCCTCTCCGCGCAGTGCGACGACGGCTTCGTGATCGGCCACCCCTACGGGCGCCACCTGCGCCTCTTCTACGAGTTCGACACGATCAACCACATCCGCCTGCACCTGACCAACCTGCTCAACGACATGGGCGAACTCGCGCTGGAACACTCCGACTGCGAGCTGATGACGCTCGACTACAACGACTTCCCCCACCGCCACTACGTCGAGCCGATGCTGATCGGCGCGTCCTTCCCCAGCCCCACCGAAGTCTCCGTCGTCCGCTGCCGCGACATCCGCGACCAGCAGAGCAAGAACCCCGAGACCAACCCGGCAGTCCGCGTGCGCGAAGCGACCGAAAGCGACGCCGACGCGATCACCGCAATCGAGCAGGCGGCCGCCAGCGACGCCGCGCACTCACCGCCGCTGGCCGAGCGCTTCTTCGCCGACGCCGCCTGGATCGGCGTCGCCGAGCTCGACGGCCAGCCAGCCGGCTACATCCACCTCTCGGAGGCCGAACGGCGCGGCCTCGCCGCCGAAGAACTGGTCGTCGCGCCCGATCAGCCCTTCGCCGATGTCTCCGGCGCGCTGCTCGCCGCCGCGATGCGGTACGGCGCGGAGCAGAACCGTCGCGCGCTCACCCTGCGCGTTGCCATGGAAGCGATGAGCGACCCACTGCTCGCCCAGTTCGGCTTTCGCCATGTCACCAACGAACTCTTCTACCAGCGCCCCGCCGACCCCGCCGAAATCCAGCGCCAGCACGAGGACAAAATCGTGACCTACGTCAAAGTCGGCAAAATCTGGGGGCGCTTCTAATGGTCCGCACCGCCCAGCGGGTGCAAAATCTCCCGCCCTACCTGTTCGTCGAGATCAGCCGCCGCATCGCCGAGCAGCGCGAAAAGGGCGTCCGCGTCATCTCCTTCGGCATCGGCGACCCCGACCTGCCCACCCATCCGCACATCCTCGAAGCGCTGCACGACCACGTCGATGTGCCCGCCAACCACCGCTACCCCGAAACCGAGGGGTTGCCCGAACTGCGCGGCGCGATCGCCGACTGGATGCGGCAACGCTTCGAGGTCAGCCTCGACCCCGCCAACGAAATCGTCCCCCTGATCGGAGCCAAGGAGGGCATCGCCAACACCGCGCTCTGCTTCATCGACCCCGGCGATACCGCGCTGGTGCCCGACCCCGCCTACCCCGTCTACGCGATCGGCACGATGTTCGCCGGCGGCCAGTCGCACTACCTCCCGCTGACCGCCGCGAACGACTGGCTGCCCGACCTCGACGCCATCCCCGCCGAGGTCCGCGAGCGCGCCCGCGTGCTCTGGATCAACTACCCCAACAACCCCACCGGCGCGACCGCCGAGCCCGAATTCTTCCAGCGCGCCGCCCGCTTCGGCCTTGAGCACGACATCGCCGTGCTGCACGACAACGCCTACTGCGACGTGACCTACGACAGCTACCAGGCGCCGGCCTACCTCCAGGCCGCCGACGCGAAAGCCGCCGGCATCGAGTACTTCTCGCTCTCCAAGACCTTCAACATGACCGGCTGGCGGATCGGCTGGGCCTGCGGCAACCCCGAAATGGTCGATGCCCTGCTGCGCGTCAAGTCCAACATCGACAGCGGCATCCCCCAGGCAATCCAGCAGATGGCGATCGCCGCGCTCGCTGGCGATCAGTTCGTAATCGAGGCCAACAACCAGATCCTGCAGAAGCGCCGAGACAAGGTCGTCGCCGCCCTCGAGCAGATCGGCCTGGAAGTGCTCCACCCCCGCGCCTCGCTCTACATCTGGGCCAAAATCCCCCAAGGCCAATCCAGCGCCGACTTCGCCGCCCGATTAATCGAGGAGCAGGGCGTAGTGGTCACCCCCGGCAACGGCTACGGCCCCTCCGGCGAGGGCTACATCCGCCTCTCCCTCACCCTCCCCGACAACGAGGTAGACGAAGGCGTCAACCGCATCGCCGCCTTCACCAGCCGCTAACCCCGCGCCGCCTCTCACTGTCCGCCCAAGCTCACCCCCACCTCGATCACCCATACTGCCCATCCGCCGTTCCTGCGCCCCTCCCCGTCATTCCTGCGCCCCTCCCCGTCATTCCTGCGCCCCCTTTCCGTCATTCCTGCGCAGGCAGGAACCCACGCGCGACGCCGCCCCGCGGCGGGTATCTCGCCGCCCCAGCACCAAAGCCCTGCCCCAACACCTCCGATGTCAGTCCCAGAAAAACTGCCCAATCCACGCCGGCCACCAGATGATCGCCAGCCCCACGAGCGCCGCCGCGCCCCGCCGCCTGCTCGGCATCAGCGCGAACCCCACAACCACAGCCACATGCGCACCCAGCTGAAAGCCGAGCGAGCCAACCCCAAAGAACCAGCCCAGCGTCGCCCCAACCAGCGCGCCAAGCGCAATCAGCGCATTCGGCAAACCCGCGCCCGGAGAGGTACCGCGATCGGGCTCAAGCGGCTTGGCGCGCATGAGCGCGACTCCTTCCTGCCGCCGACGCTTCACCACGCCAGCGCAAAGTAGATCCAGCTGCACCCGATCGCCATGCCGACTGAGAACGCCGCCAGCCGAGGCCACGTTCGGTCGAGCCAGATCCCCAGCAGAAGCATCGGCCCACCAGCCGCAGCGAACACGAACGCTTCCCGTCCCAGCCCGTAGACGAACAGGTACGAGAGCAGCATGAGCACGAGCCCCACATCCAGCAGCAGCGCTCCCCAGAATCCGCGCCAGCCGAAGCGCCGCCCCCACACGGACTGCCTGCGAACCTGAAACAGCGAGGACATCTCTGCCTCCCTTACGCCGACGTGAAGTGCCAGATCCAGAAGAAGACGTACAGCCCGAACACCGGTAGGGCAGCGGCTGCCCGCGGCCATGAGCGCTCCAGCCACAGGCTGATCAGCACCAGCGGCGCGCCCAGGTACATGAAGCCGATGGCGCCAATCCAGGCCGCCCATTCCCCAAGCGCCTGCACGTACCAGAACAGCGCCATCGAGACCCACGCGACAACGAGGATGCCGGAGGCCAGATGTTCGCGGCGCGTGCGGCTCAGGTGGGGGAGTCGGGATGCCATGCTGCCCTCCCGTCGCGGCTTGGCGGCCTTGCTCCGCCTGTTGCCAACACTACGCCTTCTGGCCGCAGCTGGGCGCGCCGCGCCGCGGCTATCGTCTCTCCCCTCAGATTCGCTACACTGACTGAGAGGAATCTGGAACCGCCGATGCGCATCCGCCGATAGACCCCGACGCACCCCACCGCGCATCGGACCGCCGTGTCCCGGATTCGGAGTCTCTCATCAGCCGCCGCCGCACCGCCAAACATCCCACCCACCCGCCCCGCGAACGCGCCATCCTGGTCGGGGTCGACTCCCGCCGCGCCGACCACTGGAGCGCCGCCGCCTCGATCGACGAACTCGCCCAACTGGCCGAAACCGCCGGCGCCGTCCCGCTCGCCCGCGTCGTCCAGCGCCGCCCGCATCCCGACCCGCGCTCCTGGATCGGCAAGGGCAAGCTGGAAGAGATCGCCGCCATGCGCGGCGAGCTCAGCGCCACCGTCGTGATCTGCGACGACGAGCTCACCCCCGCGCAGCAGCGCACGCTGGAAGAGCGGCTCGGCTGCAAGATCATCGACCGCACCGCGTTAATCCTGGACATCTTCGCCCAGCGCGCGCGCACCCGCGAGGGCGCGGTGCAGGTCGCCCTGGCGCAGCACGAGTACCTGCTGCCGCGCCTGGCCGGGCAGTGGTCCCACCTCGAGCGGATGGAGGGCGCGATCGGCTCGCGCGGCCCCGGCGAAACCCAGCTCGAAACCGACCGCCGCCTGATCCGCAACCAGATCAAGCGGCTCAAGAAAGACCTCGAGCAGGTGCGCACCCAGCGCCGCCAGCAGCGCAGCCGCCGCGACCGCGCCGGCATCCCCCTGGTCGCGCTGGTCGGCTACACCAACGCCGGCAAGAGCACGCTGATGAACGCGCTGACCAACGCCGAGGTGCGCGCCCGCAACCGCCTCTTCGAGACGCTCGACCCCACCACCCGCCGCTGCCGCCTCGACGAGACGCGCACCGTCCTGCTCTCCGACACCGTCGGCTTCATCCAGAAGCTGCCCACCCAGCTGGTCGCCGCCTTCCGCGCCACACTCGAAGAGCTGCAGGAGGCCGACCTGTTGCTGCACGTGGTCGACGCCACACACACCGACGCCGTAGAGCAGGCCGCGTCGGTACACGCCACGCTCGCCGACCTGGGCGTCGACACCCGTCCCGCTCTCACCGTGCTCAACAAGATCGATCTGCTCGAAGACGGCGAAATCCCCCAGGTGGACGGCATCCCCGTCTCCGCCGAAACCGGCGAGAATCTCGACAACCTGCGCGCCGCCATCAGCCACGCCATCCCGAGCCTGCCCAGCATCCACCTTGCCGTCGCGCCCTGACTGCGCCCTCACGCAACACCTTCTTAAGCCCAGCTCACCCCTCCCCGTCATACCCCCAAATCAGATCCGTCACACCCCCAAAATCAGATCCGTCACACCCCCAAAATCAGATCCGTCATACCCGCCCAAATCAGATCCGTCATACCCGCGCTTGCCGCGGGTATCTCGCCGTGACGAGCACCAAGCCCATCCACGCCTCCCCCACGCCCCACAGCGAACTAACCGCCGCAAGCACGGGTGAGCCACGCACCTCTCCAAGCGCCGAAGCAGCGCGGGGTTGGGAGGCAGCCACGGAGCGTGGGTGCAGAACTCGGCGAGATACCCGCGGCAAGCGCGGGTATGACGGAGAGGGGTGAGCGCGGGTACGACGAGGGCGTGGGCGCAGCGGAAGCCCGAACACGCCCTAACATGCGCCCAACGGAGAGCGAGATTGCCATGACCGACGACGCTCCGGGCGGACCGCTTGCCCCCTTCCGCGTGCTTGACCTGACCAACGAGCTCGGCATGCTGGCCGGGCGCATGCTCGCCGAGCTGGGTGCCGACGTGATCAAATTCGAGCCGCCCGGCGAGCCCGCCGGCGCGCGCTGGTGCCCGCCCTTCTATCACGACGAACCCCACCCCGAGCGCTCGCTCTTCTGGTGGACCTTCAACCACTCCAAGCGCAGCGCGACGCTCGATCTGAGCCAGCCGCGCGGGCGCGAACTCTTCCTCCAACTCGTCGATCAGTCCGACTTCATCGTCGAATCGACCCCGCCCGGCGCGCTGGCTTCGGTCGACCTGGGCTGGCAGACAATCCATGCCCGCAATCCGCGGCTGGTGATGACCTCGATCACCCCCTTCGGGCAGGACGGCCCCTACGCGCACTGGCAGGCGACGGACCTGATCGGCGCGGCGATGGGTGGCCTCGCCTCGCTCTGCGGCTCGCCCGGCCGCCCGCCGATCCGACCCTCCGCCGCGCAGGGCTACACCCAGGCCTCCGCGCAGGCCGTCGTCGGCACGATGATCGCGCACTATCACCGCACCCGCACCGGGCGCGGCCAGCACATCGATCAGTCGATGCAGGAAGCCGTCACCTTCACCCACGACAACGCGAACCCCACCTGGGACATTCGCGGCGTCAACATCACCCGCCCCGGCAACGGGCGCAACATCGGCGGCTACTGGAGCGGGCAGTACGTCTTCGAGGCCGCCGACGGCTACGTCGCCGCGCTCTCCTTCGGCGGGCTTTTCGGGCTGACCGCCCGCCAGACCGTTGAATGGCTCGACCACCACGGCATGGCCGAAGACCTGAACACGGAAGAATGGCTAACCAAGCTCGACGCCACGCAGGGCGTGCTGATCCCGCCCAGCGGCGAAGACGCCGACCACCTGATCGATGTGCTCGCCAAATTCTGCAAGCGCTTCACCCGCGCGCAACTCGTCGCCGAGGCGCAGCAAATCCGCAACGGCTGGGGCATCGTCCACACGCCCGCCGACCTGTTCGAAAACGAGCACCTCGCCGCGCGCGGCTTCTGGACCGAGCTCGAGCACGAGGACATCGACGAGACGGTCGTCTACCCCGGCCCTTGGGCGAAGCTCTCCGCCACGCCGCTCTCGGTGCGCCGCCGCGCCCCGACGCTGGGCGAGCACAACCGCGAGGTCTACTGCGGCCTGCTCGGCCTCCCCGAGTCCGAACTCGACGCCCTCAAAGCCGACGGCGTGATCTAGACCAGCTAGAGAGAGGGTGCAGCATGCCCGACAACCTGCCTGAATCAGTCTTCGAGGGCATCCGCGTCGCCGATTTCGCCTGGGTCGGCGTCGGTCCGCTCGTCTCCAAGTACCTCGCCGATCATGGCGCGGAGGTGATTCGGATCGAGAGCGGCGTCCGCCCCGAGCCGCTGCGCCGCGCGCCGCCCTTCGTCAACGACCAGCCCGGCCTCGACAACAGCGGCTACTACGCCGACTTCAACTCCTCCAAGCTCTGCTGCTCGCTCAACATGCAGCACCCCAGGGGCGTCGAGCTGGCCAAACGCCTGATCGCCGAGTGCGACATCGTGACCGAATCGTTCACCCCCAAGGCGATGCGCGCCTGGGGGCTGACCTACGACGACCTGCGCGAAATTCGCCCTGACATAATCATGATCTCGATGCCGATGTACGGCTCCACCGGCCCCTGGTCGATGTGGCAGGGCTACGGCCACGTGCTCCAGGCCGCCGCCGGCATCTCGCACCTGACCCACTACCCGGGCGAGGAGCCGATCGGCACCGGCGTCGCCTACACCGACTTCCTCGTGCCGCACTTCGCCGCCGCCGCGCTGATCGCCGCGCTCGACCACCGCCAGCGCACCGGCGAGGGGCAGAACATCGACTTCGGCCAGCTCGAGGCGGCGCTCCACGCGACCGAGGCGATGCTGCTCGATTACACCGTCAACGGGCGCGAGCAACAGGCCCTCGGCGCGCGCCATCTCGAACACGCGCCGCACGGCACCTACCAGTGCGCCCCGCGCGGCGCTGACGACGACCGCTGGATTGCGATCGCCTGCACCAACGACGACGAGTGGCGCGCCCTCGCCGCGACCGCTGGCCACCCGGAGTGGGCCGAGGATGCGCGCTTCCGCACGCGCCTCGATCGGCTCAGTCGGCAGGACGAGCTTGACGCCGCCATCGGCGCGTGGACGCGCGCGCAGCCTGCGGAAGCGCTGATGGCGGCGCTGCAAGCGGCCGGCGTGCCCGCCGGCGTCGTGCAGACCCCCGAAGACCTGCGCAACGATCCCCAGCTCGAGCACCGTGGCCACTTCTGGATGCTCGACCACCCGGCAATGGGCCGCCGCGCCTACGACGGCCCCAGCTTCCGCCTCTCCGAAACCCCCGCCAACCTGCACAAAGCCGCCCCGCTGCTCGGCGAAGACAACGAATACGTCTGGAAAGAAATCGCCCGCCTCACCGACGACGAATACGTAGAGCTGCTCATTGACGGCGCCCTCGAGTGAGCGGCGAGCTGATGCTCTGTCGCCTGCGCAACAAGCAGGCCGGTTGTCATCCTCACAGGATGCTGGTAGCATTACCACAGCATCCCAAGGAGAGGAAGATGCCATGAGCAACCTACAGGTCAAGAACGTGCCCAGCGACCTCTACGAGCGCCTGCGCAGCTACGCCGATGAGCGCAACTCTACGATCAGCGCGGTCGTGCTCACCGCCGTCGAGCGCGAGCTGGACAAGGCGAACATGGCCAAGCGCCTCGCGGAGCGCTCCAGCGTCGAGCTGACTAACTCGGCGGCGGAGCTGGTGCGCCAAGAGCGCGTGCTCCGCGAGAGCGAGACCGAGTATTACCCGTTCGGCCCTGACGCCGATCAGGCCGGCGAGGAGTTCGGGCCGGGGGCACCGCAGTGAACCAGTACGTGCTCGACGCCTCGGTCGCCATCGAGTATCTGCTCAGGACGGCGCTGGGCCTGGGTGTCTCCGACCTGCTCGAGCGGGCGACGGCGCTGTACGCGCCGGAGCTGATCGATGTCGAGGTCATGTCGGTGCTGCGCCGGCTAGTCAACAAGGGCGAGCTGTCGGAGCCCCGCGCGCTGCTCGCGCTGGACGACCTCGTCTGGTGGCCGATCGAGCGCATCCCCCCGCGCCTGCTGGTGCGCCACGGTTGGCGGCACCGCCAGAACGTGAGCGCCTACGACTCGCTCTACGTCGCCGCCGCCCGCCTGCTGGACATCCCCCTGCTCACCGCCGATGCCCGCCTCTCCCGCGCCCCCAACCTCGAGATCGCCGTCCAAAACATCCGC
This sequence comes from Dehalococcoidia bacterium, assembly GCA_965203165.1. Taxonomy (GTDB): domain Bacteria; phylum Chloroflexota; class Dehalococcoidia; order Bin125; family Bin125; genus CATQGW01. The sequence continues at coordinate 357,220 of OZ241849.1, forward strand.
CAGGCGTAGAGCGCGCCCTAGGGCCTATTCACATTTCCGCCACCAGCCGCGCAAAACAAGATCCGCCATACCCGCGCCCGACAGCCCCGTCATACCCGCGCTCCGCCGCGGGTATCTCGCCGCGCTGAGCACCAAGCACCGCCCCCGCCTCTCACACTCTCGCCCGACAGCCCCGCGCAAGCGCCATCCGAGTGCCGCCGAACAATCTGCGGTGCTGCACGGGGGGCTGTGCAGGAACGGCGGAGGAGATACCGGAACAACCGAATCGAGAGGTGGTGGAGGTGTGCGCGGGGCCCTTGCTGGCACGGCGAGACACCCACAGCGGAGCGCGGGTATGACGGAAGTGGGAGCACAAGTATGACGGACGTGTCAACACGCCCTACGCGCTTCTCGCAACCGCCGCCATAATCTGCTCGGCCACCGCATCCGGGCGGCGCATGGGGATGAAGTGGTCGGAGTCCTCTATGAGGACTTCTGTTGCGTTCGGGATCGCGCTTGCGACTTCGGGGGAGGTGGGGGAGGGGTGGCCGTCGGCGGCGGCGCGTAGGGCGGTGGTTGGTTGGGTGATTTGGGGGAGTTCGGGCCAGGGGTTGGTGGTGCGGGCGTGCTCGAAGGTCCAGGCTTCTACCTCGGGCTCGCAGAGCAAGCGCCACTCGCTGTCGGCGGTGGGGGCGAGGCCGTAGCGGGTGTAGGAGGCGATCAGGTCGGGCGGCCAGGCGGCGAATGCGCCGCGGCCTTGCAGCGACTCGGCCATGGCCTGGGGCGAGGGCCAGATGCGGCGGCGCTTGCGGGCGGCTTCGGCGAGATCGCCCGGCGGCAACGAGGTCGAGAGCGGGTCGTCGAACTTGGGGATCACCGCGTCGACCAGCACCAGCGCGCCGATCCGCTCGGGCTCGGCCGCCGCCGTGAGCGCGAGCACCGCGCCGCCCATCGAGTGGCCGGCGGCGATGATTCCGCGCAGGTCGCGCTGCGCGAGCCACTCGCTCACATCTTTGGCCATCTCGCGCCAGGCGCACTCCTGCGGCGTGGCGGGGTCCTGCGACGCGCCGTGGCCGCGCATGTCGAGCGCGAAGACGCGCCAGGAGTCGGGCAGCAAGCGCGCGACGGCGTCCCAGGTGCGCGAGTGGAAGCCGGTCGCGTGGACGAGCAGCGCGGTCGCCTCGGGCTCGCCGCGCGCGGCCCACTCCCAGAGGCGCAGGTCGAAGCCGCGCACCTGCGCAGTCGAGGCGGTCGGCAGCGGGCGCGGCTGAGTGTCGGCCATCGCGCGATCGCGTCAGCTGCGGCGGCGGATTGCGCCGCGGCCGTCGCCGAAGGGATCGTCGCGCCATTCGAGCGCCATCTTCAGCCCCTTTTCGCGGGAGATTTTGGCGAACTCGTCGATTGAGGGCGCGTCGTGCCAGATCGCGTCGAAGTCCGCGCCCTCGGAGGCGGCCACGCGCAGACCCATCAGCTCGAACCAGCGGTTGGCGCTGTGCTTGTGGACGGTCAGGCCGTCCATCGGCACGTGGGCGATGCGCTGGCAGTAGTCCATCGTTTCGGCGTCGAGCTGGTCGTCGGGGATGGCGCGGTTGATCATCCCGATTCGCTCGGCTTCGAGGCCGTCCACGGTGTCGCCGCTGAAGAGCAGCTCCTTGGTCTTGAGCAGGCCGATTTTGATCGGCCACATGCCGAGCGTGGGAGGGATGCCGATGGCGCGACCGGCGGGGTGGCCGAAGCGGGCGGTTTCGGCGGCGAAGACGATGTCGCAAGCGCCGATCATTTCGCCGCCGCCGGCCAGGCACCAGCCGTGCACCTGGGCGATGATCGGCTTGCGGTAGGACCACATCCAGAGCCAGCGGTCGACGCTGGCGCGCAGCCCTTCGCGGTCGAGCGCGATGCGCGACTCGCCGAGTTCCCAGGCCTGGTCGCCGCTGCGCTGATTGGGCCGCCACTGCAGCGCGCCTCGCTCGGGGGTGAGATCGTAGCCGGCGCAGAAGGCGCGCCCGGCGCCCTTGAGTCGGATCACCCGCACGGCGTCGCCCGGGTTCAGCTCGCGCAGGGCGGCCTCGAGGTCGTCGCGCAGCCCGCCGGAGATGGCGTTGAGCTTCTCCGGCCGGTTGAGCGTGATGGTGGCGACGGGGCCGTCGATCTCGACGAGGACGTTTTCGTAGTCGGTCATGGGGCGCTCCCGTTCAGAATTCGTCAGGCGTCGCCTGCTGGGGCGAGCCGGACCCAGTGCTGGAGGACGTTGTCGTCGTCGTCCGCCTCCTCCTCAACCTCGAAGAGGTCTTCGCGCTGGTCGAGCAGGTCAAGCAAGTCCTCGGCTCCCTCGTGGGCCGGAGACCAATCGGGGTCCGACTGACGCAGCCGCTGCTCGAGCTGCGCGATTTGCACCCAGCCTTCCTCACCGCCGGGCTCCTGCCGCAGCGCTTCGGCCGCGAGTTCCACCCAGCCGCGCGAGGGTTGGGATGCGGGACGGCTGCCGAGCGACTCAGGCTCAGGCGCGGGGCTGCGCGCGTCGCGCCGTTCGGCGGGCGCGGGCGAAGCGCTGCGGTCGTACTCCACAAGCGCCCGCACCCAGTGGCGGCGCACGCGGACCTCGTCGTCGTGCATCTCCTCTTCGACTTCAAAGAGGTCCTCGCGGCGGTCAAGCAGGGTCAGCAGCTTGTCGGCCTTGTAGCGGCGCGGCGACCAATCGGGATCGATCAGCTTGAGCCGCGCGCCGAGCTTGGTCATCTGCACCCAGCCGCTCTCCTCTTGCGGTTCGTCAGCAATCGCTTGCTGGACCAGGTCCTCCCAGTCGCGGCTTGGCTCGGCGGGGCGGCGGAGCAGCGGGGAGGGACTTCGGGCCGGCGCGCTGCGGCCGTCCTGGCGGTCGCGCTGAGGCGACTGACTGCGCTGAGCGGCGGCGCGGACCTGCCAGCTCTGCTCGCCGCTGCGGCGGTCGCGCCATTCGCGCAAAGAGAACTGCTCACGCCGCGCCTGAATCCACTCCTCAAGCGTGTCGCAGTCGTCGTCCTGCGTGTCGAACTCCGGATAGATCTCCTGCACATACGTTTCGAGCAGGGGCAGCGGCGCCCAGGCGTTGCCGCCGGAGCGGAGGCTGTGGCAGAGGTCCTGAATGCGCACGGCCCACGCCGAGTCTTCGTCGCGGTGGCGCTCCGCCTGCTGGCGGGCCTGCGACATCAGCCGGTCGTCGATCTGCTCGAATTCGTCGCACGCGCCGCGAAACTCGTTTTTCGAGCGCCAGTTGGAAAGACCCACGACATAAACGCCGGCGTCGCGGAAGCGTTGGCAGAGCGGTCCGAGCTGATGCGAGACGGAGAGGATACAGAGCGCGTCAACCTCCTGGCGCAGGTCGATCGCGTCGAGCGTGAGCTGGATGCCCGTGGCGCTAATCTGAGGCGCATCAACGCGATCGAGCTCGTAGTCGTCGCAGAATTCGGCCCAACTCTCAGTGTTGCGATCGGCGCGCGAGGGTGAATCGTCGTCGGGCGATCCCCGCAACTCCCAGTTGTGGTAGACACGGCCTTCGACGCGCTCGGCGCGGGCGATGATGTCTTCCAGCGCGCCCGCGACATCATCGGCCCAGACGCGGGCGCAGTCGACGAACAGCGCCAGGCGATCCCATTCTGGTGGTTGCTGGGGCGGCTGTTCCTGCGATTCCGGCTCGCCGGCCTCGTCCATCTCGTCGGTGGTGATTGCGTCGTCCGAGCTGCTCATGATGCTCCTATCGTTCGTCTCGCTCGTGGGCGGTGGATTCGCCGCGCGGCGAATCTTCGGGCGCGGTTCGGCGGAGGCGGACGGCGAATTGGGCGGCGCGTTCGCCGAGGCAGCGCGCCTGTTCGCGGTCCAGCTCGGTGGCGTGACCGAAGGCCGTCGCTCCATAGTACGAGCCCGACTCGCGCATCGCCTCCGACCAGGGCAGGCCGACGAAGATCATTCCGTGTCCGATCAGCAGGTGGAAGAGTTGCAGCAGGGTGGCCTCGGTGCCGGCGGCGCGCGACCAGCCGGCGGTGAAGCAAGCGCCGACCTTGCCGGCCAGCTCGCCGCTCTCCCAGAGGTCGCCGGTGTAGTCCATCCAGTGCTTGAGCTTGCCGGTCATCCCGGTCCAGTTGGGCGAGCCGAGGATCAGCGCGTCGCACTCGAGCAGCTCCTCCTTGCGCGCCTGGTCGACCGGGCGGTCGCGCACCTCCGCGCCGCGCACGGAGGCCGCGCCTTCGACCACCGCGGCGGCCAGCTCGGCGACGACGCCGCGCGAGTCGTAGATCACCAGCACGCGCGCTGTCACAGCGGCGTCTCAAACCAGCCGGCCTGGCCCGGCATCTCCTCGACGCCGACGCGCAGCGCGGCCAGCCCGCCGGGGCCGTCGGCGCGCAGGCGCTCGGCCAGCTGTCCGGCGATGTATTCGGCGAGCCGTTCGGCGGTGCTGTTGTCGATCGGCAGCTGGGCGACATCGCGCTTGGGCAGGCGATAGGGGAGTTCGTTCTTGTACTGCACCTCGAAGTGCGCGCCGCAATCGCGGATCGAGAGGACGCGCGACTGCATCTGGAGCAGAAACTTGTGGTCGAGTTGCTCGCAGACCTCGCGGGTGAGGCGCTTGAGCAGCGAGAAGTCGACCACCCAGGACTCGTCGGTGAGGCCGCCGCGCACCTCGACGATCACGTCGTAGTTGTGCCCGTGGATCGGCTCAAGCTCATCGGCGAACGTGGCGAAATGCCCCGCCGCGAAGCGCAGGCGCTGTCGTTCAACGCTGACGGAGTGCGACATAGAAGCAGCCTACTCCCTAGACCAGGATCGTTCAGAACCCCTCCCGCCCCGCCCGCGTCCACCCCCACGCAAAACCGCTCCGTCACACTCGCCCAAAATCGCTCCGCCACACCCACGCAAAACCGCTCCGCCACATCCGCCCAAAACCACTCCGCCACACCCGCCCAAAACCGCTCCGCCACACCCGCGCGAAAAAGATCCGTCATACCCGCGCTTGCCGCGGGTATCTCGCCGAGCACAGCACCAAGCCCCGCGCCCGCCTCCTGCCCCCGCGCAACAGAGCCCCGCCGCCCACACCCCCTTCCGTCATACCCGCGCAAAACCGCTCCGTCACACCCACGCAAAACCCTCCGCCACACCCGCGCAAAACCGCTCCGCCACACCCGCGCGAAAAGATCCGTCATACCCGCGCTTGCCGCGGGTATCTCGCCGAGCACAGCACCAAGCCCCGCGCCCGCCTCCTGCCCCCGCGCAACAGAGCCCCGCCGCCCACTCCCCCTTCCGTCATACCCGCGCAAAACCGCTCCGTCACACCCTCGCGCAAAACCCTCCGCCACACCCGCGCGAAACCGCTCCGCCACACCCGCGCGAAAAGATCCGTCATACCCGCGCTTGCCGCGGGTATCTCGCCGAGCACAGCACCAAACCCCGCGCCCGCCTCCTGCCCCCGCGCAACAGAGCCCCGCCGCCCACTCCCCCTTTCCGCCACCCTCGCGCAAAACCCTCCGCCACACCCGCGCGAAACCGCTCCGCCACACCCGCGCGAAAAGATCCGTCATACCCGCGCTTGCCGCGGGTATCTCGCCGAGCACAGCACCAAACCCCGCGCCCGCCGTTCCCCCACAGGAACGACGGGAGAGGGAAGCGCGAACACCCCCTAGCCTTCCTGAGTGCTTGAGCGCGCGATCGGCTGGATTCTGGACTGGCGGCCGGCGGTGCTGCTGGGGGTGCTGACGATCGGCTCGTATGGGCTGGTGCTCTACGGCTTCGGGATCATCGTGGGGCCAATCCAAGATGAAGAGGGCTGGGCCTCGGGGCCGGCCAACGCGGCGTTTATGGCCTCGTATCTGCTCGGCGCGGCGCTGAGCATCGTCTCCGGGCGGGTGCTCGACGGGATCGGGCCGCGCCCGGTGATGCTGGTCGGGCTGGTCGCGGGGACGGGCTTCCTCGTGGCCGCGTCGTTCGCCGGCGGCATCGAGCTGTTCATCGCGCTCTGGGCGCTGGGCGGCGCGATCACCATCGCCGGGCTGTTCTACAACGTGACGATGCCGATCGCCGCGCGGCTCTATCCGCAGCGGCAGGTGCAGGCGATGACCGTGCTGGTCACGACGGGCGGCTTCTCGTCGGTGGTCTTCCTGCCGCTGACCGGTCTGCTGACCGACGAGCTTGGCTGGCGCTGGGCGGTGCGCATTCTGCTGGCGCTGGCCGCCGCGCTGGCGCTGCCGGCGCTGGCGACGGTGCGCGCGCTGCCGCCCATCCCGGAGGCCGCCGCCGCGCCGGATAATGCGCCAGGCAACATGCAGGGCAACGCGCCGCGGGCGGGCTTCAGTAACGTGCGCGACGCGCTCGGCTCGGCGGAGGTGCTCGTCATGCTGGCGATGGTCGCCGTCTCCAGCTTCGGGCTGGGCGCGCTGCTCAACCACTTCGTGCCCGCCGCGACCGCGGCCGGCCTCTCGCTGACCGCCAGCGGCGTCCTGACCGGGCTGCGCGGCTTCCTCTCGATTCCCGGACGGGCGCTGATCGGCCCGATGGCCTCGCTGCTGGGGCTGCGTCCGGCCCTGGGGCTGGCCTACGCGGTGATGCTGCTCGGCACGCTCGCGCTGCTCGCCGCCGGGCCGCTCTTCTGGATTTACCTCTCGGCGGTGATCGCCGGGCTCGTTTGGGGCCAGATGATGCCGCTGCAGGGGCTGATCGCCTCCGACGTGTTCGGACTGCGGCGGCTGGGCACGCTGATGGCGCTGCAAACCGCGATCGGCAATGTCGCGCTGGCGATCGGGCCGTTCGCCGCGGGGCTGCTGCTCGACGCGCTGGATCAGGATTACCAGCCGGTGCTGGCGGCGATCGCGGCGGCGAATCTGCTCACCCTGCTGCTGCTGATCGCGCTGGCGCGCTTCCGCCGCGGGGCGGCGGGCGCGCAGGCGTTAGGCTGAGCGGGACAGGCCGACAGGTTGCGACGGATTACCGGGAGAGAGCCGATGGGACGCCTTGACGAGAAGGTCGCGCTGATCACCGGCGCCGCGCGGGGAATCGGGCGCGGGATCGCCACCGAGTTCGCCAAAGAGGGCGCCGACATCATCATCGCCGATCTGCTGATCGACGAAGCGGCGCGCACCGCCGGCGAGCTCCAAAACCGCTACTCGGTCACGACTCTGGCCGTGCCGATGGACGTGACCAGCGAGGACTCGATCGCGGCCGAGCTGGAGAACGCGCTGGCGGCGCTGGGGCGGATCGACATCCTGGTCAACAACGCCGGCGTCGCGCCCAACCACCTCAGCGAGCAGGAGGACGACGCGGACTGGGATCGCTGCTTCGAGGTGAACCTGAAGGGCATCTGGCGGGTCAGCAGCGCGGTCGCGCCGCAGCTCAAGGCCAACGGCGGCGGGAAGATTGTCAACATCGCCTCGATCGCCGGGCGGCAGGGCGGCGTGATCGCTTCCTACTCGGCCTCCAAATCCGGCGCGATCAGCCTGACCCAATCGCTGGCCACCGAACTCGGCCCGCACAACATCAACGTCAACGCGATCTGCCCCGGCCTGCTCTGGACCGATATGTGGCGCAAGCTCGAAGGAATGCTGATCGACGACGAGGCGGACGAGCGAATCGATCGTCGGCAGATGTTCGAGGCGATGCTCGCCTCGAACTGCCCGCTGGGGCGCGAGCAGACACCCGAGGACATCGGCAAGGCGGCGGTCTTCTTCGCCTCCGATGACGCCAAAAACATCACCGGCCAGTCGCTCAACGTCGACGGCGGCATCCGCATGAACTGAACGGCAACGGACCCGAACAGACCCGACCAGACAGGAGAACGCAGACCATGAGCGACGAACCGGTCATCTACGATGTGCAGGGGCACGTGGCGACGATCACCCTCAACCGCCCGGAGAAGCTGAACGCGTTCAGCAACGAGATGCTGGATCTGTGGCAGCGGAGCATCATCCGCGCGAGCGAGGATCAAGGCGTGCGGGCGGTGATCGTGACGGGCGCGGGGCGCGGCTTCTGCTCGGGCGCGGACGTGAGCCGCGAGCGGGCCGGCGCGGATGTGCTGGGCGGCGACCCCAACGCGCCCGCGGCCAACCGCAACAGCCTGCGCAACTCGGTGCAGCGCGTGCCGCGCGCGCTGTTCAATATGGAGAAGCCCTACATCGCCGCGGTCAACGGCGCGGCGGTCGGCGCGGGCATGGACATGGCCTCGATGGCCGACCTGCGCTTCGCCTCGGACCGCGCCAAGTTCGGCATGGCCTACGTGCGAATGGCGCTGATTCCGGGCGACGGCGGCGCGTACTACCTGCCGCGCATCGTGGGGATGTCCAAGGCGCTCGAGCTGATGTGGACGGGCCGCATCTTCGGCGCGGAAGAGGCGCTGCAGATGGGCTACGTCTCGCGCGTCGTCCCGGCCGACGAGCTGCTCGACCAGACAATGGAGTTCGCCAACGAGGTGGCGCGGATGCCGGCGGTCTCGGTGCAGCTGATCAAGCGCCTGGCCTACCGCTCGGCGGTGACCGGCCTGCACGAGGCGCTGGAGATGGCCGACCACGCGATGGTGATCGCGCGCTCCACCGAGGACGCCAAAGAAGGCCCGCGCGCCTTCGCCGAAAAGCGCGAGCCCAACTTCCAGGGCTTCTAGCGCCTGTTCACACTGCCCCTCTCCCACCGCCACCCCTGCGCAACAGACCCTCCACCCGCGCCCCTTTCCGCGTCATACCCGCGTCCGCGTCATACCCGCGCTTGCCGCGGGTATGACGGAAAGCGCACCGCACGGCGGCGCTTCAGTAGGCCAGCGCGACGGGGCGGTATGCGCCTTCGCGGAGGGCGGCCACCAGGTCCGCCATCGTGCGGATTTCCTGCTCGAACTCTGTGGCGGCGGTGCCGACTTCGTGCAGCGCGTGGCAGTCGCTGCCGCCGACTGGGGGAAGCGGGCAGTTGCGGCCGCGCGAGGACGCCGACTGGTTTTGCAGCGGGCCGTCGCAGCCGTTCAGGCCCTCGACGCCGTCGAACAGCTCGCGAAAGGCGTCGGGCGGCACGCGCAGGCCGGGATCGCGCGCGGGGTGCGCGAGGAACATCAGGGCGCCGTGCGCGTCGCACAGCTTGCGCAGCCGGCGCGCCTCGGTGATGCGCGGGATCAACTCGGAGAGGCCGTAGACCAGCACGTGGCCCAACTCGGTCGTCACTTCGACGCCGCTCAGCACGAGGATCTCGGAGCTCGCGTTGAGCGCGGCGACGCGCTCGGCCGGCCAGACCACATCGTGCTCGGTGAGCACGACGCCGTCCAGCCCGCGCTCGACGGAGGCCGCGATCAGGTCGTGCGGCAGCAGATTGCTGTCGGTCGAGAAGACCGCCGTGTGCGAGTGCAGGTCGATGCGCATCCTGCGCACTGTCCCGCGCGGACCGCCTCCCGGTCAAGCTTGGTTCAAGCTTGCCTGCCCGCCCGCGTGTACGCTGCGCGCGTGTGGATTGACCGCGCCGAGTTCATCGCTTCCGCCGTGCAGGACGAGCGCCAGCTCGACGGCGCGTGGCACCTCGAGCTGGTCGCGGAGTCTGAGGAGGCCGACGATGCCGGCGATACCGAGGGCGACTCGATGGCGCTCGCCTTGCGACTCGTGATCGATCGCGAGGGCATCACCCAGGAAGGCGAGATCATCCTCACACAAGACGGCGTGGACGAGTCGGCCATCGTCGATCCGGGCGCTGCGGTCGACGAACTTGAGCCGCTTCAGATCGTGCTCAGCGCCGAATTCAACGAGCGCGAAACCGAGATCGTGGTCGAACAGCGCGAGGACGGCGACTTCGATGTGCGGCTCGAAAGGAGCGACGCGCCGTGAGCGCCTCAAAGAGCGTCGCCGTGCTGGCGGGCGGGGTCGGCGCCGCACGCTTCCTCGACGGGCTGATCCAGGTGATGCCGCCGCAGGACGTGACGGCGATCGTCAACGTGGGCGACGACATGGAGTGGGCGGGCCTGCACATCGCGCCCGACCTGGACACCGTGACGTACACGCTGGCGGGGCTGGTCAACCCCGAGATGGGCTGGGGCGTGGCGGGCGACGGACGCCGCGTGCTCGAGCGGCTGCGCTCGCTGGGCGGTCCCGCCTGGTTCGGCATCGGCGACGACGATCTCGCCACGCACCTCTTCCGCACCCATCGGCTGCGCGAGGGCGCGCCGCTCTCGACCGTCACCGCCGAACTCTGCGAGCGGCTCAGCATTGCGTGCCGCATCCTGCCGGTCACCGACGACCGGCTGCGCACGGTCGTGCGGACACCCGAAGGCGAGCTCGCCTTCCAGGACTATTTCGTGCGCCGCCGCGCCGCCGACGCGGTAGAGGGTCTGCGCTTTGACGGCGCGGAAACTGCCGAACCATGCGACGATGTAATCGATGCGCTCCGCTGGGCCGACGCGATCGTGATCGCGCCCAGCAATCCGTTTCTTTCGATTGACCCGCTGCTTGCCGTCCGCGGCGTCCGCGAGGCGGTGAGCGAATCCAGCGCGCCGGTCGTCGCGATCAGTCCGATCATCGGCGGCGCGGCGGTCAAGGGGCCGGCGGCCGAGATTCTGGCCAGTCTGGGGCACGATGTGTCGGCGATCGGCGTCGCGCGGCTCTATGCGAAGCTGGCCGATGTGTTCATCATCGACGAGCAGGACGCCGCGCTCACCGGCCGAATTGAAGCGGAGACCTCGCTGCGCTGCCTCGCCGTGCCCACGCTGATGAGCGGTCCCGCCGAAAAGCGCGCGCTGGCCCGCGCCGCCCTGCAGGCCGCGCAAGATGCCGCCCGGCGGGACGCGCGATGACGCTCGCGGTCGAGGGCGAAATCGTCGCGCTGGTGCCGGTGCGCGGTCTGCCCGCCGGCAAGCGGCGGCTCGCCGCCGCGCTCAGTGTCGAGCAGCGCAACTCGCTGGTCCGCGCGATGCTCGACGATGTCGTCGCGGCGCTCTTGCAGGCCGAGCTGGTCGACCGAGTCGCGATTTGCAGCCGCGACGCCGCAGCGCACGAGGAGGCCGACCGACTCGGCGTCGACTTTCTCGACCAGGCCGATCAGCGGCCCGGCTACAACGGGGCGGTGGCGCGCGCGCAGGCGGACCTGGCGGACGCCGCGGCGCTGCTGGTCGCGCCCGCCGATGTGCCGCTGATCACGCCCGACGCCGTCGACCTGCTGATCGCTTCCGCGCCCGAGGGCGAGGCGGTGGTGGTCGCGCCGGCGCACAACGGCGGCACTAACGGTCTGTTTCTGTGCCCACCGGGCGTCATTCGGCCCGCGTTCGGCCCGTCGTCGGCGCGCGCGCACGCCCAGGCCGCCGCCGCCGCGGGCGCAGCTGGCGTGCCCTTCCGCGAGGCGCGGATCGATGTCTGGGCGTACGACGTCGATACGCCCGCCGACCTGGATCTCCTGGAGGCCGTGCTGCCCGAGCTCCCCGAAGCGATCGCGCCCAACACGCGCGCCTGGCTCAATCAGCAGCGCTAAATTGACTACCATTGGAGTCGAGCGAGCCCGCAAGGAGACGCGCCGATGACGACCCAGCACTCCACCGTCGCCAGCGATCCCGGGGCGAAGCCCCCGCCCGAAACGCCCGAGGAGCGGGCGGCGGCTGTGCGAGCGCACCGGCAGGCGTACGACAACATGGAGTACCTGCTCGAGATTCTTGATGACTTGGAGCGCGAGCACCCGGGACGGCTCGTGTTGGTCTACGGCGACCGTCAGGTCCTGATCGGCGATGACGGCTACGCGATGAAGCAATCACTGTCCGACGCGGATCGCAAGGGGACGGCGTTCCTGCCTATCGGCCCGTGGACTGAGTACGAGGCTCGGTAGCGCTTTGCAATTTCGCGGCGTAATCCGGCCATCGCGGAGGCTACCGCACGGGATCGTCAGCGGCGGCGCTCCCCTGCTAAAGGTTCAATTGGCCGTCGCAGGGCGCCGGGATGATATCTGGTTCCTAATCGGTGCCGATGCCACTGTGCTGCATCCCGCCGACGCTCAATCGTTGCTCGCCGGCGATCTTCAGAGGATCGATTTTGGGCGTGATCCTTACCGTGTCGCGGGCTTTGGCGTCGGCGGCGGGGCTGATCGAGTGGTTCGCGACGCGACGCTGACACTGCGTTCGGTGGACGACGAACTCTACGCAGTGGAGATGCCCATCCTGATTGCGCGGCCGACACCGGCGGAGCCGGGCGATCATGGCAACTGGCGGTTGCCCAGCCTGCTGGGGCGCGACTTTCTGCGGCACTTCCGTTTCGAGCTGTTCTGCGGCGAGCGCCGCGAGGCCACCATCGAGACGCTCTAGAGTGGGGAGCGGTGGTCTGATCGGTCGGGTATCCTGAAGGTGCTCAGCCGCAGCAAGGAGACGCGCAGTGACGACGGAGTCCTCAACGTTCACAAGCGATCCGTGGGCCAAGCCCGTGCCGCCCCCGCCCGAAACGCCCGAGGAGCGGGCGGCGGCTGCGCGCGCGCATCGGCAGGCATACGACAACATGGAGTATCTCGACGAAATCTTCGACGACCTACTGCGAGAACATCCCGGCCGGCTCGCGCTGGTCTACGGCGATCGTCAGCTCCTGATCGGCGACGACGGCTACGCGATGAAGCAATCGCTGACCCAAGAAGAGCGACCGACGGCGACGCTCCAGCGAATCACGAAGTGGTGGATCCGGCATTGCGGCGAGCCCGAGTAACGCCGTGCGGTTTCGCGGCTACGTTCATCCGATCCGCACCCTTCCGCACTCGGTCATCAGCGGCGGCGCGCCGCTGATCAAGGTCAGCCTGGCGCTGCAAGACCGCAGCGATGATGTCCGGTTTCTCATCGACAGCGGTTCCGACGCGACGATTCTGCACCCCACCGATGCGCAATCCCTCCTCGGCGATGATCTACACAGGATTGACTTTGAGCGCGACCCGCGTCGCATCGCGGGCATGGGCGTTGGCGGCGCCGCCGATCGGGTGGTTCGCGACGCGACGCTCACGCTGCGCTCGGTGGCCGGCGAAACCTACCCGATGGAGATGCCGATTCTGATTGCGCGCCCGATGCCGGCAGAGCCGGGCGACCACGGCAACTGGCGGTTGCCCAGCTTGCTGGGGCGCGACTTTCTGCGGCACTTCCGCTTTGAGCTGTTCTGCGGCGAGCGCCGCGAGGCGGCGCTGGAGACACTCTGATCGGCGTGCGTCAGAGCGAGTATCGTAGAGGCATCCACCCGCAGCGAGGAGGCGCGCGATGACGACGGAATCCGCAACGTTCGCGGGCGACCCGTGGGCGAAACCAGCTTCGCGCCCGACCGAGACGCCGGAGGAACGGGCGCGAGCGGGCCGTGCGCTTCTACAGGCATACGACAACATGGAGTATCTCGACGAAATCTTCGATGATCTGCTCAAAGAGCATCGTGGCCGCATCGCGCTGGTCTACGGCGATCGTCAGCTTCTGATCGGCGACGACGACTATGTGATGGAGCAGTCGCTGACCGAAGAGGAGCGGGAAACGGCGACGCTGCAGCTGATTACGGAGTGGTGGATCAGGCACTGCGGCGAGCCCGAGTAGCGCCGTGCGGTTTCGCGGCTACGTTCATCCGCTCCGCACCCTTCCGCACTCGGTCGTCAGCGGCGGCGCCGCTCGGATTCGGATCACGCTGATGTTGCAAGGCCGCAGCAGGGACATCCGTTTTCTGATCGACACGGGCGCAGACGCGACAGTCTTACACCCGCGCGACGCATATCGCCTCCTTGGCGGCGATCTACACAGGATCGATTTTGGGCGCGATTCTTACCGTGTCGCCGGGCTAGGCGTCGGCGGCGGCGTTGATCGGGTGGTTCGCGATGCGACGCTGACGCTACGTTCGGTGGACGACGAGACCTACCCGATGGAGATGCCGATTCTGATTGCGCGGCCGACGCCGACGGAGCCGGGCGACCATGGCAACTGGCGGTTGCCCAGCCTGCTGGGGCGCGACTTCCTACGGCACTTCCGTTTCGAGCTGTTCTGCGGCGAGCGCCGCGAGGCGGTGCTGGAGACGCTTTGATCGGCGCGCATCGGAGCAGGTATCGTAGAGGCATCAGCCACAGCGAGGAGGCGCGCGATGACGACGGAATCCGCAACGTTCGCGGGCGACCCGTGGGCGAAACCAGCACCGCGCCCGGCCGAGACGCCGGAGGAGCGCAAGGAGGCCGGCCGACGCCAGCGGCAGGCGTACGACAACCTGAGGTACATGGACGAGATCTTTGACGACCTGCTCAAGGAGCACCGCGGCCGGCTGGTGGCGGTCTACGGCGATCACCAGGTGCTGGTTGGCGACGACGGCTACGAGATGGAGCAGTCGCTGACGCAGGAGGAGCGGGATACAGCCGTGTTCATGCCCATCTCGAAGTGGTGGCTCCGCTACGGCGAGGAGTAGAGCAGCGTGCGACGGAGCGGGTATCGTAGAGGCATCAGCCACAGCGAGGAGGCGCGCGATGACGACGGAGTCTTCAACGTTCGCGGGCGATCCATGGGCGAAGCCAGCGCTGCGCCCGGCCGAGACGCCGGAGGAGACCGCGCGCATCACTCGCCGCGCGCGAAAGAACATGGCGCACCTCGACGAAATCTTCGACGACCTGCTTGAGCAGCATCGCGGACGGCTCGTCATCGTCTACGGTGATTGCCAGGTGCTGATCGGCGACGACGGCTACGAGATGAAGCAATCGCTCACCGAAGACGAGCGCAAGGGCTACGTGTTCCTGCCGATCTCGCCCTGGTGGATCCGGTACGGCGCGGAGTAGGCCGTGCGGTTTCAGGGTGATGTTCTTCCGACCCGGACCCTTCGACACTCAATGATCAGCGGCGGCGCGCCTCTGATTCAGATCGCCGTGGCGCTGGAAGATCGCAGCGATGATATCTGGTTTCTGATTGATACTGGCGCAGATGCCACGGTCTTGCATCCCGCGGATGCTCAATCGCTGCTCGGCGATGGTTTGCACAGGATCGATTTTGGGAGCGATCCCTATCGCGCCGCAGGTCTGGGCGTCGGCGGCGGCGTGGAGCGCGTCGTTCGCGATGCCACTCTCACGCTGCGCTCGGTGGACGACGAGACCTACCCGATGGAAATGCCGATTCTGATTGCGCGGCCGATGCCGGCGGAGCCGGGCGACCACGGCAACTGGCGGCTGCCCAGCCTGTTGGGGCGCGACTTTCTGCGGCACTTCCGCTTTGAGCTGCTCTGCGGCGAGCGTCGCGAGGCGGCGCTGGAGACGCTCTGAGGCTGTCGCGCTAGATGCGCGGTAGGCCCAGGCCGCGCTGTGCCATGATGTTGCGCTGCAGCTCGTTTGCGCCTGCGCCGAAGGTCGGCATTACGGCGGCCATGTAGCCGTTTGACGCGCTGCCGTCGATCGGCGCGCGGGGGTCGCCCGGCTCGAGCTGGCCGTAGAGACCCATCGCGTGCAGCGAGAAGTTTTGCAGCCGCTGCATCATCTCGGTGCTGAACACCTTGACCTGGCTCGCCTCGTAGTTGGGGCTCTCGTCGCGCTTCAGCATGTCCAGGATGCGGTAGGAGAGGTGCTGCAACACCTCGATTTCGATCCGGTAGTTGGCCAGCCCATTGCGGATGCCCTCGTCCTCGATCGCGCGGCCGGCCGGGCCGGCGGTGCGCGCCCACCCGATCAGCTGATCGTAGACCGCGCGCACGCCGGACACCGTGAAGATCGAGATCCGCTCGCGATCCAGCGCGTGCGCCGCGTAGTACCAACCGCGGTTCTCCTCGCCGACCAGCGCCTCGGTCGGCACCCGCACATCCTCGAAGTAGACCTCGTTGGTGCGGTAGCCGGGCATCGTCCAGATCGGCTTGACGGTGATTCCGCTCGACTTCAGGTCGACCAGCATCATCGAGACGCCGCGGTGCTTGGGCGCGTCGGGATCCGTCCGCGTCGCGAGCCAGACGTACTCCGAGCGATGCGCGCCCGAGGTGAAGCGCTTCGTGCCGTTGAGGATGTAGTCGTCGCCGTCCTTGACCGCGCGCAGCTGCAGCGAGGCCAGGTCGCTGCCCGCGTCGGGCTCGGTGTAGCCCAGCGCGAACTCGACCTCGCCGCGGGCGATCGGCGGCAGGAAGCGATCGCGCTGTTCGTCGGTGCCGAAGCGCATCAGCGTCGGGCCGACCTGCTGCGTGGCGACGGTCGCCTGCGGCGCGCCGACGTAGTTCATCGCCTCCCAGAAGAGGTACTGCTCCTCAAGCGAGCGTTCCTGCCCGCCGTATTCGGCCGGCCAGGACATCGTCAGCCAGCCGCGCTCCGCGAGCAGCTGGCGGAAAGCCCGCTCATCCTCGAATGTCTCAGTCTGCGGATCGCCGATCCTGGCCCGCAGCTCGGGCGTCCATTCGGCGTTGAGAAAGTCCTTGACTTCCGCCTCGAAGGCGAGAGCCTGCTCGCTGAAGTGGTATTCCATTGTTCCGCTCCATCGGATTGGCCCGTGCTCAGGCGGGCCCCGGCTTGTTCGGCGCGACACGCGCAATGTACGACACGACCGCGGCATTGAGTCCGTTGGTGAGTCCGTTGGGCGCGGCGGCGGCCCGGCTGGGCGCTTCGGGCGGCGGCGGAGCAGTCGCGGCGGGTGTGGGCGGGTGCTGCGGCACGCGCGCGCGCAGGATCACCGGGCGCAGCACGATCAGCCCCGCCAGGACGGCCAGCACGACCCAGGACATCGGCGGGAAGAGCGTCTCCATCGTCAGCCACTCCGCCACCATGCCCAGCGGCAGCGCGACCAGCTGCGCCATGCCCATGCCCAGGAAGACCAGCCCCATCACTCGCCCGCGCATCTCGTTGGGCGCCACGTAGGCGATGATCGCCGCCGAGGAGACCATCGCCATCGACATCCCGGTGCCGAGCAGGTAGTTGCCCAGGATCGCGTTGAGCGCGGTGGGCATCAGCGTGAAAACGACGAAGCCCAGCGCCATCACGATCACGCCCGACGCGGTGAGCAGTCCTTTGCGCTCGATCCAGGAGAAGCGCACCAGCACCGCCGAGGCGAGCATCGCGCCCAGACCCCAGAACACGGCGATGAAGCTGAACTGCGACCAGGTCGCGCCGACCACCGTCGTCACCCAGTGCGGGCCGAGCGAGCCGGTCGGCGGCATGATCAGCGTCATCATCAGGATCACCGCGGCGACGGTCCAGAGGATCACCGGCTGCGACGCGGTGTAGCGCAGCCCGGCGGCGATGTCGCGGAAGGCCTGCCCCGCGCCGCCCCGCTGCGACGCGCGATGCGCCGCCGAGAAGACCGTGCGGTAGGACATCATCGCCAGAATCAGGATCTCGCCGAAATGCCCGAACGAGGAGATCGCGTAGACCGTGCCGTGCCCGAGATAGTCGATCAGCAGTCCGGAGGCGATGATCGCGATTGGCATGGCCAGCGACATCGCGGCCGAGTTGAGCGCGATCCCGGCCGGCGTCAGCCGCGGCCCGAGGATTTCCGGAGCGATCGCGTTGCGCGTCGGCCCGTCGATGGCGTGCGCCGCGGAGGCAAGCGCGGTGAAGCCGAAGAACAGCGCGACGGCGTAGATATCCGACGCGCCCAGCCACATCATCACGGCGATTGCCAGGTTGGCGGTGAAGGCCAGCGCCTGAGTCGCCATCAGCAGGCGGCGGCGGTCGAAGCGATCGGCCAGCGCGCCGCCGAACAGCCCGAAGCCGACCATTCCGAGGCCGCGAATTGTGCTGATCGCGGCGATCATCACCGTCTCGTTTTCGTCGGCGATCATCTGGATCCAGGCGATCGCGGTGACGAATTGGAGCGGCATCATGCTCTGGCCGACGATGAAGCCGCCCAGCAGCAGGCGGAATTCGCGCAGCCGCAGCGGCTCCAGCATCCCAGGACGCGAGGTGGGCGGCGCGGCGCTCATACGGGCTCGCCTTCCGGCGCGTCTTGCTGCATGTCTTGCTGCGGGTCGGCATCCGCCGCGGGGCTTGGCTCGAGCCGCGCTTCGAGCACGGTGTGGCGCGGACCCTGGTGCGCCTTGTGCGCGTCGCCGAAGATCAGCTCGAGCCGCCGGGCGACATAACGCCGCAAGCCATTCACGACCACCAGCACCAGCGCGCCGCCCTCGGCCAGATGATCGCGCGCCTCCAGCAGAATTTCATCCAGCGCGTCGTTGCCCGCCTGCGCCGGCAGATTGGCGGCGATCAGGTCGTAGGTCTCGTCGCCAAGCTCGCGCAGACCGGGGCTGAGCAGCGCGCGGGCGTTGGACAGACCGTTGGCCGCGATGTTCGCACAGGCCGACTCCACCGCGCGGATGTCGCTGTCGACCAGTGTGACCCGCGCTTTAGGCCAGCGGGCGGCCAGGGCCAGCCCGATCGCCCCGTAGCCGCAGCCCAGATCGAGCGCCCGCGCCTGCGGCGGGACCGCCCCCAGCTCGCGCAGCAGCAGCGCGGTGCCGCCGTCGATCGAGCGGGCCGAGAACAGTCCGTGGCGCGTCTCCAATGTCAACATCCGCCCGCCGGCGTCGAGCGTCACGATCGGCTGGCGCGCCAGCGAACGGCGCAGCTCGGCGAGCGGATCGCCGCGAGCATCGCCGCGCCGCTTGCCCGCTTCCGGAGCGCCCGCCGCGTCGCTCATCCGCGGATCAGGGCCGACGGCGGCGCGAACTTCGACGCGCCGATCTCGTGCCCCCAACCCATCCCCGTGTAGATGCTCGTCCACTTCCCCGCGTGGCTGCCCGCCACGGTGATCTGAATGAATGACGGATCGAGGAACTTGGCAATCGGGCGATCCAGGTCTGCCTCCGTGTAGCCCGGTTGGCCCAGCAGGTAGCGCGGGTAGCCCGAACCGGACTGGTCGTTTTCCAACCGCTCGCGCAGCGGCCGGGCCGTGTCCTCGATGATGCACTCGCGGATGTCATCCTTCGACCAGCCGTCGGCGCGGAACACGTCGGCGTGTTCGGGCGCGACTACGAGCATCGTCGGCGCGCTGGGGCTCTTGGGATCGCCGATCGATTGCAGCGCGAGCGCCAGCGAGCCGGCCAGCTGGCGCGCCGTGCGGCTCGTCTGGTCGATGCAGACCCGCGGCCCGCCCATCACCGGCATTAGGGTCAGCACATCCTGATCGCGCTCGTAGCCGTATTCGACGTGCCACGGGTCCCAGGGGCTGGCCTCCTCGTACTCGGCGAAGGTCAGCGTCCACTTGTGTCCGCCGCCCTGAATTGCCTGCTCGATCTCGCCCGGCCGCGCGCCGCCCACGTTGCGCAGCAGCAGCCGAAAGGCTCGCCCGGTCGTGTTGCTCGGGCGGTTCGCCTGGCCCAGCGCGTTCAGCCCCGAGTTGATCCCCAGACGCTCGCGCACCGGGCCGTTGATCACCATCATCGCCGCCGCGCCGGCCGTCGTCGCGACCAGCCCATGGAACGGGTAGCGCACCCCCTGACGCGGATCCAGCGCCGCTTCGACAGCGGCCAGCACGAGCGGGAAGTGCTCAGGCGCGCAGCCGGCCATCACCGCGTTGATCGCGATCTTGCCGACCGTGCCGTCGGCGTAGTTGGGCGGGACGGGCGCGATTGTTTCCTGCGGATCGCGATCCACCGCGGCCAGCATCGCCCGCACCCGTTCGGGCGTGGGTGGGACGACGGGCAAGCCGTCGGTCAGCCCCTGCTCGAAGAGGAACTCGTGGACGTCGATGTGGTCGGCGATCTCGATCAGCCGCGCGGGCAGGCTGTCGGCCGCGCTCTGGCTCACAGCCGCGCGCCCGTCAGCCGACCGGCTGCATTAGCACATCGAGGATTTCGTCGATGTAGCGCTCCGCGTGGGCCTGCATCTCGGCGTCCGTGCGGTCCTGCATCGGATGCGGGATGAACACCCGCCGCACCTCGGGCAGGCCGAGGCGCTCCGCCTGATGCTGCGCCGCGTTGACGAACTCCGTGGTGGCCACGAACACTGCCGGCTTGCCCTGGATTTCGAAGTTCACTGCGTCGTGCACACTGCACGTCGTGCAGGAGCCTCAATCGGCCAGGGCTTCGATGACGAAGTCGGCCTCCTCCAGGATCGCCTGCTTGGTGTCCTCCGGCACGGGCTTGGCCACGGTGGGCTTCATGTAGCGGCGCGTCTCGATGCCCGGCGCGCGCTCGTGCAGCAGCTGCTCGAGGCGGTCGAGGAAGACATCGCCGCGCGGCTTGGAGATGTCGAGCAGCGCCACCGTGCCATGCAGCGCCTCCGGGCGCGGCGTCAGCTGGCGCTTCACCGGCACCCGTTCATCGGTCGGGTCGAGAATCTGAACCATCGCAAGCCTCCCTCGCTGCTGCGCCCGGGGCGGCGGGCGCGTTTGTCGCATTCTAAACGTTTCGCGGCGTCCATTGTTGAGGGAGTTGGCTACCCTTGATCGCGGAGAGGCGGATCTGGCAGATGCTCAAGATCGCAGTACACCCCGGCGAGATTCTGGGCGAGGAGATCGCCGAGCTGGACGTGACGCCGACGGAGCTGGCGCGGCAGCTGCGCGTGCCGCCGAATCGGATCAGCCAGATCATCGCCGGCAAACGCTCGATCAGCGGCGACACCGCGCTGCGCCTCGGCCACTGGTTCGGGACGAGCCCGCAGTTCTGGATCAACCTACAGTCGCAGTTCGATCTCGCCGTCGCCGCGCAAAATTAGATCCGTCATGCCCGCGCGCGCCCTCCTCCGTCATACCCGCGTACCACTTCCCCGTCATACCCGCGCTCGCCGCGGGTATCTCGCCGCGCTGAGCACCAAGCCCGTTCTCGCCTCCCCTACCCCCACGCTCCCCTTCCGCCATTCCTGCACCCCATCCCTCTCATACCCGCGCTCCTCCTCCCCGTCATACCCGCGCTCGCCGCGGGTATCTCGCCGCGCTGAGCACCAAGCCCGTTCTCGCCTCCCCTACCCCCACGCTCCCCTTCCGCCATTCCTGCACCTCCTCCCTCTCATACCCGCGCACCACATCCCCGTCATACCCGCGCTCGCCGCGGGTATCTCGCTGCGCTGAGCACCAAGCCCGTTCTCGCCTCCCCTACCCCCACGCTCCCCTTCCGCCATTCCTGCACCCCATCCCTCTCATACCCGCGCTCCTCCTCCCCGTCATACCCGCGCTCGCCGCGGGTATCTCGCCGCGCTGAGCACCAAGCCCGTTCCCGCCTCCCCTCCCCGTCAGACCCGCGCTCGCCGCGGGTATGACGGAAGTGTGAACAGGCTCTAGCGCGTTACTCCCCGACCACCGCGCTGGTTGGCGTTGAATAGACGCCGCCGGCCCAGCCGCCCAGGATGGTCGAAAACTTGGCGGCCGCGCTGCCCGCCACTACCAGGATGATGTTTTCGGGCTTCTGGAACTTGGCGACCGGGCGATCCAGCGCGGCTTCGCCGCCGAAGCGCTCGATGATGTTGGGCGGCAGGCCGGCGCCGCTGCGCTCGTTGCGGATGCGCTCGCGCAGCGGGACCGATGTGTCCTCCATGATGCACTCGCGCACATCGGCCTTGCTCCAGCCGTCGCGCCCGAAGATGCCGGCGTGGTCGGGCGAGACGACGATCAGCGTGTCGCTGGTGGGCGATTTCGGGTCCTGCAGCCCGGCCAGCGCGAGCGCGAAGCTGCCCGCCAGCTGGCGCGCCGTGCGGCTGGTCTGATCGACGAACGTGTTGGGCCCGCCCGACAGCGCGATCAGCGTGGCCACATCCTGATCCGGCTCGAAGCCGCGCTCGACGGCGAGCGACTCCCAGGGGCTGGCCGCCTCGTTTTCGGCGAAGTTGCTGGTCATGCGGTGCGGGCCGCCCTGCGTGGCGCGATCGGTCCCGCCCGGCTGCGAGCCGCCCACATTGCGCGCGCAGAGCCGCAGCGCGCGGCCGATCGTCGCGTTCGCGCGGTTGCCCTGGCCCAGCGCGTTGTGCGCGTAGTTCATCCCGAGGCGGTCGCGGATCGGGCCGTTGAACACGCCCACCGGCGTCGCGCCCATCGTTGTCGCCAGCACGCCGTGGATGTTGAAGCTCTCCGTGCAGGCGATCTCGACCAGGGTCAGGATGGCGGGCAGATACTCCGGCTTCGCGCCCGCCAGCACCGCGTTGATCGCCGCCTTCTCGACCGTGATCGGCGCGAGGTTGGGCGGCACGACCGCGATCTCTTCCTGCGGGTCGCGCGTCGTGCCCTGCAGCATCCGCCAGACCCGCTCGCGCGTCGGCGGCGCCACGGGGAAGCCGTCGGTGTAGCCCTGCGCGTAGGCGAACTCGTAGATGTCCTCGCCGCCGCCGACTTCGACGATCCGCGAAAGCAGGTCGCCGCTGCGCCGCGCGGCGAGCCGCTCGTAGACGCCCGGCTCGTAGTTGCGCGCGCCGCAGCCCGGCCGCTGCGCCGGCAGCGCGTCCCAGTCCACCCCGATCGGCTCGCCCTCGCGCCCCGCCAGCGTCATCGCCTCGGCGCTGATCTCGCGCCACTCGTGCTTGTCGAAGCCGTACGTCTCAATCTCGCAGCGATTCGCGCGGTCGTAGAGAAACAGCGTCGGCACGGTGTCGATGTCGGCGTCGTAGGAGAGGTCGAGGTCGTCGTCGTCGAGCAGCGGCATGGTCAGATCGTGCCGCTCGCGCAGCACATTGATGTCGTCGCGCTTTTGCACGGCGACCCAGACATCCAAGCCATCGCCCGAGGCGCGGTGCAGCGACTCGAGCAGGGGCAGCGTGAGGTTGCAGGTGTCGCAGTCTTCCTTGACCAGCGCGAGCAGCACGGGCCCCGCCGGCGGAAACTGGCGGAGGCCGCCCTCGGCGTCGGGCAGGGCGAAGCTGGTCGGCGCGCGCATACGCACAGGCTAGCAAGCCCGCCGTCGCGCTTGCACCTCTCGCGCCCCTTGCGCATTGACCACCGCCGCCGCAGGTGCGACAATTCACGCGCGACGGCGAGACAGCCGGGGAAGGCGACGGAACGTGCGACTGATCAAGCTGCTGCTCATTTTCCTGCTGCTCGCCGCGGCGCTGCCCTCGGCCGCGCTGGCCGCCGAACAAACCGCGCCGACCGAGCCGACCGCCCTCGCGCCGCAGGAGTCGGGCGAAGAGATCATCACCTCCGACGAAACGCTGGCGACCTCGATCTTCATTCCCTTCTGCTTCATCGGCGCCACGCTGGCCGTCTTCATCTGGGCCATCCGCAACCGCGCCCGCCGCCAGGAAGAGGAAGAGCCGATGCCCTGGTGGCGCACCCACGAGTGGTACACCCGAGGCGCCGA
Source organism: Dehalococcoidia bacterium (assembly GCA_965203165.1). Taxonomy (GTDB): domain Bacteria; phylum Chloroflexota; class Dehalococcoidia; order Bin125; family Bin125; genus CATQGW01. The sequence goes on from OZ241849.1 coordinate 380,325, forward strand.
GGACGAAGAGGCGTAGCGCCTCAGTCGCGCCGCTTCTCAGAGCAAACCCGTCGTACACGCCCCTAGATCCGTCATACCCGCGCTTGTCGCGGGTATCTCGCCGCGTTCTGCACGGAGCCCCGCGTGCGCCTCCGCTTGCCACCTACGTGAGCAAGATCCATCACACTCGCGCGCCCCAACTCCGTCACTCCCGCGCCCCAGATCCGTCATACCCGCGCTCGCCGCGGGTATCTCGCCGCGTTCTGCACAGAGCCCCGCGCCCACCTCCGCTGCCACCCACACGAGCAAGATCCGTCACACCCGCGCGCCTCACCTCCGTCACACCCGCGCGCCTCACCTCCATCACTCCCGCGCCTCACCTCCATCACTCCCGCGCCCCAACTCCGTCATACCCGCGCTTGCCGCGGGTATCTCGCCGCGTTCTGCACGGAGCCCCGCACCCGCCTCCGCTGCCACCCGCGCAAGCAAGATCCGCCACACCCGCGCGCCCCAACTCCGTCACACCCGCGCCCCAACTCCGCCACACCCCCGCGCCCCAGATCCGTCATACCCGCGCTTGTCGCGGGTATCTCGCCGCGTTCTGCACAGAGCCCCGCGCGCACCTCCGCTTGCCACCCACGCGAGCAAGATCCGCCACACCTCCGCGCCCCAACTCCGTCACTCCCGCGCCCCAGATCCGTCATACCCGCGCTTGCCGCGGGTATCTCGCCGAGCGCGGCACAAAGCCCCGAACCCACCTCTGCCCCACCCGCGCTTGACCCAAGCCGGAACGCCTGCCTAGCATCTCCCCCATTGGCGGTGCCAGTCCGTCACTGCGCGAGTCCGGAGGATGGGGAGCGTCATGACAAAACGAACAATCTTGCGGGGGGGGGGGGGGGTAAAACTCTTCTCCTGACGCTGGCGCTCCTCGCGCTGGTCACCGCCGCTCTGGCCGCGATCACCGCCGCTGACTTTACCACCGCCCAAGCCCAGAATGACGATGAAGCCACCGGCCGCATCGTCGCACAACGACTCGAAGATGGCCGCGTCGAATTCGGCTGGCAGCCCACCGGCGGATCGCGCGTGCTACCGCGCCAGCGCTACTTCCCGCCCGATGCGACGGTAGACCGATGGTTGCGGAGCAGCCCCGTAGAGGTAGGCGACGCGGAGATTGGCCGGATCAACGCGCGGCTGTTGGAGGACGGCCGGATCGAGTTCGCGTTCACGCCGACGGATGGGGAGCGGATCACGCCGCAGGCGCGCTACTTCCCGGCCGACGCGCGGGTAGGCCGCTGGCTGCGCAGCACCGAGATCGCGATCGGTCCCGCCGCGCTGCGCTACACCGCCGTCAGCGCCGCCTCGTACCACACCTGCGCGATCCGCGCAGGCGACGGCGCGATCGAGTGTTGGGGGGGATTGAACCAGCACGGGCAGGCCACCCCGCCGACCGACTGAAACGCCGCCCAAGACCCGGCCCACGCGATTGGCCCTCTCGCGCTACTCCGTGCGCGTTGCCCAGAGCAAATGTTTAGGGCGCCGCCGGCCTCAGTCCCACGGAACGCCGCGACCTCAGACAGCCCCACCGCAGGGAGCGCGCTGATAGAGCGAATCAAAGCCCGTTGTGACGATCGCATCAGCGCCGCGCGAGACGGCACCAGACCGCGCGTAGTAGTCTGAGGGATGGCGTGGAGGCGGGTTCGGAGCTTGGCGCTCGCCACGGCGAGATACCCGCGGCGAGCGCGGGTATGACGGATCCAGGGAAGCGTGAACACGCCCTAAAACAGCAGCGAGCCCAGGCGGCGGCGGTATTCGCTGACGATTGGCTGGTCGCCCAGCACGGCGAAAATGTCCAATAGGCGCTTGCGGGCGCCTTCTTCGTTGGCATGGCGGTCGAGGCGGATTGATTCCAGCAGGGCCTCCATCGACTGCTGCCATTGGCCTTCCAGGGCTAGCAGGCAGCCTTGCAGGTAGCGGGCTTCGGCGTCCTCGGGGTTGGCGGCGGCGCGGGCGTGGATTTCTTCCGGGGAGCGGCCGTCCACCACCTGGCGCAGCGCAATTGAGGCGAGAATGCCTTTGGTGGTGGGGTTGTCGGGCCAGCGCTTGGCCAGCTCTTCGGCCTGAGCGATCTCGCCGATGCCGGCGAGCAGCGCGGCCAGGCCGACGCCGGCCATCTCGTGGTTCGGGTCCTCCTCCAGCGCGGCCTGAAAGTGCAGCCGAGCGATGGGCACCTGGTTTTGCTGGAGCATTCGGTAGCCCTCGGCGGCCTTGATGTCGGCTTCGGAGGGGATCAGCGAGTCGAAGAATTCGCGCACGCGCTCTTCGGGCTGCGCGCCGACGAACTGGCTGATCACGCGCCCGCCGGCGAAGGCGAAGACGGCCGGGATGCCCTGCACCTGGAGCGCCTGCGCGACCTGCGGGTTTTCGTCGGTGTTGACCTTGACCAGCTGCACCTGTCCGTCGCGCTCGTAGGCCAGCTTTTCGAGGATCGGCCCCAGCACGCGGCAGGGGCCGCACCAGGGCGCCCAGCAGTCGACGATTACCGGCAGCTCGTGCGAGCGCTCGATCACGTCCTTTTGGAATGTCGCGTCGGTGCTGTCGATCACCGCCGCGATGTGGCCGTGCAGCCCGATCGGCGCTTCGCCGCCGCCGCTAGCCGGCGGCGGAGCAGTCGGCGCGGGCGCGGGTGGCGGCGGCGGAGCCGAGCGGATCGGCTGGCCGGAGGCCGAGTAGATCAGCGGTCCGCCGCCCTGTTCGGCCGGCGGCGGCTGGCCGCCCGGCTGCTGACTCTGCCGGTTGCCGGGGAACGGAATCGGATCGGGCGGTCGTTGGCTCATGCAGTTACCAGTTCGTGTAGCGCTTGCGCTTGGGGAAGTTGGCCGAGCGGGCGCGGGTGCTGTTGTTCTCGAAGATCGAGCCGACGCTGCGGGGCGCGTCCTTGCCGCACTCCGGGCAGGGCTGGTCCTCGCCGGCCTGGCTCATCGGCCGAATCTTCTCGAAGTCGTTGCCGCACTCGCCGCAGCGGTAGGTGTAGACCGGCATCGCTCTCTGCTCCTGCGAACTGCGTTGATCAGGCGATGGGCACAATGCTACCGCGCCGCGCCCGCGCAGAGTAGACCGTCATTCCTGCGCAGGCAGGAACCCGTGCGCTCACCCCCCGTCGCCGGCGAGGCGCTCGCGGGCGGTGTCGGTCACCCGCAGCGCGGCAGCGACCTCGGCTACGTCATGCACTCGCACGACGTGGGCGCCCAGCCAGGCGGCGAGCGTGTTGAAGGCCAGCGTGGCTTCGAGCATTCCGGCGCGGCTCTGCGCGTCGCGCGAGCGCAACTCGCCGTGGCCGAGCAGCTCCGCCAGAAAGCCTTTGCGCGAGGCCGAGATCACGACGGGACGCCCCAGCGCGGCCAGATTGGGCAGGTCGAGCAGCATGCGCAGATTGTCGGGCAGCCCCTTGCCGAACTGAAAGCCGGGATCCACCCAGACCTGCGGCACGCCCGCCGCCTCGATCTCTGCCGCGCGGCGCGCCAGATACTCGCGCACATCCGACGCCACATCGGCGTAGTCGTGCGTGATCTCGCGGTGCCGCTGCGGACGCCCGCGCAGGTGCATGATCAGCAGCGGCGTCCCGCTCTCCGCCGCGGCGCGGACCGTCTGCGGATCGCCGCCGCCGGTGATGTCGTTGATCAGATGCGCGCCTGCCGCGACCGCCGCACGCGCCACCTCCGCCGTCCAGGTGTCGACCGAGACCAAGTGCCCTTCGCGGATCAGCGTCTCGACCACCGGCGCGACGCGCGCCGCCTCGACTTCGGGCGCGACCTCTGCCGCCCCCGTGCGGGTGGACTGCGCGCCTACGTCGATGATCGCCGCGCCCGCGCGTCGCAGCTCGTCGGCGCGCCGCGCCGCCTGATCGGTCGCCACCACCGACGCGCCGACGGGCGAGTCGGTATCCACGTTGAGGATGCCCATCACCTGCGTGCGATGCGCGCAGTCGAGCGTGCGCCCGCCCAGCTGCAACTGCGTTGGCCGCATTGGTTTGCCGCCGCCGTTCAGCGCCGCCGCGCGATGTAGTGCGGACTGCGGTCGAAGAACAGCTGCGCCGCCTCCATCAGCGACTCGGAGAGCGTCGGATGCGCGTGGATCGACTCGGCCAGGTCGGAGGCGCGCGCGCCCAGTTCGACGGCCAGCACGCCCTCGCCGATCAGCTCGCCTGCGCCCGGCCCGACGATCCGCACGCCCAGCACCCTTTCGCTGCCCCGCTCGAAGATCAGCCGCGTGAGGCCGTCGCTGCGACCGTTCGCTCCGGCGCGGCCCAGCGCCGTCCAGGGAAAGCTGACCGCCGCCGCGTCGATGTCCAGCGCGGCGGCCTCCGACTCGTTCAGCCCGCACCAGGCGATCTCCGGATCAGTGAAGACCACCGCCGGCACGGCGAGCGGCTGGAAGGCGGTCGGCTCGTCGCAGATCGCCTCGATAGCGACGGCCGCCTCGTGGCTGGCCTTGTGCGCCAGCATCGGCTCGCCCGCCACATCGCCGATCGCGAACAGGTTCGGCTCCGCCGTGCGGCGCTGCAGATCCGTTTCGATAAAGCCCCGCTCGTCGAGCTGCGCGCCGGTTTGCTCCAGCCCCAGTCCGGCGCTGTTGGGCCGCCGCCCGGTTGCGACCAGCACGCGGCTGTAGGTTTCGGTACGCTCCGCGCCGTCGGGGCCGTGCAATGTCGCGCGGATGCCGTCGGCGACCTCCTCGATCTCGGTGACCGCGGTTTCGAGCAGGATCGCCTCAAAATCGCGGCGCAGGCGGCGCTCCAGCACGGCGACGAGCTCGCGATCGACGCCCGCCAGCAGCTCAGGCAGCAGCTCGACGACGGTCACCCGCGAGCCCAGCGCGGCATAGACCGAGCCCAGTTCGAGCCCGATGTAGCCGCCGCCCACGACCAGCAGCGAGGGCGGAATTGCGGGCAGCTTGAGCGCCGCGGTCGAGTCCATCACCCGCTCCGAGTCGAGTTGCAGCGGCGGCGGGATGATCGGGCTGGAGCCAGTTGCCAGCACCAGCGCGTCGAACGCGATCTCCGTCACCTCGCCGGCCCGCTCGACATTGAGGCTGGTCGGCGTGCGCACCCGCCCGTAGCCCTGCGTGTAGCGCACCCGCCGCTGACGCCGTAGCAGTCCTAGCCCGCCGGTCAGCTTGCCGATTGTCGCGTCTTTCCAGTCGCGCAGCGCGTCCAGATCGATCTGCGGCTCGCCGAAGTTGATGCCCCAGTCGGCCGCCTCCTGCGTCTCCCGAATCAGCCGCGCGACATGCAGCAGCGCCTTGGAGGGGATGCAGCCGTCGTAGAGGCAGACGCCGCCCGGATTGGGCGCGGTGTCGATCAGCGTCACATCCAGCCCGCGCTCGGCGGCCAGAAACGCCGCCGGATAGCCGCCCGGACCGGCGCCCAGTACCGCCACTCGCAGCGCGTCGCTCGGTTCCGCGTCGGCGGTCGTCATCGCCGCTACCCCTCCAGCGCCAGGACCAGCGGCTGGCGAATTGCGTCGGAGATCCAGCTCATGAAGCGCGCGCCATCTGCGCCGTCCATCACCCGATGATCAAACGCGAACGAGAGCGGCATGATGCTGCGCGAGACCCACAACTCCTGCTCGTCGTCCCAGACCGGCCGCCGCTCGGAGCGCCCGATGCCCAGAATCGCCGCGTTGGGATGGTGGATGATCGGCGTGAAGTGCCCTGTGCCGATCCCGCCCAGGTTGGTCACGGTGAAGCTGCTGCCGCGGAATTCTTCGAGGGTGAGGTCGCCGGAGCGGGCCCGCGCCGAGATGTCGGTCAGCTCGACGGCGATCTGGATGATGTTCTTGCGGTCGACGTCACGGATCACGGGCACGACCAGCCCGCGCGGGGTGTCGACCGCCACGCCCAGATGCACGTAGCGCTTCAGGATCAGCTCGTTGTTGGCCGCGTCGAGGCTGCTGTTGGCGCGGGGGTGCGCGCGCAGCGCGGCGGCCACGATCTTCAGCATGATCGCCGTGACGGTCAGCTTGCCGCCCGCCTGCTCGGCGCGCTCGCGGTACTGATGGCGCACTGAATCGAGGTCGGTGATGTCCGCCGTGTGGTGCAGCGTAACATGCGGGATTTCGCGCCAGGAGGCCGCCATGTTGCGCTTGATTGTGCGCCGCAGGCGGCTCAGCGGTTCGCGCTCGATCGGGCCGAACTCGGCGAAATCGGGCAGCGGCGCGGCGGCGGGTTCGGTAGTCGCCGCCGTGGCGGGCGGCGCGACGCTGCGGCTGCGCGCGTGGCGCTTCACATCGTCCTCCGAGATGCGCCCGCCCGGGCCGCTGCCGGGCACGGCCTGAATTTCGACGCCGATCTCCCGCGCGAAGCGCCGCACCGAGGGCGAGGCGAAGACCGGCCGGCGGTCCGGCTCGCCGGCCAGCAGCGGCGCGGCGGCCGCCGTCTGCGGCTGGGGCGCAGGCGCGGGCGCAACCTGCGGCGCGGGCGTGGGTTCGGGCGACGGCGCAGGCTCAACCGGCGGCGGCGCGGCCTGGGGCTGAGGCTCAGCTTGCGGCGCGGCCGGCTCCGACGGCGTTGCCGGAGGCGGCGTAGCAGCCGGCGCCGCGCCGGCGCTGTCAACCGTGATCACCGCGTCGCCCGGCCGAATTGTGTCGCCCACCCGCACGTGAATCGCCGTGATCACGCCTGCCACCGACGACGGCAGGTCCAGCGTCGCCTTCTCCGTCTCGATCTCCAGAATCGCCTGCTCCAGCGCCACCTCGTCGCCGACCGCGACCAACACCTGGAGCACATCGGCCTCTTCGATCTCCTCGCCGAGATCGGGCAGCAGGAAGTCGACCAGCGTCGCCCCATTTGCCATCGTGTTGCCCGCCATCGCCGCCCCTCCTACAGGCCCATCGGATCGACGCGATCGGCGTCGATCGCCAGCGCCTCGCGCGCGCGCAGCAGCAGATCGCCCTCGATCGCACCCGTCCGGCTCAGCGCCGACAGCGCGGCCCAGGCGATGTGCCGCGCGTCGACCTCGAAGAAATCGCGCAACTCCTCCCGCGTCCCGCTGCGCCCAAAGCCGTCGGTGCCCAGCGCCGTGAGCGGACCCGGCAGCCACTTGGCCAGCTGGTCGGGCAGCGCGGCCAGATAGTCGGTCGCCGCGACGATCGGGGCGGGGTCGTCGCCCAGCGCCTCGCGCGCGAAGCAGGCGCGCGGCTCCTCGAGCGGGTGCAGCCGATTCCAGCGCTCGATCCGCTGCGCGTCGCGCCGCAACTCCGTCCAGGAGGTGACCGACCAGACATCAGCCGCCACGCCGTAATCGTCGCGCAGCAGCTCGCGCGCCTCGCGCACTTCGTTGAGGATCGGCCCGCTGCCGAGCAGCCGCACCTGCGGCGCGCCGCCGCCCGTCGCCTCATTCAGCCGATACAGCCCGCGCAGGATCCCCTCCCGCACCCACTCGCCCTCGGGCATCGCCGGCTGCACGTAGGCCTCGTTTTCGATCGTCATGTAGTAGAAGATGTCCTCATTCAGCTCGTGCATCCGCCGAATGCCCTCCTGCACGATCACCGCCGCCTCGTAGGCGTAGGCCGGGTCGTAGGAGACCAGATTGGGGATCGTCGAGGCCAGGATGTGGCTGTGCCCGTCCTGGTGCTGCAAGCCCTCCCCGTTGAGCGTCGTGCGCCCCGCGGTGGCGCCGATCAGGAAGCCGCGCGTTCGCGCGTCGCCGGCGGCGTAGGCCAGATCGCCGACCCGCTGCAGCCCGAAGATCGAGTAGAAGATGAAGAACGGAATCGTCGGCATCTGCAGCGTCGAGTAGGAGGTGCCCGCGGCGATGAACGACGACATCGCGCCCGCCTCGGTGATCCCCTCTTCGAGAATCTGCCCGTCGCGCGACTCGTTGTAGAACAGCAGGCGATCGGAGTCGACGGGCTCGTAGAGCTGTCCGCGCGAGGCGTAGATGCCGAACTCGCGGAACATCCCCTCCATCCCGAAGGTGCGCGACTCGTCGGGCACGATCGGCACGATCCGCGGGCCCAGCTCGCGATCGCGCAGCAGCCGACTCAGCATTCGCACGAACGCCATCGTGGTCGACGCCTCGCGTTCGCCCGTGCCCTCGTAGAACTCCTCGAATGTCTCATCCGGCGGCGATGTCAGGTCGCTGGGCGGCGCGCGGCGCTCAGGCACCGGTCCGCGCAGGGCAGCCCGGCGCTGCGCCACGTAGTCCGCCTCGCGGCTGTCGTGCGCCGGACGGTAGAGCGGCGCGCCGACCACCTCCTCATCGGAGAGCGGGATGTCGAAGCGGTCGCGGAACTGCATCAGCTCGCGCTCGTTCAGTTCCTTCTGCTGATGCGTGATGTTGCGGCCCTCGCCCGCCTCGCCCAGACCATAGCCCTTGATCGTCCGCGCCAGAATCACCGTCGGCGCGCCCTTGTGCGCCGCCGCCGCCGCGTACGCCGCATGCACCTTGACCGGGTCATGCCCGCCCAGCCGCAGCTGCCAGAGCTGGTCGTCGCTCAGATCCTCGACCAGCGCCCGCAGGCGCGGGTCGACGCCCCAGAAATCCTCGCGGATGTAGGCCCCGCCCGCCACGCTGTACTTCTGATACTGCCCGTCGACCACCTCGCCCATTCGCTGGATGAGCAGTCCCTGCTCGTCGCGCGCCAGCAGCGCGTCCCACTCGCTGCCCCAGATCACCTTGATCACGTTCCAGCCCACGCCGCGGAAGACGGCCTCCAGCTCCTGGATGATCTGCCCGTTGCCGCGCACCGGGCCGTCCAGCCGCTGGAGATTGCAGTTGACCACGAAGATCAGGTTGTCCAGCGCCTCCCGCGAGGCCAGCGCGATCGAGCCCAGACTCTCCGGCTCGTCCGTCTCTCCGTCGCCCAGGAAGCACCAGATTTTGCGGTCGGTCACCGGGATTAGCCCGCGGTTCTCCAGATAGCGGATGAAGCGCGCCTGATAGATCGCCTGAATTGGTCCCAGCCCCATCGAGACCGTGGTGAACTGCCAGAAATCGTCCATCAGCCAGGGATGCGGATAGGAGGGCAGCCCGCCCTGCAGCTCGCGTCGGAAGCGGTGCAGCCGGCCCGGCTGGAGCCGCCCCTCGACATAAGCGCGCGCGTAGATGCCCGGCGCGGCATGCCCCTGGAAGTAGATCATGTCGCCGCCGCAGGGGTGATCCTGCCCGCGGAAGAAGTGGTTGAAGCCGACCTCGTAGAGCGTCGCCGCCGAGGCGTAGGTCGAGATGTGCCCGCCGATCCCGTGCTCGCGCATGTTCGCTTCCACGACCATCGCCATCGCGTTCCAGCGGATGATGCTCTTGATCCGCCGCTCCAGATTGAGATCGCCCGGATAGGGCGGCTGCTTCTCGACCGCGATGGTGTTCACGTAGGGCGTCTGCGAGGTGACCGGCAGGCGAATGCCGGAGCGCTGCGCCTCAATTTGCAGCGCCTGGAGCAGCCGCGAGACCCGCTCCGGCCCGCGCCGCAGCGCCACATCGCGCAGCGAGTCGATCCAGTCGTGCGTCTCCAGCCAGTCGTCCGCTCCGTCCGACCCGCTGCGAGCCAGAGCCGCGCGCCAAGGAGATTCAGAGGTCGTCACATCGCCCACCCGCAGCCGCCCGCGCCGAACGCGCGCGCCCTTCCGCCGCCCCGCTAATTTACCCTATCGCTCCACTGCCTCTGTGATCGTTGGGTGAACGAATTTGCGGCGCCGTTGCGTAGAATGGCGGCGAATCGAATCGGATTCGCAGGCAGGAGGACGCCGTGGGCGATGTGGTCCTCCTCCGCTGGGGCGCGACCGACTACCGCGATGCGATCCGCTGGCAGGCGGAGCGGTCCGCGGCGGTGGCGGACGGCGGCGCGCCGGAGAGCGTGCTGATGCTCGAGCACACGCCCGTGTACACGATGGGGCGGCGCGGGGGGCGGGCGCATCTGCTGCGGTCGGAGGCCGATCTGGGCGCGGAGCTGATCGACAGCGATCGCGGGGGCGACATCACCTTTCACGGCCCCGGCCAGCTGGTGGTCTATCCGATCCTGCGGCTGGGAGAGCGCGGGCTGAGCGCGGGCCGCTACGTGCGGCTGCTCGAACAGGCGATGATTGAGACGGCGGCGGCATTCGGGGTGAGCGCCGAGCCTCGGCGGGGGCAGCCGGGCTGTTGGACGCGCGGGCGGAAACTGGGCTGCGTCGGCGTGCGCATCGCGCGCGGCGTCTCCAGGCACGGGCTGGCGCTCAATGTCGACACCGACCTGAGCTGGTTTGAGGCCGTGACGCCCTGTGGAATTACCGGCGCGGAGATGACCTCGCTGTCGCGTGAGTCGGGGCGGGCGCTCAGCGTCGATCAGGCCGCCGCTGCGATGGCGGATGCGATGGCGGACCTGTTCGGGCTCAGATTCGCCGTCTGCGAGGCGGCCGGATGACGCTCGGTGAGCGGAAGCCGGCCTGGATTCGGGCCCAGTGGCCGGGCGGGGAGCGCTACGGGGAGATCGTCGCGCTGCTGCGCGACGCCTCGCTGCACACGGTCTGCCAGGAAGCGCGCTGCCCGAACATCGGCGAGTGCTTCAATCGCGGCACGGCGACATTCATGATTCTGGGCGACACCTGCACGCGGGCCTGCGGCTTCTGCGCTGTCGCATCCGGCCGTCCGCAAGCGCTCGACTGGGGCGAACCGGCGCGGCTCGCAGCGACCGTCGAGCAGCTGCGGCTCAACTACGTGGTGATCACCTCGGTCAACCGGGACGACGCGCCCGACGGCGGCGCGGGGATCTTCGCGGCATGCATCGCAGCGGTCCGGCGCCGGCGGCCGGAGTGCTCGGTGGAGGTGCTGATTCCGGATCTGATGGGTGCTTGGGATGCGCTGGACGTGGTGCTGGAGGCGCAGCCGACGGTGTTGAATCACAACGTCGAGACGGTGGCGCGGCTATATCCGCGTGTGCGGCAGCGGGCGCGCTACGAGCGCAGCCTCGAGCTGCTGCGGCGCGCCGCCCGGCACCGACCGCGGATTCCGACCAAGACGGGTTTCATGCTCGGTCTGGGCGAGCGGCGGGAGGAAGTCTCGGAGTTGCTCCGTGATCTGCGGGCAGCGGACTGCGATCTGCTCACGGTCGGGCAATATTTGCGGCCGTCGGCCAGGCACTTGCCCGTCTCGCGCTATGCGCCGCCGGAGGAGTTCGATGAGATTCGGGCGGAAGCGCTCTCGCTCGGGTTCAGGCATGTCGAGGCGGGGCCGATGGTGCGCTCGTCGTATCACGCAGAAGAGCAGGCGCGGGCCGCGCGGCTCTTCGCAGGGCGGCTGCGCGGCTGACAGCAGAAGAGGGCTTGTAGGCTTGCGATGGCTTGGGGGAGCGAGTGATGGCTCACTTTCGCTGGTTCACCGCCGGGGAATCGCACGGCCCCGGGCTGACCGTGCTGATCGACGGCGCGCCCGCCGGGCTGCCGCTGTCGGAGGAGCAGATTCGCGCGCAGCTGGCGCGGCGGCAGAAGGGCTACGGACGCGGCGGGCGGATGAAGATCGAGACGGATTACGCGCAGATTCGCGGCGGCGTGCGTCAGGGGCGGACGATCGGCTCGCCGATTGCGCTGTGGATCGAGAATCGCGATTTCGCGACGGGCGGCGGGCCGGACAAGCGCCCCTGGACCGAAACGATGTCGCTGGAGGCGGTGGAGCCGCCGCCGACGCGGGTGACGCGGGTGCGTCCGGGGCACGCGGATTTGGCCGCCTCACTCAAGTACGGCTACGACGATGTGCGCGACTCGCTGGAGCGCGCCAGCGCGAGAGAGAGCGCGGCGCGGGTGGCGGCCGGCGCGGTGGCGCGGGCGCTGTGCGGGGAGCTGGGCTGCGAGTTCTACAGCCATGTGGCACGAATCGGCGAGGTCGAAGCCTGCCACGGCCCCGAAATCGATTGGCAGGCGGTTGAATCTTCCCCCGTGCGCTGCGCGGACGCGGCAGCCGGCGAGGCGATGATCGAGGCGATCAACGCGGCGAAGCGCGAGGGCGACACGCTGGGCGGGGTGGTCGAAGCGCGGGTGACCGGCGTCCCGTTCGGGCTGGGCTCGCATGTGCAGTGGGATCGCAAGCTGAGCGGTCGGATTGGCCAGGCGCTGCTCAGCATGAACGCCTTCAAGGGCGTCGAAATCGGCGACGGCTTCGCGGGCGCGGCGGGCACGGGGCGGCAGTTCCACGATGTCGTGCTGCCGCAGGACGCCTGGAGCGAGCGCCCCTGGCGGCGGCAGACCAACCACGCCGGCGGCATCGAGGGCGGCATCTCCAACGGCGAGGACATCGTGGTGCGGGTGGCGGTCAAGCCGATTGCGACATTGGCGCATCCGCTGCCGTCAGCGGATCTGGACTCCGGCGAGCGGGTCGAGGCGCACTACGAGCGCTCCGATGTCTGCGTCGTGCCCGCCGCCGGCGTGATCGTCGAGGCGATGCTGGCGCTGGTGCTGGCCGACGCGCTGCTGGAAAAGTTCGGCGGCGACCAGCTGACGGAGACGCGGGAGAATATGGAACGCTTTCTGAAGACGACCCAGCCGCGGAGCGCCCTGTGAGCGCGGCGGCGGGCGAGCTGAAGCGGATAGTGCTGATCGGCTTCTCGGCGACGGGCAAATCGGTGCTCGCGCCCTACGTCGCCGAGCGGCTCGGCTGGCGCGCAGTCGATCTGGATCAGGCGATCGAGCGCGAGGCCGGGCAATCCATCGCCGCAATCTTCGAGCGGGAAGGCGAAGCCGGCTTCCGCGAGCGCGAGCGCCAGGCGGCGCGCGACGCCGCGGCGATCGACGGCGCGGTGATCGCGACCGGCGGCGGCGTCTGGCTCGATCCGCAGAACCGCGCAACGCTGGCCGAGCGCGGCTTCGTGATCACCCTCGAAGCCCGCTCCACCACAATCCTCGCGCGCTACGCCGAAACCGAGCAGGGCCGCCCCGAGGTGCGCCCGCTGCTCGCGGGCGCCGACCCGCGCCGACGCGTCGAGTCGCTCAAGGCGCAGCGCCAACCCTTCTACGCACTGGCCGATTTCACGCTGCACACCGACGAGCTGGAAATCGGCGAGCTGGTCGATGAGATCGCCGAGGCCGTCGAGCGCGGCGCGGCGCGCGCGCTGGCCTCCGACAGCCGGCTCCGCGCGATGCGCGAGGGGCCCGGCGTCGAGCCGCCGCCCGCGACCGACTACGGCCCCGATGTCGCCTGCGTCGTCGACGCCGGCGCCAGCCGCTACCCGGTCTACACCGGCTGGGATCTGCTCGCGCGGCTGGGCGATACGTTCGACCGGCTGGGGCTCTCGCGGCGGGTGTTTCTGGCGGCCGACGGAGCGGTGCTGGAGATGCACGGGGAAACGGCGGCGCGGGCCCTGCGAGAGAGCGGGCGGGAAGTGTTCAGCTACCGCGTCGAGCCCGGCGAGGCGAGCAAGTCCCTCGAGTGCCTGGCCGAGCTGTACGCCTGGCTGGCCGAGCGGCGGGCGGAACGGTCCGACGTGATCCTGGCGCTGGGCGGAGGCGTGACGACGGATCTGGCGGGAACGGCGGCGGCGACCTATCTGCGCGGCATGCCGATGGTGCACGCGCCGACAACAATGCTGGGGATGGTCGACGCGGCGATCGGGGGCAAGGTCGCGGTGGATCTGCCGGCGGGGAAGAACTTGGTGGGGGCGTTCTACCAGCCGCGGGCGGTGGTGGCGGATCTGTCGACGCTGGCGACGCTGCCGCGGCGTGAGTTGCGCTCCGGTTACGCCGAGGTGATCAAACACGCGCTGATTCGAGATCCGGAGATGCTCAATGAGCTGGAGGCGCACGCCCACACGCTGCTCAATCCGGGCGCGGCGAGGCGCGACGCAGCAGCATCGGCGGTGATCGCGGACATGATCCGGCGGAACCAGCGAATCAAAGCGCAGGTAGTGTCCGCGGACGAGCGGGAGTCGGATCTGCGCGCGATCCTGAACTACGGGCACACGCTGGGGCATGCGCTTGAGGCGGTGACGGGCTACCGAGATCTGCTGCACGGCGAGGCGGTGGCGATCGGTCTGGTGGCGGCGGCGGAGATTGGGCACGCGATGGGGTTGATCGACGAGCCGCTGCTGACTCGGCACCGGACGCTGCTGGAACATTTTGGACTGCCAACCGCCACGCCGGTGGCGCTGGAGGCGGACCACCTGCTTGAGGCGATGTCGCGCGACAAAAAGGTGGTCGGTGGGCGGCAGCGATGGGTGCTGCTGGAGAGCGCAGGCGCAGCGATTGTGCGGGACGACGTGCTACAGAGCACGGTGCTCAACGCAATTGAGGCGGTGACGCCGGGCGCTGGACGATGAGTGGAGCGCGCGCGCGTTTGACGGCGCAGATCCGGGGGCGAGTGCAGATGGTGGGCTTTCGCGTGTTCGCCGAGCAGGCGGTGGCGCGGGTCGAGCGGGAGCGCAACACGGAAATCACCGGCTGGGTGCGGAACCGCGCCGACGGCGCGACGGTGGAGCTGGTCGCGGAAGGGGAGCGCAAGGCGCTGGAGCAGCTGTTGGCTGAGCTGCGGATCGGACCGCCGGCCGCGCTGATACGGGGCGTGGAGGAAGAATGGAGCGCAGCATCAGGCGATCTGAAGCCGTTCGCGCTGCGCTACTAAGTCCCGTCACACTCACGCCCCTCACCTCCGCCACACCCCCGCGCCACCTCCATCACACCCGCGCACCCACCTCCGCCACACCCGCACACCCACCTCCGTCACACCCGCACACCCACCTCCGTCACACCCGCGCTTGCCGCGGGTATCCCGCCGCAGCAGGCACCAAGCCCCACCCCACCTCCACACCCTACACAGACCCCTACCCGCCTCTGTCGTTCCCGCGCGCCACACCTCCGTCACACTCACGTCCCCCACCTCCGTCACACCGCGCTCCACTTCCGTCATACCCGCGCACCCACCTCCGTCACACCCGCGCGAGCAAGATCCGTCATACCCGCGCTTGCCGCGGGTATCTCGCCGCAGCAAGCACCAAGCCCCGCCCCACCTCCACACCCTGCACAGACCCCTACCCGCCTCCATCACACCCGCACACCTCACTCCGTCACACCCGCGCGAGCAAGATCCGTCATACCCGCGCTTGCCGCGGGTATCTCGCCGCAGCGAGCACCAAGCCCCACCCCACCTCCACACCCTGCACAAACCCCTTGCCCTACCTCCATTACACCCGCGCCACACCTCCGTCACACCCGCACACCTCACTCCGTCACACCCACGCGCCACACCTCCGTCACACCCGCGCGAGCAAGATCCGTCATACCCGCGCTTGCCGCGGGTATCTCGCCGCAGCAGACACCAAGCCCCGCCCCACCTCCACACCCTGCACAGACCCCCTACCCGCCTCCACCCTTCCCGCGCCCACACCTCCGTCATACCCCGCACACCTCACTCCGTCACACCCGCGCGCCCCACCTCCGTCATACCCGCGCTTGCCGCGGGTATCTCGCCGTAGCAGGCACCAAGCCACGCCCCCTCCGCACCCTGCACAGACCCCCTCCCCGCGCCGGGGTGGGCGCGCTAGCCCGCGGCGGCCGGGGCGGCGGCGCTGCGGCGGTGGACTTTGATCGGGAGTTGCTTGAGGCCGCGCAGGACGATGTTCTGCTTGTAGCGGGGGCGAGTGGAGCCGAGCTGGATGTCGTCGAAGCGTTCGAGCAGGACTTCAAAGGCGATTTTGCCTTCGAGGCGTGCGAGCGGGGCGCCGAGGCAGTGGTGGATGCCGCGTCCGAAGGAGATGTTGCCAGGCTCTTCGCGGGTGACGTCGAGCTGTTCGGGGCGCTCGAATTCTTCGGGGTCGCGGTTTGCGCCGCCGATCAGCAGCATGACGCGCGAGCCCTTGCGGGCGGTCTTGCCGCCGAACGGGACGTCTTCGAGCACGGTGCGGGTGTCGACCTGGACGGGGGAGTCGTAGCGGAGCAGTTCTTCGATGGCGTTGGGGATCAGTTCGGGCTGTTCGCGCAGCAGTTGGAGTTGTTCGGGGTGTTGGAGCAGGGCGCGCATGCCGTTGCCGATCAGGTTGGTGGTGGTTTCGTTGCCGGCGACGAGCAGCAGGCGCAGGGTGACCTGCATTTCGTCGGTGCTGAGGTGGTCGCCCTCTTCTTCGGCTTCGATCAGGCGGGAGACGAGGTCGTCGCGCATGTCGTCGCGGCGCTGCTCGATGATGCGCGAGAAGTAGTCCTCGAAGATGTCGGCGGTTTCCATGACGAGCCGGCCTTCTTCAGGGGTGAGGTTGGGTTCGAGCACGCGGGCGAAGTTGTCGGACCAGATTTTGAAGCGGTCGCGGTCTTCGGTGGGGACGCCGATCATTTCGGCGATCACGACGGTGGGCAGCAGCGTGGCGAGGTTGGACATGAGGTCGAACTCGTCCTGGCCCTCGACTTCGTCGAGCAGGGCGTGCGCGGTGGCGCGGATGTGGTCTTCCATTTTGGCGATCTGGCGGGGGGTGAAGGCGCGGCTGACCAGCCCGCGCAGGCGGGTGTGGTCGGGCGGGTCGAGGCTGAGGATGCTGGGCGTGAGTTGGCCGCGGGTGTCTTCGCTGCGCAGGCCGGTCTGCTCGCCCTTGCGCTGGTCGTTGCTGAAGCGCTTCCAGTCGCGCAGGACTTCGTCGACGTCCTCGTAGCGGGAGATGACGAGCGCGCCGGTCAGCGGGCTGCGGTGGTAGGGGTCTTTTTCGCGCAGCTTGCGGTAGGTGGGGTAGGGGTCGTCGACGAAGCCGTCGGCGAGGGGGTACCAGACGACGCCGCTCTGGAGCCATTCCTGCGCGAGCTTGGCGCGGATGTAGGCGGGCGCGATTGCGTTGCGGAGCAGCTCTTTGACAGCCATTGTGGTTCCTTTCGCGGCGGCGCGTCAGTCGGCGGGGTGTTCCCAGTCGACCATGATCACGTCGCACTCTTGCCCGGTGTGGACGCGCTCGGCGTCTTCGGGACAGACAGCGTAGCCGTTGGCGAGCGCCATTGAGGTGAGCACGCCGGAGCCCTGCGGGCCGGTCAGGCGGGCGTGCCAGCGGCCGTCGGAGTCAAGCGTCATCGTGGCGCGAGCGTAGACGCGGCGGGCGTCGGTGTTGACGATGTCGTCATCGGCGATGGCGCGGACGATTGGGCGGGGCTGCGGCTCGCGGCCCATCAGCTTCTGGATCGCGAGGCGGCCGAAGAGTTCAAAGGCGAGCAGCGAGGAGACGGGGTTGCCGGGCAGTCCGATGTGGGGCACGCGGCGGCCGTCGGGCGCGGCGAAGCGTCCGAAGGCGAGCGGTTTGCCGGGTTTCATGCGCACGGTCCAGAAGTCGATCGCGCCCTCGCGGGCGAGCACCTCTTTGACGACGTCGAAGTCGCCGCGCGAGACGCCGGCGGAGGTGATCAGCAGGTCGGCGTCGGCGAGCGCTTCGTTGATTGCGTCGGTCAGCGCTTCGATGGTGTCGCTTGCGATGCCGGCGCGTTTGGGGACGCCGCCGTACTGCTCGACGAGCGCGCTGAGTCCGTAGGAGTTGGAGTCGTAGATTTTGCCGGGCGCGGGCGGCTGGCCGGGCGAGAGCAGCTCGTCGCCGGTGGAGAGGATCGCGACGCGGGGGCGGGCGACGACCTGGGCCTGGGCGACGCCGAGCGAGGCGAGCACGGCGATTTCGGGGCCGCGCAGGACCGCGCCGCGTTCGAGCACGCGGTCGCCCTGGCGCACATCTTCGCCGCGGCGGCGAATGTTCGCGCCGGGCGCGGCGGCTTTGAGGATGCCCACCTCGGCGATCGCGGCACGCTCGTCGTGCGCCTGGCCGGGCGCGCGCAGGCCCTGCTCGTCGGTCTCCTCGAAGGGGACGATCGTGTCCGCGCCGTCGGGCATGGGCGCGCCGGTCATGATTCGCACGGCTTCGCCGGCACCGACCGCGCCGTCGTAGAGGTAGCCCGCGGCCAGCTCGCCGATCACGCGCAGCCGCACAGGGGCGTCCTGCGCCGCGGCAGCGGTGCTCGCGGATTGCACGGCGTAGCCGTCCATCGCGGTGTTGTCGTGCGGCGGGATGTCGAACGGTGCGACGATGCGCTCGGCGAGCACCTGGCCGACGGCGTCGACGATCGGGCGGGTTTCGGCGGGCAGCGGCTCGCAGAGGTCGAGGATGCGCCGCAGCGCGTCTTCGACGGGCAGCATGTCGACCGGGGGTTCGGTCGGACGCGGCATCGGGGCGGTCCTCGCTAGCTGCTCTCGCTGACCTGGATGGTCAGGCAGGTGGTGGTGCGCTTGACGCCGGGGACGGTCTGGATCGAGTCGGTGATGCAGTTGCCGAGCTGCTCGAGGTCCGCGGCGCTGACCAGGCAGATCACGTCGAAGGGGCCGGTGACCAGCTCGACGGACTTGACATCGCCGTGGGTGCGGGAGAGCGCGCGCAGCGCGATGGCGACCTGCTTGGCGGTGCCGACGTCGGTTTCGATCAGGACATAACTGTTGACGGCCATTCGCGCCTCCGCTCGTTGGCGATTGTTGGGCGGAACGCTCCGAGTGCGTTCTGCGTCTGACTCAAGCTTATCAGCGCAGGTCGGCGCGCACGGGCGCTAGAGACTGTTCACACTTCCGCATACCCGCACCCCCTCTCCCGCCATACCCGCGCGAGCAAGATCCGTCATACCCGCGCTCGCCGCGGGTATCTCGCCGCGCCGAGCACCAAGCCCCACGCGCACCCCCTCCCTCCCTCCGCCACACCCCCGCCCCCTCTCCCGCCATACCCGCGCTTGCCGCGGGTATCTCGCCGCGCTGAGCACCAAGCCCCCCACGCACCCCCTACCTCCCTCCGTCATACCCGTGCTCGCCTCTCCCGTCATACCCGCGCTTGCCGCGGGTATCTCGCCGCGCCGAACACCAAGCCCCATTCCTGCCTGCGCAGGAATAACGAAATTGCGAGCACGCCCGCGGTCGCGCTTCCGTATTGGATGACGCACCCGCCGTCGGGGCTTACCCTGAATTGCGGCAATCATGAGCGACACGAGCGACGCACCGGAGATCGCCGCGCTGCGGCAGGAGGCCGAGGCCGCGCTGGGCGGCGCGGGCGACGCCAACGCCGTGGAGCGCTGGCGAGTCGACTGGCTGGGCCGCAAAGGGCGGCTCACGGCGCTGCTGCGCGGGGTGCGCGAGCTGCCCGACGATCAGCGTCCGCAAGTCGGGGCCGCCGCCAACCGACTCAAGGCGGCGCTGCAAACAGCGCACGACGCGCGTCTCGAAGCGCTGCGCGCCGCGCAGCCGCAGGACGCGGCGTCGATTGATGTGACACTGCCGGGTCGGCGCCCGCCGCAGGGGACGCTGCACCCGATCACGATCACGCGGCGGCTGATGGAGCGCACCTTCCGCGATATGGGGTTTGACGTGGTCGAGGGCCCCGATGTGGAGTTGGAGCTGTACAACTTCGACCGCCTGCGCATCCCCGCGGATCATCCGGCGCGCGAGATGTGGGACACGATCTGGATCGCGGACGATGAGGCAGACGGCGGGGTGGGCGGGCCGCGCAAGCTGCTGCGCACGCATACCTCGCCAATGCAGATCCGCTATCTGGAACGGCGCAAGCCGCCGATTCGGGTGATCGTGCCGGGCGCCTGCTACCGCTACGAGGCGGTCGACGCGACGCATGAGTGGATGCTCTCGCAGTTCGAGGGGCTGGTAATCGACGAGGGCCTGTCGTTCGCGCACCTCAAGGGCACGCTGGAGTCGTTCGTGCAGCGGCTGTTCGGCTCGGCGATCGAGACGCGCTTCCGCTGCGACTACTTCCCGTTCGTGGAGCCGGGCGCGGAGCTGGCGATTCGCTGGCAGGGCGACTGGCTGGAGGTGCTGGGCTGCGGGATGGTACACCGCGAGATCATCGAGCAGGCCGGGCTGGACTCGGATCGCTATACGGGGTTCGCCTTCGGGATCGGGGTCGAGCGGGTCGCGATGCTGCGCTACGGCGTGAGCGATATCCGCTCGTTCTACGCCAACGATCTGCGTTTTCTGGAGCGCTTCCGCGGCTCGGACGGGAGCAGCTGATGCGGGTCCCGCTGGACTGGCTCGCAGAGTACGTCGAGCTGCGGCTGCCGCCGGAGCAGCTGGCGCATCGGCTCTCGATGGCGGGCGCGGAGGTCGAATCGATCGAGCGCAGCGGCGGCGACTGGGGGCAGATCGTGGTGGGGCGGGTGATCGAGGTCGCGCCGCACCCCAACGCGGATCGCCTGCGTCTGGCACAGGTCGACTACGGGGAGGCGGAGCCGCAGACGGTGGTCTGCGGCGCGCCCAATCTGGCGCAGGGGCAGACGATCGCGTTCGCGCAGGTCGGCGCGCAGCTGCGCGATCCGCAGACGCGCGAGCTGCGCAAGCTGCGGCGCAGCAAAATCCGCGGCGTCGAGTCGCGCGGGATGATCTGCTCGGAGCGCGAATTGGGCATCTCCGACGAGCACGAGGGCATCCTGGTGCTCGACAACGGCGCTCCTCTGGGCGCGCCGCTGGCCGACGTGCTGGGCGAAGCGGCGCTCGAGATCAAGCCGACGCCCAACCGTCCGGATCACTTCAGCGTGCTGGGCATCGCGCGGGAGGTCGCGGCGCTGACGGGCGGCGCGGTGCGCGAGCCGGCGGAGGACTACGCCGAGTCGGGGCCGCCGGTCGGCGAGCGCACGAGCGTGACGATCGAGGATGCGGTCGGCTGTCCGCGCTACACGGCGATCGTGATCGAGGGAGTGAATGTCGGGCCGTCGCCAGAGTGGCTCCAGCAAGCCGTGATCGCGGCGGGGATGCGGCCGATCAACAACGTGGTGGATGTGACCAACTACGTGCTGATGGAGTACGGGCAGCCGCTGCACGCCTTCGACCAGGCGCGGCTGCGCGAGGGGCGAATCGTGGTGCGCCGGGCGCGCGCGGGAGAGACGTTGCGGCTGCTCGACGGGGCGCTGCTCGAACTGTCCGAAGCGGATCTGGTGATCGCCGACGCGGAGCGTCCGGTGGCGCTGGCGGGAATCATGGGCGGCGCGGAGAGCGAGGTGGGCGAAGCGACGACGACGGTGCTGCTGGAGACGGCGACCTTCGAGGCGGGCACGATCCGCCGCAGCGCGGCGCGGCACAAGCTGCGCACCGAGGCCAGCCTGCGCTTCGAAAAAGCGCTCAACCCCGAACTCGCGCTGTCGGCGGCGCGGCGCGCCGCGCGGCTGATCATCGAAACCGCGGGCGGCGCCGCCTGCGCAGGCGTCGAAGATCAGTATCCCGGCCGGGTTCACTCGCCGCAGATCACCGTTTCGGTCGAGCGCATCCGCCAAATTTTGGGCGTCGAACCGCCCGTCGAGCGGGTGCGCGGCGTGCTCAGCGCGCTGGGCGTCCCCAATCGCTGGCTGCCCCCAAACCGCTACGCCGTCAGCTGCCCGCCCTGGCGCTCGGATATCCGAATCGACGATGACGTTGTGGAGGAGATTGGGCGGATCATTGGCTACGACGAGTTGCCGGCTGCGCCGCTGGCCGGCGGGTTGCCGGAGCCCGAACGCGATCCGCAGCGGCTCTTCGCCGAGCGGCTGCGCGATGTGGTCAGCGCGCTCGGCTTCCATGAGGTGATCAGCTACGCGACGGCCGCCGCGGCGGAGCAGCCGCCCGAGGCGCTGCGGCTGGAGAATCCGATGAACGCCGAGCAGGATCGGCTGCGCAACACGCTGCGGCCGGGCCTGCTGCGCACGCTCGCGCGCAACCGCTCGGCGCAGCGCGACGCCGTGCAGCTCTTCCAGCTGGGCAAGGTCTGGCATCCGCGGCCCGGCAAGCTGCCCGACGAGCCCGTAATGCTGGCGCTGGCGATGTCGGGCGCGACGGCGGCGTCGGTGCATGGCGAGGCGTCGCGCCCGTTGGACTTCTTCGACGCCAAAGGGGCGCTGGAGCGGATCGCGGAGGGGATCGGGGTGACAATCGAGGCGCGGGCGCACGACGGGACGGACGCCGATTTCGTGGCGGGGCAGAGCGCGGATCTGAGCGTCGGCGGACAGGTGGTGGGGCGGCTGGGGCTGGTCGCGCCCGCGCTGGTAGAGCGCTTCGACCTCGATCCGCGCACCTGGTTGATCGACCTCGCCGTCGCGCCGCTCGCCGAGGCCGCGGCCGAAGCGGACCGGGCCGCGGCAACGCTCTCGCCCTTCCCGCCCGCGGTGGAAGATCTCGCGCTGATCGTCGACGCCGATCAGCCGGCCGGCGAGATCGCCGCGGCGATCAGCGATCAGCCGCTGGTCGAATCGGCCACGCTCTTCGATGTCTACGTGGGCGACCCCGTGCCGCCCGGCCGCAAGTCGCTCGCCTGGCGGGTCGTCTACCGCGCGCCCGACCGCACGCTCCAGGAGCGCGATGTGGGCCGCGCCCGAAACGGGATCGTGCGCCGCCTCGAGCGCCAGTTCAAGGCCCAACTCCGCGACCAGTAAGCCGCCTGTTCCACGCTTCTCTCAAACCCTGCCACTCGCCCCCTCTTTCCGTCATACCCGCGCAAAATCAGCCCCGTCATACCCGCGCAAGGCCAGATCCGTCATACCCGCGCAAGGCCAGATCCGTCATACCCGCGCTCGCCGCGGGTATCTCGCCGCGCTACGCACCAAGCCCCGCTCCCGCCTCCCACACTCCGCACGCACCCTCTCCGTCATACCCGCGCAAAACCAGCCCCGTCATACCTGCGCAAGGCCAGATCCGTCATACCCGCGCTCGCCGCGGGTATCTCGCCGCGCTGCGCACCAAGCCCCGCTCCCGCCTCCCACACTCCGTACGCACCCTCTCCGTCACACCCGCGCAAGGCCAGCTCCGTCATACCCGCGCTCGCCGCGGGTATCTCGCCGCGCTGCGCACCAAGCCCCGCTCCCGCCTTCCACACTCCACACGCACCCTCTCCGTCATACCCGCGCAAAATCAGCCCCGTCATACCCGCGCTCGCCGCGGGTATCTCGTCGCGCTGCGCACCAAGCCCCGTTCCCGCCTCCCATCTCTGCACACACCCTCTCCGTCATACCCGCGCAAGGCCAGCCCCGTCATACCCGCGCTCGCCGCGGGTATCTCGCCGCGCTGCGCACCAAGCCCCGCTCCCGCCTTTCACACTCCGCACCCAACCTCTCCGTCACACCCGCGCAAGGCCAGCCCCGTCATACCCGCGCTCGCCGCGGGTATCTCGCCGCGCTGCGCACCAAGCCCCGCTCCCGCCTCCCACACTCCGCACGCACCCTCTCCGTCATACCCGCGCGCGCAGGTATGACGGAGAGGGGCGGAGGCTGCGTGCGTGGGGTTGTTTTGCGTGAGGTCAGTGCTGGCACTCTTCTGACAAGAGTGACAGATTTCACGATTGGAGTGTGGCTCAGGATACAGATCGACCTTGCGCCCGACTGTCGCCTAGCACTCTCGCCAGGAGAGTGCTAGGATTGCCCCAGTCGGTAGTTCTGACCGAACAGAGCGAGAGGAACTGATCATGACCCACACTCCGATCCAGCAGCACGCCGCTTCGGCGATCGTGGACCGCATCTTCGACGCCGCCGACCACCTCGAGCTGGCCGCGGCCTTCTACGACGCGCAGAGCCTGCCGCCGGTCGATCTGCGCCGCGCGATGCGCGCGCTGGCGCGGCGCGAGGGCGCGGCGGCGATCGACGAGCGCAACAGCACCGCGCTGATGCGCCTGCGCGCCTGGCTCGCGCTCGAAATCGAGGAGGCCCGGGTTGTTGCCCGCGCCTTCGACGACGCCTTCATCGACCTGCCGGAAGGCTGGCGCGAGCGCTCGCGCGAGATCGAGTTCTCGGTGATCATCAACGGGCTGCACGCCCGCGAGTTCCGCCGGCTGTCCCGCGTCCTGCCCTGGCTGCGCGACAGCTCCGGGGCCGGCTGGCTGCTCGACCACCTGCCCGACGCCGATCCCGCCGACGCGCTGTCCGACGCCACCGGCCAGCCGCAGCTGGCGGTCTCCGCCGCGTCCTGATTTCGCGCTGGATGGAACTGAAGGCCCGACGGAACGCCGCTCAGGCGGCCTGCGCCGCTTCCGCAGCTTGCGCCTGCCGTACCAGCGCCGCGAACCCCTCCGGGTCGTGCAGCGCCAACTCCGCCAGGACTTTGCGGTCGATCTCGATCTCGGCCTGCTTCAGGCCGTGCATCAGCCGACTGTAGGAGACGCCGTGCAGCCGCGCGGCGGCGTTGATCCGCTGAATCCAGATGCGCCGCATGTCGCCCTTGCGCTCGCGCCGATGGGCGTAGGCGTAGCTCAGCGCGTGCAGGCGCGACTCCGAGGCGCGGCGGTAGAGCCGGTTGCGTACGCCGTGATGCCCTTTGGTCTGGCGCAGCACCTTCTTGTGGCGGCGGCGCTCGCGCGGTCCGCCCTTAACTCGCGGCATGGTCTGATCCTCCCCAATGCGTCCGGGCGCGTCGGCTACGGCGAGCCGTAGGGCAGCAGTCGCCGCGCGCGGCGGCGGTCGCCGCGCCGCGCGACCTCGTGCATGCGCTGTTGCAGGCGCAGCGTGGCCTTGCGCTTCTTCTGCTTGTTGTGGCCGCGGTAGCTCTTCATCCTCAGCACCTTGCCGGTGCGGGTGATGCGGAGGCGCTTGGCCGCGCCTTTGTGCGTCTTCATCTTGGGCATGTGGGCACCGCGCTTCGAGTTGGAGCCGTTCGGCTGTCGTTCAGCGTATGGCGGGATCGGCTCACGCGCCAGCGGTCTCGGCGGCTTCAGCCGCCTCGGGCTGCTCGGGGGCGGCTTCAGCGGTTTCTTCGGCGGCCTCCTCGGCAGCTTGACGGGCGCGGGCTTCGAGCTTGGGCTTGTCGGCGGCGACGATGACGGACATGAAGCGGCCTTCGGTGGAGATCGGCTTCTCGCGCACGATCGGCATACCGTCCTGGTCCAGCGCGCTCAGCATTTCCTCGATACGCTCAACCCCGATCTCGCGGTGCGTGATCTCGCGGCCGCGGAATTGGACGGAGATTTTGACCTTGTCGCCGGCTTCGAGGAAGCGCGAGGCGCGCTTGCGCTTGGCGTCCATATCGCTGCGGCCGATGTTGGGCCGCATCTTGATTTCGTGCAGGGAGGCGCCCTTTTGACGCTTGCGGCCCTCGCGCTCGCGCTTGGACTGTTCGTATTTGAACTTGCCGTAGTCGAGCATGCGCACGACGGGAGGGCGCGCGTCGGGGGCGACTTCAACCAAGTCCAAGCCTTGCGCGCTCGCAAGGTCAAGGGCCTGCCGTGTGGGCATCACGCCGAGCTGGGTGCCGTCGTCGCTGATCACGCGCACTTCGGGGACGCGGATCGCATCGTTGGTGCGCTGTTCACGAGTCGCCAGAGGTGGCCTCCTTGCCGCGGCCCGCGCGGATGGTTCGGCGGGCGTCCGTGTGGCTGGCAATCCTACGCTTTTGCGCAGGCCGCTTCAACCTGCCGCTACAAGCTAGCGAACTTCACGCGGCTCTGCGTCGTCGTCGCTGGCCCGCAGCACCAGCAGCAGATCGCCCTGGTCGACGGTGTCCGAGGCGGCGACGGAGAGTTCGGTGATCGTGCCCGCGGCCGGCGAGCGGATCTCGTTGTTCATCTTCATCGCCACGATCACCAGCAGCGGATCGCCCTCCTGCACCTCGTCGCCGACGCCGACCAGCACTTCCGAAATCTGGCCGGTCATGGGCGCGGTCAGGCGCACGACGCCGGCGATGGCCGGGGCGAGCGTGTCGAACGATCCGGCCGCGGTGCGCTCGATTTCGGCGGTGTAGCGATCAGGGCCGATGAACATGTCCAGCGCGTAGCCGTCGCGCTTGATCGCGACGGGCGTGCGCCGACCGTCGATGCGCAGCCGGAAGAGCGTGTTGTCGTCGAGCGACTCGAGCACGACGGAGTACTCGGCGTCGCCGATGCGCGCGACGAAGCGGCCTTCGCCGTCGTCCTCAATCGCAATTTCGCGGTGCTCGCCGCCCACGTTCAGCCGGTAGTTCTTCGCCATCCCTGCTCCACTGGATAGCGCCGCCCGCGGGCGGAGACGGCCCACGGGTTTCGCTGCGCGGGCGCGCCACGCTCGGCTTCGGCCCGCTCGCCCTGGGTGTGAAAGTAGACCGCGGCGGCGATCGCCGCGCGGGTTGAGGTCTTCGGGCGCTCCTCCGGATCGAGCACCTGGTGCTCTTCGAGGAAGGTGGTGTCGACCCTGCCCTCGAGGAAGCGGGGTTCTTCGAGCAGCGCCTGATGGAACGGCACTGAGGTGCTCACGCCCAGGATCAAGTACTCGCCCAGCGCGCGGCGCATGCGGCGGATGCACTGGTCGCGCGTCTCGCCCCAGGTGATCAGCTTGCCGATCAGCGAGTCGTACCAGGGGCTGACACCGACGCCGCGCGCGAGCATGCTGTCCAGCCGCACGCCGGGGCCGCCGGGTTCGCGGTACCAGGCGATGGGTCCGACCGAGGGCGCGAAATCGCGGTAGGGATCCTCGGCGGTGATGCGGCATTCCATCGCCCAGCCGCGGATCGGCCGCTCCTCGCGCGTGTAGCCGATCGGCAGGCCGCCCGCGATGCGCAGCTGATCCTGCACCAGGTCCACGCCGCGCACCAACTCGGTGACCGGGTGCTCGACCTGCAGGCGGGTGTTCATCTCGAGGAAGGCGAACTCGTCGCCCCAGACGAGAAACTCGACGGTGCCGGTGCTGGTGTAGTCGCAGGCCGCGGCGGCCTGGATCGCGGCCTCTTCCATGCGCAGGCGCAGCTCGGGCGAGACGCCCGGCGCGGGCGCCTCTTCGACCAGCTTCTGGCGGCGGCGCTGGATCGAGCACTCGCGCTCGCCCAGCGCGACCAGATTGCCC
Source organism: Dehalococcoidia bacterium (assembly GCA_965203165.1). Classification (GTDB taxonomy): domain Bacteria; phylum Chloroflexota; class Dehalococcoidia; order Bin125; family Bin125; genus CATQGW01. The sequence continues at coordinate 407,016 of OZ241849.1, forward strand.
TGCTGGTCGCCCACCACCTGAATTTCGATGTGCCGCGCCGGGCGAATCAGCTTCTCGACGAAGACCGCGTCGTTGCCGAAGGCCGTGCGCGCTTCGTCCTGCGCCTGATCGATCGCCCGCTCGAACTGATCGGCCGAATCGACCGCGCGGATGCCGCGCCCGCCGCCGCCGGCGGCGGCCTTGATCACGACCGGATAGCCGATCTCGTCGGCGATCTTGCGCGCCTCCTGCGGGTCGCTGATCGGGTCGATGCTGCCGGGAATGATCGGCACGCCCGCGGCCTGCATCGTGCGGCGCGAGGCGATCTTGTCGCCCATCAACTCGATCGCCTCCGGCGAGGGCCCGACGAAGGTGATGCCGGCGTCGCGGCAGGCGCGGGCGAACTCGGCGTTCTCGGAGAGGAAGCCGTAGCCCGGATGGATCGCATCCGCCCCGCTCTCCCGCGCGGCGCGCAGGATCGCTTCGATGTCCAGATAGCTCTGCGCCGGCTCGGCGGGACCAATCAGCTGCGCCGCGTCGGACAGTCGCACATGGCGCGCGGTGCGGTCAGGCTCGGAGTAGACGGCGACGGTGCGAATGCCGAGGTCGCGCGCGCCGCGAATCACGCGCACGGCAATCTCGCCGCGATTCGCGATCAGCAACGTCCCAATCGCCGAGTTCTGCCCGCGCATCGCCCCACCTTCGCTAGCCCACCACCGGTCCACGATCAGCTCATCCAGCCGACCCGCAGAAATCATACCCGCCGCCGCCCTGATGCGGTACGCGGGCGGCCGGACCGCGCCCCGCAACCCGTCATTCCCCCGCTCCCTTCTCCGCCGTACCCACGCGAGAAGATCCGTCATACCCACGCGAGAAGATCCGTCATACCCGCGCTTGCCGCGGGTATCTCGCCGCGCCGAGCACCAGACCACGTTCCCGCCTCCCCACCCCCGCAGGCACGCCCCCCACGCGCCTTCACCACAACCGCGCAAAAGAGCTCCGTCACGCCGCGCCCCAACTCCGTCACACCCGCGCTCCCCACTTCGTCATACCCGCGCTTGCCGCGGGTATCTCGCCGCGCCGAGCACCAGACCACGTTCCCGCCTCCCACACTCCCGCAGGCACGCCCCCCACGCGCCTTCACCACAACCGCGTAAAAGAGCCCCGTCACGCCGCGCCCCCACTCCGTCACACCCGCGCGAGAAGATCCGTCATACCCGCGCTCCCCACTCCGTCATACCCGCGCTTGCCGCGGGTATCTCGCCGCGCCGAGCACCAGACCACGTTCCCGCCTCCCCACCCCCGCAGGCACGCCCCCCCACGCGCCTTCACCACAACCGCGTAAAAGAGCCCCGTCACGCCGCGCCCCCTGCTCCGTCACACCCGCGCTCCCTGCTCCGTCACACCCGCGCGAGAAGATCCGTCATACCCGCGCTTGCCGCGGGTATCCCGCCGCACCGAGCACCAAGCCCCATCCCCACCTCCCACATCCCCGCTCGTCCCGGGCACGACGGAGTGGGGGATTAGCGCCAGACATTGGCGAGATCGACCACGAGGCCGGGCAGCTCGGGGTCGCCGCTGATGGTTGCGGGGCGGGCGAGCTCTTCGGGCTCGCAGCCGGGGCGGTAGACCCAGAGGCGGCTGTTCTGGAGGTCGACCAGCCAGCCCAGTTGCACGCCGAATGCGACCCAGTCGTCCATCCTGCGCTGCTGGCTGGCGAGAGTCTGGTCGGGCGAGCGGACTTCGACGACGAAGACGGGGCAGGTGCGCATGAAGACGCGGCGCTCGTCGGCGCTGAGCGCGTCCCACTGTTGCTCAGTAATCCAGGATGCGTCGGGCGCGAGGGCTCTGCCGTCGGGCCTGACATAGGTCCCGCTGGGGCCGAAAGCGACGCCCGCGCGCTGCTCGGCCCAGTTGCCCAACTGGCGGGCGATTTGGTTCTCCGCGTAGGCGCTTTCAGTTCCGGGAGGAAAGGTGATGACGAGCGCTCCTTCCGAGCTGCGTTCAAGGCGCAGGTGGTCGTTGAGCAGGCCGAATTGGAGCAGCAGGTCGTCGGTCAGCGGCAGCTGCGGGGGGAAGCGGATGGCGTACCACTCGTCGGCGCTGCGCTTGGCTGGGGCGGAGACCATCGAAGCGCCTTTCCGACTCAGGATCGGCGAACTGTCTGAGGGCATGGTACCGAGTGGAGTGGGTGAAAGTCGTGAACAGCCCCTACCGCGGAGCGGTGGCGCGGGTTTGGACTTGCTCCGTGAGCATTGCCTGGAACTCTGACAGCGGTTGCGCGCCCAGATCCTCGCCGCCGCGCACGCGGACGGCTACGGCGCCGGCTTCCGCTTCGCGATCGCCGATCACCAGCAAGTAGGGGATCTTGGCGCGCTGGCCGTTGCGGATTTTGGCCTGCATCCGCTCGTTGCCGTCGTCCACATCCACCCGCAGGCCGGCGGCGCTGAGTTGGGCCGCGGCCTGGCGCGCCCACTCGATGTGGCGGTCGGCGATCGGGATGCAGCGCGCCTGAACGGGCGCGAGCCAGGCGGGGAATGCGCCCGCGTAGTGCTCGATCAGAATGCCCAGGAAGCGCTCGAGCGAGCCGTGGATCGCGCGGTGGATCACGACGGGCGTGTGCCGCTCCCCGTCCTCGCCCACATACACACAGCCCAGCCGCGCGGGCTGAATCAGGTCCAGCTGGACCGTCGAGAGTTGCCACTCGCGGCCCATCACATCGCTCACAAACAGGTCGGCTTTGGGGCCGTAGAAGGCGGCCTCGCCCTCCTGCTCGACATAATCAACGCCCGCGGCGTCGAGCGCGGCGCGCAACGCCTCGATCGCCGCCGTCCAGGCGGCGGGATCGTCGACGAACTTGCCCTCGCCGCCGGGCAGGGAGAACTCGTAGCGGAAGTCGGTCAGGCCGTAGGTCGCGAGCAGCGTGCGCACCAGCTCGAGCACGCGGCCGACCTCGTCGGAGACCTGCTCGGGCGTGCAGAAGATGTGGCAATCGTCCTGAGTCAGCGAGCGCACCCGAGTCAGACCGCCCAGCTGGCCCGACTTCTCATAGCGGTAGAGCGTGGCCTGCTCGGAGTAGCGCAGCGGCAGCTCGCGGTAGGAGTGCAGCCCCGTGTTGTAGAGCGTCATGTGCACGGGGCAGTTCATCGGCTTGAGATAGTACTCCGTCTCGCCGTCGACCATCGCCGGGTACATCACGTCGCGGTAGTTCTCCAGATGGCCGGAGCGCTCGAACAGGTCGCCGCGGGCCAGATGGCCGGTCCAGACCTCGCTGTAGCCGCGCTCCTGCTGAAGTTCGCGGATTAACCGCTCCATCTCGTTGCGCACCACCGCGCCGTGCGGCAGCAGCAGCGGGACGCCCGCGCCGATCTCTTCGGCGAAGGTGAAGAGGCCCAGCTCGCGCCCCAACCGGCGGTGATCGCGCTGCTGCGCCTCTTCGAGCCGCGCGAAGTGCTCATCGAGCTCGTCCTGGCTGGCGAACAGCGCGCCGTAGACGCGCTGCAGCTGCGGGCGGTTCTCGTCGCCGCGCCAGTAGGCGCCGGCGACGTTGGTCAGCCGAAACGGGCCGATCTGGCGGGTCGTCTGCACGTGCCCGCCGCGGCAGAGGTCGATGAACTCGGCGTGCGCGCAGAGCCCGACGCTGTCGGCGTCGGCGCTGAACTGCTCGATCAGCTCGAGCTTGTAGGGCTGGTCGGCGAACCGCTCGCGCGCCTCCTCGAGGCTCGTCTCGCTCCAGATGAAGCGGTGATTGCGCTTCATCTCCTTGCGCATCCGACGCTCGATCTCCTTGAGATCATCGGGCGTCAGCGCGCGGGGCAGGTCGAAGTCGTAGTAGAAGCCGGTCGCGATCGGCGGGCCGATCGCGATTTTGCCGTCGGGGAAGAGTTGCAGGACGACCTGCGCGAGCACGTGCGCGGCGGAGTGGCGCATCCGCCGCAGCCACTCCTCGGCGTCAACCTCGTCGGAGCCGACAATCGGCGCGCCGGCGGATTCCTCTTCGACCTCCTGCTGCGCCACCCGTCGCTGCCTCTCCGCCGCTCGCAAGCCTGTGGTCGTGTGTGGTGGTGGGCGATACTGGACTTGAACCAGTGACCTCCGCGATGTCAACGCGGCGCTCTAGCCAACTGAGCTAACCGCCCATCCCGCGCCCCAGGGCGCGTAGGTCTGATCTTACCTGATCGTGGCTAGCTCCGTCACACCCGCACACCATCTCCGTCATACCCGCGCAAAAGTAGATCCGTCATACCCGCGCTCGCCGCGGGTATCTCGCCGTGACCAGCGCCAAGTCCCGTCCACACCTCCCCACCTCCGTCACACCCGCGCAGGAAAATCCGTCACACCCGCGCCCCAGCTCCTTCATGCCCGCGCGCCAGCTCCTTCATGCCCGCGCGCCATCTCCGTCATACCCGCGCTTGCCGCGGGTATCTCGCCGCGACCAGCACCACATCCCGTCCACGCCTCCCCACACCTCCGTCACACCCGCGCCCCAGCTCCTTCATGCCCGCGCGAGCAAGATCCGTCATACCCGCGCCCCGCCGCGGGTATCTCGCCGTGACCAGCGCCAAGTCCCGTCCACGCCTCCGTCACTCCTACGCAGGCACTAGAAGCGCGGGGATGGGCGGCGGCAGGTGCAGCGTGCGGCGGTTCCGGGCAGGCATCAGTGTTAACACGTTGACGAAACGCGATCCATTGGCTAGCGTTCCGCGCACGCCTTGGTCGATCCGTCAAGGGAGCGCAGATTGACCCACCCAACCCCGTTCCGCGGTGTATCCTGCCTGGCAGGGCGCGTGCGCGCTCTGCGGCGCTGTGGTGTCTCACCCCGCGGCGCCGCTCCGTGCAGCGATGGGCCGCTAGCTCAATTGGCAGAGCAGCTGACTCTTAATCAGCAGGTTCGGGGTTCGAGTCCCTGGCGGCTCACCAGCACACCGCCCGCTCCGCCCGCGCGCGGGGAAGTGTCGGAACTGGTAGACGAGCATGATTTAGAATCATGTGCCGAAAGGCGTAGGAGTTCGAGTCTCCTCTTCCCCACCACCCGCCGCCCCGCCGGGCGCGACCGTTGGGCGCCGCACACGGCACGACGCCGCCAGCGCATCCACAAAGGAGTCCCCTCATGGCCGACCCCCTGCTGAGCGTTCAGGACCTCTCGACGCACTTCTTCACCTCCGAAGGGGTGGTCAAGGCCGTCAACGAGGTCTCCTACGATGTGCAGCCGGGCCAGACGCTCGGTCTGGTCGGCGAGTCCGGCTCCGGCAAGAGCGTCTCCGCGCTCTCCCTGCTGCGCCTGATCCCCAACCCGCCCGGCAAAATCGTCGAAGGCGAAGTCTGGTTCGACGGCGAAGAGCTGATGAGCGTGGACGACTCGCGGATGCGCGAGATCCGCGGCAACGACATCGCGATGGTGTTCCAAGAGCCGATGACGTCGCTCAACCCGGTGCTGACGATCGGCCGCCAGCTGACCGAGGCGATCGAACTGCACATGGGGCTGCGCCGCACGGAGGCCAATGAGCGCGCCATCGAGCTGCTGCACATGGTCGGCATCCCCGCCGCCGAGCAGCGCCTGTTCGACTTCCCCCACCAGTTCTCCGGCGGAATGCGCCAGCGCGTGATGATCGCGATGGCGCTCTCCTGCGACCCCAAGCTGCTGCTCGCCGACGAGCCGACCACCGCGCTCGACGTGACGATTCAGGCGCAGGTGCTGGAGGTCATGGCGCGGCTGAGCCGCGAGCTGGGCACGGCCGTGATCGTGATCACGCACAACCTAGGCGTGGTGGCGCGCTACGCGGATCGGGTCAACGTGATGTACGGCGGGCGGATTGTGGAGAGCGGCGACGCGGGCGAGATTTACGCCCACCCCAAGCACGCCTACACGCTCGGCCTGCTCGAATCGGTGCCGCGGCTCGACGCCCGCACCGGGCGGCTGATCCCGATCGAGGGCACGCCGCCCGACCTGACCAACCTGCCCGACGGCTGCTCCTTCGCGCCGCGCTGCCGCTTCGCAACCGACCAGTGCCGCGCAGAACGCCCCGAGCTCATTGAGTTCGCGCCGGGCCACCTTGTGGCCTGCTGGAACACCGACGAGGTGCAGGACGAAGCCGACCGTATCCTGGCCAGCGCCCAGATAACCGAGGAGGTAACCGCCAATGGCTGAAGACGAACAGACCACCAACGGCGAAATCAGCGAAGAGACTGGCGGCGACGCCCCGGCGGCCACCGCGGACGCTCCCGCGAGCAGCCCCGAAGGCAGCCAGGAGGCGGCCGCGGGGACGATGACGCCGGAGCAGATGCGCGAGGCCGCGGCGGCCAGCGTGAACCGCTCGGCGGCGGCGATCGTCGACCTCGCCGGCGGCGGACGCACCGAGCCGCACGAGAACACCCTGCTCGAAGTGCAGGACCTCAAGATGTACTTCCCGGTCACCGCCGGCCTGCTGCTCAAGCGCAAGGTCGCCGACATCAAGGCCGTGGACGGCATCTCGTTCTCGGTCCGCGAGGGCGAGACGCTCGGCCTTGTCGGCGAGTCGGGCTGCGGCAAGTCGACCACCGGGCGCGCGATCCTGCAGCTCTACCGCCCCACCGCCGGCAATGTGCTGCTCTCGCCGCCGCGCTACACCAGCCACATCGTGGCGCACGCGGACCAGAACGGCAGTGACAACGGCGCCGACGCGGGCGGCGGCGAAGATTCGCCCGCGTCCGCCGCCGGCGGGCCGGTCGATCTGACCACGCTCTCGGGGCGCAATCTGCGCGCCTACCGGCGGCAGATGCAGATGATCTTCCAGGACCCCTACGCCTCGCTGAACCCGCGCATGAGCGTGGGCAGCATCGTGGCGGAGCCGATGGTGATCCACGGCCTACAGCGCGGCCGCCGCAAGGAGCGGGTGCGCGAGCTGCTCGAGACGGTCGGGCTCAACCCCTACTTCGCCAGTCGCTACCCGCACGAGTTCTCGGGCGGCCAGCGGCAGCGCATCGGCGTCGCCCGCGCGCTTGCCGTCGAGCCCGCCTTCATCGTGGCCGATGAGCCCGTCTCGGCGCTCGATGTGTCGATCCAGGCGCAGATCATCAACCTGCTCGAAGACCTCCAGTCGGACTTCGGGCTGACCTACCTGTTCATCGCCCACGACCTCTCGGTCGTGCGCCACATCAGCCACCGCATCGCGGTGATGTATCTGGGCAAGATCGTCGAGCTTGCGCCCGCCGACGAGCTCTACGAGAACCCGCTGCATCCCTACACGCAGGCGCTGATCTCGGCGGTGCCGATCCCCGACCCGGCGGTCGAGCGCCGCCGCGAGCGGCTGATTCTGACCGGCGATGTGCCCAACCCGATCGCGCCGCCGCCGGGCTGCAACTTCCACACGCGCTGCCCGATCGCGATCGACGTCTGCCGCGAGGAAGACCCCGAGTGGCGCGAGATCGGCACGGAGCACTACGTCCGCTGCCACCGCGTCTAACCGCGCACCCGGCCGCACACCGCGCCACGCCCGTCGCGCCACGTCCCAGCTCCGCCGTGCCCGCACAGGGTGAGACCGCCACGCCCGCGCCCATGGCTCCGTCACGCCCACGCTCACAAGATCCGTCACCCCCGCGCTCACAAGATCCGTCATACCCGCGCTTGCCGCGGGTATCTCGCCGCGCTGCCCACCAAGCCCCTTCCCACCTCCCACACCCCCGCGCAGAATAAGCTTCGCCACCCCCGTGCCCATAGAATCCACCACGCCCGCCCCACCTCCGTCGTACCCGCGCTCATAAGATCCGTCACCTCCGCGCTCACAAGATCCGTCACCCCCGCGCTCACAAGATCCGTCATACCCGCGCTTGCCGCGGGTATCTCGCCGCGCTGCCTACCAAGCCCCTTCCCGCCTCCCACACCCCCGCGCAGAATAAGCTTCGCCACCCCCGTGCCCATAGAATCCACCACGCCCGCCCCACCTCCGTCGTACCCGCGCTCATAAGATCCGTCACCTCCGCGCTCACAAGATCCGTCACCCCCGCGCTCACAAGATCCGTCATACCCGCGCTTGCCGCGGGTATCTCGCCGCGCTGCCCACCAAGCCCCTTCCCGCCTCCCACCCCTTGCACACCACCGCCGCGCAAGCCCGCGCAACGCCCCGCGCCGCACGGTGCTACCCTGCCTCCACATGCCCCCGCCCGTTCGCAACTTCTGCATCGTCGCGCATATCGACCATGGCAAGTCGACCCTCTCCGATCGGCTGCTGGAGGCCACGGCGACCGTCGACCCGCGCAACATGTCCGACCAGCTGCTGGACAGCATGGCGCTGGAGCGCGAGAAGGGCATCACGATCAAGGCGCGCGCGGTGCGCATGCAGCACACCGCGCGCGACGGGCAGGACTACAAGCTCCATCTGATCGACACGCCCGGGCACGTCGATTTCTCCTACGAAGTCTCGCGCAGCCTGGCGGCGGCGGAGGGCGCGCTGCTCGTGGTGGACGCCGCGGAGGGCATTCAGGCGCAGACGCTCGCCAATGTCTATCTGGCGCTCGAACAGGACCTCACGCTGGTGCCGGTGATCAACAAGATCGACCTGCCCGTCGCGCGGCCGCAGGCGATCGCCGCCGAGCTCGCCGACGTGGTCGGCTTCTCGCTCGATGAGATGCTCTACGTCTCGGCCAAGACGGGCGAGGGCGTTGCGGGGCTGCTCGAGGCGATCGTGGAGCGCATCCCGCCGCCCAAGGGCGAGCCCGACGAGCCGCTGCGCGCGCTGATCTTCGACTCCGAATACGACCCCTACAAGGGCGTGATCGCGCATGTGCGGGTGGTGGACGGGGAGGTCGCGGGCCGCGCGCAACTGCGGCTCAACGCCGCCGACCGCCGCTTCGAGGCGATGGAGGTGGGCAGCTTCGCGCCCGACCTGCAGGCGCTGCCCAGCCTCACCGCCGGCGATGTCGGCTACGTGGCGACCGGGCTCAAAGAAGTCGGCGATGTGCGGGTCGGCGACACGATGACCGCCGCCGCGCGGCAGCGGCCCGAACCGCTGCCCGGCTACCGCGAGCCCAAGGCGATGGTCTTCGCCGGCCTCTACCCGGCCAACAGCGCGGACTACCAGGACCTCAGCGACGCGCTGGACAAGCTGCGCCTCTCGGATTCCTCGATCCTCTACCAGGCCGAGTCCTCGGCGGCGCTCGGTTTCGGCTACCGCATGGGCTTCCTCGGGCTGCTGCATATGGAGATCGTGCAGGAGCGGCTGGAGCGCGAGTACGGGCTCGAACTGGTCTTCACCGCGCCGTCGGTCGAGTACGAGGTCGAGACCACCGACGGGCGCGTTGAGCGAATCGAGAATCCGTCGCTGCTGCCCGCGCCGCCGCGCATCGCCGAAATCCGCGAGCCGTGGGTGCAGATTCACGTGATCGCCCCGCAGCGCTTCGTGGGCACGGTGATGGAGGCAGTGACAGGCCGGCGCGGGCGCTTCGAGCGGATGGAGTACCTCCAGCGCAGCGGCGTAAGCGACAACGGCGGCGGCGAAGACCAAATCCGCGTGCTGCTCGAATACGCGATCCCGCTCTCCGAAATCCTGACCGACTTCTACGACGACCTCAAATCGCGCACGCACGGCTACGCCAGCCTCGACTACACCTTCACCGGCTACCAGGCGGCCAAGCTGGTCAAGCTCGACCTGCTGATCAACGGCGAGCCGGTCGACGCCCTCTCGGCAATCGTCCACGCCGACCGCGCGGCGACGGACGGACGGCGCCTCGCCGACCGCCTGCGCAAGCTGATCCCGCGGCAGCTCTTCGATGTGCCGATCCAGGCCGCCGTAGGCGGCAGAATCGTCGCCCGCGAGACCGTCCGCGCAATGCGCAAGAACGTCACCGCGAAGTGCTACGGCGGCGACATCACGCGCAAGCGCAAGCTGCTCCAGCGCCAGGCCGAAGGCAAAAAGCGCCTCAAGCGCGTAGGCAACGTCGAAATCCCCCAAGAAGCGTTCCTGGCCGTCCTACAGATCGGCAAGGACTGAGCGTTCTCCGCCGCCCGCGCGCTAGCTCTCTTCGCCGATGCAGCCTGTGGCCCTCAGCTGATTGCGGATGTCCTCCGGGAGCAGATTTCGCGCGGTCTCCAGGGCGTTCGCTGCCGCCAGTAGCGCGGGCGTACTGAGCGCGACGGTGTCAAAGAGCCAGTCGGCGGGTTGCTCTTCGCCAAACGCCAGGAGAACTCGCGCCGCTTCCGTGCTCGCCGCATGGAACGCGATGAGCACATCCGGCGGCGTCGCCGCGGCGAGTTCGTCGTAGACATCGCTGAGCTCAGCGGTGAAATCCCCCCACGTTTCCCAAACCTCGTCAAAGCCCGAGCGCGCGCCGCACTGCGCGGCATACTCGGCGACGGTCAGCGCGTCGTCGTCGCTGGCGCACGCCGCAACAACGGCGGCCGCCGCGAGCGCCGCCAACAGGAGCCGGAGCGGCATCATCCGTCGTCGCATGGTGGCCTCCTCACGTCCGCCCCGCAGCGTTTGGGGGTTGCGCGGTTTCGTCCCTACCACGGTACCCCCGCGAGATCAGATCCGGCACACCTGCGCTCGCCGCGAGTATCTCGCTGAGCACAGTATCCAAGCTCCGTTCTCGTCTCTGTCCCCCCTTTCCGTCATTCCTGCGCAGGCAGGAACGCAAGCGGTCTCCGATGTCGGTACGCGGCTCGGTGTTGCGGCAGCCGGGCACAGCCGCTTGTGCACCGTCGCTGAGCATCTAGGCCGGGATGGGCCACGCCCACTGCACGGGTTCCTGCCTGCGCAGGAATGACGGGGAGGGGGTGCAGGAATGACGAGAGGGGGCGTGGAGATGACGGGGGATGACGAAGGTGGCGTGGGGATGATGCAGGGGGCGCAGGTGTGACGGGGAGGGAGGAAGGGGCGATCGGGGCATGTACGACCAGTGGCGGCGGCTCGCGGCCTCTCACCCCCCACCTAACCTCCCCCCTGGAAGGGGGGAGGGATGAATTGGGGCCTCTCCTCGATCCGGTGAGCTGTGAGGTCTTCAACGACCTGGAGGGGGGGGGGATTGGGGCATCCCCTGGTCAGGGGGGAAGGATGAATTGGGGGAGGAGGGGATGGCGGACGCGATTAGCGTGAGTGAGGGTTAGCCGGCTTCCGCGCCCGCCTCTTCAGGCAGCGGCGTTGCCCCCAGGCCATTTTCGGCTACCGCCGGCGGCGGCTCTGCTGCATCCTCCACCGGCTCCTCGACCTCAAGCACCCCAGCGGTTTCGCGGATGCTGGCGCGCAGCTCCGCCAGGACCTCCGGATCCGGATCCTCGATCGCGAAATTAACCAACTCATACAGCGCCGCGACCGGAATCAGCGCGTAGCCGAACGTCTCGCAGGCGTTCTCCAGCGGGCGCGTCCAGGCCTGGCGGCGCATGCCGGGGTCGAGGTCGCGCTGGCCGCTGACCACGATGATCCCCTTTGGCCGCTCCTGACGGCTCAGAAAATGCTCTTCGAGACGCCCCTGCAGCGTCAGATAGACACGCTCGCTGACGGTCTGCTCCGATGCCGCCAGCTCGAGCAGCGCGGCGCCCTCGTCATCCTTCAGTTCCGCGCCCGACGCGCCGTCGGCGACCTGGTAGCCGAGCAGGCGGAAGGCGTCTGCGGTCAATGCCGCCAGCCGCGCGCCGTTGGGCCGCCAGAGCAGTTCGGAGAAGCGGGCGGCCTCGGCCAGTGCCGCGCGGGTTTCCGTCTCGCGCCGCTGCGCTTCCTGCAGTTCGATGGCGGCGGCGGTCAGCGCCTCGCGCGCGGCGGCGATCGGCTCGGTGTCGTAGCGCCGCGCCCAGTTCGGCTCGCGCCCCGCGCCGTCTTCATCGACCAGCCGGGTCAGCAGTTCGAGCACGGCGGTGGTGAAGCGCTTGCGATCGGCGGTGGTCAGCCCGTCCTGCGGCGGCGGGGCGAAGACCAGACGCCCCGCGCCCGCCTCGAATTCCGCCGCGATCGCCGCGCCCCCGACGCTGCGCGCCAGCACCTGCGCGCCCCGAGGGAAGTCGGGCGAGCGCTCTTCCCAGACCGCGCGGTAGCGCAGCCGCCCGCTCAGCTCGTCCAGATAGTCGGCCAGCGGATGCTGCGGCGCGCTGGCGCGAATCTCCCGCCCGTCGCCCGCGCGCAGGGTGGGCCAGCGTAGCGCGCCGGGCCCCGGCGAGGGGATCAGCGTGTAGCGCTCCAGCCCCGGCATCGAAGCGACTGACGAATGCCCGATGTTGGGGTGCGCCAAGACGAGCAGTACGCCGCCACGCTCGATCAGCTGCTGCAACTCCAGCCGCCGCTGCTCAAGCAGCTCGCCGAGCCCAAAGCTGAACGCGCCCGACGCTCCGGCCTGCACCGGCCGCCCATCCGAAGAGCGCAGCCCGGAGCCGCCAGCCGCGAGCCCCTCAATCTGCTCGGAGACGGCGTAGGGATCCCACACACAGGCGTCGTAGTCGAACAGCGAGGGCGCGTTGGCGATGGAGTGGTTGTCCACCAACGGGCTGGGCAAGGGGCAGCCAATCGAAACGACGCGCATGCAAGCGGCTCCCTCTTCAGCCCCCGGTGGGGCCCTTGGCAATCGACTCTACTATGCGGAGCGCCGATCCCGGCGGCGGTTCGGCGATTGACGAGGGTAGATGGGCCGCGTAACCTGAATTCGGTCGTGCTAGGCGGGGAGCTAGCGGTGCCCTCCACCTGCAATCCGCTCCAGCAGGGCTGAATTCCGGCCTGAGGGCTACGTCATGACCCCTACCGACGCCAAGTGGTGTTGAAGCCTGGGTCCCGCGCGGCGAGCCACCGTGAACCCCGTCAGGTCCGAAAGGAAGCAGCGGTAAGCGGGCGGTTTCGGGTGACGCGGGAGCGCCTGGGCGGAGCCGGCTAGCGGCGGCAAGCTCATGGCGGCGTTCGACGGCAGGTGCACGGCCACCCCTTCACTCACACCCGGCGCGTCGGGATCGGCGTGCGGATCCTATGAGCCGCTCCAAACGACGACGCCTCGGACAGCACCTGCTGCGCGATGAGCGCGTGCTCGACCGAATCATCGACGCCCTCCCCGCGCAGCCCGCGCCGCTGCTCGAAATCGGCCCCGGCGACGGCGCGCTGACCGCCCGCCTGGCGGCGCTCGACCGCCCGCTCGCCGCCGTCGAGCTCGACCCCGCCATGGCCTGGCAGGCGCGCCGGCGCCTCTCGCAACTGCAATCGCCGTCCAACGCGCTCGTGCTCGAAGGCGACATCCTCGACATCGAGCCGGCCGAGGCCCTCGCCGCCGCCGGCGCGTCTGCGCCCTACGGACTGGTCGGCAACCTCCCCTACGCGATCACCGCGCCGATCCTGCGCCGCTTCCTCGCCGAAGTCGAGCCGACGCCGAACTGGCTGCTGATCATGGTGCAGCACGAGGTCGCGCGGCGCATCGCCGCGCCGCCGGGCAAGCTCTCCCTGCTCGGCGTCTCCGTCCAGTTCTACGCGGAGGCGGAGTACCTCTTCGCGGTGGAGCGGGAGAGCTTTCGCCCGCCGCCGGAGGTGCGCTCGGCGGTGGTGCGGATTACGCGGCTGCCCGCGCCCGCCGTGGACGTGCCCGGCGAGGCGCGCTTCTTCGAGGTCGTCCGCGCCGGCTTCCGACACCCGCGCAAGCAGCTGCACAACGCGCTCGCGCAGGGCATCTGGCTGGAAGAGGGCGAGGCGCAGCGCTGGCTGGCGGAGTGCGAGATCGATGCGGCGCGCCGCCCGCAGACGCTGACGCTGGAAGAGTGGGCGCGGCTGGCCTGGTGGCGCGAGCGCAGCGGGGCGCCCCTCACATGAGCGCCGCTCGCGCGATCGCGCCGGCCAAGCTGAACCTGACACTGGAGGTGCTGGGACGCCGCGCCGACGGCTACCACGACCTCGAATCGGTCGTCGTGCAGCTCGATCTGGCCGACGAATTGAGGCTGACCGCAGCGGCAACGCGCAACATAACGTACCGCGACGATCGGGGGCATCCCGTCCCCATCCTCGGCCCCGACATCGTCGAGCGGGCCTGGGACCGCCTGCTGCAACTGGATCGGGAACGCGGCTGGCGCGCGGTCCCGGCGACAGCGCGCCTGGAAGTGCGAAAGCAGATTCCCGTCGCCGGCGGCCTGGGCGGCGGCTCGGCCGACGCCGCGGCGTTTCTGCGCCTCGCCCGCGCCGCCTGGTCGCTGCCGCTCGACGACGACGCGCTGCGCGAACTCGGCGCGGAGCTTGGCTCCGATCTGCCGGCCTGCATCGCGGGCGGATCGCTGCGCATGTCCGGGCGTGGCGAACAGCTGCAACCGATCGCTGCGCCGTCCAGCGCGCTGAGCAGCTGGACCGCGCTGATTGCGACGCCGGAGATTCCCGTTCCCGCCGACAAGACTGCGGCGATGTACCGCAGCCTGCGTCCGACACATTTCAGCGCCGGCGGCGCGACCGACGCGCTCGCGAAACGCCTCGCCGAAGGTCTACCGCCCGCGCGCGAGCACTGCGTCAACAGCTTCGACGCCGTGGCCGACGAGACGCTGCAAGGATTGCGCCCCGCCCGCCGCGCATTCGGCGCAGCCGTCGCACGCGCCGCAGCCGAGCACAATCTCGCGCCGCCCGCGCCGCTGCTTGCGGGCGCGGGACCGTCGCTCTTCGCGATCCTGCCGCCCGCCGCCGCCGAAACCGCCGCCGCCGCGCTGCGACCGCGCTGGCGCGGCGCAATTCACGTGGCCCGCCCGCTCTCGCGGAGCGACGCAACGCGGGTCGATCGGGTAGGCGGCTGAGATGCCCGCCGTGCAAGCGCTGCTCGCCGGACTGATCAGCGGCGCCTCCGTCGCCGTCTTCGGTTACCTCATCTTCGGCCCGCTGCTCGCCACCGTGCCCGTCACCAACCGCATCCGCCGACAGTTCAACGACCCTTCCAACTGGGTGATGATCGGCCTCGCCATCTCCTTCTCTGCGCAGATCGCCTGCGTCGTCGTCGGCTTGCTGCTCGGCCTCGTCCTCTGGTCCGCGAGCGGCGATCTCGCGCCCGGTCTGGGCAGCCCCTCCTGGGTCTACACCGCCTCGGTCCTGGTCGCGCTGGCCAGTCTCGCGCTCAGCGCCGCGCTCGTGCTGCCCAACCGCCGCCGCAGGATTGCGCTGCTGGCGCTGCTCGCCGCCGGCTGCCTGGGCTGGATGCTGCCGCACCTCGCCGCCGCCTGACCTGTCGCCTGCCTGACGGCGTGAACCTTAGCCGCCCGTGCGTATACTCAGTGCGGGCGGCCCGCTTGCCGCCCCTGGCGAGAGACTTCACGTGGACCCAAGCTCCCTCAACGGCACCATCCTCGACGCGCATTTGCACACCGTGCGAGGGGCGGCCGACAGCGCCTTACAGCCCGATGACCTGCTCGCGGAAGCGCGGCGGATCGGGTTGACCGGGCTCAACATCTCCGAGCACGACCGCGTCTGGGAGCGCTACGACTGGAACGCGTTCCGCGAGCAGTGCGACGGCATCTACCTCAATCAGGGGATGGAGGTCTCGACCGACCTGGGGCACATCGTCGTCTTCGGCATCGACCAGTACTACAGCGGCATTCGCTCCGCCGAGCGGCTGCGCGAGGTCTGCGACGAGATCGGCGCGTTTATGTCGGTGGCCCACCCCTTCCGACACTTCTTCGACCCCGTCACCTTCCGCCGCAAGGGCGAGGAGCCGTTCTCGATGTCGCCCGAAGAGGCGGCGGAGAAGATGCGCGTCTTCCAGGTCGTGCACGGCATCGAGGTCGGCAACGGCGGCAACACCCGCCGCGAAAACATTTTCGCGCTCGAAGTCGCCCAAATCCTGAACAAGCCCGTCACCGGCGGCTCCGACGCCCACTCCACCAGCGGCATCGGAACCTACACCACCGTCTTCCCCGAGCCGCTCACCTGCCGCGAGCAAACCGTGCAACTGCTGCACGACGGTGCGACGGTCTGCTACGAGGGCCTCAACCTCAATCAATTTCGCCCGTTCGAGAAGTGCGCGGAGGACTGAGGCCCAAACCGGCCGATCGGGCGCGCCGTCTAGACTCGCCGGCATGAGCGAAACCGTCTACGCCGCGATTGATCTGGAGCTGACCGGGCTCAAGGTCGGCAGCGCCGAGATCATCGAGGTTGGCGTCGTGCGATGCACCCCGGAGCGGGTCCTGGAGCGCTGGAGCGCGCTCGCGCGGCCCTACGGCGAGCTGCCGCTGCGGATCGAGCGGTTGACCGGAATCACGCCCGAAATGCTGCGCGACGCCCCGCCCTTTGAAGCGCTCGCCGACGAACTGCGCGCGCTGCTGGAGGGGGCGATCCCGCTTGGGCACAACGTGAAATTCGACATCGACCACCTCGGCGCGAACGGGGTGGACCTCCCGCGCCAGGCGGTGGACACGCTGCCCCTGGCGCAGGTGCTGGATCCGGCCGCGCCGTCGCATCGGCTGGGTGAGCTGTGCGAACGCCACGGAATCGCGCTGGACGGCTCCCATCGGGCGCTGGCCGACGCAGAAGCGAGCCGCCGGCTGCTGCTGGCGATGCGGCAGCGCTGGGATGCGCTGAACCCGTCGCAGCGGGAATACGCGGCGCTGGCCAACGGAGCAATGGGGCTGGCCTCGCCGCTGCGCGGCTTCCTTTCGCTGGTCAGCGACGGCGCGCTGCCCCCGCGCCGCCGCGAGCCGCGCCGCGCCGCGCCGACGAAGTCCGACGCGCGGGCGCCCGAACCGCCGCCGATCATTGATCTGCCGGAGCGATCGCTGGCCGAGCTCACGGCGGCGGCATTCGACGCCGCGGCCGGCGACGCCGAATCAGGCATGGAGCGTCGTGAGTCGCAGCGGGCCATGGCGCTCGATGTCGCGCGCGCGTTGGACAACGGCGAGCAAGCCTTGGTGGAAGCCGGCACGGGCGTGGGCAAGTCTCTCGCCTATCTGGTGCCGGCCGCGCTGTGGGCAATGCGCGAGGGCAAGCGGGTGCTGGTCAGCACGCACACGCGCAACTTGCAGGCGCAACTGTCGGAGGACGATTTCGGGCTGCTGCGGCAAATGCTCAACCACGCCGCGCCGGCGCTTGGGCCCAAGCTGCGAGCAACCACGCTGAAAGGGCGGGGCAACTATCTCTGCCGGCGCGCGCTGGAGACGACGCTGGCCCGCGGTCTGCCGGTAGACGGCGAGGCCGCAGCGGCCGAGCTGAACGAGGGAATGCTGCTGGCGCGCGCCGGAGTCTGGGCGGAGAGCCCGGATTGCCGCGGCGATCGCGAACAGCTGCGCCTGCCGGCGGAGTTCAACGATGCGTGGGCGCGGCTGTCGGCCGAACGCGCCTCCTGCCTGCACGACGGCACGGACCACGTCGCGGCCGGCGCCTGCTTTCTGGCGCGCGCGTTCGATGCCGCGGCCGGAGCGCACATCACGGTGGTCAACCACGCCTGGCTGATCAGCAACCTCGATGCGGCCCGGCGCTATCGCCTGGACAACGACGCCGATGCGGACTTCCAGCACCTCGCCGAATCCGACGCGGTGATCGTCGACGAGGCCCATTTCCTCGAGGACGCCACAACCAACGCGCTGCGCCAGTCGGTCAACGGCGACGCGCTGGAGAAGCTGTTCGACGGAATTCGCTCCACCGATCGCCGCCGCCGGGCAGCGCTCACGCGCCGCGCGGAGGAGGCCGCGCCCGTCGCCGCGGAGCGGCTCGCGGATGCGACGCTCGCCGCGCGCGAGGCGGTGGAAGCAGCCTGGTTCGCATTCGAGCAGTTCCTCAGCCAGTTCGGCCAGAGCGACGCCGTGGTGCTGTCGGGCGGGATGCGGGCGCAGCCGGACTGGGAACAGGTAGAACAACTGGCCGATACGGCGCGGAAATCGCTGCGCGGTCTGGCGTCGGAACTGCGCGAGCTGGCCCGCGCGGTCGAGGGCGAGGAACGGGGCCAGCTCGCAGACGACGCGCGAGCGACCGCGGACATCTGCGATGAGGCAGTGGAAGCGCTGCAGCTGGCGATCGAGGCCGATCCGGCGCAGACCGTGGCCTGGCTCGAAAAACAGCGCCGACAGCGCCGCGCGCCGGAGATCGTCTCACTCGATTCCGCGCCAATCGACGTCAGCGGCAAGCTCACCGAACTGCTCTGGGCGCGCTGCCCGCGCGTTGTGCTGACCGGGGCGACCCTCACGGTCGACGGTCAATGGGGCTTCCTGCGGCGGCGGCTGGGGATGCCGGAGGCGATCGAGTCGCGCTACGACTCGCCGTTCGACTACGAGCGCAACGCGCGGATTTACATCGCAGCGGACATGCCGCCGCTGACGGACCCGCCGCGCGAGGTGGAGCAGGAACTGGGCGATGCAATTCTGGCGCTGGCGCGGGCCGCGGAAGGTCGCACGCTGGCGCTGTTCACCGCGCACGGCACAATGCGGCGGGTCATGGAGCGGGTGCGCCAACCCCTGGCCAACTCCGGCATCGCCCTCTCCGTGCAGGGGCCGGACGGCAGCCCCGCGCAGGTGGTCGACGACCTCCGAGGGAATCCGCGCACGGTCATCTTCGGCGTGGACTCGCTCTGGACCGGAATCGATGTGCCCGGCGAGGCGCTCTCGCAGGTGATCGTCTGCCGCCTGCCCTTCGACCGCCCCAACGACCCAATCCAGTCGGCGCGCGCCGAGCAGTATGAAAACGCATTCGTCGAGCTCTCCGTGCCGACCGCGATCCTCAAGCTGCGCCAGGGTGTGGGGCGGCTAATTCGCACCGGCGAGGATCGCGGCGTAATCATCATTCTGGACAACCGCGTGGCGACGAAGCGCTACGGAGCGCGGTTCCTCAACGAACTGCCGCCGGCCCCGATCGCTGAGTTGCCGACTCAGCGAATCGCGGCGGAGGTGCGGGCGTTTCTGCCGCCGCTGCCGCCATTGTGAGCGACATGAGCGGCTGGCCGGACCGCGCGAGCGACGGGCGGGTCTCGCTGGCGCGCATTCGCGGCGAGGCGGTGGACGCGCCCTGGCTGGATGAGGCCGCGCAGGCGATCGCGGGGCGGGGCGAGCCCTGCCCGCTCAATGCCCGGATCAGCGCCGCCGCAGCTGACGCCGACGCTGCCGACGCCGCCTGGTGGATTCGCGCCGAGCTTGACGGCCGGCGGCAAATTGTCGGCGCGCTGAGCGGGCGGCTGGTGGGCGCGAGCGCCGTCTGGACCTGGCTGGCGGTCGCCGCGCAGTGGCGGCACTACGGCTTCGGCGGCGCGGCCGTGCCGCTCTTCGAGCGCGCCGCGCGGCGGCGCGGCGCGGCCCAGGCGCTCGTCCCGCTGCCGCGCGACAATGGAGTGGCGCTCTATTTCTGGCTACGCTTGGGCTACGTGCCCGAGCGAGCGCCGACCCTGGATCAGGCGCTCGACGCGGCGGAACTGCCGCCCGGCGTCGCGCCCGACGCGGTCTGGATGCGCCGCCCGCTGAGCGGCTAGCGAGAGGCCGAGCAATGCAACTGCCCGAAGACATCAAAGCGCGGATCAACAACGCCCTCAACGACGGCTACCCCCTCTCGCTGGTCGCCGTTTCGCCCGATGCAGAGCCGTTGGTCAGCTTTCGCGGCAGCGCGCAAAGCTTCGCAGACGACGCGCTCGCGGTCTGGGTGCGCGCCGCGCCCTCGACCACGCTCAGCGCCATCGCCGCCAATCCCCAGGTCGCGATGATCTACACCAATATGCCCGATCGAAAGTTCTACGTCTTTCGCGGCCGCGCGCGCGTCACGGAAGACCCCGCCGAGCGCGATGCGATCTGGGAGGGGCAGCACCCGCTGGAGAAAGACCGCGACCCCGAGCGCAACGGAGTCGCGGTGATCATCGATCTGGACCGGGTCAGCGGCAGCGGCATCAACCTGCGCCGGGAGTAGGAGCGCGGCCCGCGCGCAGGATTGAGGGAAGCGACCGTGGTGCGACTGTTTCGCCGACGGGGTGAAGCCCAGACCGAGGCCGACAGCGCCGAGCTGGATGCGGCCTACGAGGGCGCAACGCGGGCCGCGCGGCGCGGCGTGTTGGGCCGGCTGGGCGGCCTGCTGCGCCGCCGGCAGCTGGACGAGGACTTCTGGGAGGAGCTCGAGGAAACGCTGATCCTCGCCGATCTGGGCGGCGCGGCCAGTGCGCGGATCGTCGAGGAGTTGCGCGACGCGGCAGGCCGCGAGGCGGACGCGGAGAGCGTCCGCGCGGCGCTGCGCCGGCAACTGATCGACCTGCTGGAGCGCCCAACCTCCGACGGCGCGCTCTGGCCGCCGTCGGAGACGCCGCCGCCGGCGCCCCACGTGATCCTGGTGGTCGGCGTGAACGGCGCGGGCAAAACAACTTCAATCGCGAAGCTGGCGCACGCGCTCGCCGACGAGGGGCGCACCGTGCTGCTGGCCGCGGCCGACACCTTCCGCGCAGCCGCAATCGAGCAGTTGCAAACCTGGGCGGAGCGAGTCGGCGTCGACTGCGTCGCGCACCAGCCGGGCTCGGATCCGGGCGCCGTGGCCTGGGACGCGATCGAGGCGGCGCAGTCGCGCGGCGTTGAAGTCGTGATCGTGGACACCGCCGGGCGGCTGCAAACGAAGTCCAATCTGATGGCCGAACTGAGCAAGGTGCGGCGCGTCATCGAGCGGCGGCTGCCCGACGCGCCCCACGAGGTGCTGCTCGTGCTCGACGCCACAAGCGGCCAAAACGGACTCAGCCAGGCGCGGCTCTTCGCCGAGGCCGCCGGCGTCACCGCGATCTGCCTGGCCAAGCTCGACAGCTCGGGCAAGGGCGGCATCGTCTTCGCCATCGCCGACCAGCTGGGCATCCCCGTGCGCTTCGCCGGCACCGGCGAGCACCCGGGCGACATCGCCCCCTTCGAGCCCGCCCGCTACGTAGACGCCCTGCTCGGCGAGGACTAGGCCCCGTTCACACCGCCCCAACTCCGCCCAACCGTGCTACCATACCCCAGAAGAACGAAAGTGCAACGAAATGTCCACCTCCCCGCCCACCAACCAACTCCGCACCCCAACCACAGCTATCCACCCCGAATCACCCCTGAACAAATCCGAACAACCCCGAACAAGCCCTCGCCTCAGTTCCGCCATATCCGCGCAATTTAGATCCGTCATACCCGCGCAAAAAATCCGCCATACCCACGCAAAAAATCCGCCATACCCGCGCAATTTAGATCCGTCATACCCGCGCTCGCCGCGGGTATCTCGCCGAGCACACCACCCAACCCCGCGCCCGCCTGACGCCGCACACACCCATACCCTCTCCGCCACCCCCGCACAAAATGAAATCCTCCACCCCCGCGCAAAAAATCCGCCATACCCACGCAATTTAGATCCGTCATACCCGCGCTCGCCGCGGGTATCTCGCCGAGCACACCACCGAGCCCCGCGCCCGCCTGACGCCGCACACACCCATACCCTCTCCGCCACCCCCGCGCAAAAAGTTCCGCCATACCCACGCAATTTAGATCCGTCATACCCGCGCTCGCCGCGGGTATCTCGCCGAGCACACCACCGAGCCCCGCGCCCGCCTGACGCCGCACACACCCGACCCTCTCCGCCACCCCCACGCAAAATGAAATCCGCCGCCCCGCGCAAGAAGATCCGTCATACCCGCGCTCGCCGCGGGTATGACGAAAGCAGGACGGAGCGTCGCGTAGAATGGGCATCATGCAATTCATACACGCCGCCTGGACGCCCGCCGGCGAGCCGCCCTACCCGACGCTGTTTGCGCTGCATGGGCATGGGGCGCACGCGCAGGATTTGGCGCCGCTCGCGCCGCTGCTGGCTGGGGGGCGCTTGCAGGTGATTTTGCCGCAGGCGGAGTTCGCGCTGGACGACGCGCCGTTTTCCTACGGGCCGATGTTCACCTGGATGCGGCGCGGCGAGAACGACCGCCCGCTGCCCGGCGAGCTGGCGCGGGTCACGGCGGATCTGACGGCGTTTATCGAAGAGGCCTGCGAGCGCTACTCGGTGGATCGAAACCGGGCGGCGCTGATGGGCTTCAGCCAGGGCGGGTTTCTGGCCTACCGGCTGGCGCTGAGCGATCCGAGCCGCTGGCGCGGCGCGGCGATGCTCTCGACCTGGCTATCGGACGAGGCGGCCGCGGAGATTCACCCCGAGGCCGCACAGCTGCCGCTACTGGTGCAGCACGGGACGAACGATCCGCTGGTGGCGGTCGACAAGGGGCGCGATTCGCGCGATCGGCTCCAGGCGCTGGGGCTGAGCGTGGACTACCGCGAGTACCCGATGCAGCACGAGCTGGGCCGCGAGAGCCTGCACGACCTCTCGGCGTGGCTGGGGGAAGTGCTGCGCTGAGTCGCGCCCGGCGACAGTGCGTGCCCTCCGGCAACGCGGGCTGCGAAGGCGTACGCTCCGCTACATAAGGAGATTGGAGGGATGCGATGGGCGCGACGCTGCGGGTTTGCTCGCTGGATGAGCTGCGAGGTGATGGGGTGCGGGTCGTGTCCACGGGCGAGCGGACGGTAGCGGTGTTTTGGCACCGCGATCAGGTGTTTGCGGTGGACAACCGCTGCCCGCATATGGGCTTCCCGCTCAGCCAGGGGACGGTGGCGGACGGCATCCTGACCTGCCACTGGCATCACGCGAAGTTCGACCTGTCGGGCGGGTGCGCGTTCGACCTGTTCGCCGATGATGTAGCGGCCTTTCGCAGCGAGGTGCGCGGCGGCGAGGTCTGGATCGACCCGCAGCCGCAGGAAGAGGAAGCGGTCGGGCACTGGACGCGCAAGCTGCAGGAGGGCCTGGAGCAGAACCTGCGGCTGGTGCTCGCCAAGTCGGTGATTGGGTTGTGCGCGGCGGGGCGGGAGGACATCGTGCTGGATCGCGCGGCGCGCTTCGGGGCGCGCAACCGCGCGGCCGGCTGGTCAAGCGGGCTGTCAATTCTCACGGCGATGGCGAACGTGCTGCCGCAGCTCGAACCGGACGACCGCGCGCGGGCGCTGTATCAGGGCGTGGTGCATGTGGCGCGCAGCGTGCAAGGGCAGCCGCCGGACTTTGATATTGCGCCGCTGGCGACGGAGGAATCGCGGCCCGCGCAGTTTCGGGCGTGGTTCCGGCGCTTCGCGGAGGTGCGCTCACGCGACGCGGCGGAGCGCTGCCTGCGCACGGCCGTGGCGGCCGGATTGGACGACCGGCAGCTGGCGGACCTGCTCTTCGCGGCCTCCACCGATCACACCTTCATGGATGTGGGGCACACGCTCGATTTCGCCAACAAGGCCTGCGAGCTGCTGGACGCGGTCGGCTGGGACGCCGCGCCGGATCTGCTGAGCTCGGTGATCCCGACGATCACCGGCGCGCAGCGAATGGAAGAGACCTCGGCCTGGCAGCATCCCGTGGATCTGCCGGCGCTGCTGCGCGAGGCGGGCGAGGCGCTGGATGAGGCGTTGGCGGTCGGCGGCCAACATAACGATGGCTGGGATGAGCATCAGCCGGTCGCGGAGTCGATCCTGGACGACCCGCCCGACGTGTCGCTGAAGCGGATTGTGGCGGCGGCCCGCGCCGGCGCGCCGCTGGGCGAGCTGAGCCTGACCGTGGCCTACGCCGCGGCGCGGCGGCCGCTGCACTTCCACATCTCCAACGAGTTCGGCGACTGGGACACGGTGCATCACACGTTCACCTACACCAACGCGGTGGATCGGGCGATGCAGCGCGCGCCCTCGCGGGAGCTGGCGCGGGGGATTCTGGATGGCGCGGCGTCGGTCTATCTGGAGCGCTTTCTGAACACGCCGCGTCAGCCGCGCCCGGAGCCGAACGGCGGCGCGGCGTCGGTGGAAGATTTGCTGGCGCATTTCGACCATCAGCAGCAGGTGGATGAGACGGCGCAAGCGACTGCGGACCTGCTGGCGGGCGGGCAGCGGCAAGAGGTCATCCGCGCGCTGGGTTCGGCGCTGCTGCGGGAGGACGCGGGCTTCCACTCGTTCCAGATTTACGACGCCGCGCTGCGGCTGACGGAGCGCTTCGGGGAGCGTCCGGAGGGGGACGATGTGCTGATCGGCGCAAGCCGCTTCCTGACGGCGCACGCGCCGACGGTGCGCTCAATGAACCAGACCTACGAGACTGCGGCGCGGCTGCACCGCGGCGAGGCGCTGCACGCCTGAAACGGGCGCGGGGTAGCGTCGGCGATCTGGGCAGCGGCGGGGCTAGGGGCTGTTCACGCTAGTTGCGCACCACCCACCCGTCCCCCAATTCATCCCTCCCCCCTTCCAGGGGGGAGGTTAGGTGGGGGGTGGGAGGCAACGAGCGACCACCAGCCGTCGTGCCACGCTCCAATCCCCCCCCTCCCCTCCGTCATTCCTGCGCAGGCAGGAACCCAGGTGGTCTCCAGCGCCTGTACGGGCCCGCGATACCGCGACGGCCCACCAATGCCGCTCCCGCACTGCCGGCAGCGTTCGGAACCAGTGCGAGCCGCGCCTGCTGCGCGGGTTCCTGCCTGCGCAGGAATGACGGAGGGGGGCGCAGGAATGACGGGCGGGGGGTGCGGGTGCGATGAGAGGGGGCGCGGGTGCGATGAGAGGGGGCGCGGGTGCGATGAGAGGGGGCGCGGGTGCGACGAGAGGGGGCGCGGTGATGACGGGGAGGGAGTGAGGTGGGTGGATCGGGGCGCGCACGATCTGTGGCGGCGGCTCGCGGCTTCTCACCCCCCACCTAACCTCCCCCCTGAGAGGGGGGGTGTGTGCGTGCGCGGGTTCCTGCCTGCGCAGGAATGACGGAGGGGGGCGGTAGGAATGACGAGAAGTGGCGCAGGTGTGATGCGAGGGGGGCGCAGGTGTGACGCGAGAGGGGGCGCAGGTGTGACGCGAGAGGGGCGCGGGAATGACGGGGTTGTGGACACGCTTTAGGCTTGGGCTACGGGAGATTTGCCGATGATTGGCGCGTTGCGCTGGCTGAGCCCGAAACGGTTGATTGTCCTTGCGGCGCTGGCTGCGGTGGTCGCGGTTGCGCTGGTGCTGCTCTGGTACTTCGCGCTGCGCGGGGATCCGCCGCCGCCGGCTTCGCTGGAGGCGGCTGTGGCCTCGGTGCGCGACCAGCAGCAGGCGGCGCAGGAAGAGTCGGACGCGCAGCAGGCGCAGGCGGGCGTCGGCGAGCTGGACAGCGGCGGCGCGCCCGACGACGCGCCCTCGCAAGTGGCTCAACCGGGCTCTGACTACTCGGATTACTCGGACTACCAGGAGCAGGAGACGCCTACGGAGGCGTCCAGCCAACAGCAGGCCGGCGGCGGGGATGCCGCGGCCGACGACGGCCAGCAGGACGACGCCGAGCAGACGGTGAGCGTGGCCGCTCCGCCGCCCGCGCTGTCGGAGCTGGCCGGCGAGTGGACGCTTTCGGAGCGCGGCGAGTCCTTCGTCGGCTACCGGATCGACGAGGAGTTGGCCAACATCGGGGCGGCGACCGCGGTGGGGCGGACCGGCGACATCACGGCCTCGCTCAGCTTCGACGGGGCCGTGGTCACGGCCGTCGAGATCGTCGCCGACCTGCGCACGCTGCGCAGCGACCAAAGCTTCCGCGACGGCGCGCTGCGCGACCGCGGGCTGGAGTCGGACACCTACCCGTTCGCCACGTTCCGGCTGGCCGAGCCGATTGCGATCGAGCGGCTGCCGGTGGGCGAGGACAGCCTGGCGGTGACCGCCGCGGGCACGCTGGAGCTGCACGGCGTGACCAACGAGGTTGCGATCGCGCTGGCGGGGCAGTACGTGGACGGCCTGGTGGTGGTCTCGGGTTCGACGGAGATCGTGCTGACCGACTACGAGATTGAAGCGCCGGTCGGCTTCCGCGTGCTCTCAATCCCCGAGACGGGGTTGATGGAGTTCCAGATTGTCTTCGAGCCCGCCCCATGAGGGCGGGTGGGCGCTGTGGCCGAAATTTTGAGGCCGCGGGAACATAACCTATATAGTGCGATCATCGGTTGGGGGCTCCGGGAGGAGCCTGATCGACCATTTCGCCCAGGTCGAACTTGAGGTTGCCGAAGGAGTCCTGCTCGACATTCTGGAGTTCGCCCTCGGCGGCGAGGTGGGCGATGATCTGGAAGAGGTCAAGGCGGCGCAGGTCCTCGGCGGAGTGCTCCATCAGCATCGTGACCGAGATGCGCCGGCGGCGACCCAGCCGGGCGGCCTCGGCGCGGACGGCGCGGCGCACCGTCTCGATGTCGGCGAGCGTGGCGGCCTCGACCTCGGGCGTAGCGCTGAGGGCGGCGAGGCGGGCGCGGAGGCCGGAGAAGATGCCCATTATTATGTCTCCTGCTCCGCTGAAATTTGAGCTTCGGCCCGCACCGCATCGAGCACCGTATCAAGCAGCGCGAGGCTGAGCGCGTCGGCGCCGCCCAGCGCCGCCCGGCGGCGCTCGGCGATGCCCGCCGCCGACCAGAGGCCGACCAGCAGACGCGCGGCGTCGCGCCAGTCGGCGTCGCTCGCGGCGAGCTCGTCCACGGGCGCTTCGCCGCGGGCGAGGATGGTTGCGCGGCGCCCGCTCGCGGCATCGGGTTCCGCGCCGAACTCCTCGATCACGGCGTCGAACTCGTGCGCCGCTTCGAGCAGCTCGTTGCGGGCCAGGCGCACATTGCCCAGCGAGAGGCGCGAGTCGACATCGTAGGGGCGGGCCAGGGCGGCGGCGCGGGCGTGGCGCAGCGCGGCGTCCAGATTGCCGCAGAAGCAGTGCGCCGCGCCGAGGCGCAGATCGAGCTCGTCCGCCCGGTCGACGGCGGCCAGCAGGTCGAGCGCGCGCCGCGCCGGCGCGTTCGCGGCTGCGCCGCGTCCGGCTCGCACGAGGCGCTCGGCTTCGTCGAGCAGCGCGGCGGCCGCTTCGGGAACCGCGCCGTTGCGCCGCCCGCCGCCGATGCGCTCGCGTAGACGCTCCGCAATGCTCATTCCGTTGAGGGCCCCTTCTGCTGAGTGGCCGCTGGAATGAGTACGGTATCGGTATGAGCGCCGACGAACGTTCCGAGCTTGCGTCCGCACCGTCGCGGCAGATCATCCACGCGGATATGGATGCGTTCTACGCCTCGGTGGAGCAGCACGACAATCCGGAGTTGCGCGGCAAACCGGTGCTGGTCGGCGGCTCGCCGCGGGCGCGGGGCGTGGTGGCGGCGGCCTCCTACGAGAGCCGCAAGTTCGGCTGCCGCTCGGCGATGCCGATGCGCACCGCGGTGCGGTTATGTCCGCACGCCGAGATCGTGCGCCCACGCTTCAACCGCTACCGCGAGATCTCCGACCAGATTATGGACATCTTCCGCAGCGTCAGCCCGCTGGTCGAGCCGCTCTCGCTGGATGAGGCGTTCATCGACATCACGCAGCGGGTCGAATCGGGCCAGACGCCGCGCGAAGTGGCGTCCTGGATTAAGCAGCGCGTGCGCAAGGAGACCGGGCTGACCATCTCCTGCGGGGCGGGCACGACCAAGTCGATCGCCAAGATCGCGTCGGATCGCGAGAAGCCCGACGGGCTGACGGTCGTCCCGCCGGGCGAAGAGCGCGCCTGGCTCGCGCCGCTGGCGATCTCCGAGCTGTGGGGCGTCGGGCCCAAGACGGCCGAGCGGCTGCGGGCGGTCGGCGTGGAGACGGTCGGCGACCTCGCGGAGCAGCCGCTGGCCTGGCTGATCGACCGCTTCGGCGCGCGCGGCGAGTGGTTTCACGACCTCGCGCGGGGGATCGATCCGCGCGAGGTCAGCACCTTGCGCGAGACCAAATCGATCTCGTCGGAGACCACGTTCGCCGAAGACATCGGCGATTATGACAAGCTCGCGGCGACCGCGCGGGGGCAGGCCGAGGATGTCGCGCGGCGGCTGCGGCGCTCCGAGCTGCGCGCGCGCACCGTGCAGATCAAGCTGCGCCTCTCCGATTTCACCACCTTCACCCGCCAGCGCACGCTGCCGCGCGCGGGCGACGACCCGGACGAGATCGCGGCGGCGGCGCTCGAGCTGCTGCGCGCGCAGTGCCGCCCGCTGCGACGCTTCCGGCTGATCGGCGTGGGCGTCTCCAATCTGGAGGCGGCGCAGGCCGCGGCGCAACTCTCGCTGTTCGACGCGGCGGCGGACCCGGCGGCGATGCCGCCGGGCTCGGCGGCGCGCAAGGCGCGCGCCGCGGCGCTGCGCAGCGCGGTGGACGACCTACAGCAGCGCTTCGGCGACGAAGTGGTGCAACTCGGCGCGACGCGCGATGATCGGAGGCGGCCATGACCGACGAAACGACCACTGAGCATGACATCCCCGATCCGCGCGACGCGGCGGTGATTTCGTTCGACTGCTACGGCACGTTGATCGACTGGCGGGGCGGCGTGCGCGAGGCCGTGAGCCGCATTTGGGAGCTGGCCGATGTCGATCTGCGCGCCTTCGCCGAGCGGCGCATCGAGCTCGAGCTGATCGTGGAGCACGAGCGCTACCGCGACTACGACGAGGTGCTGGCGCTGAGCGTGGCGCGCACGGCGGCCGAGTTCGGCGTCGAGCTGCCGCCTGTGCGCGGGCGCGAGTTCGCCGACTCGCTGCGCGACTGGCCGCCGTTCGAGGACGCGCCGCGCTTCCTGCAGCGGCTGCGCCGGCTGGGCGTCCCGATCGCAATTCTCTCGAACGTCACGCAGGCCGGTCTGCGCGGCAGCGTGCGGCGGCTCGGCGCGCCCTTCGACCTGTTGATCACCGCCGAAGAGCTGCGCTCCTACAAGCCCGCGCCCGCGCACTGGGCGGCGCTCCAGGCGCGGCTCGGCATTTCGGCGGCGCAGCAGCTGCATGTCGGAGGCTCGATCGCGCACGACATTCGCCCGGCCGTCGCGCTGGGCGCGCCCACGGTCTGGGTCAACCGCGAGGGCGAAACCGCGCCGCCCGACGCGACGCCTACGCTGATGGTGGCCAGCCTCGACGAGCTGGCCGAGCGCTGGCGGCTGCCCGACGCCGACTGACGGCGCAGAGGAGGCGAACGATGCGGATCACGCGGATCTATCAGGGCAACGACGGCGTCTCGCACTTCGAGGAGCTCGAGGTGGCGCAGCACCTCAGCGATCTCGGCGGCGTGACGCGGCGGCTCTTCCCCGCGCAGTGCTTCTTCCGCACGACCGAGCCGGGCTTGACGGTCGACTGGCACACGACGCCGGGCAAGCGGATGATCATCATCATCCAGGGAGCGTGCGAGGTGGAGGTGGGGCACGGCGAGAAGCGGCGCTTCGGCCCCGGCGATATCTGCCTGGCCGAGGACACGGACGGGCCGGGCCACCGCACGGTGGATGTCGAGGGCCCGCGCTTCAGCCTGATGGTGGACCTGCCCGACGACTGGGACGCGCGCCGCTGGGCGCGCGAGTTTGAGCAGACTGAGCAGCAAACTGAGCAGTAGGCTGGCGGCAAGCAGAGAGGACGCACGATGCGAATCACCCGCGTGTACACCGGCGACGACGACCAGTCGCACTTCGAGACGATCGATGTGCCGCTGGGCAAAAGCCGCTACGGCTCGCTCTCCGAGCTGTTCGAGGCGGAGGGCGTCATCTTCCGCGAGACGCCGGCCGGCGGCGAGCTGGACTTCCACAACGCGCCGCGCCGGCAGTTCGTGGTGACGCTGAGCGGCGAGGTGGAGATCGAGTGCGGCGACGGCGCAACGCGGCGCCTGGGCGCCGGCGAAATCCTGCTGGCCGACGACACCACCGGCCAGGGCCACATCACGCGCGATCTCGAGGGCCCGCGGCGCAGCCTGTTCATCCCGCTGCCGGAGGATTTCGACGTAGACCGCCTGCGCGGCTGAGCCGCGCCCCCTCCGTCATTCCTGCGCAGGCAGGAACCCGCGCACCCACCTCCGTCATTCCTGCGCCCTCTCCCGTCATTCCTGCGCAGGCAGGAACCCAAGCGCACAAACCACCTCCGTCATACCCGCGCACCCACCTCCATCATTCCTGCGCCCCCTCCGTCATTCCTGCGCCCTCTCCCGTCATTCCTGCGCAGGCAGGAATGACGGAGGGGCAACGCTGGTGTAGAGTGACAAGCGTGAAGCACGCCGCCGATCTCCCGGCCGCCGCCCAACACGCTTGCCGCGCGTTGGCGGCGCTTGCCCGATCGGGGGGGGGGGGGGGATAAATTCCTCCCGATCGCCCTCGCGATCGGCGTCCTGCTGCTCGCCGCTCTGACCCTCGCCCAGGCTGCTACGCCCGGCTCCGCTGGCCGCTATCTGGCGCTTGATGCCGGCGGCGAGCACCAATGCACGCTGCGCGATGACGGGGTGATTCGCTGCTGGGGCGGCAACTCATCCGAGCTGCGCGACATCCCCGAAGGCCGCTACGCGGCGGTGAGCGCCGGGGCATGGCATAACTGCGCGATTCGGCGGGGGAGCGGGGCGGTCGTCTGTTGGGGCGGAGACTCGAACGCGCCTGACGGCGCGTTCAGCGAGATCGCCGTGGGCTGGCAGTTCGCCTGCGGCGTGCGCGAAGCGGGTGATCTCGCGTGCTGGGGAACGAGCAGCTTTGGCCGCAGCGTGCTCGACTACGGGCAGGCCGAGCCGCCGAAAGGGGAATTCAGTGCGGTCAGTGCCGGCTTCCTCCACGCCTGCGGACTGCGAGTTTCGGGAGAGATTGCCTGTTGGGGCCGCGGCAGCCTTGGGCGCACTGATGCGCCTGAGGGGGTCTTTACCCAGGTAAGCTCCGGCACCACCCACTCCTGCGGCCTGCGCGAGAGTGGGGAAGCCGAGTGCTGGGGGCTGAACAACTTCGGCCAACTCAACGCGCCAGCAGGCGTCTTCAGCCAAATCAGCGCCGGCGCATGGCACTCGTGCGGGCTGCGGGAGTCGGGAGCGATCGAATGCTGGGGCGATGATCGCTACGGCCAGTCCAATGCTCCGTCCGGGCGCTATGTCGCCGTAAGCGCGGGGATGAGGCACTCGTGCGCGCTCAGCGGCGCTCGTGCTCGCTGCTGGGGCGGACAGGATGATCGCCTGCCTGAGCTGATTGCGGAGCTCACGCCGACAACAGCTACCCGGACCGTCGCGGATACCTCAAGCGGCGACGAAGGCGGCGCAACGCCCGAACCGTCCACGCCGACGCCAACCCCCACACCGACGCCGACCACATACACCGCTGTGAGCGGCGGCGGCTTCCACACCTGCGCCATCCGCAGCACGGGGACGATCGACTGCTGGGGGCGCGACAGCCAGCGCCAGCTCACAGACGTACCGACGGGCAGTTTCACCGCCATCAGCGCCGGCTCCTTGCACACCTGCGCGCTGCGCAGCAGCGGCGCAATCGTCTGTTGGGGCAACGACAGCAACAGGGAAGTGAGCGATACCCCAACGGGCACATTCACCGCGCTCGGCAGCGGCCCGGCTGCGTCGCATACGTGCGCGCTGGCGAGCAGCGGCGCAGTTTCCTGCTGGGGAGCCAGCGGCAACGGTCGGACCGCCGCGCAGACGGGCACGTTTACCGCTGTCAGCGCCGGGCAGCTGCACAGCTGCGGGCTGCGCAGTACAGGGGCGGTCCACTGTTGGGGTGCGAACACCGTCGGCCAGGCCGCCACGCAGACGGGCACATTCAGCGCTGTCAGCGCCGGGCAGCTGCACAGTTGCGGATTGCGCAGCACGGGGGCGGTACACTGTTGGGGCGCGAACACCAGCGGGGTAACCGACGCGCAGACCGGCACATTTACCGCCGTCAGCGCCAGCAGTCTCCACAATTGCGGCTTGCGCTCCACAGGAGCGATCCACTGCTGGGGCGCCAGCAACGACGGACGAACGACGGTCCCGGCAGGCACATTCACCGCCCTCAGCGCGGGCCATCAACACACCTGCGGCATCAAGACCGACGGCACCATCGCCTGCTGGGGCGTCAACACCGACGGCCAGGCACCGATGACGCGCTCGCCGTGAGCGGTTCCTGCCTGCGCAGGAATGACGGAGGGGGGCGCAGGAATGACGGGGAGGGGAGCCGCCGCCCACTCGGGCGCTGGGGGACGCTCGCGGCCTCCCACCCCCCACCTAACCTCCCCCCTGGAAGGGGGGAGGGATGAATTGGGGAAGAGGGTGTGGGGTGGGTGTTGGGTTCCTGCCTGCGCAGGAATGACGGGGAAGGGCGCGGGAATGACGGTTGGGGGCGCGGGCTTAGGTGCTGCTGCGGCGGTTGTGGTGGTCGAAGGCGGCGATGGTGAGGGCGTGGGTGATTTCGGCGCGGGTGATCATGCCGGGGACTTCCTGTAGGGGGATGGTGCAGACCTCGATTGCCTCGGAGCTGGTGCCGACGATGTGGTCCTCGGCGACCGCCTTTTCGACGTTGAGCGCGAGGAACGACCAGCAGCGGTTTTCCTGCAGGGCCGGATTGGGATGCACCCAGCCCAGCGCGATGGCCTCGCCGTCGGCGGGGACGTAGCCGCTCTCCTCGTAGAGTTCGCGCAGGGCGGCCTGGGCGGGCGTCTCGCCGGGGTCGACGATGCCGCCGGGCACTTCGAGCGTCATTTCGCGCGTGCCCTGGCGGAACTGGCGCACGAAGACGACCTCTTCGTCGGGCGTGAGCGGGATGATGTTAACCCAGTCGGGGAACTCGAAGATGAAGAAGCGGTGGTCGCGGCCGGAGCGCGGGTGGCGGCTGATGTCCTGGCGCAGCTTGAAGAACTTGTAGTCGGCCAGTTGCTCGCTCGACTGGCGCTGCCAGATGTCGTCGCTCATCGGTCGGCCCGCCGCCCTAGATCGCGGCGTCGAGGATGCGGCGGTAGCCGTCGATCCGCAGGAAGCGGTCGAGGCCCGCGTCGCGCAGCTGGACATCGAGGTTCTCGATCAGCGTGAGCTTGTAACGGTCGACGTCGATGCCGAGCAGTTGGGCGTCGGGCTTGATTCGGCGCAGGCCGAGCGCGGTCGCGCCGGCGATCAGCAGTTGGCTCTGCCAGACGTAGGCGCGGCCGACGGGCGAGAGGTGCTCGATCAGTTCGGGCAGGATGGTGTGGAGGAAGTTCACGTGGCGCACTTCGTCGCGCAGGATCAGGCGGAAGATCTGCTTGGCGAGCGGGTCGATGTCGGGGATCTCGAGCGTCTGCTGGAGGAACAACGCGGCGAAGTTCTCGCTGAACAGCGTCGAGGTGAGCCAGTTTTCGACGCGGTAGAAGCCCCAGGAGGCCATCGAGCCGAAGCGCTCGATCAGAAAGCGCTCCGGCGTGCTCAGGTAGCCGTGCCCGTCGGCCTCGGTGAGGTAGCGATCGAGCGCGTAGACGTGCCGCGCTTCGTCCTGGCACTGGGCGGCGAGGTAGAGGTTGAGGCTGGGGTTGCGCAGCTGGTGGGTGGCCTTGCTCATCATCACCTGGATCGTGTCCAGGCCCATCACCTCGAGGCCGTGGAAGACGTTCATCATGCGCAGCCAGGGGTCGCGCTTGGCGGCGGGGATTTGCGCGCCGTCGCCCCAGTCGACATCGCGGTCGGCATTCCAGAGCCGCTCGCTCTGCTGCTGGAAAAGAGTGCGAAAGGCCTCGATCTGGGCATCGGGATCGCCGTCGCGCTGGACGGCGGCGGGCGAACGCCGCATCGCTTCACCTCCGTGCGCTTACTATATCCGCCGTCGTATACTGCGGGCATGGCCAACGATGAGGGATTCGATCTGGAGGACACGCTTCGCGCGCTGCGTGAGGCGGATGTCGTGGTGATCGGCTTCGGCTGGCTCTCGGAGCGGCTGTTGATCGACGGGCGCAGCAACGAGACCGACGGCCCCTACGTGCGGGTGGTCGAGCCGGTGCGCTCGCCGCAGGATCGCATCCGCCAGCTGCGCAAGCTGCGGCCGGGCTTCAACGACCCGGAGTCGTTCGTGTTCTTCCCCTGGGCGGGGCGGGTCGACGCGTTCGTCGAAGCCGGGCTGTTTGAGCGCATTCTGGACCGCTGCGGCAACGACCAGGCGGCGGCCGACGACGCGCGCTCGGCGCTGCGCAAGCTCTATGAGCTGGACCGCGAGGACATCCGCCAGGCGATCGCCGGCGGCGAGAAGTACCACACGCTCTACGAGCGGGCGGAGGTATAGGGGCGCGGCCCGATCGGCGGCGTTCCGCCTGTTGCAACAACATTTCGCATTACGCTACGCTTTGTGCAGGCTGTTGCGGCGAAGGGAAGAGTGCAGTGGCGGAACGCAAGTCGAGCTCCCGGACGCGGTCCGGCAAGGCGGCGCAGCCGCCCGAACCGGAGGGCTGCCAGCACCACTGGCAAATTGACCGCCCCGACGCCCAGGTTTCTCACGGAGTCTGCACGAAGTGCGGCGAGGAAAAGGATTTCCTCAACTACGGCGAGGAACTGCGGCTGCCGTTCGGGCGGCGTCGCCGGCGCTGAGCCCCGCCGCGGGTTCTACGGGGGCGGGGCGACGACTTCCGCGCGGACGGCGATGATCCGCTCGGTCTGATAGAAGCCGAGCTGCTCGAAGGCGGCCGCGCTGAGCTGGATGTCGGTGTTGGAGTTTTCCGAGCCGCGCACAACGACCAGAGTGCTCGCGTCGACGACTTGCGCGGCCTGATCTTCGGTCAGCAGCGGCGCGCCCGGCAGCCGCGTCAGGCGCAGTGTGGTGCCCGTAGGCCAGATATTGGAGAAAGCGGCGGTGGCGTCGGCAGGATCGTAGGGCGTGTCGTCGGCCAGCTGGCGCGGAATGCCGGCTGGCAGCGCCTCGGCCGTCATGCGCTCGCCGATCAGCTGTGCGCCGCCGACCTGCGCGGGCGTGACGGCTTCCGCCGCAACCACCGGCGGGGCCTGCGCCGGATGCACAGCCGGCTGGGTCGCTGGCTCGGAAGGCGCGCTCTGCGGCGCCGGCTCGGCGGTAGATTCGGCTGCCGCACCCTGCTCCTCAGCCGCGGCCTGCTGCTCCGCCGCCGCAGGCTGCTCCGCTCCGGCCGGAGCGGCCTGCTGCTCGACGGCCGGCGCGGCTGTTTCGGCCGGCGCGACCGTCTCGACCACCAGCGCAGCCTCCTCGTCGGCGCGGAGCAGGTAGTAGACGCCGAAATAGACACCGACGCCGATCCCGCCCATTACCAACAGCGGCAGCAGGACGCGCGTGACTCGCCGCAGGGTGAAGCGGCGCCGGCGCTCGTTGGGCAAGAGCAAACGCTGGTTGACGTGGAAGGGAGGGCTCTGTTCGCTGCGCACGCGCACCTCAGGGCTGGAGAACTCGCGCGTTCCGCGCGCTTCAGGCGGCATGCGGCTCATGACTGCATCGTACCGCTACCGCTGTCAGACGCACGCGGCGCGCGCTCGGTAGGATTGAGCGATGCAGCACAGCATCGAGACCTCGCGCATTCGCTGTCCGCAGTGCGAGCGCTCGCTTGAGGTGGGCGTGCCGCCGTCCGACGGGCGCACGCGCCGCGTGGTGACCCGCTGCGAGGGCTGCGAGCACGACCTGGTCGTGTCGCGCGGCAACAAGGCGGGCGACAAGCTGCGAATCCGCGCCTGCAAGCGCTGGGCGGTGACCTGCCCCTACTGCAAGGAGCCGACCATCGCCCGGCTGCCGCCGGCCGGCCTGTTACGGCGCAAGGAGACGACGCCCTGCCAGCACTGCCGCAAGCCGTTGATCGTCGAGCGGCGCGAGGAGGGCAAGATCGTGCTGCGCGCGCACCGCGGCATCCTTGAGGGCGCGCTGCTCTGAGGCTGTGTGTGACGCGCCTGTAACGCGCGCTGCGCGCAGCTGGGCGGCGCGGGGGTGATTGACTGCGCCATCGGGGTTAGTCTGTAGCGCACTGCGGCGCCGAGCCGGAAGCATCGGTCATTCCGCCGCTACAGGAGCGAGAGCATGAGCAGCGTCGACCAGGAAGCAATCGAAGCCCATCGGCAGTGGCGGGGCAAGGTGGACTACGCCTCCAAAGTCACCGTCAACAACCATGACGATCTGAGCATCGTCTACACGCCGGGTGTGGCGGCGCCCTGCCTCGAGATCGAGCGCGACCCGGAGCAGGCGCGCGAGCTGACCGGCGTGGGCAATCTGGTCGCGGTGGTCACCGACGGCTCGGCAGTGCTGGGGCTGGGCGACATCGGCCCGCAGGCGGCGCTGCCCGTGATGGAGGGCAAGTGCGTGCTCTTCCGCGAGTTCGCCGGGGTGGACGCGATCCCGATCGCGCTCGCCGTGCGCGAGGTGGACGACATCGTCGCCGCGGTTGAGGCGATCTCACCCTCGCTGGGCGGGATCAACCTCGAGGACATCTCCGCGCCGCGCTGCTTCGAGATCGAGCAGCGCCTGCACGAGTCGCTCTCGATCCCGGTGATGCACGACGACCAGCACGGCACCGCGGTCGTCGCGCTGGCCGGGGTGATCAACGCGCTCAAACTGACCAACCGCGATTTCAAGGACATCCGCACCGTGGTGCTGGGTGCCGGCGCGAGCGGCATCGCCTGCTCTAAAATCCTGCGCGACATGGGCTGCGAGGACATCTCGCTGATCGACTCGAAGGGACTGCTGACGGTCGACCGCGAGGACCTCAACCCGTGGAAGCGCGAGGCGGCGGGCTGGAGCGAGCACCGCAACAACTCCGACGGCAGCATCCCGCAGACCTCGCAGGTGATGCGCGGCGCGGACCTCTTCCTGGGCCTGGCCGGGCCGGGGCTGGTCACCGTCGCCGATGTGGCCTCGATGAACGACAACTCGATGGTCTTCGCGATGGCCAATCCGACGCCGGAGATCATGCCCGACGAGGCGGCGGAAGCCGGCGCGGCGATCGTGGCGACGGGACGCTCCGATTTCCCCAACCAGATCAACAACGCGCTGGGCTTCCCCGGCCTCTTCCGCGGCCTGCTCGACGGCGCGATCCCCAATGTCGAGGACGAGCACAAGATCGCGGCGGCCAAGGCGATCGCCGATTTCGTCGAAGAGCCGACGCCGGACCGGATCGTGCCGAGCATCTTCGAAGAGGGCCTCGCCTACGCCGTCGCCGACGCCGTGCGCGCAGTCGGCTAGGGCCTCTCTACGCGCCTACCACCACAACCCCGCACAAATCACTCCGCCAACCCCGCGTGCCCCTTTCCGTCGTACCCGCGCCCACATCTCCGCCACAACCGCGCCCCCTTTCCGTCGTACCCGCGCGAGAAAGATCCGTCATACCCGCGCTCGCCGCGGGTATCTCGCCGAGTTCTGCACCAAGCCCGCGCGCGGGCACACCCCTCATACCCGCGCTCGCCACCCCGTCATACCCGCGCTCGCCACCCCGCCACACCCGCGCTCGCCACCCCGTCATACCCGCGCTCGCCGCCCCGTCATACCCGCGCTCGCCGCGGGTACCTCGCCGAGGTCCGCACCCAAGCCCCGCGCCCGCCTCCGCCACCCTCATTCAGTCGTTCCTGCGCAGCACCCAGCCCCAAAATGTTCCGGCGGCACCCGGATGGCGCTTACGCCAAGGTGGAACCGGGTAGTGGCTCTGTTGCGCGGGGATGACGGAGGGGGCGCGGCGACGGTTAGAGGTTAAGGGCCTGAATAAGCGCGCCGCGCAAAGTGAGGACAGGCGAGTAGCCCGCTGCGACCCGCAGCCGGCTGTCGTCGATCAGGTGCGGCGTGCTGGTGAGTTGTACGTAGTCTTCGACGCCTTCAGGGGCGGGCAGCGCCCAGCTGGAGAGAGAAACGGCGTCGAGCGCCCGCGCAAAGGCGAGCGGCGCACTCCAAAAACGCGGCTCCAAGCCGCGCAGCCGGCAGCCTTCTTCGGCCAGTTCGCGCCATGTGGTGTGGGTGCTGGCGGCGTGGAAAATCTGATTGGCGGCCTGGTCGAACGCGGCGAGGATCGCCCAAACGGCGCGGGCCAGATCGGCGGCGGCGATCACCGAGATCGGCGTGCGCCCGCCGGCGACCAACCCGGCGCGCGGGTGGGAGACAAAGTGGCCGACCAGGCGGCGCAGCAGGCCGTCTTCGGCGGCGAGGCAGGGCGCGGCGCGCAGCACGGCGATCGGCACGTTGCGGCGGTAAGTGCGGGCGGCCTGCTCCGCAGCGGCGCGGCTGCGTGGCAACGCCCTGGCCGGGTGCGGCGTCCAGCTTTCCGGGACCGGCCAGGGCGGCAGCTCGCCGCCGTAAATTTCCGTCGTCGAGACCAGGAGAAAGCCCTCAATTTCTACTCGCATGCAGGCATCGAGCAGCGCGGTGGTAGAAGCGACATTGGCCGCTTCGTAGTCGGCGGCGGTGCGGCCTGTTTCGGTCAGCGCGTGGGCGTGGACAACATGCGTCGCGCCGTCCAGCAACCTCCTCAGTGCAGGGCCGTTCTCCAGCTGGTCGGGCGCGCTGAGCGTGCGCAGCTCGACATCCTGGCGCTGCAATTCGGCGAAGATCTGACGGCCCGGCGATCGCTCCGCGCCCGTCAACACGATTCGCATGCGCCGAGGGTAGCGCGGCGTTTCGTACGCAGCCCGCGCTCTGCGCTAGATTACGTATGGCGAAGCGCTTCGGAATTGCTCGCGCGGCGAAAGGCGTTCGGATGCCGACTCTGTCTCGACCGGCCTGCGAGATCTATTACGAGAGCGTCGGCGAAGGGCCGGAGATCGTCTTCGCCCACGGCGGCGGCGGCAATCACCTCTCCTGGTGGCAGCAGGTTCCGGTGTTCGCCGGGGCCTACCGCTGCATCGCGTTCGACCATCGGGGCTGGGGCCGGAGCGTCGAACAACAGGACGGGCCGAGCGCACGGGCCTTCGTGGACGACCTGATCGCGCTGCTGGACGAGTTGGAAATCGAGCAGGCGGCGCTGGTAGCCCAGTCGATGGGCGGCTGGACCTGTCTGGGCGCGGCGCTGCAGTATCCGGAACGAGTCTCGGCGCTGCTGATGTGCGGCACCACAGGCGGGCTGACCACTGAGAAGGTGGCCTCGGTGGCGAGCACGCAAGAGCGCATCCGGCGCGAGGGACTCGGCAACCTGGCCTACCATCCCAGCCTGCGCGAGCGCGATCCGGCGCTGGCGTTCCTGTATGACGAAATCATGGCGCTGAACCCACCGCTCAACCAGAACATGATCGAGCTGATGGCCGAGTTGGCGCCGGATGCGGACGCAGTGGCGGCGCTGCCGATGCCCGTGCTGTGGGTTGTCGGCGCCAACGACCCGCTAATGCCGCCGCTGGTGATCCGGGCGGCACGAGATCACGTGCCGGGGTCGTCGTACTTCGAGATGCCCGACACGGGGCACTCGGTGTACTTCGAGCGTCCGGTTGAGTTCAACATGCAGTTGAACAGCTTCCTCGTAGGGGCGGGTTGGGGCCCGAGCGTCTTCTGACACCCTGATGCGGGGGCGGCGGTCAGTTGGCGGTGGGAGCCCAACGGGGGGACCAGACGAGGTTGGTCGTGGCTTCGAGGGCGACTTCCTGATAGCGGAGCGTAGGGTCCCAGAGCAGGAAGCCGTAGCCGCCGCTGCCGGCGGCCTCGCGGATCTGGTCGCTGACCTGCGCCGCCCCGTACCACACGCCCCGCTCCTGGTAGTCGGTGAAATCTTGCAGCCAAGGGCGGATCTCGACATGCGACTGGGCGTCGATGTTCGAGAGTGTGGCGGCCATGCTGTGGCGAATGACCAGTCCCGGGCGGGCTGGCGGGTAGGCGATGCCGAACGAGCCGGCGTGCCAGCCGCTGGGATAGAGCATCGGGGAGAGGTAATCGAGGTGGCGGGAGAGGGTGAGCAGCGACTGGCCGATGCCGGAGTCGCTGCCGGAGACGGCAATATCGCCGAAGACATCAAAGGAGACGGCGGCGCCGGCGAGATGCAGGGCTTCGGCGGCCTCTTCGGCGAAAGCGGTGATCGCAGCCTGCCGCTGGGCGAGGTCGCCGCGCTCGGCGAGGCCTGATTCATAGGGAAGGCGCACGTAGTCGAATTGCACTTCGTCGATGTGCTGTGCTGCTGCGACGGCGATCTCGACGTTGTATGTCCGCACCGCAGGGCTGTAGGGGCTCGACCAGCGCAGCCCGCTGCCGTCGCGGAAAAGTGTGCCGTTGACATGGTGCAGCGCATCCTGTGGATTGTGGATGGCGAACTGGGTGTCGAGGAAGGTGACCACCCGGCCGATGCGGTAGACGCCCAAGTCGCCCAGCTCGGCGAGGAACTCGGCGACATCCTCCACCTCCGTGGTGGCGTTGATTTCGTCTGTGGCGGGCGTGGCAGCGAAGTCGGCGACCCGCCCGCCTTCATCCTTGACATCCATCACGATCGCGTTGATCAGGTCGCGCTCGACGAGGTCGAGGATCCAGTTCTGAATGCGCGTCTGGGGAAGAGTGGCGAAAGAGACGAAGACGCCCCGCACGACCAGCTCGCGCAGCACGATGATCACTCGGTCGCCGTAAACATCGCGTCGGACGATGTGAAAGCCCGGCTTGACGGCGGTGAGGCGTCCACTGCGTTGGTCGGCGCTGAACTCGAAACGCCCCTGCGCGTCGGTGCGGACCTGGGCGAGTCCGGTGGAAACGGCGACATGCGAGACACGGTGCAATTCACCGTTGGTCCAGGCATAGACGGCACCGCGCAGCGATGAGGCGTAGCGTTGCGCACTCGCGGGTGCGGCCAAGCTCAGCGCGAGCGCGGCCAGCAGGATGACCAACAGTCCGAGCGCCGCCCGTCGCATCCGCATGCGCCGTATTTCCCTAGCTGCCGGGTTATGTAGGAGGATATCGGCCGACAGCCTAAGAGCGAAGGTCGGTCCACAGAGGGTGGAAAACGGTCCGCAATTCTTCCGCTACGGCCGATACTCGCGCTCGCTTTCGAGCGTCTCCTTGAGATTGGCCAGCCCTTGCGCGGCAGCGAGCGCAAACGGAGTGATGCCGCGTCCGAGCATCAGGATGTTGCTGAACACCCAGCGGAAGCCGCGTGGCGTGACCGCGACGGTGACCTCCACGCCGGCGGCGACTCGGCTCAACGAGTAGACGTAGTGGACGGTCAGCCCCCAGCCCATCGCCACGTCCAGCTCGAGCCGTCGCGGAGGTTCGTCGGCGTGGACGACGACATGTCCGGCGGCGATGCCTTCTTCAACCTCTGCGCGCAGGGCGCGCCAGATCACTTGTGGCTCGGCGTTGATCTGAAACACATGCTCAGCGGCAGGCATCAGCGCTCCCAATTCGCGGCAGCGATCGCCGCCGCCAGCTCGCGCATATCGGGGTAGCGCCGGACGCCTTCGGGGAAGTCCAGGCCGCGGTTGCGCGGCCAGTCGAGCAGCGCGACGGGGACGCCGCAGCGGGCCAGCAGCGCGCAGGTGGCCGCGTCGTCGTCGGCGTGCAGGGCGACATCGCGGGCGGCCAGCTGGCGCTCTTTATGTCGCGCGGAGCTGCTCGTGCCGTCGTTCATCACCAGCGCGTCCATGAACGGTGCGAAGCCGTTCGCGTTAAGCCAGGCCTGCGTCTGGCGGCGCCCGAGCTCGCTGCGGCCGGTCAGGACGATCACATCGTGGTGTTCGGCGGCGGCGCGCACGGCGTCGAGCGCGCCGGGGCGGACTCGGCGTCCGACGTAGCGCAGCGCGTACCAGGTGCGGGTGAGGATGGGGTCGAGCGCGCCGTGGCGGCGGGCGATCCGGGTCGGCGCGGGCTCGCTGATCGGTTGCAGCGAGACGTTGCGGTCGAGCGTGGGATTCCAGCCGAACGGCGGCGCGGCGAGCACGCCGTCGAGATCGAAGGAGATGATTCGCCGCGCGCTGCTCATGCGGCAAACTCTACCGCCTCGGCGAACGCCGCCGGTGTTCGGGGTTTGTTTTTTTCGGGGTGTTGGGGGGTGATCATGGGGGTGGTCCTATCTGGTCGGGGCGTTCGGCGGCGTTCAGGTTTGTTCAGGTTTGTTCGGATTTGTTCGGATTTGTTCAGGGTTGTTCGGGGTGTTCGCGCTTGGGGTGTGGGGCATTGCTCGCACTTTCGTTCTTCTGGGGGTATGGTAGCACGGTTGGGGGAAGTTGGGGTTCCTGCCTGCGCAGGAATGACGGAAGAGAGGGGCGCAGGAATGACGAGGAGAGAGGGCGCGGTTCCTACCGGCGTAGGTGTGACGGGAAGAGGCCCGGGAATGACGGAGGGGAGGTGGGAAGACAAGTGGGGCGAGATGCGGGCGGTGGCGCTGGCTCGCGGCCTCCCACCCCTCACCTAACCTCCCCCCTGGAAGGGGGGAGGGATGAATTGGGGAAAGGGTGGGGGTTGAGGCAGGTGGTTCCTGCCTGCGCAGGAATGACGGAAGAGAGGGGCGCAGGACTGACGGAAGAGAGGCGCGCAGGAGTTTTGGGTGAGTGTGAACGCCTGCTAGCTGTTGTGGTTACGACAGCTAGAGCCAGTTTTGTTGGCGGTACCAGCGCATTGTTTCGGCGATTCCTTGCTCGATGCCGACCTTTGGGCGCCAGCCGGTGGCGGCTTCTAGCGCGGAGCCGTCGGCTAGCCAGGCGGGTTGGCGCATTTCGATTGCGCGCGAGCGGTCGAGCAGCGGCTCGTTGCCGGTGGAGGCGGCCCAGGCTTCGGCGATGGCGGCCATTGCGGACCAGATGGGCGGCGGCAGGGGGATGATGCGCAGCGGCCGTTCGGCGGCTTGTTCGAGGGCGGCGAGCAGGTCGCGCCAGGTGTATGCGCCGCCGCCGTCGCTGATTTGCCAGATCGCCGGCTCGCTTGTCGGCTCGCTGGGTGGGTTCTCGAGGATCGCAACGAGCGCTTCCGCGAGGTCGGGGCCGTAGACGCCGGCGACGCGGTTGCTTCCGTCGCCCAGTTGCGGGGCGAAGCCGCGCTCAGCGGCCTGGAAGAAGGGCAGCAGGCCGCGGTCGGCCGGGCCGTAGATCAGCGGCGCGCGAATCATCGTCAGCGCGGCCCCGCGCCAGGTTTCCGCAAGCGCCCGCTCGCCGGCCAGCTTTGAGCGGCCGTAGTCGGAGGTTGGATGCGGCTCGACATCGGTCGGTTCGGGCGCGTCGCCCGGCGCGGGGCCCTGGGCGGCGAGCGAGGAGAGGTAGACGAAGCAGCCGGCGCCGGCGTCGCGCGCGACGCTGCCCAGCGCGGCGGTGGCGTCGGCGTTGGTGCGCATGAACTCGGCCTCGCTGCGCCCGCGCAGCCGCGCGGCGATGTGGACGACGGCCTCCACTCCCTCGCACGCGGCGTCGAGTCCGGCGCGATCGCCGTCCAGATCGACCACGACGCGCTCGTAGGGAATCTGCTCAGCATCGAGGCGCGAGAGGTCGCTGCTCGCGCGGGTC
The DNA here is from genome assembly GCA_965203165.1 of Dehalococcoidia bacterium. Taxonomy (GTDB): domain Bacteria; phylum Chloroflexota; class Dehalococcoidia; order Bin125; family Bin125; genus CATQGW01. The sequence continues at coordinate 449,938 of OZ241849.1, forward strand.
AGCAGGCGCAGCTCGTGGCCGGCGCGGCGCAGCGCGACGGCGGCGTGACCGCCGACGAAGCCGCTCGCGCCGGTCAGCAGGACGCGCACGGGGTCAGCTGATCACGCCGGAGCGGCGGCCGGCCTCGGCGAAGATTTGCAGCGCCTGCTCCAGCTGCTCGTCGGTGTGGGTGGCGATGTAGGAGGTGCGCAGGATGGCCTGTCCGCGCGGGACGGCGGGGGCGATCACGGCGTTGGTGTAGACGCCGTGGTCGAGCAGGTCGCGCCAGAACAGCGCGGTGCGCACCTCGTCGCCCACCCGAATGGGGATGATCGGCGTCTCGCTCGAGGCGATGTCGAAGCCGAGTTCGGTCAGCCGCCGGCGCATGCGCGCGCCCAGCTCCTGCACGCGCTGCACGCGCCACGGCTCCGCGTCGATCAGGCGCAGCGCGGCCAGGGCGGCCGCGGCCGAGGCTGGCGGCAGCGCGGCGGTGAAGAGCATCGGGCGGCTGAAATGCTGGATGTACTCGGTGACCACGCGCGGCCCGGCGCAGAAGCCGCCGACCGAGGCGAGCGTCTTGCTGAATGTGCCGATGATCAGGTCTTCGCCCTGTTGCAGCCCGAAATGGCTGTGGGTGCCGCGTCCGGTCGGGCCGACGGTGCCGATCGCGTGCGCGTCGTCGACCAGCAGGCGCGTGTCGCGCTGGGCGCAGACCTCGCGCAATTCGGGCAGCGGCGCGAGGTCGCCGCCCATCGAGTAAGCGCCGTCCACGATCACCAGCCGCGGCGTCTCCGCGTCGAGATTGTCCAGCACGCGCGCGAGGTGCTCGGGGTCGTTGTGCTGAAAGCGCGTGTACTTGCCCAGCGCGAGCCCGGCGGCGTCGTAGATGCTGGCGTGGACATCGCGGTCGAGCACGGAGACGCCGTGGCGGTCGACGAGCGCGGAGACGGTGCCCAGGTTGGCGAGGTAGCCGGTCGAGAAGACGATCGCGGCTTCCGCGCCGAGGAAGTCGGCGAGCGCCTCTTCCAGCTCGAGATGCACGGGGCTGGTGCCGTTGAGCAGGCGCGAGCCGGTCATCGAGGGACCCCAGCGGTCGAGCGCCGCGTGCGCGGCGGCCAGCACATCGGGGTGGCGCGTCAGCCCCAGATAGTTATTCGAGCCCAGCATGATCACGCGCTTGCCGTCGACCTCGGCTTCCGGACCGTCGTTGACCTCGACGGGCTGGAAGAACGGATAGAGGCCTGCGGCGCGGGCCTGGTCGGCGAGCTGGAAGTGGGCGATGCGGGCGAAGATGTCGGCGCTGTGCGCGTCGCGCTGGCGGCCGTCCATCTCCTCCATATCGAGGCCGGCGGCCTGGGCGAGTTGGGATAAGGGCGGCGGCGATGCGGGCTGCTCGGTCTCGGTCTGAGTCATCGCGCCTTCCCTGCAATCCCGGGAGACCCCGCGAGGATGCTGAGCGGTACTCGGGCGAGTCTAGAAGACGCCCGCCGGATGTCGTAGCGAACATATCGGATCGGATGGGCGCGGGCGCGCTTGCGGGGAGCGCGTGCGGCGTTCTACAGTCACACAGAGCGGCGGCGGGCTTTTCGGCAAGCGTTACAATCCGATGCGCCTGGAACCGAAACCTGCGGCCGCGCTCTGCGCGGCGACCTTCACACTTCTGCTGATTTTCGGCGCGGCCTGGCCGGGCCCCGGCCTCTGGCTGCTGGCAACGGCGCTGGCCTGTCTGGCCGGCGCGGCCGGCGCGTGGTGGCTGGATACCGCGCCGGCGCAGCGCCGCTCCGCGCCGGCGCAGCGCGTCGCGCATACGCCGTTCGCGGCGATGCCTCGCAGCGCGAGTGCCGGCGGCAGGAGCGCGAGCAGCATGCTGCCCCAGCGAGGGCCCGACGGCCGCTGGGCGATGCCCGAGCAGGTGCATGCGGCGTTCGTGTTGGCGGGCTGCGGGCTGCTGGCGCTGATCCTGTTCATCGGCGGGGCAATCGGCGGCGGCGGCGCGGAGGCGGTCGCCGAGCTGGAGCTGGACGCCAATCCGACGGTGATCGACCGCAGCCGCGAAGGGGATCCGAGCGCGCTGCCGACCCCCGCCGCTCTCCCCGCGGCGCCGGCCGCGGAGCCGGCGGCAACGCCGGCCGGGACAGCGGCGACGGCGCAATCGGCGGCGACGGCGACCCCGCCGGTCAGCCAGCCGCGCCCGATCGTGGTGGCGGATCCCAAGCCTGCGACGCCTGTCGAACTCAAACCGCGCGAGTCGGAGGCGGCCGCAGCGCCCGCCGCGCGCACAGTGCAGCACACCGTCGTGGAGGGCGATTCGCTCTACGCCATCGCGCTGGAGTACGACACGACGGTGGACGCGATCACAACGCTCAACGGCATCACGTCCGACACCATCCTCCACCTGGGCGACACGCTGCTAATCCCCCAGCCGGACGAGTAGGGCGCACGCGCGCATATCGCGCCGCTTCGCGATTCCCGCGTACCACTCGCGGCAACATCCCCGTCACACCCGCGCTCGCCACTCCCCGTCATACCCGCGCCCGCCACTCCCCGTCATACCCGCGCTCGCCACTCCCCTCATACCCACGCTCGCCGCCCCCGTCACACCCACGCCCCCACTCCGTCATACCCGCGCGAGAGAATCCGTCATACCCGCGCTCGCCGCGGGTATCTCGCTGTGCCCGGCGCAGAGCCCGGCGCACGCCGCCGTTGTCCAACACAACCCAAGGCTCTCAATTGACCTGGTGTGCCGTCGCAACTTAGCTAGCCTGCGCACAGCCCCGACACGATGCGATGCCCAAGAGCAAGGCTCACTCCATGCTCATCACAGCTACACGACGAACCGCGCTTGCGAGCCTGGCGTTTGGCGCACTGCTGCTGCTCGCCCTGGCCGCCTTGGGCGCCGCCGGCAGCTGGCAGCGCGCCGATGCCCAGGACGACCGCCGAGCGGCGGCGGTCACGGTCGGCCGGAGTCATGCCTGCGCGCTGCTTGACTCCGGCGCGGTCGAGTGCTGGGGACGCAACAGCGAAGGCCAAACGAATGCGCCGGCGGGGCGCTTCAGCGCGATCAGCGCGGGCGGGGACCACACCTGCGCGCTGCGCGAGACGGGTACGGTCGTGTGCTGGGGAGACAACGACTACGGCGAAACGGATGCGCCGGCGGGGCAATTCAGCGCGCTCAGCGCCGGCGGGCGCTACACCTGCGCGCTGCTCGACTCCGGCGCGATCGAGTGCTGGGGAAGGAATAACTACGGCGAAACGGTCGCGCCGGCGGGGCAATTCAGCGCGGTCAGCGCGGGCTGGGGGCACACCTGCGGACTGCGCGAGACCGGCGCGGTCCAGTGCTGGGGATGGGACTGGGCCGGCCAAACAGACGCGCCCGGCGGGCAGTTCAGCGCGGTTAGCGCCGGCACTATCCACACCTGCGGGCTGCGCGAGACGGGCCGCGGTTGAGTGCTGGGGCTACGTATTCGACGGGCAGGCGCAGCCACCGGCGGGCGAGCAGCACACAATCAGCGCTGGCGCATATCACGCCTGCGCTGTGAGCGTAGATGGCGCAATCAACTGTTGGATGATCTACAACGGCGCCGCCGACGTCCCCGCCTGGCTGCGCGAGCCGGGCGCGGCGACCGGCGGCGACTTGGGCAGTGGGCGGATTGTCGCCCGCCGGCTGGCCGATGGGCGCACCGAGTTCGGCTGGCAGCCGATCGGCGGCAGCGAGCGGGTGCTGCCGCAGCAGCGCTACTTCCCGACCGACGCTACGGTTAGCCGCTGGCTGCGTTCCAGCCCGATCGAGGTCGACGGAGTGGAGATTGGACGGATCAACGCCCGCCTGCTCGCCGACAGCCGCATCGAGTTCGCGTTTACGGCGATGGGCGGGGAGCGGATTCTGCCACAGTCCCGCTACTTCCCCGTCGGAGCGGGCGTGGGTCGCTGGCTGCGCAGCACGGTGATTGAGCTGGGGAAGTAGGGGCGGTCGTTGGGCGGCGGCGGTTTGGGCTTGGGCGCTGGGCTCGGCGAAACACCCGCGCTCACCGCGGGTATGACGGAGCTATGTTGTCGCGGGTATGACGGAGCTGTGGGGGCAAGCGCCGCTCACTCGGCGGGCTGGGGGGCTTCGGTGTCGGCGAATTCGGGGTCTTCGGGGGGGAGGGTGATGGGGCGGGGTTCGCCGTTGGGGGCGCGGTTGGCGGTGGTTTGGAACTCGGCGGCGAGGCGGCGCGGGGGTTGGCTCCAGTCGATGCTGAGGGCGTCGGCGCGGTCGGCTTCGACGCAGAGGATTGGGCGCGCCGACGCCGTGCCGTCCTCGCTGCGGAACGTCGTGTAGACATCGACGCGCACGTGCCCGGGGCGGAAGTTGGGCACGTCGTAGAAGATCATCTCGACCAGCCGCAGCGCGACCGCGTAGGCGGTGTCGAGCGAGCTGGCGATCTGCTCGCGCGCGCCGTCGACCGCGCCGAACTCCGGGTCGGCGGAGGTGCTCACGCGCACGTAGCGGGCGCTGGCGGCGAGCATGTCCATGCCCTGCACGCCAGCCCAGACGACGGCGCTGACATCCTTGGGCGGGCGCTGCGTCTTCCAGCGCTCGATCTCCTGGTCGAGGATGCCGCGGATCGCTTCGCGGTCGTCCTGCGCGACGAGTTGCCGCCAGAAGCGGTGCGTGCGGGCCTCCTTGAAGAGCAGCAGGCCGAAGCCGCCGAAGATCGCGATGATGATCGCGAAGCCGATTGTGACGCCCTCGCTCACGCGCGCGCCTCCGTCATCGCCGCGTCGGCCGCGGCCAGCATGAGCTCGGTCGGGGCGGCGCGTTCGGTCCAGAGTTCAAAGGCGGCCGCGCCCTGGTAGACGAGCATCGGCAGGCCGCCGACGGCGCGGCGGCCGGATTCGAGCGCGGCCCGCACGAGCGGCGTTTCGCGGGGGTTGGCGATCAGCTCGGCGAGGAAGGCGTCGGGGCGGAGCGCCGCGGGATCGAAGGGCAGTTGGCCCTCCGCCGCGCTGCCGCGCAGGCCGACGGAGGTGCATTGCACGACGATGTCGGCCTGCGCCAGCGCGTCGGGCGCGGCTGCGTCGTCGGCGCCCAGCGAGCGCAGGCGGACGCCGGCCGAGGCGGAAGCGAGGTCGTGGCGCAGGCGCCCGGCGCGGACGGCGGTGCGGTTGACGATCGTGAGCGCGTCGACCCCGCGCCAGATGAGAGCCCAGGCGACGGCGCGGGCCGCGCCGCCCGCGCCCCAGAGCAGCGCGTGCGCGCCCGACGGATCGCAGCCCGCGCCCTCCAGCGAGCGCTGAAAGCCCGCGACATCGGTGTTGTAGCCCTGCAGATGGCCATCGTTGTTGACGATCGTGTTGACCGCGCCCACGAAGCGCGCGGTCTGATGCAGGCCGTCCATATGGCGCACGACGGCTTCCTTGTAGGGGATCGTGACGTTCGCGCCGAGCGCGTCGGGCTCGCGCAGCCCTTCGACCAGCGCGGGCAGCGCGTCGGGCGCGGCGTCCCAGGCTTCGTAGCGCGCGTCGATGCCGAGCGCGTCGAAGGCGGCCTGCTGAATGCGGGGCGAGATGCTGTGCGCGACGGGGCGTCCGATCACGCCGACGCGGGCGCTCATTGGGCGCTCCACTGCTCGATGTTGGCCTGGTGCTCTTCGTAGGTTTCGGCGAAGGCGTGGGTGCCGTCGCCGCGGGCGAAGAAGAAGAGGTAGTTGACCTCGGCCGGCGCGAGCGCGGCGCGCAGCGAGGCGAGACCGGGCGCGGCGATCGGCGTGGGCGGCAGCTCGGGCGCGGTGTAGGTGTTCCAGGGCGAGGCGAGAGCCAGATCCTCCAACGTCAGCTCGCGCTTCCACCAGCCGTGCGCGGCGACCGAGGCGGGATCGTTGGCGGCGGCGTACTGCACGGTGGGGTCGACCTGGAGCGGCATGCCGATCTCGATTCGGTTCCAGAGTACGGCAGCGATGATCGGGCGCTCCTCGTTGACGGCGGCCTCGCGCTCGATGATCGAGGCGACGGTCAGGATCGCGTGCAGGGTACGCCCCTGCGGATCGGCGTTGAGCAGGATTGGGGCGGCCTCCGCGTCGAAACGCTGCGCCATAATGCGCACCACCTGGTCGGCCGTGACGTCGAGCGGGAACTCGTAGCCGCCGGGGAAGAGGTAGCCCTCGGGCCGCAGGCCGGGCGGGCGCGACGCCGCGCGCGTGCCGGCGACGTTTTCGGGCCGCCGCAGCGCGGCGAGGAAGTCGGCGGCGGAGACGATCTCGGCGGCCTCGAGCCGCTCGGCGAACTGCTCGAGGCGTAGACCTTCGGGGATGATCACGCGCAGCGGCGAGTGCTCGCCGCTGTGAATGCGCCGCGCGATCTCGTAGCTGGTCAGCCCGGCCTCGAAGCTGTAGGAACCGACTTCGAGACCGTCTTCCCAGCCGAGCAGCTGCACCAGCGTCGTCCAGCGGCGCGGCGAGTCGATCAGGCCCGCCGCATGAAGCCGTTGAGCGATCTGCGCCGCCGTGTCGCCGGGCTCGAGTTGGATGGAGCCGGCGGGCGCGACGCGCACCGCCGCGGGCGGCGGCGACTCGTCGCCGAAGACCACTTCGGGGCTGTTGAGGATCGCCGCCGCGGCGGCGATCAGGCAGGCGGCGACGACGCCTGAGGCGAGGATCAGCGGCAGGTTCATGGCGCTTCAGACGGCATGTCGGATTGGCTGGCGGCGGCGGGCTGGGCGTCGAGCCAGCGCTGGAGAATGCGCGCTGCTGCGCGGGCGTGGCTCTCGCGCCGTTCGCGTCGGCGCTGCGCGGGTGTGGGGCGCTGCTTGCGGCGCTGCTTACCCCGCGCGTGCGGTGCGGGCAGAGCCGGCGGCGCAGCGTCGTCCAGCGAGCTGTGGCGCTCGCTCTGCGGGCGGCACTCCGCGCCGAGCTGGGCGGCGAGCGCCTCGCCGAAGCGGCGGAAACGAGCCGCCTGCTCATCCTCCGCGCCGTCGGCCCGCACGGGCACGCCGACGACGACGGTTGTCACCTCATCGCCGTCCAGCAGGCCGCGCACGGCGGCGGCCGGGTCGGCCGCCGCGTCCGAGAGGTCGATCGAGCCGAGCGGGAAGGCGAGTCGGTTGTCGCCGGCGGCGCGGGCCACGCCGAGCCAGCGCTCGCCGGGGTCGATGCCGAGGATGCAGCGCCGCCGCATTGTGCCTGTTTCCGAGCTACTGCTGGCCCGCGAGCTGGCCGCCAAGTTGGTCGCGGACCGCGTCGGCCACCGCGTCCAGCGCGGCGTCGAGTTGCGCGGCGTCGCGCCCGCCGGCCTGCGCCATTTCGGGCTTGCCGCCGCCGCCGCCGCCGGCGATCCGCGCGATGCCGCCGATCAGCTTGCCCGCGTGCAGCCCGCGCTCGACCAGCCCGGGCGTGACCATCGCGACGAACAGGGGCCGCTCTTCCGCCACCGCGCCCAGCACGATCACCGCCTCATCGAGACGCCGCCGCAGTTCGTCGCCCGCGCTGCGCAAAGCGGCGGCCGACTCGACCTCGACGCGCCCCACCGCGACGGCGACGCCCTCGACATCGACGGGGTTGGCCGCCAGCTGCTCGGCGACCGACGCGCCGGCCTGCGCCTCGACGGCGGCGAGCCGGCGGCGCAGCTCCGAAAGCTCGGCGCGCATCTGGTCGACGCGATCGGGCAGCGTGTCGGGCGTCGCGCGGAGCGCGCCGGAGACGCCGTCCAGCGTGGCGAGGCGCTGCTCGACCCAGGACTCGGCGGCTGCGCCGGTGAGAGCTTCGATCCGCCGCAGCCCCGCGCCCACGCTGCTCTCCGAGACGATCTGAAATTCGCCGACGAAGCCGGTCGCCGGCGCGTGCGTGCCGCCGCAAAGCTCCTTGCTGAAGCAGTCGTGGATGTGCGGCGCGGGGTCGCAGATTTCGACGACGCGCACCTCGGTGGCGTATTTCTCGCCGAAGATCGCCATCGCGCCGCGTTGCAGCGCCTGCTCGTAGGGCAGTTGCAGCGTTTCGACGGGCAGGTCTTCGCGGATGCGCGCGCGGACGAGCCGCTGCACATCGCGCAACTGCTCGGCGCTGGGCGCCTCCGACTGGGTGTAATCGAAGCGCAGATGATCGGGCGCGACGAGCGAGCCGGCCTGCCGCACGTGGTCGCCCAGCACCTGTCGCAGCGCGGCGTGCAGCAGATGGGTGGCGGTGTGGTTGCGGGTCGTGTCGTCGCGCCGGCCGCGCTCAACGACGGCCTCAACGCGGTCGCCGACGGCGATCTCGCCCGAGCTGATCGTGCCCACATGCGCGATGATGTCGCCGTAGGCGCGGGTGTCGGAAACCTCGAGCTGCGCGGCGTCGGCGCGGATCAGCCCGGCGTCGCCGACCTGCCCGCCGCCCTCGGGGTAGAAGGGGGTCGCGCGCAGCACGACGCTGACGCGCTCGCCTGTGACGGCGCGGGCAACCTGTTCGCCGTCGCGCACGATCGCCGCGATCTCGCTGCTCGCGCTCGCCTGCGCGTAGCCGCAGAATTCCGACACGATGTCGAGCTCGGCGAAGACTTCGGCTTCCTTGTCCCGCCCGAACTCTGCCTTCCGGCGCGCATCTTCCTGTTGGTTGACGAGAGCGATTTGGAAGCCATCCGTATCGACGCCCAAGCCAGCTTGGCGGGCGATCTCGGTGATCAGGTCAAGCGGCACGCCATAGGTGTCGTACAGCAGAAAAGTTTCCGACGCCGTGATCAGGCTCGTCGATTCTTCGAGCTCAGCCAGCACATCTTTGGGCGGCAGTGGCGGCTCGAACCTGGATCCGCTGACTCCAGCAGCAGTCGTTGACCACAGAGTCCCGCTCCGAGCGCCTGCCTGCGCCCTGTTGCCGAGCGCCTCGATTTCGCGCCCCAGCGCCCTGATGTCCCAGTTCGCCGGATCGCTGCTCTGCGACTTGTACCGCTCCAGCACGGATGCGTATCCCCGCTTCATCGGAATGACCTGCTCCTCCAGCAGCGCGCGGCCGGTCGCCAGCGTTTGGCGGAAGCGATCCTCCTCCTGGTTGAGCACATTGTCGACCAGCGCCCGCTGATCTGCGACTTCCGGATAGTCGAGCGCCATCAGCGCCCGCACCTGCTCGGCGACGCCGGAGAGGATTGGCGCTTCCAGCCCCAGCTGATCGGCGTAGTAGAGCGCGCGACGAATCAGCCGGCGCAGCACGTAGCCGCGGCCCTCATTCGAGGGAATCGCGCCGTCCGAGATCAGAAAGGTCATCGCCCGCCCGTGCTCGGCGACGACCCGCATCGAGCGCCGCTGCGCGTCGGCCGCGCTCGCGTATTCCAGCTCGCACTGCTCCCCGATGTAGTCCAGCAGCGGGGCGAACAAGTCCGTGTCGTAGAGGTTGGACTGCTCCTGCAGCATCATCGCCCAGCGCTCGAGCCCCGCCCCCGTGTCGATGTTCTGCGCGGGCAGGTCGACCAGCGAGCCGTCGGGCTGCCGGTTGTACTGCATGAAGACGAGGTTCCAGATTTCGAGGAAGCGCTCCTCGTCGTCGGCCGGGCCCGCGTCGGGCGCGCGCGGGTCGGGCCGCATGTCGTAGTGCAGCTCCGAGCAGGGGCCGCACGGCCCCTCCGGGCCGGCCGCCCAGAAATTGCCCTGATCCTCGCCGTAGCGGAAGATCCGCGAGTCGGGTAGCCCAATCTTGCGCCACTGGTCGTAGGCGAAATCGTCGTCGGTGAAGACGGTCGCGACGAGCCGCTGCGGCGGAATTTGAAGCACATCGGTGACCAGCTCCCAGGCCCAGGCCTGCGCCTCCGCCTTGAAGTAGTCGCCCAACGAAAAGTTGCCCAGCATCTCGAACATCGTCAGGTGGCTGGCGTCGCCCACCTCGTCGATGTCGGTGGTGCGGAAGCATTTCTGGATCGAGGTCAGGCGGTGGTGCGGCGGCTGCGCCTCGCCCGCGAAAAACGGCTTGAACGGCACCATCCCCGCGGAGGTGAAGAGCAGCGTTGGGTCGCCCGGCGCAATCAGCGGCGCGCTGGCCACGCGAAGGTGGTCGCGCCGCACAAAGAAGTCGGTGAACGTAGCCCGAATCGTCTGCGCGTCCATGAGGCTCCCGCTTCAGGCTCAGACTATATCGCGCCGCCCGGACAGGGCGCGCGTGGCGGCGACTCCAGCGTACCCGCCGCGCGCCATGCGCCGCCCCGCCCCGGTTTCTCTCTCGCCTTTCAGCAACTGCGGCGGAGGGCGCTGCGAACGGGCGGCGACCGGTGACCAGGTTTTCTTTTTTCCGAGGTGTTTGGGGGTGATTCTAGGGGTGCTCCTATCTGGTCGAGGCGTTTGGCGGCGTTCGGGTTTGTTCGGGAGCGATTCGGCGTGGCTGGTCGGGCCTGGGGCGCGGGGTTTAGCGGACTTGCGGGGAGCTGGGCGTTGCCTCGCACTTTCGTTCTTCTGAGTAGGGCAAAATAATTTGGGGGAGTTGGAGCGCGTGGATGGATGAGTGTCAGGGAGTCGCGCTGGGCGCGAACAGGCCCTAACGTAACGGAAGCGCGCAGCCGCCGATACCGCAGCCTGCCTGAGGGACGCCGATGACCGTTCTGATTCGCCTTATGTCGCCGGAGGTCGGGGTGTAACGTGCGCCCGCTCGCCCTCGTTTCGCTGCTCGCGCTGCTCGCCGCCGCCCTGCTGAGCCTCGCGCCCGCCGCCGCCGACGGAGAACCCAACGAATTCGAGCTGATCCTCAGCCTCGCTGAAGATTCGGACAACGTAGTCCCTCCGGGCGGTGAACTCACCGTCAGGGCCGATCTGCGCTTCCGCTGGGAGCCCCCGATTACGCCGCCCGCGGGGCTGCCCGGCTTCACCGCCTACGAGCTGGCCGTGCCCGAAGCATCGGAGGCCGCCTCAACGCTCCGGGTCAGCGGCGCACTGGATTGGGACAGCGCAGGCCGGCAGCGGCTCGACATTCCCGCTCACACGCTGCTCCTCTCCCGACTGCCCACGGTCGCCGGCGCCAACCTGCCGATGGCCAAGGCGCTCGACGGGCGCACCCTGATCGCGCGCGATCGCGCCGCGAAGTTGCACGTCTTCGACTCCTACACGCTTGCGCACCAGGCCACGATCAACCCACCGACGGGCGCGGACACGGGGTTCCACAACGGCTTCGGCGCATCCGTCGCGTACAACAACACCATCGGCGGATTCGACGGCTCCGCGATCGCCCTCTGGCACGAGACCGACGCCCGCGCCTGGCTCTTCGTCGGCTCCTATCACGACACTGTGGAGTCGACCGACCAGCTGGGGCGGTTCTACATCTTCCGGCTGGACTGGGGCGATGACGGGGTGACCGTGACGCAGGAGGGCGCGCTGGCGCCGACGCTGGCCGAGGCCAACAACCGCCACGGCACAGTCAGCGCCAGATACGGCGCGGCGGTGGTCATTTCACGCGACGGCGGGACGCTCGCGGTGAGCGCGCCCACGATGAACGAGATGGGCGCGATCTACGTCTACAGCCGTCCCGACAGCCCGAGTGAAGACTGGGGCGACATCACCTACGCCGACGGAGTGAAAGTGACCGTCGCCGCGGTGCCCAGCTTCGGTACCAGCACCTCGAACATGCCGTTTCTGCCCGGCACGGCCTACGACGCGAGCAACCCCCGCTCCTGCGACGCCTGGTGCTCTCGTGTCTGGTCCAACATCGATAGCAAAGACAACTACGACGGCGTCGATCTGGCCGCGGGATTCGTTTCGCTTTCGGCCGACGGCCGCGTGCTGGCGGCGGGCGCGCCCGAGAAGGATTTCGCCAGCACCACGCCGGGCGGCGGCTTCACCGGCGCTAACCAGCGGGACAACGCGGGCGAGGCGTTCGTCTGGGTCGCGCCCGAGGGCGGCTGGGCGAACGCGCCGCGCGCCGACCTGGACGCGCAAGGCAACGCCAAGACGCTGATTGCGGCCCAAACCGACGCGACCAGCTTCCGCCAGGCCACCCACTACTCGCCCGGTCCGCTGCGCCGCTGGACCGAGCCCGCCGCGATTCTCATTCCCGAGGCTTGGCCCAATCGGGGCCCCGGATACTTCGGCCTGACGACCATCGTTTCGCCGGACGGCGCCGTCGTCGCCGCGAGCGACTCACGCGACAACAGCGCCGTCTACCTGTTCCAGCAGAATTCGGCCGACGACTGGGCGACGCTCAACGGCGGCTACCTGACGGCCAGCGCCAAGCTCACGGGCCCCGCAGCGCCCACCCTCAGCGCGAAGGTGTTCAATCACGACGGTGCCGCGCTGGTGGTCGGCGACCCAAAGTACTCCGGCGATCGGGGTTCGCTGCTGATCTTCTCCCGGCCGGCCGACGGAACCTGGGTCAACGCCGGCGTAGCGGATGCGGCGCGGCGGCTGGAATCGGCGAGCGCGCGGAGCGCGAACGCCAGCTATGGCTACGTGGTGCCGGAGGTGCAAGGTCCCCGCGCAGTGATCGCCACCCAAGCGGGGCGCAACTATCTGACCGCTCCAAGCGTTCGCGGCTGCGCCGTCAGCACGGTTGACGGCGTCGCCACCGCCAGCTGCCCGCTCAGCCTGCCCGACACCAGGATCACCGTTCCCGCCGGCACGCCCGACGGAACCTTCACCATCTCCGCGAGAGTCGCGCTGCGCCTCGAGGAAACCAGCGAGCCGATCGTGACCGTGCGCGACACGCTGGAAGTGACGATCGGCGAGGTCGACGAGCTGACCGAGGTCCAGTTCGACTTCGCCAACGACACGATGGGCGACAGCGATCCGTCGAACGACCGGCCCTACCCCAGCACCATCGCGGCCGGCGAGAGCACCACGCTGCTGCTCAAGCTGCTCAACGAGAACGGCGCCGCCTCCGCCAGAGGCACAATCGCGTCGGTGCTGTTCAACGCGAGTCACGGCAAGCTCAGCGCCGCGCTGGGCGACGCCGACGACGAGGCCTGTGCGCCGAGCGGCTTGCTCGTCTGCCAGATTGCGACCCCCGCGACCGCGCTGACGGCGAACAACTCGGACCAAATTCGGCTGACCGTGGAGCATCCCGGCCCCGGCCAGAGCGGCGCAGCCAACGTGCGCGTCAATGTGCTCGCGAGCGACGGCGAGAGCTTCGCCGCGGGGCCGATCGCGCTGATCTTCAGCGGCCCGCCCAGCGCACTCGCAATCTCCGCGCCCAGCCGTGGACTGCTCAGCCACGGCACCTGCGATGCGCCGGCCGCCGACGGCCCGGACGGCTGCAAAGTCGCCGCCGATCGCGACGATCGGGACCTGCTCACGCTGCAAGTCACCGCGACCGACGCCGCCGGCAACGAGGTGGCCGTCCCGACCAGCGGCTACGGCGCGCCGAAAATCACCGGTCCTGACGGCAACCAGGTGCCCACCGGCGCGATCGCCGTGACCTGGCCGCTGCGCAAAGACGGCGACGACGAAGGCGCGACAATCGGCGGCAACGATCCGCTCGACACCAGGAACGGCGCGCCCCAGGCGCAAATCAACGTCAACGCTCTCCAAACCGCGCCGCTGGCCGTGGGCCGATACACCATCGAACTGGCGGCCGGCGGCCTGAAGACGACCCAGACATTCCATATCAGCGGTCCGCCCGCGAGCGTCAGCCTGAGCGAGCCCGTGGGCGAGCTCGAGACGGGCGGGCAACTGACCCTGACCGCGACGATCGCCGACGCCGACGGCAACGCCGTGCCCGACGGCACGCGCGTGACCTGGCAAGACAGGCCGATCGGCGCGTCCATTGTATTGGTGCAGCTCAGCGCGCAGGGCGAGACCAAGGACGGGCGGGCGTCGGCCAGCTATCTGGTCAACTCGCCCGGCGCGGCCTACGTGTCCGCCTCCGCCGGCAGCGAGACGGACCTGCGCTTGATCACGATCAGCCAGGCGGGCGGCGGCGCGGCGGCAGGCTCCCCCGCCGCATCGTTAAGCAATCGCCGTCCGGGCCGCTCCAGCATTTGGCAGGGCGAAGAGCCGATCTCGGCCGCGGCATTGCTCGCCGCGCTGGACGGCGTCGCCGCGCTGCTGCTCTGGACCGGCGACCGCTGGCTGGGCTACGGCCTCGCTCCCAACGGCCGGCCAATTCCCAACTCGATCAACTTCCGCGTGCCCAGCGGCGCCACCCTCTGGCTAGCCGACTAGGGGGCGTTCGCACTTCCGTGATTCCTGCGCCAGCTCCTGAATTCCTGTGGGCAAACGTGGTAGCGTCGCGGGCAAGGCGCAGGATGACGCGCCCGCTAGAGGCCGAGGGCCTGCTTTGCCGGCAGACGACGATCCCCACGAACATCATCCGCGAGCGCATCGCGAGATCTGCGCCGTCGTGCTGGCCGCGGGAGCCGGCACGCGAATGGGCGGCGGCAGCGCCGCGCCCGTGACGCCCAAAGTGTTGCAACCGCTGGCGGGGCGGGCGCTGGCGGCGCACGCGCTGCACGCGCTGGCCGCGAGCGGGGTGATGCGGGCGGTGATAGCAATTCCGCCGGGCGAGCGCGGCCAGCAAATCGCCGACGGACTGCGCGCCGACGCGCCGCCCGCGTTCGCGCTCTCCTTCGCCGTGCAAGAGAAAGCGACGGGCACCGCCGACGCGGTGCTCGCGGCGCAGCCGCAATTCGACGCCGCCGAGGCGCTGGTCGTCAACGGCGATCTGGGGCTGCTCAGCGAGGCGCAGCTGCGCCCCCTGCTCGACGCGCCGCGGACGACCGCGGTGCTGGCCACGGCGCGACTCGACGACCCTGCGCAGATGGGCCGCATCCTGCGCGACCCCGCCGACAGGCACGCGCTGGGGATCGTCGAGCACCGCGACGCCACGCCCGAGCAACGCAAGATCAATGAGGTCAACGTCGGCATCTACCGCTTCGACGCCGCATGGCTCTGGGGCGCCCTAACCCGCGTGCCGCAGCGCGAGTCGGGCGAGCGCTACGCGACCGACGTGATCAAGGAAGCGGCCGAGCTGCGCGAGCTGGCGGCGGTCGAAATCGCCCTGCCCGACGGACGGCTGAACATCGAGACGCCGCAGGACCTAATCGCCGCGGAACGCATCGTGCGGCGGCGCGCCATGGAGCGGCTGATCACAGGCGGCGCGCTATTCGTCGATCCGACGGCTGTCTGGGTGGATGCGGCGGTCGAGATCGGCGCGGGCGCGACAATCGAGCCAGGCTGCCACCTGCGCGGGCGGACGCGAATCGGGCCCGGCTCGCGGGTCGGACCCAATGTCATGCTGCGCGACGCGCTGGTGGGCGCGGAGTGCGCGCTGGAGTCCTGCACGGTGCGCGGCTCCACGCTGGGCGACCGGGTAGAGGTGGGCCCCTACTCCACAATCCGCGAGGGCTGCGAGCTGAACGACGGCGTGCGAATCGGCACCCACGCGGAGTTGAAGAACGCGCAACTGGGCGCCGGCGCGAAGGTGGGCCACTTCTCCTATCTGGGCGACGCGGAGGTCGGCGCGGAGGTGAACATCGGCGCGGGCGCGATCACCTGCAACTACGACGGCGAAACCAAGCACCGCACGCGAATCGGCGCGGGCGCGTTCATCGGCAGCGACAGCCTGCTGATCCCGCCGATCGAGATCGGCGAACGCGCGCGCACCGGCGCGGGCGCGGTGGTGACCAAGGACGTGCCCGCCGACGGCAACGCAGTCGGCCACCCGGCCCGGCTGCTCGGCGCCGGGCAGCGCAAACGGCGGCAAAGTGAGCAGGGAGAGGACAGCCCATGAGCGACAGCTCGATTGCGGCGCTGGTGATCCTGATTCTCAGCGTGGTGCTGCTGATCCTGGAGGCGATCGCCGAAGCGGGGGTGATCAGCCTGAGCCGCTCGCGCGCGCGGCTGCTCGCCAGCCGCGCGCCGGACAACCCACGCGCCCAGCGCGTCCTCGCGATCACCACCGACCGCGAGCGCGCGCTCGGCTCAATCGCGGTCGGACGCATCGTCGCCGTCGCCGCCGGCTTCAGCTCGACCTTCTACATCGTGATCAACGAGCTGGGCTTCTCCTGGGGCGCGGTGGTCGCCACGGGCGTGATCGGCGCGTTCGTCGTGGCCCTAATCCAGTCGGTGCCGCGCCGCCTGGCGATGACCTGGCCCGAGGCGTTCGCAATGCTCTTCGCGCCCGCGATCGATCTGCTCGACGCCGCCTTCTTAATCCCCGCCGCAGTGCTGGAAGCGCCGGCTCGACTGCTGACCCGCATCGGCGCCTCGCAGCGCGAACTCGCGCCGGACCCGACCGACATCGAGCTGGTGCTGGAGCACGAGGACGAGGGGATCGAGGCCGACGAGCGGGAGATGATCCGCGGCGTGATGAGCATCGGCGGCCGGATCGTGCGCGAGGCGATGACGCCGCGGCCCGACATCGTGGCGCTGACTGCGGAGACGAGCCTGGCCGAATCCGCCCGCTTCATCGTCGAGCACGGCTTCTCGCGCATCCCCGTCTACCGCGAGAGCGTGGACAACGTCACCGGCGTGCTCTACGCGAAGGACGTGATGGCGGCGCTGCTCGAAGAGTCGGGACGAAACATCACGCAGATCGCGCGCGAGCCGATGTTGGTGCCGGAGTCGAAACTGATTGACGATCTGCTGAGGGACTTCCGCCGTGAGCGGGTGCATCTCGCGATCGTGCTCGATGAGTACGGCGGCACCGCGGGCCTGATCACACTCGAGGACCTGCTGGAGGAGATCGTGGGCGAGATCGCCGACGAATACGACGCGGCGGCCTCGACCGAGCTGGCGCAGTTGATCGACGGCGAGCTGGTGCTGGGCGGGCGCGCGCCGCTCTCCGCCCTCCAGCAGATCGGCTACTACCAGACCGAGCACGGCGACTACGACACCGTCGCCGGGCTGATGTTCGACCAGCTGGGCGCGATTCCGTCGGCGGGCGACGAGGTGCAGGTGGACGGTATCGCGGTGGTGGTGGAGGCGATGGACGGCCGCCGAATCGCGACGATGCGGGCGCGCCGCGTCAGCGAAGAAACCGCGCCGGCGGAGGGCGCCGCGTGAGGGCCGACGTGATGCCGCAGGTGACAGTTCGCGCGACAGCGCGTAATGTGCGCGATCGTGTCTGACGAACTCGCCTACCGCATCGCGTTCAGCTTCGTCTCGGGCATCGGCCCGGCGCGGATGCGCGGGCTCGAGGCCCGCTACGAGTCGCTCGAAGCCGCCTGGCAAGGCGAGCCGGACGGCTGGCGCGAAGCGGGTCTCGACGCGGCGGCAATCGAACACCTCCATAGCACTCGCGCGGAAATCCGCCCCGCTGAGGAGCGCACCAGGCTGGAGGAGAAGGGCGTGCAGGCGATCAGCTGGCACGACGAACGCTACCCAAAGCGGCTGACGCAGATCGCCGACCCGCCCCCGCTGCTCTTCGTCTACGGCGAGCTGGCCGATCGCGACGAGTGGTCGATCGCCGTCGTCGGCACGCGCCGACCCAGCCCCTACGGGCGGCAGGTGACGCAGAAATTCAGCGCCGAGCTCGTCGACGCGGGGCTGACGATCGTCAGCGGTCTGGCCTACGGCGTGGACGGCGTGGCGCACGAGACGGCGCTGGAGCGGAACGGGCGCACGCTGGCGGTGGTGGCGGGCGGGCTGGACAAGCTCTACCCGCGCGAGCATCGCAATCTGGCCGCGCGAATCGTCGATTCCGGCAGCGGCGCGGTGCTCAGCGAGTATCCGCTCGGCGTGCGCCCCAAGCCGGACAACTTCCCGCGCCGCAACCGCATCCTGGCGGGCATGACGCTGGGTACGCTGGTCACCGAGGCGGGACTTAAGTCGGGCACCTGGCATACGGTAAATTCGGCGCTCGACCAGAGCCGCGAGGTCTTCGCGGTGCCGGGCGCGATCACCTCGCCCCAAAGCGAGGGGACGAACCAGATCATCCAGCAGGGGCACGGCAAGCTGGTCACCTGCGCCCGCGATGTGCTCGAGGAGTTGCAGATCGAGGAGGTCGAGCGGCAAATTGAGTTGAGCGAGCAGCTGCCGGAGGATCCGACGCAGGCCGCTGTGCTCGGCGTGCTCAGCGCGGAACCGCTGCACGTGGATCAGGCCTCGCGCGCCGCCGCAATGCCGGCCAGCGAGGTTTCGGCGGCGCTGGCGATGCTCGAACTGAAAGGGATGGTGCGCCAGGTGGGACCGATGCTCTATGTCCGAAGCTAAGCAGCCGCGCAAGCGCGCGACCAACGCCTCGCGCTCAACCCGCGCCGCCTCGCGGTCAGGGCAGAGCGCGACGCGGTCCAGAGGGCGCTCGACAAGTCGCTCCAACGCCGGCGGCAAGACGCTGGTGATCGTCGAGTCGGGCGCGAAAGCGGACACGATCGGCCGCTTCCTGGGCGACGATTATGTCGTCTCCGCATGCTTCGGCCACATCCGCGACCTGCCCCGCCGCGCCTCCGAGCGCCCGGCCGAGCTGCAACGCCACAAGGATCGCGAGGCCAAGGAGTTCGCGGTCGACGTGAACAACGCGGAGGAGCCCTTCAAGCCCTTCTACATCGTCCCCAGCGAGAGCAAGAAGCACATCACCCGGCTGCGCCAGGAACTCAAGGATGCCAACCACGTGCTGCTGGCGACGGATGAGGATCGCGAGGGCGAGTCGATCGGCTGGCACCTCGTCGAGGTGCTCAAGCCCAAAGTGCCCTACGAGCGGATCGTCTTCCACGAGATCACCGCCGAGGCGCTGACCCAGGCCCTCCGCGAGCCGCGCGGACTCGACCAGAATCTGATCGAGGCGCAAGAGTCGCGCCGCATCCTCGACCGCCTCTACGGCTACTCGCTCTCCCCCGTGCTCTGGCGCAAGGTCGGGCAGGGCGCCTCCGCCGGGCGCGTGCAGAGCGTCGCCCTGCGCTTCCTGGTCGAGCGTGAGCGCGAGCGCATGGCGTTCGTCGCCGCCGAGTACTGGGACGCCGAAGCGACAATGCGCGTCGAAGGCGGCGCGGTGCGCGCCCGCCTCACCTCGCTGGGCGGCCAACAGCTGGCCGCCTCGACCGCGGACTTCGACCCCGCCACGGGACTGCTCAGCGAAACTGAGAAGCGCCACGAGACGGAAGCCTCGCTGGCCGCCCTGCGCCCGGCCTTGGAGGCAGCCGAATGGCGCGTCGCCGAAGTGACGCGGCGCAGCGCCTCGCTCGGGCCGCGCCCCCCCTACACCACCTCCACCCTGCAGCAGGACTCCTCGAATCGGCTCGGCTTCGCCGCGCGCCGCACGATGGCCGCGGCGCAAGCGCTGTATCAGGGCAAGGACCTCGGCCCGGAGCGGGTCGGGCTGATCACCTACATGCGCACCGACTCGGTGACGCTCTCCGACCAGGCGCTGAACCAGGCCGGCGCCTACGTGCGCAACCGCTTCGGCGAGGAGTACGCCGAGCGGCGCGTCTTCCGCACCCGCTCGCGCAACGCCCAGGAGGCCCACGAAGCAATCCGCCCCACCGACCTCTCGCGCACCCCCGAATCGCTGCGCGGAATGCTCGACGACGACGAATACCGGCTCTACGAGCTGATCTGGCGGCGCACCGTCGCCAGCCAGATGGCCGCCGCGCGCGTCGAGCGGACCTCGGTCGCGTTTGAGGGCCGGCTGCCCGACCACCCCGACGACGATCCGGCGCTGTTCAGCGCCTCCGGGCAGGTCGTGCTGTTCGACGGCTGGTACAAGGTGCTGCCGCCGCGCTCCGACGGCGCCGACGCCGTGCTACCGCCGCTCAGCGAGGGCGAGCCCGCCCAGCTCGAGTCGCTCGAACCCAACGGCCACGAGACCCAGCCGCCCGCCCGCTACACCGAAGCCTCGCTGGTGCGCAAGCTCGAAGAGGACGGCCTCGGCCGCCCCAGCACCTACGCCGCCGTGATCAGCACCCTCACCCAGCGCGAGTACGTCAGCCGCAAGGGGCAAACCCTGATTCCAACCTTCCTCGGCTTCGCGGTGACCGATCTGCTCACGCAGCATTTCGCCGATCTGGTCAACGCCGAATTCACCGCCGAGATGGAGGACCAGCTGGACCAGATCGCCAAAGGCGAGACCGACTCGCAGAGCCACCTCACGGAGTTCTACTTCGGCTCCGACGGCGAGGCCGGGCTGCGCAGCCGCGTCGCGGAGAAAATCGACACGATCCCGTTCTGGGCGCTGGAGTTGAGCGAGGGCGGGCTGCGGCTGGTCGACAGCGAAGACGCCGGCGCAGAGGACTCCGAGCGGATCGAGGTGCGCGTGCGCGGCGGCTCTGCCTTCCTGCGCCGCGGCGTCGGCGAGGACAGCCGCACCGCCCCGCTGCCGCCCGACATGGCCCCGGGCGACCTCACGCTGCCACAGGCGAACGAACTGCTGGGCAAGGCGATGCAACTGCCGCGCCAACTGGGCCGGCACCCCGACTACGACGACGACGTCTGGCTGATGAACGGCCGCTTCGGCCCGTTCGTGCAGGTCGGCGAAACCTCGCGCAAGAAGGGCGCGCCCAAACCGCGCCGCGCCTCCGTGCCCAAGGACATGGAACTCGCCGACGTCACAATCGAAGACGCAATCGAGTGGCTGCGCTTCCCCAAGTCGCTCGGCCAACACCCCGAAAGCGGCGAGGATGTCACCGTACGCCCCGGCCGTTGGGGCCCCTACGTGCAGTGCGGCGCAGAGCGGCGCAACCTCAAGGCGGAGGACGATCTGGAAACCATCGAATTGGAGCGCGCCCTCGAGCTGCTGGCAGAACCAAAGCGCCCCCGCGGCGCCGGGCGGCGCGGCGCGTCAAACCGTCGGGGCTCGCGACGGTCGTAGGGGGTGCGTGAATCCGCTCTAACGCCAGACGTGGGAGAGGTCGATTCGTAGGTTGGGGAGGATGTCGCCGCAGTTTAGCTGGGTGGGGCGCTTGATTCGCTCTGGCTCGGTGGCGGTTTCGCGGTAGACCCAGACGGCGTCCTCGAACGGGTCGATGAGCCAGCCGAGGCGCGCGCCGTTGGACATCCACTGGCGCATTTTGGCCTGCTGGCGGGAGAGCCGGTCGGACGGGGAACGGATTTCGACTACGAAGTCGGGGCAGACCGGCCATGCGCCTTCGTGATCGACCTCGATGCCGGCGAGGCGCTCATTGCTGACCCAGGAGACATCGGGGGCGCGGATCGAGGAGTCGGCCAGGCGGAAGCCGCCGCTGGACTCGAACGCCGAACCCTGGTCGTCGCCGCCCAGCAGCACCTGGGCGTAGATCCGTCCGCCCCGATCGCTGCTGCGTGGTCCAGGTGGAGGCATGATTTCCAGCGCTCCTTCCGCGCTGCGCTCGAAGCGCCAGGGGTCGTTGAGGCTGGCGAGCTCGAGCAGGCATTGCTCGCTCAGCTCCCACTCGCCGGGCAGCCGCAGCACGATCGGCGCGTAGGGCTTCGCTGCGGCTGCGACGGCCGCCTCTTTCGGCCTCTGTTGCGTTTGAACCATGGGGCTGCTCCGCTCCGGATCAGTGTAGGGCCGAATCGCGCTGTGGAGGGCGCGGTGGGTTCCTGCCTGCGCAGGAATGACGGTTGGGGCGCAGGAATGGCGGGACTGGGGGGTTAGCGCCAGACGTGGGAGAGGTCGATGCGCAGGTTGGGGAGGATGTCGCCGCAGTCTAAGTGGGTGGGGCGCTCTAGGCGCTCCGGCTCGGGGGTGGCTTCGCGGTAGACCCAGACGGCGTCCTCGAAGGGGTCGATGAGCCAGCCGAGGCGCGCGCCGTTGGACATCCATTGGCGCATTTTGGCTTGTTGGCGGGAGAGCCGGTCGGACGGGGAGCGGATCTCGACTACGAAGTCGGGGCAGACCGGCCACGCGCCTTCGTGGTCGACCTCGATGCCGGCGAGGCGCTCGCGGCTGACCCAAGCGACATCGGCGGCGCGGATCGAGGAATCGGCCAGGCGGAAGCCGCCGCTGGACTCGAATACGTCGCCGAACGCTTCGTCGAGGTCCCAGTTGATCAGCTGGTGGGCGATGCGCAGCCCTCGTTTGCTGCTGCGCGGTCCTGGGGGCGGCATGATGTCCAGCGCTCCTTCCGCGCTGCGCTCGAAGCGCCAGGGGTCGTTGAGGCTGGCGAGCTCGAGCAGGCATTGCTCGCTCAGCTCCCACTCGCCGGGCAGCCGCAGCGAGAGCGGGGCCCAGGCGTTCGCCTTGACAGCCGTGACCGCGGCGGCCGCCGCTGGAGGTTTTTGGGGTTTTTCCTGCGTCTGGACCATCGGCGCTCTCCTGCGGCGCTCTCCCTGGGCGCCCTCCGTGGGCGCGCTCGGTGTTACTACAGTGTAGAGTGAACGCGCGTGGCCGGCGGGCGCGGAATTGCCTCATCGTTACCGCGACAACAGTTGAACTCGAACGGTCCGATCGGGAGACGCTTGAGGCGTACCTCGAGCGCCTGCGGGTGAGCCGCGGGCTTTCCAGCCACACGCTGCGCAACTACCGCAGCGACCTCTCGCACTTTCTGAGTTGGCTGGCTGAGCGCGGGGTCGGGCTGGCGACGCTGGCGCGGCGGGATTACCGCGGCTATCTGGCGGAGCTGCGCGCGGAGGGTCTGGCGGAGGCGAGCATTCGGCGGCGGGCGAGCACGATCAAGTCGTTCGCGCGGCGGCTGCATCAGCGCGGCGAGCTGCCCTCCAACCCGCTGGAGCTGGCGGCGACGCCCAAGGCGCCGCTGCAGCTGCCCAAGTCGCTCTCGACGGAGCAGGTCGCGGCGCTGCTCGACGCGCCCGATCGCGCGACGCCCGGCGGGCTGCGCGACCGCGCGATCCTCGATGTGCTCTACAGCTGCGGGCTGCGGGTCAGCGAGCTGGTCGACATGCGGCTGGGCGATTACGACCCGGACGCGATGCTGTTCGTGGTGCGGGGCAAGGGGGGCAAGGAGCGCGCGGCGCTGCTGGGCGGCCCGGCGGAGCGCTCGCTGCGGGACTGGCTTGCGGCGGGGCGGCCGGGGTTGCTGAGCGAGCGGAGCGCCGACTGGCTCTGGCTGAACCGCCACGGGGGGCGGCTGTCGGCGCGGGCGGTGCAGTTGCGGGTGCAGCGCTACGCGGCGCAGGCGGGGCTGGGGCAGCAGGTGCATCCGCATCTGTTGCGGCATTCGTTTGCGACTCATATGCTCAACGGCGGCGCAGACCTGCGCGTCGTTCAGGAGTTGTTGGGGCACGCCAGCGTTGCGACCACGCAGCTCTACACGCACGTCAGCGAGACCGGCAAACGGGCCGCGATCGAGGACGCGCTGGACGGCATTTCGGAGGTGCTGCGCGAGCGGCGTCGGCGGCGCAGCCAACGCGGCGAAGCAGATTGAGCGCGGCGACTGAGGGACGAGGCGGACCAGATGAAAGTGCTGCTGATCGCCGGTCCGAACCTGAACATTCTGGGGCAGCGTCAGCCGGAGATTTACGGCACGCAGACGCTCTCGGACATCGAGGAGTTGGTGCGCAAGCGCGCCGAAGAGTGGGGCGTCTCGATCCGCCCGTACCACTCGAATCACGAGGGCGCGATCATCGATTTCATTCAGGAGGAGCGCAACGCGGAGGGGCTAATCATCAACCCCGGGGCGCTCTCGCACTACGGCTACGCGCTGCGCGACGCGCTGGAGGCGTTTCCGGGCGGCAAGATGGAGGTGCATCTGAGCAACGTGCATGCGCGGGAGGCGTTTCGGCAGAATCTGGTCACCGCGCCGGTGATGGACGGGGTGGTCTGCGGGCTGGGCTGGCGGGGCTATCTGGCGGCGTTGGACGCGCTGGTGCCGATGCTGCAGGAGCGGAAGCAGAAGCAGGACAAGCAGCAGGAGAGGTCGTGAGGGCGGAGCGGGTCCGATGAGCAGCCGACTTGGGCGAATTCGCGGCGCGCTGGAGCAGGCGGAGGTGGAGGCGCTGCTGGTGGGCAGCGGGCACAACCGCCGCTACGCGAGCGGCTTCACGGGCTCCAACGGCTGGCTGCTGATCAGCGCGGACTACGCCGGGCTGGCGACGGACTTCCGTTACGTCGAACAGGCGGAGTCGGAAGCGCCCGAGTTCGAGGTCTTTCAGCTGGAGGGCAAGCTGGCCGAGTGGTGGCCGGAGTTCGTCAAGCCGATTGGCCGCTGCAAGCTGGGTTTCGAGGCGGAGCAGCTGAGCGTGGCGGGGCACAAAGCGCTGCGCGAGGCGAACGTCAAAGCGCCGGCCGCGCGGCGCCCCTCGCTGGTGCAGACCAACGGCGTGGTGGAGCGCGCGCGCGCCGTCAAAGATGAGCAAGAGCTCGAGCTGCTGCGCCGCGCCGCGCAGCTGACCGATGAGACGTTCGCCGAAGTTCAGGGCCGAATTGAGCCGGACTGGACGGAGCGGCGCGTCGCCTGGGAGATCGAGCAGTACGCGCGGACGCACGGCGCGGAGGCGCTGGCGTTTGAGACGATCGTGGCGTCGGGCGCGTGGGGGGCAAGGCCGCACGCGAGGCCGCGCGATGCGGCCGTTGGCGAGGGGCAGTCGATCATCATCGATATGGGGGTGAGGATCGACGGCTATTGCGCCGACATGACGCGCACGTTCGTGATCGGGGAGCCGGACGGCCGCTTCGCGGAGATTTACGACATTGTGCTGGCGGCGCACGAGGCGGCGGCGCAGCTGGTGGAGCCGGGCATGCGGGCGCAGGACGCGCACGCGATTGCGTTCGACGTGATTGACGGGGCGGGCTACGGCGAGCGCTTCGGGCACGGCCTGGGGCACGGCGTGGGGTTGCAGATCCATGAGTCGCCCTACATCGGGAAGACGTCGGAGGAGACGCTCGAAGCGGGCGCGGTGATCACGATTGAGCCGGGCATCTATCTGCCGGAGTGGGGCGGGGTGAGGATCGAGGATATGGGGGTGCTGACGGGGGAGGGTTTTCGGACGTTTAGCGGCAGTCCTAAGGTGCGGCTGCCCTGAGCAAAAGAACTCGTCATACCCGCGCTTGCCGCGGGTATCTCGCCGGGTCCAGCACAGAGCCCCGCGCCGCAACGCCCAGATGTCGCAACCGCCGACATGTGTGACACACGCCCTAACCTTTCTCCCCGGAGGAGCTAAGGACCGAAATGGGGCGAATGGATTTGGGGCGACGCACGATTACGGGCTGGCTGGCGCTCGCGGCGTTGCTCGCGCTGGCGGGCGCGGCGCTCGGCGTCTCGAACAGCTGGGAAAGCGCAGCCGCGCAGCGGAGTGAACGCGCGGTGGCGATCTCAGTTGGCAACGCACATGTCTGCGCACTGCTCGACTCCGGCGAGATCGAGTGCTGGGGAGACAACAGCTACGGCCAAGCGGACGCACCAGCGGGACGCTTCAGCGCGGTCAGCGCTGGCGGGCGCCACACCTGCGGACTGCGCGAGACTGGCACCGTCGAGTGCTGGGGGTACAACGACTACCGCCAAACGAACGCGCCGGAGGGACGCTTCAGCGCGGTCAGCACCGGCTACATTCACAGTTGCGGGCTGCGCGAGACGGGCGCGGTTGAGTGCTGGGGACGAAACGCCTCTGGCCAAAGAAATGCGCCGGCGGAACGCTTCAGCGCGGTCAGTGCGGGCGGGCAGCACACTTGCGGCTGCGTGAGACCGGCGAGATCGAGTGCTGGGGATCCGACACGTACGGCCGGACGAATGCGCCGGACGGCCGCTTCAGCGCAGTCAGCGCCGGCGATGAGCACACCTGCGGGCTGCGTGAGACGGGCGAGATCGAGTGCTGGGGATACGACGTGTACGGCCAGATAGATGCGCCGAGCGGCCGCTTCAGCGCAGTCAGCGCCGGCGATGAGCACACCTGCGGGCTGCATGAGGCCGGCGCGATTGAGTGCTGGGGGCGGAACCACTTCGGCCAAGCGAACCCGCCGGCGGGCCGCTTCAGCGCGGTCGGCGCCGGCTGGCACCACAGTTGCGGTATGCGCGAGACCGGCGCCGTCGAGTGCTGGGGAAGCAGCGTAGATTTCGGCCAAACGGACGCGCCGGCGGGGCGCTTCAGCGCAGTCAGCGCTGGCCGGCACCGCAGTTGCGGGCTGCGAGAGACAGGCGAGATCGAGTGCTGGGGAAGCAGCGTGTATTTCGGTCAAACGGACACGCCGGCGGGGCGCTTCAGCGCAGTCAGCGCTGGCCGGCACCGCAGTTGCGGGCTGCGAGAGACGGGCGAGATCGAGTGCTGGGGAAGCAACGGGAGCCAAACTCCATCGGGGCGCTTCAGCGCGGTCAGCGCTGGTTGGGGACATACCTGTGGGTTGCGCGAGACCGGCGAAATCGAGTGCTGGGGAGCCAACTGGGACGGCCGAGCGGATGCGCCGGCGGGGCGCTTCAGCGCGCTCAGCGTGGGCGTGGGGCACACCTGCGGGCTGCGCGAGACCGGCGAAATCGAGTGCTGGGGTTACAGCAAATCGTGGGGATACAGCAGATTGTGGTGGCGAACGAGTACACCGGCGGGGCTCTTCAGCGCAGTCAGCGCCGGCTGGGGGCATACCTGTGGGCTGCGCGAGACCGGCGAGATCGACTGCAGAGGAGGCAACGACTACGGCGAAGTCGATGCGCCGGCGGGGCGCTTCAGCGCGGTGAGCGCTGGCGGCCTCCACACCTGCGGGCTGCGCGAAACGGGCGAGATCGAATGCTGGGGCTACACATTCGACGGCCAAGCGCAGCCGCCAGCGGGCGAGCAGCGCGCAATCAGCGCCGGCACATACCACGCCTGCGCCGTAAGCGTGGATGGCGAGGCGACCTGCTGGATGATCTACAACGGCACCCTTGATGTGCCCGCCTGGCTGCGCGAGCCGACGCTCGGCGCGCCGGCGACGGGTTCCGGCGGGCTGCTCGACCGTGGCGCGGAGGCGTCGCGCGCCGGCATCGCGGCGTTTGGCGCTGTGGTGCTTTCGTTGCTCGCTCTCATGTTGCTGCGGCGAAGCCGCAGGCGGTCGTAGGGAAACGCATCGCGCCCCCTTTTCCGTCATACCTGCGGCGAGCGCGGGTATGACGGATCTCTTTTGCGCGGGAGTGGCGGAGTGGGGCGGCGGGGATGAGAGAGGAATTGGGGAGTGGGGTAGGCTGCGGTGGGATTGGGGCGGCGTTGCGCGCTTGCCGGGGAGCGGCGCGGGCTTTCGGACAGAGCCACAGAGAAGGACGACCCACGATGATTTCGACCGGCGACCTGAAGCGCGGCTTCGTGATTGAGCTCGACGGAGCGCAGTACCAGATCGTGGACTGGGAACACATCAAGGTGGGGCGCGGCTCGGCGCAGGCGCGGATCAAGCTGCGCGATGTGCGCGCCGGACACACCGTCGAACGCACCTTTCAGGCCGGCACCAAGTTCCGCCGCGTGCGCACCGAGCACCAGACGATGCAGTACCTCTACCGCGACGGCGACCTCTTCTACTTCATGGACACCGAGTCCTACGAGCAGCAGCCGCTGTCGGCCGAGGTCGTGGGCGACGCGGTTCACTACATGCCGGAGAACTCGGAGGTGGCGGTGCTGGTAGTGGGCGAAGAGCCGATCTCGGTCGAGCTGCCGGCGTCGGTCGCGCTGCGCGTGGATCAGAGCGATCCGGGCGTGAAGGGCGACACCGCAACGGGCGCGACCAAGCCGGCCACGCTGGAGACGGGGCTGACCGTCAACGTGCCGCTGTTCATCGGACCGGGCGACATGGTCAAGGTGGACACGCGCAGCGGGCAATACCTCGAGCGAGCGGAGTCGGCCTAGGCGGGCGGGCGCGGGCTGATCATGGCGCGGCGGCCGCCTAAAGGACCCAACGCGCGGCGCGCGGCGGCGGGCGGCGAGCGCAATCAGCCCGATCAGCCGCGCATGGACCTTGAGCGCGCGCGCCAGCCCGGCGCCGCGCCGCAATCGCATCCGGTCGGCGCGGTTATCTCGCGGATCGTCGTCCTGCTCCGCGCCGACGATCTGCTACAGGATGTCTGGGTCGAGGGCGAGGTGCGCAACTACAGCCGTTCGGGCGCGGGGCACATCTACTTTCGCCTCGCCGACGATGACGGCGCGCTGGCCTGCGTGCTCTTCCGCGGGCGCAACCGGGGCGCGAAATTCGAGCAAGGCGACGAGGTGCTGGCGCACGGCCAGGTCGAGATCTACCGCGCCCGCGGCGACTTGCAGCTGATCGTCGACGATGTGCGTCCGCGCGGCGCCGGCGTGCTGCAGGCCGAGTTCGAGCGCCTCCACGCGCTGCTCGAAGCGGAAGGCCTGTTCGCGCCGGAGCGCAAGCGCCCGCTGCCGCGCTACCCGCGTCGCATCGGCGTGGCGACCTCCTCCGCGGGCGCGGTCTGGCACGACGTGCAGCAGGTGCTCGGACGCCGCTGGCCGCTGGCCGACTTGCTGCTCAGCCCCTGCCTGACCCAGGGCGAGGGCGCGGCGCAATCGATCGCCGAGGCGATCCGGGCGTTCGCGGCGCTGGAGCCTCACAGCCAGCCCGACGTGATCATCGTCGCCCGCGGCGGCGGCTCGCCCGAAGACCTCTGGGCCTACAACGAGGAGCCGGTCGCGCGCGCGATCTACGCCAGCCCGATCCCGGTCGTTTCGGCGGTGGGCCACGAGACGGACTTCACGATCGCCGACTTCGTCGCCGATCGGCGCGCGCCCACGCCATCGGCCGCCGCCGAAATCGTCGCGCCGGACCGCGCCGAAGAGTCGGCGCGGGCGCGCGGGCTGGTCGCCGCGGGCGGGCAGATCGTGCAAAGCCGTCTGGCGCGAATGCAGCAGCGACTCAGCGAGTCCCAGACGCGGCTGGCGGTCGCCGCGCCGGACCCCGGCGCGCTGCGCGTCGAGCTGCATCGTCAGCTGCAAGGCGTCGAGCGCCGCGCGGCAGCGGCGATGAGCCAGCGCGCCGCCGCCCTCGCCGCCTCGCGCGCCCAACTGGAGGCGCTCAACCCGCTGGCGACGCTGGAGCGCGGGTATGCGATGCTCACAAGCGCGGACGGCGCAACAATCGCGTCGGTCGGAGATGCAAAAGTCGGCGACCGCCTGCGCGTGCGCCTGCGCGACGGCTCGCTGGGCGTGCTGATCGAGTCGGCTGAGTTGGGAGGCGGCGCAGATGAGCGAAGCTGATCAGGTGGATGGGAAACCGGGCGTCGATCCGGACCTGCCGTTCGAGGAGGTCGTGTCGCAGCTCGAGCTGGTGATCGACCGACTGGAGAGCGGCGGGCTTTCGCTCGACCAGATGCTGGAAGCCTACGGGCAAGGCGTGGCATTGGGCGCGCGGGCGCAGGACCTGCTCGATCAGGCGCAGCTGCGGATCGAGCAGTTGCAAGCGACAGCCGACGAGTAGGCGATGTGACGCTGCGCATCGCCTGGTTCGCATCGGCGCACGGCACGAGTTCGCGCCTGCTGCTGCGCGAAACGCTGCGGTCAATCGACGAGGGGCGGCTCGACGCCGAAATCGTCTGCGTCTTCTGCAACCGCGAGCGCGGCCAGTCGGCCAACACCGACGCCTTCCTCGACGATGTGGAAGCGGCGGGCATCCCGCTGATCACCAGCAGCTCGCTCGCCTGGCGGCGGCGGGTGGGCGGCGAAATCTCCGATCCGCAGGGCGAGCTGGCTCCCTGGCGGCGCGAGTACGACGCCAACGCGCTAAAGGCCATCAGCGAATACGAGCCCGACGCCGCGATGCTGGCCGGCTACATGCTGGTCGTCACGGACGCGCTTTGCGACGCCCTGCCGATGCTCAATCTGCACCCCGCCCTGCCCGATGGCCCAATCGGCGTCTGGCAGATGGTGATCCACGAGCTGATCGCAGCGGGCGCGAGCGAAAGCGGGATGATGCTCCAGCGCGTCACAACGGAGCTCGACCGCGGCGCAGTAGTAAGCCTCTGCCGCTACCCAATCCGCGGCCAAGGATTTGACGAACTGTGGACCGCGCCGCCCCGGCAGGGCGGCGGGGAGTCGGCGCTGTTCCAGGCAATCCGCGCCGCCGGCGTAGCGCGGGAGCCAATCTTCGTAGTCGAAACCTTGCGCGCCATCGCCGACGGCCGCATCGATCTGGCCGGCCAAGGCGGGCCGCTGGACCTCACCGCCGACGTAGAGTCGGCAGTCGGAGGGGGTTCGTGACCAAAGCGCGAGAGGCGATTCGGATCGTAGAAAGGGACGGCTGGTTCTTCGTCCGCCAGCGCGGCAGCCACCGGCAGTTCCACCATCCGGTGAAGAAGGGGACGGTTACCATTCCGGGGCCACTCAGCAAACAGCTCTCTGAGGGGATCTGGCAGAATATCCAGAAGCAGGCTGGCCTGAAGGAGAAGCAACGATGAAGCACACTTACGCGGTGGTCTTCGAGCGCCTGCCGAGCAACTATGCGGCCTACGCTCCCGATGTGCCTGGCTGCGCCAGCGTAGGCGACGACTGGCCGGAGATGCTGGCGATGATCCGCGAAGGGCTGAGCTTCCACATCGAGGGGATGCTCGAACACGGCGAGGAGTTCCCCGAACCGACGATGACTGTCTACGACGCGATGCGCTACCACGCGGATGTCATCGCCGACATCACCGCCGAGGGCAGGGAGGATGCGGAAGCCGATTTGCCCACCGAAGTCACCATCGCGATGGTCGAAGTGGAAATTCAGGTCCCGACATCGGCCGCCCTGAAAGAACCGGCGGGCGTCGGAGACTGACCCGATGAAGCGCACCTACGCCGTCGTCTTTGAGCGCGCGCCGGCAAACTACGCCGCGTATGCGCCCGATGTGCCGGGCTGCGTGGCGGCCGCGGACGACTGGGAGGAAATTCAATCGCTGATCCGCGAGGCGATCGAGGTCTACCTGGAAGCGGCAGCCGATTACAGCGAGCCAATTCCTGAGCCGCGCATGACGGTCGCGGAGGCGATGGCGCATCACAGCGAGGTACTCGCGGGGTTGGAGGAGCCCGGTCCGCCGCTGGAGACGACGGTGGCGATGATTGAGACCGACGCCGCATTGCCGTCCCGACTCGAGGCCGAAACCGCAAATGTCGGTGACTAAGACCGTGAAGCGGACCTACGCCGTGGTCGTCGAGCGCGCGCCGAACAACTACGCCGCGTATGCGCCTGATGTGCTCGGCTGCGCCAGCGTAGGCGACGACTGGCCGGAGATGATGGCGATGATCCGCGAGGGGTTGGGCTTCCACATCGAGGGGATGCTCGAACACGGCGAGGAGTTCCCCGAACCGACGATGTCCATCTACGACGCGATGCGCTCCCACCTCGATCTGATCGACGAGCCGGGCTACGAGCTGCTCGACGAGGTTGAAGATTGCCCGCCGACCGAGGTCACCATCACGCTGGTCGAGGTTGAAATCGAACTTCCCGCATCGGTCTCCTTGGAAGAGCCAACGAGCGCAGGCGACTGAGGCTGCGAAGATCTCCCGCTTCCGCCATACAGCGCTCGTCGCATGGAACCCCGCCTGACATGACCGTAGCCGCGCTTTACGTCGCCAGATCGGGCAATTGCGGCGACGCGGCTTGCCCAAGCGACGTAGAATCGGACGCGCTATGGCTATGACCTGCCCGCGATGCTGCAACCCCGTCGGCGGCGCCGACAACTTCTGCCACGCCTGCGGCTGGGCGCTGGACGACGCTGCGGACGACGCGCCGGCCCGTGCGCTTGTACCCGACGCGGTGCGCAACGAGTCGGCGGGAATGTCGCTGCTGCCCGCCGTGCGCGCCGACCTCGCGCCGCTCGCGCCGGTGGTGCGCAGCGCGGCCGCGGTGCTGGCGACCGCCGCGCTGACCGATTGGGCGGCCCGCCGCGGCGCGCCCGCGCTGGCCCGCAAGACGCGCGAAATCGTGCAGGGCAAGCCGCAGCAGCCGCAGGTCACGCAGACAGTGATGATCGAACGGCAGGTCACGGTGCGTCAGTGGGTCAGTGTGCGTTCTTAGCATCGTCCGCCGCTTCCTCTTGCCCGGCTTGCTTGGCGCAGTCCTGGGCGCAGCCCTGCTGGTCGGCGCAGCGCCTTTCCCGCCCGCTCACGCCGACGACGGCGATGTTGAAATCACCGCCGCGCTGATCAACGCCGGGCAAGGCCGCAGCGATGCCTCGCACGAGTGGGTGCTGCTCACCAATCTGGGCGACGACGCCGTCGATCTGAGCGGCTGGACCCTGACCGACAACGCGGGCAGCGACCCGCTGGGCGATGTCGGCAACATCGTGCTCCTGCCGCGCGCCTCGCTGCTGATCGCGGCCACCTGCGCCGCGCTGATCGGCGCGCCGGCCGCCGACGCCGATCTGGTGCTCGCCGACGCCGCAATCGGCCGCGGCCTCAGCAATCGCGGCGACCTGATCGAGCTGCGCAACGCCGCCGCCGGCCTGATCGACGCGGTGTCCTGGGGCAACGTGGACGCCCACGGGCAGCGCCCCACGCCCGACGCGGGCGAGCCGCTGCGCTTCGGCGACGCCCCCATCCCTTTGCCGCGCTCGGGCGGCAACCCCGTCCTGCTCAGCCTCCAAATCGCCGATGCTGAGGATGGCGGCGGCGCAATCGAGCTGGTCAACGCCTGCGAGTGGCAGCAGCCGCTCGACGGCTGGTCGATCACGGTCGGCGGCCAACGGACGGACCTGGCGGGGCTGAGCGCGCCGCCCGACGGGACGCTCGCCGCGCCGATCGAGCCGCCAGCCGCAGCGGCACGAATCGAGCTGCGCTCGCCCGACGGCCAGGTGGTCGACGCCGCCGACTGGTCGCCGACCGACTCCACGGATACCCAATCTGACGAAGAAGACGCGACGGCAGCAACTGCTCAGACCGCCCCCGATGCTCCCGCGCCTACGATCCGACCTCCAATCCGAATCACCGAGTTCATGCCGCGCCCGCTGCCCGACCAGCCGGAGTGGGTCGAGCTGATCAACGACGGCGCGGAGCGCGTCGACCTGAGCGGCTGGCAAATCGGCGACGCGCGATCCAGCCGCGAGCTGTGGGGCGCAATCGAGCCGGGACAGCGCGTCGTCTTCGCCGCGGGGCAAATGCCCGCCGCCGAAGGCGAAATTCGGCTGCTCGACGGGCGGATCGGCAACGGCCTCAACAACGACGGCGACATCCTGCGACTGATCGCGCCCGACGGCACGGTCGCCGTCTCGGTCGAGTACGGCGGCCCCGAGCTGCCTGTGCCGGCCGCCGGCGCGTCGCTCGCGCTCACGCCGCGCGTCTGGGTCGTCAACAGCTCGCCGTCGCCGGGCGGCGCGGCTGTGGCTCCCGCGCTGGAAGCGGCCGCGCCGGCATTACAGCCGATTGAGCGCTCGCCTGCGCCGCCCGCGCCGATCGGCGAACTGCAAGCGAGCGAGGGAATCAATCCCTGGATGGTCGTCTCGGCCGGGCTCGGCGGCCTGTTGATCGCGCTACTGCTGCGCCGCTGGCTGCCGAATCAGACCGAGCAGGAAGAGCCGCCGCCGCCCGATGAACCGCCGCCCTATCACCTCGATCTGCCCGAACACCAGCTCGCCGACGAGCCGCCGCCCGACGACCTCGACGCGGCCCCGACACGGTCGCATCCCTGGTCCGAGGACGACGAGGACGAGCAGTGAGCGGCGTGCGTCTGGCGGTGGTGCTGGCCCGCGCGGGGATCGGCTCGCGGCGCGCCTGCGACGCGCTAATCGCGGCCGGCCGCGTGCGCGTCGACGGCGAAATCGTGCGCGATCCGGCTACTCGCGTAGATCCCGCCGACGCCCGAATTGAGTTCGACGGCCGGCCGCTGCCCGCTCCCGAGGCGCCGCACTACTACGCGCTGAACAAGCCGCGCGGAATCATCTCCAGCGCCGCCGACGAACGCGGGCGGCGCAGTGTGGTCGACTTTCTGCCGCCCGACGCCGGGCGCTGCGTGCCGGTCGGGCGGCTTGATCGCGAGAGCGAAGGGCTGCTGCTGCTGACCAACGACGGACCGCTGATCGACGGACTGCTGCATCCGCGCAACGAACTGCCGCGCACCTATCTGGCGGAGCTGATCGGGCGGCCCAGCGACGCGACGCTCGACGCGATGTACGAGGGCGTCGAAGCGGAGGACGGCCTGCTGCGGGCCAAGCCGCGCCGCTCGAAGCGCCCCGGACGCTCGCTGCCGCAGGGCGAGACCGCCTGGCTGCGGCTCACACTGCACACCGGCCGCAAGCGCGAGGTGCGACGGCTCTGCGAGGCGCTCGGCCATCCGGTCGTGCGGCTGCGCCGCACCGGCTTCGGGCCGATCCTGCTGCGCGACTTACAGCCCGGCCGGATCCGCCCGCTCTCGCGCCGCGAAGTCCGCCTGCTGCGCCGCGCGGCGGGACTCGCAGAAGACAGCGCAGAACGAGGCGGCGACTATGATTCGCAGAATGACTGAGCACCCCGCCCCGCAACCCGCACTGGTAGCGATCGACGGCCCCGTAGCCTCCGGCAAGACGGAGGTCGGCCGCGCGCTGGCCGTGCGGCTCGGCTGGTCCCTCTTCGACACCGGCATCATGTACCGCGCAGTCACCTGGCTCGCCCTCGAGCACGGCATCTCGCTGGACGATGATGTGGCGCTGACCAGGTTGGCGAAGTCCGCGAAAGTCTCCGTCACTTCAAGCGGCGACCCGAAGTCTCCGGATGTGGAGATTGCAATCAACGGAGTGAACGCAACCCCGCACCTGCGCGAATCGCCGGTGGAGTCGGCAGTGCCGATCGTGGCAGCGGTGGCGGAGGTGCGGCGACTGCTGGTGAACTTGCAGAGCGAGGCGGCTGCCGATGGTCGGTTGGTAGTCGTGGGCCGCGACATCGGCACCGTGGTGCTGCCCGACGCCCCGGTCAAAATCTTCCTGACCGCCTCCGACGAGGTGCGCGCGCTGCGACGCTCCGTGCAGGCCGGACACTCTTCCGATGACGACCACGAGCAGGTCCTTGAGGCGACGCGGCGGCGCGACGCGCACGACCAGAACCGCGAAGCCTCGCCGCTCGTCGCCGCCCACGACGCAATCACCCTCGACACCAGCGAGATGACGCTTGAGCAGGCAATCGATGCCGCCTTCATGATTGTCGAGCGGGCGCTGCCGCACGCAGCGGCGCCGAGCTGAGATCCGGACGGCGCGCGATGGCCGCAGAACTGAGCACGGGCAAACGAATCTACCGCTGGATTACGCGCCAGCTGACCCGCGCGATCTTCGGTGAGTCCGAAGCGCTGCGCCAGGTTGGGCTGCCCGGCATGCCCAACGCCTCGCGGGCCTGGTTCATCGTCGCCGGCTTCTTCGCCCGCTTCGCCTTCCTGCGCATCATCCGCTGCGAGTGGCGCCACTTCGACCGCATCCCCAAAGGCGGCGTGATCATCGCCTCCAACCACCTCTCCTCCGCCGATCCGGCCATGATCGCCTCCGCCATCTACCCCCGTTCGCCGCGCTACATGTCGAAGATCGAGCTGTTCCAAAAGGAACCGGTGATCGGCTACCTGTTCGCGCTCTCGGGCGGCTTTCCGGTGCGGCGCGGCAAGGGCGACCGCGCGGCGCTGCGCGAAGCCGAACGGCTGCTCGCGGCGGGCGAAGTGCTCGGGATGTTCCCCGAAGGCCACCGCTCCGATACCGGCGCGCTGATCGAGGCGCACACCGGCACCGCCCTGCTGGCGCTGCGCTCCGGCGCGCCCGTCGTGCCGGTCGGCATCTGGGGCAGCGAGCATCTGCGTGGCGGCTGGCGCTCGATCATCAGCCAGAAACCCGTCCAACTCACCGCCGGCGAGCCGTTCGTGCTGCGCCGCGGCGCGCGAATTCGGCGCGACGATGTCGCCCGCGCGCATCGCCGGCTAATGGCCGAGATTGCCGCTCAGCTGCCTGAGTCGTATCGTGGCGTATACGCCGACCTCGATCTGGAGGCGGAGCGTCGCGCCGAGCTCGACGCCGCCCGCGAAGAAGGGACCCGCTAATGCGAATTCACCGAGCGCGGGACATGGGTTTCTGCTTCGGCGTCCGCCGCGCCGTGGACATGATGCAGGAAGCGGCCTCCGAAGGGCGGCGCGTCACCACGCTCGGCCAGGTCGTACACAATCCGCAGGTCGTCGCCCAGCTCGAAGAGACCGGCATCGCGGTCAACGAGTCGCGCGCGGTCAACGGCGTCGACACCTCAACGGTGGCGATCACCGCGCATGGCGTCGGCGAGACGGTGGTGCGCGACATCGAAGAGCGGGGTTTCGACGTAATCGACACCACCTGCCAGTTCGTCGCCCGCTCGCAGCGGGCGGCGCGCAACCTGGCCGAACGCGGCTTCACCGTGATCATCTTCGGCGACCCCACTCACCCCGAGGTCAAGGGCGTGCTCGGCTGGTGCCGCGGGCGCGGACTGGTCATCCCCGACGAGTCGCTCGACGGGCTGCCCGACTATCTGCCCAGCAAGATCGGCGTGATCTCGCAGACCACCCACACCCCGGAGCGCTTCGCCCAGTTCGTCGCCAACCTGATGGCCAAGCGGGTCGACCAGATCACTGAAATCCGCGTCGTCAACGTGCTCTGCAACGCCACCACCTCGCAGCAGGCCGCCACGCGCGACCTGGCCGAAGAGGTGGATCTGATGATCGTCGTCGGCGGGCACAACAGCGCCAACACCCGCCACCTGGCCGACCTCTCCCGCGCCAACGGCGTCGAAACCTACCACGTCGAGACGGCCGACGAGTTGTGCGATGAATGGTTCGAGGGCCACGAAGATGTCGGCGTCACCGCGGGCGCGTCAACGCCGGATTTCTCGATCGACGCCGTCGCCAATCGGGTTGAGGAAATCGGCCGGCAGCTGGCCGCGGCGGGAACCTGAGCGGGACCGACAGGATCGATCGGAACTCGCCCACAATGCCCCGCTCAACTCGCCCAACAGCCCGCTCCAGGGGGCGCAGCGGCGCCATCGCCTCGATCGAGCCCGACTCGCTCGCGCAGGAAGCGGGGCTGCAGCCCGGCGACCGCGTACTGCGCGTCAACGGCCAAGCGCCGCGCGACCAACTCGACTACCGCTTCCAGACCACCGACAGTTTCGTCTCGCTGGACGTGATTCACGACGGCGAGCCGGGCATCGTCGAGTTCGAGAAACCGATCGACGAGCCGCTCGGCATCGAGTTCGCGGACGACGCCTTCGACGGCACGCGCATCTGCAACAACACCTGTTTCTTCTGCTTCCTCAAAGGGCTGCCCAAGGGACTGCGCCGCCCGCTCTATCTGAAGGACGACGACTACCGGCTCTCCTTCCTGCACGGCAACTTCGTCACGCTGACCAACCTCAGCGAGGACGACTGGCAGCGGCTCGAAGAGCAGCGGCTCAGCCCGCTGCACGTCTCGGTCCACGCGACCGAGCTCGAGCTGCGCCGGCGAATGCTGGGCAACAGCCGCGCGCCCGACATCCGCGAACAGCTGCGCCGCCTGGCGGCGATGCGAATCGAGGCGCACACCCAGGTCGTGCTCTGCCCCGGCGTGAACGACGGCGACGCGCTCGACCGGACCGTGGGCGAGCTGCTCCAGCACGAGAACGTGCTCTCGATCGGCGTCGCGCCGGTCGGTTCGAGCATTCAGGGCGAAGAGCGAATCGACGACGATGGAATGCGCGCCTGCACGCCCGCCGAAGCGCGCCGCGCCGTGCGCCAGCTGGGGCGCTGGCAGCGCCGCGCCCGCGATCAGCGCGGCGCGTCAATCGTCTTCCCCACCGACGAGATCTATCTGACCGCCGGCGCGCGCATCCCCGCCGCCGCCCGCTACGACGGCTTCCCCCAGTGGGAAAACGGCGTGGGGATGGTGCGCACCCTGCTCGACGACTGGCGGCGCGCCCGCCGCCGGCTGCGCGAAGGCCGAATTTCGCTGCCGGCAAATCGGCCGCAGCGGATCACGCTGGCCTGCGGGACGCTGATCGCGCCGATCCTGCAAACGCTCGCCGCCGAAATGTCCGAATGGATCGATCTGGAGATCGATGTCGTTCCCGTCGCCAACTCGCTGTTCGGCGCGCGGGTCAATGTCTCAGGGCTGCTGCCCGGCGCGGATTTCGCGGCGGCGCTTGCGGAGCGCGATCCGGGCGAGCGCGTCTTTCTGCCGCGCGCCAGCCTCGACTACTTCGGCAAGCGCTTCCTCGACGACATGACGCCCGCCGAGCTGGAGGCGCAGATCGATCGCCCCGTCTCATTTGTCTACACGCTCTCGGAGATCGTAGAGTGGATCGCGAACGCCGAAGTCGGCTCGTCCAGCGCAATCCCGGCCCGCAGCAACGGGCGGTCCTGGACCAGCGCCGGCTGAGCGGCGCGGCGGGCGGGGCGCGGGGATCATCATGTGCGGCATCATTGGCTACGTCGGCCGGCGCGCGGCCGGCCCGATCCTGCTCGAAGGCTTGCAGCGGCTCGAATACCGCGGCTACGACAGCGCCGGCATCGCGGTGATGGACCGCGACGGCGCGATCGCGGTGCTCAAGCGCCGCGGCAAGCTCGCCGAACTCGAAAACTCAATCGACGTGATGCCCAACGGCGGCAGCGGCATCGGGCACACCCGTTGGGCCACGCACGGCGAGCCCAGCGACCGCAACGCGCACCCGCACTGCTCCAGCGCCGGCGATGTGGTCGTCGTGC
Source organism: Dehalococcoidia bacterium (assembly GCA_965203165.1). Lineage (GTDB taxonomy): Bacteria > Chloroflexota > Dehalococcoidia > Bin125 > Bin125 > CATQGW01. Next base: position 488,217 of record OZ241849.1, read on the forward strand.
AGAACGGCATCGTCGAAAACCACCGCGAGCTGCGCGAGCGCCTGGCGGCGGCCGGCGTGACCTGCGAGAGCGACACCGACACCGAGGTCATCCCCCAGCTGATCGCGCTCGCACTCCAGCGCGGCCTCAGCTTCGACGCCGCGCTGCGCGAGACGCTCGACCTGATTTCGGGCGCGAACGCGGTGGTCGCCGTCTCCAGGAGCGAGCCGGGCCGCATCTACGCCGCGCGGCGCGGCAGCGCCGGCGGCATCGTGATCGGCTTCGGCGCCGAGGAGATGTTCGTCGCCAGCGACCTCGCCGCGCTGCTGCCCCACACCACCCGCGTCCACCACCTCGAGGACGGCGACATCGCCGTCGTCGATTCGGACGGCGTAAACGTCGCCTCGCGCGGCGCGCCGCCGCTCCGCCCCCAGCCCATCGAGGTCGGGCTGGATCCGGTCGCCGTGGCCAAGGGCCCCTACCGCCACTTCATGCTCAAGGAGATCCACGAGCAGCCGCGCTCGCTCTCCGACACGATTCGTGGGCGCGCTCGGCTCGCCCCGCCCGCCGTACTGGCCGACGAGCTGACCATCTCCGACGACCTGCTGCGCGCGATCTCGCGCGTGCTGATCATCGGGATGGGCACCTCGCTGCACGCGGCGATGATCGGACGCTGGTGGATCGAGCAGCTGGGCGGCGTCGCCGCCGACTTCGACAACGCGGCGGAGTTCCGCTACCGCGAGCCGCTGCTCGGCCCGGGCGTGCTGGTCGTCTCGATCTCCCAGTCAGGCGAGACGATCGACACGCTGGGCGCGATGCGCGAGGCGCGGCAGCGCTGGCAATCGCCCCAACTCACGATCTGCAACGTGCCCGGCTCGGAGGCGACGCGGATCGCCGAGCACGTCATCCATCTGCGCTGCGGCCCCGAAATCGGCGTCGCTTCCACCAAAACCTTCTCCGCGTCGCTGGCCGCGCTCTACCTGCTCGCCTGCCGAATCGGGCGCGCCCGCGGGCGTCTGAGCGAGGACGAGCTGGCCGACCGCCTCGAAGCGCTGCTCACCACTCCCTCGCTGACCGAGCGCGCGCTCCAGACGGGCCCCGAATGCGAAGCGATCGCGGCGCAGCTGCGCGGCGCGGCCAACCTGCTCGTGCTGGGGCGCGGCATCGAGTACCCGCTGGCCATGGAAGCCGCGCTCAAGTGCAAGGAAATCTCCTACATGCACGCCGAGGGCTACGCCGCCGGCGAGATGAAGCACGGCCCAATCGCGCTGCTCGACGAACAATTCCCGGTGGTGGCGATCGCCCCGCGCGGGCCGCTCTTCGACAAGATGCTCAGCGCGATCCAGCAGGTGCGGGCGCGGGGCGCGCCCGTCGCCGCAATCGGCGACGCGGGCGACGAGGAGCTGGCGGAACTGGCCGACCATTTCATCGGCGCGCCGCCCGCGCCGCCGCTGCTCTCGCCCTTCAGTCTCAGCCCGGTCGTCCAACTGCTCTCCTACCATCTGGCCGCGGCCCGCGGCCTGGACATCGACCAACCGCGCAACCTGGCCAAGACGGTCACCGTGGAGTGAACGCCCGACGCCGCCGGCGGGGTGCGCTGTGTCCGCGCGGTGATATCCTGCCATCCACTCCGAGACGGGACGCCGCATGCCGCTGAACGCCGCCCTCGAACGCGCCTCGATCGTCTGGTTCGACCAGGTCGGGCGCGACGCGACGCCGCTCGTCGGCGGCAAGGGCGCGAACCTGGGCGAACTGACCCAGGCCCAAATCCCCGTCCCGCCCGGATTCGTCGTCACCACCTCCGCCTACCGCGCCTTCCTGCTGGACACCGGCCTCGATCGCCGCATCGCCGAACTGGTCGAAGGCTTGAACGTCGAGGACGACGAAGCGCTGCAGGACACCGCCTGCCAGGTGCGGGCGGCGATCGAGGAAGCGCCGATGCCGGCCGCCCTGCGCGAGCAAATCGAAGCGGCCTACCGCCAGCTGGGCGAGGGGCCGGTCGCGGTGCGCTCCTCAGCGACCGCGGAAGACCTCGCCGAAGCCTCGTTCGCCGGACAGCAGTCCACCTACCTCAACATCGAAGGCGCGGCCGAAGTCGTCGACGCCGTGCAGCGCTGCTGGGCCTCGCTCTTCGAGGCCCGCGCGATCTTCTACCGCGAGAACGCCGGCTGGGGCCACACCGAGGTCGACCTCGCCGTGCCCGTGCAGCGCATGGTGCAGTCGCAGGCGTCGGGCGTGATGTTCACGATCGACCCGATCTCCAACGACCCTGATCGGGTCGTGATCGAGGCCGCCTTCGGGCTCGGCGAGGCCGTCGTCTCGGGCCTGGTCAGCCCCGATCACTATGAGGTAGGGAAGTCCGAAGAATCGATCTTGCAGCGGCAGACGTTTGTCCAGGATCGGATGCTGGTGCGCAACCCCAACGGAACAGGCGGAGGCGAAACCAACATCTGGCGGGAGTTGAGCGAGGCGGACGGCGGACGGGAGAAGCTGAGCGACGCGCAGGTGCTGGAGTTGACCCGCATCGGCAAGCGAATCGAGCGCCACTACGGCAGCCCGCAGGACATCGAGTGGGGCTGGGCCGAGGGTCGCTTCTATCTGCTCCAGACCCGCCCGATCACGACGCTGGCGCAGCCGACCGGCGATCTCGATGACGCGCCAACGCCTTCAGCGGAACCGCTGCTCAGCGGCTCCGCCGCCAGCCCCGGCGTCGCCGCCGGGCGCGTGCGCGTCGTCGCCGATCCCGCCCAGACCAACCTGATCGCCGAGGGCGACGTGCTGGTCGCGGAGATGACCACGCCCGATTTCGTGCCCGCGATGAAGCGCGCCGCCGCGATCATCACCGAAAAAGGCGGGCGCACCTGCCACGCCGCGATCATCAGCCGCGAACTCGGCGTGCCCTGCATCGTCGGCGCGGCCGGCGCGCGCGAACTCGCCGACGGGCTGCTGATCACCGTCGACGCCGCCTCAGGCCAGGTCTACGAGGGCGAGCATCCCGAGCTGATCGACTGGTGGCGGCGTCAGCAGCAGCGCAGCCTCGCCGAAGCGCCGGAAACCCGCACCAAGATTTATGTGAACCTGGCCGACCCGGAAATCGCCGAGCGCGTCGCCGAACGCGCCGTTGACGGCGTCGGGCTGCTCCGCGCCGAATTCATCATCGCCCGAATCGGCGAACACCCCCGCTCGTTCCTCGACAGCGGGCGCGGCGACGAATACGTCGCCCGCCTCGCCGAGGGGCTGGAGACGATCGCCGGCGCATTCCACCCACGCCCCGTCGTCTACCGCGCGACCGACTTCAAGACCAACGAGTACGCCAACCTCAAGGGCGGCGCGGAATACGAGCCCGACGAAGAGAACCCGATGATCGGCTACCGCGGCGCGGCTCGCTACGTGCGCGAGCCGGACCTCTTCGAGCTCGAGCTGCGCGCGCTGCAACAGGTGCGCGAGCGCTACCCCGGCCTGCACCTGATGATCCCCTTCGTGCGCACCACCGACGAGCTGCGCCGGGTGATCGAGCTGGTTGAAGGCTTCGGACTGCGCCGCGCCGACGGCTTCAAAATCTGGATCATGGTCGAGGTGCCCGCCAATGTCTGGCTGCTCGACGAGTTCATCGCACAGGGCGTCGACGGCGTCTCGATCGGCTCCAACGACCTCACCCAGCTGACGCTCGGCATCGACCGCGATTCGGAGCGCTTCGCCGACACCTTCGACGAGCGCAACCCGGCCGTGCTGAAGGCGATTCGCAGCGTGATCGAAACCGCCGCCCGCTGCGGCGTCACCGTCTCCGTCTGCGGACAGGGCCCGTCGGAACATCCAGACCTCGCCGAGCGTCTCGTCGAGTGGGGGATCACCTCGATCTCCGTCACGCCCGATGTGATCGAGCGGACCCGACAGCTCGTGGCGGACGCAGAAGCCCGGGTGCTCGGCTAGTGGCGGCGCCCGGCGCCTGACACTCGCCGAGTGCCGCGGCGAGAGCGGGAGCAGGCATGGGAAGCCGCATCGGAAGCCTGATCGTGCTGCTGGCGCTCGGCGGAATCGTCGCCGTCGCCGTCCTGCTCGTCCTCCGCTTCTCCGGCGACTCCGAAACCCAACAACCCGCCGTCTTCGTTTCGCTCGCGGAAGATCAGCCCGTCCTACTTGGCCAACCGCTGGAAATCGAAGTGCGCGCTCAGGGCGGCAATCCGATCTCGATTCTCACTCTGCTGATCGACGGCCAGATCATCACCCAGGCGACACCGATCTTCGATCCCGACCAGGGCCGCTACAGCGCCACCCTCTTCTGGACGCCCACCACGCTCGGCTTCGCCGCCCTGCGCATCATCGCCACCGACACCACCGGCGCGCAGACCGAGGTCGCACGCCGCCTCGATGTGACCGACGACGCCGACCGCGTCGCCCGCGCGCGCCAGGCCGCGCGCAGCAGCCAGCCCGAGCAGTCGGCGACCGTGCAACCGCCGCCGACCACTGGCGCGGAACAAACCGAAGCGGACAGCGATCAGGGCGCCGCTGCGCCCGAAGCGCAGACCCCTAGCATCGGCGCGGCGCGCATCCTCAACATCCAGGACGGCGCGCGCTACGACCTCGCCTCCGACCAACCGCTGGAGGTCCAAATTGAAGCGACCAGCGCCGTCACGCTCGAATCCATTCTCTTTTATGTCACGCCTATCCGCGTCGACGGCTCGTTCGGGGAGTCGCGCCTGGTCTTCTCCGCCATTCCCAACACCGCCCCCGGCGGCGTCTACCGCGGCATCGTGCCCGACCTCCAGGACTGGCTGCCTGAACCCGGCACCTACGAACTCCAACTCGTCGCCCTGCCGCCCGAATCCACCCCCGGCCGCCTTGACGATGTCGTCCGCATCACCGTGATCCAGACCGAGGAAGACGGCGAAGAAGAGGGCGGCGCACAGGAACAGTCGGGCGATCAAGACGAGGCCGACGACCAGCCGCAACAACTCGCCGATCTGGCAATCGTGACCGTGCGCGAGAACGAGGGCGGCATCGCCGTCACGGTCATCAACACCAGCGCCAACACCGCCGAGCTGGTCGAAGTCGACCTCTCTGTGGTTCGCGTCCGCGATGCCAGCGTGCTTGCCTCCACCCGCGCGCGGCTCACACTCGCCCCCGACCAGCGCGCCAGCATCCCTCTCGAAATCAGCGTCGCCGAGGTCACCGAGACGCTGGTCGTGCTCGAATCAGGAGCCGACGCCGACACGACCAACAACACGTTCGAACTGACCCTCTCAGCCACCGAGAGCGGCCCCGCCGAAGACGAGATTGGGGAAGAGCAGGACACAGCGGACGAACTGGGCGATGCAGCCCAGGAGGAAGCGCAGGACGGCGACCAGGCGGAAGAGCCGGAGCCGCCGCCTGCGGCCATGGCCGATCTGGACTTCCTCGAGACCCGCTTCACCGACGACGGCTACGCCCTGCTGACGATCATCAACCGGGGCAATGCGCCGTCGGGCGAGTTCGCAATTCGGATCGCCGACGCCGCGGGCGGCGTGCTGGAAATCATCACCCGCGGCCTCGGCGGTCCGCTGGCGCCGCTCGACACCGAAATCTTGGCCGGCAGCGTGCCCCACTCCGGCTCCGTCGTGATCACCATCGATCCCGACGACACCACCCGCGAGTCCGATGAGTCCAACAACGTGCTCTCGCTCGAAGTCGGGGGCTAAGCCTCCCCCTGTGGTTCGCCGCGTGGTACTATTGAAATTGTGTTCCCCCTTTTCGCAGCGCTGTGGACGAGCCGGTGTCGGTAACCGACGAGATCAAGGCGCAGATCGATATCGTCGATCTTGTGTCGGAGTCCGTCGCGCTGCAGCGCAGCGGGCAGACCTTCAAGGCCCGCTGCCCCTTCCACGCCGAAAAGACGCCCTCCTTCGTCGTCGATCCGCGCCGCCAGACCTGGCGCTGCTTCGGTGCCTGCGCCGAGGGCGGCGACGCCTTCAGCTGGGTGATGAAGCGCGAAAGCGTTGAGTTCCGCGAGGCCCTCTCGCGCCTCGCCCAACGCGCCGGCATCCGACTGCAACCCCGCTCGCCCGAAGCCGAAGCGCGCGACGAGGCCCGCAAGCGGCTGCTCGCCGCCAACGAAGCCGCCCTCATCTGGTGGCGGCAACTGCTCAACGCCCAGGAGGGCCAAACCGCCCGCGAGCACCTCGCCCAGCGCGGACTCGGCTCAGACAGCATCGAGCGATTCGGCATCGGCGTCGCCCCGTCGGAACCCGACGGCCTCATTCGCCACCTGGGCGCGCGCGGCTTCCGCAGCGAAGACCTCGAGCAGGCCGGGCTGATCGTGATGACCGAGCAGGGCCCGCGCGACCGCTTCCGCGACCGCCTCATGTTCCCCATCCGCAGCACCCGCGGCGACTGCGTCGGCTTCGGCGGGCGCACCCTGATCGACGAGCCCGCCAAATACGTCAACACCCCCGAGTCGCCGCTCTTCGAAAAGCGCTCGCTGCTCTACGGCCTCAACCTCGCCCGCGACGCCATCCGCAGCGCCGGCCACGTGATCGTCGTCGAGGGCTACACCGACGTGATCAGCGCGCACGAGCACGGCACGCCCCAGACCGTCGCCTCAATGGGCACCTCGCTGACCGACGCTCAGGTGCGGCTGCTCAAGCCGCTCACCCGCGACATCCGCTTCGCGCTCGACGCCGACACCGCAGGCCAGGCCGCCACGCGGCGCGGCATCGAGACGGCCCGCGCCGGCATGGGCGCGGAGCCGCGCGTCGCGATCGACCCGCGCGGCCTCATTCGCCAGCAAGACGAGCTCGCCGCCGACATCCGCATCATCGAGCTACCCGAAGGACGCGACCCCGACGATCTGATCCGCAGCGACCCGCATGTCTGGGCGCAACTCGTTGATGACGCGCCGCCGTTCCTCGACTGGCTCTTTGAGCGCGGACGGGAAACGCACGATCTCGACGACGCGCGCGGTCGCTCGAATTTCGTCCGCGAACTCGCCCCGCTCGTCCGGGCCATCGCCGACCCGATTGTGCGCGGCGAATACCTTCAGCGGCTCGCCGCCCTCGGCCGCGTCGACGCCGGCGCGCTCCCGCGCGGGACATCGGGCGATTCCGGCCGCCGCGCCGCGCCGCCGCCCGGCGGCCCCGACGATGAAACGCAGCCGCAGCGCCGCAGCGCCGACAACGTGCAGGAATATCTGCTGCGCCTCGCGGTGAGCCGCAGTGAGGCAGCCGCCGCGATCGAACACGGCGCGCTGGCGTTGATCGACGATGCCGAGGATCGCGCCATCCTCGCCGCGCGGCTCGACCGCGCCGACGCGGAGTGGGCCGACGACCTGCCCGCCTCGACCCACGAGCGCATCGCCGACCTGCGCCGCTCGGCGGATGCCCTGCCTCCGCTTACGCGCGAGGAAGCGCGCGCCGCCGCGCAGGAGGCCTGCGAACGCCTCGCCGCGCGCCGCACCCGCGAATCGCTGCGTCTGCAAACCCAGAACATCGCCCGGATCGAGCAGGAACTCGACCGTACCGCCGTCGCCGAAGCGGCCGCCGCCTACAACGCGGGCGACGCCGACGAGCTCACCGAGGAACTCAGCGAGGCCGCCGCCCGCGTCATCCAGGCGCGCGACGACGCGCTCTCGCTGCATCACCCCCAGCGCCCCGCCGCACGGCGAGACGACGAGCAGGAGCTGGCACGGCCAGCGACACAAGGGAGCAGGCAATGATCACCACCACGCAGGCCGCCGCACCGACCAGCGCGGACGACGAGCAACCCGCTCCCGCCGCCGAAACTGAGCCGAGCAGCACTCACAACGAGGCATCGCCCGCGCCCGACACAGCGCACGACAAGGCGGCCGATGGGGCGGCCGATGGGGCGGCCGATGGGGCGGCCGATGGGGCGACCGATGGGGCGACCGATGGGGCGACCGATGGGGCGACCGATGGGGCGACCGATGGGGCGACCGATGGGGCGGCCGATAGGGCGACCGATAGGGCGACCGAAACACCTCCCGTCGAGCCTGCGGTGATCTCCGAAAACGGCGCAAGCGCCGTCGCGAGCCCGACTGGCGAAGCCGCCGAAGCGCCGACGACCGACCAGGCCAACCAAGCTGGCGGAGCGGCGGACGAGCCCGTCGTGAAAAAGCCGCGCCGCAAGCGGGCCGTGCCCGGCTCCGCGCGGGCGCTGCGCAACCGCAGCCGCCGCGTCGCGCAGAGCAACGGCCCCGTCGGCGCGCTCCGCACCCTCGTCAAAGAGCAAATGCGCGACCGCCAAATCACCGCCGAAGCGCCTGGCCAGCGCAAGCCCCGCTCCGTCGCCAAGGACGAGAGCGAAGCCCGCGTCCGTGCCCTCACCGCGCCGGTCGACGAGTTCTCGATGCCCGCGGGGCGGCGCTCGGTCAATCTCGCTGAGCAGCCCAAGCGGACGACCAAGAAATCGACCAAGGCCGCTCCGACTCCGAAAAAAGCCGCCGAGCGGCGCAACCAGGCCAAAATGCATGAGGAGCGGCAGATCAGTAACGCCGCCGTCGCCCGCTTCACGCTCAAGGAAGACGACGACGAAGACAACCTCGCGCGTCTCCAGGGTCTCCTCGCCGCCGCCGAGGAGGCGCAGGAGAAGCAGACCGGCCAGGCCGCCCAGCTGCCCGCCGCCGGCGACTCCCGGCGCATGCTCGAGATGCGCGCCATCGGCCGCCAGGCCGTCCCCGAAGAGTCCGAGGGCATCGAGGACCCGGTGCGCATGTATCTGCGTGAAATCGGGCGCGTCAACCTGCTCACCGCCGCCGACGAGCGTCACCTCTCCCGCCAGATGGAGGAGGGCAACTGGCTCCGCGACTTCGAGGAGGAGTGGCGCCTGCGCCAGGGGCGCATGCCGACGGCGGTCGAGATCACAATCTTTCTGCTCTTGCAGCTCGAATACCTGCTGCCCGACATCACCGCCGTCGCCGAGGCACTCGACAAGGAGCATCTGCCGCTGTTCGAGCTGATCTACGACGCCGACTTCCGCGAGCGCATCGACGGCGAGATGGACGCCGACCTGCGCACCATCTTGATGAACGAGCTCGGCTACGAGGAGGCGCTGGCCGAAGAGCGGCTCGTGCAGGTTTCCGTCGTCACTCACCTCTGGCCCCGCCGGCTCGTGCAACGGGCGAGCGCCGCCGCCGGCGGGCTAAGCAAGCTGATGCCCCCGCGCGAACCGCTGATCGAGAGCCTCGAGGCCATCGCCCTGCGCTGCGAGCGGCACATCGGCATCCTCAAAGAGGACGCCTACATCTCCGAAAAGCGGCTGACCGAAGCCAACCTGCGGCTGGTCGTCTCCGTCGCCAAGAAATACATCGGGCGCGGCATGTCGATGCTCGACCTGATCCAGGAAGGCAACATCGGCCTCGTCCGCGCCGTCGAGAAGTTCGACTACCGCAAGGGCTACAAATTCTCCACCTACGCCACCTGGTGGATCCGCCAGGCGATCACCCGGGCGATCGCCGATCAGGCCCGCACGATCCGCATCCCCGTGCATATGGTCGAGACGATCAACAAGCAGGTGCGCGTCTCCCGCCGGCTGGTGCAGGAGTTGGGCCGCGAGCCCACCTTCGAGGAAATCGGCGAGGGAATGGGCCTCGAAGCGCAGCGCGTCCGCGAGATCGTCAAGGTCTCCCAGGAGCCCGTCTCGCTCGAAACCCCGATCGGCGAAGAGGAAGACTCCCACCTGGGCGACTTCGTCGAGGACGAGAAGATGGTCGCCCCCGACGCCGCCGCAGGCCAGCAGCTGCTCAAAGAAACGGTCTCGGCGGTGCTCCACTCGCTCTCGGCGCGGGAGCGCCAGGTGCTCGAGCTCCGCTTCGGCCTGCACGACGGCCGCAGCCGCACCCTTGAAGAGGTCGGCAAGGTCTTCGACGTCACCCGCGAGCGCATCCGCCAGATCGAGGCCAAAGCCCTGCGCAAGCTGCGCCACCCCACCCGCGCCACCCGCCTCCGCGACTACATCGAGTAGGGGGGCGGCGAGGAGCTACAAGCCTGTTCGCGCGCACCGAGAACCCCACCCGCCCCGCGCAACAGCTCCACCACCCCGCGCACATCCTGCACCCCATCTCCATCATACCCACGCCTCATCTCCGCCATACCCACGCCCCATCTCCGCCATACCCGCGCAACATTAGATTCGTCATACCCGCGCTCGCTGCGGGTATCTCGCCGCGCTGAGCACCAAGCACCGCACCGGCCTCCCACACCCCCACTCAGGCGGGTCTCCGAGCGCCATCGGATGTTTTGGGTGAGGCGAGGTGCTGCGCGGGGTCTGCGCAGGAACGACAGAGGTGCGCACAGGGCTCTGCGCAGAACTCGGCGAGATACCCGCGGCGAGCGCGGGTATGACGGAGCTCTTTTGCGCGGGGTCTGACGGAGAGGGGCGCGGGTGCGACGGGAGGGGCGCGGGTGCGACGGGAGAGGCGTGGGTGCGACGGGGGCGGGCGGGGGTTAGGAGGGGGAGGGGATGCCGGGTTCTTCGTGGGTGAGGGTGAGGTGGATGGCGGCGCTGTTGGTTTCGGGGTCGCGGTTGAGCTGGAACTCGCAGATCGTGCGGTCGGCGAGCTCTTTGAACTGGCTGTAGACCAGATCGGCGAACTCCTGCGAGACGGCGGAGTCGGCGACGATGTTGAGGATGCTTTCGGCGGTGGCCGACGACGCGGAGCTCCAGGCCCAGGCGGTGATGTCGGCGAAGGCGCGGAGCATCTCCTGGAGCTGGTCTTCGCTGATCGTGAAGTGCTCTTCGTCCTCGTCCCAGGCGATCGTGAACTGCGCATCCGGCGCGCCGCCGGTTGCCGCCTGGGCGGGATCGTCGGCCATCGGCCCGGCCTGCGCTACAGCTCGGGCGCGAGTTCGGCGAGGAAGGCGCGGGTGCGCGACTGCTCCTCTTCGCTGCCGAACGCTGCGGCGCCGAAATCGGTCGCGCCGGCGTCGATCAAGCGGCGCAGCGCCGCTTCCAGGCCCTCCTCGGTGCCGATCAGCGCGACATCGGCCGGATGCGCCGCGCCCTCGATGTCGAGCATCCCGCGGTAGGAGGGCAGGTTGCCGTAGTTGGCGAACTGGGCGGCGGCCGCCTCGCGGCCCGCGTCGGCGTCGTTGGTCAGCATGATCGGCAGGCCGACCACGATGCGCGGATCGGGGCGGCCGGCCTCGCGCGCGGCGGCGTTGATCGCCGGCGCGATGTGCGTCTCGACCGCTTTGGCCGCAGTCATCCAGAGGATCGTGCCTTCGGTGCGCGCGCCGGCCAGCCGCAGCATCGCCGGACCCATTGCCGCCAGCATGCAGTCGACCGGCTCCGCGTCCGCAATCTCCAGGAAGAGATTGCCCTTGTACTGCTCGCCCTGATACTGCACGCGCTCGCCCGCGAGCAGCGGCAGCAGCACATCGAGGTACTCCTTCATATGCCGCGCCGGGCGGTCGAACGACATCCCGAACATGCCCTCGATCACGACCGCGTGGGAGAGCCCGATGCCGAGCACGAAGCGGCGCCCGCCGCCTGCCGCTTGCACCGTCTTGGCCTGCTGCGCCATCGCGTGCGGGTGGCGCGGGTAGGTCGGCACGACCGCGGTCATCAACTCGATCCGCTCGGTCTGCGCCGCCGCCAGCGTCAGCGCGCCCATCGCGTCGTGCGAGAAGATGTTGGCCATCGCAAACGTGGCGAAGCCCTCGGCTTCCGCCGCGCGGGCGTCGGCCACCACGTCGGTGACTTTCGCCGCCGGGCCGGTTGATCCGGTGAAGATGCCGATTTTCATTGCTGTGCTCCCGTCGTTTTGGGGTCTGTGGTCGCGCGGTCGCGCTCAGGCGGGTCGCACGAGGATGCGTCCGCGCACGCCGCCGGCGAGGATTTTGTTCGCGGCCTCGGGCACCGCTTCGAGCGAAATCCGCTCCTCAATCAGGTCCAACAGCTTGCCGCCGGCGAAATCGTCGGCCATCCGCTGCCAGAGCGCGGCGCGGCGCTCCTGCGGGTAGTAGACCGACTCGATCCCGATCAGGCTCACGCCGCGCAGGATGAACGGCATCACGTTGGTCGCGACGGGCACGCCGCCGGTCAGCCCGGAGAGCGCCACCGCGCCGCCGTACTTGGTCTGCCGCAGGATCGACGCGGTGGTGCTGCCGCCGACCGGATCGACGGCGGCCGCCCAGCGCTCGGACTCCAGCGGGCGGCGGCTCTCTTCGGCGAGCTCGGCGCGATCCAGGATTTCCGACGCGCCCAGCTCGCGCAGGAAGTCGTGCGCGTCCGCCTTGCCCGTGCTGGCGGCGACGGTGTAGCCGCGCGCGGCGAGCATCGCCACAGCGGTCGAGCCGACCCCGCCCGTCGCGCCGCTGACGATCACGGGGCCGCTTTCGGGCGCGATCCCGGCGGCCTCGATCGCCTCCAGCGAGATCGCCGCGGTGAGTCCGGCGGTGCCCAGCGCCATCGCTTCTTCCGCGCTCAGACCCTCGGGCGCGGGCACGAGCCAGTCGGCTGGCGCGCGCACGCGCTCGGCGTAGCCGCCCGCGTGCCCCGTGCCCAACTCGTAGCCCGTCGCGATCACCGCGTCGCCGGCGCTGAAGCGGGCGTCGGACGATTCGACGACCGTGCCCGCGAAATCAATCCCGGGCACCATCGGATAGGCGGTCACGACGCGCCCGTTGGGCGTGCAGGCGAGGCCGTCCTTGTAGTTGAGGCCGGACCACTCGACAGCGACGGTCACCTCGCCGTCCGGCAGTTGGGCGTCGTCCCACTGTTCGACGCCGAGGCTGAAATCGTCGTCGCTCTTGTTGACCACGAAGGCGCGAAAGGCCACGGGCGCACTCCCCTCAGGATCGCTCAGACTGGCACAGGTCGGTACAGGTGGTTCGGGCGCATCAGACGGGCCCGATCGGCGCGGGGTGATGGGCGTCGTGCGCCTCATGCCCCGCGTGCAGCTCGTGGCGCACGGCGACGCCCTCGGCGCTGAACTCGACGATCGTCGCCCCGCCGGAGTGGCGCGGCGCGCCGGGGTAGTAGGCCGGCACCGAACCGTCGCCCACGCCCTCATGCACATCGATGTGCCCCAGCGCCACGTAGTCGGCGTCGAGCCCCGCGATGTCGGCCGCGCGTATCTGGTAGGAGTAGCGCGACTCGCCCGTGCCGACGTAGTAGCCGTGGGCGATCGCGACGCGCCACAAATGCCGGTCGGGGTAGTGCCGCCAGGCGGGGCAGACCGCGGCCGGCGCGAAATCGTTGTAGCTCTCGTGCGCCTGCCCCCAGAACTGCACGCCGTGCTCATCCAGCACGACCAGCTCGCCCTCGGCGGAAGAGATGATGTGAACGTTGGCCGGGAAGGCGTCGGGGAACTTGTCGTAGACGCCGTCGGGCATCGCCGGATCGTGGTTGCCGGGCAGAATCACGACCGGCCGCCCGACGCCCGCCAGCAGCTCGCCGGTCGCCTCGACGTAGGGCCGCTTGACCCGCACGTGGTCGAAGAAATCGCCGGCGATCACCACCACATCGACCTCGGCCTCTTTGCCCAGGTCCAGCACGTGTTCAAAGGCGCGCAGCGCCGGCTCGAGCTCGCCGCTCTCGCGCCACGGCTCGGAGGTGTACGCGCCCAGATGCACATCGGAGGTGTGCAGCAGCCGCAGCGAATGCGCCGCCGCGCCGCCGATGCGCTCATGCGCCGGATACAAAGTGGTGGACATGCAGGCTCGCGCTCCCCAGTCGCCGCAGAGACAGACAGTCGCCGCTCAACGGCTGATGCGCACAGGCTAGCGGAGCCTGCCCTTGTGCGCCGCCAGATCGTAAACTCCACCCATGACCACCTCCACAGACACCGCAACCACCGCCGCCGCCGCTGACTGGGAAACCGTGATTGGGCTTGAGGTCCACGCCCAGCTGCGCACTGAGAGCAAGATGTTCTGCCGCTGCCCGGCCGACTACGCCGCGGCGGCGCCCAACACCTACGTCTGCCCGCTCTGCCTGGGCATGCCCGGCACCCTGCCCGTGATCAACCGCACCGCCGTCGAGTGGACCATCCGCACCGCGCTCGCGCTCAACATGCGCATCCCCGAACTCTCCAAGTTCGACCGCAAGAACTACCCCTACCCCGACCTGATGAAGGGCTACCAGATTTCGCAATACGACATGCCGCTCTCCGAGGGCGGCTGGATGGATGTCGAGACCGACGACCTGGGCCGCCAACGGATCGGCATCACCCGCGTCCACCTCGAGGAGGACACGGCGCGACTGCTGCACCGCGAGAGCGAGGCCGGCGAGCGCTTCTCGCTGGTCGACGTCAACCGCTCCGGCACGCCGCTGATGGAAATCGTCTCCGAGCCCGACATGCGCTCGCCCCAGCAGGCGCGGCAGTATCTGGCGCAGCTGCGCCAGATCCTGCGCTACCTGGGCGTCTCGACCGCGGATATGGAGAAGGGCTCGTTCCGCTGCGACGCCAACATCTCGCTGCGCCGCCCCGGCGCGGCCGAGTTCGGCGCAAAGGTCGAGATCAAGAACATGAACTCGTTCCGCAGCGTGCAGCGCGCGCTGGAGTTCGAGCAGTCGCGCCAGGCCGCCGCGCTTGAGGCGGGCGAGCTGATCGCGCAGGAGACGCGCGGCTGGGACGAAGAGGCGCAGATCACCGTTTCGCAGCGCTCCAAGGAGGAGGCGCACGACTACCGTTACTTCCCCGAGCCGGACCTGCCGCCGCTGCAGACCAGCCGCGCGACGGTCGAGGCGATTCGCGCCGCGCTGCCCGAACTGCCCGCTGCCCGCCGCGCCCGCTTCGAGGCCGACTACGGCCTGCAACCCTTCGAGGCGGGGCTGCTCACCGAGGAGCCCGCGCCCTCGGAGTGGTTTGAAGCGTCGGTCGCCTCCTTGGCTGGCAAACAGGGGGACGGGAGCGCGGACGGGCTGCCGCGCATGATCGCCACCTGGTTCGTCGGCGAGCTGACCCGGTTGATGCACGAGGCCAAGCCGCCCGACACGCTGGAGACGATCCGCGTCCAGCCCGCGCAGCTGGCCGGGCTGGTGCGGCTGATCGACGACGGCAGCATCAGCAACACGCAGGCCAAGGAGGTCTTCGCCGAGATGTACGCCTCGGGCGAGGACGCGGCTGCCGTCGTCAAACGGCTCGGCGTTGCGCAGATTTCGGGCGAGGACGCGCTCGCGCCGATCATCCGCCAGGTGCTCGAAGAGCAGCCGCAGGCCGCGGCCGACTACCGCGGCGGCAAGCCCGAGGCGCTGAAGTTTCTGGTCGGCCAGACAATGCGGCTAAGCCGCGGCCAGGCCAACCCCGCGCAGGCCTCCGAACTGCTCCGCGCCGCGCTCGAGGAGTAGTGCAAACATGGCCGCGCAGCCGACCCGGACGACGATGACGATCGAGCCGTCGATGAGCGTCGACGAGTTCGCCGCCAAGTGGCGCAACGCGGCGCTGCGCGAGCGGGCCAACTCGCAAACCCACTTCAACGATCTCTGCGCCGTGCTCGATGTCGCCACGCCCGTCGAGGAAGACCCCAGCGGCGAGAGCTATACGTTCGAGAAGCATGTCGATCTGCCCGGCGGCGGCAGCGGCGACGCCGACGTCTGGAAGCGCGGGCACTTCGGCTGGGAGTACAAGTCGGGCGGCAAGAGCCTCAGCGCCGCCTACGAGCAACTGCTGGGCTACCGCGAGGGGCTGGAAAACCCGCCGCTGCTCGTGGTCTGCGACATGAACCGCTTTGAAATCCATACCAACTTCACCAACACCGAGCCGCGCGTGATCGAGTTCACGCTCAAGCACCTGGAAGAAAATCCCACCCACTACATTCGGCTGCTGCGCGAGGTGTTTCTCGATCCCGAGGCGCTGCACCCCAATCGCGACCCGCGCTACATCACCGAAACCGCCGCAGCAAAGTTCGGCGAGGTGGCGGAGGCGCTGCGCGAGCGCGACGGGCACGATCCGGCGCTCGTCGCCCGCTTCCTCAACCGAATCATCTTCTGCTTCTTCGCCGAAAGCGTCGGCCTGTACCGCAATCTGCGCGGGGCGATCGAGAAGCCGGTCACCGATGTGTTCGACAATATGTCGGCCGACGCGACGCTGTCCAAACGGATCGTGGGGCAACTCTTCGAGGCGATGGCGGAGCGCGATGTGCGCAACTTCGGCGCCTACTACATCCGCTGGTTCAACGGCGGCCTGTTCGACGAAACGGCGGTGCCCGAGACGTTGCAGCTGACGGGCGATCTGGCGCAGATCATCAACGAGACAGCGGAGTTGAACTGGTCGCGGGTGGATCCGGCGATCTTCGGGACGCTGTTCGAGCGCGGGCTGGATCCCAAGCGCCGCTCGCAGCTGGGCGCGCACTACACCGATCCGGACAACATCATGCGCGTGGTCGAGCCGGTCGCGCTGCGCCCCCTGCGCCGCGAATTCGACGCGCTGCGCGCCGAACTCGCGCCCGAACACAGGCTCGAAGACGCGCCGCCGCCCGGTTACGGCGAGAACAGCGCGCTGGCTTTCGAAGCGCCCGACCCCGACTCCCCCGCCGGGCGCATCCACGCCTTCCACCAACGCCTCGCGGCGGTGCGCGTGCTCGACCCCGCCTGCGGCTCCGGCAACTTCCTCTACATCGCAATGCGCGAGCTGAAAAACCTCGAACAGGAACTGATCGAGTGGGCGCAGCGCCTGGGCGTCAACGGCTTGCAGCGCCGCATCGGCCCCCAAAACATGCTCGGCATCGATATCGATCCGTTCGCCGCCGACCTCACCCGTATGTCGCTCTGGATCGGCTACATCCAGTGGAACATCGAGCGAAACATCGACACCACCCGCGACCCCGTCCTCGGCCGCGCCGAGCAAATCGAATGCCGCGACGCGATCCTCGCCGAGGATGAGGAGGGCAACCCCATCCCCGCAGAGTGGCCCGAAGCGGAGTTCGTTGTGGGCAACCCGCCGTTCCTGGGCAGCAACCAGATGCTGGGTGATTTGCCTGACGGCTACGTTCCAAAACTGCGAGAGGCGTGGACAGACGATGTCTCCGGTACAGCAGATCTATGTGTGTACTGGCACGAGCAGGCACGCCGCTACATTGCCGCAGGGCAAACTAATCGGGCCGGCTTGCTTGCGACGAACAGCATCCGCGACTCCCAGAATCGTCAAGTGCTCGAGCGCATCCTCTCATCGGGGAACATCTTCGCAGCGTACCGAGACGAACCATGGACGGTGGATGCGGCAACATCTGTGCGCATAGCGATCGTCATGCAGGATGATCGCAGCGAATCGGTGATCCAACTGAATGGCAACGATGTACCTGCGATTGACGCAACGCTAACGGCAGGCGTCGATCTGTCGCGCGCCTCGCAACTCCCGGAGAACGTCGGCCTCGCGCATCAAGGCGGAAAGAAGAACGGAGCATTCGACATTGACGCGGCCGATGCCGAGGAAATGCTGCGGGCACCGCAGAACGTAAATGGGCGGCCGAATGCCGACGTGATCTTTCCGTTCATCGGCGCGCGTGATCTGGCACAGGTAACGCGGGGCAAGTCCATCATTGACTTCGGCGAATCAATGTCAATGCCCGACGCTGCGGCATACGAAAAGCCGTTTGCGCATGTCGCACAGCACGTTCGACCGCAGCGCGAGAACCTCAAGGACCAGCGGTTGTCGCAAACCTGGTGGCTGCACGAGAGTTGGCGTCGCGAGATGCGTCGCGCGATCGCCAATCTTCCCCGCTGGATCGCAACACCCCGACACAGCAAGCACCGCTTCTTTGTGTGGGTGACAGGTGGCACTGTCCCCGACAGCGCGTTGGTTGTGATCGTTCGCAGCGACGACTACACATTCGGTGTGCTGCATTCCAGCATCCATGAGCGATGGGCTCATTCGACGGGTTCGCACATCGGCAAGGGTAACGATCTGCGCTACACGCACACCACGACATTCAATGCGTTCCCATTCCCGTGGCCGCTGAACACGCCGGACGACGCGCTGACGGAAGCGCAGCTCGCCCACCGAGAGGCCATCGCCGCCGCCGCAGTGTCGCTCGACGACCAGCGCGAAGCCTGGCTCAACCCGCCCAACATCGACCCCGACGAGCTGCGCCAGCGCACCATGACCAACCTCTACAACGCCCCCCCAGTCTGGCTCCAAATCGCCCACCAGGAGATCGACGAAGCAGTCTCAGCCGCCTACGCCTGGCCTGCGGACCTGTCGGACGATGAAATCCTGTCCCGCCTGCTGGCGCTGAATCTGGAGCGCGCCAGCAAGTAACACCTCCCCAAAATTCATCCCTCCCCCCTTTTAGGGGGGAGGTTAGGTGGGGGGTGAGACGCCGCGAGCCGCCCCACCAGTCGTATCGCACCCCAATCGCCCACCCCGCCCTTCCCGTCATTCCTACTGCCTTTCCGTCATTCTCGCACCTCCTTTTCCGTCATTCCTGCGCAGGCAGGAACCGCGCAGTGGGCCAGAGCGTTCCTACTCGGATGTTCGGCGGCGGCGCGGCAGCAGATCGGGTGGACCGTCGGGATGTTCGGGCGTGTATCAAACGCTGGAGATCGCCTGGATTCCTGCCTGCGCAGGAATGACGGAAGTGGAAGGCGCCCCAAGTGGGGGCGGCGCACCGAGCATATGCAGGCGGCTATTCGCAACCTCCCACCCCCCACCTAACCTCCCCCCTAAAAGGGGGGAGGGACTGGAATGGGGAGAGGGAAACGGGTAGGAGGTTGTGAGGTGCTCAGAGGTCAGAGACGTAGCCGCGCAGCCCCGACATCATCTCCTCCGGCGTCTTCCCCGTCAGGCGAAAGTAGACGGAGTCAGGGCAGATATCGAGCTCGTTGCCCCACCCAATCGCGCCGTACTCGGTGAGGTGGACTCGCTCGAAGACGCCCGGCTCGTCCCAGACATTGAAGACGCCTTTGCCGGCGTTGTGGCTCAGGTCGACCTCGCCACAAGCCCCGTCGTCGTATTCCACCCAGATGCGGTAGTTCTCACGCGGCTCGACGCGGATTGGTTCGGGCATCGGAGTGTCCATGGTGTCCCCAGTCTAGCGCGCTTAGTCCAGCGGCGCGATCTTGCCGGGCGGCTCCTCGTTCCGCACGCGATCCCACGCATGCAGGAGTTCGACTTGGCGAACTCGCGCCCACTCGAGCACAAGCCGCTCGATGTGCCGCGGCAGCGATCCCTCGGTGATGCGTACGCTGTTGATGTCGACTTCAGCCACATCGTCGCCATACAGCACGTGGAAGTGGGGTGGATTGTGGTCTCTGTGGAAGATCTGGATGACTGCGCCACGGAAGCGGCAAAGTTCAGGCATCGACAGGCTGAGCGCGGAGACCCGGCATCATCTCCTCCGGCGTCTTCCCCGTCAGGTCGAAGTAGACCTGGTTCGCGCAGATATCGAGCTCGTCGCTCCAGCCGATCGCGCGAAACGGTGTGATGTGAACCCGCTCGAAGAACGCTCGGTCCTCCCAGACTTTGAAGACGCCCCGGCCCGCCACATCGCTCAGATCGACCTCGCCGGAAGCGCCGTCGTCGTACTCGACGTAGATGCGGTAGCCCTCGCGCGGCTCGACCTTGAGCAGTTTCGGCATCGCCATAGCGCCTCCAGTGTAGCGCTCCGCCGTGAAAGCGGCAGAGTTCAGGCATCGACAGGCTGCGCGCGCAGCCCGGGCATCATCTCCTCCGGCGTCTTGCCGGTCAGCTGGAAGTAGATGGCGTCCGGGCAGAGGTCGAGCTCGTCGCTCCAGGCAATCGCGCCGTACTCGGTGAGGTGGACCTGCTCGAAGACGCCGGGCTCGTCCCAGACTTTGAAGACGCCGCGGCCAACCTTGTGGCTGTAGTCGACCTCGCCGGACGCCCCATCGTCGTATTCGACGTAGATGCGGTAGCCCTCGCGCGGCTCGACCTTGAGCAGTTTCGGCATCGCCATAGTGTCCCCAGTGTAGCGCGTCTAGTCGAGCGGCGCGATCTTGTCCGGGACCTGACCGCGCTGTATCCGCTCCCATGCAGTCTGTAGTTCGCCGCGGCGGACACGCGCCCACTCAAGCACGAGCCGTTGGATATTCGGGGGCAGACTGCCGCGAACCACCTGCGCATCGCTGATTGTGACCCGCGCCCTGCCGCCGGCATGCCTGACATGGAAATGCGCCGGTGGGTGATCGCGTGGGAAGATCTGGATGATCGCGCCGTGAAAGCGGCAGAGCTCAGGCATCAACCGCCTGCGCGCGCAGGCCCGGCATCATCTCCTCCGGCGTCTTCCCCGTCAGGTCAAAGTAGACCTGGTCGGGGCAGACATCGACTTCCTCGCTCCAGGCGATGGCTCCGAAATCGGAAACGTGGACCTGCTCAAAGAACGCGCGATCTTCCCACGCCTTGAACACGCCCATGCCCGCCACATCGCTCAGGTCGACCTCGCCGCAGGCACCGTCGTCGTACTCGACGTAGATGCGGTAGCCCTCGCGGGGCTCCACGCGGATTGGTTCGGGCATCGGAGCGTCTATGTCCATAGTGCTGCCCAGTCTAGCGCGTCAGCTGCGTTTAGTCGAGCGGCGCGATCTTGCCGGGCTCTTGGCGATTTTGCATGCGTTCCCACGCCGCAATGAGTTCTTGCTGGCGAACCCGCGCCCACTCGAGCACGAGCCGCTCGATGTTCGGTGGCAGCGAACCATTCAAGATGAGCACAGGTGCGATGCCCACCCGCATCCTTCGATTGCCGTGCCGCACATGAAAGTGCGGCGGGTCATGATCGTCGAGGTTGATCATGATCTTCGCGCCGTGAAAGCGGCAGAGCTCAGGCATCGACAGGCTGCGCGCGCAGCCCGGGCATCATCTCCTCCGGCGTCTTGCCGGTCAGGCGGAAGTAGACGGCGTCGGGGCAGATATCGAGCTCGTTGCCCCACCCGATCGCGCGGTCCTCCGTGATGTGGACTCGCTCGAAGACGCCCGGCTCGTCCCAGACTTTGAAGACGCCTTTGCCGGCGTTGTGGCTCAGGTCAACCTCGCCGCAGGCGCCATCGTCGTATTCGACGTAGATGCGGTAGCCCTCGCGGGGCTCCACGCGGATTGGTTCGGGCATCGGGGCGTCTATGTCCATGGTGCTGCCATTCTAGCGCGTCAGCTGCGGGAGCGGCCGGTGGCGCGGGCGACGTGAATCACCTGCGGGGTGTTCTGGAACGTTTCGACGCCGACCTCGGCGAAGATTTGGTTGACGCCGTTGCGGATGTCGTCGGTCAGCTTCCAGTCGGTGGCGGCGACGTTTTCTTCGAGCTCCTGCTCGTTGCGCATGCCGACCAGGGCGCAGCTGACGGCGGGGTGGTCGAGCACCCAGGCGATGGCGAGTTGGGCGACGGTTTTGCCGTAGCCGTCGGCGAGCTCGGCGAGTCGGTTGGCGACTTCAACCTCCTTGACGAACTGCTCGCGCTCGAACAGCGGCAGTTCGAAGGCCATCCCGGAGCGGCTGCGCCAGTCGCCCTCGTCGAACGTCGTGTCGGGCGTGAACGCGCCGGTCAGCAGGCCGAAGGCGAGCGAGCCGTAGGCCATGTAGCCGATGCCGTTGGCCTGGCACCAGGGCAGCACGCGCGATTCCATGCGCCGGTCGAACATGTGGTAGCCGACCTGGTTGGCGGCGATGTGCCCGTACTGCTCGCACTCCTGCATCATGTCGATGTTGAAGTTGGAGACGCCGTAGTGGCGAATCTTGCCGTCCTGCTTGAGCTGTTCGAGCGCGCCGATCGACTCTTCGAAGGGCGTGTCGTGATCAGGCCAGTGAATCAGCATCAGGTCGATCACGTCGGTCTTGAGCCGCCGCAGGCAGCCTTCGGTGCGCTCGATGATGTAGTCGCGGGTCGCGTTGAGCCCGGCCACGGCGCCGCCCTCGTCGTATTGGAAACCGACTTTGGTGACGAGCACGATTTCGTTGCGGCGCGAGCCGAGCGCGTCGGCGAGCAGCTCTTCGGAGTGGAACGGCCCGTAGATCTCGGCGGTGTCGAAGAGGTTGATGCCGCGGTCGATGGCGGCGTTGACCGCGCGGGCGGCTTCGCCCACATCGATGTGGCCGTACATCGTGGTGCTCATCTCCCAGGTGCCGAAGCCGACCGCTGAGGCCGTGAGGTCGGTGTCGCCGAATTGCCGCTGCTCCATCGTGTCCCTCGCAAATCCAGACTGCGTGCCGCCCGCGCGCCGTTCGCCGGGCAAGTAGGCCAGTCTAGCCGCTCGGCCGAGCTTGCGTGAGGCTTGAGCTCGCCCGCCGCGGGCGCTACCGTGTTGTGTGGCGGGCGCATATAGTGTCGCAGATGTCGCATTTGCCGGATCGCAGCATTCGCAAGTGGCTGGTCCCCGGGCTCGGCGTGAAGCGCTGGTTCCTGCTGCTGTTCGTCGGCACGGGGCTGCTCGGCTTGGGCGTGGCGTTCCTGCTGCGCGAGCTGTACGTGTCGGCGACGCTGCCCGACGCCTTCTACTACATCACGCTGCAGTTTCTGCCCTACGCGGCGCGCGGCGCGGTGTTGATCGGCGTCGCGCTGCTCTGCGTCGGCGTGGGCGTCTGGAAGTTCACTTCGCACGCCGTCGCCGCCGCCCGCAGCTCGGGCAACGGCGACCGCGATGAGCCGCTGGTCGAGCTGATTCACCGCTACCGCTTCTCCGGGCGCGGCCCGCGAATCGTCTGCCTCGGCGGCGGCACCGGGCTCTCCGTGCTGCTGCGCGGGCTCAAGGAGTACAGCGACAACATCACGGCGATCGTGACGGTCGCCGATGACGGCGGCTCGTCGGGCCGGCTGCGGCGCGATCTGGGTGTGATTGCGCCGGGCGACCTGCGCAACTGCATCGCCGCGCTGGCCGACGCCGAGCCGCTCATGACGCGGCTCTTCCAGTACCGCTTCCCCGAAGGCTCCGGCGAGGGACTCGAGGGGCACTCGTTCGGCAACCTCTTCATCGTCGCGATGTCGGGCGTCGCCGGGGGGATGGAGGAGGCAATCCGCGAGACCGGCCGCGTCCTCGCGGTGCGCGGGCGCATCCTGCCCTCGACGCTGGAGAACATCCGCCTGGCCGCGCTGACCAACAACGGCGAGGTGATTCGCGGCGAATCCAAGATCACCTCGGCCAGGCAGCAGATCCAGCAGCTCAGCCTAGAGCCGCAGCAGCCGCCCGCCTACCCGGACACGGTCAACGCGATCCGCAACGCCGACGTGATCGTGGTCGGGCCGGGCAGCCTCTACACCAGCGTGCTGCCCAACCTGCTCGTGCCGCAGCTGCGAATCGCCTTCCAGGAGTCGCAGGCGATGAAGATCTACGTCTCGAATGTGGCGACGCAGCCGGGCGAGACGGATGATTTCAGCGTGCAGGATCACGTGCGGACGATCGCCGAACACATCGGCGGCACGCCGTTCGACCTGGTGCTGGCCAACAGCAACGCGTCGGCGCGGCTGCCGCGCCGCTGGCGCTCCGAGCCCGTGCAGCTCGACGCGGGCGAGGAACTCGACGAGTTCGACGGCGCGGCGATCATCGAGGCCGACATCGTGGACACGGGCAACCGCTACCGCCACGACTCGGAGAAACTCGCGGCTGCGATTCTGACCGCGTACCATGAGCAGGGCGAGGCCGGCCTTCGCCCGCGCCGCGCGCAACGGCTGGTCGCGGCCAAGTAGCGCCGGCCGGTATGCTGGCAAGCATGCCGGCAACGCGCCGACAAGCAGGGGCGGGAGTGCGATGAGCAGCTCGGAAATCCTCAACGTGTTTCAGATCTTCGTCGCGCTGCTGGTGATCGCGGCGGTGGTGATGCAGGCCAAGGGCGCCGGCTTGGGCAACATCTTCGGCGGCGCGGGCGGCGACGGCTATCGCACCCGACGCGGCATCGAGCGCACCCTCTTCCGCGGCACGATCGCGCTGATGCTGGTCTTCGTCGGACTCTCGATCGCGGCGGTGCGGCTCTGAATCTGGTCTTCTTCGGTTCGCCCGATTTCGCGGTACCCACCCTGCGGGCGCTGATCGACAGCCCGTGGCGGCCGGTCGCGGTCGTCGCGCAGCCCGATCGCGGCGCGGGGCGCGGGCGCAAGCTGCGCCGCCCGCCCGTCGCCGAGCTCGCGGCGGAGGCGGGCATCGCGGTCGTACAGCCGCCGCGCCTGCGCGACGCCGAAGCGCTGGCGGCGATCGCCGAGTTCGCGCCCGATCTACAGGTCGTCGCCGCCTACGGCCAACTGCTGCCGCCCGCCCTGCTCGACGCCCCGCAGCACGGCACGCTCAACGTCCACGCCTCGCTGCTGCCCCGCTGGCGCGGGGCGTCGCCCGTCTCCGCCGCGATCGCCGCCGGCGACGCCGAAACGGGCGCGACGATCATGCTGGTCGACGAGACCGAGGACACCGGCCCAATCCTGGCGCAGCGCGCGACGCCGATCGGGCAAGAAGAGACGGCCGGCGAGCTGAGCGAGCGGCTGGCGGAGCTGGGCGCGGCGCTGCTGATCGAGACGATCCCCCGCTGGCTGGCAGGCGAAATCGCGCCGCGTCCGCAGGACGCCAGCCAGGCGACGCGGGCGCGCCGCGTACGCAAGGAGGCGGGGCGGATCGACTGGCGCGAGCCGGCGGCGCAGATCGCGCGAAACGTGCGCGCCTACACCCCCTGGCCGGGCGCGTTCACCGAACTCGAGGGGCAGCGCGTGCGGCTGGCCTCGGTGACGGCGGAGCAGTCAGCGGCGGCCGCTGCGCAGGCAGCGCCGGGCGAGATTATGTCGCTGGACGAGCAGGCGATCCGCGTGGCGACGGGCGTGGGGATCGCGGTAATCCAACGCCTACAACGCGCCGGCAAGCGCGAGCTGTCGGCGGCCGAATTCGCCCGCGGCGCCGGCAATCTGCTCGGCAAACGATTCGGAGCGGACGATGGCTGACGCGACTGAGCCGACGCTGCTCGACTTGGATCTGGCGGGTCTGACGGCGCTGATGGCCGATCTGGGCCAACCGCCCTGGCGCGCGCGGCAGCTCTGGCGGCAAGTCTGGCAGCGCGGCGTCCTCGATCCGCTGGAGATGAGCGATCTGCCCCGCTCCCTGCGCGAGCAGCTGGCAGAGCGCAGCGCCGACGCGCCCACCCCGCTGCAAACGCAGACCAGCGAGGACGGCTCAACCACCAAGGCGCTGCTACCGCTGGGCGACAGCGAGCTGGTCGAAACCGTGCTGATTCGCCACGACCCGCACGCGCAGGCCAGCCCCACGCCGCGCCGCACCGTCTGCCTCTCGACCCAGGCCGGCTGCGCGATGGGCTGCACCTTCTGCGCCACCGGCGCGCAGGGCTTCCGCCGCCAGCTGTCGGTCGGCGAGGTGCTCATCCAGGCGCTGTTGGCGCGCGGCTGGGCGCGCGACGAGGGCGGCGAGCTGACCCACGTCGTCTTCATGGGCATGGGCGAGCCGCTGGCCAACTACGAAACGGTCAACGCCGCGCTGGAGCGCCTCTCCGACGCCGATGCGTTCGCGCTCTCGCCGCGCCGCATCACCGTCTCGACGGTCGGCCTGCCCGCGCAAATCCGCCGCCTGGCCGAAGATCACCCGCAGATCAATCTGGCCGTGAGCCTGCACGCCGCCGATGAGGCTCTGCGGCGCGAACTGGTGCCCGTACCGCCAGCGTCGCCCGCCGAGATCATCGCCGCCGCCCGCGAGCATTCCGAGCGCACCGGGCGCCGCGTCACATTCGAATACGTGCTGCTGGCGGGCACCAACGACTCCCGCGCCCAGGCCCGCGCGCTGGCCGACCAGATCGCCGGCATCCGCTGC
This sequence comes from Dehalococcoidia bacterium, assembly GCA_965203165.1. GTDB lineage: Bacteria > Chloroflexota > Dehalococcoidia > Bin125 > Bin125 > CATQGW01. Next base: position 513,862 of record OZ241849.1, read on the forward strand.
CAGGTCAACCTGATCCCGTTCAACCCGTCGCCGGAGGTAGTCGGCCAACGCCCCAGCCGCCGCGCCACGCTGGGCTTCCAGCAGGTGCTCGCCGAGCGGGGCATCGCAGCGAACGTGCGAGTGGAGAAGGGCCAGGACATCGCCGCCGCCTGCGGCCAACTCCGCGGCGATCGGCTGGCAGCCGCCGATTAGGGCGTGGTCACGCTTTCGTCGTTCCTGCGCGGGAATGGCGGAGCTTTTTGTGCGGGGTGGCGGGAGCTTGCTCGCGCGGGGTGGCGGGAGCTTGCTCGCGCGGGGGTGGTGGGAGCTTGCTCGCGCGGGTGTGGCGGGAGCTTGCTCGCGCGGGGGTGGTGGGAGCTTGCTCGCGCGGGTGTGGTGGAGTTGGAGCGCGGGTGTGCGGGTCTGTCTTGCACGGGGCCGGGGAGGCGTGGACGGGCTTGGTGCTCAGCGCGGCGAGATACCCGCGGCAAGCGCGGGTATGACGGATCTTTCTCGCGCGGGTATGACGGAGCTTTGTGGCGCGGGGGTGGCGGAGCTTTGTGGCGCGGGGGTGACGGAGCTTTGTGGCGCGGAGTGGCGGGAGCGCTGTGGCGTGGGGGTGGCGGGAATGCGGGGGTGTTTGGGGATGCGGGATGTGCGGATGGGCGGTGAGGCAGCGGGGAAGCGGCGCGGGGCGATACACTCTGAGGCATGAGCTCTGCTGCCGAATGGGATCTGGGCGCGGCGACAGCACTGGAGGCCGAGGCGATCGGCGAGCCGGGGCAGCGGCGCTTTCGCCTGCGCATCATCGCCGGCGACGTGACGGCGGCCGTCTGGTGCGAAAAGGAGCAGGTCAGTTCGCTGGCCACTGCGGTTCAGCAGGTGCTGGCCCGCTTTCGGCGCGAGGGGGAGGGGCGTCGGCCCAGCGCGCCCGAGCTGCACGATTTTCCGCTCAATCCTACGCATGAATTCCAGGCCGGGCGGCTCGCGCTAGGCTACGACGAAGACGCGCACACGCTGACGCTTTTCGCCACCGACATCGAGACCGATTCCGAGCAGCCCACGCTGCGGGTGGATTTCAGCCGCGAGATCGCGCGCCGCTTCACGGTGCAAGCGGAGCAGACGGTTGCCGGGGGGCGGCCCGCTTGCCCGTTGTGCAAAGAGCCGTTGGAGGGCGAAGAGCATCTCTGCCCACAGACCAACGGCCACGGGGACGGCGCGCTGGCGGGCATCGGCCCGCCGGAGTTCTGATCGTTTCCCCGCGCGCGCCGCTCTCACACGCCGGCTGGACGGCGCGCGCCGCGCCGCAGCGTGCCTCCATCGCCGGCAGCCTCACGCTCGCGGCCAACAATGCCGCCCGCAACACCGCCCACAACGCCGCCGTGCGGCTGCGCGGCCAGCGGCCCAAACTCTGGACCAATCAGTACCTGCTCGCCCTGCTGGGCACGTTCTCCTTCTTCGCCTGTTTCTTCTACCTCACCGCGACGCTGCCCGGCGAGCTGGTCGAGCGCGGCGCGACCGTGCTCGAAATCGGGTTGATCGTCGGTGGCTACAACCTGATCCCGATCTTCCTGCGGCCCTTCGTCGGGCGCTGGAGCGACGCCGGGCGACGCATCCGGCTGATGCGCATCGGGCTGCTCTCCTTCGCCGCCTCCTTCGCGCTGATGATCTTCGTCGAGGACATCTGGATCCTCTTCGCGCTGCGCTGCGTGCACGGGATCAGCATGGCCGCCTACCCCACGGCGGCCGGATCGTTCGTCGCGGAGATCGTGCCCATCCCGCGGCGCGGCGAAGGGCTGGGCTTCTTCGGGCTCTCGACCTCGGCGGCGCAGACGCTGCTGCCGATGCTCGGCGGCGTCGTCTTCGCCTATCTGGGCGGCTTCGACGCGGTGCTGATCCTCGCCGTCGCGACCGCCGCCGCGTCCTTCGGGCTGACCTTCTTCAAGCGCGAGCCGGCCGGCTCGGGGCGCCCTCCGCCGCCGCTCTCCCTGCGCTCGCTGGTGCCCCCGCCGGCCGTCTTCCCGATGTTCGTCTTCCTCAGCATCACGCTCACCTTCAGCGTGGCCGCGGCCTTTCTGCCCTCGCTGGAGAACGCAGACCCTGACCGCGATTTCGGCGGCGTCGAGGGCATCGGCATCTTCTTCTTCCTGTTCAGCGGCGCGGGCGCGATGGTCACCCGCCCGATCGCCGGGCGCGTCTCCGACATCGTCGGGCGCGTGCCGGTGATCATCCCCGGGCTGATCGCGACGGTCGCTGGACTGGTGCTGCTGACCCAGGCCGACTCGCCGCTGACGCTGATGCCGGCCGGCGCGCTGACCGGGATCGGCATGGGCGCGGCGCACACCGGGCTGCTCGCGCTGGCGGTCGACCGCGTCGCCGCCAACCAGCGCGGCGGCGCGACGGCCACCTTCCAGCTCGCCTGGGACATCGGCGGCTTCGTCGCCGGGCCGATCTTCGCCGTCGTCGGCGCGCTGCTCTCGGTCGAAATGGTCTTCTGGGCCGCCGCCGTGTTCTCCGTCTTCGCGCTCGTTTCGCTGCTCTTCGGTCGGATGAGGGGTTGGACGCGGCCCAACCCGGCGCTGGCCGCCTCGGGAGCCTGACCGGTGGCGCAGCAGGGGGCCGGCTGGCGCGAGCTGGAGCGCGAGCCCAAGGCGCGCCCGCCGACGCCCCGCCGTTGGCTCGCCGCCGCCTGCCTGGCCGGCGCGGCGCTCGCCCTCGCGCTCGGCTTCGTCACCGACTGGTTCGACGACGGCCCGACCCAGGCCGATGTCGACGCCGCCTTCCGGCGCGGCGTGGAAGACGGCGCAGCCGCGACCGAGGCGGAGTGGCAGGCCGAGCTCGAGCGGCGCGAGCTGGTCGGCTTCGCGCACGGGCGCAGCGTCGCCTCGCAGGTCACGCCCGAGGCGCTGGATCGCTTCCGCCACGGCTTCACCTACGAAGCGGCCTACGACGCCGCGCAGGCCCTCGCCGAGCGCGAGTTGGCCGAAGCCTGGGATCAGGGCTGGCGCGAGGGTTATTGGGCGGCCTGGCAGCGGATCGGCGCCGCGCCGCCCGGCGGGGCGGGTGCGAGATGAGCCGCGCCGCGCTGCTGCTCGCCGCCTTCATCGTGGGCGCAGCCGTGACCGCGCTGATCGGCGGGCTGAGCGGCGTGTTCGAGCGCGGCCCGAGCCAGGCCGAGCTCAACGCGGCCCGCGAGTCGGGCTGGTCCGCCGGCGCGGAAGCCGCCGAGCAGCGCATGCGCCTCGAAGCCGATGAGCGCGAGCGCCAGGGCTACGCGCGCGGCCTGCTGGCGACCAGCGCCGCGCCCACGCTCGACTACCTGCCCAATCCCTCCGGCCTGATCGCCGGCGCGCTGGCCGGTCGGCGCGACCTCATCCGCGGCCTCGCCCCGCTGATCGAGCAAGCGCGCCAGGAGGGCTGGCTCAAGGGCTACGATTTGGGGGCTACCCATGCGTGGTTCGACCTGGGCGCGGAGCGGTAGCGGGCGGCGGCTTTGTAGTTGCGACAGTGCCCGCGCGCCACTTCTGTCATACCCGCGCGCCACTTCTGTCATACCCGCGCGCCGCTTCCGTCATACCCGCGCGCCGCTTCCGTCATACCCGCGCGCCGCTTCCGTCATACCCGCGCGCCGCTTCCGTCATACCCGCGCTTGCCGCGGGTATCTCGCTGTGGCGGCGCGGAGCCCTGCGCCTGCTCCCTGCCGGCGCTCCTGTGTGGGTGGGGTGGGGTGGGGGGTGGGAGACGAAAGGGGCTTGGGTGCAGAACACGGCGAGATACCCGCGGCAAGCGCGGGTATGACGGATCTTTTTCGCGCGGGTATGACGGATTTGCTCGCGCGGGGGTGGCGGACCCCTTGCTCGCGCGGGGGTGGCGGAGCTTGCTCGCGCGGGGGTGGCGGACCCCTTGCTCGCGCGGGGGTGGCGGAGCTTGCTCGCGCGGGGGTGACGGAGCTTGCTCGCGCGGGGGTGGCGGACCCCTTGCTCGCGTGGGGGAGCGGGGAGGCGTGGACGGGGCTTGGTGCGCAGCGCGGCGAGATACCCGCGGCAAGCGCGGGTATGACGGATCTGCTCGCGCGGGGGTGGCGGAGCTTGCTTGCGTGGGGGTGGCGGGTCTGCTCGCGGGTATGACGGGGCAGGGGTGGTTGATGTGTGGGTGGTCAGGTGGGGACGGGGTCGGGGTCGGCGAGGGCGTCGGCGATGATGCGCTGCATGGGTTGGAGGAGTTCGGGGGGGAGTTCGGGGAAGCGTTCGGGGTGTTGGAGGAGTTGGCGGAGGGTTTCGATTTGGGGCGGGTCGGCTTCGATGATGGTGTGGAGTTGATCGAAGGTGAGGCGCTGGGCGGCGGGCTGGTCGGAGTTCGGGGCGCCGGCTGATTGGGGCGGTTCCGTATCTGGTCGAGGGGGTTGGTCGTGGTAGGTGGTGGTAGGCGTTGGTAGGTTGGGGTCGGTCGGTTGGGGAGGTTGGACGTGGTCAGGTTTGGTAGGCGTTGGTAGGTCGGGGGCGGTCGGCTGGGGGGGTTGGGCGTGGTCAGGTTTGGTAGGCGTTGGTAGGTCGGGGGCGGTCGGCTGGGGGGGCTGGGCGTGGTCAGGTTTGGTAGGCGTTGGTAGGTCGGGGGCGGTCGGCTGGGGGGGCTGGGCGTGGTCAGTGTTGGTAGGCGTTGGTAGGTCGGGGGCGGTCGGCTGGGGGGGTTGGGCGTGGTCAGGTTTGGTAGGCGTTGGTAGGTCGGGGGCGGGCGGCTGGGGGGGTTGGTCGTGGTCAGGTTTGGTAGGTGTTGGTAGGTCGGGGGCGGCGAGTTGTTCGGGGGGGAAGTCGGCGGGTTGGTTTTTGACGAAGGTGGTGGCGCGGTCGAGTTCGCGCAGGGCGAGGCGGAATTCGCGCAGGGCGTTGTTGAGCGCGCGGTCGTGGAGGGCTTCGAAGCGGGCGATCTGGTCGGGGCCGGCTTCGGCGTCGAGGCTGACCGGTTCGCCGTCGGGCTTGGCGGCGGTGAAGCGGGTGAGCGGCTGGAGCGGGTCGCGCCGGATGAGGCTGTTGACGCGGTCGTGGAGATCGAGGCTGTGGGCGATGAGCAGGTCGTGGATGATGGTGAGGGTGAGCGGGATGCGGTCGGTTTCGAGCAGGGCGAGGTCGTCGATGATGGTGGGGTGGGAGACGCCGAGTTGCTGTGCGATGCTGCGGAGGGTGTGGCCTTGTTGGCGGAGTTGGTGGGCCCGTCGGATGCGGTTGCGGCGTTGGGGGGAGATGTTCATTGCGCACTCCTGTTCTGGTGGTGTGGCCAATGTAGCGCGGTGCGGCGGGGGCGGGGTGTTGGTGTGTTGCTTGGGCGACTTGGGGGTGGGGCTTGGGTGCTGTGCGCGGCGAGATACCCGCGGCAAGCGCGGGTATGACGGATCTCTTTGAGCGCGGGAACGGCGGCGTTGGGATGCGCGGGTGTGGCGGAGTTGTTTGCGCGGGGGCGGCGGCGCTGGGTGGGGGGGATCAGGGCGCGCGCTGGTTCCAGGTGTTCCAGTGGACTACCTCTTTGAGCGGGACGCGGGGGGCGGGCTGGAAATCTTCGCCGATGAAGTAGGCCATCGGGAAGAGCGCCGCTTGTGTGACATCGGCGGGGATGCCCAGCAGGGCGGCGACCTCGTCCTCGTGGCGGATGTGCAGCGTGGTCCAGGCCATGCCGATGCCGCGCGCGCGGGCGGCGAGCATGAACGACCACGCGCCGGGCAGGATCGAGCCGTAGACGCCGGCCTGCGTCATCGCCCCCTGATCCTCGACTCGCCCGTTGATGCAGGCCAGCAGCAGGGCGGGGCAGCGGTGCATCTGCTCGGCCAGCCAGGTCGCCGAGCGGGTCACCTTTTCGGACTGTTGCGTGCGGCTGTCGTCGGCTCCGTAGGAGGGCCGCTCCTCCGGCGGGCGCGCGGCCAGCACGTTGAACGACTTGCGGTAGACCTCGGCGACCGCCGCGACCTTGTCCGGCTCGGTGATCACCACCCACTGCCACTGCTGGCTGTTGGAGGCGGTCGGCGCTTGCAGCGCGATTTCGAGGCACTCCTCAATTGCGGCGGGCTCGATCGGGCGCTCGAAATCGAGCCGCAGCCGCACCGAGCGGGTCGTCTTGAGTACGTGATCGGCGTCCATTTGCTCTCTCCTCTGCTTGTGTGTGGACGGCGTTGTTACGCCGTGTTCTGCGCGAGCTGTTGGGCGACGCGCAGTACGCGCGCGCGGCCCGGACGGGTTCGACCATAGCGGCGCACGAGCCCGGCCATCGCGTTGCCCGGCCCCAACGCGAGGTAGCGGCGCACGCCGAGCCGGTCGAGCGTCTCGATCACGCGCAGCCATTCGACCGGGCGCGAATACTGCCCGCGCAGCTCGTCGGCCAGCTCGGCGGGCGTCTCGATCAGTTGCCCGCGGCAGTTGCCGACCAGCGGGGTGAAGCGCTCGGCGATCGGCAGCGCGTCGATCCAGCGCTCGCTGCGCCGATCGGACTCGGCGAAGGCGGCGGTGTGAAACGCGCCGGCGACGCGCAGCGGCACGGGCGTGGGCTCGACGCCGTCGTAGGCCGCCTGCACCGCCGCGAGCGCGGCGTCGGAGCCGCCCAGCACGGTCTGGTCGGCGGCGTTGTGGTTGGCCAGCGCCGCGCCGCTCTGCGCCGCGGCCGCCTCGGCCTGCTCGCGGCTCGCGCCGACCAGCGCCATTAAGCCGCCCGCGCCCTCGTCGCAGGCGCGATCCATCTCCAGCCCGCAGCGATGCGCGAAGCGCAGCCCGTCCTCAAGCGAGATCGCGCCGCTCAGCACCATCGCGGCGTTGAGCCCGGAGGAGTGCCCGGTGACGAAATCGGGCGCGGCGGGCAGCCGCCCCGCCCCTTGCGCGGCGCGCCACTCGGCGACCGCCCAGCAGATCAGATAGGGCTGCAAGCGCGAGGGGCGGCGCAGCTCGCGCTCCGCCTCCGCCGACTCGTCCAGCCCCAGACGCCAGAGGTCGACGCCCACCACGGCGGAGCCGAGCTCGAACAGCTCCTGCGCGACGGGCGGCAGGTCGACCAGCCCGCCCGCGCGCTGCGCTCCCTGACCCGGACAGATCAGCGCCGCAGCGTCCATCTGCGGGTCGCGGCTTCGCCCCGGACGGCTCGGCGGCCCCGTCAGCCGGCCGCCGCCTGCAAGTACTCCGGGCCCATGTCGGTCAGCTCGATGATGTTGCCGTCGGGGTCCTTGCAGAAGGCCGCCCAGATGTCGTCGATATCGCGGTGGTTGGGCTCGATCATCACCTCGACGCCGGCCTCGCGCAGCCGCTCCACCTCGCCGTGGAACTCGTCGGTGGGGATGTAGAGCGCGAAGTGCGGGCCGATCCCCTCGCCCGCGCCCTCGGGCATTTCGCGCTGCATCAGGTGCAGCTGCAGGTTGCCCACGACGTACCACTCGCCGGGGAAGCCGAAATCAGGTCGGTTGACCGTCTCCAGTCCCAGCTGCTCGCCGTAGAACCTGCGCGACCGATCGATGTCGGAGACGCAGATCGCGACGTGACTGTATCCGGCTACGGCTGCCATCTCGAACCTCCTCCGCGCCCGCGCGGGCGCTCCAACAGGCTTGAATGCCTGCGCCGATCATACAGCCTCGCGCCGCTGCCCATTCGGCGCATCCATTGGTAGACTTGCCCCAATGAGCGACTTCCAACTGCCGCCGCCGCCCGCTGCGATGCCGCCGGAGGAACAGCCGCGCGAGCGGCGCAACCCGCGCGCGCCGCGCCGCAGCGTCGTGGCCGTGTTGCTGCTGGTGATGCTGGGCGCCGCGTTCGCGCTGGGCGCGGGCGTCATCCGAATCGTCGACTCGCCCGACAGCGGCGACGCCTTCCTGCGCAGCGCGCGCGGCGGCGCGGCGGGCATTGCCGCGCCGGCCGCGACCACCGAGCGCGGCTCCGACGCCGCATCCTCCTCCGCGCGCGCCTCGCGCTTCGCGATCCTCGACGAGGTCTACGACATCCTCGACCGCGATTTCGTCGATCCGCAGGCGTTCGAGTCGGCCAACCTCCGCACCGCGGCGATCAACGGGATCATCGACAGTCTGGGCGACCCGCACACCGCCTTCATCGACGCCGAGAATTACCGGCTCACCTCCGAGGACATCGGCGGCTCGTTCGAGGGGATCGGCTGCACGGTCAACGATTTCGACGGCGAGATCACGATCGTGAGCGTGTTCGACGGCTCGCCCGCCGAGCGGGCCGGCATCCGCGACGGCGACGTGATTCTGGAGGTGGACGGCGAATCGATCGCCGAGTGGTCGCTGCAGCTGGCGGTGCAGCGGATTCGCGGGCCGGCCGGCACCACGGTCGTCATCCGCGTCCGCCACAGCGACGGCGTCGAGGAGGACCTGCCGGTGGTGCGCGACCGCATCGTGGTGCCCAGCGTGCGCTCGCGGCAGATCAACGACCGCGCGGGCAACGCGGTCGCCGACATCGGCTACATCGGCATCACCCAGTTCACTGAAGACACCCGCGAGGACCTGGCCGAGCTGCTCGAAGCGGCCGCCAACGCGGAGATCGACAAGCTGATCATCGACCTGCGCAACAACCCCGGCGGCACGCTCAACGGCACGATCGCGGCGACCGGCGAGTTCATCGACGAAGCGGTGATCATGCGCGAAATTCACCGCGACGGCGTGGAGGAGGTCTTCCGCGACAGTCCGGGCGGGACGGGCCAGGCGATGCAGCTGGCGATTCTGATCAACGCCGCCTCCGCGTCCGGCTCGGAGGTGATGGCGGCGGCGCTGCGCGACCACGGGCGGGCCGTGCTGATCGGCGAGGTCACCGCCGGCAAGGGCACCATCAACATCCCCCGGCGACTCTCCGACGGCAGCGTGCTCTACGTCAGCATCGCCCGCTGGATCTCGCCCGACGGCACCGTCATTGAGGGCGTCGGCGTGATCCCCGACATCGAGGTCGCGCAGCCCGAAACCGGCTTCGAGGCCGAGCTCGACGTGCAACTGATGACCGCGATCGACTACCTGCGCGGCCAGTGGCGGCCCGCCGCGGAGACCGCCGACCAGGACGACGACACATCAAGTCCAAGCGGCGAGGCGACGCCGGTGGAAATCGACGAGGGCGGCGACTCGACGGAGAGCGATGACGCCGACGCGAGCGGCGACGGCGCGGATCAGGAGTAGCGCGATGTCCAGCCACGACCGGAACGACGAGTGGGCGCGGCCCGAGCTGCTGCGCGAGACCGACTGGCTGGCGGAGCACGTCGACGACGACGATGTGGTGCTGCTCGACTGCGATGTGCTGCCCGCCTACCAGCGGCTGCACATTCCCGGCGCCCTCTGGTCGCTCTCGCGCTACTGGAAGAGCGATCCGTCGGACGACTCGCAGATTTACGGCCTCGAAGACCCGCAGCGCTTCGCGCAGCTGGCGGGGCGGCTGGGCATCACCCCGAATACGCAGGTGGTCGCCTACGACGCCTCGGGCGGCCTCTACGCCGCGCGCACCTGGTGGACATTCGACCGCTTCGGGCACAGCAACTTCGCAATCCTCAACGGCGGGCTGGACAAGTGGTACGCGGAAGGCCGCCCGCTGTCCAACGACAACCGCCGCGCCGCGGCGGCGGAGTATCCGACGCCGCCCGCGCCGCACGACGAGACGATCTGCCGGCTCGACGACATCCCTGCGCTGATCGAGGACGACGCGCACATTTTCTGGGATGTGCGCTCGGACGGGGAGTGGACGGGCGCGAACAAGCGCGGCACGCAGCGCGGCGGGCGCATCCCCGGCGCGGTACACCTCGAATGGCTGCATACGCTCGACTCGCCGGTGCGCACAATCAAGCCGCCCGCCGAACTGCGGGCAATGCTGGCCGATCTGGGCATTACGCCGGAGAAGCGCGTCACCACCTATTGACAGGGCGGCATCCGTGCGGCGCACGGACTCTTCCTGCTCACCCTGCTGGGCTACGAAAACGCCCGCAACTACGACGCCTCCTGGCACGAATACGGCAACGCGCTGGAGCACCCAATCGAGACGGAGTAGCGCCCCTCCCCCGTCATTCCTGCGCAGGCAGGAACCGCCATTCCTGCGCCCCCCGCCCCGTCATTCCTGCGCAGGCAGGAACCCGCACCCCCACCGTCATTCCTGCGCTCCCATCCGTCATTCCTGCGCAGGCAGGAACCTACGTCCTCTAACAAACGCGATACACTGAACCAGGCGCAGCGCGAACGAGGTGACCCAATGGGCGAAATCATCGTCGAGATCGAACTGGAAAACGTCAAAGACCGCGAGATGGCCGAAGACGGAGAACTCCCCGAAGCCGACATCCGCAGCGCCACTGTCTCCGCCGTCGCGGACACCGGCGCGATCATGCTCGCGCTGCCCGAGGATGTGGTCAGCCGGCTCGGAATTCGACACCGCAGCAGCATCACCGCCACCTACGCCGACGGGCGCCAGGGCGAGCTGCCGGTCGCCGGACCGCTGCTCGTGCGGATCGGCGACCGCTCAATGCCCGCCAACTGCATCGTCCTACCCCAGGGTACCGACGCGCTAGTCGGCCAACTCATAATGGAGGGCCTCGACTTGGTGGCCGACTGCGTGGCGCGGACGCTTCACCCCCGCCCCGAATCCCCCGATCGCCCGCTCATGCGGCTCTAAGGCAAGCTCCGTCATTCCTGCGCAGGCAGGAACCACGCACCCACCGTCATTCCTGCGCCCCCCCACCGTCATTCCTGCGCAGGCAGGAACCGCTCACGGCGAGCGCGTCGCCGGCGCCTGGTCGTTGGCGTTGTAGCCCCAGCAGGCGATCGTGCCGTCGGTCTTGATGCCGCACGAGAACGAAGTGCCCGAGCTGACAGCGGTGTAGGAACCGCTGGGGATGTTGGTCGTTCCGCTCGTCTGTCCCCAGCAGACGACGGCGCCGCTGCTGCGCAGGCCGCAGGTGTGCAGATGGCCGGCTGCGACAGCGGTGAACGTGCCGGTCTGCGCGTCGGTCTGGCCCCTGTCGTTCACCCCCCAGCAGTGGATCGCGCCGTTGGAGCGCAGCCCGCAGCTGTGCTGCTGGCCGACGCTGACCGCCGTGAATGTGCCCGTCAGCGTGGCTGTATCGGTTTGCCCGCTGTTATTGCTGCCCCAGCAGACGATTGCGCCCGTGCTGCGCAGCCCGCAACTGTGCGTGCCGCCGGCGCTGATCGCCGTGAATGTACCGCTGGGCGGTGTGGCGCGGTTCTGGCCGTTTAAGCCCCAGCAACTCGCTGTGCCGGCGCTGTTCAGCGCGCAGGTGTGCTCCCTGCCAGCGCCAACCGCCGTGAATGTGCCCGTCTGCGCGGCGATCTGGTCCTGAGTGTTCGCCCCCCAGCAATCGAGCGTGCCGGTGCTGCGCAGGGCGCAAGCGTGGAAGCCGCCCGCGCTTACGGTGGTGAACGTAGTCGGTGTGGGCGTGGGGGTTGGCGTCGGAGTGGGCGGTTCGGGCGTCGCGTCGCCATCGTCGCCGCTTGAGGCATCCGCGACGGTCCGAGTAGCCGTGGTCCGCATGAGCTCCGCAATCAGCTCAGGCAACCGATCATCCTGTCCGCCCCAACATCTCGCGCTCGCACGGCCCAGCGCGCAGGTGTGCCGCATCCCCGCGCTCACAGCGACGTAGCGCCCGGATGGAGCGTTGGACTGCCCATAGCGGTCATCCCCCCAACACTCGATCGCGCCCGACTCCCGCAGTCCGCACGAGTGCCACGCGCCGGCGCTAACTTGCGTGAAGACTCCGGACGGCGCGTTGAGTTGCCCAAAGTTGTTCAGGCCCCAGCACTCCACCGCGCCGTTCTCACGCAAGGCGCAGGAGTGCGTCGTCCCCGAGCTCACCTGTGTGAAGACTCCCGACGGCGCATCAGCGCGCCCAAGGCTGCCGCGCCCCCAGCAGATGATTTCGCCCGAAACGCGCAGCCCGCAGGCGTGCAAGTAGCCCGCGCTCACGGCACTGAATTCCCCCTCCGGCGGCTCCGCCTGCCCATAGTCGAGCACGCTGCGCCCGAAGCTGCTGGTGCCCCAGCAATCGAGTTGACCCGTCTCGCGCACGCCGCAGGCGAACTGCCAGCCGACCGCCACATCAACGAACGCACCGTCAGGCGCGTTCGAGTCTCCGCCCCAGCAGATGATTCCGTTGTCTTCCTGGCGGATGGCGCAGTTGTGCCACGCCCCAGCGCTCACCGCCGCGTAGCGCCCCTCCGGAACATCGCGCAGCTCGGCGGAGTTGCCGCCCCAGCAGCGGATTACGCCGTCATCACGCAATGTGCATTGGTGCTCGCCACCAGCATCAAGCGCCAGATAGCGACCAGTGGATCCGGGCGTAGCGGCTTGGGCAAGAGTCAGGGCGGCGAGCAGCAGGACGGCGATCGGGAGGAATTTATCCCCCCCCCCCCCCCCCGATCGGGCAAGCGCCGCCAAAGCGCGGCCGGCGCGTTGGGCGACGGTCAGGGAGTCGGCGGCGTGCTTCACGCCCATCACTCTACACCAGCGCACCCTCTCCGTCATAGCGGGGCTTGGGGCGCAGGGGAGCTGGGCGCGGGGCTTGGTGCTCAGCACGGCGAGATACCCGCGGCAAGCGCGGGTATGACGGATCTTGCTCGCGCGGGGTGGCGGGGCTTGAGGCGCGGGTGTGGCGGGGGTGGCGAGCGCGGGTGTGTGACGGAGAGGGGCGTGGGTGTGACGGGGCTTGGGGTGCGGGGGAGCTGGGCGCGGGGCTTGGTGCTCGGCGCGGCGAAATACCCGCGCCCCCTTCCGTCATACCCGCGCTTGCCGCGGGTATCTCGCAGAGTTCTGCACGGAAGCCGCGCACCTGCTCCGACAGCGTTTGGCAGCCGCGGGGTCTGGGGTGGTAGGAGGGGATGGAGGAGGCGTGAGCGGGGCTTGGTGCTCAACGCGGCGGGGTACCCGCACCCCTTTCCGTCATGCCCGCGCGCGCCTTTCCGTCATACCCGCGCTTGCCGCGGGTATCTCGCAGAGTTCTGCACGGAGGCCGCGCACCTGCTCCGACAGCGTTTGGCAGCCGCGGGGTCTGGGGTGGTAGGAGGGGATGGAGGAGGCGTGAGCGGGGCTTGGTGCTCAACGCGGCGGGGTACCCGCACCCCTTTCCGTCATGCCCGCGCGCGCCTTTCCGTCATACCCGCGGCAAGCGCGGGTATGACGGATCTTGCTCGCGCGGGGGTGACGAAGAGGGGCGCGGGGGTGGCGGGCGGGGGGGGGTTGGGCGCGGGGCTTGGTGCTCAGCACGGCGAGATACCCGCGGCAAGCGCGGGTATGACGGATCTCTTTCGCGCGGGTATGACGGTTCTTGCTCGCGCGGGTGTGACGAAGAGGGGCGCGGGGGTGGCGAGCGAGGGTGGGGAGAGGCGTGAACGGGGCTTGGTGCGCAGCGCGGCGGGGTACCCGCGGCAAGCGCGGGTATGACGGATCTCTTTCGCGCGGGTATGACGGATCTTGCTCGCGCGGGGGTGACGGAGAGGGGCGCGGGGGTGGCGAGCGAGGGTGGGGGGAGGCGTGAACGGGGCTTGGTGCGCAGCGCGGCGAGATACCCGCGGCAAGCGCGGGTATGACGGATCTCTTTTGCGCGGGTATGACGGATCTCTTTCGCGCGGGTATGACGGATCTCTTTCGCGCGGGTATGACGGATCTCTTTTGCGCGGGTGTGACGGGGCTGGGTGTGCGGGTGTGACGGGGCTGGGTGTGCGGGTGTGGCGGAGGTGGGGGCGCGGGGGTGACGGAGCTCTTTCGCGCGGGGGGCGGGAGAGGGAAGTGTGAAGAGGCCCTAGCTGGCGCTGGCGGCTAGCACGGCGGTTAGGGCGGCTTCGACCTCTTCGATGGGGGCGAAGGCTTCGAAGCGGGCGGTGACCAGGCCGTCGGCGTTGACTACGAACGTCCACTCGTCGGTCTCCAGGCCCCACTCTTCGAGCAGCGGCGTTTCGATGGGCGGCTCGCCGCGGCGGACTTCGAGCGGGTTTTCGTAGAGGTCGACGTGGATGTAGGCGGCCGCGTCGGGGTAGCGCTCGCGCAGTTGGCTGAGCACCTCGACCTGCGGGCCGCAGAAGGCGTTGGTGCAGAAGCCGGGGCTGGCGAAGACGATTACGAAGGGGCGCGCCTGCTCCAGCGCTTCGGCGACGGTCAGCTCGTAGAGGGTGGCGTCGGGCTCGGCGCCGGTCGAGAGTTGCTCCGCGCCTTCGACATCGCGCAGCGTGCGGTTGGCCGAGGCGGGCGGCGCTTCGCCGACGGTGGGCGCGAGCGTGTCGGCGCGCACCTCGAGGCTGAGCGGGATTTCGGTGAAGCCGTCCACGGTGGGCACGCGCAGCAGCAGCACCCAGGCGCCGGGCTGGTCGAAATCGAGCTGGGCGAGGTGGAAGCCGCGCACGCCGTCGGGGAAGCGGGTGAAGGAGGCCCGCGCTTCGGCGGGCGGCGTCGCCGCGCCTTCAACCCAGTAGGTCAGCGCCAGCGCGGGGAACTCGACCAGCCCCTCGGCGCTCTCCACCACGACGCTGACGCGCTGCTGCCCTGTGCCCAGATCGGGCGTGCCCAGGGCGATCGTGAAGCCGTCCTCGCTGATATAGACGGGGTAGCCGCCTTCCGCGAGCAGGGCGAGGCGCGGGCTGAGCTCGTCGAGCGGCACCGGCCGCAACGGCGTCACGTCGGGCGGCGCGTCGGCGACGGTCTGCTGCGCCTGATCAGCCTCTTGATCCGTCTGCGTCGCAGCGGCGGGCGCATCCTGCTGCTGCTCGACCTGTTGAGTCGTCTGCGCGGCGGCGGGCGCTTCCTGCTGCCGGTCGCCGTTATCGCCGCCGCCACAGGCCGCGGCCAGCGCGCCGATCAGCAATGCGGCCGCCGCCAGCGCCGCGCCGAAGAGTCGTGTTCGGGTCATTATTCACCGCCCAGGTAGGAACCGAATGTGAAGGCGAAGATCGCCAGTTGGTCCGAGTTCGAGCGCAGCTTCAGCTCGTGCGTGCTCCACTCGTCGAGCACGACGAGACGATACAGATCGTTGCGGGTGACGCGCACGTACGAGCGCCCGTCGCCGTCGAAGAGGATGTCCGCGCCCGCCTCGTCGGGGCGCAGCCAGCGGCCGTCCATTTCGATGTAGACATTGAACGGCTCGCCGTTCTCGGGAACGGTGAGCACGACGTTGACCGTGCGCGAAGTGAACTTGAATGCGAGGTAGTCCTCGAGGTTTTCGGTTGCGCGGGCGTGGACGATCGCCTCTTCCTCGTTGCGCCACAGGCCCTGGAGATACCACATGTGATGGTTGCGCGCCTGCAGCCGCGACGCCAGGCTGCCCGTAACATCGGTATAGAGCTGCGCGGTGCCGGCTTCGAGGTAGTACGCTTCCTGCGCGGCGTACTGGACGCGCCCGTAGTTGCGCCGCGTGCCGCCGTACAGCTCGCGAGTCTGCCCGCGCGACTGCGGATCGCGCACCGGCGCGACCGCGGTCGTGCCTTCGGGAATGTTTGTGATGTCCCAGCCGGCGTCGAGCAGCGCGCGGCGGATTTCGTGCTCGGTTTCGAGGTAGTCGCCCTCGCCGAAGTGCTGGTAGCGGACATCCATGGCGGGGCCGATCAGATATTTGGCCGGCCAGTAGCGGTTATTGAACGCGCGCCAGGTGCGGAAGTCGTTGTCCTGCGCGACGAGCCAGCCGATGTCGTACTGCTCGATTGAGTCCCGCACGTTTTCGGTCAGCTTCTCGAACTCGAATTCGGGGGTGTGGACGCCGATGATGGTCAGGCCGAGGTCGCCGTATTTCGCGTGCCATTCGCGCAGGAAGGGGAGAGTGCGGACGCAGTTGACGCAGGTGTAGGTCCAGAAGTCGATCAGCACGATGTTGCCCTTGGCCAACTCGCGGGCGATGGTGGTCGCCTCGCCGTTGAGCCAGCGGCTGATGCCGGTGAGGTCGTTGACCGAGCCGCTGGCGGCGATCGCCGCCGCGCGGGCCTCCAGCTCCAGTTCGCTCAGCGAGGCCGCCTCTTGCGCGGACTCGCTGAGATTCACGGTGACGGTCTCTTGCTCTTGCTCTTGCAGCTCGTCGGATGATGCCGACTGGGTGGGGGCGTCCGCCGTTTCCGATGAGTCGTCGTCCGCCTCCAGTTCGTCGGCCTGCTGCTCGCCGGCGTCCTCTTCATCCTGGAGTTCGTCGGATGACTGTTGCTGCGCCGAGTCCTGCTGCGTCGATTGGTCGGCGTCAAGCTCGTCGTCTTGCGACGCTTGCTGCTCCGCCGTCTGCTCCGAGTCGCCCCGCGATTGCTGCGACTCGTCCGCCTCGAGCTCGTCGTCCTGCGACGCCTCTTGGCCGGGCTGCTCGGCGGCTTGCTGACGGGACTGCTGCTGGCGCTGTTCGGCGGGTTGTTCGGCCGCGGTCTGCTGCCGCGGCGACTGTTGCGGCTCTGATTGCTGCTGCTGCGCCCGCGTGTCGGCGGTCGTCGTCTCGGCCGCCGGGGCGGGCTGCGGCTGGGGGTCGTCGCCGGAGCTGCAGGCGGCGAGCGCGAGCGCCGCGCAGAGCAAAGCCAACGCCGCTGTCGCGATGATCCTCATACGTCCTCCCCCAACCTGCGGGTGCGCGCGCCGCGGCCGCCCCATCCTGCGAGCTTACGCGGGTTGCGCGCTTTGGGGGCAGGCGGCGCGCCTCTTCCGTCGTACCCGCGGCAAGCGCGGGTTTGGGCAGGTGCGGCGGGAGGGGCGCGAATAGACTCGTTGGGCTGAGCGATGGCGGGGGGAGGCGCTTATGACGCGGGTGATGCTGCTGATTCCTACTGCTTCCTGGCGGGCGCCTGATTTTATGGCGGCGGCGGAGCGGCTGGGGCTGGATGTGGTGGTGGCGTCGGATATCGACCAGCCGCTGGCGGATATGTATCCGGGGCGCTGGCTGACGCTGCCGTATCACGACCCGCAGCGGGGGGCGCAGGCGGTCTCGCGCTATGCGGATCGCTTTCCGCTGGACGCGGTGGTGGCGGTGGACGATCCGGGAATTCACCTGGCGGCGCTGGCCAGCGAGGCGTTGGAGTTGCCGGCCAACCGCGCGGAAGCGGTGCTGGCGACGCGCGACAAGTCGGTGCTGCGCGAGAGGCTCGCAGCGGCCGGCGTGCCCTCGCCGGCCTGGCATGTCGCCCGCTTGGCGGACGACTTTTCGGCCACGCTCGGTGCGGTTGAAGAGCGGGTCGGCTGGCCGGTGGTGATCAAGCCGCTGGCGCTGAATGGCAGCCGCGGGGTGATTCGGGCGAACGACGCGGAGGGGCTGCGGCGCGCGATCGCGCGGCTGCAACGCCTGCTGGCCGCGCCCGCGGTGCGCGACGAATGCGGCGAGACGGCCGATCGCTTCCTGATTGAGGGCTACATCCCGGGCGGCGAGGTGGCGCTGGAAGGGCTGCTGCGCGGCGGCGAGCTGCACACGCTAGCGTTGTTCGACAAGCCGGATCCGCTCGACGGGCCGTTCTTCGAGGAGACGATTTATGTCACGCCGTCGCGCCTGCCGGAGGCGCGGCAGCGGCTGATCAGCGAGACGACGCAGCGCGCGGCGGATGCGCTGGAGCTGCGCGACGGCCCGCTGCACGCGGAGTTGCGGCTCAACGAGGCGGGCGCGTGGCCGGTCGATGTGGCGGCGCGGACGATCGGCGGCCTCTGCGCGCGCACGCTGAGTTTCGGCGCGGGGATGTCGCTGGAGGAGATCGTGCTGCGCCACGCGGTCGGCGCGCCGCTGGAGTCGCTCAACCGCGAGTCGGCGGCGTCGGGGGTGATGATGATGCCGGTGCCGCGCGCGGGCGTGCTGCGCGCGGTGCGGGGCGTTGAAGCGGCGGAGGCGGCGGCGCAGATCGAGAGCGTTGAGATTGGGGCGCGCGTGGGCGATCGTTTGGTGCCGCTACCGGAGGGTTCGGACTACCCGGGTTTCATCTTCGCGCGGGCGGGAACGCCGGAGGCGGTCGAGGCGGCGCTGCGGGAGGCGTGGTCGCGGATCGAGTTTGAGATTGGGTAGGGGGACAGTGTGATGCCCAATCGCTCCCAACGACTCGGCTCCGACTCACCCGACGCGCAAGCGGTTGACGACGAGGTTCCTCTCGCGATCGACGCGGAGCTGCCCTCCGGCTGGGCAGACAGGCTCCACGTCGACACAATCGACTACCTCTACGAAGAGTCGCGCAAACGGCTCCTTGAACAGCGGAGCGAGATCGAAGCGCTGAAAGCAAAGGCTCCTGCTGTCGCCGGATTCGCGACAGTCGTCATGATCGCCACCGGAATTTTGGGCGACCTGCGAATCTCATTCGGCAGCGACTTGGTCGTTAGCACGCTCTTCATGGTGGCGCTCGTCGCATTCGTCTGCGTCCTCGCCAGCGCGGGAGTTGTCATCTGGCCGCGTCCAATGCGTACAGGCATCAATCCGGAGTGGCTAGGAGGCTATGCGATGCGCCAGGCAAATCCAACGCGGCTTCGCGCAGCAGCGGTTGAGGCGCAGATCGACGCCTTCTCACGAAACCGAGGGGTCTACGAGCGGGACCGAAGAATCATCAACGGCATGATGCTGTCAGCTGCGCTGGAGACAGTCGCGATCGTTGCGCTGGTTGTGGTGCGCGTGTGGCCCAATCTGGGCTAAGCGCCGTGCTTAATGATTTCCACCGGACTGCCCGGTGGGCGCACCGGCTCTGTCCGCGGCGGTGCGGGCTTGATCGGCGCGGGGCTGGCGCCGATGCGCGGCTCGCGCGAGGTGGACGGCTTCTTGTCGGTCATGGTGTGATTCTATCAGCTGGCGGGCTGCCCTAGCCGCCCTCTTTGATCACGAGATCGGGCGGGAACGGGAGTTCAGCCGGCGGCTTCGGGCGCGGCGCGGGCTTGATCGGCGCGGGGCTGGCGCCGATGCGCGGCTCGCGCGAGGTGGACGGCTTCTTGTCGGTCATGGTGTGATTCTATCAGCTGGCGGACTGCCCTAGCCGCCCTCTTTGATCACGAGATCGGGCGGGAACGGGAGTTCAACCGGCGGCTTCGGGCGCGGCGCGGGCTTGATCGGCGCGGGGCTGGCGCCGGTGCGCGGCTCGCGCGAGGTGGACGGCTTTTTGTCGGTCATGATGCGCTCCTAATCAGCCAGCTAGAAGCTCCGCCGCTCAATGATCAGCGGGCTGCCGGGCGGGCGTTTGGGCGGCGTTCGACGGGGCGGCGGGCGCAGCAGCTTTGATTCGCACGCGACCTTGGGATTCATGCGCCGCTTCGGCGTCTCATTCGGCTGTTTCGACTCTTCGTTGGCCATGAGGCAAGTTTAGCACTGCTTGGCGTGATCAAGCTTAGCGGCTGCGCGTCTGCACTTCGGTGGATGGTCCCGCAGGGCGGGACGGTGCAGGGCGCGGCGGGGCGGGCTTGATCGGCGCGGGGCTGGCGCCGATGCGCGGCTCGCGCGAGGTGGACGGCTTCTTGTCGGTCATGAAGTGATTCTACTGGCTGGCGGAGCGGTGGTGTTGGGAGTTGGCTTTGCTGCGCTGGCGGCTGGCTAGGTTGCCCAGGCGCGGACCAGGGTGTGGGCGATGGCGGTGGGGCCGGGTAGGGAGAGCGCGCCGCCGCGGGCTGGGTCGCCTGTGATGCTGGCTGCGGGGCCGTCCAGCGCTTCGAGCACTTCTGCGCGCGTGAACCACTGCACGTCGTCCATCTCGAACTCGTCCATGTTGATTTGGGAGGTCTCCGCCAGCGCGAGACAGCCGATCATCAGCGAGGCGGGGAAGGGCCAGGGCTGCGAGGAGTGGTAGCGAATTTCGCGCACCTCGATGCCGGCCTCTTCGCGCACCTCGCGGCGCACGGCGTCCTCGATCGACTCGCCGTGATCGATGAAGCCGGCCAGCGCGGAGAACATCCCGGCCGGCCAGCTGGCCTGCCGCCCGAGCAGACAGCGCTCGTCGTCGTGAACCACCGTGATCACGACCGGATCGGTGCGGGGGAAGTGCTCGGCGGCGCAGTCGGCGCACTTGCGGTAGAGGCCGCCCTGGGCGGGCTCGGTGGGCTCGCCGCAGACGGCGCAGTGTTTGTGCCGCGCGTGCCAGTCGAGCAGCGAGCGGGCCTGCGCGGCGATGCCGGCGTCGTCCGCGTCCAGCGTCGCCGCCGCCTCGCGCAGGTCGCGGAAGGCCGCGCCCGCGGGCAGCGCGAGCGCGGCCAGCGGGTCGTCGAGCGCGGAGACGTCGATCGCGAACCGCGCCTCGCCGTCCTCGGTGCCCAGCAGCGCGGCCGGACTGCCCGGATCCGCAGCGGCGAGGTCGGCGAGCGGCGCCCAGGCCAGGCGCAGCGCGCCCTCGCGCTCCACGACCGGCGCGAGTAGGCGGTGCATCGGCAGCAGCCCCGTCGTCGGGTCCTGCAGGCGCTCGCGGATCCAGTCTTCGTCGCGTCGCTGTGCAGCGACGCGATCGAGCGGATTGCCCGCGTAGGTGTTGCGGAACTCAGCCATCGGCGCGCTCCCCGCCGCCGATGCTGAACTGCGTCGCGGCCGGCGAGCGGGGCAGCCCCGGCATCGTCATGATCTCGCCGGAGATGATCACGACGAAGCCCGCGCCCGCCGAGGGGCGCACCTCGCGCACGGTGAACTCGTGCCCCTGCGGGCGGCCCACCAGGGCCGGATCGTCGGAGAGCGAGTATTGCGTCTTGGCGACGCAGACCGGCCAGGACTCCATGCCCAGGCGGCGGGCGCGGCGCAGGGTCAGCTCGGCGCGGCGCAGGAAGGTGACCGAGCCCGCGCCGTAGACCTCGCGGGCGACCGCCTCGACCTTGTCGCGCAGCGGTTGATCGAGCTCGTAGAGCGGTTGCAGCTGCGAGTCGTCGGCGTCCAGCGCGTCGCGCACGGCGGCCGCCAGCTCGGCGCAAGCGTCGCCGCCGCCGCCGAACGGATCGGCGATCGCCGCTCGCGCGCCGCGCGCCGCGCAGTGCGCCAGCACCGCGTCGAGCTCGGCCTGCGTGTCGCTGGGGAAGCGGTTGATTGCGACCACCGGCGCGACGCCGTGCCGCTGCACGTTGTCGATGTGCGCGTCGAGGTTGACCAGCCCCGCTTCGAGCGCGGCCAGATCCTCCGACTCCAACTCGTTGGCCGGTTTGCCGCCGTGCCGCTTGAGCGCGCGGGCGGTGGCGACGATCACGGCGGCCTGCGGCGCAAAGCCGCCGACGCGGCTGACCACGTTGAAGAACTTCTCCGCGCCGAGGTCGGAGCCGAAGCCGGCCTCGGTCACGGTGATCTCGCTGGTCGCCAGCGCGGCGCGGGTGGCGGCGATGCTGTTGCAGCCCAGCGCGATGTTGGCGAACGGCCCGCCGTGGACGAAGGCAGGCCCGCCCTCCTGCGTCTGCGCCAGATTGGGACGGATCGCCTGCTCGAGCAGCACCGCCATCGCGCCGTCCACCTCCAGATCGCGGCAGCGCACCGGCTGGATGTCGCTGGTGTAGCCGACGATCACGTCGCCCAGGCGGCGGTGCAGATCGTCGAGGTCCGCGGCTACGGAGAGGATCGCCATCACCTCGGAGGCGGGCGTGATGTCGAACGACTCTTCGCGGGGGATGCCGTCGGTGGTGCCGCCCATGCCGATCACGGCGCCGCGCAGCGCGCGGTCGTTCATGTCGATGCAGCGCCGCCAGCTAATTCGCCGCGGGTCGATCGCCTGCGGGTTGCCGTGGAAGATCGAGTTGTCGATCGCCGCCGCGAGCAGGTTGTTGGCCGCCGTGACCGCGTGCAGGTCGCCGGTGAAGTGCAGATTGATGTCGTCGGACGGCTCGATCGTGGCGCGCCCGCCGCCGGTGCCGCCGCCCTTGATTCCGAAGACGGGCCCCATCGAGGGCTCGCGCAGGGCGACGGTCGCGCGCGCGCCGGCGGCGCGCAGCGCCTGGGTGAGGCCGATCGCGGTGGTCGTCTTGCCCTCGCCGGCGGTGGTCGGGGTGATCCCGGTGACCAGCACCAGCTTGCCCTGCGGCGCGGCGGTCAGGCGGGCGAGCGCGTCGGGCGTGAGCTTGGCCTTGGAGTGCCCGTACAGCTCGAGGTCGCCCTCGCTCAGCCCCAATTCTTCGGCCACATCCACGATTCGCCGCATGCCGTCGCCCCTTCGGCCGGATCGCCCCTGTGTCGTCTTTACGCCGCCCTAATCTAGCCCACCTGCCCGCCCTGTCATAGCCGCGCTTGGCGCTGGGGAAACCGCGAGCGAGCTTGATGCTCAGCGCAGCGAGATACCCGCGGCAAGCGCGGGTATGACGGAGTTGGCGAGCGCGGGTGTGACGGAAAGGGGGCGCGGGTATGAGGGAGGAGGGCGGGCGGGGCTCCGTGCAGAACTCGGCGAGATACCCGCGGCAAGCGCGGGTATGACGGAGTTGGCGAGCGCGGGTGTGACGGAAAGGGGGCGCGGGTATGAGGGAGGAGGGCGGGCGGGGCTCCGTGCAGAACTCGGCGAGATACCCGCGGCAAGCGCGGGTATGACGGATCTGGCGAGCGCGGGTGTGACGGAAAGGGGGCGCGGGTATGAGGGAGGAGGGCGGGCGGGGCTCCGTGCAGAACTCGGCGAGATACCCGCGGCAAGCGCGGGTATGACGGAGTTGGCGAGCGCGGGTGTGACGGAAAGGGGGCGCGGGTATGAGGGAGGAGGGCGGGCGGGGCTCCGTGCAGAACTCGGCGAGATACCCGCGGCAAGCGCGGGTATGACGGAGTTGGCGAGCGCGGGTGTGACGGAAAGGGGGCGCGGGAGCGAGGGAGGATGTCGTGCGGGGCTCCGTGCAGAACTCGGCGAGATACCCGCGGCAAGCGCGGGTATGACGGATCTGTTTTTGCGCGGGTGTGACGGTTGGGGGCGCGGGTGTGGCGGTTGGGGGCGCGGGTGTGACGGTTGGAGGCGCGGGTGTGACGGTTGGAGGCGCGGGTGTGACGGTTGGGGCGCGGGTGTGACGGTTGGGGCGCGGGTGTGACGGATCGCTGAAGTGTGAACAGGGCCTACCCGCCGCGATTGTGCTCGACGCTCACCGCTACGTCGGTGATTTTGCGCGAGTTGACGATGAAGGCGATGTTCCAGTCGCCGGTCTGCGAGATGCTGAGCGGGATTGCGGCGACGTTCCAGGGCGGCGTGACATCGTCGAAGCGGTAGTCCTCGACCTGGAAGTACGAGCGCCCGCCGACGTCGAGCTCGAAGCGCACGATGACGTGGTCGGCCTCGGTCGGCGCGCCCAGCTGGAGGCGCACCCAGAAGCGCTCGTTGGGCTCGAGGTCGCGTTCGAGCGGGGCGAGGACGCCGCGATCGGGGTCGGCGAGGTCCAGCTCGAGCGCGGCTTCCGCGCGGTGCCCCGCGCCCCAGGTCGAGCAGCCCGCCAGCACGCCGCCCAGTGCGACAGCCAGCACTACGTGAAGCGCGCACAGAATCAGCAGCGGCGCGGCGCGGCGCTCGCCTAACGTGCGGCCTACTGTGTGCCCTAGCCTGTGCGCTACGGTATGGGCAGGCGCGGCGCGCCCGGAGCAGCGGTCGGAGCGGTGGTGCGATGACGACTCAGACACAACCCGAGGATACTCGCGGCGCGGCGGCAGGCGAATCGGCCGGTCAGTCGGCCGACGAGCCGATGATCTCGATCCGCGGCGTCTACAAGCTGTTCGGCGACGACCTCGACGAAGCCCTGGAGATGGCCAAGGCCGGCGAGTCGAAGGACACGATCCAGGAAACCACCGGCGCGGTGCTGGGCCTCTCCGATGTCAACATTGACGTCCAGCGCGGCGAGATCTTCGTCGTGATGGGGCTGTCGGGCTGCGGCAAGTCCACGCTGGTCCGCTGCATCAACCGGCTGATTCCGCCCACCGCGGGCGAGGTCTGGGTCGACGGGCGCGAGATCACCTCGATGGACGAGGACGGGCTGCGCGACATGCGCCGCAACGAGATCGCGATGGTCTTCCAGCACTTCGGGCTGATGCCGCACCTGAACGTGATCGACAACGTGGCCTGGCCGCTCCAGCTGGCCAACGTCGAGCGCAAGGAGCGGATTGAGCGGGCCGCGCGATCGCTCGAGCTGGTCGGCCTGGCCGACTGGCACACCTCGATGCCGCAGCAGCTCTCCGGCGGGATGAAGCAGCGCGTCGGTCTGGCGCGCGGGCTGGCCATCGATACCCCCGTGCTGCTGATGGACGAGCCGTTCTCCGCGCTCGACCCGGTGATCCGGCGCGACCTGCAGGACGAGCTGATGCAGCTGCAGGAGAGCGTCCACAAGACGATCGCCTTCATCACGCACGACCTCAACGAGGCGGTCCGCGTGGGCGATCGGATCGCGATCATGCGCGACGGCGCGGTGGTGCAGGAGGGCACGCCGACCGAGGTCGTGCTCTCGCCCAACAGCGATTTCGTGCGCGAGTTCACGCAGGACATTCGGATGCACGCGATGGTCACGGCCGGCTCGATCATGGGCGAGCCGATCTCGGAGATGGCCGGCTCGATGCTCGCCTCCGAAGCCGTTGAACAGATGGAGACCCACAACCTCGTACACGGCTGCGTCGTGGATGAGCAGCGCCGCTTCCTGGGCGCCATCTACCTCTCCGAAGTGCTGCGCGAGAGCCGCGGCCGGAACGGCCGGGTCGATGAGATGGACCTCTACCGCGAGGATCGCGTGCAGGACGACGTAGTACTGGACGACCTGGTGCCGGTCGGGCTGACCGCGCAGCACCCGATCGCCGTGATCGACGGCGAGGGCGTGCTGGTCGGCGAAATTCCGCTGGACCGGCTCGCCGCGATCATGGTCTCCGATGAGGCCGCCGCGGCGGCGGCCGCCGACGGGCAGGAGGGCGAGCCGCGGTGAACGCCTCTCCGCTCGGCCTGCTGCGCGCCTTCGTCAGCCTGCTCTTCGGGCGCGACGGCGCCGCGCCCGCGCCCGAACGCTGGTGGATCGCCCCGCTCCTGATCGCGCTGCTCGCCGGCGCGTTCATCCCCTCGATCCTGCTGATCGACCACACCTTCCCCGTCAATGTCGGGCGCGATATCGGCTCCTTCATCGACGACATCGTGGAGTGGCTGCAGGACAACCTGACCGCGCTCTTCCGCGCGATCAAGGATGTTCTGACCTGGTTCCTGGTCGGCTTCGAGGACGGGCTGCTCTGGCTGCCCTGGCCGGTCTTCATGGCGATCGTCGCCTTCACCGCCTGGGTGATGGTCAGCTTCCGGATGGCCGTGTTCTCCGCCGTCGCGCTGGCGCTGATCGGCGTCGTCGGGCTCTGGGACAGCGCGATGGAGACCGCCTCGCTGATCATCGTCACCGTGGCGCTGTCGATCATGATCGCCGTGCCGGCCGGCGTCTGGGCCTCGCAGAGCGACCGCGTCGACCGCGTGCTGCGGCCAATCCTCGACGCGATGCAGACGATGCCCAGCTTCGTCTACCTCGTGCCGGCGATCGCGTTCTTCAGCCTGGGCAACGTGCCGGCGGTGATCGCGACGCTGATCTACGCCGTGCCGCCGGCGGTGCGGCTGACCAACCTGGGCATCCGCGAGCTGCCGGCGGAGACGATCGAGGCCGCCGAGTCGTTCGGCACGACGCCGCGCCAGATGCTGCTGCGGGTCAAAATTCCGCTCGCCATCCCCACGATCATGGCGGGGGTGAATCAGACCACGCTGATGGCGCTCTCGATGGTCGTGATCGCCTCGCTGGTCGGCGCGGGCGGGCTGGGCGCGGATGTCAACCGCGGCTTGGGCCGGATCGAGCCGGGCAACGCGCTGCTGGCGGGCACCGCGATCGTCTTCCTCGCGATCATCGTGGACCGGATCACCCAGGCGCTGGCGCGCCGCCAGCAGGAATCGATTGGGCGCTGACCAATGCCGCCGCAACTCAACACCCGCCGCCTCGAGCAGATCCGCGGACTGGCCGCGATCTGCGCCGCCGTGCTCTGCTGGATCATCGCCGCCTTCGCGATCGCCGACGGCGATCTCTCGCCCAACGCCTTTCTGGGCGGCTCGAAGGCGCTGTTCGTGATCCTCGCGGTGGTGATGACGGTCGTCGCCGCCTTCAAAGCGCGGCTAATCCGCCGCCGCGAATAGCGCCCCGGATCCGTCATTCCTGCGCAGGCAGGAACCCGCGCGCCCGCTTCCGTCCTTCCTGCGCAGGCAGGAACCCGCGGCCCCCGCTGCCGTCCTTCCTGCGCAGGCAGGAACCCGCGCGCCCGCTGCCGTCCTTCCTGCGCAGGCAGGAACCCGCGCCCCCCTTCCCGTCATTCCTGCGCAGGCAGGAACCCGCGCCTCCGCTTCCGTCATTCCTGCGCAGGCAGGAACCCGCGCCTCCGCTTCCGTCATTCCTGCGCAGGCATAACGGAGGTGGGGACGCGCCTGCGGCTGCTTGATGATCACTTGCTGTATCCTCAGCGACGCACAGCCCGAATCGGTCGGGCAGCGAATGGAGGCAGGTATGCGAGCGAGGACGGGCAAGTGGATGGGCAAACAGCTTGGACTGCGAGCGGCGGCGCTGATCGCGCTCCTCGCGATCTCACTCGGAGCGCTGGCGGCGTGCTCGTCGGACGACGATCAGGAGCAGCCGGCGGCGGCCGCGACGCCCGCTGAACAGCAGGATCAGCAGGAGCAGCCTGCCGCGCAGCCGGATCCGCAGCCGGAACCACAGCAGCAGGATCAGCCGGCGGCGCAACCGGAACCGCAGGACGGCGACGACCAGACAGCGACGCAGACGGACACGCAGGACGGCGACGACCAGACGGCGACGCAGTCGGATCCCCCGCCCGCGCAGCAAGAGGATGACAGCCGCAAAGAGCCGATCATCTTCTCCAACCTCAACTGGACCTCGGCTGAAGTCCAGAACCAGATCGTCTCCTACATCGTCAACAACGGCTACGGCTACCCGGTCGACCTGATCGACGGCGACACCGTCTCGCTCTGGCAGGGGCTGCTGAACGGCGACACGCACGTGACGATGGAAATCTGGCCGGCGCAGCAGCAGTGGATCGACGAGCTCGAAGACGACACCGTGATCACGCTGCTGGGCGACAGCCTCGACGAGAACTGGGAAGGCTGGGTGATCCCGCAGTACGTCAAGGACGAGAACCCCGGGCTGGTCTCGGTGACCGACATTCCCGATTACGCCGAGCTGTTCGTGACCGCCGACTCGCGCGGGCGGGCGCGCTTCATCAGCTGCATCGCCGGCTGGGCCTGCGAGCAGGTCAACGAGGAGAAGTTCGACTCCTACGGCCTGCGCGATTCGCTCTACATCGTCGACCCGGGCAGCGGCGCGGCGCTCTTCGCCGACCTCGAAGCGTCCTACGACCGCGGCGACGCCTGGCTGGGCTACATCTGGGGTCCGACCAAGCCCACCGCGACGCTCGACCTCTACCGCCTCGAAGAGCCGGAGTGGACGCAGGAATGCTGGGATTCCGGCAAGGCCTGCGCGTACCCGGCCTCCGCAGTGCGCATCGCCGTCGCCTCCGAGCTGGTCGACCGCGCGCCCGACGTCGTCGAATTCCTGCGCGCCTGGGACTTCAAGGCCAGCGAGCAGGTCGGCACCGACATCTGGATGTCGGACAACGACGAGACGCCCGAGGCGGCCGCGATCTACTACCTGCGCACCTACCGCGATGTCTGGACCGCCTTCGTGCCCGACGATGTCGCGGCCAAGGTCGACGCCGCGCTGGCCGGCGCCAGCTAGGCGGAAGCCGCCGTGGGGCCGCTGAAGCGGATCGTCAGCGTCGCGCTCGCCGTTCTGGTGAGCGCGGCGCTCGCCGCAACCGTCGCCGCCTGCGGCGGCGGCGACGATGAGCCGATCGTCTTCTCCGACCTCAACTGGCCCTCAGCCGAAATCCAGAACCGCATCGCCGGCTTCATCGTTGAGCACGGCTACGGCTACGAGATCGAATACGTGCCCGGCGAGACGGTCTCGCTCTGGCAGGGGCTGCTCAACAACGACACCGACATCACGATGGAGATCTGGCTGCCCAACCATCAGGCGCCCTACGAGAAGGGGATCGCCGAGGGCACGGTGATCGACGCGGGGCACAGCCTGGCCGACAACTGGCAGGGCTTCGCGATCCCGCAGTACATCAAGGATCAGAATCCGGGCCTCGTCTCGGTGCTCGACCTGCCCGATTATGTCGAGCTCTTCGCCACCGCCGAGTCGCACGGCAAGGCGCGCTTCGTCAACTGCCTGACCGGCTGGGCCTGCGCGCAGAACAACGAAGAAAAGCTCACCTCCTACGGGCTGATCGAGCAGATCGATCTGGTCGACCCGGGCAGCACGGCGGCGATGATCGCCGACCTCGACGCCGTTTTCAGCGCGGGCGCCGCCTGGCTGGGCTACATCTGGGGGCCATCAATCCCCGCCAGCCGCTTCGATCTCTACGTGCTCGAAGAGCCCGCCTACGGCAAGGAGTGCTGGGATGCCGGCAAGTCCTGCGCCTACCCGACGGCCGAGATCAAGATCGTCGTCCACAAGTCGCTGCCCGACCGCGCGCCGGAGATCTACGACTTCCTCGCCGCCTGGGATTTCTCGGCGGAGAGCTACCTGGACACCGCCGGCTGGATGGACGCGAACGGCGAGACGCCCGAGGCCGCGGCGCTCTGGTTCCTGCGCAACAAGCGCGATGTCTGGAAGGGCTTCCTGCCCCAGGACATCGCCGAAAAGGTCGAAACCGCCCTGGCCGACACCGACGGCTAGCGTGCGCCGCCATAGACTGGCGGCATGCCCTCCAAGACTCGCTCCCGCCGCAAGCGCAACGCCGAAGCGGCTGCGCAGCTCGCCGGCCGCAACGACCGCGTGCTGGCCCGCAATCGGCGCGCGCTCTGGCAGTACGAGATTCTCCAGCGCTTCGAGGCGGGCATCGAGCTGCGCGGCAGCGAGATCAAAGCGCTGCGGCTGGGACGCGGCTCGATCGCCGAGGCCTACTGCCGCCCGCGCGACCGGCAGCTCTGGTTGATCGGCGCGCACATCGGGCGCTACGAGCCTTCGGGGGCGGACAATCACGAGCCGCACCGCGATCGCCGCCTGCTGCTGCACCGCCGCGAGATCGCCCAGCTGGAGGCGGCGTTCGACCAGCGCCGCCTGACGCTGGTGCCGATTCAGCTCTACCTCAAGCGCGGGGTGGCGAAGCTGGAGGTCGGCATCGGGCGCGGCAAGCGGCAGTACGAGAAGCGCCAGGTCATCGCCGAGCGGGAGACCAACCGTGAAATCCAGCGCGCGCTGCGCCGCAACGGCGCACCCTGAACCGTCATACCCGCGCTCGCCTTCTCCGTCATACCCGCGCTCGCCGTGGGTATCTCGCCGAGTACAGCACGGAGTCCCGTGCAGCGCTCCGCCCCGGGTGTCAGGCGGCGCTCGGATGATGCTTGAGCAAGGGTGTGGAGGGCGCGGGTGTGGAGGGCGTGAACGGGGTTGGGTGCTGGTGGCGGCGAGATACCCGCGGCGAGCGCGGGTATGACGGATCTAAATTTTGCGCGGGTAGGACGGAAGTGATTTTGCGCGGGGCTGGAGGGCGTGAACGGGGGTGGGTGCTGGTGGCGGCGAGATACCCGCGGCAAGCGCGGGTATGACGGAGCTAAATTTTGCGCGGGTAGGACGGAAGTGATTTTGCGCGGGTGCGGCGGAGGGGGTTTGCGCGGGTGCGGCGGAGGGATGCTGGTACGACTGGGTTCGATGGAGCGCGGGAAGTGCGGCCATCCCTGGCCGCTGCTAGCCTGCGGCTGCTGTGCAACGTTCGGACCTGATCGCCGTTTCGGAGGCCGCCGGCGTCCCTGCGACGCAGACGCCGATTGAGTTTGTCGGCCCCGACGACCCCGTCTACCCCTCGCCGCTGCGCCTCGGACACGCCGCCGCCGCCGTTCTGGCCAACATCGCCGGGGCGATCGACGACATCGCGGCGTCGCAGGGCGCCGCGCGTCAACATGCGCGAATCGACGTGGGCCACGCGCTGGTTTCGATCAGCAGCATGTGGGTGCTCAAGGTCGACGGCGTGCTGGCCGTCGAATCGCTGCTCGACGCGCCGGCGGGCGGACAGGGCATCTTCCGCACCCGCGACGGACGCTGGCTCTATCTGCTCAGCGGCTTTGCGCACATTGTCGAGCGGACGATGCAGGCGCTCGGCTGCGATGATGTCGAGCGTCTCGAAGAGCACATCGCCGCCCGCGATTCCGCCGAGCTCGAAGCCGCGCTGGTCGACGCTCAGCTGACCGGCGTCATCGTGCGCAGCGCCGACGAGTGGCGCAGCCATCCGCAGGGGGCGCTGCTGGCCGATGCGCCCGCCGTGCAAATCGAGCGGATCGGCGACGCGCCGCCCACGCCGCTGCCGGCGGGCCCGCGGCCGCTGAGCGGGCTGCGCGTGCTCGACGCGACGCGGGTGTTGGCCGGACCGACAATCTCGCGCACGCTGGCAGCGTTCGGCGCGGATGTGTTGCACGTCGGCTCGCCCAACGTGCCCGACATCCAGGCGGCGCAGGCCGACACGGGGCACGGCAAGCGCCGCGCATTCGTCGATCTCGAACAACCCGAAGGCGTCGAGGCGATCTGGGACCTGATCGAGGGCGCGGATGTCTTTTCGCAGTCCTACCGCGCGCAGAGCCTGGCCCGCCGCGGGCTGGGACCCGAGGCGGTCGCGGCGCGGCGGCCGGGAATCATCTATCTCTCCGAGAACGCCTACGGGCAGTTCGGCCCCTGGCGCGAAAAGCGCGGCTTCGACGGCAACGTGCAGGCCGCCAGCGGCATCCACGCGCTGCACCAGCCGCCCGGCCAGCTGGTCGGCCCCGGTCCCGCGATGGCGATGAACGACTACTGCACCGGCTATTGGGGCGCCTACGGCGTACTTGAAGCGCTCAAGCGGCGCGCCGTCGAGGGCGGCTCCTGGCACGTCACAGTCTCGCTCGGCCAGACCGCCGCCTGGTTCCTGCGCATGGGGACGCCGCACGACATGCGCGCCGCCGACCCCGAGATCGGCTATCAACTCGCCGCGCAATTCTCGGAGGATGTCGACTCGGACTACGGCCGGCTCACCCGGCTCAAGTTCCCGATCGGGTTCTCCCACACGGAGCCGCGCTGGAGCCGCACAGTAAAGCCCGGCACGCACGCTCCCGAATGGTTGTGACGCTTTGCGCGCGAGCGGCTACAATGTGCGCAGAGGCCGACGCCGTGTCGGTCCGCAATGGGGACGAAAGGGATCGACAGCGGCCGACTGATCTGCGGCTGCGCGCCGAGGGGGCGCTCCTCGCTAATCCGCGCCGACCTTCCTTAACTGGCGAACCCAAGGAACTCGCCCTCGCCGCCTAGCCGCGGCGACGTCGCCTCCCACCCGTCATCGAGCCGGAGGGAGTGCGGCGCCGACTAGCTCGGTTGCTCGCACGGGATGCCGGGACCGCTGCGAAAAGACTATTCCGACTGACCCGCTCGTAACGGTAGGCCGACGCGCCGGCGTGCGGGGACACTGCAAGCGACGGCTACGCGCGTAGAGGCTGTAGGGAGCGACCGTCTGGACGGGGAGTTCGATCAGCGCCGCCTGACGCTGGTGCCGATTCAGCTCTATCTCAAGCGCGGGGTGGCGAAGCTGGAGATCGGCATCGGGCGCGGCAAGCGGCAGCACGAGAAGCGCCAGGTCATCGCCGAGCGGGAGACCAACCGCGAAATCCAGCGCGCGCTGCGCCGCAACGGCGCTTAGGCCACATTGCCCCCACCCCGGCAGTCTCGTCGATGGCAGATTGC
The DNA here is from genome assembly GCA_965203165.1 of Dehalococcoidia bacterium. Lineage (GTDB taxonomy): Bacteria > Chloroflexota > Dehalococcoidia > Bin125 > Bin125 > CATQGW01. Next base: position 545,451 of record OZ241849.1, read on the forward strand.
TGGCTGTCTCGCGTAGCATTCGCTCATGACCACGGAAGACGCGGCAAAACCTTCTGGCTTGGACAAGCAGCTCGCCTACTCCGAAGCGGCTGACGCCCGCAACTATCCCGTGCGCGATTGGGAGGCAGAGCGGCGAGCTTCTGAGATGGTCAACAGCGGTCTCCACGCTTGGGAGCAAGGCGATCTGGAAACCGCCGAGCGACAGCTGCGCGCAGGGCTGGATGCGTACCGGGGAGTGGATGAATTCAGCGTAGATTACGCGCTTGGACGGCTAGGCGCGTTTCTGGTCGAACAGGATCGACTTGACGAGGCAGCCCAGGTTCTGGAGGAGGCGCTCCAGAACGGGACGACGATCAGCGCTGTCTTCGGCAGCCATCGAATCTTGATTCGGCAAAGGAAAGAGCGGGGTGAGTGGGGTGCGGAGCAGTCTGAAGGCGCGGAGGCCGCACTTCGCGCCGGTTTCCGCACAGCGGAACGTAGAGGGCCGCCACACCAAGCTGTCGCATTTGACGCTCTGGCGCGATTCTTGCTTGAGGAGGATCGTCCCGAGGACGCCGAACGCGAGATCCAAGCTGCGCTGGCGATCGTGCCGGACGACGTCAACCTCTTGCGATCACTTTGGCGAGCGCTGCACCTCAAGCGTGACGCTTCAGGGGTCGTTGAAGTGATGACCCACGAGTTCCGAGTGCGCAACCAACCGTCAGGCGGGTGGCCTGAGCTCTGCGGGCTCGCTGACCTGACGGCGCGGGAAGGCGAGCCGGAGTTCGCCGAAGAACTCGCTCGCCGGACCGTTGAACGCGCTCAATCCGACGGGAACGCAGAAGCACACTGGTTGGCGGTCGGCGCCCTGGGTCGCGTCATCGAGCGGGCGGACCGAACCTCCGAGGCTATCGAGATGTGGCAGTCGGCATTCGAACGCGGCAGTCGCGATCCGCTCACAGTGAATCGGCTGTCCATGCATCTGGAGCGCCAACGAAAGCTGGTGGAGTCTGCGACCGTCATTGAGCAGGCAATCGAACAGCCCTTGCCGAGCGATGTGGAGGACCAGCTGCGCAAACGACTGGAGCGTTGCCGAGCGCGGCTAGAGAAGAGATCGCGACGCGATGTTCCTGCGTTCTCGGTGCGGACCGGAGAGCGTGAAATGCGCCTGCTTGCGCAAGCTCGCGTGAGTCCGGCAGTTCGCAAGCTCCACACCACCGGGGCGATTGGCAGGAGTTGGAGTCTTCGCCGGAACGCCGGTGTCTGGACAAAGTGGGCGATCGGATCTGCCACGGTGCTTGAGCGCCGTGATGATCTGCCGCGGTTGCGCACTCTCGAGTTTGCCGCCGACGGACACGCGATCGGTGCGACACAAACCGGGCCGGTTGACGAGTGCGTGACCGATCTTGGTTTCCTGTCGCCAGACGGAGATCTGGTCGGGACCAACCAGCTGCCGAACGGCTTCTCGCAAATCTCCGGCAATTCGGGGGGCTCTTGGTTCGTTGGGTGTCGTGACGGAGGACTGTATGCCTACTCGGCCCGTGGCGAGCACCTGTGGACTTGGCAGGTTCCTGGCTCAGAGGACTACTGGGGCGACCGTTACCTGCGTCCGTGCCCGTTCGTCGTTGCCGCCGACGACCATGGAGCCTTGGTCGCCAGCTTCGACTCCGTGTACCGCATCACGGACGAGGGCGAGATGCAGTGGTCGTTCAACCTCGCGGCGCAGGTTCCGCGGACCTCGGAACTCCTGACTAGTCCAGACTCGCTTGCCGCTTACGCGGAGCTGGGCTTGCCCATTTCAGCAGATGCCGAGACGGTGAAGGCGGCATATCGTCAGCGGGCGAGGGCTACCCATCCGGATCGAAATCCGCACCTCGCCGATGCAGCTGGGCAGTTCCAACGGGTGCATCGTGCTTACGAGGCGATTATGGCAACCAACCAGGTCGACTTGGTCGATTTCGAGATCGAGTTTGAGGTCTCCTTTGACCCGATGCCGCGATCAGTGACTTCTTTACTCATATCCGAGGGGCTCACGCATATCGGCACACTCAATGGCATGCTCTACTCGCTTGACGCCAGTGGAGTCGTAATCGAGACGCGCGCACTGGGTCGGGGACCTGTCGTCACCTACGCGGACACGGAGCAGAAGCTGGTTGCGGCGCGGTGCGACGACCACCTGTTCCGCTTCTACGGGCTTACCCCTCTTGCCTTTGCCGAGCATCGCGGGCTTCTGGACGGTGCCGGGGCTTTTAGTGAGGACCTCTACGTGTGGCGCGACAAGCGGGTGGGCGTTCTGGATTCTTCGGGCCGCGAGGTTTGGTCGGCAGAGTTCCCAACGACGATTAACGCGGTGGCTGCCAACGAGGATCGCCTCGTCGTCGCCGGCGGTGTCGTGGTGGCTCTGAGCCGCAACAGCGGCTGACCCGCGACGCGAGCGCCTCGGATGTGCGCTGCGTTGCACAGCCCGCGGCGGCGGTGCATCGCTTTGCGCGCGAGCGGCTACAATGTGCGCAGAGGCCGACGCCGTGTCGGTCCGCAATGGGGACGAAAGGGATCGACAGCGGCCGACTGATCTGCGGCTGCGCGCCGAGGGGGCGCTCCTCGCTAATCCGCGCCGACCTTCCTTAACTGGCGAACCCAAGGAACTCGCCCTCGCCGCCTAGCCGCGGCGACGTCGCCTCCCACCCGTCACCGAGTCGGAGGGAGCGCGGCGCCGACTAGCTCGGTTGCTCGCACGGGATGCCGGGACCGCTGCGAAAAGACTATTCCGACTCACCCGCTCGTAACGGTAGGCCGACGCGCCGGCGTGCGGGGACACTGCAAGCGACGGCTACGCGCGTAGAGGCTGTAGGGAGCGACCGTCTGGACGGGGAGTTCGACTCTCCCCCGTCTCCACCACCTCAAACCCAACGACGACGGCGACTCCGGGAATACCCCCAGGAACGCGCAATGGCCAGTCCTTCGCCGCTCGTCCTGCCGCCGGGCGTGATGCCGCCCGCGCGGCCCGCCCCGCCGCCTTCGGGCGCGCCCTTCGACCGCAACTTCTTCGAGAGCGTGCTGCCCGCCGCGGTCCACGCCTACTGCAACCAGGTCGCCTGCACGATCCCGCTCGTGCAGCTCTACACCTCCGACGGCGCGCGCCACTACATCCGCGCGATCTCGGCGGTCTCCGACGCCTGGGTCGCGCTGCACACGCAGGAGGAGCACGACGACCAGCCCGTGCAAGTCTTCATCCCTTACCCCGCCATCATGCGCGTCGAGATCCACCCCGACCTCAGCCCCGACCTGCGCCGCTTCGGCTTCCTGACCGCCGTTGAGCTTCCCGAGGCCGAATAGCCGCCCGAGGAGCGTTCCTACGGATGTGTGAAATGTTCACCAATTTGGCAGTGACACAACGCGCGCGCGTTGTGTACCATCACTCAAATCGCCGCGATCGCCGTTCGACCACTCGGCCGGCGGGCGCGGTACGGACAGCGGGCTAGAAGCCCAACAGGAGGAACCAGAACCATGAGCGAGACCAACTACTGGAGCCGGATGCGCCGCCGCCGCCTCTCGCGCCGCACGCTGCTCGGAGCCTCGGCCCGCGCCGGCGTCGGTGCCGCCGGGCTGGCCCTGGTCGGCTGCGGCGACGATGACGACGACGACCAGGCCGTCGCCCAGACGCAGCAGCAACAGCAGCGCCAGTCCACCCCCGCGCAGACCCAGCAGCAGCAGGCCCAGGACACCGCCGACAGCGCCGCCCAGCAGGAAAGCGGCGACGACGGCCAGACCCAGACCGTTTCCGCCGCGCCGGAATCGGACCTGATCGTGGGCGGCGTCCGCACCGCGCCGTTCGTGGGCCCCTACTCCGGCGACCCGCCGACGCTCGACCCCTACGAGAACCTCACCTACCGCGCCCAGATCCCCTCGGCGTTCCACTACTCCAAGCTGATCCAGGCGATCACCGGCAACGACGGCATCAGCCCGATCAACACCGCCGAGTACGAGAGCGACCTGGCGATCTCGCTGCCCGAGATCCCCGACGACACCACCTACATCTTCACGATCCGCGAAGACGCCAAGTGGCACGACGTCGACCCGCTCAACGGCCGCTCGGTCGAGATGGACGACATCCAGCAGACGCACGACCGCTTCAAGGAAATCTCGGCCAACGCCGCGGGCTGGGACGACGTGGTGCAGAACTTCCTGATCGGCGAAGACCGCTCGATCACCATCTCGCTGCACCGCCCCCACGCGCCGTTCCTGACGCTGGCCGGCTCCTCGCAGCACATGTGGATCATCCCGCCCGAGATCGTCGACGACGGCACCGTCGCCGAGCGCCCGGTCGGCTCCGGCCCCTGGATCTTTGAGGGCTTCGAGCCGGGCGTCGCGATCACCTGGCGGCACAACCGCGACAACTGGCACCGCAACGCCGACTTCCCCGCCATCGCCCAGAACATGCCGCTGATGGACGGCGTGGTGGCGACGATGAACGGCGACACCAACGTCCTGATCCCCTCCCTCGCGGACGGCGCGCTGGACTTCTCCCAGCTCTCGCCGGCGATCTACAAGCAGACCGTGGAGGCCGCGACGCAGATCGAGGACGACGGCTACGTCTTCACGCCCAACACGGTGCCCGGCGGGTTCTACTTCAACTACTCGATCCCGCCCTGGAACGACCAGCGCGTGCGCCAGGCGCTCTCGCTCTCGATGGACCGCGACGGCATCCTGGCCGCGACCGACGACACCGGGCGGGGCGGCTGGCACAGCCCGCTCTCGCAGCTGCCGCCCTACTGGATGGACCCCAAGGACCTCGGCACCTTCGGTGAGACCTTCGAGGGCGAAGACTCGGGCATCCTGTTCCACCGCGACATCGCCAAGGCGCGCCAACTGCTCGACGCGGCCGGCTTCCCCGACGGCATCCAGGCGACGCTGCACGGCACCGCCGACTACGGCGCGACGGTCGTCAACCTCTACGAGGCCTGCGCCGCCACCGCCGCCGAGGCCGGCTTCCAGTTCGAGTTCTTCTTCAAGGAGTACGCCGCCTACATCGCCTCGATCTTCCGCGGCAACTTCCCCGACGACTGGGACGGCGAGTCCAGCCACCTCGGCATCGGCCCGCTCTACGGCGGCGCGACCGACCCGCAGGACATCTTCGCCGCGGTCTACGCGCGCAACTCGGGCCGCCACAACTGGGGCTCCGCCGGCCGCACGCCGGACAACCTGGCCAACGTGCTCAACCTCGACACCGGCGGCAACGCCGAGGCCTGGTCGCACCCCAACGCCGTCTCCGGCGGCGGGCCCGAGACCGACGAGCGCCTGCAGGAGATGTTCGACACCCAGAAGGGCCTGCTCGACCTCGAAGAGCGGATCGAGTACATCAACGACATCCAGCGCTACATGTCGACCAAGATGTACATGGTCCCCTACGTCGCGTCGCCGGGCGTCTACGCCTTCAACCCCTGGATGAAGCAGGTCAACGTCAACACCGGCGCGGTGATCGAGAACGCCACCCAGCGCATGTGGCCCAAGGCCACCTACGCCTGGGGCGGCGCCTCCGAGTTCACCTTCATGCTCGACCAGGACGTGAAGGACCAGTACACCTAGGCCCGCGAACCGATCCGCGAGCGGGGGGGCGCTTCGGCGTCCCCCCGTTTCGCGTACGGACCTTCGCACCGCACAGCCCCGCGAGGCGCCAAACCGTGCGTACGTACATCCTCCGCCGCGTACTGCTGATCATCCCCACGATGATCGGGGTGACGATGCTCGTCTCCCTGCTCACCCAGCTGCTGCCGGGCGACTTCATCGACGTGATGCTCGCCGACCATGTGGCGCAGGGCGAAGACCTTGCGAAGATCCGCGCTGATTGGGAAGAGCAGCTGGGCTGGAACGATCCCTGGATCGTGCAGTACGGCAACTGGCTGTGGGACGCCCTGCGCGGCGATCTCGGCACCTCGCTGATCGGCAGCTTCAACACCGTCGTTGAAGAGCTCAGCACCCGCATTCCCGTGACGCTTGAGCTGGGCCTGCTGGCGCTGATTGTGGGCGTGACAATCGCCCTGCCGGTCGGCATCATCTCCGCGGTGCGGCAGGACTCGATCGTTGACTACCTCTTTCGCGGGACCGCCATCCTCGCCTTGTCGATCCCGGGCTTCTGGATCGCAGTGCTCACAATCCGCGTGATCTTCCCCCAGCTCGGTCTGCCGGCGCTGCCGCTGATCTATCAGGACCCGACCGAGAATCTCACCGAAAACCTGCGCCAGATGTACGTGCCCGCGATCATCCTCGGGATCGGCCTGGCCGGCCCGGTCATGCGCCTGACGCGCGGCGAAATGCTCGAGGTGCTGCGCCAGGACTACGTCCGCACCGCCCGCGCCAAGGGCCTGCGCGAGCAGGCCGTGATCGTCCGCCACGCGATGCGCAACGCGCTGATCCCCGTGCTCACCCTGATCGGCCTCTCCGCCTCGATTCTGATCGGCGGCTCGGTGATCATGGAGTCGATCTTCACTCTGCCCGGTATGGGGCTGCGCATGCTCGTCGCCCTCAGCGACCGTGACATTCCGGTCGTGATGGGCATCATGGTGATCATCGCGCTCGTCGTGATCGTCGCCAACCTGCTGATCGACATCGCCTACTCGCTGGTCGATCCGCGAATCCGCTACAACTGAACGACCGCGGCGCGGAACGCCGAAGAGGGAAAGCAGTAGCTGATGGCTGAGAGCGGCGCCGCCGAATCCACGATCGAGTTTCAGGAGCGCACCGACCTCGGCGGCTGGCTGCGCGATCAGATGCAGGCGCTGATCGACCGCTCGATCTCCAGCCCGATCGGCTTCCTGATCGCCCTCGTCACGCTGGTCTTCGCCGGCTCGATCGGTTTCCTCGTCGGCGTCGTGGTGATGCCCTACTGGATGTTCCGGCGCAAGAAGTACCTCGGCGCGTTCGGCGCGCTGATCCTGCTGATGAGCGTGATCGTGGCCGCCGTCGCCCCGCTGATCCAGACCGTCGAGCAGGACCCCGCTGCCGTCCGCGTCGCGCCCTACTCCAAGGCGTTCTTCAGCGACCGCTTCCTTTCGCCCAACGCCGACCACGTGATGGGCACCGACAACCAGGGCCGCGACATCGTGACCCGGATTATCTACGGCTCCGAGGTCACCGTGCTGGTCGGCTTCGGCTCCGTGATCGCGACCGCCTTCCTCTCCACCCTGATCGGGCTGGTCTCCGGCTACTTCGCCGGCACGGGGATGTCCTGGGCGATGCGCGCGCCGCCGCCGATCATCAACTTACGCACCGGCCTCTTCCCGCTCTGGTGGTTCCTCGCCCTGCCCTTCGCGCTGGTCGTGCTGGCCGGCCAGATCCTGCTCATTCTGGCCGACATCCTCACGCTCAATTTCTTCTCCGAGCGGATCAGCGAGTTCGGCGACAACCTGTTCAGCCGCTGGCCGGCGCGCGGCGGCGCGCTGCCCGACGTCGACCTCGTGATCCAGCGCGTCGTTGACGTCTGGAACTCCTTCCCCGCGATCTTTCTGATCCTCGCCGTGCTGGCCGTGCTGGGCAGCGGCGGCGACGGCTTCTTCGGGCTCGGCTTCGGGCCCGACTTCGGCCCTCAGGCCAACATCGGCGACGAGTGGTTCTGGCAGGTCTTCCCCCGCACGACAACGGTGATTCTGGTCGTCGCGCTGGTGCTGGCCGCGGGCAACTCGCGGATCGTGCGCGGCGCGGTGCTGGCCACCCGCGCCGCCGCCTACGTCGAGGCCGCCCGCTCGCTGGGCGCCTCCAACGTGCGCATCATGGTCGCCCACATCGTGCCCAACATCATGGCCACGATCATCGTGCTGGCCTCGCTCAACCTCGGCGCCGCCGTGCTGATCGAGGCCGCCATCTCCTTCCTCGGCTTCGGCATCCCCCCGCCCTTCCCCACCTGGGGCCGCGACAGCGGCCAGATCGCGCTGGTCTACGCCACCGAGGCCTGGTGGCTGGCCTTCTTCCCCGGCCTGATGATCATGATCGCCGTCTTCGGCTTCAACATGATGGGCGACGCCCTGCGCGACATCCTAGACCCCCGCCTCCGCGGCACCCAGTAGCCCCCGCCAACGGGACGCTACAACTGCTCGAACTCGCTGCGCGGCAAGCCTGACTGCGTGATGATCTGCCTCAGCGTGCCGCGCCGCACCGTCTTGTGCAGCGGCACCGGAACGGTGGTCGTGCCGTCGCCGTCGCGCCGCTGCATGATCGCGTGGCTGCCGCGCCGCCGAACCTCCGCGAACCCGTGCTGCGCGAGAATTGCGCAGACCTCACGGCCGGAGAGAACCCGCAGCCTAGCCAACGGCGACTTCGAGGCGCGTCACATAGAACTCGTCGTTGAAGCGCCGCGCGAGTTCCTCCTCCGACGCCGCCTCAAGAAAGCCTTCGACCGCCTCCCGCAGGTTGACCCGCGCCTCGCTGACGCTGTCGCCCTGGCTGGCGACGCCCAGCTCGGGGCAGAGCGAGACGTAGCCGTCGTCCTCGCGCTGGATGATCGCGGTGAGCTGTTGAAGCATGTTCCGCCCCCTCCGCGCAGGATAGGCCGAAAGCGCGTCAGGCGCGGCCGAACTCGCGCAGCAGGTCGGCGGCGGCGATTTCGACCATCGTGGGGCGCCCGTGCGGGCAGGAGTGGGGATCGTCGCAGGCCTCGAGCTGACGCAGCAGCGCGGTCATCGCGGGGGCGTCGAGCGCCGCGCCGCGCCGCACGCTGCCGTGGCAGGCGACCGAGGCCGCGACGCGGTCGAAGCGCTCGTCTTCGCGTCCGGCCGCGCCGCGTCCGCGCGGGTCCGCGGCCAGCTCGGCCAGCACCTCGCGCAGCCAGCGCTCCGCCTCCGCCGCGCTGAGCGGCCCATCCGCCCCGCCGGAGGCCGCGCCCGCCGCCAGCCCGGCCGCCAGGCGCTGCGCGCCGCGCTCGCCCGCGGCCGGCGCGGCGCGCAGCCGCAGCGCGTCCTCGCCCCAGGCGTCCAGCTCGAAGCCCAGCGCGTCGAGCCGCTCGGCCGCCTCGCGCCAGACCGCGGCCTCGGCCGCGCCCAGCTGCAGCAGGGGCGGATCGAGCAGCGGCTGGCGGGCGGGCGCGCCCGCCCCGCGCGCGGCCAGCAGCCGCTCGTAGACGACCCGCTCGTGCGCGGCGTGCTGGTCGACCAGCGCCAGCCCGCCCTCGCCCTCGGCGATGATGAAGGTGCGGTGCAGCTGTCCGACCATCCGCAGCGGCGCCAGCCGCCGCCCGCGCTGCTCGCGCGGCCCAATCCGCTCAGCCGCCGGCGCGACCGCCCCGCCCGCGGCGGGCAGCGCGCGGCGCGGGTTGACGCCGGGCGCCGCGCCCGCCTCCTCGACCGGCGCGGGCGCGGACTCCGCCCCGGCCCCGACCGCCGCGTCCGCCTCTTGCGGCGGCGCGCCCTCGATCCGCCCCTGCACCGCGCCGGCGTCGGGTGAGAGCGGCGCCCACTCCAGATCCGCGTCGGGCCGCCGCGCGCGCAGCAGGGGCGTCGCGGGGTGCGCGGCCAGCGCCTCGCGCAGGCTGCGCTGGAGCAGGCTGAACACCCGCGCCGGCTCGCGCAGCTGCACCTCGGCCTTGGTCGGATGCACGTTCACGTCGACCGCCGCCGCGGGCAGCCGGATGCGCGCCACGACCAGCGGGAAGCGCCCCTCGGGCAGCCGCCCGCGGTAGGCCTCCTGCAGCGCCCAGGCCAGCGAGCGGTCGCGCACCGGGCGGTCGTTGACGAACAGCCGCAGTCCGTCGCGCCCGCGCCGGGCGTCGCGCGGCGCGCCGGCCAGCCCCTCCACGCGCAGCTCCGCTTCGTCGTCCGCTCCGCTCCAGCCCAACGCGCGCTCGGCCGACTCCGCGCCGAAAACCGCCGCCCAGGCCTCGCGCAGGGCGGCCTCGCGGTCGCCCGCGGCCGGATCGTGGCGCAGCGCCGCGCGCCCCTCCAGCTCGAGCCGCAGGCCCACGTCGGGACGAGCCAGCGCGGCGTCGGAGGCGACCCGCGCCAGCGCGGCCCGCTCGGCGCGCGCGCCGGGCAGAAAGGCGCGGCGGGCGGGCTGCGGCGCGAACAGCTCGCGCAGCTCGATCGCCGTGCCCGGCGCGCGGGCGCAGCGCTCGACGCCGACCAGCCGCCCCTGCTCGAACGTAATCCGCGCGCCGACCGCTTCATCGGCCGCCCGTGTGGCGGCCTCCAGCCGCCCCGCGGCCGCGGCCAGCGCCGGCAGCGCCTCGCCGCGGAAGCCGTAGCTGCGCAGCGACCAGAGCTGCTCGGCGCGCTCCAGCTTGGAGGTCGCGTGGCGTCGGAAGGCGCGCTCCAGTTGGTCGGCGGCGATGCCCGCGCCGTCGTCGCGCACGCTCAGCCGCTCCAGCCCCGCGCCCTCGGCCTGCGCCGTAATCCGCCGCGCGCCCGCGTCGAGCGCGTTCTCGATCAGCTCCTTGAGCGCCGCGGCGGGCCGCTCGACCACCTCGCCGGCGGCGATCTGCGCGGCGACCTCGCGGGGCAGCTCGCGGATCGGTCCGGTCGCCGCCGCTGCGATCGCCGTCATCCCTAGCCGCCCGCCGCGGCCCAGGCGAGCGGCGGCTGGACGGCCGCCGCAACGGGCGGCTCAGCCTCAAGGCCGCCGCCGGCCGTCAGGCGCGCCTGCTCGCGCAGCGCGTAGAGCGCCGAGATCGCTTCCAGCGGGGTCAGCCCGTCCACATCCAGCGCGGCCAGCTCGTCGACCAGCTCGCCGGCCAATTCGGCGGCCAGCGCCGCCTCGGGCGCGCCCGCGGCGAAGCGCGGCGGGGGCAGATCGAGCACCGCGCCCGACACTGGTCCAGGTTCCGCGCCGCCGCCTTCGAGCGCGGCCAGCAGCTGGGCGGCGCGCTCCAGCACATCGGGCGGCAGCCCGGCCATCGCCGCGACCTGCACGCCCCAGGAGCGATCCGCCGCGCCGGGCGCGACGCGGTGCAGGAAGCGCAGCCCGCCTTGGCCGTCCTCCTCGGCGGCGACCGCCGCGTTGGCGATCCGCTCGACCGAGCCGGCCAGCGCGGTCAGCTCCTGGAAATGGGTGGCGAAGAGCGTGCGCGGCCCGCGCTCGCCGGCGGCCAGCCGCTCGGCCACGGCCTGGGCGATCGCCAGCCCGTCCCAGGTGCTGGTGCCGCGCCCGATCTCGTCCAGCAGCACCAGCGAGCGCTCGCCCGCGCCGTGCAGCAGGCGGGCCGTCTCGAGCATCTCGACCAGGAAGGTCGAGCGCCCCGCGGCCAGGTCGTCCTGCGCGCCGACGCGGGCGAAGATGCGGTCCACGATGCCGATCCGGGCCCGCTCGGCCGGCACGAAACAGCCGGCCTGGGCGAGGATCACGATCAGCGCGGTCTGGCGCAGGTAGGTGCTCTTGCCCGACATGTTGGGCCCGGTCAACAGCAGCAGCTGGGGCGCGCCCGCGCCGTCGGCGGCCAGCGCCGCGTCGTTGGGCACGAAGCTCGACGGACCCAGCGCGGCCTCCACGATCGGATGCCGCCCGGCCCGGATCTCCAAGCGCGGCTCGGCCTCCAGCTCGGGCCGGCGCCAATCGCGCTCGGCGGCCAGATCGGCCAGCCCGGCCGCCGCGTCGAGCCGCGCCAGCGCGCCCGCGCAGGCGCGGATCCAGGCCGCCTGCGCGGCCAGCGCGGCGGCCAGCGCCTCGACCCGGCCGCGCTCGGCCTCGATCAGCTGCCGCTCGGCCGCCTCGATTTCGTCGGCCAGCGCGCGCAGGCGCGGCTCGGAGAAGCGCTCCGCGCCGCGCAAGCTCTGGCGCCGCTCCCAGCCGTCCGGCACCGCGTCCAGCCGCCCGCGCGTCACCTCCAGGTGATAGCCCCAGGTGCGGTGATAGCCCAGCTTCAGCCCGGCGATGCCCGTCTCTTCGCGCAGCGCGTCCTCCAGCGCCGCGAGCCGCTCCAGCGCCGCGGCGCGGCGCGCGGCGGCCGCGTCGAACGCCGCGTCCACGCCGGCCCGCAGCACGCCGCCGCCGTAATCGGACTCCGGTCCGTCGACCAGCGCCGCGGCCAGCGCCCGCGCGGCCTCGGGCGCGGGCGACATTCGCTCCGCCAGCGCATTCAGCGCGGCCCCGCCGGATGTGTCGGGCGCATCAGGCGAGCTGGCGCGCAGCTGTTCGGCCAGCCGCTCGGCGGCCAGCAGACCGCGCGCCAGCGCGGCCAGCTCGGGCGGCTTGGCCAGGCCCGCGGCCAGCCGCGCCAGCAGCCGCTCGCAGTCGGGCGCGGCGGCCAGCGCCTCGCGCGCCGCGCGGCGCAGCGGCGGACGCTCCAGCAGCGCCTCGATCCGATCCAGGCGACGCTCAATCCGCCCGCGCTCCAGCAGCGGCGCGAGCAGCGCGGCGCGCAGCCAGCGCCGCCCGGCGGCGCTCTTACAGCGGTCGAGCACCCGCAGCAGCGTGTCCGGCGCCGCGCCCCCGGCAGTCCCTGTATCCGAACGGCCGTCAACGATCGCCAGCGCGCGCTGCGCGGCGGCGTCCCACTGCAGCCGCGCGCCCGGTTCGAGCAGCTTGGGCGGGGCGAGATGCGCCAGCCGGTCGGGCCGCTCGGGCTGATCCGCCTCATGATCCGCCTCGCCGGGCAGCGCCGCGTCGAGCAGCTCCAGCCCGCCGCCCAGCGCGGAGAGCGCCGCCGGGCGCTCCTCCAGCCCCAGCGCGGCCGCGGCGTGCGCGCCCCAGCGGGCGGCCAGCGCGCGCCGCGCGGCGGCCGCGCCGAAGCCGCGTTCCGCGCGGCGCAGCGGCAGCTCGCCCAGCGCCGCGCCCAACTCCGTGCAGAGCGCCGCCCAGCGCGGCTCGTCCAGCCCCGGCCCCAGCACGACTTCGCGCGCGCCCAGCCGCGCCAGTTCGGCGGCCAGCGGCGCGGCCAGCTGGGCCAGCTGCGGGCCGCGCAGCTCGAGCGCGTGGCAGGCGCCCGTGCTCAGATCCAGCGCCGCCAGGCCCAGCCGCCAGCCGCCCGCCTCGCGCAGCAGCGCCAGCGCGGCGCAGGCCGACGGCTGCCCAGCCTCCAGCAGGGCCGGCTCGAGCGCCGTGCCCGGCGAGACCACCCGCACCACGCCGCGCTTGACCAGCCCGCGCGTCGCGCGCGGATCCTCCAGCTGCTCGCAGATCGCCACCCGATGCCCGCGCGCGACCAGCCGCGCGAGGTGCGCCTCGACGTGCGCGACCGGCACGCCCGCCAGCGGCACCCGCACGCCCCCGCCGATCGGCTTGGAGGTCAGCGTGATGCCCAGCTCGGCCGCGGTCAGCTCGGCGTCGGCGTCGAAGGTCTCGTAGAAATCGCCCAGCCGGAAAAACAGGATCGCGTCCGGCTGGCGCGCCTTCTGCTCCAGATACTGCCGCCGCATCGGCGTGGTCACGCCGCACCCCCGCAACATTGTTCCGCGCCCAGCGTACACGCTACCGTGTAGCCTCGCCCGCCGGCGCGGTCATCGCCACCGTGCAACCCGCAAGCGCACAGACAGCTTAGCAATTCCCGGGCGCTGTGGGGGCGGGCGCGGTGGATGGATCCGCGAAGAACGCGCCGCGCCGCGAGATCGGCCTATCCTGTTTGGAGGGTGGAGAAATGCTTCAACAGCTCACCGCGATTATCCAGCGCGAGGACGACGGCTACATCTCGCTCTGCCCGGAGCTGGGCGTCGCCAGCCAGGGCGATAGCGTCAGCGAGGCGCGGGCCAACTTGCGGGAGGCGGTCGAAGGCTTCCTCGAGGCGGCGTCGGAGGAGGAGCTCGCGCGGCGCTTCAACGACGAGTTCTATGTGACGCGCCTCGAAGTCGCCGTTGGCTAGGCTGCGGGTTCTCTCCGGCCGTGAGGTCTGCGCAATTCTCGCGCAGCACGGGTTCGCGGAGGTTCGGCGGCGCGGCAGCCACGCGATCATGCAGCGGCGCGACGGCGACGGCACGACCACCGTTCCGGTGCCGCTGCACAAGACAGTGCGGCGCGGCACGCTGAGGCAGATCATCACGCAGTCGGGCTTGCCGCGCAGCGAGTTCGAGCAGCCCTAGCGTCCGCCGCCGCGACCCTCTGCTAGCGTCGCAGCATTATGCCGCCCAGCCACGACCAGGAAGAGTTGCTCAACGGCAAGCTCGCCGAGCTGCTGGCCGCCCAGGGGCTCGACGCCCGCCCCGAACGCCGCGAAAGCGGCAAGCGGATGGACATCGTCGTCGATGTCGGCGGCGCCCGCGTCGTGCTGGAGGCCGAAGCCGGCTTCAGCGCCGCCAAGCGGCGCGAAGCGGTGAAGGACGCCGACGCGCGCCTCAAGCAAGGGCTGACCACCGTGGTCTTCGCGGTCTGCTACCCCGACGGCGCGACGACGGAGACGCTTGCGGAGGCGAAGCCGATCTGGGCGGCGCGCACCCGCGCCGAACTCAGCGGCGGCGCGGACGCCCGCTGGTCCGAACCCGGCGGCATCGCCGAACTCGCGGAGGCCGTCCGCCAGGCCGGCGGCGCCGTGGGCGACGCCGACGGCGCAGCGCAAATCCTCTCCGAAGCGCTCGACGCCGCCGTCCAACGCCTCTCCAAGTCCGTCCGCAGCGCCCTGGCGCGCGAGATGGACCTGCCGCAGACGAAAGTCAAACGAGGCAGCCCCGAAGACGGCTACTTCACCGCCGCCAAGCGCGCCATGCTGGTCGTCGCCACCGCCATGCTCTTCCACCACCGCTTGCAGGGACACCTGCCGTCCGATCACCCGGCCGGCTACGCGGAGCGCTGGCCGCCGCTCGCGCCCATGCAGTGCGCCGCCGAGCCGGAGACCACGGTCGGCGAATTCCTCGAAGCCTGGCGCGCCATCCTCGCCGTCGATTACCGCCCCGTCTTCGAGACCGCCCGCGTCGCCTTGCTCGCGCTGCCCGCGACGCCCGATATCGCCCAGGCCGTCCACACCCTGGCCGGTGAAGTCGCCAAAATCGCCGGGCTGGTTCACGGCCTGCGCCACGACCTGTTGGGGCGCATCTTCCACCGCGTGCTCGATACCGCGCGCTACGACGGCTCGTTCTATACCTCCACGCCGGCGGCGGTGTTGCTGGCCGCGCTGGCGATCCGCGAAGAAGATTGCGACTGGTCCAACCCCAGCGCCGTCAGCGAACTGCGCATCTGCGATCCCGCCTGCGGCACCGGCACCCTGCTCATGGCCGCCGCCGAGCGCATCCGCGACCTGCGCCAGCGCGCCGGGCCGATCGATGAGCAAGACGAAGAAACCCTCGCGCTCTACCTGGTCGAAAACGTGCTCTGGGGTTACGACATCAATCTCACCGCAACGCATATGGCGGCGTCGACGCTGGGGATGCTCTCGCCCAGCACCAAATTTGGGCGGATGAACGTCCACCGCACGCTGCTCGGCGTCTACGACGGCACGCCCTACCTCGGCTCGCTCGAATTTCTGACAGGGCAGCCGCGGCTCGCCGGCTGGCCCTCAATCTCGCAGCAGGTCGACGCCGACGCCGGCGGCGAACCGCCCGAACAGCCGCCCAAGATGGATCTCGTGATCATGAACCCGCCGTTCACGCGCTCGGACATTCGCCACGATCAGTTTGATCGCGAAGATGAGGCAGCGTTGAAGTCGCGCGAGAAAGAGATCGTTGTTGACATGCCCGACCGGCAAGTCGGCAGACTGCATTCCTCTGGCGGAATGTTCGCCGCTCTCGCAGAATGGATGCTGAAGCGTGATGGGGCTACGCTGGCCCTCATTCTTCCATCTGTCGTACCGTCGTCATCTGGCAACGCCGCTCTGCGCCGCTTCTTGGCTGATCGCTTCCATGTCGATACCGTCGTTGCTTCCCATGATCCAGAGCGGATCTTCTTCTCCGAGAACACCAACATCGGTGAGGTGCTGATCATCTGCCGTCGCTGGCGAGACGATCGGCAAAAACCTGCAACCCGCTTCGTAAATCTCGCCGAAAGCCCGACCACTGCGATCGGCGCACATGAGCTTGCACGTCGCATCCAGCGTAATGAGGCAGGTGCATACACCGTGCAAATGCTCGACGCTGATCGAGTCGGTGAGGGCGACTGGTCAGCCGTGAATTTCTTCTCGCCTACTCTCGTAGCCGGCTTCCGTCAGCTTTCTCGTGGTCGACTCGAGCCAAACATTATACGCCCCACCGCCCCACCGCCCCACCGCCCCACCGCCCCACCGCCCCACCGCCCCACCGCCCCACCGCCCCACTCGTCCCGCTGGAGCGCCTTGCCGAAGTCGGCCCACAGGGTCGGCGCGTGCACGATGCTTACGAGCGCAGCGATATGCCAACATCCTCAGGTCGCCGCGCATTGTGGTATCTCAAAACCTCGGTCACACAGTCGATGCGGGCGCACACGGATGTGTGGCTCGAACCAAAGGCGCAGAAAAAGCAGATGGCGGACCAATACTGGGAGCAGCGTGGACGCCTGTTGCTGCCACACCGGCTCTGGCTCCCTTTGGCGCGGGTCGCAGCAGCGATGCTTGACGAGCCAGCCCTTGGCCAGCAATGGACTCCTTGCCGGCCATACGACGAATCGGAGCAAACCGCGGCTGCGCTGTGCGCTTACTTGAACGCATCAGTCGGCGTCCTTGCACTGCTTGGTGAGCGCCGCAATCGCAAACCGTCATATCCCTCATTCGCTATGGACACCCTCCGCTCCATCCCCGTGCCCAACTTCCCCGTGCTCGGAGACGATGTGCGCGACGCGCTGGCGGCGGCGTATGAGGAGATCAAGGACGAGGTGCTGCTCCCCTTCCCCCAGATGGACAACGACCCCGTCCGCAAACAGCTCGACGCGGCGGTGACCGAGGCGCTTGGCCTGGATGCGGAGTGGGTCGCGCAGATTCGGCGGGCGCTCGGCGAGGAGCCGTCGGTGACGAACAGGCGCTACAACTCCTCCACCTAGCGCCGCCCGCCCTGCTCCGCCATACCCGCGCCCCGGATTCGCCATACCCGCGCTCGCCCTCTCCGTCATACCTATGCCCCCGCTCCGTCATACCCGCGCTTGCCCTCTCCGTCATACCCGCGCTTGCCGCGGGTATCTCGCTGAGTGCGGCACCCAAGCCTGTTCCCGCCTCCTTCCGTCGTTCCCGCGCCCTCTCCGTCATACCTATGTCCCCGCTCCGTCATACCCGCGCTTGCCCTCTCCGTCATACCCGCGCTTGCCCTCTCCGTCATACCCGCGCTTGCCGCGGGTATCTCGCCGGGTGCGGCACCCACGCCTGTTCCCGCCTCCTTCCGTCGTTCCTGCGCCCCTGCTCCGTCATACCCGCGCTCGCCGCGGGATGACGGAGAGGGCGAGCGCAGGTGTGACGGGAGGGGAGCGTGCGGGGTGGGGGCGGCGGGAACGCGGCTTGGCGCGCAGCGCGGCGAGATACCCGCGGCAAGCGCGGGTATGACGGATCTCTTTCGCGCGGGTGTGGCGGAGTTAGTTTCGCGCGGGCGTGACGGAGTCGTTTGCGCGGGTATGGCGGAGTTGGGGAGCGCAAGTGTGACGGGAGGGAGCGTGCGGGGTGGGGGCGGCGGGAACGCGGCTTGGCGCGCAGCGCGGCGAGATACCCGCGGCAAGCGCGGGTATGACGGATCTCTTTCGCGCGGGTGTGACAGAGAGGGGGAGCGCAGGTATGACAGAGAGGGGGAGCGCGGGTGTGGCGGATCTGGTTTTGCGCGGGTATGGGGCACTGCTCGCGCGGCGGCGGTTGTTGCGCGAGGCTGCGGAGGCTCAGCCGGCGGCGCCGGCTTCTGAGGACTGTGCTGGTACCGGTTCGAGCAGGGCGAGGAAGCGGTCCTCGACCCGCACGGCGTTGGGCGCGAGCTCGCGGCAGACGTCGCAGCGGATGCATTTGGGGTCGTCGATCCGCCAGCCGGTCGGCGGCGGATCGGCCTCGCTCTCCGCGTCGTCGGAATCCGCCTCGCGCGGCAGGATGGCGCTCGTGGGGCAGAGTTCGGCGGCCTCGGCCAGCTCGGCGGCGGCGGGATCGGTCAGCACGTAGCGGATCAGGCCGGGCGCGACCTGGGCCGGGTCGCGCTTCTGGTCGATCTGCGTGTCCAGCTCGTCGCGGAAGTAGTTGACCAGTCCGCGCACGGCGTAGGGGGTGAACTGGCCGTGCAGACAGTTGGCGTTTTGCAGCGTGCGGTCGAGCGCGCCGATGCGTTCAAGGTCTTCGCGCCGCCCGCCGCCCTGCATTATGCGGCGCAGCAGCTCGACCAGCCGCTGCGAGCCGCCGTGGCAGGTCGTGCAGCGGCCGCAGGACTCGTCCTCGCAGAACTCGGAGAAGTAGAGCGTGAGGTCGACCGCCGAGGCGCGCTCGTCGAACAGGATTAAGCCGCCCGAGCCGAGCAGCACGCCGCGCTCGGTGAAGGGCGGGCGCTCCAGCGGCAGCCCCAGGTCGGAGGCGGGCAGCAGGCCGCCCAGCGGGCCGCCGGGCTGGATGCCCTTGGGCGTATGTCCATCCTCCGGTCCGCCGCCGGCTTCGAGCAGCAGCCGGTCCATCGGCAGGCCGAAGGGCAGCTCGAGGATGCCCGGCCGGCGCAGCGCGCCGGAGATGCTGAACATCTTGGTGCCGGGGTCGGACTCGGTGCCGTGCTGGCGGTACCAGGCCGCGCCCCGCTCGATGATCAGCGGCACGTTGGCGTAGGTCTCGGTGTTGTTGACGTTGGAGGGCATGTCGAAGACGCCGCGCTGGGCGGGGAAGGGCGGGCGGATTTTGGGCATCCCGCGCAGCCCCTCGACCGAGGCGATCAGCCCGGTCTCCTCGCCGCAGACGTAGGAGCCGGCCCCGCGGGTGACCTCGAGGTCGAAGCTGAAGTCGGTACCCAGCACGGAGTCGCCGAGCAGGCCGCGTTCGCGCGCCTGGCGCAGCGCCAGCTCCATCCGCTCGATCGCCAGCGGATACTCGTCGCGGATGTAGATGAAGCCGTGCGAGGCGCCGGTGGCGCGCCCGGCGATCGCCATGCCCTCGACCACGAGGTGCGGGTCGGACTCCATCAGCACGCGGTTGACGAACGCGCCGGGGTCGCCCTCGTCGGCGTTGCAGACCAGATACTTGGTCGGCCCGGGCGCGCCGAGCAGGAACTTCCACTTGCGCCCGGCGGGGAAGCCGCCGCCGCCGCGCCCGCCCACGCCGGCCGCCTCGACCAGGTCGCAGATCGCCATCGGTTCCATGGCAATCGCGCGGTCCAGCGCGGCGTACGCGCCGTCGGCGAGCGCCTCCGCAATCCGCTCCGGGTCGATTATCCCCATGCGGCGCATCAGGCGGCGCTCCTGGAGGGACCAGAAGGGCGTCTCTTCGAGCCGCGGCGCGCCGTCGGAGGCTGCGCCGCGCGAGCCGATCAGCCAGCGCGCGGCGTCCCGCGCCGGGCGTTCGCCCAGCGCGGCGCCAAGCCATTCGGCGGCCTCCGCGGGCGCGACGGGGCCGTAGACCAACGCCGCACCGCCGCGTTCGAGTTCGACGACCGGTTGCAGCCAGGAGAGGCCAAGCGTGCCGACGCGGACCAGTTCGACATCGTGTCCGTCGGCGGCGATCGCCGCTTCGAGCGCTTCCCAGAGCAGGTCCGCGCCGGCGGCGATCGAGGAGGTGCTGAGATCGACCCGCAGCAGGGGGCGCTGCGGCGCGCGGCGCGGCGCGGCCTCCAGCTCGGCGGCCTCGCGCAGCGCGTCGTAGGCGGCGCTCATGCGGGCTCCTCCGCGTGCTCGGAGCCGTAGACCGCCTCGGCGTCGACGAATGTGGCGGGGGCGATCTTGATCGGGTGCTTGGGCCACTCGACGACCTGCTCGCCGGCGCGGATACGGCGGGCCAGCTTGACCGTCTCAACCATCGTCAGCGGGCCCACCACGCGCCCATTAACCCAGACCATCGGGGCGCGCTCGCAGGTGCCGTTGCACTGGCCCAGCCAGAGGCCGTACTGGTCGTCGGGGTCGTTCTCGCCCAGGTGGCAGTCCAGTTCGGCTTCAAGGATGCGGCGCACGCGGTCGCCGCCGACCACCCGGCAGGAAGGCCCGGAGCACCAGGTGACCAGCGTCTCGGGTGGCGGCGAGTGGCGGAATTCGGCGTAGAAGCTGGCCGCGCCGTAGACCTCAGCGTCGCTCAGCCGCAGGTGGCGTCCGATCAGCCGGATCGCATCCTTGGAGATCCAGCCGAGCTGCTCCTGAGCCAGGTGCAGGGCGCGGAGCAGCTCGCCGCGCGAGCGGGGCAACTGCTGCAGCAGGCCGGCGAACCGCTCCATCCGCTCCCCCTCGCCTGCGCGCGCGCCGGCGCTCCCGTGGACGCGCGAGCGCTATGCGGGCAGGCTACCGGCGGCTGCGCCGTGGGACAACCCGCGCAGTGCTCGCTCGCTGCGGGTCAGCGGGCGAGCGGCTCGAGCCAGTAGGTGCGCCCGGCCGGCGGGCCGGTGATGTGGTCGATCCGCAGGGCCAGTTCGGCCTGGCGGGGGGAGCGCAGCACGACCTCGGGCTGCTCGGCGTGAAACAGCGCCTCCAGCGCGCCGCGCGGCGCGACGTCGGTGAGGCGCAGCGCGTAGGCCGGCGAGCCGCGCCGGCCCGTCTGATCGGTCACGCGCCCGCGCGCGAGCAGCGAGCCGCTCGGGGTGAGGATCGCGCAGCTGATCGGGTCGTCCTCGGTCCGCTCCGTGCGGGCCGGCTTGATCCCGTCGAGCGTTGCCTGGATGCGTGCGCCGGCGAAGGCCGGGGCTTCCAACTGTCCGACTGCCTGAACCATGTTGTCTCGCCCGCGCCCGCCGCCCGCTTCGACTGTGCACGAGCGGCGGGAGCGAGTCAAGCGCGGCGTCGCCGCGCTGGGTGTCGAGACAGCGCTTCTGTCAACTGCTCGCTCAGGTCGGCGAAGAGCGCCGCGGAAATGCTCGACCCGCCACTAGCTAACGAGCGCAGGGCTTCTTCGATCGCAGCGAGATCATCCGGCGGAACGCCGCTGAGCCATGCGCGGATTCTCGCCTCTCCCCAGTGGAAACGCAGGGTGCGGTTTTCGACGAAGGGGATCGACTCTTCACGGCTCAGTTGATGATCAGCGACCCTGACGCTGAAATCAACGAGTTCGTCGTCGCTCGCAAAGAGCCACGCCGCGTTGCGAGCGAGGAACGTGTCCATCGCTACCAGCGCGAACCGCTTGTTGCCGTCAAGAAACGGGTGGTTGAGGCAGAGCGAGTAGTGCAGCGCCGCTGCTTTTTGCTGGAGTGTGCGGTGATGCGGCCAGCGCGGCTGGGCCAGCGCGCTGAAGAGGAGCCCCTCGGCCTCACGTCCCCGCAGCACGAACGCCCGCTCATCCCTGAAAATCCGCGCGGCGCGTTCCGCCAGCTCCGGAACATCCTCCTCGGCGAGGTAGTTGAGCCGCGCCAAGGGTTAGCGCTTGGCGAGCTCGTCCAAGGCGCGGCGGCGCACCTTGAGCGACAGTTCGATCGCTTCCGTCAGGGGCAGGCCGCGCACGCTGCCCGCCCGACGATTCGGCTTCGCGCCCTTGACCGCCTTCTTGACGGCCTTGTCCGCCTGCTTCACGCTAGCCATGGCGTACCTCACTCCAGTCCGCAGCTCGCTCCGGCCCACATGCCGTTGCAGCGATGTAGAGGACTTGCCCGCATTCTACACATTGGTCAACTACGTCATTTGTGTCACACAGGTCAACTGCGTCGTTTGTGTGCATTAGACACTCGGACACACAGGACACGCTGCAGCTCCGAACTGTTCGCGCCATTGAACGCCCGGTTCGGTCTTTTTCACCTGCTGCTCGTCAGCCCTGTATCCTGAGCGTCGCATCGATTACACACGGAGCGACAGAGGCGAGCAGCGCTCGCGCGGAAACACGGAGGAGCGGAACATGGGCGACCGACTGGCAGGGCGGGCGGCGATTGTGACCGGGGCGGGGCGCGGAATCGGGCGCGGACACGCGCTGCTGCTCGCGTCCGAGGGCGCCGCGGTGCTGGTCAACGACTACGGCGGCGGCGCAGGCGGCGAGCGGGACGGCGAAGCGGGCCCCGCCGACGAGGTGGTCGCGGCGATCCGCGACGCCGGCGGGCAGGCCGCGGCCAACTACGACTCGGTCGCCGAGATGGACGCCGGCGAGCGGATGGTGCAGCAGGCGCTGGACGAATTCGGCCGGCTCGACATCCTGGTCAACAACGCCGGCATCCTGCGCGACCGGATGGTCTTCAACATGAGCGAAGAGGAATGGGATGTGGTCGTCGATGTGCACCTCAAAGGGCACTTCACGGTGACCAAGTTCGCCGCGCAGGTCTTCCGCCAGCAGCGCTCGGGGCGGATCGTGACCACCTCCTCCGAGTCGGGGCTGGGCAACATGGGCCAGGCCAACTACTCGGCGGCCAAGGAAGGCATCATCGGGCTGACCCGCACGCTGGCGCGCGATCTGGGCCGCTACGGCGTGACGGCCAACTCGATCCGCCCGCGCGCCGGCACGCGGCTGACGCTGACCGAAGAGCTGGCCGAGGCGCAGCGCCGCGCGCGCGAAGCCGGGCTGGCCGCGGGCGACGCCGGCGACATCAGCTTCGGCGCGGACCGCGAGGCGCTGATGGCCCCGGAGAATGTCTCGCCGTTCGTCGTCTGGCTCTGCACCGACGCCGCGGCCAACATCAACGGGCGCGACTTTCTGGTCTGGGGCAACGAGGTGGGGATGTACTCGCTGCCCAGGGTGGAGGCGGCGATCTACGCGCCGGGCGCGTCCTGGACGCTGGACGAGCTCGACGCGATCGCGCCCCAGTCGTTCCTCGGCTCGCAGCAGAACCCTTGGCCGGCGCAGGCGCCAAAGAGCTAGCCCAACGCCGGACAACAGCCGGACCAACGCGAAAGGGAGACCGCCATGGCGATCCTGTCCTACGAATACATCAACTTCGCGGCCAACGGCGGCCAGGCCGGCGGCTATCTGGCCCGCCCCGCGGAGGGCGGGCCGTTCCCCGGCGTGGTGGTGATCCAGGAGTGGTGGGGGCTGAACCCCAACATCTGCGACATCGCCAATCGGATCGCCGCCGAGGGTTATGTCGCGCTCGCGCCCGACCTCTACCACGGCCAGATCACCGCTGAGCCCGGCGAGGCGGAGAAGATCATGATGGGCCTGGAGGAGCCGCGCGCGCTACAGGACATGAACGGCGCGGTCGCCGCGCTGCAGGCGCGCGACGATGTGCGCAGCGAGCGAATCGGCGTGACCGGCTTCTGCCTGGGCGGCGGAATGTCGCTGCTGCTGGCGATGCACAACCCGGCGGTGACCGCCGCCGCGCCGTTCTACGGCATCCCCGGCGAGGGCATGGGCGCCGCCGCGCAAATCACGGGCGCGGTGAGCGGCTTCTTCGCCGGCAAGGACGACTGGGTCAACGCCGACGCGGTCGCCTCAATCCGCGCGGCGCTGGAGGCCAACGATGTCCGCCACGAGCTGCACATCTACGACGACGCGGAGCACGGCTTCTTCAACGACACCAACGCCGGCGTCCACCACCCCGAAGCCGCCGCCGACGCCTGGGCAAAGCTGAAAGCCTTCTTCGCCGCCGAGCTGCAGCGCTAACCGCCTCGCCAACCCCGCGCGAACACTCCGCCGCCCTAGCGCCCCAGATCCGTCATACCCGCGCGCCCTCCTTCGTCATACCCGCGCGCCCTTCCCGTCTTACCCGCGCTCGCTTTCCCCGTCATACCCGCGCTCGCCACCTCTGTCATACCCGCGCAGAATTAGATCCGTCATACCCGCGCAGAATTAGATCCGTCATACCCGCGCTTGCCGCGGGTATCTCGCCGCGGTGGCGCGGAGCCCTGCGCCTGCTCTCCGCCGGCGCTCCCAGGTGGGCGGGGGTGGGAGACGAACGGGGCTTGGGTGCTGCGCTCGGCGGGATACCCGCGCGCCCTTCCCGTCGTACCGCGCTCGCTTTCTCCGTCATACCCGCGGCCCTACTCCGTCATACCCGCGCTTGCCGCGGGTATCTCGCCGCGGCGGGCGCGAAGCCCCGCGCCTGCCCTCCGCCGGCGCTCCCGGGCGGGCGGGGTAGGAGACGAACGGGGCTTGGGTGCTGCGCTCGGCGGGATACCCGCGCACCCGCCTCGGTCATACCCGTGCTCGCTTTCCCCGTCATACCCGCGCTTGCCGCGGGTATCTCGCCGCGGCAGGCGCGGAGCCCCGCGCCTGCTCTCCACCGGCGCTCCCGGGTGGGCGGAGGTGGGAGACGAACGAGGCTTGGGTGCTGAACTCGGCGAGATACCCGCGGCAAGCGCGGGTATGACGGATCTAATTCTGCGCGGGTATGACGGATCTGATTTGCGCGGGTATGACGGATCTGATTTGCGCAGGTATGACGGAGTAGGGGTGGCGGGGCTCTTTTGGGCGGGGCCAGGAGGGAAGTGCGGGCAGGCGTTAGAGCTCGAGCATGCCGGTTTCGCCGTGCTCGGCTTCGTCTTCTAGCTCTTCGTCGGCACCGAGGCCTACGCCGATGTAGACGAAGCCGCCGGCGGCGAGGCCGAGGAAGAGGCCGGCGGCGATGATGATCCAGAGCAGCCAGGCGTCGAAGCCGCCGTTGGCGCTGCTGAGGTGCTGATTGCCCGCGCCCAGATTGACGAGGATCGCGTGGACCACGACGCCTACGACGCCGCCCACGATCATGCCCGGCGCGAGCAGCGCCATCTGAATCAGCGGCGGGGCGTCCTTGAGCCACTGCGGCAGCATGAACGACGGAACCAGCGGCGGCATCGCATCCTCCCAGCGTTGCGCAATCTCGGTCGCCGCCAGTATCGCAAGCGCGGGGCGCACGCGCTACCCCATCGGGCCGGGCGCGTCTAAGCTCAGTGTCATGGGCACGCTCCTGGATCGCCGCCTCAGCCGCCGCCTGTTGCTGCGCCGCAGCGCCGCGGCGGGCGTGGGCGCGGCGGCGCTGGCGCTGGTCGGTTGCAGCTCGGACGAGGAGCAGGCAGCGGAGCTCGAGCAGCAGCAGAGCGCCCCGCAGACAGAGCAGCAGACGCAGCAGCAAGCCGAGCAGCCGCCCGAACCGCCGCAACAGTCCGCCGCGCAGCAACAGCAAGCAGCGCAGCAGGACGCCGCCGACGCTGCGCAGCAGGACGAATCGCAACAGCAGACCGAGCCGGAGCCGTCGTCGGGCCCCGCGCCGGGCGGGGTGCTGCGCGCTTACCTGCCGATCGAGCGCTTCGACACCTGGGATCCGCACCGCTCGCGCTTCCGCTACGCGCAGAGCATCCACAGCCTGGTCTACAGCCGCATTTTGCAGCCCGCCGACCCGCACTCCGGCGAGCTGGCGGCCGACCTCTGCGCGCTGCCTGAAACGCCGGATCAGACAACTTATGTCTTCACGCTGAACCCTGAGGCGCGCTTCTGGGATCGATCGCCCACCGACGGGCGCAACGTGGAGGTCGAGGACATCCGGCTCAACATCGAGCGGCAGCAGGCGGGGCTGGACGCCGAGGGCGAGCCGGATCCGCGCTTCTACCGCAGCCGCGACTGGAACCGCGCCGCGTTCGCGGCTAGCGACGAGGGGACCTTCACGCTCAGCACCGACGCGCCCGACGCGCCCTTCCTGGGCAGCGTGATCGCCTCGCCGTTCGCCTGGATCATCAGCGCCGAGGCGATCGAGGATTCCGCGCCGGGCTGGCTTGAGGCGCCGTTCGAGCACTCGACGGTCTCCGGCAGCGGGCCCTACTTCCCCTTGCGCTACGACCCCGGCTTCGACATCGCCCTGCTGCGCTCCGAGAACTGGTGGGGCGCCGGGGTCTGGCCCGATGCGATCATTCTCGCCGGGGGGCAGAGCGACAATCTGATCAACCGCTACACGGATGCGACCATCGACCGGGCCGACTTTCCGCTGACCAACGAGACGGTGGAGTTTCTGCGCGAGCAGAATCCCGAGCACACGCCGTTCGAGCGTCCGCTCGACGCGCCAGTGCAGTTGCTCGCGCCGCGCGCCGAGGACGCTGCCGCGGCGCTGGGCGATCCGCGCGTCATTCAGGCGCTCTCCACGGCGGTCGACCGCCGCCGGCTGGTCGATCGTCTCTACGGCGGCGATGGCCGGCCCTCCGGTCCGCTGCCCTGGTACCTGGAGGGCTGGACGCTGAACGACGACCGCGTGGCGGCCTTCCCCGGCTACCGCACGGTGCGCGACGAGGATCTGACGGAAGCGCGGCAGTTGGTCGACGCGGCGGGCGGCGCGGAGACGATTGAGGATGTGCCGTTCGTCGTCGCGGACCTCTTCGAGGGTTATTTCGCCGGGGCCGGCGCGTATCTGCGCGACCAGTTGCAGGAGGCGACCGGGCTGAGGCTGCATTTGGGCTACCGCCCGTTCGCGGAGGCGCTCGACCAGCTGCGCGACGGTGAGCGCTTCCTCTTTCTGGCCTGGGGCGCGCCGCCCAGCGGACCGGATCCAACCGACGACTGGGGGGCGGCGCTGCACTCCGCGGGCGCGGAGAACTGGGGCGGGCTGGCCGACGCGGAGCTGGACGGGCTGATCGAGCAGATGCGCAGCACCTTCGACCTCGACGCCCGTCGGGATCTGTGCCATCAGGCGCAAACGCGGCTGCTCAGCGGCGACGCGGTCGGTTGGCGGCACAATCTGGCCAACGGCGTGCAGCTCGGCGTCGCCCAGCCCTGGCTGCATCTCGACCCGCGCGCGCTCGCCTACGCCTGGTCCACCCAACACCTCGCCACCAGCTGGATCGATACCGGGGAGAACTCCGACTACCCCGCCGACCTCCGCCCGCTGCCCGAGCTGGAGCCGGAAGCAGCGCCCGAGCAGCCGCCGGACGACGCGGGCGGCGCGGAGTAGACGCCGTCGGTTGGACGCTGGACCGGCGCGAGGCTCTGTGCCGGGCGCGGCGAGATACCCGCGCAAAGCCAGCTCCGCCATGCCCGCGCCCCCTTTCCGTCATACCCGCGCTTGCCGCGGGTATCTCGCCGCGCTGCGCACCATGCACCGCCCCCGCCTCCTCTCCCCCGCTCAGAGCGCTCCCGAGCGCCAGCGGACTTCTGCCGGGGCGCTCCGCCGCAGGTGGTCTGCGCAGGAACGGCGCAGGCGCGCGCAGGACTCCGCGCTGGCCTCGGCGAAATACCCGCGCCCTCTTTCCCGTCAACCCGCGACCCCTTCCCGTCAACCCGCGCCCCTTTCCGTCATACCCGCGCTTGCCGCGGGTATCTCGCCGCGCTGCGCACCACGCACCGCCCCCGCCTCCCCTCCCCCGCTCAGACCGCTTCCGAGCGCCAGCGGACTTCCGCCGGGGCGCTCCGCGCGGGAGGTCTGTGCAGGAACGGCGCAGGCGCGCGCAGGACTCCGTGCTGGCCCCGGGCGAGATACCCGCAACCCCTTTCCGTCATACCCGCGCCCCTTTTCCGTCATACCCGCGCCCCTTTTCCGTCATACCCGCGCTCGCCGCGGGTATCTCGCCGCGCTGCGCACCACGCACCGCCCTCGCCTCCCCTCCCTCGCTCAGAGCGCTCCCGAGTGCCAGCAGACTTCTGCCGGGGCGCTCCGCCGCAGGTGGTCTGCCCAGGAACAGCGCAGGCGCGCACGGGACTCCGTGCTGGCCTAGGCGAGGTACCCGCAACCCCTTTCCGTCATACCCGCGCTTGCCGCGGGTATCTCGCCGCCACCAGCACCCAACTCTCTTCATCGCCTCTGCGCCCCCTCCGTCATTCCTGCGCAGACAGCAGCTCACACACAACGCAGCACAGACATCCGACGACGCCAAGACGCCGTGGCACAGAGGTGTGGGAGGCGTGAGCGGGGCTTGGTGCTCGTCACAGCGAGATACCCGCGGCGAGCGCGGGTATGACGGATCTAATCTTGCGCGGGTGTGGCGGAGCTGGCTTTGCGGGGGGTGACGGAGCTGGCTTTGCGGGGGGTGGCGGAGAGATGGCGCGGGGGTGGCGTGAACGGGGCTTGGTACTGGTCGCGGCGAGATACCCGCGGCGAGCGCGGGTATGACGGATCTAATCTTGCGCGGGTGTGACGGAGCTGGCTTTGCGGGGGGTGGCGGAGCTGGCTTTGCGGGGGGTGGCGGAGCTGGCTTTGCGGGGGGTGGCGGAGAGAGGCGCGGGGGAGGCGTGAACGGGGCTTGGTGCTGGGCGCGGCGAGATACCCGCGGCAAGCGCGGGTATGACGGATCTAAATGTGCGCGGGTATGACGGATCTAATCTTGCGCGGGTGTGACGGAGCTGGCTTTGC
Organism: Dehalococcoidia bacterium; assembly: GCA_965203165.1. Taxonomy (GTDB): domain Bacteria; phylum Chloroflexota; class Dehalococcoidia; order Bin125; family Bin125; genus CATQGW01. The sequence continues at coordinate 573,536 of OZ241849.1, forward strand.
GCGGGGTGACGGAAGCGTGAACAGGCTCTAGGCGTAGGCGGCGGGGAGGTTGTCGAGCCGCACGGAGAGCACCTTGCTGAGGCCGTCGGAGGCCATGGTGACGCCGTAGATGGCGTCGGCCTGCTCGATGGTGCGGCGGTTGTGGGTGATCACGACGAACTGGACATCGGCGGCGCGCTCTTTGAGCGCCTGCACGAAGCGCTCGACATTGGCCTCGTCGAGCGCGGCGTCGACCTCGTCGAGCACGCAGAAGGGCACCGGGCGGACTTCGAGCAGGGCGAAGAGCAGTGCGATTGCGGTCAGCGCGCGCTCGCCGCCGGACAGTTGGTCGAGGCTGCCGACGCGCTTGCCCGGCGGCTGCGCGGTGATCTCCACGCCTGCGGGGGGCAGATCGGGCTCCGTGCGCACGCCTTCCAGCTCGAGTTGCGAATCGGCCAGTGCGCCGTCGGCGTCGGCGGGCGGCGGTTCCTGGGTCAGCGTCAGCTGCGCCCGCCCGCCGCGGAACATCAGCCGGAAGTAGCGCTGGAACGCGGCGTCGACCTGCTCAAACGCGCCGCGGAAGCCGGAGCCGATCAGCGTCTCCAGTTCATGTTCGGCCTCGCGCAGCCGCGCCTCGGTCGCCTCCAGGTCGGCGATCTGGTCGTGCAGCGAGGTGAAGCGCTCCAGCTCGGCCTGATGCTGCTCGGCGGCGTCGGGCGGGGCGGCGCCGAGTCGGTTGAGTCGCTCGCGCAGCGCGTTCGCGTCCGCCCGCAGTCGGTCGGCGTCGCTGGGCGCGGCGGCGGGCGGCGGCAGCTGGGCCAGATCGATCTGATCTTCTTCCGCGCTGGCCGCCAGCCGTTGGGCGGCCGAGCGCGTCTCGCGCAGCGCGGCCTGCGCCTCGACGGCGGCGCGTTCCGCGGCCAGCCGCTCCGCCTGCGCCGTCTCCAGCCGTCGGCGGCAGGCGGCGCGCTCCTGCTCGGCGGCATCGAGCGCGGAACGCGCGGCGGCCGGCGCCGCGTCGTCGGCCGCGGCTGTCTCCGCTTCGGCGACGGCATGCTCGCGCTCGGCGAGCCTGAGGCGCAGCGAGTCGAGTTCCTCGCGCACCTCGCCGAGCCGCGCCGCGGCTTGTGAGCGGCGCTCAATTTGCTCTGTGCGGGCGCGCGCTGCGGCGTGCTGCGCCGCGGCCGCGTCGCGCGTCTGTTCCAGTGCGGCGAGCTCGCCCTGCTCGGGCGGCGGCGGCGCATCCGCGGGCGGTGTGATCGGCTCGGCGGCCGCTTCCAAATCGGCGCGGATCCGCTCCAGCCGCGAGCGGACGCCTTGCGCGCCGCCGTCCAGGCGTTCTTGCTCCGTGCGGGCTGCCTGCAGCGCGCGGTCTGCATCGGCCAACGCCGTGCCGGCCGCAGCATGCGACTCGGCTCGCTCGCGAATCAGCGCCGCGGCCGCGTCGCGCGCCTGCGCCGCTTGGGCGCGCCGCTCGTCGTCGGGGCTGGGATGCTGTTCGAGCTCGCGGCGTTTGGCGCTGCGCTGCTCGCGCCACTCCGCCAGCCGTTGCTGCTGCCGCGCGCGCGCAGCGCTCTGCCCGCTGCGCGTCGCCACCACGCCGTCGGCGCGCAGCAGAATGCCGTCGCGCGTCACGATCGCCTGCTCCGTCTCGGCCGGCAGCGCCTGCGCCTGCTTGGCGTCGTCCACGATCCGCACCCCGCTCAGCAGGGCGTCCACGATCGGGCGCAGGTCGGACGGCGCATCGATCACATCGAGCGCGGTCAGCCCGACGGCGACGGCGGTTCGCCCGCTGCCGGCGCCGTTGGGATGCGCCGCCGCCGCCGATCGGCGTTGCCCGCGGCCCGCGGCCAGATCGGCCGCCACGCCGATCCAGCTCTGCTCGTCGCGGCGCAGAGCGGCGCGGGCGCGCTTCAGCGCGGCGGCGGCGGTGGGCTGGACTTCCGCTTCCGCCGCGGCGCCCAGCGCGGCCTCGATCGCGATCTCGTAGCCCGGCTCAATGCGCAGGCGGCTGAGCAGCCGCGGCGCGGTACCGCTCGCGGCGGCGGGAGCGCTGAAGTCGTCGAGCGCCGTGATCCGCGCCGCCAGATCCTCAATCTCCCGCTCCAGGGCGGCGCGCGCATCCCGCAGTTCGGCATGTCCGGCATCGATCTGTGCGAGCGCTTCCGCCGCCGCCGTTTCGTCGGCGCGGGCCGTCTCCAGCGCTTGCGCGGCATCGGATTCAGCGGTGGCGGCTTCTGCATGGGCCGCCTCCAGCGCGGTGACCGTCTCCTGCTGCGCGGTCAGCGCCGTGTCGAGCGCGCGGGACTCGCGTTCGAGTTCGACGCGCTCAGCCTCCAGCCGTTGCCGCAACGCCTCCGCGACCGCGCGGCGGTGGGCGTATTCGCCGCGCTCCCGCTGCGCGCGATCGCGCCGCTCGCGCGCCTCGCGCAGCGCGGCTTCGGCCGCGGCCAGGGCGGACGCGGCGCTCTCGAGCTCCGGCGCGGGATCGTCGTCGGGCGCGGCAATGCCCAGCTCCGCTTCGAGGTTGTCGGCTTCGCCGGTCAGCCAGTCGCGGCGGCGTTGATCCAGCTCGAGCGCGTGCTGAAGGTCGTTGAGCCGCGCCTGCGCGGCGCGGCGCTCGGCCGCCGCCGATTCCGCGGCCGCGCGCGCGGCTTCCACGGCGCGCTCCGCCGTCGCTGCCGCCGCGGCGGCGGCGGTGCGTTCGTCTTCCGCCCGCTGCTGCGCTTCCTGCGCCGTCTGCGCGGCATCGCGGCGGCGGCGTCCTTCATCGGCCAGCTGCGCGGCGGCGGCGGCGTACCAGGCGCGCAGCGCGGCATTCAGCTCGGCCTCAAGCTCTTCGCGGCGCTTTGCGCGGCGCGCCTGACGCTCGAGCGCGCGCAGGCGCGGCTCGATTTCGCCGCGCAGCAGCCGCGCGCGTTCGAGGTGCTGCTCGGCCCGCGCGCGCTGCCGCTGCGACTCGAGCATTTTGCGCCGATGCCGGCGGAGATCGGCGACCTCTTCGATTAACCGCCGCCGCTCCTGCGGACGCAGCCGCAGCACCTCGTCGACCAGACCCTGCCCCATCAGCGCGTAGCCGCCCGCGCCCAGGCCGCTGTTGTGAAACAGCTCCTGAATTTCGCGCAGCCGCACGGAGCGGCCGTTGAGCCGAAATTCCGACTCGCCGTCGCGGTGCACGCGGCGCTGCACTTCAACCTCGGCGGCCTCCAGTCCCAGCCAGCCGTCCTCGTTATCCAGCCGCAGCCGCACCTCGGCCAGCCCGGCGGGGGCGCGTTCGGCGGAGCCGGTGAAGATCACCTCGTCCAGCCGCCGCACGCGCAGGCTGCGGTTGGCGCCCTCGCCGATCACCCAGCGCAGCGCGTCCATGATGTTCGACTTGCCCGAACCGTTGGGTCCCACGACGGCCGTCAGGCCGGCGTCGAACCGCAGCACGGTGCGGTTGCCGAATGACTTGTAGCCGCCGAGTTCAATGCTGCGCAGACGCATCAGGAGTTCTCATCGGCGAGCTGGTCGAGCGCGCGCTCGGCGGCGGCCATCTCGGCGTCCCGCTTGCTGCTCCCGCAGCCCTCTGCCAGCGCGTCGCCGTTGACGCGCACCTGGACGCGAAAGCGCGGATCGTGCGCCGGACCGCTGGAGGCGATCGTTTCGTAGCGCGGGGTGGCGCCGATCGTCCCCTGGAGGCGGTGCTGGAGCCGCGTCTTGGGGTCGCGCGGCAGTCCGTGAGCGTCGAGCGCTGCGAGGGAAGGTCGCACCAGCCGGCGCACGACCTTCTGCGCCGCCCGCTGCCCGCCATCGAGCCAGACCGCGCCGATCACCGCCTCCAAGGCGCGCGCCAGCACGACCGGCCGCGCGCGCGCCTCCTCTCTGTCGACGCCCTCGCCCATCAGCAGCTCCGCTCCCAGGTCGAGCTTGGCCGCCAGCGCGCCGAGGTTGCGGTTGCGGACGACCAGCGAGCGGGCTTCCGTGAGCCAGCCCTCTCCGGCGTCGGGGAAACGGTCGAACAGTTCGCGCGCCACAATCGAGCCGACGATTGCGTCGCCGAGAAATTCGAGCCGCTCGTTGGAGCGCAGATTCGGGTCCGTGTGCTCGTTGATGTAGGAGCTGTGCACGAGCGCCTCTCGCAGCAAATCGCGGCAGCGAAACTCATGCCCGATACGCTGCTCAACACGGCGCAGCCGCCGCAGCGGCAGTGCGTTGTCCAGACTCATGAGGCGGCCTCGCTGTTCCGCAGCTCTCTGCCGTCACTGATGCTTGCAGGCTCAGCCATTATGTGCACTCAGGCCGTTTCGGATTCGGAGTGGAGCCTGGCGGTCTCGCCGGAGGCGCGGGCCGCCGTCGCCTCGCTATGTTACGTCGCCCGCCGCTCCGGGGTGGACTTGTACCTCGTCGGGGGCGTGGTCCGCGACCATCTGCTGCGCGCCGCGCCGCCGGCGGAAGGTCCGCCCGACCTGGATATCGCCGTCGAGGGAGATGCGCAGGCGCTGCTCGCGGCTCTGCCGTCGGCGAGCTGGCATGTCTACGATCGCTTCGGCTCGGCCTCCGCGCGGCTGGGCGACGGCTCGCGGATCGATCTGGTACGCACGCGCAGCGAGCGCTACCCGTCGCCGGCGGCGCTGCCGATCGTCGAACCCGCGCCGATCGAGGCCGATCTGCTGCGCCGCGACTTCACGATCAACGCGGCCGCATTCGGCCTGACCGGGCCGCTGGCCGGCTCGCTGCTGGACCCTCGCGGCGCGGCGGGCGATGCCCAACGCCGCCTGCTGCGCGTGCTGCACGACGAGTCGTTCCGCGACGATCCGACCCGCCTGATCCGACTCTGCCGCTACGCCGCGCGGATTGACGGGCGCGCGGAGCGGCGCACGGCGCGGCTGGCGCGGGAGGCGACGGCGGGCCTCGCGGAGCTGACGCCGGCCCGCTTCGGCGACGCCTGGCGCGCGCTGCTGGAAGACACGGCCGCCGAGGGCGCGCTGCGCCGCGCCCGGCGCCGGCGCCTGCCCCAGGCGCGCTTGCCCGGCTGGGAGCTCTCCGCGCAGGCCGCATCCGTCGTCGGCGGCTGGCGCGCCGACGCCGCGCCGCGCTGCTGGGCGGCGGTGGGGCTGACCTGCGCCGATCGCTCCGTCGTGGAGCGGCTGCCGACCGCGGCGGCGCTGCGGCGGGCGGAGCGCGCCGCGCTCGCCGGCGGCGCGGCGCTGCGCGCGGCGAAGCAGCGAATCGGGCGGGCGGCGCGCCTCTCCGAAGCAGCCGAGCTGAGCGCAGCGGTTCCCGATTCGGCGCTGGAGGCGAGCGCCCGCCTGTGGCGCGGCCGAGCCGGCGAGCATGCGCGCGAGATCGCGGCGCGGCGCGGCGATGTGCGCTCGCCGCTGAGCGGGGCCGAGCTGCTGGCTCTGGGCGTGCCTGAAGGCCCGCTAATCGGAGCCTGGCGGCGGCGGTTGGAAGCGGCCGTCTGGGATGGCGAGCTGGGTTGCGGCGAGGACGCCCGTATCGCGGCCGCGGAGGAGTGGGTACGATTGTCACCGAGTCAACCTGTGGATACGCCGAGCGAGGATGGCCATGACTGAGCCGGCCGCGGAAGCCGCATCCTGCGTCGTCTGCGGCGAGCTGCTCCGCCCCGACGCCCAGGCCGACTGCTACAGCTGCGGGCAGTTTTTCCATCTCGCGCTCACCGCAACGGCAGATGTTGAGGACTGCGGCCAGGTCTGGATCGACGACGAGGTGATGGCGCTTCAGTTCGCCTGCAACGGGTGCCTGGAAGCGAACGGCACGGCGAGCGAACAGCCGGCAGCCGGCGGTACGGGCGGCGAACGTTCCCGTGTGCAGCGGGCCGAGCCGGGCTTGAGCGCGCGCGACCTCGCGCGTCGGCGGCGCGGGCGCTAGCCGTGCCGCGCACGCGGCGACGCCGCAGGCGGCGAAGCGCCGAAGGCAAGACCGCGCCGCCGCAGGTCGAGACGCTCAACGCCGAACTCTCGCCCGCGGGCCGCCGGTTGCCCTCGGCCGCCGTGGTCCTCGCCCTCTGCCTCGGCGTCTGGCTCGGTCTGGCGATCCCCGACGTCGCCTCGGACACGGCGGTAGCCGTCGCGTTCTGGATCAGCGTGATCGGCGCCGGTCTGGCCGGAGGCCGCCTGCTCCGCCGCTGGCTGCAACGCCGCAGCGCCCGCTGACCCGCCTACTCCCAGTGGGCGCGGTGGTCGCGCTCGAACTCCAGGATGCGGCGGTAGATGCGCACCATCTCGCGGTCTTCGGCGAGCGGCTCGCGGGGGGTGCGGATTACCGCGCCGCCCAGCGCTTCGACGATCTCGCGGTGGTCGTCGATGATGAAATCGGGCTCGATGTCGGTGAAGAGGTGCAGGCGCTCGCGGTATTGGAAGATCGGCTTGCCCATCACGCCGGCGAGCAGCGGCCAGAGGTCGTGCTTGTCGGCGATCTCGCGCCGCGCGCCGTAGCCCGACCACATGTAGACGTGATGTCCGCGCTGCTGCAGCCGCTCCAGCACCTCGCGCGCGTAGGGGCGCAGATGCAGGTTCCAGGAGACCAGGCAGCCGTCGACGTCGAAGAAGATGTTCAGTCCGCGCTTCACGGCGATAGGGTAGCGGTCATGACGCAACGCGCCGGCGACGCCCCGACCTGCCCGCACCCTGCGCGGCGGCGCTTTCGGATGCAGGCGCGCGGCACGTCGCGGCTGGACTGCTGGCGCTGCGCGGTGCGCAATCGGCGGATGCTGCGGCGCAGCATCCTGACCAGCGCGGTGGTGGGCACGATTCTGACCGCGATCAACCAGGGGCACATCATCTTCGACGGCGAATGGTCGCTGGATCTGGCCTGGCGCATCCCGCTGACCTACTGTGTCCCATTTCTCGTTGCCTCGTGGGGCGCGCTGGGCAACGCCGCGGTGCGCAGCTCGACTCGCCCGTAGCGGGGTACCGTTGGCTCTATGGCGAAACCGGAGAAACCGCTCGGCAGCAAGGCCTACGGATCGATCCCGCATCTGCCGGGCTCGAAGCTCGGCGTGGGCGAGCACACCGTGCATGAGGGGCAGGCGCGCATCTGCACCGAGCGGCTGCGCGACCGCCACGATGTGGTCGTCATCGAGGAGAAGCTCGACGGCTCGTGCGTGGCGGTGGCGCGGGTGGACGGCGCGATTGTCCCGCTGGCGCGGGCGGGCTACTCGGTCACGACGGCGCGCTTCGACTTTCTGCGCCGCTTCTACGGCTACGCGATGGAGCGCCAGGACGCCTTCCTCGAGCTGCTGCAAGACGGCGAGCGGGCGATAGGCGAGTGGCTGATCCTGGCGCACGGGACGCGCTACGACCTGCCGCACGAGCCGTGGGTGCTGTTCGACGTGATGCGCGGGGAGAAGCGTCTGACGCGCGAGGAGTTGCGCGCCCGCGAGCCGCGCTTTCCGATGCCGCAGCTGCTGGGCGAGGCGCCGATGACGATTGAAGAGGTCGACGCCGCGCTGGGCGAGCACGGCCACCACGGGGCGATCGACCGCGCGGAGGGCGCGGTCTGGCGGATCGAGCGGCGCGGCAAGGTGGATTTTCTGGCCAAGTGGGTGCGCCCGACGCACGAGACGGGGCGCTATCTGTCGAGCGTTTCAGGCGCGGACGAAGTGTGGAACAGCTACCCCCACGGGTAGAGAGATGTTCACACTTCCCGCGCCCTAGATCCGTCATACCCACCCCCTCTCCCGTCATACCCGCGCCCCAGATCCGTCATACCCGCGCTTGCCGCGGGTATCTCGCCGCGCTGCGCACCAAGCCCACTTGCCGCCACCCAAACTCCCCACGCCCCCTTCCGTCCTACCCGCGCCCCAGATCCGTCCTACCCGCGCCCCAGATCCGTCATACCCGCGCTTGCCGCGGGTATCTCGCCGCGCTGCGCACCAAGCCCACTTGCCGCCACCCAAACTCCCCACGCTCCCTTTCCGTCGTTCCTGCGCCCCAGCTCCGTCATACCCGCCCCCCAGCTCCGTCATACCCGCGCTTGCCGCGGGTATCTCGCCGCGCTGCGCACCAAGCCCACTCGCCGCCACGCAAACTCCCCACGCCCCCCTTCCGTCCTACCCGCGCCCCAGATCCGCCATACCCGCGCCCCCAGCTCCGTCCTACCCGCGCAAAGCCAGCCCCGTCATACCCGCGCTTGCCGCGGGTATCTCGCCGCCCTGCGCACCAAGCCCACTTGCCGCCACCCAAACTCCCCACGCTCCCTTTCCGTCGTTCCTGCGCAGGCAAGAATGACGGTTGAGGTGCCGGAACAAGGGAGGAGGCAGCGCGAGGCTCCGTGCAGAACTCGGCGAGATACCCGCGGCAAGCGCGGGTATGACGGAAGGGGCCGCAGGTAGGACGGAGCTGGGAGGCGGGTAGGACGGAGCTGGGGGGCGAGGGGCGCGAACAGGCTCTGGCGCGTCGATCCGCTACTCAGTACCGGCAACGGCGCGGGCCTCGGCCTCGGCGCGCTCGCGGAGCACCCGCTTGTATTCGCGGGGGACGACTTTGACGAACTGGGGCAGCACGACGTCCCAGCGCGAAAGAAGGTCGGCCGCGTGCGGGCTGCCGGTGCGCTCGTGGTGCGTCTCGACCAGCTCGTGCAGCTGCGCCTGATCGCGGCGCGCGTCGACCGGTTCAAGATCAACCATCGAATGGTTGACCCGCGAGGCGAACGAGCCGTCCTCGTCGAGTACGAACGCGCTGCCGCCGCTCATCCCCGCGGCGAAGTTGCGCCCGGTCGAGCCCAGCACGACGACGGTGCCGCCGGTCATGTACTCGCAGCCGTGGTCGCCCACGCCCTCGACGACGGCGCGCGCGCCTGAGTTGCGCACCGCGAAGCGCTCGCCCGCGCGGCCCGCCACCCAGAGCGTCCCGCCCGTCGCGCCGTAGAGCACCGTGTTGCCGACCAGCACCGCATCCTTGCCGTCAAAACCGGCGTTCTCGGCGGGCGAGACGGCGATCATCCCTCCGCCCATACCCTTGCCGACGTAGTCGTTGGCCTCGCCGCGCAGGTAGAGCCGCAGCCCGCGTACCAGAAACGCGCCGAACGACTGCCCCGCGGAGCCGTTGAAGTAGAGCTCAATCGTGCCGCGCGGCAGGCCGAAATCGCCGTAGCGCTCCGCGATCTTGCCCGAAACGCGCGCGCCGACCGCCCGGTGAACGTTGTCGATTCGGTAGGTGCCGGAGAAGTACTCGCCCGACTCGATGTTGTCCTCAACCTGTTCGAGGATGGCGTCGTCAAGCCGGTCGTCGTGCAGGCGATCGTTGCGCTGCTGCGCGCGCATGCGCGGGTAGGCGGGATCGGCCTCGATCGGCGCGAGCAGGCGGCTGAGGTCAACCGAGCGGGCCCGCTCGCCGCTGCGCGGCGGAACCTGCGTCAGCAGGTCGGTGCGCCCGATGATCTGCTCCAGCCGCTCGTAGCCCAGCTCGGCGAGGATGTGGCGGACCTCTTCGCTGACATGCAGCAGGAAGTCGATCAGCATCTCCGGCTTGCCGAAGTACTTGGAGCGCAGGTCTTCGCGCTGCGTGGCCACGCCGACCGGGCAGGTGTTGAGGTGGCACTGGCGCGCCATCTTGCAGCCCAGCGCGACCAGCGCGGAGGTGCCGAAGCCGTAGCCTTCCGCGCCCAGCAGCGCGGCGACAACCACATCGCGCCCGGTGTGGAAGCCGCCGTCGGTGCGCAGCAGCACGCGCCCGCGCAGACCGTTGACGACCAACGCCTCGTGCGCCTCCTTGACGCCCAGCTCCCAGGGCGCGCCGGCGTACTTAACCGAGGAGAGCGGCGACGCGCCGGTGCCGCCGTCGGCGCCGGAGATATGCACGATGTCGGCGTAGGCCTTGGCCACGCCCGTGGCGATCGTGCCAACGCCCTCGCAGGCGACCAGCTTCACGCAGATCAGCGCCTTGGGGTTGGCGATCTTCAGGTCGTAGATTAGCTGCGAGAGGTCCTCGATCGAGTAGATGTCGTGGTGCGGCGGGGGCGAGATCAGCTCGACCCCGGGCGTCGAGTGGCGCAGCATCGCAATGTAGTTGGTCACCTTGTGTCCGGGCAGCTGGCCGCCCTCGCCGGGCTTGGAGCCCTGCGCGATCTTGATCTCGATCTCGCCGGCGCTGTTGAGGTAGGCCGGAGTCACGCCGAAGCGGCCGGAGGCGATCTGCTTGATCTGCGAGTTGGCCTCGTGACGGTCGCCGTCGGCCAGGAAGCGGCGCGGGTCTTCCCCGCCTTCGCCGGTGTTCGAGCGCCCGCCGAGCCGATTCATCGCCACCGCGATGTCCTCGTGCGCCTCCGGGCTGAGCGCCCCGAGCGACATCGCGCCGGTGCTGAAGCGGTTGGTGATCGAGTCATTGGATTCGACCCGCTCGAGCTCGAGCGGCGCGCGGTCGGAGCGGAAGTCGAGCAGGTCGCGCAGCGCGGTGGGCCGGCGATCGTTGACCATCGCCGCGAACTTCGTATACGCCTCCCCGTCCTCGTGCTGCTGCACCGCGTTGTGCAACGAGCGCCAGATCGGCGGCTCGTTGGCGTGGTAATCACCGTCGCGCCGGTAGCGGTACCAGCCGCCCGCGTCGAGCCCGTCCACGGGATAGGCGTGCAGGTGCCGCTCCAGCGCGTCGGCGGCAATCTCGCGGTAGCCGATCCCGCCGATCCGCGAGGTCGTGCCGTGGAACGAGCGCGCGACGACCTGCTCGTCGATCCCCAGCGCCTCGTAAATCTGCCCGCCGAGATAGGACGCGACGGAGGCGATGCCCATCTTGGACATGATCTTGAGCACGCCGGCGTCGAGCGCGGAGAGGTAGTGGTTGATCACCTCGTCCAGCGTCATCTCATCGAGCTCGCCCTCGGCGTGCAGCCCGGCCAGGCTGCGGAACGCCAGCCAGGGGTGCACGGCGTTCGCGCCGAAGCCGATCAGGCAGGAAACCTGATGCACGTCGCGCGCGTCGCCGCAGCTGGCGATGATGCTCGCGTCGAGCCGCCGGCCGTTCTGGATCAGGTGATGGTGAACGGTGGCGACGGCCAGCAGCATCGGGATCGGCGCGCGCTCCGGGCTGACCGCTTCGTCGGACAGAATCAGCGCGCTGTAGCCGTCGTTGATCGCATTGTCGACGTGGTCGCAGAGCGCGTCCAGCGCCGGTTCGAGGCCGGCCTCGCCGTCGGCGACGGCGAATGTCGCATCGAGCGTGGCGGCGGAGAAGCCGGGCAGGCGGAACTCGCGAATCGCGGCGAGGTCGTCGTCGAGCAGGATCGGCGAGGAGAGATGGACCAGCTGCGCGGCCTCGGGCGCCTCTTCGAGCAGCGAGTGGCGCCGTCCCAGCCAGGTGTCGAGCGACATCACGTTGCGCTCGCGGATCGAGTCGATCGGCGGGTTGGTGACCTGCGCGAACTTCTGCTTGAAGTAGGTGTAGAGCAGCCGCGGCGTGTCGGTCAGCACCGAGAGCGGCGTGTCGTCGCCCATCGAGCCGACCGGCTCCTTGCCGTAGCGCGCCATCGGCTTGAGTACGTACTCGATCTCTTCTTTGCTGTAGCCGTGCAGGATTTGGCGTTCGAGCAGCTCGCCTTCGCCGAGCGGCTGCTGGCGGCCGGCCTCGAATTGGACGCTGCGCTGAATTCGCCCCATGCGCTGGCGCACCCAGCGCGAATAGGGCCGCTGATTGGCGATGCGCCGCTTGATCTCGTCGTTGTGCAGCAGCTCGCGCCGCTCGACATCGACAGCGACCATCTGGCCCGGTCCGAGCCGCCCGGATTCGACGATCTCGGCCGGATCGAGATCGATCAGCCCAACTTCCGAAGCCATCACGACCAGCCCGTCGCGGGTGACCTGATAGCGCGCCGGGCGCAGGCCGTTGCGATCCATCGTCGCGCCGATCACCCGGCCGTCCGTAAAGGCGATCGCGGCGGGACCGTCCCACGGCTCGGTCAGGCAGGCGTGGTACTCGTAGAAGCCGCGCAGGCGCGGATCAATGTCAGCCATCTGTTCCCAGGCCTCGGGCACGAGCATCATCATCGCGTGCAGCGCGCCCCGCCCGGAGGCGATCAGCAGGTCCAGCGCCTCATCGAAGGCCAGCGAATCGGAGCCGCCCTCGCTGATCACCGGGTGCAGCTCGGCGACGGACTCGCCCCACACATCGGACTGCAGCGAGGGGCCGCGCGCGAACATCCAGTTGCGGTTGCCCAGCAGCGTGTTGATCTCACCGTTATGTGCGATCGCCCGGAACGGCTGCGCGATCCGCCAGTTGGGCAGCGTATTGGTCGCGTAGCGCTGGTGAAAGAGCGCCAGCGAGGAGGTGGTGCGCGGATCGGTCAGATCCGGGTAGAAGCGGCTCAGCTGCGGCGCCACCATCAGCCCCTTGTAGACGACCGTGCGCGAAGAGAGCGAGACGACGTAGGTCTCGCCGACCGGATCGGCGGGGTCGCGCTCAACGATGGCGCGGATTTCGGCTTCGGCGCGCCGCCGCGCGAGGTAGAGCAGGCGCTCGAAGTCGGTCTCGGCGAGCTGCTCGGGGCACCGCACGACGACCTGCTCAATCTGAGGCAGACCGCGCAGCGCCGCCTCGCCGAGCACATCGGGATCGCAGGGGACACTGCGCCAGCCGAGCACTTCAAGATTGGTGCGCTGCAGCGCCGCGTCGATGATCGCCCGGGCACTGTCGGTGCGGTCGTCGGGCAGAAAGATCATCCCCAGCGCCAGGCGGCCGGCCTCACCGTCGTCGGGCGAGCAGCCCAGCCGCTCCAGGTCGGCGAAGTAGGTGTCCCAGGGGATTTCAATCGTCACCCCCGCGCCGTCGCCGGTGTTGGGGTCGGCGTTGACCGCCCCGCGGTGAGTGAGGCTGACCACGCCCGCGACGGCCTGCTGCACCAGCTCGTGCGAGCGCACGCCGTCAACGCGCGCGACAAAGCCCGTCCCGCAGGCGTCGCGGAAGCTCTGCGGGTCATGCAGACCGGGGAACGGAGAGGGAAGCTGTCTGGTCATCCTGCTCCCGGCGGTGAGGCTGCGATCGCGCGGTTGAGGGCCGGCGGTTGGCCTGAGCGCGAAGTGAGGTCGGCGGCGGCGCGGCGGAAGCCCGCATCAAGCGGCGGCGCCGCCCGCCAGCACTATGTGAAAGTTCGCACACGCCGTCGCAACAGAGTAGCACCTGCGAAGCGGGTCCGCAGGCGCGGCCGCCGTAGCGGTTGGGCAGCGCAGGGCGTAGGCTGAGAAATCTGCGCGCCTGGCGAATCGGGCGGCCGGGGAGCGGCGATGCGGGAGCGGTTGCGGGGGCGGAGCTGGGGCTGGTGGCTCCGTTGGGCGGTGTTCGGGGTGCTCGTGGGCGGGGGGATTTGGGCGTTTACCAGCGAGAAGCCGAATCAGGATATGCAGGTGCAGGTCGCGCACCGCGGTGCGGGCGAGGGGCGGATCGAGGTGGCGCTGCAGTCGACCGATTACCTCGGCGAGCAGCGGCGGCATGCGCCGGCCGACGGCGTGGTCGATCTCACGGCGGAGCGCGAGCGGTACACGTACACGCAGCCGGTCGAGCTGCCCGGTTTCGGGCCGCTGGCGCGGGTGACGCTGGTCGGCGACGCGCCGGGCGAGGCGGTGCTGGGCTTCCGGGTGAATCGTCCGAACGGTTCGTGGAGTTCGAGTCGCTTTCCCAGCCGCGAGGCGCTGACGCTTGCGGAGCGGGAGAGCGCGGAGTGGCTGCTGAGCAGTCCGCTGACGGTGCGGGTGAACGTGAATCAGCCGCTGCTGGCGGGGGTGCGGCTGGTCTACTACGCGCTCATCGCGTTGGCGTTCATGTTCGGCGTTACGCTCTACATCTGGCGGCGCTGGCTCAACTGATGGGTGGCGGGCGGAGTAGAATGGGGCGGGGAGGTTGAGGCGATGTGTGAGTCGGAGCATTCCAGGCGTTCGGCGAGGTCGGGCGAGCTGCCGCCGGGCAAGCTGGATGTGATCTACACAAGCGGCTTTCCGCCTGTTTGGCAGATCTGGAGGCGCAAGGGGATGGTGACGATCCAGCCATCAAGGGCGCAGCGAGAGGTGGCGGGCGGAGTAGAAAGAGGCGGGGAGGTTGAGGCGGAGCATTCGGCGAGGTCAGGTGAGCTGCCGCCGGGCAAGCTGGACGTGATCTACATCGGCGGCTTTCCGCCTGTTTGGCAGATCTGGAGGCGCAAGGGGATGGTGACGATCCAGCCATCAGAAGCGCGGCGAGAGGCGGCGAACGGAGTAGAATGGGGCGACGAGCGTAGAGAGGCCGAGACGATGGCGGAACTGGCGAACCGAGATGAGCAGTCGGCGAAGTCGGAGCAGGCCGAGCGTGGCAAGCAGTTCGACGATTCGCAAGAGTTTGACGTGATCTACATCGGGGGCATCCCGCCGCTGCGTCAGATTTGGGCGGACATCAAGACTGTCATCAGGCAACGACGCGAATTGCGGCAACGGCGATAACGACGGCGGTCGCCCCAGTCAGGCCAATTGCAAGCCCGACCAAGATTTCCTTCAAGCGCAGAACCGGCTCGTTCGCCTGAACTGCGCCAACCAATGCTGTAGTGACCCGCCGCAGCATCTCGTCTTCATTGAGGGACTCTGTGTACTGAGGCAGCCTGTCCAGTCTGGGCGAGAGCCTCCAGGTACCGAGGATGAACGCCAAGGCGGAGATGATCACATTCGCGATGAAGAGGCCGGCGGCGATTTGGACGGTGTTGCCGATCTCGGCCAGGTCGGCGCTGCTGGCGAGCAGGACGGCGGAGCCGAAGACGGCGATCATTGCGGCGTTGAGGCCGAGCGTCTGGCCCAGCTTGCCGTCGAGCGCGCGGGCGCGATCGACCTGCTCCTGCTGACGCCAGAGGGCGATGTCGAAGGCGAGGCGCAGCTGCGGCTGGGCGTCGGCTCGAAGCTCGTCGGGCGGGTCGCTGAGTGGATTAGCCATCGCGATCAGCCTGCGCCGCCGGCGTGTTCGCCGCCTTCGGGGCCGTAGAAGACCACCCAGACGGCGAGCGCGTCGTCGAACTCCTCGAAGCGGTGCGGCACGCCCGCGCCGACGAAGAAGGTATCGCCGGGGCCGCACTCGAAGCGCCGGTCGCCGAGCGCGAAGACGCCGCGCCCGCTGGCGATGATGTAGACCTCGTCCTGCGTGTGCGGCTGCTGGCGGTCGATGCCGCGGGGGGCGTAGAGGCCGACGGACATCGTGCCGTGGCGCAGCAGCTCGCGGTACTCGTCCGACTGGTCGGGCTGGTCCGATCGGTCCGACTGGCTTGCACGCTCGGCATCGGCCATCGGCGGCTCCTCCGGCGACCGCTGGTTGGCGGTCGCCGCCAGCCTACGCCCGCCGCCCGTTAGCATCCCCATATGAGCGACATGCCGGGCGATCCGGGCGATGTAGGCGATGTGGGCGATGGGCTGCTCGCGGGGACGCGGATTCTCGATCTGACCGACGAACCGCTGGCGCAGGGCGGGCGGCTGCTGGCGGATTTGGGCGCGGATGTGGTTCGCGTGGAGTCCGCCGCAGGCGACGCGCTGCGGCGGCGCGCGCCGTTCGTGGACGACGCGGAGGGCGATCTCGAGGCGGGCTGGGCGCACCTGCTCTACAACGCGGGCAAGCGCAGCCTGGCGGTGGACACGGAAGATGCGGCGGTTTGGGCGGCGCTGACGCCACTGCTCGCGCACTGCGACGCGCTGCTCGCCCCACTTGCGCCGGGTAAGGCGCTGGCTGGCTGGCTCGCCGATCGCGGCGCATGGCCGCGGAGGATTCCAGTGGTGGAGTGCGTCTTTCGGCGCGGCGGCGCGGTGGATGAGCCGGTCAGCGACCTGACCGCGATGGCGGCGGGCGGACATCTCGCGCTGAACGGATTTCCCGAAGATCCGCCGATCTGGCCGGCGGGCAACCTGGCCTACAAGCAGGTCTCGTTGGCGGCGGCCGAGGCGGCGGCGGCGCTGATCTTCGAGCAGCGGCGCGGCGGCGGACCAAGCGATGTGGTGGTTGGAATGCAGGAGGCGGTGGCGTTCACGACGCTGCAGACGGCGAACGTGAACTACTACCACTGGCACGGGCAGTCGCCCGATCGGCATACGCCGATCGGCTCGGGCGCGACCTACCTCAGCGCCGATGAGCACTGGCTCTCGTTCACGATTCACCCGCCGCACTGGCCGCGCTTCGTCGAGTGGGCCGACCGGGTGTTGGGCGCGGCGCAGCTGCGCGACGAGCGGTTCGACGACGAGGGCTATCGCGGCGAGCGCTTCCAGGAGGAGATTCGGCCGGTTGTGGAGCGCCTCTGCGCCAGGCTGACGCTGGACGAGTTGACCACAGAGGGACAGCGGTTGGGGCTGTTGGTGCTGCCGTTCAACACGCCGCAGGAGGTGGCGGCGGACGCGCATCTGCGCTCGCGGGGGTTCTTCCAGAGCGTGGCGCATCCGCAGCTGGGGCGGGAGTTGCAGTTGGGCCGCTCCAGCGTTCGCTGGCGGGGGCATCAGCCGCAGGCGCGGCGCGCGCCGTCGCTGGGCGAGCACAGCGAGGCGATCGTGCGCGAGCTGGCCGGCTGGGACGACGCTGAGGTTGAGGCGGCGCGCGCCCGCGGCGCGCTGGTCGGACCTGCGCCGTCGGAGGCGGTCGCGCCTGCCGCGCCGAAGCCGCAAATTCGTTACGTCGAGTCCGCGCCGCCGCCGCCGCGCAAACCGCTCGACGGCGTGCGGATTCTCGATTTCTGCTGGGCGATCGCGGGGCCGCTGGGCACGCGGCTGCTGGCGGATCTGGGCGCGGAGGTGATCAAGATCGAGTCGGAGCGGCGGCTGGATCCGATCCGCTACATCGGCGTGCAGCCGCCGGAGCGCTTCTCGCTCAACACCAACGGGGTGTTCAACGATTGCAGCGCGGGCAAGCGCTCGGTCACGCTCAATATGAGCACGCCGCAGGGCGTGGCGCTGATCCGCGAGCTGGCGGCGTCGGCCGATGTGGTGACCTCCAACTACACGCCCTACGTGCTGGATCGCTGGGGCGTGGGCTACGACGAGCTGCGTAAGGTTCGCTCGGACATCATCGTCTGCAACGTGGCGGTGATGGGCATCGAGGGCGCGCGGGCCGAATGGCGCTCCTACGGCAACGGGATCGTGGCGATGTGCGGCCTGGCGCAGCGCAGCGGCTTCGCCGAGCGCCCGCCGATCTGCTTCGGATCGCTGCACACCGATTTCACCGTGCCGTACTACCTGGCGATGTCGGTGATCGCGGCGCTCGACGCGCGCAATCGGACGGGCGAAGGGCGCTATCTCGAGCTGGCGCAATACGAAACGGCGACGCAGCTGCTCGATACGGAGCTGATCGAAGCGTTGAACGGCGCGGCGGAACAGCCGCGGCTGGGCAACCGCTCGCCGCTCCATGCGCCGCACGGCGTGTTTCCGACGGCAGAGGAGGATCGCTGGGTCGCAGTGGCCTGCCGCGGCGACGCCGACTGGCGCGCGCTCTGCGCCGCGATCGGACGGTCCGATCTGGCGGCGCGGGACGATCTCTCGACCCTGCCCGGCCGGCAGGCGGCGGTCGAGGAGCTGGAGTCGGCGCTGGCGGCGTGGACGCGGCAGTACGACCAGTGGGAGGCCTCGCGGCTGCTGCTCGAGGCGGGCGTACCGGCTAGCCCGGTGGAGCGGTTGGCCGATTTCTTCGAGCGCGACGAGCGAATGCGGGGAGCCTACGCGCGGGTGGAGTCGCCCGAAGCGGAGACAATGTACGTGCAGCGCGAACCGATCCTGTGGAACGGCGAGCGCCTGGAAATGACGCGCGCGCCGTTGTGGGGGGAACATACCGAGGCGGTGCTGAAGGGCTTGCTGGGCAAGACCGACGCGGAGATCGCGGAGTTGGCCGCGGCCAACGTGCTGCACTAGCGCCCGTTCACACTTCCGCCACCAGTCGCGCAAAATAAGATCCGTCATACCCGTGCCCTCTCTCCCGTCGCACCCGCGCAAGAAGAATCCGTCATACCTGCACCCTCTCTCCCGTCGCACCCGCGCAAGAAGAATCCGTCATACCTGCACCCTCTCTCCCGTCGCACCCGCGCAAGAAGAATCCGTCATACCCGCACCCTCTCTCCCGTCGCACCCGCGCAAGAAGAATCCGTCATACCCGCACCCTCTCTCCCGTCGCACCCCGCAAGAAGAATCCGTCACACCCGCGCGAGAAAGATCCGTCATACCCGCGCGAGAAAGATCCGTCATACCCGCGCTCGCCGCGGGTATCTCGCCGAGTTCTGCACGGAGCTCCGCACAGCCTCCTGCCTCATTCCTGAGCGGGAACGACAGAGGTGCGCGGGGAGCCTGTGCAGGATGTGGGTGGCGGGAGCGGGGTTTGGTGCGCGCCACAGCGAGATACCCGCGGCGAGCGCGGGTATGACGGAGAGAGGACGCGGGGGTCACGGAGAGGGGACGCGGGCATCACGGAGGGGGAGCGTGCGGGGTTTGCGGGGCGGCAAGCGGGGCTTGGTGCGCACCACAGCGAGATACCCGCGGCAAGCGCGGGTATGACGGATCCTTCTTGCGCGGGTATGACGGATCCTTCTTGCGCGGGTACGGCGGGAGAGAGGGCGCGGGTATGGCGGGAGAGGGAGCGCGGGTATCTCGCCGCGCCCAGCACCCAGCTCCATTCAAACGGCCGCCGGGCGCAGATCACGAAGCGCTGAGGCGCCCACTTTGGATGCGCCATTGGGCGGCGGGCGTGGGCAGCGACGCGGGCAGCGTTTCGGGGCGGGCGGTGGTGAGGATGACCTGGGCGGCGTTGTGGAGGAATTGGGCGGCGCGCTCGCGGCGGTTGGCGTCGAGCTCGCTGAACAGGTCGTCGAGCAGCAGGATCGGTGCTTCGCCGCTGCGTTGGGCGATCAGGTCGGCCTGGGCGGCGCGGAGCGCGAGCGCCGCGTCGCGCTGCTGGGCGCGCGAGCCGTAGGCGGCGGCGGAGCGCCCGTTCAGCGTGATTGCGAGGTCGTCGCGGTGCGGCCCGACGGTGGTCACGGCGCGGCGCAGGTCGTCGGGGCGCGCGCGTTCGAGCGCGTTCAGCATGCGCTCGCGCCACTCGCGCTCCGACTCATGCTCCGACTCGCGCTCGGCGACGGCCGACGAGACCTCGCGCCACTCGCGCCGCTCATGCTCCGAATCGCGCTCGGCGATGGCCGGCGAGACCTCGCCCAGCGCGGGCTCGTAGCGCAGCGCCAGCCGCTCCCCGGCGGCGTCCGCGCCGTGCAGCTGGGCGTGGCGCGTCTGCGCCTGTTCGACCAGATAGTCGGCGGCGGCGGCGCGGGCCTGCCAGATGCGCCCCGCCTCCGCGGCGAGCAGCTCGTCCCACTCGGTCAGTTCGGCGGGCGCGGCCTGGCGGGCGGCGATGCGCCGCAGCAGGGCGTTGCGCTGTTGGACGGCCTGGCGGTAGCGCGAGAGGGCGACGGCGTGCGCGCCGTGAACCTGGCTGATCGTGAGGTCGAGGAAGGTGCGGCGGCGGGCGGCCTCGCCGGTCAGCAGGTCGGCGTCGAGCCCGCTGAAGGCGACGGCGCGGATCGCGCCCAGGGCCTGGCTGGCGGAGCGCGGCAGGCCGTCGACGCGGATGCGCTTCTGGGTGGGCGGCGCGGCGGCCGAGTCCGCGTTCGCGCCGCTTCGCGCGGCGAGCGCGATTTCGACCCGCACGGAGGATTGGGCGGTCTGCGCTTCGCCTTCGATTCGCGCGACGGCGGGCGGCTCGGCGCTCCAGGCGATCAGTTCGCCCTCGCGCGAGGCGCGCGGCGAGCGCAGCGCGGCGAGCATTGCGGCGGCCTCGATCAGGTTGGTTTTGCCGGAGGCGTTGGCTCCGCTGACGATGGTGAGGCCGGGCTGGAGTTGCAGGTCGAGGTCGGGCCAGGAGCGGAAGTGTTGCAGGCGCAGGCGGGTCAGGTGCACAGGGCGATTCTCCGGCGGCGCGGCGGGCGCGCCAAGCTGCGGCGCATTTGATATTATGCGCGGACCAATCGCGGGCGGGGCCTGCGCCCCGCGCGAGCGCACCTGGAGCTGCCGATGACCACGACCACGACGGATGTCCCCGGGATCAACCTCGACTGGCTGAATGTCGATACCGAGCAGGGGCTGGAGATCGAGACGGGCCGCAAGGGCCTGACGCTGGAGTCGATCAACCAGCTGACCTACGGCGTGGACGACCGCGATCAGGCGCGCGAGCGGCAGTGGGCGCCGCGCGGCGCGCAGGCCGACCCGCGCACGCCGTCCAACTCGGTGCAGCACATGAACAAGGCCGATGTCTGGTCGGAGAGCGCGATGCTGCTCTACGAAGAGGCGCTGCAGCGCCAGTGGTCCTCGGCGCGCGACATCCCCTGGGACACGATTGAAGAGCTGCCGCCGGACATCGAGCACGCGATGTGCACGCTCTGCACCTTCCTCACCCAGGTCGAGTTCATCGCCGCGGACGTGCCGGGCCGCTTCCTCGAGCAGATTCACCCGGAGTTCTTCGAGTCGCAGCTGTTCCTCGGCACGCAGCTGATGGACGAGGCGCGGCACCTGGACGTCTTCCGCAAGCGCACGCTGATCAACGGCGGCGGGATGTCGGGCGCGGGACTCGGTGCCGTGCAGCTGCTCGGCTCGGACGACTTCACCGAGATGACCGCGCTGCTGCATCTGGTCGGCGAGGGCTTCGTGCAGACGCTGTTCCGGATGGGCGAGCTGATCGCGCAGAACGAGGCCGAGAAGCGCATCTTCCGCCTCTCGGCGCAGGATGAGAGCCGCCACCTCGCCTTCGGCGTGACGCACCTCAAGTACACCGTCGAGACCGAACCGTGGCGCAAGGAAGAGCTGCACCACATCCTCGACATGCAGGAGGCGCTGCTGACCCAAAGCCAGCAGACCAGCCTGACCACCAACCCGCTGACCGGCGAGGCGCTGGCGATCCTGTCCGGCGGCGGGATCGAGCACCTTGACGAGGGTTACAAGATGGTGATGCTGATGCGCCGCAAGCAGTTCATCGAGTACGCGCACCGGCTGGAGGTGATCGGCCTCGATCGCACGGAGCGCTTCGCGCCCGAGGTGCTCGAGCTGCTGGGCGACGCGGCCTAGCGCCGCCCGCAGACGGGAGAACGATCGCCAGACGGCGGCGCGATCGCGCCACCGTCCGCGCATGGACGCATTGGGGACGCACGGAAGAGGGGCGAGGCCGATGGAGCTTTCGAGGAACACGAAAGTGCGGGCCCGCGCGGCCGGCTGGTCGGACGAGCTGATCGCGCGGATCGAGGCGTCGGCGGCCACGGACAGCCAGGTCGAGAACCTCGCCTTCGGCAAAATGCCCGGCGAGCGGATCGACGCCTGGCTCGACTTCCTCGAGCGCGACCCCGACAACCCCTTCGCGAAAGCGCCGATGAACGTCTTCCGCACCCCGGCCGAGACCGGCGTCAAGGCGACGCCGAGCGAGGACGGCCTGCTGCTGCGCGACATCAACATCGGTTCCTACGGCGTGGTGCCCGACGAGTGGGAAGCGCCCAACGACGCGCCGCGCGGCACAGTGTCGACCGGCCAGCTGATCCCCGCCGGCTACAGCATCTTCGACAAGGCCGAGGTCTGGTCGGAAAACGCGGTCGACCTGTATGAGGACGCGATCCGCGATCGCTGGACGCCGGCCACGGAGCTCGATTGGGAGAGCGGGCTGGCGGAGCTGCCCGAAGACTTGGAGCGCGCGGTCGGGCAGATCTGCACGGTCTACAGCAACAACGGACTGGTCGAGCAGAAAATCATTGGGCGCTGGCTGGAGGAAATCTCCTACGGCTACCACGAGGTGAAGCTGTTTCTGGCGACGCAGGCGTTCGACGCAGGCCGCAAGGTCGAGGTGCTGCGCAAGCGCGCGCTGGTCAACGGCGGCGGGCTGGGCCAGGCGCCCCTGGGGCAGGTCTACCGCTCCTGGTACCAGGCCCTCACCTTCACCGACATGCTGATCGCGCTGGACGTGATCTACAAGTCCTACGAGACGACGCTGTTCGAGTCGGCCGGCGAGTGGGCGCAGACGGAAGTGGAGCGGGAGATGTTCACGCTGCTGGCGCGCGATTCGCGGCGGCATCTCGATTACGGCCTGAGCCATCTCGAGTGGTACGCGCGCTACAAGCCGACCGCGGAGCGGACGCTGCCGATCTCGCTGATCCGCGCCGAGGCGGCGATGGTCTCCGAGATGCGGCTCTCGACCGCCGAGCGCGAGGCGCTGGTCGTGCTGATGGGCGGCGGCGTGGAAAATCTGGCCGCCGGCGTGGAGCGCTTGGGCGAGCTGCGCGGGCGGCAGTACGCGGCCTATCTGGAGAATCTGGCCAGCATCAACTTCGACCGGCCCGCCCCGCACCCGGGGCTGGCCGCCTTGGAAGCGAATCCGCTGGAGGGCGGCACCGTCGCGGTGCGCGCCATTGCGCGGAACTGAGCGATGACCGCGCTGACCCGTCTGGGCCTGCTCTTGGCCGCCGCGCTCGCACTGGCGCTGGCCGCGTCGTGCGGCAGCGGCGAGACGCCCGAACCGCAGCCCACCGAAACCTCGTCCCGCGCCGAGCGAACCCAGTCGGCCTCGCAGCAGGAACAGCAGACGGCCGCCGCGGAGCGAGCCGAGCCGGCGGCGAACGATCCGCGCGCCGGGCTGTTGGTCTCGCGCAACATCGTGGGCGACCCCGAAGCGCCGGTGCTGATTGTCGAGTACAGCGACTTTCAGTGAAGCGGCTGCCGCCGCTTCGCGGCTCAGGTTGAGCCGCGCATCCGCGACGAGTTGGTCCGAACCGGGATCGCCCGCTTCGAGTACCGCCACTACGTGATCTTCGGCGCGCAGAGCGAGTTTTCGGCGATCTCGACCGAGTGCGGCGCAGACCAGGGCGCGTTCTGGCAGTTTCACGACGCCTACATGACCGGGCGGTCGGCGCTCTACGCCCGCGCGGGCGCGATCGGGCTGGCGGAGGAGCTGGGCCTGGACGCCGAAGAGTTCACCACCTGCATCGACGATCGGCGGCATCTGCCGGCGATCGAGGCGGTGCAGCGGCAGGCGCGCGATCAAGGCATCGGCGGCACGCCGACGATCCTGGTCAACGGCCGGCGGGTGAACGCCAGCGCGAACTCAGTGATCGAGGCCGCGCTGGCGGCCGCGGCGGAGTAGGCGCAATGCGAAAACAACTGCTGACGGCGATGGTAGTGGGCGTGGCGCTCGGCTTCGCGCTGCTCGGTGTGGGCGCGGGCCCGCCCGCCGGAGCGCAAGCGCCCGGCCTCGAAGCGCCGCAGGTCTCGGACCTGAGCGCGATGGAGCCCAACGCGGAGGCGGTCTGGCAGGCCTCCTACCGCACGCGCGGCTCGCAGGTCGCCGCGATGCTGCCGGGCCTCGATGTGCTCTGGCGCTGGAGCGGCCAGCGCTGGCAGCCGTACGCGACGGGGCAGGACGGCGCGCTGCTGCCGGGCGCGGCCGATTTCATCATTGAGACCGGCGACCAGCTCTGGATCGGCGACTGGGATCCGTCGCAGCTGCCGCCGCCCTCGGGCGTGATCATCGCAGAGGGGCGGCGCGCCGGGCTGCTCGCCGATCGCAACGTGCTGGGCGACCCCGCCGCGCCGGTGCTGATCCTCGACTACAGCGACTTCCTTTGAGGACGCTGCCAGCGCTTCGCGGCTCAGGCTGAGCCGCGCATCGTCGAAGAGGTCGTGAAAACCGGGCTGGCGCGCCTCGAGTTCCGCCACATGCCGCTGCACAGCCAGAGCGAATTCGCCGCGCTGGCCACCGAGTGCGCCGCCGACCAGGACGCCTTCTGGGCGGCGCACGACCGCTACATGGCGCGGCCGCCGTCCACCCTCTACCGCCGCGCCGGCGCCGTCGCGATGGCGAGGGATCTGGGCCTGAACACGGAAGAGTTCGGAACTTGCCTGGACGAGCGCCGCCACATCGCGGCCATCCAAGCCCAGCAGCGCGCCGCGCAAGCCCAGAACATCCGCAGCACCCCCACAATCCTGGTCAACGGCCAACGGGTAGACGCCACGGCGTCGGCAGTAATCGCCGCAGTGCGCGAAGCGGCGGAGTAGGAGTGGGGGTAGGATCAGCGCCAGGAGCTGCGAGAAATGGCAAAGGCGCAGACATTCGACGCGAATCCGGCGGTGCTGGTCTGGGCCCGCGAGCGCTGGGGCCTGGATGTCGAGCAGGCCGCGGCCGAGCTGAAGATTGCGCCGCGCGAGCTCGCGGCGATCGAACGCGGCGAACAACCGCCGGAGATATCGCTGCTGGATCGGATGACGAAGGTCTACGAGCTGGCGTTCACGAATTTCGTGCTGCGGGCGCCGCCGCGCGAGGTTTCCGATCCTGAGGACTTTCGAACCGTTGGAGGGCAAGCGCCCCGCTACAGCACCGAGACGCGCCGCGCAATCACGCGCACGCATGTCGATCAGGACGCCGCGACTGACCTGGCTTCTCATCTGGGACAGCCGATTGCCCCTGAGCTTCAACAGGCAACTCTCGATCAAGATGTCGAGGAGCTAGCCGCACAGCAGCGCTCGCTGCTCGGAGTGAGCGACGCCGTGCAGCTCGACTGGAAAGACGCACGAGCAGCGTTCCAAGAGTGGCGGCTGGCAGTTGAGGCGCTGGGGATACTTGTGTTCCTCCGCTCATTCCCCCGCGAAGACTGCCGCGGATTTTCGAGCTGGCCGGACGGGCTGATGCCCGCGATCGTGGTCAACCGCGAAGAAGTGCCGCAGGCGCAGGTCTTCACGCTGCTGCATGAATACGCGCACCTGCTGCTGCGCCAGCCCGGGCTCTGCAATCAGGCCGAGCTCGACGATCACGCGAAAGTTGAGCGTTTTTGCAACCGATTTGCCGCGGCGGCGCTGATGCCGCGTAACACAGTGGAGCGTCTGGTGGACGAGCTCAGCCTCCCGGCCGAGACGGCCTGGCAGCGAAGCGATGTGGGCAAGCTGGCGCGCGCGCTCAAGGTCAGCCAGCCCGCGGCGATGCTGCGCATCGAGCAACTCAAGATCGCTGCGCCCGGTACGTACCAAGCGCTCAAGTACGACCGCGAGGATGACACCTGGCGGAATAGCGGAGGCGGACGTTCAAGCGCCCCATACCCGCGACAGCACCTGAACCGTTTCGGCGCGCGGTACGTTCAGCTGGTGCTCGACGCGCTTGATGAGCGGATCATCGATGAGACCGACGCTGACGCGCATCTCAATCTTCGCGTGAAACATTTCTCAGAACTTCGGGCGGAGCTGCTGCGAACGACAGGTGCAGGGCGTGACAACCGATAGCGCGCCCACTGCTCGGTACCTGATGGATACTTCCAGCCTGGTGGAGATTGAGCGAGGTGAGAGGTCGGCTGCGGAACGCGATGACGTGTGGCGGATGATCGTGGATCTTCTTGTGGCCGAGAGAGTGCGACTGCTTGACATCGTGTGGGAGGAATTGCACCGGAACGCCGAAGACGAGTACTTTGGCCGCGTTCTCCAGCGTCTGCGCGGCTACAACCGTGCGCGATTCAAACTCGCCGCGAAGCCCTCTCTGACGCCGATGGACTTGCAGCATTTCGCCGACATCACAGCGCGATATCCAAAGATGTCCGGCATCGGAGCGCGCGGTGAACGCGCCGACCCATACCTCGTCTGTCTTGGGCGAGCGGGCGGCTACATCGTCGTCACCGAAGAATCGCCGCGCTTTGATGATCACATCCCTGCCGCGTGCAAGTATTACGATGTCGAGTGCATCAACCTCGCGCAGCTGATCGAACGCGAGATGGGCGAGAACTAGCTCCCGACGATATTGAGTGCGGGTGGTAACGGAACAGGCTGGGGCAGGCGCTAGAACGTCGATCTCTGGCGCGAGGTGAATTCCGTCATTCCTACACCCTCCGGCAGCTGCGCGTCTCCCGGATGGCGCGCGCGCCAGACCGCCCCGCGACGGCGACGGCAACTTGCTAGAGACATCTAATGGGCGCGGATGCCGTCTCTGATCAGCTTGGCAATCAACTCCTCGTGCGTGCCGGAGCTCTTGGTCGAGTTGCAGGCGCCGCAGAGCAGCTGGAGGTTGCCGATGTGGTCGCTGCCGCCCTTTAATTTGGGTATGACGTGATCGACTGTGAAGTTGCGGTAGGGAAACGCGGTCAGGCAGCCGTTGCACTTGCCTTCCTGCTGCCCGAAGAGGTGGCGGCGGTTGGCGTCGACATTCGCGGGCGGAACATCGCCGAGGTCGGTGCGCTGCGGAATGTCGGTGCGGTGCGCGCCTTTGTAGAAGAGGCCGAGCTCGTTGTGCAGCCGCAGCCGCACAAGTTCCGCGGCCTTGGGCGAAACGTCGATCCCGACCCACCGCCGACCCAGGTTTTCGGCCGCGACGCAGGCCGTCGCGCAGCCGCAGAACGGATCCAGTACTACATCGTTTGGCTTCGACGATGCGTTAATGATCTGCTCGAGCAGTTTGATCGGCTTCTGAGTCGGGTAGCCGACGTACTCGCCTTGCTTCTTGTTGTAGTTGGTGAACCCAATCGGATCAAGGATGAGGTTTTGGGGCGGATTGCCGCGGTCTGCGGCGGCATAGCGCTTCAGGCCCGGCCAGTAGCCGCGTTGCGGATGGTGAATGAGACCTGCGGCGTCCAGCGCATCCAAGCGATCGTGGACACCGCTGATGGCGCGGTACCCAGGGATGAACTCGCGCTCGATCCACTCGGCGTACGCGCCGGTCTTCGGGGCGGACCAATGCCTGTTCTTTGCGGAAACGTCGTATCCCCGCCACGGCAGGCCCGACTCGCCGTCTGAGGCTCTTGCACCGGTCAGGTTCTCAGATCGGTAGCGTCCGTGTTCGTCAGTCGACGGATACGCAGTACGCACTTGCTCGTCCGTTTTCGGCGTGAGGACGGCATCGCTGTTCCAACAGGGATCGTCGCCGTTTGAGTAATAGAGGATGTGATCGAGGATGCGGCCGAAGCGCCGCGAGTCGCTGTGCGCCGTCGCCCGCCGCCAGATGAGGTGGTTGCGGTAGTTCTGCGCACCCAGAATCGCGTCGAGCAGGAGTTTCAGATAGTGAGACGCGGTATCGTCGCAATGGAGGTAGATCGACCCCGTCGACTTGAGCAGCCGCTTCATCTCAAGCAGCCGGACGCCCATCATGATCAGGTACGCCTTCATGCGTTTGCCGTGAGAGACGCCGGCCGATTCGATCACGCTGGCCAGGGCCGGCTCGCGTTCCGCCACTTCCCCGTGCCAGGCGATGTCCAGGTCGTCAAGCGCCCAGGAGTCCTTGAACGCGGCGCCTGCGGCCTCCGAACCGATCGGGGCGGCGTAGTCCCGGTTCGAGTTGAACGGCGGATCCAGGTAGATCAGATCGACCGATTCGGAGTTCATCCCCCGCATCACATCGATGTTATCGCCCGTCCACAGCGTCTGGTTCGCCCAGTTCGCCGGATTGGACTCAGTCACGCCAGCGCCTCCGTCTTCCGCCCATCGCCCGAATTGGATTTTGCGGATTCCAAGAGGCTCGCCAGTCTCGCGGACACTTTCGGATTGCGCTACCGCAAGCCGCCCCGCGATCAGCCGCGTTGCGGGTACACATCGTACAACCCAACGTGGCGAAAGTCGCGGTCGAACGCGAGCACTATGTCGATGTTTTGGGCGTCCATCAGGTCCATCAGCATGCAGTCAACCAAACTGGGCGAGCCCGTCTTCTGGCTCGCATACCGCTCGATTCCTTGCTGGAACGCGCGCCTCGTTTGCCAAAAGACGCGGTACTGCGAATTCACCGACAGCATGTCCTTGACCAGTGCGAGCGCCTTGGGGCGAAGCGACTGATTTGACATCATCGAAAGGAACTCGGACACGACGCCATCGGTCGTGACAAACTGCGCATCCTTGAACTCGTCGGCGATGCGTCGGGCTTCCTCGTGGTGCTCGTGCCGCTGATGCACAAGCGGGAAGAGAAACGAAGTGTCCACAGCCACGCGCCGCCGAGTGAATGGCGCGCTCATCGGCGATGCTCGGCAACATCTTGCACGCCGTGAGGCTCTACCGGCGGCGACGCATCCCAAACTTCGTCCGGCACATCGCCGAAGTGGTGGTCAATGAGCGCCACCAGATCACCGATCGTTGCCGAAGGCGCTTCAGTGTCCGCAGCGCGAGCATGCGCTGCGGCTCGGCGAAATGCTCCACGGGCATCGCAATCGAGCCTGACCGGCGGATGTCGTCCGTCGTGCGCAATGATCGAATCCGCCTCGTCAAGCGACGAGCCAAGCTTGCTCAGCCGCTCGATCGTTTTCAAGCTCAGATCGAGGTGAACGCGCCCTGCGGCGCCCTCCTGCAGAGCAGCGAGTACGAGCTCGGAGGTCTCTGACGCGAAAGATGCTCCTTCTACGTAGCGTTCGTCCTCCGCGTCACTCAGAGCAGCGCCCGGCGAGGCATAGCCGACCTCGACGCTGCCAGCGCCTAGCGAGTTCATCCGAGGCTCCACCTTCGCCGCGAATCCGTTCGGCAGCCGTCCGCTGCGCGGATTGCGAGCGCGCCAGAGATCCGCTGCGACATCAACGAATGTCTCCTGGAAAAGCGCGAGTTCGCGCAGCGCGTTCGCAGGCAGTTCGTGCCGCTCGAATGTCGGTCCCTCGAACTTCAGCATGATCAGGGGGTGTTCTCCGGCGGTGCCCATGCTCTCAGCTCCTCAGCCCCATGGTATCGGGTTGGCCATCTCGGCGCCGCCCGCTTACCCCCGCGGCAAACCCAGGCCGCGGGTGGCGATGATGTTGCGCTGGATTTCGCTGGTGCCGGCGGCGATCGTTAGGGGGACGGCGTTGAGGTATTCGTCGGGCATGCGGCCGTTGAGGGCGGCGCGCTCGGCGTCGCCGGAGAGTTGGCCGTGCAGGCCGAGCATGTTGATCATTCCGGCCAGCTGCTGGTTGACGGCGGTGCCGAAGAGCTTGCTCATCGACGCCTCCTGGTTGGGCACCAGGCCCTGCGACTGCATCCAGGCGACGCGGTAGGCGAGCCAGCGGCCAACGGTGAAGCCGATTTGCAGGTCGGCGAGGCGGTGGCGCACGCGGATGTCCTCGTCGGGGCGATGTCCGTCGGGGCCGGGCTTTGAGGCGAGCTCGGTCAGCTCGCCGAGCAGGCGCACGCCGGAGACGACGCGGGAGATGCCGGAGCGCTCAAAGTCGAGCGTGGTGGTGGCGACGTACCAGCCGCGGTTTTCCTCGCCGACCATATTCGAGGCGGGCACGCGCACATCCTCGAAGAAGACCTCGTTGAAGTGGTGGCGGTCGGCCATGTTGACCAGCGGGCGCACGGTGATGCCGGGCGTCTTCATGTCGATCAGGAAGAAGGAGATGCCGCGGTGCTTGGGCGCGTCGGGGTCGGTGCGGGCGAGGCAGAAGATCCAGTCGGCGTGCTGCGCGCCGGAGGTCCAGATTTTCTGGCCGTTGATGATGTAGTCGTCGCCGTCGCGCACGGCGCGGGTTTGCAGCGAGGCGAGGTCGGAGCCGCTGCCGGGCTCGCTGAAGCCTTGGCACCAGGTGATTTCGGCGTTGCGGATCGCGGGCAGGAAGAATTCCTTGTGCGCGTCGCTGCCGTACATGATGATCGTGGGCCCGACGCGGTCGACGCCCTGGTTGTAGGAGGGCGCGCGATAGTGGGCCATGGCCTCGTTGAACATCGCCTGGCGGACGGGTCCGGCGCCGGCGCCGCCGTGCTCGACGGGCCAGCCGAGGGTGAGCCAGCCGCGCGCGGCGAGCGAGCGCTGGAAGTCGCGGGTGAAGGCCCAGCGCTCGTCGTTGGCCGCGCCCTCTTCGGCGGGCCCCTCCGACATGTCGGCCCAGCCGGGCGGCAGCTCGGTTTCGAGGAACTGCACGACTTCGCCGCGAAAGGCTTCGTCTTCTTGGGAAAAGCGGAATTCCATGGGGGCGCCTCGATCCGACAATCCGCCGCGCGCGCGGCGATCAGTTGGGGCGATCGTAGCCCAACGCGCCGTTGCCGTCGCGCAAGCGGCTCCGCCGTGCCCGCGCCCAAAGCTCCGCCGTGCCCGCGCCCAAAGCTCCGTCACATCCGCGCCCCCACTCCGCCATACCCGCGCCCCCACGCCGCCATGCCCGCGCCCCAAGCTCCGCCATGCCCGCGCCCCAAGCTCCGCCACACCCGCGCCCCCACGCCGCCATGCCCGCGCCCCAAGCTCCGCCACACCCGCGCCCCCACGCCGCCATGCCCGCGCCCCCACGCCGCCATGCCCGCACCCCCACTCCTCATACCCAGCCCCCACTCCGTCATACCCGCGCTTGCCGCGGGTATCTCGCCGAGCACAGCACAGAGCCCCGCACGACCCCCTCCCCCATTCCTGCACAGGAACGACGGAAGCGCGCGGGGCGAGCTTGGCGAGGTGGGGGAGCCGAGCGCGGTGCTTGGCGCTCACCACGGCGAGATACCCGCGGCAAGCGCGGGTATGACGGAGTGGGGGCTGGGTATGACGGAGTGGGGGCGCGGATGTGACGGAGTGGGGGCGCGGGTATGACAGAGCTTTGTGCGCGGGGCGAGGAGTGCGCGAGGGGCGGCGGCTGCGACAGGTGCGGACAGGGCTTAGACTGGTCGCATCATGGCTGCTGCGCTTGACTACGTCCGCGTGCTCGACCTCTCCGACGACCGCGCGATCTATGCGGGGAAGCTGCTCGGCGACCTGGGCGCGGAGGTGCTGCGGCTGGAGCCGCCGGGCGGGGACCCGCTGCGTGGGCGCGGGCCGTTCCGCGACGGCGAGTCGCTCTGGCACGCCTTCTTCGCGGCCAGCCGGCGGCATGCGCGCGCCGAGTCGGGCATGGCGGACACCGACGCGATCCTGATGCTGGCGTCCTGCGCGGACATCGTGATCGACTGCGGGCGGCTGCGCACTGCCGCGATCTCGAGCGGCGAACTGCTCGCCGCCAACTCGGCGCTGGTGATCGTGGATGTTACGTCGTTCGGGCGCGACGGGCCGTGGGCGAAATACCAGGCGCCGGGGCTGGTCGCGGAGGCGCTGGGCGGCGTCGCGGCGACCAGCGGCGATGCGGATACGCCGCCGCTCAAGCTGTTCGGCGATCAGTACGCCTACATCGCGGGCGTCTACGCGGCAATCGGCGCGCTGGCGACGCTGCGCCACGCGCGCGAGACGGGCGAGGGGCAGGTTGTGGAGTTGGCGGTGCACGAGGCGCTGGCGTCGGTGTTGGAACACGTGCTGATGTGGGCCTGGTTCAGCGACCAGCTGCCGTTCGGCGCGGACGCCGCGGGCGCGTTTCTGCCGCGCCAGGGCTCGCTGCACTGGAGCCGCGCGTATCAGGTCATGCAGGCGCAGGGCGGCGCGATCATGGTTACTCCCACGCCCGATTTTCAGAAGCAGCTGGCCTGGCTCGCCGAGGAGGGCGCGCAGGCGGATCTGCTCGACCCCAAGTACACCGAGCCGGAGAATGTCGTACTGCTGATCGAGCGCAGTATGGAGGTGCTGCGCGAGTGGGTTGCGGCGAAAGAGGTCGAGCCGTTTTTTCACGAGGCGCAGCGGCGGCACCATCCCTACGGCTGGGTGATGCCGCTGCCGGAGGTGGCGGCCAATCCACAGCTGGCGGCGCGCGGGTGGTGGACGGAGTATCCGGTCGGCGATACGACGGTGCGCGGCCCGGGCGCGCCCTACCGACTGGCAGATACGCCGGCGCGGATCGGCGGCGATCCGGGCGAGCCCGAGCCGATCACAGGCGAGCAGCTGCTCGACGAGTTGGGCTGGTGCGGCTGATGTCGGAACGAGCGCCCCGGCCGCCGATTCGACCGCTCGACGGCATCCGCGTGCTCGATTTCACGCACGTGCTGGCCGGGCCGTTCTGCACGCGCATTCTGGGCGATCTGGGCGCGGATGTGGTCAAGGTCGCGACCAATACGCGGCCTGTCACCGGCGGCGGCCCCGAATCGCCCTACTACTCGATGTGGAACCGCAACAAGCGGCTGCTGCAGCTGAACCTCGCGCGCCCCGAGGCGCAGCAGATCGCGCGCGATCTGGCGGACAAGGCCGATGTGATCATCGATAACTTTTCGGTGGGCGTGCTCGATCGCTGGGGGCTCGACTGGCAGTCGGTCGCGGAGCGCAACCCGCGCGTGATTTCGATTGCGATGTCGGGCATGGGCGCGAGCGGGCCGTGGGCATCGTATGTGACCTACGCGCCGACCGTCCACGCGCTGGCCGGGCTGACCTACCTGACCGGCGTGCCGGGGCGCAACGACATCGGCGTGGGCTTTTCCTATAACGACCATATGGCGGGTCTGCACGCGGCGGTGGCGCTGCTGGCGGCGCTCGATGCGCGCCGCGCGACCGGGCGGGGGCAGCGGATCGATATGTCGCAGTTCGAGGTCGGCGTGGGCTTCTCCGGCCCGGCGCTGCTCGACTGGTTCGCCAACGGAGTCGCCGCCGAGCCGATCGCGAACGAGCCGCCCTGGCGGATCGCCGCGCCGCATAACATGTATCCCTGCGCCGGCGAGGATCGCTGGATCGCGATTGCGGTCGAGAGCGACGCGCAATGGGCGGCGCTGCGGGCGCTGCTGGGCGAACCCGACTGGGCGCTCGATACCGATCTCGACAGCGCGGCGGAGCGCTGGCGGCGACGCGCCGAGCTGGAAGAACAGATCGCCGACTGGACACGGGAGCAGGACGCCTACGAGCTAATGGCGCGCTGCCAGGAGGCGGGCGTCCCGGCCGGCGTCGTCCAGACGGGCGATGATCTGACGCGGCGCGACCCGCAGCTCGCGCATAACCGCTTCTTCTTCGAGTACGGCGAGCCGCACCCTAACTTCGGGCCGATCAACGGCGACCGCCTGCCGCTGCGCTTCTCGGAGACCGACGCGACGCAATACCGCCGCGCGGAGGTGTTCGGCGAGTCCAACGCCGCCGTGCTGGGCGACTGGCTGGGAATGGCGGAATCGGAAGTACAGGCCGCGGCGGAGGATGGGGCCGTCGAGTAGCGTTATCCGTCGTCGTCGGGTTCGCGGCACTCGATCGTGTCGGGGAACTCGCGGCAGCGATGCTGTAACAGCGCCTCGCACTCGTCGGGCACCATGGCCTCGCCTTCGGTGATCAGCGCCACGCAGCTCGCCTCGTCCCAGACGGTAGCGTTCCCGCCCGCGTCGCCCCCCGGATCGTCGCCGTCGGATTCCAGCGACGCCCCTGCTTCCATTCCGCCGTCGCCGCGCGGCCAGATCACGGTGAAGCGAATTTCGCTGCTGTAGAGCCAGCGGTGATGCGTTACGTCCGACGGCCAGTAGCGCTTGGGCGGCAGCAGCCGCTCGCTGTACACGGGGTCGCCGGGCAAGTCCTCGCGGCGGTGTTGCAGGCCGAACTCGATGCGGCCGTCGGGGCTGCGCCGCGCAGTCACGCGAACGAGGACGCCGCGCGCGTCGGGCGGCACGTCGGGGTCGTCGTAGCCGTGCGCGTCGTAGTGCGGCGCTTCCAGCATGAAGGTCGAGTCGCCGGTCAGCCAGCGGGTGTGCTGGACGTCGCGGGGAAAGAAGCGCGCATATTCGAGCCGCAAGTCGCGCCGCCCGCCCTGGTCGTCGACTCGCTGTAGGCCGAACTCGACTCGCCCATCGGGGTTCAGCCGCGCGGCGATGCGCACGACGAACTCCTCCGAGTCGTCCTGCGCGCCCGCCGGCCAGGGCGCGAGCGCGGACGCCGTCAGCAGCAGCGCCACCGTCAGCCAGATCCGAACACCCATCGCCAGCCTCCCGTCGATCGCGCCCAGCAGTCTACCGCTTGCGCCAGAGCGGCGGGAGCGATGTGCAGGCCGCTGCCGCAGGCAGTATCGTGGAATGACTATGAGCGCTCCGACGATCCGCGAGACGCCCCGCATCGAGGCGCTGCGCGTGCGCAACTACCGCGTGCTGCGCGACGTGCGGCTGAAGAATCTGACACCCCTCACTGTCCTCATTGGACCAAACGGCAGCGGCAAATCAACGCTCTTCGACGTATTCGCGTTTCTTGCCGAGTCCTTCTCACACGATCTGCCTGACGCATGGAGTCGGCGAGGTGGGATGCGAGAGATCCGCTCGCGCGGCCAAGATGGACCAATCGAAATCGAACTGGCCTACCGCGAAGGTCCAAAGACGCCGAGAATCACCTACCACCTCGAGATTGACGAGGACTGCGGCTCGCCGGTAGTCACACGCGAATGGCTCTCATGGCGCCGAAAGCCCCGCGGGCGAGGGTTTCGCTTCCTCGACTACAAGCACGGAGCAGGCGAGGTGATCGGCGGCGACGCCCCCGACGAACACGCAGAGCGCCGCGAGGAGCCCCTTGCATCGCCCGACTTGCTGGCTGTAAACACGCTGGGCAGATTCCATGACCACCCGAGGATCGTGGCGTTGCGGAACTTCATCACAGGCTGGTACCTCTGGTATCTGGCGGTGCCGCACCTCCGTACAGTAACGGAACCGAGAGTAGACCAGCGGCTGTCTACCACCGGCGACAATCTCGCAGGCGTGCTGCGGCATCTTCAGCAGCACGAGCCCGCTCGGCTGGATGATGCGTTTCGACTCCTCGCGAAGCAAATCCCACAGCTTGAGAGCGTCACGAGCGACACTTTGCCCGATGGCAACCTGCTCCTTCACTTGAAGGACCAACGGTTCGAAGAACCAGTCCTCGCCAGGTACGTCTCAGACGGGACGCTGAAACTACTCGCGTATCTCATCGTACTGCGCGATCCGGATCCGCCACCGCTGATCGGCTTCGAAGAGCCTGAGAACTTCGTGAATCCGCAACAACTCCGCCGACTCGCCGAGCAGTGCATGGGAACAGCGGCACGCGCACAGCTACTCGTGAGCACACACGCGCCTCTGTTCCTCGATGCACTGCAACCGGAGCACGTTCACGTTCTGAGCCGCGGCTCTGATGGATTCACGAGTGCGAATTCGGCCACAGACTTTTGGGGGGTCAACGAGTACTTGCACGCCGGTGGTCTGCTCGGTGACGCTTGGCAGCAGAACCTGTTCGAGCAACTGGGGATCCCTGCCGGTGCACGTTGAATTTCTCGTTGAAGATGATTCGACTGCCGCCTCGGTCAACGTGATCATCGATCGGCTTCTCTCTGGGGGGCAAGGGCACTCACGGCACATCCGATCTTTCGGTGGCAAACAGCGGATGCTTCGCGACCTCGGTGGTCACATGCAGGCGCTTCGATGGGCGGATGCCGTCGTTGTGGTGATCGATCAAGACCGCGACGACTGCATTGATCTAAAGCGGCGCATCGAGGACATCGCACGAGCTTCGCGGCTGCTCACCTCGGCAGCCGAAGCCGACCGACATCTGTTTCGGGTCCGCATCGCGATGCACGAGCTTGAGACATGGTTTCTGGGCGATCCGATCGCGATTCGAGCCGCGTATCCCAGAGTTCAACCGATACGTGTATCTCAAGCTCCTGCGCTCGACGAAGAGCCGGATGCGTGGGAACGCCTCGAACGCATTCTACAGCGCGGCGGCTACTATGAGGCTGGCTTGCAAAAGATCTCCGTCGCCGAAGCTATTTCTCAACATCTCGACCTCAGCCCCGACGCAAACGCGTCGCACAGCTTCCGCCTGTTTCTGCGCACGCTGCGCGAGACTTATGGGCTGGATTGATAATCACCATCCTCACGCCAGCGGCGCACGAATTCGCGCTGCGCGGCGGTTTGCGGCGTATCCGGATGGCCTGGCTTAGGGTTGACATCCCACCGCGCCCGTAGCTCCGCGAGCGCTGCATCTCCGAGGTAACCGTGCCGGGCGAACCAGCAGCCGACCGCCGTGCCCGTTCGCCCGACGCCGCCCCAACAGTGGACGTAGGGGATACCGCCGCGCGCGATTTCCGCATCAATCGCGTCGAGAATGCGCGCCATTTCGTTTCGGCTGCGCGGCACGTCAATGTCCACAATCGGCGCCGACAACCGCGCCGTCAGCGGCGACAGTTCGTGGAGAACCGGCTCGTACGGCCTCATCCCATCGGCCGTATGCGTGAGATCGACGAACAGCGTCACCCCCGCCGCCAGCAGTGCCTCAAGCTTCTCCTGCGCCCGCCCATCGTCCCACGGATGACCGGGATACTCCCCTGCGAGCAGGCGTCCTTCCTCCACCCAATAGCAGTACTGAAGCAGCTGCTTGGTCATAGTGGTGCACCTCGTCCTTCAGTCGCTTGCACATTGGGGTTTCCGACCCGAAGTGAACGTATCGCGCAGCCTCCGCCTGTTTCTGCAAACATTGCGCGAGACCTATGAGCTGGATTAATGATCGGTCGCCTACCGTCGCTGCACCAAGAAGCCGATCTGCTCGAAAAACTCGGCCTCGCGCAGTAGCTGTTTGACGGTAAGTCGGCCAAGCGCGCTTCGGAAGCGTTGCGTGAACTCGTAGCGGTAGAGCGGGCGAGCCTGCCAGATCACATCGCGCCGGTGGTGATACCGGCAATCGTCGTTTGCGGCAGGATCATAGCGATAATCGCCGATCACTTGGCCGTATCGCAGCCAGCGTACGTCGGCCTCCGGGGTAATCACCCAGTCGCCGATTTGCATCTCCAGACGGAAGCGCGCGATGTTGCCGATTGCGGAACCGATCGAGCGCGGCTTGTCTGCGACGGAAGCAACTAACCGCCATCGTGAATCAATGGCAGATCTGCCGGTCACGTCCGTCAGATCGCCAATCTCCTTCCAGCCGATGCCGGTGAAACCGCCGTTGACGCAGTTTTGGGTTTCCTCGCCGCCGTCGGCGCGGACTACCCAGACATTCGGCGTCCGTGGCTGCGACTCTGCCATGCCGGCTCCTAGCGGAAGACCGAGTAATCGATCTCCTTGCTGGTGATGAACTCCAGCAGGGCGGGCTGGCCGTTTTCCGTCGCCTTGATGCCGCGCTTGATCGCGTCCTTGATGTCCGCGACCTCGGTGACGCGCTCGCCGTAGCCGCCGAAGGCTTTGGCCATGTCCGCGTAGTGGCCGGAGATGTCGGTGGCGCGGTACTTCTCGGTCGCCGTCTTCATGATCGGCAGCTCGATCGCCATCGAGAAGTTGTTCAGCAGGATCGAGAGGATCGGAATGTTCTCGCGCACCGCCGTCTCGAAGTCCATCCCCGTCATCCCGATCGCGGCGTCGCCCCAGACATTGAGGCAAAGCTTTTCGGGGCGGGCGATTTTTGCGCCCATCGCCAGACCCAGGCCGTAGCCGAGCTGGGTGGTCTTGCCCCAGCCGATGTAGCTGAGCGGGGTGGTCGAGTTCCAGAAGGGCGACATCTGGTCGCGCGGGCTGCCGGCGTCGTGCGTGGCGACGGCGTTGTCGATGCCGACCGTCTCGTCAATCGTCGCGTGCAGGTCGCGCAGCACGCGGTAGGGGTTGAGCGGCGACTCGTCGCAGTCGGTCTTGTGCGCCCAGTCGGCGCGCCATTCGCCGTTGATCCGCGCGATCTCGGCGGCGATGGCGTCGGCGCGCCCGCGCGGACCGGCGATCAGCTCCTTGACCTCGGCGATGATCGCCTCCAGCACCAGCGCGGCGTCGCCCACGATGCCCTCGGAGATTTCGACCTCGTTGTTGAAGTCCTCCGGGTCGAGCGTGGCGTGGATGTAGTAGGGCTGCTTGGGCATCGCCAGGCCGAAGCCGGTCTTGGCGAACGAGCAGCCGATGCCGAAGACGACATCGGCGTTCTGCAGGAACTCGTGGACGGCCTTGGGGAAGGCGCGGCCGCCGGAGCCGAGCGAGAGCGGGTGCGTTTCGGGGAAGGCGCTCTTGCCCTGCAGCGAGGTGGTCACGGGCGCTTCGAGCAGCTCGGCCAGCTCGCGCAGCTGATCCCAGGCGCGGGCGTAGTGGACGCCCTGCCCGGCGTAGATCACCGGGCGCTCGGCGTTGACCAGCGTCTGCGCCGCCTGGCGCGCGTCGGCCGGGTCGGGCCCGAAGCGCACCGACGAGGTCGGGCGGTAGTCGATCGGCTCCTCAATGTCCTCGCCCCACATGTCGCCCGGCACTTCGAGCACGACCGGGCGCTGGCGCCCGTTGCGCGCGTGGGTGAACGCCCGCCGCACCGCGTTGGGCAGATCCTTGGCGACGGTCAGCTGCTCCGTCCACTTGCTCACGTGCTGGAAGTTGACCAGCCCGCTGAAGTTGGGCGCGACGTTGGTCTGCGCGCGGGCGTAGCCGCCGGGGATCGCGACCAGCGGCGCGGACTCGCTCCAGGCCTGCGCCAGCCCGCCGAACGAATTCTCCGCGCCGGGGCCGTTCTGCGTCAGATAGACGCCGATCTGGTCGCCGGAGTTCATCCGCGCGAAGGCGTCGGCCATGTGGATCGCGGTGCGCTCCTGGCGCACGATGATGGTGCGGATGTCGGCTTCGGCGGCGGCCTCGAAGATCGGGTTGACCGGGTAGCCGACGACGAATTCGACGCCCTCGCGCTTGATCATCTCGGCGATTGCGTTGGCGACTTTCATGCTGGCGTCCTCTCTGGCGCGCATGGCGCGCTGGGTGCAGTGAGCGTGTTAGGCGTGCGACGGGCGAACGGCGCCCGTCACTTGGCTGTCACTTGGCTGATTGTACGCGAGAACTCGGCTGCGGCGGCTCGCCGTCGAGCCATTCGGGCACAACCTCGCGCTATGCGTCGGAGTGTACGGGCGGGCGGCGGTCGAACCAGGGCTGCGCCTCTTCGAGCGCGGAGCCGAGCCGAATCAGCGCCGCCTCGTCGCCGTAGGGCGCGACGAACTGCACGCCGATCGGCAGCCCGGCGTCGTTCCACCAGAGCGGGATCGAGGCGGCCGGGCTGCCCGAGGCGTTGAACGTCGAGGTGTAGGCCACGGTCTGCTGCACATCGCGGCCCTGCGCCTGCATGTCCTCGCGATCGAGATTGAGATGCCCCAGCGGGAAGGGCGGCGAGGCCATCGTCGGGCTGAGCAGCAGGTCGTAGTCCTCGAAGAAGCCGGCCACGATGCGCCCGATTGTGTGGACGGCGCGGGTGGCGCGGAGGTAGTCGCCGGCGGAGGGCATGTCGCCGCTGATCATCTGCCAGGTGATCGGCTCGACATCCTCCGGGTTGGGCTCGCGGCCCAGCTGGGCGGCGCGATCCTCGACCGCGACCAGCGTGGCGGGCCGGATGATGCTGAACAGCGGGCTGCTCACCTCCGCGGGAATCTCCAGCGCCGCGTCCTCGACCTCCAGCCCCAGATCGTCGCAGAGCTTGGCGGCCTGCTCGACGGCGGCGAGGCAATCGGGGTGCGTCTCGACGCCGTTGAAGGCGGTGGTGATCAGCCCGACCTTGAGCTTGCCCAGCGGCGCGCCGACCTCCTCGCTCCAGGGGCGTTCGGGCGGCGGCGCGTAGTAGGGCGCGCCGAGGTCGGGGCCGGCGGTCGCGTCGAGCAGGGCGGCCGAGTCGCGCACGCTGCGCGAGACGGCGTGAATCGTCGACATCCCCGCCCAGCCCTCGCCCACATCAGGGCCCGACGGCGTGCGCCCGCGGGTCGGCTTGAGCCCGAACAGCCCGCAGCAAGCGGCGGGGATGCGGATCGAGCCGCCGCCGTCGGAGGCGTTGGCGGCGGGCAGAATTCCCGCCGCCACGGCCGCCGCCGCGCCGCCCGAGGAGCCGCCCGCGGTGTGCTCCAGATTCCAGGGATTGCGCGTCTTGCCGTGCACCATCGACTCGGTGGTCGAGGTGATGCCGAACTCGGGCGAGGTCGAGCGCCCGAAGATGCTCAGCCCGGCGGCCTTGTAGCGCGCCGTCAACTCGTGGTCGTGATCGGGCACGTAGTCCTCGTAGATGCGCGAGCCGTTGCTCATCGGCTGGCCGGCGTAGAGCAGGTAGAGGTCCTTGAGCAGAAAGGGGACGCCGCGCAGCGGGCCGTCGGGCAGCCCCGCCAGCGCCCGCTCGCGCGCCTCGTCGTAGTAGGGGTAGACGACCGCGTTGATCTCGCCGTTGACCCGCTCGGTGCGGGCGATCGCCTCTTCGAGCAGCTCCGCCGCGCTCGTCTGCCCGCCGGCGACCAGCTCCGCCAACCCCACCGCGTCGTAACCGCTGTAGCCCTGAATTGCCATCCTGATCTCCTCCAGCTGCGTCCAACCTGCGCCGCGAGTTCGCGCGCTGTTCGACAGTGCGCAGCATACTGAGGCGCGAAGCCACCGCAGGCTGTATATTGGCCGCAGCCGCGCGCCGACGGACGCCGCCTCGATCAACTTCGTCCGCTCGCCTAGATCGGCTTCCAAAAATTCACCGCCCACACCCGCAGGGAGCTCGCCGAGCTCGGTGAGCCCACCGAGCTCCTCAGCGAGCTCGAGACAACAACAGATCCGCGCCGCCGCGCCGGGAAAGGACACGGACCACCATGCTCGAAGGACTCGTCTGGGACATCCTGATCGGCGTAATCGTCTCCGTAGGGCTGGGAGCCGCCGCCGCCATCTCTCTCGCTGCCGCCTACGGCATCGGCGGCTGCGCCTGCCACTGCTGCCGCATCTGCTTCCACCACTGCAAGGGGCGCCTGCGGCGCTCAGCAGACCCACAAGCGGCGCTGCGCGAGAGCCTGGATGCGCAGCGGGAGGCGCTCACT
This sequence comes from Dehalococcoidia bacterium, assembly GCA_965203165.1. Lineage (GTDB taxonomy): Bacteria > Chloroflexota > Dehalococcoidia > Bin125 > Bin125 > CATQGW01. The sequence continues at coordinate 613,949 of OZ241849.1, forward strand.
CAGAAATAATCCGCGTACAGCCCCAGGTGGTGGCCGCCGACGATGAGCACGTGGCCGGGGCCCCACTGCTCGTCGCGCTGTTGGCCGGGGAAGTTGGCCATCAGGCGGAAGCCGCCCGGGCTTTCTCGCTCGGCGAGTTCCACGATGTCCGCGCCCATTGCGCCCATCTCGCCCCACAGCTGCCACTGGCTCGCGCCTGAACGCGGGACGGCCAGCAGGGCGAGCGGCGGCAGCTGGCGATGCGGGCCGGAGAAGCCCATGCGGAGCGTCACCTTCCAGATTTCGCTGCGGCCCGCCTCCAGCACGGGCAAGGCGTTGTAGAAGAGCGTCGACTCGGTCTCGGCGATTGGCCCGCCGACGCGACGCGCTGCGTCAACCCAGGGCTCGCCGGTCGGCGCGTAGCGGCTGATGTCGAGTTCCTTGCCGGCGTGTACCTGAAGGTGGGCGTGCGGCTGCGTCTGCTCGCCCCACGAGCCGAAGTTGCAGAAGATGCGGAAGCCCTGCGGGGCGCGCTCGGTGTTGTTTTTGGCGTCGCGCTCCGCCATCAGCTCCAGCGTGCGCTGCCCGTGGTCCCGCGCCGTGCGCCCCGCCGCGCCGAGGTCGCGCCACAGTTCCGTCTGCTGTAGGTAGTAGCGCGGCCCGACGCGCTCCGAATGCCAGCCGGGGATCACCAGCGAGGTCAGGTCGTAGAAGAGAAACTGGTTCTCGAAGACGAACACATCGGGCGTCGCGTCGCTCCAGGGCACCGCATCCTCGCCGCGCCGCGAGTCGACGAACATCTCCCCATCGCGCTGAAAGAACAGCGCGGACTCGCGTCCGTCGGCGATGCCGCAGAAGACGCAGTTCCGCAAACCCCCCGATGCAGCTTCGCCCGGCATGTGCGCAGCGTCGCACTCCCGCCCGCCCTGATCAAACGCGGCGCTTTGATAGGCTGCGCGCGTGGCTGTCATCCACCCCTTTCCCGGTCTGCGCTACGACCCGGCGCGCCTGCCCGATTGGGGCGCGGTGCTCGGTCCGCCCTACGACATCGTGGACGCGGAGCAGTCTGCGCGCCTGCGCGCCGCCAGCCCCTACCAGATTGAGCACATTGAGACGGCCGCCGACGCGGACGAAATCGCCGCCGCCGCGGAGCGCCTCGCCGCCTGGCGCGCCGAGGGTGTGCTGGTGCAGGACGCGCCGGCGCTCTATCTGCACGAGCACCGCTTCACGCTCGACGACGGGACGCCGCGCACGCGGCTGGCGCTCTTCGCGGCGGTCAACCTGACGCCGTGGGAGCAGGGCGATGTGCTGCCGCACGAGTGGACGATGCCCGGTCCGCGGGCGACGCGCACGGCGGTGCGCGCGGGCGTCGGCGCGGATGTCTCGCCGCTGATGGCGTTCGTCGCCGATCGCGATCAGCGGGTCGCGTCGCTGCTAGACGAGGCGCTGGCGCTCGATCCGCTCAGCGAGGGAACCGATCCCGCCGGAGACGCGCATACGTTACGTCGAATCGACGAGCCGTCCACGATCGCGTCGTTGACCGAGGCGATCGCGGGGCAGCCGATCTATATGGCCGACGGGCACCACCGCTACGAGTCGGCGCTGGCCGTGCTGGAGCGGCGCGCAGGGCAGCGGAGCGGCGGGGCAAACGAGGTTGGGCGTGTGCTGATGGGGATCGTATCCGCATCGGATCCGGGGCTGGTGGTGGGGGCGACGCACCGGCTAATCCACACGGCGGTGCCGGCCGATCTGGCGTCGCGCCTGACGCCGGAGTTCACGGCGCACGCCGAACCGCCGCAGCAGCCGCACCTCACGCTGATCTCGCCCGGCGCCGCGCCGCTGCATCTGACCGCGGAAGCGGGCGCGCTCGACGCGCTGCCGGGCCGTCTGCCGGCCTCCTGGCGCGGCCTCGCGCCGGCCGTGCTGCAATACGCCATCCTCGACCGCCACCTGGGCATCGATGAGGCCGCGCTGGCGGCGGGCCAGGTGGTGACCTACACGCACGGGCGCGATGATGCCAAAGCGGCTGTCGCGCGAGGCGAGGCGACGGCGGCGTTCATCGTTTCGCCGCCCTCGCTCGACCAGGTCTTCGCCGCCGCCGAAGCCGGCGACCGAATGCCGCAGAAAAGCACCTATTTCGTGCCCAAGCTCCCCACCGGCCTGGTGCTGCACACGACCGACTGACGCAGCAAGCGCCGCCGCCCTGCCAGTCACAGCAAGCCACCCACCCAAAAACCAGACCCACCGCACCCGCGCGCCCCACCTCCGCCACACCCGCACGAGCAAGATCCGCCACACCCACACGCAAAGATCCGCCACACCCGCCGCAAAGATCCGCCATACCCGCCGCAAAATAGATCCGTCATACCCGCGCTTGCCGCGGGTATCTCGCCGCACTCAGCACCAAGCCTTGTCCCGCCTCCCCACCCTCGCCCTCTCTTCCGTTACCCCCGCGCCAAATGAGATCGCCACCCCTGAGGGACTCGTCACACCCGCGCGAACAAGATCCGCCATACCCGCACGAGTAAGATCCGCCGTACCGCGCGAAAAAGATCCGTCATACCCGCGCTTGCCGCGGGTATCCCGCCGCACTCAGCACCAAGCCCCGCACCCGCCTCCCACACCACCTCCTCCCCCACACAAAATCGATCCCCACACCCGCGCATCCCACCTCCGCCATACCTGCGCGAAAAAGATCCGCCATACCCGCACGCAAAGATCCGCCACACCCGCCGCAAAATAGATCCGTCATACCCGCGCTTGCCGCGGGTATCTCGCCGCGCTCAGCACCAAGCCCCGCACCCGCCTCCCACACCACCTCCTCCCTCACGCAAAATCGATCCCCACACCCGCCTCCCACCTCCGCCATACCCGCATCCCACCTCCGCCACACCCGCGCAAAATAGATCCGTCATACCCGCGCTTGCCGCGGGTATCCCGCCGCGCTCAGCACCAAGCCCCGTACCCGCCTCCCACGCCCCCGCTCACTACCTCAAGCGCCATCCGAACACCGCCGGACATCTGGGACGAAGCAAGGTGCCGCGGGGTCCGCGCAGGAACGACGGATCTTTAAAGCGCGGGTGCGACGGCGTGGGTGCGCGGCGGCCCTAGAGGGTGGCCTGGAGGACTTCGTCGATGCCATCCAGGGCGCGGATTTCTGCTAGCTGCTCTTGGGTGAGGGGGCGGTCGATGGTCAGCGCCATCAGGGCGTCGGCGGACGGGTCGTCTTCGTCGTGGCCCAGCTCCATCGCGTGGATGTTGACGTTCCAGGCGCCGAGCGTGGTGCCGAGCAGGCCGACCCGGCCGGGGCGGTCCTGGTTGCGCACGACGACCAGATACTCATGCGCCGCGCGGCGGCTGGCGATGTGGACATGGAAGCCGTCGATCTCGACGACCGCGGCGCGGCCGTGCTCGATCGTGCCGGTCAGCGTGAGGTGCTCGACCGAGGTGTTGAGTTGCACGGTGATCGAGGACTGGTAGGGCTCGGCGTCGGAGAGCTTTTCCTCGGAGAGCCGCCAGCCGCGCTGGGCGATCACGTTGTTGACCGAGACGAGGTTGACATGCTCATCGGAGATCGGTTCGAGCAGGCCGGCGACGACCGCGGCCTTGAGCGGGGTGACATCGTGATTGGCGATTTCGCCGCGGTAGACGACGTGGACATCGCGCCACTGTCCGCGTGCCAGCTGGGTGCAGAGCCGCCCGCACATCGTGGCGGCTTCGAGGTAGGGGCCGACCGCTTCGAGCGTTTGGGGGTCGATGAAGGGCGCGTTGACGGCGTTGGAGGCGGGCTCGCCGCGCAGCACGCGCAGCATTTCGATGGCGAGGTCCAGCGCGACGCGCTCCTGCGCCTCCTGGGTGGACGCGCCGAGGTGGGGCGTGGCCAGCACGCGGGGGTGCTCAATCAGGCGGTTGCCGACGGCGGGCTCCTCGGAGAACACATCGAGCGCTGCGCCGCCGATTTCGCCCGCTTCGAGCGCCGCCCAGAGCGCCTCCTCGTCGACCAGGCTGCCGCGCGCCATGTTGACCAGCAGCGCGCCCGGCTTCATTCGCGCGAACTGCTCGGCGCCCAGCAGCGGGCCCGCGCCGGGCGTGGGGCGCGTGTGCAGGGTGATGATGTCGCTCTGGGCGAGCAGGTCGTCGAGCTCCATCAGCTCGACGTTCATCGAGGCGGCGCGCTCGGCGGGCACGAACGGATCGTGGCCGACCAGCCGCGTCTCGAAGGCGTGCAGCCGCCGCGCGACCGAGGAGCCGACCTGGCCGAGCCCGATCACGCCGATCGTCTTGGCTTGCAGCTCGGAGCCGACGAAGCGCTGGCGTTCCCATGCGCCGCCCTGCAGGCTGGCGTTGGCGGGCGCGATGTGGCGGCTGATCGCCAGCAGCATGCCGACCGCCAGTTCGGCGGCGGAGACGGTGTTGCCGCCGGGCGCGTTGAGCACCAGCACGCCGCGCTCGGTGGCGGCGTCGATGTCGATGTTGTCGACGCCCGCCCCGGCGCGTCCGATCACGCGCAGCTGCTCGGCGGCGGCGATCACATCCGCGTCCACCTGCGTGCCGCTGCGCACGACCAGGCCGTCGTAGCCGTCGATCATCGCGAGCAGGTCGTCATGCGAGACGCCGACCCGCACATCCACTTCCGCGCCGGCGCGCAGCGCTTCCACGCCCTCTTCGGCGATCGGTTCGGTGACCAACACACGATGCGTCATGCTTTCGCCCAATCCGTTGTTCGGTGTGCTCTGTGGAACCCGCCCGCTGTCTGCGCTAGGGCGCGATGGCGGGAATTTGCGCGTCGGCCGCCGGGGCAAAGCCCAGCGCGGTGAGCGCGGACTGCAGCGCGGTGAAGCAGGCCAGCATTTCCGCCTCGTCGAGCCAGCCGAGGTGACCGATGCGGAAGATCTTCGTGGCGAGCTTGCCCTGCCCGGCGGCGATCACGACGTCGTGCTCTTCGCGCAGCGTGCGCGAGAGTTCGCGCACATCGATGCCGTCGGGCACGCGCACGGCGGTCACGGTGTCGGAGGCGTAGCGCTCCTCGGCGAGCAGCTCGAGTCCCAGCGCGCCCACGACATTGCGGGTCCAGGCGGCGAAGCGGCGGTGCTTGGCGTAGATCGCCTCCGTGCCCTCGGCGGCCATCATCGGCAGCGCGGCGTCCATCGCGTAGAGCACGGGGATGGTCGGCGTCCAGGGTGGCTGGCCGCGCTGCGCCGACTCGCGGTGCTTGCCCAGGTCGAAGTAGAAGCTGGGCATGGTCGAGGTTTCCGAGGCTTCCCAGGCGCGTTCGCTCATCGCGGCCATCGAGATGCCGGGCGGCGAGAGCCAGCCCTTCTGCGACGCGGTCATGACCACATCGAGTCCCCAGGCATCCATCTCCAGCGGAATCGAGCCCAGCGAGGAGACGCAGTCGACGAGGATCAGCGGGTCCGCTACCTCGCGCACGGCGGCGGCGATCTCGGCGATCGGGTTGGTCACGCCGGTCGAGGTCTCGTTGTGGGTGATCAGCAGCGCCTTGTAGTCGCGCTCGGCGGCGGCTTCGGCGACGCGTTCAGGCGTCGCGGCCTCGCCCCACTCGATGGCCAGGCGGGTCACATCCGCGCCGTAGGTTTCGGCGATCGAGGCGAAGCGGTCGCCGAAGGAGCCGACCGAAACCGAGAGCACGGCGTCGCCCGTCGAGAGGGTGCTGCTGACGCCCGCCTCGAGCGCGCCGGTGCCGCTAGCGGAGATCAGCAGGATTTCCTGCTCGGTGCCGAAGAAAGGCTGGACGCCGCTGGAGACGCGCTCCTGCAGCGCGGCGAATTCGGGCCCGCGGTGGTTGATCATCTCGCCGCCCACGGCGGCCAGCACTTCGGGCGGGCAGGGCGTGGGGCCGGGGATACGCAGATTGGCCATACTCGGTTCGCCTCCTGGGGATCATCGCCGCGTCCGAGAGCGGGCGGACGCGCGGCGTCTTACGATGGTGCGGCGCGGGTTCGCGCGCGCAGAACTGACGATATCGAGCGACTGCACTGCTCACAATCACCGCGCCGCAGCGCGCCACAGATTGCGTGTCGCATATGACGCATCCGCTCCGCTCGCTGCCCAGCGTCGACCGCCTGCTCTCGCACCCACGAGTGCGCGAGCTGCGGCTGCCGGCCGAGGTCGTAGCCGACGCCGCGCGCGAGGAGATCGAGCGCGTCCGCACGGCGATCCTCGCGGGCGAGACGAGCGAAGTGGACTCCGATTCGCTGGCGAGCGCCGTGGCAGAGCGGCTCAACGCGGCGTTCGCGGCGAGCCTGCGGCCGGTGATCAACGCGACCGGGGTGGTGATTCACACCAATCTGGGCCGCGCGCCGCTGAGCGACGCGGCGGCCGCCGCGATGCGCGAGGCGTCGCTCTACTCAAACCTCGAGTTCGACCTGGCCGGCGGCTCGCGGGGCAGCCGCGCGCACCACCTCGACGCGCCGCTGCGGGCGCTGACCGGCGCGGAAGCGGCGCTGGTCGTGAACAACAACGCGGCGGCGCTCTATCTGGCGCTGGCGGCGCACGCGGGCGATCGCGAGGTGATCGTCTCGCGCGGGCAGGCGGTCGAGATCGGCGGCGGCTTCCGTATCCCCGATGTGCTGCGGCAGTCGGGCGCGGCGCTGGTCGAGGTCGGCGCGACCAATCGCACCCGCGCGGCGGACTACGAGGCGGCGATCACCGGCGAGACCGCGGCGCTGTTGCGCGTCCACACGAGCAACTTCCGCATCGTCGGCTTCACCGAGGAGACGCCGCTGGCGGAGCTGGGGCGGATTGCGCGGGAGCGCGGGCTGCTGCTGATCGACGACATCGGCAGCGGCTGCCTGCTGGAGACGCGCGATTACGGCTTGACGCATGAGCCGACGCCGCAGGAGAGCGTCGCGGCGGGCGCGGACCTGGTGCTGTTCTCCGGCGACAAGCTGCTGGGCGGCCCGCAGGCGGGGATCATCGTGGGACGCGAAGCCGCGCTCGCGCCGCTGCGTTCGCACCCGCTAATGCGCGCGCTGCGCCCGGACAAGACGACGATCGCCGCGCTGGCGGCGACGCTGGGGCACTATTTGCGCGACGAGGCGGAAGCGCAGATTCCGGTCTGGCGGATGATTGCGGCCGAGCCCGACGCGCTGCGCGAGCGCGCCGAGTCGTGGCGGGCGCGGCTGGGGCGCGGGGAAGTCGTCGCCGGCGACTCGCCGATCGGCGGCGGCTCACTGCCGGGCGAGACGCGGCCCAGCTACGTGCTGCGGCTGCCGGATGCGGCGCTCGCGCAGCACTTGCGGACCGCAAACCCGCCGATCATCGCCCGCGTGGTGGACGACGGCGCGCAGCTGGATCCGCGCACGGTGCTGCCGCAGCAGGAAGCGGCCCTGCTGGAAGCGCTGCGCTCGCTATGACGCTCTCGCTGGCCGCCGTCGTGCCGCATCCGCCGGTCCTGCTGCCCGAAATCGGCGCGGGGCGCGAAGCGGCGGCGCAGGCGACGCTGGACGCCTATGCGGTCATCGCAGACGCGCTCCGCGCCGACCGGCCCGATCGCCTGCTGCTGATCTCGACGCACGGCATCGTCACGCTGGGGCGCTTTCACCTGCTCACGGCTCCGCTGACGGGCGATCTCGAGCCGTTCGGCGCGCCCCAATGCCGCGTTGAGCAGCCGAACGATCCGATACTGGCAGACGCCGTGCTGGCCGCGGCGCAGCAAGGCAAGCAGCCGCTTGCGCCCGTCGATCACTGGGAGCCGCACGACCACTCGGCGATCGTCCCGCTGACCCTACTGAGCGCCGCGCTCGCCGAGACACCTACGACCGTCGCCAGCGTCTGCTTCCGCTCAACGCGCGAGCATTACGAATTCGGGCGCTGCCTGGCTGAGGCGATCGCGGGCGCGCCCGGACGCACGGCGGTGCTCGCCAGCGGCGACGGCGCGCATACGCTGAGCGCGGAAAGCCCGCAGGGCTTTCATCCGCAGGCCGCGCCGTTTCAGCGCGCGTTCGACGATGCTCTGCACGAGTGGGACACGGAGGCGATCCTGGGTTTCGAGGAAGATTTGCGGCGGGAGATCGACGAGTCGGTGGTGTCGCCGACGGCGATGCTGGCGGGCATTCTGCGCGGCCGGCCGACGCGCGTCGAGATGCTCGCAACCGAAGCGCCCTGGGGCGTCGCCTATACGACCGCCCTGCTGCACAGCTACCCGCAGCAGATCAGCTTGCCGCGTATTGGGGCGGGCCGCTGATGCTCGACTCACGCACCGTCGCCGCGCTGGAGTTCCCCAAGATCGTCGAGCGGCTCAGCCGCCTCTGCCACACGCCCCAGGGCCGCGCGCTGGCGGAGGACGTGACGCCTTCGGACGATCTCGAGGAGGTGCGCCGCCGCCACATGCAGACCTCCGAGGCGCTGCGACTGCGCCGGATCAAGCCGAATTTCAGCATCGGGCATCTGCCGCAGATCGACGCGCAGCTGCTGGCGGCCTCGCGCCGCGCCGCGCTGCCGGCGAGCGAGATTTTGGAGATCGCGGGCGCCGTGCGCACCGCCCGCGCGCTGCGCAACCAGCTCGCGCCGCTGGGCCGCGAGCTGCCCCTGCTCAGCCGAATCGCGGCGCGGATCGCCGATTTCAATCCGCTCCTGGGCCGGATCGAGCACGTGCTCGACGAACGCGGCGAGGTGCTGGATCGCGCCAGCGCCGAGCTGGCCGAGGCGCGCCGCCAGGCCGAGCAATTGCGCGAGCGCCTCGAGCGGGCGATCGAGGCGATCCTGCGCCGCGCGGTGAGCGACGGCATCGCCCAGGAAAGCCTGATCACCGAGCGCGACGGACGCTACGTGATCCCAATCAAGGCGGAACTGCGCCGCAATCTGCCCTCGGTCGTGCATGACGTGTCGGCCAGCGGCGCGACGCTGTTCGTTGAGCCGCTGGCGGTGGTCGAGTTGGGCAATCGGCTGCGCGAAGCGCGCCGCACCGAACGCCGCGAGATCGAGCGGATTCTGCGCGACCTGGTGGCGGAAATCTCGGACGAGGTGGGGGCGATCCGCGCAGCGCTGCAATGCGTCGCGCAGCTCGATCTGGCCCAGGCCAAGGCGCGCCTGGCGCGCGATCTCGACGCGCCGCTGCCCAGGGAGGAGGACGATCTGGAATGGCTTACAGCCGGCCCCGCCGAGCTGCGGCTGCGCTCGGCGCGCCACCCCCTGCTCAGCGGCGAGGTCGTGCCGATCTCGATCGCGCTCACGCTCGACGAGCGCTGCGTGCTGATCACCGGGCCCAACACCGGCGGCAAAACGGTCGCGCTGAAGACGGTCGGGCTGCTCACGCTGATGGCGCAGGCCGGGCTGCCGATCCCGACCGAGACCGGCTCGCGCCTGCCGGTCTTCGCCGACGTCTTCGCCGACATCGGCGACGAGCAGAGCATCGAGCAGTCGCTCTCCACCTTTTCGGCGCATGTCACCAACATCATCCGCATCCTCGCCGAGGCCGGCCCGGAGACGCTCGTGCTGCTCGACGAGCTGGGCGCGGGCACCGATCCGGGTGAGGGCGCGGCGCTGGCCCGCGCGCTGCTCGAATATCTGCTCGAGCGCGAAGCGGCCGTCGTCGCCACGACCCACCACGGCGCGCTGAAAGTCTTCGCCCACAGCACGCCGGGCGTGGTCAATGCATCGGCCGAGTTCGACGCGGAAACGCTGCAGCCCACCTATCGGCTGCTAATGGGCGCCCCAGGCCGCTCGAACGCAATCGCCATCGCCCGCCGCCTGGGGATGCCCGAGCCGATCCTCGAGCAGGCGCGCGGCCACACCAGCCCGGAGACGGCGGACATCGAGTCGCTGCTCGCCGATTTGCAGCTGCAGCGCGATCAGCTCGAGCTGGATCGGCGCGCGGAGCAGTCGGCCCGCGAGGAGGCCGAGGCGCTGCGCGGCGAGCTGGCGGCGCGGCGCGAGCAAATCGAAGCCGAACGGGACCGGGTGCTGGAGCGAGCCGAGCGGACCATGGAGAACGAGCTGGCGCAGCTGCGCCGCTCAGTGCGGGAAGCCAACCGCGAGTTGTCGCGCGGCGACGCAGGCCGCCGCCGGCTGGAGCGCGCCGAAGCGGGCGGCGATGAGGCCCGCGAGCGGCTCGAACGAGTGCGGACGCGCCGCCGCCGACGCCGGCGTCAGACCGAACCGGGCGCGGCGCCGCCCGATCCCTCCCGCCTGGCCGCGGGCGACATTGTCTATCTGCGCGGCGTCAGTGAACCGGCCGAGCTGCTCGACGGCTTGCAGAGCGGCACGCTGGAGGTGCGGCTGGGCTCGCTGCGCACCCGGGTGCGCCCCGACCAGATTGAGCGCCTGGGCCGCGCCGCGGCGGGCGCGGAAGCGCAAACCCGCTCGAAACAGCCGCCGCCCCCGCCCGATCCGGGCGCGCGCTGCGACATTCGGGGCCGCACCACCGACGACGCCTTGCCGACGGTCGACGGCTTTCTCGATCACGCCTACCGCGCCGGCCGCCGCCGCCTGGAAATCGTCCACGGCAAAGGCACCGGCGCGCTGCGGGCGGCAGTCCGCAAGCTGCTGCAAGACCACCCCCTAATCACCACCTACGAGTCGGCTCCCGCAAAACAGGGCGGCGACGGAGTGACAATCGTCCAGCTAGTGCAGTAGCGCCCCCGCCCCCACGCACCCTCTCCCGCCATACCCGCGCACCTCTCCGTCACACCCGCGCCCCAAAGCTCCGTCATACCCCCACCCCAAGCTCCGTCATACCCCCACCCCAAGCTCCGCCACACCCGCGCGAGCAAGATCCGTCATACCCGCGCTTGCCGCGGGTACCCCGCCGTGCCGAGCACCAAGCCCCGTTCCCGCCTCCGCCCCCCAAACCCACCCCCGCCACTTACCAAGACCTACCAAGACCTACCAAACCTGACCACGCCCCAACCCCCCCCGACCAGATACGCACCCCACCCCCGCCCACCCCAACTCCGCCACACCCGCGCCCCAAAGCTCCGTCATACCCGCGCTTGCCGCGGGTATCTCGCCGCGCCGAGCACCAAGCCCGTTCCCGCCACAGCCACCTCAACCCACCCCCGCCACCTACCAAGACCTACCAAACCTGACCACCCCAAACTCCTCCCGACCAGATAGAGACCCCACCCCCAACCGCCCAACAGCAAAGATCCCCGAACACCCCTACCACCCCTCCGCAACCCGGAACACACCCCAAAATTACTCACCCGCACACCCGTTCCGCTACACTTGCGCCATGACCACCACCGAGCAGCAGCGCGAACTCCTCCGCGGCGCCTACACCCAAGGCGTGCTCCGCAACTACGAGCGCCTCGCCAACTCCGCCACACCCCCGCGAAAAAGCTCCGTCACACCCGCTCGCCCAAGCTCCGCCACACCCCCACCCCAAGCTCCGTCACACCCGCGCCCCAAAGCTCCGTCACACCCGCGCAAAAGAGATCCGTCATACCCGCGCAAAAGAGATCCGTCATACCCGCGCTTGCCGCGGGTACCCCGCCGCGCCGAGCACCAAGCCCCGTTCCCGCCACCGCCCCCTCAACCCACCCCCGCCACCTACCAACACCTACCAAACCCGACCACGCCCCAACCCACCCGACCAGATACGCACCCCAACTCCGCCACACTCGCTCGCCCAAGCTCCGTCACATCCGCGCCCCAAAACTCTGTCATACCCGCGCTTGCCGCGGGTACCCCGCCGTGCCGAGCACCAAGCCCCGTTCCCGCCACTTACCAAGACCTACCAACACCTACCAAACCCGACCACGCCCCAACCCCCTAAACACCCCTGGACCAGACTGAACAAACCCGAACGATTCCTGAACACCCCAACCACCCACGCCCGGCAACAACGCCAGCCAGGCCGGCGTCAGCAGGCCCTAGAGGGAGTACTGCCCGAAGGCGGCGGCCTGAGCAGGATCGTCAAGCTGGAACAGATCGGGCTGGGTCCCGCGGGCCAGAGCAAGGTGGTAGGTGAACAGCTGGAGCGGAATGACGCTCAGGATTGGTCGAAGACGGGGCGGGGCGGCGGGAATCTGAAGGACGTCCGCGCCAGCCTCAGCCAGCGCGTCCGACTGGTCGGGGCAGATCGCCCAAACAGGCGCGCCCAGCGCCTGAGCGGCGCGAGCGAGATCGCTGGCGCGCCCCCGATCGGGAGTGTGCGAGACGATCAGCGTCAGCAGGCAGTCGGCGTCCATCTCGCAGAAGGGGCCGTGGAGCAGCTGCTCGATTTGGAAGCCCTCGCAGGAGGCGCGGCTGGTTTCCTTGATCTTGAGCGCCGCCTCGTACGCGGTCGCGCGTTCCGCGCCCCAGCCGGCGAAGACAAAGCGGCGGCGCTGTGCCTGCCGCTCAACGACGCGCTGCGCCTCCGGCTCGGTCTCGATGGCGCGGCGAACGAGCTCTGGAAAGCCGTCGAGCGCGTCGGGTTCGCCGGCGAGCGCCGCATCGAGCATCGCCAGGGCGGTCAGCGCGGTCGTATAGCTGACCGTGTAAGCGGCCGAGGTCTCGGGCGGGATGGTGTGAATCAGTTCGTCGGCGGCGGTGATGCGCGGGCCGGGCTCGGTTGAGGCCACGGCGATGGTCAGCGCGCCGCGTTCGCGGGCGGCGTCCAGCGCGTCGAACGAGGCCCGCTTGGTGCCGCGGTGGCTGAGGATGATCACCGCGTCGTCCGCGCCGACAGGCGGCGTGTCGGTGCAGAACTCAAACGAGTTGACGGCGAACGCCTCGGGCCCGGAGCGAAGGATCGAGGCGCCGACCAAAGCGGCATGCCAGGAGGTGCCGATGCCGACGATGTAGATGCGTCGCCGCGAGCGCAGGCTCTTGACCAGCGCGGAGCAGTGGGCGCGTTCGCGCTCAATCACGGAGGCAATCGCGTCGGCCTGCGAGTGGATCTGCTCGTGCATCAGGTAAGGGTGCTCATAGCGCGCCTCGCGTTCAACCGCCGCCATCGCCGCTCCTCGCAGACTTCCCACCGCGCGGCGGGAGGATCAGGGTACCGTTGCGTGCGCTCGGGACTGGTCTTGGCTGCTGGTCTCCTCCGGCGGCGGCAGTAGAAAGCGCAGGAATGCGTGAACCCCAGACTTGCTGGCAGAGATGGGAGAGCGTTTGGATGGCGCTGCGGCGGATTGCGGATGCGATCGACCGGCGGCCTCAGACGGGGCGGCGGCGCGCGATCCTCCAACCGTGCTACCATATCCATAGAAGAACGAAAGTGCGAAAATGCCCACCGCCCCAGACGCAACCACACACGCCGAATCACCCCTGAACAACCCTGAACAAATCCGAACAAACCTGAACAAACCCGAACACCGCCGAACGCCCCGACCAGATAGGAGCGACCCCCGAATCACCCCCGAACACCCAGAAAAAAACAAAACCCGAACATCGCCGCCGCCCGCCCGCCCTAAACTCACAGACGAAAGCAGAGAGCTCCCGGATGGTCCTGCGAAGAATCGCCGAAGCAATCGACCGGCGCCCGCAAACCGGCCGCCGCCGCCGCGCGATCCTCCAGATCGCCGCGCTCGACTTCGCCGGCCAGCTGGCGGAAAAACGCGGCCGCTCGGGCGCCGTGGGCGTCAGCGGCTGGGACCTCTCCAACCTCGCCCATCCCGCCTTCTGGGCGATGCTGCTGCTCTCCCAGCGCCGCGAGCGCTTCGCCATGACGCTGCTTGGACAGGTGCATGTCGACCAGGCGGCAGTGCAGCCTTATGTCGAGGAGAGGCGCGCAGCGACCGAAATTCTCGACGCGCTGGGCCGAATCGAGGCCGACTCGCTGATCGGCTTCGTCGATGTCGCAGTGACCCGCTTCCAGCCGCCCGGCGCGACGGGCGCGCCGCTCGTGCCGCGAGAACAGGCCGCGGCGATTCTCAGCTCAGCGCTGCTGCGCGGCGCGATGATCGGCGAACTGCGCGCCGACCAGGCGCAGGCCGCCTGGCTCGAAGCGCACCCCGATCAGGTCGCCGAGCTCGGCGACTCGGAGCGCGCCTGGAAAAAGGCGCAGGGGCGCGCCGAAATGCTGCTGCTCGGCTGGCAAGAGCAGCGCCGCAGCCACGGCCGACGGCTGATCTGACCACAACGGAACCTTGACAATGCCGAACCGCAGCAACCCCAACCAGCAGGCGCTCTTCCAGCCCGACGACGCCTCGCACGCCGACGCGCCGCTGGCCGCGCGAATGCGCCCGCGCAGCATCGAGGAGTGCGTCGGCCAGCGCCACCTGCTCGACGAAGACGCCCCGCTGCGCCGCGCGATCGAGGCCGACAACGTCCCCTCCTGCATCTTCTGGGGCCCGCCCGGCAGCGGCAAAACCAGCCTGGCCCGCGTCATCGCGCGCCATACCCGCTCCCACTTCGCCACGCTCTCCGCCGTCTCCGCCGGCGTGCGCGACCTGCGCGAGATCATCGCCGAAGCCGAGCGCGCCCGACGCGACGCCGGCACGCGCACCATCCTCTTCATCGACGAAATCCACCGCTTCAACAAGGCGCAGCAGGACGCCGTGTTGCACGCGGTCGAGGACGGCGCGGTCACGCTGATCGGCGCGACGACCGAAAACCCCTCGTTCGAGGTGATCTCGCCCCTGCTCTCGCGCAGCCGCGTCTACACGCTCCAGCCGCTTGATGACGACGACATCCGCGCGCTGCTCGAGCGGGCGCTCAACGACGCCGAGCGCGGGTTGGGCGAAACGGGCGTCGCCGTCGAGCCGGACGCGCTCGACGCATTGGTCTCGCTGGCCGGCGGCGACGCGCGGGTCGCGCTCAACGCCCTTGAATTCGCCGCCGCCGATGCGGGCGGGACCATCGATCTGGCGACCGTCGAAGCGACCACCCAGCGCCAGCTGCGCCACGACAAGGACGGCGAGTCGCACTACGACCTGATCTCCGCCTTCATCAAGTCGGTGCGCGGCTCCGACCCGCACGCCGCCGTCTACTGGCTGGCGCGCCTGCTCGAAGCCGGCGAAGACCCGCTCTTCGTCGCGCGCCGCGTCGTCATCCTGGCCGCGGAAGACATCGGGCTGGCCGATCCGCAGGCGCTCGCGGTGGCGGTCGCCGCGCAGCAGGCCGCCCACTTCGTCGGCCTGCCCGAGGCCAAACTGCCCCTCGCCGAGGCCGCCGTCTATCTCGCGCTCGCGCCCAAGAGCAACTCCGCAATGCGCGCCTACAGCGCCGCGGCGAGCGCCGTTCACGAGCGCGGCATGCTGCCCGTGCCGCTGCACCTGCGCAACGCCGTCACCGGCCTGATGGCCGCGCAGGGCTACGCCAAGGGCTACCAGTACGCGCACGACTACGACGACGCGCTGCCGCCCGATCAGTCGCACCTGCCCGACGATCTGGCCGACGCGATCTTCTACGAGCCGACCCCACGCGACCAGCGGGGAAACTCCGACGAATGAGCGCGTCCACAGTCGGCTACGACGGCCTGCCCGAGGCGGCGATCCCTCAGATCGCCGCCCTGTTCGGCGCGGAACCGCAGCTCCAACAGCAGGGGCGCGCGGACATCGGCCCAATCTGGCGCGTCGCGCGGCGCAGCGAAAACGGCAACCTGCGCCTGCTGCTCTGGCCGCAGCTTGCGAGAGTCGACGTGACCTGCGGCCCGCATTCCTGGATCGTGCGCGGAGTGCGCCGCACCGAGCTGCTGCCCGGCCTCGAAGCAATCTTCCACTTCGGCGCAAACGGCCTGCTCACCGTCGCGCCGACCGGCCACGTAGTGATGGTCAGCCCCGACGAGAGCGCGTGAGCGGAGCATGCGAAGCAGCCGATGTGCGATTATCAGCAACAGGCGGGGCGCGGCGAATGCGTCTCCGACGACCAGATGAGGAGAGACGACAATGACGGCAACCGACGACCTGCTGGAGCGCAACGCGGGCTATGCCGCGGCGTTTGACCAAGGCGATCTCCCCCTGCCGCCCGCGCGGAAGCTGGCGGTAGTGGCGTGCATGGACGCGCGACTCGATGTACACGCGCTGCTTGGCCTGGAGCTGGGCGACGCCCACGTGATCCGCAACGCGGGCGGAGTGGTCTCAGACGACGCGATCCGCTCGCTGGTGATTTCCCAGCGTCTGCTCGGCACTGAGGAGATCATCCTGATCCATCACACCGATTGCGGGATGCTGACATTCCGCGACGACGACGTGAAGGACACGATCGAGGCGGACACCGGGCTGCGCCCGTCGTTCTCACTCGAGGCGTTCGGCGATCTGGACGGCGATGTGCGGCAGTCGATCGGGCGAATTCGCGCCAACCCGTTCATCCCCAACAAGGAACAGGTGCGGGGCTTCGTCTACGACTGCGCCAGCGGTCGGCTGAACGAGGTCGACGCGAACTAAGCTGCGGGCGGCTAGCCGCCCGCAGCCGCCACCGCGCCGTGCGAGTACCACTCCTCGGTCTCCTCGCCCGGCTCGGGCAGCACCATTCCGCCCTCCATCGACCACGACGCCGGGCCTTCGGTGATCCGCCCGCCGACCTCGGCCTCGTCGACGCCGATGATCGAGGCGAACGCGCCGCGCAGGTCGCTGAGCAACGCCTGCTTCAGCTCCTCCGGCCGCCCCGCCCGGTTCGCGCCGTCCACGAAGTAGCGCTCGGCGAAGCGCGCGTCGGGAGCCTCGTCGAAGACCACATGCACAAAGCTGCGCGGCGCGCCCGTCGAGCCGCAGTGAATGTCGGTGAACGCCGTCGCCACCTCCTGCCGCCGCTCAAACGGCACCGAACCCTCCGGAACCACGCATCGGTAATACGGCATCCGAAACCCTCCTCAGTCGCCAGTCCGCGCTTCCCCCGCAGTCTAGCGCATCCTCACACTCCCACACACCTCTCCCCACCCTCGCGCACAAAGAACTCCGCCGCGCCCCCGCACAAAGAAACCCGCCGCGCCCCGCACAAAGAAACCCGCCGCGCCCCCGCGCAAAGAACTCCGCCGCGCCCCCCCACAAAGAACTCCGCCGCACCCCCCACAAAGAACTCCGCCGCACCCCCCACAAAGAACTCCGCCGCGCCCCCGCGCAAAGAGCTCCGTCATACCCGCGCAAAAGAGCTCCGTCATACCCGCGCTCCGCCGCGGGTATCTCGCCGAGCACAGCACCAAGGCCCTGCGCGGCGACCAACCCCTCACGCATCCCGCGCCGTCACCACCAACTCATCCACCGTGCAGCCGCTGACCTCCATCCACATATCGCAGATCGCCCGCATCAGCTCCACCCGCACCGGCTGCTCCAACCCCCCGACAATCGAGCCCCGCACCAGCGAGGTCGTCGAAGGCTCGCCGCCGCGGAAGCCGAAGCCCTGGGGGATGTCGGAAAAGTCCACGCTGACCACCTCCGCGCCCGCCCCAAGCACCCGCTCCGTCACAGCCCGCAGCCCATCCGCCAGCCGCGCCCGCGCGTCCTCCCCAATCTGCCCCTCCTGCATCGTGCAGTCGTATCGCACCTGCGCCATCGCCCACCTCCAAAATCACCAGCCTCAGAATCGCCGCCGCGCAACAGCCTACCAGCCAAAGCCAAAGCGCTGCGCCCCGCAGTTGCGCCCGCCGGCGCGGGTTGACAAATCACGCCCTACCGCAGACAATCGGGGCAGTCGGCAAGGCCTCCAACGCACGGTCTGTTGGCTCCCCTCAGAGAGCCAGCCGGCTCACCTATTGCGACGTACCCTTTGCGCGCTGGCGAAGCAGGGAGATGAAGGCAAATGCCTGACTACCGCTCTCAACGTCGCGATCGTCGCCTGCAACGAGTCACTGGCGTGTTCGAGCACTCCGATAGCCGCATCAGCGGCTTTCACCCCGAATCAACACCTCGCCCGCACGTGACGATAGGGATAGAGATCGCGGAAGCGTTCGGAGCATTCCCGTTTCTCGTCGATAGTGGCGCCGATTCCACTATGCTCGCGCCCGCCGCTGCGTATGAACTGCTGGGTCCAACATACTTGGACCTCGATTTCGTCCACGACCCGCATGCCAGTGTCTCAGTGGGGATTGGTGGTTATGCTCGTGACATCGCTTTCCCGGCCACATACCACATCGTCACAGACGACGACACACTGATCGACTTTTACGCACCGATCGAGCTCGCTGAGCCAATTCCGCCTTACCCCTCCCACGAAGGCAACTGGATCGCGCCCAACTTGCTCGGTCGCGATGTGCTGCGTTTCTTCGAAGTGCATCTCGATTACTACCCACAGCCTGAGCTCCACCTTTGGTACGACTCTGTGGCGGCAGCCGAGGAAGTTGAACGGCTGCACCGGTGGTTTCGATTCCTCGAGGAATACGAGGAATAGGATGGCGACGCACCGCGCTCACCGCGTGCCGTCCCTACTCCGACTCCACCTCCCATGCCACGTCCTCGCCCAGGAAGCGGGCGATGTCGGCTACCTCCGCGTCGATGCCTGCCTCCGCATCCCCTGGCAGCGGGGCGAAGGGGGCGATGGTGACGCGCATTCCGCGCGATGTGCGGCGGCGGGTCCAGGTGGCGACCATCACGCCGTCCACCAGCACCGTCGGCAGAATCATTCCGCCGCCTGGGTGGACGCGCCGTAATAGCTCGTCGGAGACGCCCAGCTCGCGCTTGCTGTAGCCGAGCAGGTAGGGGTCGAACGCGCCCAGCACGCGCACTTGCGGGGCGGTTGGCTGGGGCGCGGGGCGGTTGAGGGGCAGCCACATTTGCTTGCCGTCGGCCTCGACCTCTTCAAGCTCGTCGGCGATTGCGGCGAAGCCGGCGCGCGCTTCTTTGGCGGGCAGACCCGACCACCAGCGGAAGTCCGCCGGCGTGGCCGGGCCGTAGGCGGCGAAATAGCGCCGCGCGAGTTCGGCGCTGGGATTGGTCGGCTGCGCGTCCTCGACGCCGGCCAGCCACTCCTCGATCAACACGTGCGTATCGGCGCCCTCGACCGTCGGCCCGAAGCAGACCAGGCCGGTGAGCGAGGCGGAGCGCAGCAGGTGTGGCACGACCTGGCCCTCGTGCGGCAGCCCCGCCGCGCGGACGCGCTCGACCAGCTCCGCGCGGGAGAGCGCCGCGCCGCCCGACAGCGCGCGCCGCATCGCCGCCAGCGCCTGCTGGTAGGTCGCCGCGTCGATGCCCAGGTCGGCGCGCCGCTTGAGCGCCTTGCGATCCATCGCCTCGCCCAGCAGCGCCAGCAGCCAGCGCAAATCCTCCGCGGGCGCGAGTTGCAGCGTGCCGCGATGCAGCCAGGTGCGCGCGACCGAGCGCTGCTCCGCCTGCGCGCGCTCCAGCGCGGCGGCGGTCAAACCCTCCGAGCGCGCCCGCACCGCCAGCCGCTCGCCCATCCGATCCTGCGCCTGCACCGCGCCGCAGCCGCGCGCGACCTCCCCCGCCGTGCGCCAGCGGCGAGCGCCCAGGCCCTGCGCCTCCAGACGCAGCAGCCGCGTTTGCTCGCGCCCCAATGTCCGCATCGCCCAGCCCTATCGCCGAATGAGCGCCGCCGGAGTACGCTCGTTCCTAACGCGAGAGCTTAGAAGATCGCCGCAGTGCGGAAGGAGAGGCCGGCATGACCATCGCCGCCGATGTCCAGCGCCACATGGAAGACAGCTCCTGGATTCGCCGCATGTTCGAGTTGGGCATCGCGCTCAAGCGCGAGCGCGGCGACGATAACGTCTTCGACCTCTCGCTGGGCAACCCCGTCGCCGAGCCGCCGCCGCAATTTTTCGACGAGCTGCGCCGCTTCGCCGAGTCGCCCGCACCCGGCGCGCACCGCTATATGCCCAACGCCGGTTACGTCGAGACCCGCCAGGCCGTCGCCGACGCGCTCTCCGCCGAAACCGGGCTGGCCTATAGCGCCGATCACGTTGTGATGACCGTGGGCGCGGCGGCCGCGCTCAACGTGATCGTCCGCGCCGTCTGCAACCCCGGCGACCAGATCGCCATCCTCACGCCCTTCTTCGGCGAGTACATGTTCTACATCCTGGGGCGCGACGCGGAGCCGCTCGTGATCGGCTGCGGCGAGGACTTTCTGCCCGACCTCGCCGAGCTCGAGCAGAAACTCAGCGCGCGCACCCGCCTGGTCATCCTCAACTCGCCCAACAACCCCTCCGGCGCGATTTACCCCCGCGCGTTCGTCGACTCGCTCGCCCAACTGCTCGACCGCAAGTCGGAACAATTCGGTACCGACATCTTCCTGGTCAGCGACGAGCCCTACCGCAAGATCATCTACGACGACCAGCAGTACCCGTTCCCGCAGCAGGCGTACCGCCGCACGATCACCGTCACTTCGCACGCCAAGGACCTCGGCCTGGCCGGCGACCGGATCGGTTATCTCGCGCTGCACCCGGAGTACGAGAACGCTACCGAGCTGCTCGACGCCTTCATCTTCTGCAACCGCGTGCTGGGCTTCGTCAACGCGCCGGCGATCATGCAGCACCTCGTGCGCAACCTGCAGGATGTGACGATCGATATCGCCGATTACCAGGCCAAGCGCGACTATCTCTACGGCGTGCTCACCAACGCCGGCTACCGCGTGCGCAAGCCCGAGGGCGCGTTTTATATGTTCCCCGAGTCGCCCGTGGCCGACGAGCTCGAGCTGGTCGACGCGCTCCAGCGCCACGGCGTGCTGGTCGTGCCCGGCCGCGGCTTCGGCATGCCCGGCCACTTCCGCATCTCCTACTGCGTGCAACAGCGCGAACTGGAAGGCGCGGCGCCGGGCTTCCACGCGGCGATCCGGGAGTTGGGAGCATGACCGCCGCGCGGCCATCGGCGTAGAATCGACGCCATGGGAGGCCCGCCATGATCGCCCCGCTCGTCGCCGAGCACGCCGACGAAATCGCCGAACTCTGCCGCCGCTACCAGGTGCGCAAGCTCGACCTCTTCGGCTCCGCCGCCACCGACCGCTTCGACCCCGAAACCAGCGACGTCGACTTCCTCGTCACCTACCAGCCCGACGCCGACCTCGGCCCCTGGGCCTCGCGCTTCCTCGAATTCGAAAGCGCACTCGCCGAACTGCTCGGACGCTCCGTCGACCTCGTCTTCGACCAGGAATTCCGCAACCCCTACTTCCGCAAAGCCGTCGAGCAAAGCCGGACACCGTTCTATGAGGTGGAGATCACGGGGCCGGCGCTAGATGGTCGCTCCGAGAGGGGCGAGCCATGACCGTCGCCACACCCCCCAGATCCGTCATACCCGTGCTCGCCACGGGTATCTCGCCGAGCCGGGCACAACGGCCCGCGCACCGGCCGCCGACAATCCCGCGCCGTGATACACTGCGCCTAGGTACGGACACGCCGCAGAGGAGCACACGGTGAAAATCACCAAGATCAGCCGCATGCACGACTGTCGCGTGTTCGACGACTTCGTCTGGCCGCGAGACGGCAGCCTTGACGAGTTCGGCAGGTTCAACCTCATCTACGGCTGGAACGGCTCCGGCAAGAGCACCATCAGCGAGATCTTCCGCAACCTCGAAGCTCGCCAGCAACCCGCTGACGGCCACGTCATCCTTCACATAGACGACGCGGACATCGCTGGCGAAGACTTTCCGAACCCGTCCTCTCATCCGTCCTTGGCGTCGGGTGAAAAGCAGCTGAGGGTGTTCAACAAGGGCTTCGTGAAAGACAATGTGTTCAAAGTTGGCGAAGACAGCATGTCTCCCATCTTCGTCTTTGGCGATCAGTCTGTGAGCGCCCAACGCACGCTCAGTGTTCGCGAAGCGGAGCTCCCGGAGGCGACCCGCGATCTCAACATGGCGAACGAGCGCCTCAAAGATCTCGACAAGCGGCTTCGCGCACATTCGCATGACGCTGCGAAAACAATAAACGAGCACATCGGCAACGAGAGCGACAGCGAGTATCGCTTTTACAACGCTACGGGCTACAAGAATCGCGCAACCAAGATAAACTCCTCTGCCACTCCATGGCGCTTTCGCCTCAGCGCTGATGAGCGACAACGACTGATCGCGCGACAAGATGCGGATCCGCAGGATTCACTCACACCAGTCAACTACGCACCGATCGATACGGTTGCCTTCGTTGCCGAGGCCTCCAGCCTCCTCGAGCGTACGGCTCTTTCGCCTGACGCTATCGAGGCTTTGCTGAGTAACCCGGCTCTCGAGCACTGGATCCGCGAAGGCTTGGAGCTGCACGACACGCATGCAACGGGCAAGTGCCTGTACTGCGACCAATCGCTGCCGGCAGGCAGAGTCGCATCCCTGCGACGACACTTCGATGATCAGCACGAGCAGCTACGACGCGACCTCGCAGATGCTGTGGCCAAGCGCGAGTCAGCGATCGCTGCCGTCGCAACCGCGCAGTCACAGATGCCCGCAGTGAACGACTTCTACCCTGAACTTGCAGGGCAGTATCGAGAGGTTCACCGTGTGGCCGAGGAGTACTTCGCCCAGGTCACTGACTTCCTTTCGCATCAAGTGACTCTCCTCAAGCGAAAAATGGACTCGCTGCACGAAGCGATGGGCAGCAGCGCACCCCACGCTACGTTCGATGTCGAACCGCTTTCACGACTCGCTGATCTGATTCGTGAGCACAACACTATGTGCTCCGAGTTTGCCGAGCGAAAGCGAGACGCACGGCAATGCCTGGAAGCACACTACGTTAGTGAGCATCTGCCGACCTACCGGAACCTCACGACAGAAATAGGGGCAGCCCGCGTCGCAGCCGGAAGGGCACAGCGGCGAATCGACCACATCCGCACTGAGATCGATCGCCTCACACAACAAGCTCGAGACCATCGTCGACCGGCACGAGAGCTGAACCGCGACCTTCGCAACTACCTGGGACCAGGGCAGCTACAGGTGGAAGCCAAAGAGCACGGCTACGTCTTGACTCTCAACGGCGAGACGTTGCAGGATCCGAGCGAGGGCGAGATGACAGCCATCTCGTTGCTCTACTTTCTAAAGTCCTTGAAGGCGCACGACTTTGATCTCAAGCGGGGCGTAGTCGTTCTCGACGACCCAGTATCCAGCTTGGATACGAATGCGCTCTACACTGCGCTGGGTTTCATCCGTGCGCGGACGAGCGATGCGGGGCAGCTGTTCATTCTGACCCACAACTGGACTTTCTTCCGGGAAGTAAAAGACTGGTTCTCGCATGTCCCTGGCCAAGGGAAGCGGGACCGGGCGCAAAGGCCTGCGAGGTTCTACATGCTTCAGTCCTCCTTCAGGGATGGCCGTCGCACATCAAGGATCTCGCGACTTGATCCGCTGCTTCTGGATCACGAGTCGGACTACACGTACTTGTTCAGTCGCATCCACCGCGCGGCGACTGAGCCAACGTACAGCTTGGAGGACAACTACCCGCTGCCGAACATCATGCGCCGATTTCTCGAGGCGTTCTTCGCGTTCAAGCAGCCTGGGCCTGAGTCGCTCCGAGACAAACTCGGCAAGGTCGACTTTGACGAGGCGAAGAAGGTGCAAATCCTCACGTTCGCAAACTCGTTCTCTCACAACCAAATAGTCGACTTGCCCGGGCACGACTTGTCCATCCTGTCAGAGTCCGCAGCCGTTGCGCGGCACGTGCTCGACTTGATTGGTAAAGAGGATGCGCCACATCTTGCAGGCTTGGAAAAAGAGGTCAAGCGAGCAACTGAAAGTGCTGGCGCTGAATAAGCTAGCCTGAGCTTGTTTGTCTCTCGTCGTCACCCCCACATCACACGCGGAAGACTTTCATTACTTCGTCGCCTAGGTGGTTGATTACTTTTACGGCGATGCGGCCTGAGGCGGGGGGGTTGAAGGGGCGCGAGGTGTCGCTGTGGAGGGTGGCCCAGGCTTCGGCGTCGATTTCGGCTTTTAGGGTGGTTTTGAGCGACTTGTAGGGGTCGTTCGCGCCGAGGAAGTAGGCCTGGCGGACGAAGAAGGCTTCTCCGTTGTAGTCGGTGTCGACGAACCAGCAGGCGATGCCGTCGGCGTTGTCGCTGCGCACCTCGCCGCTGGCGGGGTGGAATACGTCCACGCCTTTGACGCGCACTTTGATCTGGTCGTCGGAGGCGTCTTCGATTTCGATGTCGGGTTCGCCGAAGATGACGAAGAGGTTGCCGGCGCCGGTGTTTTTCAGCGCGCCGGCCATATGCAGGTCGGCGTTCATTCGGGCTTTGAGCACGGGGATGCGGCCCAGCTTTTCGAGTTCGGTGGTATGGGCGTCGTAGTTGAAGGCGCAGGCGATCAGCGCGTCGAAGCCGGCTTCGGCGGCTTCTTTGGCGGCTTCGACCAGGTCGGGGCGGGAGACGGTGCCGAATTCGGGGCCGATGAAGATCGCGGCGCGGCGCTCGGCCTGCCGCTCGGTTTCGCCCTCGCTGTAACGCCCTTCGGCGCAGACCAGATCGCCCGGCCACTCGACGAGCGAGCTGAACTCGATCCGATCTTCGCGCCGCGCCTGCTGCACGCCGGCCGTCTTCAGATTGTCCAGTATGACCCGCGCGAAATCGTAGGCTCCGGCCTCCTCCTCGACGAGCCGGTCGAACGTTTCGCCGTGCTCGTCGACCTCCAGCATGCGGTGCGGCGATACGCTCTCCACGGTGAACGGCCCGGCCACGCGCACCTTGCCCGCGTCCTCGTAGGGCTTGTCGTAGAGGTACTCGAACTCGGCGTTGCGGGCGATCGAGGCGTCAATCGCCTGCTGCCGCGCCAGCCGCTCGCGCCAGAACTCGCCGTGCAACTCCGCGGCCTCGCCCGACCAGTCGTCCGGCAGTTCGCGCGGTATCTCCCACTCCTCCAGCGCCGCGCGCTCGTCCAGCGCCGCCGAAAGACGCTCGCGCAGCGGCCCGATCCGCCCCTCGCATTCCTCCCAGATCACGTCGATCTCGGCGTTATTGGCGATATCGCGCAGCGTGATGTGCGGCACGCGCTCGTAGACGAAGCCCTGCCTGACGTTGTGATAGGTCTCGACTGCCGTTGGCGCGCGGCCCTCGATCTCCGCCTGCTTCCTCTGCCCGTCTCCGCTGTCGGTGAGCAGGTAGTAGCGGTAGCGCGCGCCCATCAGCCGCGCCCGAGCCAGCGCCAGCGCGACGCGCGAGGTGTCGATCGTGATCCAGCGCCGCCCCCACTGCTCGGCGACGTAGGCCGTCGTGCCGGAGCCGCAGGTCGGGTCGAGCACCAGGTCGCCTGGGTCGGTCGTCATCATGATGCAGCGTTGAACCACCTTTGCGGATGTCTCAACGACGTACCGTTTGTCCGACGTGAATCCGGCGATCACGGTGTCTGTCCAATTGTTCGAGAAACCAAACACGGGGAAGTCGTCCAGCAGCCGGACGTAGGCGGGGGTGGTCCCCGCGACTGCTACTCGTGCAGCCCGATCTAGCCGACGAAACCCCGTCTCATTGGTCTTCCACGAACCAGCCTTGAGCGTGAAAGTGTGGCCTTGCACTGAGACGGCCGGCGATCGACCGCTCCCGCTTTGCGAAGTTAGCTGATCTAACTTCGCAAAGCGGGAGCGGTCGATCGAAAAATTTTTCAAACCGGGGAACTTGCCCGCCTCTTTGTATCCAACAGCGCCCTCTTGCCTCGCCGTTTTCTCGCGCCAGAGCGTGCGGTACTTCACGCTTGGCAATGAGCGTGCGTACCAGAGGAGGAAGTCGACCGTTCCGGGTAGCCGGTTGGTCGTGGCGCTAGTCGTCTTCACAAACGAGATCTGGCTGACGAAGTTCTCCTCGCCAAAGACCTCGTCCATCAGCGCGCGGACGCGATGCACATTCTCGTCGCCGATCTGGACGAAGATCGAGCCCGACTCCGCGAGCAATTCGCGCGCCACCAGCAGGCGATCGCGCAAGTAACCCAGGTAGGAGTGAATTCCGTCGTGCCAGGTATCGCGGAACGCTTTGACCTGCTCCGGCTCGCGGGTGATGTGCTCGGCCTTGCCGTCGGTAACGGTTCGGTTGGTGGTCGACCACTGAAAGTTGGAGTTAAAGCGAATGCCGTAGGGCGGGTCGAGATAGATGCACTGGACGGCGCCGCGCAGGCCTTCGCGCTCGGCGAGCGAGGCCATGACCTGCAGGCTGTCGCCCAGGATCATACGGTTGGACCAGTTGGCGTCGTGCTGGTAGAACTCAGTTTTGGCGCCTTCGGAGGGCAGCCCGTTGAAGTCGGCGAAGAGGTCGGCGAAGCCGGGTTGCGAGCCTTCGGCGGCGTCATCGCGGCGGCGCTCCGTCTGGCGCAGCAGGTCGTCGATAACGGCTTTGGGGTGTACGCGCTCCTGGATGTAGAGCGGCGGCGCGTCGACGGCCAGTTGCGCGGCGTCCTGCTGGTCTTTGCCGCGCCAGACGAGTTGGGGGTCGAGGTCTTTGTTGCGCCGTTCAAAGGCGGCGCGGAGGGGCGCGCGCTGGTCGTCATCGAGCAGGGCCTGGTGCTCGGCGCTGGGCAGGTTGGGCCGCGAGGCCTCTTCATGGGTGAGGGTCTCGACGGATTTGGCTGTGGATTTGCGTCGTCGCGGCATGGGCCAAAGCCTAGCGCCGCGGCCCGGCAAGCTCAAGGGGCGGGGCCCTGGGATCGTGCAGCCCGCGCCCGAATGGGGTAGGCTGGCGGCGTCGCGCGGCACGCCGGTCGCGCAACCAGGGGAGGAGGCCGAGGTGCCGCGTGCGTTCCCCGACCTCCCGCCGGTCGCGGCGGCGTTCGTGCGGCCCTCTCGTCTGCTCGGCGAGCTCGACCTCGAAGCCTCCCGCCTGGACGCCCGCATCCGCATCGCGGAAGGGGAAACGGCGCGGCTCACAGAGGCGCGGGATGCGGCGCTGCCGCGGATGTTGGCAAGGACGCTCAAATGAGCTCGATCATCCAACGCCAAATCGACAAGCTGCAAAGCGAGATCGCGAAGCTCGATCGAGACGCCGCCAACGAAGCGAAAAAGGAGTCGGACCTGATCGCCAAGATCAACCGCGCGACCGAGGCGATGTCCCGCGCGAAAAGCCTGACGACCATCCAATCGCGGGCCCGCGAGATCGAGCGGCATCAAAAATCGCTGGAGGCCGTCAAGAAGAAGCAGGCTGACATCTCACGCAAACGGTCGAGCGCACACAAGAAGCTTGGCGAGTGCCAAGCGCGGCTAGCCCGCGAGGAAGAAGCAGCGCGTAAGAAGCTCGCAGACAACGAGCGCAAACTGATGCGCGAGCGCGAAGCTCACCAGCGGCGGGTTGCTGCGAATTTGAGTCGCAGCCAACCCAAACCCCTGCCGCCACCGACTCGGCCTCTTGCCCCGCCTGTTGAGCCCTTCGGCTCGTTTATGGCGTCCCAGGATCCGGCGGAGCAAGACGCTGGAGCGAACAGTGCCTTGCCCGCCGAGTACGACTTCTTCATCTCGCACGCCAGCGAAGACAAAGAATCATTCGTTGACTCGCTGGTGGCCGGCCTTCAGTCTGCGGACGCTTCCGTTTGGTATGCCGACGTCAACCTGAAGCCAGGCTATTCGCTGCGACGAGAGATCGACAGAGGTTTGGCGCACTCGAGGTTCGGCATCGTCGTGCTGTCCCAGCACTTCTTCAACAAGGAGTGGCCGCAGAAGGAGTTGGACGGACTGGTAGCGCTCGAGAACGCGGGCGAGTCACGCATCATCCCGGTGTGGCACAAGGTGTCTGTCGATGAAGTGAGGAAGTATAGCCCTGTGCTCGCGGACAAGGTCGCACTGAGCACGGCGATGTACAGCACTAAGCAGATCGTGGCCAAGCTGATCGAGCTCCTCTGATCTACAGATCCAGCAAGTCCCGGTCTACCCGCACCGTGACCGCGCGGCGACCGGCTGCGATGCACGCCAAGGGTAGATACCAGAGCACCAATCTCATTATGTTCAGAGGCTTCGGATGCGCTGCCGGCGTGTAAGGTGAAATCAAACCCTGAGGTTTCTGGAGATTGCGGAGGCTAATGCAGCAAACGGTTACCCACTACGGCTTCGGCGATGAGTCGCACTGGAACGAAAAGCGGTACCGCAGCCTCTGCCTTGTCACGCTGCCGGCGGCACAGGCTGCCGATATCGCGCCAAGGGTTTTGGCCATCGCACAGAAGCACGGCATCAGCGAGTTCAAGTGGCACAAGGTGTCTTCAGCTAAGCACCGGTTCGCAATGAACGAGATCTGCAGCCTCGTCGCCAACCGAGAATGGCGCGGCAAGCTAAGGATCGACATCCTGATCTGGGATGTGGAGGACACGAGGCACCGCGTGTTCCATCGCGACGACACTGCCAATCTGGCACGGATGTACTATCATCTGATGCGCAACGTGATCGAGCGTCGATGGCTCGACGCGACCGGGTGGCTGATGTCACTTGACGAGCGCACCGATATGGACTGGGGCACCCTGGAAGACTGTCTTCGGGGACGCTCTCGGAAAGAGAAAACGGCCAACGAACCACCTCTCGTCTCTCTCAGGGGTACGGCGCGACAAAGACTGCCGCGGGTTCGCCAAGTGCGCTCGTCGGACGAACCCCTAGTCCAGCTTGCTGATCTCTTCGCTGGCCTTGGCGCTTTCTCGTGGAACATGTGCGAAGAGCACCATGCATGGGAGGCCGTGCAGACGGAGCGAGACCAAGGGCAACTAAGCCTAGACTTCGGCCTGCAAGGAGCTGAAGTCTCGAACAGTGCCCGATTCAAGCACGAAGTGCTCTCCCATTTCACGGGCATTGAGACACCGGGAGTCGTGCTGAAGAAGGACGAAGGTCTGCGGACGTACGGGCCGAAAAACTCGATCAACTTCTGGCTCTACGAACCGCATCGCGTGAGCGACAAGGCACCACGACGGCTCATAGCTTGATCAGCACCCGAAGCTGCATCGGAGTACCCTGCATGTAGCTGAGAGGGGTGCGATGTGGTGACCAAACCGGCGCTGCACGACACGCTGACCGACTCGGTGCGGCTGGAGGCGTCGGACCTCTTCGAGTTCATCCCGTGGTCCGACGATGAGGTCTGCGTCAATGCGTCGCTGCTCTACCCCGACGGCGACGAGGTGCAGGTCTGGGTGCTGGAGCGCGGCGGCGAGTATCTGGTCACCGACCATGGCGACGCGCACCGATGGTTGCGCACGGCGCGCTGCTTCCACGATCTCAGCGAGCGCCAGCTGTCGTTGATCGATGAGGTGCGGCGCTCGCTGGCGCTGGATGGCGAGGGCGTGGAGCTGGTCGCGCGGATCGACGATCTGGAGAAGCTGCCTTTCGCGATCCTCGATGTGGCGCTGGCGGCGGTGCGCGTGGCGGATATTTCCTACACCTGCGGCGGCGCGTGATCACAGATCAGGCGATCGCCGACCTGCTGGATGACGCGACCAAGGAGATTGCCGGCGATATCCACTGGGCGCCGTACATCGGACGGCCTCCGCGCAGATATTCTCAGCGCCGATTGAGTCGGCGGCCGGCTGGGACGATCCGGTCGCTGTCTGGCGGCAGTTCTGCGCGGAGATCAATCTTGCGCATCGGGGTATCCTGCACGAACCGGAGAGGACGCAGCCGTGGTGACCGCCACCGACCTCCAGACGCTGATCGGCGACGCCGTGCGCGGCGAGCTGCACGAGATGTTCGAGTTTTTCCCTGCGGCGGAGGGAGCGGTCGGCGTCAACGCGGTGCTGACTTACCCCGACCGCGAGGAGGTGCAGGTTTGGGTGCTGGAGCGCGGCGGCGAGTATCTGGTGACCGACCACGGCGAAGCTTGCGGCTGGCTGTTCCGCCAGGGCTACGCGGCTGAGTTGACGGCGCAGCAGAAGTCGCTGGTCGAGAGCGTGCGCCGCCAGCTGTGGCTGGAGTCGGACGACGGCCCGCTGGTGGCGCGCTGCCCAACGCTGGACGCGGTGCCCTACGCCATCTTGCGGGTCGCGCTGGCGGCGGTGCGCGTGGCGGATATTTCTTACACCTGCGGCGGCGCGGGCTAGGGCCTGTTCTGGCTCGCCTTAGGGGCTCTGCCCGAGCCAGGAGACCGCGCGGGCTGCTTCAAGCAGGGCGCAGGCGCGCTCGCCGAGCGATGCATCGTCGGCTTCGACTTGCAGCGCGTTGTCGACGATGGCGACGCCGAACTGGCGGGCGATCAGGTCAATGCCCGGGGTGGGGCCGGTGTCGGAGATGACGCCGTTGAGCCAGAGGTAGGCGAGTGAGTTGCCCATGTCGTGTAGGCGGGTTCGGCCGTCGGCGAGGCATTCGAGCTCAAGCTCGATCGCTTCTCCGTCGGGGCGGATGTAGGGCGTGGCCAGAAAGTGGCCGCGATCATCGGGAATCAGCCGAATGCCGTTCGACAGATGCCGAGCGAAGGCGGATGCGACGTCGGGGACTTCATCGGTAGCGGTTGCCATCGTGACAGCTTAACCCGCGCCCGAAGCAGTCGCCGCGTCGACGAAGTCCTTGAACTCCTGCGCCATTGAGAAGACGTCCGTGTACTCGGCGAACAGCCAGCGGCCGTGGGCGCGGAGGTTGTTGACGCCGGGGATCCAGTAGGTCTCCATCGTCTCCTTTTTGACCTTGGCGTCTTCGCCGCGGAAGCCTTTGATCTCGACGATCACGTTGAGCGGGTCGTCGGGGCCGCGGCCGTCGTCGAGTTGGACGATGAAATCGGGGATGTAGGTGCGCGAGGAGCCGCCGATTCGGTAGGGGACATCGAGGCCGAGGTTGTGGTTTTTGACGTAGGCGAGCACGCGGGGGTGCTGCTCGGCGAGGCGGCAGAACTCGGCCTCCCAGTGGCTGTCGAGGATCGCCCAGTTGACGTGGCAGCTCTGCGGGTTGGTCTGCCAGCGGCTCTCGCGCGAGGTGGTGAAGTTGACGTAGGCGGTCGAGCCGATCGGGTTGTAGGGGTCGAGCACGGCTTTGACGGGGCGCTCGCCCTCGTGGGCGCGGGTGATTGCGGCGGCGATCTTTTCGCAGGCCATTTCGGCCAGTTCGAGGTACATCAGCTGGGCGGGGCTGGTGCCGCCGACGCAGTCCAGGCAGTCGTCGAGCCATTGGTCGACGATCCGCTTGAGCTTGCCGTAGAGGTGCAGCATCGGCTCGTCGTTGGCGTCGCGGTACTTGTTCAGCAGCAGGTGTTTGGTGAGCTGCATGATCAGCGTTTGGCGGCGCACGTCGGCGGGGTCGAAGGTGGTCAGGTCGACGCCTTCGCCGATGATGCCGCGGCTGTGGGTGATGGTCGGGCCGGTCAGATCCGTCGTGAGTTCGAGCCGCGAGTCGTCGGTGAAGTGCGCCTCAAGGCGGTCGGGCGGCGGCTCGATGCGGTAGCCGCGCACGCGGGGGAAGCTGATCGCCAGGTGGTCGCGCTCGGGGCTGACGGCGTGGACATGGATAGTGCGGCGCGGCTGTTGCGGCGGCGCCACGACCGGCGTGGCGGTGAAATCGAAGGGGATGCCCAGTACGTCGGCGTACTCGACGTTGAAGAGGCCCTCGTCGTTGAGCTCATAAGACTGCCGCCGCAGCGCGCGCCCAACGACCTGCTCGCAGAGCAGTTGGGTGCCGAACGCGCGCACACCCAGCACGTGGGTGACGGTGTTGGCGTCCCAGCCTTCGGTGAGCATCGAGACGGAGACGACGCAGCGGATCGATGCGCCGAGCGTGCCGGGTTTGCCCACGGTGTTCATCACTTCGCGGAGCAGGTCCTGGTCGGAGATGTCGGCGGCGGCGCGCTGGTCGCCGCTGCGTTGCAGCCGCTCGCGGCGGAAGCGCTCGATCTCGTCGGCGGCGATGCTGCGGAAGTCGCGCTCCAGCGCGTCGCCGGATTCGAGCTGCTCGCTGTCGATCAGCAGCGTGTTGGGCCGCGCCAGCGGCGCGCCGTCGTCGCTGAAATTGCGGAACAGCGGCAAGCGTCCGGGTACCGGGCGCGGCTCGTCGCCCTCGTCCTGCGATTCGGGCCGGAAGCCGGCGATGTAGTCGTAGACGAGTTTGGAGGCGGCCGTGTTGTTGCAGACGATCACGAAGCAGGGCGGGACGGGAATCTCGGCCTCCTGCCAGAGTTGAAAGGTTTCCTCGTAATGCCCGTAGAGCGCGTCGAGCGCCGCCTGGAGTTTGGTCGGCAGCTGGAGCGGATCAAGCGCGGCCGACTTGCCGCGGCCCTTCTTGGGCATGTCCTCGCGGATGTGTTTCCAGAGCGCGCGGTAGGTGGGCATCTCGTCGCTGGCGATGTTGTCCGCGACCGGCACCCGGGGCAGCTTGACGATGCCGCACTCGATCGCGTCCATCAGCGAAAAGTCGGTCACCGTCCAGGGAAAGAGCGTGCCCTCGGCGTAGCCGGAGCCGCGCAGGAAGAACGGCGTGGCGGAGAGGTCGATCACCCGCTGCAGCCCGAGCTCGCGCTTGACCGCTTCGAGCCCTGAAATCCAGAGCCGCGCTTCTTCGGTGTTCTTCTTCACCTCGGCCTGCTCGTCGCGGCTCACTGTGGGCTCGTCGTCGTCGCCCGGCTTGCGCCGATAGCAGTGGTGCCCCTCGTCGTTGAGCGCGAGAATGTTGGGGATGCCCATCAGCTCGGGCATCACGCGGCGCGCCATCTGGCCGTCGCTTTCGGTTGTGATCAGCTCCCCTCCGCGGCCCTGCAGCAGCGCGCGCCCGCCTTTGGAGACATTGAGCGTCTCGCGCGGCTTGAAGGCGTGGAAGTTCGTGATCACAATCTTCGCCTTGCCGACATCCGCGAGCATGTCGGGAGGGACCAGATTGCGGCTCTGGTAGTAGCTGTCCGGATCGTTGGGCTGGAGCACGCGCAGGCGGTCTTTGATCGTGATGCCGGGCGTGACGATCAGGAAGCCGCGGGTGAAGCGGTTGCTGCGCGGATGCCGCACGGCGTTGACCGTCTGCCAGGCGATGATCATCGCCATCACGGTGGTCTTGCCCGCGCCGGTCGCGAGCTTGAGCGCGTAGCGCGTCAGCTCCGGATTCGCTTCGCGGTTGGCGTCTTCGATCTGCTGGAGCAGGCGCGCGACTCGTCCTCGTCGGCCGGGCGCGACCTCGGTCAGCCAGATCATCGTCTCGGCGGCCTCGACCTGGCAGAAGAACGGGCGGATGCCGCCGCCGGCCGCGGCGGCGGGGTGATCGCGCCAGTGGCGCAGCAGGCGCGCCGTCTCCGCCGTCACGCCCCAATCCCGCTCGTCGGGAATTGCCCGCCACTGCTCGACCTCGCGCCGAATGTTCGTGACCAGCGTGGCGACATCCCAGTACTGCTGGTCGGCGCTGGAGAGGCCGCGCCCCTCGTCGAAGACGATCTCCGCTTGCGGCTCGTCCTGCCTGCTTGGCCGGGGAATCGGCGTGATAAATCGCGCGTCGCGGCGGCGCTCGTAAATCTGCTGCGTGGGCTGCCCATCCGCGTCGAGCGCCCAGTGCCGCTCCGGCTTTCGGTAGGGAGAGTTGAGGATCGGCTGCTCGAAGAAGAGCGAGTTGGGCGTGTCTGCGGCCATGGGCGCTCCTTCGCGTCCTGCTCAGAGTGGGCGCGCTTTGGTGGGCCGGGCTGGATTCGAACCAGCGACCGAGCGGTTATGAGCCGCCTGCTCTGACCCCTGAGCTACCGGCCCCTCTAAGCACCGCTCAGTTTACCCTTGCGCGATGGAGCGTCTCCGACTGCCGCGCGCGCTGCCCCATGCGCTGGTCCTGCTGCTGGCCGGCCTGGCGGTGCTGGCCTGCGGGCCCTCGCCCGCGCAGGAGGCGCCCGTCCAGGAGCAGACGGAGCAGGCGGAGCAAGCCGAGCAAGCTGAACAAACGGAGCAAGCGTCGCCCGCGGCCGATCCAGCTCCGCCCAATCTTGCCGACTGGCTGGATCTGCCTGAGGATGTTGAGGCGATCGAGTTCCCCGCGACGCGGCTGACGATGCAGACCGAGGGCGGGCCGCTCGAGCTGGACATCTTCATCGCCGATACGGCGGCGCGGCGGCAGCGCGGGCTGATGTACGCGACAGGCCTGCCGGCGCGGGCGGCGATGCTGTTTGTGTTTGACGAGCCGATGGTGCATTCGGGTTTTTGGAATAACAATGTGCCCATCGATCTGCATGTGGCGTTTCTCGATGGGGATGGGCGGATCATGGAGTTCGTCACGTTGGAGGCGCGCTCGCAAGAGGTCCGCCGCCCGGCGCAGCCCTACCGCTACGCGCTGGAGATGCCCGCGGGGCGCTACGCGGAGTTGGGCATCAAAGTCGGCGACCAGCTGGTGATAGACGCGGAAGCGATCGGGATGGACTGACGCTGCCCGCTTGCGCCAGGCCTGCGTGTATCCGGTCATTCTTGCGCCGCCGTCGCTGACCGGGAACGCCGGCGTTGCAGCGCACACAACCAGACCCTAGCTTGCCCCCCAACAGCCGAAAGAGCCGCAGATGCTCCGCACCGCCGCCATCGCCAGTATCGCCGCCCTGGCTACCTTCGCTGCGATCATCGCTGCTGACTTCACCCAGCCCGCCCAAGCGCAGAGCGACGAGAGCAGCGGGCGGATCGTCGCGCGCCGACTCGATGATGGGCGCGTCGAATTCGGCTGGCAACCCACTGGCGGAGAGCGAATCTTGCCCATCAAGCGCCACTTCCCGGCCGACGCGCAAGTAGGCCACTGGCTGCGCAGCAGCCCCATAGAAGTCGAGGGCACCGCGATCGGCCGCATCAACGCCCGCCTGTTGGACGACGGCAGAATCGAATCCGCATTCACTCCCACCAACCGCGAGCGCATCCAGCCCCGCGCCCGCTACGTTCCCGCCGATGCGCCGGTAGGTCGTTGGCTGCGCAGTACCGAGATCACAATCAACCCACCCCCGGAAGACGACGCCCCTCGCTACACCGCCCTCAGCGCCGGCAGCCTGATCGCCTGCGCAATCCGCGAGAACGGCACGATCGTGTGTTGGGGAGACAACCGCTACGGCCAAACCGATGCCCCGGCGGGCCGCTTCACCGCCGTCAGCACCAGCGGCTACTACGCCTGCGCGATTCGCGAGGGCGGCGCGATTGAGTGCTGGGGAGACAACCGCTACGGGCGGACCGATGCCCCAGCGGGCCGCTTTACCGCCATCAGCGCAGGCGCGCGCGCCTGCGGCGTCCGCGCGAGCGGCGCGATTGAGTGCTGGGGGCACGACAGGCTTGGGCACGGCGATGCCCCACAGGGCCGCTTCACCGCCATCAGCGTCGGCACTTATCACACCTGCGCAATCCGCGAGAGCGGCGCGATTGAATGTTGGGGAATCAGCGCTGGCAGCGTTGGTGAGGATTACGACCATGGGCAGGCCGATGCCCCGGAGGGCACATTCACTGATGTCAGCGCCAGCCAAAAGCACACCTGCGCGATCCGCAAGGGCGGCGCGATCGAGTGCTGGGGAGTCAGTGTGAGCCCGGTCTACACCATTGGGCAAAGCAACGTTCCGCAGGACAGATCCACCGCCGTAACCGCCGGGCAGATTCACGCCTGCAACGTCCGCGGTACAGACGCGAATGAGTGCCGGGAACTCGAGAACGACGACTACGATGAAGCCCCCCCAATCCCGGAGGGCGAATTCACCGCTGTCAGCGCCGGCGCTGAGCACAACTGCGCGCTCCGCAGCACAGGCGAGATCGAGTGCTGGGGAGACAACTACAGCGGGCAGGGCAATCCCCCGCCGGGCAGCTTCACCGCCATCAGCACCGGCGGCTATCAAAATTGCGGCCTGCGCAGCGACGGCGCGATCGAGTGCTGGGGAACCAACTTCCACGGGGAGAGCACCGCGCCCGCAGGGGGCTTTAGCGCTGTGAGCGCCGGCGCATCGCACGCCTGCGCGATCCGCCAGAGTGAGGCGATCGCGTGCTGGGGATACAACGACGACGAATACCGATTCACCAGCTCGCCGAGCGGCAGTTTCCGCGCCCTGAGCACCGGCGGCTGGCACACCTGCGGGCTGCGCAGCGACGGTGCGATCGAGTGCTGGGGAAGCATTTACGGCTACGACAGACAGGGCAACGCCCCAGGCGGCAGCTTCATCGCCCTAAGCCTCGGCACAGTACATACCTGCGCCCTGCGCGAGAGCGGCGCAGTTGAATGCTGGGGCAGGAACGAGCACAGGCAGACCGATGTCCCGCAGGGCAAATTCACCGCCGTCAGCGCCGGCGGGAGGCACACCTGCGCAATCCGCAGCACAAAGGAAATCGAGTGCTGGGGCAGAAACGAAGACAGGGAGAGCGACGCCCCGCAGGGCCGCTTCACCGTTGTCAGCGCCGGCGGCTACAACACCTGCGCGATCCGCGAGAGCAGCGCGATCGCGTGCTGGGGTGACAACCGCTACGGGCAGACCGACGCCCCGCAGGGGCGCTTCACCGCCGTCAGCGTCGGCGAAGACCACGCCTGCGGCCTACGTGAGAGCGGCGCGATTGCGTGCTGGGGGAGCAGCGAAAAGGGCCAAACCAGCCCGCCGCGCGGCAGCTTCCGCGCCCTGAGCGCTAACGACGCGCACACCTGCGCCCTGCGCGACGACGGCGCGATCCTCTGCTGGGGGCGGGCAAGCACCTATCTCCCTGCCCGCTAAGCGCTTGCCTGTGCTCCCTCCCCGTCATACCCGCGCTTGCCGCGGGTATCTCGCCGTGACAAGCGCAGAGCCCCGTACGGCTGCCTCTCTCATTTCTGCGCCTCCCCTCTGTCATTCCTGCGCAGGCAAGAACTCACGGGGGGCGCGGCTCGTTTTGGCTTCACACGTTCGACGGCGGTGCGGAAGCGGCTTGGGCGGGCCGTCGGGGTGTCAAAGCTGTGCGCCGACGCTGGAGATCGCCTGGTTCCTGCCTGCGCAGGAATGACGGAGAGAGGGCGCAGAGATGACGGAGGGAGGACGCGCGGGTTCCTGCCTGCGCAGGAATGACGGAGGGAGGGCGTGTGGGTTCCTGCCTGCGTAGGAATGACGGAGGGAGGGCGCAGAAATGACGGAGGGAGGGCGTGTGGGTTCCTGCCTGCGCAGGAATGACGGAGAGAGGGCGCAGAGATGACGGAGGGAGGACGCGCGGGTTCCTGCCTGCGCAGGAATGACGGATCGCTCTTGCGCGGGTATGACGGAGAAGAGCGCGGGTCGGACGGAGAGGGGGTGTGGGAAGTGCGGGAAGTGTGGGCGGTCTCTGGCCATCTCTGTTGGGGAAGAGGGGTGGGCTGGAGTGGGGCGGCGGGCTTGGTGGCGGCGGGCGTGCTAGCCTGTGGGCAACCCGCAAGTGTGCGTTGCCGTTGTGCGGCGCCGCCAATGAATGGACATGCAGATGAAGAAGAGGCGAGTCCTCGGCATCGGAGCGCTGCTGGCCGTCCTCGCGGCCGTCGCGCGGGTCGTGATGGGTCGCCGGCGCGACGCGGAAGACGAGGCCTAGCCGCCTCGCTGCTCGCCGCCGCCGGCAGCCCCGCCCGCCTTCGTGAGCCGCGATCTGTACCTCGCGCTCGATCAGGGCACATCCAGCAGTCGCGCGCTCGTCTTTGACGAGCAGGGCCGCCAGTGCGCGCTGGCGCGGCGCTCGTTGGCCACGGCGCACCCGCAGCCTGGCTGGGCCGAACAGGAGCCCGACGCGATCTGGGCGACGCAGCTGGAGGCTGCGCGCGAGGCGCTTCGGGCGGTCGGCGGCGCTGGGCGCATTCGCGCGATCGGCATTGCCAACCAGCGCGAGACGGCGCTGGTCTGGCATCGCGCGACGCTCGCGCCAATCGCGCCCGCGATCGTCTGGCACTGCCGTCGCACTGCCGACGATGCGGCGGCGCTGGCCGCGGCGCACGGCGGCGAGTTTCGCCGCCGCACCGGATTGACGCCCGACGCCTACTTTTCCGCGCCCAAGCTGGCCCGCATCCTCGACGAGACGCCGGGCGCGCGGGCGCTGGCGGAGCGCGGCGATCTGGCCGCCGGCACGGTCGACGCCTGGCTGATCGCCAAGCTGACCGACGGCGCGGCGCACATCACCGACCGCACCAACGCCTCGCGCACGCTGCTCTACAACATCGAGAGCGAATCGTGGGATGCGCAGCTGGCGGAGTGGGCGCGCGTCCCGCCGGCGGTGCTGCCCGAGGTCGCGCCGAGCTGCGGGCGGCTGGGCGAGACGGCGGCGGAGCATTTCGGCGAGCCGCTGCCGATTCTCGGCGCGGCGGGCGACCAGCAGGCGGCGCTGTTCGGGCAGGACTGCCGCGAGCCGGGCGCGGCCAAAGCCACCTACGGCACCGGCGCGTTTGTGCTCAGCCGCGCAACGCGCGGACAGGCGCCGCCGCCGGGACTGTTGCTGACCGCCGCAGCCGATGCGCCCGACGCCCGCGCGGTCGAGGGCGGCGTCTTCACCGCGGGTGCGCTGATCGACTGGCTGGTCGCCGAGCTGGGGCTCGCCGCCAACGCGGCGGAGCTTTCCGAGCTTGCCGCGTCCACCCCAGACAGCGGCGGAGTCGCGATTCTGCCCGCGCTGGCGGGTCTCGGCGCGCCGCACTGGGAGCCGCACGCGCGGGGCGTGATCGCGGGGCTTTCGACGGGGACCACCCGCGCGCAGATCGCCCGCGCCGCGCTGGAGGCGATCGCCTTCCGCGTGCGCGAGATCGTCGAGGCCTTCCCCACACCAATTCGCGAGCTGCGCATCGACGGCGGGCTGGCGAAGAGCGACGCGCTGCTGCAAATCCAGGCCGACGCGCTGCAACGCCCGGTGCTGCGCCCCGCCAACCTGGAGACGACGGCGCTGGGCGCGGCGCGGCTGGCGATGCAGGCCGATCGGGGCGCGCCGGCGGTGTTTGAGCTTGAGTACGCAAGGATTGAGCCGCGCGGCGATCTCGATGCGGTCTGGCAACGCTGGCGCAACCTACGCGCCGCCGCCGCTGCCTATGCTGGATCAGAGGCAATCGATCCATGACGCCCGAATACGACGTGATCATCATCGGCGGCGGGATCAACGGCGCGGCGATCGCCGCGGCCGTCGCCGCGCGCGGCTACCGCACGCTGGTGCTCGAACAGGGCGATTTCGCCTCGGGCACCACCGCCGCTTCGACCAAGCTGATTCACGGCGGGCTGCGCTACCTGGCGACGGGCGACGCCGGGCTGGTACACGAGTCGCTCCAGTCGCGCGAGCGGCTGCTGCGCAAGCGCCCGCATTTGGTGCAGCCGCTCGGCTTTCTGCTGCCCGTCTACCGCGGCGATCCGCGGCCCGCCGCCATGGTGCGCGCCGGGCTGCTGCTCTACGACCTGCTCTCGCCGCGCAAAGTGACGCCCTGGCACCGCTCGTTTTCGACGCGGCAGTTGCAGCGGATTGAGCCTGCGATCTCAACCGACGGACTGACGGCGGCGTACCGCTTCTACGATGCGCAGGTCAAAATGCCGGAGCGGCTGACGCTGGAGTATCTGGCCGAGGCGCGCAGCTCGGGCGCGGATCTGCGCAACTACGCGGCGGTGGATTACATCATCATTGACCGCCAGCGGGCGCGGGGCGTCGATTTCCACGATGTGCTCACGGGCAAGCGCTCGTCGGCCGCGGCGCGGCTGGTGATCAACGCGGCGGGGCCCTGGGTCGATGCGGTGCTGGAGGCGACGGGGCGCAGCCTTGATCGGCGGATCGGCGGCACGCGCGGCTCGCATCTGGTGCTCGACCTCGAGCGGCGCGGGCCGCGCCATGCCGTGCTGCTCTCGGCGCGCTCCGACGGACGCCCCATCTTCGCCGTGCCCTGGCTGGATCACCACATCCTGGGCGCGACCGACATTCACGACGACGGCGATCCGGGCGCGGCGCGAATCCACGATTGGGAGATCGATTACCTGATCGATGAGGCGTCGCGGGCGCTGCCGGGGATCGGCATCGAGCGGCGCAATGTGCGCTACGCCTACTCCGGCATCCGCGCGCTGCCGCACGCCGCCGACGGCGTCTCGCCGGGCGCGGTGACGCGGCGTTCGTTTGTGATCGATCACCGGCGCGAGGGGGTCGAGCGGCTGCTCTCGATCGTCGGCGGCAAGCTGACCACGGCGCGCGTGTTGGGGCGCGAAGTGGCGGAGCAGGTGCGGCGCGAAATCGGCCGCCCGCGCGCGCGCGGCATTCGCGCGCTGCCCGCCGAGCCGCACGCCCGGGCCAGCTTCCTGCCCGCGCCCGCCGAGCAGCACCTGCGCGACACCTACGGTCCGCGCGCGCCCGATGTGGCCGCCTACACCGCCGCCGACGCGGCGCTGGCCGAGCCGCTCTCGCCGCACCACCGCGACATCGGCGCGCAGGTGGCGTTCGCCGTGGAGCACGAGGGGGCGCGCACCGTCGCGGATGTGCTGCTGCGCCGCACGGCGGTGGGGCTGACCCACGACCTGGGCCGCAGCGCCGCCCCGCGCGCCGCCGCGATCATGCAGAGCCGCCTGAAATGGAGCGACGAGCACCGCGAGCAGGCCGTGCGCGACTATTTCGTCGAGCTGCATCGCCGCTTCACGGTCTTTGACCAACAAACCGGCGCGCCCCAACAGCCCGAACAGGCCATCCCCCGCCGCGCCTGAGTGGCGTAGAATGCCTTTCAACAGCGCCGATGCGACGCAGGGGTCCAAAGGGCGAGAACGATGAGCGACTCAAGCGGTCTCCACCTGCCCGATCTCACCATCAAAGGTTTCCGCGGCATTGAGGAACTGACGATTCCGCGCCTCGGCCGCGTGACGCTGCTGGTGGGCAAAAACGGCGTCGGTAAGACGACGGTGCTGGACGCCGTGCGGATTTACGCCGCACGGGGGCGTCGCGCCGTGTTACAAGATGTTCTGGCGCAACGCGAAGAGGTGCTCCCCGCCGTGGATGAGCAGGGGCGAGACGCGCTCGAGGTCGACTGGCCCGCTCTCTTTCATCGAGGGGAACAGTGCTCGACTGAGCTGATCGAAATTGGCGGAGCGCGTCCGGATCGACAGCTGACGATCGAGCGCGGCGTCCTGGACGAACAGCAGGTGGCCGGCATCGAGAAAGTTTCGTCGAGTCTGATCGAAGGCGACGAAATCGAAGCCCTGAAGGTGCGCTTCTGCGGTAACGAAACCATCGCGGCCTGGTGGTCCGCCGCCGCAGAGAACCACGCAGTGCGAACCACCGCGTCGCCGCTCGGCGGCATCGACCGCTTTCTGCGGCGGGAGCACCGCCTGCTAAACGACTCCGAACCGCCCGCCGAGCTGCCCTGCGAAGTGCTCGGTCCCGACCTGATCGATAACAACCGCATGGCGCGGCTCTGGGACACGGCGGTGGCGAACGGCTGCGAGGCGGAAGCCGTCAACGCGCTGCGCCTGATCTTCGGCGACGCCGTCCGGGATGTTGTGATAGTAGGCAGCGGCGTGCGATCGCTCAACCGCAGAGCGCTGGTCGGCATCCGGGGTCAATCGCGGCGCGTCCCGCTTAAAAGCTTGGGCGACGGCGCGCTCCGACTGTTCGCTATTGCGCTTGCCCTGATGCACAGCAAGGGCGGCTTCCTGCTGCTCGACGAGGTGGAAAATGGAATCTACCGTTCGCTGCATCACGATTTCTGGCGCATGATCCTGCGAAGCGCAGAGCGAAACAATGTCCAGGTGATCGCCACAACCCACGGCTGGGATTGCATCGCCGGCTTTGCGCTGGCGGCGGCGGAACCGGAGAGCGCTGACGGGTTCCTCCTGCGGCTCGACCGCGAACGCGGCGAGCTTCGTGCCGTCGACTACAGTAAAGAAGGACTCAAAGCGGCGGCAATTCAGTACATCGATGTGCGCTGACCCATGCCGGAAGATCCCGTTGAAGGCGCGGAGCGGTTGCTGATCGTTGAAGGCGTCAACGACAGGCATGTAGTACGTCAGATCATCAGTCGCGTCGGATCTGGCAGTGGGTTTGAGATCGCTGATGCCGGCGGCATCAACCCGCTGCTCGAGAGCATCGAGGCGCGAGCGAATTACACCGGTCGCGTCGCGCTCGGAATCGTCGCGGACGCCAACGACGATATCAACGCCAGATGGCAATCGATTCGAAGCCGAATGCCGGACCGCATTGACCTGCCCGAGCGCCCGGTCGCAGGCGGCCTCATTGTCGAGAGCCGACCGCACGTCGGCGTCTGGCTGATGCCCGATAACGCTTCGCCCGGCCAACTCGAGGACTTCGTACAACGGATGATTCCAACCGACGATACCATCTGGCCGCTCGCAGAGCGATACATCGACGATATACCCACCCCCGATCGCAAGTTCCCGCCAAGCAAAACATCGCGGGCCAAGCTCTACGCCTGGCTCGCGGCGCGCCAGGATCCGCGCCGTATGGGTGAGGCGATCCGGACCCGCGACCTGGCAACGGACGGCGCTCTCTGCCAACAGTTCGCCGCCTGGCTTCGCAGTCTGTTCGGATGAAATGGGCAGGGCGTCCCCGACTTCTCTCATACCCGCGGCGAGTGTGGGTACGACGGATCTACGGGAATTGCGAACACGCCTAGAGCAGATCCTCGCGTCGAAGATCGGCCAGCGAGGCGGCGAAAGCCTCGATCGTGGCGTCGATCTCGGCGTCGCTGTGGACGCAGGAAACCAGCGCACCCATGCCCATCAGGTCGACGCCGTGGTTGGCCATCGCGCGGCGGAACGGCCAGGCGATTTCGGGCGGCGTGGGCTCAAGCGTCGGCTGCGGGCCGCCCAACGGCTCCCAACTCCAGCTGACGCCGTCGTCGGGGCGCGGCAGATCGACGCCCAGCGCGAAATGCGCCATCGACATGTCGGCGAAGGCGGCGCCCGGAACCTCTGCGCTGCGCAGCGCGTCGTTGATGCCGCGCGTGAGCCGCCGCGCCTGCTCGGCGGCGACGCCGACCGGATCTTCCTCCGCGACCGCCCTGAGCATCCGCACGCCCGCCGCGGCGCTGAGCGGATTGGCGTTGAAGGTGCCGGGATGCGCGACGCGCGACGCGCCGGCCTCGAACGCAATCTGGTCGATCAGATCGCGCCGTCCGACCACCGCGCCGCCGGGCAGCCCGCCGGCGGCGACCTTGGCGAGCGTGGTCAGATCCGGGCGCACCCCGAGCCGCTCCTGCGCGCCGCCCGCGCTGATCCGAAAGCCCGTCACCACCTCGTCGAAGATCAGCACCGTCCCCGTCTGCTCGGTCAGCCCGCGCAACTGTTGCGGGATTTCGGCCGGCAGCGGGCAGGTGCCCCACGAATAGCCGGTCGGCTCGAGAATCATGGCGGCGAACTCGCGCGTCTCCAGCGCCTCGGCGATGCTCGCCAGATCAGTCTGGTCGAAGACGCTGATCGTCCCCCCGATCGCCCGCGACAACCCGTTGTCGCCGATCGCCCCCGCCGAGGTGCGCCCGCCCACCATCACGCTGTCGTTCCAGCCGTGGAAGTGGTGGCGCAGCCGCAGCAGGCGGTCCCGCCCGGTCTGCGCCCGGGCCAGGCGCACGGCCATCATCGTCGCCTCGGTGCCGGAGGAGGTGAATCGCACCTTCTCCGCGCTGGGCAGCAGCCGCTGGATTGCCCGCGCCCACTGCGCCTCGTAGTCGTTCGAGCCGCCCAGATGCGTGCCCCGCGCGACCTGCTCCCGCACCGCCTCGACCAGATACGGATGGCTGTGCCCGAAAAGCAGCGCGCCATGCCCCATCACGTAGTCGATCAGCTCGTTGCCGTCGACATCCCACTTGCGCGGCCCCACCGCGCGGTCGATGAACAGCCCGAACGGGTCGAAGTAGCGCACATCGTGCGTGACCCCGCTGGCGAAGATCTGGCGGGCCTCGGCCGCGCGCTCGGCCGAGCCGGCATGGCGCTCGAAAAACTCGCGATCAATGCTCGTGGTCATGGCGGAACAGTCCAATCTCAGAGCGGGGCGTCAGCAGCTGACATTAGCGCATGCGCGGGCGGCGCGTACCATCGGATACGTGCAATTGACCCGCAACCGCATCATCCTGCTGGCCGCCGCGGCGCTGATCGTCCTCACCGCGATCGCCGTGCCCTACATCCTCTTCCGCGACGAACTCCAACAATGGATCGAGACCGATGTCGCCGACTGGATCGAGCAGCTGGGCCCCTGGGGGCCGATCGCCTACATCGCGTTCTTCGCCGGCTCAATGCTGTTCGCGCCGGTGCCCACCGCGCCCGCGCCGATCATCGCCGCGACGGTCTTCGGCGGCGCGCTGGGCTTCCTCTACACGCTGATTGGCACCGCAATCGGCTCCGCAATCTGCTTCTGGCTGGCGCGCAAGCTGGGCCGCCCCGCGCTGCGACGGCTGATGTCGCAGGCGGCGGTCGACAAGGTGGACGAACTCGGCGAGCGGCTCGGTCTGCGCCTGCTGATCGTGCTGCGCCTCTTCCCCATCGCCGGCGTCGACTACGTCTCCTACGCGGCCGGGCTGACGCAGATGCGCTTCGGCATCTACATCATCGTCTCGATCCTCGCCAGCGCGCCGATCCTGGGCATCGCCGCAGTGCTGGGCGAGGGCGTAGTGGGCGACTGGCGGCTGCTAGCCGCCGCAGCCGGCGGGCTGCTGCTCTTCTTCGCCGCCCCCCTAGCCTGGGTAGCCTGGCGCCGCCGCCGCGCCGCACGGGCTCGGGAGACGCCCAGCTAAGTGCGCGGCGATTCGGGTGCCACGTCTGAAGGCGTGTCCGAGGCTTGGCCGGCGAGGGGGGAGATTAGGACGGCGAGGCTGACGGCGATGGCGGCGGCGCCGGTCGTGAGCAGGCCGCTGCGGGGGCCGAGCGCGTCGGCTAGCGCG
This sequence comes from Dehalococcoidia bacterium, assembly GCA_965203165.1. GTDB lineage: Bacteria > Chloroflexota > Dehalococcoidia > Bin125 > Bin125 > CATQGW01. The sequence continues at coordinate 658,317 of OZ241849.1, forward strand.
CCCGCCAGCAGCGCGCCTACGGGGATCATGCCGCGGGCGAAGTTCATCAGGCTGACGGCGCGGCCGGCCATCGCCTCGCGGCCCAGCCGCAGCAGCGCGAGGTTGGCGAGCGACATCACGTTGGTGCTGCAGGCGGCCGCGGCGAAGACGCAGAGGGCGACCAGCGGCAAGCTGGGCGCGAAGGAGAGCAGCGCGAGGATGATCCCGGCGGCGACCAGCAGCGCGCACATGAGGCGTCCCGTCGCGGGCAGGCGGCGGACGGCGGCGAGCGTGAGCGAGCCGGCCACCGCGCCCGCTCCGCCGGCGGCCATCATGTAGCCGACCCAGGAGGCATGCTCGCGCAACTCGTCGATCACCAGCAGCGGCAAGAAGACGCTCTGGTAGGGCACGATGAAGATGAAGAGCAGGACGGAGACGCCCAGCACCGCGAGCGGGCGGCGGGTGCGGAAGGCCCAGCGGAAGCCCTCGAGAGTTTGGGCGAGCAGCGACTCGGAGGTTCGCTCGCGCTGGGCGGGGGCTTCGACATCGGCGCGGATTGCGAGGGCGGAGAGCGCGGCGGCGGCGTAGATCGCGGCCATCGCGCCGTAGATCACGCTGAAGTCGGCGAATTCGAGCAGCAGTCCGGCGAGCAGCGCGCCGCCGATGCGGGTGACGGTGTTGGCGGTCTGGGAGAGCGCGACGGCGCTGCGCATCGCCGATGAGGGCAGCATCGCGGGCAGGATCGCCTGGCGGGCGGGCTGGAAGAAGGCGATGTTTGCGCCGGAGACGGCGGCGAGCAAGATCACGTGCCAGGCTTCGACCCAGCCTGCGGCGAGCAGGATGCAGAGCAGCGCGGCGGAGAGCACGTTGCCGGTCTGCGAGAGGACGAGGATGCGTCGTCGCGGGTAGCGGTCGACGATTGCGCCGGCGAAGACGCCGAGCAGCAGGTTGGGCGCCATGCGCGCGGCGAGCACCGCGCCGAGCAGCAGGGCGGAGCCGGTCAGCTCGGCGATCAGCACGGGGCGGGCGACCTGGTCGAGCCAGAGCGCGGAGGAGCGGAGGAAGATCACCGCCCAGAGGACGCGGAAGTCGCGCGAGGCGAAGGGGGCGAACGCGCCGCGCCGGCTGAGGCGGCTGGGCGGACCGGGCGGACTGTCTAGCGAGCCGCGCGCGAAACGTCGGATGGTCCGCGCCCGCGTTAGGGCGTTTCCTCCTCGGTGGCGGGAGTGGGGCGCATGACCTGGAGCAGGCCCTCGCGGGTGAAGTCGGGCGACTTGGCGTAGTTGATGATCACCCGCTCGCGGTCTTCGACGGCCTGCGCGGCGTCGGCGACTTGCGGGGCGATGTCGTGGGGGATTTGCACGACGCCGTGCTTGTCGCCGTGCAGCAGATCGCCGGGCGAGACGGTCAGGCCGCCGACGGTGACGGGCTGGCCGATTTCGACGATGTGGACGTAGGCGTGGGAGACGAGGATTTCGCGCGAGAAGAACTGGAAGCCGAGTTCCTCGACTTCGTCCAGGTCGCGCACGCCGCCGTCGGTGACCAGGCCGATGCCGCCGAGCGCCTTGTGGATGTTGCCGTTGACCTCGCCCCAGAAGGAGCCGATCGGCGGCTGATCGAGGTCCTGGATCACGATGATGCGCGGCTCGGGGATCGACTCGATGTGCGCCCACCAGTCGGGCGCGGACTGCGTCTCGGGGTCGTCGCCGGGCGGGATACTGGCGCGGATTTTGCAGGTCGCGGCGTAGCCGACGATCGGCTCCATTTCGGGGAAGCGGCAGAGGATGTCGGGGGTCATGAAGCCGTAGGCGCGGCTGCGGATGTCGAACGTCTCGATCGCGTTGGCGATCGCCGGGGAGGGCCAGGCGCGCAGCGCGGCGAGCTGGTCGGAGTTGAGTGTGTCGGGCAAGGTCGGTCCTTTCGGCTGGCTATTGGGGCTGGCTGTGTCAGGGCGAGAGGGTGAACTCGCGCTCGAGCGCGGCGGGCTTGAGGATCACGACGCGCTGGCGGGTGACATCGACGATGCCGCGCTGCCGCCAGGCTTGCAGTTGCTTGTTCACGGCCACGCGGCTGGCGCCGATCATGTTGGCCAGATCCTGCTGGGAGACGCGCAGGCCGATGTCGCGCCCGCGCTCGGTGTCGTTGCCGTGCTCGTCGGCGATCAGCATCAGGCGGCGCGCCAGCCGGCCGGGCACGTCGAGCAGGTAGGCGTCCTGGATCGACTGGTTGGTGGCGCGCAGCCGCTCGACCAGCACCTCGATGATCGCGCGCAGCGCCTGCGGGTGCTCCCGCAGCACATCGTTGAAGTCTGCGCGGTTCAGCGTGAACACCTCGGTTTCTTCCATCGTGCTGGCCGAGGCGGAGCGCGGCTGGTCGTCGAGCAGCGCCATCTCGCCGAAGAGGTCGCCGGCGCGGTGCACCGCGAGCACCACCTCGCGCCCGTCCATGGAGGGGACGAAGATCTTCACCGAGCCGCGCAGGATGATGTACATCGTCGCGCCCTCGTCGCCGGCGTGGAAGATGTCGGTGTGCGCGGGGTGTACGGCGGGGCGCAGCCGATAGCCGAGCTGTTGCAGCATTTCGGACGGCATGTTGCGGAAGAGCACAACTCGCTCCAGCAGTGTGCTCGGTGCGCCGCGGGCGGCGATCGTGTTCTGAGACTGGGCCATGGTGTCCTCACATACGCGGAAGCGCAGTCTAAGCCCTACGCCGCGCTCTGGGACAAGCCGGGGCCGCAGCGCGCTCAGGCGGCGCGCCGACCGCGCCGCTGATCGGCGGTCCGCGCGCGCTGTAGCAGGAGCGGCGCCTCCCGCCGGCCGGCCCGGCCGGCCGCCAGGTCGCCGCGCGACCACTGGCGGACGAGCCAGATGCCGAGCGCGATGGTGATCAGGATCAGAGCGATGGTCATTGCCGCTCCCGGGCTGGATCGCCGCGCCGCCAACGGACTTGCGTTCCAAACGAAAATCTAGAACATTCAATCGCGCAAAGCAAGCGCGAGGGTCTGAGCGGTCCACACGGTCGCTCGTCATACCTGCGCAAGGTTATGTCCGTCATGCCCGCGCAAAATTAGATCCGTCATACCCGCGCTCGCCGCGGGTATCTCGCCGAGTTCTGCTCCCTACCCCCTCCACCGTCCCTGCGAGGCAAGAGTGACGGAGGGGGTGCAGGAACGATCGGATAAGGGCGCAGAGCTCTGTGCTGGGCACGGCGAGATACCCGCGGCGAGCGCGGGTATGACGGATCTCTTTGCGCAGGTGAGGCGGAGGTGGGGCGCGGTGTGATGGTAGGAAGCGTGAGCGTGCAGAGTCGTAGACAAGCAAGTGTGGACACGCTGCAGGGCTTACGATCAGCCTGGAGCATGGAGGGCGGCGATGGCTGAGCAGTGGGAAACGATTCGGGTCGAGCGGGAGGGGCGGGTAGCGAGGATCGCGCTGAACCGCCCGGAGAAGCTCAACGCGATTTCGCGGGCGATGCAGCGCGAACTGATCGAGGCGCTGACGGAAGCGGAGCGCGACGACTCGATCCATGTCGCGCTGATCTCCGGCGCGGGGCGCGCGTTCAGCGCGGGTTACGACCTGCAGAGCGGGGGCGGCGTGGCGGCGGACCAAGCGTCGGCGATCGCGCGCGATCGCGACGGTCTGGAGGAGCTGCTGCGCAACTGGCTGCGCATCTGGGATTTGCGCCTGCCGGTGGTGGCGAAGGTGCACGGGCACTGCCTGGCCGGCGGGACACAACTGGCGATGATCTGCGATATCACGTTCGCCGCGGACAACGCGCGAGTCGGCGCGCCGCAGCTGCCGCTGGGCGCGGGCTTCGTCGCCTCGTTCTGGGCCTGGCAGGTTGGCGCGAAGCGGGCGAAGGAGTTGTTCTTTCCGGTCGGCTCGATGATCTCAGGCGCGGAAGCGGCCGAGATCGGGCTGTTCAACCGCAGCCTGCCGGCCGAGCAGCTGGACGAGTTTGTCGACGAGTACGTACAGCGCACCGCGCGAACGCCCAAGGAAATCCTGGTGCTGCAGAAGAAGGCGATCAACCGCACACAGGAGGTGCAAGGCTTCCGCGAGGCGCTGCTGGGCGGCGTGGAGATCGATGCGATCGCGCACTTCTCGGAGCCGGTGCTGGCGATGAATCGCAGCATCCGCGAGCGGGGGCTGCGCGCGACGCTCGACGAATTCCAGCGCGGCGAGCGGTGACGGCGACCACGTTGGAAGAGGCGAACCTGCCGATCGAGCGGGCCGCGGCGCTGCTGGCGGTGGCCGACGGGCTGCGGCGGATCGGCGCTGCGCGCAGCGGCGAGAACGCGGGGCAGTTTTCGATTTTCAACTTTCTGCTGCGCTGCGCGGAGGAGCCGGAGCGGCGCGACGAGTCGGGCCGGGCGGCCTACGCGCTGGTGATGCAGGCGGGGATTGTGCGTCGGCGGGCGTGGTATTGCCGCTACTGGCACGCGGCGGGCGGGCAGCCGCTGCGGATCGAGCTGCCCGCGCCGTTGCCGCGCGGCTGGGAGTGGTGGCTGGACATCGAGGAGATCATGCGGCGGCTGGCTCCGTCGGCGGCGTGGACGGAGCTGGTGGGCGAGTCGATGGAGGCGCGGGTGGCGCACTTCCGCGCAGCGCTCAACGAGGCCGTGGTGACGCGAGAGGCGTGAGGACGGGGCGCGCCCGCGGGCGCGCGGCCTAGTTTTCGGTGTTCGTCTCGGGGCCGAAGCTGATCAGCCGCATCCAGCTTGCGCCGTTCCACTCGTAGATCACCGAGTTGTTGGTGTCGAGGTAGAAGTCGCCGTTGCGTGGCGTGGGGCTGAGCGAGAGTCCGCCGGGCGCGGTCGGCGAGGTCGTGCCGTGGTACCAGCGGGTGCCGGCCTCGCCCCGATCGCCCTGGTCGCCTTTGTCGCCCTTGGCCCCGGCGGGGCCGGGCGCTCCGTCGGCGCCGTCGGCGCCCGTCGCGCCCTGGATGCCGGTCAGCGCGCCTTGCAGCGTCCAGGCGCTGCCATCGTAGCTGTAGATCTGCGAGGTGGTGGTGTCCATGAACATGTCGCCGCTTTGCAGCGTGACGCCCGTCCAGTCGTTGGCCGCGTGGCCGCCGGCGTAAGTGAACCAGCGGCTGCCGCGGGGACCGACCGGTCCCTGCGCGCCCTGCGCTCCGGTGGGTCCGGCGGGACCGCGCACGGAGGTGACGCGGTTCCAGGTCAGGCCGGTGCCCGGGTTGTTCTGGTAGGCGTAGATGTCGTAGCTCTGGTAGTTGAAGTAGAGGTCGCCGGCCGTCGCGCCCTGCGGCGCGGGCGCGTCGTCGGTGCCGAAGAACCAGCCGAGCCCGCGCGCGCCTTGCGGTCCGGTCTCGCCCCGAGCGCCTTGAATGCCCTGCGGCCCGGTCGGGCCGGCGGGTCCCTGCGGTCCCTGGCGCAGGTTGACGAGCAGCGTCCAGCTGGAGCCGCCGTACCAGTGCAGGTCGCCGTTGGCGGTGTTGATCAAGATGTCGCCGCGCTGGAGCGTCGGGTTGCTGTAGGTGGCCCAGTAGGCGTCGCCGGAGGCGGGCGGCGCGGCGTTGTGGTGGTAGATGCGGTTGCCCGGATCGCCCTTTGCGCCCGTCGCGCCGGTCGGTCCCTGGGAGCCGGTATCGCCGGTCAGGCCGCGCTGGCCTTGCGGACCTTGATCGCCTTGCGGCCCCTGCGGGCCGGTCGCGCCTTGCGGTCCGACCGGGCCGCCGGCCGGTCCGGCCGGTCCCTGGAGGCCCTGCGTGCCTTGCGGGCCGCGCTCGCCCTGGGGACCGCGTTCGCCCTGCGGTCCGGGCGGACCGGCGTCGCCTTGCGGACCCTGCAGGCCGGTCGCGCCCTGCGGTCCGGGCGGACCGCCGGCGGGGCCGCGCTCGCCTTGCGGACCTTGCGGTCCGATGGCTCCCTGCGGTCCAATCGGTCCCTGCGGACCGACAGCGCCGGGCGAGCCAACCTCGCCGGGCAGACCTTGCAGTCCGCGCGGACCGGCAGGGCCGGTCAGGCCAGTCGCGCCGCGTGGTCCGGCCGGGCCGGTCAGCCCGATCGGTCCCTGCGCGCCCGTCGCGCCCTGCGGTCCTGGTGAGCCAACTGCGCCGGACGAACCTTGCAGGCCGCGCGGGCCGACGGGGCCGGTCAGGCCAGTCGCGCCCGGTGCGCCCGTCGCACCTGTTGCTCCCTGCGGACCTGGCGGACCGACTGCGCCGGGCGGACCCTGCAGGCCGCGCGGGCCGACGGGGCCGGTCAGGCCGGTCACGCCCTGCGGACCGGCGGGGCCGGTCAGGCCGGTCGGTCCCTGCGGGCCGATCTCACCTTGCTCGCCCGGCTCGCCGCGCTCGCCTTGTTCGCCCTGCGGGCCGGCAGGACCTTGCGGGCCAGTCTCGCCGGGCGCGGCTTGATCGTCGGGCTGGCCGCCTGGGGTCTGCGCCGCATCAAGGCTTGCGCCCATCGGCGGGGGCAGGACGGACTGAGCAATGGGGCGGTAGTTGACGGCTGTGCCGACCGGCGCGGCGCTCCAGCCGTTGCCATCGCGGACGTAGATTTCGCCGCTCGCCGGATTGATGTAGAACTCGACCTCCTCAACGCCGGCGGCCAGCTCAAGGGAGTCGTCGGCGGAGTCGAAGCTGCTGACGACGTTGTAGGTCGTCACGCCGAGCACGATCAGGAACAGCGCGGCCAGCGCGACAATCAGAGCAGCGGGAGCTTGGTAGCGCAGCATCCGTTTCATCCACCTCTCGAGCTCGGCTACGGCATTGGGCGAAAGCGAGCGTAGGCAAGGTGGGCGTTATAGATGTGAGTGGTCAGTTCGGGTGTGTTGCGCGCGCCACAGAGGGAGTGGGGACATGGCGGCGGCGCGTTGGCTCGCTGCACCCCAGCCCCCTCCAAACCTCCCCTCTGGCAGGGGGGAGGGATGAATTGGGGGTGTGGGTGCGCGGTGGCGCGGGGCGCGGGTATGACGGATCGGTCTAGGACTGGGCCCGGACTACCAGGCTGGCGATTTGGGACCAGGCGGAGCCGTTGTAGTGCCAGATGCCGAAGGCGTTGGTGTCGAAGTAGAAGTCGCCGTTGCGCAGGGAGCCGCGCGGCGTGGGCGGGCTGGTGGCGGGCGTGCCGCTGCCCTGGTACCACTGGTTGCCGGGCGCTCCGGCGGCCCCGGCGGCGCCCTGGATGCCGGTCAGCGCGCCTTGCAGCGTCCAGGCGCTGCCGTCGTAGCTGTAGATCTGCGAGTTGGTGGTGTCCATGAACATGTCGCCGCTTTGCAGGGTGACGCCGGTCCAGTCGTTGGCGGCGTGGCCGCCGGCATAGGTGAACCAGCGGCTGCCGCGGGGACCGGCCGGTCCCTGCTCGCCTTGCGCGCCCTGCGATCCGGTTGGGCCGGCGGGGCCGCGCAGCGAGGTGATGCGGTTCCAGGTCAGGCCCATGCCGGGGTTGTTCTGGTAGCTGTAGACATCGTAGCTCTGGTAGTTGAAGTAGAGGTCGCCCGCGTTCGCGCCTTGCGGCGTAGGCACATCATTGGTGCCGAAGAACCAGCCGAGCCCGCGCTCGCCTTGCGGTCCGGTCTCGCCCTGTGCGCCCTGCGCGCCTTGCGGCCCGGCCGGGCCGGCGGGGCCTTGCGGTCCCTGGCGGAGGTTGACGAGCAGCGTTCAGGCGCTGCCGCCGTACCAGTGCAGGTCGCCGTTGGCGGTGTTGATCAAGATGTCGCCGCGCTGGAGGGTTGGGTTGCCGTAGGTGCTCCAGTAGGCCGCGCCCGAGGCGGGAGGGGCGGCGTTGTGGTGGTAGATGCGGTTGCCCGGATCGCCTTTTGCGCCGGTCGCGCCGGTCGGACCCTGGGAGCCGGTATCGCCGGTGAGGCCGCGCTGGCCGGGCGGACCTTGCACACCCTGCGGTCCCTGTAGGCCGGTCGCACCTTGAGGTCCGGGCGGACCGCCGGACGGACCGGCCGGCCCCTGGATGCCCTGCGCGCCTTGCGGGCCGCGCTCGCCCTGGGGACCGCGTTCGCCCTGCGGTCCCGGCGGTCCGGCGTCGCCTTGCGGTCCCTGCAGGCCGGTAGCGCCCTGTGGTCCGGGCGGACCGCCGGCGGGGCCGCGCTCGCCTTGCGGACCTTGCGGCCCGATGGCTCCCTGCGGTCCAATCGGTCCCTGCGGGCCGACAGCGCCTTGCGCGCCGGGCAGACCTTGCAGGCCGCGCGGACCGGCGGGACCTGTTGCGCCAGTCGCGCCGCGCGGTCCGGCCGGGCCGGTCAGGCCGATCGGTCCCTGCGCGCCCGTCGCGCCCTGCGGTCCTGGCGAGCCAACTGCGCCGGTCGAGCCTTGCAGGCCGCGCGGGCCGGCGGGGCCGGTCAGGCCAGTCGCGCCGCGCGGGCCGGCGGGACCGGTTGCGCCGTCTGCTCCCGGCGGGCCCTGCGCTCCGGGTTCGCCCGACTCGCCCTGTGGACCTGGTGGGCCGATCGCACCGTCAGCGCCGGGCGGACCCTCCGGTCCCGCCGGCCCCTGCCCTCCAGCCGCGCCAGTCGCGCCGGGCGGGCCGACAGCGCCGGCGGGTCCGGGCTCGGCGGGCGTGGCGAAGTTGGAGATGACGCCGATCGGCTCGACGCTCCAGCCGTCGGCGCTGCGCAGGTAGACATCGCCGCTCTCGGTGTTGAGGTAGAGGTCGCCGGGTTGGACCTGGTTGCTGAGCGCGGGCAGCGCCGCGCCGTTCGGCTCGCCGACGCCGGCGTACCAGCGGGAGCCGGCCGAATCCAGAGTGGGCGGGGCGACGGAGGAGCCGGGACGCAGATCGGTGTAGATGGCGAGCCCGGCGATGACCAGGATCAAGGCGGCGAAGATGCTGGCCGCTGCGCTGAAGATGTGGGGGTGATGCTGAACGACTTCGGGCTGGAGCTGGACCACAGTTGACCCCTGTTCCGCCACGGGGTGGCGCGAGATGAGGACCGATGGGGCGAGGATTACAGATTTGCGCGTAACTTTGCAAGATGCGATGTTGGGTAATTTCTCTCGCTTAGACGGAAGAGACCTTCACTTGCCACATCTGTGCCTCTTTTCGTCGTTCCTGCCTGCGCAGGAATGACGGGTCTGCGCGGGTTCCTGCCTGTGCAGGAATGACGGGCTTGCGCGGGTTCCTGCCTGCGCAGGAATGACGGGCTTGCGCGGGTTCCTGCCTGCGCAGGAATGACGGGCCTGCGTAGGTTCCTGCCTGCGCAGGAATGACGAGCCTGCGCGCCCTACTCGTCTTCGCAGGAGCCGGGCGGCCAGCACCAGGACCAGCTTTGGGCGCTGTCTTCGCGCGGTTCGGGCTCCGGCCATGGCTCGAGCTCGATTTGGCGCGCTTGGAGAGTGCCGTTGCGCTGGATCTCCACCTGCGCCGTCTGGCCTACGCGGAGCGTCTCCAGCGCTGCGATGAGGTCGTTGAAATCGGTTAGCGCGATGCCGCCGATTGAGCGCAGCACATCGCCGCTGCGCAGGCCGGCGCGGTCCGCCGCGCTGCCTTCCGACACGCTGGCGAGCTCCAGACGCCCCTCCGCCAGCGTCACGCCCAAAATCGGGTGGCGAATCTGCTCGCCCGCGATCATTCGCGGCAACACTCGCTGAATCGTGTCGGCCGGGATCGCCAGCGCGATGCCGGTGAAGGCGCGGATCGGACCTTCGATCCGAAACGGCACGCCCAGCAGCGCGCCCGCCGCATCCACCAGCACGCCGCCCGAGTTGCCCGGGTTTAGCGCCGCGTCGGTTTGGATGATCCCGTAATGGCTGCGCCCGCCGGGCGTGATCGGATCGGCCCTTCGACCCAGCCCGGACACGATGCCGGTGCTCAGCGAGTGGTTGTAGCCGCGCGGCGTGCCGATCGCCGCGACCGGATCGCCCACCCGCACCGCGCTCGGATCGCTGAAATCGAGCAGCGTGACCGTCGCCTCGTCCGCGTCCACCCGGATTACGGCCAGATCGTTGGCCCGATCGCTGCCGATCAGCTCGGCGCGGACGAGCTCGCCCTGCCAGGTGCGCACCTGGAGGCGCTGCGCGCCCTCGACCACGTGATAGTTGGTCAGGATGTGTCCGTCGCGATCGACGAAGAAGCCCGAGCCGCCTATGCCGAGCTCGTTGGCGATCGTCACCACCGCCGGCGCGACGCGCTCGTAGATCGCGGCGGGGTCGAACGCGGCCGGCTGCGCGTCGTCCACCGCGGGCGTCGGTAGCGGGGTGGGCTCAGCGCGCAGCTCGGCCGCCGTCGCCAGCACGGGTTGCGTCGCAGCCTCCGGGAGAGCGGCGGGGGCGGGCTCCGCGCCCGTCGCGCTTGTGAGCAGGATTGCGGCAGCGGTGATCGCCGACATCACGCCGCCGCTGACCAGAGCAATCAGAAACGTTCGCATCGTTGACCCTCTCTGCGCTGCGCCAACTCATGGAGTGCGGCGCCTGCCCTGAGCGTACGCCCATTCCCGCTCTTTGTCCCTGCTGAGGCGCAGCCGCGCGCCAACTCCTTACCGACTCATTGCGGAGTTCTTACGCGCTACTCAGGGCCTGCCAGCACCTCGATTAGCACCGGCACCCGCCCTTCGGGCAGCGTTGCCAGCCGCTGGAACGCCGCCTCCGACAGATCGACGTGGTTCACGCCGAGCATCCCGGTGTCCTGCACGATCACGTCGACCGAGCGCTCGCCGCGCCAGAGCCGCAGGCGCGTGCCACAGGGCCAGGTCACCGCCGCGGCGATTTGCGGGTCCTGCGGGTCGTAGGGGTTCCAGGGCGGGCAGTACATGGGCCCGCCGGCGAGCGAGGGGTGGTAGTAGGTGATCTCGCCAGGCACGACCCGCGAGGCGAGGTCGCCGGGCCGCAGGCCCAGCGCCGGATTCCAGCTCGCGCCCGCGACCCGCGTGCGCACCCAGACCGCGTCGCCCGGATGCAGCACCGCGAACAGCTGTTGCGCGCTCTCGCCCGGCACGTAGTCGTACCAGCGCTGCTCCTCGGCGTTCCAGCGGTAGACCGCCTCGACCGGCCCCCACAGATCTTCGCCGAAGGCGGTCCAGACCGGCTCGTGCAGCCCGGCCCAGCCGAGGAACGACCAGCCGACCGGCAGCTCGACGGGCGGCGGGAATGCGCCGGCGGCCGCGGGCTGCCGCCAGGCCGCGGCGCGGGAGAGCTCGAACCAGAGCGGCTGGCCGTGGCGCAGCTCGGTCAGCGTCGCGCCCGCCGCCCCACCTGCTGCGTTGTTGCCCCAGACCAGCCAGCGCTGTTCGGCCACATCCCAGCCCCAGGCGGTCTCCAGCGGCAGACCGGCCAGCGCGTCGCCGGTCGGCATGTTTGGGCCGCACCAGGTGGCGGCGTTCCAGCCCGCGAGCAGCGCAATCTCGCGCGTCTCCCGCGCGGCGAGCGGCTCCGAGTCGGCCGCGCCCAGAGCCAGCAGCGCCGCCGCCCCGCCCGCGGCTCGCAGCGTTTTGCCCAACAACGCCCGCCGCGTCAGCCGCCGCCTCACCGTGCGCCCCGCTGCTCGCGTGCGCCCAGCCAGGCGTACATCGCGACCGAGGCCGCGACCGCCACATTGAGGCTGTCGATTTGCCCGTAGACGGGCAGCTCGACCTGCAGCGCGGCCGCCTCGAGCAGCGCCGCCGGCAGGCCGTCGCCCTCGTTGCCCGCCACGATCAGCGGGCGCTCCGGCCAGTCGGCCGACCAGACAGGCTGCGCCGCGCCGCCCTGCTGCAACGCGACGATTTGGTAACCCTCCGCCGCCGCCCGCGCGACGCACTCGCCCGGCGTCGCCAGCAGCTCGACCGGCAGCCACCAGTCCGTCCCTTTGGTCGAAGGGCGGTAGTAGAAATCGCGCCCTACGATCCAGACGGCCTCTGCGCCGGCAGCCTCCGCGCTGCGGATCAGCGAGCCCAGATTGACGCCGTAGGAGAAGTTGAACGCGGCCACCGCGAACGAGCGCGGGCGCGGCGGGCGCTCGCCGTTGGCCGGCGGCGCGAGCCCGAACGGGCGCACCGAGGACAGCGCGCGGTCGCCCGCCTCAGGGCCGCGCTCGGCGAGCGTCGCCAGCGCGCGCTCCGCCCGCCGCCGCACCGCCGAATCCTCGTCCGCCGCCAAACGCCGCAGGAGCGGCTCGCCGGCCGAGCCCAGCGCCGCCAGCGCGACGCAGGCCGCCCGCCGCGACGGCTGCCCCGCGCCATCCAGCGCGGGCTCCAGCTGGCGGCGGACCTCGTCCGGATCCAGACGCGGCAGCAGGGTCATCGCGCGCCGCCGCGTGCGGCGATGCTCCGAGAGCAGGGCGGGCAGCAGCGCCGCCACCGCCTGATCCGCGGGCGCGAGTTGCAACGCAATCCGCGCCTCCCCGCGTGGGAAGCCGTGCGAGGCGGTCAGCGCAACCTCAGCCGCCATCCGCACCCAGCCGTCGTCGTGCCGCTCCGCCGCGGAGCGCACGGCCAAGCCGAGCGCGTAGGCTTCGGCGTCTTCGGCAGAGAGGTCGGGGGTGCTGTCAAGTTCGGTCGCCATTCCTAAAGCATCGCACGGCTATCCTGCGACGGCGAAAGGAAGCCGAATGGCTAAGCCATTCTCCCTACAGATCTTCCTCCCCTTCGGCGAGCCTGCGGGACTCCGCATCATCGACCGCGCCAACTGGACGGGGCAGGGCATCGCGTTCCCTCGCGGTCGAGTGAAGCAGGCTTTGGCAGCCGAAGAGCTCGAGCGCACCGGCGTGTACATCCTCTGGAACCGCGACGAAGCGCTGCCGGCACCGCAGGCGTACATCGGGCAGGGCGAGCGTGTCAGCGAACGCATCCGCAGCCACGAACGCGAGAAAGACTTTTGGACCGACGCCGTCGCGTTCACGACCAAGGATGACTCGCTCAACCGCGCGCACGTGCTCTATCTCGAGTCGCGGCTCGTGCAGATCGCAGCCGGGGCGGGGCGTTGCGCGCTGGAGAACGGAAACACGCCCACGCTCCCCAACATCGGCCAGGCGGCAACTGCGGACACGGAGCGGTATCTCGACGATCTGCTCGATTGCCTGCCGATCATCGGCGTCCGTTTCTTCGAGGCGGCGAGCGCGCCAGCTAGCGCGAGCGGGTCACCGGACGACGCGATTGAGTTGTTCTTCAAAGGCAACAAGGGCCTGACCGCCCGCGCTTATCAAACCGCCAGCGGGTTTGTGGTCCTCATCCTCAAAGGTTCTTACGCCAGCGTGAACCAAGCGCCGAAGCTGCCGAAGTTCTTTCCCGGCTACGCAGCTGCACGGCAACGACTCGTGGAAGAGGGCGTACTCGTGAAGTCGACAACCTTGCCGGACGCCTACGAGTTCACACGCGATTACGAGTTCTCCTCGCCGACCGCCGCGGAAACGGTAATCAAGGGTCAGGCGGCATTTGGACGTAAGGCGTGGGCAGACGAGCACGGCCGCACGCTGATCGATCTGGCCGAGCTCGACGAGGATGGCGCGAAGTGACCCTCCGCGAGATCGAGATCAACGCCGAGCCGATCGACGCGTACGAGGCGACTTGCGAAGTGCTTGAAGACGCGACTACTCGCGGCGCGTTTCGCGTGCTGCTCGATGAGGAGGCGCACCGCTACGCGATCGGCTGGCAGACGCGGCTGAGCGGCTCGCGCTACGACTTCCGCTTTGAGCGGCTCGGCGCGACGCTCACCCGCGTCGAGGTCGAGCTGCAATTCTCCGGCGTGATGGGCGGCCTGATCGGCCTGCTGCGCGGCCCCGGCAACGGCCCGCACCTCGAACGCATTCTCAGCGACATCCAACAACTCGCCGAGTCCGAAGAGTTCTACAGCGACGACGAGGATGATGACGAGGAGGACGCAGCCGAGCCGCCGCAGGCCGCGTGCTAGCCTCAGCCGCGCAGACGCAAGCAGACAGTGGCAGCCACAAGCAGACAGCGGGAGACGCCGATGCAACTCACGGGACTCGAAAACAAGGTCGCCGTCGTGACCGGCGCGGGGCGGATGCGCAGCATCGGACGCCCGATCGCCGTCGAACTCGCCGAGGCCGGCTGCGACATCGTCCTGACCGGCACCGGCCGCGCGCCCGAGCACTACCCCGACGATGAGAAGGCCGCCGGTTGGCGCGACATCCACTCCGTCGCGGAAGAGGTCGAAGCGGCCGGCCGCCGCGCGCTCGCCGTGGTCAGCGATGTGGCCGACTACGCCGCCGTCGAAGCGCTGCTCGCGCAGACCATCGACGCCTTCGGGCGGGTCGACTTCGTGATCAACAACGCCGGCGCCGCGCGCGGCGCGGACCGCGTGCCCGTCGTCGAAATCGACCCCGAACTCTGGCGCGTCGTGATCGACGTCAATCTGACCGGCGCGTTCTACATGAGCCAGGTCTTCGGTCGCCGCCTGATTGAGCAGGGCGAGGGCGGCGCGATCGTCAACATCTCCTCGATCGCCGGCAAAATGCTGGGTCCCAACACCGCCGCCTACGCGGCCTCCAAGGCCGGGCTGCAGGCGCTGACCGCCTCGATGGCGCAGGAGGTCGGCGCTCACGGCGTGCGCGTCAACGCGATCTGCCCGGGCATCATCGACACCTCGCGGATGGACGACCTGGGCCGCAGCGAGACCTGGGAGGGGCTGATTCGCGCGCGCATTCCGATGGGCCGCGCCGGCGAGGGCGGCGACATCGCGCATATCACCACCTTCCTCTGCTCCGAGCAGGGCGAGTGGATTACCGGACAGTCCTACAATGTGGACGGCGGCACCTGCGTGCAGCACTAGCCGCGGCACGCAGCGCAGAACGACGCAACGAGGGAGAGACGCGCGTGGCATACGAATTCATCAAGTACGAGCAGGACGAGCGGATCGTGACGATCACGATCAACCGCCCGGAGCGGATGAACTCGATTCACCCGCCGACCACGGCCGAGCTGGCCGACGCCTGGAACCGGTTCGCCAACGACGACGAGGCCTGGATCGCGATTCTGACCGGCGCGGGCGAGCGCGCCTTCTCGGCGGGCAACGACCTCAAGTACACCGCCGAGATGTCGCGCGAGGCCAACCCGCCGCGCTTCGCGCCGGTGGCCGGCGGCTTCGGCGGGATCACCGCCGATTTCGACTGCCCCAAGCCGATGATCGCGGCGGTCAACGGCTTCGCGCTGGGCGGCGGCTGCGAGATGGCGATGGCCTGCGACATCATCGTGGCCGCCGAGCACGCCGTGCTCGGCCTGCCCGAGCCCAAAGTCGGTCTGATGGCCGGCGCCGGCGGCGTGCACCGCCTGCCGCGCCACATCCCGCTCAAGATCGCGATGGGCTTCATGCTCACCGGCAAGCACGTGCCCGCCGCCGAAGCGCACCGCTGGGGGCTGGTCAACGAGGTCGTCCCCGCCGACGAGCTGATGGCGGCCGCCCGCCGCTGGGCCGAGGAAATTCTGCTCTGCGCGCCGATCTCGATCCGCGCCAGCAAGGAGGCCGCCTACAGCGGCCTCGAGCTGCCGCTGCCCGCCGCGCTCACCCACAACTTCCACCAGCAGCGCCTCATGTCGCAGTCCGAAGACCTGATCGAAGGCCCCCGCGCCTTCGCCGAGAAGCGCACGCCGAACTGGAAGGGGCGCTAAGCGCCACTCGGCCGTCATACCCGCGCTTGCCTCTTCCGTCATACCCGCGCTTGCCGCGGGTATCTCGATGTGGTGCGCACCACGCCTGTTCTCGCCTCCCCGCCCCGCGCAGGGAGACCGCGCGGGACCCCGTCCAGAACTCCGCGAGATACCCGCGGCAAGCGCGGGTATGACGGATCTCTTTGCGCGGGTATGGCGAGGGCGGGGGCGCGGGTATCTCGATGTGGTGCGCACCACGCCTCTTCCGGCCTCCCACCCCCGCGCAGGGAGGCCGCGCGGGAACCCGTCCAGAACTCGGCGAGATACCCGCGGCAAGCGCGGGTATGACGGATCTTTTTGCGCGGGTATGGCGAGGTGGGGGCGCGGGTATCTTGATGTGGTGCGCGCCAAGCCTCTTCCCGCCTCCCCAACCCCGCGCAGGGCGGCCGCGCGGGACCCTGTGCAGAACTCCGCGAGATACCCGCGGCAAGCGCGGGTATGACGGATTCTCTTTTGCGCGGGTATGACGAGGGAGGAGCGCGGGTATCTCGACGCGCTGCGCGCCAAGCCCCTTCCTACCTCCCCCGCCCCGCACAGGGAGACAGCGCGGGACCCTGTGCAGAACTCCGCGAGATACCCGCGGCAAGCGCGGGTATGACGGATCTGGTTTTGCGCGGGTGTGGCGGATCTCTTTTGCGCGGGGGCGGAGCGGAGGGCGCGGGTATGGCGGGGGCGCGGGTGTGGCGGGGGCGGGGCGCGGGTGCTACGCTAAGCGCTGGAGACGGCTGATGGACATCCGACCAGTGCGCGTCGAACCACGCGACGACTTCCGTATCTGGCTGGAGTACGACGACGGGGCGGCGGGGCTCGTCGATCTCTCCGATCGGGTCGGCCAAGGCGTCTTCCAAATCTGGGACGAGCCGGGCGTCTTCGAGTCGGTCCGGATCACCGAGGACGACGCCATCGCTTGGTCCGACGACGCCCAGCTCTGCCCCGACGCGCTCTACCTCGAGCTGACCGGCAAGGCCGTTGAGGATATCTGGCCAGCATTGACCGCCGCCGCCGTCGATGGCTGAGCTCGGCGAGATACCCCGCGCTCCCTCTCTTCCGTCATACCCGCGCTTGCCTTTTCCGTCATACCCGCGCTTGCCGCGGGTATCTCGCGGAGTTCTGGACGGGGTCCCGCGGGGCCTCCCTGCGCGGGGGCAGGGGAGGTGGGAACGAGCTTGGTGCGCACCGCGTCGAGATACCCGCGGCAAGCGCGGGTATGACGGATCTCTTTTGCGCGGGGGTGGCGGACCTCTTTTGCGCGGGGGTGGCGGACCTCTTTTGCGCGGGGGTGGCGGATCTCTTTTGCGGCGGGGGTGGCGGGGTGTGGGTGGCGGGGTGTGGGTGGGTGGCGGGGCGGGGAAGTGGGTGGGCGGCGCGCGTGGGTGACAGAAAATGTGGGTAGAGGGCTTTGATCAAGCGGTGGGTTTGATAATGTGCGGGGAACGCATCACCCGGCAAACTCTTTGAGGGACGCTCATGGGCACTCGACTCCGAAGCTTTGGTGGGGACACTCGGCTGCAACTCGCGCGGCGGCTGCTCGCGCTCGGCGCGCTGCTGGGGCTGCTCGCGGCGCTGGGCCTCTCGCTCGCCCCGGCCGCCGCCGACGGGCACCCCTCCGACCTGCAACTCGCGCTCAGCCTGGCCGACGACTCCGACAACATCGTGCCGCCCGGCGGCGAGTTCACCGTCGCCGCCGAGCTGCGCTTCAGCCAGCCGCTCGCCCCCACGCGGCGGCTCATCCTCCGCGCCCCCTCCAGCCTGCGCCTCTCCGGCTACCTCACCTGGGAAGGACCCACCTGGCACCGCAACGACATCGCCCAGCAAGAGGTCGCCGGCGCCAACCCGGCCTTGATCGCGGTCAGCCCCACCGGCGCCGCCCTGCCCGGCCGATCCGAGCTCACCGCCAAAGCGTTCGACGGGCGCACGCTCGTCACCCGCCCCGGCCACTATGGCCATGGCCCGGACAATCTCTACATCTTCGATGCCTGGAACAAGCGGCAGGCGGCGGTCATCGAGCCGCCCACGGGGGCGGCTGGGCAGACCTTCGGCAAGGGCCAGGGCGAACGGAACTGGAACCCCAAATCGGTCGCGGTCTGGCACGAGACCCCTGAGACGGCCTGGCTGTTCGTGGGCTCCGGCTGGGACACCGTGGAGTCAACGGCGCTCGTCGGGCAGCTCTGGATCTATCGG
Source organism: Dehalococcoidia bacterium (assembly GCA_965203165.1). GTDB lineage: Bacteria > Chloroflexota > Dehalococcoidia > Bin125 > Bin125 > CATQGW01. Next base: position 676,031 of record OZ241849.1, read on the forward strand.
CTGAACTGGGCCGCCGACCCGCTGGAGGTGACGCAGGTCGGCAAGATTGCCCCGCCGCCCAGCGAGTTCAACAACAAGCAGAGCGGCGGCGTGGCCGCCTACGGCACCGGCGTGGTGATCTCGCGCGACGGGAGCACGCTTGCCGTCTCGTCCAACGAAATCAACAACATCGGCGCGGTCTACGTCTACAGCCGTCCCGACGGCGAGGGCCAAAACTGGGGCGATCTCAAGCACGCCGACGGGGTCAAGGTGACCCCGGTGGCGACGCCGTCCTGGGGCACCAGCACGACCCGGCCGTTCACCCCCACATCGACCGGGCGCACCGGCGCGGCGACCGACTGCGACGCCTATTGCTCGCGCGTCTCCGCGCAGACCGCCGGCGGCGCCGGCCGCTCGAACTTCCTCTGGGCGCTCGCCCTCTCGGCCGACGGCAGCGTGCTGGCGGTCGGCGCGCACGGCAAGCGCTACGCCTCGGATACGCCGGGCGGCAGCTTCACCGGCGGCACCGGAAACAACGGCGAGGCCTACGTCTTTCTGGCGCCCAACGGCGACTGGCGCACGACGCCCGAGGTCACGGGCACGCTGATTCCGGCCCTGACGGACGCGACCAACTTCGACCCGGAGACGCACTATTCACCGGGCCCGGCGCGGCGCGTGACGGAGCCCGCCGCGGTGCTGCTGGCGCGGCCCTGGTCCAACCCGCAGTCCAACGCGCATTTCGGACACGAAATCCATATCTCCCATGATGGGACGACCGTGGCGGTCAGCGAGCATGGCCGGACTCAAGTGCGCGTCTTCCAGCGCGCCTCGGCGGCAGCCTGGGCGGGCGCGGGCGATGTGCTGCCCTCCGCCACCCTGAACAGCGGCGGCCTTGCAGCCATCAGTCGCGGCGGGATGGCCATCAGCGGCGACGGCAGCGAGGTGCTCGTGGGCCACGAGCAACACGCCGGGGACCTCGGGCGCATTCTGGTCTACTCGCGCCCGGCCGACGGGCAATGGACCGGCACGTTCGCCGTCGCCGACGCGCGGGGTTTCTGGGCGCCGGCGCCGCGCAGCAACGGCCGTTTCGCTTGGCCCGTCTACTCCCTGGACGGCGAGCGCCTGGCGACCGCGGAGAAGGCGGAATGGCTTGGCTCCGGCTTCATCTGGCTGAGCGACGGCGGCTGCACGCTGCGCGTGGTCGACGAGCAAAACTTCTGGCGCTGCCCGATCACGCTGAGCAACCCCACCGTCACGGTGCCCGAGGGCACCGAGGACGGCCCCTTCACCATCACCGGGCGCGTCACCATGGAGGTCAACCGCAACAGGTTCGAAGTGAGCGGCTCCATGGAAGCGATGATCGGCACGGTCAAAGAGGTCGACACGATCACGCTGGGCCTCGCGACCGATACCAAGGGGACGGGAACGACGGACGACGACACGATCTACCCGTCGTTCATCGAGCGCGGCGGGAAGACGCGGCTGCGGCTGCAAATTCTGAACGAGAACGGCAAGTCGGCGGCGAAGGGCAGCATCTCTTCGGTGGCGGTCACGACCACTCTGGGCGGGCTCAGTTCGCTGGTCGAGAACGGGGCCTGCGGCGGCGGCAGCGGGCGCACCATCTGCATCATCCCGACGACGGCGCTGACCGGCGAAAACACCGACGAGCTGCTGGTCGAGCTGGCCCACACCGGCACGGCGGGCACGGCGACGGTCTGGGCGAACGTGCTGGACTCGGAGGGCGAGCGGCGGAGCTCGAACCAGGTGACGATCGATGTGGCCGGCCCGCCGGCCGCGCTGGCGATCGCTCAGCCGGCGACCGCGCTGCTGGGCTACGACCCGAGCGAGGCGACGGACCAACGCAACCGCGCGGCGCTGGTCGTCTCGGCGACCGATAAGGACGGCAACCGGGCGTCGGTGCCCACCACCCGCTACAGCGCGAAGCTGACCGGCCCCGACGGCAAGGCGGTCGCGCTTACGGGAGCCAACGCCAAGGCTCAAGTCGAGTGGCCGCTGCGCCGGGGCGACGATCTGGTGCTCAGCGGGGGCAACCCGCAGGCGCGCGTGACGATCGCGGCCGGCGCGGCCGCGCCGCTGGCGGCGGGCGAGTACACGCTCGAGCTGAGCGCCGGATCGGGTACCGGCCGGCTGACCGCGACGCAGACGTTCACCGTGGCGCTCAGCGCGGCGGCGGTGGCGCTGAGCGTGGAGCCGGCGGGTGAAATCGGGGAAGGCGAGTCGGTCACATTCACCGCGATGGTGACCGACGCGAGCGGCGCGGCGGTGCCCGACGGCACGCCGGTCGACTTCTCCGAGCAGAGCACGAGCCCCAACGCGGTGCTGGTGCTGCTCAGCCCGTCGCGGCAGCTGACCAGCGGCGGCGAGGCGTCGGTCACCGTGCGGGCGGTCGGCGTCGGCAGCGCCTACGTGCGGGCCGAGGCCGACAGCGAGGCGGCGATCCGCTCGATCACGGTCGCCCCCCCGCCCCCGCCCTCGCTGGATGGCGCGGCCGGCAGCCTGGCCGTCGACAGCTACAGCATCTGGACCGGCCCGCGCGCGACGATGGCCGCCGAGCTGTACGCCCTGCTGGAGGGCGTGTCGCAAATCAGCAAGTGGGACGGCGTGACTTGGGTCAGCTACGGCGAGACGGATGGCCAGCTGAACTCCGGCTCGATCGATTTCAGCATCCAGCGCGGCACAGTCCTCTGGCTGACTGGCGAGTAGGTCGCGCGGGCGCAAATTAGATCCGTCATACCCGCGCTTGCCGCGGGTATCTCGCCGTGGTGCGCACCGAGCCCCGTTCCCGCCTCCCCCGCTCAAGCAGCGTCCGAGCGCCGCCGAACGCCCGTGGGGGGAGGCCGCCACGGTGCCTGGGTGCAGAACTCAGCGAGATACCCGCGGCAAGCGCGGGTATGACGGTGGTAGGGGCGCGGGTATGACGGGAAAGGTGGGCGCGGGTGTGACGGGAAAGGTGGGCGCTACTTGAGCAGGGGAGGCCAGGGCGAGGCGTGGTGCGCAGCGCAGCGAGATACCCGCGGCAAGCGCGGGTATGACGGGAAAGGTGGGCGCGGGTGTGACGGAGAGGACGGACGCTGCTGGAGCGGGGGAGGCGAGGGCGAGGCGTGGTGCGCAGCGCAGCGAGATACCCGCGGCAAGCGCGGGTATGACGGATCTATCTGCGCGGGTATGACGGATCTATCTGCGCGGGTATGACGGATCTATCTGCGCGGGTATGACGGATCTATCTGCGCGGGTGTGACGGAGGTAGGCAGGCGCGGGAGGGCGGTGGAGCGGCGCGGGAGGGCGGTGGAGCGGCGCGGGATGGCGGTGGAGCGGCGTGGGATGGCGGTGGAGCAGCGCGGGATGGCGGTGGAGCGGCGTGGGATGGCGGTGGAGCGGCGTGGGATGGCGGTGGAGAGGCGTGGGATGGCGGTGGAGCGGCGGGCGCGGGTATGACGGGAGAGGGTGAGCGCGGGTATGACGGAGCCGCCCTCACCCGCGCCAGGGCGGGTCGCCTGACAGCTCCGCCATCAGCTGCGCCGAATCGGGCACATCGCTGCTCAGCTTGCGGCCGTATTCCTCGGCCCACTCGGGGGGGAGCAGTTGCTGCGCCTCGTGCCAGCGGATTGGCTGGCCGCTGCTGCAACGCTCCGCCTCGAATACGTCGGCGAGCCAGATCGCCATGTCGCCGCCGTCCATCTGATTGACTACGCGGCAGGCCAGCCAGCCCACCACGCCGTCCAGAATTGGCAGTCCCTGCGGGCCCTCGCGCCAGCCGACGCCCTCGAACTTGTCCAGCTCCGCCTGCGAGCGGAAGCCCCAGTGGCGCACCCATTGCCACTGCTCGCGGCTGATCACGTGTACGACGAACCGCCCGGAGGCCTCGATCAGCGCGTTGGTGTGGTTGCGCTTCTGGATTTGCACCAGCAGGCGCGGCTGCGCCGGGACGATCGAGGCGGCGAACGCGCCCACGGCAATCTGCCCGCCGCGCCGCGCGCCGTCGTTGGCCGTGACTACGGTCAGCGGCGACCAGAGGAGGGTTAGCAGCGAGGGGGCGTCCTGCAGCGGCATACCCAGCAGGCTAAAGCCTGCGCGCGCGCACCGCACGCCCCGCGGCGAGCCCGGGCATGACGGGATTAGGAGAGCAGCGACGGCTGGGCGGGCATTTGGGAGGCTGGGGGGACGCCCTGGGGTTGGGTTGCGGTGATGCCGGCGTCGGCGAGGGCGGACTGCTCTTCGGCGGAGAGGCCGAGCAGGCCGCCGAGGATTTCGTCGTTATGTTGGCCGAAGTCGGGGGCGGGGGCGAGCACGCAGGGGCCTGAGCCGCTGGTGCGCCAGAGCCAGCCGTGCACCATCCAGAGGCCGACTTCGGGGTGGCGCAGCGGCTCGTAGAAGCGGCGCGCCGCGAGGTGCGGCTCGCGGATCAGCTCGAGCGTCTTCCAGACGGGCGAGGATGGGATGCGCTCGGCGCGCAGAGCCTCGAAGAGCTCCGTCTTGTTGCGGCCGGCGGTCCATTCGCCGAGCTGTTGGTCGAGCGTTTCGCGGTGCTCCCAGCGCAGGATCTGGTCGGAGAATTCGCCGCGCTCGGCCCATTCGGGGGAGCCCATTACGCGCTTGAGCGCTTCCCACTCGGCGTCGCTGCGCACGCAGATCGCGATCCACTCTTCGTCGCCGGCGCAGGGATAGATGTTATGCGGAGCCATCCAGTCGTGGCCGTTGCCCTGGTGCTCGGGCAGGCGACGGTTCATCGACCAGTCCATGTAGAACTCGCCGAGCATCGTGGACATCGCCTCGCGCTGGGCGAGGTCGATGTACTGCCCGCGGCCGGTGCGCGCGCGGTGGATTAACGCGGTGGCGACGGCGGCGGCGGCGGTGATGCCGGCGATCGGATCGCCGTAGGAAATGCCGCTCTTGTAGGGCATGCCGTCGTCGCCGTAGCCGGTGCTGGAGGTGAGGCCGGACATCATCTCGATAATCGGGCCGTAGCCGACGGCGTCGCGCTCAGGGCCCGTCTTGCCGAAGCCGGCCATCCCGACGACGATGATGTCCTCGCGTTGCTCGCGCAGCCAGTCGTAGCTGAGGCCGAGGTTGTCCATCACGTCGGTGCGGTAGTTTTCGATCACGACATCACACTGCTCGACGAGGCGGGCGAAGATCGCTTTGCCCTGGGGCTCGGCGAGGTCGAGGCTGAGCGACTTTTTGTTACGGCTGTACTCGTGGAAGTAGAAGTTGGTGTTCCACCAGCGCTCGCCGGGCGCGGTGGGCGGCGGGAGCAGGGTGCGGATGTTGTCCCAGGCGCGAGGGGATTCGATCTTGATCACTTCCGCGCCCTGGTCGGCGAGGATTTTGGTCGCGTAGGGACCGGCCCAGATCATGGTCAGGTCGGCGACGCGGACGCCGCTGAGTGGTCGGCCCGGATCCGGCATGTGGCACTCCAGCCCTAGATGGCGTCCAGCTCGCGGAGGCGGACGAGGTCTTCGAGGTCGTAGCCGAGTTCGTGGTGGAGCACGGCGACGTTATGTTCGCCCAGTTCGGGTGCGCGCTCGCAGCGCCAGTCGTGCTCGCTGCTGCTCCAGAGGCGGCCGGGGAAGGTCAGCGAGCCGGCGCGGGGATGGTCTTGGGTGATGAAGAAGTCGCGCTGCCGGAGGTGCTCGGATTCGACGAGGTCGGCGATCGAGGCGACGTAGCCGAAGGGGACGCGGTGGCGCAGGCCGAGTTCGGTGAGTTCGTCGCGGGTGCGCTGGGCGAACCAGCCGTACATCAGGGCGATCAGCTCGTCGTTGTGTTCGAGCCGGCCGGCCGGTTCGGCGAAGCGCGGATCGCGCAGCTCGTCCATGTCCAGCGCCTCAACCAGTCCGGGGAAGTTGCGCGGCAGGGCGCAGACGCCGCCGTAGCCATCGGCGGTGGGGTAGATGCCCCAGAGCGCATTGAGGTTGTTGCCGGAGCGCAGAGTTTCGATGCCCAGTTGCGAGGCGCGGGTCATGAAGGCCTCGGCCATCGCGGCGTAGGTTTCCTGCATCGCCAGGTCGATCTGCGCGCCCTGCCCGTGGGCGAGGGCGCCGTAGTAGGCGGCGGTGACGGCGGCGAAGGCGTTGAGGCCGGCCTGGTAGGAGGGTTGCGAGCCGCCGTTCTTGAGCGGCGCGCGGGCCGGATCGCCGGTCAGCCAGAGTTGCCCGCAGGCGGCGAAAAGGGTGAGCTCGGTCGCGGGCAGGTCGGCGTTGGGGCCGGTCTGGCCGAACGGGGTGATGGAGATCATCACGAGTTGGGGGCGCTCGGCGGCGAGCGTTGCGTAGTCCAGGCCGCGCTCGGCGAGGTAGCCGGGCGCGAAGGATTCGATCACGATTTCGGCGTCGGCGGCCAACTCCTGCAGGATGGCGCGTCCGTCGGAGGTGTCGAGGTTGAGCGTGACGCTGCGCTTGTTGCCGTTGAGGTAGAGGTAGAGGCCGCTGGTCTCGTCGTCGGGCAGGTCGCCGGGCCAGGGGCCGAAGGCGCGGGAGGGGTCGCCAGTGGTGCGTTCGACTTTGACGACATCGGCGCCGAGGGCGGCCAGCCAGCGCCCGGCGTAGGGGCCGGAGATGCCCTCGGCGAGCTCGATCACGCGCACCCCGTCAAAGGGGCGCGGGGCATCGGTGGAGGCGTCGGCGTCGGTCACAGTGGATTGGAGTCTAGCTGCCACACCGCCAGATCCGCGAGAGGGCGTCAATCATCGGCGGGGACGCGATCGAGCGGCCCGCTCGTCGAAGAGGATCACGGCGCGTCGTCGGGCGACGGCGCATCGCGGGTCGCGTCCCATACGTCGTCGATTGACCAATCGATGTCTTCGGCTGCGCCGTTGGGCGAGCGTCGTTGGCCGGTCCAGAAGTAGCGCGTCAGCATTGCATCAGGGCCAGGGTGGTTCCAGATGAGCACGGTCCAGTTGTTGGCGTGGGTCTGCTCGACCAGCTCGGCGCAGCACTCCTGGAACTCGGGCACGGTGAGGCTGCGGTGCAGCGTCTCGACGGTCTCGCGGTAGACGCGCTCGGACGCGCCGTCGCCCTGCGGAGAGGCGCGGACGTAGAAGACACGGGCCGGCGCGGGACATAGCGCTCCAGCCCGGTCAGCAGTTGGTCGGCCACCACGGTGTCGTTGACGTTGGCCGGGGTGAGCAGCCCGGCCAGGATCAGCAGCGTGTCCAGGCCCACGTTGATGTGCATCTTGTAGCCGTAACGGCTTTGCCCGTATGCCGGGTGAAGGCGGCGTCGGGGTCGGCTGGGGTCCTGCGCGGAGCCGATCCGCCGGCGCGCGGACTGGGCTTCGACCAGGTTGGCGTCGATTGCCGCCCCCCGCGTTGCAGGGCCAGGTTGCGCGCGGCCAACTGGCACTGCAACTCGGCGAACAGCGGCCGGCCCAGGCCGCGCAGGCTGATGTTGAACAGCCGTAGACAGTCGAACAGCTCCTGATCAGGATCGCCAACGCGGATGGTGAGCTCGGCGTCGGATTCGAGCGAGCGGACCCGCGCGGCGAAACGCATGCCACCGCGTTGGAAAGACCAGCGCAGGTCCTCCTCGATCACTTTTTCCTCCGCCACGAGCGCGTCTGCCTCCGCTGCTGTGATCATCGAATTATTCCAGCGCCGCCGCCCGACCTCGCTTTTGCGGGCGCGCCAGCGCGATCTCTACCACCGACACCGTCGGCGGAATCACTGCCGCTGCCCGCAGCGCCGCGCCGTTGCGCGACGCAGCGGCCGCGATCTCCGCCGCCTCGTCGGCCGTCGGACCGCTCAGCGATGTCACCTGCGCCGCCCGCTGGCGGCGCGGCACCAGCACCCAGCCCACGATGCCCGAGAGCACCGCGAACGCAATCCCCAGCCGCATCGTGCTGGTGACCGAATCGGCGAACGCCTCCGAGACCGCCGCGAGCGCGCCGGCCGCGACCGTTGGGTCCAGCCCTCCGATCGCCTGCAGCGCCGGCCCGATCCCGCTGACCGCCGCTTCGAGCACGCCCGGATCGAGCGGCGCTCCCGCCAGCCCCTCGCGCACGCCGGCCGCGTAGAACGCCGCCTGCGCGCTGCCCAAGATCGCGATGCCCAGCGTCCCGCCCAGCTGCCGTCCCGCGTTGTTCACCGCCGACGCCTTGCCCGCCAGATCGACCGGCACCGCCGCCATCGCCGTGTCCGTCGTGGCCGGCATGTGCATCGCCCCGCCCATGCCCAGGAAGGCCAGCCCCAGCGCGATCATCCAGTAGGGCGTATCCACCTGCATGAAGCTGAAGAACAGCAGCGCGCCGCCGCCATGAACGGCGGGCGCCCAGAAAAGCATCAGCCGCGGCCCCACCTTGGGCAGCAGCTTCGCCGCGACCGGCGCGAAGAATGCCATCATCAGCGCCAGCGGCATCATCCGCAGGCCCGACATCGTCGCGCTCACGCCCTGCGCGCTCTGGAAGAACTGCGGCATGTAGAACATCACGCCCATCAGCGCGAACATGATGAAGAACATCCCGACCATCGAGCCGGTGAAATCGCGCTGGCGGAAGAACGCCATCGGCAGCAGCGGCTGCGCCGTGCGACGCTCGATCACTACGAACAGCAGCCAGGCGACGGCGGCGACGATGAACGAGCCGATGATCACCGGCGAGTCCCAGCCGCGCACCAGCCCTTCGATGATCGCGAAGACCAGCGCGATCATCCCGATCGTCCCCGTGATCGCGCCCGGCACATCAAGCTTGGTGTGCAGCTGCGAGCGCGATTCCGGCACCGCAACGCAGCCGATGATCGCCAGCAGGGCGATCGGCGCGGGCACCCAGAAGACGCCGGCCCAGCCCACCGTGTCGATCAGCACGCCGCCGGCGAACGGGCCGACCGCCATTCCGAAGCCCATCGCCGCCGCCCAGATGCCGAACGCCCGGGTGCGCTCCTCGCGCGGGAAGACCGCGGTCAGAATCGAGAGCGTCTGCGGCACCACCAGCGCGCCGCCCAGCCCCTGCAGGCCGCGCCCGATGATTAGCCAGTTCGCGTTGGGCGAGAAGGCGACCCCGACCGAGGCGATCGCGAACAGCGCCATCCCGATCACCAGAATCTTGCGCCGCCCGAAGCGGTCCCCCAGCGCGCCCGCCAGCAGCAGCAGCCCGCCGAAAATCACGAAGTAGGCGTCGGCCACCCAGAGCGCCTGCGACTCCGACATCTCGAACGCGCGCTTGATCGACGGCAGCGCCGTGTTGATGATCGTGGCGTCGAGCTGCACCAGCATCTGCGCGCCGGCCAGCACGATCAAAATCGCCCAGCGCCGTCTCGAGCTCAGCCCTCCGCCGGCGGCAGTCATGCCGGCGGCGCTCATGCAAGCCGCCAGCGCGGCTGCGCCAAATCCTCCGCCGTGCGCTCGAACACCACCCGCACCCGATCGCCGATCCGCAGCGTCGCCGCGTCGGCGTCCACCACCGCGCCCATCAGCTTGATCTCCGGCAAGTCGTCAAGCTCGATCAGCGCGACGACATACGGGCCGAACTCGCGCAGCGCCGGGTGCGCCGGATGCGCCACTCCCACCCAGGACCAGACCGTGCCCGTCCCCCGCACTTCGCGCCAGCCCAGCTCGAAGCCGTAGCAGGCGTGGCAGTTCAACTCCGGCGGATACTGCGTCTGCCCGCAGGCCTCGCACTGCTGCACGACCAGCCGCCCCTCGGCGGCGGCCGCCCAGAAGCCGCCGCTGATCGGATCCTCAGGGTCCGGCTCGCTCATCCCCTCCGGAAAGAAGGGACGGTCGAGAAACTCGGCGGCGGTAGAAGTGTGAGGCATCGGTAAATCAGCTGTAGGGTAGCATCGCGGCGCGGGCTACGATCGATCGCGATGCTGCTTCGAGCTGGCAGTTGGCTGGCGATGATCGTGCTCTGCGCGGCGGCGGCGCAGCTGGTTGCGCCTCGCAGCGCGGAGACGGCGCAACTGACGCTGCGCGCGACGCCGAGCATTGAGCTGCCCCCGCCGCTGCCCAGCTATCCGGATCCGCGCTCGTGGGCGGAGCGCCCACTCTGCGACCTCTCGAACCAGGCGCAGGCGCTGATCAACCGCACGGGCGCGCGGATCGGCGTGGCGGTCGCGGACCTCACCGTGGGCGAGTTGTGGATCGGGGGGGATCGGGGCACTTTCGCGCTGCACAGCGTGGCCAAAGCGCCGATCGCCTGGATGGCGCTGGCGGCGGCCGAAGCGCGGGGCGAGCCGCTCACTGCCCGACTGGCGGACCAGATGCGACAGATGATCAGCTGGAGCAGCAATACCGCGGTCCCACCGCTGCTGGAGTACGTCGGCGGGCTGGATGTACTGCGCGAGTTCTACGACTCGCTGCACTTGGAAAGCCTGGTGGCGAATTTCCATGATCATTCGTGGGGGCGCGGGCGTGGCACGCCAAGCGATGTGGCGGCGGCCTATGGGCAAATGGCGGCGTCGGAGCGCTTTTCACCAGCCGTGCGTGAGCGTGGGCTGGCGCTGCTCAAGGGCGTGGCCACGGAGCAGCGCTGGGGGGCGACCACCGCACCACTGCGCGGCTGGCGGACGCTGGTGAAGACGGGCCAGTTTGCAGTCAAGGGCGAGGGGTTGCGACTCAACAGCGCCGCGATCTGGCTGGACGAGTGGGGGCGGCCACGTTATGTGGTGGTGATCATGGCCGCGAACCAGCGGCACTGGGGATTGACGATGGAGCGTCAAACGCGAATCGGGGAGGCGATCGCAGCAGGGGTTGGGGTGCGTGAGCGGGGTGCGGTGGGCGCGCCGGGCACATGCGCGTCAGCGCGACGCTTTTTGGGCGGACATTAGCGCGGTGGGACGGAGGCCGACCGGGGCGGGCGTGGGCAGGATGGGGGCGGGCGCCTCTCGCGCTGCCGGCTGGCTGAGATCGATGCCGAGCGGCTGGGCGCCGCGCACCCAGCGCAGCCAGCCGACTACGCCCAGCGCGACGACTACGAATGTGAGCAGCCCGACGCCCGCCAGCACCTCGCGCTCGCCCAGCGCGTCGGCGGCGATCCCGGCCGGCATGCCCATGAACGCGGAGACGCCCCAGGACATCATCGAGAAGGCCGTCACGCGGCCCAGATAGGCCGGCTCAGCCGACATCACCAGCTTCGCCTGCAGGAGCAGCACCGGGCCCTGCAGGCCGGGGCCGAGCAGCGCCATCGCGGCCACCGCCCCGCCGTAGCTCTGCGCCTGTGAGAGCGCCAGATAGCCCAGCCCCATCACCGCCATCAGCGCGAGAATCAGCGGCCAGGCCCAGCGGGAGGCGGCGAAACCCGCAATCAGCAGCGCGATCAGCGCCGCCGCGCCCCCGTTGACCAGCAGCATCATCCCCATATCGGTCGATTTGCGGTCCAGGTGCAGCTCGAGCAGCGCGGGCGTGAGCACGCGAAAGAGGTAGCCGATCACGACTACGGCGGCGAACAGCAGGATCATCAGCCGCAGGTCGGGACGGCCGAAGACGTAGCGTCCGCCCGCTACGAGGTCGGCGGCGAGGCTCTTGCGCGGCTCGCCGCTCTCTTCCTGGCGGTTGGGCATCACCGCCATCGAGAAGACGCCGACCGACACCAGCGCGCCCATGATCACGTAGGTGCCGCCGCCGCCCAGCGCAGAATCGATCAGAAAGGCGGCCAGCATTGGCGCGAACGGCTGGCCCCAGCTGTGCGCGAGTTGATTCAGCGCGACCGCGTTGCCGACCAGCCGCGCGCCCACGATGTCGCGGGTGAAAGCGTGCCGCGCGGGGCCCATGAAGACGAACGTCGCGCCCAGAATCAGAGTGAGCAGGAAGAACAGCCCGAGATTGAGCAGCCCGAGCAGCAGCAGCGCGCCGGTCAGCGCCAGAATCGCCGCGCCCGCGCCCTGCCCCAGCACGATCAACCGCTTGCGGTTGACCCGATCGGCGATCACGCCGCCGAACGGCCCGCCGATCAGCATCGCAATGCCGCTGCCCATGCCCACGAAGCCGACCGCCGCGTTGGTGCCGCCGAGGTCGAAGGCGACGACCGACATCGCCACGAACATCATCATGTACGCGGTCGTGGCGAACAGCGTGCCCGCAAACAGAATGCGGAAATGTCGGTGTGAGAGCGCGGCGAAGGTGCGCCCGGCCCACACGGAGAAGATTCGCGTCACGCGAACAGTCTACGCTGGCGGAGCGGATGCGCACTCCGCGATACCCTGAGCGCTGGCCGCTCTGTCAACCCGAACCCAGGGCGGCCACTACGGAAAGGGGCGGGCGTGGTCGAGCGCGAACTGCGGCTGACCGATCTGGCGCGCTGCGGCGGTTGAGGCTCCAAGTACGGCCCGGAGGGCCTCGCGCACGTGCTGCGCGAACTTGGCGGCCAGTTTCCGCCTGAGCAGTTTCCTCAGTTGCTCGTCGGGCTCGACGCGCCCGACGACGCCGCCGTGTACGCGCTCGACGACCAGCACGCGCTGGTGCAAACGCTCGACTTCTTCGCGCCGGTGGTCGACGATCCCTACGAGTTCGGCGCGATCGCGGCGGCCAACGCAATGTCGGATGTCTACGCGATGGGCGGCAGCGTGCTGTTCGCGCTGAACATCGCCGCCTTCCCCGAAGACTTGCCGCCCGAGGTGGTCGCGCAAATCCTGCGCGGCGGCGCGGACAAGGTGCGCGAGGCCGGCGCGGCGATCGCCGGCGGGCACACGATCATCGACGAGGAGCCGAAATACGGGCTCGCCGTGACCGGCGTCGTCCACCCCCAGCGCGTGCGGCGCAACGCCGGCGCGCTGCCCGGCGACACGATTCTGCTGACCAAGCGAATCGGCAGCGGTGTGCTGATCGGCGCCAACGGCGCGGGCGCGGTCGCCGAGCCTCACATGCGCGCGGCGATCGACCAGATGATGACGCTGAACAAGGACGCCGCCGAAGCAGCCGCGGAGTACCCTGTCCGCGCGATGGCCGACGTGACCGGCTTCGGCCTGGCCGGGCATCTCTGGGAGATGGCCGAGCAGAGCAACGCCGCAATCGAGCTCGACCTCGCCCGCGTCGAAGCGCTCGACGGCCTCGAAGCGGCTGTCAACGCCGGCTTCGGCAGCGGCGGGCAGGATCGCAACCGCGCGTTCTTCGGCCCCAAGCTCCAAATCGAGCGCGAGCTGACGCCGCTAGAAGACGCGCTGCTCTACGACCCGCAAACCTCCGGCGGGCTGCTGATCTCGACGGGCCTGATTGAGGCCCCGCATCTGGAACAAGCGCTCCAAGCCCGCGGCGTAGAGGCCGCCCCAATCGCCAAAGTCACCGCCCCAGCGGCCGGCGGCGCGCTGATCGTGGCGCGAAGCTGAGCAGAGGCTGGGTTGGATGCTGGGCTAGATGCTGGGCCTCTACATCATCCTGGAGTCTTCCACGTCATTCCTGCGTAGGCAGGAACCCACGCGGGGGAGCGAGTTGTCTTGGCTTCAAACTTCGGCGGTGGCGCGGAAACGGTTCTGGCGGGCCGTCGGGATGCTTAAGACGTGCCCCACACCTCTGTGGTTACGACACCCTGCGACGCCTTGACGTCGGAACGACTGTTTAGCAGACTCCACCTATGACACAGGCAAGACCAGCCGCAGCAGTCGCCAGTCTGCGATCGGATCAGGATGCCGACGCTCCGCAGCTGGGCGGGGACGGGGATTTGCGTTGAGCGCGGGCAGCGGCGGTGGACTCGACGCAGATGTAGCCGTAATCGGCGCGGGCATTTTGGGGCTTTCTACGGCGATGGCGCTGGCGCGGGGGCATTCGGGGCTGCGCGTTGTTGCGCTGGAGCAGGAGGCTGGCGTCGGGCGGCATCAGAGCGGCAATAACAGCGGCGTGATCCACTCGGGATTGTATTACCGGCCCGGCTCGGCGAAGGCGCGGATGGCGGTTGAGGGCGCGGAGCGGCTCTACGCCTTCTGCGCCGAGCACGGCGTCGGCGCGGAGCGCTGCGGCAAGGTGGTCGTCGCGACGCACGAGCGCGAACTGGAGCGGCTCGCCGAACTGCGCCGGCGCGGCGAGGCCAACGGCGTGCCCGACCTGCGCGAGATCGGCCCCGACGAGCTGCGCGCGCTCGAACCGCACGCCGCGGGCATCCGCGCGCTGCACGTGCCCGGCACCGGCATCGCCGATTACCCTGCCGCCTGCCGCGCCTACCGCGCGCTGCTTGAAGAGGCCGGCGGCGAAGTGCGGCTGCGCTCGCGCGTCGGCGCGCTGCGCGTGGATGACGACGGCGTGTCGCTGCGCACCGGCTCCGGCGTCGTGCGGGCGCGCTACGCGGTGAACTGCGCCGGACTGCAAGCGGATCGCGTCGCGCAGCGGGCCGGCGCGAAGCGCGATGTGCGGATCGTGCCCTTTCGCGGCGAGTATTACGACCTGACCGAGTCGGCGCGCGGCATGGTGCGCAACCTGATCTATCCCGTGCCCGATCCGGCCTTCCCCTTCCTCGGCGTGCATTTCACGCGGCGGCTCGACGGCTCGGTCGAGGCGGGGCCCAACGCGGTGCTGGCGCTGCGCCGCGAGGGCTACCGCTGGCGCGATGTATCGCCGATCGACGCCTGGGACGCGATCAGCTATATCGGCTTTTTGCGCTTGTCAAAGCGCCACTGGCGCACCGGTCTGGGCGAGGTCTGGCGCTCGGCCAGCAAGCGGGCGTTCGTAACGGCGTTACAGCGCCTGATGCCGACGCTGCAAAGCGGGCAGCTGGTGCGCGGCGGCGCGGGCGTGCGTGCGCAGGCGCTCGAACGCGACGGTTCGCTGGTCGATGATTTCCAAATCGTCGAGACTGCGCGGATGATCCACGTGCTCAACGCGCCGTCGCCGGGCGCGACCGCTTCCCTGCCAATCGGCGAGCGGATCGCGGAGCTGGTCGGCGCATCCTGGTTCAACGCCCAACGCTGATCAGCCAGCGCTCACTCATCCAGCACCAGCGTGACCGGGGCGTGGTCGGACGGCTTGTCGCCTGGGCCTTCCTCGCGCTCGTCCTTATCAATTTCGACCGCTGTGGCGCGCTCTTTCAGCGGCTTCGAGATCAGGTGGTGATCGATTCGCAGACCGTGATTGCGCTGCAGCGCGCCGCCGCGGTAGTCCCACCAGGTGAACTTGCTGTCCGAATCGTCGAACAGACGGTAGGCGTCATCGAGTCCCCATTCGAGCAGTGACGCCAGCCGTTCGCGCTCCGGCGTGGAGCATAACACCTTTTCGCGCCAGCGCTCGGGATCGTGAACGTCGCGATCGTCGGGCGCGATGTTGAAATCACCGCAGAGTACGATCGGTTCGTTCGGGCCGGCCTGCTCATCCAGCCAGCTGCGCAGATGATCCAGCCATTCCAGCTTGTACGAATACGCGGGATTGTCGACCGAGCGGCCGTTGGGCACGTACAGACTCACGATCCGCACGCCGCCGATTGTCGCCGCGATGCCGCGCGACTGATCGTCGTCGGACCAGGGAATCGCCGTCTCCACATCGTCCGGCCAGTCGAGGCTGGCGATCGCCACGCCGTTGTACGTCTTCTGGCCGAAGATGCTCAGCTGGTAGCCGAGCGCGTCGAAGCCGTCGAACGGAAACTGCTCTTCCGTACACTTCAGCTCCTGCAGGCAGAGCGCGTCGGGGCGGTGTTGGTCGAGCCAGTTCAGCACGCGGTTTTCGCGCGCTCGAATCGAGTTCACGTTCCAGGTGGTAATTCGCACTGTCGCGCCTCCGG
This sequence comes from Dehalococcoidia bacterium, assembly GCA_965203165.1. Taxonomy (GTDB): domain Bacteria; phylum Chloroflexota; class Dehalococcoidia; order Bin125; family Bin125; genus CATQGW01. The sequence goes on from OZ241849.1 coordinate 691,655, forward strand.
TAACTGTAGTCGGGAAAGTATGACGCCGGCCGCGACGGCCACATTCAGCGATTCGACCTTGGGGTTGATCGGAATGCTGATCGTAGCGTCGATCAGCGGCGCTAGCTCGTCGGAAACGCCCGCCCCCTCATTGCCGAACAGGTAAACCGCCGCGCCGCCCGCCGCCGCCGCGGCGAGTTCGTCCTGCCGTTGCCCGCCCCCTGCGGGGGAGCAGGCGATGATCCGAGCGCCGCAGCCGCGCAGCGCGGCGAGATCGGCGGCGAGATCGGGCGAGCGGGCGATGGGCAGCTGAAACCAGGCCCCGGTCGCCGCGCGGGTCACGCGCGGATGCGTCGCGTCGGCGCAGCCCGCGCCGAGCAGCGCCAGGTCGCAGCCGAACGCCGCCGCGCTGCGGATGATCGCGCCCACGTTGCCCGGATCCTGCACCGCATCAAGCGCCACGACCGCCGTGCCCGCTTTGCTGGGCAGCGCGGCGATCGCCGTCGCGGCGTCCGGCAGGCGATCCTCGATCACAGCGAAGACGCCCTGCGGCGTGCGCGTTTCCGAGAGCCGCTCCGCGTCGGCTGCGCTGATCTCGACCACATCCACCGCTGCCGCCAACGCCGCCTCGCGCCAGGGCGAAACGTCGCGAGCGAGCAGCTCGACGCAGGGCGCGTCCGCCGCCAGCGCGTCGCGCACCAGCTTTTCGCCGTCGATCAGAAAGCGCCCCTGCTCGCGCCGACCGCGCGCGGTTTGCAACTCGCGCAGCGCCGCCAGCCGCGCGCGGGAGAGCCCCACCTGCGCCAGCCGCCGCTAGTTGAACTCGGCCTTGAGCTCGGCGTAGCGGTCGAGCAGCGGCAGCACCGTCTCGGCCGGCGCCGGCGGCAAGCCGAAGATGATCCGCTGGAAGCCGATCTCGATCAGGTCGGTCACCTGCTCGGGGTTTGGCCCCACGCCGAAGATGCTGCGCTGAATCGTGTCGAACGGCCGCTCCGCGCGATCCGCCGCCGCCTTGAGCTGCTCCATATCCGCCCGCATGTCGCCGCGCATCGCGATCGGCATCCAGCCGTCGCAGTAGTCGGCGACCCGGTCGAAGGCCCACTTCGACTGCGCGCCGAGCAGGATGTCCGGGCCGTTCTCCTGCACCGGCTTGGGGTAGGACCAGACCGGATCGAAGTTGATGAACTCGCCGTGGAACTCGGGCTCTTCCTTGGTCCAGAGTTCGCGCCAGGCCAGCACCGTCTCGCGGGTGATCTTCCAGCGATCCGCAAAATCCCAGCGGTGGTTCTCCAGCTCTTCGGCGTTCCAGCCCGCGCCGATGCCCAGAATCAGCCGCCCGCCCGAGATCATGTCCAGCGAGGCGGCCGACTTGGCCGACACGAACACATCGTGCTCGGGCACCAGCAAAATGCCCGTGCCCAGCTTGAGCGTCTCGGTCGTGCTCGCCGCCGCTGCCAGCGCGACGAACGGGTCGTGCGTGTGCCAGTACTCCTGCGGCAGGTCGCCGCCGCCCGGCCAGGGCGACTTGCGGCTGGTCGGAATGTGCGTGTGCTCAGGGAACCAGAGCGACTCGAAGCCGCGCTGCTCGGCCTCGCTGGCCAGCTCGCCCGGCTGGATCGCGTAGTCGGTGGGGAACATCGAGACGCCGAAGTCGGTCATGCGGTTGCCTTTCTCCTGCTGCTGCGTCCTCTGCTGCGCCAAGTGTACCGCCCGCTAGCCTGCGCGTGCGAGCAGGAGGGACGGCCCCGCAACCGTGGCCGCCCTGTCAAATCAGCTGGCGCCCTAAATCGTCAGGCCGCCCAGACCTAGCAGGCCGCGGGCGTGCTCGATCTCGCCTACGTGGCGGTAGCCGTGGTAGAGCAGCATCCCCGTCAGCGCTTGCCAGAGACTCATCGGCGGCACCGGCTTGATCGTGATTGGGTCCTCCAGATTCTCCGCTCGCAGCCCGGCCAGCCACTCCTCCGTGGCCGCCCAGACCTCCTGCTGGTAGCGCAGCCAGCCCTCGACATCGGAGAGCGTCACGGCCTCCGCCTGCTCGGGCGTCATGCCCGTGCCCTGGCTGGTGCGATGCAGGCCGAAATGCTCATCCCAGCCGTCGCGCAGCCAGACGGTGTTGCGCCCCTGGGCGACGAAGTTGGCGATGTTGTCCTCGGTGCGCACGTAGTGCCAGAGCGAGAAGAAGGCGCTCACCCCGCCCTCGGCGCTGCGATGGTTCCACTGCTCCGCGCTCATCTGCTCGACGGCGCGGTCGAGCATTCCGTGCATTTGCGCCATTCCCTCGCGCACCACCGCGATCCGATCCTGCTCCATGGCCAACCTCCGCTCCTGCTCCGCGCGCCGCTGCGGCATCCCTCATCTTATCGCGGGACCTGGCATCGCACGCATGAGCGCCCGAATGCCCGCCGAATTGGGCTAACATAGATTTGTTGTATGCGCAGGAAGGGAACGATCCTGTGCCCATGACATCGCCCTACGACGAGCGCTATCGCGTGCTGCGAAGGCGTCTCCGAGACGCCCGCCTTCGCGCAGGCTTGACGCAGGACGAGGTGGGGCGGCGGATGGGGCGCAATCAGCAGTTCGTGCAGCGCTGCGAGGCCGGCGACCGGCGCATCGATGTGCTCGAGCTGCTCGACTTCGCCGACCTCTACAACGCGAACGCCAAGAAGCTCATCGCCCACCTCAACCCACGCCGCCAGCAGGACGACTAGACCGCCTCAATCCCGCCGTACCCACCCAAATTCATCCCGCCCCCTTCCCAAGAGCGAAGCTCCCACACCTCCGTCATACCCTCGCACTCCATCCCCCGTCATTCCTGCGCAGGCAGGATGCTGCTGCTCGCCCTAGCCGTGCTCGGTGATTGGCAGTGCGCCGAAGCGCAAGACAACCGCCGGGCGACGGCGATCACAGTCAGCAACGAACACGCCTGCGCCGTGAGCTTGGATGGCGCAGCAACCTGCTGGATGATCTACAACGGCGCCGCCGACATCCCCGCCTGGCTGCGCGAGCCGAGCACAGCGCCGATGTGGAGTTGGACAGCGGCCGCATCGTCGCCCGCCGGCTGGCGGGCGCATCGAGTTCGGCTGGCAGCCGGCCGACGGCGGCGCGCGGGTGCTGCCGCAACAGCGCTACTTCCCGACCGACGCGACGGTCGACCGCTGGCTGCGCAGCGAGGAGATTGAGCTGGGCGGGTAGGGATAGATCGGAGCTTGGGTGCTGGGCTCGGCGAGATACCCGCGGCAAGCGCGGGTGTGACGAATCTTACGCAACGGCAGCTTCGTAAGCCGCGGCGATCCGCAGCAGCGTCGCCTCATCGCCGGGGCGAGCTACGACTTGCACCGAGGTGGGCAGACCATCGCGGTCCGGCGGTCCTGGCAGCGCGATGGCGGGCGCGCCGACCAGGTTGGCCAGCGGCGTGTAGCGAATCGAGATCGTCCACGGATTGATTGGGCGGCCCGCGATCTCGTCAATCCGCGCGCCGTGCTCGTGGGCGACGATGGCGCTGGTCGGCGTCAGCAGCGCGTCGCAGCGCTCGAAGAAGCGCTCCAGCTCGTGCGCCAGACGGTCGCGCAGCGCCTCGGCGCGGGCGACCTCAACGCCGCTCAGACGCGCGCCGCGCCGCAGGCTGCCGCGCGTGTAGTCGGCCAGATCCTCCTCGCGGCCCTCGCACAGCGCGCCGTAGTTGGCCGCCGCGCCCACCGCCGAGAGCGTGGGGAAGATGTCGAGCGGATCGGTAATCTGCGGCGCTTCGTCGGTGACGACCGCGCCCGCGTCGCGCAGCGCTTCGCCCGCCGCCACAAGCGCCTCGGCGACCGCCTGCTGGCAGGGCGTCTCCGTCCCCAGCGTGGTCGTGGAGGCGATCCGCAGCCCCGCGAGCGAGCCGGGCACGGCGGCTGCGGCGAAGTCGGGCGGCTCCTCGCGCAGGCAGGCCGGATCATCCGGGTGCGGGCCGGCCATCACCTGGAGCATCAGCGCGGCGTCGGCGACGCTGCGCGTCAGCGGCCCGTCGGAGGCGATCTGCGCCATCCCCGCGCCGCGGCTGCGGCGGGGGATGCGGCGCGTGGTCGGTTTGAGCCCGACCACGCCGCAGTAGGCGGCGGGCAGCCGCACCGATCCGCCGCCATCGGTGCCGTGGTGCAACGGCCCCAGACCGGCTGCGCAGGCGGCGGCAGCGCCGCCGCTCGAACCGCCCGCCGTGCGGCTCGGATCGTGCGGATTCGCCGTCGGCGGACCGAGCCGATTGATCGTCTGCGCCGCCAGGCCGAACTCCGAGGTGTTGGTCTTGCCCAGAAACACCGCGCCGGCCGCCCGCAGCCGCTCGACCGGAATCTCGTCTTGAGCAGCCGGCGTTCGATCGACGACCAGCGAGCCCATCGTTGTCGGGACGCCCTGCAGGTCGACCAGATCCTTGATTGTGACGGGGATGCCCAGCAGGGGTGGGGCGCGCTCAGTCTCGCCGTCTGCCCGCAACCGCGCCCAGCGCTCGGTCGCATCCCGCGCCTGCCCTAGCGCCAGGTCGTCGGTCACGCTGATGAAGGCGTGCAGCGTGGGTTCGAGCGCCGCAATTCGCGCGAGCAGATGCTCGGCGACCTCCAGCGGCGTCAGCTCGCCGCCCGCGTAGGCGCGGCGCAGTTGCGCGGCGTCGAGCCGCTCGATGGCCTGCTCGGAGTCAGAGATTTTCGATCTCCACCGGCTCGATTTCGCCGGCCGGCGCGAAGCCGAAGATGCGCCCGTAGAAATCCAGCTCCGCTTCCGTGGCGCGCTGGATGTTCTCGGCCATGCGGAAGCCGTGCTGCTCGCCCTCGAACGCCAGATAGGCGACCGGCACGCCCTTTGACCGCAGCGCCTCGACCATCCGCTCCGCCTGATCCGGCGGCACGATCTTGTCCTCGAGTCCCTGCAGGAAGATCACCGGGCAATTCAGCCGCTCGGCGGAGAAGATCGGCGAGCGCTGCTGGTACAACTCCTCGCGCTCGGGGTACGGGCCAATCAGCGAATCGAGGTAGCGCGACTCGAATTTGTGCGTGTCGCGCGCCAGCGCCGCGGCGTCGGACACCCCGAAATGCGACGCGCCGGCGTTGAACACATCGCGGTAGGTCAGAGCGCAGAGCGTCGTGTAGCCGCCCGCGCTGCCGCCGCGAATTGCCAGCCGCTCGCCGTCCACATCACCGCGCGCGACCAGATATTCCGCCGCCGCGCAGCAGTCCTCGACATCCACGATGCCCCAGTTGCCGTGCAGCAGCCGACGGTAGGCCGTGCCGTAGCCCGTCGAGCCGCCGTAGTTCACGTCCACCACCGCGAACCCGCGCGTCGTCCAGTACTGGATCGCGAGCGCGAAGACGCCGGCCGTCGCGCCGGTCGGGCCGCCGTGCGTGAAGGTGAGCAGCGGCGGCCGCTCGCCTTCGGGCGCGGCGAACTCGGGGTTGCGCGGGGCGTAGTAGAAGGCGTGCGCGGTGCGTCCGTCGGCGGACGGATAGGCGATCGGCTCCGCGACCGAGACGTAGGCCGGATCCAGCGCCGCGTTCGAGCCCAGCCGCAGCGTCTCGAGCGCGCCGCTCTCGGCGTCGATCGCCACGATCGCGCTGCCGCTCTCCGGCCCGGCCGCGTTGGCCACGATCCGATTGCCCGCGGCCCGCACAAAGAAGAAGGCGTTGTAGGGCGTCTCGAACTCGCGCAGCTCGCCGCTCGACGGATCGAGCGCGCCGATCTTCCAAAGCCCCTGCTCGCCCCAGGTAACAGCCAGCCGCCCGTCGGCCAGCACGCCGTAGGTCGACTCGCTGAACGTCCAGGACGGCTGCCCGAACTCCGCTTCCATTGGGAGCACCGGCGCGAGCGACTCGCCGTCCCAGCGCTGGATGTTCCACCAGCCCGAGGCGTCGGAGACGCAGTAGAGCGCGCCGTCGCCACCCCATTCGGGCTGCAAGATCGACTCGTCTCCCCGCGCGTCGCCTGCAATCCGGCGCGGATTGAGCAGCGCGCCGTCGGACGCCAGCTCCGCCAGCCACAGTTCGGTGGCGTCCCACGGCATGCGCGGATGATTCCAGCAAATCCAGGCCAGCCGCGTGCCATCGGGCGAGAGCCGCGGCGCGGCGTAGAAGTCGTAGCCGCGATGCAGCGGCCGCGGCTCGCCCTCGTCCGCGAGCGAGCCGTCCAGCGGCACCGAGACGAGCAGATTCTCGGCTTCAACGCCCTCGCCCCGATGATCCTCTGCGACGCAGATCAGCCGCCCGCGCGCCGCGTCGATCGTCGCGTCCGCGTAGCGCGCGTCAATCGGCGGAGTGATCGGGACGGCTGCGCCGGACGCGCCAACGTCCTGGCGCCAGATGCGCTGGTCGGCGAAATTCGAGAAGTAGCTGGCGCCGCCGCCCACCGCCAGCGCGCCGCCGCCGTACTCGTGCACCAGCGTGCGCGCGCTGTGCTCCGCGCTCGTGACCTCCTCTGTCGCCTCGCCGGAGCGGCGCATCACCGCGTAGCGCCCGCGCTCATCGGGACGCGACTCGACCCAGTAGACGTCCTCTCCGTCGGCGTCGATCTCGACAAAACGCAGCGCCCCCGCGGTGAGCATCTCCGCGCCCACCGGCGACTCCCAAGCCCCATACGCAGCCACCCGCCGCTCAGCCATCGCGCACCCCTTTCGCCGCCCTACAGCTTACCCGCCCGCGACGCCTTATCCGCCGAGATCGAGCTCCTCGCTGCGGAGCCAGCCCCAGCTCAGCGGGTTGGCGGGAAAGTAGCGCCGCTCCGGCAGAATCCGCTCGCCGCCGCTGGGCGTGATTGCGAATTCGATTCGCCCACCGGACGACAGACGCGCCTCGATCCAGCCGATTGCGACGCCCCCAACCTCGATCGGCCCGAAGCGCAGCCAACCGCCGAACAGCCAGTGGGCATCCAGCCACGGATCGATGTGCGTCAGAGCGGGAAAGTGATTCCGGCGCGGATAGACCAGATCCTCGTTGGGCGCGGGTTCCCAGTCCGGTCGGCGAGGCATCCCGAAGACCTCACGGCGCGTCGCATCCTTGCTGTGGGCGGGCTGCCAGGCGAACATCGTGCGGCCGCTGGGCAGGCGTCTGGCGAGAATTCGCCCGCGGTTGAGGTCGACGATTCGCTCAGCGGTCGGACGGCGCAGCCAGATCGGCACATCGGCGACGCCGTCGTGGACCATCCAGCAGACCGCTGCGCCGTTCACGTGAACGGCGCAGGCGTGGTGCCAGCCCGCGCTGATTGCGCGATACGGGCCTGGCGGAGGCAGATCGCCCGCGCGTCCGTAGCCCCAGCACACCGCTTCGCCCGACAGGCGCAGCCCGCAGGTTTGGTAGAAGTCCGCGCTGATCGCGCGAAAGCGGCCCGCCTGCCCGCCGCCGTCCCCGCGCAAGCCGTCGTGGAAGCTCACCCAGCATTCAACTTCGCCCGACTCGCGCACTCCGCAAGTGTGCCGCTGGCCGGCGCTGACCGCCGTGAAGCGGCCTTCGGGCACTCGCGGTTCGCTGAATACGTTGCCGCCCCAGCACTCGAGCTCGCCCGACTCGCGCAACCCGCAACTGTGGTAGCCGCCAGCGCTGATCGCGGTAAAGCGGCCCGGCGGCGGGTTGGTCTCGCCAAACTCGCTCCACCCCCAGCACACCGCCTTGCCGGATTGGCGCAGCGCGCAATTGTGGGCGCTGCCCGCGCTGACGGCGCTGAATTGTCCCGCCGGCGCATCGTCTTCGCCGCCGAGGCCGAGTCCCCAGCATTCAATATCGCCCGATTCGCGCACGCCGCAGGTGTGATGCGCAGCAGAGCTGATCGCGGTGAAGCGGCCGGAGGGCGCATCCTCCTCCTCGTCAAAGCCCATCCCCCAGCACTCGACAGCGCCCAACTCGCGCAGCCCGCAAGTGTGGTATCCGCCCGCGCTCACTGCTGCAAAATTGCCGGAGGGCGCGTCGGCCTGGCCGTAGTTGAAGACGGCCGCTTCTATGCTGAGTCCGCCCCAGCACTCCACCGCGCCCGACTCGCGCACCCCGCAGGCGTAGTACCAACCTGCACTGACAGCGCGGAAGCTCCCCGGCAGCGGCTCCGCCAGCGGGTAGTCGCTCCTCGTCGTGCAAGCAATCTCACCCGACTCGCGCAACCCGCAGGCGTATGAGCCGCCCGCGCTGATCGAGCGAAAGCGGCCATCCAGCGCTACCGTCTGTCCATCCTCGTCGAACCCCCAGCATTCAACCTCGCCCGATTCTCGCAGCCCGCAAGTGTGATCGCCGCTGCCCGCGCTGACCGCCGTGAAGCGGCCCGGCGGCGCGTTCAACTCGCCGTGTTCGTTTGAGCCCCAGCATTCCATCTCGCCCGACTCCCTCAGTCCGCAGCTGTGAGCACTGCCCGCGCTGAGCGCCTTGAAGTGGCCAGGCGGCGCGTCCGATCGACCGTCCACGTTGGATCCCCAGCACGCAACCTCGCCGCTCCCGCGCAGTGCGCAGTTGTGCCAGCTGCCCGCGCTGAGCGCCGTAAAGCGCCCCGCCGGCGCATCGGTTTGGCTTGCTTGGCCGCCGCCGCGCGCATATCCGCCCCAGCACTCAATCTCGCCCGACTCCCGCAACCCGCAGGTGTGCTCGTGTCCCGCGCTGAGCGCCGCAAAGCGGCCCGGCGGCGCACTCGCCTCGCCGTACACATTCCAGCCCCAACACTCGACCTCCGCAGAGTCCAGCAGCACGCAGACGTGACTCCCTCCAACAGTGATCGCCGCCACATCCGGCCCACCCTGCGCCACGCCGCGCTGCACATCGCCCAAAACCCCAACCACGGCGGCAAGCAGCAACAACAGAACGACCACAAGCCCCGTACGCCGTCGCCGCGCCGCGCCCCCCATCCCGATCTCTCCCTCCCTTCCAGCAACTGTGATGGGGCAAGCGCCTCTCTATCCCTCCAGTTTTGGTCTTATTGTAACCGCAGACATGTGAGACATGTGAGGTGGGCGGATTGCCTGCGAGGGCGGCGTGCAGGCTTGGCACTCGTCACGGCGAGATACCCGCGGCGGAGCGCGGGTATGACGGATCCAAATTTGCGCGGGTACGACGGAGTTATCGCGCAAGAGTGGCGACGTCGAACCATGCCCGAACAGCCCTGAACAAGTCCGAACACCGCTCATAGAATGGCGAGAATGAGCAGGAGGAAACCGCTGTGACGATGCCCGCATCCGGCTCCGCCGGCGACCGGCGCGAGGTCGACCGACCGCTCGCGCGCGATGTGCGCCTGCTCGGCGACATGCTGGGGCGGGCGATCGCCGCGGTCGACGGGCGGGAAGTCTACGAAGCCGTCGAGCAGCTGCGCGACCTGGCGCAGCGCCGCCGCGGCGTGCGCGGCGAGCCGCAGCCCGAACTCAGCGCCGAGATGGTCGAGCTGGTCGGCGGCTGGCCGCTCCCGCTCGCCGCCGAAGTCTGCAACGCCTTCCTCACCTACTTCCTGCTGACCAACACCGCCGAAGAGACGCACCGCGTGCGGCGGCATCTCGCCTACCGACGCGAGGGCCTCGCCCCGCCCCGCTCGCTCTCCGAGACGATCAAGCGAATGCGCCGCAGCGACATGACCCGCCAGGCGATCCGCCAGGCCGCCGCCAACCTGCGCGTCCAGCCGGTCTTCACCGCGCACCCCACCGAATCGCAGCGGCTCACGATGCAGCAGTCGCTCCGCTCGCTCCACACGCTGCTGCTCGAGCGCGACGCCGCCGCCGAGTCGGACCGCCCCGCAATCGACGCCCGAATCACCACCCACGTCGAGGTGCTCTGGCAGTCGGACCACCTGCGCTACCGGCGCCCCACCGCCCTCGAGGAATCGCGCCTGCTGCTGCGCACCTTCGAGTCGACGCTGTGGGACGCGGCGCCGGCTGTGGTCGCCGCGCTGCGCGAGGCGAGCGGCGCAGGGCCCGCCGATGCGCCGGCCCCGATCCGACTCGGCTCCTGGATGGGCGGCGACGCCGACGGCAACCCCACCGTCACGCCCGACCTGACCTGGCAGACCGCGCTGCTGATGCGCCAGCACGTGCTGCTGCGCCACCTTGAAGCCGTGCGCGAGATGGAAGCGCTGCTGCCCCACTCGACCCGCCGCGTGGCGATGACCGAGCGGCTGCGCGAGAGCCTCGAACAGGACGAGCAGCGCATCCCCCGCGTGGCCGAACAGCTCGAGCGGCGCAGCGGCGCGGAACTCTACCGCCGCAAGCTGCGCTACATGCGCGCCCGCCTGCAGGCCACGCTGGCCGACGATGTCGCGCTGCTCGACGAGCGCGCCCTCTCGATCCTGCGCGATCCGAGCCACGGCCAGAACGACGACGGCGCGCCGCCCTACGACCGCGCCGCTGATTATGTCGAAGACCTCGAGGCGATCGCGGAAAGCCTGCGCGCGCACGGCGCGCGCGCCGGTGCGGACGCTGTCGTGCAGCCGCAGATCGACCGCGCGCGCGCCTTCGGTTTTCATCTCGCCACGCTCGACATCCGAGACCACGCGGCGAACTTCCACAAGGCCGCAGACGCCGTGCTGCAAGCGCTCGACATCCTGCCACCGGGCGGCAGCTACCTCGAGCTCGACGCCGAGCATCGCGCCGACTTTCTCGCGCACGAGCTGGATCGCGACTACTACCCCGCCGGGCTGGCGCTGACCACGCAGGACGACGACACGATCCGGCGCTTCCGCACCGCGCGGCGGATCCAGCGCACCTGCGGGCGCGACGCGATCCGGACCTGCATCGTCTCGATGAGCGAGAGCGCCGCGGACGTGCTCGCGCCCGTGCTGCTCGCGCGTCAGGCGGGACTCAACGATGTCGCCCGCCGCGCGCCCGGCGGGCGCATCCGCATCGCCCCGCTCTTCGAGCGGGTCGACGACCTACAGGCCGCGCCCAAAGTGCTCCGCACGCTCTTCCGCTACGACGCCTATCGCCGGCATCTGGCCGCGCACGGCGACCTGCAAGAGGTGATGATCGGCTACTCCGACTCGGCCAAGGACGCCGGCGTGCTGCCCTCGCTCTGGGAGCTCTACCGCGCGCAGGAGGCGATGTACGAAGTCGCGCGGGCCGCGGGCGTCACGCTGATGTTCTTCCACGGCCGCGGCGGCACCGTCAGCCGCGGCGGCGGGCCCTCTCACGACGCGATCCTCGCGCTGCCCCCGCACACCAGCGAGGCCGGCATCAAATTCACCGAGCAGGGCGAGATGATCCAGTTCACTTACGGCATCCCCGCGCTCGCCCGCTGGAACCTCGAGCAGACGCTCTCCGCCGCGCTGGTCAAAACGACCGACCACGACTACTCCAACATCCGCCCCAAGGACCGCGCCACATTCCACGCGGCGATGGAAGAGCTGTCCGAAATCGCCCGCAACGCCTACCGCGAGCGGGTCGTCGATAACGCCGAGCTGCACGGCTACTTCCACCGCGTCACTCCGATCAGCGTGCTCGCCGACCTGCACATCGGCTCGCGCCCCACCTTCCGACCGGGTTCCGACGCCTCGATTACCTCGCTCCGCGCGATCCCCTGGGTCTTCGCCTGGATGCAATCGCGCCACGTGCTGACCGGCTGGATGGGCGTCGGCACCGCCCTCGAGCGCTTCGCCGAGCGGCACGGCGAGGCCGGCGAAGCGCTGCTGATCGAGATGCGCGAGCGCTGGCCCTTCTTCGCCACTCTGCTCTCCAACGTCGAGATGGTCTGCGCCAAGGCCGACTTCGACATCGCCCGCCACTACGCCGAAACGCTGGGCGACAACGACGCCGACCTGGGCACTTTCTCGATGATCGAGGACGAATTCGAGCGCACGGTGCGAATGCTCAACCGCCTCACCGGCCAGAGCCGCCTGCTGGAAACCTCCCCCGTCCTGCGCCGCTCGATCGACCTGCGCAATCCCTACGTAGACGCGCTCTCCTTCCTCCAGGTAGAGCTGCTGGGCCGCCTGCGCACAATGAGCGAAGCGGATCCGGCCCGCCCCCAAGCCCAGGAAGCCATCCTCAGAAGCGTCAACGGCATCGCCGCCGGCCTCCGCAACACCGGCTGACGCCATGAGAGAAGCGGGCGCTAAGAAGGTGGCAGATCCTAGGCACCCAGCGCGAGCGCTCGAAAGCCGGGCATCACTTCGCCGACCGACTTCCCGGTCAGGCGCAGGTACAGCGCATCGGCGCACAACTCGATGTCGTCGTCCCAGGCGATTGCGCGGTGCGGTGTCGTCCGCACGCGCTCAAAGAATGCGCGGTCCAGCCAGGCGGCGAAGACGCCCTTACCGGCGAAATCGGAGAGGTCGACGATGCCCGACTCGCCGTCCTCGTACTCAATCCAGATCCGGAACCCCGAGCGGGGTTCAACCTTGAGCGGTGTGTGCAGCATGAGCCCAGCGTAGCCGATCCGGGCAGCACCCACTCACCGCCCCAGCCGCGCATCCAGATACTCAATCACCATCGCCGCGTAGCGCATCGGATGCACATCCCAGGCATCGCTGTGCGGGCAATCCTCGTAGATCTCCAGATATGGAGGAAGCCGCAGCGCGGCGCGGATGCGCTCCAGGTGCGCCAGCGAAATCCGCTCATCGGGGCGGCAGTGCGCGAGGCCGAGCGCGAAGCCGTACTCGCCCGCGTCCTCCGCCGGCTGCACATCGTTGAGATCAATACCGTAGACCCAGCGGCTGATCAGCCCAATCCCCGGGCGCAGCGCCGAGGCGGCCCACGAGGGCAGCATCGTGCGCCGCGCCACTTCCTGCACGACGAGGTCCGGCAGCGAAGCGAACGCGGAGTCGGCGAACACCCCGCGCACCCTCGGCTCCCGCCAGCCCGCCATCAACGCGATCGCCCCGCCATAGGAGTTGCCGTGCAGGAAGATCGCGCCCGCGCCGCGCTCGCGGACGACGTAGTCGATCGCCCCCAGTACATCGTCGCGCTCGTCCAGTCCCGCGCCCATTCGCGCGTCGTCCGACTCCCCGTGCCCGCGCAGGTCGAAGGCGAGCACCGAGTAGCCCGCCGCCGCCAGCGGCGCCGCCAACCCCAGCAGCGAGTTGCGGTTGCTGTCCACCCCGTGGACGCGGATCACCGTCCCCCGCGCATTCTCAGCCGGCATCCACCAGCCGCGCAGGGTGAGCTCATCCCACCCGCGCGGCGAAAACTCCACCTCCTCATAGACCAGGCCAAACGCCGACGGCCGCTCGCCCAGCGCCTTCACCTCCGCATCCAGCGCGCTCCGAGCCACCCACCAGGCCGCCCCAACGTAGAGCGCCGCCAGGATCACGACGAGCGCAATCCCCAGCTTGAGAATTCTTGCCTTGCTCACGCTGCCGCCCGCTACCAGCTGCTCAGCAGCGAGCGGGGATATGCGGAGCTAGTCGCCGATCGCAACATCGAGTTCCACCGCATCAAGGCGCTCAATCTGGAGCGGCTTCGCGCGTTCCTGCGCGTTCGCCAGATCGTGGTCGGTCTGAAGCTGAAGCCAGACTGTCGGATTGCCACCGAAGGCCATGTCGATGCGCACCGCCAGATCAGCGGTGATCGGGGCACGGGCGTCGCAGACCGCGGCGAGTTCATCCGCGTCCACCTGCATATGCGCCGCGGCTTCCGCCACCGTCAAGCCGCAAGGCTCAATACCGAACAGTAGGACGGAGCGGCCGGGATGCGGTGGACTCTGAAGCGACATCGGCCAACGGATTCCCTCAGGCGCGCTGCCACTGCACCAGGGTGTAGGGCTCCTCGCCCTCGCGGTCCTCGAAGTGGACCTCGACCTCCGCGCCGATTTCGACTGTTTGCAGCGGGTCGCCGACCAGGTTGCCGACCATCCGCACGTTTTCTGCTTCGGGGATCTCGACCAGCACCACGATGTAGGGGCAGCCGTTCGCCAGCGCGGGGTGTACGGGGTGCCAGACGCGCTCCCAGGAGTAGATGCGGCCTTTGCCGGAGAGCTTGCGCCAGCCCATGTTGAACGAGTGGCAGCGGTGGCAGACCCACTCCGGGCCCCACTGCGGGCGGTTGCAATCCTGGCACTCCTGCACCAGCAGCTCGTGACGCTTGGCGGCCTCCCAGTACTCGGTGTCGAGCCCGTCGATCGCCGGCGCCGGCGCGGGCAGCCCTTCGGGCAGATAGCTGGCGGCCATTAGAGCACCGCCTCGGAGCCGACGATCATGTCGGAGACGGGCGTCACCATCGGGCCGGACGCGACCAGCGAGACATTCACGTCCGGGACCTGGTTGCAGGATTGCCCGCGCACCTGGCGGATCGCCTCGATCTGCAGCTCCAGGCCGTGCATGTAGCACTCCGCGAGGTTGCCGCCGCTGGTGTTGATCGGCATCTTGCCGTCGGGCGCGATCAGGTTCTCGAAGGTGATGAACTCGTTCGCCTCCTCGTAGCTGGTCAGACCGTGCTCGATGATGCTCATCACGACCCCGCCGGTGAAGTTCTCGTAGACCTGCGCCACGTCGACCTCTTCCGGCTTGACCTGCGCCATCTCGTACATCCGCGGCGCGACGGTCTTGAAGTTCGAGGTGGCGTAGTCGGTCGCGTTATGCGCGCCCGAGCCGGCCCGGTTGGGCGAGCCGACCGCGCCGCCCAGGAAGTAGACCGGCGGCTGCTTGTAGTCCTTGGCCCGATCGGCCGAGACGAAGATCACCGCCGCCGCGCCGTCGTTCTCCTGGCAGCAGTCGAACAGGTGGAACGGCTCGACAATCCAGCGCGACTTGTCGTAGTCCTCCGGCGTCAGCGGGCGGCCGTACATCACGGCGCGGGGGTTGTTCTGCGCGTGGTGGTAGGAAGCCAGCGAGCAGGCCTTGAGCGTGTCCTGCGTGATTCCGTGGTCGTGGTAGAGCCGGTGCACGCGCATCGCGAACGACTGCGCGGGCGACATCAGGCCGTAGGGCGCGGTGTAGGCGGCGTCGCCGCGAATTTGGTTGACCTGCGCGCCCTGCCCGAAGCGCCCGAACTGGCCCTGCGCCAGGCCGCGGAAGACCACCACGGTGTCGGCGAGGCCGGTCGCGACCGCCGACGCGGCGTGCGCGCAGGCGGCCGATCCACCGCCGCCGCCGCCGCCCCACTCCATGTTCGAGAAGCGCAGGTCGGGGATGTTCAGCGCGGCGGCAATCCGCGAGGGATCGTTGCGGTCGTTTGAGTAGGAGGCGAAGCCGTCGATCTCCTCCGGCGCAATGCCCGCGTCGTCGCAGGCGCGCAGGATCGCCTCGATCACCAGCTTGAACTCCGCGTCGGGCGAGCGCCCGCGCTTGTAGTAGGTGGTCTCGCCGACGCCGATAATCGCCGTCTCGCCGCGCATCGTCCGCGTACCCATTCGCCGACTCCTTCCGCTAAGCGCGCCCAAACCGCGCCGCAAGCAATGCGCAGATTCTACCGCATGGCGCATTGCGGCTATTGCAGCGCGCCGGCGGCTACGGCGGCGGCGATGGACTCGCCGTCGGCGTTGAGAATTTCGCTGAGCACGTAGTGGGTGTCCTCGCCCAGCGCGGGGGCGGCCTTGCGCAGGCGGCCGGAGCCGCTGGAGAAGCGCGTCGCCAAGCCGTCGTAGGGCGTCGGGCCCATTACGCCGTGGTCGAGCGTGACGAAGAAGCCGCGGTGCTCGAGCTGCGGATCGCTGTAGAGGTCCGAGGGGCGCTCGACCAGCGCGGCGGGAACGCCGACCGCCGCAAGGCGGTCGACAACTTCGTCGTGCGTGCGCACCGCGCACCAGGCCGCGATCTGCTCCTCGATTGCCTGCTTCTCCGCGATCCGCGCCTCGAGCGCGTCGTATTCGGCGCTCGACCACTGATCGAGCTCCAGCTCGACGCAGAGCGCGCGCCACTGCTCGGCGCTCTCGGTCGCGATCGCGACGTAGCGCTCGACGCCCTGCACGGCGAAGACACCGTGCGGACAGGCGTAGAGCGAGTCGTGCCCCGGCGCGCGAGCGATCCTGCCGTTCTCGAAGTAGTCGAGCAGCAGCGGCGCGGAGAAGTGCATCGCCGCTTCGGTCTGCGCCAGGTCAATGTGCTGGCCGCGCCCCGTCAGGTCGCGGTAGCGGATCGCGGCGGCGAGCACGCCGGAGCCGAAGCGCGGGTTGATGAAGTCGGTGTAGGCGCCCCAGGTGCCGGCGGGCGCGCGGTCGGGCCAGCCGGTGATCGTGTGCAGCCCCGCAAGGCAAGATCCCTGCAGGCCGAAGCCGGCGTAGCTGCACTCCGGCCCCCACTGTCCGCGCAGACAGGTGCTGAGCATGATCAGCTCGGGGCGCTCTTTACTGAGCGTCGCGTAGTCCAGACCCCAGCGCGCCAGCGTGCCGGGCGTGAACGATTCGACGACCACATCGGCCCACTCGACCAGCTCGCGGGCGAAGGCCAGACCCTCGGGCGTGTTCATCTGTAGCGCCAGCCCCAGCTTGGAGGAGTTGAAGTTGGCCATGAACTGCCCGTTGTCGATCCCCGGCACGTTGTCCTTGAAGGGCGGCGCGAGACGCAGCACATCGGGCCGCGTGGCGGTTTCGACGTGAACCACAGTCGCGCCGTGGTCGGCCAGCGACTTGCTGATCAGCGGTCCGACGCCGACCCAGGCGAAATCGGCGACCTTGAGCCCGGCGTAGGCGCCGTCGGCGCGCGGTCCGTCGCGGCGCGCGGCGGGCGTCACGTCACGCGGCGCGGCGGCGCGATCCAGTTCCGCCAGCAGCGACTGATCCTGGCCCAGCGCCGGCGCGGCGCGGTCCAGCCGCAGCGGCGTCTCGGAAAGCTTGGCGAACGCGCCCGGGTAGCGGTGGCCTTCCACCTCGATCCAGAAGTCCCGCGCCTCGAGGTGCACATCGTTGGCGATGTCCTCAACGGTGTAGAGCGGCGCGAGCATGAAGCCGTCGGCGACGGCGCGTTCGTACAGCTCGGCCATCGTGCGCTTGGCGATGAACTCGTGTACCTGCTGTCCGGCCAGCACCGTCTGACGCATCGCCTCCTGCGGATTCTCCATCGCCAGCCGGCCGACCTCGGCCGCCCATTCGTCGACGTTGAGCCCGGCCATTTCGCCGCTCAGTTCGCCTTCTTCGGCGATCCAGCGCAGGAAGGTGGCGCTGTGGCGCAGCCCCAAGCCGCCGGGCACGACGGAGAAGGTGGCGTAGCCATCCGTGCAGGTGTGGACGGGGAAGACGAGCGGGTTGGGCGGTCCGGCGCGTCCCGCGCTGGTGCCGGGCGGGTCGTCGCCGGTGTTGGGCGGGAAGCCCGTCGCGTGCATCAGCGTCCAGACCACCGCGGCCTGCTGCGAGACATCGAGGTGCTGACCCAGGCCCGAGCGCTCGCGCTCGCGCAGCGCGATCGCCGTGTCCGCGGCGGCCTGCACGCCCGCGTGAATCGCGGCCTGCGGGAAGCCGACCGGCACCGGCGGGCGGTCGCCGTCGCCCTGCAGTCCGACCAGCCCGCCGGCCGCCTCGATGGTGAGGTCGGCGGCGGGGCGCTGCGCCCAGGGCCCGTCTGCGCCGTAGGGCGTGATCGAGACATAGATCAGCGCGGGGTGCTGATCCTTGAGCTCGTCGTAGCCCAGGCCGCGCGCCGACATCTCGCCCGGATCGCCCGTCTCGATCAGCACATCGGCGGTCGCCAGCAGCGCCAGAAAGTCGGCGCGGCCCGCGTCGTCGTTCAGATCGATCACGACGCTGCGCTTGCCGAAGCCCATCGCGGCCCAGTAGAGCGAGCGGTTCGGCTCGGACTCGGAGAACGGCGGCAGGCGCCGCGCGGCGACGCCGCCGGGCGGCTCGATCTTAATCACCTCCGCGCCCATATCGGCCAGCACCCGGCCGGCCATTTCTCCGCGCAGCCCGGCGAGATCGAGAACACGGACGCCCTGCAGCAGAGTGTCGCCATCGGTGGCCATCGGAGCCCTCCCCCCGGATCGCGCCGAATGCCCCGCAGCGATCCTCCAGAAGAAGATAGCGAAGGGTTGCGCGAAGCCGTAGCGCCCGGAAGCTGAGCAGGTGCTCAGCTGGCCAGGAACATGCGAATCATCACGGAGAGCACCGCGAACGCGAGCAGGCCAGCCAGAATCCACCAAAGCAGTCGCGGCGAATCCTCGCGCGGCTCGTCTTCGGCGTGCTCGTGGTCGATCCAGTGCGCGTGCCGCTGCGGCGGGCGAAAGCGCCGCTTTGAAGCACTACGGGAGCCGTCATCCTGCGGCGGCGGGGGCCAGTTGTTGGGCGTGTCCGACATGCGCCGTAGTCTAGCCCGTGCGCGTCGCGGGTGCGCAGGGTAGCCTGCGTCTGCAGAGTGACAGATCGGGAGGAATGCGCGTGGCCCGCAGATTCGTGACCTCGACCCTGCCCGGCGACGGCAAGTCGGTCGTCGCGGCCGGCCTGGCCGCCGCGCTCCGCGCGGGCGGCTCCACCGTGCGCATCGCCCGCGCCGACGACGGCGAAAGCGCAGCCCGCGATGCGGCGCAGCTCGCGCGGCTGGGCGGCGTCCACTCCAGCGGAGCAGCGGCCAAGATCGCGGAGCTCAGCGCCGACACGGACGAGCTGGTCATCGAGGCGTCGCCCGAAACGACCGCCGCCAGCCGCGCGGAGGGCGATCAGGTGCTGCTGGTCGTGCGCGTCGGCGAAGCGGACGACGCGACATTGCAGCGCGCCATCGCCGATCTGCAGCCCGACGGCGTGGTGCTCAACGCCGTTCCCGAACACGGCGAATCAGCAGCCCGCGCCCGCATCGAAGCGGCGGGCGGCCGCGTGCTGGCCGCGCTGCCGCAGGACCGCCACCTCGCCGCGCCAACCGTGCGCAGCATCGCGGCGGCGGTCGATGGCGAGCTGAGCGGCGACGAGGAACTGTTCGGCGAAGCCTCGCGCGATCTCGTGGTGGGCCCGGTCAGCGCGCATGAGGGCATGGATTACTTCCGCAAGTACCCGGACAAGACCGTCGTCTCGCGCCACGACCGCGTGGACATCGCCCTGGGCGCGCTCGACTACGAGCCGCTCTGCCTGGTGCTCGCCGGCGGTGCCCCAACGCTGCCCTACGTCGCGCAGCGCGCCGAACGGGAATCGTTCGCGCTGATCATCACCGGCCTGACGACGCCCGAGGTGATTAACGCCGTCGGCCCGCTCTACGGCGCGGACCAGTTCAGCGGCGTGCGCAAGCTGCAAACCGCCGTCGAGCTCGCCGCCGCGGCAAGGATCGCCCCTTAGCGCCCTCGCTACACTGGCATCAGCCAAGTGAGTGAGGCCGTCAATGGTTCAAGCGCCAGTCAAACCCGCGCCCGCGCCGCCGAGCGCTCCGACTCTCAGCGGGGACATCGCCGAAGCGCCGCCGATCACGCTGCGTCTGCCGCCGCAGTGGGAGCTCACCGACGAGCGGATGGTTGAGCTCGGTGAAACCAACGAGCCGTTGGGCTTCGAGCGCACGGCGGAAGGAGTGCTGCAAATCACTCTCCCAGCAGGATTCAAAACTGGGGAAAACGAAGCGAGCGTGGGCGCTCAGATCGTCAGCTGGCGATTCGAGCGCGATCTCGGCGGGGCGACTGGCGCCACCAGCGGCTACAGCCTGCCGGATGGCGCGCTGCTCGTCCCCGACGCAGCCTGGATTTCCGATGAGCGCCTTGCCGGCATCGAGATCGAGCCCACGAATCCCTTGCCTGCCGCGCCCGATTTCGTGCTGGAGGTGCGCTCGCTCTCGCAGAACATCCGCGACCAGCAGGAGAAGATGGAGCGCTGGATGGCGAATGGAGTGCGGTTGGGCTGGCTGATCGACCCGTACGACGCGCTGGTCTGGATCTACCGCGAAGGGCAGGATGAGCCGGAACTGCTGGAGCGCCCCGACACACTGTCAGGCGAAGACGTGATGATTGGCCTCACAGTGGATCTGACGCGCGTCTGGCGAGCGAACAAGGGCGAGGGCGACTGATGGTCCAAGCGCCAGAGGAACCTGCGCCCGCGCCACCAGGCGATTTCACGCTCAGCCCGAACCTCATAGGCGCGCCGCCGATCACGCTGCGGCTGCCTGCTCGATGGACGCTTGATAGCCAGCGCCTGCTCGAACTGAGCGCACTCAACGAGGCGCTGTGGTTCGAACGCACCGCAGAAGGAGCATTGCTAACCAGCCCTCCACCCTCGTTCCTGAACAGCCACCGCGGTGGACACATCTTCGGCCAAATTTTCAATTGGCAGCTCGCCGCCG
Source organism: Dehalococcoidia bacterium (assembly GCA_965203165.1). Classification (GTDB taxonomy): domain Bacteria; phylum Chloroflexota; class Dehalococcoidia; order Bin125; family Bin125; genus CATQGW01. The sequence goes on from OZ241849.1 coordinate 711,716, forward strand.
ATGACGACGGTGCAACACTTCCCGCCGATGGCGCGTTTGAGCTCCCCGACTCGAGCGTGCTGATCCCGGACGCATCATGGGTATCGAACAAGCGCCTCTCTGAGATCGACGTCGACGATGAGGGCATCTGGTCCGTCGTCCCCGACTTTGTGCTTGAAGTCCGTTCCCGCTCTCAGGACATTGCGGACCAGAAAGACAAGCTGGAGCGCTGGATGGCCAACGGCGTGCGGCTCGGCTGGCTGCTCGATGCGTTTGAGGGAGAGGTCTGGATTTATCGCGAGGGGCAAGACGAGCCGGAGCTGCTGGAGCGCCCCGACACGCTGTCGGGCGAGGATGTGATGGTCGGCCTCACGGTGGACTTGACGCGCGTTTGGCCGGCCAGCGGCGGCTAAGGCAGCTTGCGCGCCAGCGTGACGCCGTCGCCGACTGTAAGCAGCGCGACATCGACGCGCGGATCTTTGGCGACCGACTCGTTGAACCTGCGAATCGCTTGCGTTCCCGCGTCATTCCGCTCGGGATTGGCGACGGCGCCGCCCCAGAGCGTGTTGTCGACCGCGATCAGTCCGTTGGGCTGAAGCAGTTCGAGCGCCGCCTCGAAGTAGGCAGACATCGACTCTTTGTCGGCGTCGATGAACGCGAAGTCGAAGCGCGGCGCGCCGGAACGGCGCAGCTCCGCGAGCGTCTCCAGCGCGGGCGCGAGGCGCAGCTCGATTTTGTGCGCGATTCCCGCTTCAGCCCAGAATTTGCGGGCGATCGTGGTCCATTCCACGCTCACGTCGCAGCAGATCAGCCGCCCGTCGTCGGGCAGCGCACGGGCGACGGCCAGCGCGGAGGCGCCGGTGAAGGTGCCGATCTCGAGGCAGCGCCGCGCGCCGGTCAAGCGCACCAGCCAGGCGAGCAGCCTTGCCTGGTCCGGGCCGATCTCCATTCCGGCCATAGGCAGTCTGGCGGTCTCCGCGCGCAGCCGCCGCCAGACCTCATCTTCGGCGGCGTAGGTCTCTCTGATGTATTCGGCCAACGCCGGATCTACGGAAATTGTGCGAATTGACGCCATATTGCTCGCTCCAGGCCGTTCCAGGTCTTGCGCTCTCGCGCATTCGCCCTACCATAAACGCTGGCGAATCAAAGGGATCGCCGCTCCCGTGCTCAAAGGGGTGGAAAATGGCTGAGATTCCGAAGGCTGAGAAGCCGCGCACGAAGGCGCAGATGGTCAAGGACATCGCGGCGGTCACCGAGCTGCCGGCCAAGGATGTCGGCCGCATGATGGACGCGCTGCAGGAGATCATCCTGCACGACCTCGCGCCGAGCCGCGGCCGCAGCAAGCGGGCCGGCGCGGTCACCGTCGCCGGGCTGGTCAAGATCGATATCGCCGAGCAGAAGGCCCGGGGCAAGCGCATGGGGCGCAATCCGGCCACCGGCGAAGAGATCGAGATCGCGGCGCGGCCGGCCAAGAAGCGCGGCAAGGTGCGCGTGCGCGCGCTGAAGACGCTGCGGGACATTCTCTAGGCCAAGCGGCGCCGCCGCGCCATGCCGCCGCTGCCGCCCGCCAACGACGCGGGGCGGGAGCTGATCGCGCGGATCGACGATGCGCTGCCGCGCATCGCCGAGCGTGCGCGTCTGCACGACCGCGACGCCTCGTTTCCGTTCGCATCGCTGGACGATCTTCGCGCCGCCGGCTGGCTGAGCGCGCCCGTTCCGCGCGAGTACGGCGGCGGCGAATGCGCGCTGGCCGACCTCGTCGCGGCGCAAACCGCACTCGCCAAAGCTGATATGGCGTTGGCCTTCGCCGTCGGCATGCATCTGATGAGCGTCGGCGCGGAGCGTGCCAACCGCGTCTGGCCCGAAGCGCTGCGTGAGCGCATCTTCCGCTCCGTCGTTGAAGACGGCGCGCTCTGTAATCAGGTGGCGACCGAGCCGGAGCTGGGCTCGCCGCAGGGCGGCGGACGTCCGCAGACGGCGCTGACGCCCGACGGCGCGGGCGGCTGGCTGCTCAACGGACGCAAAACCTATACGACGCTCGCCCCGGCGCTGACCTGGTTCCTGACCTACGCGGCAGTTGAAGACGGCAGCGGCCTGCTGGCGCGCGTCGCCGTACACCGCGACTCACCCGGTCTGCGCGTGGAGGAAACGTGGGATGTGGTCGGGCTGCGCTCGACTGGCTCGCACGATGTCTGGTTCGAGAATGTCGCGGTGAGCGAGGACGATTTCCTGGTTCGCCAAGAGCCGTCGCGGGCGGGGCAGCGGCACGGCGATTTCGCCTGGTTCGCACTGCTCGTCTCGGCGGCGTCGCTGGGCGCGGCGGAAGCGGCGCGCGATTACACGGTGGAGTTTTGCCGCACGCGGCAGCCGAGCGGCGCGCCCGCGCCGATCGCTTCGATCCCCACGGTGCGCGCCGGCGTCGGCGAGATCGACCTGCGGCTGATCACGGCTCGCGCAGTGCTGCACGAAACCGCGACGGCCTGGGATGAGGCGGCCGACGCGCGCGCGCCGCTCGGTCCGCGCGTGGCGGCGACCAAACTGCATGTGGGCGACGCGGCGGTCGATGTGGTCGATCGTTGTATGCGGCTGGTCGGCGGTCTGTCGCTGCAACGCAGCGAGCCCCTTGAGCGTTACTACCGCGATGTGCGCGGGCCGCTGCACAATCCGCCGATCGCGCCGCGCGGGCTCGAACTGATCGCGGCCGCCGCGCTGGATGATCCGCCTACTTCTTGAACGTCGTGGTCAGCCGCTGCGCGATTGCCAGCCGCTGTTGGGCCGGGCCGCCCTCGGCCAGCCGACGGGCGCGGAGGTCGCGCAGCCAGCGTTCGAGCGGCAAGTCAGCCGACGCCGCGAGCGGACCGTGCAGCTCGAGCGTGCGCTCAACGATGTCCAGCGCGGCGTCCGACGCGAACGCAAGCGCGGCGAGCACAGATTCGACAGCCGTATCGCCGCTGTCGCGCCTGTCGCAGTCGGCTGCGGCGGACAGGTACAGCTGGCGGCTCGCGCGCAGCGCAATTTCGCTGTCGGCAAGCGCCAGCCGGGCGCGTTCGCCCTGCGCGATCGGACGCCCGTGTTCGCGCCGCGCCCAGACCTGCCCACGCGCCATATCCTGCGCCGCGGAGGCGACGCCGGTCAGCTGCGCCGCGGAGAAGACGCGGCGGCGCAGCGCGAGGTCATTGGCGAACGCCGGCGCGGCGCCCGGCTCGCCCAGCAGGTTGGCGTCGGGCAGCTTCACCGCCGACAGATTGAGCTCGCACGTGTCGCGGCCTGCGCTGATCGTCGGCCAGTCGCGCCAGCGCTGAAACCCTGTGCGGCTCGTCTCGACCACAAACGCCGAAACGCCGCCGCGTTCGCCCCGCTCATACTCGGTGTGCGCGTAGACGATGCCGAAGTCGGCATCCGCCGCATCGGCAATGAAGATTTTCGTGCCGTCGAGCATCCAGCCGTCGCCGCGACGACTGCCACGCCGCAGGGCGCGCGCGCGCACCGCGTCGGTTGGCAGGTCGTCGAGGTCGGGATCACCGAACCCGCGAAAGCAGCGCGCGCGGCGCTCCAGCAGCGGTTCGAGAAATGCCGCGCGCTGCTCAACTGTCGCCGCGTAGAGCTGCGGCGGCGGGTCGGGATCAAACAGCCCATGGCCCGGATAGATCGCGCCCGCGCGGTGCTGACTGGTTTCTTCGGCGATTCGCGCCCGCGCCGTGTCGGGCAGTTGCGGACCCCACCCGCTGCCGGGCGGCGCGAGCAAATGATCGAGCCCCATCTCTCCGATCTTCGCGTGCAGCTCGGCGAACAGGCCGTCCGGCAGCCGCGTCGCATTCGGATCGAGCCGCTTCTCGTGCAGCCAAATCTCTCGCCGCACAAAGCGTCGCACGCCTTGGAGGACCAATGCCAACTCCGCGTCGCTCAGCTGCTCCATCCCGCCAGCCTAAAGCGCCGCCGCTCCGCGCGGCTATGCTGGAAGCACGCTAACCAGGGCAGGAGCGCATCATGGGGAAAGCCGCGGAGCGTGAGTTTGAGGCGCGATTCCTCAGCGTCTCGGAGTTCGCCGAGCAATGCGTCGAGATGGTCCAAATGATCGCCGCCGGCGCCGGTGAGGTGGTTGTCACTCAGGACGACTTACCGATCGCGCGTCTGGTCTCGGTGATGGGTCCGCGTGGGCGTCCGGCGGGGCTCATGAAAGGGCGGATCGAGATCCATGGCGACATTGTTGGGCCGATGCGAGCTGACTGGCTCGACATTCCCGACGAGACGAAGGAAACCACGCCGTGATGCTTCTCGACTCGCATGTGCTGGTCTGGTTTGACCAGGGCGACCGCCGCTTGCATCCAAAGGTGGCGCACGAAATTCAACAGGCGTTCGCGGCGAATGATGTGGCGGTCTCGACCGTCACCTTTCTCGAAATCGCGACGCTCATTCGCAAGGGCGATCTGACGTTCATCCCGGACATCGAAGAATGGCGTCAAAGCTTGTTCGCCGACGGTCTGAGGGAACTGCCCGTCACCGGCTGGATCGCCACGCAGGCGGGGTTGTTGCCCAACCTGCACGGTGATCCTGCCGATCGGATCATCGTCGCGACTGCGCTGCACGGTAATCACGAACTCGCCACCGCCGACCGCCAGATCCTGGCTTGGACCGGCCCGCTTCACCGCCTCCCCTCAGGCCGCTAGGGCCTGTTTACGCTTCCGTCATACCCGCGCTTGCCGCGGGTATCTCACCGTGCCTCGGGTGTGTTCACGCTTGCCTGCCTTGCGTCGTTGCGGGGCGTGGGTGGTTGGGGTGTTCAGCTGAACAGCTGAATTTTGGTGTGGCGGGTGGGGTGGAGGTGGAGGTCCTATCTGGTCGGGGGTGGGGAGTGGGTGTGGGGTGTTCGGGAATCGTTCGGGTTTGTTCAGTCTGGTCCAGGGGTGTTCAGCTGGTTGGGGGGTTGGGGCGTGGTCGGGTTTGGTAGGTGTTGGTAGGTGGCCGGGGTGGGTTGGGGGCTTGGTGCTCGGCGCGGCGAGATACCCGCGGCAAGCGCGGGTATGACGGAGCTGTGGGCGCGGGGGTGACGGAGCTGTGGGGCGCGGGGGTGACGGAGCTGTGGGGTGGGGGTGTGACGGAGTTGGGGTGGGTGGAGGTGGGGTGCGTATCTGGTCGGGAGGGTTCGGGCGTGGTCGGGTTTGGTAGGTGTTGGTAGGTGTTGGTAAGTGGCCGGGGTGGGTTCGGGGCTTGGTGCTCGGCACGGCGAGATACCCGCGGCAAGCGCGGGTATGACGGAGCTTTGGGGCGCGGGGGTGACGGAGCTGTGGGCGAGCGGGTGTGACGGAGCTTTTTCGCGGGGGTGTGGCGGAGCTTTTTCGCGGGGGTGTGACGGAGCTTTTTCGCGGGGGTGTGGCGGAGCTCTGGGGCGCGGGCATGACAGAGCTTTGAAGCCTGTTCAGGCTGCGTCGGTCTTTTGGTCGCTGGGCCTTTTGGTGCGCTGCCGCCGGTGTTCGCGCCAGGCTTCGGCTGGTTTGGGCGGTTCCTTGGGTGGCTGCGGCTGGGGCGGGTCGGGGAGGGGGTCCGGGGTGAACTGGGGGGAGGCGTGGGGTTGGCGGCTGAGCTCCGGGCTGTCGGGGGTGGTCTGCTCGGCTGTCAGTTCTTCGGTGAGAGTGAACTTGAGCGGTTCGGGGCGGTCGTCGGCGGAGGCGTCGGCGCCGATGCCGAGGTGGTTGGCGATCAGGTCGTTGGCTTGCAGGGCGATCCGGTCTGATTCGGCTTCGCGGGCGAGGTCGTAGAGTTGGGGTAGGACATGGACGATGCCGATGATCTGGGCGAGGCGGCGGAGGGCTTTGAAGCGGATGCGCTCGGAGGGGGAGTTGGCGAGGCGCTCGTAGTTGTTGAGCACGCCTTGGGTGTAGGCGTCGCGGAGGAGTTCGCGCTGTTGCTCACTGGTAGTCATGGAGCAAGCGTAGCGGAACGGGTGTGCGTGTGGGTAATTTTGGGGTGTGTCCTGGGTTGCGGAGCGGTGGTGGGGGTGTTCGGGGATCTTTGCTGTTGGGCGGTTGGGGGCGGGGTCTCTATCTGGTCGGGGGGGTTGGGGCGTGGTCGGGTTTGGTAGGTGTTGGTAGGTCTTGGTAAGTGGCGGGGTGGGTTGGGGGCGGTGGCAGGAGCGGGGCTTGGTGCTCAGCGCGGCGAGATACCCGCGGCAAGCGCGGGTATGACGGATCTCTTTTTGCGCGGGTGGGACGGAGCTTTGGGGCGCGGGTGCGACGGAGCTTTGGGGCGCGGGTGGGACGGAGCTGGGGCGCGGGTGCGACGGGGCTTGGTGCTCGGCGCGGCGAGATACCCGCGGCAAGCGCGGGTATGACGGAGCTTTGGGCGCGGGTATGACGGAGCTTTGGGGTGCGGGGGTGTGGGAGGCAGGAGCGGGGCTTGGTGCTCAGCGCGGCGAGATACCCGCGGCAAGCGCGGGTATGACGGACCTGTGGGCGCGGGTGTGGCGGGGCGATGTTGCGTGGGGGTGGCGGGGCGACGTTGCGTGGGGGTGGCGGGGCGCGGGGTGGCGGATGTGATTCAGCCGAGGGCGCCTGATGCGGCGAGATTTGCGATTTCCTCGTCGGTGAAGCCTGCTTCGCGGAGGACCTGCTCGGTGTGCTCGCCTGTTGACGGGGCGGGGCCGCGTGGGCCGATGGCTGCGCCTGCGATTGAGAATGGCGTGTTCAGCGTCTCGAATGATCCCTGGCGACCTTCGACTGTGGCCCACGCTTCCATCTCCGCCAGCTGCGGATCTGCGATTACTTCGGGCAGCTCTGCGACTGGCGCCCAGGTCAGACTTTCCGCGTCGAACCGCTTGCGCCACTCGGCGAGCGGGCTGGCCGCGATGATCGCCGCGATTGACGCGGTCAGCTCCGCTGTTTGCTCGGCGCGGGCTTCCAGCGATCCGTAGCGCGGATCGTCGATCCACTCCGCTCGCCCCAGCGCGCGGCAGGCCGGCGCCCAGTAACGATCGGAGGTCGGCATCACCAGCATCAGCCAGCGCCCGTCCGACGTTTCGTAGGAGTTGAACAGGGGGTTGCCCGGGGCGACGCGGTTGATCCGCGCCGGCTGGTTGCCCGTGATCAGCGCCGCCGAAACGTCGGCGCCGATTGTCCACGCGCCGGTTCGTTGCAGCGTCACTTCGACCCGCTGCCCTTCTCCGGTGCGGTCGCGCAGGCGCAGCGCGGCCAGCGTCGCGGCGAGCAGATTGAGCGAGGTCGCGTGGTCGCCCTGCCCGGGGCGGCAGGGCATCGGCGGACCGTCCGGCTCGCCGATCAGACTCATGATGCCTGAGCGCGACCAGAACGCCGAGTAGTCGAACGCCGTCATCGCCGCGTCGGGCCCGCGCGTCCCGTAGCCAGTCAGCACGACGTAGATCAGGTCGGGCTTGATTTCTTGCAGTTGCTCGACCGAGAGGCCGTAGCGGGCGATGCGCGGCGCGGTGAGGTTGGTGATGAAGATGTCCGCCTGCGCGACCAGCCGTCGCAGCGCGGCCGCGCCTTCGGGGCGCTCCAGGGAGAGCGCGACGCCGCGCTTGCCGCGGTTGTCCAGCTCGAACGGCGCGTCCACATCGCGCTGCGGATCCCAGCCCGGCTGCGCGCCGCGCATCAGGGTCGCGCGCCAGGCGTCGCCGGCGGGATGCTCGACTTTGATCACGTCGGCGCCGAGATCGGCCATCAGCGCCGCCGCCGAGGGCGCGGCCAGCCAGTTCGCCGCCTCGACCACGCGAATTCCGTCCAGCGGTCCTACGCTCGCTGCGCTCATTGTCGCCTCCTGTGTGCCTGCACTCGCCGCTGACGGGCGCGCGCATTCGCATCTGCGCCTGTCATCGGCGATCCTAGGACGCGCAGACGCAAGGATCGGAGGCGACCGATGCAGGAACGACCGACAGCCGCGCGGGTGGCGGAGCCGGGCATTCGCGCGCTTTTCACGCGCGAGGCGCGCTGGCAGGCCTGGCTCGATGTGGAGGCGGCGCTGGCCCGCGCTGAAGCCAAGCTGGGCATGATCCCTGCGGCGGCGGCAGACGAAATCGAGCGCAACTGCCAACTCGAACTGTTCGACCTGGAGCGCGTGGAGGACGGGCTGGCGGCGACCGGACATCCGCTGGTACCGCTGATCTGGGAACTGGATCGGATTTGCGCGGGCGACGCGGGCGGCTACGCGCACTGGGGCGCGACGACGCAGAACATCACGCAGACCGGCGACGTGCTCCAGTTGCGCCGCGCGCACCGCGTGCTGCTCGACTTGCTCGGCCGAGTGCTCAGCGAGCTGGCTGATCTGGCGGAGCGCACGGCCGACGATCCGATTGCGGGCCGCACACACGGGCAGCACGCGGTGCCGGCCACGTTCGGGCTGAAGGCCGCGGTCTGGATTGATGAGTTGCGCCGCCACGTCGAGCGGCTGCGCCAGGCGGAGCCGCGGGTCTTCGTCGCCATGCTGGGCGGCGCGGCCGGCACGGCGGCCTCGTTCGACGAGCAGGGCCTGGCCGTGCAAGAGGCGCTGGCAGCGGAGTTGGGCCTGACGTCGATGCCCGTGCCGGGGCGGACGATCCACGACCACAACGCGGAATACGTCGCGCTGCTCGCTCTGCTGGCGACGAGCGCGCGCAAGATCGCGGACGAGCTCTACACGCTGATGAAGCCGGAATTCGGCGAGGTTGAGGAGCCCGTCCCGCCCGGCACAGTTGGCAGCAGCACGATGCCGCAGAAGCGCAACCCCAAGCTCGCGCAGGACATCCGCGCCGCCGCCGCGCAGGCGCAAGCGCTGCTGCCCCTGGCACTGGACGCGATGCGCACGGAGCACGAGGCGGACGGCTCGACCAGCCAGATGATCGAGCGGGCGCTGTTCGGCTCAGTCGAGCTGGTCGGCGATATTCTCGCGCGGCTAGAGGTGATTTTCGCCGGGCTGCGCGTCTTCCCTGAGCGGATGCGGCAGAACCTCGACCTCTCCGGGGGCCTGATTATGAGCGAACGGGTGATGCTCGCGCTGGGCGAGCGGCTCGGACGGCAGCGGGCGCACGACATCGTCTACGAACACGCCCAGCAGTCGGCGGTCGCCGGCGTTCCCTTCCGCGAGCTGTTGCTGGCCGACGCCGAGGTCGCGCAACAGCTCACGCCGCAGGAGTTGGACGAGCTGCTCGATCCGGCCTCGTACACCGGGGCCTGCGCGGCGATGGCGCGGGAGCAGGCCGCGCGCGCCCGCGAAACCGCATCGGCCATCGCCGCAAATCGGTAGACTGCGCTCGTCCCGCCGAATCGACAGAGGAGCCCCATAATGCTCAAAGCGATCTTTCCGCTCAACCGCCGCCCCGAGACCGACCGCGACGCCTTCCGCGAGTTCTGGCGCGCCGTCCACGCGCCGCATGTCGTGAACGTGATGCGCCCCGAGCGCTACTGCGTCACTTATTTCGACGCGCCCGGCTCGCTGGGCGGCGTGGAGTCGCCGCACGGGCTGGTCTACGACGGGATGGCCGAGCTGTGGTTCCGCGACTGGGAGCACTTCCGCGACGCGACCGAATCGGAGCGCGCGCGCGCGCTCAACGACATTGACGGCTTCAGCCAGTGGATCGAGCCGATCACCGACGCTTTCTTCACGACGGAGAACGTGATCGTCGAGGGGCCGACGCCGGAGGAGCACGTGAAGTGGGCGGCCTTCGTGCAGAAGAAGGACGGGGTTTCGCGGGAGGAGTTGTTCGCCGCGTGGAACGACGAGCATTCGCCGCGCGTGAAGCTGTCGATCGCGCTGACCGACGGGGCGTGCTTCAAGTACACCACCTCGCACGCGAATCAGGAGCGCGAGAGTCGCTGGGATGGGATCGCGTCGCTGTGGTACCGCGACGCGGACGCGGCCCGCGCCAACCTGCCGCCGCGCGAGCAGGAGGGTCCGGCGGATCCGTTCCCGGGGCTGATCGACGCGGCGGCGACGGTGATTTTGGAGGGGCGGGAGATCACCGTCGTGCGGTAGGGCGAGTTGGGACTGCGCGGCTTGCGTTGTTGCGGGGCGTGGGTGGTGGGGGTGGGGTGTTCGGGAATCGTTCGGGTTTGTTCAGTCTGGTCCAGGGGTGTTCAGCTGGTTTGGGGGGTTCGGGCGTGGTCGGGTTTGGTAGGTGTTGGTAGGTCTTGGTAAGTGGCCGGGGTGGGTTGGGGGCCTGGTGCTCGTCGCGGCGAGATACCCGCGGCAAGCGCGGGTATGACGGAGCTGTGGGCGCGGGTGTGACGGAGCTGTGGGGCGCGGGTGTGACGGAGCTTGGGGGTGGGGGTGTGGCGGAGTTGGGGCGCGCGGGTGTGGCGGAGTTGGGGCTCGGGTGTGACGGAGCTTGGGCGCACGGGCAGGACGGAGTTGGCGTGGGCGGGGGTGGGGGACGTATCTGGTCGGGGGGTTCGGGCGTGGTCGGGTTTGGTAGGTGTTGGTAGGTCTTGGTAAGTGGTGGGGGTGGGTTGGGGGCGGTGGCGGGAACGGGGCTTGGTGCTCGGCGCGGCGGGATACCCGCGGCAAGCGCGGGTATGACGGAGCTGTGGGCGCGGGTGTGACGGAGCTGTGGGCGCGGGTGTGACGGAGCTGTGGGCGCGGGTGTGACGGAGCTGTGGGCGCGGGTGTGACGGGGGCGGTGGCGGGAACGGGGCTTGGTGCTCAGCGCGGCGAGATACCCGCGGCAAGCGCGGGTATGACGGAGCTGTGGGCGCGGGTGTGACGGAGCTGTGGGCGCGGGTGTGACGGAGTTGGGGCGGGTGGAGGCGTCGGTGCAGATGTCGAGGTGGTTGGCAATCAGGTCGCTGGCTTGCAGGGCGATCCGGTCTGATTCGGCTTCGCGGGCGAGGTCGTAGAGCTGGGGCAGGACATGGACGATGCCGACGATCTGGGCGAGCCGGCGGAGGGCTTTGAAGCGGACGCGCTCGGAGGGGGAGTCGGCGAGGTGCTCGTAGTTGTTGAGCACGCCTTCGGTGTAGGCGCCGCGGAGGTGTTCGCGCTGTTGCTCGGTGATCGTGGTCATGTGGCGAGTGTATCGGAACGGGTGTGCGGGTGGGTAATTTTTGGGTGTGTTCCGGGTTGCGGAGCGGTGGTGGGGGTGTTCGGGGATCTTTGCTGTTGGGCGGTTGGGGGCGGAGTCTCTATCTGGTCGGGGGGTTGGGGCGTGGTCAGGTTTGGTAGGTCTTGGTAAGTGGTGGGGGTGGGTTGGGGGCGGTGGCGGGAACGGGGCTTGGTGCTCAGCGCGGCGAGATACCCGCGGCAAGCGCAGGTATGACGGAGCTGTGGGCGCGGGTGTGACGGAGCTTGGGGGTGGGGGTGTGACGGAGTTGGGGCGCGCGGGTGTGGCGGAGTTGGGGCTCGGGTGTGACGGAGCTTGGGGGTGGGGGCAGGACGGAGTTGGCGTGGGCGGGGGTGGGGGACGTATCTGTTCGGGGGGTTGGGGCGTGGTCGGGTTTGGTAGGTCTTGGTAAGTGGCCGGGGTGGGTTGGGAGTGCTGTGGCGGGAACGGGGCTTGGTACTCAGCGCGGCGAGATACCCGCGGCAAGCGCGGGTATGACGGAGCTGTGGGCGCGGGTGTGACGGGGGCGGTGGCGGGAGCGGGGCTTGGTGCTCTGCGCGGCGGGGTACCCGCGGCAAGCGCGGGTATGACGGAGCTTTGGGGCGCGGGCGTGACGGTGGCGGTGGCGGGTGGGGCGGAGTTGGGGCGCGGGGGTGGCGGGAGCGGTGGCGGGGACGGTGCTTGGTGCTCGGCGCGGCGAGATACCCGCGGCAAGCGCGGGTATGACGGAGCTCTTTGCGCGGGTATGACGGGAGAGGGTGCGTGGGGGTGGCGGGCTTGCTTGCGCGGGGGTGGGGGTGTGGATGCGCGCGGGGGGCTCAAGCTGCTACCTTGCGGGTGTTTGGTCTGCGCGCGCCGCCGGTGCGGCGGCTGGAGGGAGCACTCAATGCGATTCGGGATCTTCTACGAGCACCAGCTGCCCAAGCCCTGGGACGACGGGATTGAGCAGAAGCTCTTCCAGGACGCGCTGGAGCAGGTCGAGCTGGCGGACCGGCTGGGGATCGACCACGCCTGGGAGGTGGAGCACCACTTCCTGGAGGAGTACTCGCACTCTTCCGCGCCGGAGGTGTTTCTCGCGGCGGCCTCGCAGCGCACGCAGAACATTCGGCTGGGGCACGGGATTGTGCTGATGCCGCCGGGCTACAACCATCCGGCGCGCGTGGCGGAGCGGATCGCGACGCTCGATCTGGTCTCCAACGGGCGGGTGGAGTTCGGCACGGGGGAGTCGGCCAGCCGGGCGGAGCTGGAGGGCTATCGGGTCAATCCCGAGGAGCGCCGCGCGATGTGGCTGGAGACGGTCGAGCAGGTCGCCAACATGCTGGCGATGAATCCGTATCCGGGCTACGAGGGCAAGTATTTCTCGATGCCGACGCGCAATGTGGTGCCCAAGCCGGTGCAGCGTCCGCATCCGCCGCTGTGGGTGGCGTGCTCGAACCGCGACACGATTCACCTGGCGGCGCAGCTGGGCATCGGGGCGCTGACCTTCGCGTTCATCGATCCGGCGGAGGCGAACCACTGGGTGAACGACTACTACGAGACGCTGAAGCGGGAGTGCGTGCCGATCGGGCACACGGTGAACGCGAACATCGCGATGGTCTCCTCGTTCTCGGTGCATCCGAACGAGGAAGAGGCGCGGCGGCGGGGCTTCGACGGCTTCCGCTTCTTCCAGTACGCGCTGGGTCACCACTACGCGGCGGGGATGCACAAGCCGGGCCGCACCAATGTCTGGGGGGCCTGGGAGCAGGTGCGCGATTCGTGGCCATCGCAGGGCGGCGAGGGCGGCATCGGCACGCCGGACCAGCTGCGCGAGCATCTGCGCACGTTCGCGGAGTGCGGGGTCGACCAGTCGGTCTTCATCCAGCAGGCGGGGAACAACAAGCACGAGCACATCTGCGAGGCGCTGGAGTTGTTCGCCGCGGACGTGATGCCGGAGTTCAAGGAGTTCGAGGCGGAGCGCGTGGCGCGCAAGGAGGAGGAGCTCGCGCCGTACATCGAGGAGGCGTTCAAGCGCAAAGCGGAGCGCAACGAGATGCTGGCCGAGCTTTCGGACGACGAGATTGCCATCTACGAGCCGTACGGCTTCGAGGTGGTGGAATCGGCGCCGACGGACGAGTTGCACGAGAACGAGGAGCAGCGCGCGATGCGGCAGCGCTTCGAGGAGATGAAGAAGACTGCGGATTTGGCGGTGCGTCTGGGGGCGTCGCGCTGAGGGGCTGTTCGCGCTTCCGTCATACCTGCGCTCGTCGCGGGTATGGCGGAGCTTGCTCGCGCGGGGACGGTGGGTTGATGTTGCGCGGGGTGGTGAGCGAGGGTGGGGGGACGGGGCTTGGTGCTCGTGGCGGCGAGATACCCGCGGCAAGCGCGGGTATGACGGAGCTGCTTGCGCGGGTGGGACGGAGCTGGGGCGTGGGTAGGACGGAGCTGCTTGCGCGGGTATGACGGAGCTGGCTCGCGCGGGTAGCACGGAGCTGGGGCGTGGGGGTGGCGGAGCTGCTCGCGCGGGGACGGTGGGTTGATGTTGCGCGGGGTGGCGAGCCGGGGTGGCGGGGATGGGGCTTAGTGCTCGCGGCAGCGAGATACCCGCGGCAAGCGCGGGTATGACGGAGCTGGCTCGCGCGGGTATGACGGAGCTGCTTGCGCGGGTGGGACGGAGCTGGGGCGTGGGGGTGGCGAGGACGGGGCTTGGCGCTCGTGGCGGCGAGATACCCGCGGCAAGCGCGGGTATGACGGAGCTTGCTCGCGCGGGTAGCACGGAGCTGGGGTGCGCGGGTGGGACGGAGCTTTTGCGGGGGTAGGGCGGGTGGGGAGTTAGGTCTTGGGCAGTTGCTGGCGGAGGAAGTTGCAGATTGCTTCTGCGGCCCGCTGGGGGTGCTGGATGTGCGGCCAGTGCCCGGTGTCGGACCAAACCTGAACGTCGGCCGTCGGGAACGGGCGGCGTTGAGCTGAGGCGTAGTGCGACGCAACGTAGGGGTCGTCCCGGCCCCAGATCACGAGCGCGGGGCGCTCGTAGGGGGCGAGGGCCGTGCCCAGCATCTCGCTGCCCGGGTCGTCCGTCGCGCGGTAGAGCGCGAGCGTGGCCTGGCGCGTCGCATCGTCGTCTTCTTCGATCAGTTGCTCCAGCCACTGAGGATCGAGTCCGCCCTTGCTGCCACGCCGCATCCAGAGGCGGAAGAGGCGGGGCGAGGTGCGGCGCTGCACAAACTCACCGACGCCTGGTCGGCGCCAGAGGCGTCCGAGCAGATGCCAGCGGTAGCCGGTCAGGACGCCGGTTGCGAGCAGGCTGGCGGAGGCGAACTGTTCGGGATGCATTGCGGCCCACATGAGGCCGATCGGCCCGCCGAAGTCGTGCAGGACGAGATGCGCGCGCTCGATTCGCAGTTCGCGGAGCGCTGGTTCCAGCCAGGTCTGGTAGCCCTCAACGGAGTAGGGGAAGTCGGCCGGCTTGTCGGCCTGTCCGAAGCCGGGGAGGTCGATGGCCACGGCGCGCCCGAGTTCGCCCAGGGCGGGCAGCAGCCATTGGAAGTCGCGGGCGGAGCCGGGCACTCCGTGCAGGCAGACGATTGCCTCGCGCGCTTCGGAGTCGCCGGTCTCGGTGATCAGTCCCGAGACTCTGTTGATCGCAAGCCGCTGCTGACGTGTGCTCATAGGCCGATCCTAATGGTCGCGGGCCGGAGCCGTTGCGGGTTCGGGCTCCAGCTCGAGTTGGGGCGCTGGTTCGAGTTCTGGTTCGGGCTCTGGTTCGGGGGCGGGCTCGCCCCATTCAATGGCCTGTGCGCACCAGGGGCAGAAGGTCCAGCCTGCTTCGAGCGGGCGCTGGCAGCCCGGGCAGGGAAAGCGCAGGGTGGCGGCGCAGAGGGGGCAGGCGAGGAAGTCGTCGCCGACTCGGGCGGCGCAGCGCGGGCAGGTGGCGATCTCGCGGAGGTCGTGGAGGAGCGTCTGTTCTTCCAGCTCGCGTTCGCGCTGCTGCTCGATGGTGTGGGTTGGTCGGAGCACGCGGTAGAGGACCCAGCCGGGGAAGTTGAGGGCGAGCACGATGAGGACGGCGACGAATTGCGTCACCGGGTCATCGCTGCGCAAGCGGATGTCGCGTCCGGTCCAGACCACGGCGGCCAGCCAGAGGGCGGCGAAGTATGCGCCGAACACGACTGCGATAATCAAGCCTGTGTTCTCCGGGCTGCCGCCGGGCCACGAGAAGCCGACAAGGTTCAGTGAGCCCGCCATCGCCAGCCTCGAAACCCCCGCCGCCGCCACTATAGCCCTACGCGGCGTTGCGAGCGCGGGTGGGGGAGGCGGGGACGGGGCTTGGCGCTCGGCGCGGCGAGATACCCGCGGCAAGCGCGGGTATGACGGAGCTCTTTGCGCGGGTATGACGGAGCTTTTTGCGCGGGTGTGGTGGGGCTTGCGCGCGGGGGAGTGGCGGGGCGGTTTTGCGTGGGGGTGGCGGGGCTTTTGTGCGGGGGTGGCGGGGCTTTTGCGCGGGGGTGGTGAGCGGGGGTGGGAGAGGTGGGGACGGGGCTTGGCGCTCGACGCGGCGAGATACCCGCGGCGAGCGCGGGTATGACGGAGCTTTTTGCGCGGGGGGTGACGGAGCTCTTGCGCGGGGGTGGCGAGGCTTGCGCGCGCGGGGGTGGTGAGCGGGGGTGGGAGAGGTGGGGACGGGGCTTGGCGCTCGGCGCGGCGAGATACCCGCGGCGAGCGCGGGTATGACGGAGCTTTTTGCGCGGGGGGTGACGGAGCTCTTGCGCGGGGGGTGACGGAGCTCTTGCGCGGGGGGTGACGGAGCTCTTGCGCGGGGGGTGACGGAGCTCTTGCGCGGGGGGTGACGGAGCTCTTGCGCGGGGGTGGCGAGGCGGTTTTGCGCGGGGGTGGCGGGGCTTTTGCGCGGGGGTGGTGAGTGGGGGTGGGAGAGGTGGGGACGGGGCTTGGCGCTTGGCGCGGCGAGATACCCGCGGCGAGCGCGGGTATGACGGAGCTTTTGCGCGGGTATGACGGAGCTTTTTGCGCGGGGGGTGACGGAGCTCTTGCGCGGGGGTGGCGAGGCGGTTTTGCGTGGGGGTGGCGGGGCTTTTGCGCGGGGGTGGCGAGGCGGTTTTGCGTGGGGGTGGCGGGGCTTTTGCGCGGGGGTGGCGAGGCGGTTTTGCGTGGGGGTGGCGGGGCTTTTGCGCGGGGGTGGCGGGGTGGTTTTGCGTGGGGGTGAAAGGAGGCCGAGTGATGAGGCTGTTGTGTATGGGGGTGGTTGGAGGGGGGAGTGTGAACAGGGGCTAGGCTTGGGCGGTGACTGGCGGCGCGATGCTTGACCTTTCTCAGCTGAACCCGGCGCAGCGGGAGGCGGTTACGCACCCTGGGGGGGCGCTGCTGATTGTGGCGGGGCCGGGCAGCGGCAAGACGCGCGTGATCACGCAGCGGATCGCCTGGCTGGTGCGCGAGCGCGGCTTTGCGCCGTGGCGCATCCTCGCCGTGACTTTCACCAACAAGGCGGCGCGGGAGATGGGCGAGCGGCTGACCATGCTGCTCGGCGACGACGCCGCAGCGCTCTGGGTGGGCACGTTTCACCGCATCTGCGTGCGGATGCTGCGCGCGCACGGCGAGAAGATCGGGGTGCCGCCGAGCTTCGCGATCTTCGACGACGACGATCAGATGCGGCTGACGCTGCGCTCGATCAAGGAGCTGAACCTCGACCCGCGCAACTTCCCGAGCCGCCGCGTGCTGAGCAGCATCTCGCGGCGCAAGAGCGAGGGCGTCTCGCTGGTCGACGCGGCGGCGGCGGGCTCGGACAACTACTACGACGAGGTCGTGCTGCGCGTCTGGGAGCTCTACGAGCAGGGCATGCGCAGCGCGGCGGCGCTGGATTTCGACGATCTGCTCAACCGCACGCTCAAGCTGTTCGAGAACGAGCAGGTCGCGGAAACCTATCGGGAGCGTTTCCGCCACACGCTGGTCGACGAGTTCCAGGACACGAGCATCGTGCAGTACCAACTGGCGCGCGCCTGGTCGTCGGGGACGGGCAACCTGACCGTGGTGGGCGATCCGGACCAGTCGATCTACTCCTGGCGGGCGGCGGATGTGCGCAATCTGCGCAGCTTCATCGAGCATCACCCCGATGCGACGGAGGTGCAGCTGAACCAGAATTACCGCTCGAGCCAGCAGATTCTGGATGTGGCGAACGCGGTGATCGCGCCGGCCCGCGGGCGCATCCAACGCACGCTGCGCAGCGAACAAAGCGACGGCGCACTGCCGCGCCTGCGCGAGCTCTACAGCGAGGGCGACGAGGCCAAGTACGTCGCGCAGACCATCGAGGAGGGCGTGCGCGACGGACGCCTGCGGCCGGGCGACGCCGCCGTGCTCTACCGCACCAACGCGCAGTCGCGGGTGATCGAGGATGAGCTGGTGCGCCGCGGCATTCCCTACCGCCTGATCGGCGGGGCGCGCTTCTACGACCGGCGCGAAGTCCGCGACCTGATCGCCTACCTGCGGCTGGCGCGCAATCCCTACGATCGGCTGGCCTTCGAGCGAATTGCGAACGTGCCCAAGCGCGGGGTGGGCGACAAAACGCTCGCCGCGCTGACCGACTGGGCGGCGCTGCACGCGCGATCGTTGCTCGAGGCCGCGGCGGCGGCCGGCGGAATTATTGATCTCGGCATCGCGCCGCCGCCCGTCTCGCGGGCCGCCGCGCGGGGGCTGGCGCGCTTTGCGCAGACCGTGCAGCGCGCGCAGGCCGCCGCGGCCGACGGACCGCTGATCGACGCGCTGCGGCTGATCCTGCTGGAAACCGACTACCGCGAATGGCTGCTGCGGCAGTCGGAAGAGGACGCCGAAGATCGCTGGGCCAACGTGCAGGAGTTGCTCACGGTCACCGACAGCTATACCGAAATTGCGCCGGGCGCCGCGCTGGACGCCTTTCTCGAGGATGTCGCGCTCGTCTCCGATGTCGACGACCTGCCCGACGGCGCGCCCGACGCAGTGACGCTGATCACGCTGCACCAGGCCAAGGGGCTGGAGTTTCCGGTGGTCTTCATCGCGGGGATGGAGGAGAATCTGCTGCCGCACCAGTTTTCGCTCGACGATCCGGCCAGCCTCGCAGAGGAGCGCCGGCTCTGTTACGTCGGCATCACCCGCGCCGAGCGCGAGCTGCATCTGCTGCACACCTTCCGCCGCGCCTATCAGGGGCGCAGCGGGCACAACCCGCCTTCGCGTTTTTTCAACGACATCGACCCCGAGCTGCTCCAGATGGAGCGCGCCGCGGCGCCCGTCGGCGACGATGTGCGACCGGCCAGCAACCGCTGGCCGTCGTGGAACGAGTTCGACGAATCGCAGCCCGAGCCGTTCCAGCTCAACCTGGCCGTTGGCGATTGGGTGGTTCACCCCGAATTTGGCAGCGGCGAGGTTCTGGCGATCCAGCCGATTCGGGGCGATGCTGAGGTCACTATCCAGTTCAGCGAGAGCGGGATAAAGAAGCTGGTGGCCTCAATGGCGCAACTGAGCAAGCTCTGAGCCCCCTTCCGTCATTCCTGCGCAGGCAGGAACCTGCGCCCCCCTCCGTCATTCCTGCGCAGGCAGGAATGACAGCTAGTCCTGCTCGAACCAGCGGCGGCTGACCTCGTCCGAGTCCAGCTCGGCCAAACTTTGGCCGTCTTTGCGCAGGCTTGCTTCGAAATTGCGGACACGCTGCTCGAAAGCATTGAGGGCGTCGCGGGCTTCGTCTTCCGCTGAGACGCCGGCTTCCCGCGCGGCCACGACCAGATCGAGGATGCGCTCCCCGATCTGCGTGTTTATCCGCCGGCCGGCCTGGAAGCGGGGTAGGCCATTTCGTTCCGCGCGGCCCAGGATGCTCTGCGCGCGGGCCAGCGCGGGCTGCGCGCGCGGCACGCCGTCGAGCACCGACTTGCGGGCCGGGCGTTCGCGCGCCTTGAGTTGCTCCCAGGCCTGCTCCATCGCCGGAGCCGACTCGACGACCTCGGCGTCGGCGAAGATGTGCGGGTGGCGGCGCACCAGCTTGGCGCGAATGCCCTCGCTGACCTCGCCCAGATCAAACGCCCGCTCCTGCTCCGCCATTCGCGCGTGCAGCACGACCTGCATGAGCAAGTCGCCGAGCTCCTCGCAGAGCGCCGCGGGGTCGCCCGCGGCAATCGCGTCGAGCGTTTCGTAGGTCTCCTCGAGCAGATGCGGGCGCAGGCTTTGGTGTGTTTGGGCGTTGTCCCAGGGGCAGCCGTCGTCCGGATTGCGCAAGCGTTGGATTACGCCGCGCAGTCCCTCGGCGTGGTTGCGGACGTCGTGCAGGGCGACCGCGGGCAGCGCGGCGGCGAGCGCCGGCGAGGGCGGATCATAGAGTTCGGCGAGCGCCGCTTCTTGCGTCCGCAGGCCGTCTGCGTCCTGCAAGATCAGCGTTGTGCGGTGATCGGGCGGATAGCAGCGGAGCGCCGCCGATTGCGGGTCGAGCGGGGCGTCGAGCAGCAGCAGGCAGGGCCGCCATGCGTCGAGTGGGGCGTCGAGCGGGGCGTCGGCTGAGGCGCTGAGGCGCGAGGCGCGGGCGATCAGCACGGCGGGATCATCGCCCAGCTCGGCGGCGGTCAGCAGCGCATCCAGCATCGGTCGATACCCCTCACTGCGAGACGCGGATAAGCTCGCCAGACGGAATCATGCAGACTCATGGAGCGTAACCGAGCAATCCGCATCGCCCTCCAGGCAGCGGCCGTGGCGCTGCTGGCGCTGGCGCTGTTCACGCTGGCGACGGCGGCGAGCGTGCGCTTCGCGGCGACCTCGACCTGGTGGTGGGAGCGGGGCTTCGAACGTTATGACGCGCCGCGCCGCACGGGAATGACGCCGGAGGAGGTCTCGCGGGTCGGCGCGGAGGTGCGCGACTACCTGCGCAACGACGCCGAACGCCTCACGGTGCAGCGCGAGCTGGCGGACGGGCGGCGGGCGCCCGTGTTCAGCGAGCGCGAGGTCGTCCACATGATCGACGTCAAGCGGCTGATGGCGCGCACCTGGGACGCGGGCTGGGCCGCGTTCGGCCTGATCATCGCGCTGGCCGCCGGCGCGTTCTGGCGCGGGCGGCGGGCCGGCCTGGCCTGGCTGTTGCGCGCCGCGGCAGCGGCGGGCGGCCTGATCGTGGCGCTGGTCATCGTGCTGGCCGTCGTCGCCATGGTCGGCTTCGACGAGGCGTTTCGCCAGTTTCACCTGCTTTTCTTCACCAACGATCTCTGGCAGCTGACGAGCGCGGACGCCTTGATCCAGCTGTTCCCGCAGCGCTTCTTTTTCGACACGACGCTGCTGATCGGCGGGGCGATCGTGATCCCGGCGGCGCTGATCGGCGTCTTGGGGCGGCCGCTAGCGCGACGGATTGCGCCAGCTTGAGCCGATCACGACATCGCCGCGCCGCACGACGAGCACGCGGTACGCGCCGGCTGAGTCGTCCGTAGAGGGCAGCTCCACCCAAGCGCCATCGCGGGTGGCGGCGTTTGCGGCGGCGGCCAGATCGAAGCCGCGATTCTCCGCCACATCGGCGAGCACTGCGCCCTCCGCGTCGATGATGAAGACCGCCCAGTGGCCGCTGGCGCTGTCGGCGCGGCTGTAGCGCTCGATCGTGGCCTCGCGCCCGAAGGCGTCGTAGCGCTGCACGGCGGCCTCGACCACGACGCGGGTGAATGCGTCGGGGTCGAACTGCACCTCGGCGTCGGTTTCGTACCAGCCGGAGGCGAAGAGCAGGTCGTCGTAGCGCTGGATCCAGGTGTGCTTCTGTTGGTACTGGTAGTCGGCGTCGGGGTTGCGGAAGACGTAGTCGACCCAGCCGCCCGCTGCGGTGGCGGCGAGGAAGTCGGGGCCGTAGTCGCGTCCGGTCGCGTCGACGCGCGAGCCGGGCGGGCGGGGAACGCCGACCTGCTCCGGTGCGGCGGGATTGGCCAGCGTTACGCCGTCGGAATCGAGCACGAACACGTACCACGGTCCGTCGAGCGCCGCAGCGGAGTTGTGATACGCCAGCGCCGCCTCGCGCCCGTCGTTTTGGTAGCGCTCGATCGCATTCTGCACCAGCACCCGCGCGTATGCGGCTGGGTCGGCGGTCTTGAGATCGTAGTTGCGGTCGTACCAGCCCGAGCCGAACAGCAGGTCGCCGCTGCGCACCATCCAGCTGTGCTTCTGCTGGTAGCGGTAGTCCTGCGAGGGGTTGACGAACACGTAGCTGACCCACGCGCCGTTCTCGTCGGCGGTAAGCATTTCCGCGCCGTAGTCGCGGCCCGTAACATCGATCGCCGTATCGCGGATGTTGGTGCCCAGCCGCTCGGGCACAAACGGGTTGGCCACGCGAGTGCCGTCCACATCGTGGATGAAGACGTACCATTCGCCATCGGCGCTGTCGGGGTTGTTGTAGTAGTCGATCGCCTCTTCGCGTCCGAGCGCGCGATGCAGCTGCGCCGCCCGCTTGAGGAAGGATTGCGTGTAGAGGCCGGGCTCGTGGATCCGCGAGGGGCCGTCCTCGTACCAGCCGGAGCCGAAGATCATCCCCGCGCGGCTGACGACCCAGCCGTGCTTGAGCTGGGTACTGTCCGTCGCGGGATTGGCGAAGCTGTAATCGACCCAGGCGCCCTGCGCCGTGGCCAGCGCTTCGATTACGCGCCCGCTGGGATAGCCGTTGGCGTCGCGGATCGCGCTCGCGCGGGTGCCGCGCAGGGCGGGATTCGCCGCGTGGGCGACGATCCGATCGTTCGGATCGATCACGTAGACGTACCACTGGCCGTCGATGCTTTCGGGCGAGTTGTAGTACTCGATCGCCGCGTCGCGCCCCAGCGCGCCGTACAGCTGGATTGCGCGCTGCACGACGGCCTGGGTGTACGCGCCGGGCTGCGACTTGGGGGACGGACCCTCGGAGTACCAGCCCGCGCCGAACAGCATTCCGTCGTGGCGCACGAGCCAGGAACGCTTAAACTGCGTCGCGCCGCTGCTCGGGTTGACGTGCAGGTAGTCCATCCAGGCGCCGTCGGGCGTTGCCAGGGCGGCGATGACGCTGCCGACCGGATAGCCGTCGGGACCGAGCACTTCGGCGGCCGGCGTGCCGGGCCGCGAACGGTTTGTCCCGTGCGCGACGAATACGTCGTTCTCGTCGACCATAAACAGGTACCACTGGCCGTCGAGGCTTTCGGGGGAGTTGTAGTACTCGATTGTCGCGTCGCGGCCGTCGCGCTGATAGCGGGCGATCGCCCGCTCGACGTAGGTCTGGGTATAGGCGGCGGCATCTGCGGGCGAGGGCTGGGCGACATTGGCGAGGCGGCCCATGCGCTCGGAGAGCACGGCGATGTCGCCGTGCAGTTCGCGCAAGTCGCCGCGGGCGAGGCCGACCTCGGAGCGCACGCCGCCGACATCGGCGCGCACGCGCGCGAGGCCGTCCTCAAGGTCGTCGATGCGGTCGTAGATGTCGGGCGGCTGGGCGATGGTGGGAGCGTTGCCGGGCAGGATGAGCAGGACGATCAGTGCGGCGGCGAGCGCTGCGGCGGCAAGCGCGGCGAGTCGGGCGCGGTTGCGCATTGGGAATGCCTTTCGCGGCTGGGCGTGGGGTGGGCGCGCGGTGGATGTGCGTCAGTTGAGGCCGTGGCCGCCCGCGCCGCAGCCGCAGGAGCCGCGTCCGCAGGCGCAGCCGCCGCCCGTGGGCATCGCTTCGGCGGCCTCTTCGGCCGAGTACTCGCCGGCCACGGAGACCATCGCCGCGGTGAGCACCTTGGTCGCGGCGTGGCCTGCGGCGCACTCGCTGTCCTCGGAAGCCGCGGTCATCGGGCGCAGCTGGGTGAATTTCTCGTTGCAGGTGCGGCAGTAGTATTCGTACATCGGCATCGGTCGCTCCTCGCATTCCTTCGCGCCCGGTTCGGCGCGCTGAGAGCAGGCTAGCCAACTGCCGGCGGATCGTCTATCGCGGCCGCCCGCCGACCCTTGAGCGCAGCGCGACGCGCGTACTCCTCGGCGATCAGCCTCGCCGACTCTTCCGCCACCCATGCCTGATCTTCTTCCGACATCTCGGCGATGACCTCGCTGAGCGGAACTGGTCGCGGCGCCATCTCGCGCTCCTCTCGCAGCAAATGTAATGCACGCAGGACATCGCCTGGGTTCCTGCCTGCGCAGGAATGACGGAAGTGTGAGCAGTTCCTGGACGCTCCCTGTACATTGGAGACGCCCCCCCGTAGCTCAGCGGACAGAGCGGCGGTTTCCTAAACCGTGCGCGGAGGTTCGATTCCTCCCGGGGGGACCAGCACTGGGGAGAGGAAGGCGTCCGTGGCAGAGCACATCTACCTGCTGGCCGATCAGGGCGACTTGAGCGAAATGACGGAGGAGCGATTCGACACGGAGGACGCGCTCCAGAAGCTGATCGCGCGGCACCCCGATCTGCTGGCTGGCGAGCAGATCAACCCGCAGGATCCGCCCCGCTTCATCCTGGTCAAGCGTGAGAAAGGAATCGCAGAGACCTCGGAGGCCACTTCCGCTCGCTGGGCCGTAGACCTTCTGCTGATCGACCAGCATGCGATCCCGACGCTGGTTGAAGTCAAGCGAGGCGCAAACCCGGATAACCGGCGCAAAGTAGTCGGGCAGATGCTGGACTATGCAGCGCACGCTTCGCGCACATGGACAGCCGAGGAGTTGCGCGAGCGGTTTGAGCAGGACGCCAACGAGCGGGGCGGTGATCCGAGCGAGTTGCTCAGCCAACTTCTAGGCGAAGAGGAGCCTGACGAAGACGGGTTTTGGCAAGATGTTGCGACGCATCTTGCGGCGAAGCGTCTGCGGCTGCTGTTTGTCGCCGATGACATCCCCGACGAGCTTGCCCGCGTCGTCGAGTTCCTCAATGAGCAGATACCCAACATCGAGGTGCTTGCCGTCGAGGTCAAGCAGTTTCGCGGCGAGACGGGCCAAGTGCTCGTCCCGCGGGTGATCGGGCGAACGGCGGCGTCTCCCAGCCGACCGTCGGGTGGCGGGACCAGAACGCGACAGACGATCGGGGCGCTCCTCGATCGGTTCTCGGACCCACGAGCCCGATCAACCGCTGAGCGATTGATCGAAGCAGCCCAGATGCGCGATCGAGTGACGATCGTGCCGAGGGGCAGAAGCATCACGATCCGCGTCGATTGCAGCCTGTGGCCGTACCCTCAGCCGTTGACGCTTGCTTGGCTGTACGTTGAGCCCGATGTTGAGCACTGGTTGGTGACGCGCGATTTCAGCTTCGGGACCGCTGTGGGGCAGTACACCCGCTATGAGCTTGACGAACGGTTGCGAACGCGAATCGATGCGTGGGAGAGCGCATTCGCCGACGAGCCGTTCGCCGAGCCGATCGAGGGGCGGGGCATCCGCGGCTGCGCGATCAAGCACGCCGACGCCGCGGCGAACATCGAGAGCATCGCGTCGCGGCTCGGCGCGGTGATTGACGATCTGCGCGGGCTCTAAGGGCGCATTCGCGCTTCAAAGATTCGTCACGCCCCCAACCGTCCGGCGGCGCTCGGATGCTGCCTGCGCGGGAGTGGCGAGCGAGGGTGTGGGAGGCGGGGACGGTGCTTGGCGCTCAGCACGGCGAGATACCCGCGGCGGAGCGCGGGTATGACGGAGCTCTTTTGCGTGGGTATGACGGGGCTCTTTTTGCGTGGGTGCGGCGGAGCTCTTTTTGCGTGGGTCGGTGGAGCTCTTTTTGCGTGGGTCGGTGGAGCTCTCTTGCGCGGGTGTGGCGAGCGAGGGTGTGGGAGGCGGGGACGGTGCTTGGCGCTCAGCGCGGCGAGATACCCGCGGCGAGCGCGGGTATGACGGATCTTTTTTGCGCGGATATGACGGATCTTTTTTGCGCGGGTGTGACGGAGCTGTTTTGCGCGAGTGTGACGGAGCTCTCTTTGCGTGGGTGCGGCGGAGCTCTTTTTGCGTGGAGGTGGCGAGCGAGAGTGTGGGAGGCGGGGGCGGTGCTTGGCGCTCAGCGCGGCGAGATACCCGCGGCGGAGCGCGGGTATGACGGAGCTTTTTTGCGCGGATATGACGGATCTTTTTTGCGCGGGTGTGACGGAGCTGTTTTGCGCGAGTGTGACGGAGCTCTCTTTGCGTGGGTGCGGCGGAGCTCTTTTTGCGTGGAGGTGGCGAGCGAGGGTGTGGGAGGCGGGGACGGTGCTTGGCGCTCAGCGCGGCGAGATACCCGCGGCGAGCGCGGGTATGACGGATCTTTTTTGCGCGGGTATGACGGATCTTTTTTGCGCGGGTGTGACGGAGCTGTTTTGCGCGAGTGTGACGGAGCTCTCTTTGCGTGGGTGCGGCGGAGCTCTTTTCGCGTGGAGGTGGCGAGCGAGGGTGTGGGAGGCGGGGACGGTGCTTGGCGCTCAGCGCGGCGAGATACCCGCGGCGAGCGCGGGTATGACGGAGCTCTCTTGCGCGGGTATGACGGGGCTCTCTTGCGCGGGCATGACGGAGCTGTTTTGCGCGGGTATGACGGGGCTCCGGCTAGCCGCCGGGTGGCAGCGGTTTTTCCATGCGGTGGACGATTTCGGAGTCGGTGGCGAGGCGCACCCAGAAGCCGCGCTGGGTGCGGGTGATGCGGTAGCCGAGTCGCTCGTAGAGGCGGATTGCGCCCTCGTTTTCGCCGATCACGCCCAGCGACAGCTGCCGCTTGCTCATCGCGCGAGCGCGCGCTTCCGCGCGCTCCATCAGCAACGTGCCCAGCCCCAACCCGCGCGCCGACGGCGACACTGCAATCGACTCCACGATCAACTCATCCGCCGCAGGAGTGTCAAGGAGCAGCACGCTGTTGAACAGAATGCGCAGCGCCCGCCAGGGCGAAAAGCGCGTCAAAAGCGCTCGGGCCGAAAACCGATAGAACTCGCGCCCGCGCGTCGACCAGGTCAGCACTCCCAGACAGCGCCCGTCCACAATCGCCGAGTAGCAGCTCGTCCGATCCACCGAATCGTGGAACAGGCGCACCATGTCGTCGGCGTCGCGGAAGCCGTGGCGCAGCTTTTTGGCGAACGCCTCGTGGAGGATGCGCAGCGCGTCTTCGACGTGCTGCGGCTCGATGCCCTCCATGATCTCGACATTCGGTTCCGGCACCGGCTGCACCTCTCCTGCGCGGATTCAATCCGCCAGCGCGGACTCCACCTGCACGGCCTGGCCGAGCAGCGCCTCGTCGCGGCCGAAGCGTCCGACCAGCTGGAGGCCGAGCGGCAGCCCCTCGCCCTCGCCGTAGGGCAGCGAGATGGCCGGCATGCCGGCGTGCGTCCAGGGCAGGTTCATGGCAGGGTCGCCGGTCGAGGCGAGCCCGCGCGGCGCCGCGCCGACTGCCGCCGGGCAGAGCCAGAGGTCGATTCCCGCCCGATCCATCCGCTCGTGCAGCTGCTGGCGCAGCTGGATGCGCCCGGCGCGCCCCTGCTCGGCGGCGGCGCGGTCGATCTTGCGGCCGCGCTCGTAGAGCGCGGCGCTCTCGTGGCGGAACATCGCGCCGTAGCGGGCGTAGCGCTCTTCATGCTCGGCGGCGAACTCGTAGGCGGTGAGGCGGTTGTGGCGCTGGCTGATCTCGGCGATGTCGCCCAGCGTGGGCGCGAGCTGCAGATCGAATCCACGCTCGCCAAGCCGCGCGGCGGCGCGGTCGAGCGCTTCCAGCATCGCGTTGTCGGCTTGCTCCAGATAGGGGCCACGCGGGATGCCGATGCGCGGGCGGGCGGCTTCCGCGTCCTCGCCGGCGCGCCAGCCGATCAGCAGCGCGGAGGCGGCCAGCAGCGCGTCGGATGCCGTCGCGGTGAAGAATCCGACGTGGTCGACGGAGCGGGAGAAGTAGAGCATCCCACCGGTCGGAATGCGGTCGAACGACGGTTTGTAGCCGACGACGCCGCAGAACGAGGCGGGGCGGATGACCGAGCCGACGGTCTGCGAGCCCAGCGCGAGCGTCCCGACGCCCGCCGCCACGGCGGCGGCGGAGCCGCTGCTTGAGCCGCCCGGGGTGTGCTCGCGGTTGTGCGGGTTGGCCGTCGCGCCGGGCGCGAAAAAGGCGAACTCGGTGGTGACGGTCTTGCCCAGGATCAGCGCGCCGGCGCGGCGCAGCCGCTCGACGGCGTCGGCCTCGCGCCCGCTGAACGACTCGGGCGGCACGGCTGATCCGGCGCGGGTCGGCATGCGATCGACGTTGAAGATGTCCTTGACCAGGGCGAGCGCGCCGAAGAGCGGCGGTCGGTCGGCGGGATCCGGCCAGCGCTCGCGCAGCGTGCGGGCTTCCGCGGCGAGCCGCTCGCGCTGCCGCGGGTCCGGCAGGACGGCGCGGATGTGAGGGTTGACCTCCGCGAGCCGCTCAAGGGCGCGCTCGAGCTCCGCCTCAAGCGAGACCTGGCCGCCGCGCAGGCGGCCGACTTGCTCGGTCAACGAAACGGGGGCGGCCAGGCTCGGCATCGCAGCTAGAAGCCGAGGCCGTCTTTGCCCTGCATCGTGCGGCCCACGTTGATCTGGCCCAGGTGGTTGTTGCTGTGGTTGATGATCACCTGGCCGATGATCTCCCACTTGGGCAGCTCGCCCTGCGGGACGATCCGCGTGATCGAGTTGAGGTAGTCGTCGTCCATCTCGCGGATGCGGGGCACGATGATGTCCGCTACGTCATTGAGGTAGCCGGCAATCTGCTTGCCGTCGGGGAAGACCCAGGCGGAGACCTCCTCGAAGGAGGTGCCGGTGCCCTGGTCGACCTTGGGCAGGCCCCAGGCCTCGTGCATGTTCCGCTGTAGCCAGATCGGCTGCTCGCGCTCGAACGCGAAGTGGATCAGGTTGTCCGCGGTGCGCGCGATGTGCCAGGCCTCGAAGCCGATGCAGTTCTGGTCGGGGTGCGTGCGGAAATGCACCTCCTCCTGGCTGAGGTCCTCCATTCCCTGCGCGGTCCAGCGCAGCACGCGGTCGGTGAACTTGGCCAGCACTTCGGCGGCGCTCAGGTCGGCCATGGCAGTCTCCTCTTCGGTCGAGTCGTCCGGGTGGACATCATTGCGGCAGTTCCCGCTCGCCCAATCGCGCGCGGGCTTCTGAATAGTAGTCCAGCGCGCGCTGATAGGCCTCCGGCAGCGGAATCAGATCGTCGAGGCTGTCTACCAGCAGCTCGCCGGCGGCGGCGATCTCCTCGCGGTACTCGCGCAGCCCGATCGGACGCGCGCCTTTGCGCACGTTGTGCGTCGGACAGAGCGGCGCGCGATTGATGATCTGGTTCGAGCCTTCCTTTGAGCGCGGGTCGATGTGATCCAGGTGGAAGTTGTTCGTCGTTCGCACGATGGCGCCGTCCGGCCGGCGGTTGGCGAAGCCGCAGCACCAGGCCTGGTAGTCGGACATTTCCAGCAGCGCCTCCAGCATTTCGCGCGCGGGGATGATGCTGGCGGGGACTTTGAACTTGCGCTCCGGCAGCGCCAGCCGCGTGGGCGCGGGGGTCTCCGGCGAGGTGCGCTGCGGCAACTCGTCGGGGCCGTGGATCGTGACGACCGGCTCCGTGCCCAGCACCTGCTGGCCGGTGGTTTCGTCGTTGCAGCGCAGGGTTAGCTCCGGACGGCTGAATTGGCGTTTGAAGACGGTCCAGGCGCGCAGGTTGAAATCGCAGGCCACCCAGCGGCGGTTTAGCTTCTCCGCGGCCAGCGCCGCCGTGGCGCAGCCTGCGAAACAGTCCAGTACGATGTCGCCCTCGTTCGACGAGGCGCGGATGATCCGCTCCAGCAGCGAGACCGGCTTCTGAGTGGGGTAGCCAACTCGCTCCTTGTTCCGAGGCCCGCCTAAAATGCGAATGTCATCCCACCAGTCGCGCAGCGGCGGTCCCTCATTCGAGTAAAAGGATTCGCGCATGCCAGCGGGAATCTTTCCGTCGGCGACCGCCCGGCGGTACTTCGCTTCGTCAAAGATCGTGACCATGTTACGGCTGTGATTCGCGTTGTATCCGCGCCGCATCGCGCTTGCGTAGGTGCGCCGCGTGCCTTCGGTGAAGTCGCCGCGCAACACATGAAACGTGCTGTCGCCGCCGCCCGAATAAAACAGCAGCACATCGTGCTTCGACTGCCACTTCTTTCCGCCCGACGGCATACCGCGGTAGCCCCAGACGATCTCGTTACGGAAACTCTGCCCACCGAAGATCGCGTCCATCAGTCCTTTGAGATAGTGGCTCGCCGTTGGATCGCAGTGCAGATAGACGCTGCCGGTCGGCTTCAGCACGCGCTGCAATTCGATCAGCCGGATCGCCATGTAGCAGAGATACGCCGCCATGCTTTCGCTGTGCGTTGCCTCCGCCGCCTCGACCAACTCCTTGATCGCCGGGTGACTCTCCTCCAGTGAGAGCAGCCACTCCTCGTGGACGCTCCGCTCCCAGGTCCAGATGTCGGAAAAGCGCGTGCTCTCATCCGGCCACTCGATGCCTGCGGCCCGCGCCCGCGCTTCGCTGCGGATGCCCCAGCTGCGCAGCAGGCGGCGCTCGATCGCCCGCTCCGAGCGCGTCAACGGCGGGCGGAGCTTGTCCGCTTCCCATGTCTCGTTTTTCGCGAACGGCGGGTCGATGTAGACCAAATCAATCGTCGCGCTGTTCAGGGAGCGTAGGAAGTCGAGGTTGTCCGCGATGTACACGCCGCGGTTGACCGCGTTGAAGTCGTCGCTCGGTTGCTCTGCCATGATTGCCTCTCGGACGGCGGGCGGCGCTCAGTCGGCGGACGGCTGAGCCGCCTGCGCCGCGCGGGCTTCTGAATAGTAGTCCAGCGCGCGCTGATAGGCCTCCGGCAGCGGAATCAGGTCGTCGAGGCTGTCTACCAGCAGCTCGCCGGCGGCCGCGATCTCCTCGCGATACTCGCGCAGCCCGATCGGGCGCGCGCCTTTGCGCACGTTGTGGGTTGGGCAGAGCGGGGCGCGGTTGGTGATCTGGTTGGAGCCCTCCTTTGAGCGCGGGTCAATGTGATCCAGGTGGAAGTTGTTCGTCGTCCGAACAATGCTGCCGTCCGGGCGGCGGTTGGCGAAGCCGCAGCACCACGCCTGGTAGCCCGACATCTCCAACAATGCTTCCAGCATCTCCCGCGCGGGGATGATGCTGGCGGGGACTTTGAACTTGCGCTCCGGCATGACCAGCCGCGCCGGGGCGGGGGTCTCCGGCGAGGTGCGTGCCGGCAGCTCGCCGGGGCCGTGGATCGTGACGACCGGCTCCGTGCCCAGCACCTGCTGGCCGGTGGTTTCGTCGTTGCAGCGCAGGGTCAGCTCCGGCCGGCTGAACTGGCGCTTGAAGACGGTCCAGGCGCGCAGGTTGAAGTCGCAGGCGACCCAGCGGCGATTCAGTTTTTCTGCGGCCAGCGCCGCGGTTGCGCAGCCTGCGAAACAGTCCAGTACGATGTCGCCCTCGTTCGAGGAGGCGCGGATGATCCGCTCCAGTAACGAGACCGGCTTCTGGGTGGGGTAGCCGGTTTTCTCAGTCGAGAAGCTCTTGATCATGATCGAATCGAGTACATCGCCCGCCGAGCTGTTCCACGTATCCTCGATGGGAATGCCGCGGCCGGTCGGCGGCTTGCCGTCGCGCCGCACATACCCCTCGGGATAAGGGAGATACTCTTTATTGAATTGGCGCGCGGCGGCGCTCGAACCCAGGTAGTACAGAATCGTGTCGTGGTTTCGAATCCAGCCGCGCCGCTGCGTCTTGAAACCTGAGACCCACCCGATCCGCCAGACGATCTCGTTGCGGAAATTTTCCCCGCCGAAGATCGCGTCCATCAGCCCTTTGAGATAGTGGCTCGCTGTCGGATCGCAGTGCAGATACACGCTGCCGGTCGGCTTCAGCACCCGCTTGAGCTCGATCAGCCGGATTGCCATGTAGCAGAGGTAGGCGGCCATGCTCTCGCTGTGTGTTATCTCCGCCGCCTCGACCAACTCCTTGATCGCCGGGTGGCTTTCCTCCAGCGAGAGCAGCCACTCCTCGTGAACGCTCCGTTCCCAGGTCCAGATGTCGGAAAAGCGCGTGCTCTCGTCGGGCCACTCGATGCCCGCCTCTCGCGCCCGCGCTTCGCTGCGGATGCCCCAACTGCGCAGCAGGCGGCGCTCGATTGCGCGCTCCGAGCGCGTCAATGGCGGGCGGAGCTTGTCCGCTTCCCACGTTTCGTTCTTTGCGAACGGCGGGTCGATGTAGACGAGATCGATCGTCGCGCTGTTCAGGGAGCGCAGGAAGTCGAGGTTGTCCGCGATGTAGACGCCGCGATTCACCGCGTTGAAGTCGTCGCTCGGTTGCTCGACCATGATTGCCTCTCGGGCAGATTATCCGACGCTCAGTCGAGCAGCCGGGCGAGCAGATTGGCCCATTGCTGATCGTCGTCCGTTGCCGCCGCGACCTGGTGCAGGTCGACGCCGGCCGTGGCCTGCATTACGAGCTGGGCGACGCAATCTTCGACGCCGCCGCGGCAGCCGAAGCGCAGCGAGGCGTCTGCGCCGACCTCGGCGGCCGCGGACGGGCCGCCGTCGTTCCAGGCGTCGCGCATCGCCTCGACCTCCTCGCCCAAGCCCTGCCGCTGGAACTGATTCCAGTACATGGGGCCGCTGCGCACGGAGAAGAAGGCCATGCCCTGGGCGTGTTCGCGCTCGGCCTGCGCGGCGCGCTCCGCGTCGGCGGCGATTGTTGTGGCCGAGGGCGAGCGAATTTCGACCGCCGACGGATCGCGCCCGGCGGCCGCCGCCAGCTCACGCACTTTGGCTACCTCGTCGGCGAGGCGGTCGTTGGGGATCCAGGCGGGCAGCCAGCCGTCGGCCTGCTCGGCGGTCAGGCGCACGGCGGTTGGGTGCAGCGTGGCGAGATGAATTGGCGGCGCCGGCTGCACCGGCTCGACTCCGGTGACCAGCGAGCGCTCGATTTTGCTCCACTCGCCGTCGTAGTCGAAGCGTTCGCGCCGCCAGGTGAGGCGGAGCACATCCATCGTTTCGCGGATGCGGGCGAAGGGGCGCTCGAATGGGACGCCGTGAAAGCGCTCGATTGCGCCCGGGCCGCTCGCGCCCAGCCCCACCACTACGCGCCCGCCGGAGAGCTGGTCGATCGTGCCGAAGTGCATCGCGAGCGCGGCCGGGGTACGCGAGAAGACGTTCACGACCGCCGTGGCCAGCCGCACGCGGCGCGTCTCGCGCGCCAGCAGCGCCAGACCGGAGAACGCGTCGTGGCCGTAGCCCTCGATCACCGAGATCGTGTCGATTCCGAGCTCGTCCGCCAGCCGCGCGCGGTTGAGAAAGGTCTCGACGTGATCCGGGTTCCAGGGCAGGTTGACGGAGAGTCGGCGCATGGGGATTCCTCCTGGTGGTCAGTCGTCGTCCGGGGCGGCGACGGTGGCGGAGAGCAGCCAAACTTTGGGCGCGCTGCGGACTTTGCCGTCGGGGTCGACGACGCGTGCGTCGGCGGCGAGTTGTTGGCGGGCGGCGGCGAGGCGTTCGGGGCGCTCCACGGGGAGCAGGGCGAAGGCGGCGAGCGTGTCCCACCACTCGTCGAAGTCATCCCACCAGACTTCGCGCTCGAATTCCTCGACGGTGACATCTTCCAGCTCGGCGCGGAAGGCGGTCTGCGCGAGGCGCTGGGGCTCGTAGCGGCCGTCGACGTCGGCGGCGGGGATGCCGCGTCGCTGGATGACCTCCCAGAGGCGCTCACCAGCGGCGCCGAAGAAGGGGCTGCCCCAGACGGTGGCGGCGACGCGGCCGCCGCGGCGGCCGATTCGGGCGGCCTCGCGCAGGATGCGTTCGGGGGCGTCGGCGTAGGGCAGGACGAAGCCGAGCGCAACGGCGTCGGCGGAGTGGTCGCGCAGCGTGGTCGCGGCGGCGCTCTCGTGGATGAAGCGGGGGCGCAGGGGGGAGCGTCGAAAGCGCTCGCGGGCGAGAGCCAGCTGGACGCGGGAGAGGTCGACGCCGATGGCGGAGCCGAGCTGCGTATCGCGTTGGGCGAGCGCGATCAGGGCGCCGGGGCCGCAGCCGAGGTCGACGAGATCCGCGCCGGGCCGGAGCGCGAGGCGTTCGAGCAGCTGCGCGCCGTAGAGGCCGAGGAAGCCGGCGCCGAGCCGCCCGTAGTCGGCGGCGGCGGCGTCGAAGGCTTGGGCGATGTCCGCTTCCTGCACGCGCGCCTCCCGCAGCCAGCGTATGCTCCGCGCATGGCCGCGCCAGCGCACGATACGCCCACCGCACGCCCGCTCGTGATCGCGCACCGCACGGCAATGGGGCACGCGCCCGAAAACACGCTGCTGGGCATTCGCCGCGCGCTCGAACTCGGCGCGGACGGCGTCGAAATTGATGTGCAACTGTGCGCCGACGGCGTGCCCGTGCTGCTGCACGACGCGCTGCTCGAGCGCACCACCAGCGGCGCGGGGCCGGTCGGCGCGGCGACGGTTGCGCAGCTGCGCGCGCTGGATGCGGGCGCTGGCGAGTATGTGCCGACGCTGCCCGAGGCGCTGGCGGCGGTGGACGGGCGGGCGCTGCTGGTCGTCGAGCTGAAGACATCGCCCAACACCTCGCTTAGTGACGATGCGGCGGCGCTCAGCGAGGCGGTGCTGCGCGAGATCGCCGCCGCCGACGCGCTGCACTGGTGCTGGCTCTGGTCGTTCGACCCGGCCGCAGTCGCGGCGCTGGCCGAACTCGCCCCCCACGGCGCGCGAATCGCCCATCTTTGCCCTGCGCCGGACGCCGAGGTGTATCAGCGTTGCGCCGAGCTTGGCTTGCAGGGCATTTCGATGCACTACAGCGCCTGCACGGAAGAGCAGGTAGAGGCCTGCCGCGCGCACGGGCTGGCGTCGTTTGCGTGGACGGCGAACGAGCCGGCGGAGATCGGGCGTCTGGCGGGGCTTGGGCTCACTGGGATTGTCGGGGATTACCCGGAGCGCATCCAGGCCGCGCTCGACACCTAGGAAAAGATTCCGACCGCCAGCAGTTCGATTTGCGCGACTGGCTCCGGTGCTGCGTCTAGCTCCGCAAGGCGCCGCTCGAGCTCCGATTCCAGATTGCGCACTTCGCCCTCGTACAGGCGCCTAATGCGAGCGTCGTCAACGCGCTTCCCGATGTCGCTCCTGCGCCGAATGCGGGCACCGAAGCTTCTTTGAAGCTGCGCCCGTTGTACTGCACGTCGCGCTGTTTGTTGGTCTTGCGCTGCTCGCTCCTCCCGCTTCCGACGCGACTCGGCCGCATCCATTGCAGCCATCTGGATCAGCTCGAGCATCTCGTGATCGATGTCCGAGGCCAAAGGGGCGTCTTCCGCGTCTGGGATGCTACCCAAGAGCGGGTCCGCCACCGCGGGGTACTCCTCAAAGGACTCCAAGTCAATGGCGATGGGCATCATAGAGCGCCGCGAATCAAGCTCGATCATTTCGAGGCTGAAAATCGCCAGCGCCACCCTGCCAACTTCCTTGAGCTGAGGAAGAGTCTGCGGCTTCGCGAACGACCCTACTCGGGCAACCCACTCTGAAGGCACATCACGCTGCAACAGATCGGCTGCATACTGCACCAGCGGGTGGCCGCTGTGGATGAACGGAAGATCAACGCCATCCCGGGCAGCGGCACCTGTGAACGCCACCCGCACTGAGCCGTCCCGGCGGGCGACGTTCATGAAGTCGTCGGTCGTAGCGCTGATGCGCTGCTGGTTCATCCAGTCGTGTGCGCGATTAAGTGCCGCCCCGCCCACGTAGATGACCTCTTCGGCGCGCTTGTCATCGCTGACGATTCCTCTGCCACCGGGATCCTCACGGGCGAGCCAGCGTCGCAGCAACGCGCGAACTTCTGCCGGCGAGACGTAACGGCCTGATCGCCGCATGTCGGTGATGTCGTTCAACAGGAGTTCGCCGTGTCCGAGCAACGCAGCGCGCTGATTCTCGAAATCTTCGAACTCCTGCCGAAGGTTTTCAATGCGCAATTCAGCCTCGTGCGTATGCTGCGCGATCTCGGCCTCGCTAAAGCCGCTACGGAAAGCGTCGCTCTGAAGGTCACGGATGACCTTGCCGAGAATCGGCTCGATTGCGCCGATTGACTCTGTGAACACATTGATGCGCTTGTAGAGACGAGATAGGATCCGAGTGTCGATCGTTTCCTCGGCGAAGAACGACGCGACGACCACTTCCTCCGCTCGTTGGCCGAACCGGTCGATGCGGCCAATGCGCTGCTCAACGCGCATCGGGTTCCACGGCAGGTCATAGTTGATGACCACATCGCAAAACTGGAAGTCGAGGCCCTCTGAGCCAACCTCTGTGCTGAGCAGGACATTGCAGTCCCGGTCGGCGATGAAGTCTCGCACAACCGTGGAGCGTGCACCGGGCTTGACTCGCCCTGAGATCGACTTGGTTGAAAAGCCTCTTTTCGGAAGCTCTTGTTCCAAGTAAGACAGAGTGGTGAGGAAGGATGTGAACACCAACATCTTTCGTCGCGGGCGTTCGAGCAGGAGGTCATGCAGGAGTCGGGTAAGGCGTTCGAGTTTGGAATCGTCACCAGTAAGATGTGCGGCAGCCTGTCGAGCATTCCGAGCTGCAGCGTCGAGATCCGTAGCCGCAGCACCAGGCGGATAATCCGCAGACCGAGTGTTGGGAAGTTGGTCAAAGTCGACATCCGCGAACTCATCATCCAGACCTTCTTCCCGCAGCAACTCCGACAGGCGCACCTTGGCGGCGCGCAGCGAACTCGCAGCTTGCCGTTCGCGCTGTACGATCCAGAACCCAGGATGTGTGTCAGAGCCTTTCGATCGGTGGAGCGCGATCAGAAACTGTATCCACGCGTCGTAGAAGTCTCTTTCGACATCTGTGAGGGGAACCTCAATCGTGCGAGCTCGGCGTGTTGCCGACGCTTCGACGTCTCGCTTGCGCGTGCGTGTGTAGAACGGCGCAAGCGTATGCCGTTCTTGGAGGTCGCGGCGGAGACGGACGATCTCTTCGGCTGCGAGAGATGAACGATCTTCCAGCTGACGAAGCCACGACAGGTACAGATCGTCACTGCGGAATCCCGCGCCGTACGGCGTGTCAAGTGCGTCGCTCATTGCCGCAGCAACTTTGCCGAGGTTCGGACGCCGGTCTGCGAGCTCGCTTAACGCTGCGTTGATGTGCGCGTTCGGTTCGAGGCGTGCGTCAAGATCGTCGAGCGTCTCGACTTCAAATTGGGAAGGCTCGACCAGCTTCAACAGACTAAGGAGATCCGACCGGTCGGTCTGTATCGGTGTGGCTGAGAGCAGCAGGATGTGATCAGCTTGATCGGAGAGGATCTCCCCGAGATCGAAGCTCCGTGTGTTCTGGTTGCGGAGATGGTGCGCCTCATCAACGATGACGAGATCGAAGTTGATGGCCGTCTCCTGCAGCGTCTTTTGGATTTGCTTGCGTCGGAGTCCTTCCAGTGAGGACACGCCAAAGAACGTTGGCCAAACCCCACGCTCCCTGAACTCCTGGTGCAGTGCCAAGATTTCCTGCGACTGAAGGTCGCGCAGGTCAATGCTGAAACGCTGGCGCAGTTCCTCGCGCCACTTTTCGCGAAGATTGGCGGGGCACACCACAAGGACGCGGTGGACAGCGCCACGCGCGAGGAGCTCCCGGAGAATCAGCGCCGCCTCGATGGTCTTTCCGAGCCCCACCTCATCGGCAATCAGCAGGCCATGCGACATCTGGCGGACGAACTGCAGAACCGGCTTGTATTGGTAGACGAGGAATTCGGTGCGGGATGCGCCAATTGAGAACAAAACATCTATGAATTCCCTCTGGAACTTGGCAACGGCAAGATCGGCGCGAAAGTCGTCGGCACCCGCGCACCTCACCGCGTCAGGACGGAGGACTTCGAGCTGTTCAACTGGCACCCACCTTTTGCCGGTACCGCCGCTCGACCATTGCACCTGGCACTGGCGCGTGCGTTGGACCATGAGCGGTCCGTCAACGACGACGCCCCGCCATTGAGGGCGCCCGAGAAGGGTCACTTCGGACCCCACGCTGATCCGTGCCTGGTCGTCACTCGACATCTGTGAAGCCCTTCACCTCTTGGCAGAATGCCAAAGAAGCCGGGTCCGTGCAAACTCCGCGCGGACGGTGTACACTTGGGCTTGCGGAGGAGTGTAGCTCAGTTTGGCAGAGCAACGGTCTCCAAAACCGTAGGTCGGGGGTTCGAGTCCCTCCACTCCTGCCAGAGGCAGCCTCCGTGCCGAGGTGGTGGAATTGGTAGACACGCAGCGTTGAGGGCGCTGTGCTCATTGCGAGCGTAGGAGTTCGAGTCTCCTCCTCGGCACCAACCTCGGGCTTCGCGAGCGGAAGTGGCGCAGTGGTAGCGCGTCTCCTTGCCAAGGAGAAGGTCGCGGGTTCAAATCCCGTCTTCCGCTCCACCTGATCAGCCCAACACCCCCACGATCCGTCTGGGGCGACGTAGCCAAGTGGCAAGGCACGGGTCTGCAAAACCCTGATCACCGGTTCGAATCCGGTCGTCGCCTCCACCCTCTCTGCCCTATTCTGCCCTTGTGACCCGCTTTGACGCCCGCTCCGCGCTGATCGTCGTCGATCTGCAGAACGATTTCGCCGACCCGCGCGGCTCGCTGGCCGTGTCCGGCGCGGATCGGGTAATCGCGGCGGTCAACGAGCTGATCGCGGCGGCCGAAGCGGCGGGCGCGCCGATCTTCTACACGCAGGACTGGCACCCGGAGCGCACGCCGCATTTCGTGACCGACGGCGGGCTCTGGCCCGTCCACTGCGTGGCCGACAGCTGGGGCGCGCAGCTGCACCCCGAGCTGCGCGGAGCAGTTGGGCCGATCGTGCGCAAGGGGGCGAACGGGGAAGACGGCTACTCGGGCTTCACGATGCGCGACCCGCAGAGCGGCGCGCAGCGGGCTACCGAGCTCGAGGCGCTGCTGCGCGAGCGCGGCGTCGAGCGGGTCGCGGTGGTGGGTCTGGCGACCGACTACTGCGTCAAGGCGACCGCGCTGGACGCGCTCGCGCTGGGCTTCGGGACGACGGTGGTCACGAGGGCGGTGGCGGCGGTGGATTTGGCGGCGGGCGACGGTGAGGCGGCGCTGGCCGAGTTGACGGCGGCGGGCGCGGCCATCGAGCGCGGCGCGTCGGCGTGACGTCCAGCACGGTTGCCGCGTCGGGGCTGTTCACCGACCTCTACGAGCTGGTGATGGCGCAGCTCTATTACGAGCGCGGCATCGTCGCGCCGGCCGTCTTCGAGCTCAGCGCGCGCAGCCTGCCCGACGGCTGGGGCTTCCTGCTGGCCGCCGGGCTGGAGCAGACGCTGGAGCGGATTGAGGCGCTGCGCTTCGATGAGGACGAGCTCGCCTGGCTGGCCGGGCTGCCGCAGTTCGACGATGCGTTCATCGAGCGCCTGCGCGGTTTCCGCTTCACGGGCGAGGTCTGGGCGCCGCCGGAGGGGAGCGCGGTCTTCCCGCACGAGCCGCTGCTGCAGGTGATCGCGCCGCTGCC
Organism: Dehalococcoidia bacterium; assembly: GCA_965203165.1. GTDB lineage: Bacteria > Chloroflexota > Dehalococcoidia > Bin125 > Bin125 > CATQGW01. Next base: position 750,071 of record OZ241849.1, read on the forward strand.
GCAGGCGCAGCTGCTCGAAACGCTGGTGATCAACCAGATCGGCGCGGCGACGCTGGTCGCGAGCAAGGCGGCGCGGGCGGTGAGCGCCGCCGCCGGCGCGCCGCTGCTGGAGTTCGGCGGGCGCCGCGCGCACGGCGTGGACGCGGCGCTCACCGCCGCGCGCTCCGCCTATCTGGCGGGATTCGCCGCCACGTCGTCGGTCGAGGCGGGCAAGCGTTTCGGCATTCCCGTCGTGGGCACGATGGCGCACTCCTACGTGCTCGCCGCCGAGGATGAGCTGTCCGCCTTCCGCGCGTTCGCCAAGCGCTATCCGGATGCGACGCTGCTGGTCGACACCTACGACACTGCGCAGGGGGTGGAGCAGACGATCGCGGTCGCCAATGAGCTCGGAGCGGGGCGGATCGCGGCGATTCGAATTGACTCGGGGGAGCTGGGCGCGGAGACGGCGCGCGCCCGCCGAATGCTTGACGACGCCGGCCTTCGGGATGTGCGAATCATTGTCAGCGGCGGGCTGGACGAGCATCAGATCGCCGAGCTGGTCGAGCAGGGCGCGCCGATCGATGCGTTTGCGGCGGGCACTGCGGTTGTCGTTTCGCAGGACGCGCCGTCGCTCGACGCCGTCTACAAGCTGGTGGAGTACGACGGGCAGCCGCGCGCCAAGCGCTCGCCGGGCAAGCCGAGTCTGCCGGCGCGCAAGCAGGTCTGGCGGCGCAGCGCGGGCGAGCAGATCGTCGAGGATCGCATCGCGCGATTCGACGCACCGCCGCCCGACAGCCCGGATGACGGTTGGCAGCCGTTGCTGCGGTGGGTGATGGCCGACGGGCGGCGCACGGAGGAGTCGCGCGAGACGCTGGCGGCGCTCCGCGAGCGCGCGGCGGCGCAGCTCGCCGCGCTGCCGGATGAGCTGCGCGGGCTGCGCGTGGAGTCCGCATTTCGCGCCGCGATCGAGGAGTCGCTGCGGCTTTGATAATCTGTCCGCAACACAGCGCCGTTCCCGCCGCCAGCAGGCGTGGCGCGGGAGCGGTCAGGCGGGAGGCGCGGGCATGGTTTCCAAGGCGGCACAGGACGAGCCGGGCGTGGTGATCCCGATCCTGGACGACGAGCTGGGCGATTTCGAGACGGAGGCGACGGCGTTCCGCGAGCAGCAGCGCGAAGAGGTGGAGTTCATGCTCTACCGCCTGCGCCAGGGCGTCTACGGCCAGCGGCAGCCCGATGTGCATATGAACCGGGTCAAGCTGCCGATGGGCGGCGTGAGCGCCGAGCAGCTGGACGCCTTCGGCGAGGCGGCGGAGACCTTCGCGCCGCTCAAGAAGGGGCACATCACCACGCGGCAGAACATCCAGCTGCACTTCGTGCCGCTGGATCAGATGCCGGACATGCTCCGCGTGCTGGGCCGCGCCGGGCTCTCCTCGCGCGAGGCCTGCGGCAACACCGTGCGCAACGTCACCGCCGATCCCTGGGCAGGCATTCTGCCCGGCGAGGTTTTCGATCCGACGCCTTACGCCGGCGCGTTCGTGCGCTACTGGGTGCGCAACGCGATCACCCAACTGCTGCCGCGCAAGTTCAAGGTCTACTTCACCGGGCGCAAGACGGACTCGGCGATCGCCGCGATCCACGACCTGGCGTTCTTCGCGGAAGTGCGCGAGATCGACGGGGAGGAAGTGCGCGGCTTTCGGGTGATGGTCGGCGGCGGCCTCTCGACGATGGCCAAAGAAGCGCTACTGCTGACCGAGTTCGTGCCGGTCGACGACTTCCTGCGGCTCTCGGAGGCCGTGATTCGCATCTTCAACGCGGCCGATGAGCTGCGCAAGAACATCCTCAAGGCGCGGCTCAAGTTCCTCGTCCACCGCGTCGGCGAAGACAGCTTCCGCGAGCTGGTCGAGGCCGAGCTGCGCAAGCCCTGGGCGCAGGAGGACCAGTTTCACGCGCCGCTCGAGGAGCTGCTGTACCTCGATGAGGAAGAGTCCGAGCAGTCGGCGGCGCCCGCGATCGCCGTCGAGCCCAACGGCGACCGCGCCGCATTCGAGCGTTTCGCCGCGGCCAATATCGTGCCGCAGCGGCAGTCGGGCTATTCGGCGGTTGAGGTCAGCGTGCCGCAGGGCGATTTGACTCCAGCGCAGTTCCGCGGCCTGGCCGAGATCCTGCGCGCCTACGGGCGCCGCCGCGCGCGCACCACGCCGCAGCAAAATCTCGTGCTGCGCTGGATCCCCAACGAGAGCGTCTACGCCGTGTGGAAGGCGCTCGGCGAGCTCGGTCTGGGCGACGCGGACGCGCAGGAGATCGAGGATGTCGTCTCCTGCCCGGGCACGGACTCCTGCAAGCTGGGCATCACCTCCTCGATGGGGCTCAACCGCGCCGTGCAGCAGCGTCTGCGCGAGCTGGCGATCGACGACCCCGTGACGCGCAAGATGCGCGTCCACATGAGCGGCTGCCCCAACTCCTGCGGGCAGCACCACATCGCCGATCTGGGCTTCCACGGGGCGGCGATCAAGGTCGGCAACCGCCAGATTCCCGCGTATCACATGTTCGTGGGCGGCAACTACCGCAACGACGAAATTCGGCTGGGCACGCTGGTGCCGAAGGTGCGCATTCCGGCCAAGCGGGTGCCCGACGCCGTTGAGCGCGTGCTCGCGCTCTATCACGGCGACCGCGCCGACGGCGCAGAGGAGTTCGCGGCCTGGATCGACCGCGTCGGCATGCAGCCCGTGCAAAGCGCCGTCGAGGACCTGATGCTGCCCGTCGAGTTCGCACCCGAGACGCTGCCGATGTTCGTCGACTGGGACCGCGAGGACATCTACGTCCTGCAGCGCGGCGAGGGCGAGTGCGCCGTCTAGCCGCCCGCTCTCCCATGCGCCCTGTAGCAGTGTGGTGATCGCGCGATGACCACTGAACGCCGGCGGCGGCGGATGCGCGAGGTGCTCGCGCGCCGACAGGACGATCTCGTGATCGTCCTCGAAAACATCCACGACGCGCACAACGCCTCGGCCGTGCTGCGCAGCTGCGACGCCTTCGGCGTCGGCGCGGTCGCGCTTTGTTACACCGATCAGGTCTTTCCGAAAATCTCGTCCGGCGCGGCGGCCAACGTTCAGAAATGGCTCCGGATCGAGCGCTACGAATCGGTCGCGGAGTGCGTCGCCGCGCTGCGCGAGCGCTCACTGCGCATCTACGCCACCGAGCTGGCCGGCGAGCCGCTCGACTACCTCGAGGTCGACTGGCGCGGGCCGGCGGCGATCGTGCTGGGCAACGAGCACCGCGGCTGCTCGGAAGAGATGCTGGCGGCAGCCGACGCGCGCGTCCGCATCCCGATGCAGGGTTTTGTGGGCAGTCTCAATGTCTCGGTGGCCGCGGCGGTGCTGCTCGCGGAGGCTTCACGCCAGCGCCGCAGCCAACCGCCGCCGGCCTGGAGCGCAATCAAGCAGGCGGCGTTCGAGGAGTGGATCGAGCGGGAGCAGCGAGCGCCGGCGAGCGAAGATCAGGGTACCGTTGATCAATGACTCCCACCTTTCGCGGATCGGCGATGCGACCATGCCCCGTCGGAAGCCACAGATCGACGATCTCTCTGAGGCCGAGCTGGCGCGGGTCGAACGACTCCTGGAGTACCTCGACCTCGCCGCCAGCCCGGAAGACATGGAGGTGGCGGGCTTCGGGTTCCATCCTGTCAAGAGCAGGCGTAAAGGCGAGTGGGGCGTCCGTGTGTCGGACACCTGCCGCATCACCTTTCGATTCAAAGACCAGGATGTGTACGACGTCGACCTGGCCGGCTACGACTGAAGCAGAGGGAGGCAGCGCGATGAGCCGCAAGGACCCGACGCACCCCGGCGAAACGATTCGCCTGATCTGCATTGAAGGGTGCGGTCTCACGATTGCCGAAGCAGCGGCGCATATGCGCGTTCATGAGCGCGAGCTCGCGGAGATTTGCCATGCGCGCGCGCCGATCACGGCTGAAATGGCGGTCCGGATCGAGATGGCGTTCGGCGGGGCAGCCAGGATCTGGCTCGCGCTCCAAACGAACTATGATCTGGCGCAGGCGCGCACGCGGGCAAGGGATCTCGATCTGCCGATCGGTCGGATCCCCGAACCCACCTTGAGCCCGCCACCGCCGACTAGGAGCGACGACAGGCTGGCCTCGTGATTCGAAGCTTCCGCCACCGCGGCTTGCGGCTCCTGTTCGAGCAGGATTCGAGGCGTGGCATCGGCGCCGGCGAAGTTGAGAAGGTGCGGCGCATTCTGCATCGGCTGGACGAAGCGGCGTCGATCCAGGATCTGCGGACCCCAGGATGGCAGCTGCACGAGTTGAAGGGTCCGCGCGCCGGCACGTGGTCGATCCGCGTGACTCGCACGTGGCGCATTACGTTCCGGTTCGAGGACGGCGATGTGTACGATGTCAACTACGAGGACTATCACTAGGAGGCCTCCATGCCAATGAGAAACCCTCCACACCCCGGCGAGTCGGTGCGCGAAGACTGCATCGCAGCCTGCAACCTCACGATTGCCGAAGCGGCGGCGCATATGGGCGTGGACGAACGCGAACTGACCGAGGTTTGCCATGGGCGCGCGCCGATCACGGCCGATCTGGCGATTCGCCTGGACATGGCGTTCGGCGGCGGCGATCGCATCTGGCTTGCGCTCCAGGCCAGCTACGACCTCGCGCAGGCTCGCAAACGCGCGGCCGCTCTGCGAATTGAGCGGCTCCCTGTCCCCGACCTCGAGCCCGCCGCCGCCGACTAGGGGCGACGACAGGCCGGCATCGTGATTCGCAGCTTTCGCCACCGCGGCTTGCGCCTCTACCACGAAACGGGCAACTCACGACTGTTGCCTCAAGCCTACGTTCGCCGGATCACTCGCATCCTTTTGCTGTTGGACCGAGCGAGCGGCCCGCAGCAAATGGCCATCTCCGGCTTTCGGCTGCACCCTCTCAAAGGCGATCTCGAAGGATTCTGGTCGGTCACCGTCTCCGCCAACCTCCGAATCATCTTTCGGTTTGAAGACCGCGATGTGGTAGATGTCGACCTCGTGGACTACCATTAGGAGGGAGGCTGTCTCATGTCCGCGCTTAAACCGCTCCATCCGGGCGAGACCATCCGCTACGACTGCATCGAGGGCTGCGGCCTGACGATCGCCGAGGCCGCGGCTCACATGGGAGTTGAGGAGCGCGACCTGCGCGAGGTCTGCCACTGCCGGGCGCCCATCACCCCGGATCTGGCCGTTCGGATCGAAATGGCCTTCGGCGGCGATTCGGAAGTCTGGCTCGCTCTCCAGGCGGCGCACGATCTCGCCAACGCGCGCAAGCGCGCGGCCGAACTCAATGTCCGGATCGAGCGGATCCCCGAACCTGACCTTGAGCCCGCCGCCGCTGACTAGGGACTGTTCACGCATGCCGACACACAATCGCCTCCCCTTCCCGCTCTCCGTCCCCCCCCCCCCCCCGCGCGATTCCCGGACTCACGATTGGCGCGCTGATTGCGGTGGCCATCGCATCTGCGGCGTGCGGCGGAGGCGGCGAAGCTCCGGTGCTTCGCGCTCCCGGCGGCGAGGTGCGGCCCACCGTAGCCGTCGATAACCGCGCCGAAGTCGTGGTCGCCCTCGAAGCCCGCAACGCTGACGGCGAGTGGGGTCCGCCCGCTCATCCTCAGGATCGCGAAGTTGAAGAGCGCGCGGACGGAGACGATTGGTGGTACAGCTCCGAAATAGTGCTGGAGGTAGGCGCTGCGATAACGCTGAGCGTTGCGGAAGAAGCGTTTCTCTTCGAGCCGCCGGCCGCCGGCTTCAGCGACGACTGCGGCATTCTGTTCGTAGGTCCGCCAGAGGATGACGACCAACGCTCGCTGCGCGTCAGTCCGGTCGGCGGCGCAGCCTGCGCGGAATGGCTACCGCCGCTGACCGTCACGGCGCTGGACGAGTCTTCCAATGTGACAACGCGAATTGGCGCGCAGTGGTCCGGCGATTGCGCAGCGGTACGAGTCGAGCTGCGCGACCGCACCGACCGCTGGCGCTCGCTGCCGGCCTCCCGCATCTGCGGTCTCGAAGAGCGAATACGGGCCGCAGCCGCCGACGGTGAGGGATTTCCCCCACGATCGGGCGCGGCGGTGATCGCGCCGCTCTCTGAGGATTCCCGCGCGATCGAGCTGCGTTCCATCGCCGGCGGTGTGAGCGCCGGGATCGGCGGGCGCAAGCTCTCGACCGAGTGCGGTTTGCAGCTGGATCGAGGTTTTCTCACTATCTGGCAGCACCGATACGACACCGACGCCTGCGCATGGGCGTTCCTGGAGCGCATCGCGGAGCTCGACGACGGCCAGGCGCCGGACGATCTTCTGGACGAGCAGCAGTACAAGGTCTACGACTGGGAATATGATGTAAATTTCAATCTTCTGTTTGGGGAGTGGCGACGCCCGATCTCGCTCGAGCAGGCGCAGGGCATCGTAAACGCGATCTATAACGACTTCGTAGGCTCGACAGCGCAGCCGCCCGCCGTAACCGCCGCGCCGCCCGGCGCCGAGTCCGCCGGCGCATACGACACAGAAGCGCACACAATTCAGCTTCGCCCCGACGGCCGCGTCGCATCCGTCGTTCTGCACGACACAGCCCATGCCCTGCTGCGGCTGTCGCTTCCCGGAGAGGCCGGATACTATTTGGCTCCGCGTCATGGCGCGGAGTTCGCCGCGCTGCTGATCGCCTTGTGGGAGCGCTACGCGAACGATTTCGACGCCGAGAGCGCCGCGCTGCTCGCCGACGCCTACGGCGTCCATGTCTTCCCCGCGCCCCCAATCCACCCCGCCGGCGACGAGGGGACGCGGCAGGCTGCGCGAGAGGCGATCGGGGTTCGGTAGGGCGCGTTCAGGCTTCCGTCATTCCTGCGCAGGCAGGAACCCGCAGCGAGCGCGGGTATGACAGAAGTGTGAACAGTCCGTAGGCATCGACTTGATTGGCTACTATTAGGCAAGCGGTGAACCATGACCCTTTCCAACCCGACGCATCCCGGCGAAGTCATCCTCTACGACTGCATTGAGCCGTGCGGCCTGACCGTTGCCGAAGCTGCGGCGCATCTGGGCGTTGAGCAGCGCGGCTTGGCCGAGGTTTGCGCCGCGCGGGCTCCTGTCACCGCCGACCTGGCGATCCGCGTCGACATGGCCTTCGGCGGTGGCGCGCAGGTACTGCTCAAGATGCAGGCCCGCTACGACCTCGCCCAGGCGCAGAAGCGCGCCGTCGATCTCCAGATCGAGCGCGTCCCGGTCCCCGACCTTGAGCCCGCCGCCGCCGACTGAGCGCCCCGCATTGCCTCCCGCCGCTCTCTCGCCTAGCATTCTGGGACAGCGTGCGCGCGACAGCGCGCAAACGAGGAGACAATCGCATGGCCGACTACACCGGCGCGCTGCCGCAGCCGACGCCCGAATCGCAGCCCTACTGGGACGGGCTCAAGCAGCACAAGCTGATCCTGCCCTACTGCCCGCCCTGCAGCGCCTTCCACTTCTACCCGCGCCCCTTCTGCCCCAAGCCCGACTGCTTCAACTGGGAGATCGACTGGCGGGAGGTCTCCGGCAAGGGCAAGGTGCACACCTACGTGATCAGCCACCTGCCGATCCCGCCGATGCAGGACGCCGCGCCTTATGTCATCGCCGTCGTCGAGCTCGACGAGGGGCCGCGCCTGATGTCCAACCTGATCGTCGACGACCCCTACGACGGCAAAGACCTGCGCGAGCACGGCTCGCACTGGGTCGACGCGCCCGTCGAGATCGTCTTCGACGACGTGACCGATGAGGTCACCCTGCCCAAATTCCGGCTGGTCTAGCGACCGCCGCCACAACCGCCCGAACGACCGCCCGGCGCCGCTCAGCGCGAGACGGGCAACGAGGAGAGACGAACGATGGATCAGATCCGCCACAAAGTCGCCATCGTGGGCGCAGCCGAAACCGACGACCTGGGGAACCTGCCCGGCATGTCCCGCCTCGCGCTGCACGCGCAATCGGCGCGCAACGCGCTCGACGACGCCGGACTCAAGCTCTCCGACGTCGACGGCCTGCTCTGCGCCGGCGCGATCCCCAACGAGGTCGCCGAATACCTGGGCATCCAGCCGCGCTACATCGACGGCACCTCCGTGGGCGGCTGCTCGTTCATGATCCACGTGCGCCACGCCGTGGCCGCGATCATGGCCGGCTACTGCGATGTCGCCCTGATCACCCACGGCGAGAGCGGGCGCTCGGGCATCGACATGGGACGGGGCGGCTCCCGCCAGTCGCCCGGCGCGCAGTACGAGGCGCCCTTCGCGATCGGCGGCGCGCCAACCACCTTCTCGATCCCCGTGCTGCGCCACTTCCACCAGTACGGCACCACCAAAGAGCATCTCGCCCACATCGCCGCCGCCACCCGCGCCTGGGCCAACCTCAACCCGATGGCGATGATGGGCTCGCACCGCCGCTCGCCCGACCGCGGCGGCGGGCCGATCACCCCCGAGGATGTGCTCAACTCGCGGATGATCTGCTACCCCTTCAACCTGCTCGACTGCTGCGTGGTGGCCGACGGCGGCGGCGCGCTGGTGCTCGTCTCGGAAGAGCGCGCGCGCGACTTCGCCAAGCCGCCCGTCTACGTGCTCGGCGCCGGCGAGGCCAACGCCCACTGGATGGTCTCCCAGATGCGCGACCACACCACCGCCGACGCCTACCGCATCTCCGGCGAGGCCGCCTACAAGAGCGCCGGCCTGGGCCCGCAGGACATCGAGCACTGCATGTTCTACGACGCCTTCACCTTCACCCCGCTGATGGCCGCCGAAGACCTCGGCTTCGTGCCCAAGGGCGAGGGCGGCCCCTTCTTCGCCGAAACGAAGACCGGCCCCGACGGCGAGACGATCTACAAGTCGGGCCCCGGCGGCGATTTCCCGATGAACACGAATGGGGGCGGCCTCAGCTACTGCCACACGGGGATGTACGGGATGTTCGCGATCATCGAGTCCGTCCGCCAACTCCGCGGCGAATGTGGCGAGCGCCAGGTAGAGGGGATTAGCACGAGCATGGCGCACGGGCCTGGGGGGATGTTTGCGTCGGCTGGGACGCTGATCCTCTCCAACGAGTAGGCGGACGCCAAGGAGCGGCGTCTGGTAGGGTGGGCGAATGGCGACCTCAAGCGACGACGAACTCAGCCAGATCGGCAAAGCGCTGGCCGCGGCAGCCGGCGGGGAGCCTGTCGAGCTGACCGACGAACAAGCGCGAGTCCTCGCACGCGCGGCATTCCCCGACACGCTTGATGCGATTCTGGCGCACGTGCCTATCCGACACGACTATAGTTCGCAGCGGCTCATAGCAAGTCGCATTGCGAGAGCGTGGTCTGATAAGCTGAGCATCGCGTTCAGGCTGCCAACGATCGCCAACGAGATAAGAGAGGACAACAGCATCCAGGCGATCCGCAGCGTCGTATCGCAAGACGATCGACTCTCGAAAGCAGAGCGGCAAGAGCTCCGCCATGCACTTCCCAACCTTGAACGAGACCTTGCGCGACTCTCATCCAGTCCCCTGTCGCGGCGCGCGTATCTCTCATCGATCTCGGTCGAGGGCTTTCGTGGCATTGGACCGCACGCCAGCCTACCGCTTGAACCCCAGCGTGGCCTCACACTGATCTATGGGGCCAACGGCAGTGGCAAATCGACTTTCGTCGAAGCGCTTGATGTCCTGCTCACAGGCAACACTGCGCGGTTTGCAGGGCGCGGCCAAGAATGGCGCAGCGCTTGGGCGAATGCCCATAGTCCGGACCGAGGCCAGATCGACGTCGAATTCGTCGTGGAAAATCGGGACACTCAACGCTTCGACGACGACGAGAGCAGCAATCTGTTCCTCGTTGGGTTCGCTGAGGAAGCTCGCGATGCGCAACGCGACATGCTCACGCGCGACTGGACCGCCGCCGATTTGTCGGCTGCCACCAGCGAAAAAGATAACCCTCTTGGGGGACTCGACGGAGACGATCCTCGACAAGCAGCTGCCGCCGGTGAAAAAGATGACTCCCTCGGGGAACCGGTCAGGCGAATTGGGCGCCTCGATGTCGCCGAGGCGATCGATAAGTTTCGTCCCATCTTGGGATATGGGGAGCTTGGCCCGCTGTTTGAGGAGAGCGGCTCAGTCGCTGATCCCGACACTGGCAATGTGACGCTATTCGCGCAGCACATCCGGACTCGCGCGAATGTCCGAGACGAAACAACCGATGCTCTCGAGCAGTTCATCAAGCAACCCGCCGACCCTTCTGGTGTGCTCTATGACGAACTGGTCGCGTGGCAAGAGTACATCACCAGTACAAGGAAAGGGGCGAAAGAGGCCGAATCGCTCGTGTCATCAGCGGTGGCTGGTGATGCCACTGCGAAGTCCACGCTCCGATCACCATCTGACTGGGACTGGCAGGCACTCGCGATTGAGCACACAGAGGACTCATCCGACTCACCCATCCGAGCTTCATCACTGCGTGAATTGCTCACGGTGGCCCGCGCGTACTCTCCCCGCTTTTCCGACTCAATTCGCGAATCTGTCACGCAGCTCGTCGCGCAAAGGGCACGGAATCTTGTCCGGTCACCTGAGTACCGTATACACCGCATGTACATGCGCGAGAGGGGCTGGGTAGACCCCACTGAGGTCGAGTTGGATGAGGCCCAGTTGGAGACTCGCGACGTGCATGAGAGAGTGGAGCGCTTTTTCGCGTACCAACCGTCCCGGGCCAAGTCCTACGCGGAGATGCTCCTCGACGAAATCCTCAGTGCCCGCCTTGAACAATTCTCTCAGCGTGTGTCGGACATCTGGGGGAAGATTCGGCCCGGAAGCAACGGTGTGCAATTCGATGCGCTGTCGCTACAGCGATATCACACAATCGACGAGGGAAGCAGCCCAGCGCAGGAGATCCGTGTCTCACTCGACCTGACTATCGACGGCGACCGCCCTATCGAGCGCGGCGCGCTGAGTCAAGGCGAGCTGCATTCTCTGGCGCTGAGTGTGTTCTTGCCCACGCTAATGATGCCCGGGTCGCCTTTCGGCTTCGCAGTGATCGACGACCCGGTGCAGGCGATGGACTCATATGCCGTCGATGGGCTCGCGAAAGTGCTGCGTGACGCTGCAGAGGAGCTCCAAGTAGTCGTGTTCACGCACGACGAGCGGCTGCCAAGGGCGTTGCGGCTTCTCGACATCGAGCACACCCTGATCAACATTGCTCGATCACCCGGCTCAAAGGTCCTACACGAGGTCGCGCTCGATCCGGTCATACGAGCCCTCGAAAACGCGCGCATCGAGGCTCAAGATGCCGGTGAAAACAGCAGTGACAGCAGCTGGATGGACGTCGGCGTTCACTGCCGGGAGGCGGTGGAGCAGGCCTGCATCAAGGCAGTAACACAGCGACTGCGCAAGGCAGGCTTGTCGCTGTTGGACATCCAGCGCGAACTGGATGATGCCGTCTACAACGAGCGGCTTACAGTGCGCAAACTGATGGCTCTGGCGATCGGGGGCAAGACCGCCCATAACCCAGACCGGGTCGCAGGGCATGTGACACAGCACGAGAAGGGGGGTGCATGGATCAATGCTGCGATCGACCATGTGAATGCCCTCTTCCATCGCAACCGTGAACAGGTACCTGCGATACGCAACGCATACGACAACGAGCTGGGGAAGCTGGTCGAGCGTACCCGGAAAGTTGTCCAATGGATCGAGGAGAACTGTGGCTGAGCCATTGGTGTGGCGCGACGATCTTCGCGAAGCGGAGGAATTCCTTCGACGGCCAGTGCAAACTCTCAGCGATGAGGATCGCTGGCTGACGAATGCGATTTCCAGGATCCGAAGCACACTGGAGGAGATGTTGAAGCGACTCGCATACGATGTCTTCCCGCCACCACCAAAGAAGGGCCGGAACAACATACCCCTGAAACAGCTAAGGACTGAGCTTCAGAAGAGGTGGCCTCAGGTTCAGGAGAGGTGGCCTCAGGTTCAGGAGGAGTCCGCCGATGGCACGAATCTAGAAACACGTGTCGGGGCTGCTCTGTCTTCCATCTCGAAGGACTGTCATCCAAACGAGGTCCCCGGGGATCGCGCCGACATCGAATATTGGCTGAACGTCTCAAAAGAGTTCCTCAACGTGATGGTGTCCGAGGTCGAAGCGGCAGCCGTCGAACGATAACTAATGCGTTACGGAGGCCTCGGTGTAGTGCCGCCACAGGCGATGTCAGCCACAGAAAGGCTTCGAATGACCGGAGTGGAAATTGCAATCGCAGTAGCCCTCTATCAGGTGAATAAGGCAGGACGGCGGGCGTTTGCCCCGGCCCCTCGGGAAAGAAGCGAGCGACCGCGTGCACGCTGGCGACTGCGCCGCCTGCTCTCTGATGATAGCTGTGCGCGGCGCGGTTCTCAACCGGCGGCGGTCGGCGCGCGCGGCTTTGGGGCGGCGAGGATGCTGAGGGCGGCTAACAGCAGCAGCGCTACGAACGCCACGTACAGCGCGTCGTAGGAGCCTTGCCAGTCGAAGATGAAGCCCGCCACCAGCGGGCCGAAGGCGTTGAGAGCGAACTGGACCGGGGCGGTCACGCCGCGGATTGCGCCTACGGAGTAGCGCCCGAAATAGTCGGGGAACGAAATGCGGTTGAGCGGCAGCTGGGCGCCGAAGCTGAGGCCGTGCCAGACGGCGAAGACCAGGCCCATCCAGACCGAGTCGGCCAGCACGAACCAGACCAGCGAGGCGGCGGTGACGCAGATCACGCCGGGCAGCGCGAAGCGCACCGAGAGCCGCTGGCGCAGCTCGCCGCCCGCGATGCCGCCGATGATGCCCATCCCCGCCCAGAGCGACAGCGCGAATACGGCCGTGCTGTCGCCGACCCCGTTCGAGGTGAGGTGCGAGACGAACGTGAAGTTAACCGATCCGCCCACCACCATCAGCACCGAGGTGCCCAACAGCAGCAGCCAGAAGGCGCGCGTGCGCAGCGCCTGGCGCACCGTCCAAACCGGGTCGGCGTCCGACGGCTCGTCGGCGCCCGCCGGCGCGCGGGGCAGCCGCAGGCCGACATCCTCGGGGCGGCGGCGGATGATCAGCGGCGGCAGAAAGGCCAGCACCGCGACCAGCACCGCCAGCCCCAGAAAGCCCGCCCGCAGTCCGCCGAAGCCCAGCGTCCAGGCCAGCAGCAGCGGCATCAGCGACATGCCGGCGCGCGTCCCGATCATCGTCAGCCCCATCGCCCGCCCGCGGTCGCGCACGAACCAATTGGCGATCGCCACGACCACCACCAGATCCACAATCCCCACGCCAATCGCGCGGCCCAGTCCGTAGAGCAGCCAGAGTTGCCAGAGTTCGTTGATGAACGCGAGCAGCGCCAGCAGCGCGACCATCAGCGCGACCGAGCCGACCAGCATCCAGCGCGCGCCGTAGCGGTCGGCGAGCGGGCCGATGATCGGCGCGATCACCGCGGCGGCGACGGTGCCGATCGTCATCGCGGCGGCGATCGCCGCCACGCTCCAGCCGAACTGCTCCTGCAGCGCGGGCACCAGCGCGCCGAGCACCGGATTGAAGAAGGCGACGCCTGCGAACGAGACGAGCGAGGCGGCGACGGCCATCCACCAGCCCGCGTAGATGCGCGAAAAGGGGCGCATGCGCAGGATCGCGGGCAGCGCGGCGGGGGCAGCGGAGGGTGGGGAAGGCGTCATCTGCCGCTCCGTACCGTAGCATCGCGGCAACGGAGCGCTTCATGCCAACCGACGACAGCGCCATTCCCGTCCGACTCGGCGTGAGCCGGCTGATCGCCGACGACTGGCGCGAGCGGCTGCTCGAGGCCGCGCCGCGCGCCGAGCTGATCGTGCTTGAGCCCGACGGCGCGTGGGCGGGCGATCCCGCCGGCCTCGACGCCTTCTTCCTCTCCGAAGACCTCTACGAGCAGCCCGAAGCGCTGCAAGGGCTGGTTGCGGTGCTGCGCGACGCGCCGCCGCGCTGGATGCAAACCGCCAGCACCGGCGTCGATCACGTCGTCTACACGCTGGTGCTCCGGGCGGGCGGCACGCTGACCAACCTGCCCGGCGTCCACGCCGGCCCGATCGCCGAGTACGTCTTTGCGCACATTCTCAGCCGCGCCAAGCGTCTGCCCGAGCACGCCGCGCAGGCGCAACAGTCGCTCTGGCGCGGCCTGACCTCGGTCGAGCTGGCGGGGCAAACGATCGGCATCGTCGGCTACGGCGGGATCGGCGCGGCGATCGCGCAGAGGGCGCGGGCATTCGGGATGCGCACGATCGCGACCAAGCGGCGGCCGCCCGATGACCCAAATCTCGACCTGCACCTCACGCCCGACCGCCTGCCCGAGCTGCTCGCGGCGAGCGATTATGTCGTGCTCTGCGTCCCGCTGACCGATGCGACGGTCAACCTGATCGGCGCCGACGAGCTGGCCGCAATGCAGCCGCACGCGCTGCTGATCAATGTCGCGCGCGGGCGCGTGCTGGATCTCGAGGCGCTGCGCGAGGCGTTGGAGGCGGAGCAAATCGCCGGCGCGGTGCTCGATGTCGCGCCCTATGAGCCGCCCGACGCGGACTCGCCGATCTGGAGTCTGCCGCGCACCGCGGTCACGCCGCACGACTCCGGCCACGTGCCCTCGGCGTTCAAGCGCACGACCGAACTGTTTCTCGAAAACCTGGCCCGCTTCAGCCGCGGCGAGCCGCTCCAGTGGGTCGTCGAGGACACCGAATTGTCCGTTGCCACCGAAGGACTCGTCTGAACCGCATCTCGCCCCGCAGCGAAAGGAGTTCGCAATGCCTCCACCGCCCGGCCCGCTCGACGGCCTGCGCGTACTCGATCTGACCTGGGTGCTGGCCGGCCCCTACGCGGCGATGCTGCTCTGCGACCTCGGCGCGGAGGTGGTCAAGGTCGAGCGCCCGCCGCACGGCGATGTGGCCCGCACGACCGGGCCGTTCGTCGCCAACGAAAGCATCTACTTCCAGAGCGTCAACCGCGGCAAGCGCAGCATCTCGATCGACCTGCGCTCCGAGCGCGGGCGGGAGCTGTTTCTGCAGCTCGTCGATCAGGCCGATGTGGTAATGGAAAACTTCACGCCGGGCAAGATGGCGGCGCTGGGGCTGGGCGCGGACGAGCTGCTCGCGCGCAACCCGCGGCTGATTTACGCCTCGACCTCAGGCTTCGGGCAGACCGGCCCGCTGCGCGACCGCCCGGCGCTGGACATCATCGTGCAGGGCATGGGCGGCGTGATGAGCATTACCGGTTACCCCGATCAGCCGCCGGCCCGGCCGGGCACCTCGATCGGCGATATCACCGCCGGGCTCTACACCGCGGTGGGCATTCTGGCGGCGCTGCGCGAGCGCGAGGTCAGCGGACGCGGGCAATCACTCGACATCTCGATGCTCGACTGCCAGATCGCGATTCTGGAGAACGCCGTAGCGCGCTGGTTCACGACCGGCAAAGAGCCCGAACGGCTGGGCACGCGGCATCCCTCGGCGACGCCCTTTCAGGCCTTCCCCACCGCCGACGGCTGGATGGTGCTCGCGCTCGCCTGGGGCGTCGAGTCGCAGTGGGAACTGTTTTGCGCCGAGCTTGGCCTCACCGAGCTGATCGGCGACCAACGTTTCGATACGTCGCTCAAGCGCACCGAGAACCACGCCGAGCTGGAGCCGCTGCTGTTCGAGGCAACGCGCCGACGCAGCACCGAGCACTGGGTGGAGACGCTGAGCGTCTACGGCATTCCGATCGGGCCGCTCAACACGATCGGGCAGGCCGTCGCGCAGCCGCAGATTGCGCACCGCGAGATGATCGCCGAGGTTGCGCATCCCGCCGCCGGCGCGATCAAGATGGCGGCGTCGCCGCTCAAGCTGTCGCGCACGCCGGGCCGCGTGCGCGGCCCCGGCCCGGCCTTCGGCGCGGATACGGCGGCGGTGCTGGCCGAGTGGCTCGGCCTGGAGCAGGCGAAAATCGAGCAGCTGGCGGCGGACGGCGTCGTGCGAACCGAGGGCGGCCCGGACATCGCCGCCTATCTCAATGCCTGAGCTGCGGGAGCGTTTGGCGCGCTTGAAGCGGCGGCTGCGGCCGGAGCCGATTCGGATCGAGTTGGACGTCGTCGAGCAGTTGATTGTGCAGCATCTGCTGTTGGTCGAGCAGGCGTCGTTCGAGGAGTTGGTCGAAGCGGTGCTGGCGGCGCGCTCCACCGCCAACGCGCAGCAGGTGCGGCTGAGCCTGATTCGCTTCGAGTCGCTGCGGTTGGCGACGCGCCTGCTGCACCCGGAGTTGGAGCCGGGTAGGCAGATGTCGTTCGTGCTCACGGAGGACGGCAAGCGGCTGCGCACGGTGATTCCGGCGCAGCCCCGCTCCAGCCTGCAAACTTATCTCTGAGCGGGGCGCGGTGGGGCTTGGTCGGGTTTGGTAGGTCTTGGTAGGTCCTGGTAAGTGGTTGGGGGGGTTGGGTGTTCGGGTTTGTTCGGGTTTGTTCGGGGGCTAGGGTGGGTTCGGGGGCGTGGCGGGGTGGCGGGTTCTCTATCTGGTCGGGGGGGTTTGGTCTTGGTAGGTCTTGGTAAGTGGCTGGGGGGGTTGGGTGTTCGGGTTTGTTCGGGTTTGTTCGGGGGCCGGGGTGGGTTCGGGGGCGTAGTGGTGGGCTCGGCGAGATACCCGCGGCAAGCGCGGGTATGACGGATCTTTTTTGCGCAGGTATGACGGAGCTCTTTTTGCGTGGGGGTGGCGGCGCTTGCCGGCGTGGGGGTGGCGGAGCTTGCTGGCGTGGGGGTGGCGGGGCTTGCCGGCGTGGGGGTGGCGGGGCTTGCTGGCGTGGGGGGTAGGTCTTGGTAGGTCTTGGTAAGTGGTTGGGGGGGTTGGGTGTTCGGGTTTGTTCGGGTTTGTTCGGGGCTGGGGTGGGTTCGGGGGTGTGGTGGTGGGCTCGGCGAGATACCCGCGGCAAGCGCGGGTATGACGGATCTTTTTGCGCGGGTATGACGGAGCTCTTTTTGCGTGGGGGTGGCGGAGCTTGCCGGCGTGGGGGTGGCGGAGCTTGCTGGCGTGGGGGGGCGGGGCTTGCCGGCGTGGGGGGCGGGGCTTGCCGGCGTGGGGGCGGCGGGGCTTGCTGGCGTGGGGGGTAGGTCTTGGTAGGTCTTGGTAAGTGGTTGGGGTGGGTTTGGTGTTCGGCTTTGTTCGGGGGTGTTCGGGGGTGTTCGGGGGCTGGGGTGGGTTCGGGGGTGTGGTGGTGGGCTCGGCGAGATACCCGCGGCAAGCGCGGGTATGACGGATCTTTTTTGCGCGGGTATGACGGAGCTCTTTTTGCGTGGGGGTGGCGGAGCTTGCCGGCGTGGGGGCGGCGGGGCTTGCCGGCGTGGGGGTGGCGGGGCTTGCTGGCGTGGGGGTGGCGGAGCTTGCCGGCGTGGGGGTGGCGGAGCTTGCTCGCGTGGGGGTGGCGGAGCTTGCTGGCGTGGGGGTGGCGGAGGTGGGGCGCGGGGGATGGGGGGGAGAGGTGTGGAGAGGCACTAGAGGAGTTGGGCGGAGGGTGGGGCGCTTGCTCCGGCGAGGGCGGCTTTGATTGCGGGGGGTAGTTCTTCCAGCGTCGCTACGCAGGTCACGCCGGCGCGGCGGCGCAGCCTGGCGGCTTCGGGGTTGCGCGCGTCGGAGTGGTCGCTGCGCAGCGCGAGGATCAGCGGTTGGGGCTGCTTTCGTCCGTCGCGGCCGGCGCGGAGCGCCTCGCGGGCGGCGGCGATCGTGCCGCCCGATTCGCCGGGCTCGACCACGACCAGCACGGCGGAGAGGGCGCAGATCAGGGCGTTGCGCGCCATTGCGCGCTGGACGGACCAGCCCGCCCGGCGGTCGAACGGGGAGACGACGGTCAAGCCGTGATCGAGGTCGGAGCCCAGTTCGCGGTATTCCGCTCGGAGGCGGAACTGATCGATGCCCTCGGGCAGCACGGCGATGGTGGAGCCGCCACTGGCGAGCGCGGCGACGTGCCCGGCGGTGTCGACGCCGCGCGCGTAGCCGCTGACCAGCGGCGCGCCCAGCCTGGCGGCGGCGGCGCCGGCCGCCTGGGCCAGCGCGATGCCGTCGGCCGAGGCGCCGCGCGAGCCGCAGAGGCCGACGCCGGCGACCGTCAACAGCTCCGCGTTGCCGCGCAGGTCGATCGACCCGCCCAGCGCGCGCAGCTGATCGGGCCACTCGGCGGCGCTCAGATCGACCTGTTCAACATCGAGAGTCGTCATGGCTAGGCTCCCATCGGCCAGTTGTCGGTGCTGGGTCTGAGGCCCTGGCAGCCTTTGGCCGCTTTGGTCGCCGTCAGCGCCAGCACGGTCGCCGCGCCCGCGTCGCGCAGCACCTTCGTCATCGCGCCGACGGTGGCGCCCGATTCGTAGATGTCGTCGATGATCAGGACGGTTTGGCCGCCGAGAGCGCCGCCGACGGCGTAATGGCGGGCGAGTTCGTCGGCCGAGGCCTTTTCGTTTTCGCGCAGGTTCTTTTGCGGCACGGCGTTCGAGGATTGAATGGCGGCGCGCGGCCGGGACATGTTCGCGGACAGGCGGTCGGCGATGAACGCGGGGAGGTCGAAGGCCTTGTTCGGGTTGCTTGAGGGCGCGGGTACGATCACGTCTGCGTCGCGGTAGAGCGGCATCGCGTCGATCCAGTAGAACATTTCGTTGGCCAGTTGCTCGGCCTTGAGGCGATTGCCGGAGGCATGGTCATAGGATTTCGCCGCTTTGACGAGCTTACCGATGTCGGAATGCGCCCAGCCGTCGGAGTGTTCGTCTCTGGCGTCGTGGATACGGAGGGCGTGCGAGGCATCGGCGTCGTCTTGGATGGCGACGCTGGTTTGGAGCAGAAAGAGCGCGGTTTCGAGTTGCGCGCAGTCGCGGACGGCGCCGTCGGGCGCGACGCCCGCGATGCGGCCGTCGTCAAGCGCTTCGACGGTCCAGGCCGGCAGCAGCCGGCTCAGGAGGGCGGCGAAATCCAGTTGCGTCCGGCTGCTGCGACGGGGCGTCGCAACGAAGCGCAGCTGGGGGTCGTCTACGGAGACGGACCACTGATCGAGTCGGCCGCAGACAGGCATGGCGTCCTCCATCGCGTGCGCCGGTCAAGCGAGGGTAATGCTACTAATGTTCTGAGAGATGCGCAAGCGCGCGAGCGCGGGCGACCGAGAGAGTGGGCAGGCATCGGCCGAGGCGGGCGTGAAGCAGGGCGCGCGGCTACGCCAGCCGCCCCATCGGTTAGCATTGCGGCAGATCGTCGACTGTTCGGCTTTGGGGCGCGCTCGCCGGTATTCGGCGGCGCGTGGGCGCGGAGCGAGATATGACCACTGCCACTCAGAACATCCGCAATATCGCCGTCGTGGGGCACCAGGGCGCGGGCAAGACGACGCTGGTTGAGGCGCTCGCGTTTGCGGCCGGGGCGGTTTCCCGGATCGGGCGCGTTGAGGACGGCAACACCGTCTCCGACTTTCACCCCGAGGAGCGGGACCGCGGGATGTCGATCAGCACTTCGCTGGTCTCGCTGACTCACGGCGACCTGCGGCTCAACCTGCTGGACACGCCCGGCTACGCCGATTTCATCGGCGAGGTCGTTTCCGCCGTGGCCGTGGCGGACGCCGCGATCGTGGTGGTCGACGCTTCCTCGGGCGTGCAGGTCGGCACCGAGACGGCCTGGCGGATGGCGCGACGGCGGGGCATTCCCCGCGCGGTGGTGATCACTCGGCTGGATCGGGAGAACTCGAGCTGGGACGACGCGCTGGGAAGCGTGCAGCGCGTGCTCGGCCCCGAGTGCCAGCCGCTCTTGCTGCCGATCGGCGCGGAGTCGGAGTTCGGCGGCGCCGTCGAGGTGCTCAGCGGCCGGGCGTATGAGGGCGACGGGGCGAGCGCTTCGGAGGCCGCGCCGGATGCGGCGGCGGCCGCGGCGGCGGGCCGCGACGCGCTGGTCGAGCGGATCGTCGAGGCCGACGAAGAGCTGATGCTGGCCTATCTCGAAGACGAGGAGTTGGCGGAGGAGGATCTGGCGGCGGGGCTCAAGCCGGCGCTGCTGGCGGGCGCGCTCGCGCCGGTGCTGCCGGCCTGCGCATCGGCGAACATCGGCATTGCGCCGATTCTGCGGCTGGTCGCCTCGGCCTTCCCGAGTCCGCTCGAAGCGCCGCCGCTCGATGAGAGTCTCGAGGCGGACTCCGGCGCAGACCCTGCGGCGTTCGTCTTCAAGACCACTGCGGACGAGTTTGTGGGGCGGCTCTCGTACCTGCGCGTGGCGGCGGGCACGGTGCGCGGCGATTCGCATTTGCAGAACGCGCGGGCGGGCGACGACGAGCGCCTTTCGGGCCTTTCGCACGCGCAGGGCAAAGAGATGCAGGTCGCAGCGGAGATGGCGGCGGGCGATCTCGGCGTGGTGACCAAGCTCTCGAACACGACCACTTTCGACACGCTGCGCACGCCCGGCTCGGAGCTGCTGATTACGCCGCCTGAGATGCCTGCGCCGATTTTCGCCGCGGCCGTTGAGCCGCGCTCCAAGGCCGACGTCGACAAGCTCGGCCCCAGCCTGACGCGGCTGGTCGAGGAAGACCCGACGCTGCGGATTGAGCGAGACCGCGACAACGGCGAGATGATCCTTTCGGGCCTGGGGGAGTCCCATGTCCAGCTCGCCGCCGACCAGTTGCTGCGCAAGTTCAAGGTCGAGGTCGACATCCGCGACCGGCGCGTGCCGTACCGCGAGACGGTGACAGCGGTCGGCCAGGCGGAATATCTGCACAAGAAGCAGACCGGCGGGCACGGGCAGTACGCGCGCGTGGCGCTGCGCGTCGAGCCGCTTGAGCGCGGCGCGGGCTTCGAATTCAGCGACAGCATCGTCGGCGGCGCGGTGCCGCGCAACTACATTCCCGCCGTCGAAAAGGGCGTTGTCGAGTCGCTGCCGTCGGGCGCCGTCGCCTCCTACCCGCTGACCGATGTGCGGGTGGTGCTCTACGACGGCAAGCACCACGATGTCGATTCGAGTGAGATGGCGTTCAAGCTGGCGGCCAGCCAGGCGCTGCGGGAGGCGACCGGCTCGGCGCGCCCGATTCTGCTCGAACCGATTCAGTCCTACCGCATCTTCGTACCTGACCAGTCGACCGGCGACGTGATCAGCGATCTGAATGCGCGGCGCGCGCGGGTGCTGGGTATGGAGCAGGCCGACGACCCGCCGGGGCATTCCTTCGTGCTCGCGGAGGGGCCGATGGCGGAGTTTCTGCACTACGCGACCGATCTGCGCTCGATGACCGGCGGGCGGGGCACTTTCGCGGCCGAATTTGTGCGTTACGATCCCGTTCCGGAGCATGTCGCGCAGAAAGTCCGCCAGGACGCCCAAACTCCCGCCGCCACCTGAGCCCGCGCCCGCAACCGCCTCCTCGCCGCGCTAGCCTCGCCGTCATGCCGCTCCGAATTCCACGGATCGCCTACGCGCTTGCCGCCGCCCTCCTGCTGGCGTTGGCCGTCTCAAACGGAGCCGCGCAGTCGACCACAGTCCAAAGCGACTACCGCCTGATCGAAGCGCGAATCGCGGCCGAGCGGCAGGACGACGGTCGGGTAAAAGTCGCGCTCGAACTACGGCGCAGCGACGCAGGCTGGGACGAGCGAATCCAGCCGCGCCGCCGCTACGTGCCCGTTGACCCCCCGGTTGATATGTGGCTGTACACCGAGCCGCTACAGCCGATCGAAAGCGTGCCGGGCCGCCTGCGCATCGCCGCTCGCCGCATCCCCCACGGCCATGTCGAGCTCGCCTTGCAGCGCGACCTCGGCGCAGGCTGGGGAGACCTGCTCTTGCCCTACGCGCGGCAACTCGATTCGCCCCGCTTCGGCCCCATCCGCTTCGCCACCTCATCCGTCGATCTCGTCGACGACGGTCCCACTCGCTGCCGGCTTGGCCTAATCCTCGCGTCAGGCGACCGTTGCCGCTTCCCCGACACGCGCGAGCTGCTCATCATCCAGGCCGACGGCGTCGCGCGCTATCCGGTTGATCCGTACGAGGCACGCAACATCGACGATACCGAGGACACGTTGACTAGTTCTGCGTGGCGTACATACTTCGTCGTACCGTTCATGCATGGCATCACGCTCGGGGAGTCTACCAAAGGCGTTCACATCGAATCTCTCGAAGGCGGCGAGTTCATCATTCTGCGCATAGGCCGCGACAGGTTGCTCCCCGCCAATGGCGCGGATTGCGCAGTTGGATTGCTGGTCCGATTCGGTCACTACTGCGGCATGCCGACCGGATTCGTCTGGTTCGTCGTCTACCCCGAAGGTCCCGCCCAGCTCACCGCGCCGAACCTCGAGCGGAGCTGGATCAGCGCGACTGACCTACAGGCTGAGGTTATCCCCTATCGCAATATCGGGCGTCACATAGTTCACGCCGTTCGTGAGGCCGAAGGCTGGCGGATCACAACGCTCAGCGCTCCCGGTTATCCGCTGTTGCCAATCGCCCCGATCGATCTCGGCGGGTGCCACCTGGGCTTGGTCGTCGGACCCGAACAAAGCTGCTCCGATCCGGCCTCGCCGGCAACGTTCTGGGTTGATGCCTACGGGCACTGGGGATGGGATGAAGGCCCGACCAATCCTCTCCCCGGCGGCCTTACGGTGACCAACCATCCGAATGGTCACTCGCACGGATTTGACTCGTTGCCCAATGGACACTGGATCGTGTCGTTTATGGCTAACACAGGCGCCGATCCCAAGCTGACCGGTGCCTGCCGCGTCGACCATGTCGTCTACCCCGGAGAATACTGCCACGGCGTTTCGCGGTTCCAAGTGTTCCCAAACGGGCTGGCCTGGTACGGGAATGTCACAGGCAGAAACCGCGTACACGAGACTGGTTCTCGAATCAGCGATGACAACGACGTCATCAACAGCTACGACTTCACCGCAGAGCGGCAGGACGACGGCGGGTTCCGAATTGTCCACATGCGGCAACGTCGCCTGGATCTCGAACGGCAAGTGCAACGCGAACTCGGCGATTGCCGGCCGGGTTTGGTTCTCGGTTCAGGAGACGCTTGCCGCTACCCGGACTATGGCGATCTGTTCCTCGTCCGCGACGATGGCAGCGCCGCATTCGGTGCAATCGGATCTCGCGATTCTGATGACGGACTCCACTTCAACTCTTGGGGCCGCGGCTCGGGCTACATTCTGCACCGCCCGCTGGCTGAGAAACGCCACATCTTGATCGCAGTCGGCGACGATGCGTCGATCTCGATCGGCGCCTGCAACATCAGCGCAACCGTCCAACCCGGACAGAGATGCCGCCCGCGCACGAGCCTGCCCGAGCTCTACGTCTTTGACGAGGTCGTGTTTTTCGACGACACCGTTTCGCGGGAAGACCTGCGAGTCGTCCAGCCCGATCTCGACCTGGCGCTGCACGCAGAGCGGCAAGACGACGGCAGCTACGTCATCCGCCGGGTTGACGCCGCGAGTGACGCGGGCTGAGCGGCGACGACAAGCACGCTATCGGCTATCATGCCCGCATGACCCAAATCGCCGACATCGCCGACGCCTATGTCAGCGCGCTTGCCGCGCTGCACCCGAACCTGGCTACCAGCCTTGGGCTGCCTGGGGCGGAGACGCGCCTGACCGACTTTTCGCCCGACGGCTGCGACGCCCGCGCCGCCCTGCGCGAGGCCACCCGCCGCGACCTGGAGCGCGCACAGCCCGAACACGACCGCGACCGCGTCGCCCGCGATGTGATGCTCGAACGCTTCGACGCCGAGCGCGAAAGCCATGAGTCGGACGACCACCTGCGCGCGCTCAACATCATCGCCTCGCCCTTCCAGAGCACTCGCAGCGTCTTCGACCTCATGCCCCGCGATACCGACCAACACTGGTCCCAAATCGCCGAACGCATGCGCGCCATCCCCCAGGCACTCGACCAATACCGCGCATCGCTCGCCGCCGGACTCGACGCCGACCTCAGCGCCGCCCAGCGACAGGTGCGCGGATTAATCGAACAGGCCCGCGTCTGGACCGCCTCCGACGGCTTCTTTCACAACCTCGCCGCAGAAGGCGCGCAACAATACCCAACGCTCCAAAACGACCTCGCCGACGGCGCGCGCGACGCCGCCAGCGCCTACGGCGAACTCGCCGACTGGCTCAATAACACCTACCTGCCCCGCGCCACCGAGCGCGACCCCGTCGGCCCCGACCGCTACCGACGCGCCGCACGCGACTTCAACGGACTCGTCCTCGACCTCGAAGAAACCTACCAATGGGGCTGGGACGAACTCTGGCGCATCCAGTCCGAAATGCGGCAAACCGCCGAGCGCATCCAGCCCGGCGCGACCGTCGCCCAGGCCATCGAAATACTCGAAACCGACGACGACCGCACCATCGAAGGCGAAGACGCCTTCCGCCAGTGGATGCAAACCACCCAGGACGACACCATCGCATCCATGCACGGCGTCCACTTCGATATCGCCGAACCCATCCGCCGCATCGAGGCGATGATCGCCCCGCCCGGCGGCGCGCTCGCCATGTACTACACCGGCCCCAGCGAAGACTTCGCACGCCCCGGACGCACCTGGTACCCCACCGGCGGCGCAACCCGCTTCCCCCTCTGGCGCGAACTCTCCGTCTGTTACCACGAAGGCGTGCCCGGACACCACCTGCAAATCGGTACCACCCGCTGGCTCGGAGACAAACTCAACCGCTACCAGCGCCTGCTCGCCGGCACCTCCGGCTACGTCGAAGGCTGGGCGCTCTACGCCGAACGCCTAATGCACGAACTCGGCTACCTCGAAGACCCCGCCTACTACATGGGCCTGCTCAGCAGCCAGGCCCTCCGCGCCGCCCGCGTCGTCGTCGACATCGGCATGCACCTCGAACTGCCAATCCCCCAACAAGAGCAGTACCACGCCGGCGAAACCTGGCGCCCAGAACTCGCCCTCCCCTTCCTCGAGCAGCGCAGCTTCTTCCCCAAAAACATGCTGGCCAGCGAGGTAGACCGCTACCTGGGCTGGCCCGGCCAGGCCATCTCCTACAAAGTAGGCGAACGCCAATGGCTCAACGCCAGAGAGTCAACCAAAGCCGCCCAAGGCGCCGCGTTCGACCTCAAAACATTCCACCAAGCGACGCTGGAATTGGGCCCTATGGGTCTGGCCCAGCTGACCCGCGAAGTCGGCTAAAGATCCCAGGACGCCGCGACGGTTGCGGCGGCTCTGGTGGTTCATCGTCGGACGCTGCATCCGGTTCAGCGTCCTCGCGGACGGCATTCTCGACCGTCTTTGCGACTACTGCCCTGAGATTCCGCCAAGGTACGTGACTGAGAGACCGTGTCAGCCCGTACTGCGCGAGGGCTTGGGCCGCGTCGCGAACGAGATGGTCCATTCGGTGTCCGTCGATCTTGTTGTTGTCGCGAGTGACACCAGCAAACTGGCACACGATCGCAGCTCGGGCCGCCGGGTGGTTGATCACCGTCAGACTTTTCACGGCGCGCCCCACCAGCGTTTCCCAAGCCTGGTTTGAAGCGTGGAGAATTTCGTGGGCAGCAGCGGCATCGAGTTCGCCGTGTGAGTGCTCGGCGATTTCGGCCGCGATGAATCCTCGCCACCACGCACGCCCCATTGTGGAATCGGACAGAACGGAGACCTTGCCTCGCACGCTCGGCAGCCCGCCTATCCGTCGCAGGGCATTGCGTGTCGCGTTCTCGATCTCGGTCTCGCGCCCGCCGCCTTGCGTCTTCGCCAAGAGTGCATCGGCGAGCCGCACATCGATCTGGTCGCCTTCGAGCCAAACGATGTAGCAGAGCGTCCAGTACAGAGGTTGTGATGTGTGATGCGGCGTCAACGTTCGCCACGCGTCGAACGTCTTGATCTCAAGATCGAGTGTCGTGTCGCGGAACTCGGAGGCGTTGGGTGTGCGGACGAGTGCCGGAGCGTCGATCTGGTGATCTGCGCTGATGCCGATCTGCTCGCGGAGATAAGACCCCAGCGACGCAGGACCGCCGTGGACGACAGCCTCAAAGCTGCGCTGCCGTTCTCGAATCTCGCTCTGCTCCCGTTCGCGTCGTTCAACCTCGTCCGCCCCATATTTGCGTGGGTCGAACGTGATGCTTCGTTGCCAGTCGTCGAACCGGTCGTGCATTTCCTCGGGCAGTCGCATCATGTCCCGCTTTCCTCGTAGATCTCCGCCGCGGGCAGGAAGGGCTCGAACACGCTGGCAGCGCGCGCCGGATCGTAGTCGTCGGCCGTCCATACAGGAGCGGACTCGCCAATCTCCTGAGCGAGATCTTCCAGTAGCACCCAAGCGTCGGAATCGTCGCTCAGCCGCTTGGCAACCTCAGGAAGCTTGGCGAAAGCTGCGATCAGCGCCGAATGCCAGATCTCGCGCTCGACGCGCCGAGGATAGATGTCGGCGGCCAGCCAGGCCGTGAACGTGATCGAATCATGATCTGGCGGCTCCGCGACTTGCATGCAGCCTGCGGGAAGATCTTCACGCTTGCGAAACTTGATCAGCGAAGCGGTGAGCGGTTTCAGAGGGTTCACCAGCCCGCGAGCCAGCCACACACCAGCGGGAATTTCGACCGGTCCAGACCCCCAGAGGTCAACGAGGCCGTCAGCGGGTAGTTGGAAGTCCCGTACCGCGAGTAGCCCCGGGATGACGAACAAGCCAAGTTCGCGATCCACCCGCGCAGCATCCCAAGAAGCGGCCATGTCACGTTCATTGCTGAGCGTGACTGCCGTATAGAGAGTTGCTGGGCATCGCACTTCGATCGCCCAGTGAGCATCGCCTCGCGCGACGGCCGCCTCCAGGTCTTTGGCGCCTCGAACCTCATGGGTCACTGTCGCACCACTTTGCGACACTTTGACTTGAGGTTCGTAGGACGCGCTTTGCCAGTCCAGCGTCACGCCGTCCTCGTGGAGGATAGGTGTGGGTCCTTGAAGCACCTTCAACTCCTTGTTGGCTCTCGTGATTAGCGGCGCCCGACGGCATCGAGCCGCAGCAATTCAACCAAGGCCATGTCGATTGGATCGACGAGGTCAATGGCGAGAATGCTTGAATCGGCAGGCACAACCACTTCGAATGGTCGCTCCTTGTTTGACGGAGTGTAGATCTGGTCGTTGCACGTGATCTGCTTGAGCCTGCGCCATTCGCCACTGATCGGCTCATCGCAGCTCTCGTCTGAACCGGACTCCATGTAGACGCGGAGCCCGAGGCGTGACGGTGCTTGCTCTGCATCCGTCATCGAAACCTGCCCTCGAAGCGTCGTGATTTGCCCGGCATCGGCCGATTGCGGCAGCAAACGTGAACGAATGCGAGCTACTGGTCCTGGGTTCGGCGCTGCTGGCCTTGGACGCGGCTCGGGCTGTGGATCCGGTGGAACAGGAGGCTTGGGCGGTCGTATTCGAGGCCGCCGCCGCCGCCGAGGCTCGGCCTTCCGCACTGTGCTGCCTCGGAGCAATGCGAAGTCGTCTGGCGTGTAACCCTCGTCGCTGTCGAGCGTCCCCGCCTCCTCGCGCAAACGACTCTGGATCATCCGGAGGTAGCCCTCCATCTTCCCAGCGTCAGAACGCGACAGACGAGGTTTGTCGATGCCACGATGCTGAGGCCCTTCCGATCGTCGCACTAAGTCGTAGAGCGGTCCCGAGCTGAGCATCACGACCGCATCAAAGGGTTTGTTCTCGGAGAACGAACGGGCCGACAACAGGGGTGCGCGGCGAGTGATCCACATGCCATCGCGGAACAAGTGGACTTGCGTCCGAGCACTCGTTGCGTTGGCTTCGCCCTCGATCAGCCGTAGGTAAACTGTCGCTCCCTCGACGTTGTGCCCAGTTACCTCGCGTCCGCGGGACAACGCTTGCTCGATCCTGCGCCCTTGCTCGCCACTGAGCCGATTGGTTGGGTCGTTCTCTGGGCGATACCCGGCCGCTTCGATTGCCGACAAGACTTGCCCCAAGTTTTCCGCCGTGATGATTGGCGACTCGCCCAGCTCACCGTCACTGATGCGGACCTGCATGGCTCCACGCCAGATCGCGACGAGGAAGTTCAGCGCCGCCGCTCGTTTGATGGCTTCAAGCGCCTCAGCCTCGTCCGCCATTCTGAAGTCGTCGAAGCCGGTGATAGCCACTACTGAGCCGGACTCCTTGATGAGTTCGAATTGTTCGACCATCAGCTTCGGCACCTCCGATGGGAAGTTGAGGCGCTGTGCGTCGAACAGATCGCCGCCGCGAAGGCGCCAGAGTCCACTGGGCGCATAGGTCGACCGGCCAAGTCGATGTGCAGCCAGAACTGCTTGCCCGCCCACTACGTTTTGTCCATCGTGGCGACTACGGCCGGCGTAAACGACGTAGCGGAGGTCTGAGGCCGCGAACGCTGTGTTGTGACCAACGCCCTGTGACCCTGCGCCCAGGCCCTCCTTGTCGGTGTTGCTGTCCGTCAAGATGTTGATCATTCGCGCCTGGTCGAGACCAACGCCGTTGTCGCGGCAAAACAAGACTCGCGCCGATGATCGCTGCAACGCAGCGCCCATGCGGTCGATCACTGACTCCTCTGCGTCCGACGGTGGGCTTGGTCGCGCGCGCCTCAGCTCGACTGCGGAGTTGAACGCATCTCGGTACCGCCTGTAGCCCGGTAGGTCACTGACCGGTCGCTCCTCGATCGTGATGTTGACCTCTGCCGGAACCTCAGCATCGAGAGGTATCACAGCATCCAAAGCGTTCTGGAGGAGTTCCCGAACGATCGTGTCTGCATCGCCGATCTTCTCTGACAGATCGCCGCTCGTGAAGCCATCAGGCCGGTCAGTCGGTGGGAAGATCAGCTCTGCGTCAGCCATCAGTCCGTGCAATCGCAGCTGGGAGCCCCGGTCGCGTAGCGCCCCTTGAGCTCGAAATCTGGGTTTGCGATCTCCGCGAACGTTGGGCCACGCACGCCGAAGAAGCCGAAACGACTGATGCCGCAGCCGTCGCGCGACGGGGCTTCGCGGCGGTAACGCTGCTCCATCCCGTCCCACCAGTGAATGTCCGATGGCGCGCCCGGCACCCGCGCCGCGTCCTCCTGCTGCGCCGCCTGCTGCAACTGCCGCGTGCCCTTCATAAAGCAGTACACGCAGTTGCCCGCGCCCTCGGGAATTCGCAGCCCGAACTCCCGCGCCTGCCAGAATGCGTCGATCTCATCCTGCCCCCAGCCCGCGTCGAAGAGCGGAAAGTATGGCCGCTCGCCCGGCGGCTGCGTGCGAATCGAGCAGGCCCGTCCGCCCGCGCCCTCGGCGAAGAGCGAGCGGCTCAGCACCCGTGACACTCGCCGCTCCTCGTCGCCGCGCAGCCCCAGCAGCGTAACGAACTCCACCGCGCCCGGCCCCCACAACTCCGCCGCGCCCGCCGCGCCTGTTACTGAACTGATCGGACGCTCCACGATCGGCGCGCCGGTGAAATCCGCCCAGCGCTGCGCCTCTCGCGCCGGCGGGCGCTCGCAGATATACGCGATCCGCTGGGCGTAACCATCCTCCGAAGCCACGCCGCCGTTCGCCCGATACCGCCGCGCCGCCGCTTCGGGCGTCAGATACGCCTCTCCGCCGTAGTGCCCGTCGTGCCGCGGCCCCGCCGCGCCGCCCAGCCACTCGGCCAGCAGCAGATGCGCCGGATACAGCTTCAGTTTCGCCGTGCAGCTGCGCGAGTGCGGATTGGGCAGCATGCCCTGGTAGGACAGCATCTCCTCGAACACCTCGCCGCGCGAGCGGTAACCGTTCGAGTCGCGCTCGATCGGCTCGCGGCTGACCAGCCGGTACGACAGCCGCCGCCGATACATCCCGCGGTAGGCGTCTTCGACCGTGCAGAACTCGTACCAGAGGCAGGGTAGATCGTACTGCTGTTCGAGTCGCTCGCAGCATTCGGCGGCGAACTCCCAGGTGCCCGGATGCTCGGCCGAGGTGTTGGCGAAGAGCACCACATCGCCACGCTCCGGCCGCAGCGCGCCCGCTTCGGCCAGCGAGAAGACCAGCGCCGCCGACGAGCGCCCGCCGGAGAATTTGACCACGTGCGGCAGCTCGGCGTGCCGCGAGTCGCGGTAGGCGATCCCGTCTAGCCCAGTGGGCGTGCGCTCAGCTGTGAGAGTCGGGGGGGGGGGGGGTACAGGGCTCATGTGCGCCTCAGTCCAACGCCGCGATCACGCCGATGATGATGCCGCCCATGACCACCATCACCCCACAGGTTACGGCTGTGGCGCGCCAGATCAGGCTCTCGAGTCGAGCGAACAAGCGCGTCTCCAGATTGGCCAGGTCGGTCTTCGTCGCCGACTCCTCCTGCTGCCGCTCGATCACGCGCACGACAGCCCGCGCCTGCGCCTCGGGCATCCCCGAAGCGACCAGCTCATCATGCACCCGCAGCGTGCTCAGTACCATGCCCACATCCTACACCACCGACGCGCGCGAAGGAAGACCCATGCCCGCTCCCATCACCCCCGACCAACTGCGCGAACGCATGCGCGCCGACGCGCCTTACGCCCTGATCGATGTGCGCGAGATCGGCGAGTACAACGCCAGCCACATCCCCGGCGCCTCGCTGATCCCGCGCGGGCGGCTCGAATTCGACCTGCCCAACGCCGTCCCGCATTTCGCGACGCCGCTCATCCTCTGCGACGACGACTGCCGCCGCGTCGCCCGCGCCGCCGAGACCGCCGAAATCATCGGTTACCAAAACGTCGCCTGGCTGCAGGGCGGCGTCAACCGCTGGGCCAGCCTCGACCTGCCCACCGAGTGGGGCGTCAACGTCCCCTCCAAAGACTTCGGCGAGCGCGTCGAAGTCGTGCATCAAGTACCGGAAATCAGCGCCGACCAGCTGCGCGCCCGGATCGAGCGCGGCGACGACCTCGTGATACTCGATACCCGCACGCCCGAAGAGTATCAACGATTCTGCATCCCCGGCGGGCGCAGCCTGCCCGGCGGCGAACTCGCACTGCGAATCACCGACGCGCTCGCCGACGCCCCGCCCGACGCCGTCGTCGTCATCAACTGCGCCGGCCGCACCCGCAGCATCATCGGCACGCGCGTGCTCCAGCGCATGGGCCTCGAGCGCGAAATCGTCGGCCTGAAGAACGGCACCTCCGGCTGGCTGCTCGCCGGTTACGATCTCGAACAGGGCGCCGCCCGCAGCGCGATGGCCCAAGTCTCCGAACAAGGCCGCGCAACCGCTGAAGACTACGCGCGCCGCTGCGCCGCCGAGGACGGCGTCGAACTGATCGATATCAACCAACTCGACGCCCTGCGCGCCCGCGCGGAAACGGAAAGCGTCTATTTCATCGACGTGCGCAGCGCCGAAGAGTACGCCACCGGGCGCATTCCCGGCTTCCGTTGGTTTCCCGGCGGGCAGGCCGTCCAACGCAGCGACGATGTCGCCGTCGTCCACGGCGCGCCGATCATCTTCGCCTGCGACGGCGTCGCCCGCGCCGCGCTCGCCGCATCCTGGTACCGGCAGATGGGCCACCGCGAAATCTACGCGCTCGACGGCGGCATCGCCGCCTGGATCGCCGCCGGCCGCAAACTCACGCAGACCGCCGCTCCCGAACCGCCGCTGCTCGCGCAGGCGCGCAACTCGATACCGACGATCTCCGCAACCGCGCTCAGCGATCTCCAGGACGCCGCCGTCCTCTACGTCGGTAACAGCCAGGAGTTCGCCCAGGGCCATCCGCCTGGCGCGCGCTGGGCTCCGCGCGGCTGGCTCGAATGGCGCGCCGAAGAGCTCGCGCCGGATCAGCGCGGAACGGTCGTAACAGTCTGCCGCGACGGGCGCGAATCGCTGCTCGCCGCCGCAACCCTGCGCAGCCTCGGCTACCGCGACGCCCGCGCGCTCGACGGCGGCCTCGACGCCTGGCGCGCCGCCGCTCTCCCGCTCGAACGCGGCCTCAGCGGCGTCCTGGCGCCGCCCAACGACGTACTCCCCTTCGGCCCCGACCGCAACTACGCCGACATGCAGCACTATCTCCGCTGGGAAACGGCGCTTGGGGAGAAGTACGCCGCGCAGTCCGAGCCCGGGTGCTAGAATGACCGCAACGGAGGCATCGAATGAGCAACCGACTGACTCTCCGCTTCAGCCCGGCCGACGAGGCCGAGGGCGCGATCTCCGCTGCCGACATCGGCCAGGTGCTGATCGCCGTAGACGCCGTACTCCAAGCGTTCGCCGACGCGCCCAACGGCGGCGCATCTCGGCGCTCAGTGATCTCGAGCCTTTCGCTGGTCCAGGCCGGCGGGCGGGATCGCGTCCTGCAGCTCGACCTGGCCGGCGTTGACGATGCTCCGCTCGCGCGCCTCGTCGCGTCTGCCGGCGCCGTCTTGGCGGGCGAACCTTGTGAGGCCGAACCCGAGCTGCGCGACCTCCGGCGCGCCATTCCGCAGAGCATCCGCACAGTCGAGCTGGCGCACGACGCCGCTTCGACTTCGATCTCCCGCGAAGATTCGAGCGGCGACCACTCGTCTGCTGACCAGTGGATCCTCGATCTCGCCCACCGAATGACGCACCGCGAAGCCAAGCCGTTTGTCCCCTACAGCGACGACGAGCGGCTCGACTTTGACGCGGCGGAGTTCAACCGGATGGTCGCCGAGGGACGGCGGAGCGGCGAGTGAACGGAGCGCCGTCTTTCGACGACATCGACCAACTGGTCGACACAAACGTCGTTTCATTCATGCTCTCGAATGATCCGGATTACCGGGCGCTCGCGCACGCTTACGAGCGCCATCTCGAGGGCCGCACGACCGCAATCGCATTCCAAACGCTCGCCGAGCTGCTTGTCGGGTTCGAGACGCAGGGTTGGGACAGGCGTCGCTTCGAGCGGGCGATGGATCGCTTCCGCGTTATTCCCTATAGCGAAGAACTGATTCCGATCCACGTCCGACTTCGCGCTGAATCCGTCAGGCGAAGCCGAGCGCGGCGCGGCCGCACGCTGGGCGCCGCCGACGCATGGATCGCCGCTATCGCCCGACGACTCGATATCCCCCTCGTCACCCACGATCGCGCGCTCTCGCAAGCGCCAGAAATCACCGTCGTCACGCTCCTGCCCGACGCGCAGTAGCGCCTACTCGGCTATTGCGGCTTCTACTGCGGCGATTACATTTGCCGGCGACGGTTCTTCTAGCAGGACGCCGTTTGCTGCTACTGTCGGCGTGCTTCGCAGGCGCAGATTCCATGCTGCGCGCTCTACCGCCTGCTCGACCGGGGCGGCCTGCTGCTGCGCTGCCGCCGTTGGGCGCGGCGAGATACCCGCGGCAAGCGCGGGTATGACGGGGCTTGCGAGCGCGGGTATGACGGAACTGGCGGGGCGCGGGGGTGTCGGAGCTGGTGGTTGGGGGGGTGGTGGTAGGCGGCGAGCTCTGCGGTGGGCGCGGCGAGATACCCGCGGCAAGCGCGGGTATGACGGAACTGGCGAGCGCGGGTATGACGGAGCTGGTGGGGCGCGGGGGTGGTGGTAGGCGGCGAGCTCTGCGGTGGGCGCGGCGAGATACCCGCGGCAAGCGCGGGTATGACGGAACTGGCGAGCGCGGGTATGACGGGGCTGGTGGGGCGCGGGTATGACGGAACTGGCGAGCGCGGGTATGACGGAGCTGGTGGGGCGCGGGGGTGGTGGAGTTGGTGGGCGCGGGGGTGGTGGTAGGCGGCGAGCTCTGCGGTGGGCGCGGCGAGATACCCGCGGCAAGCGCGGGTATGACGGGGCTCATAGAGCGCGGGTATGACGGAGCTGGTGGGGCGCGGGGGTGGTGGAGCTGGTGGGCGCGGGGGTGGTGGAGCTGGTGGGGCGCGGGTATGACGGGGCTGGTGGGCGCGGGGGTGGTGGAGGTGGGGG
This sequence comes from Dehalococcoidia bacterium, assembly GCA_965203165.1. Taxonomy (GTDB): domain Bacteria; phylum Chloroflexota; class Dehalococcoidia; order Bin125; family Bin125; genus CATQGW01. The sequence continues at coordinate 783,781 of OZ241849.1, forward strand.
GGTTGCGGGGGCGGGGTGTTGGGGCGGGGTGTTGGGGCGGGGGAGCGTGGATGGTTTCTAGCTGGGGCGCCGGCTGCGCGGTGTTTGTCTCTCTCCCTGTCCTTCGACCATCGAGAATGCGAGCCAGGCGCGATGGAGGCGCTCGGCCAGGTCATCGGGCGGCGGCGGCGGCGGAGCAGGGGGGGCGCTGCGCAGCTCGAGCCAGCGCAGCGCGGCGCCGACCACCGCGCCGACCGCCAGGCCGAAGACCAACGCCGAACCGAACAGGCGCAGCCCCGGCCCCGGCTGCTCGCCAACCCACTGGCGCCGCTGGGCCTCTTCGATCAGGCGCGCTAGCGGCTGCTCGCCAACCCATTGGCGCCGCTGGGCCTCTTCGATCAGACGCGCTAGCGGCTGCTCGCCAACCCATTGGCGCCGCTGGGCCTCTTCGATCAGGCGCGCCAGCGGCTGCTCGCCAACCCATTGGCGCCGCTGGGCCTCTTCGATCAGACGCGCCAGCGGCTGCTCGCCGGCATTAACGGCGCGGCGGCGCGAGGCGGCGGCGCTCAACGGCGGCGGCGGCGGCTCCAGTTCCGACTCAAGCGGCGGCTCGGTTTTCGGTTCCGGTTCCGGCTTCAGTTGCGGGGCAGGCTGCGGCTCGGCGGCTGTGGGCGTGGCGCCGTTGATGTGCGGTTCGGGTTCGAGCCGCCCCCAGCCGTCCAGCGCCAGCACGGAACTTGTCGCGCGTTCCGATGCGGCGGGCGGGCGCTCCGCGGCTGCGGCGAGCTCGTCGCCGTTGGCGGCGCCCGGTCCGGCGTGCCCGTTGGTTGCGTGTGTCGGCACGGCCCTACCTCGCCTCTGCACGGTAGCCGCTTGCGCCGCGCGACGGCGCTTGTCTCGCCCACGAGGCGACCAGCGCCATTGTCGCGCCCGCCCCGCCGTTCGGCGGCGTGGCGCTGCCTATTCCGCCGTTTGGCGGCGCGGCGGCGACCGGCGTCGACACGATCGGCGTTGAGCCGACTGGTGTGTCGACCGGCGACGGGGGCGGCGGCGCGCCGAGTGGACGGGAGATGTCCGGCGGCGGCGCTCCGGGCGGGGCCGCGCCTGCGGGCGCTCCCGCGCCGCCGCGCATTCGCCGCATTTCGGCTAGCATCTCCTCCTGCGTGCGGAAGCGCACCTTGGGCAGCAGCAGGCCGACCACCACCGCGGTGATCATCACCATGCTCGCGTAGAAGAACACATCGGTGACGGGCGTCGCCAGCGCCTCACGCGCCGCGCTGATCACCATCTCCGACGCGCCCGGCGATTCGCGCTCGATGCCCGCCGCCAGCACTGCCAGACTCTCCGCCTCGAGCAGCGCGCCCGGCTGCTCCTTGAGCTGCTCGAAGCCCGTCGGGAAGGTATCCGTCAGACGGCTGCTGAAGCCGCTCACGATCAGCGTGCCGAAGATCGCGGTGCCCACCGCCGCGCCGATCTGGCGGAAGAACTGGTTGGCCGCGGTGCCCGCGCCGAGCAGCTGGAACGGCAGCGAGTTCTGAATGAGCAGCGTGTAGAGCGGCATCAGCGTGCCCATCGACGCGCCCATCAGCAGCATGTAGAGCCGCGTCCAGTTGAGGTCCGTGTCGATCGTCAGCCGCGAGAGCAGGAACAGGGCGGCGATCGTGCCGCAGCCGCCGATCACCGCGAGCGGCTTGTAGGAGCCCGTCCGGGCCATGATCTGCCCACAGACGAGCGACGCGACCACGATGCCCACGCTGCTGGGAATCGTGACCAGCCCAGAATTCGTCGCGGTGATCCCCTGCGCGCCTTGCAGGAAGAACGGCAGCGAGAACATCGTGCCCATCATCCCGATCCCCACGGCGAACATCACCACCGTGGCGAGCAGGTAGATGCGATTCTTGAACATCGGCAGGGGCATGATGCCGCTCACGCCCTTGCGCCGCCCGACCAGCAGGAACAGCGCGGTCGCGGCGAACGCGACGATGAAGCAGGTCACGACCGGCGAGTCGGCCCAGCCGAACTGGGTCCCGCCCAGCGAGAAGGCGAGCAGCAGCGGCGTCGCGCCGAGCACGAGCAGCGTCGCGCCCGACCAGTCGATTGGCTCGCGGTGCCGCCCGCGGTACCAGGGCACCACGATGATCGAAAGCAGCAGGGCGAGCCCGCCGATCGGAATGTTGATGTAGAAGACCCAGCGCCAGGAGAGCTCGTCGGTCAGCACGCCGCCGACCAGCGGGCCGATGATGCTGGCCAGCGCGAACACGCCGGCTACGATTCCCGCCCAGCGCGGGCGCTCGGCCGGCGCGAAGTAGTCGCCCATCACCGTGAAGGCGTTGGCCAGGATGAACGCCGCGCCGCAGCCCTGCACCAGACGGAAGCCGATCAGTTCCCACATGCTGCCGGCCATCCCGCAGAGCAGCGATCCGACCAGGAACAGCACCACGCCGCTGATCAGGAAGGGCTTGCGCCCGTAGATGTCGGACAGTTTGCCGATGATCGGCACCAGCACGGTCGAGCCGAGCAGATAGGAGGTTTGCGGCCAAGCGAGCAGGTCCAGCCGGCCCAGATCGCCCACCGCCTGCGGCGCGGCGACCGACCAGATGGTCATGTCGAGCGCCGCCAGGAAGAGTGAGACCATCACGCTGAGCATGATGATCACCTTGCGGCGGGTGGGCAGCGTCAGTCCCGGCGGCACCTCGCCGAGCATGCCCGGCGGTCCGCCGCCCGGCGGCGTTCCTCCCGGCGGATCGGCGCCCGGCGGACCCTGCGGCGGCGCTGCGCCATTTGCGCCGCTCGGAGCCAGCTCGGTGCGGCGCTCCACTTACATCACCTCCGGATCGAGCGGCCAGGGCGAGAGCAACCCCTGCCGCTCTGCCTCGCGGGTGACCATCTCGAACGCCTCGCCGATACTCTGCAACTCGTCAACGGAGAAATTGCCGAACAGCCGGCGCATAATCTGGCGATTGCGCCGCGCCTCGATTTCGAGGGTGACTTCACGCCCGCGCTCGGTCAGGTAGACCCGCACCTTGCGGCGGTCATCCGCGTCGCGCCGCCGCACGACCAGATGCTGCTTGATCAGCCGATCCACCACGCCCGTCGCCGTCGACGGCCGCACCTTGAGCGTTTCCGCGACCAGCCCCGCCGGCGCGCCGGGAATCGCGATCAGCATGAACAGCACGCGCAGCTGAGACATCGTCAGTCCCAGCTCATCCCAGACTTCGAGCCGGTTGGGGTCGAACATCCCGGCCGCGCGCCCGTAGTGGTCGATGATTCGCTCGATCAGCTGGTTTTGCGGCTCCTCCTGCTGCGGCTCCTCCTGCTGCGGCTCCGCCCGCTGAGGTTGCGCGTCCACGGTCATGCTCCACCGCCGTCTCCGAGAGCCGCGGGAAACGGCACGCCTGTCTTCTCGCCCAGCGCGATCAGCTGGTCGATTGTCTCCGAGTCCAGCGGCACGCCGTTGGCGCTGCGATCGGCCCGCGCCATCGCCTCAGGGTCGCCAGGGATTACGACGCGCTCGACTTCCGCCACAGGCGGCACGGCGCGCACCGCGTCGGCGAGCTTGCGCAGCTCCGCTTTGAACTCGGCCGGGTCGCAGAACAGGTCGATTCGCCAGGCGGCGAACCACTGTCCCTGCACCAGATTCTGCCCGCGCGGCGTGAACATCCCCGAGCCCTCGCCCGAGAGCACGCCCGTGAAAATGTCCACCATCAGCCCCAGCCCGTAGCCCTTGTGCGAGCTGGTCGCGATTGACGAGCCGAGCGGCAGCAGCCCGCCGCCCTTGCGCAGGATGAACGGGTCGTCCGTGTGCTCGCCCGCCTCGTCGAGCGCCCAGCCGCGCGGCAGCGGCTTGCCTTGCCGTCCGGCAATCTCCAGCTTGCCGCCCGCCACCGCGGTCGTTGCGACGTCGAGCCGAAACGGGGCGCCGCCATCGATCGGCGCGGCCATCGCGATCGGATTGGTGCCATAGACCTTCTCGCGCCCGCCCGAGGCCAGGCCGATCGGCGGCGCGTTGCACATCGCCATCCCGATCAGATCGTGATCGACCGCCATTTCCGCGTAGTAGCCGGCCGCGCCGAAATGACGCCCGTTGGCGACGGTCAGCATCCCGATGCCGGAGGTCTGCGCCTTCTCAATCGCCGTCAGCATCGCCTTCTTCGAGACCATCACGCCGAAGCCGCCGTCGGCGTCCCAGGCCGCCGAGACCGGCGTCTCGCGCAGCACTTTGACCTCGGGCGTCGGATTGACCGCGCCCGACTCGAAGCCGGGCGCGTAGCCGATGTGCCAGGGCAGATGCGCGATGCCGTGCGAGTCGATTCCGCAGAGGTCGGCGTCGACCAGCACCTCCGCGCCGATCGCCGCGTCCTCAGGCGGCATCCCGTAGTGCTCGAGCACGGCGGCGGTGAAGCCGCGCAGCTGCGCGGCGTCGAAGCGTGTCCGCAGGTCCGGGCCTTCGCGGCCGGTCCAGGCCACGACTAGCTGCCCCAGCTTTTGACGAGCTTCACGCCCGCGGCCGAGCCCTGCGCCATGAACTGCCCGTCGGAGCCCGAAGCGATGAAGCGCCAGCCCTCCTCGGCGCGGCGCTTGGCTTCTTGCGGCCCGCTGGTGAAGATGCCCGGCGCGACGCCGTGCGCCCGCGCCGAGCGCAGCACCTCGGCGCAGGCCGCCACGTGATCCGGGTGCGGATTGTCCGGCTTGACCGGAATGCCCATCGACATCGCCAGGTCGGCCGGGCCGAGCATCGTCGAGTCGATCCCCGGCACCGAGAGGATTTCGTCGATCCGCTCGACCGCGCCGATCGTCTCGATCTGGATCGAGCAGACGATTTCGTCGTTGGCGTGCGCGGCGTAATCCGAGCCGCCGTAGAGCGCTCCGCGGTAGGCGCCGAAGCCGCGCATTCCCACCGGCGGGTAGCGGCAGGCGCTCACGGCCTGCTCCGCTTCCGCCTGGTTGTTCACCCAGGGGATTACCACGCCGTAGGCCCCGCCGTCGAGGATCCGCTTGATCTCCACGGCGTCGTTCCAATGCACCCGCGCCATCGGGATCGTCTCGGTCGTGGAGATCGCCTGGAACATTTGCACCATCGTGAGCAGGTCGACGGGCGAGTGCTCGCCGTCGACCACCAGCCAGTCCCAGCCGGAGTGGGCCATGGACTCCGCCGCGATCGTGCTGGCGGTGCCCAGCCAAGCCCCGAAGGCGGGCTGATCCTCAGCCCACAGCCGCTTCACCGTGTTCGGTCGCATTGCGTATCGCCTTTCCGAAGTGCCGGAAGTGCGCCGCTGTTCCGCGCGGCGCTGCGCAGAGGATACTCCACAGCCAGCGCCCACTCGCGCCAAGCTTGCCCCATAACCGCCCCCACCAGCTGCCACAGCGAAAACGACCTGCGGCAAGCCTCCGGGAAGGGCTGGGAAGCAGCCGAGCGAATAGTCAAAGCCGTCGCCGACGCGCGCGGCTGGCCGCACAGCTCGCGCCACGATCTCTACCGCGCGGTGGGCCGCCTCGCCAAGGAAATGCCCGACGCACAGCTCCAAACCCTGTTCACGTCGGCGAACGCGCTGGACCAGAACTTCCACGAGGGCTGGATGACTGAGGATGCCGTCGAGCAGGCACTGGACGAAGTTGAAGAGTTCGCCGGCCGCCTGGCAGACCTCATCGCCTGAGTCCGCGCTGTCATTCGTGCGCAGGCAGGAACCTACGTGGCGACGCGAGCGGGACTCCGTGCTGGGCGCGGCGAGCGCGGGTATGACGGAGCTTTTTACGTGGGGGTGGCGGTGGGGAGGCGGGATGGGGCTTGGGTGCTGGGCGCGGCGAGATACCCGCGGCAAGCGCGGGTATGACGGAGCTTTTTGCGTGGGGGTGACGGAGCTTTTTGCGGGGGTGGCGGGGCTTTTTGCGCGGGGATGGCGGTGCTTTTTGCGCGGGGATGGCGGTGCTTGGGTGCTGGCGCGGCGAGATACCCGCGGCAAGCGCGGGTATGACGGAGCTTTGAGCGCGGGTATGACGGAGCTTTTTGCGCGGGGGTGGCGGTGGGGGCGCGGGGGTCGCTTGAGCGGGGGTGGGGAGGCGGGATGGTGCTTTGGTGCTGGGCGCGGCGAGATACCCGCGGCAAGCGCGGGTATGACGGAGCTTTGAGCGCGGGTATGACGGAGCTTTTTGCGTGGGGGTGGCGGTGGGGGGCGCGGGGTCGCCTGGGCGGGGGTGGGGAGGAGGGATGGTGCTTGAGTGCTGGGCGCGGCGAGATACCCGCGGCAAGCGCGGGTATGACGGAGCTTTTTGCGTGGGGGTGGCGGAGCTTTGAGCCGGGGGTGACGGAGCTTTGAGCCGGGGGTGACGGAGCTTTTTGCGCGGGTGTGACGGAGCTTTTTGCGTGGGGGTGGCGGTGGGGGGCGCGGGGATCGCCTGGGCGGGGGTGGGGAGGCGGGATGGTGCTTGGGTGCTGGGCGCGGCGAGATACCCGCGGCAAGCGCGGGTATGACGGAGCTTTGAGCGCGGGTGTGACGGAGCTTTTGCGGGGGTGTGACGGAGCTTTTGCGGGGGTGTGACGGAGCTTTTTGCGGGGGTGGGGCGGAGCTTTTTTGCGGGGGTGGGGCGGTGAGGAGGGCGTGGGGGTGGCGGGGGTGGGGCGGGGGGATGACGCTGCCGCTCGCGTTGCGTGGGTGTGGCGGTGGGAGCGCGTTGCGCGCGCGCGCGTTGGGCGCGCTAGCGTTGCGGGTGCGGCGACAGCGAGACTTGCTCTAGCACTGCCCGGTTCACTACGGAGCGCGGCAGGTAGCCCTGTAGCACATCGGCGGCCGCCTCGCCTACGCGCTCCAGCAGCAGCGGGGCTGAGGCGTCGGAGTAGTAGGCCGAGTGCGGCGTCGCGATCACGTTGTCGAATTCGAGCAGCGGGTGATCCTTGTGTACCGGCTCGGGGTCCCAGACATCGACGCCTGCGCCGGCCAGCTGGCCGGCCTTCAGCGCGTCGTAGAGCGCCTGCTCGTTGACCACCCCGCCGCGGCAGGTCGTGATCAGGTAGGCCGTCGGTTTCATAAGCGCCAGCTGTGCTGCGCCGACCAGCCCGCGCGTCTCGGCGCTGAGCGGCGGATGCACCGAGACGTAATCCGCGCCCATCACCTCCTCCAGCGTCGTCAGCCGCACCCCCGCCGCCTCGGCGACCGCCGGATCCATGTAGGGGTCGTAGGCGATCACGTTGAGTCCGAAGGCCTGCGCGCGGATTGCCGCCTGCTGCGCGATGTGCCCGAATGCGACCAGCCCCAGCGTCTCGCCGTAGAGCGCGCCCGATGGGCCGAGCGGCACTCGCGTTCCCGCCCGCGCCGCGTCGTTGTGCGCGACCAGCTTGCGGTTCAGCGCCAGCAGCAGCGACATCGCGTGCGTCGCCACCTCGTTGATGCAGTAGTCGGTGATGTTGCAGACCACGATGTCGTAGTCGGTCGCCGCCTGCCAGTCGATGTTGTCGAAGCCGATTCCGTAGCGCACGACGACCTTGAGCTTGGGCGCGGCGTCGAAGATTGGCTTGCCCACCTGGCGGTAGCCGCAGATGATCCCGTCGGCGTCGGCCACATGGGCCGGGATGTCCTCCTGCTGTTCGAGCGTGAGCGGAATCAGCTCGGCGTCGGCCTTGGCCAGCTGCTCGGCTTCGGCCGTGTGCGGCTGCCGCTCCGGCCGCGAGTCGACGTGATAGACCTTGAACTTCGCCATCCAACTCCTCCTGCCGTATGAAGCGCTGGCGTGAAGATAGATGCAGCCGGGCTTACGCGGGCAGGTCGTCCGAGTCGGCGCGTCTTCGGCATCGAGCTGGGGTGCGCGGTCCAGACGCTTCACCTGCGGCCCGAGTCGGCTGGGCGGGGGTGAGGAGGCGAGGGCGGTGCTTGGGTGCTGGGCGCGGCGAGATACCCGCGGCAAGCGCGGGTATGACGGAGCTTTGAGCGCGGGGGTGGCGGAGCTTTGAGCGCGGGGGTGGCGGAGCTTGGTGCGCGGGGGCGGTGCTTGGGTGCTGGGCGCGGCGAGATACCCGCGGCAAGCGCGGGTATGACGGAGCTTTGAGCGCGTGGGTGGCGGGGCTTTTTGCGCGGGGGTGACGGAGCTTTTTGCGCGGGGGTGGCGGGGCTTTTGGGCGGGGGTGGCGGAGCTTTTGCGTGGGGGTGGCGGAGCTTTTGGGCGGGGGTGGCGGAGCTTTTGGGCGGGGGTGGCGGAGCTTTTGGGCGGGGGTGGCGGGGCTTTTTGCGCGGGGGTGGCGGGGCTTTTTGCGCGGGGGTGACGGAGCTTTTTGGGTGGGGGTGGCGGAGCTTTTGGGCGGGGGTGACGGTGCTTTTTGCGTGGGGGTGGCGGTGCTTGGCGGGATTGCTGTTCTTGCCGGCTGATCGCCTACTTGCCTGATCGTCTACCCCCTGCTCGGCTGATCGGCTATTCGGCTGTTGCGGCTTCTACTGCGGCGATTATGTTTGCGGGCGACGGTTCTTCTAGCAGGACGCCGTTTACTGCTACTGTCGGCGTGCCTCGCACGCCCAGTTCCCATGCTGCGCGCTGGGCGGCTTCGAGCGCGGGCAGGTGCTCGTGGTTTGCGACGCAGGCCTGTAGACGCTCCAGATTCAGGCCCAGCGACTCCGCGAACGCTAACACGTTCTGCCACTGGTACATGCCGCGATCGGGCGCGAGGAAGCGGTCGTGAAACTCCCAGAAGGCGCCCTGGTCCGCCGCGCACTCCGTTACTTCGGCGCCGTAGAGGCTCGCGCCGTCTTCGAAGACGATGAAGTGGCGGTACTCAAACCGGGCCAGGCCGGTCCGCACCAGTTCATCCAGTAACAGCGGCGCCGCCCCACGGGCGAACTGTTGGCAGCCCGGTCACTGGAAGTCGCCGTACTCCACGATCAGCACCGGCGCGGCCGGATCGCCCAGCACGTTGCGCGCGGCCTCGAGACCGGCGCGATGCGCCGCCAGCGCGGCGACCGCGCGCTCGACCGCCTGCTCGTCGAACGTGATCGTCTGCTCGGACTGGTCTTCAAACTGCGCCTGCACCGCTTCGACGGCATCCTCGGCCTGCTCGACCGGGGCTGCCTGCTGCGCGGTTTGCTCGGCGGCCTGTTGCGCAGGTTCGGCTTGCGCCTGCACAGCCGCGGGCTCGGCTTGCGCCTCAACCTGCTCCACCGCGGCCGCTCGCTGTTCACGCTCGCTCGACGGCGTCCCTGTGGCGCTCGGCGCATTCCCGCCGGAGCAGGCCGCGGCCAGCAGCGCGGCCGCGGTCAACAGCACGCACGTTTGACTTTCGCGCCGGCGCATGGCAGACTGAGTCCACGCGGCGGTCCATCCGACGGCTCGCCGCACGGCACGCAGGCCCGGCGCGCCACAGGGGCTCAGGCGCTGGAACCGCCTCATGCCTCACCTCACCCTCGACGATCTACAGCGCATTCTCGATCAGCTCGGCGCAGGGCGCGCGGGCGGCCGCGGACCGCTCTCGCGCTTCGACGCGCTCTACCAGCGTATCCGAACCCGCGAAGCGCACCTGTACAACAGCGCGGAGGCCGATCCGCGCTTCGGCGCGCCCTGGGAAGACGCCAAGCCGTGGCAGTCGGACCTGGCCCGGCGCAGCTGGTCGCAGCTGCGCAACCGCCTCACCGAGCACCCTTTCCGCGTCCATGTCGAGCCGCCCGGCGACGCGCCGCGCCAGGTTCGCGCGGCCAACGACCTGGAGCGCGTCTTCGAGCATGGGCTCGAGCTCGCGCAGGAGCGCGGCGGTTTCAACATCCAGAACGACCTCGCCTACGCGCAGGTCTGCCTCTGTTACGGGGTGCTCCACTGGCAGCGCGCCGACGACGGCCTGCCGCCCTTCGCGCCGGCGCGCGAGGCCGAAAACCGCCGACAGCGCCGGGAGCGCGACCGCCGCGCGAAGGCGCAGGCCGGCTTCCCCTGGCAGATCGAGGTCGTGCGCCCAGATCAGTTCGCCTTCATCGAAGATCGGAGCGCCGAGAATGGCCTGGCGCTCGCGGTCGTCGTGCGCGAAGTCGCGCTCGGCCCCTATCGCAGCGCACTGAGCCGGCAGGACGGGCTGCGCCTTTCGGGCGATCCCGCCGCGCCGCCCGCCCAACCGCGCCTGCGGATCGCCTTCGAAAGCGAAGCGCCCCAACCCGACGAACCGTCCGGCGGCGGCTGGGGCGACCGCGTCCGCGTTGCCCAGATTTGGACTCGCGACGAGTACTACGAGCTCGCCGCGCCCGCAGCGGGCGGCGCGCAGTGGGCCCTGATTAAGGCAGCCGAGCATCCTTACGAAATGCCGCCCTTCGCCATCGCCGCCGCCGATGTCAATGATCACCCCGATCCGGTGCGGCGCTGGGAGCCCGCGCTGGAGGGGGTGTACCGGATGAAGCCGCTGTTCGACCGCGAGCGCTCGTTGGGCCGCTTCCTGGCGGAGCAGGCCGCCATCCCGTTGTTCTGGGTGCAGCTGGCGAGCGGGGCCTGGGAGCTCGATACGAGCGGCGCGCGCGTGGAGCTGACGGCCGACGCGGCGGCCGCGCGCACGCTGCCCGAAGGCGCGAGCCTGCACAAGGTCGACTTTGAGCTGGAGCCGGCTTTCGTCGAGTTCCTCCGCATGTCGGCCCAGGAGTTGCAGGCGGCCGCGCCCGATAGCGGCGCGCTGGCTCCGGGCGAGGTCGGGCCGAACACGCAACCGCACACGCTCAACATTCTGCTCGGCTCGCGCAACGCGCAGGTGCTCCAGCTCAAGCAGCGGCAGAGCGGCGCGCTGCGCACCATGCTGCGGAATATGGCGCTGGTTATGTCCAAGCCGCTTGAAGAGGGCGGCTTCGGCGAGCCGGTCTGGGTTTTCGCCAAGTCGCGTTCGGGGCGGCTGCTGAAGCGCAGCGTGGTGGGCGTCGATCCGGCCGAGATTCCCTCGCTCGACATCGAGGTGCGGATCGATCCCTGGTCGCAGAGTCAGCGCGTCGCGATTCAGGAGCACGGGCGGGCGCGGCTCAACGATCCGCTCGATCCGCTCGACCAGCGCGCCTACCTGGAGCAGTACATCGGCGACGAACACCCCGACGCGGCGCTCAGCCGCTATGAGCAATGGCGTCTGGCGCAGGCTCGGCTGCGCCGCCGCCTCGGCGAGGCGTCGGGAGAGCAGGAGGGCGATCGGCGCGACGCGGCGCGCGGATCGCCCCCGCTGCGCGTGCGACAGATGCATGCGGGTCTTGCCCCGCTCGAGCCGCTCGCGGACGCGGCATTTCCGCCGGAGCAGCCCGCATGACGCCGCCGGGCACGATGCGAGAGGCGCGCTGCGGCAACCCGGAGTGCCCCAGCGCCCGCTACGGGCGGCCGGCGCTGATTTGCGTCATCGAAGCGCCGGCCAAGATTCCCATCGCCGTCCGCACGCGCTGCCGGCGCTGTAAATCCTGGCAGCGCATCCACTTGCCCTCGCAATGATCTGCGGCGCGCTTGTGGGGGGGGTACCTGCGGCGGGGTTGGGTGGTGGAGGCGGCGAGATACCCGCGGCGAGCGCGGGTATGACGGATCTATAGAGCGCGGGTGTGGCGGAGCTATAGAGCGCGGGTATGGCGGGGCTAGGGAGCGCGGGGTGTGGCGGGGCTGGGGGGCGCGGGGTGTGGCGGGGGTGAGGGGCGCGGGGGGGGGGGGTTGGGTGGTGGGGACGGCGAGATACCCGCGGCGAGCGCGGGTATGACGGATCTAAAGAGCGCGGGTATGACGGATCAAAGAGCACGGGGGTGGCGGAGCTGAGGGGCGCGGGATGTGATGGGGCTGGGGGCGCGGGGGGGGGTTGGGTGGTGGGGACGGCGAGATACCCGCGGCAAGCGCGGGTATGACGGATCTAAAGAGCGCGGGTATGACGGAGCTGGGGAGCATAGGTATGACGGAGCTGAGAGGTGCGGGGTGTGGCGGGGGTGGGGGCGCGGGGTGTGATGGAGCTGAGGGCGCGCGGGGGGGAGGTTGGGTGGTGGGGACGGCGAGATACCCGCGGCGAGCGCGGGTATGACGGATCTAAAGAGCGCGGGTATGACGGATCTAAAGAGCGCGGGTATGGCGGGGCTTGGGGGGTGGGGGTATGACGGAGCTGGGGGGCGCGGGGTGTGCGGGGGTGAAGGCGCGGGTGTGGTGGAGCTGGGGGGCGCGGGGGGGGGGGGGGTTGGGTGCTGGGGGCGCGGGTATGGCGGGGGTGAGGGCGCGGGGTGTGGCGGGGGGGGGGGGAGTGGGGGTGGGGGGTTGGTTTTTTTGGTTTGGTGGTTAGGGGGGGAGGGCCAGGTCCTGGATTTCCAGTTCGGTGTTGTTGGCGCGGTCGCGGCGGAGGGTCCAGGCGATGTCGATGCGCTGGTTGGCGCGGATCGGGGCGCCGGCTTTGCGCCAGGCTACGGCGGGCCATTCGGGGGCGCGCCAGTCGGGGTGACGGGGGGCGAGGCGCAGGCGGAGGTGCGATTTGTCTTTGCCCATTGTTCGGACGGCGGCGACCTCGACGTTGGTGGAGAGGAAGAGCGGCGGCGGGTTGCCCGCGCCGAACGGTTTCAGGCGCTCGATCCAGTAGACGTGATCAGGCGAGATCGCGTCGAGCGCGACCTGGCCGTCGATCTCCAGCGCGGGCTCGGGGGTGGGTCCGGCGACGGCGTCGAGTTGGTCTTCGGCGGCGCGGTTGAGTCGTTCGAGCAGGGCAGGCAGGTGGGAGGTTTCGGCGCTGAAGGCGGCGGCGCGGGCGTGGCCGCCGTGGCGGAGGAGGAGGTCGGCGCAGTCGGCGAGCATTGCGGCGAGGTCGAACGGGGCGGGACTGCGGCCGGAGGCCTGCGCGACGCCGTTGCGCAGGCTGTAGGCGAAGGCGGGCCGCTCGAACTGGTCGACGAGGCGTCCGGCGATGATCCCGACGACGCCGGGGTGCGTCTCCTCGTCGCCGGCGAAGAGCACCAGCGGGGGTTCGCGGTTCGCGGTCTTCGCGGTGAGCGACTCGATCTGGTCGAGCGCGCGCTGGTAGGCCTGATCGGAGAGCTTGCGCCGCTTGCGGTTGAGGGCGTCCAGCCGGGCGGCCAGCTGCTGCGCTTCGGCGGGGGTTGCGCTGAGCAGCAGTTCGACGGCCAGCGAGGCGTCGTCAAGCCGCCCGGCGGCGTTGAGCCGGGGCGCGATCTGAAACGAGACGGCTTCGGCGTCGAGTTGCGCGATGGAGCCGCGCGCGGCGAGCGCGGCCAGACCGGGGCGGTGGATTGCGCGCGGCGAGCCCATCGCGCGCAGGCCGGCGTGGACGATGCGGCGGTTTTCGCCGCGCAGCGGGACGACATCGGCGATAGCGCTGAGCGCGGCGAGGTCCAGCCAACGCTCGGGCGGCGCATCGAAGCCCGCGGCGTCCAGCAGTTCCTGCGCGAGGTGCCAGGCGAGCCCGCCGGTCGAGAGCTGCGCGAAGGGGTGCCCGCCCGGCTCGGTGTGGGGCGCGACCAGCGCGGCGACCTCGGGCAGCGCCGCACCGGGAATGTGGTGGTCGACCACGACAAATTCGAGACCGAGCTGCTCTTGGGCGCGGCGCAGCGTGTCGAGCGCGGTGATGCCGCAGTCGGCGGTGATGATCAGCTTCGCGCCCTCGGCGGCGAGCCGCTCGAGCTGCGCGTCGTGCAGGCCGTAGCCGTCGGCGCTGCGGTTGGGGATGAACCAGCGGCTCTCAATCCCCAGCTGCTCCAGCGCTTCGTGCAGGATCACCGTGGAGGTGATGCCGTCGACGTCGTAATCGCCGTAGACGGCGACCGGCTCGTTGTCGCGCCAGGCGCGCAGGATGCGCTCGACGGCGGGCTGCATGACATCGCGCGCCGAAGCGGGCGCGCCGCTGGCGCACTCGAGGAAGAGTTCGCCCTCGGCACCCGTCTCAACCCCGCGGCGGCGCAGCAGCCGCCCGACAAACGGTGGCGCGTCGAGGTCGGGGATCGGCGGCGCGTCTTCGGGGCCGGGAATGCGCCAGACGCGGCCGCTGAGCGTGTCGCGCCGCTCGCGCAGGGGCACGCGGCTAACCCTCCCAGCGGCGAAAGGCGAGACAGGCGTTGTGCCCGCCGAAGCCCATCGAGTTGCTCAGCGCCACGCGCACCTCGCGCTCGCGCGCCTGATTGGGCGTGTAGTCGAGGTCGCACTCAGGGTCGGGATGTTCGAGGTTGATCGTGGGCGGGATCACGCCGTGGCGGATGGCCTGGACGGTCGCGGCGGCCTCGATTGCGCCGGCCGCGCCGAGCAGGTGGGCGGTCATCGACTTGGTCGAGGAGATCGAGAGGCTCCAGGCGGCCTCGCCGAAGACGGTCTTGATCGCCATCGTCTCGAAGCGGTCGTTGAGCGGCGTGGAGGTGCCGTGCGCGTTGATGTAGTCGACGTCGGCGGGGTCGATTTCGGCCTGCTGGAGCGCGCCGCTCATGGCGCGCACGCCCCCGTCGCCGCCGTCGGCCGGCTGGGTGATGTGGTAGGCGTCGCCGAACGTGGCGTAGCCGCAGAGCTCGGCGAGCACGTTTGCGCCGCGCTCGCGCGCCTGATCGGCGCGTTCGAGCACGAGGATGCCGGCGCCTTCGCCCATCACGAACCCGTCGCGCTCGGCGTCGAAGGGGCGCGAGGCGGCGGCGGGCGGCTCGTTGCGCGCGGAGAGCGCGCGGGCCGCGGTGAAGCCGGCCACGGCCATCTCGCAGATCGGCGCTTCCGCGCCGCCCGCGAGCATGATGTCGGCGTCGCCGCGGCGAATCGTCTCCGCCGCCAGACCCAGCGCGTCGGCGGCGCTGGAGCAGGCGGAGATCGGCGCGAGGTTGGGCCCGCGCGCGCCCAGCGCGATGCTGACCTGTCCGCTGGCCATGTTGGGCAGCATCATGGGCACGACGAACGGCGAGACGCGGTCGGGGCCGCGCCGATCGAGCACGCGGAATTGCGCTTCGGTGGTGATGATGCCGCCGATGCCGGTGCCGACCATCACGCCGGCGCGCTCGGAGCCCTCGAAGTGCGCCAGCCCGGCCTGCTGCACGGCCTCGTGGGCGGCGGCGACGGCGAACTGGCTGTAGCGATCCATCCGCCGCGCTTCCTTTTTGGGCATGTATGCAGCGGGCTCCCAATCGGGCACCTGGGCGGCGATGCGGACGTCGAGGCGATGGGGGTCGAAGAGGTGGATGGTTTCGACGCCGGAGCGTCCTGCGGTGAGGCCGTCCCAGGTGTCGGCGAGGTTGTGTCCGAGCGCGGAGACGACGCCGATGCCGGTCACCACGATGCGCTGGTCGTCAGTCATGCGGCCTCCGCGGGGAGTGTCGTTGGTCCGTTGCGTCAGTCTACCCCCCTGCGAGTGTTGGGCTGAATGGGATAGATGACAGACCACGAGGTCTGCCTGACCGGGCGCGGGTCAGGCGCCGCTCAGCTTTCGAGGCCGTGTCGGAGGGGGACTGTTGAATGTGTCTGAGCCTGCCTCATATAATGCGGGCCGGCGTCACCGTGCGAGTGCATGGGCGACGATTCGGGGAGGGCAAGATTGTGCCGATGCGCGACCAGCGTCGACGCGGGTGCGCACCTCCACGGGAGCGACGCTCCAGGTGTCTCGTGCGTCAATCCACGCTGCCAGGGCACTCCCCCGGCACTCCGGCCGCGCCGCTTGGACTGTCTAGCGGTTCGGGATGGACAGATGTCTGCCGCGCGCTGATGGCAGGCTAGGGAGCGCACCAAAACGTGGTTACCCCATCACGATCAGAGGTGGCACGTGTTGTCGAGAGCGCCATCAAGGATGTGTACGAGCCCGCGATGCGGCGCCGCATCGCCAGAGAATTTCCGAAGCACTTCGGCAAGGACTGGCTGGATCGTGTAATCCAAGACTGGCCCAAGCTGCGGAGGCGGGTAGGAGGAGAGGTAGAAGTCGAGCGGCTTACGCTCCACCGGCGACACGTGGCGGATGGTAGGGCTGAATCGGAGGAATTCTTCGAAGCACGGCACTTTCGGGCGCTCGTGGAAGGGTACGCGGATGCCTTTCCACCGATGTTGGTATCGCATAGCCACATGCTCGATAGCGTCAGAGAATCGCGGAACGTCACCGAGCACGGAAGTCACCTGAGTGAGTCGACCAGCGCCCAGCAGGCTCTCATCACCTGTAGGGCTGTTTTGGCCTACGCCAAGGACCAGGACGCAGTCAACGAGATCGAGAGACTACAGAGCCAGCTCAACGACCTCGATTCCGAGGATGCGCCGGGCTTTACAGGGCAGGATGAAGAGCCGCGCGATGCTCAGCCCGAAGATGAAGCGAGCCTGGCGGAGCAGGACGGAGAGCCGCGCGATGCTCAGCCCGAAGATGAAGCGAGCCTAGCGGAGCAGGACGGAGAGCCGCGCGATGCTCAGCCCGAAGATGGAGCGAGCCTGGCGGAGCAGAACGGAGAGCCGCGCGATGCTCAACCCGAAGATGGAGCGAGCCTGGCGGAACAGGACGGAGAGCCGCGCGATGCTCAGCCCGAAGATGGAGTGAGCCTGGCGGAACAGGACGGAGAGCCGCACGATGCTCAGCCCGAAGATGGAGCGAGCCTGGCGGAGCAGGACGGAGAGCCGCCTGCGCGCCGAGCCGAGGGCGGCGGTCTTAGTCGACGGTTTTATTCGGTACTGGTCGCGTTGGTCATAGCCGCGATTGCAGCCTTGCTGCTGTTGTTGCTCTCCGGCAACGGATCGCCTGTGTGCAACGACATTGACGATGTTGAGCTGAGAGGGCCAGGCGGTTCCACTGAGCTCGCGGCCCTCGGCGACTACTGCACCGACTCGGACGAGGATGAACTCGCGTTCTCCGCGGCGTCCAGCGACAACGGTGTCGTGAGCGCCACCGTCGCCGGCGACTCGCTGACCCTGATAGCAGGTGGTGGGGACGGCGGCACGGCGACAATCACCGTGACCGCTACGGACCCGGACGGGCGGTCTGCCACCGCGAGTTTCGACGTCACCGTCAACCCTCCACCTCCGCCGCCGAACCAGCCGCCTGTCTGCGATGATGTCGAGGACATCACGATCGTTGTGGATGGAGAGCGGGAGGTTTCCATCTCCTGTTCGGATCCCGATGGCGATATGATCGTGCTGCGCGTCGGTGTCGACAGCCAAACCGACCACTTCAGCGTCAGCCCGGATACCGCCAGCATCAATGGCAGCGGCACCAGGCAGTTCACCATCACTGGCCTCAGTCCCACTGGCCTCAGTCCTAGCGCGGGCGCCAACTACGTTGAGATCGAAGCGGACGACGGCAAGGGTGGCACTAGCAGGGTGCGCTTCAATGTCGCAGTGGAGGATCTACCTCCAGTCGAGCCGCAGGAGACGGAGGGCGAGCTGGAATCCGACGGGTCCGGCCAGACCGAATCACTCCCCGGCGACGGTGCTGCGACGGATGACGATTCGCCAACCACCGTGCGCGGGTACGTGATTGCGCGGGTGCATCCACTGCCTGAGAAGGATCGCCGGGGCTCCTATCGCATCGAGTTCGGGTTCCTTTCGTCCGAGGTGCTGGCCAGCGGGACCGACCGGACGGCTGTCGTGGAGGCGAATAAGCATCTGCTGCCGCCGCGCCGCCATGTCGACGAGGCCTTAATGCTCGATCGGGCGCGGGACAACAATCGCAACTGGCTGCGCAGCAGCCCGATTGACGTCTTTCCCTTTGGGGGAGACGACGCGACACTCAGCGGCGAGCCGCTGCTGACCGGGCGGGTGATCGCGCGCTGGAGCCCCACTTCAGGAGGCCAGTTCCGCGTCGAGCTCGGCTTCCTGCCCGAGTGGGCGTTTCAGGAGGCGGGCGGCGACGCGCAGCGAGCCGTCGAGCTGTACGCGAATTTGCTGCCGAATCCCGCCCGCTATCTCACCGAAAGCCAGATCAACAGCGAAGCCGACCGCAACGAGCCGCGCTGGCTCACGAGCAGCCTGGTTACGATAGGTAGACCTGTTACGAACGGCCGCTGAACCGACCCTATCGCGATCGCCCCGACCGCTGCGCCGCTTAGTCTCTCCAGTGGCGTGGCGATCAGCGACGAGTCGATCGCGGTGATCAGCGGGGAGCTCGGCGAGACTTTCACCCCGGTCACCATCACGGGATTGCGGCCGGGCCTTGAGTGGGATCTCGCTGCGACGAGGTCCAGCGGCTGCGAGCACCAACTCGCCGTCTCCGGCACGATCTCCGCATCGGGCACCGCGCGCAGCTACAGCGTGCAACCACGGCTGAGGGGCGTGAACGGCAGCGGCGGTGACTCCAGCGGTTCGGGTGCGACTTACCGCCCACGCTTCAGCTCGACCGGCTGGAAAACCGTCAGGCGGGATGTGAGCAACTCGGGTGGCAGCGCCTATGCCTCTCTCACTATCCGAGTGGTGGCAGTAGCGCCCTCGAGCCAATGGAGCCGCTGCGGCTCCGACGAGATCAAGGTGTATTGGTTCGACCGCTCCAATTACCAGAAGCGCCACCTCGACATCACCGGCGATGAGGCTACCGCGATATTCGGCCTGCCCTGGTGGAACACCATCCGCCACATGAGTCAGAGCGCTTGCGACAGCTGGCCGACCGGACCCGTATTGACCGGACGACCGCCGAGCTGGTGATGCCCTTCCAGAGGGTGCTCGTTGAGGCGGTTGTCCGTCACCCGGGAGCACGCGGTTACTGAAGCGGGTTTGGGTTGCTGAAGAGGGATTCCAGGCCGCCGCCGCTGGGCATGCTTTGCTCTAGGCCGGCGGGTAGGTCGCTGCCAAAGCTGCTGCCCAGGCCTAGGCCGGCACCGAGCGACGGGGTTTCGATTGGTTCTTCGCCGGCTAGGGAGCGGGAGGACAGGGCCAGGTGCTCGGCGATGTCGCCGGCGGTGACGCCGATGGTGCCGCGGGTTCTGGCGGCGCGGTTGCCGGCGTCGGCGTGTAGGTAGACGGCCAGGGTGGCGGCTTCGTAGGGGGGGAGGCCCTGGGCGAGCAGCGCGCCGATTGCGCCGGTGAGTACGTCGCCGGTGCCGGCGGTGGCGAGGGCGGGCTGGGCGATTTCGGAGACGCGGGCGCGTCCGTCGGGGGCGGCGATTACGGTGTTCGCGCCTTTGAGCACTACGGTCGCGTTCCACTCGGCGGCGCTGTCGCGGGTCAGGTCGAGCCTTGCGGACTGCACGGCGTCGTTGGAGCGGTCGGTGAGGCGCGCCATCTCGCCCGGGTGGGGCGTGAAGATTGGCGGCGCGGCGGCGGTCCAGCCGGGGCCGGCGGCGAGGTGGTTGAGCGCGTCGGCGTCGACCACGACGCCCGGGAGGTGCGCGAGCGCAGCGTCGGCGAGCAGCTGGTGGACCAGCTCGCTCGTTGCTTCGTGCAGGCTGAGTCCGCAGCCGATTGCCAGCGCGTCGGCGGACCCGATCGCTTCGCGCAGGAGAGGCAGCGCGGCGGGGCCGATTGCGCCGGGGTGGTCGTCGTCGGGCAGCGGCAGCCAGGTTGCTTCGGGGGCGGCGGCGATCATTGCGGGGTAGATCGAGGCGGGCGCGGCGACGGCGACGAGTCCCGCGCCGGCGCGGTACGCGCCGTTGGCGGCGAGGATCGCGGCGCCGGGGTAGCGGGCGGAGCCGGCCACGATCAGCAGCGTGCCGTGCGTGCCTTTGTGCGCGTCGGCGGCGCGCTGGGGCAGCAGCGCCTTGGCCGCGCGGCGCTCGAGCAGCTCGGTGCCGAGATGGTCGTCGAGGCCGGCGGGGATGCCGATTTCGACGGTCTGCACGGAGCCGGCGAAGGCCGCGCCGGGCTGGAGATAGAGGCCGACTTTGGGCGCGTGGAAGGTGACGGTCTCGTCGGCGGCGACGGCGAGCGGATCGGCGCGGCCGGAGTCGGCGTCGACGCCGCTGGGCAGGTCGACGGCGATCAGCTTGGGCGGCACGGTGCGGGCGCGCGCGGCGGCGAGCCGCTGCATGATTTGGGCGAGGTCGCCCTCGATGGCGCGGGAGCGTCCGGTGCCGAGCAGGCCGTCGATTACGGTTTCCGCGCCCTGCATGAGCGCGTCGAGCGCCTCGAAGTCGTCGTCCTCCGAGACATCGCCGCCGACTGCGCCGGCGTCGAGCGCGGCGCGCCAGCGGTCGTCGTCGCGCGGAAGCAGCGCGTAGCAGCGCACCTGCGCGCCCCACTCGGCGAGGTGGCGGGCGGCGACAAGAGCGTCGCCGCCGTTGGCGCCGGGGCCGACCAGGGCGACGATTCGGCGGTCTTCGAGCGAGCCGAGTTGCATCCAGACTTCCTGGGCGACGGCGAGGCCGGCCTGCTCCATCAGCTCGTCGGTGGAGGTGCCGGCGGCTGCGGCGCGCTGTTCGAGGTCGCGCATTTCGGCGGAGGTGAGCAGTTTCATCGTGCGCTTTCTATGTAGCGGGTCGTGCGATGTGTCAGGTGGCGGGCTGGCCGATGGCGAACGCGCAGACCATGTCGCGCTCGTGGGTGAGGCTGATTTCGATTCGTTCGAGTCCGAGGTCGTGCGAGCGGCGCTGGGCGGAGCCGTGCAGGATCACGACGGGCTTGCCGCGGGCGTTGGCGAGGATTTCGATTTCGCGCCAGCGGACGCCGCGCACGCCTGTGCCGAGCGCCTTCATGACGGCCTCCTTGCCGGCGAAGCGGGCGGCGAGCTCGGGCACGCGGTCGCCGCAGTAGTCGATTTCGCGCTCGGTGTAGATGCGGCGCAGGAAGCGCTCGCGGTGGCGCTCGAGGACGCGGCGGAAGCGTCGGATCAGGAGGAGGTCGACGCCGCAGGTGAGGTCGTGGGGCATGTGGTGAGGGTAGCAGCGGGGCGGGAGTGGGGCTCTGTGCTGTGCTCGGCGGGGTACCCGCGGCGAGCGCGGGTATGACGGATCTTGCTTGCGCGGGTATGACGGGGCTTGCTTGCGTGGGTCTGGCGGGGTGGGGGGCTGTTGCGCGGGGGTGCGGGGGAGGCGGGTGCGGGGCTTTGTGCTGGTCACGGCGAGATACCCGCGGCAAGCGCGGGTATGACGGATCTGCGAGCGCGGGTCTGGCGGATCTTGCTTGCGTGGGTCTGGCGGGGCTTGCTTGCGTGGGTATGGCGGGGCTTGCTTGCGCGGGTCTGGCGGGGCTTGCTTGCGCGGGTCTGGCGGGGTGGGGGGCTGTTGCGTGGGGGTGTGGGGGAGGCGGGTGCGGGGCTTTGTGCTGGTCACGGCGAGATACCCGCGGCAAGCGCGGGTATGACGGAGCTGCGAGCGCGGGTATGGCAGAGCTCTTTGCGCGGGTCTGGTGGAGCTTGCTTGCGTGGGTCTGGCGGGGCTTGCTTGCGCGGGTCTGGCGGGGCCTGCTTGTGCGGGTCTGGCGGGGCTTGCTTGCGTGGGGGTGTGGGGGAGGCGGGTGCGGGGCTTTGTGCTGGTCACGGCGAGATACCCGCGGCAAGCGCGGGTATGACGGATCTTGTGAGCGCGGGTCTGACGGATCTTGCTTGCGCGGGTCTGACGGATCTTGCTTGCGCGGGTATGACGGGGCTTGCTTGTGCGGGTGCGACGGGGCTTGCTTGCGCGGGTGCGACGGGGCTTGCTTGCGCGGGTGCGACGGGGCTTGCTTGCGTGGGGGTCTGGCGGGGTGGGGGGCTGTTGCGCGTGGTGCGAGGGAGGCGGGTGCGGGGCTTTGTGCTGGTCACGGCGAGATACCCGCGGCAAGCGCGGGTATGACGGATCTGCGAGCGTGGGTCTGGCGGGGCTTGCTTGCGCGGGTCTGGCGGAGCTTGCTCGCGTGGGTCTGGCGGGGCTTGCTTGCGTGGGTCTGGCGGGGCTTGCTTGCGTGGGTATGGCGGGGTGGGGGCGCGGGTGGTGGGTCTGTTGCGCGTGGGGCGGCTCTCTTGTGCGCGTGGGGCGGGGAGGCGGGTGTGGTTGGCTGCGTGGATTTGGGGGTGGGCGTAGGCTTGGGGGATGGCGGCGCAGATCATCGACGGGGCGCAGATTGCGGCGGGGATTCGCGGCTCGCTGGCCGAGCAGACGCAGCGGATGCTGGCCGACGGCTTAATGCCGCGGCTGGGCGTGCTGTTGGTGGGCGACAATCCGGCCTCGGCCTCGTATGTGCGGGGCAAGGAGCGGGCGGGCGCGGAGACGGGCATCGGCGTGCAGATCGCGCGCATTGCCGCGGAGGGCGATGCGGCGGAGATCGAGGCGCGGGCGGCCGAGCAGATCGACGCGCTCAACGCCAACCCGGACATACACGGGATCATCGTCCAGCTGCCGCTGCCCGAAGGGGTGCATGCCGACGGGCTGCTCGAGCGGATTTCGCCGCTGAAGGATGTGGACGGGCTGCATCCGGAGAATCAGGGGCGGATCTTGCAGGGGCGCGAGCGGTTTCCGCCGGCGACGCCGCACGGCGTGCAGCAGTTGTTGGTGCGCAGCGGCAACGATCCGGCGGGCAAGCATGTGGTGATTCTGGGGCGCTCGCGTCTGGTCGGGCTGCCGCTGGCGGCGATGCTGGCGCAGAAGCGCACCGGCGCGAACGCGACGGTGACGGTCTGCCACACCTCGACGACGGAGCTGGCCTCGCACACGCGCAGCGCGGACATTCTGGTGGTCGCCGCGGGGCGTCCGAACGTGGTGACGGGCGAGATGGTGCGGCCGGGC
The DNA here is from genome assembly GCA_965203165.1 of Dehalococcoidia bacterium. Taxonomy (GTDB): domain Bacteria; phylum Chloroflexota; class Dehalococcoidia; order Bin125; family Bin125; genus CATQGW01. The sequence continues at coordinate 806,277 of OZ241849.1, forward strand.
GCGGTGGTGATCGATGTGGGCGTGAACCGCGTGGATGATGCGTCGCGCAAGCGCGGCTATCGGCTGGTCGGCGATGTGGATTTCGAGAGCGTGCGCGAGCGGGCGGGCTTCATCACGCCGGTGCCGGGCGGCGTAGGCCCGATGACGGTGGCGATGCTGCTGAACAATGTGACGCGGGCGGCGCGGATGCAGCAAGCTTCGGCGGCAAGGTGATGGGGCGTGTTCACACTTTCGTCGTTCCTGCGGAGGAATGACGGAAGGGGGCGCATGGGCGACGCTGGTAGGCGCGAGACTCCGTGCAGAACTCGGCGAGATACCCGCGGCAAGCGCGGGTATGACGGAGCGCTCTGGCGCGGGTATGACGGAGCTCTCTGGCGCGGGTGTGGCGGAGCTCTCTGGCGCGGGTGTGACGGAAGGGGGAGCATGGGCGACGCTGGTAGGCGCGAGACTCCGTGCAGAACTCGGCGAGATACCCGCGGCAAGCGCGGGTATGACGGAGCTCTCTGGCGCGGGTGTGACGGAGCTCTCTCTGGCGCGGGTATGACGGAGCTCTCTCTGGCGCGGGTGTGGCGGAGCTCTCTGGCGCGGGTGTGACGGAAGGGGGAGCATGGGTGACGCTGGTAGGCGCGAGACTCCGTGCAGAACTCGGCGAGATACCCGCGGCAAGCGCGGGTATGACGGAGCGCTCTGGCGCGGGTATGACGGAGCGCTCTGGCGCGGGTATGACGGAGCGCTCTGGCGCGGGTGTGGCGGAGCTCTCTGGCGCGGGTATGACGGAGCGCATCTGGCGCGGATCTGGCGAAATTGTGGGCACGATCCCAAGGCCGCTGGTACTCTGGTGAGCGTTGAGGAGACGGGGAACGATGGACTACCTGCAGAGCGAGTTGACGGAGTTGGGCGCGCGGCTGAGCGACACGCTGGAGCGTCTTTGACCTGCCGGCGTTGGAGCGGGAGTCGGCCGCGCTGGAGCGGGAGTCCGCGTCCCCGGCGTTTTGGGACGACGCCGAAGGCGCGCGGGCCAAGATGAGGCGGCTGGCGGCTCGGCAGCGGACCCTTGAGGTCTGGCGCGGCCTGGAGCGCCGCCTGGACGAGGCGGTGGAGCTGGTCGAGCTGGCGGCGGCGGACGACGATCAGGCGATGGCGGCGGAGCTGGAGGAGGAGACGCAGGCGATCGCCGCGCAGATCGAGGAGCAGTCGTTTCAGCTGGCGCTGTCGGGCCCCTACGATGAGCGCAACGCGATCGTCGAGATTTACCCCGGCGTCGGCGGCACGGAGTCGCAGGATTGGGCGGAGATGCTGGAGCGGATGTATCTGCGCTGGGCGGAGCGGTCGGAGTTCGCGGTCGCGCTGGTCAATCGGGTTGAGGGGGAAGAGGCGGGGATTAAGTCGGCGACGCTGGAGGTGAAAGGCGACTCGGCCTACGGCTGGCTGCGCTCGGAGCACGGGGTGCATCGGCTGGTGCGCATCTCGCCGTTCGATCAGCAGCACTCGCGGCACACCTCGTTCGCCAAGGTCGACGTGCTACCGGAAGCGGAGGCGATGGACGACATCGAGCTGAACCCGGACGAACTCAAAGTGGATGTCTACCGCGCGTCGGGGCACGGCGGGCAGAATGTGCAGAAGAACGCGACGGCGGTGCGGATCACGCATCTGCCCACGAACATGGTGGTCTCCTGCCAGAACGAGCGGTCGCTGCGGCGCAATCGGGACAGCGCGATGAAGGTGTTGGAGTCGCGGCTGCTGCATATCCGCCAGGAGAAGCATGAGGCTGAACGGCGCAAGATGCGCGGCGAGCAGCTCGACGCCGGTTGGGGCAATCAAATTCGCAGCTACGTGCTTCAGCCGTACCGGATGGTCAAGGACCTGCGCAGCGGCTACGAAACGTCGGACACGGAGAGCGTGCTGGACGGCGAGATTGATCCGCTGCTGCGGGCCTGGCTGCAAACGCGGATCGGCGCGGAGGAGGAAGCATGATGCGGCTGGGAGCGCTGCTGATCGCATTGATCGTCGCATTGCTCGCGTCGGTGCTGCTGCCCGGCGGCGGGCAGGCGCAGGGCGCGCCGCAGGTGCAGGACACCGCGATCCGGATCGAAGAGTTTCCCAGTTCGGTGACATTCACCGCGCTGATCGCCGACGGCGCGCAGGCGGCCGAGGTGGTGTTCTTCTACACGATCTTGCCGGAGGGCGCGCTGACGCGGCAGCCGGCCGAGCTGATGCGCGGCGACGTGACGCGCGCCTCGGCGGTGGTCGAGACGACCGGCGCGGATATCTACATTCCGGTCGGCGCGGACATCGAGTGGTTCTGGGAGCTGACCTCGAACGACGGCACGGTGATCGAAACTGAGCGGGAAATCTGGCGCTACGAAGATCCGCGTTACGAGTGGGACGAGCTGGCGCGCGGCGACGTGGTGGTGCGTTACTACGACAGCGAAAGCGTCGCCGCGGAGCTGGCCGTCGAAGGGCTGAACGCCGTCGAGGAGATGACGGCGCTGCTGGGCATCACGGTGGACTTCCCGCTCAAGGTCTACGTCTGGCGCAGCGAAGCGGATGCACAGGGCGTGCAGCGGGTGCGCAGCGAAGGCTTCGACGAGCAGGTGATCACCGGCGGCGTGCGGGTGCTGGCCGATCTGGTGCATATCTACCAGCCGGACGCCTGGGTGATCCGGCACGAGCTGACGCACGTGCTGACGAAGATCGCGGGCGAGAGCGCGCTCGGCGATCTGCCCTCATGGCTGGACGAGGGCACGGCGACGATCTCCGAGGGCGACTGGCAGCGCCGGCGCGGGGGCGCGTTGCAACGGGCAATCGACAACGATGTCGTGCTGCCGGTGCGCGGGATGGCGTCGAACAGCAACATCCCCGGCCAGGTCGATATTTTCTACGGTCAGTCGGCCTCGCTGGTGACCTTCCTGATTGACAGCTACGGCGCGGATCAGTTCGCCGCGCTGTTCGCGGAGATGAAGTCCGGATCGACGATCGAGAATGCGCTGACGGCGGTGTACGGCTTTGGGCGCGACGGTCTGGACGACGCTTGGCGGGCATCGGTCGGTCTGGCGCCGCGCGTGCGCGGCGAGGATCGCTCGACGGTGATCGAAGATGAGGTGATCGCCGGGCCGGAGGTGGCGGAACCGGAAGAGGCGGCTGAGCCGTCGCAGGCGCAGAGCGAGCCCGCCGGCGAGTCGGAAGCAGCGGAGAGCGGCGGCGCGGAAGCGGCCGACGAGCTGGAGACGGCGGAAGCGGATGATCAGCGCAGCGCGGAGGAGATCGCGGCGCGCACGGCGGAGATCGAGCGTCGGCAGTCGTTGCGGCGGGCGGGTCCGAGCTTCTCGGTGTCCGGCGGCTTTCCCTGGGACTACGTCGTGGTGGCGGCCGCGGGAGCGGCGCTGCTGCTCAGCGCGGGTTTGCTGATCCGGGTGATCTCGCCGCGCGGCAGAGATGCAGGCGGCGGCTGAGCGCTACCACCAGATGTCGACGCAGTCGATCTCAAGGCCGGGGAACTCCGGCTCGCCGCTGAGCGTGTCGGGGCGCTCAAGGACTTCCGGCTCTGAGTTGGGGCGGTAGATGTAGACGCGGCTGTTGAGCGGGTCGACCAACCAGCCGAGCCGTGCGCCATAGGTGATCCAGCGCGCCATCTTCTCCTGCTGCCGCGAGAGCCGGTCGCCGGGCGAGCAGACTTCGATCACCAGGTCGGGGATGATTGCGGGGAATGCGGGACGCTGGCCGCGCGGCGGCAGCGCCGCCAGCCGCTCGTCGCTGATCCAGGCTGCGTCAGGCGACAGCACCGCGCCGTCGGGCGTCGTGAAGCCGGGCGAGGAGCCGTAGGTCTGGCCGATGTGGAGGTCGTGCGCCCAGTTTCCTACCTGCCTGCCAAAATCAGCCGCTACGTCGTCCGCGTCGGGAGATGCTGGGGCCATAATTTGCAGCGCTCCCTCCGGCGTGCGCTCGAAGTGCCAGGGGCTGTTGAGCGAACTGAGTTGCGCGAGAAGCTCGTCGGTCAACGGCGACTCGGGGGGGAAGCGCAACACCGGGAACTCAACGGAGTTCTCGGCTTCGACAAGCAGCCGCTCGGCTGTAGTGTCGGTCGCGGTGGCCATGGCGTCTCCTCATAGCGGATCATACCGCCGAGAGACGGCGGCGTCGGAGCAGCACGCTGAGCACAACGGGCGCGCCGATCAGCGCGGTGACGGCGTTGAGCGGCAGGACGCTGCCGACGCCGGGCAGTTGCGCGACGATCTCGGCGGCGAGCGCCAGAATGCCGCCGCAGAGGATCACGGCCGGCGCGAGGATGCGGTGGTCGGAGGTGCGGAAGAGTCCGCGTGCGAGGTGAGGGATGGCGACGCCGAGGAAGGCGATGGGCCCGGCGAAGGCGGTGACGGAGCCGGCCAGCAGCGCTGCGCCGAGCATCGCCGACAGCTGAGCGCGGCGCACGTGGACGCCCAGGCTGCGCGCGTAGGACTCGCCGAGCAGCAGCGCGTTGAGCTGCTTGACGCTGAGCAGCGCGATTATGACGCCCGCGGCGACGGCGGGCGCGAGGATGCCCAGCTCGGACCAGGTGACGCCGCGGAACGAGCCGAAACCCCAGCGGACGAACTGATCGACGTACTGCTCTTCGGCGGCGGAGATCAGGATCGTGATCAGCGCGCCGACGAGTTGCCCGACGAGCAAGCCGACGATCAGCACGGTGACGATGCTGCGAACGCGGAGCGAGAGCGCGAGCACCAGCGCCATGACGAACGCCGCGCCCACGAACGCCGCGCCGGCGAGGCCGAGGTCGCCGAGCCAGCCGAGTCCGGCGGTGAACAGCGTGAGTCCCGTGCCGGCAACGAGCACGACGGCGGCGACGCCGAACGACGCGCCGGCGCTGACGCCGAGCACGAACGGGTCGGCGAGGGGGTTGCGAAACAGAGTCTGCATTTGCAAGCCGGCGACGCCGAGCGCCGCGCCCGCCAGCAGCGCGGTGAGCGTGCGGGGGATGCGAATCTGGCGGATCACCGTCGTCCAGACGGACTGTTCGCCGCCCGCGGCGTCGGACGCGCCGAAGATGCCGGCCAGCGTGTCGAGCGTGGCGTCGAAAGGAATTGCAATCGAGCCGACGGCGACGCCGAGCAGGGCGAGCGCGAGCGCGCCGACGATCAGCATGGCGAAGCCGACGACAGTGCGTCCGCGCAGGCGGCCGAGCGAGGCGAGTGCGGCCGATTCGGCTGCTACGTCGGGCGCGCCGCTGCGGGTCGCTTCGAGCGTGCTCATTGCGCGGGCAGCCGCTGGTAGTAGACGAATTCGTGATCGGGCATCAGCTGCGGATGCAGGATCGCGATCATGTCGCGGAGGACGAGGTCGGGGCGCACGCTGCCGCTTTCGAAGTAGTCGTTGCCGCCCTGCCCGTTGACGGCGAGCGTGGGATTCCAGACGTTACCGTTTTGCATCGAGGCGAACTCGCCGTAGCGCGCGTCCTCGGCGAGCGCGGCGGCGGCGCTGGCCCACCAGCTGGCGGCGTGCAGCCAGAATTCGGTCTCGCTCGCGCGGGCGAGCTGCGTCTCGATGTCGTGCTCCAGCGAACCCGCCGCATCGTTGTCCGCCCAGACGTAGTCCGCGCCAGCGTCGGCGAGCAGCCGCGCGACGTAGGATTGCCCGCCCGAGGCGTACCAGACGCCGCCCCAGACCTGGCCAGTGTGGACGGTGGGGCGGCGCTCGACTCCGGCGGCGACGGCTTTTGCGGCCTCGTAGTCGCTGCGGACCTCCTGGTACCAGGCTTCCGCCTCAGCTTCGCGGTTGAAGAAGAGGCTGACGAATTTGACCCACTCGGCGCGCCCCAGCGGGGAGCTTTCGACCCAATCGCCGTTATGAACGATGGCCGTGCCGGCGCTTTGAATGACGTCGTAAGCGTCGTCCCAGAAACCGGATGTCATCAGCACATCGGGCTGGGCGGCGAGCACGACTTCGGCGTCGACGGCGGACGTAGGGGCGAACTCGGCGAGTTGCCCCGCGTCGATCCTTGCGCGCACCGATTCGGTTGTTACGAACGCATGCTGCGCGACGCCGCTCAGACGGTCGACGACGCCCAGGATGTCGAGCGCCGGCAGCTGCGTGGTTGAGGAGGTGAAGAGCGACCTGATCGGGACTTCGATCACGGTCGCGGGGGCGAGATCGCGCGCGGCGATCAGGTCGTCGGCGAGGCTCGCCCAGCCGTCCTCCGGCTCGGCCGCGCCGCGCTGCGCCAGGACGTAGACAGCGCCCGGCGCGCCCGGCGCGGGCTGGAGCACATGCACAAGCTTGGCGTCGCCGATGTATTTGACGGTGAAGTTGACGGCGTCGGTGATGACCGTCGGGGGCGGGGGCGGCTCTTCGGCAATGCTCTCTGGTTGGCTCTCCTGCTGCGAAGGCGGCGGCGCGGGGTCGTCGCCGCAGGCGGCGATCAACAGCAGGAGCAGGGCGGCGGGGACGAATGCGAATCGGGAAAGCACGATGCGGCCTTTCGCGGACCACTTCGCGCGTCGGATGGGGGAGAACGAAAAACGGCCTTGCTGGGCCGTTGGGGACGCCCCGACCCTGACGCGAAGTCGGCGTGCTGGCGCGGGCGCGCGTTGGTATTCGGGCTGACCGCAGCAAGCTGCGGATCACCGTTGCGCGACAGCCCCGGATTCGCACCGGGTTCCCCGCCGCGCGCCCCCTCATCTGTGGTTGCAGCGATGCTACCCGCCGCGCTGGCGATGGTCAACCCGCGGCGTCGGCGAGGATTTGGCGGAGGGTTTGGAGGAAGAGGTTGAAGCTGTGGGAGGTGTTGATGTCGGGATTCATCCGCGCGCCGACATTCTCTGCAAGCGCGACTTTCTTGAGCTTTGCTCGTCCGATCCGTTGCGCAATCCGTTGAGACGAACGTGGGATTGCGTCAGGCGGCCCGCGCAGCTCGGGAATCGCCGAGACCGAACCGAGTTCAGGCAGCGCCTGCTCCAAGGCTGCCCGCTCTCCGACGTACCACGACTCCAGTTCGTCGCAGACGATCCGCACCGCCACGCGGCGGCGGACATGTTCGGGCACTGCCGCCAGCAGTTCCTGCTTCTTCGCAACGCAGTCATTCTGGTCCTGATCGCACAGGATCACGAACCGCGCGCCCGGCGTTCGCCAACTACGAAGTACTCGTCTGATCAAACCACCGAACTCCGAGTACCCGGTACCGCTTTGGTAGTACACGTTAAGCGTGTCCGGTATATTGAATCGCGGCAACAGCGCCGTTAGGAAGGCCTCCTTGGAGGGCTCTTCAACTATGAACACAAGGTCGGGCATCAGCTGGGATGCGCGCCCAGGAATGAGCCGGTGCGCCACATGAAGCCCAGCTGCCCGCCGTAGTCGTGTTCGGCGATGAGTTGTGGATCGTCGGAGACACGGCACGCCCTGGGACCACCGTCCTTTCGAACGAGCCAGAACACGTCGTGGGGCTCGGCGGCGTCAAGCAGGCCGGGTTGGTGCGTGGTTACCAGCACTTGCGCGTCCGGGCGCCAGGTGTAGGCGGCGATCTCTTCGAGCAGTTCCCATAGCAGCGACGGGTAGACATGGTGCTCCGGCTGGTCGAGGCAGAGCAGCGGACGGTGCTGCGGCTCGTTGAGCAGCAGCGCGCAGGCGAGCAGTTTGATCGTACCATTGGAAACACGTTGCGCGGGAATGCGGGCTCCACCGCACTCGACGAACTCGAGCACGATGCGCCCGTCCGCGGTATCGCACGCTTTTACGCCCTCCAAGTCAGGCGCGGCGCGGCGCACGAGGCGAAACGCCTCGTCGAAGGCGCTGCGATCGGTTTCAATGCGGTGCTTGACCACTTTGGCGAGGTTGTCGCCGCACTCGGTCAGGCGATGATCGGCGTTCGCGGCGCAGGGCTGCTTCGCCAGCGCCGGATCGATGTCGGAGAAGTGCGTATCGCGCAGCAGCGCGCGAAGTTCCTCGACTGCCGCCAGCGCGGCCGGCGCGTCGGCCTTGCCGATGCGTTCCTCGCGGAGAGCGGCCGCAATCACCTCATCGGGGCGCTCCAGTTGCGGACGCGCGGTGCGCGGTCGTTCCGCGGCTCCGTTGTGATCGGTATCGAGCAGCGTTACGTCCCTGTTCGCTTCCTGTTCCGCAAGGCAAACCGTGATCCGCTCGGAGCGTATGTACGGGCGTTCCTCGCCGTTATCGATCGTAACCGTGTACGTTCCGGCCGGCGTAACGGCGTTTGGAGTCCAGCGTTCCGGGTCGCGGCCGACGCCGATTTTGATTTCGATCGGGCCATCCGCGCCGCGCGTGCGCAGGATTTCGAAGCCGCCGCGGTTGGCGACGGCTGTGCGGACGTCGTCGCGGAGCGCGTCGCGGAGGAAGGCGAAGACATCGAACAGCGTGCTTTTGCCGCTGCCGTTCGCGCCGACGAACACCGCCAGCGGGCCGAGCTCGGGCAGCTCGAAATCGGCCAAGCAGCCGTAGTTTTTGACTCGCAGCGACGTGAGGCGCATTGCCGCGCTCCCCTCGCCTCCAGTGTAGCTCCCGCGCTCAGCGCGCGGCGACCTGGTAGATGCTGGTCTGGCGGATGCGGGTGAGCAGCTCGCCGCGCTCGCTGTAGACGGCGATGTCGTTGAGCGCGTACTCGTGGCCCTTGCGCTGGTAGGCCGAGGGGATGTGCCCGGCGACGACCAGCGTTTGGCCGGCGCGGGCGGGGGCGAGCTGCTGGATGCGGCTGGCCGCGTGGATTGCGGCGTGGTAATCGTAGGTGTGGCGCAGCAGGCGGGTCGGGCGGCCCGCGATCCAGCCGGTGTGGATGCGGGCGTCGGGGCCGCGCCAGCGCGGATGCGCGTCGCGCGCGAATTCGTCGGCGTAGGATTCGGCGTCCTCGACCGAAAGCGATACCGCCATCGGCGGCAGATCCTCGCCCAGCGGCAGCGTCTCGGGCGTCAGCAGCGTGTGCTGCTCGGCGGGGGGCGCGGGATCGCGGCGCTGCGGCATCGACAGCTCGCCCAGCCAGTCGGCGTCGCCCAGACCCACCGCGCCGGCGATGCAGACCTCGCCCGTCTCCTTGGCCATCGTGAATTCGTAGCCGCCGTCGTCGTTGCGGCTGACGCGCGTGGTGATTTCATCGCCCGGATAGACGGGGCGGCGCAGGCGGAAATCCGACCAGCCGTGGTCGAGCCAATCCTCGCCCAGCGCCTCGATGATCGCCGGCGCGGCCCAGGCGTAGACCGTCACGCCGCCGACCAGCGGACCGCTGTAACCGAACTGCGCGGCGCCGGCGGTCGAGTGAATGATGTTATCGATCTCCAGCGAGTCGTCGCCGTCGAGGAAGGCGAGAATGCTGCGTTCGGCGAGCTGGGTGGTCATGCGGCCGCTCCGATTCTGTTACTGCCTGTAGCAGCGGTTTGAGGCGCTCAGATCACGCCTTCGGCTTCGAGCTCGGCGAGTTCGGACTCGGAAAGTCCGAGCAGCCCGCCGTAGACTTCGTTGTTATGCTCGCCCAGCGTGGGCGCGCGATGCCGTACCGCGCCCGGCGTGCGCGACAGCCGGGGCACGATGCCCGGCTGCGGCAGCGCGCCGTGCTGCTCGCTGGGCACCTCGACGATCTGCTCCCGCGCGGCGAAATGCGGATCCGCCAGTATGTCGCTGGTCGCGTAGACCTTGGTCGCCGGCACGCCGTACTCGTCGAGCAGCGCCTGCACCGCCTCCAGCGTCAGCCCGCGCACCCACTCGCCCACGATTTCGTGCAGCGGCTCGTAGTTGGCGCGGCGCTCGCCGTGCTCCGCGAAACGCGCGTCGACCAGCAAATCCGCCCGCCGCATCGCCGCGCAGAGCCGCTCGAACGTGCCCTGCGTCGTCGCGTTGATGATCAGAAAATGCCCGTCGGCGGTGGGAAACTGCTCGGCCGGCACGACGCCCGGAAAGTAGTTGCCCGAGCGCTCGCGGTTCTGGCCGCTGCGCTGGTAGTTGGCCGCGTGCGAGCCCGACTGCTTCCAGATCGCCTCGTAGAGCGCGACATCGACATCCTGGCCGACGCCGTTCAGCTCGCGCGCGCGCAGCGCGGCCAGCGCGCCGAAGGCGGCGACCAGCCCCGCCGAGTAATCGGCAACCATGTAGCCGGGCCGCACGGGCGGGCCGTCGGGCGAGCCGGTCGTGTAGGTCATCCCCGCGAAGCCCAGCGCGACGCGGTCGAAGCCCGCCCGCTCGCGGTAGGGCCCGCTCTGCCCGTAGCCGCTCACCCGCACGACGACCAGCCCCGGGTTGCGCTCGCGCAGCCGCTCGGGGCCGATCTCCAGCTTCTCCAGCGTGCCCGGGCGAAAGTTCTCGATCAGCAGATCAGCCCGCGCGCAGAGGTCGCGGAACAACTGCTGCCCGCGCGGGTGCTGCAGGTTGCAAGTGACGCCGCGCTGCGAGCGATTCTCCTGCACGTAGGAGATCGAGCCATGATTAGGCTCGCCGCTGCCGGGCCGCTCCAGCTTGATCACATCCGCGCCAAACTCGGCCAGCATGGTCGCGCAGAAGGGAGCGGCGAGGATTTGGCCGGCGTTGATCGCCAGGACGCCGTCGAGCGGGGGTCGGAGGTCGTCGTTGGGCATGGGGGTAGGGTAGGCGATTGGGGGTGTTGGGGGTGGGGCGCGGGGAGGCGGGAACGGGGCTTGGAGGTGGGCGCGGCGGGATACCCGCGGCAAGCGCGGGTATGACGGATCTTTCTCGCGCGGGTGTGACGGAGGGGATGTGGAGGTGCGTAGGTGGGACGCGGTGGACAGTGCGCGGGCAGAGGGGGGAGCGGGAACGGGGCTTGGAGGTGGGCGCGGCGGGATACCCGCGGCAAGCGCGGGTATGACGGATCTTTCTCGCGCGGGTGTGACGGACCTTTCTCGCGTGGGTATGACGGGCCTTTTTCGCGCGGGTGTGACGGACCTTTCTCGCGTGGGTGTGACGGACCTTTCTCGCGCAGGTGTGACGGAGGGGGGCGCGAGGGGTGGCGTAGGGGCTGTGGAGGTGCGTAGGTGGGACGCAGTGGACAGTGCGTGGGCAGAGGGGGAGCGGGAACGGGGCTTGGAGGTGGGCGCGGCGGGATACCCGCGGCAAGCGCGGGTATGACGGACCTTTCTCGCGCGGGTATGACGGACCTTTCTCGCGTGGGTGTGACGGAGGGGGGGCGTAGGGGCTGTGGGGGTGCGTAGGAGGGACGCGAAAGCCGTGCGTGGAGCGCGGGGAGGCGGGAACGGGGCTTGGAGGTGGGCGCGGCGGGATACCCGCGGCAAGCGCGGGTATGACGGATCTTTCTCGCGCGGGTATGACGGAGGGGAGGCGAGGGGGGCGTAGGGGGAATTGTGGGGGTGCGTAGGAGGGACGCAGTGGACAGTGCGCGGGCAGAGGGGGAGCGGGAACGGGGCTTGGAGGTGGACTCGGCGGGATACCCGCGGCAAGCGCGGGTATGACGGATCTTTCTCGCGCGGGTATGACGGAGGGGAGGCGAGGGGGGCGTAGGGGGAATTGTGGGGGTGCGTAGGAGGGACGCAGTGGACAGTGCGCGGGCAGAGGGGGAGCGGGAACGGGGCTTGGAGGTGGACTCGGCGGGATACCCGCGGCAAGCGCGGGTATGACGGATCTTTCTCGCGCGGGTGTGACGGGCCTTTTTCGCGCGGGTGTGACGGGCCTTTTTCGCGCGGGCATGACGGGCCTTTCTCGCGCGGGCATGACGGGCCTTTCTCGCGCGGGTATGACGGACCTTTTTCGCGCGGGTGTGACGGACCTTTCTCGCGCGGGTATGACGGACCTTTTTCGCGCGGGTATGACGGGCCTTTTTCGCGCGGGTAGGGCGGAGTGGGGGCGGAGGTAAGACAGTGGAGGGGTGGTTCTATCGGGCTGGCGGGCCGTGGGTGTGGGTTTGGAGCTGGGCTGCCTGGCGCTCGAGGGCATCGAGGCGCTGCTCGATGTTGGAGGGCTTGAGGCGCTGCTCGGTTTTGGAGGGCTTCAGTTGGGCGGCGATGGCGGCCAGGAGGTCGTCCCAGGGGAAGTCTTGGCCGGGGTCGCCTTTGGTGGTGCAGAGTTCGCTGTGGCCGAGGTGGTGGGCGCGGTCGAGGGGGATGTCGTACTTGCGGCACTGGTAGGCGGACCAGGCGGCGACGGCCTGGAATTGGCGCGAGCCGGGGGTGAAGCTGCGCCCGATGCTGCGGGCCCAGCCTTCGATCTCGATCGAGAGCATGCAGGTGTTGTAGGAGACCAGCAGCGGCTTCCACCAGGCGGGGCGGGGGAAGCGGGTGTTGGGGCGCTTGCGGGTGCGGGTGCCCTGGGCCCAGGCGAAGTCGGCGTCGCGCACCATCTGGTAGAGGTCGCCGTCGGAGTCGGCGTAGTAGCCGGTCGAGGCGTTGGCGGCGGGGTCCTGGAACCAGGCGGGGGTGGTTTCGATGTCGTCGGGCTGTTCTTCGGGGGTGTGGTAGCAGATCGCGATTTGGCGTCGGGGGACGCCGCCGTAGGGTCGGTCGGCGGCGGTGTAGTAGTTGCTGCGGTGGGCGGGCGCCCAGATGGTGCGCGCGCCGGCGGGCAGGCCGACGAGGCCGTCGAGGTCGGGGGCACGATCGGGGGTGGGGGAAAGTTGGGTGGTCATCGGGAGTCTCCGTTCGTGTTGCGGTTGCGGGTGCGGAAGAAGCCGTAGGCGGCGGCGACGGCGAGAGCCATGGTGCGGACGGATTCGCCGGCGTGGCCGGGGCCGATTGCGCCGGTTTCGAGCAGTGCCCAGACGCCGATCACGCTGAGGGCGATTACGGCGCGGACGCTGCCGCGGGGGAGCCAGAGGGGCTCGCGCGGGTCGGGCGGTTGGGGTGTGGTCATTTCGTTCTCCGTTCGGGTTGGTCAGGCGCCGCGGGCGATGAAGCCGGCGGCGAGGCCGATTGCGGCGAGCAGGACGGTGCCGCCGCCGACGGCGATGTAGAGCCGATCGATGCGGGCCTCGACGTGCTGCATGCCGCGCTCGAGGCGCTCGAGGAATTGCCGGATGGGGGTTTCGTCGGAGCGGCCGCAGGGCGGCGAGGGGCAAGCTCGCCGCCCTGCGGCGGGGCAAGGCTGAGTGGGTTGGCTGGGCTCGGTCGGCGGTGCGTTGGTCATTGGCTGGTCTCCTGTCGTGCGTTGGGGGCTGGGTTAGAGGAAGAAGCTGGCGCGGAGGGTGGCGGCAGCGCCGACGGCGATGAAGCGGGCGCGCTGGACCTGGTCGCGGTGCTCGAGTTCGAGCGTGGCGCCGGCGGCGAGCAGGTGGCCGACGGCGGCGGTGGGGTCGACGCCGTCGAGGCGGTAGCGGAGGCTGCCGGTTTCGACGCTGAGCCAGGCGCGGTTGGCGCGCCCGGCGCGCTGGGGGGAGAAGCCCTTGGCGGAGGCGGCCAGGGCGAGGGTTTCGAAGTCGATGGCGACGCCGTGGGTCATGCCGCACCGCCCGTCGGCTCGTCGGCGGCGAGCGCGGCGTCGAGCGCCTCGGCCAGCTCGTGGTACTCCGGCGGCAGATCTTCGATGCGCTCGGCTTCGCGCCATTCGAGGGAGCGGTGCTTGAGGTATTTGGCGGCGGGGACGGGCAGCCAGGCGCCCTGCATGTCGCTCTCCTGGGCGCCATCCTGGTCGTGCTCGGGCGCGGGCGGGCGGTACATCAGGATGTCGTAGTCGGACGTGGAGTCGCCGGCGGCGCGGACGGCGCGGAGGTGGCGGTGGAAGAGCAGCAGGGGGCGCTGTCCGGGGTCGAGCGCCTCGGGGTAGTCGATGCGGGGAAGCTGTGCGGTCATGGTGCGGTCCTTTCGCGGGTCGTGGCGGTGAGTGGTCAGGAGGGGCCGAGGCCGGCGTTGATCTCGGTTTGGAGCCAGTGGCGGGCGTCGAGTTCGACGGCGCGGTGGTCGAGTCCGAGTTGGTCGGCGGCGTCGAGCAGGAGGCGTTCGGCCTCGCGGCCGTCGTGGAAGCCCTGTCCGAGCAGGTGCTGGTCGCGCCCGATGTAGGGCCGCCCGTGCTTGTCGGTCTTGGCCACGCGCAGGTTGGCGCGGACGGCGCGGACGCCGGTGTTGATTGCGGGCGGGGCGTAGCGGCGGGAGCGGAGGTGGCTGAAGTCGGGGGTGTTCATGGTCAGGCTCCGTCCGCGGTGATCTGGCAGCCGTGGTGGGGGTAGCCGGCGATGCCGGCGTCGTAGTCGGCGAGGGAGCGGAGGATGACGCCGGGCCAGCTGGCTTCGGAGAAGACCTGGAGCGTCCAGTCGAGCGAGCAGGCCCAGGCGAGGGCGTCGCGGCCGAACATCGAGCAGATGTAGTCGCCCGAGCCGTCCTGGGTCATGTAGCCGTCGACGAAGACGGAGGCGCCCATGAGGGGGATTTCGCTGATCATGAAGCGTCGGATGAGTTGTTCGGAGAGGCCGTGGGGGATCCAGGGGCTGCCGGAGGCGGCGACGCCGCGCGCGCCGAGGTCGGTCACCACATCCTCGGCGGGGATTGGGGCGAGCACGGCCACGATGTCGCCGCGGGGCGGCCCGCCCTTGGCGCGGGCGACGGATTGGAGGGTGCGTCGGGCGGTGCGGAGGGCGGCGATGGTGAGGTCGGTGTTGGTGGCTCCGATGTCGTTGTCGGTGTGCCAGTTGCCGAATTCGCCGGTGAGGTCGGTGTCGATGTCCTGGCCCTGGGAGAGGGCGATTTCGGCGGCGATCAGTCGGGTGAGGTCTTCGCGGGAGTAGTTTTGGGCGCGGATGTGGACGCGGACCTGGATGGCGCGGAAGCTGGGGGTGATGGTGGCGCTGGTGAGTGTGAAGCGGGAGTAGGTGCTGAGTTCGGTGTTTTCGGCGGGGGTCTGGACGGTGCTGACGCTGGAGATGCGGGGGATTTTGGCCTCGTTGTGCCCCTTGGGGATGATGACCTTGCGGGCGAGGGAGAGCATCGGGGCGGACTGGGGCATCTGGGCGATGGTGCGCTCGATGATTTCGGAGTAGGAGGCTTGGACGTTGGTGGAGAGGGTGTCGGCCATGGTGGGGTCCTTTCAGTTGGGCGCGGTTGCGCGCCGGTTGCGCTGTGGGGGTTGGGTTGCGGTTGGTCAGGCGTCGGGGTGTTGGGCGAGCCAGGCGGCGAAGCGAGAGCGGCGTTGGGCGGCTTCGGGTTCTTGTTGGGCGTCGCGGATGTAGGTGGTCCACTCGGCGGCGGAGGCGGGCTCGCGCGGGGGCGCGGCACCGTGGAGGCCGCGGGTGGGGTTGACGCGGTTGCGGCGGAGGTCGTCGCGGCGCTGCTGTTCGCGGGTGTCGAGTTCGTCGAGGACGCCGTCGATGAGTTCGGACTGTCGCTCGCGGACGGCCTGGTCGGCGATCAGTTCGCGCCAGACGCGGACGGTTTCTTCGGGGGCGTCGGCGGCGACGAGGCGCTCGCGTTCTTCGTCGCTGAGGGCGCCGATGGCGTCGAGCATGGCGTCGCGGAGGGGGCTGGAGGGTTGGGGTTGGTCAGCGGGGTTTTCGGCGGTGGGGGAGGTTTGGGTCTGCATTGCGCCTCCAAGGCAGAAAGCGCCGACGGGAGGTGTTCCCGTTCGGCGCTCGGAGGCGCGCTCGGCGTGTCGGGGTGATGCGAACGAATGTACGCTGTGGTGGGTTGGGGTGGCAAATTGGGGTGTGGTGGGGGTTACAGAGGGTGAGGGGTTGGGGGTGGGGCTTGGGTGGTGGGCGCGGCGAGATACCCGCGGCAAGCGCGGGTATGACGGATCTTTTTTGCGCGGGTATGACGGAGCTTGGGCGCGGGGGGTGGCGGAGCTTTGGGGCGCGGAGGTGGTGGGGGCGGTTTGCGTGGGGGGGTGGAGCTTTTTGCGCGGGGGTGGCGGGGGTGGTTTGCGTGGGGGGTGGGGCTGCACCCGCGTGGGGGGTGGGGCGGGGGGAGGTGGGGAGGTGGGATGGGGCTTGGGTGGTGGTCACGGCGAGATACCCGCGGCAAGCGCGGGTATGACGGAGCTTTTTTGCGCGGGGCTGGCGGGGGTGGGTTTGCGCGGGGGTGGCTGCGCGGGGGGTGGGGGCGGGGGGTGGCGGGATGGGGCTTGGGTGGTGGTCGCGGCGAGATACCCGCGGCAAGCGCGGGAGTGGCGGAGCTGGGGGGCGCGGAGGTGGCGGAGCTGGGGGGCGCGGGGGTGGCGGGGGTGGTTTGGGCGGGGGTGGTGGAGCTTTTTTGGCGGGGCGGCGGGGGTGGGGGCGGGTGCGCGGGGTGGGGGCTGCGCGCGGGGGGAGGTGGGGTGGCGCGAAGCGGCTTGGGTGGTGGGCTCGGCGAGATACCCGCGGCAAGCGCGGGTATGACGGATCTAGCTCGCGCGGGTATGACGGAGCTTGGGCGCGGGGGGTGGCGTAGGGGGCGGGCTGGCGGGCGCGGGGTGGCGGACAGGAGGGGCTTAGGCACTCGTCACGGCGAGATACCCGCGGCAAGCGCGGGTATGACGGATCTCTCGCGGGTGTGGCGGAGCTAGCTCGTGGGCTGCGGCTACTCGCTGGTTAGCCAGAGGACTTCGCCGCGGCGGATGGGGAAGTCTACGGAGCCGGAGGTGAGGAGGCCGTTGGTTTCGCCGTAGCGGAGCCACTCGATGCCGTCCCACTTGCTGAGCTGGGCGACGCCTTCGAGCTGGGCGTACAGCTCGGCGGCGGTGGTGGGGCGGGGGTCGGTCCAGATGCTGTAGGTGTCGACCGCGAGGACGGCGATTGCGTCGTCCAGCGGCGGCGGAGGCGGGGCGGCGACGGTGATCGAGTAGGCGTCGCTTTGGTCGTCGGCTTCGGCGGTGACGTACGCGCCGCCGACGCCTACGGCGCGCAGGCTGGCGGAGGCGCGGCCGTCGCGGGTGCGCTGCTCGGACTGGGAGAGCAGCACCAGCGTGACGTTTGCGCCTGTGCTCTGCTCGGCGAACGCGACGGGGGTGCCGTCGGGCACCGGCGCGCCGCTCGAGTCGGTCACCGTCGCGGTAAGCGTGACTGTGTCGTCCAGATTGACCGGGCCGGCCGGGTCGGCGCTCAGCGCGACTTGGGCCGCGCCGCCGGTTATGACGACCGTTTGGGTGGCGGTCAGCCTGCCCCTGCCTGAGCCGGCTTTCAGTTCGAGCGTGTATTCGCCTGAGGCCAGCGGGGCGGACCTGGCGGCCAGGATGGTGACGCGGGCCTGGGGGTTGCCGCCGCTGAGCAGCAGCGCGCCGTCGGCGGCGTTGCCTTCGCGCAGCGGCCAGACCAGCTGGGCCTTGCCGGCGGCGACGGTTTTGCCGTCGGGGTCGGTCAGCTTGGCGCTGTAGCGGGTGGTGGGCACGGTCGCTTTGTTGCCTGCCGCGTCGGCCGCCGAGACGACCAGCGTCGCGGCGTTGCGTTGATCGGCCGACTCGGTCGGGGCGTAGCCGAGCAGGGCGGTGGGCGGCTGGGCGATGGCCAGCGCGGCGGGCGGGCCGCTGAAGGTGACCGTGATCGGCTCGGTTTGGAAGGTTTCGCCCGTGGAGTCGATCACCAGGGCCCAGACTCGGGCCGCGCCCGCCTTGGCCGCGCCGGGATGGGTCATGGTCAGGCGGATCTGGTCGGCGTTGCCGGCGGTCAGGGCGGTCGTGGGATTGGCGATCCGACAGGTTCGGCCGCCGCCTGCTGCGCAGGCTTCGGCGCTTGCGGAGCCCAGCCGCGCGCTGAGACCGCCCTGCGAGGTGGTGGTAACCGACGCCGACAAGATTGCGCCTTTGGCGGAGGCTTTGCCGTGCTCGTTGAGCAGCTTGAGCAGCAGGGTGGTTGCGCCGCCGGGCGCGACCACGGCCGGGTGCGGCCGGCCGGTCGCGGCGTTGGTGTCGAAATCGAACTCGACTTTGGCCAGCTCGTCGACTTCGCCGATGGTGACTTCCAGCGTGTCGCGCACGGTGGTTGCGTTGCCGGAGAGGCCGCTGAGCGACACCGCCACGCTGCCGGAGATGGTGACCACCCCGTCGGGCGTGCCCTTGGGGACCACCACCCTGGCGTCGGCCAGGGTGATGGGGCAGGTCCAGGTGGACAGATCTTCGGCGACGCGCTGGGTGCAGCCGCTGTCGCTCAGCCAGAGCGCGCCGCCCGCGTGGCGGAATGCCGAGATGATCAGACGCTCGCCGCCGAGATCGTAGAGCACCTCGCCCCACCAACGGTTCCCGATGCGACCTTCAGGCGACAAGATCGTCCGAGCGCTCTCGTGTGAGCGTTCGGCCGTGACCCAGACGCCGTTTGCGGGGCGGGTGTAGATGTAGATTTCCCCCGCTTGGCCGTAGGCGTCGATATTGCCGATCGCGATCGTGCGGTCGTCGCCGGAGAATTCGACGCCGCCGTTGTTGCCGGCGATCGGGGTGTCCTGGAGTCGCGCCGTGTAGACCATGTCGCCGGACCACTCTTCACCCGGGTCGAGCTGAAAGACATGCGTGTAGCCGGGCGAGAAGGCGCTCGAGACGACGACGGTTCCGTCGTTGGAGACATCAACCGCGAGCCCGAAATAGTGGCCGCCCGTGGTGTCGGCCCAGGGCAGGATCGTCAGCTTGGCGCTGGTCGCGGCCACGCGGCGGAGCGGCCCGGCCGAATAGTGCTGGGCGGGCTTGAAGCCGCTCGCGTCGGTGCGGGTGGCGAACAGGGTCCGGCCGCCCGCGTCGGCGCGCGGGGCGGCGCTCCAGCCGCCCACCGGCGCGGCGTAGACCTGGATCTCGCCGGTGTAGTTTTTGGGTGAGCTGAACGACCCGCCGGGGGTGGTGGAGGCGTAGCGCTTGCCCGGCCGGCCCACGGCGATCACCCGCCCGTCGGCCGACAGGCCGATGCGGTGCGGCGGCGACCAGTTGTTGCCCACGGGTATATCCACCTCGGCCCAGACCGCGGAGCACCAGGCGTCGCAGTCGGCGCTGGCGTCGGTGCGGCCGGTCGATGTGGGGGTGAAGGGGCGGGTCGCGTCGACGCCGGTGCCCCAGGCGGGGACGACGGCCGGGGTGGCCTTGACGGCGTCGGCGTGCGTGATGTCGCTCCAGTCCCGGCCCTCGCCGTCGGGGCGGCTGTAGATGTAGACGGCGCCCATGTGGTTCATGTAGGGCGCGGCGACGGCGAGGGTGGAGCCGTCGCGCGAGATGTTGAGCGAGTAGCCGTACTCGGTTCTGGTGTCGGTGGCTGCGGCGGAGTGGCGGTTGCGGTATTCGTCGGCCGAGGGGTGGATGATGGTGGGCGCGCCGACCTGCAGGCCGGCGGCGGTCCAGTCGACCCGGAAGACGTAGAGGCGGCCGACATTGGTGTAGGCGCCGACCGTGTCGAAGCGCGAGCCGGCGAAGACCCACCAGGTGTCCTCGTCTTGCTGCCAGGTGGCGACGCTGCGGACCCCTCTCAGGTCCGAGTCGGACAGAGTTGTCGCCCCTCCGAAGGTGCTCGCGTGGGCGCCGGCGGGGGCGTCGATGATCCCCACCTGGCGCTTGTTCCAGGCGTCGAAGAGGTAGAGCTTGTTGGTGTTGCCGCGGGCCACGATCAGCCGCCCGTCGGCCGCCCGGGCGACCATCCGCGCGGTGCTGCCGAGCGCGGCGCCGGCGGCGTCGACGCCGGTCAGCGGGGTTCCGCCCATGACCATGTGTTCGGCGATGTTGAGCCGCTTGAAGAAGTCGCTGCCCTCCCAGTTGAGCTCGCCGACCAGGCGTAGCGAGGAGCCGGTCGCGGCGCTGAGGCGGCGCTCCTGGGTGTGGGGCGTGGTGAAGCGGAGGGCGGCTTCGACGGTGAATTCGCCGCCAGGGGGGACGATGTTGTCGGAGTCTTCGGCGAGACTGAGGACCAGTTCAAGGTCGGCGGGGTGTCCGTCGGCTGCGGCTGGGGCGAGGGTCAGGAGCGCGGCGGCGAGGAGGGCGATGAGCGCGGCGAGGGCGAGGGTGGTCCCCCCCCCCCCCCCGAGGATGGCGCGGATCACGGTGGTCATGGGGCCCTCCGATCGGGTACACAGGGTCGGTTGCTGCGTGGGGGGGTAGGGTAGCAAAAGTTGGGGCGTGGGGTGGCGGGGGTGGTTTGCGCGGGGCGGCGAGATACCCGCGGCGGGGCGCGGGTATGACGGATCTTTTTTGCGCGGGTGTGACGGATCTAATGTGACGGAGCTTGGGGCGTGGGGGTGGCGGGGACGGGGGTTGGTGCGCAGCGCGGCGAGATACCCGCGGCAAGCGCGGGTATGACGGATCTTTTTGCGCGGGTTGACGGATCTGGGGTGCGGGGGTGGCGGGGCTTGCTCGTGTGGGGGTGGCGGGGACGGGGCTTGGTGCGCAGCGCGGCGAGATACCCGCGGCAAGCGCGGGTATGACGGAGCTAATGTGACGGAGCTTGGGGCGTGGGGGTGGCGGGGCTTTTTGGCGTGGGGGTGGCGGGAACGGGGGTTGGTGCGCAGCGCGGCGAGATACCCGCGGCGGGGCGCGGGTATGACGGAGCTAATGTGACGGAGCTTGGGGCGTGGGGGTGGCGGGGCTGGTTTGGGGCTGGCGCTATCTGGTCGGAGGGGGTTTGGCGTGGTAGGTGGAGGTAGGTTGTGCGGCCTGCTATGCTTCGCGCATGGTCACCGCGGAAGAGCAACCCCCGTTTGTCCACCGCGACGAATTTGAGCGCCGCTCGGCGGAGTTCGACCGGCGCTTCACGCACCTCGACGACGGCCTGCGCGAGCTGCGCCAGGGGCAGAAGGATCTCCAACAGGGCCTCAACGGTGTTGAGCAGGGGCAGATCGTCCTCGAGCAGGAGCAGAAAGCTCTGGGGCAGCGCTTCAGCGACTTCAAGGAGAACACCGACCGCCGCTTCACGATGCTGACTTGGGCGGTTGGTCTGCTGGCTGGGTCCAACCTTGCCATGCTCGGCTGGCTGATTGCGCGCGGCGGGGGCTAGGGCCTTCTCCGCCACGGCCGCGCTTGCCACTTCCGTCATACCCGCCTTGCCGCGGGTATCTCGCTGAGTTCTGCATGGAGCCCCGCACGGCCTCCTCCTTCATGGCTGTGCGGGAGCGGGGCGTGGGGGAGGCGGGAACGGGGGTTGGTGGGCAGCGCGGCGAGATACCCGCGGCGGGGCGCGGGTATGACGGATCTGGGGGCGCGGGGGTGGCGGGGTTCTTTTGCGCGGGGGTGGCGGAGCTGGGGCGTGGGGGTGGCGGAGCTGGGGCGTGGGGGTGGCGGGGACGGGGGTTGGTGCGCAGCGCGGCGAGATACCCGCGGCGGGGCGCGGGTATGACGGAGCTGGGGGCGCGGGGGTGGCGGGGCTCTTTTGCGCGGGGGTGACGGGGGCGGGGGTTGGTGCGCAGCGCGGCGAGATACCCGCGGCGGGGCGCGGGTATGACGGATCTAATGTGACGGAGCTTGGGGCGTGGGAGAGGCGGGAACGGGGCTTGGTGCGCAGCGCGGCGAGATACCCGCGGCAAGCGCGGGTATGACGGATCTTTTTGCGCGGGTATGTCGGATCTCTCTTTGCGTGGGGGTGGCGGAGCGGCTTTGTGGGGGGTGCGGGGTTGGGGGGGTTAGTTGCGGAAGATGGCGGAGGAGATTGGGGCGGAGGCGGGGCCGGCGGCTACCAGGCAGGTGTGGGCGTCCTCAATTGGGTTGGGGGAGTCGCCGCGGAGTTGGCGGACGGCTTCGACCGCTAGATTGAAGCCGTGGGTGTAGGCCTCGGCGAGGTTGCCGCCGGAGGTGTTGATGGGGAATTGGCCGGCGTGGGGGGCGTTGGGCTCGGCTACGTCGGGGTGCTCAAGGCGGCCGCCTTCGACGAATGGGCCGCCTTCGCCGCGCTCGCAGAACTTGTGATCCTCGATTGTGGTCAGCACCTGGCCAGTGAAGTTTTCGTAGAGCTGGGCGCAGTCGATCTCGTCGGGACCCATTCCGGCGGCGGCGTAGAGGCGGTCGACCATCGTGCCGTAGTTGGAGCCGAGGAAGTCGGGGTGCCAGAAGCCGTCGACGACGTTGAGCTGTCGTCGGCCGGAGCCTTGCACGGAGGCGGCGAGGTAGACGGGGCGGTGGGGGAAGTCGCGGGCGACTTCGGCGGGGGCGACGATCATCGCGGCTGCGCCGTCGGTTTCGAGGCAGCAGTCGTAGAGCCGATAGGGGTCGGCGATCATGCGCGAATTCTGGTGGTCTTCGAGGGTGATCGGGCGTCCGTTCATGACGGCGCGGGGGTTGCGCTGGGCGTGCTTGTTGGCGGCGACGGCGATGTGGCCGAGTTGTTCGGAGGTGGTGCCGTATTCGTGCATGTGGCGGCGGAAGCGCATTGCCAGAAACTGCGCGGGGGACATCAGGCCTTGTGGGACATTGAAGGCGTAGGGGCCGCGCATGCGTCCGGAGCGGCGGCTTTGGCCGAAGCGTCCGAACTCGCCCTGGGCCAGCGCGCGGTAGACGACGACGAAGCGGGCGTAGCCGGCGTGGATGCCGGCGGCGGCGTTGCCGATGGCGGCGCAGACGCCTCCGCCGCCTCCGCCGTAGACCATGCTGGCGAAGCCGTAGTGGGGCAGGTCGAGGGCGGTCGAGAGGCGGTTGGGATCGTTGCGGTCGGCGGAGTAGGAGGAGAAGCCGTCGATCTGGCGTGGGTCGAGGCCGGCGTCCCGGCAGGCGGCGAGGATGGCTTCGAGCGCGAGGCGAAATTCGGGGCGGCCGATTTGGCCGTGCTTGGTGTATTCGGTTTCGCCGACGCCGATCACGCAGACGCGGTCGCGGATGCTGTGGTCGGGGTGGTGGTTGGTCATTTGGGGCCTCCGGCGTTGGCTTGCAGGGTAGCGGGTGGGGGTGGGAGGCGGAGACGGGGCTTGGGTGCTGTGCGGCGAGATACCCGCGGCAAGCGCGGGTATGACGGATCTCTTTTGCGCGGGTATGACGGTGGGGGCGCGGGGGTGGCGGGAGGGGCGCGGGTGTGACGGAGCTGGGGCGCGGGGGTGGAGGGGACGGGGCTTGGTGCGCAGCGCGGCGAGATACCCGCGGCGAGCGCGGGTATGACGGATCTGGGGGCGCGGGTATGACGGATCTAATATGACGGAGCTTGGGGCGCGGGGGTGGGGGAGCTCTTTTGGCGTGGGGGTGGCGGTTGGGAGCGCGGGGGTGGGGATCGGCCTATCCTGTGCGCGGAAGCACCCGCGCAGGAGAGGAAACGATGATGGCTGAGTTTGCAGGATTGCCCGTGGTTCGCCCTGAGGAGGTGGGTTTCGATTCGGAGCGGCTGGCGCGGATTGACGCGACGATGGCGGCGGGGGTTGAGCGCGGCGCGGTGCCGGGCGTCGTGACCGTCGTCGCGCGGCAGGGCAAGGTCGCGCACACGGGGGTCTACGGGCATCTGGACAGCGAGCGGAAGACGCCGCTGCCGATCGACGCGCTCTTCCGGATGTACTCGCAGACCAAGCCGGTCGTGGCGGCGCTGACGATGCAGCTGCAGGAAGAGGGGCTGTTCTTCCTCGACCATCCGATTACCAACTGGCTGCCGGAGTTTGCAGGGCGGGAAGTGCTCGCGCCGCTCAGCTCGACGCAGTACGTGCGGGGGCAGCCGCTGGCGCTCGGCGCGACGCAGCCGATGACGCGGCAGATCACGATCCGCGACCTGATGACGATGACCTCGGGGCTGCCCTCGATGGGCAATATGCCGGCCACGCTCGCGCCGCTGCTCAACCAGGTTTGGGACGGCTCGGGCTTCTCGGCCAACGACCTGGGGCAGGCGGACCCGGAGCGCGTCCATGAGGAGATGGTGCTCGCCGCGGCGCAGCTGCCCAACGCGCGCCAGCCGGGCGCGGGCTGGGAGTACGGCTTCGATTTCGATGTGCTCACCGTGCTGCTCGAACGGGCCACCGGGCAATCGCTGGACACGCTGCTACAGGAGCGCATCTTCGGCCCGCTCGGTGTTACGGATTGCGGCTTCTACTGCCCGCCCGCCGACGCCGAGCGGCTGGTGACCAATCACCACTGGGGCGAAGACGGCGCGCTAATCCCGCGCGAGCGGCCCGAGGACAGCGAGAAGGTGCGCGAGTCGCTCGGCAAGCAGGTGTCGGGCAACGGGCTTTTCGGCGGCGTGCTGATGACGCCCGCGGCCTACACGCGCTTCGCGCAGATGCTGCTCAACGGCGGCGAGCTGGACGGCGCGCGCATTTTGGGGCGCAAAACCATCGAGCTGATGACGGCCAATCATATCGGCGACTGGGATATCGACCTCGCGGTCGGTCCCGGTTACGGTTTCGGGCTGGGCTACTGCACGCTGAAGACGGTCGGTCGGGGCGCGCTGCCCGGCTCGCCGGGCACCTACGGCTGGGGCGGCGCGGCGGGAACGTGGTTCTTCGTGGACCCGGTCGAGGACCTGGTGGGGCTGTTCTTCACGCACGTCTTCATGTTCCAGTTCAACCCCGAGGCCGATCTGGCGGAGCGCTTTCAGAAGCAGACTTACGAAGCGCTGGTCTGATCGCGCGCCCGCGTCGGCGGCAGCGAATGCCATAGCGCCGCCGCCAGCAGCGGCAGGGCGATCCACGAGCCGTATGCGCCCGGCGGTGGTTTGTCGACACGCAGCGGCTTGGAGCGCCCAACCGCGATCCGCCCGACGCTGTCGAGCAGGTCGATCAGCAGTACGAGCGGGATCAGCCCGCGGTAGCGCAGCAGCGCGAGCCAGGCGACGCCGGCCAGCAGCAGTTGCTCCAGGCCCCACTGCGCGAATATCGCCATGATGTTCTCTCCACCCTCGACCTCCAAATCGATCCCCGCAATCGAGCCCGCCCCGCCGTCGGAGCGAAACACATGAATCAGGCTCCGCGCCGTGATCACCAGCGAGATCGCGAGGTAGAAGTACGGCACCCAGCGGTCCCCGCGATACCGCGTCGCATCCTGCGGCAGCAGCGCCCGCACGTCTCGCATTGGATCGCCCTCTCTGCTTCGGTTACTCCCCGATGGTGCGCTTGGGGAATTCGGCGGCGGGGTGGGCTTTGAGGGCGTCCTCGTTGAGGTCGATGCCCAGGCCGGGGGTGGTGGGGACTTGCGCGTAGCCGTTTTCGAGCTCGATTGGGGGGTTGGCGACCTCGCGGCCCCACTGCTCGAAATTGACGAAGTACTCGGTGATCAGGAAGTTGGGCATCGTCGATGCCGCTTGCAACGTCGATGCCAGGGCGACGGTGGTGCTGTTGTAGTTGTGCGGCGCGACGGCGACGAAATAGATTTCCGCCATCGCGGCGATCTCCGACAGTTCGCGAATGCCGCCCACGTTCGCCACATCGGGATTGATGATATCGACCGCGCCCTGCTCGAAGACCTCGCGGAATTCGAACTTGGTATAGAGCTCCTCGCCCGTTACCGTCGGGATGTCGATCTGGCGCGTGGCCTGCGCCAGCGCGGTAACGTTTTCCGCCCAGACGGGCTCCTCGAACCAGAATGGGCGGTACTGTTCGACGGCGCGGGCCAGCCGCACGGCGTGCATCGGCGCGAGCCGGCGATGAATTTCGAGCAGCACGTCCACATCCGGCCCGACCGCTTCGCGCACCGCGCGGACGCGCTCGACCGCCAACTCTTCCTGCTCGCGCGAAATCCAGCTGCGCCAGCGGCCGGGCACCGGGTCGAACTTGATCGCGGTGAAGCCGCGCTCGGCCATCGCGCGGGCGCGGGCGGCCAGCTCGTCGAGCGAGTCCATTTTCGCCCAGCCGTTGGCGTAGACGCGCAGGCGCTCGCGCAGCGCGCCGCCAAGCAACTCATGCACGGGCGCGCCCGCCCGCTTGCCGGCCAGATCCCAGAGCGCCTGCTCGATTCCGCTGACCGCGCTGTAGAGGTCCATCGCGCCGCGGCGGTTGCCGAAATCGTTGTAGATCGCGTCGGTGAACGGCTTGATTTTGCGCGCGTCCCAGCCGATCACGTAGCGCCGCAGCTGGTCGAGATGGCTGGCAATCTGCGCGTCGCGATCCGATTGGGTGTAGCACTCGCCCCAGCCGTGCAGGCCGTCTTCCGTCTCCAGCCGCACGAACAGCAGGTTCTTGCCCGCGATGTAGCGATCCGGCTGCCCGCTGTCGGGCGGCGTGGGATGGACGATGTGGTAACGCAGATCAACGACGCGCACGGTAGATTCCGATCCGTTTCAGCAGTATCAGCGCTGGTAGGATAGCATCGCCGGCAGCATCGTTGTCTCCGCGCCGACACGGCCCGCCGCGTTGCTGTAGATTGGACGCGCAAGAGCGGCGCAAACCCGCCGACGGCCCGCCGACGGAATGTCGAGGACTGCAAATGGCATTCGATCTCGATCTGCCTGGCGGGCAGCGGCGCGCGCGGATCATCAAGCGGCTCAACGCCGCTTCCGAAGTGGTTGAGACCGCCTGCGGCCCCGTCGAATTCGCGCGGCGCGGCGATGCGCCCTACGTGCTGATCGTCCACGGCACGCCGCAGGGGCACAACGCGAGCTTCATGGGCGCGCCCTTCGAGGCGGCGGGCTTCGGAACGATCACACCCTCGCGGCCCGGCTACCTGCGCACGCCGCTCAGCAGCGGGCGGACGTTCGAGCAGCAGGCCGACGCCTTCGCCGCGCTGCTCGACGCGCTGGCGATCGACGCCGTCGCCGTCTACGCCGTATCGGGCGGCGGGCCGAGCGGCATCCAGTTCGCGGCGCGGCAGCCCGAGCGGGTGCGGGCGCTGATCATCGAGGTCGCCATCTCGCAGAACTACCGCGCGCCGGTCTCCGCGCTGGGGATGGCGCTCTTGACCAACCCGATCGCCAACTGGTTGCAGGCGCGGGTGATGGACTATCTGCCGCGGCTGGCGATCGGGCAGGTGCTGAAGATCGAAAGCTCGCTCAATGCGGCGGACCGTGCGCGGGTCGCCGACGAGATCCTGGCCGACCCGGAAAAGCTGGCCGTCCTGCGCCGCGTGATCGCCGACGCCCCGCCATTCGATCTGCTGCGCAGCGGCTTCGAGAACGACCTCAAGCAATTCGCCGCCATCGAGCGGCTTCCGCTGGAGGCGGTGCGCTGCCCCACGCTGGTAGTCCACGGCACTCATGACGGCGATGTGCCATTCAGCCACGCCGAAAACTCCGTCAGCGGGATTCCCGGCGCGGAGCTGCATCGAGTAGAAAAGGGCTGGCACCTGCTGGCAATGAGCGACGGCGGCGAGGAGGTTGCCCGCGCGGAGGTCGATTTCGCGCGGCGGCATTTTGCGCGAAGTTAGATCTGTCATACGGGCGCGAGCCGCGCTGAGCGCCAAGCTTCGCTTTCGCATCTTCACCTCTGCACAGGGAAGGGGAGGAGGCTGTGCGGTGCTCCGTGCAAAGCTCGGCGAGATACCCGCGGCGAGCGCGGGTATGACGGGGTGATTTTGCGCGCGGGTATGACGGGAGGGGGCGTGCGCGGGTGTGGCGGGGGAGCTTTTTCGCGCGGGTGTGGCGGGAGGGGGCGAGCGCGGGTGTGGTGGGGAGGCTGTGCGGTGCTCCGTGCAGAACTCGGCGAGATACCCGCGGCGAGCGCGGGTATGACGGAGCTTTTTCGCGCTGGTATGACGGAGCTTTTTCGCGCTGGTATGACGGAGCTAATTTTGCGCGGGTATAGCGGAGCTTTTTCGCGCGGGTATGGCTGGGCGATTTTGCGCGGGTATAGCGGAGCTTTTTCGCGCGGGTATGGCGGGGGAGGGGAGGCTGTGCGGTGCTCCGTGCAGAACTCGGCGAGATACCCGCGGCGAGCGCGGGTATGACGGATCTTCTTCGCGCGGGTATGACGGGAGGGGGCGAGCGCGGGTGTGGCGGGGTGATTTTGCGTGGGCGTGGCGGGGGAGGGGCGGGTGTGGGTGTGGCGGGGCGGGTGTGCGGTGCTCCGTGCAGAACTCGGCGAGATACCCGCGGCGAGCGCGGGTATGACGGATCTAATTTTGCGCGGGGGTGGCGGAAGTGAGGGCGCGGGGGTGGCGGAAGTGAGGGCGCGGGGGTGGCGGAAGTGAGGGCGCGGGGGTGGCGGAAGTGAGGGCGCGGGGGTGGCGGAAGTGAGGGCGCGGGGGTGGTGGAGTGGGGGGCGGGTATGACGGGAGAGGATGTGTGAACAGGCGCTAGTGCGTTCTCTGCTGCCGGGCCGGCCGGCTCATCATCGGTCGGCGGGCTTGCGGGTGGCGCTGCGCACGCAGCTGACGCAGAGGCCGAGATGCTTGGCGATGCGGTCTTCGATGGCGATGGGCTGCGCGGCGCAGTTGGTGCACAACTGCTCCTGCAGCGCGGCGCGGCTGATCCGACGGCGGTTCCCTACGCGGCGCGGCATCGTTCGGCTCTTTCAGCTGGCGGGGCGTTGTGCGCAACGCTAGTACCGCGGCGGGGATTGCGCAAGCAGGGGCAGGCGGCCTGCCCCTGCTTGCCGTCTCCCGGCGCCCAAGCTCGCTAGCGGCTGTAGCCGCTGCGCGATTCGGTGGGCAGCGCGTCGCGCAGGTGATCGAGCAGGAAGCGGAAGTCGCGGTAGGCGTCGAGGTCACCGAGTTGGTTGGACTGCCAGTCGAGCGCTTCGGCGGCTGTGTCCAGCTCGCGGCGCACCAGGGCGGCGTCGCTGCCGACCAGGGCTGAGAGTCGGCTGTAGCGGTCCGAGCTCAGCGCCACCAGCGCGCCCAGATCGAGCAGCGCGATTTGCTCGTCGCTCCAGCCCGGGCTGTCGTTGACCAGGACTTCGTGGAGCTGGCTGCGCGCGTCGCCGTCGAGCGGGGTGCGCCAGCGCAGCTCCACGCTGCCGAGGTGCAGCGGTTCGCCGCGCGGCCGCTCGGTCAGCTCGATCTCGAAGAACACGGTGGTCGCCGCGCCGACTGGAATCTCGGCGAATTCGCGGCGATCCTGGTCGAACGAGGCGTCGGAGGTTGCGCGGTTCTCGTAGCCGATCATCCGCCACGAGCCGACCGTGTCGGGGTTCCAGACCACCTGGGCGCGCGTCGCGTCGGCGAACGGGCGGGAGAGCGCCAGCCAGTTTTCGCGGCTGAATGTGCTGCGCGCCTCCTCCGGCGTGCTGAGGTAGCGGTACCAGCCGTTGCCGTACTGCGCCAGCTGCTCGAGCAGGTAGTCGTTGTAGTTCTCGATCCCCACGCCGACTGTGATCAGGCGCAGCGGGTTGCGGTCGTCGCGGTCGCCGACCCGATTGAGGATCGCGAACGGATCGGTCGCGTCCACGTTGGCCACGCCGTCGGACATCAGGATGATGTAGTTGTAGGCGTCGGGCCGCTCGCGGCGCATTTCGTCGGCCAATTCCACGCCGAGGTCGAGCCCGGCCTGCACGTTGGTGCTGCTGCGCGGGCGCAGCTGCTCGATCGAGCGGCGCGCCGCCGCCGCATCGGGCCGGGTCGGATCCACGACCTGCTCCCAGATCACGCTGTCGCTGAACTGCACGACGGCGATCCGGTCGAGGTCGCTCAGGCCGCGGCGGATGCTGTCCGCCGCCGCGCGCGCGATCTCCACCCGGTTGCCCTGGTCCATCGAGCCCGAGGCGTCGAGCACCAGCGTCACGTTGAGCGGCGTGTCGTCGGGCAGCTCGGGTGCCTGGAATGCGAGTCGGACCAGCGAGAGGTCGTTGTCGAAGGGGTGGCTCATCCAGTCGCTGGTGATCGCGAAGAAGCGCTCGCTCGACGGCAGCGCGTAGCCGTAGTCGAAGGCGTTGACCCACTCCTCGGCGCGCACCGAGTCCGGGTCAATCGTGTAGCCCTGATGCGCCCAGTTGAGCGCCAGGCGGTAGCTGGTGCGATCGACATCCAGCCCGAACGTGGCGGTGTCGTCTTCGACCGTGCGGACGAATCCCAGCTGCTCATAGTCGCGGAACGTCGTCGCTCCCGGCGTGGGGCGCCTCGCCTCGGAGCTGCGCTGCTCGGAGGATCGGGAGCGCTGCGGCTGCGAGTAGGACGACGAATCGGCCGATTCCTCGGCCTCCTCTTGATACTGCGCCTGTGCGACGGCCTGCTGCTGCGGGGCGGACCAGGACTGCTGCTCCGCTTCCTGTTCGGACACGTACTGCTGCGCCTCCTGGTCAACTTGCTCGCTCTGCTGGCCCGGTTCGACGCGCGCGGGCGCCGCGGTCGGCTGCTCCTGCTGCTGCTCCGCCGCGACCGTGGCCTGTCCGTCGTCGGACGGCGACGACGGCGCATCGTCATCCGCGCAGGCGGCCACTCCGATCAGCAGCGCCAGCGCCGCGACCAGCGGCATCAAGCGGCGCATGTGCCGCCTCCAACGCGATTGGTTCTCGTGCTCAAACATCGCTCCGCCTCCTGTCGGAGCCTGCGCCGCCCGCTCCTGTTCGGGCGTGCGCGCGGCTCGCTGAAGGCCAAACGCCAGCGGCGGCGGGTTTGTTCCCCTATGATCGGCGCATCGCAGCAGCTCGCCAGCTGAGCAAGGGGCTGGGCAGCAGAAGGAGCAGATCATGGCCGCATCCGCACCGACCCGCGTTCACGTCGTCACCGGCGGCTTCCCGCCCGGCTCGCACGGCGGACACGACATGGACTACGCGCGGCTCAAGCTGCTCGAAATGCTGCACGACGACGGCAATGTGCGCGCCACCACCGGCAACGACTTCACCGACATGTGGAAGTGGCTGCCCGTCACCGACATCCTGATCACCTACACCGCCGGGCCGGTCGCCGACGACCCGCAGAACGAGATCCTCAAGGACTGGATCGGCAACGGCGGCCACTGGCTGGGGCTGCACGGCACCTCGGGCGGCAAGGCCGCGCGAATCGGCGACGGCAAGCGCCAGATGGTCAAGATGAACCACCACCACACGCTGGGCGGGTTCTTCATCAACCACCCCCCGATCAAGCGCTTCACCGTCGATGTCAAGCAGGTCGACTCGCCGATCCTCGAGGGGCTGCCCGACCAGTTCGACGTGATCGACGAGCCCTACATGATCGAGATCACCGACCGGCCCAACACGGACATCCTGCTGACCGCGCCGATCGGCCCGGACGCCTACCCCGATTTCGGCTTCGACTACGAAGAGGACACGGCGATCGAGGAGGACGGCGTGACGCGCGTGTTCGGCTTCACGCGCGGCATTGGCGAGGGCGGGGTCTGCTACATCGCGCTGGGCCACTGCCACTCGCCGCTGACCAACTCGCAGCCGTTCGTCGAGGAGAACGCCCGCGAAAACGGCGAGATGCCCACAACGCTGCGCTTCACCTGGGAGACGGCGGAGTACCGCCAGCTGCTGCAAAACTCGCTGGCCTGGGCGCGGGGGTGATTGGGGGGCGGCGCTAAAGCGGAGGCCGCGGGGCGGAGCGCGGGGCGCTGAAGCTGAGGGTGCGCCGCCATACCCGCCCCTCCGTTATTTCTGCGCCCCTCCGTCATTCCTGCGCAGGCAGGAACCCGGGCGGCCTTACCCGCCATACCCGCGCGAGACCAGATCCGTCATACCCGCGCTTGCCGCGGGTATCTCGCCGTGCCCAGCGCCAAGCCCTGCGCGCGCGAACACGCTCTACCCGCACAACTCCTCAATCGTGCCCGGCAGCCGCAGCGTTATTCCGGTCACATCCGCGCCACTGACGCGGATAGGGTTGCCCCGGCTGCCGAGTGCTTGCCTCCCAAGATAACGCCAGCAATGCGGAGCCCGTAGATGAATGCTGAAGTGGTACGCACCGTCGGATGACACGGGAATCTCAAAGCGCCCGTCCGCATCCGTCGTAGCTCCGCCGGACCATCCATCGGAGCCATAGACATGAATAGTTCTCCTGGCGAGCGGTTCGCCGGCAACGTTCACCAGTCGTCCGCTGATCAGCGAGCTGCATACCCGCCCCCTTGTGGGCATCTGGCGCTGCTGGAGTCGAACGTTTTGCCCCGCCGCGTCGATCAATTCTGCAGCGTCGCGATTGGCGGTCAACTGCCCTTGGCCAAAGTATGCTTGGCAGTTAACGTCGCCTTCCCAATGGTAGAAGTGGATGCGGTAGCGGCCATCGATTGGGATGGTAATTGTGAACGAGCCGTCGGCGTCGGTGGTTCCCGTGAGGCAGATGTCGCCCACTTCAGGGCAGGCGGAGATGTCTTTTCCAGCGAGCGGCGCGCCATCAGCGCTCACCAGTCGTCCGTTGATCTGTAAGCAGCGTAGTGTTGTCGGCGCTAGTCGAACATCTTGCCCTGCGACATCGATCAACTCCGCATCATCGCGACTGAGTGTCAGTTGCCCTTGGGCGAAGTATGCGCCGCAGCCGTTGGAGTTGAAGCGAAGACGGTAACGATCCTCTGTTGGCACAGTGATCGCGAACGAGCCTGCCGCGTCGGTGTTTTGCATGATGCAGTAGCTATCCTCCTCGCGACATGCCGAAATCCGGACATCGGCGAGCAGCTGGCCGTCCGTTTTGGTGAAGGCGCCTCTGATTTGATACGCGCACGTGCCCTTGGGCACACGGATCGAGAGGTGAGGACTGTCGGCATTGAAGATGCCGATCTTCGAGGCATGAGCTGAGCTAGTCACGACGTTGCCAGCGCTGTAGTAGGCATTACAGTCGTCGGCAAGATTGAGGCGCAGGTGGTATTCGCCGGCGGCTGCGGCAGGCACCGCGAATGAACCGTCGGATGCAGTGTGTCCGCTTGTGCAGCGGGGGATGTCGCTATAAAATATTTCGCAGACAGAGACGGAAACGTCTGCCAAAGGCTGGCCGGCGTCGGAGGTGATGCGCCCGCGGACGAACCGGCTACAGATATTGGAGGGCAATTGGAGCTCGATGTCACGCACATCAGATCCGGCAACCTTGACAGGGGCAAGGCGTCCAACGAAAGTACGGAACAGCCTCCCATCGCTGTAGTGATAGCGGGTAGCGCAATCGTCGTCGCTGTCGACCGACAGATGGTAATCGCCGGCTTCAGGCGCGCGAACCGCGAACACGCCACTGGCGTTGGTTTCGGCGCGGCGTGGCAAGCCGACGCTAGTCTCGCCTTCAACTTGGATCGCGTTCACGAGCACGCCGGCGACCGGAGCGCCGCTCTCGTCGGTCACCCGCCCTCGAATCCAGCGAGTGTCGCCATCGCTGGCACTTGCCACTGATCCATGCACCATTGCCTGCTGACGCTGCCATGCGTCGAAGTCGGCGTAAAAGCTCGACACAGAGACGCCGAATGTCTCCTGAAACGCCGTGCGCCAGTCGGGCGTGGATGTCCAGCGGCTGTGCGGACCGATCTCCGTGGGCGCCAGCCGACGCCAGAACTCGATGTGCGATCCACCGCCGGCAGCTTCGGTGAGTCGATCAACCGCGAGCCAGCCAAGCGTGTATTCCCAGGCTGCGTTGTCGGACTCTGTGCTGCGCAAGCTCGGCGTACTCTCAGTGACGGCCGACACCCTATCCTCGCGAGCATCCTCCCACACGCTTGAACCATCAATCGCTTGGTGATCGTCCTCGGCCCAGGTTGCGGTGCCTTCAACCAACCACTGGCTGGCCAGACCGTCGGACAGCTGGCTTTGGAGGATGTGGAAATACTCGTGGGTGAGCACGTAACGAGCCCAGGAGATGTCCGAATTTGACAGGTCTTCCGGCCATGAATTCTGCTTGACAACGACGTTTTCACCTGCCCAGCCGCCCACCCTGTCCCATCGAGCGCGTATACTCGCGGCCCCTGCAACATCGATCTCGTCGCCGTCGTCCTTTTGCGCCTGAATGAGGGCATCAACATCTTTGGCGACGTAGACCGTGAAACCAGGGTCCGCCTGGATGCCGTACTGCTGGCCGAAGAATGCGAGCACCGCCTCCAGGTCCTCGCGGACGCGAGCTTGCAGCTCGTCGGACGCGCCGCCGGGGAAGACCAGGCGGGGGAGGATGTCGGTGGGCTGTAGCCAGTTGACGGAGCGGGCGGTGTTGACCCAGAGGGCTTCGCCGCGCCGCACGGTGACGGGCTCGGTTTCTTCGTCCGTTGCGCCCCGATCGGCGGCGCTGGTTGCGATTAGTTGGGTGGAGCGTTCGGGGGAGATCCAGGTGGTCCAGTGCTGGTTGGCCGCGTTCCAGCGGCGCAGCTCGCGTAGGGACCAGCCGATGCCTTTGGCGACCTGTTCGATGGGAGCGCCGTCCGCACCGCTCCAGGCGACGAGGTTCCAGCCGGTGCGCAGCTCGACCAGGCCGCTGGTCGGCTCGGTGGAGCGTTGCCAGAGGAACGACTCTTCACCGCCGAGCACTAGCCGCAACCCTGTTCCGGCCCGCACGCGCCCCAAGCCGCCCACCCACTCCGGCGCGTCTCGGCCGGCGACGATCCAGTCGTCGAGCTCGGCGTCCCAGGCCCAAATTGACTCGAGTTGGGGGATTTCGTCGAAGAGTTGTGAGGTGGAGGTTGGCTCGCCGACCCAGCCGACCAGGTTGATGCCGGGTTCGAGGCGGGTGGCGGTTTGGGGTTCGGGCGGCTCTTGGGCGTTTGCCAGCGCGATGGTGAGGAGGAGGGCCGCGAGCATGGCGGCGGCGAGGGTGAGGAGGCGCATTGGCGGAGCATAGCGGTAGGCGGTTGTATGGGGCTTGGTGCTGGTCACGGCGAGATACCCGCGGCGAGCGCGGGTATGACGGATCTCTTTTGCGCGGGGGTGGCGGAGTGTGCGCGGGGGTGGTGGAGGCGGGCGCGGGGGCTTGGTGCTGGTCACGGCGAGATACCCGCGGCGAGCGCGGGTATGACGGATCTTTTTCGCGCGGGTGTGACGGATCTCTTTGCGCGGGTATGGCGGAGCGGGCGTGGGGGTGGCGGAGCTTGGGGCGCGGAGGTGGCGGAGGCGGGCGCGGGGGGCTTGGTGCTGGTCACGGCGAGATACCCGCGGCGAGCGCGGGTATGACGGATCTCTTTCGCGCGGGTGTGACGGATCTTTTTCGCGCGGGTGTGACGGAGTGGGGGCGCGGGGGTGGCGGAGCTTGGGGCGCGGGGGTGGCGGAGGCGGGCGCGGGGGTGACGGAGTGGGGGCGCGGGGGTGGCGGATGTGGGGGGCGGGTTGAGGGGCGGGGTGGGGGCGTCCGTCAGGCGGGGTCGTGTTGGGGGGCTTCGTTGAGCGCTTCGAGGGCGTTGGGGGCTAGGGCTTCTTCGGGGCGGCGTAGGGCGTCGGCGGATACGGCGGCGCTGGGGGCGGCGCGCTCGGGCCAGAGGTCGGCGAAGATGGCGTCGCCGTAGAGGATGAAGCCCAGCGCGCCGGCGCCTTCGGCGAAGACGGCGCGGCAATGGGGCAACTCGGCGGCGATTGCGCGGCCCATGTGCAGCGGGTGGCTTTCATCGAGCGTGCCCTGCCAGAGGTAGACCTCGCTTTGCACATCGGCGATTTCGAAGTCCCACGGCTCGAGATGCATTCGCGCCTCTTCGCCGGCGGCGATTGGGCCCTGACGGAACGCCTGGCGCAGATCGTCGATTCGGTTGGCCGACACGTCGGGGCGCGCCAGCACCTCGCCGTCGATCTCGTGCATTCGCTTGATCTGCTGCGCGACAACCCGCTCGGGGCGGCGCAGGACGGCGCGGCCGTAGCCGCGCATCCAGAGGCTGGCCAGTCGGCGCGACTTGAGGAAGAGCGAGTAGATCAGTCGCCACTCGTAGCTCATCCCCTCAAGCGTCTCCGGCGTGTCGATCCGGCCCAGGCCAGAGATCAGCGCGATCTTCTCCAGCCGCTGGGGCATTTGCAGGCCGCAGGCCAGCACATAGGGCAGCCCGGCGGAGATGCTGGCGATTGAGAATGTCTCGAGCTCCAGATGGTCGGCCAGCTGCTCGAGATCGCGCGGCCAGTCGAGAATGACGCGGTCGTCGAGCGGGTCGGAGTAGCCGAAGCCGGGGCGGTCGGGCGCGATCAGGCGCACTGCGTTGCGTGCCGCGGCGCCGCCCAGCACGGCGGCGGCCATCCGCGAGGAGGGGATGCCGTGGTGGAAGATCAGCGGCGCGCCCTCGGGATCGCCGTATTCCGCCCACGCCAAGGCTCGCCCATCGGCCAGACGCATCGTGCGCACAGTGCGCGGGGTGAGGGAATCGCTCGGCGCGGGGTCTGCGTCCATTACTGCTCACGGTATCGCGCCGACGCCCAATGCGCACACCGCGCAAGCCGGCAGAAGGGAGGGGCGAAGCGGGATTGCGCTGCGGCGGCTACACCTTGATTAGACCTTGCTCGGCTCGTCGACCAGCAGCTCGGCGTCGACGTCGTCCGCGAGCGACTCGGCGATGTCGGCCTCGCCCAGCGCGCCCTGCTCGAGCGGCGTGCCGAAGGCGTCGGCGTAGAGCCGGTAGGGCACGTACTGGTCGCCGTACTTCATGTGGCCCGCGGTGTGGTGGGCGGCGGCGAGCAGCAGCGTCTCGCGCTGGCTGGAGGTCGTCCGCGCGTAGTCCTCGAGCATGCAGAGGCCGATCTCCTGGTTGTGCGGATCGTTGCCCTGCTTGGCGATCCCGCCGGCCAGCGTCTCGACCAGCGGCCCGCGCTCGTAGTCCTGATCGAGGTAGCGCTGGGTCCAGGCCACGCTCTGCTCCGCGTCGAGCTGGATCATCGCGTCGGAGAGGTTGTCGAGCAGCCGCGCCTGGGGCAGCGCCTCGGCCTCTTCGGCCCGCGCGTAGCCGGCCATGTAGGTGGCCGAGCCGCGCGTGCGGTTGCCCTTCGAGTTGGCCACCCAGTGCGCGCACTGGTTGATGAAGTTGGCCGCGACGAAGAGCAGCTTGGTGCGGTGCGGGTGCTCGAAGTTCTGGTAGAACCAGCCGAGCGTGTTGCAGTATTCGTAGCCGTGCTGGGGCATCGAGAAGTTGGCCGGCTCGCCGCACTCCAGCACGACCCGCGCCGCCGCCACCTGAATTGCGTCGAGGATCGACTTGGGCGAGCGCCCCGCCTTGAGCAGCGCGATCAGGTCCTCGATGTAGGCCTCTTCGGAGTCGCGGATGATCGAGCGGATCAGCGCCTCCGCCTCCGGCTCCGAGAGCGGGAGCTCGTTGGCGAAGAGCTGGGCGTCGCGCCCGCTCAGGCTTGTCGCCGCGAGCGATGAATCGGGCGCTTTCTCCTCGAGGTGGTACATCATGATCTGGCAGGCGGACTCGTAGAGCGAGTACCAGCGCGGCCCGACGGCGATGTCGGGCACGCCCGCGTAGAGCACGTGATGCGCGTCTTCCCAGCCGATCGCCCGGCCCAGCTCGATCGTGGCCCGTGCGCGGAACGACTTATGTCCAGTTGTGTAGGAGCGGTTCCAGAACATCCGATCCTGCACGTCGATCAGCCCGGCGAAGATCAGCTGCGCGAGCAGCTCCGAGCGCCGCTCGCGGTTCTGCCACAGGCCGAGGAAGAGCGCGTACTCGTCGTCCACCTGCCCGCGCTGCACCAGCGTCAGCCACTCGTTCAGCCCCTCCTCGAACGTCCCCGTCCACTCGGCCGGCTCCTGATCGGCCCAGTGCGCCGTGGGCGGCGCGGGGCCGTCGGGGTACTTGGCCGGGTCGTAGGTGCGCCGCGAGTAGTGCCCCGGCATCTTGCCCAGCAGCTGATTCCAGATGTCCAGCCCGGTCGGCACGTACCAGACCGTCTGCGTGAGCGGCAGCCGGCGCAGCTCTTCGGGCACCAGATTTTGCAGGTGCAGCGTCGCCCGCGAGCTGAGCAGGCAGTGGTCGTTGTTGACGAATCGCACGACGCCCGCGTCGATCCGCTGGTGATAGGGCACGTGCGTGTAGGGCGCGTGGGCGCGGATCGTCTCCGACAGAATCTCGGTCGCGCCGCGGCCCTGCTTCATCAGGTCGAACGCGATCTCGGTCGCCGCCCGGTTGTCGCGCCCGACCACCGTCTCGCGGTAGCGGTCGTAGGTCGCAGCGGTCTCGCGGTCCATCGTCGCCGTCGCAGCCATCATGCCTCCCTCGCCGCCCGCCGAGCTCGAAGCGGGCGGCTGCGACGCCAGTATAGCCGCGCCTTGCCCTTGTCACACCCGCGCGAGCGGGCTCGCCGCGCCCTCTTGCGCGCCCCCCTACAATTTGCCCCGCCAATGTCGTATATTCGCGTCAGTCGAAGCAGTTGAAGCAGGCGCAGTCGCCTGCGCAGCGAAGGCGAGACAGAGCAATGGCAACCGACGAACGACGCAGCCTGGCAGCGCACCTGATGCGCCGCGCGGGCGTGGGTGTGACGCCCGACGAGCTCGACCAGCTGGCCGAGCGCCCCTACGAGGAGCTGGTCGAAGAGCTGATCCAGCCCGCCGCCCAGCCCGAGGCGGACGACGACCTCGTCTTCCGCTACTTCCCCGCGCTGGCCAACTCCGACACGCCCTGGCCCTGGAGCGCGCGCTGGATCTACTGGATGGTCAACAGCCGCCACCCGCTGCGCGAGAAGATGGCGCTCTTCTGGCACCACATCTTCGCCACCGCCTACTTCAAGTCGGAGCACGGCCCCTCGATGCCCAACCAGATCGAGATGTTCCGCCGCTGCGGGCTGGGCGACATGCGCGACCTGCTGCTCGAGCTCTCGCGCGACCCGGCGATGATCCACTGGCTCGACAACTGCGAGAACCTCAGCGACCGGCCCAACGAAAACTACGGCCGCGAACTGCTCGAGCTGTTCTCGATGGGCGTGGGCAACTACACCGAGGACGACATCAAGTCCGCGGCCTACGCCTTCACCGGCTGGACCTTCGAGCAGCCGCTGCCGCTCTACCCGCACGGCGGCTACCCCTCGCGCTTCGTCTACCGCGAAGAGCTGCACGACGACTCCGAGAAGACCTTCCTCGGCCACACCGGGCGCTTTAACGGCGAGGACATCATCGACATCATCGTGCAGCAGCCCGCCACCGGGCGCTTCATCGGGCGGCACCTCTACAACTTCTTCGTCGCCGACGAGCCGGGCGTCTCGGCCTGGAGCGTGCAGGAGCCGCGCGACCCCGACGCCGTGGGGCGGCTGCAGAGCATGTTCCTCGAGTCCAACGGCAACATTCAGTCCGTGATGCGCGAGCTGTTCAACTCCGACTTCTTCAAGGCCGCGCGCTACGAGCGGGTCAAGTGCCCCGCCGAATGGGTCGCCGGCGCGTACCGCCTCTCCGGCAAGCTGGGCCTGCCCGAGCCGGAGATGTGGAGCCTGCACATGCAGATGGGCGCGATGGGGCAGTCGCTGATGGACCCGCCCAGCGTCGAAGGCTGGCACACCGGCAAAGAGTGGATCGACGGCGGCACGCTGATGGAGCGGATCAACTTCGCCTCCAAGCTGGTCTCCGATCCCGCCGCGCCGGGCGTGCAAGCGCTGACCAGCCGCATCGCCGCCGACGGCGGCTCCGCCTCGCCGGCGGACCTCGTGGAAGCGGCGCTCGACTACGCCGGCCCGCTGACGGTCAGCGAGGCCACGCGCGACGCGCTGCTCGACGCGGCGCGCGCCGACGGCGACCTCGCCTTCGACAGCGACGAATCGCGCGAGGCCAGCGCCAAGCGCGTCGCGCAAACCCTGCGCCTCGTGATCGCCTCGCCCGAGTACCAGTTCGCCTAACCCAAGGCGCGCGCCACAGACCCCGCAGAACAGCACGAACGGAACCAGACGGAACAGCGAAGGGAAACGGAACATGAGCAGCAACGGCGGCAACGGCAAAGACCCGGTCCTGGTCGTGGTGCAGCTTTCGGGCGGCAACGACTTCATGAACACGCTGGTGCCCTACAACGAGGGCCACTATTACGACGCGCGCCCGCTGGTCAACATCCCCCAGGATGAGGTGCTGCCGATCTCCGACACGCTCGGCTTCAACCCGGCCGGCAGCCGGCTCAAGGAGCTCTTCGACAACGGCGATGTCGCGGTGATCCAGGGCGTCGGCTACCCCAACTCGTCCCGCTCGCACTTCCGCGGGATGGACATCATGCACACCTGCGAGCCGGACCGCATTTCGACCGAGGGCTGGGTGGCCAAGCTCACCCAGCGGCTCGACCCCAACTCCGAACAGCCGCTGACCGCGGTCAACATCGGGCGCGGGCTGCCCCGCGCGATGGTCGCGCCGGGCGTCACCGCCACCTCGGTCGGCGACCTCGACAGCTACGGGCTGATGACCGACATCGAGCTCGAAGAGGAGCGCAACCGCGACCTGGAAATCTTCAAGCGCATGTACACCCCCGCGGTCGGCGCGGGGCTGGTGATGGACTACCTGCGCCAGACCGGGATCGACTCGCTGGCCGGCGCGGACATCCTCGCCACCGTGCCGGGGGCGTACGAGTCGTCGGTCGAGTACGGCTCGAACCCGATCGCCAAGGCGCTGCGCGATGTCGCGCGGATTCACACCGCCGGCGTCGGCACGCGCATCTTCTACACCAACCACATCGGCTGGGACACGCACTCGCACCAGCCGCAGCAGCACCCCACGCTGCTGCGCGACGTGACCAGCGCGCTGGCCGATTTCATGACCGACTTGCGCGAGCACGACGCGGCCGAAGAGGTCGCGATCCTCGTCTTCACCGAGTTCGGCCGGCGGATGAAGGACAACGGCTCGGGCACCGACCACGGCTCGGGCGGCGGCGCGTTCATCATCGGCGAGCACGTCAACGGCGGGCTCTACGCCGAGTACCCCTCGGTCGCGCCCACCGACTGGCTCAACGGCGAGGACCTCAAGCACACGATCGACTTCCGCGGCGTCTACGGCACGATGATCGAGCAGTGGATGGGTCAGGATCCGCAGGACATCGTGGTCGGCGATTTCGAGCAGGTGCAACCCTTCGAGCGGACGCTCGTCGCCAACTAGCGAGTGGGCGCTCACCGCCAACCAACAAGGTCACACCAAACCAATAGGAGGCACGCCATGCCCTTCCCCCACGCGCTGCTCCGCGCCGGTTACCCCTACATCCGCGTGCTCGGCATGCGCCGCGTCACCACCTTCCCCGTCGGCGTCGCCGTCGGCGACGACCGCATCTACGTGATCGGGCGCTCCGAGCTCGGCGTCGGCGGCAACATCCGCATGGTCTCCATGGACGACGAAGACCTGGGCACGATGGCCGACACCGGACTCGTCTGGCCCGTCGCCCTGCTGCGCGACCACGACAATGGCGACCTCTACGTGCTCGACGAAGCCACGCACAAGCTGACCGTCTACTCCGCCGAGGGCGAGCAGCTCAAGCAGTGGGGCGAGCACGGCTCCGAGCCCGGCCAGCTGGACCGCCCCGCCGGGATGGAGTTCGACGCCGAGGGCAACCTCTGGATCGTCGACACGATGAACAACCGCCTGCAACGCTTCAACCGCGACGGCGAACTGCTCGGCGGGTTCGGCGAAGCGGGCGTCGGGCCCGGCCAGTTCGACCTGCCCTGGGGCGTCGCGATTGACGCCGCAGGCGACCTCTACGTCTCCGACTGGCGCAACGACCGCATCCAGAAGCTCAGCCTCAGCGGCGAGCAGCTGATGACGATCGACGGCGCGCGCACGATCGGCGTCGAGTTCACCCACCCCACCGGGATCAGCGTCGACGAGCACGGCGATATCTACGTCGCCGACCGCGATCGCAACCGCGTGCTGCTCTTCGACAAGACGGGCCGCTACGTGCAGCAGTTCACCGGCGAAGCGACGCTCTCGAAGATGGGCCGCACCTACATCCTGGCCAACCAGAAGACGCTGCGGCTGCGCGAGATGACCTCGATCGACCCGGTCAAGCGGCTGCGCTTCCCGCAGGGGCTGCGCGTGGAGGGCGACAAGCTCTACATCTGCGATTTCGGCTCGCACCGCGTCCAGATCTTCCAGAAGGAGGCCTACCCGCTCAACGAAGATCAGATCATGCCCGAGCCGGCCGCGCCCACCCTGATGACCACCTGACCGACCGCCTGAGCGAAACG
Organism: Dehalococcoidia bacterium; assembly: GCA_965203165.1. Taxonomy (GTDB): domain Bacteria; phylum Chloroflexota; class Dehalococcoidia; order Bin125; family Bin125; genus CATQGW01. The sequence continues at coordinate 847,844 of OZ241849.1, forward strand.
GTCTGAGACTGTCTGAGGGGGCTGGCCCGCCGTGCCGATGCTCTTCGGCTTCGCCAAACACCGCCGCGAACTGCTGGAGGCCGAGTTTCTGCGCATCGCCGGCGAGATGCGGCTGCTCGGCGCGGAGCGCTTCTGGCTGACCGGCGATCTCGCCGCCGATACGGTCAGCGCGGAATCCGAGCTCGAGCTGCTGATCATCAAGCAGATGGACGAGCCGTACCACCGCCGCGCCGACTTCTTCGCCACGCACCTGCGCCCCCGCGTGGGGACGCGCTTCCTCGTCTACACGCCCGACGAGTTCGAGCGCTGCGCCGAAACCGACCCGCACATCCGCCGCGCCGCCGCGCTCAGCGACCCGGTCAATGTCTGACCATGCCTGAGAGCGCCGCGCCCAGCCCCGCAGCGGCGGCCGACGCGCGGCGCTGGCTACGCCAGGCAGAGCTCGATCTTGAGACCGGCGAGCACTCGCGCGGCGGCGGCTTTCACGCCGCCGCCTGCTTCCTCGCGCAGCAGGCCGCCGAGAAATCCGTCGCCGCCTACCTGATCGCGCGCGGCGCAGAGCGCGTCTGGGGCCACGCGCTCGCCGACCTCTGCGAAGACGCGATGGCGCTCGACCCCACCTTCGACGTGATCAAGTCCGTCGCGATCCTGCTCGACAAACACTTCCTCGGCGCGCGCTATCCCTCGGCGCTGCCCGGCGGCGTGCCCGGCGAGGCCTACGACGAGCTCGATTCGCAGCGCGCGCTGGAGATCGCCCGCGATGTGCGCGAGTTCGTCCTGCGCCGCCTGGCCGAGCTCGCCGGCGAAACCAGCAGCGAGGCCGGGCGCCGATGATCCAGTTCCGCCACGCCCGACTCAACGAGTATCACTGCGCGATGCTCAGCGACCTGCTGCAGCTGCAGGACGACCCCGCCCAGCCGCGCGTGTTGGTCGAGGACGCCCTGGACGACGCGGGGCTGGCGTTTCGCCCGCCGCTGCGCCGGCGCGGCTATCACCCCGACATCCTGGCGGCGCTGGCGCAGCACGGACTGGTCGACCTGACCCGCGCCGGCGACGGCCTCTTTCGCGTCTACGTCACCCCCGTCGGACGCGATTACTACGACGACATGTGCGCGCTGACCTGAAGTCTTGAGCTGAGCGGATCGCAGTATGTCGGACATGTCGGACACACGATGTCGGACTCATTGACGCCTCAGCGGGTCGGCGCAATTCGGCGGCGGCTGCTGCGCTGGTACGACGCGCATCAGCAACCCTTTCCCTGGCGCACCTCGCAAAATCCCTGGGCCGCGCTGGTCGCCGCCGTCTGCGCGCAGCAAACTCAAATGCCGCGCGTGCTGCAACTCTGGGAGCGCTGGATGCGGCATTACCCGACGCTCGCGGAGGCCGCCCGCGCCTCCGAAGCCGACGCGCTGCGCGTCTGGGGCCGCGGCGGTTATCCCAAACGCGCGCTCTACCTGCGCCGCGCCGCAATCGAATGCGTCGAACGCTACGACGGGCAAATCCCCAACAGCGAAGCGGAGCTGCGACAGCTGCCCGGCGTCGGGCCGTTTACCGCCGCAATCGTACTTGCGTTCGGATTCGGTATCGATTCCGCCGCCGTCGATACCAATGTGATCCGCCTGCTCGGACGCCTCGTACTCGGCGACCTGCAACCCGCCCGCGAGTCCAGCCCGGCGGAAATTGTGCGGATCGCCGAACGACTGATGCCGCGCGGCAAAGCGCTGCGCTGGAATCCCGCCGTAATGGACTTCGGCTCCGCCGTCTGCGCGCCCCGCCCGCGCTGCGCCGACTGCCCGCTTTCGCGGCTCTGCGCGGCGCAACCGCGTTTCGCCGCCGGCGAACGCGCCGAACCACTGCGCGCCCAACCCGCCTTCGAGGGTTCGCAGCGCCAGCTGCGCGGGATCCTGATGCACACGCTCCGCGAGCGCGGCTACCAGATAGAAAAGACCGCTCTAACGGCGCATGCCGCCGCCCAAAGCGGACGCTCGAAACGCGATGTCGACGCCGCGCTGGATGCTTTGATTCGCGACGGGCTGGCGCATAGCGAACACAATCGCATACGCTTGGGCGGAACCGGGCGCTAGCTATATGCTATGCTCCCGTCAGCGTCGTAACACGAAGGAGGTCCCCCATGGCAAACGTCGGAGCAGTCGATCAGGTACGCGCGGATCTCGAAGCCGCGCGCAACGAGAAACAGGCGCAAATCGCAGCGCTGCAGGGCGAGGTCGCGCAGATCGACGGCGCGCTGACCGCTCTGGCGGGCCTGCCGTCCGGCAACAGCACGCCGGCCCCGGCCGCCGCTGCGGCCGCGCCGCCGCCGGCGAGCGCGCCGGCCAAGCCCAAACCGGCCAATGGACGCCGCCGCCGCGCCAAAGCGGCGACGGCCGCCGCCGCCGCCCCCGCGCCGGCGGCAAAGGCCAAGCCCAAGGCGGGCAACGGCCGCCGCCGCCGCGCGACCAAGAGCCGCCCGGGCACGATCAGCGCCGCCGTCGAGGACTTCCTCGACACGAAACACCCCAATGCGGTGCACGCCTCGGAGGTGTTGGATCACCTCGCGGCCTCCGGCAGCACGCCCGGCGGCAACGCCCGCAACGTGCTGCAATCGACGCTCAACCGCCTGCAGGAGCGCGGCACCGTGCGCAATGTCGGCAAAAACCGCTGGCGCCGCATCCGCCCGCGCGGCCGCCAGGCCGCGAGCTAACGCGCTTCGCCGCGCCCGCCCCGCCATCCGCATCGCCGCCGCCAGCCGGCGGCGGCCGCAGATCTCCTGAAGGAGCAACGTCATGCTGTTTGAGCTGCGCCAGTACACCATCCAGCCCGGCCAGCGCGAACGCTTCGTGCAGCTGATGGAAGAGAAGATCATTCCCTTCCAAACCTCGAAAGGGATGGTCATCCTCGGTTCGTTCGTCGCCGAGGAAGACGACCAGACCTACGTCTGGATTCGCCGCTTCCGCTCGGAAGAGGAGCGCGAGCAGCTCTACGACGCCGTGTATAACAGCGACTACTGGCGTGACGAAATCGCGCCGTCGGTCGGCGAGATGATGAACCGCGAGACGATCAACGTCACGCGCCTCAACGCCACCCCGCGCTCGCCGATTCAGTAGCCGCGGCGGATTGCCAGCGGCCCGTCTCGCGCAGCGCGCCTATGAAGCGGCACGGCGATATGAGCGACGCGCTGTTTCGCCTGCAGGACGACGGGCGCTACTTCCCGACCGACCGCTCGCGCGGCCCCTGGTCGCCCGACGCACTGCACGGCTCGCCCGTCGCCGCGCTGCTCGCGCACATCGTTGAGCAGCGTCGGCCGCCCGATCTGCAGCTGGCGCGGCTGACCGTCGATCTCTGCCGCCCGGTACCCTACGTCGCGCTCGGCGTGGCCGTCGAGCCGCTGCGCGAAGGCCGCCGCGTCGCGCTCTACCAGCTGACGATCACGGCCGACGACCGACCGCTCACCTACGCCAGCGCGCTCTGCCTGCGGCATGACCCGCCCCAATCCGGCGGCGGGCCGCAGTACGATCCGCTGCCCGCGCCGCCCGATCCGCAATCGCTGCCCTCAAGTCTGCTCGACCGGCGCGGGAACCCTTGGACCTCCTATCCGAGCACGCTCGATATGCGCTTTCACCGCCCGCCCGGCGGCTCGGAGCCGCCCGAGGTTTGGATCCGCGCCGACGCTCCGGTGCTTGAGGGCGTGGAGCCCGCGCCCGCCGTTCGCGCCGCCTCCATCGCCGATTTCGTCAGCCCCTTCGCCAACATGGGCGACGGGCTCTCGCCCTACGTCAACGCCGATATCACGCTCCAGCTCCAGCACGAGCCGCAGGGGGACTGGCTCTGCCTCAGCGTGCTCGCGCGCCACGCCGCCGAGGGCGTCGCCAGCGCCCAGGCCGTCCTGCGCGACCAGGCGGGCGCATTCGGCGCGGCTGCCTCAATGTCCATTTACAACGCCCGCTAGCTGTCGTGTTTTCGTCGTTCCTGTGCAGGTAGGAACCTACGTGGGCGGCGCGGCGCGTCCCAGCCTTAGATGCTGGGCGGGGCTTGGTGTGCAGCGCGGCGGGGTACCCGCGGCGAGCGCGGGTATGACGGTTCTTTTTCGCGCGGGGGTGACGGAGGTGGGGCGGGGGCTGTGCTGGGCGCGGGGGTGACGGAGGTGAGGCGCGGGGGTGTGGAGGGGGTGTGGGAGCGGGGGCGGGGCTTGGTGCTCAGCGCGGCGAGATACCCGCGGCAAGCGCGGGTATGACGGTTCTTTTTCGCGCGGGTATGACGGAGGTGGCGAGCGCGGGTATGACGGAGGTAGCGAGCGCGGGTATGACGGATCTGTTTTGCGCGGGGGTGACGGAGCTGGGCGCGCGGGGGTGAGGGCGGTGAGGCGCGGGGGTGCGAGGTGGGTGTGGGAGACGGGGACGGGCTTGGTGCGCAGCGCGGCGAGATACCCGCGGCAAGCGCGGGTATGACGGATTTTTTTCGCGCGGGTATGACGGAGGTGGGGGCGCGGGTATGACGGATCTGTTTTGCGCGGGGGTGACGGAGCTGGGCGCGCGGGGGTGAGGGCGGTGAGGCGCGGGGGTGCGGAGGGGGTGTGGGAGCGGGGGCGGGGCTTGGTGCTCAGCGCGGCGAGATACCCGCGGCAAGCGCGGGTATGACGGATCTGTTTTGCGCGGGGGTGACGGAGCTGGGCGCGCGGGGGTGAGGGCGGTGAGGCGCGGGGGTGCGGAGGGGGTGTGGGAGACGGGGGCGGGGCTTGGTGCTCAGCGCGGCGAGATACCCGCGGCAAGCGCGGGTATGACGGTTCTTTTTCGCGCGGGTATGACGGAGGTGGGGGCGCGGGGGGTGTGGTGGGAGAGGGTGCTACAGGCTGAGCTCGGATTCCAGGCGGCCGATGGCGCGGGAAATGCGGTTGACCAGCTCGTCGGCCTCTTCGAGGTTGATGGTGAGCGGCGGGGCGTAGGGGACGCTTGCGCCGCCACGGGCCAGCACGCCCTCGTCGCGCAGGTACTGGTTCATCCGCTGCGATACCTGGTCCGACTCCTCGAAATCCTCGCCCGTCGACGGATCGCGCTTCAGCTCGATCACCTGCATCAGGCCGGTGCCGCGCGTCTTGTCGATCGTGCGGTGCTCCTCGCGCAGCGCGACCAGCCGGCTGCGCACGTGCTCGCCGATCCGCGCGCTGTTTTCGACCAACTCCTCGCGCTCGATGATCTCCAGGTTGCCCAGCGCCACCGCGCAGGCGACCGGGTTCGCGCCCCAGGTGATCCCGCCGATCGAGCCCTCCGGGCCCGCCTCCTCAAAGGTCCGCGCGATCTCGTCCGAGACCATCGTCGCGGCGATCGGCGAGTAGCCCGAGGACAGCTGCTTGGCGAAAGTCATGATGTCCGGCTCGACATCGAAGTGGTTCATCCCGAACCACTTGCCGGTGCGCCCGAAGCCGTTGATCACCTCGTCGGCGATCAGCACGATGTCGTACTTGTCGCACAGCTCGCGCAGCGTGCGCCAGTAGCCCGCCGGCGGCACGTAGGAGCCGTTGGCCGTCGAAATCGGCTCGGCGATCATCGCGGCGATCGTGTCCGGGCCCGCCGCGCGAATCTGATCCTCGATCGTCCGCGCGCAGAACACATCGCATTCCGGGTAGGTCTTCTCGTAGGGGCAGCGGTCGCAGTTCACGTTGGGCACGTGCATCGCGCCGGGCACCAGCGGCTCATACGGCGTGCGGTTCGCGTAGTACGAGGCGTTCACGCTCAGCGCGCCCGCGGTCATCCCGTGGTAGGAGCCGATCCGCGAGATCGTCTTGAACTTCTTCTTGTTGCCGCGCAGGTACTGGTAGTGCTTGGCGATGCGCAGCGCGGTGTCAACCGCCTCCGAGCCGCCGTTGACGAACACCGCCTTGCGCAGCCGCGAGGGCGTCAGCTGCGCCAGCTTGGTCGCCAGCTCGACGGCCGGCTCGTTCGCGTAGGCGAACGTGTTCTGGTAGGCGAGCTCGGACATTTGCCGATGCGCGATGTCGGCCAGCTCTTCGCGTCCGTGGCCGACCGCGACCAGCCAGAGGCCCGACATCGCGTCGATGTACTCGCGCCCCTGATCGTCCTCCAGGAAAATGCCGTTGCCCTTGCGGATCACCAGCAGCCCGTCGTCCGCGGCCAGGTCGGCGTAGGACTGGGTCGGAATCCAGAGGTGTTCAAGGCTGCGCTGGTGCAGCTCGGCCTGGGCGTCGGTCAGCGTCGTCATCGGAACATCCTGTCATGGGCCTGTCATGGGCGACGCCCGCTCCCCTGCGCGCGCCGTCGTTACAGGATAGTGCCCACAGCCGCCGGCGTGTGCGCTCAGCGTTGCGCCGGAGCGGGCGCGCCGCGCGAGCGCAGGTCGTAGGCCATCACGATCAAGTCCCGCATGTGCCCTTCGCGATCCATCACCCAGCCCGGCAGCGTGGCCACGATGTGAAAGCCGAGGCTGCCGAAGACCGCCTGCGCGCCGTGCTGGTCGAACGCCATCCGCGCCGAGAGCCGCTCCAGGCCCAGGCGGTCGGCGATCTTGTAGATCTCCTCGGCCAGGAAGCGGCCCAGCCCCTGGCCGCGCACGCGGCTGCTGACCGTCACGCGGATTTCGCCGATGTGCTCCGACCAACCCGCCTCGTTGTGTACCAGCGAGGCCTCGCCCAGCACGTGATCGCCGTCCACCGCCAGCACTGTGGTCGTGCGGTGCGCCGCGATGTTTTCCAGCCAGCGGTCGACCACGCCCTCATCGGTGATGTCCCAGGGCAGATACATCAGGTCGTCGTGCGAGAGGCCGCGCGCGAAAGCGAGGAAGCGCGGCTTGTCGGCGACGGACATCAGCCGCACCTCGATCTCCTTGCCGCCGCGCAGGGTGGCGGCGTGAGGGTAGTAGCGGGCGATCATCTGCGCCTGTCGGGCCCGTGCGTCGGCTGCCATGCGGCTCTCCCATTCTCGTCTACGCGATCCGCAACGCCCGCAATACGGGCGAACGCCGTAACTCTATCACCAGCTCGCGCCGCCGCGTGTCCGCACTTCCATCTCTCCCGTCATTCCTGGCCCCCACCGTCATTCCTGCGCAGGCAGGAACCCAGCCAGCCCAACTCTCTCCCACAAGAGAATTCATCCTTCCCCCCTCTCACAGACCTTCGCACAACTCCGAATTTCGACGTATGGCGGGCTGCCTGACCAGATAGGGCCAATCGATCTGCATCGCCGAATCAGGGGGTTATGCGAAGGTCTGCCGGAAGGGGGGGAGGGATGAATTTTCTTGGGGGAGTTTGCTTGGGGGGTGTTGCTTGGTGCGTTGGGGTGGTTCCTGCCTGCGCAGGAATGACGGAGGAGGGCGCAGGAATGACGGAGGAGGGGCGCGGGAATGACGGGATGCGGGCGCGGGGATGACGCGGTGGGCGGTTAGTGTGAAGATGGCTTGGTCGAGGACGGGGGAGAGTCGATGCCCAGTAAGGAAGCCGGGGATGCGCTGGCGGCGGGAGAAGTTGGCGATGCGCTCGCGGCGCATGAAGTCGGCGGCGATGTGTTGGCGGTTGGTTTGGCGGCGGAGCTGCGGGCGAATTTTGAGGCGCTGGGGGGGCTGCTGGACCAGCTGGGCGAGGATGATCTGGCGCGGCGGCTTGCGCCGGGCGAATGGTCGGTGGCGGAGATCCTGCTGCACCTGGTCCACGCCGAGCGCTGGTTGCAGCCGCAGCTGTTGGAGCTGCGGCGGGCGGTCGCGCCGGCCTTGGCGGTGCCCGGGATCGGCGGGGTGACGCTGCCCGACACGGAGTCGAAGCTGAGCGTGGCGGAGTTGCGCTGGGCGGGCGCCGCCGTGCGCGAGGACACGCTGCGCCTGCTCAACGGCCTGGAGCGCCGCCAGCTGCGCGAGCCGGCCAATATCTCGGTCGACGGCGAGGTGATCGACCTGTCGCTGCGCACGATGGCGCTGACGGTGGCGGACCACCAACTGTTTCACTTACGTCAGATTGAGCGGACGCTGGGCCGCCCGGCGGCTACGCTTTAGGCATTGGGCGCTTCGCCCGCATGCGAGGGAGAGCACGATGAGCGCGATGTCCGCCGACGCCTATCCGGCGCGTCTGGAGGTTGACTACCCGGAGCGGCTGGACCGGATCACCACGCTGCTGCGGCTGATCCTGATCATCCCGGTGGTCCTGCTGGTGTCGCTGATGAGCTACGTCGGCAACAACGTGGTCGTTCTGCCGACCCTCGTGACCCTGCTGGTTCGGCGCAAGTACCCGCGCTGGTGGTTCGAGTTCAACCTCGAGTACACCCGCTTTATGGGGCGGGTCAACGCCTACGGCGCGCTGCTGACCGACCGTTACCCGTCGCTCGACGAGCATCAGTCGGTGCATATCGAGCTGGACTACCCGGACACGGCCAACCTGAACCGCTTTCTGCCGCTGATCAAGTGGCTGCTGGCGCTGCCGCACTACATCGTGCTGGCGCTGCTGATGGTCGCCTCGCTGCTGGCGGAGATCGTCGCCTGGCTGGCGATTCTGGCGACGGAGAAGTACCCGCGCCCGCTGTTCAACTTCGTCGTGAGCGTGCAGCGCTACAGCCTGCGGGTGAACGCCTACGCCTTCCTGATGCTGACCGATCGCTACCCGCCGTTCAGCCTCGGGGGGTAGAGGCCGCGAGCGTCACGCCGTCCCTCAGGCGGCGAGGCGCAGCGCGCCGTGCAGCTCGATGCGGCGCAGGAAGAACAGGAACGCGGCGAGGTTGAGCGTGAAGAGCGCGCCCAACGCGCCGAACTGAATTGCCACCGCCCGCCAGTCGACCAGGAACTGCAGCGGCGGGACGACATCGCGCCCTTCGGGGGTGAGTGAGAAGAAGTCGAGCAGCACCGCGCTGGCCTGCGTGCCGACCAGCAGCCCCGCGCCCAGGCCGACCGCGATCACGGCGATCTGCTCGATTGCGATCAGGCCGAGGATCTGGCGCACGCTCATGCCCACGCTCTGGCAGACGGCGAACTCGACGCGGCGCGCCTGCGCGGTGACGGACATCAGCACGACCAGCCCGAACGAGGCGGCGACGGCGACGGCGGCCAGCGCGCCGATGAAGACGCCGTTCCAGGCGGCGACGAGCAGCGGGTCGGCCTGCAGGTTGGCGCGGGCCGACGACGCGGTGATGATCTCGGCGGCGTTCAGCGGAATCTCTTCGGCTTCAAGCAGCGGAGCGATGGCGCTGAGCGGCGCGGCGAGCCAGAGCTCGTCCAGCACGGCGAGCGAGGTGCCGGCGGCGGCGCTGGAGAAGATGCGCTCGAAGAGCGCGCCGCGATCGGCGATCAGCAGCGGCGGATCGACGCCCGGGTCCCAGGTCGGGAAGTGGTCGAAGACGGCGGCGACGCGGAAGGCCATGGGCATTGTGCCGACGCGGATGCGCAGCTCGTCGCCGATTTGGGCGCGGCCCTGTTCGAGCGCGGGGCGGCTGATCAGGAGCGGCAGCGGCTCCTGCGGCGCGGCGTAGCGGATGCCGCGCAGCGAGGCGACCTCGTTGGTCCAGCTGAAGCGCACCGCGCCGTCGGGCAGGTCAGTGAGGCGGTCCACGGCCTCGACGCCGACTTGGAGCGGCGTGGCCTGCCAGATGTGGCCGGCGTCGAAGCTTTCGATCAGGCGGTCTTCGTTGCCGGCGCTGTAGCGGATCTCATCGAGCTCGACGCGGCCGGGCGCGCGCGGGCCGGCCAGGTCGACCGAGATCAGCGTGAGCGGGGCGCTCGGACGCAGCGCGACATCCGCGCCGAAGCGTCCGCGCCGCTGGACCGGCTGGAGGCCTTCGGGCGCGAGCAGGAAGGTCGGATTGCGTCCCAGTAGCGCCGCGGTCTCCTGCCACTCCAACAGATCCTCGCCGCGCGCGACGATGAAGCCCTGTCCGTCGCGCAGCACGTACTCGGCAAGGTAGCCGCCGGGTACGTACTCGGCGGCGAGGTCGGCGTCACTCTCGTCCGGCTCTTCGACGGGTTCAAGATCGATCGTGCCCAGCACGTAGCCCCAGTAGCGCCCGTTGGCGTCCTGGAAGCGGGCGGTGATCCAGACGGTGCTGGCCATGAACTCGCCCTCGAGCTCGAAGTTGCGGATGCGCAGCGAGAGCCGTCCGGTGAGACGCTCGATGGTGGCGCGATCGACGTCGTCGGGCGGCGGCGCGAGCGCGCGCAGATGATCGGGCGGAACCGCCCAGCTCGCGCTGCCCTCGGACAGCTGCGCGGCGACGATCTCCGCGTCCAGCGCGGCGAGCTCCAGCCCGCCCGACTGCTCGTCGCCGTCGAAGACCGCGCCGATCCGGCTGACCTGCGCGACGGCGCCGCCAGTCTGGGCGGCGAGCTCCTCTTTGGCGAGCTGCTCGGAGACGGGTTCGAGCAGGCGCGTCTGCGAGCCGGCCGCGTGCAGCGCGCGGGCGTCGTAGGAGGATTCGAGCGTGCCGCGGAAGGAGCCGGCGAAGACGGCCAGCGCGCCGGCGATGGCGAGCAGCAGCACGGTGCGGGCGTAGTGCGTGGGCGTGCGGCCCAGATACCAGGCGCCCAGCAGCGGGGTGAGCCAGCGCCAGGCGGTGGCGAGTCGCGCCAGCGCGCGCATGATCGGCGGGAAGAGCCGCAGCACGGCCAGCCCGACCACCGCCATCAGCACGGTCGGCGTGATCACCGCCAGCCATTCGATCCGCGTCTCGCCGACCAGCGGCGTATCAACGGGGCCGCCGGCGAATTGCAGCTCGAAGATCAGCAGCGCGCCGAGCGCCACGATCGCCACATCGGTCAGCGCGCGCTGGCGCCAGGACTCGGGCGGGCGTCCGCGGGCGCGGCGGGTGGTGACGATCGTCTGCCCGGTCGCGCGGTAGGCGGGGATCGCCTGCGCGAGCAGGGCGAGTCCGCCCGCGCCCAGCGCGACGTACCAGGCCAGCGGCGGCAGCCGCGCGGGGAGCAAGCCGCCGCCCAGCGTCTCGTCGAAGGGCGGCACGAAGCCGAGCAGCGAGACGAGCCCCATGCCGATCAGCGGACCGAGCGCCACGGCCGGCAGGGTGAGCACGGCCGCTTCGACGATGTGCAGCAGCGCGATGTCGCGCCGGCGCGCGCCGCGGCTGCGCAGCCAGGCGGTGTCTTCGGTGCGCTGCTCGGCCAGCATCGCCGCCGCGATCACGGAGTAGACCAGCACCGCGCCGACCAGCTGCAGCACGACTATCATCAGCGAGCCTTGGGCGAAGCGGAAGCGCTCGCGGAAGCGGGTGAGCAAGTCGGTGAGTTGGGAGGTCTGGTCGACGCCGGGCAGCTGCTGGGCGAGTCTGGTTTCCATAATCTCCAGGCGTTGGCCGGCCGCTTCGGCGCTCTCGGCGACGAGATCGGAGGTATCGAGTTGGAAGCGCTGGAGCAGCGCGACGCGCAGCGTGGGCGACTGATTGGCGAGCCGTCCGAGCAGGGCGTCCTGCGTCGTCCAGAAACGCAGCTCCGTGTCTCGCGCCGAGAGCGGCAGGAAGCCGACATCAAGTGTGGACCAGTCGCGCAGCTCGGCGGGCGGCTCGAAGATGCCGACCACGACGGCGCGACTTGAGGCGGGCGCGCCGAGCCAGAACGGCTGGGCGCTGAGCTGGTCGCCCACGCGCAGGCCGAAAGCGTCGGCCTGGGCGCGTTCGAGCGCGATCTCGATCGCCCCGTCGGCGCGGGCGGTCTGCGGCAAGCGCCCGTCGCGCAGCTGGGCGACGCGCTCAAGGTCGCTTTGCGAGGCGAACGTGGCGTGCAGGCGGGGGGCATCCTCGGACTGGTCGGCGGCGCTGATGATGTAGCCGCCGCTGCGCAGCGCGAACGTATCGCCGACGATCAGGCCGCTCGCGGCGACGGTCGCTTCGCTGGCGAGCACATCGCGCACATCTTCGATGGCTGTGCGGTCGGCGGCGAGGCCGTTTTGCAGGAAGCGCAGGTCGAGATTGGCGGGCTCGGCGTCGCGCAGGATTTGGCGCAGGCCGAGGTCGCGCACGGCCTCGATAAAGATCGGCGCGGAGGCGGCCAGCGCGACGGCGAGCAGCGAGCCGATCAGCAGCACCGCCGAGAGGCGCGGCGCGGAGAGCACGCGGCGCAGGCCCAGCCTGACGATTTCGGCTGTCAGTCCGCCGCCCATCTCAGTCCTCCCCCTCGCGCAGCATCGCCGCCGCGTCGCGCGCCGAAACCCAGCGGGCGACCAGCGCCACCCCGGCGAGCGCGCAGAGCGCCAGCGCGGCGACGCCCAGCGAGGCGACCAGCCAGTCGATCGAGATGGTCACGGGCGGTGCGGCGCGAACGCCCTCGGCGGTGACTTCGAGGAAGCCGAGCAGCGCGCCGGCGACTGCGCGGCCCAGCCCGATGCCGGCGGCGACGCCGATCAGCAGCACGAGCAGCACTTCGACCGCCGCCTGTAGGCGCATCGCGGCGTGCCCGTAGCCGATCGTTTGCAGCAGCGCGAACTCCCGCGCCCGCTCGCGGCCTTCGGCGGCCAGCGACAGGAAAAGCGTCGTCGCGCCCATCAGCAGCAGCCCGAGGAAGCCGACCACGAACAGCGCGGCGATGCCGCCGGAGCGGAACGGATCGGAGCGGGCGTCGTCGAGCAGCAGCTGGGCGTCGAGCACGACGCTGGAGAGGTAGACGTCGTCGAGCAGTTGTCCGACGACGGCGCGGACGGAGTCGCCCGCGGCGGCGGCCCAGACTTCGGTGACGGGCAGCACGGCGCGGCTGGCGGCGACCAACGCGGCGGCGCGCAGCGCGGCCAGATCGGCGATCACGAAGCCGCCCTGGGCCGGATTGAGCGTGGGGAAGTAGTCGACGACGGCGCTAATGCGCACGGGGATCGCAGCGCCGCCGACCAGCACCGGGGCGATATCGCCCAGCGCGAGTCCGGCGGCGTCGAGCGATTCGCGGTCAATCGCCGCGCGGACGGGCAGGTTGGGCGATTCGCGCACGATCAGCAGCTCGTCGTTCGCGCCGAGTCCCGACCAGGCGTAGCGCAGCGCCGCCGCGCCCTGGCGCGCGCCGCCGCTGTTGAATTCGATCCGGTCGCCGCCGGCCACGCCGATCGCGGAGCGCCAGGGCGCGTCGCGCTCAAACGGCTCGACCGACGCCTCGCCGCTTGGCGTCTCGGCGCGGAGGTCGTCCAGCCAGATTGAGCCGGTGGGCGCGCGGACGACGCGGGCGGCCGGGCGCATGATGATCGCGGCGATGCGCAGCGGACCGTCGAGCGGGCGGCCGGCGGTCGCGCCCAACGAGGCGCGCAGCTCGCGCCACTCGCTGCCCAGGTCATTGCCTGCGCCGCTGCTTTGTTCGGCGATGAACTTGCGCTCAGTGACGCGCCCGTAGCGGTCCAGCACGCGGGCGAACAGCTCGAGGTTGGTCTTGTCCGGTTCGGTGCGCGCCCAGACGCGCAACGCCGCCGCGCCCTCGGGGAGCGGTTGGCCGGGTCGGCCGGGCTCGCGCGCGATCGCCGCCAGCAGCTCGGCGGCGGGCATGCCCAACTGGTTGTCGTCGAGCTGCACCAGATCGTCAAGTCGGTCCGTTTGCACGCCCAACAGGATTACGCGGCTGCCCGTTTGGTCGCCGCCGATGTTGCCGATCCCGCGGTACGCCGCCGATGCGGCCTCGACGCCGGCGCGCGAGTCGAGCGGCTCGGTCACGCGGGCCGCGCTGGAGTTGGCCAGATTCGAGCCGATCGAGACCCCGCGCAACTGCGAGCCGACCGTGTAGCGGATGCGCTGCGCTTCGGTGTCGCGGATCGTCGCCGCGTAAGTCGCGGAGATCAGCCCGACGGCGGTGATGAAGGCGACCAGGGCGATCATCGACATTGCGGCGGCCGGCCGCCGCGCGGCGGTTTGCAGCGCGAGCAGGCTCCAGGTCGGCGCGCGGGTGCGGCCCAGCGCCCGCGCGAGCAGGTTGAGCGTGCGCGGGGCGATCCGAATCAGCACCAGCGCCGCGCCGAGCAGCAGCAGCCCGGGGCTGAGCATCAGCACGGGATTAATCCCGCCGCCCTCAAAGGCCGCCAGCGCCCCGCCGGTCGCCTGCGAGCGAAACTGTAGGAAGAGCACGGCGGCGAGGATTAAGAGGGCGACATCGAGCCAGGCGCGCTGGATTAAGCCCTGTCGCTGGGGGCGTCCGCGCTCGCGCAGGTCGACGCGGCGGCGCGCCTCAAGCCAGGCGGGCGCGGCGAAGGCCAGCCAGGCCGCCAGCGCCCCACCCACCGCGAGCAGCCAGGCCTCGCCGGTCAGGCGTGTGTCGAGCAGCTCGCCGCCGCTGACGCGGGCGATCGCGCCGAGCAAGCCGGCGTAGTGCAGGGCGAAGGCCGCCAGCGGCGCGCCCAGCGCGGCCGCGGGCGCCGCAATCCAGAGACCGAGCATCGCCTGCGCGGCGGCCTGCTGCCAGGCTCTCGCACCCCGCGCGGCGAGTCGCTCACGGTCCACGGCGGTGCGCGCCGCCACGCGCCGCCCCACCAGCGCGACGGCGAACAGCGCGACCGCGACTAGCTGCAAGCCCGCGAGCAGCGATTGCCCGCCGCTGAACGAGGCGCGCCGCTGGTAGGTCTGAAGCACCCGCTCCAGCAGCGTCGCGGCGGAGCCGCCCTCCAGCCGGCTGAGCTGCTGCGCGTAGGCCGCAATGCTCTCGACCGCGGCGTCCACATCGTCGCTGGTCAGCACCGTCGGATGCAGCTGGGTGCGCAGGCGGTGGGTGAGCGTGACGCCAGGGAGCCCCCTGTCCCTGACGAGCGCTCTGACCAGCACATCCTCTTCGATGAACACGGCGAAGTAGGGCAGCTCCTCGCCGGCCGGGCCGATGTTGGCCTGTAGATCGAACCAGACATCGGTCTCGTGGAAGACGAGCAAGTCGTCGGCCAACGGCTCGATGATCCCGACGACCTCGGATTGGAGCAGGAAGTTCCACTCCCCCTCTTCGTCTTCCCTCCCGAACCAGCCGATCACGGAACCGACGCTGAGACCAATCTGGCCGGCTAGGTCCGCGCCGATCACGGTGGGAATCGGCGCGTCGAAGTCGACCTCGTCGGCGCTTTGTGGGGGCCAGCGGCCTTCAACGAGGCGGGCATGTTCGCGCAGCTGCTCGGCGGTTTGGAAGTAGGCGGGGAGAGCTTCAAAGAGCTGGTTGTCGGTGCGGGTCCAGCGGACCGGGATTTGCGGCGTCTCACTCATCCGCCGGGTCTCGCCGACGAGTCCCTCGAACTGCGCGAGGTGTTGGTCGCGCGCCTGCTGTGCGGCTTGGTCGACGGCGGCGATATCGTTGCGGATCACTGGACGGCCGGCGCGGGTGTGATCGGCGAAGTGGACCGCGTCGGGGCTTTGCGCGATCAACTCGCGCAGCGCCAGGTCGGCGCTGGTCGCGCGGTAGACGAGCGGCAGCGCGGTCAGCGCGGAGGCGAAGATCAGCACGGCGGAGGCGACCAGCAGCAGCCGCCAGCCGCCCCGCAACTCCCGCAGCGCCGCCAGCCTGACCAGTCCCAGCATCCGCCGCTCTCCCCCGCCGCGCGCCGAGATCGCCCACGGCTGATCTCTATGCGCGGCACAAGTTATGCTAGGCGTCGAACAACTCGAGCAAGGGAAAGCAGTCTGCGTGACGACTCAAACTGAAACCCACTCCGAAACCACCGTGCAGGTCGCGGGCGGCAATGTGCGCGTGCTGCAGGACGGCCAGGGCGCGCCGGTCGTGGTGCTGCACCACTCGACCGGCAGCCCGGGCTGGATCCCGTTCTACGAGCAGCTGGCCGCGGGGCACGCGGTGAGCGTGCCCGACATGCCCGGCTACGGGCAGTCGGAGCGCCCTGAATGGGCCCGCTCGGCGCGCGATGTGGCGATCCTGATTCGGCGCACGATCGAGGCGCTCGGGCTGGGCGAGGTGCATCTGGTTGGTCTGGGCTTCGGCGGCTGGGTGGCGGCCGAGCTGGCCAGCATGAGCGACCACGACCTCGCCTCGCTGACGCTGATCGGCGCGGCCGGCATCCAGCCCGAAGAGGGCGAGATCGCCGACGTGATCTTCTACGAGTTCGAGGAGTACGTGAAGCTGGGCTTCTCCTCGGACGACGCCTACGCCGAGGTCTTCGGCGACGAGGCCGCGCCCGAGCTGAAGGAGCTGTGGGACTTCAGCCGCGAGATGACCGCGCGGCTGACCTGGAAGCCGTGGATGTTCAACCGCCAGCTGCCGCACCTGCTGAGCGAGACGAAGGTGCGCACGCTGCTGCTCTGGGGCGAGGAAGATCGCGTCGTGCCGATTGGGGTGGCGCAGGCCTACGAGGCGGCGATGCCCAATGCGTCGCTGCAGGTGATGCCCGGCCTGGGCCACCTGGTCGAGCTGGAGGATGCCGCAGGCGCGGCGGCGGCTGTCGCGGCGCACATCGCCGGCGGCTAAATTACGCACTTGCGCAGGGCCGACGCCCGCTCGCGGCAGACGCTATCCTGCGCGCAACGCTCCCGCCCGATGGCGGGAAGACCGGAGAGGAACCGCAATGTTCATTGGCTACTTCACCGAGCGCCCCTATCAGGACTTCGAATCGGGTTGGGTCGGCTCGACCGGCCGCGAGATCGAAGACCTGGGCATGACCAACGGGGACTACAACCCCAGGATCGGAGCGGACCTCTACAACCGCTACCTGGATGAGAAGGTCTACGCCGAGGAGATGGGCTTCGACGGGCTGATGCTCAACGAGCACCACTCGACGCCGTTCTGCATGGGCGGCGTGATGAATGTCGAGGCGGCGATCCTCGCGCGGATCACCAAGCGGGCCAAGATCGTGCTGCTCGGCAACGTGCTGCCGATCTGGGAAGACCCGCTCTGGCTGGCGGAGGAGCTGGCGGAGATCGACATGATCTCGCGCGGGCGGCTGGTCACCGGCTGGGTGCGCGGCACGGGCCGCGAGAGCGTGGCGCACAACTCGCAGGCGCCCTTCAACTGGGAGCGCTTCCAGGAGGCGCACGACTTCGTGGTCAAGGCCTGGAGCACGCCCGGCCCGTTCCGCTGGGAGGGCGAGCACTACCAGTACCGCTACGTGAACCCCTGGGCGCGCCCCTACCAGGAACCGCACCCCCAGATCTGGATTCCGGGCGTGATGAGCCGCAACACCGTCGCCTGGTGCGCCAAGCAGCGTTACCCCTACATCATGCTGGCGACCGAGCTCGAGCCGACCAAGAAGTCGTTCGACTACTACGACGAGGTCGCGCAGGAGCAGGGCTACGAGGCCGGCACGCAGCACCACGGCTACCTGTTCAAGGTGCATGTGGACGAGACCGAAGAGCTGGCGGAAGAGGCGGGCCGCAAGTACATCGCGGGCCCGGCCAACCCGTTCCTCGAGGGCAACCAGGGCCAGGTGCGCGCGAACCTACAGAACCTGCCCGGCCTGACCAGCCGCACCTCGCTGCTGCCTACCGTCTCGACCTTCGCCGCCGCCGCCCGCGGGCGTCAGCAGCAGGCCGAGGACGCCCCCGCGACGGCCTCCGCGCCCAGCGCCGACTCGCAGGACCAGGCCGACTTCCTCGGCACCTACGAGGAGCAGGTCAACAAGTACTCGATCATCTCGGGCACGCCCAAGACGGTGCTGCCGAAGATCAAGCACGTGCTGGAGACGCTGCGCCCCGGCTCGATCTTCTTCTGGGACGGCGACGGCGCGATGAACCACGAGGACTCGATGCGCTCGCTCCGCCTGTTCGGCGAGGAAGTGATCCCCGCCGTCCGCGAGATGGGCAAAGAGCTCGACCTCAAGGGCCCGTTCGAGGTGGACACGAAGACGAACGAGGCGCTGTAGAGGCCGGCAGCCTCGCGAGGCGATTCCAAGCGGGCGCGCTCCCTGAGCGCGCCCGCTTCGGGCTAAGTCGCAAACGAACGTGACGCGATGAGGTACTCGTGGAATGAGATGCGCGATCGGGCGCGCGCATTCTCCGCGGAGTGGGCCGACGCGACGGACGAGAAGCGCGAATCGCAGACGTTCTGGAACGAATTCTTTGAGATCTTCGGCATCCGCCGGCGCAGCGTCGCCCGCTTCGAAGCGCAGGTGACGAAGCTCGACGCGACGCACGGCTACATCGATCTCTTCTGGCCGGGCCGTCTGCTGGTGGAGCAGAAGAGCGCGGGACGCAGCCTGGCGGAGGCCGCTGCCCAAGCCGACTCCTACTTTGACGCTCTCCGCGAGTCGGAACGTCCGCGCTTCCTCTTGCTCTGCGACTTTCAGCATTTCGAGCTGCGCGATTTGGACGAGGATGAAGATTGGCGCATTCCGTTGGCGGCCCTCGCCGAACACATTGAGCGGTTCGCGTTCATCGTCGGCGCGGAAATGCGCCGCTTCCGCGATCAGGACCCCGTCAATGTCGAAGCATCCGAGCTGGTGGGCTCGATCTATCGGCAGCTGCACAAGAGCGGGTACGTCGGTGACCAGCTGCACACGTTGATGGTGCGGCTGGTGTTCTGTCTGTTCGCCGACAACACCGGCATCTTCGAGCGCGACCTGTTTCTGAACCTGATCGATGACAGAACGCAGGCAGACGGGAGCGATGTCGGCGGCTGGCTGTGCCAACTCTTCGATACGCTCAACACGCCGGAACCCCAGCGGCAAACCATCCTTGATGAGGACCTGGCGCGGTTTCCGCACATCAACGGCGATCTGTTCGACGGCGCGGTACCGCCGCCCGCGTTCAATCGCCGGCTTCGAGAAGCCCTGCTCGACGCGGCCAGGTTCGATTGGTCGCGCATCTCGCCGGCGATCTTCGGCGCGCTGTTTCAGTCGGTCATGGACAGCGGCGAGCGGCGTCGGGCCGGCGCGCACTATACGACGGAGCAGAACATCCTGAAGGTGATTGAGCCGCTGTTTCTCGACGAACTGAGATCGGAGTTTGAGCGGACCAAGGCGCGCGCGCCGGGCCGCGGACGGACCAGGGATCTACGCCGGCTGCAACAGCGGATCGCAGGGCTGACCGTGCTGGATCCGGCCTGCGGATGCGGCAATTTCCTGATCATCGCGTACCGCGAGCTGCGCGAGTTGGAGATCGAGATCCTCAAGGAGCTCTATCCGGACAACAGGCGCACCGCCGCGCTGGACGTCGCGCAGCTGTCGCTGGTCAACGTCGATCGCTTCTACGGCATCGAGCTGCTGGAGTTTCCGGCGAAGATTGCGGAGACGGCGCTGTGGATGATGGATCATCTCATGAACCGCCGGCTGGGGCGCGAATTCGGGCAGTGGTTCGCGCGAATTCCATTGCAAGCATCTCCCCATATCACCCGCGCCGACGCGCTGGAGATCGATTGGAATGATGTGCTCCCGGCCCGACAATGCAGCTATGTGTTGGGCAACCCGCCGTTCGGCGGCTTTGTGCACCGCGAGAAATCGAAACAGGCGCAGGCGTCGCGGCGTTTGCGCGAGCTCGGCGCGTTGGGCTCGCGGCTGGACTACGTCGCAGCCTGGTTCCTGAAGGCGGGCGACTACTTCCGCGGACGCGGCGCGCGCATCGCCTTCGTGGCGACGAACTCGATCACGCAAGGCGAGCAAGTTCCCCAGTTGTGGCCTGCGCTGTTCGACCGACACGGCCTCGAGATTATCTTCGCGCACCGAACGTTCGCGTGGGGCTCCGAAGCGCCGGGAATGGCGCATGTGGATGTAATCGTCGTCGGAATGGCCAATCGCGGCGCGTTTGACGGTCGCCGGGTCCTGTTCGCAGATGACAGAGGAGGGGGCATGACGACTGCCGTCGAGGTGGATGCAATCAGCCCCTACCTCGTCGACGCGAGCGCGCTTGACGATCGGCGGATCGTCGTCCGACGCGCGCGCAGCCGCGCAGACGATCTACCGGCTCCGCAGGTCGGCACGAAGCCGGTGGACGGCGGGCACTACATTCTCGATGCAGCGCAGCGTGAAGCGCTCCTGGCGAGCGAACCGCAAGCGAAGCCCTACGTTCGGCCCTACATCGGCTCGCGCGAGTTCATCCACAACGAATCTCGCTGGATTCTGCACGCGCCCTCGATTCCGCCGGATCTGATCCGGCGCATGCCGGCTGTACAGGAACGGGTTCGCGCGGTCGGCGCGTATCGATCCACGCAGGCAGGCGCACTGGGGCGCTCCCTGGCCGATGATCCGCGCCGCTTTCACGTGGATGTGGCGCCGCTGGGCGAGTATCTGGTCATTCCCGAGACCAGCTCGGAAGCTCGATCATACGTCCCGATCGGTTGGGTTTCGCATCCGACTGTGCCCAGCAACGCGCTGGTGGTGATCGAAGACGCGCCGCTCTGGTTGTTCGCGTTGTTGACGTCTCGGATGCACATGGCCTGGCTCGCGCATATCGGCGGCCGCCTGACGAGCCGCTTTCGCTACTCGACCGGGATGGTCTACAACACATTCCCGTTGCCCGACAGGCCCCGCGACCGAATTGAGCGGCTTGCGCCGTACGCAAATGCGGTGCTCGAGGCCCGCGCGCGCTTTTCGGGTGAGAGCCTTGCGAATCTGTACGATCCTGATCTCATGCCGGCCGACCTCCGCGACGCGCACCGCCAACTGGATCGCGCCGTCGACCGCCTCTACCGGCGCAGACGGTTTTCGTCGGATCGCGAGCGGGCGGAGCACCTGCTGGGGATGTACGAGGCGATGATCGCTCCGCTGCCGGCCAACGGCGCGCAGCGGCGTCGGCGTCGGCGATGACGGCGCCGATCGTAGTTCTGGGCGGCGGCCCCGGCGGCGCGGCGACAGCGACGCTGTTGGCTCGGCAGGGCTGGGAGGTAGTGCTGCTCGAGCGCGAGCGCTTTCCCCGCGAGCATGTCGGCGAGTCGCTGCTGCCGGCCTCGATCCCGATCCTGGAAACGCTTGGCGTAATCGACGAGGTGCAGGCCGCCGGCTTCACGCCCAAGTACGGCGCGACGATGGTCTGGGGGCGCGACGCCGCGCCCTGGTCGTGGCACTTCCGCGAGACCAACGAGCGCTATCCGCACGCCTACCAGGTCTGGCGCCCGCGCTTCGACCAGATTCTGCTGGAGAACAGTCGTCGGGCTGGAGTCGACGTGCGCGAGGGCTGGCGGGCGCTGGATGTGCGCTTCGAGGGCGAGCGGGCCGCGGCGGTGGTCTGCCGCCCCGAGGATGGGGGCGCGGAGCAGACGATCGAGGCGTCGTGGGTGGTGGACGCGACAGGCCAGGCCGGGCTGATCGGTCGGCGGTTGGGGCTGCGCGAGTCCGACGAGTTCTTTCGCAACCTTGCCGTTTACTCATACATGCGCGGCGCGCGGCGGTTGGATGGAATCGACGCGGGCAACATCTTCATCGAAGCCTTCGAGCATGGCTGGTCGTGGGCGATCCCGCTGCCCGACGACATCATGTCGGTCGGCGTCGTAGTCGACGCGGCGTGGGGCGCGGAGCGCCTCGCCGAGCAATCGGCCGAGGCGTTCCTCGATGCGCAGCTGGCCTCGGCGGCGCACACGCGCGGGATGCTGGCGTCGGCCGAGCGGATCGAGCCGGCGCGGGTGATACGCGACTGGTCCTACGTCTCGCGGCAACTGGTCGGCGACGGCTACATCCTGGTCGGCGACGCGGCCTGCTTCATCGATCCGTTGTTTTCCTCCGGCGTGCATCTGGCGCTGTCGTCGGCGGTGCTGGCGGCGGCGTATGTGACGAGCGCGCTGCGCACGCCCGAGCTGCGCGCGCCCGCGGCCGAGGTCTACGCGCAGCTCTACATGCAGCAGTACCGCCAGTTCCGCGAGATGGCCGCGCTGTTCTACGCCAGCAATCGGACGGCCGACTCGTATTTCTGGGAGGCGCGGCGGATCGTCGGAGGCGGCGGCGAGGACGGCGACGGCGCGACGGCGCGGGAGGCGTTTGTGGCGGCGGTCGCGGGGCAGCCGCCGCAGGGCTACGAGCGGGTCGTGCTGGAGCGCGGCGAAGCGCCGCCCGATTTCGTGCAGGGCGTGGCCGCGGTCGAGCAGGAGCGGGCCGAGCGGGAGCGGTGGGCGGCGGAGCGAATCGATCGCCAGTGGCCCGAGCGCAGCCCACTGCTCGATCTGATCCCGCTGCTGGCGCAAGGAGTGGAGCTGGAGCGCAAGCCGGTCGTCGGCGAGGGCGAGTTCGAGTGGGGCGCGGTGGTCAGCTCGCCGAGCCGCCCGCAGGGCGCGCCGGTCAGCCTGGTCGTGGCGCGTCTGGTGCAGGGCATCGACGGTCGCAGCAGCGCGCGCGAGGTGATCGAGTCGATGCTCGAGGGCGCGTCGCCGGAGCAGCGCGCCCAGCTGCTGCCGGGCCTGCTCACGGCGCTGCGAGTGCTCTACGTGGACGGGATGATCGCGGAGTTTCGCAGCGCCTGAGCGCGCTTCTCTCGTTCTCTAGACTGTGGGCGCAGACATAGGTGAGGAGCGCGCGATGGAAGCCGCGGAAGGGCGAATCGAGCAGCTGAGCGTCTCGCCGGGCGGCGTGCCCAAGCGCGCCGTGCAAGAGGCCGTCGTCAACGCCTTCGGCCTGACGCGCGACCGACAGCGCGACCGTCGGCACCACGGCGGGCGCGAGCGGGCCGTTTGCCTCTGGTCGGCCGAGATCATCGACAGCCTGCGCGCGCGCGGCGACGCAATTCGCGCGGGCGCGGCGGGCGAGAACGTGACGGTGCGGGGGATCGACTGGCGCAAGGTCGTGCCCGGCGCGCGCCTGCGGCTGGGCGACCAGGTGATCGTGGAGATCACCTCCTACGCCGCGCCCTGCAAGACCATCGCGCACTGCTTCAGCGACGGCGATTTCAATCGGGTCAACCAGCAGATCGCGCCGGGCCGCAGCCGCGTCTACGCGCGGGTCGCGCGAGAGGGCGTCATGCGCCCGGGCGACCGGGTGCTGCTGGAGGCGGACGACGCCGGCGATCGCGCCGCGCGGGTGCAGCCGCGCACACTGCGCTGGCGCCCGCCGTCGGCGGAGTAGGCGCGCCCCAATTCATCTCTCCCCCCTTCCAGCAGACCTTTGCGCAACTCGGGCGGATCGGCGATTCTGCGCGTGGTCGGCAAGTGAAGGGAGCGCGGGATGCATCGGGAACTGGGCGGCAGCTCGTTTGCGGAGTTGGGCCTGCCGGAGGGGCTGGGGCGGGACGCGGAGTTGGAGGCGCTGCTCGACGCGACCCGCATCGAGGCCCAGGCTTCGACCAAACGGCTCGACTCGGAGCAAGGTCCGACCGACCCCGACGCCCGCTTCGGGCGCGATGTCTACGGCTATCAACTGCACATCAGCAGCGACTTCGCGACCGGCCTGATCTGCAACGCCGCGCTGACCCCCGGCAACGTGGCCGAGACCACGGTGGCCGACGCGCTGCTGCTCGGCGGGGAGCGGTTTGTGCTGGCCGACCGCGCCTACGACAAGGCCGAGCGGCGCGAGCTGTACGACGAGCGGGAGATCGAGTACCTGATCCTGCGGCGGGGCGACAGACACCATCCGCTCAGCGAGGCGGAGCGCGAACGCAACCGCGCGTTGGCCAAGCTGCGCCGCCGCGTGGAGGCCGTCTTCGGCACGTTCAAACGCAGTTACGGCTACCGCACGGTGCGTTACTTCAACCTGGCCCGCAACACGGTCGAGATGTGGTGCAAGCTGTTCGCCTACAACCTACGCCGCGGTCTGCGGCTGGCGCAAAGCGCCGCCTAGCCCGGCCCCCGCCTGCGCGCCGCCCAATGGCGGAGCTGCGGACGCGAGAGCGGCTGGAGGTTGAGGCAGGCGTGAACAGGCCCCAGCGCTCCACTAGCCTGCAAGCGACTGCGCACGCGGCGGCGCGGCTTGGTGGACACGGAGGGTTGGCGGCGTGGCGCGTGTTCGGAGGATTCCTGGTCGGGCGGAGCAGCTGGCGCTTGAACCGACCGTGCCGGCGCGGCACCGCGCGCTGCTCGCGCGGGGGGCAGCGCAGTGGGACGCAGGCGATTTCTTCGACGCGCACGAAACCTGGGAGGAGATCTGGCAGGAAGAGCAGCGCCCAATCCGTAGCTTCTGGCAGGGCATCATCCTGCTCGCCGCCGGGCTGCATCACTGGCGCGGCAAGCACAACCCGAAGGGGCTGCAAATCAAGCTCGCCAGCGGAATCGAGCGGCTCGCGCCCTACGCCCCGGCTTGGCTCGGCGTCGACGTCGCCGCCGCGATCGCCGACGCCGCCCACCTGCAGCGCGATGCGCTCGGACTCGACCCCGCGCAGCTGGCCGCGACGCCGGCGGAGACGTTCCCGCCCTTCCGCTGGCTCGGGACGGCATCCGACGACCGACTGCCGCTGCTGGTCCAGCGCCTCCGCCCCACGGCGACGCTGCCCAGCCGCGCCACCGAGGGCAGCTCCGGGCTCGACCTCTACGCCGACCTGGGCGGCGCGGGCGAGTCGCTGCTGCTCAGCCCCACGCCGACGCTGGTCCCGACCGGCATCGCGATCCAGCCGCCGCCCGGCGCGGAAGCCCAGATCCGCCCGCGTTCGAGCTTCTCGCGGCGCGGAATCGAGACCGCCTTCGGCACGATCGACGCCGACTACCGCGGCGAACTGCTGGTCGCCCTCTCGCTGCGCGGCGCGCCCGGACGCCAGATCCGCATCCGCCACGGCGAGCGCATCGCCCAGCTGGTCGTCGCCCCGCTGCTGCTGCCCGAGGCGCGCGAGGTCGAGTCGCTCGACTCCACCGAGCGCGGCGCGGGCGGCTTCGGCTCGACCGGGCGCTGAGCGTGACGCTTCTCGCCATCGCGCTGGGCGGCGCGGCCGGCGCGGTGTTGCGCTATCTGCTCGCCGACGCGATCGGGCGGCTCGATCAATTCCCGCTCGGCACGCTGATCGTCAACGCCAGCGGCGCGCTGCTGCTCGGCCTGATCGCCACGCTCCTGCTGGAGCGCGTCGGCGTCTCCGACGCGCTGCGGCTGGGCCTGACCGTCGGACTGCTCGGCGGCTACACCACGTTCTCGACGATCCAGCTCGAGGTGCTCCAGCTGCTCGACGACGGCCGTTGGCCGCTGGCCATCGCCTACGCGCTGATCACGCCGGCGGCCGGGCTCGCCGCGGTCTGGGCCGGGCAGCAGTTGGCGCGCCTCTGACAGCAACGGGCGCAATCGCGCTAGAGTGAGATCGGCGGGGCGCGGACAGGCCCATGATCGGCTGCACTCAAACGCTCGTGAGCCGCTTGCGGCTCTACACGCGGCGCTCTCGGCTGGCGATGCTCGTGCTGCTGCTGGCGGCGGCGCTCGCCATCGCCGCCTGCTTCGGCGGCGATGGGCCCGTCGAAGCGCCCGCGCCGCCGCCGGCCTCCGACGATCCACAGCAAACCGGGCAGCCCGCCGCGCAGCCGGCAGCCCAGACCGGGCAGCAAACCCAGCAGCCTGAGGCTGTCGCCACCACCAGCCAATCCGATGCGTCCGCGCAGCAGTCGGCCGCGGCGGCCGAGCAGCAGGCAGCGCCCCTGCCGGTCGCGGGCAACGAATACATCGTGCAGCCGGGCGACACGCTGGCGGCGATCGCCAACGCCCAGGGCGTGCGCCTTGACGACCTGATTCGGCTGAACAACATTCAGAACCCGAATCAGTTGAGCGTGGGCCAGCGGCTGATCATCCCGGGCGACGAGCCGCAGGAAACCACCACTCTGCCGGAAACCGAGCAGTCCGCCGCCGCGCCGCCCGAGACGGTGGGCGGGCAGGAGGAGGAATCGGTCGATACGCCGACTGTGACGCTGCCCAACACCGCGGTCGCGCTGGCCAGCCCGACCAGCACGTCGGCCGCTCAGTTCGCGCAGCCCGGACCGGATGCGACTCTGGCCAACATTCCCAGTGCGCCGGCCAGCTTCATTCAGTACGGCGCGGATCTGCTGCCCTGGATGCATGGGCGGACCACTGTCGACGAGATTGTGGATGTGTTTTTCAACTGGCCGATGCCGCCGCTGGTTGCCGGCAACGACCGTCTGACTCTGGTCGACACCAACGGCGACGGCCTCTTTTCGGCGGCCATGGTCTTCACGGATCCGACTTCGTTCGGCGCGCCCGTGCCATTCTCGAATCTCGTGGTCTACGACCCGCTGCCCGGTCGTCCGGATCGTTACCGGATCGGCTACGACCACCGGCTGGCCTACGGGCGCGAGGTGCAGGGGTTGCAGATACTGAGCGACCTCGATCTGACCGGCGACGGCGTGCGCGACATCACTTTCCGGGAGGTCGCCTGCTCTGCCGACAGCTGTGTGAGCGCCTTTTACATTCTGCGCGGGGTGGGCGACGGGTACAGCGTCCTGACCGGTGCTGACGCGCAGATCAACGATGTCGAGGGCGTGCAAATTGCCGACGGCACCGCGGACGGCGTGCTGGATCTGGTGGTGGCGGGCGCGGCGCTGGATGATGGGCAGGCGTACAGCTTCACGCTGTCGATTCAGTCGGGCGGGCTGGTGGAGGTTTCGCGGGTGGCGCGGGGGAATTAGGGAATCCGGGCAGTAGGTGCGGCTCAGCTTGGCGTTCGGCGGCAGCGCGGCGCGTAGAGGCGGTGGGGAGGACTGGAGGGGCTTTGGGGTAGAACTCGGCGAGATACCCGCGGCAAGCGCGGGTATGACGGATCTGCGCGCGGGGTGGCGGTTGGGGGTGGCGGCAGGGAGATGTGGAGGTGATGGAGTGGCTTAGGGGTAGAACTCGGCGAGATACCCGCGGCAAGCGCGGGTATGACGGATCTGCGCGCGGGGTGGCGGTTGGGGGCGCGGGTATGACGGTTGGGGGTGGCGGGTGCGGCGCGGGGCGCGGATGTGGCGGTGCGGGGCGCGGATGTGGCGGCGGGGAGGTGTAGAGGTGATGGAGCGGCTTAGGGGTAGAACTCGGCGAGATACCCGCGGCAAGCGCGGGTATGACGGATCTGCGCGCGGGGTGGCGGGTGGGGGTGCGGGTATGACGGTTGGGGCGCGGGTATGACGGTTGGGGGTGGCGGGGAGCGTGTGGCGGCGCGGGGGGCGTGTGGCGGCGGGGAGTGGGGGGTTGCGCGACCGTAGATTGGGGGGGCGCGATACTGGCTTCTGCTCATGTCGCTTGTTTATCGACCGGACCGCCGCTTTGGGGCACGACCCAACCGGATTCCCTGGCTGCCGGGGCGGCTTGGGGGTTTGCGGCTGCCGCGCAATCTTGTGCCGCTGCTGCTGGCTGTGGCGGTGGGCGTTGCGGCGGGGCTTGGGGCTGTTGCGCTCGAGGCGGCGGTTGACCAGCTGACCATCCTCTTCAACGATTTGCGGCGCATTCTCGACGACCTCGCGGGCGGCTGGACGCTGGTGCTCGTGCTCGCCGTTGCTTCCCTGCCCGTTGCGTTGATCGTCAGCCGGGTTTCGGCTGAATCGCGCGGGGCGGGCGTGCCCTACACGATGATCGCGGTGGAGACCACCGGCGGCTTTGTTCGGCCGATCGTCGCTCCGGCCAAGCTGATTGCGACGGCTTTCACGATCGGGGGGGGCGGCTCAGCTGGGCGCGAGGGTCCGATTGTTCTGATTGCGGCTTCGCTCTCCTCGACGATCGGTCGGATCACGCGCCAGCCCTCGGACATGCTCGTGCTGATGGTGGCGGCCGGCGCGGCGGGGGGGATTGCGGCGACCTTCAACACGCCCATCGCGGGCACTTTTTTCGCGCTGGAGGTCGTGCTGCGCCGCTTCAACGTGCGCAATTTCACGATTGTCGTCGTTTCCGCCGTCGTGGCCAATTTCATCGCGATTCTCTTTTACGGCGACCGGACGGAGCTCGAGCTCCCGCCGTATCTGGTCGAGAGTTGGCTGGAGGTGGCGCTGCTGGCGCTGGTGGGGCTGGGCGCGGCGTTGATCGGGGTTTTCTTCGTCCGCTCGCGCTTCTTTGCGGAAGATCTTTTCGACTTTCTGGCGCTGCCGATTGCCGCGCGGCCGCTGCTCGCCCTGACGGCGGTCGGCGCGCTGGCGCTGATCGACGATCGCATTCTCGGTTCGGGGTTGAACCAGATTCGCACTTTCGCGGCGGGCGACTTTACGGCCGCGTCGCTCGGGGTGCTGATGGTGCTGAAGCTTTTTGCTTCTTCGATCACGATCGGATCGGGGGCGTCGGGGGGGGCGTTCGCGCCGCTGCTCTTCATCGGCGCGGCGGGGGGGGCGCTGCTGGGCGTGGCGTTCGAGAATACGCTGCCGGGCGACACGGGGCCGCTGGGGGCATACGCGGTGGTGGGGATGGCGGCGGTTTTCGCGGCGGCCGCGCGCGCGCCGATGACCTCGCTCTTCATCGTCTTCGAGTTGACGGGCTACGACGGTTTTCTGCCGCTCATGGCGGCTGTGGCGCTGGCGACCACGGTCGCGCAGTTGATCACCCGCGACACGATTTACAACGTGCGCCTGCGGCGGGCGGGTCTGGGGGTCTACGAGGAGCCGCAGCGCTCGCAGTTGGACAGCCTGAGCGTGGCGGCGACGATGCGCACGGATACGCCGATCGTGGATCGCACCGCAACGATTCAGGTGCTGGCCAATGCGATGAGTCAGTCGCGCGGCAATGTTGTGGCCGTTGCAGATGAGCGCAACCGCTTTGTGGGGCTGATTTCGGCGACGGATGTGGCCTCGGCGGTGGAGCGCAACGAGATCGACCGCAGCGCGCGCGATCTGGCGGTGGTCGCGCCGATCACGGTGCATCCCGACGACACGCTGCGGCATGCGCTCAGCCTGCTTGTGGAGCATGATGTACGGCAGTTGCCGGTCGTGGCGCGGCATGATCCGTCGCGGCTGCTGGGGATGCTCACGCAGCGCGACATTCTGCGGGAGATTGCGGCGCCGGACGAGCGCAGCGCGGAGCAGCGCGACGCGGGGCCCAGCGCGCCGGTGCGTCGGATCAGCGGGGCTGTGCAGATCGAGGCCAATGTGGAGCCTGGCTCCATCGCCGACGGGGAGACTGTCGCCAATCTGCCGCTGCCGGAGGCGGCGGTGGTCACGGCGATTCACCGGCGCGGGGCGGTTGTGATTCCGCGCGGGCGGGTCAGTCTGACGGCGAGCGATCTGGTGGTGGTGCTGACGGATCCGGAATCCGAAGCGGGCGTGCGGGCGTGCTTCAGCGCGCCGCGGGGGGTGGGGCGCGCGCAGTGGTGGTTCCTGCCGCACCCGCCGGAGCCGCCGGCCAAGTCGTGATCCTCGTCGTCGCAGGCGCGCTTGGAGGTGGGGGCTGGGCTTGGTGCTCGGCGCGGCGTCATACCCGCGGCGAGCGCGGGTCTGACGGAGCGGCGAGCGCGGGTATGGCGGTTGGGGGCGCGGGGGTGGGGAGGTGGGGGCGGGGTTTGGTGCGCGGCGCGGCGAGATACCCGCGGCGAGCGCGGGTATGACGGATCTGCGGGCGCGGGTATGACGGATCTACGGGCGCGGGTATGACGGCTCTGCGGGCGCGGGGGTGGCGGTTGGGAGCGCGGGGGTGGGGAGGTGGGGGCGGGGCTTGGTGCGCGGCGCGGCGGGATACCCGCGGCGAGCGCGGGTATGACGGATCTTTTTGCGCGGGTATGACGGATCTGAGGGCGCGGGTGTGGCGGTTGGGGGCGTGGGGGTGGGGAGGTGGGGGCGGGGCTTGGTGCGCGGCGCGGCGGGATACCCGCGGCGAGCGCGGGTATGACGGAGCGGCGAGCGCGGGTATGACGGATCTGAGGGCGGGGGTGGCGGATCTGCGAGCGCGGGGGTGGCGGTTGGGGGCTTGGGGGTGGGGAGGTGGGGCGGGGCTTGGTGCGCGGCGCGGCGAGATACCCGCGGCGAGCGCGGGTATGACGGAGCGGCGAGCGCGGGTATGACGGATCTGAGGGCGCGGGTGTGGCGGTTGGGGGCGCGGGGGTGGGGAGGTGGGGCGGGGCTTGGGGCGCGGGGGTGGGGAGGTGGGGCGGGGCTTGGGGCGCGGCGCGGCGAGATACCCGCGGCGAGCGCGGGTATGACGGAGCGGCGAGCGCGGGTATGACGGATCTTTTTGCGCGGGTATGGCGGTTGGGAGCGCGGGGGTGGCGGTTGGGAGCGCGGGGGGGCGTTAGAGCGCGGCTGGGCCTGCGGCGCGGGTGTTGCGGGCGATGGTTAGGCGGAGGAGTTCTGTGGGGCCTTCGGCGATGCGCAGGGAGCGGGCTATTCGGAGGGCGCGCTCGAGGGGGTGGCCGCGTAGGAGGGCTTGCGCGCCGTGCAGCTGGATTGCGCGGTCCACGACTCGGCCGAGCGTCTCGGTGGCGGTTGACTTGGCAATGGCCACCTCCGTTGCGGCGTGGGGGGCACCGGCCTCCAGCGCACCTGCGGCGCGGTAGAGCGCGGCGCGGGCCTGGTAGGTCTCGGTTACGGCGTCGGCGAAGATGGCCTGCACCTGCTCGCGCTCCGCGAGCGGCGTTCCTGAACGATGCGGTCCTTCGATCCGTTCCAGCGTGAGGCGGTTGGCCCAGCGAGCCATGCCGACCGCCTCGGCGGCGACGCGCAGGCGCATCTGGTCGATGTTGGCCAGGGCACGAGGCAGTCCGTCGCCGATTTTGCCCAGCAGCCGCGACTCGGGCACGGGCGTTTCCGTGAATGTGAACGAGCAGTGCGTCGCGCCGTCGATGCTTGCGCCGACCGGGCCCTGCTCGACGCCCGGCGCATCGCGGTCGACGACGAGCAGCGCGGTGCCGCCGTCGGGCGCGTTGGGGTGGCTGCCGGGCGGGACGTTGGCCACGACGACGATCCAGTCAGCGCGGTCGCCGCCGGTGACGAACGCTTTTTGGCCGGTTATGAGGAAGCCGGGCTGTCCGTCGTCGAGCGCGGCGGGGGCGGCCTGGGTGCGCTGCGCGCCCTGTTTGCTCTGCGCTTCGGTGAAGCCGAAGGCGGCGCTGCGCAGGCCGGCCAGCACGGGGGCGTAGAGCGCGTCGCGCTGGGCGTCGTTGTCGGCGAGGCGCATGATGCCCGGTCCGCTCGCCAGGGCCAGGGAGGCGAAGGGGTTGCCGGAGCAGGCGAGCGCCTCGCGCGCGGCGGTGATTTGCAGCGGTCCGGCGCCCAGCCCGCCGTCGGCGGCGGGGACGGAGAGTCGGTAGAAGCCGGCCTGCTCGCTGCGGCGGGCAATCTCGCGGCGCAAGTCGGCGGGCGGGTCTTCCGGATCGACGCCGCGGGTGAGGGGATCGAGTTGTTCGGCAGCGAAGGTGAGGAGGTTCTGTTGCAGGTCTGCGAGATGGTCGGGCAGTGCGAAGTTCATCCGGCGCTCATTTCCTGCTGTTTTGCCGCTGTCGCGTCAGTCGGTATTTTCGCGCACTTCGTCCAGCGCGCTCTGGAAGTCGGCTGCGCGGCGCTCGGCGGCGTGGGTCAGTGCCAGGCCCAGCACCGGCACGCTCCGGGGTAGCGGCGGTGTTAGCCCTGCTTGGGCGCCGGCGAGGTTGAAGTCGTCGCGCGCCGCCAGCACGATATGGTCAGCGAGCGCAGTGGGGGCCGGCTCTGCGGCGACCAGCACGATCGCATCAAAGCGCTCGCTGTTGGCGGCGATGACGCGGCGCATTCTCGCGTTCCAGGGGGGCGTCGGCGCGCCCTGCAGCCAGCGCGGCAGCGGGGCGTGCTCGATGTCGAGCGGCAGCACGGGCGTGGGTTGATCGGCGCGGGCGGCGGGCAGGACGCGCAGGGCAGGCTGGGCGGGGCGGGCGTCGAACCAGAGCACGTTCAGGCCGCGTCCGGCCAGCGCGCGGGCGGCCTGCAGGGCGGGCAGCGCCGGGTCGGCGTCTTCATGCAGCGGAGCAAAGGCGGTGGTGCGGCCGTGTTCGAGCGCCGCACTGAGCGCGTCGGCCAGTTGGAGCGCTGAAGGCGGCGGCTCGCCGGCTGCGCTCTGTTCGGCCTGTTCGGCCTGTTCGGTCTGGGCGAGCACTGCGAGCGGGCGCCAGCCTTGGCGGGCTAGCAGGGCGAGGGTGGAGGGGGGCGGGGGGACTCTGGTGCGTCCGAGAGCGGCGGCCAGGGCGAGGCCGCCGAGTAGGCCGCCTAGGCCGGCCAGGGCGGCGGCGCCGCTGGGGGAGGGGGCGACGCGCTGCGCGCCGGGCCAGGTGACGCCGAGGGTTTCGGGGTGGGCCGGTCCGGGGCTGCGCTCGTAGCACTTGTCGACGACGATTTCGGCGAGGGAGGCGGCCATTTGCTCGGCGAGGGCGGGGTTGTGGGTCTCGACGCGCAGGGTGATCAGGGTGCCTTCGACGTCCACGCTGGTGGCGGCGGCGAGGTCGGCGGCGTTTTGCTCCCAGAGGGTGAGTTCCATGGCGTCTTCGAAGGTTTGAGGTTCGTCGAGGATGGCCTGGACGTGTTGGGCGGGGAGTCGTTCGTCGGGCACCCAGACGCGGGAGTCGGCGGCCCAGACGGGGTCGGCGGAGCTGATGATCAGGGCGGTGATGGCGGCGGCGGCGGCGGCGCTGAGGAGGGGCAGCCACCAGGGGAAGCCGCGGAAGGGTCGGAGAATCGGCACTGTTCCAGCGTAGGGCGTGTGCGCACTTCCGTCATTTCTGCGGGGGTGTGGGGGAGGCGTGAACGGGGCTTGGTGCTGGGCGCGGCGAGATACCCGCGGCGAGCGCGGGTATGACGGAGCTGGCTTTGCGCGGGGGTGGCGGAGCTGGTTTTGCGTGGGGGTAGCGGAGCTGGTTTTGCGTGGGGGTGGCGGAGCTGGTTTTGCGTGGGGGTGGCGGCTCTGGCTTTGCGCGGGGGTGGCGGAGCTGGTTTTGCGTGGGGGTAGCGGGAGTGGGGCGCGGGGGGAGGCGTGAACGGGGCTTGGTGCTGGGCGCGGCGAGATACCCGCGGCGAGCGCGGGTATGACGGATCTGGCTTTGCGCGGGGGTGGCGGAGCTGGTTTTGCGCGGGGGTGGCGGAGCTGGTTTTCCGTGGGAGTGGCGGAGCTGGTTTTCCGTGGGGGTGGCGGGAGTGGAGCGTGGGGGGAGGCGTGAACGGCCTTGGGCGCAACTGTAGTTGGCGGATTGGATACCTTGGGCGGCATGCGAACGCAGGGCAGGCTTCGGCGGCGGTTGATGGGCGCGGCGGCGATCGCCGCCCTCTCGCTCGTCTGCTCGCTCGCCTACTGGGCGAGCTGCAGCGTCGCGCAAGAGCCTGCGGGCGGCGATCAGCGGCTGCATGTCGCGGTGCAGTTGGCTGAGGCGGGAACGGATCTTTCGCGGCTGATCGAGTTGGGCTTCGAGCCGGAGCTGACGCTACCGCAGTTGCGGCGCACGCAGGGCTGGATTGACGCTGAGCGGATCGACGCGCTGCGCACGGCGGAGGGCGTGCTTGAGGTTGGCAGGCCGCACTACGCGCTCTATGCGCGCGGCTCGGCGATTTCGGAGGGGGACACGGCGCTCGGCGCGGCGAGCGCCCGGGAGCGCTTCGGGGTGGACGGTTCGGGCGTGCGTGTGGCGATCATTTCGGACGGGGTGCGGGGTCTGGAAGCGGCGCAGGAACACGGCGACGCGCCGGCGCTGAGCGAGGCGCGGGCGTTCGGCTCGGCCAGCCTGGAGCGGGGCTCCGAAGGCACGGCGATGATCGAGTTGGTGCATGATCTCGCGCCCGGCGCCGAGCTCTCGTTCGGGGCGGTCGCCACGGATCTCGACATGATCGCGGCGGTGAATTATTTCGCGCAGCGTGTGGACGTGATTGTGGACGACATCGGGTTTCTGTACCCGGACGACCAGCAGAGCGATGTGTCACGCAACACGTCGGCGGCGCTGGCGGAGCCGGGCTGGCCGCTGCGCGCGTACATCACGGCGGCGGGCAACTGGGCGCGCACGCATTGGGCGGGCCGCTTCGCGAGCGGCAGCGACGGGGCAGCGTTCGGCCTGCCCAACCCCGGGCCGCTGCACGAATGGAGTCCGGGCGAGGCGATCAACCATTTTCACCTGGATCGCGGCGCGCGGGTCGTGATCTCGCTGCACTGGAACGAGCCCTGGCAGCGCGCGGAGCACGATTTCGATCTCTACCTGCTCAACGAGCGGGGGGTGATTGTCGCTTCCAGCACGGGCCGCCAGGCGGTCGAGGCGCTCAATCCGGAGGAGATCATCAGTTACACGAACTGGGGGGCGGGCACACGCTTCGGGCTGGTGGTGCAGAACTGGCGCGGGGCGGCGGCGGCGCTGGAGCTCGAGGTGTTCGCGCTGCGGCGCAGCGGCAACGCGGCGATGGAGGCGCTCGAATTTGCGACCGACGCCAGCAGCCTGCTGGCGCAGGCGGATGCGGGCGGGGGGGTGATCACGGTGGCGGCGATCGCCCACGATCAGGCCGGGCTCGACCGCACTGCGCAGTACAGCAGCCGGGGGCCGACCAACAACGGCGCGGTCAAGCCGGATATCGCGGCGGTGGACGGCGTGCGCATATCCGGGGTGACGGAGTTCGGCTCGCGCTTTTTCGGCACTTCCGCCGCCGCGCCGCACATCGCCGCGGTCGCCGCGCTCTTGCTGGAAGCGCAGCCCGCGCTGCTCGCGGCCGACGGCGGCACGCCATTACTGGAGCGCCGGCTGCTCCGCGAATTGTTGCTGGGCACGGCGATCGACATTGGACCAGCGGGGCTGGATTTGCGCTCGGGGGCGGGACGGCTGGATGCGGAAGCGGCGCTGCAGGCGGCGCAGCGCCGCGTGGCGCGCGTCACATCGTCGGCCGACAGCGGGGCAGATACGCTCCGCGCGGCGATTGAGCGGGTCAATGCGGGCGAAGCGGACTACATCGCCTTCGACGAGGGCGTCGAGCAGCGGGTGATCACCCTGGAGTCGCCGCTGCCGGCGCTGGAGCGGAACGGGGCGACGCTCGACGGGGCCGGCTGGCGGCTGGATGCCTCTGCGGTCGATGTCGGTCTGGAGCTCAACGGAGTCAACGCGACGCTGGCGGGGCTGGAGGTGGTCGGGGCAGCCGAAGCGGGGGTGCGGATCAACGGGGCCAACGCGCGGGTACTGGATCTGCGGGCGGCGCGCAACGGGTACGGGCTGGTCGCCGCCGCCAGCAGGACCGCGCTCGACAATGTGGTGGTGGTGGGCAGCCGCAGCCACGGGGTGGTTGTTCGGGCAGGGAGTTCGGGCCAGCTCAGCGGCAGTCATATCGGGGTGGAGCGGAGCGGCGCAGCGAACGGCAACGGGGGGGCGGGGGTTCTGGTCGAAGCCGAGGCGGGCGCGTGGATCATCGGGGCGTCGGCGGCGCCCTCGCGCGCGGCGCGGGACGCGCCGCCGCCAATTGCACCGCTGCTGCTTCAGGAGTTGCACACGCGATCGGGGGAGCAGCATCTGCTGCGCGGCATACTGCTGATCGATGGTCTGCCGGCGCCGCGCGGGACGCGGGTGGATTTGTGGCTGGACCGCCGCGCCGCGGGCAGCGCGCGGGTGGATGAGGCCGGCCGCTTCGAGGCGGCGGTGGTGGGTCCGGGCATTCTGATTCGCTTCTCGGTGCAGAGCGCGGTGATCGAGGAGCATGTTGATTTTCTGCCGGGCGGGGATTCGCACCACCTGCTGCGGCTGTCGACCGGGCGGCTCCCGCTGGAGTTGGAGGGCGGCAACCGAATCGCGCACAATCCGGGTCCGGCGCTGGCGATCGTGGCGGAGGCCGATGTCACGCTGCGGGGCAACCTGATTTGGTCCAACACGGGCGGCTGGCTGGCGCGAGGCGGGGCGGAGCCGGCCGCGCCGCGGATCACGGCGCTGATCTTTACCCGCGGCGCGGTCGAGTTGCGCGGTCTGGCTCCCATGGCGGCTTCCGTCGATCTCTACGGCGCGCGCGGCGCTTCCGTACCCCGCTACCTGACGACGGCGCCGGTCGTCGACGGCGATGTCTACATCGCCGGCCTCGATCTGGGCGACGCTGATCGCTTCTGGCTGGTCTCGCACGACGCGGCCGGGGGCGCGCTGGCGGCCAGCCGCGGCTGGTCGGCTGCGGCGCGGCCCGTGATCACTGCCGTTTCCCCACCGATCGGGGGGTACACCGGGGGCGAGCCGATCACGATCGTGGGGGAGCGTTTCCGGGTCGCGGATCAGCCGCCGCAGGTCTTCATCGGCGGCAGCGAGGCGCCGCTGCGCTCCATCGAAAACGGTCGGATTGTGGTCGACGCTCCGGCCGCGAACTGGATCGGGCCGACTGATGTGACGGTGCTCCGCTCGGATGGGCGCCTGGCCACGCTGCGCTCGGCCTATGTCTACGACCGTTTACGCCGCGTCGCGTTGCGCGGCGGCTGGAACACTACGGTCTGGCTGGGACCGCCGACGCGGATCACGGCGGCGATCGCGGCGATCTCGCATCTAGCGCGGCGGGTCTTCGTCTGGGACGCCGGGAGTCAGGAGTGGCTGGCCTTTTCGCCGGATGTGCCCACCTCGCTCAACACTCTGCGCCGCCTGCCTACGGGCACAGTGCTCTGGATTTACATTGAGGGCGCAGACCGCGTCATCTGGCCGCAGCCGCTGGCGGGGGGGTGAGGGGGTGGCGAGTGAGGGTAGGGAGGCGAGGGCGAGGCTTGGTGCGCAGCACGGCGAGATACCCGCGGCGGGGCGCGGGTATGACGGATCCAGGGGGCGCGGGTATGACGGATCCAGGGGGCGCGGGTATGACGGATCTTTGGGGCGCGGGTCGGCGGGGCTGTTTTGCGCGGGTCGGCGGGGGCGGGGCTTGGTGCGCAGCACGGCGAGATACCCGCGGCGGGGCGCGGGTATGACGGATCCAGGGGGCGCGGGTATGACGGATCTAGGGGGCGCGGGGCGGCGGGGCTGTTTTGTGTGGGCGCGGGCGGCGGTGGTGCGGACGGGCGGGGGATTTTGGGCGTATTATTCGGGGGCCGGGCTGCGTGGGTTGGCGCGGCGGGCATGATCTGGGGATGGAGGGATCGAGATGGTGGAGATCGTCACGTATGAGGAGCCGCGGGCGGGGGTGGATTTGGGCAGCGCGGAGGTTTTGATTGACGAGGGGGCGCTGCGGGACTACTACGAGGGGCTGGAGCTGCCGCGTCCGGCGGGGGTTGCGGCGGCGCCTTCGATGGTGGCGGCGAATGCGGATCTCTCGACGCGGATGCATTTCGCGAACGATTTCGGGAATCTGTGGCTGCGGCAGGAGTGGGAGTTCCGCGCGCCGCTGACGGTGGGCGGGCGGTATGTGGCGAGCGCGCGGTCGCTCGATGTGTACCCGCGGCGGGATCGCACGGTGATCCTGACGGAGACGGAGCTGCGCGATCCGGCCGGCGAGGTGGTGGTGGTGCAGCGGCATCATCAGTCGTTCGTGCTGGATCAGAGCGAGGGGCGGGTGACGCTGCGCGATCCAGCCAAGAAGGAGGGGGCGCGGGCGTTCGACGTGCCGGCGGGGGAGGCGTT
The DNA here is from genome assembly GCA_965203165.1 of Dehalococcoidia bacterium. Lineage (GTDB taxonomy): Bacteria > Chloroflexota > Dehalococcoidia > Bin125 > Bin125 > CATQGW01. The sequence continues at coordinate 884,992 of OZ241849.1, forward strand.
CGGTCCGCTGGAGCGGACGATCACGCTGGAGATGTGCGGGGCGTTCTTTCACGGCAACCGCAACTACCACACGGACAAGGAGGCCTCGGCGGAGCTGGGCTTCAGCGATGTGGTGGTGGGCGGGAAGATGACGATGTCGCTGCTGGGGGAGTTGCTGGATCAGCGTTTCGGGGCGGCCTGGGCGTCGAGCGGCAAGCTGTTGGTGAAGTTCGCGAACATCGTCTGGCCGAACGAGACGGTGCGGGCGCGGGGGGTGCTGCAGGGCGCGAGCGCGGAGGATCCCGGCCGGCGCGAGCTGTTCTGCTGGGTGGAGAAGGGCGACGGGGTGGTGGCGGTGGTCGCGGAAGGGAGCGTCGCGCTCTGACGGCGCGGGGAGCAGCAGCGGGGCGAACGGAGCGGGCGATGGCCGGCGACGCGCAGGCCAGCGTGGGCGATGCGGGCGATGTGCATGATGATGTGATCGTCTACATTCCGCCGGCGATGCGCAGTCTGAGCGGGGGGGCTCGCTCGCTGAGCGCTTCGGGGCGCACGGTGCGCGAAGTGGTCGACGATCTCGAGAGCCGCTGGCCGGGCTTTCGGGAGACGCTGATCGAGGATGATCGATTGCGCCGCGGCCTGTGGGTCGCGGTGAACAGCGAGCAGCAGCCTTTGGGTCTGTTGGCCGGCGTGCCGCCGGGCGCGGAGCTGCACATACTGCCCGCGATGAGCGGGGGAGCAGGGAGCAGGCGATGACTACCGAGCAGATCACTGAGCAGGATGGGCAGGACGAGCAGACTGGGCGCGATGGGCGCAAGTACGCGGTCGTGGGGACGCGGCCGGTTCGGCCGGACGGTGTGGAGAAGGTGACGGGGCGGGCGCGCTACGGGGCGGACATCAATCTGCCGGGGATGCTCTACGGGCGGATCAAGCGGAGTCCTCACGCGCACGCGCGGATTCTGCGGATCGACACATCAAAGGCGGAGGCGCTGGCGGGCGTGCGCTGCGTGGTGACGCACGCGGATCTGCCGGGCGCGGTGGACGAGATTGTGGATTTGGGCGAGACGGTGTCGCCCTACAAGTGGGTGCTGGACAACACGCTGGCGTCGGACAAGGCGCTCTACCAGGGGCATGCGGTGGCGGCGGTCTGCGCGACGGATCCGCACATCGCGGAGGACGCGCTGGACTTGATCGAGGTGGAATACGAGCCGCTGCCGCCGGTGCTGAACGTTCACGACGCGATGGCGGAGGGGGCGCCGCTGCTGCACGAGGGGATGCGGACGGTGGAGATGGTGGCGCGGTTTGTGCCGGGCGAGGGTCGCGGCGAGCGGCTGACCAACATCGCCAGCCAGCTGGAGTTTGAGCAGGGCGATCCGGCGGCGGGCTTCGAGCAGGCGGACGTGATCGTGGAGGGGGAGTTTGAGACGGCGGCGGCGCACCAGGGCTACATCGAGCCGCAGAACGGCACGGCGCAGTGGAACGCGGACGGGACGCTGACGGTCTGGGTGTCGACGCAGGGCCCGTTCGTGGCGCGGGCGACGCTGTCGCGGATGCTGGACATTCCGCTGTCGCAGGTGAAGGTGGTGCCGATGGAGATCGGCGGGGGCTTCGGTGGCAAGCTGCCGGCCTACATGGAGCCGCTGGCGGCGCTGATGTCGCGGATGACGGGCCGCGCGGTGAAGATGTACATGAACCGCGAGGAAGTGCTGATTGGCACGGGGCCGACCTCGTCGACCTACGTGCGCTGCAAGCTGGGGGCGAAGTCGGACGGGACGCTGGTGGCGGCGGAGGCGACGCTGGCGTATGAGGCGGGGGCCTACCCGGGCTCGCCGGTGGGCGCGGGCGCGACCTGCATGTTCTCGTCCTACGACATTCCGAATCTCTACACCAACGCGCTGGATGTGGTGACGAACAAGCCGAAGTGCCAGGCCTACCGGGCGCCGGGCTCGCCGCAGGGGACATTCGCGGTGGAGAGCCTGATCGACGAGTTGGCGGAGCGTCTGGGGCGGGAGCCGATGGAGTTGCGGGCGCAGAACGCGGCGCGGGAGGGCACGCGGCGGGCGGACGGCGTGGTGCTGCCGCAGGTCGGCGCGGAGGAGACGATGCAGGCGGCGATTGAGAGTCCGCACTACCGCTCGGAGCTGGAGGGCGAATACGTGGGGCGGGGCGTTTCGATGGGTTACTGGGGCAACGCGGGGATGGAGTCGGCGGCGTACGCCTCGCTGAACTCGGACGGCAGCGTGAACCTCTCGGTGGGCTCGGTCGATATCGGCGGGCAGCGCGCGGGGCTGGCGATGCAGTTCGCGGAGACGCTGGGAATCGGTTACGAGCAGGTGCGCCCGCAGGTAGTCGATACGGACTCGATCGGCTACACGCACGTGACGGGCGGCAGCCGGGTGTCCTACGCGACGGGGATTGCGGTGCATGAGGCGGCGCTGGATGTGCGGCGTCAGATGGAGCAGCGGGCGGCGCTGATCTGGGAGACGGACGCGGCGCAGGTCGCGTACGGCGACGACGGCATCATTCGCGGCCCGGCGGGGAAAGAGCTGAGCTTCAACGAGTTGTGCGGGCAGATGCAGCGGACGGGGGGGATGATTCAGGGGCAGGCCGACGTACTGCCGAATCGGCCGGGGCCGGCCTACGGCTGCCATATCGTCGATGTGGCGGTGGATCGCGATACGGGCAAGGTGGATGTGCTGCGTTATACCGCGGTGCAGGATGTGGGCACGGCGATCCATCCGTCGTACGTGGAGGGGCAGGTGCAGGGCGGCGCGGCGCAGGGCGCGGGGATGGCGCTGACCGAGGAGTACCTGTACGACGACGAGGGTCGGATGAAGAACGCGAGTCTGCTCGATTACCGGATGCCGACGGCGCTGGATCTGCCGGATATCGAGACGATTCTGGTGGAGGTGCCGAATCCGGGCCATCCGTACGGTGTGCGGGGGGTGGGGGAGGTGCCGATCGTGCCGCCGCTGGCGGCGATCGCGAATGCGATCTATAACGCGACGGGGATTCGGATGCGCCGCCTGCCGGCGTCGCCGACGCGGTTGCTGGAGGCGATATTGGATGGGGCGGGGTAGCCGCTACCGCCGCGCGGGAGGCTAACCGAAAGGCAGACAGCGAGTGCCGCAATTCACCGCCGCTCAGCAGAAAGCCATCCGCCACGCGAAGGGCAATCTGCAGCTGATCGCGTGCGCCGGATCGGGGAAGACGGAAGTGGTCGCGCGCCACATTGCCTACCTGCTTGACCCCGGCACGCCCAAGAAGGTCAAGGTCGATCCGGAGAACATCGTCGCCTTTACGTTCACCGAGAAGGCCGCCGCCGAGCTGAAGCACCGGATCATCACGCGCGCGGAAGAGCAATTCGGCGGGCGGACCGGCATGTCCGAGCTCTACGTGGGCACGATTCACGGCTTCTGCCTTCAGTTGCTCCGCGACTACGTGCCCGAGTACCTCAAGTTCGATGTGCTGAACGAGATGCAGCAACGCCTGTTCGTCGATCGCTACAGCGTTCAGTCTGGCCTCAGGCAGACCACGACTCACAACGGCCGGCAGCTCAAGCGATACGTCGACACAAAGCGGTACATCGACGCGCTCAACGTTCTGCGCGAAGACACTGTCGCCGACGACACGCTCGACGGGTGGTCAATCGCAGACGGCTTGGAGGCCTATCGGCAGTTGCTGGATGAGCAGGGGTACTTCGACTACTCCGCGATTCTTGAGGCAGCGGTCGATGAGGTGGAGCGGAACGAGCAATTGCGGCAGGCGCTCGGCGCCCGCATCCGGCACCTCATCGTCGACGAGTATCAGGATGTCAACCCTGTGCAGGAGCGGCTGATTGAACAGCTGCACGAGCTGGGCGCGGCTCTCTGCGTTGTCGGCGACGACGACCAAACCATCTATCAGTGGCGAGGATCTTCGATCAAGCAGATCGTCACGTTCGCGGACCGTTACTCCGACGTGAAGCAGGTCCGGTTGGCGGACAACTTTCGCTCAAGCGAAGGCGTCGTGGATACCGCGCGGGCATTTATCGCCCAGAACAGCGGGCGCCTCGAAAAGAAAATGCGCACCGCTGATGCGCAGCCGTATGAGGACGGGGACATTACGGCCCTCGCATTCGACTCGCCCGAAGAGGAGGCGGACTGGATCGCCCGCACTTGCAAGGATTTGCGCGGCGTCAGGTTCGACGAGGGCGAGGATGCGCGGGGCCTGTCGTGGTCCGATATGGCGATTCTCTTGCGGAGCGTTCGCAACAACGGCGACGCCATCACCAACGCACTAAGCGCTGCCAAAATCCCGTACATCGTGCGAGGGTTGCCCGGGCTATTCGATGCGCGCGAATCCAAAGCCGCGCGGCTGCTGTTTCACTTCATCGCGGAGGAGTCGGTCAACCTCGATGGTCTTGAGCACGAACCGCCGACCAAGCAGACGCTTCGGCGCGCGTGGCTGGATGCCGCGCTCGGCATTCAGCCGCGCGATCTGGCCAAGGCGATTCGGTATGCGGAACGGATACGGCGCAGCGTGCAGGATTCGGGCCGCCTGCCCGGACGATCCCTGCAAGCCGTGCTCCTGCAGTTCCTCCAGCTGTCCGGCGTGCGCGAAGAGCGCGTGCCCGACCGCCGCGGCGAAGTCGTGATGTTCAACTTCGGCAAGTTTTCGCAGCTGATCACGGACTACGAGACGATTCACTATCACTCCGATTCGGATGATCTGCTGCGGGGCTTCACGCAGTTTCTCTACCGAGAAGCCGCGAGCGGTTACGCGGCCGGGATCGACGATGATCCGTATGCGGCGCCGGATGCGGTGCAGGTCATGACGGTGCATCAGGCGAAGGGCATGCAGTGGCCTGTGGTTTTCGTCCCGGCCCTGCTGCGCAACCGCTTTCCGGCGAAAAAGCAAGGCGGGGCGAGCGCCTGGGACTTGATCCCGCAAGACGTGATCGAAGACGCAGAGCGCTACCGCGGCAGTCTCGAAGACGAGCGGCGACTGTTCTACGTCGCGGCCACCAGAAGCCAGAAATTCCTGCACATGACCTGGGCGCCGATCGAGGAGAATCGCCTGTATCGCCGCAAGTCGGAGTTCTGGGACGATGTGCTGGCATCCAAGGCGGTCAAGCGGCGTCGGCCCAATTATCGCAAGCGGGGGCGGGCGAAGCCTCAGGCGCGCTCGGGCGTGGAGAACGTCGAGTTCTCGTTCTCCGACATCAAGTACTTCTTCCAGTGCCCATACGAATTCAAGCTGCGGGTGCTGTACGGCTTCAACAGTCCCATTGCGGCTCCGCTTGGGTACGGGAAAGGGCTGCATGACGCTCTGGCCGAGGTTCATCGGCGCGCAATGCGCGGCGATGCCCCAGGTGTGGATGAGGTTCCAGCGCTCGTCCAACGCCACCTGCGCACTCCGTTCGCCCACTCTGAACTGCGCGAGACGTTGGAGGCTTCCGCGAGCAGCGTCATCGCCGACTACCTGGAGGACAACGCAGACGAACTGCCAAACATTGAGTTCGCGGAGCAAGATGTGGAGGTCCATCTGGAGGGCGGCGTCAGCATCAAGGGACGGATTGACCTGGTGCGGCGCATCGACACCGGAGAGACGACAATCGTTGATCTGAAGTCCAACGAGCGCAGCCAGGGCGAAGAAGTGACGGAACAGCAGCTGCATACGTACGCTCTCGGCTACCAGGAGTTGACCGGCGACCGCCCCGACTTCGTCGAGATTTACGAACTCGAAGAGCGGAAGGCCAAGCCGCGCACAGTCGATCAGGAGTTTATTGAGGACGTCGTCGCTCAAGCCCAACGGGCGGCCCAGTCGCTGCGCAACAGGAAACTGCCCGCCAAACCCGGAGCGCGGAAGTGCGGCGGCTGCGACTTCGTCGGCCTGTGCTCAAAAGGAGAGCGAGCGACCGCCAGGTGACGACCTACGCTCGCATTGCTATATTGTGGTGGAGGAGGGTTAGGCGATGGAGTACCGGATTCCGGATGGTGAGGGTTGGCCTGCTCGGTTTGTGGACCGGGTTTTGCGGGGGGATGCGTTGGGGCGGCTGCAGGAGTTGCCGGATGCGTGCGTGGCGCTGGCGGTTACCAGCCCGCCGTATTGGAATGTGGTGGACTATGGGGTGGCCGGGCAGATTGGGCAGACTTCGTACGAGGAGTACATCGACGATCTGGTCGAGGTGTGGCGCGAGACTGCGCGGGTGCTGATTCCCAACGGGAAGCTGGCGATCGTGACGCCGGTGATGCCGATTCCGAAAGCGGAGATCGATGATCAGCACACGCGGCATCTGAAGAACATCGCGGCCGATATCGAGGTGTCGATCCTGGGCCGCGTCGCCGGTCTGCACCGGTTCAGCCTGTTCGTGTGGAAGAAGCAGACCACGACGAAGATGTTCGGCAGCTATCCGTTTCCGCCGAACATCTACGAGGACAATACGATCGAGTTCATCAACGTCTATGTGAAAGACGGCGCGCCGCCGCACATTTCGAAGGCGGCCAAGGAGCCGAGTCGGCTTTCGCAGGCGGAGTGGGTGGATCTGTCGAAGCAGATTTGGCCGATGTATCCGCAGGATGTGAAGCGGCGGGCGGGCATCCTGCGCCGTTTCCGACGGTGCTGCCGCAGCGGTTGATTATGATGTATACGTTCCGCGCCAACGCCGAGGCGGGGTTCGCGGGCGATATCGTACTGGATATGTTCAACGGTTCGGGGGCGACGACACTGGCGGCGAAGGCGACGGGGCGGCGCTGGATCGGCATCGACTTGCACGCCGAATACTGCGAGTACGCGGAGCGTCGGCTGCGCGAGGAGCGGGTCGGGGCGCACAGCATCATTCTCGACGATGATCGCGTGCGGGCGGCGGCGGACGGCCGGCAGTTGGATTTGTTTGGGGGCGAGGTGACAGAAGCGACAGGGGCGCTGACGGATGCCGTCTCCTCGACTGGATCAGCGCGGTATCCTGTGGGTTGCCTCAGGGCAATGCAGGCGAAGCAGCCGCAAGTGGGTGAGGACTGCTGATGGCGCGCAAACGACGGCCCACGAACGTGTTCAAGACCAGGCGTGGCAAGATCACGTGTGGCGATTCGTTGGAGGTGCTGGGCGACTACGACGACGCTTCGGTGGACTGCATTATGACTAGCCCGCCGTTTGGGCTGGTGCGCAAGAAGGAGTATGGGAATGTCGACGCGGGCGAGTATCTCGACTGGTTTGGGGCGTTCGCGGCTCAGTTTCACCGCGTGCTGAAGGACAGCGGGAGTCTGGTGATCGATATCGGCGGGGCGTGGAATCGCGGTGCGCCGACGCGCTCGCTGTATCACTTCAAGCTGGTCGTGATGCTCTGCGAGGAGTTCGGGTTTCACCTGGCGCAGGAATTGTACTGGTGGAATCCGTCGAAGCTGCCCAGCCCGGCGGAGTGGGTGACGGTGCGGCGGATTCGGGTGAAGGATGCGGTGAACACGGTCTGGTGGCTGTCGAAGACGCCGTGGCCGAAGGCGAGCAACCGGCGCGTGCTGCAACCGTACAGCGACAGTATGCAGAGTCTGCTGGAGAACGGTTACCGTCCGATGCGCCGGCCGTCGGGGCATGACATCAGCGAGAATTTTTCGGCGGATAACGGGGCGGCGATTCCGCCCAATCTGATCGCGCTGCCCAACACGGAGAGCAACGGGGCGTATCAGCGTTACTGCAAGGAGCGGGGGCTGACGCCGCATCCGGCCAGGTTTCCGGCGCGGCTACCGGAGTATTTCATTCGGATGCTGACGGACCGCGGCGATCTGGTGGTCGATCCGTTCGCGGGCAGTTGCGTGACGGGCGAGGTGGCGGAGCGTCTGGGTCGTCGCTGGCACTGCATTGAGCAGGATCGGGGTTACTGCGAGGGCGCGGTGGGGCGCTTTGAGGGGCAGTCTGCGCCGATGGGCATCGCGGCGGGCAAGAGCAGGGCGGGCGGCTCGCACTATCAGATTCCGAGCCCGGGTTTGTTGTGGTCGGAGTTCGACGCGGAGCCGCTGCCGCCGGACGGGGGGAGGGCGCGTCCAAGTCGAACGCCGGATTCCGCAACGCCTCCCGAAGCCGAAGGGCTGCAATAATGGGAGCCGCGATCCACAGTGCGCGAGGAGGGACCCCATGGCGACGGAGCGAACGTTGGTGTTGGTCAAGCCGGACGGCGTGCAGCGAGGGCTGATCGGCACGGTGCTGGGCCGGCTCGAGCAGCGCGGGCTCAAGCTGGTCGGGCTCAAGCTGCTGCAGATGGACGACGCGCTGGCCCGCCGCCACTACGCCGAGCACGTCGAGAAGCCGTTCTTCCCCGGGCTGCGCAATTTCATCACTTCCGGGCCGCTGGTGGCCGCGGTGTTCGAGGGGGCGAACGCCGTGCAGTTGACGCGCAACGCGATGGGCGCGACGCATCCACTCGACGCGGCGCCGGGCTCGATCCGCGGCGATTTCGGCGTTGACCTGGGCCGCAACGTGATTCACGGCTCCGACTCCCCCGAATCCGGCGAGCGGGAGGCCGCGCTCTTCTTTCAGCCGCACGAGCTGGTCGAGTGGGCGCGCGACACCGAGCCCTGGATTTACGAATAGCAGCGCGCCAAGGTACACTGGGGCGACCGCAAGCGAGGCGACGATGAGGCTGTCCTGGAACGAGTTGCGGGCCCGCGCCACCGAATTTGCCCGCACCTGGGCCGACGCCGCCTACGAGAAGGGCGAAACGCAGAGCTTCTATAACGAGTTCTTCGCCATTTTCGGTCTGCGCCGCCGCGATTTCGCGGCCTACGAGCGGCACATTGAGCGGCTCGATAACAGCCGCGGCTACATCGACCTGTTCTGGCCGAAAGTGCTGCTGGTTGAGCAGAAGAGCGCGGGACGCAGCCTGGCGGCCGCGCGGCGGCAGGCGTTCGACTATCTGGGGGCGCTGCCGGAGGCCGAGCGTCCGCGGCACCTGCTCCTGTGCGACTTTCAGAACTGGGAGCTGCTCGACCTCGATCGGGGCGACGAATTCCGTTTTCAACTCTCCGAGTTGCCGCGGCATATCGAGCGCTTCGATTTCGTGCTGGGGCTCGAGACGCGTGAGTTTCGGGACCAGGACCCGGTCAACATTGCGGCATCCGAACGGATCGGCGCCGTCTACGACGGCCTGCGCATTTCAGGCTACCACGGCGATCCGCTGCAACGCTTCCTCGTGCGGGTCGTCTTCTGCCTCTTTGCCGACAATACCGGCATTTTCGAGCGCGACGGTTTCCTCAACCTGCTGGAGCAGCGCACCTCGGTGGACGGGGCGGACACCGGCATGTGGCTCAACCGTCTCTTCGATGTGCTCAACACGCCCGATCAGGAGCGGTCCGCGCTGCTCGACGAAGACCTCGCGCGCTTCCCGTATATCAACGGCGACCTGTTCACCGAACAGCTGCAACCGCCCGACTTCGACTCGTCGCTGCGCGAGGCGCTGATCAGCGCCGCCCGATTCGACTGGTCGCGCATTTCCCCGGCGATCTTCGGCGCGCTGTTTCAGTCCGTGATGGAGCCTGCCGAGCGCCGGGCTCGGGGCGCGCACTACACCACCGAGCAGAACATTCGCAAGGTGATCGATCCGCTGTTCCTCGATGATCTCCGCGCCGAGTTCGAGCGGATCAAAGGCTATCGCGGCGAGCGGCGGCGGCGCGCGCTGCAAGACTTTCAGCGCCGCCTCGGTGAACTGACACTGTTCGATCCTGCCTGCGGTTGCGGCAACTTCCTGATCATCGCCTACCGCGAGCTGCGGCTGCTGGAAATCGATGTCTTGCGCGCCATGCACGGAGAGACCGTGCAATCCGCGCTTGATCTGTCGGTGATCAACGTCAACCAGTTCTACGGCGTCGAGCTGTTGGATTTCCCGGCCCGCATCGCCGAAACCGCGCTGTGGATGATGGATCACATCATGAACGTGCGGCTCAGTCAGGCGTTCGGGCAATACTTCGCGCGGATCCCGCTCCGCGCCTCGCCTCACATCCACTGCGCCGACGCGCTGGAAATCGACTGGAATGACGTGCTGCCCGCCGAGCGGTGCAGCTATGTGTTCGGCAATCCGCCGTTCGGGGGCTTCGTCTACCGTGATCGCAAAAAGCAGCGGCAAACGAAACAGGTAATGCAGGATCTCGGCGCGAGCGGCTCGCGCCTCGACTATGTGGCCGCGTGGTTCCTCAAGGCAGGAGCGTACTTCCACGGACAGTCGGCGCGGATCGGCTTCGTCGCCACCAACTCCATCACGCAAGGCGAGCAAGTCGAGCAGCTCTGGCCGGCGCTCTTTGATCGCTACGGTCTGGAGATCACCTTCGCGCATACGACATTCGCCTGGGGCTCCGATGCGCGCGGGGTGGCGCACGTGCATGTGATTATCGTCGGACTGTCCGACCGCGGCTCGGTTCCGAACCGGCGTCGGCTGTTCACATACGACGCGCCGGGCAGCGATCCCCATGAGGCGTCGGTAGACGCGATCAGCCCGTATCTCATTGACGCCAGCGGCCTTGCCGATCCACACCTGGTCGTGCATCGAAGGCGAACGCCGGCGGAACGGATGCCGATCATTCGGGTAGGCACGAAACCCGTCGACGGCGGCCACTACCTGTTCGACGCCGAAGAGCGGGCGGCGTTCCTGGATGCCGAACCGAAAGCAGCGCCGCTGCTCCGACCGTTTCTCGGTTCCACTGAGTTCATCAATGGCCGCCCGCGGTGGCTGCTGCATGTCTCGGGGCAATCGCCTGCCGCTCTGCGGCAGATGCCAAAGGTGAGAGAGCGCGTCCGCGCCGTCGCCGAGTACCGCGCTCAGGGCGGCACACTCGCAAAATCACTTGCGGAACAACCAACTGCTTATCACGTCACGGTGGTTCCCGACACCAGCTTCATCGCGATCCCTGAAACCAGTTCGGCGCGGCGATCATATGTCCCGGTTGGATGGCTGCGCCCGCCAACGATTCCAAGCAACGCGCTGCTCGTCGCAGAAAACGTTGAGCTCTGGCAGTTCGGAGTGATCTCTTCGGCCATGCACATGGCCTGGCTCACGTACATTGGCGGACGACTCAAGAGCGATTACCGCTACTCCAGCGGTCTCGTCTACAACACGTTTCCGCTGCCCGACGCCGACGAGGAGCGGCTCCGGGCGCTTGCGCCATACGCCGACGCTGTTTTGGAAGCGCGCGATCGGTTTCCCGAGGCGACGCTGGCGGACCTCTACGCCCCTGATCTGATGCCGGCGCCGCTGCGCCAGGCGCACCAGCGGCTCGACCGCGCCGTCGACCGCCTCTACCGCCGCGCGGCTTTTCGCTCCGAGCGCGAGCGGGTGGAGTATCTGCTCGCGCTCTATGAGCGGATGATCGCCCCGCTCGACGCCGCGAAACCGAAGCGCCGGCGGCGGCGCTGACCACAGCGGCCCGGCGTCGGGTAGGCTGGGTGGGCGGGGTTATTCGATGCGCAGCAGCGTTGGGGCGGCTGACCAGAGGCTGTCCAGGTCGTAGTAGTCCCGCGTCTCGCGATCGAAGACATGCACCACCACCGCGCCATAATCGAAGAGTTGCCAGCCGCCCTCGCCGCCGCCTTCGCGGCGGGCGCGGGGGGCGTCGGGGATTTTGCGCAGGGTGTCTTCGAGCGCGCCGAAGTGGCGGCGCGAGGTGGCGGTGGCGATCACGAAGTGGTCGGCGAGATCGGTGAGATCGGCCACATGCAGCAGGACGATCTGCTCGGCCTGGCGCTCGGACAGTTCCTCGACGATCGTTCGCGCCAGCCGCTCAGGGTCGAGCGCGGCGGGGGGGGGAATCGTCTCGGTCTGCACGGGGCGTAGTCTAGCAACAGAACCAGTGGGGGTGGGGCATGGCTGAGCGCGTAGTGGTGGGGATGAGCGGCGGGGTCGACTCGTCGGTCGCCGCGGCGCTGCTGGTCGAGCAGGGCTTCGAGGTGATCGGGATCACGATGCGGCTCTGGACCGAGGCGCGCCCGCCGGGTCTTTCGGGGCGCACGCAGTGCTGCGGCATCGAGGATGTCGAGGACGCCCGCCGCGCCGCGCATCGGCTGGGCATTCCGCACTACACGCTGAACCTCGAGCGGCCCTTCCTGGAGCACGTGGTCGAGCCGTTCGTGGCCGAGTACGCGCGCGGGCGCACGCCCAATCCCTGCCTCGACTGCAACACCTACATCAAGTTCGACCGCTTTCTGGAGCAGGCGCGGGCGCTCGACGCGGACTGGCTGGCGACGGGCCACTACGCGCGGATTGCGCGGCGCGGCGGCCGGCCGGCGCTGCTGCGCGGCGTCGATCCCGACAAGGATCAGTCCTACTTCCTCTACACGCTGAGCGAGGCGGCGCTGGCGATGACCCGCTTCCCGGTGGGCGGGCTGCGCAAGCGCGAGGTGCGGGCGATCGCCGAGCGGCACGGGCTGGCAGTGGCCGACAAGCCGGACAGCGCCGACATCTGCTTCGTGCCCGATGGGGATTACCGGGCGTTCGTCAATGCGCGAATCGAAGGGCGGCCGGGGGCGATCGTCGACGCCGAGGGCGCGGTGCTGGGGCGGCACGAGGGCGTGCAGCAGTTCACGATCGGCCAGCGCCGCGGTCTGGGCGGAGAGCTGCGGCGCAGCCCGGCGGGCGGCGGACAGCCCAGCTATGTCACAGCGATCGACGCTGAAACCGCGACGGTGACCGTGGGCGGCACCGACGATCTGCTGGCGCGCCGGCTCGAGCTGAGCGGCTGCCATTGGCTCTGCGAGCCGCGCGAGCGAGTTGCGGCGCAGCTGCGCTACCGCTCCGCGCCGCTGCCCGGGCGCATTACGCAGCTTGACGACGGAGCGGCGCTGCTGCGGCTCGACGAGCCGGCCCGCGCGGTCGCGCCGGGCCAGGCGGCCGTCTTCTACGACGGCGAGCGGGTGCTGGGCGGCGGCACGGTGCGGGCGGCGCGGCGGGCCGGCTGAGCTTCCGAGCCCATGCGATAGGATTGTCGCATCATGCCACTCAGCACAATCGTCGAAATCCGCGACATCGTGATCATCGTGATGGGGATCATCGGGGTGGTTTCCGCCGCGGTCTTCCTGCTGTTCACGATCATTCTCGGCTGGATGTCGTTCCGGCTGCTGCGGGCGACGCGGCGCACGATGGGCGAGGGCGTGCCGCCGATCCTCGAGCAGGCGCGGGAGACGCTGCAATCGGTCAAGGGCACGGCGGAGTTCATGGGCGAGTCGGCGGCGGGGCCGGTCATTCGGCTCTACGGGATGGCGGCGGGGGCGCAGCGCGCGCTGCGGATACTCGGCCGCAGCAAGGATGGGTAGCGGGCGATGCTTCGGGGGTTGAAGATCGGCTTCTGGCTGGGCGTGCTGGCGGCGCTGGCGGGCCGCATTCTGGCGGGCGACGACCGGGCGGAGCAGTGGCGCGAGGCGCGCAGCGAGGCGGAAGCGGCCGCGTCGGAGCGTGAGGCCGCGCTGCGGGCGCGCCACGCGGCGGCGCGCCGCGAAGGCCATCTGCCCGACGACGAGTAGTCGTGGCATCCGACGCAGCATCGGGACGCGAGCGCAATCAGCTGCTCGCAGCCGATCGGCCTGTCCACGACTGGTACCGCTTCGTGCTCTCGTTTCCGCCACATCTGGTGCGCGATTATGTAGAGCGCTTTGGGTTGGGCGACGGCGCGGCGATTCTCGATCCGTTCTGCGGGGCGGCGACGACGCTGGTTGAGGCGAAGAAGCTGGGGATCGCATCGGCGGGGATCGAGGCGCTGCCGATGTCGGCCTTCGCGGCGGCGACCAAGGTGGACTGGTCGCCGCGAGGCGATGATCTGCGGCGCGACGCGGACGCGATCGCGGAGCGGGCGCATGCGCGGCTGGAACAGGCCGGCGGGCGCGACGCGCCGGGCGGGGCGGCGCCCTCGCCGCTGCTGACGCTGCCGCCCGAACAGCAGCGGCTGCTGCTGCGCGACTCGATCTCGCCGCTGCCGCTGCACAAGGCGCTGGTGCTGCGCGAGGAGATTGCGCGGGCCGACTCGGCGCACGCCGCCCATCTGCGCCTCGCGCTCGCGCGGGAGTTGCCGACGACGATCGGCAATCTGCGCTTCGGTCCCGAGGTCGGACTGGGGGCGCGAAAGGAGGATGCCGCCGCGATCAGCGTCTGGCGCGAGCGGGTCGAGGTGTTCGCCCGCGATCTGGATGCGCTGCGTGACGCCGGCAACATCGGCAGTGCGCCGGCTGCGGTGATTCAGGGCGACGCGCGGGAGCTGCCGGAGGCGGTCGGGGAGCGCTCGATCGACTGCGTGATCACCTCACCGCCGTACCCGAATGAGAAGGATTACACGCGGGCGGTGCGGCTGGAGTCGGTGATTTTGGGGCTGCTGCCCGACCGGCGGGCGCTGCGAGCGGCGAAGCGCGGCCTGCTGCGCTCGAACAGCCGCGGCGTCTACAAGGGCGACGACGATGACGCCTGGGTGGCGGAGCATGCGGAGGTGCAGGCGCTGGCGGAGCAGATCGAGCGGCGGCGCGTGGAGTTGGGCAAGACCTCGGGCTTCGAGCGGATGTATCACCGCGCGGCGCGGCTCTATTTCGGGGGGATGGCGCGGCATTTCGCGTCGCTGCGCCGCGCGCTGAAGCCGGGCGCGCAGCTGGCGTACGTGGTGGGCGACCAAGCGTCGTATCTGCGGGTGATGATCCGGACGGCGGATTTGCTGGCGGATATTGCGGAGCGGCAGGGCTATGAGGTGGTGGGGAAAGATCTGTTTCGGACGCGGGCAGCGACGGCGACGCGGTCGGAGTTGCGGGAGGAGGTGTTGGTTTTGCGGTGGCGTGTAAACAGGTAGCGCGGTCAACACGACCTGGGGTGATACTTCAATGGCGGCTGCGTTGCCCGACTCATCAGATGCCTCGCGATTCGATCGGCGATTTCCGCACCGCGGGGGTTAGATGCCGCAAAGAAGTACTCAAACATCGGAGCACTTTTGGTGTTCCGAAAGCGGCGGTGCACTTGTGTCACCTTGCCTTGCGAGAACGCTTGGCGCAGCTTTTTCTCGTAGAGGCCGACGATCTGATTCACACCAGACGAGCGCTGATACTGCCCCCGGAAGGTAGAGCGATCTTCTTCGCCGAGAGCAAGGGTGCCTTGTTCGGCGAGTTTGTAAGGTTCGGTGTACCATGACTGATCTCCGAAGAACGCTGTGAGGCGTTGTCCGCGTCTCGAGCTGGGATCCGGTCGGTCAGCCCTGGTCATGGGCCGATGAGGAATTGGGAAGAGGAGAAACATGTCGCAGTACCCGGTGTCAGCAATGGCTGCGACGGTGCTCCAATTCACCTGCATGCCATAAGGATCTAGGAAGATCACTGCTCGCTCGTGGCTTCCCATGTTGTTGCAGTAGTCTTGTACTGCAACATTGGCATCAGACGTCAATACTGTTTTGCGGTCGCGCAGTGGATCGGGGATGTTCGAGAGCATCTCAGCTTTCCTTGAGTTGCTCTCGATCAGAAGAATGCGATCGAACGGGCGATTGCCGATGTCCATCGCCCGCCGCGCAGAACCAGGTATGCACAGACCTTTGTATCGTCCGGACTTGAGCTTAACAGTCCCCGTGCCTGCGAAGCCGTCTACAAAGGTCAATGTGATCCCCGGGTGGTTGAGAAACACATTCGTGTAGGCAGCCAGGTAGTCACCCAGAATTTCCAGCTTCTCGATCGTCCAGTCTCCACCGAACATCTGCTGCACCTGATGGCCGTCCTGTCGAGTCATTTCCCGCCTCCCGGCATTCCGTTCCACTTTCGCCTGTCGAGGAAGCGGCCGGCGCGCTTTTTGCCGACGCGTTGGCCTTGCCTGTTGTGGGCGCCCCATTGCTTGAAGAAGAATGGGGTGCCGCTTTCTAGGCACTGGTCGCGGACGGCGCGCACCCAGTCGGGGTGCATTGGGCGGGCACCGGGGCCGCTTTCGCCGCCGGCGATTACCCAGTCGATGCCGTCGAGGTCGAGCTCCAGCGGTCCGAGCAGCGGCTCGCAGGAGAGGAACTTGATCGCAGCGGGGGTGCCGCGCAGCGGCGCGATGCGGGAGGTCCAGCGCTGGTTTTCGACGGAGACGCCCATCCAGATGTGGTCGGGCCAGGGCAGCGAGGGGGCGAGCTGGGCGAGCCGCTCGGCGCGCTTGGTGAGCACCTGGTAGCGGTGCTGGTCCGCCGCCGCCATCACCTCGAAGACCTCGTGGATGTATTCGTCGGGCACAGCTTCGTGGAAGAGATCGCTCATTGAGTTGACGAAGATGGTTCGCGGCTTTGTCCAGCGGAGCGGCTGCTTGATGCGTTCCCTGCGCAGCTGCGGCTCGAAGCCGCGCTCGTAGGGGTGGCCGGGGACGCCGCGGAAGCGCTCGGCGAAGGTTTTGGCGTAGCAGTGGGCGCAGCCGGGGCTGATCTGGGTGCAGCCCGTGACGGGGTTCCAGGTGGCGTCGGTCCACTCGATCTTCGAGCGCTGCATTAGCGGCCTCCGTTGTGGATCATAGAACGTGAATTCGCTTAATGCAAGGCCGGAGCCGTGTTGGGGCTTGGGGGGCGGCTCGGCGGCGTGCGGGTCCGGGGGTTGGCGGCGGGTTTGGGGTTGCGCTCTATCTGGTCGGGGGGGTTTGGCGTGGTCAGGGTTGGTAGGTCTTGGTAGGCCGTGGTAAGTCGGGGCCGGGGTCCGGGGGTTGGCGGCGGGTTTGGGGCTGTGCCCTATCTGGTCGGAGGGGTTTGGCGTGGTCAGGGTTGGTAGGTCTTGGTAGGTCGTGGTAAGTCGGGTCCGGGGTCCGGGGGCTGGCGGCGGGCTTGGGGCTGCGCTCTATCTGGTCGGAGGGGTTTGGCGTGGTCAGGGTTGGTAGGCCGTGGTAAGTCGGGGCGTTGGGCCGGGGGCCGAGGGTTGGCGGCGGGTTTGGGGCTGTGCTCTATCTGGTCGGGGGGGTTTGGCGTGGTCAGGGTTGGTAGGTCTTGGTAAGTCGGGGCGTCGGGCCGGGGTCCGGGGGTTGGCGGCGGGTTTGGGGCTGCGCTCTATCTGGTCGGAGGGGTTTGGCGTGGTCAGGGTTGGTAGGTCTTGGTAGGCCGTGGCGAGTTGGTGGATGTGGTCGGGTGGTGTGGGGTTGTCTTGCGCGAGGGTGGGGAGGTGGGGACGGAGCTTGGTGCTCGGCGCGGCGAGATACCCGCGGCAAGCGCGGGTATGACGGAGCTCTTTTGCGCGGGTATGACGGGGCTGGGGCGCGGGGGTGGCGGAGAGGGTGGGATTCGAACCCACGAGGGACTTGCGCCCCTACACGCTTTCCAGGCGTGCCTGATCGGCCACTCCAGCACCTCTCCGGCGTGGGCGCGCTGCGGGCGCGCGGGCATCTGCGCGGACTGAGCGCCGCGTCGGCGGCGCGTGGGTTGCATCTGGCGGAGAGGGTGGGATTCGAACCCACGAGGCACATCACTGCACCTACCGATTTTCGAGATCGGCTCCTTCGGCCACTCGGACACCTCTCCACTGCCCATTCTACCCTGATGCGGCGAGTGTGACTGACACAGGGGTTGCGCGGGTTTAGCGTAGAGATTTACAGGGAGCAGAGGGAGGCCGCTCGTGACCGCTTCGCCCGCCGCCAGCACCAGGGTCGACACGATTGCCGGGGTGCTCGCCGCGCATGAGGCGGCCAGCCCCGCATTGGGCGCGCCGGGGCGCGAGCCGCTCAGCTTCGGGGGGCTGCGCGAGCAGATCGAGCGGACCACGGCCGCGCTCAACGGGTTCGGACTGGGGCGCGGCGATCCGATCGCGATCGTGCTGCCGAACGGGCCGGAGATGGCGGCGGCGTTCCTCGCGGTCGCCTCGGCGGCGACGGCCGCGCCGCTCAATCCGGGCTATCGGATGGACGAGTTCAGCTTCTACCTCTCGGACCTTGAGGCGCGCGCGGTGGTGGTGCAGCGGGGCGACGATTCTCCGGCGCGCGGAGCGGCGGCCGCGGCGGGTGTGCCGCTGATCGAGCTGACGCCGCTGAGCGAGGGGCCGGCGGGCGGGTTCGCGCTGGAGTCGGAGTTGCGCGGCGCGGCGGAGTCGTCGGGCGCGGCCGAGGCGGACGACACGGCGCTGGTGGTGCACACCTCGGGCACCACTTCGCGGCCCAAGATTGTGCCGCTGAGCCAGCGGAATGTCTGCGCGTCGGCGCGGCACATCCGCGAGACGCTTTCGCTGACGCCCGAGGATCGCTGCATGAACATCATGCCGCTGTTCCACATTCACGGGCTGATCGCGGGGGTGCTGGCGAGCGTGGGCGCGGGCGGCTGCACCTGGTGCTCGCCGGGCTTCAACGCAATGCAAGCGTTCGGCTGGCTGCGCGAGGCGCGGCCTTCCTGGTACACGGCGGTGCCGACGATGCACCAGCTGATCCTGACGCGCGCGGAGCGCAACGCGGAGATTCTGGCGGAGACGCAGCTGCGGCTGATTCGCTCTTCATCGTCGTCGCTGCCGCCGACCGTGATGGCAGAGCTGGAGGCGGTGTTCGACGCGCCGGTGATCGAGTCCTACGGAATGACCGAGGCGGCGCACCAGATGAGCTCGAATCCGATGCCGCCGCAGGCGCGGAAGCCGGGCAGCGTGGGTCCGGCGGCGGGGCCGGAGATCGCGATCATGGACGCCGACGGCGCGCTTCAGGCGCTGGGCGCGCGGGGGGAGGTCGTGATTCGCGGCCCGAACGTGACGGACGGCTACCGCAACAACCCCGAGGCCAACGCCGAGGCGTACGCGCGGGGCTGGTTCCGCACCGGCGATCAGGGCGCGCTGGACGCCGACGGCTACCTGACAATCACGGGGCGGCTGAAGGAGATCATCAACCGCGGCGGGGAGAAGATTTCGCCGCGCGAGGTGGATGAGGCGCTGCTGCAGCATCCGGCGGTGGGGCAAGCGGTGACGTTCGCGATGCCGCACGAGCGGCTGGGGGAGGAGGTCGCGGCGGCGGTCGTGCTGCGCAGCGGCGCGGAGGCGGAGGAGCGCGAGCTGCGCCGCTTCGTGGGCGAGCGGCTGGCGGATTTCAAGACGCCGCGGCGGATCGTGATTCTGGATGAGATTCCGAAAGGCGCGACGGGCAAAGTGCAGCGGATCGGCCTGGCCGAAAAGCTGGGATTGGCGTAACCAATGGCGGCGAGCGAATTCCCTCAGCACGAGCGCCTCACGCGGGTGCTGAACATCTACCGCCGGGCGATGCGTCGGCATATCGCCGAGCAGTGGCGGGCGAAGCACGCGGATGAGTGGTTCGACAAGCTGTGGTCGTATCTGACTGAGCACCAGCAGCAGGAGATCCACAGCACGCGCGAGACGCTGGCGTCGCAGCGCGCCGCCGGCGAGGCGGCACTCTCGCAAGAGGAAGAGAACGAGTTTCTGCTTGATATCGCGATGTTCTTGGAGGCGATCAAGTCTCGCAGCGATCTGTTCGGTCGGCAGCTCACAGTGCGCGAAACCACCGACAAGATCTACGCCGTGTACCAGCTTCGCAACAAGTGGGCGCATCCGCCGCTGCGCGACTTGCACAAGCCGGAGGTTGACGGCGCGGTCAACTATTGCGCGAGCATTCTGGACATCTTCGATCCAGTCGCGGCGGAGGCGGTGCGAGGAGTCACAGCCGGCGATGCGCTGTCGTCCTCTTCGGACCTGCTGCTGGAGCGGGTGGAGCAGCTGCAGGACACAATCGATGCGCGGAGTCTGCCGACGGAACAGTTGCAGGGGATGCTCGGCCAGCTGCTGGTGAACACATCGCAGGTGGTGGAGCAGGACGGCAGTGAGCAGGAGTGGGCAACGGTTGCGGCTGAGTTGCGGGCGCTGCGAGAGGAACTGGCGGCGGCGCAGGCGCGGCCCGAGGAGCGGGCGACAGACGATCTCGCCGCCGAGGTTCGGGCGCTGCGCGCCGAGATTGCGGGCTCGCGGACGTGGGTCGGCGACTGGTGGGCGCGCTGCGAGCGGGAGATTTCGGGCTGGCTGGATCGTCTGGCGGGCCGGCGCTAGGTCTTGCTGTCAATGCTTTGCAACAGGTCGCGGATTTCGCCGAGCAGCGCGGTGTCGTCGCCGCCTGCGGCGGGGGCGGGCGTCGGCGCGGCGCCGGCCGGCGCATCGAGCAGCGCCTCGCGCTGGGCGAGGATCGCGTCGCGGAACTCGACGGCGTCGACGATTCCGACCAGGTTGCCCTCGGCCGATGCGCTGGAGCCGGCCTGCCCAGCAGTCTCGACGCGGATGCCGCGCAGGCCGTAGCGGCGCATGATCGGGTCGTCGTGCAGGCGGATGTCGGTGATTCGATCCAGCGGGATCGTGCTCTCCTTGCGGAAGTAGACGCCGGACTGGACCTCGAGCGCGCGCGGGGTGAGTCGCGCGGCGAGTCGGTCGTAGGCGCGCGGGGCGTAGTTGATGCTGAAGATCAGCCAGAAGGGGATCAGCGGGATGCCGACCACGGTGATGAAGAGGATGGCGGAGACGAGCAGGCGCAGGTAGCCGAGCAGCCGGCGGTCGAACTCGGCTTCGCGGAGGACTTGGGAGGTGGACGAGGCCATTGGCCGACTCCTTTGCACGGAGAGCGCCCGAGGCGGGCTGTGCGATGATAGCGGCAGACGCGGCGGTAGCGAAAGGCGGGGCATGAAGTTCGGCATTCACCTGATCCAGCAGAACGTCGAGATCGCCGAGTGCCGCCGTCTGTGGCGCTGGGCAGACGGCGCGGGCTTCGACTGGTTTGACGTGTCGGACCATTTCTACGAGTCGCCGATGACCGAAAAGGAGGGCCCGTACCTCGAGTGCCTGACCTGTCTCGCGGCGCTGGCCTGCGACACCGAGCGAATGCGAATTGGCACGATCGTGCTGGCGATGGATTATCGGCATCCCGCAGTGTTGGCCAACGCGCTGGCGGCGATTGATCGGCTGTCAGAGGGGCGGCTGGAGGTTGGGCTCGGAGCTGGTTGGAATGAGCAGGAGTACGCGGCGTACGGGATTCCGTTTGCGCCGATCGGCCGCCGCCTCGACGCGCTCGAAGAGGGGTTACAGGTGATCCGTCTGCTGTTTGAGCAGCGGCGGGCCAACTTTGCGGGGCGGCATTTTCAGCTCGTCGATGCGCTGTGCGAGCCGAAACCGTTGCAGGCGCGCGTGCCGATCTGGATCGGCGGCAACGGGGAGCGCCGCACGCTGCGGCTGGTCGCGCAGTACGCCGACGGCTGGAACTCGCCCTACGTTACGGTGGAGCAGTGGACGCGGCTGGCGGCGGTGTTGGATCGGCATTGCGAGGTGGTGGGGCGCGATCCAAGCGAGATTCGGCGCGATGTGAATCTGTCGTTTCACCTGGCGGCGAGCGAGGCGAACCGAGCGTCGGCGGAGGCGCATTTCGCGGAGGTGTTCGGCGCGGCGGGTGATGCGTTTCGCACGCGCGGGGCGATCACGGGCACGCCGCCGGAGGCGATCGAGCAGTTGGCGCTGTACGCCGATGCGGGCGTGGAGCGGATCAACATCGCGCTGCGCCCGCCGCTGGACTGGGATGCGCTGCGCGCCTGGTCGGAGCAGGTCATCCCGGCTTTTGCGGAGTAAGATTGCGGTATGACTCATCTGCGAATCGCCCTGCTGCTCATCCTTGCCGTGCTCGTTGCGGCGGCTTGCACGGATCCGATTGCGGAAGCGCCGGAGCGTTACAGGCAGCGGCTGGAGTTGGAGCGAGCGCCGCTGGAGTGGCAGTATTCGACGCGGCCGAATAGCGCTGAAGCGCATCGCCCGCGGGTGTCGCTCGCGGCGGCGCGAATCGAGCGGGAGCGCGAATGGTGCGCGGAACAGTTCGACGATCCGGAAGCGGTACCCGAATTCGATTCGGACGCTGCGACAGCGGAGTGGGCCGAGCCGGCGCCGGAGGAAGCGCTGGTCTGGATGAGGGAAGTAGCGCAGAAAACGGTGGCGCGGCGCGGGCTGGCGTTGGAAGCGATGCCGTCGATCTACATCATCTCGCGCGAGTCGTTCCGCATCGCGCTGTGCCCCTTGCTGCTGGGCCCCGAACATACCGAAGCGAACCCGCTCTGGCATCTGGATCGCCTGCTGGGAAACATCGATCCATCCTGGAATGCTTCCGTCATGGAGCGGCTTCGCAGGGGCGGCGCCACGGCGTGGTACGCACCCGCGAACGAAGATCGCGGCGGGCAGATCGTGATGGTTAATGGCTACTTGCAGCCGCGTCAACTTCTGGCCACTTTCTCTCACGAGATCGTTCATGCGTTACAGGACGCGCACTTTGGGCTGCCCGACAATGCGGCGGAAGCGTTGGGTAGCAGCGACGCACTGGATGCCTTCACGTGGGTTGTCGAAGGTGACGCCACGTTCAGTACATTGCCCCCAACTGAGCTGCAGGAGATCACCGAAGTCTCCGGGTTCGAGCAAGGCGGCGTGTTGGACGCGCCGCCGCTAGTCTCACTGTTCGAGGTGCTCCCGTCGCGCGGTGAGATGATCTTCGACGCTTATCGGCGAGGCCGCGCCGTGATTGCCGAGCTGCATGAAGCAGCCGGGTACGACGGCGTCAATCGGTTGTTCACGGAGCGTCCCACATCGGTGTCGCAGCTGCTGCACCCAGAGACGTTCGCCACCGACTTGCAACCGATCGAGAGTGAGGAATTTTGCGCGCTGACGCCGGCGCTGCTCGGCGATCTGCCCTGTGAGGGATACCCGCAGAGCGACCGACTGGGCGAGCTGTTTCTGCGTACCTTCATCGCGGAGTCCACGGGGCAGGTCGCGGCTGCGCACGAGGCGGCAGACGGCTGGCGCGGCGATCTGATGCGATTTGTCGAGGGCGAAACCGAGCTCGTGCTATGGCAGATCGCTTTCGCAAACTCGGCGGAGCACCGCGAGGCTGCGGCGGAGCTGCGCAACTGGTTGATCGCGCACTCCAGCGGACGGGCGCGGGCAGCTATCGGTGCACCAGTGATCGCCTGGGATGGTCCAACAGCGGCGATTCGCGTCGTGGATTATGCGCGTGTGCTGTGGTTGATTGTGTCGGACGATCCGTCTTTCGCGGATCGGGTGGTGTTTTCCATACTCGATATTGAGACCGCGCCAGGTTGGTGGTCGGATTGATGCTCAGATTGCGTCGGAGTGGGAATCTGGGCTTTGTGCTGATCGCGTGAGCGCGGTAGGCTCGCGAGAGTGGAGGAGCGCATGCGGACTTGGTTGGCGGCTGCGGTTGTTGCGCTGATCGGCCTGATCGCGATTGGCTGCTCGGGCGCGGCGATGCATTGGGGTGACAAGCCGGTCGCCCAGGAGTGGCCGTTGGAGGTCTGGGTTCCCGCGGAGTGGCTGGCGGATGTGCTCGACGCGCAGCATGAGGCGGTGGTCGAGGAGCGGATTTGGTGCCGCGGCAACGCGGGGCTGCTGCCCGACGGCGCGCCGATGTCGATTATCGGAGCGGAGGCGTCGGAGCGGGATCTGGAGCGATTTTTCGATCCGCTGGGCGAGGTCGAGCTGGCCTGGATTCGGGAGTTGGCGAGGCTCACGGCGCAGGAACGCGAACTGAGTCTGGAGCCGCTGCCGGAGTTTCGCATCATCTCGCACGAGCGGCTGCGCGACGCCGCCTGCCACGCGCTGCTGCACGAGGAGCAGGTTGGCGACGCAGGCGATCTCTGGCAGTTTGAGCGGATTCTGGGAATCAATCATGCGGAGTGGACGCCCGCCGTGTTGAGCGCGCTATGGGCGTACAGCGCCGGTGGTTGGTACTCCCCCGACACCAAGGCGGTAACGCTGATCGGCAGTACGCCGCTGCCGCGCTACGCTTTCGAGCTGGTCGCCCATGAGCTGGTGCATGCGATGCAGGATCAGTATCTCGAGGGCGAGAATGACGACGTATACGCGGATGTGACGCACGACTACGGAACTGCGATCTCGTGGATCATCGAGGGCGATGCGACGGTGGCGGAGGCGGTCGTTCACTCGCCGGAGGCGGCGGCGTTGCGTGATGCGTATGCCTGGGGCCCGGAAGGCGACTGGCTCGCCGACCGCACCGGGCTCTCGCTGGCGCTCACACCCTTGTTAGGCCAGGAATTCGCCGCGCGTTATACCGATGGCGCCGAATACGTCCGCGCGCAGCAGCAAGCGGGCGGTTGGGAGCGGGTTAACGAGCTATTGATGGATCCGCCGCAGTCGTCGGAGCAGATTTTGCACGCCGACAAGCTGGAGTCGCGCGAGCCGCCGATTGACGCGGAGCGGCTCGCCGAGCTGCGCCGCAGGGTCTTCGACCCGCGCGAAGAGCCGACCGCCACGACGATGGGCGAGAGCTATCTGGCCAACCTGATCGGCTTTTCGACGCAGGAGTCGACGCTGGCCGCCGAGGCCGCGGCCGGTTGGGGCGGCGACGAGCTGGCGGTCTGGTCAATGGTCGACGGCCGGCGCGACACTACGGCGATTTGGGTGATCGCGTTCGACGACGCAGCCGAGCACCGCGAAGGCGCGGACGGGCTGCGCGAGTGGCTGATCGCGCACTCAGGCGCGACGGCGGTCGCGGACCGCAGCGGGCGGGCGATCGCCTACGACGGGGCGGCGGGCGCGATTCGGGTCGTCGATAGCGCCGACACTCTCTGGCTGATCGCCTCCAGCAACCGCCGAACTGCGGACGAAATCACCTACAATGTTCTGCGGCTGGCGGCGAATCCTGGCTGGTGGGAGTAACGGATGTCGCGGTTGCAGCGGCAGCGCGAGCAAAGGGTGAGGAGACGGCGGCTGATCATTGCCGCGTTGGTTGTCATCGCCGCGGTGATCGTGGTTCTGTTCGCTGCCAGCGGCGGAACCCCGGCGGTGGTGTGGGACGACGAGCCGGCGCACGCCCGCTGGCCGGGCCAATTCGGTTGGTTCGACTACGCCGTTGTCGCCGAGCGAAACGCGGCGGCCTCTCGCGCGGTGTACGCGGAGCGCGAGTGGTGCGCGGTCGATGTGCTGGCCCTTCCGGACGACCTCGCCGGAGAAACGGTGTTTGAACCGGATGTCGCCGATCAGCTTACGCATCTCGAAGAGCCGCTCGATGCCAAGACGCGCGAATGGATGGCGCAAATCGTCGCCGAAATGGAACGGCGGCGGGGCATCACGTTGGATAGCACGCCGCGCGTGCGCGTCTTCAGTTTCGAAACTTGGCGGCTACTCAGTTGCTGGCGAATGTTTCACGCTGAGGAAACCGAGCAGCTGTCCCCCGATTGGGTGCTCGCGCAGTTGCTCGGCTATCTGGAACCCGAGTGGACGCCGGCGATGTGGGAGCATCTGATCTGGCCCGCCGTGGCTGGTGTGTATCATCCGTCGGCGACCGGCGGTCTCATCACTCTGATCAGCGACACGCCGCTACCGCAGTGGAGCGTGCCGACATTCTCGCACGAGATTGCGCACGCACTGCAGGCGCAACTGTTGGACATTGATCTCTCCGATCTGTTAACGAATGGCAGCACCGATCAGCGACTCGTCGCCAGTGTGGTTCTTGAGGGAGAAGCGGAAACTTCAATGCTGAACTACGGCGATCCGATCGTGGACCGAATCATCGCGTCGCATAGCTGGGGCCCGGATGTGGGTTGGCCGGGCCCGCTGGTCGGCACCGGCATTCTGGGATTGACGGGCCCGTCCGTGGTCACACCGTATGAGACCGGTCGAGATCTGGTAACGACGATCGAACGCGAATCGAGCGCGGCAGCAGTGAACGCGCTGTTGCGAGAGCCGCCGGACTCCTACGAGCAGGTGCTGCACCGCGAGAAGTTGCGCGCAGATGAGCAGCCGGCGCCGATCGGGCCGTTGCTGCGAATGCGCGACGCAGTGTTGCGCGCCTCCGGTGAGGAGCTGCCCGTCGACACGCTCGGCGAAGCGCTGATCGCCGACCTGATCAGCTTCTCGACGGTGGATACGACACGGGCGAAGGCGGCCGCAGCGGGCTGGGCGGTGGACGCGATCACGCTGGTATCGGAATTCGACGGGGAGCCTGCGCCGGTTGTGATCTGGCAGATCGCTTTTGACGATATCGACGAGCACGCGGAAGGAATCCAAGGATTGCGCGAGTGGCTCGTGGCGGCATCCGGCCAGGAGGCGGTTGCCGGGCGGAATGGGCGAGCGGTCGCCTGGAACGCGCCGAGCGGCGCGATCCGCGTGGTCAACCATGCGAATCTGGTCTGGGTCGTTGCAGCTGCGGAGCAGCGCATCGCCGACGAGTTGACCAGGCGCATCTTCGATCTCGATGAGCGGTGGTCGCCGCCTGAGAGAGCGGCGCGCGAATAGCAAGTACGTTCGCGGTATTCATACGGAGCGCCCGATCTGGACGCGCGGCTGGGGGATGCGGTAGGCTTGCGGCATGCGATGCTTGAAGCTGATCGGCGCGGCGCTGGCGGTCGTTGGGGTGGCCGTGGCTGCGGCGTGCTCGGACGGTCCCCCCCCCCCCCCCCCGCAGCAGGCGGCGACTGAGCAGACCGTAACCGCTCAGCCGCCGGTCGCGGAGGGTACCTCGACTGCGCCGGCCGGATCGGGCGGAGATGGGCGCGTCGCGCTCGCGCCGCGCTGGCCGCGCAACGACTGGAGACCGCTGGCCGATGTAGCCGCCGCTCACGAACAGATGCAACCGCTGATCGATCGCGAACTGCGCTGGTGCGCGGAAGCGATCCGCCGCAACGAAACGCAGGGCGGCAACTGGAGCGCGCCCGACCCCGACGGACCATGGCGGCAATTGCCCGGTCCTACGCTCGTCGATCGCGACGAACAACAATGGGTCGGCGAGGTCGCGCTCGCGACGGCGCAACAGCGCGGCTTGCCGCTCACCGACACGCCCTCCATCACAATCGTCTCCGCCGAATGGAGGCGGGCCAATGGCTGCGGATATTGGCACCGCAGCGACAGCTACCCGCTACCGGGAATTAATTCCTGGTGGGTCTGGCACAAGGCGTTGGGTCTGCTGCCTTCAAGCTGGACGCAGAAAATGTACGATCATCTGCCGGTCGTCTGGGAGGGACGGGGTTGGTACACGCCCGGAGCCGGCACGAGCGGTGCGATCGGGCTGATCGCATCGAGCTCCGAACGCGATACCGCGCGAACGCTCTCGACGCAGATTGTCCGGTACCTCCAACAGCAGCTGCTCGACGACAGTGCGCAACGACGGCTGCCCTGGCGGGTGGACACCGACCGTTGGCTCTCGCTCCACTGGCTGCGCGACGCCGACACGGTCCATTCCACATTGTCGCGCCGCCATGCTGCGCTCGACGGCGCGACCGGTTACGTCGCGGCGGCCCGCGGCGATCCGCCCGGCCAGTCCCCATCCTTCAGCGCGGAGGCTCACGCGGCGCTCGAGACGCTGGCCGACGAGATCAAGCCCTGGTGGCTGTCATCGCAGCGCGACGGCGCGGCGTTCATCGAACAACTATTACAGGATGCGGGCTCCGACGCG
Source organism: Dehalococcoidia bacterium (assembly GCA_965203165.1). GTDB lineage: Bacteria > Chloroflexota > Dehalococcoidia > Bin125 > Bin125 > CATQGW01. Next base: position 912,311 of record OZ241849.1, read on the forward strand.
GTGGATGCGCGGTTGCGTAATCCGCCCGAGACCACCGAACAGCTGCTGCACATCGACAAGTACGAAGCCGACGAGCAGCCGCTCGATATGTCGCCGTTGCAACCCGTAATCGACGCCGCGCTGCCGCGAGAGCAGTGGGTTCCCCTGCGCGATCGCGCGCTCGGCGAAGAGGGATACCGCGATACGCAAGGCGAAATGCCGCTGCGCACGCTGATAGCGGCGTCGACCGGGCGAGAGGCTGAAGCCGCCGCGGCAGCGGCCGGCTGGGGCGGCGATCGGCTGCATCTCTTCCAGCGCGCCGACGGCGGCGAGGGCGATATCGCCGCGCTCTGGGCTGTCGCGTTTGACGATGCCGCAGAGCATGCGGAGGGCGCCGCCGGCCTGCGCGAGTGGTTGATCGCGTTTTCCGACGGAGAGGCCTGGGGCGCATACGGCGATCGCGTCGTCGGCTGGGACGCGCCGCACGGCGCGATCCGGGTGCTCAACAGTGGGACCGTCGTCTGGCTGCTCGCGGTGCCCGACAGTGAAGCGGCCGACAGCATCGCCGAGCAGCTACTCACCGCGAACGCGCCAGTCCTTTGGGGGACGTGATCACCTAGAATGGCGCGGCGGGCGCAATCCGGTCGTCGATGCGGCGGAGACGGCGGCGCATCGCTGAATCGTGGATGAAATGCCGCCATGCTGACATTGCGGCGCTTTGGGGCTAACCTGTGAGGCATGACCACCGAAACGCCCTGGCGCAAGAAGCTGATCGAGGTCGCGATCCCGCTGGACGCGATCAATCGTGCTTCGGTGCGCGAAAAGTCGATCCGCCATGGGCACCCGTCCACGCTGCACCTTTGGTGGGCGCGGCGCCCGCTGGCGGCTTGCCGTGCGGTGATCTTCTGCTCGCTGATTGATGATCCGGGTGAAGAGGGAGTGCCGCCGGAATTGCTGCGGCAGATCGATGAGCTTGAAGATCCGCGCCCGCTGCCCGCGGATTGGGATGTGATGGACCTTGCCGAGCAGCGGCGGCAGAAGCTGTTCAAGTTCATCGAGACGCTGGTCAAGTGGGAGAGCACTACCGACGAAGACGTGATCGGTACAGCGCGGGAGCTGATCCTGGCGGCGACTGAGGGAAACCCGCCGCCGTTGCTGGATCCGTTTTGCGGCGGCGGCTCAATCCCTCTCGAAGCGCAGCGTTTGGGACTGGAGGCGCACGGCTCGGATCTCAACCCTGTAGCGGTGCTGATTACGAAAGCGCTGATTGAGTTGCCTCCCAAGTTTGCGGGGATGCCGCCGGTCAATCCCGACGCGCGCGCTGAGATCGGTTCTGAGGCGGACTGGAAGGGGGCTGCGGGGCTGGCGGAGGATGTGCGCTGGTACGGGGAGTGGATGCGCCAGCAGGCGTGGGAGCGGATTGGGCATCTGTACCCGCAGGGTCCGAATGGGGAGACGGTGATCGCATGGCTGTGGGCGCGGACGGTGAAGTGCCCGAATCCGGCATGTGGGGCGCAGATGCCGTTGGTCAGCTCGTTCTGGCTCTCAAGGAAGCAGAATGTGTGGCTTGACCCGATCATCGACAACACCACTAAAGCAATCCAGTTCACTGTCGCGCACGGCGACCCCCCCGATCCTCGTTCGATCACGGCCGGGACCAAAGTCGGGCGGGGCGCGTCATTCAAGTGCCTGGTGTGTGAACAACAGGCGGAGGCGGAATCGGTGCGGCAGGAGTTCCGCGCCGGGAGGCACGATGCAGCGATGATCGCGATCGTTTCTGAAGGCGTTCGCGCTCGTGTGTACGAGGCGCCATCCGCCGCTGACGAGAGTCAAGCGCGCGCTGCGCAGCCTTCTTGGACGCCAGACGAAGCTATGAACACTGATACGCCTAATCTCGTGTCAGGGCGCGGCTACGGCATCGCACACTGGCGAGAGGTCTTTACGTCCCGGCAGTTAACAGCGCTCACAACGTTCAGCGATCTGGTCGGGGAAGCGCGCGATCTGGTACGTGCTCACGCAGCCGAAACCATCATTGTACCAGACCAGACCAGACCAGACCAGACCAGACCAGACCAGACCAGACCAGACCAGTACGCGGATGCGGTAGCTACGTACCTCGCGTTCGGCGTCAGTCGGTTGGCAAATCGCGGTTCGCTTCTCTCCTTCTGGAACAGAGGTGGTGAGAAGATCGAGCAGGTCTTCGCTCGACAAGCTCTGGCGATGGTCTGGGACTTCGCCGAGGCGAATCCCTTTTCCGGCCGGACCGGCAGCTGGACGCAATCACTGGAGGTGCTGGTCCGTTGTCTTCTCACGCTCCCAGCTGCTCCCGCGAGCGGATACGTCGAACAAGGCGATAGCGCCGCATCCATCGGGCTGTCAGTCGATCACATCACCTCAACTGATCCCCCGTACTACGACAACATCGTGTACGCCGACCTCGCCGACTTCTTTTACGTCTGGCTTCGCCGATCACTCGGCGACACTTACCCCGGCGCGCTCTCGACCATCCTCACCCCAAAAGCACAAGAGCTGGTCGTAGCAAACTACCGGTTCGACGGGGATAAACGGGCTGCCCGCCAACATTTCGAAGACGGCTTGGCCAGCGCTTTCGGTCTGATGCGGCAGAGGACGAACGAAGCGGTTCCGACGACGATCTTCTACGCCTACAAGCAAACTGACAAGCATGACGATGAGAGTCGCGCGGTTTCAACCGGCTGGGAGACGATGCTCACCGGTGTGATCTCCAAGGGGTTTCAGATCACCGGGACTTGGCCTGTGCGCACAGAGCTGGTAACGGCACTCAAAAAAGAAATGAGTGCTTTGGCCACCTCGGTCGTGCTTGTCTGCCGCCCGCGTCCTGACGATGCGCCGATGGCGGATATCGGCGAGTTCAACCGAGCGCTCGCATCCGAACTGCCTGAAGCGCTTCAGCGCTTCATCGGCGAGCACATCGCGCCCGTTGACCTGCCGCAGGCGTCGATCGGGCCGGGGATGGCGGTGTTCTCGCGCTATTCCGCCGTCGTACTGCCCAATGGGGAGCGGATGACGGTGCGGCGGGCGCTGGAGTTGATCAACGCGGGCGTCGAGCAGTTCTTCTCCGAGCGCGAGGGCGCGTTCGACGCTCCGACGCAGTTCTGCCTGCGCTGGTTCGAGCAGTTTGGGTTCGAGGATGGCCCGTTCGGCGATGCGCATAACATGGCACAAGCGAAGAACCTCACCGTAGACGAGATGGAGCATGACGGACTGCTCATAGAGCGGCGCGGGCGGGTGCAGTTGATTCCGTTTGAGCGTTATGAGGCGACGTGGGAGTCGTGGGAGCCGTCGGCGGAGCGTCGGTTGAGCGCGTGGCGCGCCTGCCACTATCTGGCGGCGGCGCTGGAGCACGGCGGGGTGTTCGGCGGGCAGGGCGAGCATGACGCGGGCGGGGCGGCGCTGCTGGCGCGGGAGTTGGGCGGCAACGGCGAGCAGGCCAAGGAGTTGGCGTATCGTCTGTACGCGATTTGCGACGCCAAGGGTTGGGCGTCGGAGGCGCGTCGCTATAACGCGCTGGCCGACGCCTGGCCGGAGATCAGCGCGGAGGCGGGTCGGCTGCGCCAGGCGCAGCAGGGGCGGCTGGGGTGATGCGGTGCGTGGGTGCGGCGTGGGGGGGTTGGGTGCTGGGCACGGCGAGATACCCGCGGCAAGCGCGGGTATGACGGATCTTTTTCGCGCGGGGGCGACGGACCTTTTTCGCGCGGGGTGGCGGACCTGGGGACGTGGGGGTGGCGGACCTGGGGGCGTGGGCGCGGCGAAGGGGGTTGGGTGCAGAACGCGGCGAGATACCCGCGGCAAGCGCGGGTATGACGGATCTTTTTCGCGCGGAGGGTGGCAGACCTTTTGCGGGTGGGGGGGTTACGCGAGGGTGGCGGAGCTTGCGGGAGGGGGAAGCGTGAGATGGGGCTAGAATGTCGGCTGGAGGTGCATGATGGCCATTGTCAATCGCTCGCGGCTTCGGGATGTGCTGGTGCGGCGCGGGATTGCGGATGAATCGGCCGCCGTCGAGGCGGTGGATGTGTTCGTGGAGGAGTTCGAGAACGCGCAGGGGGAGGTGGCGACGCGCCGCGATGTCGCCCTTGCCGTCGCGGAGATCAAGCAGTACGTGGCTGAATCCAACAACCGCGCCGTGTTCTTGATGCTCGGCGGGATCGCGGTCGCGACGGCGATTTTGGGGATTGTGATCGCGGTGACCTGAGGGGCGCGGCGGAGTGGGCTTAGACTGGGTGGGAGCTTCCGAACCGATCAGGCTCGAAGAGGGGGACGCAGCATGCCGGTGGATCAGACGCGCGAATCGTGGAAGCCCGGCCAGGACTGGCAGGGCGCGGTGGACGAGATCGAGTACATCAAGGGCATCGCCCGGGAGATGGGCGGGCCGGAGCGGGTGGCGCGGCAGCACGCGGGCGGTCGCTACACGATCCGCGAGCGGATCGACCGGTTTCTGGATCCCGGCTCGTTCTTCGAGGCGGGGCCGCTGGTCGGCGCGTACGAGTACGACGGCGAGGGCAATCTGCGCGATTTCACGCCCGGCGCGTTCGTGATGGGGATGGGCACGGTGGACGGGCGCAACATCGTGATCGGGGGCGACGATTTCACGATTTCGGGCGGCAGCCCGCACAACGTGTCGAAGGGCGCGGCGCAGTTCGCCACGCCGTTCGCGCTGCAGTACGGGCTGCCGTACGTGGAGTTGATCGAGGGCGTGGGGCACAGCGCGAAGCGGGACGAGGAGGAAGGTCGGATGGCGCTGCCGGGCGGCACGACCTGGTGGCGGCAGATCGCGCTGCTCAAGTCGGTGCCCGTGGCGGCGGGGATTATGGGCTCGGTGGCGGGCGCGCCGGCGGCGTTTGCGCTGCTCTCGCATTTCACGGTGATGGTGAAGGGGCAGTCGCAGATTTTCCCCTCCGGTCCGCCGGTGGTGCGGCGGGCGATCGGCGAGACGTTCAACAAGGAGGAGTTGGGCGGCGCGGCGGTGCATGTGCATCAGAGCGGGCAGGTCGATAACGAGGCGGAATCGGAAGAGGACGCCTTCGAGCAGATCAAACAGTTTCTCTCGTACTTGCCCAATACCACGGGCGAGGTGGCGGAGCGGGTGGAGACGGGCGACGACCCGCAGCGCCACGTGGAGGAGTTGCTGCGGATCATCCCCGAAAACCGCAAGCGCGCCTACGATCCGCGCAAGCTGGTGCGGCTGGTGGTGGATAACGGCGAGTTTTTCGAGATGCGGCGGCACTGGGGCGGTGCGATCATCACCGGCTTCGCGCGGATCGGCGGTTACAGCGTGGGCGTGATGGCGAGCGATCCGCTGGTGATGGCGGGCGCGATGAACGGGGACGCGGCGGACAAGTTCACGCATTTCGTCGATCTCTGCGACGGCTTCAATCTGCCGATGGTGATTTTCCTCGATATGCCCGGCTTCATGCTGGGCTCGCAGGCGGAGAAGCAGGCGACGATGCGGCGGGGCACGCGGGCGCTGATCGCGGCCTACGAGGCGGAGGTGCCGAAGGTCGAGTTCAACATCCGCAAGTCCTACGGGGTGGCGGCCGACGCGCCGAACAGCATGGGCGAGCCGTTGGGGGTGAACATGCGCTTCGGCTGGCCGGCCGGCGAGTGGGGCGGCATTCCGATCGAGGGCGGCGTCGCGGCGGCGTACAAGCGGGAGATCGAGAATGCGGAGAACCCGGAGGCGCACCGCGAGATGATCGAGAACCGGCTGCTGCGGCTGCGCTCGCCGATGAAGGCGGCGCATAATTTCGACGTGATCGATCTGATCGACCCGCGCGAGACGCGGCGGATTGCGTTCCGCTTCGTCGAGGCGGCGCAGCCGATGCTGAAGCGTCTGGCGCAGCGGCCGAAGCGGATCATCCGGCCGTAGGCGTTGGGCGGGTTCGCACATCGCTCTCCCGCCGCCCCTGCGCAAGCGGTATTCGAGCGCTGCCGACGGTCTGGGGCGGGGTGTGGGGCTTTGCGCTGGGTACAGCGAGATACCCGCGGCGAGCGCGGGTATGACGGATCTATTTTGCGCGGGTATGACGGAGCTGCTTTGCGCGGGGTGGCGGAGCTGCTTTGCGCGGGTGAGACGGAGCTGTTTGCGCGGGGTGACGGAGCTGGTTGCGCGGGCTGGCGGAGCTGGTTTGCGCGGGCTGGCGGAGCTGGTTGCGCGGGGTGACGGAGCTGGTTTGCGCGGGGTGACGGAGCGGTTTGCGCGGGGTGACGGAGCTGGTTGCGCGGGGTGACGGAGCGGTTTGCGCGGGGTGACGGAGCGGTTTGCGCGGGGTGACGAAGCTGCTTGCGCGGGCTGGCAGAGCTGGTTTGCGCGGGTTGACGGAGCTGGTTGCGCGGGGTGACGGAGCTGTTTTGCGCGGGTCTTTGCGGCGGGGGTTAGGCGGCGTATTCGCGGGCTAGGTTGTCTAGCAGGTCGATGAGGAGTTGGGGGTTGCTGAAGAAGGGGGAGTGGTCGGTGGGCCATTCGGCGATGCGGTCGGCGCGGCGGGCTAGCTCGCGTTGGCCGGGGGCGAGGAGGGCCTGGTCTTCGGTGCAGACGACGTAGGTGGTGGGGATGGTTTTCCAGGCGGCCTCGCGCACGGCGTCGAAGGTGATTGCGGCTTCGTTGGGCGACAGTTCGCGCAATGCGCGCGCTACGTCGGCGTCGGGGCATTGGTGGTAGAAGATTTGGCGGATTTTGCCTTCCTCGACCGTCGTGGAGCCGTCGTCGGCTTCCTGGATGGCGGCGACCAGTTCGGGGTTGGCGAAGTTGTCGGGGATTGCGCCGTCGGTGTCGGGCATCATGGCGGTGAGGTAGACGAGGTGTTTGACGTTGTGGTTGCCGAGCGGTGCGGTGGTGATGGCGACGCCGCCGAAGGAGTGCCCGAGCAGGACGACGGGGCCGCTGACGGCGTCGAGGGCGGCGCGGACGATGCGCTCGTTTTCGTCGGAGTCGGTGACGGCGCGGAGTTGTCCGTCGGGGGCTGGTCGGCGGCGTTCGACGGCGAGGGCGGGTACGCCGCGCGCGTCGAGTCCGTCGACGACGCGGTCGAAGCACCAGGGGCCGTGCCAAGCGCCGTGGACGAGGACGACGGTGGCGGGAGCGGCGGTGGTGGTCATGTCGGTTCCTTGGGTGGGAGAGTGGTCGGAGCGGCCGGATTTGAACCGGCGACCTCTTGACCCCCAGTCAAGTGCGCTACCAAGCTGCGCCACGCTCCGAGGCGGTTGGGTGTGGGTAGGGTATCAGCTGTTGGGGGATGGCGGGGGTGCGGATGCGTTCTGGGGGAGTGGGTGGGCGGGCGGGCGCTGGTGGTGGCTCGGTGCTTTCCACCCCCCACCTAGCCTCCCCCCTAAAAGGGGGGAGGGATGAATTGGGGAAGGGGGGTGGGGGTGGGAGAGGGGGTGGGAGGTGGCGGGGTTCCTGCCTGCGCAGGAATGACGGTTTGGGGCGCAGGAATGACGGATGGGGGCGCGGGAATGACGGAGGGGGGCGCGCGGGTTCCTGCCTGCGCAGGAATGACGATGGGGGGCGCAGGGGTGACGGAATGGGGGCGCGGGAATGACGGAGGGGGGGCGATGGTGTAGAGTGGTGGGCGTGATGCACGGTGTTGACTTCATGACCGCCGCCCTCCGCGCTGGTCGCGCGTTGGCGGCGCTTGCCCGATCGGGGGGGGGGGGGGGGGTAAATTCCTCCCGATCGCCCTCGCGATCGCTGCGCTGCTGCTCGCATTCCTGACTCTTGCCCAGGCCGCTACGCCCGGTTCCACTGGCCGCTATCTGGCGCTTGATGCGGGCGGCGAGCATCAATGCACGCTGCGCGATGACGGGGTGATTCGCTGTTGGGGCGGGAACTCCGCCGCGCTGCGCGGTGTTCCGGAAGGTCGCTACGCAGCGGTGAGTGCAGGGGCGTGGCACAACTGCGCGATTCGGCGGGGGAGCGGGGAGGTCGTCTGCTGGGGCGGAGACTCGAACGCGCCTGACGGCGCGTTCAGCGAGATCGCGGTCGGCTGGCAGTTCGCCTGCGGCGTGCGCGATACGGGAACCGTCGAGTGCTGGGGAACGAGCAGCTTCGGGCGTAGCGTGCTCGACTACGGGCAGGCCGAGCCGCCGGAGGGGGAATTCGCCTCCGTGAGCGCGGGCTACCTACACGCCTGCGGATTGCGGACGACGGGCGAAGTCGCCTGTTGGGGGCGCGGCAGCCTTGGGCGCGCTGATGCGCCGTCGGGAGTCTTCACACAAGTGAGCACAGGGACGACGCACTCTTGCGCGTTGCGAGAGGGCGGCGCGGTGGAGTGCTGGGGGCTGAACAACTTCGGGCAACTCAACGCGCCGTCGGGCGTTTTCACGCAAGTGAGCGCTGGCGCGTGGCACTCGTGCGGGCTGCGGGAGTCGGGAGCGATCGAGTGCTGGGGGGATGATCGCTACCGGCAGTCCAACGCCCCGTCGGGACGCTATGTTGCCGTGAGCGCGGGGATGAGGCACTCGTGCGCGTTGGGCGGCGCTCGCGCTCGCTGCTGGGGCGGGCAGGATGATCGTTTGCCCGAGCTGATTGCGGAGCTCGCGCCGACAACGGCTACTCGGACCGTCGCGGCTCCCTCAAGCGGCGACGAAAGCGGCACGACGCCGGACCCTGTGACGCCGACGCCAACGCCCACCCCCACGCCGACGCCGACGACCACGTACACAGCCGTCAGCGCAGGAGGCTTCCATACCTGCGCGCTGCGCAGCACGGGCACGATCGACTGCTGGGGACGCGACAACCACAACCAACTCACAGACGTGCCGACGGGCACATTCACTGCAATCAGCGCGGGCAACCGGCACACCTGCGCGCTGAGCAGCGCCGGGGCGGTTCGGTGCTGGGGCGACAATGCTCAAGGCCAGGCGCCGTCCACGCAGACCGGCACATTTACGGCGGTCAGCGCCGGCTGGCACCACTCCTGCGGCATTCGCACAGCCGGCGCGGTCCACTGTTGGGGGCGGTCCGACGGCAATCGTCTGGCCGCGCCGTCGGGGACATTCAGCGCGCTGAGTGTTGATGTCGACCACAGTTGCGCCGTGAGCAGCGCGGGCGCGATCTCCTGCTGGGGCAACGACGGCTCTACTGGTCGAATCAGCAATGCCCCTACATCGGGCAGCTACAGCGCGATCAGCGTCGGCAATGAGCACAGCTGCGCGCTGAGCAGCGGCAGCGCGATCTCCTGCTGGGGTAACAGCGCGAACGACCGCACCGCTGCGCAGACGGGTACATTCACCGCCGTCAGCGCAAGCAGCAGCCATAGCTGCGGGCTGCGCAGCAACGGCACAGTTGTCTGTTGGGGATGGGCCGGCGCAGGCCGGACGACGGTCCCGGCCGGGAGCTACACGGCGGTCAGCGCGGGTTCGCAGCACACGTGCGCAATCAAGACCGACGGGACGATTGTGTGTTGGGGGAGTAATACGTACGGGCAGGCGCCGACGGCGCCGCGCTCGCCGTAGGCTCAACTCCGTCATAGCTGCGCTTGCCGCCTGTGTGGGCGGGGGTGGGAGAGGGTAGGGGCTTGGGTGCTGCGTTCGGCGAGATGCCCGCGGCGGAGCGCGGGGGTGGCGGGGGGTTCCTGCCTGCGCAGGAATGACGGTTTGGGGCGCAGGAATGACGATTGGGTTAGGGGGTGGGGGGGCGGCGTTGCATTAGGGCGGGGCGTTGGGCGCGGCAGACTAGTTGGCCGTGTTGGTTGTGGGCGCGGTGCTCGAAGGTGATGATGCCTTGGTTGGGGTTTGACTTGCTTTCGCGGGCGGCGATGACTTCTGTTTCGGCGGTGAGGGTGTCGCCGATGAAGACGGGGGCGGGGAAGGTGGTTTCGTTGAAGCCGAGGTTGCCGATGGTGGTGCCGAGGGTGGTGTCGGTCACGGAGAGGCCGACGACGAGGGCGAGGGTGTAGAGGCTGTTGACGATGATTTTGCCGTGCTGGGTTGTGGCGGCGAATTCGGCGTCGAGGTGGAGCGGTTGGGTGTTGTGGGTGAGGGTGGTGAAGAGCAGGTTGTCGGTTTCGGTGACGGTGCGGGAGGGCTGGTGTTGGAAGACTGCGCCGACTTGCAGCTCTTCGAAGTATTTGCCGGGCATTTGGGTGCTCCGGCTACTCGAAGCGGGCCATGTCGTCGGCGGCGTAGCGGGCGACGGCGTTGTCGGCGGCGGCGGTGGCGGCGAGGCGGTCGAGCAGGTCGGGGAGTTGGTCGGCGGGGATGGCGCAGGTCATTTCGGCGTTGGGCATGCCGGTGCGGACGCGGCTGAGTTGGCAGCCGACGGAGGCGGCCATTTGGCGCTGTTCTTTGGCGATGGCGACGATGTGGCACTGGGGTTTGCCCTCGATGCGGAGGGCGGGGAAGGCGTCGTGCAGGACCATCAGCTGGCGGCCGGTGATGCGGAGGAGGATGACGTCGGGGTCGCGGGCGGTGTCGGCGAGGGGGCCGTAGAGGACGGCGGCGGGGGTTTGGCTGACGACGGGGATTTGCATGGCGGTTTCGGCGTCGACCCAGCCGGATTCGAGCAGTGCGCCGACGTCGCCGTTTTCGAGCACGTCGCCGAGTTGGAGGAAGCCGTGGGTGACGCTGCCGACGCTGCAGTTGGCGTGGTCGGCGGCGACGGTGGAGAAGCTGCGGTCGGCGGCTTTGGTCCAGAAGACGCAGCCGGCGGGGACGCGGCCGGTGCGTCCGTCGTCGGCGGGGGCGGGCATGGGGTCGTCAAAGGCGGGCAGGTCGTCGGGCGCGCTGTCGGCGAAGCTGATGGCGAGCGGTGCGTTAGCGAGGCCCAAGGCTTGCTGCAGTTGGGTGGAGAGATCGGTCCAGTCAGTGGCGGTGGTCATCGGGCGCAGGGGCTCCCCTCGGATGGCTTCCGTTCGCGGTCGGTTCGCGAAATCGGAGTGCTTCACGCAGTGTAGGCGGGATGCTACGCCAGTGTTGGGCGAGCATCAATGCGGTGATGGCGAGGTAGATGACGCCGAAGACGATTCGTGGGGTGTTGTCGTCCTGGAAGAAGAATTGGGTGAGGAGTTGGGCGAGGAAGAGTCCGAGCAGGGCGAAGCCGGCGCGCGCGGTGAGGCGGCGGTCGATGATCAGCATGACGCCGAAGGCGGATTGGGCGGCGGTGATGAAGACTTCGGCTTGCTGGACGTCGTCGGAGATGATGCCGCTGAGCGCGCCGCCGCCGGCGAGGTAGGCGACGGGGATGGAGCCGATCAGGAGTGTCCACTGGTTGACTTTGCTGGAGATGAGCATGTTGACGCCGAGTCCGGCGGAGCCGCGCCAGACGAGGTAGAGGGCGGCGAGGAATTCGGGGGATTCGGAGGCGAGGGGCGCGATCCACTGGATGACGAAGAATTCGCCGATGCCGATGTCGCGGCCGACCTGTTCGAGGCCGTGGACGAAGGGTTCGGCGGAGAGGCCGATGACGACGGCGGAGTAGGCGATGATGCAGCCGACGACGATGCGGCGGGAGAGGGTGGGCAGTCGTCCGATGGCGGCGGCGGGGCCTTCGAGTTCGGGTTCGTGGACGGGCGAGCGGGTGAGGCGGATGACGTACCAGAGGAAGAGCAGGCCGAGGATGATGGTGTCTTCGATGGCGATGCGGCCTTTGACGACGATGAGGAAGGAGTAGAGGGTGGCGATGGCGAGGATGCCGATGTCGAGTCCGATGCCGCCGGGGAGGGTGAGTTCGGGCTCGTTGGGGTCGGCGGGTTGTCGTCGCAGGTTGCGCCATGCGCCGCGTGCGGCGCTGCTGATCAGTTGGCGTGGGCCGGCGGCTTTCCAGGCGAAGAGGAAGATGACGGTGGCCCAGCCGACGCCGAGCAGGAGGCGGTTAGCGCCGGTCATGTTGGCGAGTGCGAGGCCGCTTTTGCAGGCTTGGCCGATTTCGTCGCCGCAGTTGACGCCGGGGATGTCGGAGGCGGCCTGGTAGGCGAGGAGGAGGTCGACGGCGTATTCGGGGAGGACGGCGATGAAGGCGACGACGGCGACGGAGAGTGCGGCGGGGATGTCGTGCTGCGCGGCTTCCGCGCCGGTGGAGATGAGGAAGGCGGCGGAGAGGATGCCGAGTCCGAAGACGGCGACTTCGGCTTCGGTGCCGAGTTGGATGCCGCCGAGGCGGAAGATGAGGGCGGGGAGGCCGACGGCGGCGGCGGCGAGGATGAGTGTCCAGGAGGAGCGGAGTTTCATTGGGGTCAGGGTAGGCGGGGGCGGGCTAATGGTCGCGGGTTAGGCGGGTTCATCAAGCGAGCCGTTCACCTCGGCTTCGGATCGGGAATCGGCTCGGTGCATCGTGCTGAGCCACTGGTTCATGGTGTGGATGAAAGCGAGCCAGACAAGCGCCTCCTCGCGATCTAGGCGCTGGTGCAGGTCGTGGGTCAGCACGTTCCGAACGGCGCGGTGGAGGCCGACCACGAGTGATCGGAACCCCTGATGGCGGTCTTTCTGCGCCATGGTGTCGAGCGGTCCGAAGACGAGGATGGGCTTTTGCTCGGAGAAGGCTTGCTCAAGTAGGGTCTTGCCCTCGAGATCGGGGCGGTCGGCCATGCGCTGCACCTCGTTCTCGAAGAACTGCGCGCTGCGGCGCACAGCATCGGCGAAGTGCCCGTTCTTGAACATTCTAAGCGCCTCTTCGTCGAAGGCGTCGTCGGGCAGGGAGATGCGGAGGGGCGCTTCGTCGTTGGTCACAGGCACGTGAAGTCCTGCGCGACCTCGCGGGCGACGCCGAGGCCCCAGCCTGTCAGGCGCGCCAGGCGGTTGGGTGAATTCGCGTCGCCTCTGAGGGAGAATTCGCGCATGTCGTCCAGAAGCGGCGCCGGGTCGACATCGGCACCGGTGATCTGAGCGATGTTGCGGCGAATGTGATCGGTGCCGGTGTCCAGCCCGACCGCCGTGCGGCCTGCGCATACGAGCAGCGCGATGTTGCTGCGGATTTGCTGGTCTGTTCCAGACCCAAGACGAGGGTGCTTCCGAAGTCGCGGCGCGGCGTTGGCAACGTCGTAGAGGTCTTCGACATTCGCAAGAGACAGCTCGAGGTAGGAAGCGATCGCTTCGATGCGCTGGGACGGCGTCGCGTAGGTGGGATCGATCGGCTCGTCGGTCGCGCCGTTGAGCGATGCGATGATTTCGGCGGCGGATAGGGGGCCGTTGCGAAGCATGGCTTCCAGGACGAGTGTGAAGGCGGCTTCGCGGGTGGCGAGCTGGACCTGGTCGGCGACTACGTCAGTGGCGGCCCAGGCTTCGGAGATGAGGGCGCGCAGATTTTGTTGGGTGGTGGGTTGGAGTTTTGCGGCTTGGGTGGTCATTGGGGGTCTCCCTGTGGTTGTGAATGTACTACGGATTGGGGTGCGGGTGGGTTCCTGCCTGCGCAGGAATGACGGGTTGGGGCGGTGGCGAGCGGTGGTGGTGGCTCGTGGCGTCTCACCCCCCACCTAACCTCCCCCCTGGAAGGGGGGAGGGATGAATTGGGGGGGTTGGGGGAAGCGCGGGGGTTAGGTGGTGGTGGTGGCGGCGAGGGCGCGGACGGCTTCGACGCCGATGCCGCGCAAGCGGACCAGGCGGTTCGGGCTTTGGGGGTCGCCGCGCACTACGAGATCGTCCATTGCTTCCAGGACGGAGAGGAGGCCGCAGGCGGCGGGGGGATCCAGGGTGTCGACGACGGCGCGGATGTGCTGGGTGCCGGTGTCGAGGCCGACTGCGGAGCGTCCGGCGGCGACCAGCAGGGCGATTTCGCGGACGGCGGCCTGGCAGTCGTCGGGCAGGCTCGTCAGCGGGGGGCGGAGGAGCGGATCGTGGTCGTCGACGCTGTAGAGGCAGAGCGCTTGATCGACATCGATCCGCAGGTAGTCGGCGATGGCCCAGGCGCGCTGTTCGGGCGTGGCGAGGGAGATGTCGATCGAGTCGGGTTCGGGTTCGCTGTCCTGCTCGTCGGCATCGTTCAGATTGAGTTCGAGTTCGCTTTCGGCGGGGGGTGCGGAGCCGTTGCGGAGCATGGCTTCGAGGACGAGTTTGAAGGCGGCTTCGCGGGTGGCGGGCTGGACCTGGTCGGCGACTACGTCGGTGGCGGCCCAGGCTTCGGAGATTAGGGCGCGTAGATTTTGCTGGGTGGTCATGGGAGTTTCCTGTGGTTGTGAATGTACTACGGGTGGGGGTGCTGGTGGTGGTTCCTGCCTGCGCAGGAATGACGGAGGAGGGGCGCGGGGATGGCGGGTGGGGGGTGCGGGGTTCCTGCCTGCGCAGGAATGACGAAGAGGGGCGCGGGTTCCTGCCTGCGCGGGGATGACGGGTTAGGTGGTGGTGGCGGAGAGGGTTTTTAGGGCTTGTTTTAGGGGGGTGGTGGATTTGGGGCGGCGGAGGGTTTGGGCCAGGGGTTGGGAGCGGGGGCCGGGGGGGTGGTAGCGGAGTAGGCGTTGGCCTAGCTGGATGCCTGGGGGGAGGTTGGCGGCGTGTTGGGCGTTGGTGAAGGTGAGGCCGTCGGCTAAGCGGACTACGATGGCGTTGTCTTCGTGTTGGATGGAGACTGCGCCGAGTTGGGCGGCGAGGCAGCGTAGGCGGACGCTGTCGAGCAGGTTTTCGGCGGCGGGGGGTGGCGGGCCGAAGCGGTCGCGCAGTTCTTCGGCGATTGCTTCGACCTGCTCGATTTCCTCGGCTTCGGAGAGGCGCTGGTAGAGGCCGACGCGGGCGGGCATGTCTTCGATGTAGGCGTTGGGGAGGAAGCGGGGGATGGGCAGGTCGACGCTGACGATGGGGCCGCGGCGGGGTGGCGGTGGGCGCTCGCCGCGCTGCTCGGCGCGGAGGCGCTGGACTTCGCCGGCGAGCAGTTGGGTGAAGAGGGTGAAGCCGACTGCGCCGATGTGTCCGCTCTGTTCGGCGCCGAGCAGGTTGCCTGCGCCGCGGATTTCGAGGTCGCGCATGGCGACCTGGAAGCCTGCGCCGAGCTCGGTGGCGTCGAGGATGGTCGAGAGGCGTTTCTGGGCGACTTCGGAGAGGCTGCGCCAGGGGTCGTAGAGGAGGTAGGCGTAGGCGCGGACGGCGGCGCGCCCGACGCGGCCGCGGAGTTGGTAGAGCTGTGCGAGGCCGAGTCGCTCGGCGCGGTTGATGATGATGGTGTTGACGCGGGGGATGTCGAGTCCGGACTCGATGATGGTGCTGCAGACCAGCACGTCGGCCTCGTGGGCGACGAAGCGTCGCATTGCGGCGGCGAGCGCGCCGCCGGGCATTTGGCCGTGCGCGGAGAGGAAGCGGGCTTCGGGGACGAGGCGGCGGAGTTCGGCGGTTTCGCGCTCGATGCTGCGGACCTCGTTATGTAGGAAGTAGACCTGTCCCTCGCGCTCGAGTTCGCGCAGGATGGCTTCGCGGATCACGCTGTCGTCGCGCTCGAGCAGGTGGGTGGTGATGGGCAGGCGCTCTTCGGGCGGGGTGGTGATTGAGGACATGTCGCGGATGCCGGTGAGCGCCTGGTGGAGGCTGCGGGGGATGGGTGTTGCGGAGAGGGTGAGGACGTCGACTTCGCGTCGGAGGGACTTGAGGCGCTCCTTGTGTTCGACGCCGAAGCGCTGCTCCTCGTCGATCACGACCAGGCCGAGGTTGTGGAATGCGATGTCGTCCTGGAGCAGGCGGTGGGTGCCGATCACGATGTCGACCTGCCCGCTCCTGAGCTGCTCGGCGACCTCGCGCTGTTCGGCGGGGCCGCGCAGGCGGGAGAGCATTTCGATGCGGACGGGCATTGCGGCGAGTCGTTCGGCGAAGGTGTCGGCGTGCTGTTGCGCGAGCACGGTGGTGGGGACGAGCACGGCGGCCTGGTAGCCGTGGGTGACGGCTTTGAAGGCGGCGCGGACGGCGACCTCGGTTTTGCCGTAGCCGACATCGCCGATCACGATGCGGTCCATGGGTTCGGAGGCTTCCTGGTCGCGGCGGACCTGCTCGATGGCGGCGTGCTGTTCGGGGGTTTCGATGTAGGGGAAGCTGGCTTCGAGTTCGATTTGCCAGGGGGTGTCGGGGCCCATGGCGATGCCGGGCAGGGTGTCGCGCCGGGCGTGGAGCGCGAGCAGTTGCTCGGCGATTTCGCGCGCGGCGCGCTGCACGCGGCGTTTGGCGCGGGTCCACTGCTGGGTGCCGAGGCGGGTTAAGGCGGGGCGGTGGTCGGACGCGCCGATGTAGGGCTGGACGCGGTGGAGTTGGTCGGAGGGCACGAGCAGGCGGTCATCGTGGGCGTAGCGCAGGTCGAGGTACTCGCCCTCGCGGTCGCCGACGGTTTCGCGCACCAAGCCGTGGAAGCGGGCGATGCCGTGCTCGATGTGGACGACGTAGTCGCCTGGGGCGATGCGGTCGAGCAGGTGCTCGTCGTGGTCGTCGGTTGCGGCGCGTCGCTGGGGGCGGCTGGGGCGCTGTTTGGCGAAGCCGAAGATTTCGGTGTCGGAGATGATGGTGAGGAGCGGGGCGTCGTCGTTCGCGGCGCGCAGTTGCCAGCCTTCGGCGAGGGAGGCGCGGGCGAGGGCGATGATTCGCTCGTCCTGCGGCAGGCTGTCGCCCTGCTCGAGCGTTTGGACGGGGAGGCCGTGGTCGGCAATCAGTTCGGCGAGGCGGGCGGCCTGGAGGCTGACGATCAGGCGTCGGCCCGGGCCGGGGGTTTGGAGTCGCTCGATCAGTTGGGACAGCTTGCCGGCGAGGCGGTCGACGGGTCGGAAGGGGAGGCGGATGTGTCGTGGCGGGCCGGCCAGGCGGGAGAGTTCGATGCGCCGGGGCGCGGCGTCGAGCGCGTCGGCCAATTGGTCGGCGCAGCACCAGGGCGGCGGCATCCCGCGGGGGATGCGGCCGGCCTGTTCGAGTTCGATGCGGGCGTCGCGGGCGCGGTCGTCGCGCTGGCGGCTGCGTTCGAGCAGGTCGGCGCGCTCGTCGACGATCACGAGGGCGTCGCTGGGGAGGTGATCGAAGAAATCGCCGCGGGCGATGAAGGGGGTCCAGAAGTCGGCGCGCTCGGGGTGATGTCCATCGGCGATTTCGTTGAGCGCGTCGAGCAGTTCGGCGGCTTCGCTTTTGGAGTCGGCGACGCTGAGGTCGGGCAGCAGTTCGGCGGCGAGTTGGCGCGATTCGGGGGTGATTTCGCGGGCCGGTCGGAGGGCCAGTTCGCTGAGGTCGTCTTGCGAGCGCTGGGTTGCGGGGTCGAAGCGGCGCAGGCTGTCGACTTCGTCGCCGAACAGTTCGACGCGGACGGGTGCGTCGGCGCCGGGAGGCCAGAGGTCGACGATGCCGCCGCGGACGGCGTAGTCGGCGGGCTGGACGACGAGGGAGCGACGCTCGTAGCCGCTGGATTCGAGGGCGGCGATTAGCCGTTGGCGGGGGACGCGCTCGGCGACGGCGACGCGCACGGGCTGGAGGGAGACGGGCAGGGCGGCCTGTGCGACGGCGTCGGCGTCGGTGATCAGGATGGGCGCGAGTCGGGCGAGGGCGTCGAAGGCGGCGAGGCGTGCTTCGCGCACATCGGCGTCGGGCGCCTGGCGCTCGTAGGGGACGGTTTCGCGGGCGGGGAGCGGCGTGACGCGCCCGATGTGGGGCTGCGGCAGCCAGACGGGCAGCGCTTCGAGCAGGTCGGCGGCGTGTCGGGGGCTGGCGGTGATGACGACAAGCGGGCCGTCGTGGCGGTCGGCGATGGCGGCGATGGCGGCGGGCTTGGCGGGGTCGGGCACGCCGAGCGTCCCGGTCTCGCCGAGCCGGGGCATTTGGCTGGCGACCGCCGGGAGCAGCGGCGCGAGTAGCGAGTCGTTCGTCGCCATAGACGTGGCACTGATTGTAGGCGGTTGGGCGGCGCGAGCTGGTTCAGGAATGACGATTTGGGGTGGGCGGTTCCTGCCTGCGCAGGAATGACGATTTGGGGTGGGTGGTCCCTGCCTGCGCAGGAATGACGATTTGGGGTGGGCGGTTCCTGCCTGCGCAGGAATGACGATTTGGGGTGGGCGGTTCCTGCCTGCGCAGGAATGACGATTTGGGGTGGGCGGCTTCTGCCTGCGCAGGAATGACGATTTGGGGTGGGCGGTTCCTGCCTGCGCAGGAATGACGATTTGGGGTGGGCGGTTCCTGCCTGCGCAGGAATGACGGAAAGAGGGCGTAGGCTCAGGGGATGATCAGCCCTGAGGAAATGCTGCAGGCGGCCCGCGCGGGGCTTAGGGACGGCGCGGCCGATGCGGCTGACGCGGCTGGCGCGGGGGCCGGAGATTGCGCGGCGCGGGTGTCACTGTGGTCGGCGGGGCAGTGCCTGGCGCGGGCGGAGGCTTCGGCGGGCGACACGTTGGGGGCGGTTCGGGCGGCGGCGGCGAGGTTGTCGGGGGAGGAGCGGGCGGGCGCGTCGCTGTTTGTCGAGGCGGCGGTGGATGAGCGTCCGCTGGAGGTGGAAGGTCTGGGGGGGCTGTTGGCGCTGGAGCCGGACGGGGCGGGGCTGACGCTGCGCGACGGTGGGAATGAGGCGCGTGGCTGGCCGTTCGACGCGCTGCGCGCGGAGGGTCGGCGGGCGGGCTGGGTTAAGCAGTTGAACCGCACGGTGCGGCCGCCGGGGGCGCGGCTGGCGTCTTCGACGGCGGTCTCGCGCTTCGCGACGGTCGAGGCGGTGGGACCGGTCGAAGCGGCAGGTGGCGGGGGCGAGTCGGAGGGCTACGTGGCGCGGCGTTCGGGCGGTTTTCGGGTGGCGCAGGCGGAAGAGGTGCTGCCCGATCGGTTGTTGGGGGCGGCGTTTCAGGCGGCGGCGTGGCTGCTGCGGCATCAGCGGGGCGACGGGTTGTTCGCGTATGAGTTTTCGCCGGCGAAGCGGGAGTGGTCGGGGCTGGATTCGATCGTGCGGCAGGCGGGTTGCGCGTGGGCGATTGGGGCGGTGGGGCGGGCGCGGGGGGATCGGGCGGTCTCGCGGGCGGCGGGCGCGGCGATCGGCGGGTTGTTACAGGCGACGCTGCGGCGCGACGGGCCGGGGCGGTTGTACTATCTGGCGGCGGCTGGGGAGCCGCCGCGGCTGGGGGCGATTCCGCTGCTGTTACTGGCGATGCTCGAAACGCCCAACGGGACAGGCGTGACGCGGGAGACGATTGAGCGTCTGGCGGCGACGCTGTTGGCGCTCCAGCAGCAGGACGGGCGGATTGGAGTTACGGCGCGGGGGCTGGAGCTGGAAGGGTCGGAAACGTATTACGCGGGGCAGGTGGTGTTGGCGCTGGCGCGCCTGCATGGGGCGCGGCGGCGCGATCGGTACGGGCGGGCGATTCGGCGGGCGCTGGATCATTACCGCGAGCGCTGGTCGGACGAGGCGGAACGCGACTTGTCGTTTACCACGTGGATGTTGCAGGCGTGCGATGCCTGGCATCAGCTGGATGACGGCGAGAGCGGCGAGGATGCCGCGCAGTACGGTTTTGCGATGGCGGACTGGGCGCTGGAGTCGCAGCACGGAGCGGATCATCCGCATCCGCTTTGGCCGGGGGCGTTTCAGGACACGCCGGGGATCGGCACGGCGGCGTATTCGGAGGGGATTACGGCGGCGCTGGCGTTGGCGCAGCGGGCGGGGGACGCGGATCGGGCCGCGCGTTACCGAGAGGCGCTGATCGGCGCGATGCGCTTTTTGCTGCAGCTGACGGTTGAGGCGTCGGATGCGCCGCTGGTGGCGGGCGCGGAGCATGTGGGGGCGGTGCGGAGCGCGCTGCATCGTCCGGGTTTGCGCTGCGACAACGCGCAGCATTTGATTATGTCGGCGCTGCGAACGCGGGCGTTGGTTTTTGCGGAGGATTCGTAACAGATGGCGCGGCGGATGAGGCTGCCGAAGCTGCGGCGCGGAGGGCTGGTTCCGCTCAAAGGGGCGCGGCTGATCGTGGGTTTGGGCAATCCGGGCGGGGAGTACGCGCAGCATCGGCATAACGCCGGTCTGCGGGCGGCGGAGCAGGCGCGGCAGATGTTAGGTTTGCCGCAGCCGCAGCGGGAGCGATTGTTTCGGATTTCGCAGGGGGAGACGGAGTACGGACCGGTGGCGGTGGCGCTGCCGCGCACCTGGATGAATGAGAGCGGGCGGGCGGTTCAGGCGTTGCTGGCGCTGTATCGGGCGCAGCCGGAGCGTTTGATTTTGTTGGTGGATGAGCTGGATCTTGCGCCGGGGCGGATTCGGGTGCGGGGAAGCGGCTCGGATGCGGGGCAGCGGGGGATGCGGTCGATTCGGGAGACGATCGGGGCGCTCGATTTTGCGCGGGTGCGGATTGGCGTGGGGCGTCCGCTGGTTGGCGGGGGCGGGTCGCATGATCCGGAGGATGTGGCGTCGCATTTGCTGGCGGAGCCGAGTCGGGCGGAGCGGGAGATGTTGCAAGCGGCGGAGCGGCGGGCGGCGGAGGCGGCGATTCATCTGCTGGGGCATACGGCGGAGGAGACGATGAATGCGTTTAACTGAATGGGCTATGATCGCGGTATGACGTTGCCCAGTCGTAGGCGAGCGGCAAAGGGGTATGCTTGAGAGCCGAGATTCGCTGGGCTCGCAGGATCTGAGGGGCAGCGGGCAGGTTGACGGCTCGGAGAGGGGCGGCGGGAAGTTGCCGTCGCTGTCAGTGAAGGGGGGAGGTCGGTTGACCTGAGTTCGTGAGGGTTGAATGCTGGTACACTTGTCCTGCGATGGGAGGTGGGACATGGCGACAAGTACGGAAGACCTACAGGGGTTGATCAGGCAGGCGCGCGACGCGGCGGCCGATCTGCTCAGTGAGGACCCTGCGCTGGGACAGATCGCGTTTCGCGAGATTCTCGGCCACCTGCTGAGCGAACGCCAGCCAGCGGCAACGAATGGAGGCGCGGCGCCAGCTGTGTCCCGCGCAGCCGCCACGAGCGACATCGACGATGCTTTCGCGACTGAAGAGCAGCGCGCCTGGGCGGTTGCGCAGTCCTTCCAGATCGAGATCGATGAGGCCCGGGACCTTTTCGATCTGAGTGACGCGGAGCCGGTCCTGCAAGTCGGCAACAAGCAGCTGAACAAGCAGAAGTCGGCGGCGACGCGAGAGATCGTATTGCTCGTCTGCGGCGCGCGGACGGCGCTGGGGTTCGATACCGGCACGGAGCACATTCGCGAGGCCGCCGACCAGCATGGCCGACTCGATCCGCCGAACTTCATGAGGACACTGGGTGCGATGGATCAGATCGCGCTGCGCGGTTCTCCGGGATCGGGCAACAGGCTCGTTCGACTGAAGGCGATCGGCGTGGAGGCATCTCGCGAGCTGGCGTCGAAGCTGGCCAGCTGATGGCCGACAGCGAATGACCCGATCGCCTTGAGTCGATCTTGCCAACCTGCGTGACGAGACGCGCGCGGCGCATGATCTGATGCGCGACGGCTATTCGGCGCTGGCTGTGCAGGAGGCGGCGCAGTTGAACAGAGCCACAACCGTCGCTAGACTGATTCACGGAGGTTCAAGATGGCTACACGGGCAGACGAGCTCAAGTCGTTGGTAGACGATGCGTGGGCAGCGACAGAGACCCTACGCGAGTGCGAGGCCGGAGTTCGCCAAGCAGCCTTTGAGCGCCTGCTCAACCATCTGCTCGCCAATGACCAGCACGCGGCAGAGAACGGTGATGTCGTTGCGCCTCTGACTGGATCCTCGGACCTGCACTCTGCGGATTCGGCAGAGCCGCTGGATACGTCCCACGCAACCGAGGAGCAGCGAGCGGAGGCCGTCGGGCGGTACTTCGACATTGCGCCCGAAGAAGCGCGTGACCTGTTTGATCTCACCGAACTCACACCGAAGCTTCAGGTGGCATCGAAGAAGCTTCCTGAAGGGCGCGCCGACGCAGTTCGCAAAATTGCGCTGCTGGTATGCGGCGTACGAACCGCGCTTGGAATCGAAACGGGTTCCAAAGACATCCGCCAAGCTGCTGAGGATTACAAAAAGTACGACCGGAACTTTATGCCTGTGCTCACTGAGATGCCTGAGCTCGTGGTGCGCGGGAAGTCTCGGTCAAGGAATCGCATGGTCCGCCTGCGGGTAATTGGTATAGAAGAGGCACGGAGCCTGGCCGCTTCGCTGGCCGACTAATGCCAAGCGCGAATCAACGGCCAGCGCTGCTGCTCGCTGTCAGCGAACTGCATCCGGAGACTGAGTGCGCGCACGATCTCATCCGCGACGGCCACTACGGGAATGCGATTCGAGAGGCGGCTGAGCAGTTCCTGATTCGCTTGCAGCGGCTGGCCGAAGCGTCCGAGCGAGTCGATGTGCAGAACTTGCAGGGCAGCCGCTTGGTTAGCCAGATGTTTGCCAGGCCGGAAGGGAATCGCGGACCTGTGGTCGTGTTCAATCCGCTCTCGACTCGTGTAGAGCAGGACGAGCACAACGGCTACAGGCTGCTTGCGCTGGGGATGACGCAGGCACTGCGCAACGTGCTTACGCACGACCCTGAACGCCGGAAAATGGAAGCGGCAGAAGCGTTGGAATGGTTGGGTTTTATCAGCGCCATGCACCGCCGGCTTGATCTAGCGACACTCGCGCCGCCTCACGAGCCAAGGGCCTAGGGCGCGTTCGCGCTACCGTCATTCCTGGGCGATCGCCAGCGCCTGTGCGCCGCGGTGCTGCGACGGCCTAGCTGGGCTGCGCTGCGCCGCCGAATGTTCGGCGTCGGATGAGCCGCGCCTGCGGCGTGGGTTCCTGCCTGCGCAGGAATGACGGTGGGGGCGGGAATGACGGTTGGAGGGCGGGAGGGTTCCTGCCTGCGCAGGAATGACGGTGGGGGGGAGGTGCGGAATGGCGGAAGTGGCGTTTGGGGCGTAGAACAGCGGTCGTCGTCTGCTCGTGGACTCCCACCCCCCACCTAGCCTCCCCCCTAAAAGGGGGGAGGGATGAATTGGGGGAGGGGGATGGGGGTTGGGGGAGAGGTTGCGGGAATGACGGATGGGGGCGCTGGGGTTCCTGCCTGCGCAGGAATGACGGATAGAGGGGGCGCGGGAATGACGGTGGGGGAGGCGCGGGAATGACGGTGGGGGAGGCGCGGGAATGGCGGTGGGGGAGGCGCGGGAATGGCGGAAGTGGCGTTTGGGGCGTAGAACAGCGGTCGTCGCGCGCTCGTGGCTTTCCACCCCCCACCTAGCCTCCCCCCTAAAAGGGGGGAGGGATGAATTGGGGGAGGGGGGTGGGGGGTTGGGGGTTGCGGGAATGATGGAGGGCGCGCGGGGGTTCCTGCCTGCGCAGGAATGACGGAGATCGTTTTGCGCGGGGGTGGGCGCGGGGGTTAGTAGGGGGTGGTGTGGTTGAAGAGGGTTTTGGGGTTTTCTACTAGCATGGTTTCGATTTGGGCGTCGGTGACGCCTTGTTGTTTTAGGGCGGGGACTACGTCGTCGGGGATGTGGTTAAAGTGCCAGTTGGGGGACAGTTCCTGGACCAGGTTCATGTCGGGGATCCAGTCGAGGCAGCAGCTGGCGTCGTGGGCGAGCAGGATGCGCTCGGTGTAGCCGTCTTTGCAGAGCGCGGCGACGGTGCCGACGCGCTTTTCGAAGGGGAGGATTTGGTCGAGGCCGAAGCGGTCCATACCGACGTAGGAGCCGGCGTCCATCAGGGATTTGAGGTAGTCGGTATCGTCGGTGTCGCCGACGTGTCCGATTACGATGCGGTTGAGGTCGCAGCCTTCCTCGGTGAAGACGCGCTGTTGTTCTGCGCCGAGCGTGGGCGGGCCGTTGTGGGTGGCGATTGGGACGCCGGTTTCGCGGTGGGCGCGGGCGCCGGCGCGGAGGCATTTTTCGTTATAGGCGTCGACGCCGCCGCCCTGTTCGTCGGAGGCGAGCTTGATGATGCCGGCTTTAATTTCGGTGCCGGCGATGCCCTCGGTGATGTCTTTGACGAAGACGCGGGTGAGTTCTTCCTGGGGGCGTCCGCGCCAGTACATGGAGCGGATCCAGTAGATGCCGGTGCAGAGGACGACGTTGATGTTGGTGACGGCGGCGACTTTTTGGAGGTAGCCCATGTCGCGTCCGAGGTCGGCGGTGGAGAGGTCGACGACGGTGCGCACGCCGCGCTGTTCGAGGGCGGTGAGCTTTTCTTCGGCGGTCTGGACGCAGGCTGCTTCGTCCCAGAGTTCGGGCCAGTTTTCGGCGATGCCGGGGGAGCGGATGCCGATGTGTTCGTGGATCAGGGTGCGGCCGAGCTCGGCGGTGTCGAGCGGTCCGCGCAGCGTGTTGATGACGGCCATGGCGGCCTCCCCACTAGTGGTGCGAGCTTGCGTGTCGGGATAATGCTAGCGCGGCGAACGCGGCTGTGCGCAAGTTGGGCGCGCGGGCTGGGCGCGGTAATGTCAGGGGCGAGGAGGGCGCCATGACTGAGTTGACGGAGGCCGAACGGACGCTGATCGAGCAGGCGCGGGAGTTGGCGCGGGGGCCGTTCCGCGAGCGCGCGCCGGGGTCGGACGCGACGGGGGAGTTTGGCCATGCGAACGCGGAGGCGCTGCGGGAGTTGGGCGTGCCGGGGATGCTGGTTGCGGAGTCGTCGGGCGGGCTCGGCGCGAGCGGTGCGGCGGCGGTGCGAGTGATTGAGCAGATCGCGTGGGGCGACGCTTCGACGGCGGTCGCGGTGAACATGCATTTGCTGGTCACGGCGCTGCTGGGAGTCGTGCCGCCGTTCGAGCGGCGCAACGCGGTGCTGAAGGCGGTGGCGGAGGAGGGGGCGTGGTGCTGCGCGCCGGGCTCGATTCCGCTGCGCGAGCTGGACAACCGCAGGGCGGGCTACGAGGCGGTGGAGGAGGGCGCGGAGCTGGTCTGGAATGGGCGCGCGGGCTTCGCCTCGATGAGCGACGCGGCGCGGTTCGCGCTGCTGGGCGGGCGGATCGACCGGGGGGAGGATCGGGATCCGGATGTGGCGATTGCGCTGGCGGAGTTGGACGCGGAGGGTCTGACCAATCACGGCAACTGGGACGGGATGGGACTGCGTGCGACGGCGTCGCACGATATCTCGCTGGAGGATTTGCGGATGCCGCGTGGGGATGCGCTAATCGTGCCGTTGCCGCTGCTGCGCGCGGCGGAGCAGATGCAGCCGCAGCAACAGTGGCAGCGTCGGGCGTATCCGGCGTTGGGCATTCTGGCGATCTGGTTGGGCAACGCGCAGGCGTTGTTCGACGAGGTGGTGGAGTACGTGCAGAAGCGTTACGGGTATCTGGCGGCGGACGGGGCGGTCGGGGCGCCGACGGGTCTGCGCGCGGAGCAGCCGTGGGCGCAGCTGGCGTTGGGCAATATGGAGCACTGGCTGGGCACGGGGCGATCGCTGCTATACGATGCGCTGCGGCAGGTGGAGGAGCCGTTTGCGGATCGGCAGTCGTTCGTGCGCTTTCAGGTGCGGACGACGTATCATCTGCGGCGGATGGCGGAGGAGGTGGCGCAGGGGGCGATTTCGGTGGCGGGCGCGCACGGGTACGTGCGGGGCAGCGCGATTGATCGGCTGTACCGGGATTTGACGGGGGGGATAGTGATGGCGTGGAAGACGGAGGAGTTGCGGCACTCGCTGGGTCTGTCGGCGCTGGGGCGGGAGATTACGATTGTGGGTCCGGCGGGGACGTAGGGGGGGTGGCGCTTTTGATGTTGGTGTGGGGGGGGGGTTGGGTGGGTGATTGGGGGTGTAACGACTGCTTCTTGCGCGCTTGTGGGCTCTCACCCCCCACCT
The DNA here is from genome assembly GCA_965203165.1 of Dehalococcoidia bacterium. GTDB lineage: Bacteria > Chloroflexota > Dehalococcoidia > Bin125 > Bin125 > CATQGW01. The sequence goes on from OZ241849.1 coordinate 937,933, forward strand.
AGCCTCCCCCCTAAAAGGGGGGAGGGATGAATTGGAGGAGAGGAGAGAGTGGGTGATTGGGGGTGTAGCGACTGCTTCTTGCGCGCTCGTGGGCTCCCACCCCCCACCTAGCCTCCCCCCTAAAAGGGGGGAGGGATGAATTGGGGGAGGGGAGTGGGGGGTTGTTGGGGCGCGGGTTCCTGCCTGCGCAGGAATGACGGTTAGAGGGGTGGGGGCTAGTTGCTGGGGGGTTTTGGGGGTGTTTGCGGGGGGTTGGGTTGCTGTTGGAGGCGCTGGTTGATTGCGGATTTGGGCCAGGGGCTGAACCAGAAGAATAGCTTGGTCCACTCGACGCCGCGGCGGGGGACGGGGCCGTATTCGTTGGGGGCGGCGCTGGGGAAGAAGGCGGGCGGGATGATCGCTGCGGCCCAGAGGCCGGCTACCAGGGCGAGGGTGCGCCACTCGGCTTCGGTTATCGCCCAGACGCGGAGCGTTTCGGCGGCGGCGATCAGGACGATGGCGAAGATGAATACGCTTGCGCCGGATTCGGCGTCGCGGAGCCGCGGCGTGAGCAAGCGGGCGGCGAGGACCAGGTTGAAGACGGCGAGGCAGATGTGGGCGGGGATGAATTCGCCGCCGCGGCCCAGCCAAAGGTAGGCGAGGCCGGTGAAGAGGCTGGCAAACGCGAGTGTGCGCAATATCTCTGCGGCATAGGTCGGGCGGTTGGCGCGCCAGGGCAGCCATTCGAGGCGGGGCTGGGGTTTGGGCGCGTAGCGGTTATCGCCCGTTCCCGGCCACAGGAGTAATGCGATGAGCGAAGCTGCGAACAGGGCGGCGGGCGCGATCCAGATCCAGGACAACGGTGCGGTGAGCGAGCCGTCGGTGTCGTACGCCTCCCGAACCTCGATCGATAACACCAACCCAGCCGCGAGCCAGACGATGAGCGGGAGGACGGACCAGCGCGCGGGACGATCCAGGTCGCGCAGACGCGCGACCATCGCCCAGCGAAGTGTGCAGAGGCTTCCCCCGAGCGCGCCGCCGAAGCCGAGGATCAGCAGGTGCTCTCCGTACGGCGCGCTTTGCTGATGCGCGGTGATCGCGATCACCATGCATCCGATACAGACGAGCAGCAGTTCGCTGATTTCGGCGGCGAAGGTGCGGCGGTTGATGCGGCGCTGGGGGGATCGGCTCGCGGGGTCTGCGGCGGTGTCCGACATGCCGGCGGCGTAGGCGGGGGCGTCAGTCAACGGGGGCGGTCCAGATTTGGGCGAGGTTTATGGTGAGGCCGGGCATCACATCTTCGCCGGAGAGGGTTTGGGGGCGGTCGAGTTGCTCGGGTTCTTGGCCTGGGCGGTAGATCCAGGCGATGTTGTCGTGGGGGTCGATTAGCCAGGCGAGGCGGACGCCTTGCTCCAGCCACATTTGCAGCTTTTCTTGCAGCGTGGGGAGGCGGTCGGTGGGGGAGAGGATTTCGACGAGGAAGTCGGGGCAGAGCGGGCCGACGCCTTCGTCGCCGGCGATGGCAGCGGCGGCGCGCTCGGGGGAGGTCCAGGCGACATCGGGGGCGCGTCGGCCTGCGGCGGCGGTGCGGAAGAAGCCGGCTTCGCCGGTGACGAAGCCACTGCCGGCGGCGGCGATCCAGTTGCCGATCTGGGTGATGATTGCGGCGGCGCGCGCGCTGCTCAGAAATCCGCCGCTGCCCATGATGAGGAGCCTTCCCTGTTCATCGATTTCCATTTGCAGGTGGTCGTTCAGCGAGAGCAGCTCGCAGAACGATTCGTCGGTGATTGGCCAGGTTTGGGGCAAGGTGATGATCAGGACGGGGTCCTTGGCGGCCGATGGGGCGGCGGTTTGCGGTTTGGTGGCGGTGACCATGGTGGGGGGAGTGTAGCGTGGGGGTTCCTGCCTGCGCAGGAATGACGGTGGGGGGGCGCGGGAATGACGGGTTGGGGGGGGAGGTGGGATCAGCTGGTGGGGCGCCAGATTTGGGCGAGGTTTACGGTTAGGCCGGGCATCACATTTTCGCCGGAGAGGGTTTGGGGGCGGTCGAGTTGCTCGTGGGAGCCGTCTTCGCGGTAGATGTCGGCGAGGCCGGCGAAGGGGTCGATGAGCCAGGCGAGGCGGACGCCGTGCTCGATCCAGATGCGCATTTTGGCTTGCTGCTGGCTGCGACGGTCGGTGGGGGAGACCATTTCGACGATGAAGTCGGGGCAGAAGGGGAGCGGTTCTTCGTGGTCGGGCGGGAGTTGGGCGAGGCGTTCGGGGGAGAGCCAGGCGACGTCGGGCATTCGGCGGCCGAGGTTTCTGGTGCGAATTTCGGCGTCTGCACCGACGGTTTCGCCGCCGGCGGCGGCGGCCCAGTTGCCTACTTGCCTGCCGATGCTCGCTGAGCGGCGGCTGCTGTTCCAACCGGGGAATCCCATGATGAGGAGCGCTCCTTGTTCGTCGACTTCAAAGCGGAGGCCGGGGTTGAGGTTGAAGAGCTCGTCGAAGATGGCGTCGGTGATGGGCCAGTCGGCGGGCAGGCGGATTTGCAGGGGGTGGCTGGGTGCGGCGGGCTCGGCTGTGGGTGCGGCGGGCGGGGTTTCGGTGGCGGTGACCATGATGGGGAGAGTGTAGCGGGGCGCGCGGGGTGGCTGTAGGATGGGGGCGGCGGCGTAATGCGGCTGTGCGACGAAAGGGATGCTCCGATGGCTTCTGGGCTGAAGACCGAACTGTGCGAGATGCTGGGGATCGAGTTGCCGATCATGCTGGCGGGGATGGGCGGGGCGGCGGGGCCGACGCTGGCGGCGGCGGTTTCGGAGGCGGGCGGGCTGGGTGTGGTGGGGGCGACGGGCTACACGCCCGACGAGTTGGCGGGGATGATCGCGAAGGTGCGCTCGCTGACGGACAAGCCGTTCGGCGTGGATTTGCTGCTGCCGTCGTCGATTGCGGATTCGGGCAACCGCGAGGATCTGGAGATCGAGATCACGGCGGAGCACCGGATGTACGTGGACAATCTGAAGCGGGAGTTCGAGATTCCGGAGCCGTCGAAGCTGCCGGATCGTCCGCCGCTGACGCAGGAGTATTTCCGCAAGCAGGTGGAGGTGATTCTGGACGAGCGGGTGCCGGTGTTCGCGTCGGGTCTGGGCAATCCGGGCTGGATGGTGCCGGACGCGCACGCGCAGGGGATGAAGGTGATTGGTCTGGTGGGGAACACGCGGAACGCGCGGCGGGTGGCGGCGGCGAATGTGGACGCGGTGGTGGCGCAGGGGACGGAGGCGGGCGGTCACACGGGTCGGATCGGCACGCTGGCGCTGGTGCCGCAGGTGGCGGACGCGATTGCGCCGACGAAGACGATTGCGGCGGGGGGGATTGTGGACGGTCGGGGTCTGGTGGCGGCGCTGGCGCTGGGCGCGGAGGCGATTTGGTGCGGGACGGCGTTTCTGGCGACGCCGGAGGCGTATCTGGACGCGGAGGAGCGCGGCGAGACGGATGCCTGGACGCGCAAGGTGCAGCACGACAAGCTGGTCGCGGCGGTGGATGAGGACACGCGCATCGGGCGGATGTATTCGGGCAAGACGATGCGGCACATGTACAACGCCTGGACGGAGGCGTGGGAGCGTCCGGAGGCGCCGCCGACGCTGCCGATGCCGCTGCAGGGTCTGCTGGTGGGGGAGGCGCTGCGTGGCGCGCGGGAGGCGCACATTGAGGAGTTGATCGGCGGGCCGGCGGGCAACGGCGCGGGGCTGATCAAGGCGATTCGGCCGGCGACGGAGGTAGTCGGCTCGATGGTTTCGGTGGCGGAGGAGTTGCTGGAGCGCTTCGGTCTGGAGCCGGTCGAGGCGTAGCGGCGGTCGCGGCGAGAGGCGGGGATGACGCAGGCAGCGACGCAGCGGGCCATGCCGCATGAAGATTTGCGCAGCCTGCCACCGCGAGACGTTTGACGGCCGCGCGGCCTGCCATCATTGCGGGGCGGATGTGGCGGAGACGCCGCCGATTGCGCTGCCCAGCCGCGACGCGGCGACTTGGGTGCGGCCGGGGCCGTTTACGTCGCGGATCGGGGATTTGGCGCTGAGCATTCACGGGCTGGTGTTTTACGCGGAGGATGGGCGCCCGCTGTTGGATGTGCCGGCGCGGGAGATTCGGCGGGTGCGTGGGGCGCAGGGGCGGGACATGATTGTGGAGTGGGAGGATGAGCGGGGGCGTCGGCGGAGCGCGCGGATGCGGGTGCGCTGGGCGCCGCAGGCGGATCGCACGCTGCGGCCGGATTATCTGCTGAGCGTGCGCGGCGGGGGGATGCGGGCGGACCGGGCGCGGGTGGGGGCGGCCTACGGGATGCGCAATCCGCATCGGCGGGGGCGGCGCACGCGGCGCGACTACGCGGCGGTGCGGGATCGCTGGCTGTCGGGTCTGGAGATGCTGCTGGCGGCGGATCGGTATGCGGTGGATCGGCGTCCGCCGGAGGAGGATGAGGCGGGCTGGCGGGGACGGTTGCGGGCGCGGCTGTCGCGGCAGGCGGGCTGAGCGGGATGCCGCGGCGCAACCGCAAGGGTCGGCGGCGGAATTCGCGTCCGCGGCTGTTTCACCCGGAGAGTCGGCGGGAGGCGCGGCGGAATCAGCGGGAGTTGGAGCGGTTTTTGGCCAATCCGCCCGCTGATTCGCCGCCGGAGTCTGCGCCCGTGGAGCGTGCGCGGGAGTGCGGGAATTGCGTGGAGTGGGTCGCGCCGGCGGATCCGTTGTCGGTGCGTGGGCGGTGCATTCACCCGGCGTCGGGGGTGGTGGCTCCGCCGTCGGATATGGCGGGGTGCGCGTTTTTTCGGGGGCGGCGGTGAGGGTTGGGGGCGGGTCCGGCATAACCCGGTTGACAGACCGGAAACCGGCCGGGTATCCGGGTTTGTATGGCGAGCGCATACGAGCCCCGAGATTTCTTCCAGGTCTATGAGGCGTCGACGGCCACGCCCAAGTATGAGCACATTTCGCGTCTCTTCGAGAGCGAGCAGGCGATGTTCGAAGAACGCTGGAAGGCAGCGAATCCGGGCAAGAAAGACCCCAGAGCCGCCTGGCGCACCTTCAAGGGCAATGCGCTCAAAGAGGTCATGGGCCGCCACATCGGGGAAGCGCTCGCTGACGCGAACGCTCGCACCGGCCTCTCATTGGCGCTCGCCAGCATCAACGATCTGAAGCCGTCAATCCCTGAGAACGACCTTGAGGAGATCAGCAAGGCGGTCGTCACCGACTACGGAGAGTTCGGGAAGCACCTGCCGAACATTGACTTCGTCGTCTACGACGATCGAACTGGCCGTCTCGTCTCGATCGTCTGCTGCAAAGTCACGCTGCGGGAACGTCTGACCATCCCGCTGCACGCGGCAGCCAAGATCAGAGAGCAGAACCCGGAAGACAACATTCGGCTCGCCCTGATCACGCCGGACGAAGACAGACAGCTGCGCCGCCGTGCGAAGACAAAGAACTACGCCATCGTCAACACCGATTTCGACGCAACGTACGTGCTGCTCGACCGATTCACGGAGACCGAGCGCATCCACCGCTTCAGCCGCTTCGGGGAGGACCTCGAGGAATGGGGGGGGGGGGGGTAAGTGCCTGCGAAAAGGAGCAGGCGTGCGGAGTCGGCCGCGGATCAGTTCCAGGAGGCGCTGGATGGGCTGCAGGCGATTCGCAAATCGCAGCATGTCGGCGCAGACGATCTCGAGGCTCTATACCGCGAGGCGGCGCAAACGCTGCGCAAGCTCGGCGGGCGCGTTCAGCGGTTGGAGCGCGATTTGCAGCAGGCGCGGGCCAAGGCCGTCGGCGAGGAGATCGACGATAAACCGACGCTGGAGAGCACGACGCTGTGGGATTATCCGGTGCAGTCGTATGGGGCGAACAGGAAGGGCGACAGCCGTTACCAGGGGGTGACGCCGGCGTTCATCATCTACAACATGATTTCGCGCTATACGGAGCGGGGCGATCTGGTGCTGGATCCGATGTGCGGCAGCGGGACGACGATCGATGTGTGCGAGGAAGAGGGGCGCGAGGTGATCGGTTACGACATCAACCCGGTGCGCGACGATATCGAGCGGAATGACGCGCGCGTCATTCCGCTCGATGATGAGTCGGTGGATATGGTGTTCATCGACTCGCCCTACGGCGACAATGTGGACTATTCGGAGCATCCGGAGAACATCGGCAATCTGTCGGCGGAGCGGGACGAGTTCTACGACGCGCTGCAAGAGGTCGCGGAGGAGTTATACCGCGTGCTGAAGCCGGGCAAGGTGTTGGGCTGGCTGATCGGCGATCAGTGGGTGAAGCGGCGCTTTACGCCGGTCGGCTTCAACATCTACACGATGCTGACCGAGGGGGTGGGGTTCATCCCGGTGGACGCGATTTGCGTGACGCGGCGCAATCAGAGCTCGAACACGGGGCTGTGGCACTATCGGGCGCTGAAGCATAACTTCTACCTGCGGGGCTACAAGCATCTGTTCATCGTGCGCAAGCCGGAGCGTCGGGAGGTCGTGGAGCGGGCGGCGGAGACGATTTACGTGGGTGTGAATCGGGATACGCGGGATCCGGAGTCGCGCTCGTGGCGGAAGTATAAGTAGGGGCTACACGTCGCGGGCTCTCTTACCGGGCACGAGCCGGTGCGGCCCGATAAAGCCGATATGCACCTTGCCGGTGTCGCCGCGGGTGTCATCGTGGAAGTAGATGCGGGGGATGTTCGGCCCGCCGCCCTTTTGAATCTTCAGGTGCGGCTCCATGATGATCTCCTTGTCGGGGGTCACCTGGCTCGAGATACCGAACAAGCGAGTGTCCTTGAGCTTGCGATTGCTCATTACGTGCTCGGACTCGCTCATCGCCAGAGTGTCCTCGTTGGCCTGCCAGCGGTAGATCGGGTGCTTGGATTTGCACCATTCCCAGAACCCGCCATCAAAGTCGTCGCGCCGCTGCGCGTACTCGTTGAGCGCGCGCAAACCGTGCCAGGCTTTCTGGGCCCAGACGGAAGATTTTTCGGCTTGGTCCAGGGACTCGAGGTCCCGCTCAGCGCTCTTGGGGATCGCGATGTGATGCAGCCATTGCCTGGCGGTGCTGCGCAAGTCCGCGAAGCGCTCAACCGTTTCCGGCCAATTGAGTTCTTCGGCGTCGGCGCCCTGGCGGGCCGCGATGACCTCATGGCGCAGATTCTCGATCTCGCGCAGGTGCGCTTCTTGCTGATCTTTCAGCTGCCGCTCCGCCTTTTCCCGCGCGAGTTCCGCCTTTCCGAGCTGTGTGTTCAGGTCATTGACGGCGTTAGTCGGCGGGGGCTCGTTCAATTCGAGCAGCCTGTTGACCTCATCCCGCTGCGCCTGATCTTTGCGCCGCGCTGCGAGCTGTTTGGTTAGACGCTCATTCTCGCTGCGCAGGTGGGCGAGCTGGTCGCCGGCGACGCGCTCAAGCATCCAGTCGGATAGATCGGAGCGTTCGGCCCAGTCTTCCGCGTGGCGCAGCTGGACATCGAGCCATTCGCGGCGCAGTTCGGCCAGGGCTTGCTGGATGGTTTCGTCGGCTTTTGTCATTGCTGCGTCCTCCGAGGTGTCGAGTAGGGAGATTGTAGCGTAGGAATGTGTGTTCGGCGGGGGGTGTCGGAGTGGCGGTTGAGGGGGTTGATCTGCGAGCAGGCGCTGGTGGTTGCTCGTCGGCTCCCACCCCCCACCTAGCCTCCCCCCTAAAAGGGGGGGAGGGATGAATTGGGGAGAGGGGGTGTGGGGTGGGTGGTTCCTGCCTGCGCAGGAATGACGGTTGGGGGGCGCAGGAATGACGGTGGGGGGGCGGGGATGGCGGATTGTGCGCGGGTTCCTGCCTGCGCAGGAATGACGGTAGGGGGGGTTGATCTGCGAGCAGGCGCTGGTGGTTGCTCGTGGGCTCCCACCCCCCACCTAGCCTCCCCCCTAAAAGGGGGGAGGGATGAATTGGGGAGGGGGTGTGGGGTGGGTGGTTCCTGCCTGCGCAGGAATGACGATTGGGGGGCGCGGGGATGGCGGTTGGGGGGCGCGGGGATGGCGGTTGGGGGGTTGATCTGCGAGCAGGCGCTGGTGGTTGCTCGCGGGCTCCCACCCCCCACCTAGCCTCCCCCCTAAAAGGGGGGAGGGATGAATTGGGGAGGGGGTGCGGGGTGGGTGGTTCCTGCCTGCGCAGGAATGACGATTGGGGGGGGGGGGGGCGTAGGAATGACGGTTGGGGGGCGCGGGTTCCTGCCTGCGCAGGAATGACGGTGGGGGGGCGCGGGGATGGCGGTTGGGGGGTTGATCTGCGAGCAGGCGCTGGTGGTTGTTCGTGGGCTCTCACCCCCCACCTAGCCTCCCCCCTAAAAGGGGGGAGGGATGAATTGGGGAGAGGGGGCGGGGGCCGTATTCGTTGTGCTCGCTGTGTTGCGTTAGGGGCTGTTGTAGGGCTGGCGGAGGCGCCAGAGGGGGACTTTGTTTTTGCTTGAGCGGCTGCTGAGGTATTTGGCGTCGCGGAGTTCGCGCATTTTGCGATCGGGGTCGCGGAACTTTTCGCCGGTCATGGCGAGCCAGCTGTGGCGTACGGCTTCGGCGACTTCGTATGCGTCGAACTCCTCGTCCGGGCGCGATTCGAAGAAGAGCATGAGGAAGGCGGTTTGGTCGATCATATGAAGGGCACCTCCGTTGCGATTCGGTCGCAGGCGATTGAGACGTAGTTGGGGTCGAGTTCAACGCCCCAGGCGTCGCGGTCGTTTTGGAGGGCGGCGATGAGGGTGGAGCCGCTGCCGGCGAAGGGGTCGAAGACGAGATCGCCCTTGTAGGTAAACAGGCGAATGCACCGGCGCGGCAGCTCAAGCGGGAACGGGGCGGGGTGTTTCACGCGCTTTGCGCTCTCGCCGTTGAATGCCCACAGTCCGCTGGTCCACGCGATAAACTCCTCGCGGGTGATCGTCATGCGGTCGTCGCCGAGGTGTTGGCGTTTCCAGTCGCCTTTGTGGAGGACTACGATGGTTTCTACGGGGGCGATGATGTGCGGGGCGCTGGGGCGCATCCAGGAGCCCCAGGCGGTGCGGCGGGAGATGTTGCCTTCGTTCCAGATGATGGTGGCGTGGTAGCGCCAGCCGACCTGGCGGGCGATGGTGGTGAGGTCGGCGGTGACGGCTTGCTTGCCGCCGCTGTTTTTGTCGAGCGGGATGTTCATGCAGAGGCGGCCGTGGTCGGCGCTCCAGTTGAAGCAGTTGGCGAGCCAGCGGCGGCTGAATTCGAGGTAGTCGTCATAGGAGCCGGCGTCGTCGACGTTTGCGCCGTATTGCAGGCCGACGTTGTAGGGGGGCGAGGTGACGGTGAGGTTGAAGCGTCCGGCGGGGAAGAGGGAGGGGTCGGTGGCGTCGGCGCAGACGAGTTGGCGGGGGATGAATGCGGCGGCCATCAGGCGGCGTCCGCGCGGGAGAGCGATTCTGGGTTATGTGCTACCTGGAATCGCGGGGGGGGGGGGGATACGATGCGGCGCGGGCGGCGGTTTCGAGGTAGAGTCGGGCGATTGTGGCGCGGTCGGTCTGGACGGCGCGGGCGAACTCGGCGGCGGCGGATTGTTGGTCGCTGGCGGCGAGCGGGGTCTCGCCGCCGTGGGGGCAGCGATGGTGGAAGCGGCCTTCGCGCCAGGTGAGGCGGTGCAGGTCGGGCGTCTCAACGGCGGCGGCCGCGACGGCGCGGCAGGCGAGGCCATGAGCGGCGAGTGCGTTGCGCAGGGCGTCGGCGTCGTGCATTGCGCCGGCCGGTATAGAGTGCCGGCGGGCCGGTTGCAAGCCGGTTGGGAGGGCGTGCGGGGCTTTGTGCCGGGCGCGGCAGGATACCCGCGGCGGGGCGCGGGTATGACGGAGCTTGCCCGCGCGGGGGTGGCGGTAGTCTTTAGGACGTTTTGGTGTTGGGGACCAGGCGGTGGGGGCCGATGAAGCCGATGTGGACTTTGGCGGTTTCGCCGCGGGCGTCGTCGTGGAAGTAGATGCGTGGGATGTTTTCGCCGCCGCCTTCGGCGACTTTTAGGTGTGCGTACATGTGCACGCGGCCCTCGGCCTTCACCGAGCGCGAGATTTCGAACAGGCGCTTGGCGCGCAGGTCGCGCGACTCCATCACCGTGCGCGACTCGCGCATGGCCAGCTTCTTCTGCGAGGCCGGCCAGCTGAACAGCGGATCGCCGTGCTGGCACCACTCCCAGAAGCCGCCGGCGAACTCCTCGGCGTGCTCTGCATACTCGTTCAGGGCGCGCAGGCCGTCCCACGCTTTCTGCGCCCAGTTTTCCGATTCTTCGGCTGCGTCGAGCGCGTCCAGCTCGCGCTCGGCGGCCTTGGGGATCACGAGATGCTCGAGGTGTTCGCGCGCGGCGGCCACGGCTTCGGCGAAGCTCTCCACGGTCTGCGGCCAGGACAGCGCTTCGGCCTCGCCGCCCTGCTGTGCGGCGAGCAGTTGGACGCGCAGTTGTTCGGTCTCGCTGCGCGCGTCGGCTTCGGCGGCTTCGGCCTGCTCGCGCTGCGTCTCCGCCTCGCGCAGGCGCCGCTCCAGCTCGGCCAATTGCGTCCTCAGTTCGCGCAGTTCGCCCTGTCGGCGTTCGTCGGCGGCGCTGAGCCGCGTGAGGCGCTCGTCGCGCTCGCGCAGCTGCCGGCGCAGGGCGGCCGGCTGATCGCCGGCCCCGTCGCCTCGCAGGAGTTCGCGCAGACCGGAGCGCTCGGCCCAGGCGTCGAACTCCGCCAGCCGCTCCGCCGCCCAGGCCTGGCGCACCCGCCCCCAGTCGTCGATTGTCTCGCCGCCTTCGGATTGCACCTGGTCGGACATGCTGCAAGCCTCCGCGCGCGCTCAGGACGACCGCTTGGTCGGCACCAAGCGATGCGGACCGATGAAGCCGATGTGGATTTTCCCCGTCTTGCCCTTGGCGTCGTCGTGGAAGTAGATGCGGGGGATGTTTTCGCCGCCCTTCGCGGCGATCTTGAGATGCGGGAACATTTTGATCCGGCCGCTGGGGCGGACATCGGTCGACACATCGAATTCGCGGGCGCGGCTGAGATCTTTGGAAGTCGTCACGGTCTGCGACTCGTTCATGGCCAGCTTGTCGGCGTGCGCGGGCCACTGATGCTTCGCGCCGGCGTGCTTGCACCACTCCCAGAAGCCGCCTTTGAACTCGGCGGCCTTCCGGGCGTACTCGTTGAGCGCCTGTAGTCCCTTCCAGGCCTCGTCGGCCCAGAAATTGGCCTCTTCCGCGGCGTCCAATTTGTCCAGTTCGCGCTCCGCCGACTGGGGCAGCTCGATGTGCTTGAGGTGCTCGCGGGCGATCTGGACCAGTTCGGCGAAACTCTCGACGGCGGCGGGGCCGTCCGGCGCCTCTGCGGGCGCGGCGTCGGGCGCGCCGGAGCGGAGGAAGCTCAGATCGGCGAACGGCGGATCAGAGCTTGGGGCGCTGAGCAGCTGCGCCGCCTCGTGGTCGCGCACTTTCGCCTGCGCCTCGTCGAGCTGAGCGTGCAGCGCTTCGTTGTCCTTCGCCAGCTGGTCCGCTTTGCCGACGGCCTCATCGCGTTCGGCTTTGAGGCGCGCCGCGTCGGCTTCGAGAGTTGAGGTTTTCTGGCCGACCAGGTCGGTCTGCAAGCGCAGGCGGCGCAGTTCGCGCTCAAGCGCCGCTTCGTGGTAGCGGCCCGCCTCCCGGTCCCGCTCCAGCTCGCGCCGCTCGCCTTCCAGCTGGTCGAGTCGGCGTTGGCGAACGATCTCCCGATCGCTCAGGCCGTCCGTCTGCGCCGCCAGCTGCCGTTCGACGGCGGCGAGGGCGGCGACTTGGGCTTCGAGTCGTTCGATCTCGCCGCGCCGCTGCCCGCGTAAAAGCCAGGCGGCGCCCAGCGCGGCAACCGCCGCTGTCGTGCCGATCAACTCACTCGCAGCTATCCGCATCTCGGCTGCTCCTCTCTACGCGCGCTGTCCTTCGAGCCAGGTCAGGCAGCGCGCGTAGTCTGCTTCGGTGATCAGTTTACGACTCATCAGGTAGTTAAGCAGCCGATCGAGCGTGAGCAGGCTGTGTACGTTGACACCCTCGCGGCGCAGCGAGGCGGCGCCGCCCGCGCCGCGGTCGATCAGCACAAAGGCGTCGCGCACCAGCAGCCCCGCCGAACGCAGCCGGTCGGCCGTTTCGCGCAGGCTCGCCCCGCCCGTCATCAGGTCGTCCACCAGCAGCACCGTCTGACCCGGCACGTAGGAGCCTTCGATCTCCTCTTCCACGTAGCGCGTCTGCGAACGGGGGTGGACGTAGATCAGCGGGAGGTGCGCGGTGAGTGAGAAGGCGGTGGCGAGGTGCAGGCCGCCCATCGGCACGCCGGCGATCAGCTCGAAGGGGGCGATGTGCGGGCGGAGCATGCCGCCGAGCGTGCGCGTCTCATCGGTCAAGAGTTCCCCGATCCGGCGCAGCGCCCAGGGGTTGCCGATCAGGCGGCGGACATTGATGTAGACCGGGGAGTCGAGCGTCGCGCCGAGGTCGAAGCGCCCAAACGAGACTGCGCCGGAGTCCCACAGCGCGTGCGCGAGCCAGAGATTGCCCGGCTCGGGCTGTTGCGGCGTCCAGGCGGGGCGGCGCTCCTCCGGGTCGCTCATTGCGTCGTCCACATCTCAGTTCACCCGATGCGGCATCGGCTGGCCGGCCAGCGCGGCGCGCAGGTTGGCCACCGCGATATCCGCCATCTTGGCCCGCGTCGCCACGCTCGCCGAGCCGATGTGCGGCAGCACGACCACATTGTCCAGCGTCAGCAGCGGGCTGGCCGGGTCAATCGGCTCAACCTCCGTCACGTCCAGCCCCGCGCCCGCGATGCGGCCGGCGGAGAGCGCCTCGGCCAGCGCCGCTTCGTCCACGATCGGGCCGCGCGCCGTGTTGATCAGCATGGCGGTCGGCCGCATCTTGGCCAGCGCCTCGGCATCGATCAGATGATGCGTGTCCTCGGTCAGTGCGACATTGAGCGAGACGAAATCCGACTCCTGCAAGAGTTGCTCAAGGCTGCGCAGTTGCGCGCCCAGCTCGGCAGCCTGCTCCGGGCGCGGCGTGCGGTTCCAGTAGAGGGTGCGCATGCCGAAGCCCTGCGCGCGGCGCGCGACGGCTTGGCCGATTTGCCCGAAGCCGACGACGCCCAGCGTGCGGCCGTGTACATCTGCGCCCGCCATCAGCAGCGGGCCCCAAGTTTTCCAGTCGCCGCGTTTGACGAATTCGGCCGACTCCACCACGCGACGCGCCGCCGCCAGAATCAGCGCCCAGGCGATGTCAGCGGTGGTCTCGGTGAGCACGCCGGGGGTGTTGCCGACGGGAATGCCTCGCGCCGTGCAGGCCGCCACATCCACATTGTCGACGCCGACCGCCATCTGCGAGACGACGCGCAGCTGCTCACCAGCGGCGTCGAGCACGGCGTCGTCGATGCGGTCCGTGATCAGGCAGAGGATGCCGTCGACGCCGCGCACACGGTCGAGCAGGTCTTCGCGCGGCGGCGGAAAGTCGCCGGGCCAGATATCGAGCTCGAACTCCGAATCGGCGCGCAGCGCGGCAAACAGTTCGCCGGGCAGCTCGCGGGTGACAAAGACGCGATGCATGGCTGGCTCCCCCAACACCGGAGCGGTCGGACGCAGTGCTCGGAGGATACTGGTCGGACCGGCTCGGATCAGGCTTCGCGGCGCGCGACCTGTTCAATCCGCATCTGCCGCTGGTTCGGCTCCGAGCGATCGGCGTAGTTGGGCCGATAGTCCGATTGCCGACCCTCAATCTGCGCCGTGTGCTGGCGGTCGTGACGGTAGAAGGAGCGCAGCAGCTGCATCACGGTCAGCTCGCCGAAGCCAGCCGTGATCGCAGTGCGGTGGAAGTCCTCCAGCGCCAGCCCGCCAATGAAGTGGTTGGTCGCGGCGCGCTCGGCAATCAGCGCATCGAGCAGCTCGCTCACCGTGTGATCCGGCGCGTTCTCGATCGGAATCGCCACCGGGTCGCCGCGCACATCGGCGACATCTGCTCCGTCTTCTTTGAGCGCGGCTCGGCACCAAGCCGTGTAGGACTTTTCCATCTCCCACAGATGCGCCAGCTGTTCCTTGGCGCTCCACTGCTCCTCGCCAACGGCGTCGACGGGCACCCGGTCGGCGTCGCCGCGGCTGAGCCCTTCTGCGGCGGCGATCAGCTTGCCGCGCTCCTCGGCCATTTTGGCCAGCAGCGCCTCCACATCGTCGGGCGTGTATTTGGGCATCGCCGGCCTCCCGCTGCGCATCTGGAGATGCCGCGCAGGGTAGCGCGTCAGGCGAGCACGGCGATGATGATTCCGGTGCAGATCGCCATCGTCGCGATGATCAGCCCGGCGATGATCAGCATCTCATTGCGCATCTGCCGATCGCGTTCGGCCGCGTCGCGCGCCTGCCGCGCATCGCGTTCCGCCTGCCGTGCAGCGCGCTCTGCCGCGCGACGCTCCATGTCCGCAATCGCCGCACGCAGGCGTTCCTCCGATGTAGCGTGCTGATCGGCCGTCACAAAGTCGGCCGCGGCGTCGGTGAAGCTCTCGTCGAGCACCTCGGCGATCTCTTCGGCGGCTTCCTCCGCCGCCACGCCGTTCTTGACGAACACGTTGCGAATGCGGAGCTTGTCGAGCATCACCATGAGACGGCCTCTATTGCCAAGCATACTCAATCGAAGCGGGGCCAACGATCGACTCCACGCCCTCGCGCTCCCTCGCCGCTAGGCCCGCAGCCGACCGCGAATCACCTCTGCGACGCCCCGCAGCACTTCATCCTCCAATGAGCCCGGCGGCTCTGAATCGCCCTCCAACTCCGCCACCACCTCGCCGATCCGCCAGCGCAGTTGGAGCATCCGCTGGGTGGCCTGCTCGCCTTCGAGGCGGGTCCACTCGCGGGCGCGCAGGGCGTCGCCGCTGCGGGTGATGTCTTCGACGCGGACGCCGGCGTCCTGGTCGGCGAGGTCGGGCGTGCGGGCCAGCGCCTCTTCGGCCTGCTCAGGGGCGGCGTAGCGGCTGAGGGTCAGGCCGATACGGCGCATCGGCGCGCCGCGCCGCAGCGTGTTGGCGAGCAGCACATCGGCGAACTCGCCGAAGGTGCGCGGATCGCGGAATTGCTGTCGGAAGGAGAGGACGTGCCCGGCGGCGTTGAGCTCTTCCAGCGCGGCGGCGGGATCGGCGGCGCTCCAGGCGATGGCTTCGGAGGTGAGGGCGCGCAGTTCGGCGAGGCGGAAGCCGTCGGGCAGGTCGGCGCGGGTGAGCGCGGCGGCGAGCAGCGGCGCGGCGGCGGCCGCTCGCAGCGAGCGTCGGTGCTGGAAGCGGCGGATCAGCATCTGGGCAATCGGGACGCCGACGACGAGCAGGATGATGATGATGCCGACGATCAGTGCGGTGGACATGGGTTGAGGCTAGCGCAAGGGTCGGTTGAGGGCGTGTTCGGGGTGGGGCTTTGATCAGGGCGTTTGGGGCTGATTCGGGCGGCGCTCCTATCTGGTCGGGGCGTCTGGCGGCGTTCGGATTTGTTCAGGTTTGTTCGGGTTTGTTCGGGTTTGTTCAGGGGCGTTTCGTGGGAGAGCTGGAGGAGCAGGTTGACGATGGCGCTCGTGTTGGTGAGGTCGGGGAGCAGGTGGTCGGCGGTGATCAGGTCGCCGGGGCGGGCGAAGCCGGTTTGGACGGCGAGGACTCTTGCGCCGATGCCGCGGGCGGCTTCGATGTCGTGGCGGGTGTCGCCGATCACGATGATCTGGGCGTCGGGCGCGGCGAGCGGCCTCAGGCGCGGGAGCGCGGCGGCGAGCAGCTCGGTGCGGTTGGCCGCGTCGTCGCCGAAGCCGCCGTCGACGAAGCGCTCCCAGACGCCGAGGTGGCCGAGCTTGGCCTGAGCGGCGCGGCGGAAGTTTCCGGTGCCCAGGCCGAGCAGAACGGGCTGGTGGGCCAGCGCGTCGAGCAGCGCGGCGACGCCGGGCAACAGGCGCGAGCCGCCGCGCAACGCCTCGCTCAGCGCGGGGATGTAGGCGTCCTGGAATTCGGCGATGAGTTGCGGGGTCGGTTCGCGCCCGGCCTGGCGGAGTGCGGTTGCGACGATCCAGCTGTCGCTGCGCCCGGCGAAGTCAACCTGGGCGAGCGCGTTCTCGAGGCCGAAGACCTCGCGGAAGACGCGGCTCATCGCGCGGGTGCCTGCGCCCTGGGTGACGGCGAGCGTGCCGTCGATGTCGAACAGCAGGATTGCGTTCATTGGCCTTGCGCCGCCGCTTCGCGTTGGAGTTCGGCCAGTTCGGCGTCGCGCGCGTTGATCGCGGCGATGGCCTGCTCGATCTTGGCGAGCAGCTCGTCGGCGTTCTGCATCGTTTCGCGCAGCGGGCCGAGCTCGGCGATGATCGCCTCGCGCATCTCCTCCAGCGTGCGCTGGGTCGGCCTGAGGCCGTCGGCGACGGCGGCCTCGGCTTCGTCGGCGACATCCTCGATTGTCGAATCCGCCAGATCGTTCAGCTCCTCGCTCAAGCCCGGCCCGATCGCGGCGAAGAAGGCGATGACGAAGGCGATCACGACCGCGGTCACGGCGATCACGCAGAGCGAGGCGAGGGCGAGCAGGGCGATCAGCCAGCGGGGCATGGCGGGCTCCATCAGCGCTGCTCCGCCAGCGCGAAATCGACATGGTGGCCGTGAATGCGCAGCGAGAGGCCGCCGGCGTCGTTGGGCAGGCGAAAGACGAGCAGCAGCGCGACGGGCAGATCGGGCTGGAACGTCGCGGGCAGCGCGAGGGTGGCGCGATCCTCGTAGATCGCGGCGCCGGCGGCGAGGGCGGCGTCGAGCGCGTAGCTGCGCCCATCGGCGGTGACCATTTCGGCCTGGCGCGGCAGCAGTTGGTAGGGCGCGGCGCCGCGATTGACCACGTTGAGGCGGACGACGGCGAAGCGCTGGGCGGCCTGGCGGGTGCGCCCGTCGGCGAGCAGCTCGTTGGTCCACTCAACGCGCTCGATCGCGATGTCGAGCGGGCCGACGCGGGCGGTCTGCTCGAACTCCACGACGCCGGGGGTTTCGGCCGCGTCGACCGTGACGGGCGGCGGCGCGGCGGCTTGCTCGGGGTCATCGCCGCTGTCGAAGAAGCCGGAGAGGAAGAGGTAGACGAGCACGACCACCACGACGATGGCGACGAACAAGGCGTAGCCCTGCGTGCCCGAGATGCGGACGCCCCGGAAGGTCATCGCGCGGCCGCCGCGCCGCTACTCGGTGGGGAGGCCGGCGGCGATCCAGGCCTCGGTGCCGCCCTCGATGTTGTAGAGGTCGGTGAAGCCGAGCGAGGCGGCGAACTCGCAGGCGACGGCGCTGCGCTGCCCCTTGGCGCAGATGAACATCAGCGGGCTGTCCTTGGCGCCGGCGATCTTTTCGAGCTCGTCGCCGCGCGTCATCAGGCTCATGTAGGGCATCAGCGGCGCGTCGACGACATGGCCGTCCTGGTATTCGTCGAGTTCGCGGGTGTCGACGATCGGCACGCCGGCGAGGCGCTTGGCGTCGGCGTCCTCGACGGAGATGCGCTGGAAGGGTTCGGCTTCGTTGGACATCGCTGGGCTTTCTGTGGGCTGGCTGAGAGCCGGCTGTGATCTGGCTGTGCTTGGGCCGCGGGCTGGGCGGCAGCGCGACCGGCGGATACTCGGAGCGTATCATTATCGCCGACAAACGCCGCATCCTGCGCAGCTTGCAGCGAAGGGGCATGAAGGGACGATCACGCCATGGCCTCCGCAGACGCCGCCCTCCCGACCGACGAACGCTACGAGCCGCCGACGCGCGTGCGCGACGGCGCGATGGTGCAGAGTCGCGCGGAGTACGAGCGGCTCTGGCGGCGCAGCCTGGATGAGCCGCAGGCGTTCTGGTCGGAGACGGCGGAGGCGCTGCTCGAGTGGGACGCGCCCTGGCACACGCTGGTCGAGGAGAATCTCGCAGCGGGCGAGATCGCGTGGTTTCTGGGCGGCAAGCTCAACGTGAGCGTGAACTGCCTGGACCGGCATCTCGAGGCGCGGGCCGAGCAGACCGCGATCCTCTGGGAGGGCGACGAGCCGGGCGACAACCAGCGCTGGACCTACGGCGATCTGCATGCGGAGGTCTGCCGCGTCGCCAACGAGTTGCGCTCGCGCGGGGTGGGCAAGGGCGACCGGGTGGCGATCTACATGGGGATGACGCCGGAGGTGGTGGCGGCGATGCTGGCCTGCGCGCGGATCGGCGCGATCCACTCGGTGATCTTCGGCGGCTTCAGCGCCTCGGCGATCGCCGACCGGGTAACCGATTCGACCTGCAAGGCGATCATCACGCAGGACGAAGGTCGGCGCGGCGGGCGCACGGTGCCGCTCAAGGCGAATGTCGACGCGGCGCTGGAGAACGTGGACTGCGTCGAGTTTGTGCTGGTGCATCAGCACACCGGCGGCGACGTGACGATGCAGGACGGGCGCGATGTCTGGTGGCACGAGACGGTCAGCCGCCAGCCGGCCGAGGCTGAGCCGGAGATCATGGACGCCGAGGATCCGCTGTTCATCCTCTACACGTCGGGTTCGACGGGCAAGCCCAAGGGCGTGCTGCACACGCAGGCCGGCTACCTGCTCTTCACGATGCTCTCGCACCGCTACGTGTTCGATTACCGCGAGGGTGAGATTTACTGCTGCGCGGCGGATGTGGGCTGGATTACGGGCCACTCGTACATCGTCTACGGGCCGCTGGGCAACGGCGCGACCTCGGTGATGTTCGAGTCGGTGCCGACCTATCCCGACGCGGGGCGTTACTGGGACATGGTCGATCGGCTGGGGATTAACATCCTCTACACCGCGCCGACGGCGATTCGCGCGCTGATGCGCGAGGGCGACGAGTGGGTCAAGTCGCACGAGCGCACTTCGCTGCGCGTGCTGGGCACGGTGGGCGAGCCGATCAACCCCGAAGCGTGGCGCTGGTACTTCGACGTGGTCGGCGAGCGGCGCTGCTCGATCGTCGATACGTACTGGCAGACCGAAACGGGCGGCCACATGCTGACCGGTCTGGCGGGCGCGAACGAGATGAAGCCCGGCTCCGCCTCGCTGCCGTTCTTCGGAATCGAGCCGGCGCTGGTCGATCAGGACGGCAGCGAGCTGGAGGGCAATAACCAGTCGGGGCTGCTCTGCATGGCGCGCTCCTGGCCGGGCATGATGCGCACCGTCTACGGCGACCACGAGCGCTTCATTAACACCTATTTCGTGCAGTACCCGGGCAAGTACTTCACGGGCGACGGCGCGTACCGCGATCAGGACGGCTACTACTGGCTGACGGGGCGGGTCGACGATGTGCTGAACGTGAGCGGGCACCGTCTGGGCACCGCGGAGATCGAGGGCGCGCTGGTCGGCCACTCGGGCTGCGCCGAGGCGGCGGTGGTGGGTTACCCACACGAGATCAAGGGCGAGGGCATCTACGCCTTCGTACTGCTTAAGGAGGGTTTCGATCCGGGGGCGGACCTCGCGGTCGAGTTGAAGCGGGCGGTGCGCGCCGAGATCAGCCCGATTGCGACGCCGGACAAGCTGCAATTCGTGGCCGGACTGCCAAAAACCCGCTCGGGCAAAATCATGCGGCGCATCCTGCGCAAAGTCGCCGAGGGCAACCCCGACGATGTGGGCGATGTCACTACGCTGGCCGAGCCGCACGTTGTGGAGGCGATCATCGAGGGCGCGTCGGAGGCGCACTGAAGGGGCGCGTTCGCGCTATTCTGTAAGCGGGAGGTGGGCGCAATGGCGATCATCAACACGCTGCGGCTGCGCAACGCGCTCGTGCGCGGCGGCATCGCGCAAGACGAACCGGCCTGCGAGCTGGTCGACATCGTCGACGACGAGTTCTCCAAGCTGGCCACCAACTTCGTCACCAGAGAGAGCCACGAGGCGTCGGAGCACCGCGTTCTCGCCGCGATTGCCGATCTGGGCAGGCGCGCAGCGGAGCGCGACGCAGAGCGGGCCTACGAGGCCGAGCAACGCGCCCGCGAGGCAGCCGAGCGCGAAGCGGTTCGGGCGCAAGAGGCGGCCGAGCGCGACGCTTCGCGGGCGCGCGAGGCCGAACAGCGGGCTCGCGAAGCGGCTGAACGCGACCGCCAGATCCACAACCACATCACCATCGGCATCGGCCTGATCATCGGCGCGATTACGATCGCCACCGCCATCATCAGCATCGTCATCGTCGTGCTCGACTGAGCGCGCGCAACACGGAGCAACCAGCATGCCATACGAAGAAGAAGACCTGCGCGCCGAGTGGTTTAACTGGGAGTGGGTGCGCGATGTCTGGATCAAACGCGGACTCTGCGACCTCGAACGCGGCAACGAGATTATCGCGGCGTTGGAAAAGGAGATCAGCGATCCGCACGAACTCCTGACGCGCATCGGCAAAGAGCGCATCGCCGCCATGGTCCGCGCCGGCTACACCCCGGAATGACGGGGACGCCGCCTTCGTAGCTCTGTGTTGATCGCGGCCCACAGCTAAACGCTGAGTCTCGCCTGGTCCGCTCAAGTATCCTACTCCCCAGAGGCATGCCTCAGAGTGCAGTACGGCGTGTAGGTAAAAGTCACCTGCGGAAGATCGACTGGGCTTACCGTTGAGCTGACGCTCCGGACGGGGCTGTGTAGGTAGTGATCAAGCCACTCGTGCGGAGGGCGCGACGCGAGTTGGATGTCGTAGATCGCGCAAACGAACGGGGATGAGTCGCCCCAAGACGGCCACAGATTCACATACACCCGCCAGGTAGAGTTTCTGAGTAAGCCGGTGAACACGAACTCCGTCCCGCCGCCGGGCAGTTCGCGTTGATGATCTGGTTCGCGGGCCCACCCCAACCTCCCCTGAGGCGGCTGCCCATCCACCAGGCGCTGGAGCGCGACTAGCGCGAATGAGCCAGTTCCGAATCTCTCGTCGCGCGCGAGCAGCTGTACGCGAACATCGCGCGCGCCGGCCGTCACGACAAAGCCCCGCGGATCCACCTCGCCCGGCGGTAGACCATTCGGCGCCGGCAATGTGCGCACGCGCGCAGTTACGATCGGTGCAGGCGCGAAACCTTCCGGCAACGCTCTAAGTACCGTCACCTCAAATGTCGAATCAGGCGGTAATCCGGAAAGGACTGCGGTCATCTCCACATCTTGTTCGGCTTCCTGATCGTAGCGATTGCGCAGGTTCTTTGAGTCGCCCCACGCCACGCCCGGCCAGTCTTCGGATCGGACGACAAGTCCGTACTTACTATGCTCGGACAGCTCACCGAGCCAGCTGACGTGCAGCGTGTTTGCGGTGGCGCGCACCGATAACGGCCGTGGCTGTTGCAGCTGGAAGCGGCGCGTCTTCGACCAACGGACCGCATTCGGATCGTTCCACTCACGCCACCAGTTAGCCGTGTCCTCCCACAGACCGGCTTCCACCGCACTCTGCCACGAGATCCAAGCCCAGTTCCTCGGCCCAGAACCTCGCAGTGCGCCATGCCAGAGCCAAGCGGCCTGCAGCTCGTATTCTGTTTCAGGGTCGAGATCGCCCACATGCGACGCAAGGGAGTAGGAACTGCTCTGAGGCGGCGGTGGAAAAGGCATCGCGTAAATCCAGTCGACGGCGCCAACCGCGCGATAGCGGAAGATCGCTACGATCGGCGGCGTGCTCTCGCCGGCCGGCGACAGATAAGGCCATGGTCGCGGATAAACGTGTAAGTCGGTGTGGCCTCCGATCAGAGACATCTCGGACACTTCGATCTGTGGTGCAGACGCGAGCAGCAGTATCGTTCGTTCCGCCACCGCATCTACCTCGTTGGCGGCGGCTACTCGCACGGGCACAGCGACTTCGACAGACCTGAAGAGCACTCCGTCGGTCACCCAAGCACGGAGATCGGCGCAAGAGAGGGTCAGATGCTCTTCATCCGTCTCGGCGACGATTCCCGCGACGCTTACTGTGTAGGGCGGCGCGCCGCCGTCGATCTGCCAGCGGATGTTCACCGAGCCGCCGACAGCGCACCAGTCGGGACCGATGTAGACCGATGATCCGCTTGCGGCGTTCGCCCTTGCGCTGCCCGCGCTGAGAACGGTGAAGAACAGCGCGATCGCTATCAACAGAGTCTTTTTGGGAATCGCGTTCAGCATGGTCAGTTCTCCGAAGGCGAAGCGCTGTCGGCGCTGTTCCGGTTCCTCACTGGACGACGCTGCGAAATGACCTTTCGCGCCACAGGTAAGTCGAGGAAACGATCGATCTCTGATCCCGGCTGCCAGATCGTCCAGCGATCGCTGGTGCGCATCAAGGCGTTGTTGATGCTTCGAACTTGAGGAGTGGACAAGTTCACCGGCATCGGACAGCTCAGAATCGAGCGAGTGAGCAGCAAGGCGTGACGGGGACCGAGCGGAACCCAGAGTTCTGCAGCATGGCCTAATCCGATCGTCATGACCGTGTCCCACTGTGGAGCATCGAGGTGTCGCACCACGATCGGGTTGTCCGACGTGACGAACGCCGCGTCGGAAAGCAAAACGACGGCGAAGCCACCGAACAGGTCCAGACCGGCTAGAAAACTCTCATAGATGCTGAATTGCAATGCGAGCAGGCCGTCGTCGCCGTCAGGCGCGACCCACTCGCCTCGCTCTAGCTCCTCAACGGACTGCCAGAATTTCGCTTGCTGATCGGCAGGCCATGCCGGTGGCGGTCCCAACTCGGCCAGTTCAGCGGCCAGTCGCGGCTGCTCGCTCCGATAGTCGCTTCGCAGCATCTCGCGGAACCATCTCGTCCTGAAGTACTGGAACGCGATGAACTGCTTGACTTCGGGGATGTCATCGCGATCTACCCTGCCTTGCTTGAGAATTCGTTCCGTCAGATGGAAATCGAGTTCGTCGCGGCGAGCAAGTAGCTCTTCAACCTTGTAGGCGTCGGCAGGCTCCACAGCCGACATCGTGTAGAGGTCGGCCTCGACCGCGACGTTCTTGACTGCCATCCGTTCGTGTTGCGTTTTGCTCCTTTGGTCATAGGCCGCGACGTAGTCCCGTCCCGCCTTGGAGGTCGGGTCGCGGAATCGACGCAGATACCACTGCGGGACGTAGTGCTGCCGTCTCGGTGCGTTTCGCTGCATGAGCCAATGGTACCCCGGCAGACGCAGATCGATCGATGGGCAGCGGTGGCGCGAAGAGCATCGTGGACCGGTCCTGCTGAGCGGCCGCAGCCGCGCCTAGATCAGGCGGGCGGAGCGCTTGCGGCCGGGGCGGGGGTCGTAGTTGGTTTTGAACATCTCCAGCTGCTCGCGGGCGATCAGATACTTGCCGCCGAAGAAGCGCGCGCCGATTCGGTCCTGCTTGATCAGGCGGCGCAGGCTCTGCGGGTGGATGCCCAACTCGCGCGACGCCTCGACGAGGTCGAACCACTCGCCGAAGCTGGGCCGCCCGCTCCTCGGCGGCGCGGCGGGCGCGGACTCGGCGGTCATCAGCCGCGCGGAGCGCTTGCGCCCGGGGCGGCGGTCGTAGTTGGCCTTGAACATCTCCAGCTTGTCCCGCGCGATCATGTACTTGCCGCCGAACATGCTGGCGGGCACGCGGCCCTGCTTGATCAGGCGGCGCAGGCTCTGCGGGTGGATGCCCAGCTCGCGCGACGCCTCGACCAGGTCGGACCAGCCGTTGAACGGATCGTCTGGTGTGGTCATCGCCCTGCGCCCCATCTCTCCGACCTCGCGGCCGAAACTGCTTAAGCGACTATACAGAACGATCGACACACAGGGAACGCCCGGCCGCGCGGCCAGCCATGCGGCGGGCGAGCCCGAGCCGTCATATATCCTCGCAGCGGCGAACCGGATTCGGCGAAATCGGGCAGGAGGCGGAGTGATGACAACGGCGGAAGCGGCGGGAATCGTGCCGCGCGCGCGGGCCGAGGGGCGCGCGCTGCTCAGCGAGGTCGAAGCCAAGGCGATGCTGGCCGAGTTCGGCGTCGCGGTGACCGACACGCGGCTGGCGGCCTCGGTCGACGAAGCAGCGGCGATCGCCGCCGAGTTGGGCTACCCCGTCGCGCTCAAGGTGGTGGCCGATGAGATCACGCACAAGACGGATGTGGGCGGCGTGGAGCTGGGCATCGCCGACGCCGACGAGTTGCGCGCGGCGGCGGGGCGCATTCACGAGGCGGTGGCGGCCGCGGTGCCGGGCGTCGCGCCCGCCGGCCTTTCGGTGCAGCCGATGGCCGCGCCGGGCACGGAGGTGATCCTGGGCATCACGCAGGATCAGCAGTTCGGCCCGGTGCTGATGTTCGGCCTGGGCGGCGTGTTCGTCGAGCTGCTCAAGGATGTGGCGTTTCGCGTGGTGCCGCTGGAGCCGCGCGACGCGAGCGAGATGATCCGCGAAATTCAAGGCTTTCCCGTGCTGGAGGGCTTCCGCGGCGCGGAGCCGGCCGACCTCGCGGCGATCGAGCGGATGCTGCTGCAGCTCTCCGAGTTCGCCGAGGCGCACCCGGAGGTGGCAGAGTTGGACCTCAACCCGGTGTTCGCGCGGGCCGACGGGGCGATCGCGGTCGACGCGCGAATTGTGCTGACGCCGGACGGCGAGTGAACGCGGTAACGATCTGATCGGCGCGCAGTAGCGCCGATTGGCGCCAGTGTGCCAGTGAGTGAAAGGCGATACCGATGCCTGTGACGCGCGAGCGGTTGCACCGCACCCTCAATCCGGAAGTCGTGGCGGTGATCGGCGACAAGAAGGCGAGCGGCTACAGCTGGCTGCGCTCGCTGCAAACGTTTTCCGGCAAGCTCTACTCGGTGCAGGTGGATCCGAACGAGATCCCCGGTATTGAGGAGTTGGGCGTCGAGAACTACGCGAGTCTCGCCGAGATTCCCGAGCGAGTCGATTTCGCGGTCTGCGCGGTGCCGCGGCAGGTCGCGCCGTTCATCGTGCAGGGCTGCGTCGACGCCGATGTGGGCGGCGTGACGCTGTTCACCAGCGGCTTCGCGGAGACGGGCGAGGATCTCGGCGTCGAGCTGCAGGACAAGATCTACGAGATCGCCGCGCCCTCCGGTCTGGCGTTGATCGGGCCCAACTGCATGGGCGTTCACATTCCGCGGTTGGGCGTGCGCTTCAACCGCGACCAGCCGCACGGCGTCGAGGGCGAGATCGGCTTTATTTCGCAGAGCGGCACGCACGGGATGAATTTCTCGCTGACCGGCGCAGCCAACGGGCTGCACTGCTCGTCGCTGGTCTCGTTCGGCAACGGGATCATCCTCGAAGCGGCGGATTACCTCGATTACCTCGCGGACGACGAGCGCACGCGGGTGATCGCGATGTACATCGAGGGCGCGCGCGACGGGCGGCGGCTGTTCGAATCGCTCAAGGCCGCGGCGGCGCGCAAGCCCGTAATCATCTGGAAGGGCGGCCAGACGGAGGGTGGCGGGCGCGCGATCCGCTCGCACACCGCGTCGCTGGCCAGCGATCAGGCGGTCTGGGACGCCGTAATTCGGCAGGTCGGCGCGGTCGCGGCGCATAACCTCGACGAGATGGTCGATGTGGTCAAGGCGACGCTGCTGGCGCGGCGTCCGCGCGGCAACCGGCTGGGCCTGATCGCGATGACCGGCGGGCAATCGGTCGTACTGACCGACGCCTTTGAAAAGGCGGGCTGGAAAGTGCCGACGCTGAGCGACGCTTCGTACGCGCAACTGGCCGAGTTCTTTAACATCATCGGCGGGTCGTACCGCAATCCGCTCGACGCGGCCGGCACGATCGGTCAGTCGCCGGAGCATCTCGATACGATCTTCGACATCCTCGACGCCGACGAGAACATCGACGCGGTGGCGATGGAGCTGTCGGCGACGTTTATGGCGCGGCGCTGGCGGGAGAAGCCGGAGGAGTTTGATCGGCTGATCGGGTCGATCAAGCGCTTCATGGGGAAGTCGGAGAAGCCGTTCCTGGCGGCGCTGCATCCGAGCCACGTGGAGCCGGAGGCGCTGGAGGCGCGGCAGCGTCTACAGCAGGAGCAGATTCCCACCTTCCCCAGCTTCGAGCGCGCCGCGAACGCGCTGCGCAAGTCGGCGGGCCTGGCGGCGGTGTAGGACGGCCCCAGCGTTCAGGGTTGACAACATCCGGCGAAGCCCGGATGATGCACGAGTAGCGCCGGAGCCGCGAAATGCCAATCCCGACATCGGACCCCACCGTCCGCCAGCTCTTCAACACGGACATCCACTACCAAGTGCCGCCGTATCAGCGCCGGTACGTGTGGGACAAGGATTCTCAGTGGGAGCCGTTGTGGGAGGACATCGCTGAGCTCGCGGACAATCGACTCAGTCAGCCGATGTCCAGCGCTGAGGCGACTCATTTCCTCGGCACATTGGTCCTGCGGCCACTTGACCACGTATCGACCGAGCCCGAGCTGGTTGAGGTCATTGACGGCCAGCAGCGCCTCACAACCTTGCAGGTTCTCCTGGCAGCTGCGGCCGAGGTGTTCGGCAGCAAGTCGGAGCGACACGCGAGGCTTCTTCAACCTCTGCTTCGCAACAATCCGGACTACACGAGCGGGAACAAGGACTATCGGCTCAAAGTGCTGCCATCCCGCTACGACCGCGAAGCTTTCCGCGTAGCCATGGATGGCGAGGCACAACCAGACTCACCGCCGGCATCGCAGATCGCCACAGCGCGTGGCTTCTTCCGCGACCAGGTAGGCGCTTGGCTTGGTTCGGCGCAAGATGAGAGCGAGGTGGAGCGCAAATCCGAAGCGCTGTTCGACGTTCTCACGCAGCGGCTGCAAGTCGTCACCATCTCGGTCAAAGGCGAGCATATCGCCAACACCATCTTCGAAACGCTCAATGCCCGTGGCACGCCTCTGCAAGCGTGGGACCTGGTCAAGAACCACATGTACGAGCACGCTGGGCCAGACACTGACTTCGAAGAGTGGTTCAACGACGAACTCCTGAAGTTCGACGAGGACTGGTGGCAATTCGAGAGTGGCGCGGGGCGCAACAGACACTCGAACGTCGACCTCTACCTGAACCACTTCCTCGTCCTGCGACGCAAAGAAGAGGTCAAAGGACGCACGAACCGCGATGTTCATCGTGCGTTCGGCAAGTACTTGTCGGAGCCAACTGACGCCGGCGAGAAGTCCGTCAAGAGCGTAGGCACCGACTTCTCTCGGCTCGGCGACACCTACGCAACTGTCATGCTGGCATCGCGCAGCGACGCCCACGGGCAGTTCCTGCATCACTGGCGCGTTGAGGGCCACGGCGTCCTCGCGCCCGTAATCCTCTGGCTATGGTCCAGCGGAGTCCCCAACGAGCAGCTCGACCGAGCGGTGCGAGCGCTCGACTCCTACTTCGGGCGGCGACTCGTCTGTCAGAGCTCGAGCAAGGACTATCGCGAGTTGTCGATCAGTCTGCTCAAAAAGCTGGACAGTGGAGCGGTGGGCGACGCAGGCGATATTACTCTCGCATATCTCAGGGAGCGATCTGAGGGCGTAGAAACGCTCCAGTGGCCCGATGACGCCGAGCTGCGGAGCACCCTGACCGAGCGCCAGATGTACGGCAAACTGACGAGCGCGCGCACTCAGATGGTTCTTGAGGCCATCGAACGGCAAATGCGCGTTGACGCCGGCGTGGCTGACAGCGCACTCGCACCCGACGGACTCTCGATCGAGCATGTCCTACCGCAGAAGTGGGAGGCCAACTGGCCGAAGCCGCAAGGCGGAAGCGCTGACGAAACAGCGACACAGCGTCGGAATCGGCTGATCCACACGATCGGCAACCTGACGCTGGTCAATCCGAAGCTCAACTCCAAGCTCAAGAACGACCCTTGGAAAGACAAGCGCGGCACGCTGAAGGAGCACAGCAAGCTGTACCTCAGCAACAGCCTGATCGAACACACCAAGCAGTGGAATGAAGGCGCGATCATGGCGCGGAGTGAGCAGATGGCCGAGATTCTGATGCGCGTCTGGCCCGGGCCTGACCAGATCTGACCGCCTGGGTGGGCGCTAGAGGAACGCGATCATCAGCCCGATGGCGGCGATGGCGACGCCCGCTATCACGATCATTGACCACTGCGTCTCGCGCCGTGAGCGTTCATTTCGCAGCGCCGCTCGCTCGTCCACGCTCTCCGTAAAGCGGCGCTGCTCGGCCATCGCGTGCTCGAGGTCGCGCCGATGGTCCTCGCGCATCCTGGCGAACTCGCGCTCCATCAGGGCGAAGCCGGTCTCCATGTCCTTGCGCAGGGTCTCCATGTCCTTGCGCAGCTGGCCAAGCTCGCGCGCGAAGTCCTCCTTGGTGACGAGGTCTTCCTCGCGCTCGATCAGGATGCCGGTCATGACCTCGGCCTGCTCGGGGGTGAACTGGCAGCCGCGCAGCGATTCGAGCGTCTTCAGCGTGTCCAGACTCATTCGTTGCCCTTCTTTCCGGTGTAGACCTCTTTGGGGTAGACCTTGACGGGGCCGCGCCCGGCCATCGCGCGGGCTTCATTGATGCGGGCGACGTAGACATCGCGCGCGACATCCACGATGGCGCGGGCCTGCTCGTCGGTGAAGCCGGCCGCCATCAGACGCCGATACCATTTCAGCGTGGGGATCGCCATGCGGCCAGTCTAGTCCTTTCGCCAGCCTGGGGCATTAGCCCCGCAGCTCGAGCCAGATTTCGCGCCAGGCGGTTTCGATGTGGCGTAGGTAGTCGTCTACGGGGACGGCGGCTTCGCGGTCGTAGTTGGGCATGCCGATGCCGATGCGGGTGATGCCGGCGTCGCGGGCGGCGGTGAGAGTGCGGCGGGCGCTTGCGAGGTCCGGCTCGAGCGGGGGCAGCCACTGGATCGGGAAGTCGTCGGTCTCGCGCCCGTGGCGCTCCAGCGCGGCGCGAATCTTGTCGGTGAAGGCGATCAGGTGGTCGACGTCCGACTGCACGGGGGCGATCCAGCCGTCGCCCAGCCGCGCGGCGCGGTCCAGGGCGGGGTCGGAGAAGCCGCCGAAGAGCAGCGGCGGGCCGCCGGGCGTGACGGGCTTGGGCAGCAGGCTCATTTCGCGGATCGTGGTGTAGCGGCCGGCGAAGTTGATCGGCTCTTCGGTCCAGCAGGCGCGCAGCACGTGGATCGCTTCTTCCATGCGCGAGGGGCGCTGGCGGAAGGGGACGCCGAGCGCCTCGAATTCGGGCGCCTGCCAGCCGATGCCGATGCCGAGCCGGAAGCGCCCGCCGGAGAGGATGTCGATTTCGGCGGCCTGTTTGGCGACCAGCACGGGCTCGCGCTGGGGCAGCACGAGCACGTTGGTCTGCAGCGCGACGCGGCTGGTCTGCGCGGCCAGCCAAGCCAGCGTGATCAGCACCTCGTGCTGATGCACGTCGTCCTGATAGGGGCCGTCGGTGAGCCGGTCGGGCAGCTCGTAGGCGTAGGTCACGTGGTCGGCCATCGAGATGAAGTCGAGACCGATCGCCTCGACGCCCTGCGCCCAGTCGCGCAGTTCGGAGACGTCCCAGTGCCAGTGCCAGGCGGGAATCTGAGCGCCGAATTCCATTGGCGGCATTGCGAGATCACCTCTCCGGTTCGTCGGTCCTGTGGCGCGCCGACAGGCGGTCGGCGTGTGTATCCTACAGGCGTCGGCCGGGCGGTGAGCGCGCCTGCGCGCCGCGCGATCTCAGGTCGGCGGGAGGGCGCCAATGGCGGTGGACGAACGACACGCCGGCGAAGAGGGCGTAATCCGCAGCGACATCGCGGACGTGATCAACCGCTCCGCGGCGATGGCGGTCTACGCCTACGCGGCGGTGCGCAAGGCGGGGGAGGCGAGCGGGCTGCAGCTGCCCGACTCGCTCACCGAGCATCTGGCCGAATCGACCTACATGGAGGTGATGCGCTACTCGCTCGACGAGTGCTCCTGCCCCTGCCATCAGGAGCACCAGTAGGCGTGCGGGCGGGTGGGCGCGGCCATCGGCGGCGGCGGACGGTGCTAGCCTGCGCAGAGCGGACGCCCGCGCTGGGCGTCGGAAGGAGTTCGAGATGACCACTGCGGTGAAAGACTCGGTCGTGACGCCCGAGCGGTTCAAGTCGGGCCTGACCTGGAACCAGTATCTGGCCTACATCGCGTCGGATGAGAATCAGCAGCGGCCTGCCCCGAACGGCAATCCGCGCGGCGACAACAGCACGCGCTTCGTGCGCAACATGGCGGCCTGGCAGCTGTCGGACGACGCGCGCGCGGCGCTCCAGACGCTGCCGCGCCTGAAGATGCTCGTGCTGGGCGAGGACTGGTGCCCCGATGTCTACCGCGGGCTGCCGGTGCTGGCCGAGATCGCGGCCAACGCGGGCTGGGAGCTGCGCATCTTCGTGCGCGACGAGAACAGCGACATCATGTCGGAGTTCCTCAAGGACGGGCAGCACGAGTCGATCCCGACCGCGGTGCTCTACACGCCGGAGCACGAGTACGTGGGGCACTGGATCGAGCGCCCCGCGGTGGCCAACCAGCACATGGCCAACATGCAGAAGCTCTTCAGCCGCCAGGACGGCGAGTCGGAAGAGGAGATGCGGGCGCGGATCGGCAAGGCCTACCGCGATCTGCAATCGTCGGACGAGTGGGCGTCGTGGCGCGACGCGACGGTCGACGAGCTGATCGATCTGGCGCGCGCCAACACGTAGGGCCGCCGGCGCGCCGCCGGCCGCCAGCCTGGCTCGATCATGGTCACGGCGACAGAGTCTGCACCCTTGGTCGTTGAGGGCGTAGCTCCACTGTGCTTGCGCCTGCCGTCGGACTGGGAGTTCACCGACGAGGCGTTCGACCAGCTCTTCGAGCTCAACCCGGAATGGTGTTTTGAGGTTGACGAGCAGGGCAGGCTGGTGATGCTCAGCCCCGGCGGGTTTCAAAGCGGCGTGCGGGTGGTCGTGATCCTGGGCCAGATGTACGAGTGGTGGCGCGCGGCGCTTGATGGAATCATGACGGGCTCCCGCGGGTTCTATCGGGTTGGTGAGCGCGCGATCAGAGCGCCCGATCTTGCCTGGGTGGCCGGCGACCGGCTGCCGCAGACGCGCGAAGAGCGCGAGCGGATGCTGCCGCTCTGCCCCGACTTTGTGATCGAGGTGCGCTCGCCGTCGGACCGGCTCTCCGACCAGCTGACCAAGATGCAGTTCTGGATCGACCACGGCGCACGGCTGGCCTGGCTGATCGATCCGTTCGACGACATCGCCTACATCTACCGCCCGGGGCGGGAGCCGGAGCAGTTGGAGCGGCCCGAGACGCTCTCCGGCGAGGATGTGCTGCCGGGGCTGGTGGTGGAGCTGAGCGCCGTCTGGTGGCCTGCGTCCTGATTGGTAACGCTCTGCGGCCGCTGCGCAGGTAGGCTGGACGCCATGACGACTCGCACCGACTACCACGTTGAGACGGCCAGCGAATTTCTGGCCCGGGCGCATGCCTACCTGGCCGACGACGACCTGCTACAGGCGTCGGAGAAGGGCTGGGGAGCGGCGGCGCGGATGGTGAAGGCGGTTGCCGAGGCGCGAGGCTGGGATCACAATGGTCATGGCCAGCTGCACCGGGCGATCCGCCGCCTTGTTGAGGAGACCGGACAGGGCGAGTTGCGCGATTACTTCAGCGCGGCGAACATGCTGCACCAGAACTTCTACGACGGCTTCCTCGAAGCCCAAGATGTGAGCGCCTATCTCGAACGGGTGGGGCGCCTCGTCGAACTGTTGCGTCCGCTCGCGGCCTGAATCTCAGACCGCCGATCGGCCGGATTGAGCGCCTGCCTGGTCGGGAGCGTTTGCGCCGCGTCAGGGCGAGCGTGTCGTCGGCGCCTGGCCTTCCATGTCGCGCCCCCAGCAGGCGATCGTCCCGTCGGTCTTGATGCCGCACGTGTGCTCATGGCCTGTGCTGACGGCGGTGTAGGTTCCCGCCGGAACTGTTGTCTGGCTGTTGATGTTGTCGCCCCAGCACTCGATCGCGCCTGTGCTGCGCAAGCCGCAGGAATGAGCGCCGCCGGCGCTGACGGCGGTGAAGGTACCCGTCTGCGCGGCGGTCCGGCCGTTGCCGCCAGCTCCCCAGCAATGGATCGCGCCTGTGCTGCGCAGCCCGCAGGTGTGGCTGCCGCCGGCGCTGACGGCGGTGAACGTGCCCGTCTGCGCGTCGGTCCGGCCACTGCCGCTGGCTCCCCAACAGTGGATCGCGCCTGTGTCGCGCAAGCCGCAGGTGTGGGCGGCACCGGCGCTGACGGCGGTGAATGTACCGGTCAGTGTGGAGGTATCGGTTCGGCCGTTGCCGCTGTTGCCCCAGCAGGAAACCGCGCCGCCGCTCGCCAGCGCACACGTATGCGTTGCGCCGGGGCCGCTGCCAAGCGCGCTGAACGTGCCCGTCTGGGTGGCGGTTTGACCGTTGTCATTGGCTCCCCAGCAAACGATTGCGCCGCTGCTGCGCAATGCACAGGTGTGCGAGCTGCCGGCGCTCACGGCAGTGAATGTGCCGGTCAGTGTGGAGGTATCGGTGCGGCTGTTGCCGCTGTGGCCCCAACAGTCGATTGTGCCTGTGCTGCGCAGCGCGCAGGTGTGGAAACCACCCGCGCTCACGGCGGTGTACGTGGTCGGCGTGGGCGTGGGTGTAGGCGTGGGGGTTGGCGTTGGCGTGGACGGTTCGGGCGTCGTGCCGCCCTCGTCGCCGCTCGAACTATCCGCGACCATCCGAGTAGCCATTGTCGGCGCGAGCTCCGCAATCAGCTCAGGCAGGCGATCATCCTGCCCGCCCCAGCACCTCGCGCTCGCGCGGCTTAGCGCGCAGGAATGGCGCATTCCGGCGCTCACGGCGAGGTAACGTCCCGACGGGGCGCTGGACTGGTCGTAACGGTCATCGCCCCAACATTCCACCGCGCCCGACTCGCGCAGCCCGCATGAATGCCACGCGCCGGCGCTGATTTGGGTGAAGACGCCTGATGGGGCGTTCAACTGTCCGAAATTGTTGAGTCCCCAGCACACAACCGCGCCGCTCTCGCGCAGTCCGCAGGAGTGCGTCGTGCCTGCGCTCACCTGAGTGAAGACTCCATCGGGAGCGTCAGTCCGTCCAAAACTTCCGCGCCCCCAACAGGCGATCTCTCCCGTCATCCTCAGTCCGCAAGCGTGCAGATAGCCCGCGCTAACCGCGCTGAACTCGCCCTCCGGCGGCTCAGCCTGCCCATAGTCGAGCACGCTGCGGCCATAGCTGTTGGTCCCCCAGCACTCGAGCTCGCTGTCGCTCTCGCGCACGCCGCAGGCGAACTGCCAGCCCACCGCCACATCAACGAACGCGCCTGACGGCGCGTTCTGGTCTGCGCCCCAACAGGCGATTTCGCCGCTGCCCTCGCGGATTGCGCAGTTGTGCCAATCCCCGGCGCTGATGGCGCTGTAGCGCCCCTCCGGAACATCGCGCAGCTCGGCGGAGTTGCCGCCCCAACAGCGGATTAGGCCGTCGGCGCGGAGCGTGCATTGGTGTTCGCCGCCGGCGTCGAGCGCCAGATAGCGGCTGGTGGATGTGGGTGTGGCGGCTTGGGCGAGGGTCAGGGCGGCGAGCAGGAGCGCGGCGATCGCGAGGGCGATCGGGAGGAATTTATCCCCCCCCCCCCCCCCGATCGGGCAAGCGCCGCTAACGCGCGGCGGCCGCGTTGGGCGGCGGTCGGGAGGTTGGCGGCGTGGTTCACCCTGTCACTCTACACCAGCGGCGCGCTGCCGTCATTCCTGCGCTCGCCGCGAGTATCTCGCGGCACTCACCACCCCTTTTCCCAATTCATCCCTCCCCCCTTCCAGGGGGGAGGTTAGGTGGCGGGTGGGACGTTGCGAGCCACTACCAGCGCCACGTCGCGCCGCCGCCCCTCTCACGTCGCGCCGCCATCGTTGCTCTTGCCTCGTTCCGTTCATTCCTGCCTGCGCAGGAATGACGGAGGGGGGCGCGGGAATGACGGAAGAGGGGTGTGGGTGATCGGGGCGTGGACGAGCGGTGGTGTTGGCTCGGGGCGCCGCACCCCCCACCTAGCCTCCCCCCTGGAAGGGGGGAGGGATGAATTGGGGAAGAGGGTGGGTTTTGGGGTGGGTGGTTCCTGCCTGCGCAGGAATGACGGAGGGGGCGCAGAAATGACGGTGGGGGCGCAGGAATGACGGTTGGAGGGTGCGCAGGAATGACGGTTGGGGCGCGGGTGTGACGGAGAGGGGATGGCGTGGGTGATCGGGGCGTGGGCGAGCGGTGGCGTTGGCTCGGTGCGCCGCACCCCCCACCTAGCCTCCCCCCTGGAAGGGGGGAGGGATGAATTGGGGAAGAGGGTGGGTTTGGGGTGGGTGGTTCCTGCCTGCGCAGGAATGACGGAGAGGGGGCGCAGGAATGCCGGAGAGGGCGCGGGTGTGATGGAGAGGGGATGGCGTGGGTGATCGGGGCGTGGACGAGCGGTGGCGTTGGCTCGGTGCGCCGCACCCCCCACCTAGCCTCCCCCCTGGAAGGGGGGAGGGATGAATTGGGGGAGGGGGTGGGTTTGGGGTGGGTGGTTCCTGCCTGCGCAGGAATGACGGAGAGGGGTGCAGGAATGACGGTTGGGGGGTGCGGGTTCCTGCCTGCGCAGGAATGACGGAGGGGGAAGCGCGCTTGGGGGTTAGAGCTCGCGGTTGAAGGGGCTTTCCAGGGGGGCGGGCTCTTGGGTGGCGGCGGACTCTTGCTCGAGTTGGCGCGTGGCCAGCCAGGTCATTGTCCAGCGTTGGAGGGCGGTGAGGTTGGAGAGGGCGGCGAGCAGCCAGAGGATGGCGATGACCTGGCCGGAGAGCAGGCCGATGGCCATGATCAGCAGGCGTTCGAGGCGGGTGCCCAGGCCGGAGCGGATTTGGATGCCGAACTCGGCGGCCTTGGAGCGGGTGTAGGAGACCAGCATCGAGCCGCTCAGGCTGAGCACGATCAGGATGATCGCCGTGCGGTCGAAGCGCGCCTCGCCGAGGTACCAGAAGAGCAGGCCGAAGAGGATTGCGAAGTCGGCCAGGCGGTCGCTGACGGCGTCGAAGACCGCGCCCCAGTCGCTGGCCTGGTTCGTGTAGCGGGCGACTGCGCCGTCGAACAGGTCGAACGCGCCAGCGGCGAGCATTACGACGCCGGCCTGCCAGAACCAGCCGATCGAGGCGAGGTAGCCCGCGCCGCCCATGCCGAACAGTCCGATCAGGGTGAGCAGGTTGGGCGTGAGTCCGGTACGGGCGACCGCGCGGCCGACCCGCTCGGAGATGGATTGCGACAGCGTGTGGGGAAGTAACGACACTGCTGCGCTTTGTGTGAGAAGCCCCGCCGCCACGAGGCGATGACGCCACGTTAGACAGGTCTGCGCTGTTTTCTCGTCATCGCAGCGTCAATCACATTCGGCTAATACACGGCGCGATAACAAAGGTCCAGCATAACTAGCCGAGCAGACGGTTATAGACGCGAATGTGCTCATCGCCCACGATTGCGGCGTCGAAGCGGCGCGCCGCCGCGCGGCCCGCGGCGCTCAATTGGCCGCGCAGGCGTGGATTGACGAGCGCCCGCTCGATCGCTTCCGTCAGCGCGACGGCGTCGCCGGGCGGGACGAGCAGCGCGGCGCGTCCGCCGCGCGCGGCGATTCGGTAGCCGTCGATGTCGGAGGCGACGACGGGCAGGCCGGCGGCCATCGCCTCGACCAGCACCAGTCCGAGCGCCTCGCCGCCCATGGCGGGGGCGCAGAGCAGCGTGGATTTCGCCAGCAGCCGGCGCACCTCGCCGCTCGATACGGAGCCGTGAAAGCGGACGCGGGGCGTCAGCTCGAGCAGCTCGACCAGCTTGCGCGCGGTTGGCCGCATCGGACCGGCGATGTCCAGCGTGGCCTGCGCGTTCTCAAGCAGCGCGAACGCGGCGAGCAGGATGGGCAAGCCCTTGCGCGGCTCGTCGCGGCCTACGTACAGGATCGCCGCGCCGGCGTCGGCTGCGGGCGGCGCGGCAGACTCGACGTCGAACGGCTCGATGCAGGGCGGGATGATCGCGGCGGGGCCGGCGAGGATCGGGCGGGCGGTGTCGAGCGCGGCGGTGGAGACGACGATCCGCGCGGCGGCGCGGCGCACCAGCGGGCGCAGGACGCGCGCATAGCGCTCGTAGAGCCGTTGCGCGGATTGTTCGGCGCTGTGAAAGGTGAGCACGGTCGGGGCGTGCCTGGGCGCGGCATAGAGCGCGAGCGGTCCGAGCAGCGGGACGAGAGGCTCCTGGATGTGGATGATGTCCCAGTCGGCGTTGAGCCGCTTGCGCAGGCGCAAGGCCGCGCCGGGCGCGATGGCGGCGTCGCCCACGCTGCCGCCGAAGCGGACCTGGCGCGGCTTGCCGATGGCCTCGATCCAGGGCTGATCGGCCGCCGCCGGGTCGGAGCTTGGCGCGAGCACCTGCGCGTCGTGCCCCCGCTGCCGCAGGCGCCGGGCGAGCGCGAGCGTATGCGTGCGCACGCCGCCGGGGCGGGCGAGGTCGTAGGGCATGATGAGCGCGATTCGCATGTGACGCGGCCGATCTTCTCAGCGCCGCCTGGCGCGGCGCGCCAGGGCGCGGGGGGTGGCGCTCATGCCCAGCGCCGGCTGCAAGAGTAGGCGCGGTCCGACGCGCAGCAGCGAGGGACGGCGGCGCTCCTCGGCCTGGGTTTCGCCGCGCGTCAGCGCGTCGCGCAGCGCCGCCGCACCCCGGCCGGGATAGCGGGTGACGGCTGCTCCGACGTGGGCGGCGAAGTGGGCGTCGCTGCCGCCGGTCTGGGGCAGCCGCCAGCGCTCGGCGTTGCGCTCGCGCACGGCGGCGGCGCGGCGGCGGGCGAGCAGGGACGGGTTGGCCAGCTCGATCGCCAGCACGAGCGACGGATCGTTGCGGCGCGACGCTTCGAGAGCGTCCACCAGCCGGTCGATCTCGCGCAGCTTCAGGCTGGGCGGCATGATCGCCGCGGGGTGCGCGATGCTGGCGACGCCGCCCTGCCGCCAGATCGCCTCGACCGTCTCCGCCGCCGAGCGGAAGGCGGGGATCGGCTGGTCGATCCAGAGCGCCAGGATGTGCCCCTGCCGCGAGGTGACCTCGCTGCCGATGATCACCTCGATTGGCAGATTTCGCGCCAGCGCGATTTCGCGGGCGCGCTGCGCGCCGGCCACGTCGTCGTGCTCGGTGATGGCGATGCAGTCGAGGCCCTCGGCGACGGCGGCCTCCAGCACTCGCTCGGCGCTGTCCATTCCGTCCGAGGCCCGGGTGTGTACCTGTAGGTCCGCCGCCGACCAGGAAGCCGCCGCGCGGGTCATGCGACGCTCCGCTCGCGGCCGGCTCGCGGGTCGTCCCAGGGCGTGTCGCGGCAGGGCGCCCAGGGGGACTCGAAGATGCGCCACTGCTCGCAGTGCTCGGAGAGGATTGGCTCGAAGAGCGCGACGAGGTCGGCCAGCCCGGTGCGCACATCGAGCGCGCGGTTGCCGGTCAGCAGCAGGTTCATCGGCGGCAGGCACTCGACCTCGAAGTGCAGGCCGGCCGTGCGGCGCTGCCAGATGGGCAGCAGGGCGGACTCGGTGCGAATTGCGAGGTCGACCGCGCCGACGGGGAAGCGGGCCTGGCGGCGGAAGAAGGGGACGCACGCGCCGCCGCCCTGGATGTCGCGATCCCAGAGCACGGCGACCAGCCCGCCGCCGCGCAGGCGCTCGATGCAGTGGGCGATTCCCGCGCGGTCGGCCTCGACGAAATCGACGCCCGCGCCGGCCCGCCGCGCCTCTGCCGCGGCTCGGTGGCGCGGATCAGCCAGAGGCTCGACCAGCGCGGTCGCGCCGATGCCCAGCGCGCCGGCCGCGCGCACGACGACCTCGGGGTTGGCCAGATGCGCGGAGGTGGCCAGCACGCCGCGGCCGGCGTCCAGCTCGCGGCGCAGGTGATCGAGTCCGCGCAGGGTGAGCCGCTCGTGGAAGATCTGCTCGGGGCTGAGCGAGGGCAGGAGGGCGAGATCGACGTAGTAGCGGGCGGTCTCTTCGAAGACGCGGCGCACGGCGCGATTGAGCCGGGGCAGTTCCCACTCGGGGTGCAGCCGTTGCAAATTGTTGCGCACGCGCAGGCGGCGGCGCTCGGCCAGGGGCGGGGCGAGCGCGGCGAGCCGCTCGGCGAGCGCGTACAGCGCCGCTTCGGGCGCGGCGCGCGCCAGCAGTTCGATAGCGCGCAGCAGCGCGGCGGTCGGCATGGCGCCAGCCTACCTTTGCCTGCTCGGGGGCGCGGGGCGGGAACGGGGCTTGGCGCTCAGCGCGGCGAGATACCCGCGGCGGAGCGCGGGTATGACGGAGCTCTTTTGCGCGGGTATGACGGGAGGGGCGCGGGTGGGGTGCGGGCGGGCGGGGGCTAGCGCCCGTCCAGAGTGATCTCGGTGCTGCGCAGCCAGCGGTTGTGGCCTGGGTTCGCGGGGAAGTAGCGACCCGACGGCAGGATGAGGTCGCCGCCTGTGGGCGTGAAGCCGAACTCGATTCGGCCGTTGGCTGCCAGCCGCGCGTTGATCCGGCCTACTACTGTGCCGTTGACCTCGATTGGCGTAGAGCGCAGCCAGCGGCCATGGCCCGGATCCACCGGGAAGTAGCGACTGCTCGGCAGCACCGGATCATCCACATCCGCGCCGGCCGGCAGCCAGGCGAACTCCGTTCGCCCGTCCGAGGTGCGGCGCGCCATGATTCGCCCGCGGCTCGCGTCCACTGTCGCAGCCGGCTCGTCTTGGCTGCCTGCGGTCGGCTGCTCTGCCCCGGCCGTCGGCTGGTCCGACTCGGTCGTCGGCGGCTGGTTCGCCGGTTGGCTGGGAG
This sequence comes from Dehalococcoidia bacterium, assembly GCA_965203165.1. Classification (GTDB taxonomy): domain Bacteria; phylum Chloroflexota; class Dehalococcoidia; order Bin125; family Bin125; genus CATQGW01. The sequence goes on from OZ241849.1 coordinate 976,549, forward strand.
CTGCGCCGACCAGCGGCGAGGGGACGTCGGCCGCGCCGTCGAAGATGGTCCAGCAGGCGACGGCGCCGGCGCTGCTGCGCGCGCAGGCGTGACTGTGGCCCGCGCTGACCTCGATCCAGCGGCCGGCCGGGGGCTGCACCGGGCTGCCTGGCACGGAGTAGCCCCAGCACTCGACTGCGCCGTTGGAGCGCACGCCGCAGCTGTGGCGGCCGCCGGCGCTGACGGCGCGGAACAGCCCGCTTGGAGCGTCGGTCTGGCCGTAGCGATTGTCGCCCCAGCATTGCACCGCGCCGCCGGTCTGCACGGCGCAGTTGTGCGTCGCGCCCGCGCTGAGCGCGCCGAAGGTTCCGCTCGGCGCCTCCGTCCTCGTCTGATCGATCCAGTTCGCGCCCCAGCACTCGATCGCGCCGTTCGTACGCAAGCCACAGCTGTGCCAGCCTCCGGCCGAAACCGCGCGGAATGCGCCGCTCGGCGCGTCCGTCTGCCCGTCCGGAACGCCCCAACACTCCACCGCGCCGTTCGAGCGCAGACCGCAACTGTGCGCATGCCCCATACTCACCGAGCGGAACGAACCGTCCGGCGGGTTCGTTCGACCGGTCGCCCAGTCGGCGCCCCAACACTGCGCTGAGCCGCTCGTGCGCAGCGCGCAAGTGCCGACGGCGCTCGCGCTGACCGCGCTGAAGGCGCCTTCGGGCGGCACCGCCTGGCCCCCGGCGTTGTTGCCCCAACACTCCAGCGCGCCGCCGGCGCGCAGACCGCAACTGTGTCCGTCGCCCGCGCTCACGGCGCTGAAGGCGCCTTCCGGCACCGCCGCCTCATTGCTGCGGGTGGCCGCCCAACACTGCACCACTCCGCTCGTGCGCAGCACACCGCAGAAGTACCTGCCGGAGGCGCCCAGCGCGCTGAACGGCCCGCTCAGATCGGCCTCGCCCGCCGCCGGGGCGTCTCCCCAGCACTCCATCGCGCCGTTGGCCCGGAGACCGCAGCTGTGTCCGGCGCCCAGGCTCAGCGCGCTAAACGCGCCTTCCGGTGGATCTGTCTGGCCTGCCCAGTTGGAACCCCAGCACTCGACCGTCCCATTCGCACGCAAGCCGCAGCTGTGCGCGCCGCCCGCGCTGACCGCGCTGAATGAGCCGCTCGGGGCGCTGGTCCGCCCACCTTCGTCGAGACCCCAACAGACGACTGCTCCGCTCGCGCGCAGGGCGCAGTTGTGTTCCCCGTTCGCACTCACGGCGCGGAACGACCCGCTCGGGGCGCTGGCCTGCCCGTGGTCGTCGGCGCCCCAACACTCCACCGCCCCATCCGCGCGCAAGCCGCAGCTGTGCCGCCCGCCGACGCCCACATCGCGGAACGACCCTTCCGGCGGCGCCGTCCTGCCGTGTCCGCTATCGCCCCAACACTCCACCGCCCCGCTCGTGGCGACCGCGCAGCTGTGCCGCCAGCCGGCGCTCACTGCGCGGAACGCGCCCTCCGGCGGAGCGGTCTGGCCGTAATCGTTGTCGCCCCAGCAGACGATGGCGCCGGAAGCGAGCAGGGCGCAGGCGTGCTCCTCACCCACCGCCACCGCCGTCGCGCGCGGGCTGCTCTGCGCCGAGGCGCTCTCACGGCTGCCCGCGGCCCCGAGCGCGATGCCGGCCGCAACGAGCAATGCGGCGATTGCCAAGCCACCCGCGATCGTCCGTCGGCCCATCTCGGCACTCCTCCTGCTCGCCTGTAAGCGCTCTCTCGGCTTTTATGTCACACAACGCTACGCCCGCGCGGTGAGATGCGGGAGTCGGTATCCACAAGCTGTGGACAACCCTTTGGCGGGCGTGGGGGTGGTGGAGGTGGAGCGGGGGTTCGGTGCTTGTCACGGCGAGATACCCGCGGCAAGCGCGGGTATGACGGAGCTTTCTCGCGCGGGTGTGGCGGGGCTTGCTCGCGCGGGTGGCGGATCTTTCTGCGCGTGGGGGTGGCGGGCTTGCTTGCGCGGGGGTGGCGGATCTTTCTGCGCGTGGGGGTGGCGGGGCTTGCTTGCGCGGGGGTGGCGGAGGTGGAGCGGGGGTTCGATGCTTGTCACGGCGAGATACCCGCGGCAAGCGCGGGTATGACGGATCTTTCTCGCGCGGGTATGACGGATCTTGCTCGCGTGGGTATGGCCGGGCTTTCTCGCGCGGGGGTGGCGGGGCTTGCTCGCGCGGGTGGCGGATCTTTCTGCGCGTGGGGGTGGCGGGGCTTGCTTGCGCGGGGGTGGCGGAGGTGGAGCGGGGGTTCGGTGCTTGTCGCGGCGAGATACCCGCGGCAAGCGCGGGTATGACGGATCTTGCTCGCGCGGGTATGGCGGGGCTTGCTCGCGTGGGTATGGCCGGGCTTGCTCGCGCGGGGGTGGCGGGGCTTGCTTGCGCGGGGGTGGCGGAGGTGGAGCGGGGGTTCGGTGCTTGTCGCGGCGAGATACCCGCGGCAAGCGCGGGTATGACGGATCTTTCTCGCGCGGGTATGACGGAGCTTGCTCGCGTGGGTATGGCGGAGCTTGCTCGCGCGGGGGTGGCGGGGCTTGCTCGCGCGGGTATGGCGGGGCTTGCTCGCGCGGGGGTGGTGGAGGTGGAGCGGGGGTGGGGCGGGAGTGTGAACAGGCTCTAGTCGGCGAAGAAGCGGCTGAATTGGTACCACTGCTCGGGGTGCGCGGCCAGCCAGGGCTCGAAGGCCGAGGCGGCGCGCTGCGATGCCTGCGACGGCTCGATTTCCGCGTCCAGATCGACCAGCGCTCGGAAGCGGAATTCGCTCTCGCGCCGGCGCACCGCCGCGAGCGGGATGATCCAGGCGTTCGTCGCCGCGGCTACGCGGTCCAGGGTGCTGGACAGCCGCGCGGGGCGGCCGAACAGCTGCACTTCGACGCCTGCGTCGCGGCCTCTTGGAGGGCGGTCGAACAGGATTGCCGCCGTGCCGCCTGCCTGTAGGGCGGCGATCGCGCGGCGGACGCCGGACGCGCCGGCCTGGGGCGTCATTCCCAGCTGCTCGCGGGGCGACTGCACGGCGCGGTCGAGGCTCGGATGGCCGAGCGGTTCCACGACCACATGGGAGCGCCCGCAGGCGTGGGTGTAGGCACCACCCAGCACATCCCAGTTGCCCATGTGCATTACCGCGAAGAGGGTTGGGCGCGAGCCGTAGGCTTCGCGCAGGCGCGTCCAGTCCGCCGCGTCGCCCTCGACTGCCGCGAAGCACTGCGCGGGCGTCAGCTCGGGCAGACGCACGGCGTCGACCAGGTACTCGCCGTAGGCGCGCCACTGGGCCTGCGCGAGCGATGCGGCATCGCCGGTCCAGTCCACGTGCGGCAGCAAGGCTTGGGCGTTGGCCAGGGATGCGGCGCGGCCCTGCGGCCAGGCCAGCCAAAGCATGCTCATCATCCGCCGCGCGGCGGCATAGGCGCGGCGTCGCGGCAGCGCGCGGGCGAGGCGTCCGAGCGACTCGTAGCCGAGCCGCAGTCCTGCGCCGACCGCCGTGCTACTCGCCGGCGGCGAACGCCTCGACCGCGTCGCGCGCTCGGTCATCGGTCCACTGTTCGGGCGGGGATTTCATGAAGTAGGCCGAGGGGGCGAGGAGCGGCCCGGCCTCGCCGCGGTCCAGCCCCAGCTTGGCGCAGCGCACCGCGTCGATCACCACTCCCGCCGAGTTGGGGCTGTCCCAGACTTCCAGCTTCAGCTCCAGGTTGAGCGGCACATTGCCGAACGTCGTGCCCTCGATCCGGATGTGGCACCACTTGCGGTCCTCGAGCCAGGGCACGTGGTCCGACGGCCCCACATGCACCTCGCTGGGCAGCATCTCGTAGTCGATCTGCGACGTGACGGCGTTGGTCTTGGAGATCTTCTTGGACTCGAGACGCTCGCGTTCGAGCATGTTGAGGAAGTCCGTGTTGCCGCCGAAGTTGAGTTGGTAGGTGCGGTCGATGCGCACGCCGCGGTCGCGGAAGAGGCGCGAGAGCACGCGGTGGACGATGGTCGCGCCGACCTGGCTCTTGATGTCGTCGCCGACGATTGGCGCGCCGGCGCGGCGGAAGCGGTCGGCCCAATACTGCTCGCGGGCGATGAAGACGGGCACGCAGTTGACGAAGGCGCAGCCAACTTCCAGCACCTGCTCGACGTACCACTTGGTGGCCTCCTCGGAGCCGACCGGCAGGTAGTTGATCACGACATCGACATCGCGCTCCTTGAGGATGCCCGCTACGTCGGCGGTCGAGCCCGGCGCTTTCTCGATCACCTGCGAGAGGTACTTGCCCAGGCCGTCGTGGGTCATGCCGCGCTCCACGGGCACGCCCAGGTGCCCTACGTCGGTGAAGCGGTAGGTGTTGTTGGGCTCGCTGAAGATCGCCTCGGAGAGGTCTTTGCCGACCTTGTTGGCGTCGACATCGAAGGCGGCGACGAAGTTGATGTCGGAGATGTGGTAGCCGCCCAGGAGCGGGTGCATGATGCCGGGGATGTCTTCGCCCTCGGAGGCGTCCTGGTACAACTCGAGGCCCTGCACCAGCGAGGACGCGCAGTTGCCGACGCCGATGATCGCGACATTGATTTTGCCCATCCCACCTGTCCTCTCGCGTCTGCGGCGGCCCGTGCGCCGGGCACTCTCAATTTCGCCCTGCGAGTATCGCAGCTTAGCAGCGACTAGGCTTACCGCATGCCCGATCCGAGCGATGCGGTCGCCAATGTCTACGCCGAATTTGCGCAGCAGCTGGCGGATGCCGCCGCTGACGTGATCGCCCCGCACTTCCGCAAGCGCGTCGCAGTCGATGCAAAGTCCGACGGGAGCCCGGTCACCCGGGCGGATCGCGACGCGGAAGAGGCGATTCGCTCGCTGATCGCGCGGCGCTTCCCTGGGCACGGCATCGTGGGGGAAGAGTGGGGCGCGGAGCGCAGCGATGCGGAGTGGGTTTGGGTGATCGATCCGATCGACGGCACCGGGGCATTTATCGCAGGTCTGCCCACGTTCGGCACGCTGATCGGACTGCTGCGCGAGGGGCGTCCGGTGCTCGGTTTACTTGACCAACCAATCTCCAATGAGCGCTGGATCGGGCTTGCCTGGCCGGGCCTCAAACCGCGTGCTGCACTAAACACACAAGTTATCCACACCTCTTCCACGTCAGATCTCCGCGCTGCGCTGGGTTTTGCCACTTCTCCCCAGCAGTTTCGGGAGCGGGACGAAACGGCCTGGAAGCGGCTCTCCGCGCAGCTCGCGCGGGTTCGCTACGGCGTCGATTGTTACGCCTACGGATTGCTCGCGGCGGGTTATGTAGACCTCGTGGCGGAGGCCTCGCTGAAGCCCTGGGATTGCCTGCCGCTGGTTCCGATCGTCGCCGGCGCGGGCGGCGTCATTTCGGATTGGGAGGGTCGGCCGCTCTCGCTGGACAACGCAAACCGCGTGCTGGCGACTGCCACCGGCAGCCTACAGCGCGCCGCCATCGCGGCGCTTTCAGGCCCTTCTACCAGATGAGAATCGCGATTCAGCCCGCGCCCGCCAGCCTCTGCCGGCGCGTCTTCGGGCGCAGCGCTGAGCTGCTAGCTGCCGTTGGCCGGGATCGTCGCGCGTTTGCGCAGCACGGGCAGACCGGTGCGCTCGTTTTCGACCACTTCGTAGCCGGCGGGCAGCGCCGACAGGGCGCCCTCTTTGATCTTCTTGGCGAAGAAGAAGATGCGCTGTGTGCGGTGGTTGCGCAGCTCCACCTCGCGGCTGTGCAGGTAGTAGGTCTGCCCGCGCGCGTTGACTCGTGAGTACACCATGAGCGATCTCTCCAGTCCCTCCGGCGCTGCAACTGATCAACCGCCTACGCCATTTCACCGTCAAAATACTCCGTCGCGTGCAAAACTGTCAACAAAGGCCGGCCGCGCCGCATCGTTCGTTATGGCGTCCCTTGCCGCCATCTCTCTGCTCGTCTCCGCCGCCTGCGCCGACTCTCCCGCCAGCTGGCCGAGCAGCGCTGATCCCTGGCTCGCCGGGGCGGACCCCGAGGCGCACTGGCTGCCGGTTCTGGCCTCTCGGGATCTCGCCGTGGGGCTGGCCCGACTCAGCTTCACGCTTGAGGGCGGCGACCCTGCGGGCCCGGCTCCGCGCGTCCGCGCCGCGCTCTACGACCTCGCTGACGACTCCAGCCAACCGGTCGCCTCGCAGTACGCGCGCTTCCTCGAGTTGCCCGCCGCCGGGCAGGGCGTCCCGCCGTTTCAGCCTCACGCGCACCAGGGCGGCTACAGCGTCTCGGATGAGCTGGCTCCGGTCGGCCGCGGCCTCTACATCGTGCCCTTGCGCCTGCCGCACGCCGGCGAGTGGGGCATCGCCTTCGAGATCGACGACGGCGCTCGCCGCGAAGAGGTCCGCTTCCGCTTCAGCGTCCGCGAGCGCGCCGAGGCGCCGGGCAAAGGCGACCTGGCCCCCGCTTCACCGACCCGCAGCCTGGCGGACGCCCCGCTCACCGAGCTCACTTCCGACCCTAACCCGGAGCCGGCGCTCTACCAGCTCAGCCTCGCCGAGGCGCTCGCGCAGCGCCGCCCGCTGCTGCTCGTCTTCGCCAGCCCCACTTTCTGCCACTCGCGGGCCTGCGCGCCCGTGCTGGACGCGGTCAAATCCGTCTGGCGGGCGCGAGCCGGCGATCTGCTCGCGCTGCATATCGAGGTGTTTGAAAACCCACACCAGCCCGAGCAGCTGCGCGAAGCGCCCGCCTTCGTCGAGTGGCGCCTGCCCAGCGAGCCTTGGACCTTCGTGATCGACCACCAGGGCCGCATCTACACCGCTTACGAGGGAGCGGCGAGCGCGGCGGAACTGGCCCAGGATGTTGATGAAGCGCTGGCGCTCTGGCGCGCCCGGCGCGAGGCCGGCCGCAGCACGCGCTAGCATCGCTACTGCGGAAGGGGTGCGCCCATGGCGCTCGGACGAGCCGACAAAGCGCAGCTGCGGCGGCAACTCGAACTGCTCGAGGGGCCGGTCAAGATCGACTACTTCCACCAGAGCAAGCGGCAGGTGCTGGTGCCCGGCCGCCAGGAGCGGCCCGGCTGCGAGCTGGCAATCGAGCTTTACGGCGAGCTCGCCGAGCTCTCAGAGAAGATCACGCTGACCGTCTACGAGCGCGAAGACAACCCGGAAATGGCCGCCAAACGCGGCGCGGAGGATGCGCCCTGCGCGGTGGTGCGCGGCGAGCTCAACCGCCCGCTGCGGATGTACGGCGTGCCCAACGGGCACATCTTCGTCGCGTTTGTCCGCGCCGTCGTGCTGGCCTCGGTGCGCAAGGCCAAGGCGTCGACGCAGCTGAAGCGGGCGCTGGGCAAGCTGCGCCGTCCCGTTCGGCTGCGCCTGTTCAGCGCCGCGCCGGATCCCAACAGCGGGCACGCCGCGCTGGCGATCTGGAGCACGGCGCTGCTCTCGCCCAAACTCCAGGCCGATGTCTTCGCCATTGAAGAGTTTGGCCCGGAGGCTCAGCGAATGGGGGTTGCCGCGCTGCCGACCCTCTTCGTTGACGGCGAGTACCCCGTCGGCGGGCTGGTCGATCCGATCGAGCTGGTCGATTATCTGGTGCTGACGCAGGCCAATCCCAGCCGCGCCAGGCTTAACCCGCCCCAGCCGGCGCCCGGCTCGCTGAGCGGCTGGCGTCCGCCCCCGCCCGCGCCCGGCCATCAGCACGGCCGGCGCGCCGAACCGACTCCCGCCGATCCGATCGCCCAGGCTGCCGGCCGCGCGCGCGAAGCGGCCGCCACGCCGCAGGGCATGCGCCGCACCGCCGCGGGCTTGATCATCCCCGATCGCTAGAATGTGCTAGTCTCAGCCCACCGAGGAGGAGGCGCGCCATGACGAACCACATGACTGCCGGAAGGACAACCGAACACGGATGGGTCGAAACCCCTCTGGGCATGCTCTTCTTCGAGACCGTCGACGGCGCGCTGCGCGAAGCCGGCTTCGTCGAAACCTGGGCCCGCGAGACACAGGACGGCTGCGCCGAGGACACGCCTGACCTTTCCCGTCCCGCCCGCGCCGTGCGCGACGCCCTGCGCGCCTACTTCGAGGGCGACATCACGGCGCTTGATGCGATCGAGCTCGACCTGCGCGGCACGCCGTTTCAGCGCGCCGTCTGGCAGGCGATCCGCGAAATTCCCGCAGGGCGCACGGCTTCCTACAGCGAGATCGCGCAGGCCGTCGGGCGGCCTGCGGCGGTCCGAGCGGTGGGCACCGCGACCGGGCGCAACCCGGCGGGCATCGCGGTGCCCTGCCATCGCGTGGTGCGCTCCGACGGCTCGCTGGGCGGCTACGGCGGCGGGCTTGATCGCAAGCAATGGTTCCTCGACCACGAGCAGCGCCACACGGCAGCAGCGACGGAGTCAGCCGCATGAGCGAAATCAACGACCCTGCGGTGGCTGCGGCGCTGGCCAAGGACCTGGTGATCGACATCACCACCAGCGGCCGTGCCAGCGGCGAGCCGCGCCGCATCGAAATCTGGTACCACGTAGTTGACGGCCGCTACTACATCACGGGGCGGCCCGGCCCGCGCAGCTGGTACGCCAACCTGCTGGTGGAGCCCAAACTGACTTTCCACCTGAAGGAATCCGCGCAGGCGGACCTGCCGGCGACTGCCCGCGCCGTGACGGACCCAGAGGAGAAGCGCGGGGTTTTTCTCAACGCGCCCAAGCTGGCCGAGTACATCAGCGAAGCGAATGTGCAGGAGTGGGTGGAGGGCAGCCCGCTGATTGAGGTGGTCTTTTAGGGCGTGTTCACGCTGCCGTGATTCCTGCGCGGGGGTGACGGTTGGGAGGCGGAGGGGTTTGCGCGGCGGCTAGCGGGCTTGGTGCGCATCGCGGCGAGATACCCGCGGCAAGCGCGGGTATGACGGATCTTGCTCGCGCGGGTGTGACGGAGCGAGGGCGCGGGTGTGACGGAGCGAGGGCGCGGGTGTGGCGGGGGCGGGGTTTGTGGGGCGGCTAGCGGGCTTGGTGCGCACCGCGGCGGGATACCCGCGGCAAGCGCGGGTATGACGGATCTTGCTCGCGCGGGTATGACGGAGAGAGGGCGCGGGTGTGGCGGGAAGGGGCGGGTGTGACGGAGGGGCGGGGGCGGGGTTTGCGCGGCGGCTAGCGGGCTTGGTGCGCACCGCGGCGATACCCGCGGCAAGCGCGGGTATGACGGATCTTGCTCGCGCGGGTGTGTCGGAGAGGGGGCGCGGGTATGACAGAGAGAGGGTGCGGGTGTGGCGGAGGGAGGGTGTGGGTGTGGCGGTTGGGAGCGCGGAGGGGTGGGGGGCGGGCGCGTCTCGAACTGGCGATGTTGCGCGGGCGTTGGCTGAGAGGCGTAGGCTGGCGGCATGATGACTTCGGGGCGGGCCTGGTCGGAAGATCCGTTGGGCGAGTCGCTCACGCTGGCGCGGGTTGAAGCGGACGGCGGGGTGTCGGCGCTGGTCGGGCGGCGCGGCGCGCTGCGGGAACGGCAGGGGCTGGTCAGCGGGCTGCTCGGCGAAATCCGCGACCGCGTGGTTGAGGCCGAAGCGGAGCTGGGCGAGCCGGCGCAGCTGCGCTGGCGGGTTGACGACGGCGGCGCGCTGTCGGTTGAGGACATCGGCCCAATCGACGCACCGCTGCCCTGGGGCCGCATGGAGCCCGAGGGCCCCGACCAATGGGGCTGGGACGGCCTCCAGCCGCACACCGGCGACCGTTGGTCGCGCGGCAACGCCGGCGAAGTCTTTCCCGGGGTCCTGACCCCGCTCACCTGGTCCCTGACCGGCGCCGCGCTCGACCGCGCCTTCGCCGCGCCCTGGGGCAAGCTGGCCGCAGGACGCCGCTTCATCACGCTCTTCGATGGATACATCTACTTCAACTTCGGCCTGATCATGTCCCTGTTGAGCGACCAACTCGGCATGCGCACCAGCGACTTCCTCATCGCCGTCGGCGGGCCGGAGGCGGCCGCCGAAACCCGCGCCGCCGGCGCGCACGCCTCGACCCGCCCCAACTACTGGCGGATCTTCCGCAATCTTCCTTTCCTCATCCGGCGCGCCGCCGAACAGCGCTGGCTGCCGATTCGCTGGCGCAGCGAACGCAAACAGGTGCTCCGCCGCTGGGAGCAACTGCGCCAGTTCGACGCCGAAGCTGCCTCCGACCGCGAGATTATGCGCGCCTTGACCGTCTCCGGCGAATTCTCCTCCCGCTTTGTCTCCTTCCTGATGCGCTGCCAGGGCTCCGCCTTCGGGCAGGTGCAGTTTCTGCTCTGGCTCTCCGAAGCCTGGATTGGCGACCGCTCGCTCGCGCTGCGCCTGCTTCAGGGCCTGCCCAACGTGCTCACCGCCCAAAGCAGCCTCGAACTGTGGCGGCTCGCCGAGCGCGCCGCCGCCGACCAGCGCGCGGCGGCGCTGGTCGGCGAGACCGCGCCCGAGAACCTGCTCGACGCGCTGGCCGCCGATCCCGACGCCGCCTGGCTCGCCGACGAGCTGCGCGCCTTTCTCGCCGAGCACGGACACCGCACGACCGCCGAACTCGAGCTCGCCACGCCCCGCTGGGTCGAAGAGCCCGCCGCCCTGCTCCAGACCTTCCGCGGCTACGTGGAGCATCCCGAACAGTCCAGCCCCGCCCGCCTCCACGAGCGGCAGGTCGCCGATCGGCGTGCGGCCCAGGCCGAAGCGCGCGCCGCGCTCACCGCCAACCCGATCGAGCGCCTGCTGCCCGCCCGCTGGCTGCTCTACCGCCTCGTCATCCGCGACGCGCAGGAGCTGCAACCGCTCCGCGAAAACCCCAAGTACGTACTGATGAAGCTGACTCTCGAACAGCGGCGGCTCTACCTGGAGCTGGGCGAGCGCTGGTGCGAACGCGGCGCGCTCGACGACGCTGATGATGTGTTCTGGCTCTCCCTCGACGAAACCATCGCCCTCGCCCGCGACGCCGCCGACCCCGCTCTGCGCGCCCGCATGCGCAGCCGCGTCCGCCGCCGCCGACGGCAGTACGACGAATGGACCTCGCGCCCTGCGCCGCCGATCCGCGACCGCGACGGCTCGCCCACGAGCGAGCCGCCGGCCGCAGAGCCCGCAGCTCAGGACAGCGGCCCGCTGCGCGGCATCGCGGCGTCAATCGGCCTGGCGCAAGGCCGCGCCCGAGTCGCCACCTCCCCCGCCGAAGGCAGAGAGCTGGTCGCCGGCGAAATCCTCGTCGCCCGCTTCACCGACCCCGGCTGGACCCCCATCTTCCCCCTCGCCGCCGCCGTCGTCACCGAAATCGGCGGGATGCTCTCGCACGGCGCCGTAGTGGCCCGCGAGTACGGCATTCCGGCGGTCGTCAACGTGGCGGGCGCAACGACCAAAATCCAAACCGGCGATCTGCTCGAGGTGGACGGCTCAAAGGGCGAGGTCCGCCGCGTCGATTAGATCCCAAAGCGGGCGCTTGCCCGATCAGCCCAGCGGCGGCGCGGGGCCCAGCAGGGGGCGCAGCTGCCCGTCCGCCGCCAGCCCGATGTATTCCCACACCCCGACCAGCCCGGCATCCATGCCGCGCAGCGCGATGGTCGCGGTCTCCGTCTCCAGTTGCGCCACCAAGCCGACGAGTACGGCGATGCGCAGCTGCGTATCGGGTCCGAGCGCCGCGCCGCTCTCGCGCAACCCGCGGCGCATCAGCCGCCGCACCGCCCGGCCATCCATCACCGCTTCCGGCGGCGCCGCCAGCACGATTGGCTGCTCAACTCCGTCAACCCGCTGAATCGTCCACACATCCTCCGCCGCCACCGTCGTCGCCGCGCCTTCTTTGCGCAGCCCGTTGGCCGCCAGCACCAGGAAATCGATCAGGCGCGTCACCTGCTCCGCATTCTCCGGCAGCCGGTAGATTTGGTTGCTGTCCAGTTGATACTCCCCCAGCACTTGCCCCGTAAACCGCGCCCAGTGCGCCGACAGGCCGCCCAACACGCTCATGTAGGAGCCTTCCGCGCCGGTCTTGCGAATGCCCAGTTGGACGGGGAACGCGACTTCGCCGCGGCCGCCGGCCGGCAGCTCGGCGGCGGCGGCGGCAATTCGCGCGGCGGCTGCGTCGGCGTCCTCCGGCAGCCGCGCGTGCGGCGGGGTCCAGAGCGCCAGATCGCGCGCGCCGTAGGCGTGCAGGCGCTCCTCCAGCGCCGCCTTGCGCCGCAGCGTCTCGCCATCCGCTTCAAGCGCATAGAGCGGCGCGACCGCGATTATTCCTTCGCGCCCGTCCACCAGGCAGCGCGTCTGCGCGGCGTCGACATCGGGCGGCTCAAAGCTGATTGCCGCTCCCTGCGCGCCGCGCGCGCCTTGCATTCGGCGCAGCGACTCGACCGCCAAGTGCGCGCCAATCCAGGTCAGCTGCCGCTGCGCGTCCATGCCCGCATCTTATCCCCCGCGCGTCGGCGCGCCGCTCGCGCCCCGTTGACATCGGGCAAGTGCTAGGATCCCTGCGTACCCGCAATCGGTGGAGGAGACGACGCTGGATGCTGCTCGTGACGCGCAAAGAGCATGAAAGTCCGGAGGCGCTGATTCGGCGCTTCAACAAGATGGTGCAGCGTGACGGCGTGCTACAGGAGTCGCGCCGCCGCCGCCGCTTCATCTCGAACCGCGAGAAGCAGCGCCAGGCCGAGCGCCGGGCGGCACGTCGGCGGCGGCGGGCGCAGCTGAAGACGCGGCGGCGGATTCCCGTCTAGCGGTCGTCCGCGCTCTCGTCGCGCCGGTCGGCGCGCCTCAATCGATCGGCTGCGGCGGCTGGAAGATTGGGCGGGCCGGATCCGGGGCAAGCACGCGCAGGGCTTGCGGCTGGGCCTCGATTGCTGCTGACCCGATTGGGCCCAGTTCACCGTCCAGCTGCGATCGCAGATTCGCGTCGTCGACCATCTGCACTGTCGCGCTCTGGAAGCGGTGGTAGGACACGCCGGGCGCGGCGGTGTGCAGTCCGCCCAGCGCCAGCGGCGCCGTCGCCAGCGCGCGGGCGGGCGGGCCGCGGAACAGCACTGCGTCGAGCCGCCCGTCCACGGCCGACGCCAAATGGGTGAACGCGGCCACGCTGCCGAACAGTTTCGTGTTGCCGATCGTCATCATTCCGACGCGGGCTTCAAACGGCGGCTGGGAGTCGAATTGCAGCCGCAGGGGCAAGCCGCGCCCACTCACGGCCGCCAGCGCGCCCGAGAGCCCGTAGGCGGCCTTGCCCAGCAGCCGCTTGGCCCGCGCGTCCACCCGGGCCACCGCCAGCGCATCCAGTCCGTAGCCGGCCATGAGCAGAAAGCGCCGCGTCTCGTTGCGCGACACCACAATTCCGGTGTCGATCCAGGTCGGCGGCGCGAGCAGCGCGTCCAGTTGCAGCTTCACTGCGGCGAGCGGCGTCGCCGGAATGCCGGCTTCCGCCGCCCAGACATTGGCTGTGCCGGAAGGCACGCAGCCCAGCGGCAGCGTCGACCAGGCCGGGATGCCCTGCAACACGGTGTGCAGGGCGCCGTCGCCCCCGCAGGCGAAGATTGCCGCGGCTCGCGCCTGCTCTGCGGCTGCGCCTGCCAGCCGCGCCTGCTCCGCGCTGTGCGTCTCCAGCACCTGTGCCGTCAGTCCGAACGGATGGCAGGCTTCGCTGAAAACCCCCTCCAGCGCCGCCGCCGGCAGCGCGTGCCGCGCACGCGGGTTGACCACGAACACCACCGCTCCCGGCGCAATGTGCCAGCCTGCGTCTGCTGCCGCCATACGCTGCAGGATAGTGCCCAACGGCGTGTAAGCTTGCGGCGGAGAGGGCAAGAGCAAGGGCAAGGGCAATGGCACTGGGCTGGAAGCGGCTCGATCACATCGCGATCGCGGCGGAGGATCCGCCGGCGGCCGCGGCGTTCTGGAGCAAGCTGTTGGGCGCGGAGCTGGATCACCACAGCGCGTCGGGCGCGGAAGGCTTTCGCGTGGCCATGCTGCACCTGCCGGGGCGTCAGACGGGAATCGAGCTGATCGGGCCCTACGACGAAAGCTCGTTCATGAGCCGCTTCCTCAGCCAGCGCGGGCCCGGCGTACACCACCTCACCATCGAGGTGGAGGATATCGAGCAGGCGCTGGCGCATGTGCGCGAGGAAATGGGCATCGAGCCGCTGGCGGAGCCTTTTGAGGATTACGAGTGGAAGCAGTTTTTCGTCCACCCCCGCGACGCCGGCGGGGTGCTGCTGCAGTTCTACGAGTGGCTGCCGGGGCGGCGTCCCGCGGATTGGCCGCAGTGATGACAAGCGCGCCCGCCCAGCCGACCTTCCAGGACGGCGAGTTCGTGCCCTCGCGCGAGGTGCCGTTTTCGCGCGAGCTGGACGAGTTAATTCACGAGATTCGCGCGGGCGACGCGCCGAATATCGGGCGGTTTTGCGGTTACTGCTGCGCGCCGCTCGGGCGCGCCTCGCGCTGCGAGGTGTGCGGCGAGACGACAGCGCAGACGGAGCCGCTGGACAAAATCGACCGCGATCTGGCGCAGATTTACGTGGCGAAGCGCAAGCGCGAGGCGCTATTCGTCCACTGCGGCGCGTGGACGGGAATTCTGCTGGCGACGGCGCTTTCGGTGCTGCTGATCGTGTTTCTGCCGGGCTGGACGAAGGTGTTTGCGATTATGACGCTGGTGCTGGGCGGCTATTTCGCGGGCGTCTTCTTCGGCAACGTGCTGGCGCAGATGCCGGCCTATCGGAGCGGTCTGAACTTATTCGCGCGGCGCTGGTCGGAGTACGCCGCGTCGCGCGGTCAGCCGGAATCGTTGGGCTGAGCGATCAGCCGAAGAAGGCGATCATCAGGCCGACGGTCGCGCCGTAGAGGACGAGCAGGAACAGGGCGAGCGCGAAGAACGCGCGGTAGAACGTCGACTCGAGCCTGGCCACGATTCGCTCCTCACTTTCCGCGAACATCTGGCAGATGTCTGTACAAAGTGAGTCGACGTCTTCCTTGAGTGCGAGGTTGTGGAGTTGGGAGCGGTTAAAGAGTGGCATACCGTCATTATAGAGGATCGTCGGCGTGGCGGGACCAGCGCTGTTCGAGCGCGTCGACGGCGTTGGGGGTGGTCAACACCAGCAGCGCGTCGCCGCGGCTGAGCCGTTGCTCGCCGCCGCCGACGCTGAATTGGCCGTCGGCGCGGCGCACGCCGAGCAGCTGCGCGCCGTCCACGCCGCCGAGCGCTTCGGACGCGCTGAGCCCCTGCGCCGCCGAGCCGCCGGCGACCTCGAGGCGCAGCAGCACATCGGGCGCGCCGGGCAGCTCGAGCACGTTTTCGGCGGTCTCCATGACGCTGGGGTAGAGCGACGCGGCGGCGAGCTGGCGTCCGACGATTTCGGTGGGCGTGAAGACGCGCGCCGCGCCGGCCTGACGCAGCGGCGCGGCAGCCTCCGGCTCGTTGCTCCGCGCCACCACGTAGCACTGCGGATCGAGGCCCAGCGCCGACAGCGTGATGAACGTGTTCTGCGCGTCGCTGCCCGTCGCCACGACCAGCGCGCGCGCCTGCGGCAACCGCGCCTCCAGCAGCGTCTCGCGCCGGCTCGCGTCGCCTTGCACCGCCAGTCGACCCGCCAGCCGATACTGCTCGACCTCCTGCTGATCGATGTCGATGATCGCAAACGGGCGGCGGCGGCGGATCAGCTCGCTGATCACTCCGCGCCCGACGCGGCCCGCGCCCGCGACGATGACATGATCTTCCAGCGCCGCCAGCTCGCGCATCATCCGCCAACTCCGCAAATCACCATACAAGTCGCCCTCGAGCAGCGTCGCCGCGGCGGCCGCCATCAGATACAGCCCCGTCGTCACGCCCACGACGGCCAGCGCCACGGTGAACGCCCGGCCCGCTTCATCCAGCGGATGCACCTCGCGGAAGCCCACCGTGGTCAGCGTCAGCACCACCTGGTAGAGCGCGTCGAACCAGCTGAATCCGCTGATCAGCCGGTAGCCGATCAGCCCCGCGATCGTAATCAGCAGCAGCAGGCCGAGGGACCAGGCCAGGCGGCGAAACCCTGCCGCGGGCGCGGCCCCGGCCAAGAGCACCAGCACCCGCCTCAGCGCCGCCCTCAGCCAAGGGACAATCCGCAGCAGCCGGGCCGCCGCCCGCGTCGCCCGACGCACAGCGATCAAACGCGCGAGAGCGACTTGCGGCGGTGCGTGACGAAATCCACTAACAGGTATTCGCCCAGCTCGTCCGGCGTCGTGTAGAAGACGCGGCCCTGGTTAATCCGCGCCACCTGCCCGACGAACTCCTTGAGGTAGTAGGAGCGGTCGAGCATGAAGATGTTGATTACGATGTCCTTCTTGGTGCACTGGCGCACCTGCTTGAGCGTCTCGCGGATCGTGATCGGGCTGGGCGGGTAGGCGAAGTAGGATCGCCCCTGCTCGAGATGCGCGGTCGGCTCGCCGTCGGTGATCATGATGATCTGCCGCGTGCCGACCTTGTGCTTGGCCAGCAGCCGCTGCGCGATCAGCAGCGCGTGGTGCATGTTGGTGCCGAGTACGGTTTCGTCCCAGCGCACGTAGGGCAGCTCGGGCGCCTTGAGTTCGCGCGCGTAGGCGCTGAAACCGACCAGGTAGAGACTGTCGCGCGGGTATTGCATCCGAATCAGGTTGTTCAGCGCCAGCGCGACTTTTTTGGCGGCCTGGAATGAGCCGCGCAGCGCCATCGACCAGGAGAGATCGAGCATCACCACCGTCGCGGTCTGGGTTAAGGTTTCGGCGCGGTAGACCTCGAAATCGTCCGCCTGCAGCTGCACCGGCGTCTGCGGACCTGTGCGGAAGACGGCGTTGCCGATCGTCTCCTTGAGGTGCAGGTGGAACGGATCGCCGAACTCGTAGAGTTTGGTGTCGTCGGCGCGGTCGCCGTAGCGTCCCGTTTCGGGCATATTGTGTTTGCCGAACGACTGGCGCTTGAGGTTGGCGTAGATTTCGGCCAGCGCTTTTTCGCCGATTTTGCGCGTGCCGCGCGGGGTCAACTCCCAGGTCTTGCCGTCTTTGCGGATGTAGCCCGCTTCCTCCAGCAGTTCGAGCAGCGCTTTCAGCTGGTCGAGCGTCTCGCGCGCTTCCTCGCCGAGCAGCTCTTCGAGCTGGTCCGGATCGATGCTGTTGATGTCGCCGCCGTACTGCACTTGCTCCAGCGCCCGCTCCAGCTGGTCGAGCTGTTGCATGTAGCCCATCAGGTTCATACCTGATTCGAGGTTGAGATCCTCGTCGCCGCGGAACGGATACTGGTTGCGCATATCGCGCATCGGGTAGTTGGCCTCGAGGTTTTGCGCCAGGCGCGACAGCTCCGAGCCCATCCCCATCTCGGCCATCCGCTGCGACATCAGCTCGTTCAGCTGTTGGCGCATATCGGGCGGCAGCGAGTTGAGCATGTTCTGCATCTGCGCGGCCTGCTGCTGCAGCTGCTCGATTAGCTCGTCGAGCGATTGCGGCGGATCGTCGCCGAACATATCGCCGTACTTCTGCATGAACTCGTCGAAGTTCGGCTCCTGGCCGCGGGCGCGCTGCTCGAGCATCTCGTTGAGGTCCTCGAGCATCTGGCGCATGCGATCCATGTCCTGGTCGGACATGTTCTGGATCATCTGCGAGAGATCGTTGAAGAAGGTGTTCATCATCGCCTGCTTCAACTGCTCGAGCAGCTGGTCGTAACGCTCTTTGGCCTCGCTGTTCTCGAATTCGTACTCGCGCAGGCCGGAGACCTGCCCCGGCGCGTCTTCCGGCAGCTCGTCGATCTGCTGCTGTTTGCGTTCCAGACGCTGGCGCAGCGCCTCGGCGAGCCGCTCCTTCTCCTCGTCGGTCAGGCCGCCGTCCTGCTGTTGAATCTGCTGCTGCTCGGACTGCCCCTCGGACTGCTCGCCCGCTTGCGGTTGTTCCTGGCCCGCTTCGGGCGGCTGCGGGCGCGGGCCGACTTCGTCCAGCCGATCGCCGAGCGTGCCCTGCTCGAGATCGAGGATCTCATCCAGCTGGCGCTGGATGTCCTCGAAGACCGAGCTCAAATCGAAGCGATCGAGCGCGTCGCGCCGCTGCTGGCGCAACTGTTGCAGCAGATCGCGCAGCCCGTCCGAACGCTCCCCGTCGGGCGAGCGCACCCCGCGCTGTAGCATGCTGCGCAGCGCCTGTTGCAGGTCGCCGAAATTCATCAGATCGTCGGCCAGCGACTTCAGCACATCGTCGGCGTCAAGCTCGGCGATGTCCTGCGTCCCATCCCACTGGCGGTAGCGGAAGCGGTTAGGCATCGGCGACTCTCCCTGTTATTGCGGCGGCGGCCGGTACGCCGGTTGTGCAATTTAGGCGCGGTAGAAGGCGGCGCGCCCGATCGTATCCTTGTTCAGCCGCTTGTTGAGGTGCAGACCTTCGAGCAGGAACTCCACCGCCGAGGCGACGCTGGCCGCGTCCTCGCCCAGCTCGAGCGGTTGCAGCGCCTCCTCGGCGCCCTCGATCCGCTGCAAGACGCCCGCGTAATCGCCGTTGGCCAGCTGCTCGCCGACCTCGACCGCGAGGCCGCTGCGGAATTGCTCGACCACCGCCTCCAGCTCGGCGATATTGAAGTAGCGTCCGAAAACGGCGGCGATCGCGGCGTGAATCAGCTTTTCGACGATCAGCTCGTCCGCGCCTTCGTCGACCGACTCCAGCTCGAGCTTGCCCCGCAGCGCCGGGCCGATGTGATACAGATCGCAGATGCGCGGCGCGGCCTGCTTTTCGCCCGCCGAGACGGCCCGCCGCACCGCGTTGGCGAGCAGCGTTTCGTAACAGGCAATCGTGGCGCGCACCGAAACGCCCGAACGCTGGCTCACATCCGGGCTGCGCCGCGCGAAGCGTGTTACTTCGGCGATGATCTCCTCCATGTAGGCGGGGCACTGCACCGCGCAGCCGGGCGCTTCCAACGGCTGCGCCTCCTGACGCGCAATCGCCAGCTCGGTCTCCAGCTCCTCCGGGTAGTGCGTGCGAATTTGCGCGCCGTAGCGGTCTTTGAGCGGCGTGATGATCCGCCCGCGGTTGGTGTAATCCTCCGGGTTGGCCGACGCCACCACCAACACATCGAGCGGCAGGCGCACCTGGAAGCCGCGGATTTGCACGTCGCGCTCTTCCATCACGTTGAGCAGGCCGACCTGGATGCGCTCGGCGAGGTCGGGCAACTCGTTGATGCAGAAGATGCCCCGGTTGGTGCGCGGCACCAGCCCGAAGTGAATCGTCAGCTCGTCCGAGAGGTAGCGGCCCTCGGCGACCTTGATCGGGTCCACCTCGCCGATCAGGTCGGCGATGGTGATGTCCGGCGTGGCCAGCTTCTCGGCGTAGCGCTCGTCGCGGCCAACCCAGCGCAGCGGCGCGTCGTCGCCCAGCTCGTCGAGCTTCGCCCGCCCCTCGACCGAGATCGGGTTGAGCGGGTCTTCGTGGATTTCGACGCCGTCGAGCACGGGCAGCTGCTCGTCGAGCAGGCCGACCAGCTGGCGGATCATGCGGCTCTTGGCCTGCCCCCGCTCGCCCAGGAAGATCACGTCCTGCCCCGCCAGCAGCGCGTTGACCAGCGCCGGCTCGACGGTTTCCTCGTAGCCCAGAATGCCGGGGAAGAGTTCTCCGCCGCCAGCCAGCCGCGCCAGCAGATTGCTGCGGATTTCCTCGCGCACCGAGCGCGAGCGGTAGCCCGCCTTGCGCAGTTCGCCTACTGTGGCAGCCTGTTTCGTCACGCCGACCCCCCGTCGAAATCCGCCACCGTGCGTGGCTGGTGCGAGCATAGCGTGTTTGGGGGAAGTGCTGAAATGGGGGGCGCCGTAGGCGCGCTTGCCTTCTCCGCCGTGGGCGCGAGAGAGAGATCCGTCATACCCGCGCTTGCCGCGGGTATCTCGCTGCGGTGCGCGCCAAGCCCGTTTTCGCCTGCCCTGCTCCGGCCTGCGTCCTCCCGCGCGGGGGTGGCGGTGGGGAGGGGAGCGCGGGGCCCTGTGCAGAACGCGGCGAGATACCCGCGGCAAGCGCGGGTATGACGGAGCTATTTTGCGCGGGTGTGACGGGGTGGGGCGCGGGTATCTCGCTGTGGTGCGCGCTACGCCCCGTTCCCGCCTCCCCTGCTCCGGCCTGCGTCCTCCCGCGCGGGGGTGGCGAGGGGGAGGCCGCGCGGGGCCCTGTGCTGGGGGCGGCGAGATACCCGCGGCAAGCGCGGGTATGACGGATCTCTTTGCGGGTATGACCGGATGGGAGCGCGGGGCTTCTCTGCGCGGGCGGAGGTTGGGGGTGGGTGGCGGGGACGGGGCTTGGTGCGCGGCGCGGCGAGATACCCGCGGCAAGCGCGGGTATGACGGATCTATTTGCGCGGGGGTGGCGAGGGCGCGGGGGCGGAGGCGGGGGGCTTTAGGCTAGGTCGGGGTAGAGGTCGCGCCAGTGGGGGTTGGCGGTGTTGATGAGGGCGCGGCGGCGGGCTTTGCTCCAGCGCTTGATCTGCTTTTCGCGGGCGATGGCTTCGATCATGCTGTC
Source organism: Dehalococcoidia bacterium (assembly GCA_965203165.1). Taxonomy (GTDB): domain Bacteria; phylum Chloroflexota; class Dehalococcoidia; order Bin125; family Bin125; genus CATQGW01. The sequence continues at coordinate 996,923 of OZ241849.1, forward strand.
GTGGGGCTCCATCCAGACCAGCTTGTCGATTTGGTAGCGCCTGGTGAAGACGGAGCCGGCGCCCTGTTTGTGCTGCCAGACGCGGCGGGGGAGGTCGGCGGTGACGCCGGTGTAGATCGCTCCGTGCGGTCGGCTGGCGAGGATGTAGACGCAGGGTTGGCGGGGCATGGGGGTCAGGGTAGGGGGTTTTTGGGGTGGGGGGGCGTCGTACCCGCGCTTGCCGCGGGTATCTCGCTGCGTTCTGCACGGGGGTTTGCGCGGCCTCGCCCTCGCCCACCCCCGCGCGGGAGGGCGCAGGCCGGAGCGGGGGAGGCGGGAACGGGCTTGGTGCGCACCACGGCGAGATACCCGCGGCAAGCGCGGGTATGACGGATCTATATTTGCGCGGGTATGACGGAGGTGGCGCGGGGGTGGCGGTGGCGGGCGCGGGGTGGGGCGGGGGCGGGGCTTGGTGCGCAGCGCGGCGAGATACCCGCGGCAAGCGCGGGTATGACGGATCTACAAGCGCGGGTATGACGGATCTCTCTCGCGGGTATGACGGATCTGGGGTGGGGCGGAGCGGCTGGAAATGGGGAGCGGGGCGGGGGGCTTGGGCCCCCGCCCCGCTGTGGTTGCGCCTGTTGGCGCGGGCGCGCTGGTTGCGCGCCCGCGGCCTTTGGGCTAGCTGCCGATCCAGAGGACGTTGCCGCGGGACACGGTGAAGTCCTCGGAGCCGGGGATGGGGCGGCCGTCTACGGAGCCGTAGAGCACCCAGACGCCCGCGCGGTAGAGCCGGATCGCGGTGACGTTGCCCAGGGCCTCCAGCAGCGTCGAGGCGCTCACGTCGGCGTCGCCCAGGTAGGACTGCAGGCCGGCTTTGCCGCTCAACTGCTCGGCCGGGTCGGCCGCGGCGGGCGGCGCGGCGGCCTGGCCCACGGTGTCGATCCAGATGCCGTTGCCGTTGCCCGCGGTGACGGTGACCCAGGCGCGGCCTTCGGCGATCACGACGTAGCGCGCCGAGGCTTCGCCGTTCTTGGTGCCCGACGGGCCGCGCAACTGCACGATCTTGGCCTGGCCCGCAACCTCCGAACCGACGGTGAAGGCCACCATGGTGCCGTCCGGCACGGTCGAGCCGTCGGCGTTGGTCACGGTCGCGGTCAGGGTGAACTGGTCGTTGGGGCGGTACTCGCTCTCGCTGGAGACGACCTCGATGTTGGCGGCTTCGCCGGCGACGGTGAAGGTGACGCTGTCGCGCAGCCCGCCGGCGCGGATTTCGAGGGTGTACTCGCCGGTCTTCAGCGGGCTGGCCTCCGCGGCGCCGACGCTGATCCGCGCCTGCAGGTTGTTGTTGGCGTCCAGAATCGGCGCGGGCGTCGCGGCGTCGTTCATCAGCGGCCATTCGACCTGGATGCCCGAGTCGCTCAGGGTGACGCGGTTGTTGTCCGGGCCGCGCAGGGTTTTGTTGCGGCTGCCGGTCGGCACCTGCGCGCGCTGGCCGGCGCTGTCCGCCGCCGAGACGGAGACGTCCAGCCGGTCGCGGTTGTCGTTCCCCGTGGTGTTCACGTTGAGGATGCTGGAGGTGGGCTCGCTCACGCTGATCGCGCTCGCGGTGCCCACGAAGACCACGGTCAGGGTGTCGATCGAGAGCACTTCGCCGCGCGAGTTGACCACCGAGCCGGTGACCTGCGCGGTGCCCGCCTTGTTGTTGGCCGGCGAGTTCAGGGTGAAGACGATGTTGCCCGAGTTGGTGGTGTTCAGGCTGCTGACCTGCACCTGACAGGTCAGCGCGCCGGTGCCCACGCAGCCGTCGCCCGCGCCCGCTTCGCCGTCGTCGATGTTCGAGGTCAGCGTGCCGATGTTGGTGCGCATGACGATCGAGCTGACGCTGTTGCGCGCGGAGGGCTTGCCGCCCTCGTTGAGGATGCGCAGCTGCAGCTTGCTCTTGCCGTCGGCGGCGCTGGCCAGGCCCGGCCAGGGGTCGCCGGCGCGGCCCAGCGGGGCGGCGGCCAGGTCGCCCGCGATCTGGGTGGCGAAGCCGAACTCGGCCGAGGCGGCCTCGGAGACGGTGCCGACCGTGACGGTCAGGCTGTCGGTCAGGGTGACCTTGTCGGCGTTCAGCGCCGCCCGGCCCGGCACCTGGCCCTCGCTGCTGTGCAGCACGACGCTGCCCGAGATCGTGAAGGTGCCGTCCGGGGTGCCGGCCGGAATGGTGATCGAGGCGTCGCGGAAGTTCGGCGCGCGCTGCGGGATCAGGGAGAAGCTGGTCCAGTTGGGGGAGCTGGTCGCGGTCAGCACGCCGTTCAGGTTGGCGTAGGTGTTGTTGCCCCGCCAGCCGAACTGCTCGTCGACCAGAGTGACCTCGCAGGTCCAGGTGGTGACATCGTCGGTCGTGCTCGGCATGCACGGACCCTGGACGCCGTCGCGGTCGCCCAGTACGTCGTAGCCGTTGCCCAGGAAGCCGTGCTGGCTGTACGAGAGGTACTTCCAGTCCTCCGGGTGCGGATCGAGGATCCGCCCGTTGGCCGTCGTCGGCTCGGTCGCGCAGGCCGCAGTGCCGTCGGCCAGCATGTTCGCCGGGTCCCAGATGACCCGCCCGACCGTGTTGGTGAAGTCGTCCGTCGTGCCGCAGCTGGATTCGATGGTGGCCGGGTCGTCGTCGGTCACTTTGCCGATCCGGTCGGGGTCGATCCGCAGGGTGCGGCCGCCCGCGTTCTCCCACTCGAACTGGCCCGCGATGCGCAGCGTGCCGCCCGCCTGCACGTTGAAGCCGGAACCGAAGTTGCCGTGATCTGCGACAGACAAGCCCTGGGTCTTGGTGTTCGGCACGTCGAACTTGACCACCGCCTTGACCCGCAGGTTGCTGTTGGCCGGGACGATGTTGTCCGAATCGTCGACCAGGCTCAACTCCAGCCGGAAGTTGGTGCGGTCGGCGTTGTCGCCGGTCGTCATCGCGTTCGGGTTCGTCGTCTGCGCGTCAACGCTGTGGCGCGGCGCGAATGCGAACGCGCCGGCCGCGAGCAGCGCGGCCAGCGCCAGCAGCGCGGCGACGCGCCAGCGACTGTTCAGCCATCCCTCAAGTGCCTGCATGCCTCTCTCCTTCGCGTCTGGAGGATTTCCTCCTGTGGCAATCTACACTATGCGCCGGGTTTGCGCGCAAGCGCGGCGGGACGGGGTTACGCGCGGTTTACGTGGGGGGTTCCAGGTTGTGCACCGGGGGTCCACCGGGGGTGGGGGGGCTTAGCCGCTCGGCAGGCGGGTGATGATGTAGCCGAGCACGGCGAAGACGCCGCCGAAGCCGAGCAGCACGCTCCAGGTGAGGATCGTGAAGCGGCGGTCGACGCTGTCTTTGAAGTCGTCGAGCCGCCGGTGCAGCGCGGCGAGGTCGCGGTCGACGCCGTCCTTGAGGTCTTGCAGGCGGCCGATGAACTCGGTGCGGAGGTCGGTGATGCGTTGGCCGAGGCTGCGCGACTCGCGCTCGGTGCTGTCTTTCAGGTCGTCGATGCGGGTGTCGAGCGCTTTGAGGTCCTTGTTGACGGCGTCGAACTGCGCGTTGGTCACGCGCTCCTGCGCTGCGAATTGCTCGTCCACGCGGTCGAAGCCCGCTTCGATCGCGCGGTCTTGGGCGATGAAGCGCCCGTCCATTTGGTCGAAGCGGAGGTTGACCTCTGTGTCGAGCGTCTTGATCTGCTGGTCGGCGGCGTCGAACTGTTTGTCGACGGCGTCGAAGCGGAGGTTGACTTCGGCTTGCTTGGCCAGGCCGGTCAGGTCTTGTTCGAGCAGCTCGCTGGCGCGGAGGGCGGCTTCCGGCTCGAAGCCGGCTTCGATCAGCAGGTCGGCGAGGGTGGTTTGGGTGACCATGGGGGGAGCTTAGCGGATCTGGGGGTGGGGGTGGTAGGTGGGAACGGGCTTGGAGGGCCCGCGGCGAGATACCCGCGGCGAGCGCGGGTATGACGGATCTCTTTTTGCGCGGGTATGGCGGAGCTCTTTGGGGCGGGGGGGTGGCGGTGGTGGGGGGCGGGAAGGGGCTTGGGGGGCGGCGCGGCGAGATACCCGCGGCGAGCGCGGGTATGACGGTGCTTTTTGCGCGGGTATGACGGATCTCTTTTTGCGCGGGGGTGGCGGTGGTGGGGGCGCGGGTAGTCGGGTTTGGTAGGTGGTGGTAGGTGGGCGGGGGGGGTTTGCGCGGGGTGGCGGCGGCTAGCGGCTGAGCAGCTCGACGAGCAGGGCGATCACTACGCCGAAGCCGGCGGCGGTCAGGGTGAAGCCGATTCCGATGGCCCAGGTGAGGATGCCGGAGCGGCGGTCGATGCTCTCGCGGTGGTCGCTCAGGCTGCGGTCGACGCCCTCTTTGTGGTCTTGCAGGCTGCGGTCGACGCCCTCTTTGTGGTCTTGCAGGCTGCGGTCGACGCCCTCTTTGAGGTCCTGCAGGCTGCGGTCGACGCCCTCTTTGTGGTCCTGCAGGCTGCGGTCGACGCTGTCCTTGTGGTCTTGCAGACTGCGGTCGACGCTGTCTTTCAGATCGTCGATCCGGGTGTGGATCGCTTTGATGTCTCTGTCGACGGCGTCGAACTGTGTGTTGGTCACGCGCTCCTGGGCTGCGAATTGCTCGTCGACGCGGTCGAAGCGGAGGTTGACCTCGGACTGGCGGGCCAGGTCGCTCAGGTCTTGCTCGAGCAGCTCGCTGGCGCGGAGGGCGGCTTCGGGCTCGAAGCCGGCTTCGATCAGCAGGTCGGCGAGAGTGGTTTGGGTGACCATGGGGGGAGCTTAGCGGATCTGGGTGTGGGGGTGGTAGGTGGTGGCGGCATCAGGGCACGCGGTTGAGGATCTCCAGCACCAACACAATGGTCACCGCGAACCCGATCACCGTCAGGGCGGTCAGGAAGCCCAACAGCCACATGCAGATCGCGAAGCTGTAATCCATGCCCTACTCCAAGCGCTCCTGCGGGGCGTCGAGCCGCCGATGCGTGAGGGTTGCGGCGTAGCTTAGCGCGTGGTCGCGGGTCCGTCATTGCTGCGCTCGGCGTGGGTATCTCGCGGTGTTCTGCGCGGGTGGGTGGCGGGAAGGGGCTTGGGGGGCGGCGCGGCGAGATACCCGCGGCGGGGCGCGGGTATGACGGGGCTGGGGGCGCGGGTAGGGCGGATCTAAAGGGCGCGGGTGTGGTGGGGGTGGGTGGCGGGAACGGGCTTGGGGGGTGGGGCGGCGAGATACCCGCGGCGAGCGCGGGTATGACGGATCTAAAGGGCGCGGGTAGGGCGGTGGTGGGGCGCGGGGTGGCGGGGCTGGGGGCGCGGGTGGGTAGGCGGTGGTAGGTGGGCGGGGCGCTTGGGTGGCGGGGACGGGCTTGGGGGGCGGCGCGGCGAGATACCCGCGGCGAGCGCGGGTATGACGGATCTCTTTTGCGCGGGTATGACGGATCTAGGGGCGCGGGGGTGGCGGGGGTGGGGACGGGCTTGGGGGGCGGCGCGGCGAGATACCCGCGGCGAGCGCGGGTATGACGGGGCTGGGGGCGCGGGGGTGGGGGCGCGGGGTGGACGGAGGGGCGGGTGGTCGGGTTTGGTAGGTGGTGGTAGGCGGGCGGGGGTGGGTGGCGGGGACGGGCTTGGGGGGCGGCGCGGCGAGATACCCGCGGCAAGCGCGGGTATGACGGATCTTTTTGCGCGGGTATGACGGATCTTTTTGCGCGGGTATGACGGATCTTTTTGCGCGGGGGTGGCGGAGCTTTTTGCGCGGGTATGACGGAGCTCTTTTTGCGCGGGTATGACGGAGCTCTTTTTGCGCGGGGTGGACGGAGGGGTGGGTGGTCGGGTTTGGTAGGTGGTGGTAGGTGGGCGGGGGTGGCGGCGCGGGGGTGGGGGGGCGCTTTTGCGGGGGGTGGGATGGTCGGGGTTTGGTAGGTTTTGGTAGGTTTTGGTAGGTGGTGGTAGGTGGGTGGGGCGCGGGGGTGTTCAGGGTTTGTTCGGGGGGTGTTCAGGGTTTGTTCGGCTTTGTTCAGGGTTTGTTCGGCCTGGTCTTGTCTGATTCAGGGTGGGTTGGGGGGGGTTTTTGGGGGTTAGCGGGGGGTGGCGGTGGTTGGGGAGATGCCTACGGGGGCGGCCTCGGGGGGGAGGTCGAAGGGGCCGGTGAGGTCTAGCTCTTGGCCCATTTCGCGGACGGCGGGGAGGACCTCTTCGCCCATCAGGCGTAGGGAGCGCATGGTGTCCTCGTGGGACATCGAGCCGTCGCCGTCCCAGAAGGTGATGCTGCCGGGGCGGAGGTATTCGAGCACGTGGCGGATTTTGGGGAGGACGGTTTTTGGGGTGCCGGAGATGATGCTGTAGGCCTCGGTGAGGCCGCTGTAGGTGTCTTCGACGGGCTCGAAGGCGGTGGCGGCGTCGAGCGTGAGGGCGCGGTATTGGGCCGGGTCGGCGGCGCCGCGGGAGTCGGTCACGTGGCGCACGCCGGCGGTGGGCAGGAGGCGCTTGCGGTCGACGATGCCGGGCAGGTTTTGGATGTGGCGCTTGACGTCGCCGCGGCTGCCTTCGAGGAAGATGTTGCCGGGGCCGGTGAGGTATTTGCGGCCGACCTCTTCGGCGAGTTCTTCGGTTTCGTCGACGTGGACTTTCCAGAGGTAGCCGCGGTGCTGCGGGCCGGCCTCGTAGCCGAATTCGCGGGCGACCTGGTCGTAGTAGGCGAAGGAGTCGCGGGTGGGCGCGAGGCGTGTGGCGAGCATGATGTAGGGGTAGCGTCGCTCGGCGGCCCAGGCGACGGTGCGTTGGCTGACCGCGCCGGGGATCCAGATGGGAGGGTGCGGCTGTTGCAGCGGGCGCGACCAGGGATTGACGTAGCGGTAGTGGTAGTGCTCGCCCTCCCAGCGGAAAGGGCCCGCCTCGGTCCAGGCTTTGACGACGAAATCGTGCGCTTCCTGGTAGCGCTCCCAGTTGTAGGGCGAGGGCGAGTTGTGCGCGAGGCTCTCGCGGCCGGTGCCGCGCACCCAGCCGGTGATCAGGCGTCCGCCGGAGATCATGTCGATCTGCGCCAGCGTCTCGGCCAGCCAGAGCGGGTCGTCCCAGATCGGCAGAATGTTGCCGAGCAGGCAGATTTTGGCGCGCTCGGTGATGCGCGCGAGAATCGCGGCTTCGACATTGATCACGGAGCCCATGCAGAAGGGCGTTGAGTGGTGCTCGTTGAGCACGATGCCGTCGAAGCCGGCCCGCTCGGCGGCGACCGCTTCATCGAGGTAGCGGTGGTAGAGATCGGATCCCAGGCGGGGATCGTATTCTTCGTTGGAGGAGTCGAGGTCGGTCAGGCGGCGGCCGGTGCGGCCCCACCAGCTGGCCTGTGGGTCTTGGTAAGGGCGTTCGGTGAACCAGCTGATGAACATCCGACGCTCCGTTTCGCGTGCCTGGTGTGCGTGGCGCATGTGGCGCGGGTGGCACGCCCGGAGGGAATCGAACCCCCGACCGCCAGGTCCGAAGCCTGGTGCTCTGTCCGCTGAGCTACGGGCGCGCGGCGCGTACCGCTCCATTCTACAGGCAGTGCGTTGGGCAGTGCGTTGGGCGGGCGCGCTGTGAGCCGCCCGCCCGAGCGGCCCGACGCGGCCGCGGTCTGGGATGTGGTGGCGCGGGTGGACGGCGGCGACCTCGAGTCGGCGGCGGCGATGATTCGCGTGCTGCACCCCGCCGATCAGGCCGACGCGCTGGCGGCGCTCTCGACCGAGGAGCGGCAGCGGCTGCTGGATCGAATCGACAGCGCGTCGCTCTCGGTGATTCTGGAGTTTCTGACGCCCGAGGAGCTGGAGCATGTCGCGCCCGATGTCGGCGTGGATCAACTGGCGGAGGCGCTGGACGACGCGCCGGCGCACCACGCGGCGGATGTGCTGCAGGCGATTCCGCAGGAGGCGGCGAGCGCGGTGCTGGATCAGCTGCCGCAGGCGGAGGTGATCGAGCCGCTGCTGGCGCACGACGATCAGTCGGCGGGCGGGATCATGGCGCCGGAGATTCTGACGCTCGCGCCGCACGCGAGCGCGCAGCAAGCGATCGAGCATCTGCGGGCGGTGCCCGCGCCCACCGTGCGGGATCTGGTCTACGTGGTGGATCACATCGGGCATTTGCTCGGCTCGGTGCATTTGCACGACCTGATCGTCGCCGCGCCGCAGACGCCGCTGCGCGATCTGATGTCGGCGGCGGGGCCGAGCGTGACGACCGACACGCATCAGGAGGAGGCGCTGCAGACGCTCCAGCGCTACGGGTTGCACGCGCTGCCGGTGGTCGATCAGAGCGGGCGGCTGGTGGGCGTGACGACGGCGGACGACCTGCTGGACATCGCGCAGCAGGAGGCGACCAGCGACATGTTTCGGATGGTGGGGCTGGTCGACGAGCAGGCGTTGACCGCGCCGATCGATGTGGCGGTGCGCCGTCGGCTGCCCTGGCTGCTGTTCAATTTGCTCACGGCGTTTGCGGCGGCGGGCGTGGTGGCGGCGTTCGAGGGCACGCTGGCGCGGGTGGCGGCGCTGGCGATCTTTCTGCCGATCATCGCCGGGCAGGGCGGCAACGCGGGGATGCAGGTGACGACGCTGACGGTGCGGGCGATGGCGCTGGGCGAATTCGACCGCCACTTTCACCGCACGGTGCTGCCGCGCGAGATCGCGATCGGGGTGGTGACGGGGATCGCGCTGGGTCTGCTGGTGGGCGCGATCGGCTGGGTCTGGCAGGACAACCCGTGGCTGGGCGTGGCGGTGGGCGCGGCGATGCTGGCGACGATGATCGTGTCGGGGCTGGCCGGCCTGCTGATCCCCGTTCTGCTGCGCCGCACCGGCGCCGACCCGGCGCTGGCGGCGAGCATTTTCGTGACGACGGTGACGGATGTGCTGGGCTTCCTCTTCTTCCTGGGGCTGGCCTCGCTGCTGATCGACCGCATCGCTTGAGCGGCCAACTGCACAGAGCCATTTGCGGCGCAGCTGGTACCATCGCGGCTACGCGGTGGGCGTCGCCTAGAGGCCTAAGGCGCCAGGTTGTGGCCCTGGTATTCGCGGGTTCGAATCCCGCCGTCCACCCCACGGAGAATCGTCAACGGATGCCCCTCGCCCGCCTGCTGCTGCTCGCCTGCTGCGCCGCCCTGCTGGGGCTGGCGGCGGTTGCCTGCGACAGTTCGGACGACGAGGAGCGGCTGGCCGCGCAGCGGATGTTCCGCAACTACCTGATTCAGAACGACCGCACGGCGATCGCGGATGTGCGCATCCAGGGCTTCGTGGACGAGCTGCCGCCCAACTTCCCCGAGCGGGACTCGCTGGCGTTGCTGGGCTCCGCGTTCACGGACACCGAAGACAACCGCCGGTTAATTTTCGGCTGGCAGAGCCGCGAGGAGCACGCGGACGATCTGTACGCCTGGTACCGCTCGCAGCTGGACGCCGCGCCGTGGTCCGTCGTCGCGGATCCGCGCCGCGCGGGGATTGATTTCATCGCCTTCCGCGACGCGGACAATCCGTCGTTCCGCGGGGAGTTGCGGATTGCGCAGGAGGGCGAGCGGGCGATCGTGATTTTGATCGCGAGCGAGGTGTTTGAGGATGCGGGGGGTGCTCGGGGGATCGAGTAGGGGGTGTTGGGGCTTGCCGCGGGGTGGCGGAGGGGTTGGGTGCTGTGCTCGGCGAGATACCCGCGGCGAGCGCGGGTATGACGGGGGCTCTTTTGCGCGGGGTGGCGGAGGCTCCTTTGCGGGGGGTGGGCGAGGCTGGGGCGCGGGGGTGGCGGAGACTCTTTTGCGGGGGTGGTGGGCGGGGTTGGGTGCTGTGTTCGGCGAGATACCCGCGGCGAGCGCGGGTATGACGGAGGCTCTTTGCGCGGGTACGACGGAGGCTCTTTTGCGCGGGTATGACGGAGGCTCTTTGCGCGGGGGTGGCGGAGGCTCTTTTGCGTGGGGGTGGTGGGCGGGGTTGGGTGCTGTGCTCGGCGAGATACCCGCGGCGAGCGCGGGTATGACGGAGGCTCTTTTGCGCGGGTATGACGGGGGCTCTTTTGCGCGGGGGTGGTGGGCGAGGTTGGGTGCTGTGCTCGGCGAGGTGCCCGCGGCGAGCGCGGGTATGACGGAGGCTCGTTTGTGGGGGTATGACGGATCTGTGCGGGCTAGCGGGCGGCGAAGACGGCGCGCACTGAGACGCTGACGGACTCCTGGCCGCCGCGGATTCGCGGCGCGGCGGTGTATGCGGTGTCGGCTTCTTCTTCGGCTGCCTGCTCGACCTCTTCGACCTCGATGGGGCTGAGCGCGTTGATGATGGTGATTTCGAGCGTGTCGCTGATGGTTTTGCCGAGTTCGGCGGCGATGGCTTCGGCGGTGGCGCGGGCGTCGCCGATGGCGGCCAGCATGACCTGGCGCTCGACGGCGGCGCGGGTCGAGGTGGAGAAGGAGACGTTGTTGATTTCGACGGCGCCCTCGGCGGCGCCGACAATCGCGTCGATCACTTCTCCGGCCAAGTCCGTGCCCTCGATGCGCAGCGTGAGCAGGTGTCCGTAGCGGAAGCCGCGCGAGACGCGGCCTTGCTCAGTCCAGTCGAACTCCTCGCGCAGGGACACGTTGCGGGTGAAGATTTTTTCGTGGTCGACTCCGTTCAGCCAGCGCAGGCGGGTGGTGATCGCGGCCAGCGCCGTTTCGGCGCGCTGCACTGCGGTCCGCGCTCCCTCGGCGAGGGCGCTGACGGTGAAGTCGACTGTCGTCTGGTCGGTCGTCAGCGACCGTGAGGCCGCGCCCGTCACTGTGATCGTCGTGCGGCTCTCCGCCTCTGCCTCGTCCTCCGGCTGCTGGCTTTGAGCGGAGCCCAGCGCCAGAAGCGCGATCATCACGGCCGCCAGCGCCGCCAGGGCCATGGCTCCGAACATCCCGGTGCGTTTCCGGATCGACATCGCGGCCTCCTTCGGTTACGGCTCATCGGGCAATCTACACCCCGGCCGGCTTCGACGGCGGCGCGGCGGCGCCGTCGATGTGTTGCTTGAAGAACGCGAGCATTCGGCGCCAGCTGTCTTCGGCGGCGTCGTGGTGGTAGCCGACGGCCATGCGGGAGCGTCGCATGAGGGCTCGAAGCGGGGCCGGGCCGCGCTGTTGGTTCATGTAGGAGTGGCCGGCGTCGGGGTAGAGGGCGATTTCGTGCGGCACATCGAGCTGCTCCAGATAGCGGCGCAGGTGTTCGGGCTTGCGCGCGAATCGTTGGTCGCGCCCGCCGTAGCCCGCGAACAGGGGGCAGATGCCGTCCAGCTGCTCGGCGCTGCCGGGCAGGTCGGCGTAGAAGGCGGCGGCGGCGCCGAGCGGTGCGCGGACGGCGTGGAGGATGGCGAAGGAGCCGCCCATGCAGAAGCCGGCGACGCCGAGTCGGGACTCATCCACCTCGTCCAGTTCGTTCAGGTAGCGCTGCGCGGCTTCGAGATCGTCGAACGCGCGCCCGTGGCCGCGACTGAGGCTTTGCATCGTGCGGCGGATGCAGATTGGGCGCGGCGGGCCGACGGAGTAGAGGTCGGGCGCGAGCGCGGCGTAGCCGTTTTCGGCGAAGCGCAGGGCGATTCGACGGATGTCCTCGTTCAGCCCCATCAGCTCGTGCAATACGAGCAGTCCCGGGGCGGGCTCGCGCGGCTGGTCGGGGAGTGCCAGCGCGGCTTTCATTTCGCCGTCGGCCACCGGTACGTTCACATCTTCGATCCAGGGCACGGGCTTTGCTCCGCTCGCTGGGCGCGTTCGTTGGGCGTGTTGATTGGGCGCGTTCAAGCGCAGGATAGACTGTCTGCGCAGAGTGTCTGACGCGCACACACCGAGCGCGCATCGGGCGCGCATCGGGCGCGCATCGCGCAAGGGAGGGAGCAAGGCAATGCCGGAATACGAAACGCTCAACTGGGAGCTCAGCGACGGGGTGGCGACGATCGCGTTTAACCGTCCGGAGGCGGCCAACGCGCTGACGCTGCGGATGGGCGAGGAACTGATGGATGCGTCGATTCGCTGCGACGACGATCCGGCGGTGCGCTGCGTGGTGCTGACCGGCGTGGGGCGGATGTTCTGCGCGGGCGCGGATTTGAAGTCGTTGCCGCCGGCGGGGCCGGAGATGGCGACGGAGATCAAGCTGCTCACCACCTACCTGCACGCGGCGGTGTCGCGCTTCGCGCGGATGGACGCGCCGCTGATCTGCGCGATCAACGGGACGGCGGCCGGCGCGGGCTTCAGCCTGGCGCTGATCGGCGACCTGGCGCTTGCGGCGGAGTCGGCCCGCTTCACGATGGCCTACTCGCGGATCGCGCTGACGCCGGACGGCTCATCGACCTACTTTCTGCCGCGCATGATCGGCCTGCGGCGCTCGCTGGAGCTTTCGATGACCAATCGGATGCTGTCCGCGCCGGAGGCGCTGGCGTGGGGAATGCTCAACCGCGTCGTGCCCGACGATGAGTTGGGCGAGGCCGCCGCGACACTGGCCGCCCAGCTGGCGGCGGGCCCAACCGCGACAATCGGCGCCGCCAAGCGGCTCTATCACGCCTCGTTCAACGACACGCTGGAGTCCCAGATGGAACAGGAGACGCGAGCCATCACAGACGCCGCCCGCCGCCCGGAGGCAGTAGAGGGACTGGCAGCGTTCATGGAGAAGCGGGAGCCGCAGTTTCATGGGTAGGTGAGTCAGGCGAGCTCGCGGGGGTCGGGGGGCGCTCGGAGTGGAGCTGCGCCGTGTGCGCCGCGCGGGTTCGCTCAGTTCTCGCTTGACGCGCAACAGATGCCGGAGGTGGAGCGGTGGCCGGCACGCCCGCTTCCTCGTGGCTCAACCTCTGCACGCGCTACCACCGAATCCTCGAAAACGGCGGCAAGCGGGCGTCGGAGCTTCCTGCGGCGGAGCGCGCCGCTTTAGTAGTGGATGGCGCGGCCTACGCCGCCGCCGGCGGCGATGGTGTCGCCGGTGATGGCGACGGAGCGGGGGGAGGCGAGGAAGGCGACGATTGCGGCGATGTCTTCGGAGTCGATGATTTGGCGCACGGAGTTGCCGGCGGCCATTCTGGCTTCGGCTTCGGCCTCCGTAATGCCGCCGGACTCGGCTAGCTGCGCGATTCGCGCGGGCGTGGCCTCGGTGCGGGTCAGGCCGGGGTGGACGACGGTGACGTTGATGCCGTCGGGGCCCAGCTCGTCGGCGAGGTTTTTGGTGAGGGCGGCGACGGAGACATTGCGAATGCTGCCGACGGTGTTGCCGCTGCCGCGCGCGGCGAGGCCGGAGATGTTGATGATGCGCCCCCAGCCGGCGCGCTGCATGTGCGGCGCGGCCTCGCGGGCGCAGCGCAGGTAGCCCATCACCTTGACGTTGATGTCGGCCAGCACAACCTCCTCGGTCAGCTCGGCGAGAGGCTTGGGTCCGTAGACGCTGCCGGGCGAGGCGGCGTTGTTGACCAGGATGTCGAGGCCGCCCATCGCTTCTGCGGCGGAGGCGACCATCGCGCGCACGGAGTCGTCGTCCGTCATCTCGACGGTGAGGCTCGTGATCGGGCGGCCGGTGTCGGCTGCGATTTCGGCGGCGGCGTCGGCCAGGCGCTGCGGGTCGCGGGCGGCGATCGTTACGTCGCAGCCCTCCTGCGCAAGCGTCAGGGCGATTGCCTTGCCGATGCCGCGGCTGCCGCCGGTGACCAGCGCGCGCTTGCCTTCGAGTTGCAGATCCATGGCGGCGTCCTCTCAGCTCAGCGGTCGGCGCTCAGACAGCGCCGTTGGGCGCGATTCGTTCGTGTCGTTCGTGGGGCGGCTTGAGGAATTCGGCCTCGCTCAGGGGATGGCCGCACAGCTCGGCCTCGATGATGCGGCCGGCCTCGATGGTCACGCGCTGGGGGCGGCCCGGATTGCGCTGCCCGGCGGTCGGGCCGAGCGCGAAGATTTCGGCCGTGATGAGCCCGTGATCAATGGTCAGCCGCCCCATCGTGCCCAGCCGCGTGGAGAGATGGTGCGGCAGCGAGGGGCTGCCGGAGTTGATCAGCAGCACGCCGTCGCGGTATTCGAGCCGCTCGACGTGGGTGTCGCCGCCGATCAGCACATCGACGTGCTCGCCGCCCAGCGAGGAGCGCAGGATTTCGGGGATGGGGCGCGACTCGGGGCGCAGTTCGTGGGCCATGCCGACGCGCACGCCGTCGACATCGAGCAGTTGGCGCTCGGCCAGCCTGGGGTCGTCGAAGATGTCGTTGTTGCCGCGCGCGGCGAGCACGGGGGCGAACTGCTCGCACCAGTCGAGCACGCCCGCGACGGTGACATCGCCGCCGTGCAGGATCAGGTCGACGCCGCTGAGGGCGTCGGCGACTTGCGGGCCGAGTTCGTCCAGCGAGCGCAGCAGCTGGGGCAGGTGGGTGTCGGAGATGAGGCCGATTTGCATTGTGTCAGGCTAGGGCGTGTTCAGGCTTCCGTCATTCCTGCGCCCCCTCCGTCATTCCTGCGCCCTTTCCGTCATTCCTGCGCCCTTTCCGTCATTCCTGCGCCCCCTCCGTCATTCCTGCGCCCTTTCCGTCGTTCCTGCGCCCTTTCCGTCATTCCTACGCCCTTTCCGTCATTCCTGCGCAGGCAGGAACCCGTCCGCCCGCCTTCCGCCATTCCTGCGCTTGCCGTCGCCACAGATTTATGCGGCACGCCCTAACCTTGCCCCTGGAGGAGCCAAGGATCAGAGTGGGACGAACGAATTTCGAGCGGCGCGCGATTGTGGGCGGGCTGACGCTCGCGGTGTTGCTCGCGCTGGCGGGCGCGGCGCTCGGCGTCTCGGGCGGCTGGGAAGGTGCGGCCGCGCAGCGGAGCGAACGCGCGGTGGCGATTTCCGTCGGCAGCGAGCACGCCTGTGCGGTGCTCGATTCCGGGGAGATCGCGTGTTGGGGCGCCGGCGAGTACGGCCGAACAGACGCACCAGCGGGACGCTTCAGCGTGGTCAGCGCGGGCACATGGCACACCTGCGGGCTGCGCGAGACCGGCGCGGTCGCGTGCTGGGGAGACAGTAATTGGGGCCGAATAGATGCGCCGGGCGGGACGTTTAGCGCGGTTCATATTGGCCTCGCCCACGGTTGCGGGCTGCGCACTAACGGCGCGCTGGCGTGCTGGGGATACGACGGCGACGGCCGAACAGACGCGCCAGCTGGGCGCTTCAGCGCGGTCGATGCCGGCTGGGCGCACAGCTGCGGGTTGCGAGTGACCGGCGAGATCGAGTGCTGGGGACGCAACGAGCAGGGCGAAACGGATGGCCCGCCCGGGGCGTTCAGCGCCGTCAGCGCTGGGGGAGGCCACAGTTGCGGGCTGCGCACTGGCGGCGCACTGGAGTGCTGGGGAGACAACGAGAGCAGCCAAGCGGACGCGCCGGAAGGGGCTTTTAGCGCGGTCAGTGCGGGCCGTGATCACACCTGCGGGCTGCGAGCGAGCGGGGCGGTGGAGTGCTGGGGAGAGAATGGCTATGGCCAAACAAATGCACCGCGCGGCGCGTTCAGCGCCGTCAGTGCGGGAGAGGTGAACAGCTGCGGGCTTCAGGCAGGCGGTAAGGTGGAGTGCTGGGGAGACAACGACTGGGGTCAGGCAGACGCGCCGGACGGAATCTTCAAGGCGGTCAGCGCGAGCTTGACACACAGCTGCGGACTACGAGTAGACGGCAAGGCGGAGTGCTGGGGAGACAGCAACAGCAAAGACGGGGGACGGACAAACACGCCGAGCGGGGCATTCAATGCGATCAGCGCGGGCGTGACGCATAGCTGCGCGCTGCGCCCGAGTGGTGCAGTCGAATGCTGGGGAGACAACACCTACGGTCAAACAGACCCGCCGGACGGGGCGTTCAGCGCGGTCAGCGCAGGCGCGTGGCACAGCTGCGGACTGCGCCCGAGCGGCGCGCTGGAATGCTGGGGCAGTGACTGGAGCAACGAAACAGGCGCACCGGAGGGGGAATTCATTGCCGTCAGCGTGGTCATGTGGCATAACTGCGCGGTGCGCACAAACGGCGCACTGGAGTGCTGGGGAAACAACACCTATAGCCAAATAGACGCGCCAGGCGGGACGTTCAGCACGGTCAATGTTGGCTGGCTGCACAGCTGCGGACTGCGCGAGTCCGGCGAGGCGAAGTGCTGGGGGGACGGTGGTTCTGGCCAAGCAAACGCGCCGCGTGGGACATTCAGCACGGTTAGCGCGGGTGGGCGGCACAGCTGCGGGCTGCGCGAGACGGGCAAAATCGAGTGCTGGGGCTACACCTTTGACGGCCAGACGCAGCCACCCGCGGGTAGGCACACCGCGCTCAGCGCCGGCCGCTACCACGCCTGCGCGCTGAGCGAGGATGGAACGGTCGCCTGTTGGATAGTCGACAACGCCGCCGCCGATGTGCCCATTTGGCTGCGCGGGGCGACACTCGCCGAGCCGACGCTCGGCGTCCCGGCAACGGGTTCCGGCGGGCTGCTTGACCGCGGCGCGGGGGCGCCGCGCGCCGGCATCGCGGCGTTCGGCGCTGCGCTGCTTTCGCTGCTCGCGCTGGCGTTGCTGCGGCGGAGCCGCAGGCGGTCGTAGGGGGAACGCACTGCGCCCCCTTTTTGCGTCATACCTGCGCAGAATGAGATCCGTCATACCCGCGCTTGCCGCGGGTATCTCGCCGTGTCCAGCACAGAGCCCCGCGCCCGCAACGCCCTAGCCTTCCCCTGCGGGAGGAAGGGGCCGGAGTGGCGCGAACGAATTTGGGGCGGCGCGCGGTTGCGGGCTGGCTGGCGCTCGCGGGGTTGCTTGCGCTGGCGGGCGCGGCGCTCGGCGTCTCCAGCAGCTGGGAAAACGCAGCCGCGCAGCGGAGCGAACGCGCGGTGGCGATCTCCGTCGGCGACGCGCATGTCTGCGCCGTGCTCGGCTCCGGTGAGATTGCGTGTTGGGGGTACAGCGGCGACGGCCGAACAGACGCACCAGCTGGGCGCTTCAGCGCGGTCAGCGCGGGCGGAGAGCACACCTGCGGACTGCGCGAGACGAGTACGATCGAGTGCTGGGGATACAACGGCTACGGCCGAGCAGACGCGCCACCGGGGCGCTTCAGCGCGGTCAGCGCGGGCGGGCAACACAGTTGCGGGCTGCGCGAGACCGGCGCCGTCGAGTGCTGGGGATACGATGGCGACGGCCGAACAGACGCGCCAGCTGGGCGCTTCAGCGCGGTCAGCGCGGGCGGAGAGCACACCTGCGGACTGCGCGAGACGAGTACGATCGAGTGCTGGGGATACAACGGCTACGGCCGAGCAGACGCGCCACCGGGGCGCTTCAGCGCGGTCAGCGCGGGCGGGCAACACAGTTGCGGGCTGCGCGAGACCGGCACAGTCGAATGCTGGGGCAACAACGTGTTCGGCCAAACGAACGCGCCGGCGGGACGCTTCAGCACGGTCAGCGCTGGCAAGGGGCACAATTGCGGGCTGCGCGAGACCGGTGCCGTCGAGTGCTGGGGAGACAGCGCCTTCGGCCGAACGGACGCGCCGCCCGGGCGCTTCAGCATGGTCAGCGCCGGCGAGCACCACAGTTGCGGGCTGCGCGAGACCGGCACTGTCGAATGCTGGGGAAGCGACGTGTACGGCGGCCAAACGGATGCGCCGCCGGGGCGCTTCAGTGCAGTCAGTGCCGGCGGGCACCACAGTTGCGGACTGCGCGAGACCGGTGCCGTCGAGTGCTGGGGATACAACGGCTGGGGCCAAGCGACGGCGCCGGCAGGGCGCTTCAGCTCAGTCAGCGCGGGCGGGGCCCACAGTTGCGGGCTGCGCGAGACCGGCACAGTCGAATGCTGGGGAGACAACTTGGACGGCCAAACGGACATGCCGGCGGGACATTTCAGCGCGGTCAGCGCGGGCTGGGCGTCCCACAGTTGCGGGCTGCGCGAGACCGGGGCCGTCGAGTGCTGGGGAAACAACGATTGGAGCCAAATAGCTGTGCCGGCGGGGCGGTTCAGCGCAGTCAGCGCTGGGGGGTTCCACAGTTGTGGACTGCGCGAGACCGGTGCCGTCGAGTGCTGGGGGTACAACAAAGAGGGACAAGCAGATGCGCCGGCGGGGCGGTTCAGCGCGGTCAGCGCTGGTTGGAACCACAATTGCGGGCTGCGCGAGACCGGGGCTGTCGAGTGTTGGGGAGACAGCGCCTTCGGCCGAACGGACGCGCCGGCGGGGCAATTCAGCGCAGTTAGCGCCGGCGGCCTCAGTTGCGGACTGCGGGAAACCGGCGTGGCTGAGTGCTGGAGTAGCACATTTGACGGTCAAGAGCAGCCGCCAGCGGGCGAGCAGCGTTCAATCAGCGTAGGGAGCTACCACGCCTGCACCGTGAGCGTAGACGGCGCGGCGACCTGCTGGATGATCTACAACGGCACCCTTGATGTGCCCGCCTGGTTGCGCGAGCCGGCGCTCGGTGTCCCGGCAACGGGCTCCGGCGGGCTGCTTGACCGTGGGGCGGCGGATCAGCGCACCGTCCTCGCGGTGTTTGGCGCTGTGCTGCTTTCGTTGCTCGCTCTCGCGTTGCTGCGGCGAAGCCGCAGGCGGTCGTAGGGGGAACGCATCGCGCCCCTTTTTCGTCATACCCGCGCAAAATGAGATCCGTCATACCCGCGCGAAAAAGGGTCCGTCATACCCGCGCTCGCCGCGGGTATCTCGCCGTGTCCAGCACAGAGCCCTGCTCCAGAACGCCCTAGCCTCCCCCTGCGGGAGGAAGGGGCCGGAGTGGCGCGAACGAATTTGGGGCGGCGCGCGATTGTGGGCGGGCTGGCGCTCGCGGTGTTGCTCGCGCTGGCGGGCGCGGCGCTGGGCGTCTCGGGCGGCTGGGAAGGTGCGGCGGCGCAGGACGGGCGGCGTGCGGTGGCGATCTCCGTCGGTGTCGAGCACGCCTGCGCGGTGCTCGACTCCGGCGAGATCGCGTGCTGGGGCAGCAACGGCTACGGCCAAGCGGACACGCCGGCGGGGCGCTTCAGCGCGGTCAGCGCGGGCGAGGGGCACAGTTGCGGGCTGCGCGAGACGGGCGCGATTGAGTGTTGGGGAAACAACCGCTGGAGCCAAGCTCCATCGGGACGCTTCAGCACGGTCAGCGCCGGCTGGTCCCACCGTTGCGGACTGCGCGAGACGGGCGCGATCGAGTGCTGGGGAAACAACGACTGGGGCAAGGCGGATGCCCCGGCGGGACACTTCAGCGCGGTCAGCGCCGGCTGGGGGCATACCTGTGGGTTGCGCGAGACCGGCGAAATCGAGTGCTGGGGAGCCAACTGGGACGGCCGAGCGGATGCGCTGGCGGGGCGCTTCAGTGCGGTCAGCGCGGGCGGGGGGCACACCTGCGGGCTGCGCGAGACGGGCGCGGTCGAGTGCTGGGGAGACAACGAAGAGGGCCAAACGGACGCGCCGGCGGGGCGCTTCAGCGCGGTCAGCGCGGGCGGGGCGCACACCTGCGGGCTGCGCGAGACGGGCGCGGTCGAGTGCTGGGGACGGAACGACTACGGCCAAGCGGACGCGCCGGCGGGGCGCTTCAGCGCGGTCAGCGCAGGCGCGTTCCACACCTGCGGGCTGCGCGAGACGGGCGCGGTCGAGTGTTGGGGCGGCAATGACAGAGGTGAAACAGATGTGCCCGCTTGGCTGCGCGAGCCGATGCTCGCGGTGCCGGCGACGGGCTCCGGCGGGCTGCTTGACCGCGGTGGGGAGGCTCCGCGCGCTGGCCTTGCGGTGTTTGGCGCTGCGCTGCTTTCGTTGCTCGCGCTCGCGTTGCTGCGGCGAGGCCGCAGGCGGTCGTAGGGGGAACGCGCTGCGCTCTCTTTCCGCCGTACCCGCGGATGCGCGGGGCTTGGGTGCAGAACTCGGCGAGATACCCGCGGCAAGCGCGGGTATGACGGATGGCAAGCGCGGGTATGACGGATCTCTTTTGCGCGGGGCGTGACGGAGTTGTTGCGCGGGTGCGGCGGATCGATCTTGCGCGGGTGCGGCGGATCGATCTTGCGCGGGTATGACGGATCTGGTGAATGGGGCTTTGATGGGCTTTAGAATGCGGCGCAACGGCGCGCGTGCGACACTGGGACTAGGCAGCGCGCGAACAGGACGCTAGGAGGCCGCAAGATGGCGCAGGAACGAGTCGCAGCGATCGCCGGGATTCATGAGTATCCGCTTCGCGTTGCGCCGGGGGTTTCCTCGATGCAGATCAAGGCGGAGTCGATGAAGCGGGCGTTGGACGACGCCGGGCTGAGTTGGTCGGACGTGGACGGGCTCTACGACGCGCTCGACGGCGAGGGCGGCGGCGGGCTGGGGCTGGCCGCCTACCTGGGGATTACCCCGCGGATGATCGACACGACGCAGGTGGGCGGCTCGTCCTACGAGTTCCACGCCTCGCACGCGCTGCGCGACATCGCGGCGGGGCGGGTCAATGTGGCGGTGACGACCTACGGCTCGACGGCGGCTTCGATGCGGGTGCCGATCGGCACGGGCGGGCTGGGCCGCGGCGGGGCGTCGTGGCAGCAGAACATGGAGGCGCCCTACGGCTCGACGCTGATCTCGAACTACGCGATGGTCGCGCACCGGCACATGCACGAGTACGGCACGACCACCGAGCAGCTGGCGCAGATTTCCGTCGCCACGCGCAAGCACGCGATGCGCAACCCCGAAGCGGTCAAGGCGATGACCGACTTGCAGTTCGTCAAGGTCGACGAGATCAGCGTCGAGGATGTGCTGGAGTCGCGCGTCGTGGCCGACCCGCTGCACCTGCTGGAGTGCTGCATGATTTCCGACGGCGGCGGCGCGGCGGTGTTCGTCTCGGCCGATGTGGCGCGCGGCATTCGCAAGAAGCCGGTCTGGATTATCGGCAGCGGCGAGGCGACCAAGTACCGCGAGAACGGCGGCGACATTACGACCAGCGCGGGGGCGCAGAGCGCGCCGGCGGCGTTCGCGCAGGCCGGGGTGACGCCCGACGAGATCGACATCGCGATGATCTACGACTCGTTCAGCATCACGGTGGCGGTCTGCCTGGAAGACCTGGGCTTCTGCGGCAAGGGCGAGATCGGCGCGTGGATCGACGACGGGCATCTCGCGTTCGACCGGCCCGGGCTGACGCTGAACACGGACGGCGGCGGGCTCTCCTCGAATCATCCGGGCATGCGCGGGCTGTTCCTGCTGCTCGAATCGGTGCGCCAGCTGCGGGGCGAGTCGACCTCGCAGGTGGAGGGCGCGAAGCTGGCGGTCGCGCACGGCAACGGCGGGCTGCTGGGCGGCACGCACACTGGCGGCACGGTGATCCTCGCCGCCGACTGAGCTCACTGCCTGAGCTCACTGACAGATCACTCGACACTCGCAGAAAGGCGAACTCCAATGGCCAACCGACCGCAGCCGAGCTTCCCCGAACCGGACACGCAGCACTTCTGGGAGGGCTGCAAGGCCGGCGAACTGCGCTACCAGAAAGACGCGGCGGGCAACGTGGTCTTCTACCCGCGCGCGCACTCGACCGCCGACGGCAGCGGGGGGCTGACCTGGCACGTCTCCAGCGGACTCGGCACCGTCTACACCTACTCGGTGGTGCGCCAGAACCGCATGCCGGGCTTCCAGGAGCTGGGCGCCTATGCGGTGGCCTACGTGGATCTGGATGAGGGCTTTCGGATGCTGACCAACGTGGTCGGCGTCGGCGACCCGACCAAGGACATCCGGATTGGCCAGCGCGTGCAGGTGGAGTTCGAGGAGCAGGAAGGCGAGGGCGCGTACCCGATTCCAGTTTTTCGGCCGGTCTGAGGGCGATTCGCCGACGCCGAATTCAGAGGCGGACATGAGCGCGACGGGGCCGGATCTGGTTGCGCTGGCGGGCGGGCGCTTTGTGATGGGCTCCGACTGCGAGCGGCGCGACGAGCGGCCGGCGCATCGCGTCTCGGTCGCTCCGTTTCGCGCGGCGCGCCGGCCGGTGAGCAACGCGCAGTACGCGCTGTTCGTCGAAGCGGCGGGCGCCGCGCCGCCGCCGTTCTGGAGCGCGGACCAATTCTGCGGGCCGCAGCTGCCGGTGGTCGGCGTGTCGTGGTACGACGCGGCGGCGTTTTGCGAGTGGTGGAGCGGGCAGGTCGGAGCGCGGCTGCGGCTGCCGACGGAGGCGGAACGCGAGTACGCGGCGCGGGGCGGGATCGAGTCCGCGCGCTGGCCGCAGGCGAATGACGCCTGGCCGGCGGCGGAGGCGCGCCGCTTCGTGGCGGAGGCGGAGGCGCCGCACATTCCCGCGGCGGCCTGCGCCAACGGTTTCGGCCTGCTCTGCATGGCCGACAATGTGCATGAGTGGTGCTCGGACTGGTACGACCGCTCGTGGTACGAGCGGTCGCCCTCGGAGGCGCCGGTCGGTCCGCAGACGGGCGTCCGGCGCGCGAGCCGAGGCGGATCGTGGCGGCACCGGATCAAGTTCACGCGGGTCTCGGCGCGGTCCAGCCTGGCCCCGAACTACCGCTACAACGACTACGGATTTCGCGTGTACGCGGACGCGGAATGAGGAACGAAGAGTGAGGAGCGAGGCATGTCGATTCGCACGACGGTAGTCGGTTCGTGGCCCATCCCGTTCGGGCAGCGGCCCGAGTTGAAGCGCTACTACGCGGGCGGGTACAGCGATGAGCAGGCCCACGGCGTGCTCCAAGCGGCGGCGCGAATTGCGATGGACGAGCAGCTCGCCTGCGGCCTGGATCAGATCATGGGCGGCGAGGTGTTCGCGCCCGATTTTCTGCACCACATCCCGCCGCGGCTCGACGGTCTGCGCACGCTGAAGCCGCGCGAGACGGCCAAAGGGCAGGCGGGCGTGGGCGTCTACGAGACGGCGGGCAAGATCAGCGCGCCACGCGGGACGGGACACGCCAAGGCGTACCGCCGCGAGCGGGAGATCGAGCCGTCGCTGGAGAAGGCTTCCGTGCCCTCGCCGCTGACGATCGGCGGCGGCTTCCGCGCGTCCGACCCGTCGGCGCACCTCGCTGATCTGGTCGCGATCGTGCAGGACGAAATCGCCGACATGGTCGACGCCGGCTTGTCGGAGTTGCAGTTGGACGCGCCGGCGGAAGCGATCGGGCTGGTTTCGGGCAGCCGCGCCGTGTCGGAGCTGCTGCCGCTGGTCGTGGAGCCGCTCGAACCGGCGGCGGGCATCCGCCGCACGATTCACTTCTGCCTGGGCGATATCGCGCGCAAGCCGTCGATTGAGGTGCAAAACCTCCGCGCGCTGCTGCCGCTCATTCAGGCGCTCGAGGGCCGCGTGGAGCGGGTGCATGTGGAGTGCTCGTATTCCGGGCAGTGGGAAGATCGGGTGCTGCTGGCGGAAGTGCCCGAGTCGATCGAGGTGATCGCGGGCATCGCGGATGTGAAGTCAAAACCGGCGAGCGTGACGGCGCTGCGCGAGAAGATCGACGCGCTGCGCGAGGTGCTGCCCGAGTCGCGCCTGTTGGTCTCTTCTTCCTGCGGCTGCGGGCGCGTCCCGCACGACGAGGCGATCCGCCTGATGCGCAATCTGGTCAAGGCCGCGCAAAGTTAGAGCCGTCGTACCCGGGTACCTCCTAGAGCCGTCACACCCGCGCACCTCCTGGCCCCGTCACACCCGCGCACCTCCCAGATCCGTCATACCCGCGCTTGCCGCGGGTATCTCGCTGCGGTGAGCGCCAAGCACCGTCCCCGCCCCCCCACCTCCCGCTCAGGCGGCTTCCGAGCGCCACCGGGCATCTGAGGCGGTGCTCTGCGCAAGAACGGCGGAGGCGCGCGGGACCCTGTGCTGTACTCGGCGAGATACCCGCGGCAAGCGCGGGTATGACGGATCCATTTTGCGCGGGTATGACGGATCCATTTTGCGCGGGTATGACGGATCCATTTAGCGCGGGTGTGACGGAGCTCTTTTTGCGCGGGTATGGCGGAGGGGGGGGCGCGGGGGTGGCGGCTCTGATTTTGCGCGGGCACGGCGGGGCTGGACCACGCGGATGCGACGGAGTTGGGACGCGGGCTAGGGCGCGTAGACGCCGGCGCCGGGGCCCTCGGCGGTGGCCCAGAACTTGTCGCTGATCTGGTCGATCAGCTCGATCAGCTCCTGGCCCTTGGCCGGGTCGGTCGTCTTCTTGGCCTCGCCGGCCGCCTTGGTCGCGTTCCAGATCAGCTCGTGGATGCCGCCGTCGGCCTCCAGGTGGTGCGGCTTGAAGAAGTCGGTCCAGAGCACCCACAGGTGGTGCTTCACCTCGTCCGCGCGCTCCTCCTTGATCTGCAGGCAGCGCGCCTTGAAATCCTGGTCGTCGGAGTCGTTGTACTTCTCCATCGACTTGAGCACAGACATCGCCTCGATCTTGGCCTGCGCGGGGTCGTAGACGCCACAGGGCAGATCGCAGTGCGCAGAGACGGTGTTCTTCGGCGTAAACCAGCTCACGGGCAGACTCCTCGTTTGGTCGGCGTCGGATATGTGCATTGAGGGTAACGACGCGCAGCGGGTCGGGTCAACTGCTCATTTAGCCCGAGGCGGCGCGGCGGCGCAGCGCGACGACGGCCATCGTCAGCGTGACGGCCGCGAAGCCGGCCAGCGAGACGAACGCCCAGAGCATCCGCTCCGCGCTCCAGCCGTCGCCCAGCGCCTCGCGCACCTGCGCCGCGTTGGGCGTCGCGCCGCGCGACATCATCTCGCGGGTCAGCTCGCGCAGCGCTTCGGTGTCGCCGATCACCAGCTCGCGGATGCCCTCCATCATGTAGGTGACCGGGTTCACCGTCGCGATCCACTGCAGCCAGTCGGCGAAAATCTCCTTGGGCGCGAAGGCGGGCGCCATGAACAGCAGCGGGAAGAAGAGCAGGAAGCTGGCCTGCGCCGCCTGCGCGTTGCCGGTGCGCATCGCCACGAAAATGCCGATGCCCGAGTAGGCCGCCCCGAAGATGCCCGCCATCAGCAGGATCACCACCACGCCGCCCGCGCCGGCCATCATCCCCGAGCCGAAGGCCAGCGCCGCGATGACCATGATCACGCTGAAGAAGATCGCGCGGACCGCATCGGCGGTGACCCGCCCGATGATCAGCGACCAGCGCGAGGCCGGGGTGAGCAGCAATTTGTCGAAATAGCCGCGCTCCATATCGGTCACGATCGCGATGCCCGACGCGCTGGACGAGCCGGCCACCGCCTGCAGCACGGCGACGGGCAGCTGGAAGCCGAGGTAGTTGTCCACGTTGAAGGCGTTGCCGGCGACCTCGCCGATCGCCGCGGTCGAGACGGCGAGGAAGAAGAGCGGGATGAAAACGTTGGTGATTTCGACGCCGGGCTGGCGCAGCGACTCGCGGATCGTGCGCCCGGCCAGATAGCGCGAGTGGCTGAGCACGTGAAAGCGCCCGCTGCGGGCCGCGCCGGTGGACGCGCCGACGGGCGAGGCGGCTGGCGGGGCCGCGGCGGCCATCAGGCACCCACCATGTCGCCGCCCTCGGGCGCCCCCGGCGGTTCCATGCGGTAGCCGGTCGCCTGCAGGAAGACGTCGTCGAGCGTGGCGTTGGCCAGCCGCAGGTTGTTGAACGAGAGGCCGGCCTCGTCGAGCGCGCGGACCACCGTGGGGAAGACCGCCGTGCCATTCTTGGTGTAGACGGCGACGCCGTGCGCGCCGTCGTCGCGCGCGCTGTCGACCAGCGGTAGACGCGAGACCGCGTCGATCGCCAGGCGGCGGTAGCCCGCGCCGTCGGCCAGCTCGAAGCTGATCACGTCGTCCGAGACGGTCGCTTTGAGCGCGTTGGGCGAGCCCTGCACCACGATTCGCCCGGCGTCGAGGATTGCGATCTCGTCGGTGAGCTGGTCGGCCTCTTCGAGGTACTGCGTCGTGAGGAAGAAAGTCACCCCGTCCTCGTTGTTGAGCCGCTCAATGTAGTCCCAGAGGTACTGGCGCGAGACGGGATCCAGCCCGGTGGTGGGCTCGTCGAGGAAGATGATCGATGGGCTGTGGACGAGCGCGGAGGCGAGGTCGAGGCGGCGCTGCATCCCGCCGGAGTACTCGCGGATGCGGCGGTCGGCGTCCTCGGCCAGATGGACCACATCGAGCAGATAGGAGATGCGGGCCTCGATGTCGCCGCGCGGCACGTTGTAGAGGCGCGCGGAGAGGCGCAGCATTTCGCGCCCGGTCTGGAGCACATCGAGGCCCGCTTCCTGCAGCGCGACGCCGATCGACTGCCGCACCTGGCGGGCGCTCCGCCGCACATCAAGCCCGCCCACCCAGGCTTCGCCGGCGGTCGGCCTGAGCAGCGTGGTGAGCATCCGCACGGTCGTCGTCTTGCCCGAGCCGTTCTGCCCCAGGAAGCCGAAGACCTGCCCGCGCCGCACGCGCAGGTCGATCCCGTTCACGGCGTGAATCTCGCCGAAGTGCTTGGTCAGCCCATCGGCGCGAATCGCCAGCTCGACATCTGGTCCGTGCTGGTGCGCGGACTGGGCAAGCTCGTGAACGTCGAGGTAGAGGTCGGGGGCGGCAGGCATCGCGCGCAGCTTAGCGCCGAATTGCGGCAACCGCTTTACGCCCGTGCGTTCTGGTAAACAGAGATCAACCGGAGCGGCGGCGCGCTGGTAGGCTGGGGCGGTTATGACGGATCGATCGGCATCAACGGCGCGGCGGCGGACGAGCTCGCTGCAAATCAATGTCTCGACTCTGCTGCAGGAGTCGATCGGCGCGGCGCGGGAGTTCGAGCTCGAGGACGCCGAGTTCGCCTACGAGGGGCCGCGCACGGTGGCGGGCTCGCTCCAGCTGCTGCGGACGGATCAATCGCTGCTGGCGCGCGGGCGGCTGCGCACCTGCGTCGACGAGATCTGCGGCGGCTGTCTCGCGCCGCTCAGACTCGAGCTCGCGCTGGAGTTCGACGAGGAGTTCTGGCCGCCCAACGACGCGCTGACCGGCCGCCCGCTCGAGCCGCCGCCGGAGCGGGACGGCTTCGCGGTGCTCGACGGACAGATCGATCTCAACGAGGTCGTGCGACAATATGTGGAGATGGCGCGGCCGATCAGTCCGCGCTGCGCCGCCGACTGCCCCGGCGTGGGTCCTGCTCAGGCCGGGGGCGAACCGGAGCTCGACGACCGCTGGGCGGCGCTCGCCGCACTGCGCGAGCCGCATCCCGGCCGGTCCAGCTGAAAGAGAACACCATGCCGCCACTGCCGAAGCGTAAGTACGCCAAGACGCGCCAGCGTCTGCGCCGCCAGCATCACCGGGTGCGGCGGCCCAAGCTGGTCGCCTGCCCGCGCTGCAACGCCACCCACCAGGCGCACCATGTCTGCTGGGCGTGCGGCACCTACCGCGGCAACGCGGTGATCGAGCTGGAGGACTAGTCGGTGCCCGGCTCCGCCTGGCTCTTCCCCGGCCAGGGCGCGCAGCAGGTGGGCATGGGCCGCGATCTCTACGAGCAATGGCCGGAAGCCGCGGCCGTCTTCGATGAGGCCGATGCGGCGCTGGGCCGCAGTCTCTCGCGGATCATCTTCGAGGGACCTGAAGAGGAATTGCGGCAGACAGTCAACACGCAGCCCGCGATCCTCATCGCCAGCCTGGCGGCGTGGAGCGCGGCGCGGGCGGTTGGGCATCCTGCGCTGGCCGAGCCGCCGCTCTGTATGGCGGGGCACAGTCTGGGCGAATACAGCGCGCTGGTTGCGGCGGGTTCGCTGACGGTTTCGGAGGCGGTGCGTCTGGTGCAGCGGCGCGGCGACTTAATGCAGGCGGCGGGCGAGGAGCGCCCGGGCACGCTGGCCGCGGTGCTGGGGTTGGATGAGGATGTCGTGGCCGAGCTGTGCGCGGAGACGGGCGCGGAGCTGTGCAATCTGAACGCGACGGGGCAGATCGTGGTGGGCGGGACGCCGGAGGCGGTGGATCGCGCGGCGGCGGCGGCGGAAGAACGGGGGGCGCGGCGCGTCGTCCGGCTCAACGTGGGCGGGGCGTTTCACACCTCGTTGATGGAGCCGGCGGCGGTGCAGATGGCGCCGCTGCTCGACGCGGCGGAGATTGCGGATCCGACTGCGCCGGTGATCGGCAATGTCGAGGCCGCGCCGTTGGCGACGGCCGCGGCGGTGCGGGCGGACCTGAAGGCGCAGATTCGCCGCCCGGTGCGCTGGCGCGACACGGTGCTGGCGATGCGCGGGATGGGCGTTGACAGCTTCATCGAGATCGGGCCGGGCACGGTGCTGACGGGGCTGGTGCGGACGACGCTGCGGCCGGAGAAGCCGACGCTGATCAATCTCAACGACCGTGCCAGCATTATGGGAGAGTCGGCCTGAGCGGGCGGGCCGGTCGGCGCGAGCCGGGCCGGCGGCGGGCGTTCGAGGCGCTGTTCGAGGCGGAGTTTGAGCGCGCGGGCGCGCTTGAGGCGCTCGCGCGCCGGCAGCTCGACGAGCCGCTCGAGGCCGAGGAGCAGGCCTACGCCGAGACGCTCGCCGGCGGCGTCGCCGAACGGCGCGCGGAGCTCGACGCGATCATCCAGGAAACTGCGCCGCAGCGCCCGCTGGACCAAATGCCGCTGGTCGATTTGACCGTGCTGCGGATTGCGCTGTACGAATTGCTCTTCAATACTGAGGGCGTGCGCGCGGCTGCTGCGTCGAACGCGGCGGTCGAGTTGGCGAAGCGGTTCGGCAGCGACGGCAGCCGGCGGCTGGTCAGCGGCGTGTTGGGTACGATACGGCGAACCCGGCTCGCGGAGCCGGTGGAGGAGGCATCGGCTGTGGCACTGTTCGAACGCATTCAGGGCATCATCGAGGAGCAGCTGAGCGTGGAGCCCGACGAGATCACGATGGACGCGTCGTTCATCGACGACCTCGGCGCGGACTCGCTGGACCTGGTCGAGCTGATCATGTCGTTCGAGGAGGAGTTCCGCGACGAGGTGCCCGATCTGGAGATCTCCGATGAGGACGCGGAGGGGATCGGGACGGTGCGCGACGCGGTGAACTTTCTGATCGAGAAGGGCGTGCCGGAGGGGTAGGGGCTGCCTGCGCCCACCGCTGTCGCGCACGCGCGAAAGAGCCCCGTCATACCCGCGCAAGCGCCATCCGAACGCCGCCGGACGGATGGGCTGCGGCGCGGGGCTCCGTGCAGAACTCAGCGAGATACCCGCGGCAAGCGCGGGTATGACGGAGGTGGCGAGCGCGGGTATGACGGAGGCGGCGGGCGCGGGTATCTCGCCGCGCTGTGCGCCTAGCCTCGGCCCCGCCTCCCGCGCCCCCGCGCAAGTGCCATCCGAGCGCCGCCGGACGGGTGGGGCGGGGTGGGCTGCGGCGCGAGGCTCCGCGCAGAACTCAGCGAGATACCCGCGCGAGAAAGATCCGTCATACCCGCACTTGCTGCGGGTATCTCGCCGCGCTGTGCGCTTAGCCTCGGCCCTGCCTCCCGCGCCCCCGCGCAAGTGCCATCCGAGCGCCGCCGGGCGGGTGGGGCGGGGCGGGCTGCGGCGCGGGGCTCCGTGCAGAACTCAGCGAGATACCCGCGGCAAGCGCGGGTATGACGGAGGTGGCGAGCGCGGGTATGACGGAAAAGGGCGCGGGTATGACGGAGGCGGCGGGCGCGGGTATCTCGCCGCGCTGTGCGCCTAGCCCCGGCCCCGCCTCCCGCGCCACCGCGCAAGCGCCATCCGAACGCCGCCGGACGGGTGGGCTGCGGCGCGGGGCTCCGTGCAGAACTCAGCGAGATACCCGCGGCAAGCGCGGGTATGACGGAGGTGGCGAGCGCGGGTATGGCGGAGAAGGGGGCGCGGGTATGACGGAGGTGGCGAGCGCGGGTATCTCGCCGCGCTGTGCGCCTAGCCCCCGCCTCCCGCGCCTCCGCGCAAGTGCCATCCGAGCGCCGCCGGGCGGGTGGGGCGGGGCGGGCTGCGGCGCGGGGCTCCGTGCAGAACTCAGCGAGATACCCGCGGCAAGCGCGGGTATGACGGAAAAAGAGAGCGCGGGGGTGGCGGAGAAGGGGGCGCGGGGGTGGCGGAGATGGGGCGCGCGGGGTGGCGGGGCTGATTTGGTGCGGGGGCGGCGGCGGGGGGCGACAGCAGAGCGGCGGGGCTCCGTGCAGAACTCAGCGAGATACCCGCGGCAAGCGCGGGTATGACGGAGGTGGCGAGCGCGGGTGTGACGGAGGCGGCGGGCGCGGGGGTGGCGGAGTTGAGGGCGCGGGGGTGGCGGAGGCGGCGGGCGCGGGGGTGGCGGCGGTGGCGGGCGCGGGGGTGGCGGCGGTGGCGAGCGCGGGGGTGGCGGCGGTGGCGAGCGCGGGGGTGACGGAGTTGAGGGTGCGGGGGTGGCGGAGTTGAGGGCGCGGGGGTGGCAGAGGGGGCGGGCGCGGGTATGACGGAAGCGGCGAGCGCGGGTGTGGCGGAGGTGGCGAGCGCGGGGGGTGGCGGAGCTGAGGGCGCGGGGGTGGCGGCGGTGGGGGGCGCGGGAGCGGCGGCGCGCTTGACACTTCTGTCAACACTTTATGTCTGATACCTTCCCATCTACGTCCGCGCGGATGCGGGCGCGGATGTGGAGGAGCTTCGCATGAGACTGCCCGCCGCCCGCGACGTCATGCGCTCGATCCCGGCTCGCCGCCGGCCGCTTCGCCTCGCCGACTCTCGGGGGGGGGGGGGGTACTGATGCCCTCCGCGCAGCGCGCGCTGCTCCTCCTGGCCCTGATCGGCGCTGCGCTCGGCGCCGCCGCGCTGCTCCACTTCAGCGCCGCCGCCCAGACCAACACGATCCGCGTCACGATCAGCCGCTACGTCGTCAACACGCGGATTTTGTACGACGATTTCACTACGCAGGCCGCTATGAATCAGGGCGGGATCACGCGGGCCAACGATCTGGTCATCAGCGGCAAGACGACGCTCAAATTCTTCTCCGCAGGCGCCTACACAGCGCTGCCGACGCTTTCCCAGCTCACCGTCAGCAACGGCACGCTGTCCAACCTGCGGAACCGCGGGCAAGTAGCCATAGGCGTAACGCCAACCTACCGAATCTGGACTGTCGATGTCACGCCGACGGCGAGCGGCCCGGTCACGGTGAGCCTGCCGGCCGGGCGGCTGGAGGGCGCCTTGACGCATCAGGGCCAGCGCAACGCCGCAGCCTCGATCACGCTGACCGCCGAGCTGGGCCCGCCCAAAGCGATCTGGGCCGACCTCATTACGGTCGGCGCCAGAGCGATCGACCCAGCCAAAGTCTGGGCCGCCGGCGACACCATCGATTTCGCCGTGATCTTCAGCGAGCAGGTCACGGTCAGCGGCGCGCCGACCGTGCAGCTGCGCACTACAGGCGGAGTCGTCGACGCCACCTACCTCTACCTCGACTCCACCCTCTGGTACCTCCCGTCCCCCAACGATCTCGAGTGGCACAACGGCAGCGGCAGCTCCGTGCTCGTCTTCCGCCACACGGTGCCCGCGGGCGGGTACACGAGCGGGCGCACAACGATCGAATCAACCGCGATCACGCTGCCGGCGGGCGCGTCGCTCGCCGACTCCGACGGCAACGCCGCGAGGCTCGCCCTCCCGCCTGTGTTCGAGACACGCAACGCACTCGTACCGGGCCCCGGCACCGGCAACCCCGCACCCGGGACCGCCGTGGGCGATGGGCACCATTTCGAGGCGTTCTTCAGTGAGCCGGTTTTCGTCAGCCGCGCGACCGGCGCGGAGCCGGCCCATTTCAGCGTGCGTATCACTACGAACGCCGGCGAGACGACGTATGCTCGCGCAGTCTACGTCAGTGGCAGCGGCACCAGGCGACTCGTCTTCCGATACATCGTCAGGGCGACGGACGATGTGGCGTCGTTCCACGGCGTCGACTCGCCGCTCATGAGAGTCCCGCAGGGCTTCAGCATTCGCAACGCTGCGGGGATCGAGCTCAGCAGGCCGAGGCACAAGCAGCTCCAGCGCGTGCTGACCGGCTACTGGGAAGGCGCGCGGAATCCGTATCCGCTCTCGTTCTCGTTCCCGAGCGCAACAGCGGCCCAATTCTTCAGCGCCCATGACGTCACCGTACATCTCTTTAGCACCGACCCCGCCCGCGTCTCGCTCGAAGCCGCGCCGTTCCTGCTCAGGGCTTACGGCACGCATCCCGACGACTGGGCGGTGCGCCAGTTCACCGTCACTCTGCCCTATGACGCCGATGCGGTGAACAACGATGTCCAACTCCGTTTTCGCCTGGAGACCACCCGTCCGGGGCTCAACGGTTTTGTCGGCAATTGGCGGCTGTTGCGGGTCGCTGACTTGGGGATCCCCGGCATTCCAGGCGGCCCGGGCGGCCCGGGCGGCCCGTCGACCAGTCCCGCCAACGACAATCTGCCCGCGCCGCTGGAGCCGCCCGAACTCGAAGACCTGACCATCATCGAAGGACAGTCCGCCGAAGGCGTCTTCGACCTGGGCGACAGCGATCGCCCCCGCGCAGCGATCGAGTTCTTCCACCGCTTCCGCCCCGACGGCAAACTTCAAGCCTCGCCCGACCCGGCCCGCTTCGAGCGCGACGACTGGTGGCGGCGCCAGGCCTGGAAACTCACCGCGCCGCAGGACGCCGACAGCGACGACGAAATCATCCGCTGGTATCTCGACGCCGACAGCAACGACCGGCAATGGGACAACATCTACGTCCACCGCACCCAGATCACCATCCGCGACGACGATCCGCAGGTCGCCGCGCTGGAAGCGATGGACCACACGATCGTCGAGGGCGCCGGCGCCGTCTTCCGCCTGCGCATTTCCAAATCGCCGCTCGACGACGACCGCACGGTCCGCCTCACCCTGCTCGCGGGCGGAGATGTGCTCGCGCCCGGCCTGGCCGACGCCGACCCCCAGGCCGAAGGCATCCAACTCGACCTGCCGCTCGAAGCCGCGCCCGACGGCTCCGATACGGCGCACCTCTACATCGCCACGCAGGACGACGACCAGGACGAGGTCGACGGCTTCTTCATCGTCAAGCTCGAACAGCCCGCCGACCACACCGCGCCCAACTACTTCACCCTCGCCGGCGGCGCAAAATCATTCGCCGCCGTCGTCTCCATCCTCGACAACGACGAGCCGCCGCCCGTCGAGGAGGTCGAGGAGCCTGTCGAGGTTGAGGAGCCTGTCGAGGTCGAGGAGCCGGGCGAGGTCGAGGAGCCGGGCGAGGTTGAGGAGCCGGGCGAGGTCGAGGAGCCGGGCGAGGTTGAGGAGCCGGGCGAGGTCGAGGAGCCGGGCGAGGTTGAGGAGCCGGGCGAGATCGAGGGACCGCTCACCTTCCCCAACTCAGGCAGCGGCGGCCTCGCCGACGCGCCCAACGGGGACTTCGGGAACGGCGGAAGCGTGAGCGGGCCCGAGGCCTGCTCGCACTTCCCGCTCCCGTCGTACCCGTGCGAGTATGACGGAGGTGGGGCGACAGAGACGCGGCGGGACTCCGTGCAGAACTCGGCGAGATACCCGCGGCGGGGCGCGGGTATGACGGTGGTGGGGGCGCGGGCGTGACGGTGGTGGGGGCGCGGGCGTGACGGTGGTGGGGGCGCGGGGTGACGGTGGGGGAGCGCGGGTGTGACGGTGGGGGGCGCGCGGGTGTGACGGTGGTGGGGGCGCGGGGGTGGCGGTGGTGGAGCGACAGGAGAGCGGCGGGACTCCGTGCAGAACTCAGCGAGATACCCGCGGCGGAGCGCGGGTATGACGGGGTGGGGGCGCGGGTGTGACGGTGGTGGGAGCGACAGGGACGTGGCGGGACTCCGTGCAGAACTCAGCGAGATACCCGCGGCGAGCGCGGGTATGACGGTGGTGGGGGCGCGGGCGTGACGGTGGGGGGAGCGCGGGGGTGGCGGTGGTGGGGCCGGGTGACGGAGGTGGGGCGCGGGCACGGTGAGAAGAGTGGCCGGTGCCGACGGGCACAGGCGGGCGGCGGGACTCCGTGCAGAACTCAGCGAGATACCCGCGGCGAGCGCGGGTATGACGAGGAGGGGCGCGGGGTGACGGAGGTGGTGGGAGCGTGGGTGTGACGGTGGTGGGGGCGCGGGTGTGGCGGAGCTGGGCGCGGGCGTGGCGGAGGTGGGGGAGCGATGTCCGCTGATCGGATAAGCTCATAGGGGTGCGGGCGCGCGTCGGAGCGAGGTTGCGCGCCGCGCTGGGTTTCGCATGAACATCTTCGGCGTCGGCATTCCCGAAATTCTGGTGGTGCTGCTGCTTGCGGCGGTGATCTTCGGACCCGGGCGGCTGCCCGAGTTCGCGGCGCAGTTCGGGCGGGCGATCCGCGAGCTGCGCGAGTACGCGCGCGACTTCCGCGACGAATACCTGGTGGATTTCGAGGAGATGCGCGAGGAATACATCGAGGTGCGGCACGAGCTGGCGGAGACGGATCAGGGCATCCGCGCCGATCTGGAAGCCGCGCAGGCCGACATCCGCGCCGCGACTCGCGATGCGGAGGCGGTTGCCGAGGAGGCCGTCAGCGCAGTGCGCGAGGGCGAGGACGCGCCCGCGCCCGTCGCAGCGCAGACCGCCGCCGCTGTAGAGCCTGATGAGACGGCTGCGCCCACCGAGCAGCGGCGCGAGCGGCGGCGGCCGATCGTGCGGCGTCGCCAGCAGCGGGCGGCGGAAGCGCCGGCGCGGCCCTCGAACGTGATCTCGCTCAACCGCCGCCGCGGCGGCACGTAGCCGCCGATGGCCAGCCAACCGACCGCCGCCGAACCGCCCGACGAGCCGCCGCTGCCGCCGGAGCTGGTCGACCAGCCGGCGCCCGAGGGCGGCGCGGAGCTCACGCTCGGC
The DNA here is from genome assembly GCA_965203165.1 of Dehalococcoidia bacterium. Taxonomy (GTDB): domain Bacteria; phylum Chloroflexota; class Dehalococcoidia; order Bin125; family Bin125; genus CATQGW01. The sequence goes on from OZ241849.1 coordinate 1,031,483, forward strand.
GAGCACCTCAGCGAGATTCGCCGGCGACTCACGATCTCCACGCTGAGCATCGTCCTCACCACGGTCGTCGCGCTCGTATTCGCGCAGACGATCCTCGATTACCTGCTCCAACCGGGGCGCGAGGCGTACCCGGAATTTCGCCCAATCTTCACCGAGCTGCTCGGCTTCATCGGGGCCTACATCAAGATTTCGCTGATGCTGGGCATCGCCGGGGCGATGCCGATTCTCGTCTACCAGATCTACGCCTTCGTCCACCCCGGCCTGACGCGCACCGAGCGGCGCTGGATTCTGCCGATCGTGTTCGTGGCCACGCTGGCCTTCGCCTGCGGCGGGGCGTTCGCGTACTACATCGGCTGGCCGCCGGCGCTCGACTTTCTGCTCAATTTCGGCGACGAGATCGCCGAGCCGCAGGTGCGGATCAACAACTACATCGACATGCTGATCCGCTTCGTCTTCTGGACGGGGATCGTCTTCGAGATTCCGCTGTTCCTGATGGGTCTGGGCGCGCTGGGGCTGGTGACGTCGAAGCGGCTGCTGCGGATGTGGCGCTGGGCGATCATCGGCGCGTTCCTGCTGGCGGCGCTGATCACGCCCTCGATCGACCCGGTGACGCAGGCGTTTGTGGCGGTGCCGACGCTGGGGCTTTACGGGCTGGGCATCCTGCTGGTGCGTCTGGTGGAGCCGCACGCGCTGGTTCCGGTGGTGGAGGCCGATCCCGAGCCGGATGAGGCCTGAGCGCGGCGCGACATATCCGCGCGGCAGCGGGAACGCGCCGCGCTCATAGACTCGCGCCATGGACGCCGCGCAGCTGCAAGACCTGAATGAGCGCGTTGCGGGCTGCCGTGCCTGCCGGCTCAGCGAAGGCCGCACCCGCACGGTGCCGGGCGACGGCGACCCGAACGCCGAGCTGATGTTTATCGGCGAGGGCCCCGGCTTCCACGAGGACCAGCAGGGCCGCCCGTTCGTCGGTCGGGCCGGGCAGCTGCTGGACGATCTGCTGGCCGGGATCGGGCTGAGCCGCGCCGATGTGTTCGTGGCCAACGTGGTGAAATGCCGCCCGCCGCAGAACCGCGATCCGCAGGCGGACGAGATCGCCGCCTGCGAGCCGTATCTCAGCGAGCAGATCAACGGCATCCGCCCCAAGCTGATCGTGCCGCTGGGCCGCTTCGCGACGCAGTATTTCCGGCCCGGCGCGGCGATGGGGCGCTCGCGCGGCGCAGCCGTCCGCGTCGGCCAGTGGTTGATCTACCCCGTCTATCACCCTGCGGCCGCGCTGCGCCAGGCGTCGCTGCTCGAAGTCTTGCGGGAAGATTTCGCCCGCATCCCGCAGCTGCTGGCGCAAGCCGAGCGCCCCACCCCCAGCGCGGCCGAGGACGAGGAGGAGCCGGGCGGCACCCAGCTGGGGCTGCTGTAGGACCGCGCCTCCGCCTCTGCCATGCCCGCGCAACATTAGATCCGTCATACCCGCGCAACATCAGATCCGCCGCGCCCGCGCAACATTAGATCCGCCGCGCCCGCGCAGCATTAGATCCGCCGTGCCCGCGCAGCATCAGATCCGCCGCGCCCGCGCAACATCAGATCCGCCGCGCCCGCGCAACATCAGATCCGCCGTGCCCGCGCAACATTAGATCCGTCATACCCGCGCTTGCCGCGGGTATCTCGCTGTGGTGAGTGCCAAGCCCCGTCCGCTCCCCCGTCGTTCCCGCGCAGGAATGGGGAAGGAGGCCGTGCGGGGCTCCGTGCAGAACTCGGCGAGATACCCGCGGCAAGCGCGGGTATGACGGAGACGGCCAGCGCGGGTATGACGGAGGCGGCCGTGCGGGGCTCCGTGCAGAACTCGGCGAGATACCCGCGGCCAGCGCGGGTATGACGGAGACGGCCAGCGCGGGTATGACGGAGGCGGCCGTGCGGGGCTCCGTGCAGAACTCGGCGAGATACCCGCGGCCAGCGCGGGTATGACGGAGACGGCCAGCGCGGGTATGACGGAGGCGGCCGTGCGGGGCTCCGTGCAGAACTCGGCGAGATACCCGCGGCAAGCGCGGGTATGACGGGGTTGGCCAGCGCGGGTATGACGGATCTCTTTGCGCGGGTTTGGCGGAATCGCTTTCGCACGGGGGTGGCGGAGGTGGCGGGGCAGCGAGCGCGGGTATGACGGAGGCGGGGGCTGCTTTAGGCTGTCACTTGGAGCAGCGGGCAGCGAAGCTGTGAATTGATCTGAGCGGCGGCATGGCGAGCAGAGGCGAGGCATGAGCGAGGTGCGGCGAGGGGCGCTGCGGGTCGCCCCGCTCGGCGGGTTGGGCGACATCGGGCGCAACATGATGGTCTACGAGACCGACGACGACATGGTGGTCGTCGACGCGGGGCTGATGTTCCCCTCCGAAGAGATGCACGGCGTCGACTACATCATCCCCGACGTGAGCTACGTCGAGGAGCGGCGCAGCAAGCTGCGCGGCTGGCTGATCACGCACGGGCACGAGGATCACATCGGCGGGCTGCGCTTCCTGCTCTCGCGCTTGCCCGCGCCGATCTACGCCGCCCGCCTGCCGCAGGGACTGATCGGCGCGAAGCTCGAAGAGGCCGGGCTGATCGATGTGGAGCAGGTCGTGATCCAGGCCGGCAGCGTGGTCAATTTCGGCCAGATCACGGCCGAGTTCTTCCCCGTGGCCCACTCGATCCCGGACGCATTCGGCATCGCGCTGCGCACGCCGGCCGGCCTGGTCGTGCATACGGGAGATTTCAAGATCGATCACACGCCGGTGATGGGCGCGCCGACGGACCTCAACGCGCTCGCGCGCTACGGGCAGGAGGGCGTGCGCCTGCTCTGCAGCGACTCGACCTACGCGGACCGTCCGGGCCACACCGTCTCCGAGCTGGTCGTGGGCGACGCGCTGGAGCAGATCCTGCTCACCGCGCCGGGCCGCGTGATCATCGCCACCTTCGCCTCGCAGATCGCTCGGGTGCAGCAGATCATCGACGGCGCGGAGACGGCCGAGCGGACCGTCTTCCCGACCGGCCGCTCGATGGAGAAAAACATCGGCATCGCCCGTGAGCTGGGCTACCTCAGCGCCGCCGAGCGCCGCATCCGCGACATCACCGAGCACAAATACGTCGCCGACGAGAACGCGGTGATCCTCTGCACCGGCGCGCAAGGCGAGCCGATGTCGGCGCTCTCGCGGATGGCCAGCGGCGACCACCGCGACGTGACGCTCAAGCCGGGCGACACCGTGGTGCTCTCCTCCACGCCAATTCCGGGCAACGAGGCGGCGGTGAACCGGACGATCGACAACCTCTTCCGCAGCGAGGTCGAGGTGATGTACAGCGGCGGCGGCCACGAGCATGTGCACGTGCGCGGGCACGCCGGCCAGGAGGAGCTGAAGACGGTGATCGGCCTCACCCGCCCGCGGGCGTTCGTGCCGATCCACGGCGAGTACCGCCACCTCGTGATGCACTCGCGGCTGGCGATGTCGATGGGCGTGCCGGAGCAGGATTGCCAAATCCTGCTCGACGGCGATGTGCTCGAACTGACCGAAGAGCAGTCGGCGGTCGTGGACCGCGCGCCCGCCTCCTACGTCTACGTCGACGGGGTGAACGTGGGCGGGGTGGATCACACCGTGCTGCGCGACCGCGGCAAGCTGGCGCGCGAAGGGGTGGTCGTGGTCGTGGCGCCGATCGATCATCAGACCGGGCAGCTGGCGGGGACGATCGACCTCGTGGCCAAGGGCTTCGTGGAGCTCGACAACTCGCCCACGCTGCGCGACGACGCGATCCAGCACGTGGTCGATCAACTCCAGCGCGACGCACACCCGGTCGAGTGGAGCGCGCTCGAGCGCAGCCTCAAGCGGCAAATTTCCAGTTTCCTGTACCGCGAGGCGCGCCGACGCCCTATGGTGATTCCAGTGGCGGTGGAAGTCTGACGCGCAGCGCAATCGCGGCTGGCGCGCAGACGGGCGGCTCCGGCTGACCGGCCGGAGGATGCACTATGGCGCGGAAACAGGCGCAGCGCCCCGCGGCGCTGCCTGATCGCATCGCACTCTGGATGGCTCAGAACCGCCGGGCAGCGCTCGGCGCGGCGCTCATGCTCGCCGCGCTGCTGTTCGCCGGCTGGGTCTCGCTGGCGGGCATGCCGCTCGCCGAGGCGCGCGGCTCGCTCGCGGCGGCGCTCGGCGGCGGCGTCTACCTGATCGCCCTGCTGCTCGCGCTGGCGGGCGCATTCCTGCTCTTCCAGCTGCCGCCGCCCAACCGCCTGCAAACCCGCCGCGCGGCCGGCGTGGCCGCCCTCACCGTGGCGCTCTGGGGCATCGCCGGCGCGTTCAGCCCGGCGATCGCGCTGGGCGGCGTCCCGCTCGCCGAGCACACGCTGGGCGGCGATGTCGGCGCGGCCCTGGCCAGCGAGCGCGGCGCGATCCTCACCGTCCTGCTCGTGGCCGGCGGCGCGTTTCTGATCGCGCCCGCGCAATCGTCGGCGGCCGCGCGCTGGGTCGGCGTGACGTTGCAGCGCGGCGCGCAGGAAGCCGGCGCGCGCGCGCCGGGCGTCGCCGCCGCAATCTGGTCCGTGTTCTGGGCCGGCGTCTGCTGGCTCTCGCGCGTGCTGGCGCAGGCCTTCCGCGACTGCGTCGAGTCGACGCGCGTGATGCTGGAGGAGCGGCGAGCTGCGGCCGAGCGCGCGCGCCTGGCCGCCGAGGCGGCCGCCGCGCCGCCGCAGTGGACGATGCAGCCCGCGCTGGCGAGCGCCGCCCCCGCTGCTGCCGCGCCGCCGCCGCCACCACCTGCGCCCGTCGATCCGCCCGCCCCTGTGCAGCCTGATCCTGTGCAGCCCGATCCCGAACCCGAGCCTCCGCCTGCGAAGCGCACGCTGAAGCGCCAGGCAGCGGACGGCTGGCGCTTGCCACCGCTCGAACTGCTCGACCCCGACCGCCCCTCCATCTCCTCCGCCAGCGCCGACGAAAGCGCGCAGATCATCATCGATACGCTGGCCTCGTTCGGCGTCGACGCCCGCGTCGCGGAGATCAACCGCGGCCCCACCGTGACGCAGTTCGGCATCGAGCCCGGCTGGGAGATTAAGACGCGCCAGATCGCGCTGCGCGGCGCCGACGGCAAACCGCTGCTCGACGACGACGGCCAGCCGATCACGAAGTCTGAGGAAATCGGGCGCACGCGGGTGCGGGTGAACCGCATCACGCGCCTGGCCAACGACCTCGCGCTGGCGCTCTCCGCCCCGTCGATCCGGGTCGAGGCGCCCGTCCCGGGACGACCCGTGATCGGCATCGAGGTGCCGAACGGCGAGACGAGCGTCGTCGCCCTGCGCGGTCTGCTCGAATCCGACGAGTACCGCAAAGCGCTCGAAAAGGGCGCGCTGCCGATCGCTCTGGGCCGTGATGTGCGCGGGCGCCCGGTGGTCGCCGACTTGGCCAAAATGCCGCATGTGTTGATCGCCGGCGCGACGGGCTCCGGCAAAAGCGTCTGCATCAACACCATCATCGCCAGCCTGTTGATGTTTCAGTCGCCGCTCCAACTGCGGCTGGTGCTGGTCGATCCCAAGCGGGTCGAGCTGACCGGCTACGCCTCGGTGCCGCACCTGGCGCTCTCCCATGTCGTAACCGAAGCCGACGAGGTGGTGCGCGTGCTGGGCATCGTCGTCGCCGAAATGGATCGCCGCTACCGACTGCTCGAAACGTCGGGCTCACGCAACATCGCGTCGTACAACAGCGGCCCGGGCGCCGATCAGCCGCTGCCCTACTGGGTCGTCGTACTCGACGAACTGGCCGATATGATGATGGCCGCGCCGGTCGAGGTGGAACAGCAACTGGTGCGTCTGGCGCAGCTGGCGCGCGCCACCGGCATCCACCTCGTCGTGGCCACCCAGCGCCCGTCGGTCGATGTGGTCACCGGCCTGATCAAGGCCAACTTCCCCACCCGCGTCGCCTTCGCCACCACTTCGCAGACCGACGCGCGGGTGATTATGGATCAGACCGGCGCCGAAAAGCTGCTGGGCCGCGGCGACATGCTGTTTATGAGCTCCGACAGCATCAAACCGCGCCGCGTTCAGGGCGCGTTCGTCGATGACGAAGAGATCGATCGCGTCATCGAAGCCTGGGCGGCGCCCAGCCAACCGAGCATGGAACAATCGACGATCGACGAGCTGATCGACGATATCGTACAGGAGGCGAGCGCCGAGCCGGAAACCCGGGCCAGGCTGGAAGCCAGCCGCGACGACCATGCGCTCCGCAGCACGCTGCGCACGGCGATGGACACGGGGGAGACCGACGAAGAGGACGAAGCGAGCGCGGGCGCGGCGGTACTCGACTTTGATGAGCCGCGCGCCGATTTCGCGGCGGCGGGCGGGGCTGCCGCACAGAGCAGCGCAGCGGACGATACGCGCTTTGACGAAGCGGCGGCGCTGGCCCGCGAACACGAGCGTGTTTCGGCCTCGCTGCTGCAACGCCGCCTGCGAATCGGGCTGCCGCGCGCCGAGCGGTTGATTGACCAGCTCGAGCAGGCCGGCATCATCGCCCCCGCCGAGGGCGGCCCCTCGCGCCGCGTGCTGCAGCGCGCCGAACAGGCCGTGTCGGTGCTCGATTAACGCGGCTCCAGCGCCGACGGCAGCCCAACGCCGACCAACTCGGCGTCCTGCTCGCGCACGGCCAACACGCGCTCGCCCCAGCGCAGCAAACGCCGCTCTCCGCGATCGCCGACCGCGACATACCGCCAGTCGCGCCCCGGCGCATCGTGAATGCCCACTCCGATAACGGAATCATCAAGCGAGAGGCCAAACGCCTGCGGAGTCAGCCGCGCTGCGCCCTCGAAAAACAGCGGCGTAACGCCGGGCTGTAGCGCGACATCGCTCACAGGCAGCGCGATGAACGCGACAACCACCGGCGCGGTCACGCGCAGCTGCGCGGCGCCCTCAACCGCTTCATACTCGATCCGCTCGTACAGCCCACTGCGCAGATCGAAGACGACGACCGCAAGCGGCGCATCGGATTCCGGCAGCGGCAGCTCGACGGAGAGCATCGCGCTTCCGTACAACGGAACACCTGCTTGGTCCGTAACGTCGACGCGCCAGGCCGCCAACACTCCGGGCGCATCGTCGGAGCGTTCCCAGACCAGCTTCGGCGGGCCATCGAGCAGCTTCCCGAACAGCGCGCGATGGCCGACGCGGCGCACCTCAATCTGCATCTGATCCACCCCGTCGGGCGGACGGATTCTCTCCACCGTGAACGCCGGCGCGCCCGACGAGTGCGCCGCGCGCTCGCCGCGGAACCGCGGCCCGTCCAACAGTGCGGCGACGCCGCCGCGCCAGGCAAGCTCGCGCACCAGCTCGCGCCGCAGCGCCGCGGCGAGCGGCTGATCCTCGGTGGTGAGCGCTCGCCGCAAAGCCGCCGCCACACGACCGTCCAGCGTCCCGGTCAGCGGTGTTCGATTGTCAACGCGAATATCGAACGGCGCTCGCGCCGTTCCGACGAGATCGGATACGCCTGCCGCCGTCTCGACGGTATAACGCACCGTCACAACTTCACGCGTCGTCACGGGCCGCTCCAGGCGCAATGAAACAGATTCGTCTCGCCACTGCGCGCCGACCACGCGCACGGGGCGCCCATCCGCGCCGATGTCGAACCATTCCGCGCCGGCGTCGTTCGGTTGCACGGCCTCGCTGAACCGCAGAGTCAGAAGTGAGCCGTCAACGGCCGCCTCCGCCACCGTCGGCGGATGCCGGGTGTGGTTCGCCGCCGCGACCGCGAGCGTCGGCAAACGATGCCCGCCCACGCCGCGCAGGCTGCGGCTGCCCGTATTTTTGGGAACGTAGTACACATACACGGCTGCGTCATCGTCCGGCAGCGGCGACTTCAGGATCAACGTGACGAGGTCGCCTCCCACATCGACTGCCGCGACCGGAATATGCTCGCCGCCGGCGATGACGTACCACCACGACAGCGGCGGCGTATGCCGACTCGAGAGCGGTCTATCGAAAAACATGACGATCGATACGCCCCAGCCGATCGCTTTGGTGAATTGCGGCGGTTTGGCCAGATCCGCAACACCGATCGTGAAGCTCGGCACTGTACGGCCCGCCGCCCCGCGCAAACCGCCGGACGCGCGGTACCGCAACCTCATCCGAGAATCGGGGCCGGCGCCCGGCGCAGCCAGACGCAGCGTGAGCTTGGTTCCATCGATCGCCGCGACCTCGATCACATCGGGCGCCCAGCTGACGGAGAACGCCGACGCCGGCGGCAGCGTCGCTGGGTCGAGCGGCTTGTCGAACGTGACGACCAGCTCGGTCAGGCGGCTCTCGGCTCGCACCGGCCGCGGCCCCAGCGCCGTCGTGTTCAGTGCATCGAGGGCAAAGTTCGCAACCGCGTTGCCTGTCGCGTCTTCCAGTTCATCGGCGGTCGGCTTCGTATAGGAGACGCGAACCGCCGTGCCTTCTTCGACGGCGGCGGAAAGTGTGAGAGTTACCGTATCGCCGCTCAGCTGTACGCGGCTGACGGCCCGCGCCGCGCCTGCCTCCGTGACGGCGAACGCCGTGGCCGGCGGGGAACCGACGACGGACTGGTCGAACCGAATCGTCATCGTGTCGCGGTCAACCGTCGCGCTCACCGGCACGGGCGCTGTGTCGGTGTTGTTGTCGACCGCGCACGAAAACGCGCGCACCGTCCGACTGCGGCCGTCCGTCAATCCTGTCACACCCGACATCGCCGCCGGCGGCGTGTAGGATATGGTCACACTCGCGCCCTCAGCGACTGCGGCGCTCAGCCTCAACGTCAAAGTTGAGCCCGAAACGGCGACCGAGGAGACGGCGGCGGCCGCATCGTCCACGCGGACGGCAAACGTAGCCTTGGACGGCGCCGTCGCGCTCAGCGCGGAGTCGAACACGACCTGCAGCGACGTCCCGTCGACCGCCGCGGTCCGCGGCGCCGCCGGCGTCACATTGGTCACAGCCTGCGGGTCAAATGGTATGACCGGGTTTGGCGAATCCGACCTATCGGTCAACGGCATTGTCGTCGTCCGTGTGTACTGCACCGTGACGGTGTCGGTCGGCAGGACCGGCTGCAACAGGCGGATCCGGACATTGACGCCGTCGATCGTCGTCGGACGAAACTCGCGCAGAGCGCCTCCCACTCTGACTCGGAACGAATTGAGCGGTTGGCCTATATCGTTGTGGTACGGCGGGCCGTGCGTTCCCGCGAGCGGTTGATCAAAGACGATCGTGAGAATGTCCGAGTCAACCGATGCGCTCTTGACGACTGGCGCCGTGTCCGTATTGTTTGTGACGGAGAGTTGGAAGGCGGCCACCGCCAGCTCGCCCTGATCGGCGTCCAGCAGCCGCGCGGCGCCCGACGCTGGCGCGTACTTGAGCGTGATCTGGTCGAGTTCGTGCGCTGGCGGATCGAGGACGAGCGCGATCGAGGCGCCGCTGATCGTTACCGAGTCCACCCGTGCAGCGCTGCCTTCGAAAGTGAATGCGTCCTTGAGCATTCCAGTGCCCGTTCCCAGCTTCACCGCCTCGCTCATTGTCAGCGTCAGTGTGTCGCCGTCATCATCGGTGATTGCGGATCGAGGCGCCGGCGCGGTATCGGTCACGTTGCCCACGTCCACAGCGAACGCTGCCGCATTGTTGCCCGTAGCGTCGCGCAGCCGGTTGCCTGTGCCCGGACTGTAAGAAATCCGCAGCGTGTCGCCGTCGGCCACCGCCGCCGCCAGCACCAGCCGCAACTCTGTGCCGTTGATTGATGCGCTGTTGACAGCTCGACTGCCGCTGACGGTAAACACGCTCGTCGGCGGAACCGACGACGCATCCAGCGACTGATCGAACACCACCGTGAGCGACGCGCCGTTCACTGTCGCACTGGCGACGACAGGCGCGGTATCGGTCAGATTGGTGAGCGCGAAGTTGCTCAGCGAGGCGGGATTGCGCTGCTGGTCGCGCAGGTATTTCAGCCCTGGCTGGCTGCTGATCTCGCCGGCCGTGGGCGCCGCGTAGCTCAGCGTAACCGTCGCGCCCTCCAACACTGCGGCGTTCAGTGTCAGCTCCAACGCGCCCGTCCGCGCCGCAGTGTCATTGCGCAGCCGAACCGCCGTTACCTGCGCCGTCGAACCGGACAACGAGAATTTCACGGCGGCAGGCACGCTTTGTAGATCAAGCGGTTGGTCGAACGTCACCACGACGGCGGTTCCGTCAACGCTCCCGCTCGTCGCGACCGGCGCCGTATCGGTGATGTTTTCCGCCGCCGTCGAGAACGCAGCCACTGCGTTGCCCTCAGGATCCAGAAAGCCCGCGGCGCCCATCATCGGCTGGTAGGTAATTGTGATTGCCGCGCCTTCGCGGACATTGCCGCTCAGAGTCAGCGTCGCCTCGCCCAGGTTGGTCAGCGCCCCATTCTGAACGCTCACAGCCGTAACGGTCCGCGTCGTGCCTTGCAGCGTAAAGCGCGCCGCCGCCGGCGTGCTGGTCGTGTCCAGGTCCTGATCAAACGTGATCGTCACCCGATTGAGGTTCACGCTCGCCGCAGCGACAATGGGCGTCGTGTCCGTCTGGTTGCTCACCGTGACGCCGCTGAGCGCCGCGACAAATGCGCCGTTGGAGCCTTTGAGACGCTGCGACGCAGTCGACGGCGGGGTGTAAGTGAGCGTCAGTCTGGTCGTCTCGTGAACAGCGGCGGCGAGGCTCAGCGAAACAGTCTTGCCGCTGACGGAGACGCTCGACACCGTCGCCGCAGTAACCGTGAATGCCGATGCAGTCGGAATCGACATCGCGTCCAGCGCGACATCGAACGTGAGCGTTACGGCCGCGCCGTTGGCCGCGGCGGATTGAAGCGCAGGCGGAGTGACATTCGTTGCCGTGAGCGGGCCAAACGAAACCGCCGTGAGGCTGGATGTGTCCTGGATGCCGCCGCTCATAGGAGCGGTGTATGAGACCGTCACCGCCTCCGCGGCGGTAGCGGCCCGGGCCATCGTCAGATTGACTTGTGTTCCGCTGATCGCCACAGCGGTCACCGTGACGGCGGTACCCGCAACGGTCGCGGAAAACGTCGTTGCGGCGGGAACGGCGCTCGCTTTGAGCGCCTGATCGAATGTGATCGCAACAGTAGCGCCATTGGCTGACGCTCCGGTCGGTGAGGGCGCGTAGTCCACCTGATTTTCGACATTGACTGAGAACGCCGCCACTGCGAGCCGGCCCTGGTCGGCGTCGCGCAGCAGGTTCGTCCCCGTTGCGGCGTATGCGAGGCTGATGGTTTCCCCTTCTCTCACGGACGAATTCAGGGGCAGGGTTACTGTCGCGCTGCTGACGCTGACCGCATTCACTGAACTCGCCGTGCCGCTGAGTGTAAATCGCGCCGCGGCAGGCAGGTCGGCTGCCGCCCCGCTGAGCGCCTCTGAGAAGGTGATGCGCAGCGTCACGCCGTCCGCAATCACGACTGCGGCGGTCGCCGACGGTGGGTTGTCCGTATTGTTGGACGGCTGAGCCGTGAACGACGCGACAGCATTGCCGGTCGGATCCTGAAATCCGCCGCTCGCCGGCGCCGTGTACTGCACTTCGATCGCTGCGCCGTCCGCTACGGCCGAGTTGAGGGTGAGCGTCGCCGTCGTGCCGCTGATGGCGACGGCCGCCGCGCTCGTACCGGTGATGGTGAACTGCGCGAGCGCAGGCTTGACGGTGGTATTGAGCGATTGATCAAACGTCAGGGTCAACGTTGCGCCGCTGACTGTGCTGGACGCGAGGACGGGCGCAGTGTCCGTCTGGTTGTCCAGAGCGACGCTGAATTGCGCGACCGTATTACCTGTCGCGTCGCGCAGGGCGTTCATCGTCGGAGGTGTGTATGCCACACTCGCGGACGCTCCTTCGGCAACAGCCTGCGCGAGGGTGATTGTCAGTGTGCTGCCGGAGATCGCGACGCTCTGCACTGTCGCCGTGGCCGGCGTCACCACAAACGCGGTCTTCGCAGGGAGATATGCCGAGGCCAGCGCTTGATCAAAAGTGATTCGGATTTGCGTCAGGTTGACCGTTGCGGTTGAGACGACGGGAGCGGTGTCGGTGGTATTGCTCACATCCCGCGCGGCAACCGAACCGAGGCGAATGCCGTTGGTTCCCTCGATGCCTTTCGTCGGGTCCGACGACGGCGTGTAGGCGATCCGCACGGCCGCGCCCTCGGCAACCGCCGCGCTCAAAGTGAGTACGACGTTGCTGCCGGATACGGCGACGGAGCTGGCCGTCGCGCCCGTCAGCGTGAAGTCTGTGACATCAGGCGCGACCTGCGTATTCAGCGCAGTGTCGAACCCGAGCGTCAACGTCGAGCCGTTGACCGTGGCAGACGTTAACAGCGGCGGGCTGCGGTTTCCGACGGCCTGGTTCGAGAACGGCGCCGCAACAGCGCCGTCCGAGCTGCTCAGCGGCTTTGTAGTGGGCAGTTGGTAGGCGAGCTTAACGGTCTGGTCGCCCGCGACCGACGATGCCAAATCGAGCGTGACAACCTTGCCCGCGATGGAGACGCTCGAAACGGAGACGGCCTGCGAAGCCGCCGTAACGGTAAACGCCGAAGTCGCGGGCTTCGAGGCGGTGTCGAGATTTACGTTGAAGGTAACGCGCAGTTCGTCGCCCGCGACTGCCGCCGATGAGACGGAGGGGCCCTGCCTGGCGCGGTTGGTCACACTGATTGTGAAGCTCGCAACGGAGTTGTTCGTCGAGTCGCGCAGCGGTTTCGCGCTGTCCGGCGTGTATGCCAGCTGGAGAGTATCCACTGGCAGGATGCAGCAAGCCAGCGCCAGCGTGACGGTGTTGCCGGAGATCGACACACCGGTGACGGTGGGCGCGCCGCTGCCGAGGCTGAATGCCGTCTTGGGCGGCGTGGAGGTCGTGGAAAGGGTTTGATCGAAAACAACAGACACCGCGCGCGCGGTCGCAGTTACCGTCGTCGCAATCGGGGCGGTGTCGGTGTTGTTGGTCGCCGTGGCAGTGAACGCTGCGACGGCGAGACCGTGCTGGTCAATCAGCTTGGCTGTCGAGGACGGCGTATAGGCGACCGAAACGGTTGCGCCTTCATTGAGCGCCGGCGAAACGGTGAGCGCCAGCTTGCCGTTCGTCACCGCAGCCGCTGTGGGCGCGGCGCTGTTCACCGAGAAGGCGGATACGGCGGTCGTCGATTCCGAAGACAGAGATCGAGCGAAGGTAACCGTGACCGCGGTCCCGTCGGCGGTCGCCGAGCTCACCGTCGGGACCGTCGGCGTGTTGTTGGTTGCATCGAGCGCGAACGCCGCAACCGCGCGGCTATTCGCGTCGACCAACGGATTGGACTGCGGCGGCGTGTATGTCACTCGGACAGCGGCGGTGCGGCTAACCGGAGCGGAGAGCCGCAGCGTCAGCGTGGAGCCGCTCGCGGAGATGCTCGATATGGTGAGGTTGTTCGCGCCGCTCACCGCCGAAAACGCCGATTTGGCGGGCAACGCATCAGTCCCGAGCGAGCCTGCGAATGTGACTGCAAGCGTCCAACCCGTCACGGTTGCCGCCGACGCTTGCGCAGGTGTGAGATTGGTCAGCGTCTCCGGGTCGAACGACAGCATCTGGTTGGCCGGGCTGGATGTGTCCTGGATCGGCGAATTCGTCTGGAGCTGATACTGGACTTTGACGACATCCGCAGGCACGACCGCAGCGAGCAGCGTGATCAGGACGTTTGAGCCGCTGACGCTGATTGCGCTGTAGCCGACGCGCGGGCCGTTGACCGTGACGCGAAACGCGCTCAGCGTACTGCGGCCCTGGCTCACAACGGGAGGTATGGACTCGGTGTCGAGCGCTTGATCGAAGGTGAGTCTCACGGCCGTACCGTTTACGCTGCCGCTCACGTATACCGGCGCAGTGTCGGTCGTGTTCGTCGCACTCAACGAACTGAATGACGCGACAGCGCCGCCGGTTGCGCCCTGGAGCGGATTGGCGCCGGCTTGCGTTGCGTCGTAGGACACGGCGACCGCCGCGCCTTCTTTCACGTTCGGCGAGAGCGTCAGCGCGATGCTGTTCGTTTGCACCGTCGGCGCGGAAACTGTATGCCCGGTGATGCTGAACGCCGCCGCAAGTGGCGTTTTGGTCGTGTCGAGGTTTGCGTTGAACGTAATTGTCAGCGCGTTGCCGTCCACGGTCGCGGAGCTTGGGGCGGGCGCTGTCCGATTGGTCGCGGTGAGCGGGCCGAAAGAGGCCGTGCGATTTGGTGTCGAGTCTCGAAAACCGCCCGTGGCCGGTTGTGTGTAGGAGACCGTTACCGTGTCGGCGGCGCTCACGGCGCTTGCCAGCGTCAGCGACGCGACGGCGCCCGAAAGCGATACGGCGCTGACAGTCGCCGCCATTCCGCCTACGGATACGGAGAAGTCCGCCGCCGCGGGCGTCGATGCTGCATCCAGCGATTGATCGAACGTGATTGAGAGTGCGGCGCCATTGACGGATGTGGACGACGGCGCGGGGGCGGTATCGGTGTTGTTGGTGACGCTCGAGGTGAAGGCCGCGACCGCCGCGCCGTTTGCGCCTTGCAGTTTTGGGCTGCCGGCGCCGGTGTATTCGACCGACACCGCCGCGCCTTCGGCAACGGCGTTCGCCAGCGTGAGCGTGACTTGCGTACCGCTAACGGATACGCTTGACGGCGCAGTATCATTGACCTCAAACGCGCTGGTCGGCGGCGACGACGAGCTATTCAGCGCGCTGTCGAAGGTCAGCGTCACCGACGAACCGTCGGCTGTTCCCGATACGAAGATCGGGGCGGCAGCGGAGGGTACCTGGAAGCGGTGCGCATCGATCCGGCCGACCTCGCGCCGCTCGCCGCTCTTCTCGCGGAGCCTCGTGCCGCTGTAGCGCAGCCACAGCGTCGCGCCGCTGGTGAGCGTGTTCGCGGGGAAGGTCAAGGTAACGACTTTGCCGTCGATCTCGATGTCCGTCGTGGCCGTGCAGTTTGAATCTGAAGAGTTTTCCGCTGGGCAGACCTTGAACTGATCCGTTGACGGCTCCCGATTCTCGTCGAGATCGATGCGAAACGTGAGATCAATCGTCGAGCCGTCCACCGAAAGCTCCGACACGACCAGATTGTTATGATTGACGCCGATCGACGATCTAGTGAACGCTGCGACAAGCACGGCGGGCGCGGGTGTGCGCAACCCGTTGCTCGACGGCGGCGTGTAGGACAGGCCCGGGTCATACGAGTGCGTCCACGGCGGCATCGGCGGCAGCACGTGCAGCGTCGCTTTCATACCGCTGATCACGACCTTGCGCACCGTCGTCGTGAACCCGTTCACCGTGAACGCCGAGCCGTCCGGTACGATCGTCGAGTCCAGCGTTTTGTCGAAGTCGATCCTGATCGTGTACGTCCCGATAGAGACGCCCGCCACTTCGGGCGGCGTCCCGGGCGTCGTGATCGGCGTCAGCGCGCCATACGACGTGAACGTGCGCGCGCCGTCCATGGAACGGATCGCGCCGCCGCAGTTCGAGCCGCTTGCGCAGTACTGGACCGTCGCGGCGTCGCCACGCTGCACGAAGCCGTTGATCTCAAACGACACGTCGGAGCCGCTGATCGCGACATTGGAGACTCGCTGGTTGCGCGACGATCCGCGAAGACGGACCTGGAATGCCGAGGTCGAGGGGATCGACGCCGCATCAAGCGTCTCGCTGAACGTGAGTGTGACGGTACTACTGACAATCGTCCCGCCCACGAACGTAAGCGTGGTCGCTTGCGCCGCGCCGGACCGATCGTCGATCAGCAGTACGGCGATCAGACACAGCGCAACGAGGAGCCCTCGCGCCACCGACGCTGTTTTGGATTACAGGTCGGCCAGTTCCTCGCGCATCTCGCGGTCGTCCACGATGTTGCCGGTGTAGGTCGGCGGCTGGGCGGCGATCCAGACCGAGGCGCGCGCCATCCACTCGGCTTCTTCGAACTCGGTTTGCGGGTTATCGGGCGTGGTCAGCGCGTACCAATGACCGGGCGTTTTGATCAGGTAGCGCAGCGTCAGCACATTGCAGGCGATGTCGTGCTGCTGCAGCTCCATCGCCATGCCTTGGGTGATGCGCTCCAGTCCGGCCTTGACCATTCCGTAGAACTGCCCGCCCTCGCGCGGCTCGTCGTAGGGTCCCGGCCCGGGCGCATCGGCCGCGCCGGAGGAGATGTTAATGATGTCGCCGCCGCTCGCCTTCAGATGCGGCAGCGCGGCCTTGCAGAGCAGCACCGGGCCGCGCAGGTCCAGCTGCCAGATCAGATCGATGTGCCGGTCCTGCACCGATTCGAGCGTGCCGGGCACGAGCACCGCGGCGTTGTTGACGAGAATATCGAGGCCGCCGAGCTCGGCAACCGTCTGCTCAACGGCCTGCGCGATCGATTCCGGGCTGCGCACATCAAGCGGCACGGGAACGGCCTTGCCGCCGGCGTCGTTGATCTCGGCGGCGACGGTGCGAATGGTGCCCGGCAGCCGTGGATCGGGCGAGGCCTCGTCGGAACGCGCCGCCACCGCCACCGCCGCCCCGTGCGCCGCCAATCCTCGCGCGATGTCCGCGCCGATCCCGCGGCTGGCGCCCGTCACCAGTGCTTTTCGTCCGTCCAGCAATGCCATCGGAGACTCCCATCCCGCGGCCGTCTGTTAAGCGCGCCTAGCCTAGGGCCTGTTCACACTTCGTCATAATCCGTGTAGAACGAGACCCGCCCTGCCGCGCAACTTGAGATCCGTCCTGCCCGCGCAGAACGAGATCCGCCCTGCCGGCGCAACTTGAGATCCGTCATACCCACGCTTGCCACCCCGTCATACCCGCGCTTGCCGCGGGTATCTCGCCCGAGCCCGGCGCGAAGCCCCGCGCGCCTGCGCCGCTCGAGCGCAGAGCGGCCCAGCCCGGATGCCCGCCGGCGCTCGGCAGCCGCCTGAGCGAGGGTGGGGAGGTGGGGGCGGCGCCTGGTGCTCAGCGCGGCGAGATACCCGCGGCAAGCGCGGGTATGACGGAGGCGGGGCGCGCGGGTATGACGGAGGCGGGGCGCGGGTACGACGGGGTGGCGGGGGCGCGGGTACGACAGGGTGGCAAGCGCAGGTATGGCGGGGTGGCAAGCGCGGGTGGCGGGGCGGCGAGCGCGGGTATGGCGGGGTGGCAAGCGCGGGTATGACGGGATGGCAAGCGCGGGTGGCGGGGCGGCGAGCGGGGGTATGACGGGGCGGCAAGCGCGGGTGGCGGGGTGGCAAGCGCGGGTGGCGGGGCGGCGAGCGGGGGTATGACAAAAGTTGGGGCGCGGCGGAGGCGCTCAATCGGGCGGCGGCCGCCGGGGGCGTGGACCCCGTTACGCCAAGAGCGGCGCGACTCGTTGGCAACAGGGCTGTTGAGGCATAGACTGCGGCAAACACCCACAGCGGAACAGAAGCGAGCCGCATGGATCTTGAAGAGATGCAGGAGCTGCAGGAGATCGACCTGCGGCGCGACGACGCCAAACGCAGGCTGGCAATGATCACTGAGCAGATCGCCGCCCACCCGTATCTGGAGGCGTTGGACGGCGAGATCGAGGCGCAGGCGCAGGCGGCGGTGCAGGCGGCCGGCACGCTGCGCGAGGCGGGAGCCGCGGTGGAAACCGCCCAGCGGCGAATCGAGGCCGCCAACAAGCGCCTCTACGGCGGCAGCGAAACCAACCCGCGCGTGCTTGAAGATCTGGAGCGCGACCTCTACGCGCAGCGGCAGCATCTGGTCACGCTGCGCGACGCGGAGCTGGCCGCCCGCAACCAGGCCGACGATACCGCCGGCGGCGAGCGCTGGCTGCGGGAAATGCGCGAACGCTCGCTCAACATCTGGAACGAGCAGCAGGGCGAGCTGCGCGAACTCTGCGACGATGCGGAGCGGCGCGTCGCCACCCTGACCACGCAGGCCGAGCAGCAGCGCGGGCGGCTGGTCGAGGCGGACCTGCGCATCTACGACGAATACCGCCGGCGGCGGCCGCGCGTCGTCGCAGAGGTCGCCGGCGGCGTCTGCGAAGAGTGCCGGCTGATGCTGCCGACCATGATCATTACCCGAGCGCAGCGTGGCGATGTCCCGATCGAGTGCCCCTCGTGCGGATGTCTGGTGAGAGTGGCGTAACCATGCGAGCAATCGGCTACCTCAGTCGGTGCGGCGACGACACCGACGGAGGCGCGCCTACGCTCGCCGAACAGAACGCCTTATTTCTCGAGTTCTGTAGCGAACACAGCTATGAGCCGACGGCGGCGTTTCTGGACGCCGGCTGCGAGGCGGAGCGGCAGGGCTTCGCGCAGCTGCTGGCCCACCTCTCCGAGCAGCCGGCCGGATTCATCGTGGTGGCGGTCACGGCGTTCGGGCGGCTCGGCGCCGACGCCACCCAGTGCGCCCGCGCGGTGATCCAGCTGCGCGCGCGCGGCGCCCAGGTGATCTCGCTCGCCGAGGGCCCGCTCGATGAGACGGCCACGCTCGAACTCTGGGAACGCCGCCAGCCGCGCGAGCGCGGGCGGCAGGTGCGCGACGCAATGCGCCGCCGGGCAGTGCGCGGACAGGCGATGGGCCGCCCGCCCTACGGCTACTGCGTGGGCGCCGAGGGGCGCTTCGAGCCGGTTGCGGAAGAGGCCGAGGTCGTGCGCTACATCGCGCGCATGTACATCGAGGAAGAGCTGGGCATTCGCCGCATCGCGCAGCGGCTCAACGCGGAGGGCTACCGCACGCGGCGGGGCGGCAACTGGAGCATGGTCACGATCCGCGATCTGCTGCGCAACCGGGTCTACGTCGGCACCTACCAGCGCTTCGGAGTGAGCGTGCCCGACAACCACCCGGCGCTGATCCCGCTCGAGCAGTTCGAGGCCGTGCAGCAGAAGATGGCGGCGCGGCGCACCGCTCCGGGCGCCGCGCGGGGCGGGCGCTTCCTGCTCTCGGGGCTGGTCTGGTGCGGCGAGAGCGGCGCGCGAATGATCGGCGTCACCCGCCGCCAGCGCTGGAACCGCGCCGACGGCGAAACCGCCAGCGGCGTCTACCGCTACTACCAGAGCGGCGCGCGCACCAACCAGTCGGTCGGCGAGTACCACACGCGCCGCGCGGACGAGCTCGAAGACGAGGTGCTCGCCCACCTGCGCGGCGAGCGCAACAGCGGTCCGCTGCCGGCGCTCGCCCTCGCCGGCGACGCCAACGCGGTCATCGCCGAGACCACAGCCGCGCTGTCCAAGGCGCAGTCGCGCCTGCGCGCGCTTGACCGACAGCTGGGGCAGGCGCTCGACAGCGCCAGCGTGGGCGGCGGCTCAATGCAGGCGCTGCGCGAGGAGTCGGCGCAGATCGTCGACGAATACGAGCGCGCCGAGGCCGATGCCGAGCGCCTCCGCGCCCGCCTGGCGGACCACACAACCGACGCCCGACGCCGCCGCCGCCGCGAGCGGCTGCTCCAGCAGGTGCGGGACGGCTGGGACGCGCTCAGCTTCGAGGAGCGGCGGGAGCTGCTCGCCGACCTCGTCGAGCGCGTCGTCGTCAGCGACGACGGCATCCAGACCATTCTGCGGGCCTGAGCGGCCCTGTGAAAACAGCATCGTGAAAGCGGCATCGTGAAGCTGATCGCCTGGGCCGACGGCGCGTCGCGCGGCAATCCCGGCCCCGCCGCCTACGGCTACGTGCTGACCAAGCCCGACGGCGGCGAAGTCGAGGCCGGTGGCGCAGCGATCGGCCGCGCGACCAACAACATCGCGGAGTACCGCGGCGCAATCGCCGCGCTCGAAGCGGCGCAACGGCGCGGCGCAACAGAGCTGGAGCTGCGGCTCGACAGCGAGCTGATCGTGCGCCAGATCCAGGGCCGCTACCGCGTGAAGAACGCGGCGCTCAAACCGCTGCATGCAAACCTGAAAGCGCTCAGCGAGGCATTCCCGAACTTCGCGATCCGCCACGTCCCACGCGCCCAAAACGCCCGCGCCGACGCGCTCGCCAACGCCGCCCTCGATGCCCAGTGGGGCCGGCCTTAGATCCGTCATACCCGCGCTGCGCACCAGGCGCTGCCCCCGCCGCTCGCACCTCCGCCCAAGCGCCACCCGAGTGCCGCCGCCGGGAGGCGGAGCGAGGTGCTGCGCGGGGGCTTCGCAGGAACGGTGGAGGCGCGCGCGGGACTCCGTGCCGGACACAGCGAGATACCCGCGGCGAGCGCGGGTATGACGGGGTGGCGAGCGCGGGTATGACGGGGTGGCGAGCGCGGGTATGACGGGGGCGGCGAGCGCGGGTATGACGGAGGCGGCGAGCGCGGGTATGACGGGGGCGGCGAGCGCGGGTATGACGGGGTGGCGAGCGCGGGTATGACGGAGGTGGCGAGCGCGGGTATGACGGAGGTGGGGCGCGGGTGTGACGGAGGTGGGGCGCGGGTATGACGGAGGTGGGGCGGGGGTATGGCGGAGTTTGAGGTATGCGTGGCCGGCGTTAGGCTGAGAGCGCCAGGCCGCCGGGCGGCCGCGGGCGGGGCGTGAGTTCCGCTCGAGGAAAGTCCGGGCTCCACGGGACAGGGCGCTGGGTAACTCCCAGGCAGGGCGACCTGACGGAAAGCGCCACAGAAACATACCGCCGCGCGGCTGCTGACTGCGGTTGGCGGCAATGCGGTAAGGGTGAAATGGTGCGGTAAGAGCGCACCAGCGGTCGGGAGACCGGCCGGCTGGGCAAGCCCCGCCCGGAGCAAGACCAAATAGAGGGGCGGCGGCGCGCTGCGGCGCGCCGCGGGCGCGTCCCGCGCCGCCTCCGGGTAGGTCGCTTCAGGCGGCGGGCAACCGCCGTCGCAGATGGATGGCCGCCGCCGCCTGCGGGCGGAGACAGAACCCGGCTTACAGGCGGCCTGGCATTCGCTCTCTTCCCCAACCGCCCACGCACAGGAGCATCGATGCCGCCCACTTTGCCGCCCAAGCCGCTTGCCGAGCTGCTCGCCCACACCGCGCACCGGATCGCCGGCGGCGATCCGTCGGCGGCGACCGTCGCCGCCGTGCGGCAGGACTCCCGCGCCGTCGCCGCGGGCGACTGTTTCGTCGCTGTGCCCGGCTTCACAGTGGACGGACACGACTACATCGCGCAGGCGCTCGCCGCCGGCGCGTCGGCGGTGGTGGCGCAGGCCGATCGCCGCGCGGTCTGGGAGCCCGCCGTCGCCAATGCCGACGCAGCGGTGATCGAGGTGGACGACGCCCGCATCGCGCTCGCCGATCTCGCGGCTGCGCGGCACGACTTCCCGGCGCGCAAGCTGACCGTGATCGGCGTGACCGGCACCGACGGCAAGACGACCACGACCTATCTGACGCACGCGCTGCTCAGCGCCGCTGGTTGGTTGTGTGGCCTGATCAATGGTGTTGAGTTCAACGTCGGCGGCGAGGCGCGCCCCAATGAGAGCGGCGAGACGACGCCCGAGGCCGATATCATCCAGCCGCTGCTGGCGGAAATGGCGGCGGCCGGGCAGACGCACGCGGTGATCGAGACCAGCTCGCACGCGCTCGAGCTGGAGCGCGCGCGCCACTGCGATTTCGATGTCGGCATCTTCACCGGCCTGTCCGACGACCACCTTGACTTTCACGGGACGCGCGAGCGTTATCTGGCGGCGAAGCTGCGGCTCTTCGAGGCGCTCGATTGGCCTTCCGCCGGAGCGCGCGAGCGCTTCGCGGTCGTGCGCGCGGAGGATCCGCTGCGCGAGACGATCGCGGCGGCGCATTCGGGGCGCACGATTCTGGCCGGCGACGAGGTCTCGGCGCAGCCGCTCTCGCAGGACGCGAGCGGCGCGCAGCTGCGCGTCGTCACTCCGGCCGGGGCGCTGGCGGCGCGGCTGCGAATGCCCGGCGCGTACAACGTCGGCAACGCCGCGCTCGCGGTCGGCGCGGCCTGGGGGTTGGGCGTCGGGCCCACGGCGCTCCAGCGCGGCTTCGCCGAAGCGCGCGCCGTGCCGGGGCGAATGGAGCTGATCGAGGCGGGGCAGCCGTTCACGGTGATCGTCGACGCGGCCGCCACCGGCCCGGCGCTGCGCGCCGCGCTCGAAGCGTTGCGCCCGCATGTCGAGGGGCGGCTGTTGGTCGTCTTCGGCGTGGCCGGCGAGCGCGATCCCGCGCGGCGCGCCGCGATGGGCGCGGTGGCCGCCGAGCTGGCGGATTACTCGTACATCACCAGCGAGAATCCGCGCTCGGAGGATCCGGCGCAGATCGTGCGCGAGATCGCCGATGCGATGCGGCAAGCGGGCGCGGGCGATCGCCTGGCGGAAGAGCCGGATCGCCGCGCGGCAATCCGCTTGGCGCTGCGCGAGGCGCGGGCGGACGATCTGGTGCTGATCGCCGGCAAGGGCGCGGAGCCGACGCTGATCTTCGCCGACCGCACCGAGCCGTGGGACGACCGCGCCGCCGCCCGCGAGGAGCTCGCGCAAATCTAGCTCCGCCATACCCGCCCCAGCTTCCGCCGCACCTGCTCAAAGGTCCGCCACACCCGCGCCCGCTTCCCTCACTCCCGCGCGAAAAAGCTCCGCCACTCCCGCGCGAAAAAGCTCCACCACACCCGCGCGAAAAGATCCGTCATACCCGCGCTTGCCGCGGGTATCTCGCCGAGTTCCGCACCGAGCCCCGCGCCCGCTTCCCTCACTCCCGCACGAAAAAGCTCCGCCACACCCGCGAGAAAAGCTCCGTCATACCCGCGCTTGCCGCGGGTATCTCGCCGAGTTCTGCACCGAGCCCCGCGCCCGCTTCCCTCACTCCCGCGCGCCCACTGCCGTCATACCCGCGCTTGCCGCGGGTATCTCGCCGAGTTCTGCACCGAGCCCCGCGCCCGCCGCCGCCGCCCTATTCGGTCGTTCCTGCGCAGAGACCCCGCGCAACGCCTCGCCCCAAACGTCCGGCGGCGCTCGGATGCCGCCTGTGCGAGTGTGGCGGGCGAGGGTGTGGGAGGCGAGGACGACGCTTGGTGCTCACCGCGGCGGGATACCCGCGGCAAGCGCGGGTATGACGGACCTTTTCGCGCGGGTATGACGGACCTCTGCGCGGGTATGACGGACCTTTTTCGCGCGGGTATGACGGACCTCTGCGCGGGTGTGACGGACCTCTGGGTAGGTGTGACGGAAGTTGGGGCGGGTATGACGGACCTCTGCGCGGGTGTGACGGACCTCTGCGCGGGTGTGACGGACCTCTGCGCGGGTGTGACGGACCTCTGCGCGGGTGTGACGGACCTCTGCGCGGGTGTGACGGACCTCTGAAGTGTGAACACGCCCTGGTCCCCGCCGTAACCTGCGCAGGCAATAGGATGAGTGGACGCCCCAACGCCGAGGAGGCCAGCATGGACGACGCCAGCTACCGATCGCTCGCGGAGGACGACCTGAATCACTGGGTGCATCCGCTCTTTCACCCGTCCGGGCACCAGCAGCCGGTGCTGATCGAGCGGGGCGAGGGCGTCTACGTCTACGGCGCGGACGGCAAGCGCTACATCGACGGTCTGGCCGCGCTGTGGAATGTCGCGGTCGGCCACGGGCGGGCCGAGCTGGGCGAGGCCGCCGCGCGGCAGATGTCCACGCTGGCCTTCAACAACTCCTACGAGGGCTACACCAACGAGCCGGCGATCCGCTTGGCGAAGAAGGTAGTCGGGCTGGCCTACCCGAACATGCAGGCGCTCTATTTCACCAACTCAGGTTCGGAGTCGAACGAGACGAACTTCAAGGCGGCGCGCTTCTACTGGAACCGCCTGGGCCGCCCGGAGAAGCACAAGATCATCTCGCGCGTCGAGGCCTATCACGGCAACACGATCGCCACGACCTCGGCGACCGGGATGAAAGTCTTCCACGGCGCGTTCGGGCCCAAGGTGCCGAACATCATCAACGCGGACACGCCCGGCGCGGCGCCCTCGGGCGGCGGGCGGATCGACGCGGGGAATGTGCAGATCGACAACATCGTGGCCGCGCTCGAGCGCGAGGGCCCGGACAGCGTGGCGGCGGTGATCGCCGAGCCCGTGCAGGGCGCGGGCGGCGTCTACCCGCCG
This sequence comes from Dehalococcoidia bacterium, assembly GCA_965203165.1. Classification (GTDB taxonomy): domain Bacteria; phylum Chloroflexota; class Dehalococcoidia; order Bin125; family Bin125; genus CATQGW01. Next base: position 1,055,421 of record OZ241849.1, read on the forward strand.
CCGCCCGACTACTTCGCGCAGCTGCGCGATGTCTGCGACCGCTACGAGGTGCTGCTGATCGCCGACGAGGTGATCACCGGCTTCGGGCGCACCGGCAAGTGGTTCGCGCTCGAGCACTTCGGCGTGGAGCCGGACATGATGTCGATCGCCAAGGCGATCACCAGCGGCTACGTGCCGCTGGGCGCGGCGATCTTCTCGAAGAAGGTGCATGAGGTGATCACCGGCGACGAGGGCGGGCAGAAGTTCATGCACGCCTACACCAACTCGGGCCATGCGACCGCCGCGGCCGTCGGGCTGCGCAACCTGCAAATTTTCGAGGACGAGAAGCTCGTCGAGAACGCGGCCGCGCGGGGCGACCAGCTGCTCAGCGGGCTACAGCGCCTCGCCGAGCATCCGCATGTGGGCAACGTGCGCGGGCTCGGCTTTATGTGCGGCTTCGACCTGCTCGAAGACCCAGAGAGCGACACGCCGTTCCCGCTGGAGGCGGCGATGGGCGCGAAGCTGCAGAAAGCCTGCCAGGCGCGCGGGCTGATCTCGCGGGTGCGCGGCGACGGCTACCTGCTCGCCCCCCCGCTCGTGGCGACGAAGGAGCAGGTTGATGAGATCCTGGCCATCGTCGAGGATGCGGTGCGCGAGGTGACGGCCTGAGCGCCGCCTCCAGGCTCTGCCCGCGCCCCGCCTCGGTCGCACCCGCGCGAAAAAGATCCGTCATACCCGCGCTCGCCGCGGGTATCTCGCCGAGTTCTGCACGGAACCCCGCGCCCCCATTCCCGTCGTTCCTGCGCCGGCAGGAACCCAGGCGAGCTCCGCGCCGGTATGCGCATGAACATCCCGACGCCCCGCCCAAGCCGCTGTCGCGCCGCTGCTGAGCGCTCAGCGTCAGGACCGAGCCGCGCCTACTGCGTGGCTTCCTACCTGCGCGGGAACGACTGAAGTGGGGCGTGGGGAAGACGAGGACAGGGCTTGGTGCGCACCACGGCGAGATACCCGCGGCGAGCGCGGGTATGACGGAGCTCATCTTGCGCGGGTATGACGGAGCTCATCTTGCGCGGGTATGACGGAGCTCATCTTGCGCGGGTATGACGGAGCTCATCTTGCGCGGGCGTGGCGGAGGTGTTGCGTGAGGTCGGCAGAGTTGGAGCGAAGCGTGAACAGGCTCCAACCGGCGACAGTTGCCACAACGCCCGCCGTTTCTGCTATGCTGTGTGGCAGGAAAGGAGGTGATGCACGTTGGGACATAGCCAATTCTCGCCCAGCGGTCCGGGACGAAGCGCAGTGGAGGTGAGCGCCTCCTAAGCGCGCCATTCGCCCGACCGACTGGGCAGAAGCAGAACGGCCCCGAGGCGCTCACCTCGGGGCCGTTCGCATTCTGTGAGAAATTGCGATGGTTCACCCGCCCGACCCGCTGCCGCCCGAACGACGCCTGCGCGCCGACGCCGTGGCCGCCGCGCTGCGCACGCGCGAAATCGGCCGCAACCTGCGCTACCTGCGCGTGACCGACTCGACGATGCTCGACGCGCGCCGCTTGGCCGAGCAGGGTTGCCCGCACGGCACGGTCGTCGCGGCGGACGAACAGACTGCCGGCCGGGGCACCAAAGGGCGCTCGTGGGTTTCGCCGCCCGGACAAAGCATCCACGCCACGCTGGTCGTGCGCCCCAGCGCCGAGCAGATGAAGCGGCTGAGCATCGTCGCGCCGGTTGCCGTGGCGCAGGCCGTGGAGGAGACCACGAACCTCTCGCCGCGGATCAAGTGGCCGAACGATGTGGAGTTTGACCGCCGCAAGTTCGGCGGCATCCTGATCGAAGGGGAATGGCGCGCCGACGGCCCCGCCTGGGCGCTGGTCGGCATCGGCGTCAACGTCAACTTCGACCCTGCGCCGCACGCCGCGCAGATCGACCGACCCGCGACCAGCCTGATGCTCGAACTGGGCCGCGAACTGCCGCGCGAACCGGTTCTGGCCGCGCTGCTCAACGCCTTCGAGGCCGCGTATGACGACGCCGGCTCGGAGACGGTCTTCGAAGCCTGGCGCTCGCGGCTCGACACGCTGGGCCGCAGCGTGCGAATTGTCGCCCCCAACGGCGGGCTGATCGTCGCCGGCACGGCGGAAGACGCCTCATTCGACGGCGCGCTGATCGTCCGCGACGCCGACGGACAGGCCCACACGATCACGGCCGGCGAGGTCTCGCTGCGCGACGCCTGAGCGCGCCATTTTGCGGTCCGCGCGTCTGATTGGTACATTCGCAACTGATGCGCAATCAAACCGTGTACACGGCCGTTGGAGGAGCGGAGCCCGCCCGTGATGGGTGAGCGGGCTCCGGGCCGCGTACTGCAACCGTTCACCCATCGCAGCGGCGGTGGGTGAATTTATCTCAGACCGACGAGCGAGCGAAATAGATCGGGCGGCGCAGGAGGCGAACCCCGTGGCGACGGAGCTAATTCCCGAACGGCGAAAGGGCGGCGCGCCGCCGGCCATCGACGCGCCGCCGTCCTGGCTCGGCGGAGAGGGCCGCGCGCAGGAGCAGCGGCCTTGCGCCTTCTGCGGGGAAACCGCGCCGCCCAACTCCTCCTTCTGCCCCAACTGCGGGCGCGCCCTGACAGCCGCCCTGCTCCCGCCGCACGGCGAAGCGCTCTCCGTGGTCTTCACCGACATCGAGGACTCCACCCAGCTGACCGAGCGCTTGGGCGACGCGATCTGGGAAGCGATCCTCGACGAGCACAACGAGATCGTGCGGGAAGAGCTGCGGCGGCACCGCGGCTTCGAGGTGAAGCTGACCGGCGACGGGTTCCTGATCGTCTTCGCCGACGCGCTGGACGCGCTCCGCTGCGCGGTGCGCATTCAGGCGCGCGTCACTCTGCGCGCGTCGCGCCACGGCGCGGCCTGGCCGGTCCGCGTGCGCCTGGGCATCCACCTCGGCGACGTGATCCTGCGCCCCGGCGGGGACATCCTCGGCCGCACCGTGAATAAGGCCAGCCGCATCCTCTCCAAGGGCGACGGCGGCATGATCCTGGCGTCGACCGAGTTCGTCGATGAAATCGCGCGCGACGTACCCGACGAATTCTGGGTCGATATGGGCGCCCGCCGCATTCGCGGGTTCGCCCGGCGCGAACACATCTGGCGGCTCAACTGGGGCGACCTGCTCCGCGCCAAAGCCGGCGCAATACAACCGCCCGACGACGAGTCGTTCGATCCCTTCGACCCCGTGCTCGCCGCCGTCCGCTAAGGCCTGTCCTCACTTTCAGAGAGTCATCCCCGCGCTCATAGATCCGTCATACCCCCGCAAAGCTAGATCCGTCATACCCGCGCTTGCCGCGGGTATCTCGCCGCGCCGAGCACCAAGCCCCGCACCCACCACCCCACGCAAGCGCTATCCGAGCGCCGCCCAACATCTGAGGCGAAGCAGGGCGCTGCGCGGGGTCCTGCGCAGGAACAGCAGAGGGGATGCAGGAACGACCGGACGGAGAGAGAGCGGAGAGGGGCGGAGGCTCCGTGCCGCGCGCGGCGAGATACCCGCGGCAAGCGCGGGTATGACGGATCTCTTCGCCGCGGGTATGACGGATCTCTTCGCCGCAGGCATGACGAAACGACGTTGCGCGGGGCGGCGAAGCGACATTGCGCGGGGCGGCGAAGCGACATTGCGCGGGGCGGCGAAACGACGTTGCGCGGGGCGGCGGAGCGATGTGCCCGGGAGGGCGGTTGTGTTGTTCGGGCGCGCGCCTTAGGTCGCCGCAGGTTCGCGGCGGCGTTTTGGGCGGCGGCGGCGGCCGTAGGCCTGGTCTACCCACGGCTCCAGCTCTTCGGGGGTGTCGGCTTGCTGGCGGCGGAGCTCGACGATTTGGTCGCGGAGCACTGCGGCTTTTTCGAATTCGAGGTCGCGGGAGGCTTGCTTCATGCGCGACTCGAGCTCTTTGATCAGGCGGGCGATCTGGTCGGGGCTTGCGCCCTGGGGGATTGTCGCGGCGTTGGCGTCGCTCGCGTCGTAGCCGGGCGCGTCTTCGGCGACCTGGCGGACCTGATCGGTGATGTCGCGGATTTCCTTGACGATGGAGGCGGGGGCGATGCCGTGCCGCTCGTTGTATTCGGCCTGGATTTGGCGGCGGCGATGCGTCTCGTCGATCGCCTGGCGCATCGAGTCGGTGACGCGGTCGGCGTAGAGGATGGCGTGGGAGTTGACGTGGCGGGCGGCGCGGCCGATGGTCTGCACCATGCTGCGCTCGTTGCGCAGGAAGCCCTCTTTGTCGGCGTCGAGCACGGCGACGAGGCTGACCTCGGGCAGGTCGAGTCCCTCGCGGAGGAGGTTGATGCCGACGACGCAGTCGAAGACGCCGAGCCGCAGGTCGCGCAGCACTTCGACGCGCTGGAAGGCGTCCTGCTCGCTGTGCAGGTAGTAGGTCTTGATGCCCACCTCGCGCAGGTAGTCGGCCAGGTCTTCGGACATTTTCTTGGTCAGGGTGGTGACGAGGGTGCGTTCGCCGCGCTCGGCGCGGAGGCGAATTTCGGAGACGAGGTCGTCGATCTGCCCGTCGGTGCCGCGCACCTCGACCTGCGGGTCGAGCAGTCCGGTGGGGCGGATCAGCTGCTCGACGGTCTGCTCGGAGTGGTTGCGCTCGTAGTCGGCGGGGGTGGCGGAGACGAACACGACCTGGTTGAGGTGGCGCTCGAACTCCTCGAAGTTGAGCGGGCGGTTGTCGATCGCCGAGGGCAGGCGGAAGCCGAAGTCGACCAGGGTCTGCTTGCGGCTGGTGTCGCCGCCGTACATGCCGCGCACCTGCGGCAGCGTCATGTGGCTTTCGTCGACGAACAGCAGCCAGTCCTGGGGGAAGTAGTCGAGCAGCGTCCAGGGGGTGCTGCCGGCGGCGCGGCGGGCGAGGTGGCGGGAGTAGTTTTCGATGCCGGGGCAGTAGCCGGTCTCGCGCAGGGTTTCGAGGTCGTACTTGGTGCGCTCTTCGAGGCGGGCGGCTTCGAGGATGCGATCTTCGCGGCGCAGCTCTTCGAGGCGGTGCGCGAGCTCGGCCTCGATGTCGGCGACCGCGGCGTCCATCCGCTCGTCGGTGGTGACGAAGTGTTTGGCGGGGTAGATGTCGACGCGCTCGCGGTCGGCCAGGATTTCACCGGTGAGCGGATCGAGCTCGACGATCCGCTCGACTTCGTCATCCCAGAATTCGACGCGAACGGCGAGGTCTTCGTAGGAGGGCTGAATCGTGAGGGTGTCGCCGCGGATGCGGAAGCGCCCGCGCTGGAGGGTGAGTTCGTCGCGCTCGTATTGCTGGTCGACCAGGCGGCGGAGGACGAAGGTGCGGTCGGCGCGCTTGCCTTTTTCGAGCGTCAGCACCATGCCCTGGTAGTCCTCGGGCTCGCCGAGGCCGTAGATGCAGGAGACGGAGGCGACGATCACGACGTCGCGGCGCTCGAAGAGCGCGCGGGTGGCGGCGTGGCGCAGCTTGTCGATCTCATCGTTGATGTCCGACTCCTTGGCGATGTAGGTGTCGGAGCGGGGGATGTAGGCCTCGGGCTGGTAGTAGTCGTAGTAGGAGACGAAGTATTCGACGGCGTTGTGGGGGAAGAAGTCGCGGAACTCGGTGCAGAGTTGGGCGGCGAGGGTCTTGTTGTGGGCGAGGACGAGGGTGGGCCGGTGGAGTTGGGCGATCACGTTGGCCATCGTGAAGGTCTTGCCGGAGCCGGTCACGCCGAGCAGGGTCTGGGCGCGCTGGCCGTCGTTGATGCCGTGGATCAGGCGTCGGATCGCCTCCGGCTGGTCGCCGGTGGGTTCGTAGGCGGCGACGAGTTGGAACTGGTCGGGCACTTGGTTGGTCATTGGGTCGGTCACGGGCGCGCTCGCTCTCGGGCTTCAGAATACCGCGCCGCCGCGCCTCAGGTGGCGAGCCCGGCATAGCGCCTGTTGGTGACTGACGGTTCCTCGGCGAGGGCGCGGCGGATTTGGGCGACCCACTCGGGGTCGAGCTCGAGCGCCTCGGCGACGGCGGCGTCGAGTCGCTTGCGGATGGGGTCCTCGTCTATCCGGGGGAAGGGCAGCAGCACCTCGTCCTTGAGTTCCTCATAGGCTGCGGCGAGGGCGTCGCGGATGTCGTCTCCGAGTTCGGGGAAGTTGGGGACGGGGATGGAGCGGAGAGTGACCAGCGAGAACTGCGGATACGACGGTTTGCGGTTATCGCGGCCTCCGAGGATGACGAGCAGGCCGGGCGACGAGTTGAGCCAGGCGCAAAGCGCGGCTTGCGTCGCAGGGTTGTCGTCGTGCGGGCGGCAGGGCGTCCAGATCGAGCCCAGAGCCGGCTGTCCTACGATCACCGCGGCCACGTGCGCCTGCGGGAGCCAGAGGCGGTGCGAGAGCAGCAACCGGCTTCGCTGACTCCAGTACTTGTCGGCGAGATTTCGCTTTTCCGGCTTCGGCTCGATGTATGAGTCAGTGCGGGCGCTCATCGACTGAGTCACGTCCGTCTTGTGGTGCCACAACGCTCGGCGGCCCGACGCCGTCGGCACGTCGGAGCGCGTATAGGCATCGCGGATGCGCTGGCCTGCCGGCCCAACATCGGCGATTTGCGACATATTCACGAACTGCGAATCGGCTTGCGCGGCGTTGTCCCGCAACGCCTGCGCCTCAGTCACCAAATGTGGAGCGAGAAAGTTGGTAGCTTGCCAGTCGCCGCTTTCGATCCGCTCCGCATCAACCTGCTGGATCACAAAGCGGCCCCCGCCCCGCTCGATCTGGGCGGCGGTGGACAGCGAATCGAGCGGCGTCGCCGGGTTCTCGATCAGCTTGACGAAGCGAGTCGGCGGCTTCGGTGCGGCGCCGGCCCAGCGCCGCCCGACGATCAGCACCTCGCCGATGTTTGTGTTCTCGGACATGTTGATGCGCTCGGGATCGTGCGAGCTGACGATCGTGTCGATATGCAGCCGCGAGGCCAGATGCTCGCGCAGCGCTTGATTGCCCGGCGCGGTCGGCACCACGGCCGGCAGCACCAGCGCGATCACGCCGCGCTCGGACTTCAGCATCTTCTCGCTGAGCACGGTGAACATGCCGCCGGAGGAGTGCAGCCGCGCCGCGCCGCGGTGCGGCTGATCCTTGAGCAGGTCCTTTTCCTGGCGCTTGATCGCCGCCTCATCGTCCTGCGAAAACTGGTCGTGCCGCAGGCTGTCGCGGGTGAACGGCGGGTTCATCACCACGAGGTCCATCGGCGGCGGCGCTTTCGCGCCGTTTACGTCGTTACCGTTTGGACTCTCGTCGATCTGTTGGCTGACCGACGGCCAGGGCCGCAGCCGCAGCTGTCCCTGTAACAGCTCCGGCGATCCGACGTAGGCGACGCCGTCGTGCACGCCCAGCAGCGTGCGGTGAATGTTGATCTTGTTGAACTGCGTGCTGGGCGAGAGCATCCCCAATGTCGACGCCGCCATATGCGTGGCGGTGAGGTTCGTGTCGTAGCCCCATAACACGTTTTCGACCAATGCGAGGGACAGCCGCCGCTCGTCTTCTTCGTCGACCGCGCCGGCCCGCTGGCGCAGGTCGCGGATGCGCTCCGCCGCCGCCATCAGCAGCGTGCCCGTGCCGCAGGCCGGATCGCAGATGCGCAGCCGCTCCACCGCGCTCGGATCGGACCAGTCGCAGTCCTCCTCGCGGATCGCCAGCGCCGCGAGCAGCACGGCGGCCGCGGTGGAGGTGTAAAACGAACCGTCGTAACGCGCGGTATCGAGCACGCGGTGGAAGATGCGCCCCAGCAGGTCGTGGCGCAGCCCGTGGATCAGACCGGCGATCTTCGCCACGTCGCCGGCCAACACGAATAGCGCTTGCGCCGTATCGGGCGAAACCGGCAGCGTTTCGAGCACCACGCAGGCGACCTCGAACACGGGGCGGTAATCGACCTCGATGATCGCCCGCCAGGCCTCGAGCAGCGCGCCGATCGTTGTTTCAGGTCGGGCCGCGCACCGGGTCGGATTCAGCGGCGGCCAGGCGCCGCCGAAGTCCGGCGGAGCTTCGCGCGGCAGGTGTTCCTGCAAACGGTGGTGGAAGAGCATCGCCGTGGCGACGACCAGCATGCCGCGTTTGGTGGCGATGAAGTAGCCGTCGGTTTCGCGTTGGTGCAGTTCGAGCAGGCGGCGATCCTTGGTTCGCTCGGCCGGCAGGTCGAGCGCCTGGGCGATGATCGCCCGCGTCGGCGTCGAGAGGCGCTGCACGGCGGCGTCCAGCGCCTCGGAGAGGATTTGGGCTGCGCCGTCGGCGTCGCCCACCGCTCCGCCCGCCTGGCGGACGGCTTCGGCGAGCTCGGGAATGCCGCCCGGCTCGGACCAGCGGGCGTCCGCGCCGCCGCTGAGCTCGGCGCGCGTGCGCGCCGCCCAGATCGGCTTCGCCTGTGCGAGCGTCTCCGTCGTTGCGCCGTTGGGGTAGCAGACTGCGAAGACGACGGTGGTCAATCCCTGCTTGAGCCGCGCGTCGGCGTCCTTCACCGCTTCGCGCCGCTTCGCCGCGCTAAAGCCGGCTTCGGCTTCGAGCACGACGCGGGCGCCGCCGACGTCAACGACGATGTCCATCCGCTTGCCGCTTTCGCGGCGTTCGGGGCGGGCGTCAAGCCCCTGCGCCGCGAGCAGCTCGGCGAGCTTGCCGTTGAGCAACTCTTCCTGGTCGTGGGTTGGGGGCATTGTTGGGGATCCTTGCGGCCTTGCTACGATATCGCCTCGCCGCTGTTCCGCCGCTGTGGGCTCCGGCCTGGGGCGCTGCGTGGGTTATGTATCGCCGGCGAGGTTGCGGAGGACGGCGCGGAGCAGGGTTTCGGTGGTGATCGGCTCTTCCTCGCCGCTGAGGTCGGCGGCGGCGACCCACTGCTCGGACTCGCGGCGGGAGTAGCCGAGGCCGGTGAGGGCGGCGACGGCGTCGGCGGCGATGCGCTCCATTTCGCGGGGGGCGACGGGCGGCGCGCCGTCGTAGCCCTCGTCGCGCAGGTGCATTTCTTCAACGACCTTGCCGCGCAGTTCGGCGATGATCTTTTCGGCCTGGCGCGCGCCGATGCCGGGCAGTTGGCTGAGCGAGCGGCGATCTTCGGCCTCGATCCAGTGGGCGATGGTGGAGACGGAGGCGGCGAGGGCGCGCTGGGATTTGGTCACGCCCATGTTGGGGACGGTGATCAGCTTGCGGAAGAAGTCGCGCTCGGCGGGGCGGAGGAAGCCGATCAGGACGGGGATCGGGGCGCGGTCGGGGACGTGGTAGTGGGTGTAGAGCGAGACATTTTCGGGGCGCTCTGCTTCGAGGGCGCGCCAGCAGGCGGTGGGCAGGCGCACCTCGTAGACGAGGCCGCTAAGCACCTCGACCTCGACGCTTTGCGAGTCGTCGTGCCAGGCGACGGCTTTGCCGCGCACGCGGGAGATCATCGCGCGGTCCTCATCTGGCGGCCAGGCTGAGCGCTTCGGACATCAGCGCGTGGCAATAGGCTACGGCGAGGGCGTCGGCGGCGTCGGCGGAGGCGTTGAGTTCGCCCAGTTGGAGGCGGGCGACGAGGGCGTCGGCGACGGCGCGCTTGTCGGCTGCGCCGTCGCCGGCGACGGCTTCGCGGACGGCGCGGGGCGGGTATTCGGCGACCTCCAGCCCGGCGCGGCTGGCGGCGATCATCGCCGCGGCCTGGGCCTGTCCGAGAGCGACGGCGGTGCGCACGTTATGTCGCACGAAGGGGCGCTCGACGGCGGCGGCGGCGGGGCGGTGGCGTGCGATCACTTCGGAGATGCCGGCGTCGATCTGGACGAGCCGCTCGGCGAGCGACTCGGCGCTGGGGCGGACGACGCCCCAGGCGAGTTGGGCGGAGCCGTCGGGCGCGATCGCCAGCACGCCCCAGCCGGTCGCGCGCAGGCCGGGATCGACGCCGAGCACGCCGCCGGCCGCGCGCGGGGAGGCGGCGGGCATCGCTCAGGCCTCGGCCAGGACGGCGTCGGGCAGGTCGGCGTTGGTGAAGACGCGCTGCACGTCGTCGAGCTCTTCAAGCGCCTCGATCAGGCGCAGCAGCGAGCGCGCCTGGGATTCGTCGACCTCGACGGTGTTGGTGGGGCGCATGATCACTTCGGCTGTGGCGACGGCGACGCCGGCCTGCTCGACGGAGCTGCGGGCCTGCTCGAGGTCGGCGGGGGCGGTGATCACCTCGACGAGCTCGGCTTCGACGGCGACATCCTCCGCGCCGCCGTCGATTGCGGCGAGCGCGACTTCGTCGGCGTCGACGCCGGCGTCGAGATCGACGCCGATCACGCCTTTCTGCTCGAAGATCCAGGCGACGTCGCCGGACTCGGCCATGTTCGCGCCGGCGCGGGTGAGGGCGGAGCGGACCTCGGAGACGGTGCGGTTGCGGTTGTCGGTCAGGGAGTCGATCAGCAGCGCCGCGCCGCCGGGGCCGTAGGCCTCGTAGCGGATTTCCTCGAGTTGGGCGGCGTCGGCCGCGTTGGTGGCTCGGTCGATCGCGCGCTGGATGTTGTCCTTGGGCATGTTGTTCTGGCGGGCGCGCTCGATCGCCAGTCGGAGGGCGGGGTTTTCATCGGGGTTGCCCCCGCCCTGGCGGGCGGCGACGGCCAGCTCGCGGCCGAGCTTGGTGAAGAGTTGGCCGCGCTTGGCGTCGGTGACGCCCTTCTTGCGCTTGATCTGGGCCCATTTGGAGTGTCCGGCCATCGCAGCGTCTCCGGCGGCGGCCGCCGCGCGGCGGCTGCGGCGAGGGTATCACCGCGCGGCGCGGCTCACAGCGGGGCAGCGAGCGGATCGAAGCCGTCGATCGCCTCGCGCAGTTGGGGGAGCGCGGCGTGGGCGGTGAGATCGCTGTGCAGCGGGGTGATCGAGGCCGCGCCGCGCACAAGGGCGGCGATGTCGCTGCCGGGCGGCAGCTCGACGCCGTCGCGGGGGATGAGCTGGCGGCGGATTGAGCCGTCGGGGTTGCGAAAGTCGACCAGGCGGGAGAAGGATTCGTCGGCGGCGTGGGTGATCTCGAGGCCGGCGATCTCGGCGAACGGGCAGTTGGGGGCGTTGACGTTGAGCAGCTCGGCGGCGCCGCGGGCGAGCAGCCAGCCGGCGACGGCGGCGCCGAGCTGGGCGGCCGCGTCGAGGTGTTCGCCGTCGACGCTGCCGGAGGAGACGGCGACGGCGGGCAGGCCGCGGACATAGCCTTGCATGGCGGCCATCACGGTGCCGGAGTGGAGCATGTCGCGCCCGACGTTGGAGCCGGGATTGACGCCGGAGACGATCATGCGGACGCGGCGGGAGGCGTGGCGGCGGAGGCCGATGCTGACGGCGTCGACCGGCGCGCCGTTGATCTGCCAGGCGTCGACGCCGTCGATGCGCGAGTGGGCGCGCTCGGATTCGATGTCGCGGTGGAGGGTCAGGGCGGCGCTGGCGCCGGACTGGTTGAAAGCGGGCGCGGCGACCATGATGTCGCCGTGGCGGCGCATCGCGTCGGCGAGCAGCCAGAGGCCGTCGGCGTCGATGCCGTCGTCGTTGCAGACGAGGATCAGGGGGCGTTCGGTCATGGGGATAGGGTAGCGGGCGCTCTCACCTACTCGAACTACTCGAAAGAGAGTGTGTGAGAGTAGGTTGAGAGCGCACGCTTCACCGGCTGCTTCCCTGCAATTCACCGCCAACGGCGCTCTCACGCCTACTCGAACTACTCGAAAGAGAGTATTGAGAGTAGGTTGAGAGCGCAGCCATGCGCGCACGCTTCACCTGCTGTTCCTCTGCAATCCGTTGCCAACGGCGCTCTCACACCCACTCAAACTACTCGAAAGAGAGTGTTGAGAGTAGGTTGAGAGCATCACAGCACGGACCTCACTGATCGCTGTCCACGACCCAATAGGCCTGCGGATCTGTGGGGCTCAGCCCCACCCGGCGGATCAGGTCCCGGTCTCGAAGCGCGTTCAGATGCCGCAGCACGGTCGGGCGCGAAGCGCCGCTCAGCTCTACCAGCTCGCCCGTGCGCATACGGCTGGCGTGTTCAATCCTGTCGAAGATCTCTTGCGTGAACTGCGGCAGTTCGCGCAGCGGCGAGAGTTCCGAGGGCGTGTTAAACAGCGTCAACTCCACGCCGCCCGGCGTCTCCCGCAGCAGCGGCCGGCGCAGGCGCATGGATTCCATGGTCGCCACCATCCGCCGCAACCCTTCGCCCATCTCTTCACCGTACTCGAGCTCCCGCATCACGCGCGCGATCCGCGGGTTGCGGGCGAACCTGGGCACATTGGAAAGATCGTCGGGCCGATTGACGCCGGGAAAGCGGCCGGGGCTGAAGACTTCGAGCCGATCGTCGAACACCGAGATGCGGATGTGATCGCCGAAATTGCTGTAGGCGCGGTGAATCACGGCGTTGACCAACGCTTCCAGCCAGGCCCGTTCCGGAATCAGGTCGAACCAGCCGAACCGCCCGTCGGCGCCCAACGCTTTGCGGCGCGGCATGATCTCGCGCAGCACGGCGGCCGCTCCGTCGATCTGTTCAGGCAGCGTTCCTTCGCAGCGTTCGTCGCGGAGCAGATTCTGGTCTTCGCCCGTGAGTCGCTCGTTGCCCCGGTAGCGCAGGACCCGCACCCAAGCAGCGGGAAAGCTCCGCTGCGGCTCCGGTTCGGCGCCGAAGAGCAGCGCGGCAGCGCAGCTCGTGGCGCCATCAACGCTCACGAGATCGCGCGCCTGGAGCAGCCGTTGTGGGTCGGGGTGGCCGAGATGTTCGGCGTAGGCCGCGAGCTTGGCTCCGTCCAGCGAGCTGCGTCGCGGCCCCGGCGCTGGCGTGATCTCGAACGTGGTGTCGCCGCGGTCGTAGCGCAGCTCGATCCGCTGCTCGAATGACAACCGCCGGTTTTCGTCGCCGACCCTGAGGAATGCCTCGTCTTTCGCAGTCGCATGCACGTGCTCGCTTGGAGATACCGAGAGGGCGAAGAGGTGATCCGGGCGGCCAGCGTTGTTCACGCAGTCCAGCAACGCGACTGTGAACTGGACGGGTGGGCGCGTGAAATCGTGGCCGGACTGCCGCCAGCTGTTCTGTGCGGCCTCAACGCCGTCGACGCCCTCGCAACGCCCGCCGTGCAGGCCGATCACGAGCAGTCCGCCGTCGGCGTTGGCCATGGCGACGAGCGACTCGGCCAGCTGGCGCGGCTGAATGCGTGCGCTCTTGCGGTCGTACCACTGCCCCTCCGGCTCGGCGAGCAGGAGTTCAGTGATCTCCTCCGCCGGGAGCGTGGCCAAGTGTTCGAGCGGGGGAAGCATGGGAACACTCTACCACACTATTACAAATGTAAGAGTAGCTGTGAGCATCTCACCGGGCGGTCGCCTCGCCTGCCGCCGGCACGCCCGCCAGCGGGGCGGCGTGTTGGACGCTGCGGAGGGTGGCGCTGGCGACGGCGTCGGCGGCGAGGATGCCGAGCAGGGTGAGCAGCGCGGGGGCGGGCGAGATGTCGATCTCGCCGGTGGCGAGGGCGAAGATCGAATCGCCGTCGCCGGGCGTGAAGACGGGGTCGATCGCGCGCGCGAGACCGGCGCTGGCCATGATCGCGAGGCGCTTGGCCTGACCCTTGTGGAGGCGGGCGTTGGTCGCGACGACGGCGAGCGTGGTGTTCGCGCCGGCCTGGATCGCGTCGGCGGCACGATCTGACTGGGCTGCTTCGGCGATGTAGTCGGCGTAGGGTTTGGCGCGCATCAGCTCGGCCCCGCGCGTCATCTCGCCGTTGGGGCCGGCGCGGACGCCCGCGACGAGCCGGCCGGTCGTGGGATCGATGATGTCGCCGACGGAGTTGGTCGCGACGACCGCGCCGACGATCAGGCCGGATTCGTGGCGGGCGGCGGCGCTGCCGACGCCGCCCTTAACAGCCAGGTTGCGCGCGCCAGCCTTGGCCACGGTGCAGCCGGTCCCGACGCCGACGGAGCCCTGCTCGACGCCGCCCGCGCGGGCGGCCTGGGCGGCGCGGTAGCCGGCGTCGCGATCGGGATGGCGGGGCCGGCCGATCGGCAGGTCGAAGACGACCGCGCCGCTAACGATCGGGATCGGCGGTAGGCCGGGCGCGAGACGATCGCCGACGCCCTGCTCGACCAGAAAGCGCTTGACGCCGGCCGCGGCTTCCAGCCCGAAGAGGCTGCCGCCGGTGAGCAGGACGCCGTGCAGCCTGGGCACGGCGTTTTCGGCGCGGATCAGGTCGGTGTCGAGCGTGCCGGGCGCGCCGCCGGGACCGAAATAGCCGGGCACGGCGCCCTCTTCGCAGAGGATTACGGTGCAGCCGGTCGCCCAGCGGCGGTTGGTCCAGTGTCCCAGCTTGATGCCGGGCACGGCGGTGATCGCGTCGGCGCGGGGAGCGATCGCGCTATTCGGCATCGGGCTGCTCCGGCGCGTCGTCGCTGATCAGCAGCGGTCGGCGGGGCGCGCGATTCCAGCGCAGCTGAAAGACATCGGGGCGGCTGTAGTGGCCGACGCTGTCGACCCAGCGCTTGGACTCGATCGTCGCGCGCGGGTCGATTTCGGCGTAGAGGATCGTCTCTTCGCCCGTGGCGGGGCCGGCCAGGTACTTGCCGCCGGGCGCGATGATCGCGCTGCCGCCGTCGGCCTCCCAGAACGGCTCCTCGGCAAGCGGCGTGCCGGGCGGCAGGCGGTCGGCCGACATCACCTCGCGGGCGACGATCACGAAGCAGGCGTTCTCGTAGGCCAGCTGACGGGTGGCGGCGTCGACGACCGGGTGCAGCGTCTCCCAACCGGGCCAGACCGAGGCGTGGATTTGGACACCCAGCCCGGCCAGCGCGTAGCGGGCGGGCGCCATGTGGTGCTCGTAGCAGATCAGGCCGCCGAGCCGGCCCTGCGGCGTCTCGTAGACATCGAGGTCGGAGCCGTCGCCGTAGCCCCAGATCAGCCGCTCGGAGAGGGTGGGCACCAGTTTGCGGTGCGCGCCGAGCAGCTCGCCGTCGGGCCCGATGTAGGCGAGCGTGTTGTAGAGCGTGCCGCCACGCGGCTCGCGCTCGTTGATGCCGATCACGACGGACGCCTGCGCCTCGCGGGCCGCATCCGCGATGCGGCTCCACTCGGGGCCGCCGATGATCACGCTGTGCTCGAAGAGCTGCTGATAGAGCGCGGCGAAAGAGGCGCGGTCGGCCGACCGCGAGTGAAAGTAGGGATAGCTGGGGATCCAGGTTTCGGGGAAGACGATCAGGGACGCGCCGGCTGCTGCTGCTTCGGCGATGGCGGCCTCAGCCCGCTCAACCCCGGCCTCCAAGGTGAGGCCGGGCGCCCATTGCACGGCGGCGGCGGTGAAGGGCTCGGGCATGGGAGCGCTCCTTAGTGTGCGCGGACGTAGCTTACTCTCTGCGTAAACGCGGGCCGGAGGGTGTGGCGTGCGACAGCTGATCGCGAGCGGATGGGCAATCGGCGCATTGGCCGCGCTGGCTCTTGCGCTGATGGGCGGCGCGGAGGCGCAGCGCGGCGAGCGGGCGGTGGCGATCTCGGTGGGCGCGGATCATGCGTGTGCGGTGTTGGACTCGGGCCGCGTCGAATGTTGGGGGAATCCCGCCGCTGGCAAAACGGCGGCGCCGTCCGGCGCGTTCAGCGCGGTGAGCACGGGTGTGGGTCACAGTTGCGGACTGCGGGTAAACCGGACCGTCGAATGCTGGGGGAATAATTGGTCGGGTCTGACGACGGCGCCGAGCGGCGAATTCAGCGCGGTAAGCGCGGGCTGGCAACACAATTGCGGACTGCGAGTGAGTGGGACAGTTGAGTGCTGGGGAGACAACGACAACGGACAGACCGACGCGCCGGGCGGCGCATTCGCCGTGGTGAGTGCGGGCTGGCGGCACAGCTGCGGGCTGCGACCGAGCGGCGTTGTCGAGTGCTGGGGCAGTAACGAATTTGGACAGACAGACGCACTGAGCGGCGAGTTCAGCGCGGTGCATACGGGCGGAAGTCACAGCTGCGGACTGCGAAGCAGCGGGCCAGTTGAGTGCTGGGGTTACCTGACAGACGCGCCCGGCGGCGAGTTCAGTGCGGCGAGTGCAGGTGGATATCACAACTGCGGGCTGCGTCCGAACGGTACGGCTGAATGCTGGGGCGACGATACAGGAGGCCAGACGGATGCGCCGGACGGTGTGTTCATTGCAGTGAGTACGGGGCAGCTGTACGGCGCTTGCGGAGTGCGGGCGAGCGGGACGATCGAGTGCTGGGGATGGAGCGGGTATGGCAAAATAGACCCGCCTGGTGGGTCGTTCCGCGCGGTCAGCGCGGGCAGGTTCCATAGCTGCGGGCTGCGAGAGGGTGGCGCGGTGGAGTGTTGGGGCGAGGGCGGCGGCGGCGAAACAGAGGCGCCAGAGGGAGCGTTTGATGCCGTCAGCGCGGGTTGGTTCAATAACAGCTGCGGGTTGCGGGAGAGCGGCGTAGTCGAGTGCTGGGGCGACGACACCTACAACTACGGTCATTTAGATGCCCCCGACGGGCTGTTCAGCGCAGTGAGCGCGGGCACGTGGCATAGCTGCGCACTGCGGGAGAACGGTGCGGTGGAGTGTTGGGGAGAGCAGGGCAACCCACCTTCGGGCGGAACCTTCAGCATGGTCAGCGCGGGAAGCAATCACAGTTGCGGGCTGCGGGAGAACGGCGCCGTGGAGTGCTGGGGCTACAACCTCTTCAGCCAGGGGGACTCGCCGGAGGGGGCGTTCAGTGTGGTCAGCGCCGGCGAATTGCACAGCTGCGGAGTGCGGGAAAGCGGGGAAGTAGCGTGCTGGGGCCGCAACATCTACGGTCAGATGGATGCGCCGAGCGGCGTCTTCAGCACGGTGAGCGCAGGCGCGTATCACACGTGCGGGCTGCGCGAGAGCGGCCAGGTCGAGTGCTGGGGCTACACATTCGACGGCCAGGCGCAGCCGCCCGCGGGGAAGCAGATCGCCGTGAGCGCAGGATACGACTACGCCTGCGCGCTGAGCGAGGCGGGCGCCGTTTCCTGCTGGATGATCTACAACGGCGCAGCCGATGTGCCGGCCTGGCTGCGCGAGCCGGCAATGCCGATAACAGGCAGCGGCGGTCTGCTGAACAGTGGCCCGAACAGGCAGAAAATTGCGCTGGCAGCGCTCACGGCGTTAGGCGTGTCGGCGCTATCGCTGCTTGTGCTACTGGCGCTGCGGCGAGGGCGCGCGAAATAGATCCGTCATACCCGCGCTTGCCGCGGGTATCTCGCCGAGTACAGCACAGCGCCCCGCGCCGCCTCCGTCCCTTTCCCAGATCCCGGCGCAACACAACGCCTCACCCAGACATCCAACGGCACCCGATGCCGCCTGCGCAGGGTGACGAGCGAGGAGGTGTGGGAGATAAGGACGGTGCTTGGTGCTCGCCGCGGCGAGATACCCGCGGCGAGCGCGGGTATGACGGATCTGTTTGCGCGGGTCTGACGGATCTGTTTGCGCGGGTCTGACGGATCTGTTTGGCGGGGGGCTTGTGGGTGCTCAGGACGGCGGCGGATCCAGCGACCATAGCCCGTAGCCGCCCGTGACGGGCAGCACCGCGCCGGTGATGTAGCTGGCGGCGTCGGAGAGCAGGAAGGCTACTGCGCCCGCGACCTCGTCGTCCGCGCCCAGGCGGCGCATTGCGGTGTGCTCGGTGACGCGCTCGCGGTACCAGCCGGGCATCGGCTCGGTCAGCGGCGTATCGATGAAGGCGGGCGCGACGCAGTTGACGCGGATTGGCGCGGGCAGGGCATGCGCCCATTCGGCGGCGAAGGTGCGGGTCATGGCTTCGACGGCGGCGCGAGTCATCGCGTAGGGCGCCTGGCGCGGCAGGCCGTACTCCGCGCCCACCGAGGAGATCGTCACAACCGATCCGCCGCGCCCGGACTCAATCCAGCGCGCCGCGACATTGCGCGTGAGAAAGAACGTGCCGCGCTGGTTGATGTTCATGATCTGGTCGTACTCGTCGGCGGTGACGCGCTCGCCGCGCTGCAGGATTGGGCTGATTCCGGCAACATTGACCAGCCCGGTCAGCGGGCCGCAGGTTTGCTCGACATCGTCGAGCAGGCTGGGGTGGTCTTCGATTTCGGCGATATCGGCGCGGAAGGCGTGGGCGGCTCCGCCCTCGTCGCGGATCGCTTCGGCGACTTCCTCGACCTGCGTCGCCGTGCGCGCGCTGAGCGCGACCGTCGCGCCCATCTGCGCGATCAGCTGCGCCGCCGCGCGGCCGATGCCGCGGCCGGCGCCGGAGACGAGGACCACGTGACCATCCAGCGAAAACGGCGAGGCGCTCATGCGCGTTCCTCCAGAACCATCGTGTCGCGCATGTGAAGGTAGAGCCAGATCAGGTCACGCGCAGCGGCGGTGATCTTGTCGATCGCGTCAATGAAGACTTCGAGTTGCGGCTCGTGGATGGCGAGGGCGTGGGTGAGCACGACGCGGCGGCGCTGTTCGAGCACGACCAGCGCGACCTGATCGGGGTTCATCGCGCGCTCGGGCAGCCAGTCGAGCTTGTGCGTGAGCGTCGATGAGGAGCGCAGGCCGTCGGCCAGCTCGAGCAGCACGCCCTGGTCGACCCGTTGCACGCGCTCGATGCCGTGCGCGACGGCGGTCACGGCGGCGGCGAACGCGCGGTAGTCCCGCTTGGGGATTTCGCCGCGCGCGGCTTCGACATCGGCCGGCGTGGGCAGTTGCAGGTCGCGCAGCAGCTCGCTCGAGCTGCGCCCCAGCGTGAGCGCGCGGAAGGCGGCCACGGAGGGCGCGGCGAGCTCGAAGTTCATAAAGCTGGTCAGCAGCGGCTGTTCGTGGCGGCGGCGCATGGCGAGGTAGAGCGCCATCAACTCCTGCGCGGCGCTGAGGTACTCCTCGACGATCCGCATGCCGATCACCTTGCGGTCGTCGGGGTCTGCGAGCGCCTGCGAGCGGAACAGCGCCTCGGCGACGGTGCGGTGCGCCTTCGCGCCGAAGCGGGAGTAGTTTTCGAGGAAGGCGACTTCGACGGCGTGCAGCGAGCGGTCGAAGCAGGGCGCGCAGACGCGGGCGCGGGGGTCGGCGGCGGCCAGGTCGAACTCGCCGCCGCATTCCTCGCAGCTGGCGATGGCCAGGCGGCGCTCGCGGTCGGCGCGGCCGGGCGAAAACGGCGTGCGCGGGTGGGCCTCAGTCGGTCGCCGAGCAGCCATCACGCCGCCTCCCAAGGCAGAGGCTAGCAGCTGGGGGGCGAGGCCGGCGGCTCCGCCGCGAACGTGTATTCTGCGCTTGGCCGCGCATCGGCCGATTGGACGGGAGACGCGCCGTGGGCACGCCGAACTTCGCCAACCGCACGCTCTATCACGGGGACAACCTGCCCTTCCTGCGCGGGATGAACTCGGAGACGGTGCATTTGATCGCGACGGATCCGCCGTTCAACAAGAACAAGGACTTCGCAGCCGCGCCGACCGCGCTGGCCGCGGGCGCAAAGTTTGAGGACCGCTGGCGCTGGGAAGTCGATGTGCATTCGGAGTGGGTGGACGCGATCCAGGACGACTGGCCGGCGGTCTGGCGAGTGATCGAGGCGGCGCGCGCGGCATCCGGCAAAGATATGGCGGCGTATCTGGCCTGGCTGGGCGTGCGGCTGATGGAAATGCACCGCGTCCTGCGCCAGGATGGCACGCTGTACCTGCACATCGACCACACCGCGCACGCCTGGGTCAAAGCGCTGCTGGACGCGATCTTCGGGCGGAAGAACTTCCGCAACGAAATCGTCTGGTGCTACTCCGGGGGCGGCATTCCCCGAAAAGATTTTCCGCGCAAGCACGACACGCTGCTGCGCTATACGAAATCGGGCAACTACACGTTTCACACCGAGCGCAAGCCATACAAGGAGAACACGCAGCAGGTGGGCAAGCATAGTACCTATTCGGGCGGCGCGGACATCGATCTGGAGCGCGGCACTCCCGTGACCGACTGGTGGACGGATATCCAGACAGTGACGGGCTGGAATCCGGAGCGCACCGGCTATCCGACCCAGAAACCGCTCGCGCTCTATGAGCGAATCATCAGCGCCTCCTCGAACGAGGGCGATCTGGTGCTCGATCCGTTCTGCGGCTGCGCCACGACGCCGGTCGCCGCTGAGCGGCTGAATCGCCAGTGGATCGGAATCGACTATTGGGACGAGGCGCACCAGATCGTCCTTGACAGGCTCCAGGATGAGGGTCTGGCCGCTCCCGACGGCGATGCGGGCGGGCGGCTGCTGACCTTCGGCGAGATCAAGTACAGCACTGCGCCGCCGGTGCGTTCCGACGAAGGCGGCACCGCCGCGCCGATACTGAAGACGAAGAAGAAGCGGAGCAAGGAGCCGCCGGGACCGAAAATGACCCGAGCGGAGATGATCGCACTCCTGATCGAGGAGAACGGGCTAGTGTGTGTCGGCTGCGAGCGAGAATTCGACGATCCGCTCTACCTCGAGCTGGACCACAACACGCCACGCTCCGACGGTGGTGTAAACCACATCTCAAACCGCCTGCTGCTGTGCGGTCCGTGCAACCGAATCAAGTCGAACACGCTAACCTTGAGTGGACTGCGCCGAGAGAACGCGAAACGCGGTCGGATGGCGAAGGGATAAGGCGATGCGCGAGCGAGCGTTTCCCGAAGAGCCCGAGATGCACGAGCGCCGGATTGAGATCGGCGAGAGTACGTACAGGTACTTCAGCCACTCCGGTCGCCCCGAAGTCGTCGAGTATCGGCGTCTGACAGAGGCGTGGCTGCCGCACTACCCGGAAGAGCACCTACACCACTTCCTCAGGCGATTCCAAGGCAAAGACTCGCAGGCCCACGAGTCTGCGTTCTTCGAGCTGTTCCTACACGAGCATCTGCGGATGCTCTGCGACAAGATCGAGGTTGAGGGCACAATCGCCGACTCAGGCAAGTGCGCTGACTTCGTGCTGCACTACGCGGACGGCTCCGCGGTAGCAGTCGAGGCTCTATCGCTCGAGCCGATCGAACGCGCCGAGGACCCGAACGTGGAGCTTGTCAACGAGTGGATCAGGCAACTTCAGTCCGCGGACTTCATGATCTGTCTCAGCAAGAGTAAAGGGCAATTGACGTCAGCCCCGAAGAAGCGAGAGGTCCAGAGTTGGGCCCGGGACGTATTGTCTCAGTACAGCTGGGAGGAGGCATACAATTTCGCACAGATGACAGGCAACTGGCTTATCCCGGTTAAGCCGCTCGAGCTGGACGGGTGGAGCACGCAGGCGAAACTGTTGGTGAACGCGCCTGACAGGCGTACCGAGCGCGAATGCCTCGCTGTTTTCGCAGTCGGGACGGGCGGATCCTACAAGGTCCCTCAGGTCGCGAGAGAGAGGATCGAAAAGAAAATCAGGGCGAAAAAGGCGGAGCAGAGCTCAATGCCGTTCGTTCTGGCTGTCAACGTCAACGATCAAATGCTGGATCGCGGCAAAGAAGAGCTGGAGATTCTACACGGCTTCAAGCCTCGCATTCTGTTCAGAACCGCCGTAGACGGCGGCCCACCAGTAGATCCGGACCCGCAGAGCGTGTTTTCGCCAGACGGTACGAAGGGTGTCTGGTCGACACCCGACAACAAGGCTCAGTACGATCGCTGCGATGCGATCTGGTTCTTTCACCAAGTCGGCATCGTGTATCCACGCGGAACGCGAAGTGCCTTATACCTGAATCCGTTCGTGTCCCACGACTTCAGGATGATGGCTCTCCACCACTTCGCGACGGCGGGCGTTGCTTTACCTGGCTGAGCGGCGGGCGCGGACTTTGCGCGTCTTCTGCCGCGGGTGTTGGCACTTGGGGCACCAGTGGGTGGCGCGGCCTCCGACGATGGTGCGGCGGATGGGGGTGTTGCACTCGTCGCAGGGTTGGTCGGTGCGGCGGAAGACGCGCACGTAGTACTGCTGCTGGCCCTCTTCGCCGGCGGTATCGGTGTAATCGCGGAACGATGCGCCGCCGTGGGCGACGCCTTCTTCGAGCACCTCGCGGATTGCGGCGTGGAGGGCGGCGCGCTCGTTGGGGCGCAGCGCGCCGGCGGGGACTTCGGGATGCAGGCGGGCGATGAAGAGCGCTTCATCGGCGTAAATGTTGCCGATGCCGGCGATGTTGCGCTGGTCGAGCAATGCGGCCTTGAGCGCGATCGTGCGCCCGTTGAGCGCGTCGCGCAGCGCGTCGACGCTGAACTCGTTGCCGAGAGGCTCGGGGCCGAGCTCGGGCAGGGCGTCGGACATTTCGTCGACGACATCGATCGTGCCGAATTTGCGGATATCGACGAAGCGCAGTTGATAGCCGTCGGCGAGCTGGAAGACGGCGCGGGTAAACGGTTCCTCGGGCGCGTCGGGCGCGCGGAAGTGGAGCGAGCCGGTCATACGCAGGTGGACGACGCAGCAGCGGTCGTCGTCGAGGAACAGGCCGAGATACTTGCCGCGGCGGTCGACGTTGGCGAAGCTGCGCCCGCACAGCTGGGCGCGGACGGCATCCTGCGCAGCGCCGCGCAGCAGGCGTTCCGCGCCGGGCGCGAGCTCGAAGTCGGCGATTTGGCGGCCGCGGATCAGCGGCTCGAGCTGGCGTCGGACGGTTTCGACTTCGGGCAGTTCGGGCATTGCCGGGCGCTGTATCTGCTATGGCCCGCTACGCGCGGGGGCTCCAGGCCTCGCGCAGCAGGGCGGTATCGAACCACTCGCTGCCCTTGCCGACGGAGACCCACTCGTAGAGCGCGGCTTTGAAGATGCCTTCCATCGCGGAGACGGCGGCGATGGCGAGGCCGACCAGGACGACGCCGACGATCACGGCAATCGCGGCGGGTGCGACCAGCGCGAGCACGATGGCGGGGAGCGCGGCGACCAAGGCGGCGACGAGGTAGAGCAGGCCGAAGGAGAAGTTGGCGGTGATCTGCTCGCCCCAGCTGGACTTGAGCAGGCGCGAGGAGCGGCGGATCGCCTCAATCGGGCCGATCCGCTCGACGACCAGCACGGGGATGACGAAGAAGGTGATGTAGGCCCAGATCGCGCCGATGATCGCAATCAGGATTTGGCCGACGATGCGGGCGACGGGGCTTTCCTGGTTCTGGGCGGCGGCCTGGAGCGCCTGGAGGATTAATCCGACGGTGCCGGTGATCAGCGTCCAGCCGAGGATGGCGAGCCACATGCCGCGCACGGCGCGGAAGCCGCTGGCGACATTGGGATCGCCGCCTTCGAGTCGCTCGCGCGCCGCGGCGACGAGCGCCGAGTTGCAGAAGATCACCGCGTAGAGGGCGGTGAAATAGGCGATCAGGGTGAGCGCGATGTCGACGCCGCCGAACTGCACCTCTGCGCCGCTGGCGAAGCGGTTGGTCGCGCCGAAGATGATGGCCAGAGTGCCGGCGACGGCCGCCGCGCCGATCGCGCCGAGGATCGGGAAGACGATCAGTTCGCGGTCCAGCTGCAGGACGCGCCAGGAGAGTTTGATGATCTGCCAGGTGTTGCCGATGGTCCGGAAGATGCCGCCCATAGAGATTGCGCCTTTCGAGTGGTCAGTTGCTTGGCGTGGTCAAGCGCTCGAGGTCGCGCCAGTTTGCGCCGGCCTTGATGTCGATCGAGAGCGGGACCACCATATCGATAGCGGTGGGCATGACATCTTCGAGCAGGGCGATCAGGTCGTCGGTTTCGGCGGCGGGCAGCTCGAAGATCAGCTCGTCGTGGACCTGGAGCAGCATGCGGGCGCGCAGTTCGCGCTCGACGAGGCCGTCGGCGAGGCGCAGCATGGCGCGCTTCATCACATCGGCGGCGGTGCCCTGCACGGGCATGTTGAGCGCCATCCGCTCCGCGCCGCTGCGCGCCTGGAAGTTGGAGGAGTTGATCGCGGGGAGGTAGCGGCGGCGGCCGAGCAGTGTTTCGGCGTAGCCGCGGCTGCGGGTGGTTTCCTTGATCTCCTCGCCCCACTCTTTGACGCGGGCGAAGCGTCCGAAGTAGGCGTCGATGAAGGCCTGGGCGTCGCGCCGCTCCATGCCGGCGCGCTGCGCGAGTCCGTGCGCGCTGATGCCGTAGATCACGCCGAAGTTCATCATCTTGGCGGTGTCGCGCATTTGAGGCTGGACATCGGCGATTTCAACGCCGTATGCGCCGGCGGCGGTGGCGGCGTGGATGTCTTCGCCGCGCTGGAAGGCCTCGATCAGGCTGGAGTCGCCTGAGAGGTGGGCGAGCACGCGGAGCTCGATCTGCGAGTAGTCGGCGCTGACGAAGCGGACATCGCCGCCGCCGCCCAGGCCGTCCCACGCGCGGGGCACGAAAGCGGCGCGAACCTGCGCGCCGAGCTCGGTGCGCACGGGGATGTTCTGCAGGTTGGGGCGCTCCGAGGAGAGGCGCCCGGTGGCGGCCACGGTCTGGTTGTAGTCGGTGTGGATGCGCTGGGTGGTCCGGCTGACCAGCGGGGGCAGCGACTCGACGTAGGTCGAGCGCAGCTTGGTCAGCTCGCGCCACTGGAGGATGTGATTGACGATCGGGTGGCTCTCAGCGAGCCGCTCCAGCTGCTGGGCATCGGTGGAGAAGCCCTGCGAGGTCTTGCGCGTCTTGGGCAGACCCAACTCCTCGAAGAGCACGACGCTGAGCTGCTTGGGCGAGGCGATGCCGAATTCGTGCCCGGCGTCTTCGTAGATCTGGGCGGTGAAGCTCTCGATTTCGTGGTCCAGGCGGGTGTCGAGCTCTTCGAGTTGGGCGGTGTCGAGCGAGACGCCGGCGAGCTCCATCTCGACCAGCACGTCGATCAGGGGCAGTTCGAGGTCGCGGTAGAGCGCGGCGAGCGCTTCGTCCTGCTCGAGTTCCGGAATCAGGATGGCGGCGAGGCGCAGCGTCATGTCGGCGTCGGCCGCGGCGTAGGGGCCGGCCTCGGCAGCGGGCACTTCGAGCATCGATTTCTGCTTGCGGCCCTTGCCGATCAGCGCCTCGATCGGGGTCATCTCCACGCCCAGCCGCGAGGAAGCCAGCGCCTTGAGCCCGATCTGCGACTCGCTGAGCAGGTAGGCGGCGAGCATCGTGTCGTGCGTCAGGCCGCGCAGCCGGATGCCGTGGCGGGCCAGCACCTTGATGTCGAACTTGGCGTTGTGCAGCACCTTGGACACGGCGGGGTCTTCGAGCACGGGGCGCAGCGCGTCGCGCACGAGCTCGGGGTCGAGCTGGTCGCCGGGGTGCTCAAGCGAGGGCTGGTGGCCGACGGGGATGTAGGCGGCGCGGCCTTCGGCGTCGGCGAGGGCGTAGCCGGCGATTTCGCAATCGATCGGATCGAGCGCGGAGGTTTCCAGGTCCACCGCCAGCAGCGGTGCGGCGGCGGCGCGCTCGACCCAATCGCGCAGGGCGGCTTCGTCGCGCACGAGGTCGTACTCGACCTCCTGCTCCGGCGCGGCGGCCGTAGGCGACGCGCTGCCCCACTCCGCGCCGGTGACGCGCTCGAGCATTGAGCGGAACTCGAGCTCGCGGAAGACGGCGATCACATCTTCGCGGTCGTAGTTGCCGACTTCGGCCTGCTCGAGATCGAGTTGGACGGGCGCGTCGTGGACAATCGTGGCGAGCTTCTTGGACATGAACGCTTCGCCGCGCTGCTCGCGCAGCTTCTTCTGCGCCGCGGGCGGCTTGACCTCGTCCAGGTGCTCGTAAATCTCTTCCAGGTTGCCCCACTCGTTGAGCAGCTTCACCGCGCCCTTGTCGCCCAGCCCTTTGACGCCGGGGATGTTGTCGGACTTGTCGCCCACGATCGCCTTGTAGTCAATGATCTGGATCGGATCGACGCCGTAGCGGTCGCGGACGCGCTGATCCGAGTCGTAGCGCACCACATCACGCTGGTAGGGGCGGAACATGTAGACGGAGACGCCGTCGCGGACGAGCTGGACGAGGTCGCTGTCGAGCGTGGCGATCCAGGTCTCGACGCCCTGCGCGACGGCCTGGTCGGCGAGCGTCGCCAGCACATCGTCGGCCTCGTAGCCCTCCGCCTCGAAGATCGGCACGCCGAAAGCCTGCGCGACCTGTCGGCAGCGATCGATCTGCGGCGGCAGGTCCTCCGGCATCGCGTCGCGGTGCGCCTTGTAGTTGGGGTCGAGTTCGCGGCGGAAGGTCGTGCCGTCGTCGACGTCCAGCGCCAGCGCGATGTGGCTGGGCTTGAGGTCGTCGAGCACGGTGAGCAGCGTGTTGGTGAAGCCGTAGACGGCGCTGACCACCTCGCCGGTGGATTTGACGGTGAGCGGCTCGCGCATCGCGTGGTAGGCGCGGAAGATGATCGCGTGCCCGTCGAGCACGACCAGCCGCTGCTCGGCGGACGGCGCGGCGGCCTGGTTTGCGCTCTCGACGGAGTTGGATGGATCGGCCATCCACCGAGTATAGGAATGCGCAGCGGCGCGGGCGGAGGCGCTGATAAGCTGAATGCTCCCCGCGCTGTGTGAAGCGGACCCGACCGTTGCGGAGATGACTGTGCCGACCGACAAGATCGTGGTGAAGGGCGCGCGGGAGCACAACCTCAAGGACATTGATGTCACGATCCCGCGCGACCAGCTGGTGGTGATCACCGGGCTGTCGGGATCGGGCAAGTCGTCGCTGGCGTTCGACACGATCTACGCGGAGGGGCAGCGGCGTTACGTCGAGTCGCTCTCCTCCTACGCGCGGCAGTTCCTGGGGCGGATGGAGAAGCCCGATGTGGACTACATCGAGGGGCTTTCGCCGGCGATCTCGATTGATCAGAAGACGGGCTCGCGCAACCCGCGCTCGACCGTGGGCACGGTGACGGAGATTTACGACTACCTGCGGCTGCTGTTCGCGCGCGCGGGGCGGCCGCACTGCCCGCTCTGCGGCGATCCGATCGCCCAGCAGACGGTGCAGCAGATGGTCGACAACGTGCTGGCGCTGCCGCCCAAATCGCGGCTGCTGGTGCTCGCGCCGGTGATCCGCGATCGCAAGGGGGAGCACCAGCAGGTGCTCGACGAGGCGCGCTCGCGCGGGTTCGTGCGGGCGCGGATCGACGGCGAGGTGCGCTCGCTCGATGAAGAGATCGCGCTGGAGAAGAACAAGCGCCACTCGATCGATGTGGTGGTCGACCGGATCGCGCTGCCGGCGTCGGGCGCGGAGGAGGACGAGCGGCAGTCGCTGGCCGGGCGGCTGGCGGACAGCATCGAGCAGGCGCTGCAGCTGGGCGACGGGATCGTGCGGATTCGCGCGCTCGACGAGGAGGACGACCGAATCTTTTCCGAGCAGTTGGCCTGCCCGCGCGACATGTTCGCGCTGGGCGAAATCGAGCCGCGCAGCTTCTCGTTCAACAGCCCGCACGGGGCCTGCCCGGACTGCACCGGGTTGGGGATGACGATGGAGGTGGATCCGGCGCTGGTCATCCCCGATCATGGCAAATCGCTGAGCCAGGGCGCGATCGCGCCGTGGGCCCGCTCGGCCTCCCACTCCGGTTGGCAGACCCGCATCCTCGAAGCGGTCTTCGCGCTCTTCGACGAAGCGACCGACGCGCCCTTTGAGCAGCTTTCCGACGGGCTGATCCAGGCCGTGCTCTACGGGCTGGACGAGCCGATCACGCTCACCTGGGAGAATCACCACGGCCGGCGACGGACCTATGAGACGCAGTTCGAGGGCTTGGTCAACAACCTCGAGCGGCGGCACCGCGAGACGGATTCGGACTGGTCGCGCAGCGAGATCGAGCGCTACATGACGGCGGTGCCCTGCAAGGCCTGCCAGGGCGCGCGGCTCAAGCCGGAATCGCTGGCGGTGCTGGTGGATGGCAAGAGCATCGTCGAGGTGACCGCGATGGCGGTGGCGAACGCGGCGGCCTGGTCGGAGAGCCTGGGCGGGCGTCGCTCGCCGCTCTCGAAGCGCGAGCGCACCATCGCCGAGCAGATCCTCAAGGAAATCCGCGAGCGGCTGACCTTTCTGGTGGATGTGGGGCTCGACTATCTGACGCTGGATCGCGCCGCGGCGTCACTGAGCGGCGGCGAGGCGCAACGGATTCGCCTGGCGACGCAGATCGGCTCCTCGCTGATGGGCGTGCTTTATGTCTGCGACGAACCCTCGATCGGGCTGCATCCGCTGGACGACGAGCGGCTGATTCGGACGCTGAAGCGTCTGCGCGACCTGGGCAACACGGTGCTGATCGTGGAGCACGACGAGGCGACGATGCGCGCCGCGGACTGGATTGTAGACATGGGCCCCGGCGCGGGCGAGGACGGCGGCAAGATCGTGGCCGAGGGATCGCCGGCGCAGATCATGAAGCACCGCCGCTCGATGACCGGCGCTTACCTCAGTGGGCGGCGGGAGATTCCGATGCCGCAGGGGCGGCGGCCGGGCAGCGGCGAGTCGCTGCGGATCGTCGGCGCGGCCGAGCACAACCTGAAGCAGATCGACATCGAGTTCCCGCTGGGCACGTTCATCTGCGTGACGGGCGTGAGCGGCTCGGGCAAGAGCACGCTGGTCAACGATCTGCTGCACGCGGGCGCGGCGCAGCGGCTGCACGGCGCGCGGCAGCGCCCGGGCAAGATGGCCCGCCTCGAAGGACTGGATGCGATCGACAAGGTGATCGACATCGATCAATCGCCGATCGGCCGCACGCCGCGCTCAAACCCGGCCACCTACACGGGGCTGTTCACGCCCGTGCGCGATCTGTTCGCCTCGGTGCCCGAGGCGCGCATGCGCGGCTACAAGCCGGGCCGCTTCTCGTTCAACGTCAAGGGCGGGCGCTGCGAGGCCTGCCGCGGCGACGGCTACAACACGATCGAGATGCAGTTCCTGCCCGATGTGACAGTCCCCTGCGAGGTCTGCGGCGGCGCGCGCTACAACCGCGAGGCGCTCGAAATCCACTACAAGGGCTTCACGATCGCCGACGTGCTGGACAAGACGGTGGACGAGGCGCTGGAGATTTTCGACGCGCACCCCGCCATTCGCCGCAAGCTGGAGACGCTCGGCGCGGTGGGGCTGGGCTACATCAAGCTGGGCCAGCCGGCGACGACGCTCTCCGGCGGCGAGGCGCAGCGGGTCAAGCTGAGCACGGAACTCTCCAAGCGCTCCACCGGGCGCACGCTCTACCTGCTCGACGAGCCCACGACGGGGCTCTCGTTCCAGGATGTGGAGGCGCTGCTGGGCGTGCTACAGGCGCTGGTCGACCAGGGCAACACGGTGGTCGTGATCGAGCACCACCTGGACGTGATCAAGAACGCCGACTGGATCATCGACCTGGGACCGCTGGGCGGCGAGCGCGGCGGCGAGCTGGTGGCGGCGGGCACGCCGGAGACGGTCGCGGAGAATTCAGTGAGCCACACCGGGCGCTTCCTGCGCGACGCGCTGCCCTCGCCGGCCCCCTCGCCGAACGGGGCGAACGGCAAGCGCGCCGGGCGCAGCTCGGCCCACAAGACAGCGAAGCAGGCAGCGAAGCAGGCAGCGAAATCGCGCTCTGCCGGGGCGTCGTCCAACGGCGCAGGCGGAGCGCCGAAGCGCTCGCGGCGCGCCTCGGCGCGGCGCGGCTGACCAGCTCGCGACAGCACCGCTCGCCGGGGGGTGTTGCCTACGCGCCCCAATCGCCCTATAACGGTAGGTAGGAGCGCCCGACCAACAGCCCGCAGCAGCCTTCACGAGAGGACGGCAAGCACCATGACCTACGTGATCACCGAACCCTGCATCGACGTCAAAGACCAGTCCTGCGTCGAAGTCTGCCCGGTGGACTGCATCCACGCCGACGACGAGGACCGCATGCTGTACATCAGCCCGGACGAGTGCATCGACTGCGGAGCCTGCGAGCCGGCCTGCCCCGTCACCGCGATCTTCTCCGAGGACGACGTGCCCGACGAGTGGCAGGGCTTCGTCGAGGTCAACTCGGAGTGGTTCGAGGACAAGGACAGCGCCCGCGCCAAGGTGGCCGAGCTGGCCCCCTAGGCGAGCTGGCACCCTAGCCGGCGGGCGGCGCTTTCCCCGCCCCTCTTCCGTCATTCCTGCGCAAGCAGGAACCCGCGTGCGCACGGCGGCCCCACCCAAGCCCCGCCGAAAGGATGGGTGGTGAGGTGGAGCAGCACCCCTCCCCATTCCTGCCTACGCAGGAATGACGGAAGATACGCAGGAATGCCGGAAAGAGCGCAGGAATGCCGGGCCCTAAAAGCCCAAGCGGGCCCGAAGCCCCTCGACCAGCCCAGCAATCTGAACGCGCTCCTGCTGCTGGCTGTCGCGGTCGCGGATCGTCACCGCATTGTCCTCGAGCGAGTCGAAGTCGACGGTGACGCAGAGCGGGGTGCCGATTTCGTCCTGGCGGCGGTAGCGGCGGCCGATGCTCTGCGTATCGTCGTACTGCGTCGTCCACCACGGGCGCAGCTGATCCCAAACCTGGCGGGCCAGCTCGGCGACCGGCTCCTTGCGGCTGAGCGGCAGGACGGCCACGGTGACCGGCGCGATCCGCGGGGCGAAGGCGAGCACCACACGGTCGTCGCCCTTCTCGTCCTGCACGACCCGGTAGGCGTCGCAGAGCAGCGCGAGCATGATCCGGTCCACGCCGGCGGCGGGCTCGATCACGTGCGGCACGATGTGGCGCTGCTCGGCCTGATCGAAGTATTCGAGCCGCTTGCCCGACGACTCGCCGTGCTGGGTGAGGTCGAAATCGGTGCGGTTGGCGATGCCCTCGAGCTCGTCCCAGCCCCAGGGGAAGCGGTACTGAATGTCGGTCGTGCCGGCGGAGTAGTGGGAGAGCTTTTCGGCGGGGTGGACATCGTGGCGCAGGTTGGCCGGATCGACGCCGAGCTCGTGGTACCAGGCCTCGCGCAGATCGATCCACTCGCGGTAGGCGCGCTCGGCGTCCTCCGGCGCGACGAAATACTCCATCTCCATCTGCTCGAACTCGCGCGTGCGGAAGATGAAGTTGCCCAGCGTGATTTCGTTGCGGAACGACTTGCCCTGCTGCGCGATGCCGAAAGGCAGGCGGCGGCGGGTCGCAGTCAGCACGTTCTCGAAGTTGACGAAGATGCCCTGCGCCGTCTCGGGGCGCAGGTAGGCGGCGGCGGCGGCGTCCTCGACGGGGCCGACGTGGGTGCGGAACATGAGGTTGAACTCGCGCGCCTCGGTGAAGGAGTCGGTCGCGCCGCAGGTGGGGCAGGCGGGGCCTTCGAGGTGGTCCTCGCGGAAGCGGCCCTGGCACGCGCGGCAGTCGACCATCGGGTCGTGGAAGTTCTGCACATGGCCGCTGGCCTCCCAGACGCGGGGCGACTGGATGATCGCGGTGTCGATGCCGACCACATCGCTGCGCTCGCGCACCATCGCGCGCCACCAGGCGTCTTTGACGTTGCGCTTGAGCTCGACGCCGAGCGGGCCGTAGTCGTAGGTCGAGCCGAAGCCGCCGTAGATCTCGCTGGCGGGGAAGACAAAGCCGCGCTGCTTGCAGAGCGAGACGAGCGTCTCCATCGAGACGGTGGAAGAGGCAGCGGGTTGGTCGGTGGTGGCGTCATTCGTCATCTGCGGCTCCGTAGGCGCTCCGTAGGCGAGGTGGGTTGCGTCTCACGCTATTGTGAGCCTGGGCTGGCGACAAACGCGGGAGGGTGCAATGCGGTTTCTGTTGGGGCTGACGATCGGGCTGGCGATCGGGGCGTTGCTGACCGTGCTGGCGACCGGCAACGCCGGTCGGGCGGTGCAAGCGCAGCTGCGCGAGCGCACGCGGGAGGCCGGCGCAGCTGCCGGACCGGGCGAGAGCGCCTGACCCGGCAGCGGCGCTTCCTGCGCGCCTAGAGGAAGAGCGGGCCGAAGACGACGGCGACGATCGACATCAGCTTGAGCAGGATGTTGAGCGAGGGGCCGCTCGTGTCCTTGAAGGGGTCGCCGACGGTGTCGCCGACGACCGCGGCGGCGTGAGCGTCGGAGCCTTTGCCGCCGAAGTTGCCCTCCTCGATGTACTTCTTGGCGTTGTCCCAGGCGCCGCCCGCGTTGGCCATCATGATCGCCAGCATCGAGCCGGCCGCGATCGAGCCGATCAGCAGGCCGCCCAGCGACTCCGCGCCGATCACCGCGCCGACGAAGATCGGTACCACCACGGCGATCAGGCCGGGGATGATCATTTCGCGCAGCGCGCCGTCGGTCGAGATCGAGATCGCGCGCTCGTAATCGGGCTCGTCGGTGCCCTCCATAATGCCGGGCTTCTCGCGGAACTGGCGGCGCACTTCCTGCACCATCGCCTCCGCCGCTCGCCCCACCGCGCCCATCGAGAGCGCGGAGAAGATAAACGGCATCAGCGCGCCGATCATGATGCCGATCAGCACTTCGTAGCTGAGCAGGTTGAACACCGTCAGCCCGGTCGTGATCGCGTAGGTGGCGAGCAGCGCCAGCGCGGTGAGCGCGGCCGAGCCGATCGCGAAGCCCTTGCCGGTCGCGGCCGTGGTGTTGCCCAGCTGGTCGAGCGCGTCGGTGCGCTCGCGCACCTCAGGGTCGAGCCCCGCCTGCTCCGCAATCCCCCCCGCGTTGTCGGCGACCGGTCCGTAGGCGTCGGTGGCGAGCGTCACGCCCAGCGGCGCCAGCATGCCCACCGCGGCCAACGCGACGCCGTAGTAGCCGCCCAGCTCGAAGGCGATCACGATCGCGACCACGATCGTGATCAGAGGAATCAGTGTCGACATCATGCCGAGGCTGAGACCGCCGATGATGATCGGCCCGGTGCCCGACTGCGCCTGCCCGGACAGGTTGACGGTCGGCGAGTAGCGGCGTCCGCCCAGCGCGAAGCCTTCGGATGAGGTGAAGCCTTCCGTCACGGTGCCGATGATCTGGCCGGCGATCAGGCCGACGAGGATGGCGCAGAAGATCTCGACCTCAAGGCCCATCACGGCGACCGCGATGCCCGAGCCGAGCAGGACAAGCCCCGACGCGCCGAAGACGCCGGCGCGGAGCGCCCAGAGCAGACGCCCCTGGTTGGCCTCCTCGCCGGTGCGGACGAAGAACGTGCCAATCACGGCGGAGATGATGCCGATCGCGGCGACGAGCATGGGCAGGACGTAGATCGTGTCCTTCCAGCCGATGTCGGTCACGCCGAAGAGCGTCAACGCGCCGCCCGCGAGCGCCATCGTGGCGACCATCGAGCCGACATAGGACTCGAACAGGTCCGCGCCCATGCCGGCGACATCGCCGACGTTGTCGCCGACATTGTCGGCGATCGTGGCCGGATTGCGCGGGTCGTCTTCGGGAATGCCGGCTTCGACCTTGCCCACCAGGTCCGCGCCGACATCGGCGGCCTTGGTGTAGATGCCGCCGCCGACGCGGGCAAAGAGGGCGATCGAGGACGCGCCGAAGGCGAAGCCGGCGAGCGGGCGGAAATCCTGCCAGATCAGGTACATGATCACGAGGCCGAGCAGCCCGAGGCCGACGACCGTCATGCCCATCACGGTGCCGGAGTTGAAGGCGGTGCGCAGCGCGGGGTTGAGCCCCTGCTGCGCCTTGGCCGCGGTGCGCACGTTGGCGCGCACGGCGATCAGCATGCCCAGGTAGCCAGCGGAGGCCGAGAGGAACGCGCCGATCAGGTAGGAAACGGAGGTCCAGCGGTGGTCCGTTCCGTCAAACTTGTCGAGCACATCGAGGTCGATGAAGATCAGCAGGACGACGAAGACGACGCCGACGAACGCGGCGAGGAAGGTGTACTCGCGCCTGAGGAAGGTGGCCGCGCCGAGCTGGATCGCCTGGCCGATGCGGCGCATCGTGTCGTTGCCTTCGTCCTCGGCGAGCACATCGCGCACGCGCAGGGCGGCGAATGCGAGCGCGACCAGCGCGGTGATCAGCGCAAAGATCAGAATTACCATCGTCGTCCCCCAAGCCGACTGCCCGCCGCGTGCGGGCAACCGCAGGCAATGTATCGAGCGATGATCAGTGGGGCAATTCGGGGGCACCCGCGCGGTGTGATTTAGAGATCGACGCCGCTGGGCATGTTGCTGAGGTGGAGCCGGACGGGCAAGCGCCAGGCGAGGGTCAATGCGCCGCCGCCGAGCAGGTCGCGGCCGAGCAGGCTCGGCGTGTGCCGCGGCAGGCGGCCGGCGGGCGCGTCGACCATTTCGGGGATCAGGATGGGCGCGCGAAACTCGAACGGTTCGCCCATTTCGGTGCGAAATGAAAGGTCGAACTGGCGCGGGACGCAGCGGAGCAGGCCGCCGATTCCGCCCACATCCACTCGCTGCGGATCGCGGTCGAAGTCAATCAGAAAGTAGTCGCCGCGCAAGAGCTCGACCGCTGCCATCGTTCCGAGGATCGTCCTACTGGCGCCGGTGTCGATGAGAAAGTCCTCAAGGCGCCTGGACTCGCCCCATGTCACGGTGATCGACACGAATGCCCGCCCGCCCACAGACCAGGGGAGCCCCGGACGGTCTCCGTGCGATATCTGGATCCACGCAGGGATCCGAGGCGGGTTGGGCGTCATTCCCAGAAGCTCTGGATGCCGGCGGGAGTGAAGTATTCCGTGAACGCAGGCGCCAGCGCTTCAGGAGCCAGGCTGTTGCACATCTGGAGGAAGTCGTCGCCGATCAGCAGCTGGTCGTCGTCGTAGACGATCACGTACTTGCCGCGGTGGTCGCGGAAGAGCTCGTCGCGGCGGCTGTAGAAGTAGTCGCGGTTGCGCTCGTGCTGCTCGAAGAGGCGCGTCAGCTCCTCCGGGTCGATCGGCTCCTTCCGCAGAAAGGCGTCCTGCGGCAGGATGAAACGCTGGCGGGTAGGTGCGGCCATGGCGGTGGTCCTCCCGCCATCAGGGTAGCGCAGGCGACATGGGCGGGAATCAGCGGTGCGGGGGTCATCAGAAGAGGCGCGTGAACAGCGGCTCTTCCTGAATGAACTTGGAGATGCCGACGCGGAGATCGTCAATCTCAATGCCGTTGCGCATCGCCATGTAATCGTCGCCCACGACCATCTGGCGATCGCCGTAGACGATCACCCACGCGCCGCGATGCTCGCGGAGCAACTCCTGCCAGCGGCTTGCCAGATGCTCGCGATTGCGGGTGAACCGTTCGTAGCTTTCGTTGGCGTCGGCCTCGTTGAGCGGCTCGGCACGCAGGAAGTAGTCCATCGGCAGCCCGGCGGGTTTGCGCGTTGGTGCGGCCATCTCGATGCCTCCGACTGTCAGGGTAGCGCAGGCGACGTGGGCGGGAGACTGGTGAAAAGGAGTTCGCGCGGCAGCCGCCAGGTGAGGCCGAGCGCAGGGCATCATCCAGGGACGCGCACAACACCGGGCGGATCGCCGAGCTGCCAGATGAACGCACCGAGGAGACGGTCGGGAAAGAGCCGATCGCGCAACTCCTCGCGGGAGTCGCCGATGATGATCTCACAATCACCATAGACGGCAGCCCAGCGCCCG
This sequence comes from Dehalococcoidia bacterium, assembly GCA_965203165.1. Lineage (GTDB taxonomy): Bacteria > Chloroflexota > Dehalococcoidia > Bin125 > Bin125 > CATQGW01. Next base: position 1,090,625 of record OZ241849.1, read on the forward strand.
CGATGATCGCGCGTGAGCTCTTTCCAGCGGCTGAACAAGTGCTCGCGATTGCGTTCGCGCTGACGCCAGATCTGCGTCTTCTCGTCATCGCCCATTGAAGCCAGAAGATATGCGGGGTCGCTGTCGAGCAATTCGCGTTTCGTTCGAGCAGGGGTGGCCATCTCGACGCCTCCGACTGTCAGGGTAGCGCCGCTCAGAGGTCTTTGACGGGGGCGGGCAGATCGCCGTCGCGGGCGGCGTCGATCATTTGCTTGGCCTCGGCCGGCATCTCGACGCCCATCTCTTCGAAGCGCTGCTCGGCCCAGCGGCCGATCTGGCGCGGATCCTTGTAGGCGTCGGGGCCCGCGCCGGGGGACGGCGAGCCGTACTGCTCCAGCACTTGCGCCTCGGTCTTGGGCGTGGCGAAGCGCGAGACGACGCGGCGCAGACCGTCCGCGCCGCACTGTTCGCAAGCAGGCGCGCTCGCGTTCTCCAGCGAACGGTGAAACGCCTCGGTGATCGCGCGGCAGCTGGGGCAGCGGTATTCGTAAATCGGCATGCCGAACCTCGCCCCACCAGCCTACAGGGCAGGCCTACAGGTCGGAGGGCAGGTCGTCGGGCGCGCCGACCGACTGCCGCCAGGCGGCGACCGACTCCGGATCGTTCTCGTCGACGTCGTCCATCGTGTCGAAGCCGGGGAACGACAGCTCGCTGCGCGAGGCGAAACGCGAAAAGCGGGGCCGCAACTCGCCGCCGCCGCACTCCGGGCAGAGCGGCGGCGCGTCGCCCTCGGCGCGGGCGCGCCGCTGGAAGACTTCGACGCCCCGCTCGCAGGCGGGGCAGTGGTATTCGTAGATCGGCATCGCGCCTCCAGAATACGCGCGCCGGGCGACTCAGCTGGGCGACTCAGACGGGCGGCTCACATGTCTTCGACGGCATTGCGGATGTGCGACAGCACGCGCAGCGTCCCGTCGCCGTCCGCGCCTACGGCGATCACGTCAATCCGAATGTCCACGTGCCGCTCGCGCTCGGCCAGGTAGCCGTGCGCCAGACGCCGCAGCTGCCCCTGCTTGCGCGCGTTGACCGATTCGAGCAGCTCAATTCGGTAGCGCGGGTCGCGGCGGCTGCGCACCTCCACAATCACCACGACGCCGTGTGGATCGCGGGCGATGATATCGGCCTCGCCCCAGGGGCGCGTGTAGTTGCGCTCGAGGATGCGGTAGCCATGCGAGCGCAGCCATTGCGCGGCCAGCTCCTCCCCGGCGCGGCCCAGGTCCAGCTTGCGGCGATCAGTCGGCCGCGGCGAACTGCCTGGAGTTGAAGAGCGCCGCCTGCGCGACAGGGCGGAAGCTGCGGCGGTGCTCGGGGCAGGGCGGGTGCGCTTCGAGCGCGGCGCGGTGCTCGGGCGCGCCGTAGCCCTTATGCCGCGCAAAGCCGAACTGAGGAAACCGCGCGTCGAGCGCCACCATGTAGTCGTCACGGGCGACCTTCGCAATGATCGAGGCGGCCGCGATCGAGGCGACCCGCGCGTCGCCGCGCACCACCATCTCCGTCGGCCAGGGCAAGCCGAGCCGATCAGCGCCGTCGGCCAACACGATATCGGGCGGCGCTGCCAGCCCCGACAGCGCGCGGCGATAGGCCAGCCGCAGCGCGGCGGCCAGTCCGAGCTGGTCGATCTCGGCTGCGCCAACCCAGCCCAGCGCGGCGTCCTGCGCGCCCTCGCGGATTTGCGGCGCGAGCGCGCGGCGCGCCTCCGCGCTGAGCGCCTTGCTGTCGCGCAGCAGCGGCAGCCAGGCGGCGCGCTCGCGCGGCAGCACAACCGCGCCGACGACCAACGGCCCAGCCCAGGGGCCGCGTCCGACCTCGTCGGCGCCGGCGACGACCGCTGCGCCGGCGCGCCAGTGGCGCAGCTCGATCCGACGGGTCGGTTTCACAGACATCAGGCGCAATTTACGCTCTCGTGTACGAGCTTCGTGAAGCCTGCGTCAGCTGCGGCGCAGGGCGGCGAGCGCTGCGGTATGCTCGCACTGGAGCGGCGCAGTGGCATCGTGGAGGCATGATGCCGCGCGCGCCGATGGGAGGCGCTGTTTATGTTCGGCGGCAGGTTCGGACGCAATTTCCTCGTCTACGGCCTAATTCTGGTCGTCTTGATCGTCGTGATCTACGCCCTCTTCGGGCGCAGCGGCGGCAGCTCGCAGACCGTCGCCCTGGCCGGCGGCGGCGAAGACCTGCTCAGCCTGATCCAGCGCGACATCAGCAGCATCGAGGCGATCCGCGTCGCCGACAACGAGGTCACCCTCGAATACCGCGACGGCGGCGGCTCAATCTCCGCCAACACTCCTGGCCAGCCCTGGGATGTGTTCGCGTTCTTCCAGCAGCACGGCATCGACATCACGACGCAGGGCTTCCCCGAAGTGGAAGTGCGCGGCTCGGGCGGCTTCGGCAGCGTGATCGGTGGGCTGCTGATCAACTTCCTGCCCTTCATCCTGATCTTCGGCATCATCTTCTTCTTCCTCTTCCGCCACGCGCAGGGGCAGGGCAGCCAGGCGATGTCGTTCGGCAAGAGCAAGGCGCGGCTGGTCACCGCCAACCGCCCCACGGTCACCTTCAACGATGTGGCCGGCGCGGACGAAGCCAAGGAAGAGCTTCAAGAGGTCGTGGAGTTCCTCAAGTTCCCCGAGCGCTTCGCCTCGCTGGGCGCGCGCATCCCGCGCGGCGTGCTGCTGGTCGGACCGCCGGGCACGGGCAAGACGCTGCTCGCGCGCGCCGTGGCCGGCGAGGCCGGCGTGCCCTTCTTCAGCATCTCCGGCTCGGAGTTCGTCGAGATGTTCGTCGGCGTCGGCGCGAGCCGCGTGCGCGACCTCTTCGAGCAGGCCAAGCGCAACGCCCCCTGCATCGTGTTCGTCGATGAGATCGACGCGGTCGGGCGGCAGCGCGGCGCGGGCGTCGGCGGCAGCCACGACGAGCGCGAGCAGACGCTGAACCAGATCCTGGTCGAGATGGACGGCTTCGACACCAACACCAACGTGATCGTCGTCGCCGCGACCAACCGGCCCGACATCCTCGACCCGGCGCTGCTGCGCCCCGGCCGCTTCGACCGCCGGGTGATTCTCGACGCGCCCGACGTGAAGGGGCGCGAAGAGATCCTGGCCGTGCATGTGCGCGGCAAGCCGCTCGCCGAAGAGGTCAACCTGCGCACGATCGCCAAGGAGACGCCGGGCTTCTCCGGCGCGGAGCTGGCGAACCTGCTCAACGAGGCGGCGATTCTCGCCGCGCGGCGCAGCAAGAAGCGCGTCACCCAGGCCGAAGTCGAGGAAGCCGTCGACCGCGTGATGGCCGGGCCGGAGCGCAAGAGCCGCCTGCTGATCGGCCGCGAGCGCGAGGTGGTCGCGTTCCACGAGGCGGGCCACGCGCTGGTCGCGGCGCATGTCCCCGGCCACGACCCCGTACACAAAGTGACGATCGTCCCGCGCGGAATGGCGGGCGGCTACACCCGCTACCTGCCCGAGTCGGAGCATCGGCTGGCGGGCAAGAGCTACTACGAGGGCTTCATGGCCTCCGCGCTGGGCGGGCACGCCGCCGAGGAGATCGTGTTCGGCGAGATGACCACCGGCGCGCACGACGACCTCTCCAAGGTCACCCAGATCGCGCGGGCGATGATCACCCAGTGGGGCATGAGCGAGCGGCTCGGCGCACGCACCTTTGGCAAGAAGGAGTCGATGGTCTTCTTGGGCCGCGACATCTCCGAGCAGCGCGACTACTCGGAGACGGTCGCCGAGCAGATCGACGAGGAGCTGCGCGAGATCATCGACCGGGCGCGGGACCGCGCGCGGACGATCCTGCGGCGCAACCGCGACCAGCTGGACCTGCTGGCGACGCGGCTGATGGACGCGGAGACGCTGGAGGGCGACGAGTTGCGGGCGATTTTGGCCTGGCAGCCGGGCGACGCCGAGCCGGAGCGCACCCCCGAACCACCGCCCGAACCCACGCCGCCGGCCGCGCCGAGCGAAACCGACGAGGGCGACGCCGAGCGCGAGCCGCTGATGCCGCCCAAGCCGGGCCTCGCCTGGGGCGGCAGCTCGAACCGCTACCAGTCGGGCGATGAGTCGACCAACGCATAGCCGCGCCGCATCGCCGGCGATCTGTGCGCGCGGCGCTTGACCCTGCAACCGCGCGCTTTACGCTGGTAGGGCGAATGGGAATCTCCCAACGATGGGGAACGCAACGATGAGCAGTCAGGTCTACGCCGTAATTCGCACCGGCGGCAAGCAGTACCGGGTGACGCCCGGCCAGCGGCTCGTGGTCGAGCGGCTCGACGGCGAGCGCGGCGATCAGGTCGCGTTCAACGAGGTGCTGCTGGTGCGCGGCGAGGACGGCGCAGTCTCGGTCGGCGCGCCCACACTGGACGACGCCTCGGTCACGGCGGAGATTGCCGACCAAAAGCGCGCGCGCAAGATTCCCGTCTTCAAGTACAAGGCCAAGACGCGCTACCGGCGTCTGCGCGGACACCGCCAGCACGAGACGCACCTGCGCATCGCGGAGATCGCGCTGGGTGATCAGACTTGGGCCTACGAGCAGCCGGCGGAGCCGGAGCCCGCCGTTGAACCGGAGAACGAGCCCGAGGCCGAGCTGGAGGAGACTGAGTCGGCGGTCGCGGAGACAGCCGAAACGGAAGACGCGCCGACGGCTGAAACGGTCGAGTCGACCGGGCGCAGCGGCGACGAGGAGGAATAACGATGGCGCACAAGAAGGGCGTGGGCTCCTCGCGCAACGGACGCGACAGCAACGCGAAGCGGCTGGGCGTCAAGCTGTTCGACGGCCAATTCGTGCGCACCGGCGGGATCATCGTGCGGCAGCGCGGCACGCGAATCCACGCCGGGCAGCATGTCGGCGTGGGGCGCGATCACACGCTGTTCGCGCTGGCCGACGGCACGATCAAGTTCTCGCCCTACGCGCGCGGACGGCGCAAGAAGGTCAGCGTGATTCCGGTTGAGGAAGCGATATGAGGTCCGAAATTCATCCCGAGTACCAGACGGCGACGGTGCGCTGCGGCTGCGGCGAAAGCTGGGAGACGCGCTCGACCAAGGCCGAAATCCGCATCGAGGTGTGCAGCACCTGCCACCCCTTCTACACCGGCGAGCAGCGGATCGTCGACACCGCAGGCCGCGTTGAGCGCTTCCGCCGCCGCTACGGCATCAGCGCCGAGATCGAGTAGCGCCGCCCGCGCCCAAATGCGGGCCGCCTGAGATCATGTGCGAGCCGTCGCTGACGCAGCAGCACCCGAGCCGCAAGGGCGCCGTGGGTTACGGCGGGCAGGCCGTCACCGAAGGCGTGATGATCCGCAGCCCGCGGCATGTCGTGGTGGTCTGCCGACGGCCCGACGGCACGCTCGCGCAACTGTCGCGGCGACTGAGCGCGGTCGGCGCGCGGAGCGTGCGCCGCATCCCCCTGCTGCGCGGCGCGGTCACGCTCGCCGAAACGCTCTACATCGGCTGGTGGGCGCTGCGCTTCGCCCAGCGCGTCTCGATGCGTGAGGAGCTGCTCGAACACACTCGCCTGGTCAACGCCGTGAGCCTCATCTCAATGGCGATTGCGATGAGCGTCGCCGTGGGCGGCTTCTTTCTCGCGCCCGTATTCGCCACCCGTTGGATCGCCGATGTAGCCGCCCAGCCGATCTGGGCCATCGTCGCCGAGGGCTTCCTGCGCGTCGCCATGCTGCTCGCCTGGCTCACGCTGATCGGGCGGATGTCCGATGTGCGCCGCGTCTTTCAGTTCCACGGCGCAGAGCACAAGACGATTGCCGCTTGGGAAGCGGGTGACCAGCTCACGCCGGAGCGAGTCGCCCGCTACAGCCGCGCCCATCCTCGCTGCGGCACCTCGTTCACCCTGGTCGTTGCCTTGATTGCGATCCCCATTTTCGTCGCGCTGGGCAATCCGCCGCTCTGGTGGCACCTGCTCAGCCGGATCATCCTGTTGCCCCTCTTCACCGCGCTCGCCTACGAGGTGATTCGCTTCGGCGGGATGCACCGCGGCAACCGCCTGATCATGGCGCTCTTCGCGCCCAACCTCTGGCTGCAAGCGCTCACCACCCGCGAGCCCGACGAGTCCCAAATGGCCGTCGCAATCGCCGCGATGGAAGCCGCCCTCGAGCTCGAGGGCGAGCAGCCCGCCTCCGCCGCCTGATCCGGCTGTTCAAGACCGCCGCGCCTGCGCCCTACTCGGCGGCCGTGATGAGTTCGGCGGTGGCCGGGGCGGCGAACTCCGCGGCTGCTGCTGTCGGATCCTCGAGCGCCGCCAGCAGCCAGTCTTCGCCGCGGATGGGACGCTCGAGCTCCTGCGCCTTGCGCAGCTTGCTGCCGGCCGCCTCGCCGGCGATCAGCGCGGTCGTGTTCTTGCTCACGCTGCCGGAGATGGCCGCGCCCAGCTGCTTGAGCGCGGCTTCCGCTTGCGGGCGGCTCATTGCGTCGAGGCGGCCGGTGATCACGAAGCGCAGCCCCGCCAGCGGGGTCTCCGCTGCGCCGCCCGAGTGCTCTTGGCGCTCGGTTTCAACGACCACCCCCGCCGCTTCCAGCCGCCGCGCCAGTTCGCGGTTCTGCTCGTCCGACGCCCATTCGCGCACGCTCTCGGCGATGATCCCGCCGACGCCGTCCACGCCAGCCAGCGTTTCCTGATCGGCGTCGAGAATTGCGCTCAACGAACCGAAGCGATCGGCCAGCAGCGACGCGACCTCCGCGCCGACATGGCGGATACCCAGCCCGGTCAGCAGCGCCGGCAGACCGCGCGACTTGCTCTGCTCGATCGCCGCGAGCAAATTGCCGAGCCGCTGGCCGGGCAGGTAGTCGCCCTGCTCAAGCTGCGCTTTGTTCTTGGCTTTGACGCCCAGAAACGGCGTCGCGCCCAGCTCGTCGCGGCGCTCTGGCAGATCGTAGATGTCGGCCATCGAGCGCACGTAGCCGGCCGTGATCAGCTCCGCGATCAGCTTTTCGCCCAATCCCTCGATGTCCATCCCGCCGCGGCCCGCGAAGTGCTCGATGCTGCGGCGCAGGATTTCGGGGCAGCTGTGGTTGACGCAGTAGAACATCGCCTCGTCTTCGCGGCGTTCGGGCGGCTCGCCGCAGCTGGGGCAGGCGTCGGGCATCCGCCACGGTCCGACGCCCTCCGGGCGGGCGCTCAGCACCGGGCCCACGACCTGAGGGATCACCTCCCCCGCGCGCCGCACGATCACCGTGTCGCCTTCGCGGATGTCCTTGCGGTGGATGTCGTCGAGGTTGTGCAGCGTCGCGTTCTGCACCGTCACGCCGCCGACCCGCACCGGCGCGAGCCGCGCGAAGGGATTCAGCGTGCCGGTGCGGCCCACGTTGACCTCGATCTTGCGCAGCAGCGTCGTCGCCTCCTGCGGCGGGAACTTCCAGGCGACGGCCCAGCGCGGCTCGCGCCCCACCACGCCCAGGTCCTCCTGTAGGGTGAAGTCGTCGATCTTCACCACCACGCCGTCCATATCGAAGGGCAGCGAGTCGCGCCGGCGGGTCCAGCGTTCGCAGTGCGCGATCACCGCGTCGAGGTCGGCGTGGCGCGCCGCCTGCGGCGTGGCGGGCAGGCCCAGCTCGGCGAGCCAGGCGAGAGCCTCCCAGTGGCCGTCGGGGATCGACGGCCCGCCGTCGTCGCTCCAGCCCAGCTGATAGATCGCCATGTCCAGCGGGCGCTGGGCGGTGATTCGCGGATCCTTCTGGCGCACTGCGCCGGCCGCCGCGTTGCGCGGGTTGGCGAACAGCCGCAGCGGGCGTTTGCCCTCGGCCGCCAGCGCCTCGTTCTCCTCGGCGATCCGCGCGTTCATCTCTTCGAAGCCCTGCTTGGGCATGAAGACCTCGCCGCGCACCTCGAAGCGGCGCGGCGGATCGCCCTGGAGCTCGTGCGGCACGGCCGGGATGCGGCGGATGTTGGGCGTGACATCCTCGCCGCGCCGACCGTCGCCGCGCGTCGCCGCCTGCACCAGCCGCCCCTCTTCGTAGACCAGGGCGATCGCCAGCCCGTCGATTTTGGGCTCGGTGACATAGGCGAACGACTCGAGGTCCAGCAGTTCCGAGGCGCGCCGCCGCCACTCGCGCAACTCGTCGGCGTTGAAGGCGTTGCCCAGGCTGAGCAGCGGCAGCTGGTGCTCGACCACCGCAAAGGTGGTCTGCTCGACCTCTGCGCCGACCTGCTGCGTCGGGCTGTCGGCGGTGACCAGCTGCGGGTAGCGCTCTTCGAGCTCGCGCAGCTCGCGGAACAGCGCGTCGTAATCGGCGTCGCTGATCTCCGGGTCGTCGTCGATGAAATAGCGGCGGTTGTGGCGCCGGACCTGCTCGCGCAGCTCTTCAACGCGGTTCCGCGCCTCAAGCTGCGCGCTGTCCGCGCTCCCGCCGTTCGCGTCGCCAGCCATCGCAAATCGAGTATACGAGCGCCCCGCCTCCCCTCCCCTGCACCCCCTTCCGTCATTCCTGCGCCCCCCTCCGTCATTCCTGCGCAGGCAGGAACCTGCGCCCCCCTCCGTCACTCCTGCGTAGGCAGGAACCACCCACCGCCAACTCTCCCAAACCGTGCTATCGTTGAAGAAAGAACGAAAGTGCGAACAATGCCCACCGCTCCCCGTCCCCCATCCAATGCAGCGTCTCCGATCCAGCCGCCCACGCCGGAGCATCGCTCCACACCACCTCCGGACACCCTGAACAGACCCTGAACAAACCCTGAACAAACCCGAACAAACCTGAACAGATCCGAACACGCCCGAACGCCCCGACCAGATAGGAGCACCGCCCAAATTGCCCCCGACACCTGAACAAACCCGAATCTCGCCCGCCGCCGCGTCGCACACCCCGGCCCTCCCTGCCGGCTGCCCTGATACGCTCGCCGCATCGTGGCCGAACTCGCCTCCCTGGACATGGTCATCCTCGATTACGATGCGGGCAACCTGCGCTCGGTCGTGCGCGCCGTCGAGCGAATCGGCGCGCGGCCCGAGGTGGCTTCGGTCGGCGCGGCGCTGGACCAGGCCGACGCGGTGATCCTGCCCGGCGTGGGCGCCGCCGCCGACACGATGCGCAACCTGCGCCAGCGCGGCTTAATCGAGCCGATCCGCGAGTACATCGCCGCCGACCGCCCGTTTCTGGGCGTCTGCATGGGGCTTCAGGCGCTGATGACCGCCTCCGATGAGGGGGGCGGACACGACTGCCTCGACATCCTGCCCGGCCGCGTCGTGCGGCTGCCGGCCGGGCGCAAGGTGCCCCACATGGGCTGGAACCGCGTGCGGCGCAAGCGCGAGAGCGCGCTCTTCGACGGCATCCCCGACGGCGCGTACTTCTACTTCGTCCACTCCTACTACTGCGACCTGAGCGAGGCCGGCGATGTGCTCGCCAGCACCGATTACGGCGTCGAGGTCGCCGCGGTGGTGCAGCGCTCGAATTTGGCCGCGACCCAGTTCCACCCCGAGAAGAGCGGCGCGTACGGCCTGCGCATCTACCGCAACTTCCTGACCGCGGCGGCAGAGCAGTGAGCCCGCCGTGAGCGAGACGATCGAAATCCTGCCGGCGATCGACATCCGCGGCGGGCGCTGCGTGCGCCTCACGCAGGGCGATTATGACCGCGAGACCGTCTTCGATTCGGACCCCGCCGACGCCGCCCGCCGCTGGATTGACCAGGGCGCGCAGCGCCTGCACATCGTCGATCTCGACGGCGCGCGCGAAGGCCGCGCGGTCAACGCGGATGCGGTCGAGCGAATCGCCGCGCTCGGCGCGCCCCTGCAGGTCGGCGGCGGCGTCCGCGACCTCGAGACGATCAACCGTTACCGCGCGCTGGGGGCCGCCCGAATCATCCTCGGCACTGCCGCGATCGCCGACGCCGAATTCCTCCGCGCGGCGCTGGCTGAGCGCGCCGACGATCTGGTCGTCTCGGTCGACGCGCGGGGCGGCAAGGCGGCGCTCGCCGGCTGGACCGAATCGAGCGGGCGCGACGCGGTGGAGGTCGCGCAACAGCTCGAAGCGGCGGGCGTGCGGCGGCTGATCTACACCGACATCGCCAGCGACGGGATGCTCGGCGGCCACGACGAGGCCGCGTTCGCGCGGCTCGCCAGCGCTGTCGCGATCCCCGTGATCGCCGCGGGCGGCATCGCCGAGCCCGCGCAAATTCGCCGCCTGCGCGAGGCAGGCGCGAGCGGCGTCGTGCTGGGCCGCGCGCTCTACGACGGACGCCTCACGCTCGCCGACGCGCTCGCCGCCGGAGCGCCGCAATGCTGACCAAGCGCATCATCGCCTGCTTCGATGTCGACGCCGGGCGGGTGGTCAAGGGCATCTCGTTCGTCGAATTGCGCGACGCGGGCGATCCCGTCGAAATGGCGGCCGTCTACGATCGCGAGGGCATCGACGAGCTCGTCTTCCTCGACATCACCGCCTCGCACGAGCATCGCGGCACGGTCGTCGATATGGTGCGCCGCACCGCCGACCGCGTCTTCATCCCCTTTACCGTCGGCGGCGGGCTGCGCAGCACCGACGACATGCGGCTGATGCTCGAGTCGGGCGCGGACAAGATCACGATCAACACCGCCGCGGTCGAGCGCCCCGAGCTGATCGGCGAGGGCGCGCGGCGCTTCGGCTCGCAGTGCATCGTCGTCGCGATCGACGCCCGCACCGAGCCCGACGGGGCGATGCAGGTCTACACGCACGGTGGCCGCCGCCCGACGGGGCGCGACGCGATCGCCTGGGCGCGCGAGGTCGTCGAGCGCGGCGCGGGCGAGATTATGCTCACCTCGATGAACACCGACGGCCACCAGAGCGGCTACGACATCCCGCTGACCCGCGCCGTCTCCGACGCGGTCGAGGTGCCGGTGATCGCATCGGGCGGCGCGGGCGGCGCGCAGCACATGATCGACGCCGTGCGCGAGGGCCGCGCCGACGCCGTGCTGGCCGCCTCGATCTTCCACTTCGGCACCTACCGCATCGCCGACGTGAAGCGCCAAATGCAGCAGGCCGGCATTCCGGTCAGAATGGAGCACGCCGACTATGACGACGTCCTCTGAGACGCCCGCAGAGCTTTTCGGGCCTTCCGGGCTTCCCGACTTGAAGTACGACGCCAACGGCTTAATCCCGGCGATCGTGCAGCACGACGCGACGGGCGAAGTGCTGATGCTCGGCTACATGGACGCCGAGGCGCTGCGCCGCACGCTGGACAAGCGGCTGGTCACCTTCTGGAGCCGCAGCCGCAGCGAGTACTGGACCAAGGGCGAGACCAGCGGCAATGTGCTCAACCTGCGCAGCATCCGCAAGGACTGCGACGTGGACGCGCTGCTGGTGCGCGCCGATCCCGCCGGGCCGACGTGCCATACGGGCAACAACTCCTGCTTCTACCGCGACCTGGGCGGGGAGTAACGGCCGCCGCCCTGTGGGCGCGGCGCTACAATTCGAGCAGGGAGACTCGCGCATGGCGACGATCAAGACCAGGACGGCTCTGCTTACCGCCGAGGACCTCCTGCGCCTCGACAGCGAGGGCGTGCGCGGCGAACTGATTCGAGGGGTGCTGCACGAAACTATGCCAGCGGGACTCAAACACGGCCGCATCGTGATGAAGCTCGGTGCGCTGCTGATGCACTTCATCCTGCCGCGGGCGTTGGGGACGCTAGTCGGCTCCGATTCCGGCGTTCTACTCGAACGCGATCCCGACACCGTGCGCGAGCCCGACCTCGCCTTCACTTCCGCCGAACGGCTGCCAATCAACGCCGACATTGACGGCTACTCCGATGTAGTGCCGGATCTGGTCGTGGAGGTGGCCTCGCCGGGCGACAGGCCCCGCGAAGTAGCCGACAAGGTCGCCATGTGGCTCAGCCACGGCGTGAGCATCGTCTGGGTCGTGCGCCCGGCCAACCGCACGATCGAGGTCCATCGCCCCGCTGCCGATATGCAGACGCTCAGCGAGAGCGAAACGCTGGACGGCCTGGATGTGCTGCCCGGCTTCAGCTGCCCCGTCAGCGCCGTCTTTGACAACTGAGCCACCCGGGAGAATCCGCGCATGGCGACGATCAAGACCAGGACAGCTCTACTCACCGCCGAGGACCTCCTGCGCCTCGACAGCGAGGGCGTGCGCGGCGAACTGATTCGAGGAGTGCTGCACGAAACGACGCCCACAGGCCAGCAACACGGTTGGATTGTGATGAAGCTGGGCGCGCTGCTGATGAACTTCATCCTGCCCCGCTCGTTGGGCAGGCTCGTCGGATCCGACTCCGGCATCCTGCTGGAGCGCGATCCCGACACCGTGCGCGAGCCCGACCTCGCGTTCACATCAGCCGCGCGACTGCCGGCCGGAGGACCGAGCAAGGGCTACGCCGAGGTGGCGCCGGACCTGGTCGTGGAGGTGGTTTCGCCGAGCGATCAGCCCCGCGAAGTCGCCGACAAGGCGGCGATGTGGCTCAGCCACAGCGTGCGTCTGGTCTGGGTGGTGCGCCCGGACAGCCGCACGATCGGGGTCCACCGCTCGCCTACCGATGTGCGCACGCTCAGCGAGAGCGACATGCTGGACGGTCTGGATGTGCTGCCCGGCTTCAGCTGCCCCGTCAGCGCCGTCTTCGACAGCTGATCCGCTCCGCTTCCGCTGTTTCTTTGCGACGGGTGCGCGGGGGCTGTGCAGGGTGCGGCGAGATACCCGCGGCAAGCGCGGGTATGACGGGTCTCTTCGGCGCAGGTATGACGGGTCTCTTCGGCGCGGGGGTGGCGAGGCTCTTTGGCAGAGGCGGCGAGGTCCTCTTGCAGGGGGTGGCGAGGCTCTCTTGCAGAGGCGGCGAGGTCCTCTTGCAGGGGGGGCGACGGAGGGGAGGTGCGGGAGGCTGGGCGGGCGGCGTTGGGTTTGGTCACGTTGCGTTTGCGTAATGCGGAGGGGTTTGAACCTGCCCGCAGGCGGTATCGTGACTTTGACTGAGCGTATGCCTGTGCTGCGCCGCCCTGCCGCCTCCGATCGGATGTGCCCACGATGGTCTGGCGACCGTTCCGCTGGCTGACGAACCGCTTCTCGCACGACATCGGGATCGACCTCGGCACCGCCAACACGCTCGTCTCCGTGCGGGGGCGGGGCATTGTGATTGATGAGCCATCGGTGGTGGCGATTGATCGCAACAACCGCTCGGTGCTGGCGATCGGGGCGGAAGCGAAGACGATGGTGGGGCGCACGCCGGCGCATATCGTGGCAGTGCGCCCGCTGCGCGACGGCGTGATTTCGGATTTCGAGGTCACGGAGCGGATGCTGCAGTACTTCATCCAGGCGGCGCACGAGCGGAGTGGGATCGGGCTGCGCGGGCCGCGCGTGATGGTGGGTCTGCCGAGCGGGGCGACGGAAGTGGAAAAGCGGGCAGTCTTCGACGCGACGCGCAGCGCGGGCGCGCGCGAGGTGCATTTGATCGAGGAGCCGATGGCGGCAGCGATCGGCGCCGGCCTGCCAACGTTCGACGCGCGCGGTAGCATTATTGTAGATGTCGGCGGAGGGACTACCGAGGTGGCCGTCTGCTCGATGGGCGGCATTGTGGTGAGCACTTCGACTCGCGTCGCGGGGGACGAGATCGACCAGGCGATCGTGAGCTATGCGCGCCAGGTACACAACATGCAGATCGGCGAGGCAACGGCGGAACAGATCAAGCTGGCCGGGGCGTCGGCCTTCCCGCTTGAACGCGAGCGTGCGGTGACCTTCCGCGGGCGCGATCTGACCTCGGCGCTGCCTAAGACGATCGAGGTCAGCACGGTTGAGTTGCGCGACGCGATCGCGCCGGCGGTGGCGGCGGTGATCGATGCGGTGCGGAAGACGCTGGAGATCACACCTGCTGAGCTGGTCTCGGACATGATGGAGCAGGGGATCGCGCTGGCCGGCGGCGGAGCGCTGCTGCCGGGCCTTGATCGCCGCATTTCGCAGGAGACGCGCTTTCCGGCCTACGTCGCCGAGGCGCCGCTGACCTGCGTTGTGCGCGGTTGCACCGAAGCGCTCAACGCGCTCGAAGCGCTGGGCCGTCTGGGGTCGCAGACGGCGCCGGCCGCGCGCCGCTAGGAGCGCACGGTGCGTTTCGGGCGTCCGCGTCTGGTCTGGTCGGCGGCCTTGGTTGGGTTTGTTGCGCTGCTTGCGCTGATCGCGTGGCAGGGCTGGGACGCGCCGGTGGAGGATGAAACGGCGTCGTTTTTCGCACCGGTTCAGCGCGGTCTGCGCCAGGCGGCCGAGCCTCTTGCCAATCTGATCGCGGAGCTGGACGATTTCGACCGTCTGGAGGAAGAGAATCGGGCGCTGCGGCAACGGATCGAGCAGCTTGAGGCGCAGAACGCCCGGCTGCGCGAGGAGCAGTTGCAAGTGCGGGGGCGGGCCGAGTTGCTTGAGGTGCAGGCGGAATCCGAGGATCTGCTGGTGCCTGCGCGGGTCATCATTCGGGATTTGACCGGCCTGCGCACGATCGTGGGCATCGACCGCGGCAGCAACGACGACGTAGCGGTGGGCATGGCGGTGCTGGCGGCGGGGGGCACGCTGGCGGGGATTGTGACGGAGGTTCGGGCGCAGACCAGTTATGTGCGGTTGGTCACTGATCCGGACAGCGCGATTCGGGTGCTGCACCAGCCCAGCCGCACGGAGAGCGTGGCGACCGGCGACACGCTGGGCAATCTCGACGCGATGCTGCCGTGGAGCGCGGAGGTGGAGCTTGGGCACATATTCGTCACTTCGGGGCTCGACGGGCTGCTGCCGCAGGGGCTGCCGGTCGCGCGCGTCTCGTCGGCCACGGGCAGCGTGCAAGAGGCGTTTCGGCAGGTGCGTCTACAGCCGCTTGCGCCGCTGGATCAGCTCGAGCAGGTGTTGGTGCAGTTGACCTACTCGCCGCCCGACCTGCGGGCGGATGAGGATGGGGCGGATGGGGCGCCCGATGCCGACGAGTCCACGGCGAGGAGTGCGCCGTGAGGTGGCCGATTCTCGCCGCAGTGGTGTTCACGCTGGTGTTGTTCCAGACGTCGGTCGCGCCGCTGTTCGAGGTTTTCGGCGTCGGGCCGAATCTGCTGCTCGTCGCGCTCTGCTGCCTGGCGATTCTGCGCGATCCGCGGGAGACGCTGGTCTGCGCGCCGCTGGCCGGGCTCGGCATGGGCCTGCTGGCTTTCCAGGGCGTGGCGGAGAGCGTGGCGGCGCTTGCGCCGATCGGCGCTGCGGCGATGTTCTGGCAGGGCGGACCGAATCGCCCGGCTTTCCCCGCCGCGCTGCTGCTGACCGGGCTGGCCACGGGGCTCCATTTCGCGGTGCTGGCGGTGGCGGTGGAGCTGACTACGAGCGGCGTAAACTGGATTGAGGCCGCGCGCGACGTGATGTTGCCCGGCATGGCGGTCAATGTGCTGCTGGCGATCCCCGTCTACGCGGTGGCCCGCAGTCTGGCCGCGCCGCGCGGAGAACGGATCCCGATCTGATGGCGCGCCTGTCATCGACGCTGGAACCGCCTGAAGAAGGGCTGCCGGTTCGGCTCAAGGTCTGGATTCTCGGCGGCCTGGTGCTGCTGCTTTTCGGCATTCTGACCGCGCAGCTGGTCAGAATGCAGCTGCTGAATCAGGAGCAATACGCCGCGCGGGCGGACATCAACCGCGTCCGCACGATCGATATCGCGCCGGCGCGCGGGCTGATCTACGACCGCAACGGGGCGCCGCTGGTCGAGAACATTCCCGCCTGGCGCGTCACGCTGATTCCGGCTGATGTGCCCGACGGCGAGGAAGACGCGCTGTCGGCGAAGTTGGCGGCGCTGTTCGGCGAGCCGGCCTGGGAGTTTAAGCAGCGCATACTGGAGCGCAAGGCGAGCAACGATCCGCTGCGCCCGTTGGTGCTCTCGGACAACACGGCCGATTCGCTGGTGTTCGATATTTCCACGCGGGGCGCCGAGTTGACCGGGGTGCGGGTGGAATCGGTGATCGAGCGGCGCTACCGCCACAGCGAGCAACTGGCTCACATTCTCGGCTACGTTCATTGGATTAGCGAGGCGGAGTACGAGGCGCTGGCGGAGGAGCGCTACCTGTACAGCGACAAGATCGGGCAGACCGGTCTGGAGGCGGCCTACGAGTCGCTGCTGCGCGGCGAGCCGGGACGGCGACAGGTCGAGGTCGACGCGGTGGGGCGCGAGTTGGGGGTGCTGAGCGGCGAGGAGCCGCTGCCGGGCCACAGCCTGGTCGTGACGATCGATCTGGAGCTGCAAGCGCGGATTTCAGAGATTCTCGAAGCGCACGCGGGCGCTTCGTACTATGCGGCGGCGGTGGTGCTCAAGGTCGACACCGGCGAGGTGTTGTCGATGGTCTCGATTCCCTCTTACGATCTGAACGGCTTCCAGGACGGCCTCAGTCCGGAGCAGTGGCGGGCGCTCAACGACGCGGAGCGCCAGCCTTTGCGCAACCACGCGATAGCGGACGCGCATCCGCCCGGCTCGACGTTCAAGGTGATCACCGCCGCCGCGGCGCTGGGCGAGGGCGTCTCCGCGCCGGAGACGATCATTTACTCGCCCGGTCAGTTGGTGGTTGATAACGAGTTGAATCCCGGGATTCAATACATCTTCGGCGACACGGTGCAGGGTGCGTACGACCTGCGCCGCGCGCTGGCCGAGTCGAGCAATGTCTATTTCTTCTACCTGGCCGGGGGCTCGCCCTACCGGCACCCGGATGCCGCGCCGCGCCCGGAGGAGGAGCAGGAGCGCCTTGACGCGCTGGTTGAAGAGGGGATCATCGCGGGCGATGCGGCGTTTGACGGGGTCGGCGCGCCGGCGCTGGCGGAATGGGCGCGCGAGTTCGGCTTCGACAGCCAGACGGGGATCGATCTCGCGGGGGAGGTGGGCGGGCTGATTCCTGATCCCCAGCTGAAGCAAGACACGTTCGGCGAGCCGTGGGTGGACGGCGACACGTACAACTTCGCGATTGGCCAGGGCTTCGTGGCCGTCACGCCGCTGCAGATGGCGGTGGCGACGGCCGCGATTGCCAACGGCGGCACGGTCTATGAGCCGCGCGTCGTTTACGAGGTGCGCGATTCGAACAACAACCTCGTGCGTCCGTTTCAGCCGGTGGTGCGGCGGCAGTTGGCAATCGACTCTGAGGCCTTGCGGGTGATCCGCGAGGGGATGGCGCTTTCGACGCTGGCGGGCACCTCGCACGACGCGCTGGTGGCGCTGCCGGAGATGATGATCGGCGGCAAGACGGGCACTGCGGAGTTCGCGCAGACCGGCCCGGCGGCCGGCGCGGAGGGCGAGGAGGGGCCGACACACGGCTGGTTCATCGCCTTCGCGCCGTTCGACGATCCGCAGGTGGCGATCGCCGTCTTTTTCGAGTTCGGCGCGGGCTACCTCTCGGCTGCGGCCGGCGGGGAGATTCTGCGCGCCTGGGCGGAAACCTCCGGGGCGATTGCGGAGGCGGTTCCGCCGCCCTACGCGCGGATCGCGATCAGCAAGGAGGAGGATGAGCGGTTGTTCCAGGCGATTCGCGCGAGGTCGCCGCAATGACCGGCTATTCCTGGCGGCACTTTGATCCGATTTTGCTGGCTGCGGCGCTGGCGCTGACCGCCTACGGCGCGACGGTGATTTACAGCGCCTCCCTGCCGCGGGGCGCGGAGGGGGTGCTGCTCTCCAGCGAGGTGCAGCGGCACATCATTTTCGCCGCCGTGGGCGCGCTGCTGATGATCGCGATGACTCGCGTCGACTACCGGCTGATCGACAAACTGGGCTGGGTCGCGTACGGGATCGGCATTATCGGGCTGGGAGCGGTGCTGATCTTCGGCAGCGACGACTACGGTTCGCGGCGCTGGATCGATGTGGGGTGGTTCGTGGTGCAGCCGTCTGAGATCGCGAAGGTGATGACGATCATCGGGCTGGCCAAGTTTCTCACGGACTACCGGGACCGGCTGGAGGAGTTCAAGGTTTTCGCTGCTTCGCTGGCGGTCACAGCGCTCCCTGCCGGGCTCGTTTTCCTGGAGCCTGATGCGGGCAGCGCGCTGGTTTTCGTGGCGCTCTGGCTGGCGATGACCGCGTTCGCCGGGGCGCGGCGGCGGCATTACCTGACTCTTGGGGCGATCGGGCTCTGTCTGATTCCCGTCGGCCTGGCGGCGAACGTGCAGGACTACCAGCGGGACCGGATCCGGGCTTTTATTGATCCGACCAGCGACCCGCAGGGGGCGGGCTTTAACGTGATTCAGGCTGAGACTTCCGTCGGTTCGGGCGGCCTCTGGGGACAGGGGCTGACGCAGGGCACGCAGACTCAGCTCGATTTCGTGCGCATCCAGACGACCGACTTTATTTTCAGCGTGCTCGGGGAAGAGCTGGGCTTCGTCGGAGCCATGGTGCTCTTCGCGCTAATGATTCTGCTGCTCTTCCGCATTCTGCGGGTGGCGTCGCGCTCGCCGGAGCCGCTCGGGCAGTTGCTGGCTGTGGGAATGCTCACGGTGATCGCTGTGCAGGCGTTCATCAACGTGGCGATCAACATTCGGCTGTTGCCCGTGACCGGGATTCCGCTGCCGTTCATCAGCATCGGCAACTCGTCGCTGCTGATGCTCTTTCTGGGGCTTGGGATTCTGCAGAGCGTGCTGGCCTGGCGGGACGATCATCGGCCACGCGGGGCGTGATCGAGGCGCTGCGTGGAGCGGGTGGGTTGGGTGCCGGGCGCGGCGAGATACCCGCGGCAAGCGCGGGTATGACGGACAGGCAAGCGCGGGTATGACAGACCAAGCAAGCGCGGGGCGTGATCGAGGCGCTGCGTGGAGCGGGTGGGTTGGGTGCCGGGCGCGGCGAGATACCCGCGGCAAGCGCGGGTATGACGAACAGGCAAGCGCGGGTATGACGAACAGGCAAGCGCGGGTATGACGGACCAAGCAAGCGCGGGTGTGACGGACCAAGCAAGCGCGGGTATGACGGACCACGCAAGCGCGGGTATGACGGACAAAGTGGGCGCGGGTGTGAGGGATCCGGGGGCGGGGGGCTATGAGGTGGCGATCGGTTCGCCCTCTTCTTCCTCGGCCTCGTCGGGGGTGTCTTCGGATGCCGGGGCGGTCTCTTCCTCGACCTTGGCGACGCGCTCGTAGTGGAGCATCTGCTCCTCCGCGCCGTTCTCGTTGATCTCGGTGGTGAGATCGACGCGGATCGTGTCGCCCGGCTCGAAGTCGCCGCGCAGCAGCGCTTCGGAGAGCGAGTCTTCCAGCCGCTCCTGGATCACGCGGCGCAGCGGGCGCGCGCCGAAAACCGGGTCGTAGCCCTTCTCGCCCAGCCACTCGCGGGCCGGCTCGGTCACGTCGAGCACGACCTCCTTCTCGCGCACCCGCTGATCCACCTCGCTCAGCATCATGTCCACGATCGAGCGGATGTGCTCCTTGCTCAGCGGGTGGAAAACCAGCGTGGTATCGACGCGGTTGAGGAACTCCGGCCGGAAGACGCGCTTCATCTCCTGCAGCACCTTGTCCTTCATCCGCTCGTAGCGCTGCCGCTCGCTCTGCTCCTCGTTGGCCTGCGCGTGGAAGCCCAGGCTGTTCTCGCGCCGAATCAGGTCCGAGCCGACGTTCGAGGTCATGATGATGATCGTGTTGCGGAAGTCGACCTGGCGGCCCTTGGCGTCGGTCAGGTGGCCGTCGTCGAAGACCTGCAGCAGCATGTTGAAGACTTCGGGGTGCGCCTTCTCGATCTCGTCGAGCAGAATCAGGCAGTAGGACTTGCGCCGCACCGTGTCGGTCAGCTGCCCGCCGTCGTCGTAGCCGACGTAGCCCGGAGGCGCGCCGACCAGCCGCGCGACGGTGTGCCGCTCCATGAACTCCGACATGTCGAGCCGGATCATGTTGTCGTCGGAGCCGAACATGAAGTCCGCCAGCGCGCGGGCCAGCTCGGTTTTGCCCACGCCGGTGGGGCCGAGGAACATGAAGACGCCGATCGGGCGGCGCGGGTCCTTGAGCCCGGCGCGGGCGCGGCGCACCGCCTTGGCCAGCGCCACGATCGGCTCCTGCTGGCCCACGATCCGCTTGTGGATGTCCTCTTCCATGTGCAGCAGCCGCTCGGATTCCTCCGTCGCGATCTGCACCACGGGAATGCCCGTCCACATCGAGACGACCTCGGCGATGTCCTCGGCCAGCACATCCGAGGAGTCGTGTTCGCGCTCCTGGTCGAGGTCCGACTCGAGCTCGCCGATCCGCTCCTGGAGCTTCAACTCGCGGTCGCGCAGGTCGGCGGCGTACTCGTATTGCTGCTGGTTGATCGCCTGCTCTTTCTCCTTGCGAATGCCCTCGAGGCCGACGGTCGCCTCTTTGAGCGAGGGGGGGGTGTAGGAGCGGCGGATGCGCACGCGCGAGGCCGACTCGTCGATCAGGTCGATCGCCTTGTCCGGCAGCGCGCGGTCGCTGATGTAGCGCGCCGACATCTCGGCCGCGGCAACCAGCGCCTCGTCGGTGATCGTCAGCTTGTGGTGCTCTTCGTAGCGATCCTTGATCCCGCGCAGGATCTCGATCGTCTCTTCGGTGCTCGGCTCTTCGACCACGATCGGCTGGAAGCGCCGCTCCAGCGCGGCGTCGCGCTCGATGTGCTTGCGGTAGTCGTCGAGCGTCGTCGCGCCGATCGTCTGTAATTCGCCCCGCGCCAGCGAGGGCTTGAGAATGTTGGCCGCGTCGACCGCGCCCTCGGCCGCGCCCGCGCCGACCAGCATGTGCAGCTCGTCGATGAACAGCACGCAGTTGCCCGCGCCCTTGATCTCCTCGACGACCTTCTTCAGCCGCTCTTCAAACTCGCCGCGGTACTTGGTGCCCGCGACGAGCGAGCCGATGTCGAGCGTGAGCAGGCGCTTGCCCTGCAGCGTCTCGGGCACGTCGCCGCTGGCGATGTGCTGCGCGAGCCCCTCGACGACGGCGGTCTTGCCCACGCCCGGCTCGCCGATCAGCACCGGGTTGTTCTTCGTGCGGCGCGAGAGGATCTGGACGACGCGCTGGATTTCCTTTTCGCGCCCAATCACCGGGTCGAGCGTGCTGTTGCGCGCCGCCGCGGTCAGGTCGAAACCGAGCTGGTCGATCGTCGGCGTGCGGTTGGACTGGCGCGCGCCTGCGCCCGCGCCGGCCGTCTGCGGGCCGCTCTGCGAGAGAATGCGGGTCGTCTCGGCGCGCACGCGCTCGAGGTTGACGCCGAGGCTCTCAAGCACGCCGGCGGCGATGCCCTCGCCCTCGCGCACCAGGCCAAGCAGCAGGTGTTCAGTGCCGATGTAGTGGTGGTTGAGCCGGCGCGCCTCGTCGACGGCCAGCTCGATCACCTTCTTGGCGCGCGGCGTGAGGCCGATCTCGCCCAGCACCGCGCGGTCGCCGCGCCCGATGATGAACTCAACAGCCGAGCGGACCTTGCCCAGCTCGACGCCGAGGTTGGAGAGCACCTTGGCGGCGACGCCGTCGCCCTCGCGCACCAGCCCGAGCAGCAGGTGCTCAGTGCCGATGTAGTTGTGGTTGAAGCGCTGCGCCTCTTCCTGCGCCAGCGTCAGCACTCTGCGGGCGCGCTCGGTGAACTTGTCGAATCGATCTGCCATGACGCCCTCCCGTGCGCGCTTGTCGCGTCAAATCAGCCTATCAGCTAGGCGCGAATAGCGTCCATAGAGGGTTTCACACGGAGCGCGGCCGCGACGAATCGGATGACATCGAGGCGGAAGCGGGGCACGGCGCTCACTCGCTGGGGGAGTTGAAGTCGCGCTCGGTCACGCCGGCGCGCTGCAACGCTTCTTCCATCGCGGTGGCCGGCGCGGGCAGGTCGGGCTGCGGTTCAGGCTGGCGGCCTGCGGGGTCGGCTTGCTCCTCGGCTGGCGGGGGCGTGGGCGGGGCTTCGCCCTGCTCGATGCCCATTTCGGCGGCCAATTCGTCGGGCAGACGGGCGATCCTGCCTTCCCCGTCGAATCTCCAGCCGGCGCGCTCGGCGTCGGTGCGCGCCTGGCGCAGGCTCAGCCCGAGGCGGTGGCGGTCGCGCTCGATCCGAACGATTTTGACGGGGATTACGTCGTTCTCGGTGACGATCTCGCGCGGGTGGGTGATGCGTCGGTCCGCCAGTTCGGAGACATGCACCAGCCCTTCGACGGGGCCCTCGATTCGGGCGAATGCGCCGAAGGTGACCAACTTGGTGACGGTGCTGGCGACCATCTGGCCGACCTCGTACTGGGCGACGACTTCATCCCACTGTTCGGGCGAGGCGCGGCGGATGGAGAGGCCGATTTTCTTCGACTCCTTGTCGATCTTGGTGATGTAGACATTCACCTGCTGGCCGATGGTGAACATCTGCTCCGGGTCCACATCGCGCTCCCAGGAGAGTTCGGAGAGGTGTGCGAGGCCGTCGGCGCCGCCCAGGTCGACGAAGACGCCGAAAGGTCGGATGCTGGTGATGCGGCCCTCGCGGATTTCGCCCTCGTGCAGCTCGTCGAGCAGGCGGTCTTTCTGTTCGGCGCGCCATTCCTGGACGGCGGCGCGTTCGGAGAGAATCACGCGGTTGCGCCGGCGGTTGATCTCGATCACCTTGAAGCGCAGCGAGCGGCCCTCGTATTCGGCCAGCTGGGCGATGGCCTGTTCGCGGTCGCCGGTGATGCCGACGATTTGGCTGAGCGGGACGAAGGCGTTGACGCCTTCGACGTTGACCAGCAGGCCGCCTTTGTTGCTGCCGGTGACGCGGCCGTCGAAGACTTCGCCTTCGTCGTGGCGGCGCTGCAGTTCGTGCCAGCCCTGCTCGCCGCGCGCGCGGTCGATTGAGAGTTCGAGGTTGCCGCCTTCGGCTTCCGAATCGGTGACGTAGACGTGGATCGGGTCGCCCGTTTTGAGCATGTCGCGGTCGGTCTCGTCGAGCGAGCGCATTTCTTCGGCGAAGACGACGCCTTCGGACTTAGCGCCGACGTCGACGATCAGTGCGGCGGCGTTCCAGTTGACAACGACGCCTTCGATGATGTCGCCGCGCTGGGGATTGAGCGGTTCGCGCCCTTCTTCGGCCAGCAGCGCTTCCATGGGGTCGAGCTCGAGGGTCTCCGGCGGCGGCGCTTCTTGCGGCGGCGGCGCTTGGGCAGTGGTGGGAGCTGCGGCGGGCGGAGCCGCCTCGATGGTGGTGGGTTCGGTGGTGTCTGTCGTCAAACTTGCAGTGGGGCGCGGCCGGGGCCGTGCCCGCCCCCTTTCCGTAGGTGCGCGCAGGCTAGCACAGCCGGCGGCGCAGAGGTCGTCCGCTGCGTTGATCGTCGGCCGGGCGCAACGCAGAACCGCCCGTCTGGGACGGGCGGTTCGCATGGGCTGGCGATGGCCTATTTTCCGCAGGGGGTCGCCCCCCCAGTATCGTCGGCGCTGCGGCGTTTCACTGCCGTGTTCGGGATGGGAACGGGTGGGGCCACCGCGCTCTAATCACCAGCCCAGAGGAATGGTACCACGTGGGGGCGGATGCGCCAACCGAGTCGGCGTGGAGGGGTTGGTGGAGCCGAGGGGATTCGAACCCCTGACCTCCGCCGTGCAAAGGCGGCGCTCTCCCGGCTGAGCTACGGCCCCGCTGGGGGCAGTTTAGCGGTGTGGGGCGGTGTGCGGGTGAGGGTTGTTGATCCCGATGTCGTGCGAGAAGCGGTTTCTGAGCCAGCCGAATGGTCGCCAGACCATCGCAGAGCTTTCCAATCGGGGCTGTCCAAGCCGCCAGACGCGCAGCCACCCTCACGATACCCCGTCCCGCCCCCACAGCTGGCGGGCGCATTACGCCCCCGCAACGCGGGAGCGGCTCTACAGAGCGATCTCTTCCGCAAGCTCGAGGTAGCGGCAGAAGGCGTTGGCCAGCCGCATCTGTTGCGGCGAGCGGCATTCCGGCTGGAAGAGCGCGGGCGAACCGACCAGCAGGCAGAGGCAGCGGGCGCGCGAGGTGGCGACGTTGAGGCGGTTGAGGCTGTAGAGGAAGTCCATCCCGTGCGGAGCGTCGGCGGGCGTTGAGGTGCTCATCGAGTAGATCACGATCGGGGCTTCTTGGCCCTGGAAGCGGTCAACGGTGCCGACGCGGGCGCCGTGGGGCAGCGCGCTCCGAATCTTATGCACCTGGGCGTTGTAGGGGGCGATGATCAGGATGTCGTCGATCGTGAGCGGGTACCCCTCGCCGTGCTGGTTGATCCAGCGCGAATCACTCTCGATCAGCGAGCGGACCAGCGCGGAGATCGCTGCGGCTTCCTCGTCGGACGAGTTCTGGTTGCCGCTGTGCGGGGACGGCAAGTAGCGCAGGCCGCTGCCGGTGAGAGGCGATGGGGAGATCACACACTGCTGCTCGAGTCCGGACCGCGAACTGAGCTTGTTCTCATAAAACAGTTCGGAGGTGAACGCGCAGATCTCGGGATGCAGGCGCCAGGTGTGTTCGAGGAAGAGGCCGCGGTCTTCAGCGATCGTCTCGCGCCCGCCGAGCAGATAGCCGAGCGCTGAGACATCGGCGCCGTCGGGGTGCGTTCCCTGCAACGGCTGATCGAGCTGCTGAGGGTCGCCGAGCAGCACGACGTTGGGCGCGGCGTGGGAGATCGCGAGCACATTGGCGAGGGACATCTGCGCCGCTTCATCGACGAAGAGCACATCAACGCTGCCGTACGCCTCCGGGCGCGCCCAGAGCCAGGCGGTGCCGGCGGCGAGATTGCAGCCGGCGTTCAGCGCTGCCAAGACCTCTGGGTTCTTCTCAGTTAGGTAGGTCCGCGAGCCGTCGAACTCACCGCGCGATCGCGGGCTGATCTTGCGCACTGCGTCAAGCTCGACATCAAGTTTGTCGGCGGCCTCATAGGCGGCGTCAAGCAGATTGACGATTACGCGATGGCTGTTCGCGGTGATGCCGACGCGCCGACCTTGTTTGATGATTTCCGCGATCATCTTGGCGCCCGTGTACGTTTTGCCTGAGCCGGGCGGCCCCTGAATCGGCAGCACACCGAAGTTATCGCGGCGGACGATTCGGCAGGCGGCGTCAAGCGCACTCTCATCCGAGCGGCGCAGCGGACCGCGGCCGGTGCGCGGCGGATTGCGCAAGAGCAGATTCGCGGCAGCGGGATAATCGGTCGCTGAGCCGAAGCCGCTCTGTGCGGCGTCATCCGCGATGCGCAGCAGCGAATTCTCCAACACATCGTTTCGCACGTTTGTGACTGCGATCAGGGCATCGGGATGCCAGTCCTGGTAGGCCGGCTTCTTGCGTATCTCAATCGCGGTTCCTGCGGGATCGACCTCGGCAAGCGTTCCGATGTTACCCATCGTTTCGCCGGGCACGTAGAGCTCTTCGCCGCCGCGCACCGAGACCTCCTGCTGCGGCATTCGATAGCGGTGGCCGCCTGCACTGCGGGCGCCTTGTGCCCGCCCCTCGTACTCCAGCTGCACGAACGCGCTGCCCTCGTCGAACAGTTCCTCCGGCGTGCAATCGTGCAGCCGGAAGAATTCCCACCACTTCGCCTTGTCTTCGCGGCGGTGGAATTCCAGCTCGCTGGCCAACAGCCAGCGAGCCTGTTGCTCCGCGCTGCGCTCGCCTGCGTCCGCCGGGATGCCAGCCGTGAGACGCTCTCGCAGGCTCTCGACCACTGATTGCTGTTCGGAGATTCGCTGCGACGGCGCGCCGTCGCCGAGCGACGGCCGACTGAGCGGCTCGCCGCGCAGAATCAGCTCCTCGCGGATGGTTTCGAGCCATTCGCGCAGGGAGTACGTCGAGTCGCAGTCGTCCCGGTTGTAGCCCTCTACGGCATCGAGGTCCGCTTGCGAGATCGCGTCGGGATCGCCGAGTTCAAGCGGCGCGGTGACCGCGTAGAGCGCCTCGTTGGCGTCGATCAGCGGTACATCGCGCTCATACCCGAAAAAGGCCTCGAGGTCTTTGATCGAGTAACCCTCGGCGCTGATGCGCAGGCCGCGCCGAACTACGCGATAGAGATCGACGAAGATTCCGGCGCGCAGCAGCCGGTCGACCTCATCCTCTCGTGTCGCGTGCCGGCCCATCAGCCGCTTCATCGCGCTGGGTTCGTAATGCGCGTAGTGGTAGATGTGCAGATCGGGATAGCGGCGCAGCCGTTCCATCACGAAATCGACGAAGCGCTCGAAGTTGCGCTTTTCCTCTTCGTAGTTCAACGCCCAGAGCGCCGCGTAGTTGAGCTTGCCGGGAGAGGCGATGGTGCTGTAGCCGATCAGATATTCGAGTCCTGTAGGGCCGACGAACGGCGCACCCTCGAAATCGAGGAAGATGTCGCCGTCGGACGGCTCGGGTAGAGAAGCGAGGCCGGCTTCAGGCTCGATCGGCAGCGGCTCATAGACCGGCCGCCCTTGTTCACGGCCTGCGACCTGCAGGCGCGCCTGTTCCCGCACGCGCTCGTAGCTCGCCACTGCGCCGCGGCGCGGCTTCCAGCGAATCGGCAGCGGTGTTTGCGCCAGCGCCTGCATCGTGTCGAGCTCTCGCCCGGACAGCTCAGCGATCTGCAGCCGGGAGATACCGGCGACGAGGCTGAGATGATCGTCGCGGCGGCGGCGGGCGGCGCAGGAGTGGCTCCAGCGGCAGATGTCGCAATGCGGTTTGGGATCGGGGTAGGCGAGTTCGCGCCCGCCGTCGTCCAGCGCCGACTCCAGATGGGTCCGCACCACCCGGAAGTAGGCCGCGTACTCTTGTACGCGATACACCTGCGGTTCGAACTCGGTCCAGGGAGCAACGACGTACATGTGCTCCGGCTGCACGCCCTGGATGTCGGTGAGTAGGTCCGAGTACAGGCAGAGCTGCAGCATCGTGCCGATCTTCGTCTCGCGGGCGAGTTTGGTGTCGACAACTTCGTAGGACCAATCGCCGAACTCGCTCGGCTGATCGACTCGCCGCAGGATGTCCGGCCGGCCGCCCCAGCGTTCATCGCCTAGTGCGCCCTGGTAGATGATCTCGGCGGCACCGCGCATCGCGTCAACCGTCGCCGCGTGACTGACGTCGTCGAAGCCGACCCCGGCGATCTCGACGATTTGGTTTCCGCTTGACTGCAGATGTTCGATGTACGCTCGCTCGTGCGCCAAGCCGCGCTCTCGCAGCTGCTTGAGCAGCCGCGAGGCGTGAAACGACGCGTCCAGCTTGCCCCAGGCGACATCGAGGTTGAGCTGCGTCAGATGTTGGCAGGCGAGGTCGCCGACCAGGTCGGCGGCGCTAAGTCGGATTTGTCCGTTGTCCTGGTGCATGGTTGCGGCTGCCTTTCTATTCGCCGGCCGAGCGAGTTTCGGGCATGGGCTGGAGCGCGGCGAGACCACCGCCAGCGCTGACTGCGGCAATCAGCAGCGAGAGGATCGCTGCGAGCGCGGCGGTGCGGTGGATCGAGAGATGCGGCATTCGCCCGCCAGAATACGCGGGGCGATCGGTTGGGGTGGATTGAAACGGTGGTGGGCCATCCTGGACTCGAACCAGGGACCTCAGTCTTATCAGGACTGCGCTCTAACCTGCTGAGCTAATGGCCCGAGGGGTTGGCCTGGGGGGCGGCGGGCGGCGCACGGAGTGCGGCGCGGGTACCGTCCTTAGCCTCTGGAGAGCGGAAGCCAGCGCGTTGGGCCGGCCCGTCGCCGCCCGCTGGGCGGGCGGAGATCGACCTGGGGTTCGCGGCGCGTCAGCGCCGCAGAAGCTCCCTAGAAAGGAGGTGATCCAGCCGCAGCTTCCGCTACGGCTACCTTGTTACGACTTCGTCCCAGTCGCGAGTCCCACCTTCGGCGGCTGCCTCCGAAGTTGGCGCACCGACTTCAAGTGTTACTCACTCCCATGACGTGACGGGCGGTGTGTACAAGGCCCGAGAACGTATTCACCGCAGTATGGCTGACCTGCGGTTACTAGCAACTCCGGCTTCATGCAGGCGAGTTTCAGCCTGCAATCCGAACTAAGACCAGTTTTAAGGGATTCGCTCCGGCTCACGCCGTGGCTGCCCGTTGTACCGGCCATTGTAGCGTGTGTGTCGCCCTGGGCGTAAGGGCCACGCTGACTTGACATCGTCCCCACCTTCCTCTGCGTTGTACGCAGCGGTCTCGCTAGAGAAGTGCAACTAACGACGAGGGTTGCGCTCGTTGCGGGACTTAACCCAACACCTCACGGCACGAGCTGACGACAGCCGTGCAGCACCTGTGCGCCAGCCCCGAAGGGCACCGACCTTTCAGCCGGCTTCCGGCGCATGTCAAGCCCAGGTAAGGTTCTTCGCGTTGCATCGAATTAAACCACACGCTCCGCTGCTTGTGCGGGCCCCCGTCAATTCCTTTGAGTTTTAGCCTTGCGGCCGTAGTCCCCAGGCGGGATGCTTATCGCGTTAGCTGCGACACGGAAAGGGTCGATACTCCCCACGTCTAGCATCCATCGTTTACGGCGTGGACTACCCGGGTATCTAATCCGGTTCGCTCCCCACGCTTTCGTACCTCAGCGTCAGGCCGCGCCTGGCAAGCCGCTTTCGCCACTGGTGTTCCTCCCGGTATCTACGCATTCCACCACTACACCGGGAATTCCGCTTGCCTCGACGCACCTCGAGTGTTGCAGTTTCCACCGTCCCCTCCCGGTTGAGCCGGGAGATTTCACGGCGGACTTGCAGCACCGCCTACGTACCCTTTACGCCCAGTAAATCCGGATAACGCTCGCCACCTACGTCTTACCGCGGCTGCTGGCACGTAGTTAGCCGTGGCTTATTCGACGGGTACCGTCAGAGCTTCTTCCCCGTCAAAAGGGTTTTACAACCCGAAGGCCTTCGTCACCCACGCGGCGTTGCTGCGTCAGGCTTTCGCCCATTGCGCAAGATTCCTCGCTGCTGCCTCCCGTAGGAGTCTGGGCCGTGTCTCAGTCCCAGTCTGGCTGATCATCCTCTCAGACCAGCTACCGATCGTCGCCTTGGTGGGCCGTTACCCCACCAACCAGCTAATCGGACGCAGGCCCCTCCCAAGGCGCCGGAGCTTTCCCCCCCGGAGCGAACCGGAGGGCGTATGGGGTATTAGGCCGCCTTTCGACGGATTGTTCCCCACCTCGGGACAGGTCACCTACGTGTTACTCAGCCGTTTGCCACTCAGTCACCCCACCCGAAGGCGGGGGCTTCGTTCGACTTGCATGCGTAAGGCACGCCGCCAGCGTTTATCCTGAGCCAGGATCAAACTCTCCATTGGATCCGACCGGACGAGCCGGCCGATTGGTTCGGAGTTTGCCGGGCGCGTTCGCCGCCTCGGCCCCGAGGGGCCACGCCGACGCCGCGTCCGGACTTGGGGGCCAACCCAAGTACACTGGACTTCCGCTCTCCAGTTGTTAAGGACGGCCCGCCTCAGCCGTAGGCCCTCGCCCCCGGCGGCTGCGCGCCCACGCCCGTTGCAGGCGTAGACGGCAAGCATAGACACACGGCGCGCCGTCTGTCAAGCCGCCTGTCAACAGGCGCCGCCGCCGCCCTCGATCGGGCGGTGGAAATCGATCCGCCCGCGCCGCAGGCGCAGCTGCAACCCGCCGCCCAGATCGACCGTTCCGGAGTCGCGCTCCAGCAGCGCATCCGCGGCGGCCGTCCGTTCCGCGCTCAGCTCGACGCCGGCGCGGGCCGCGAGCAGCCGCAGCGCCCGCCGCCGCAGGGCGGGATGCAACGCGGCGAGGTCGCTCCGCGCCCGTGCGCCTTCGCTGTCGGGCGGCGCGGCGTCGAGCGCCTCCGCCGCGGCCGAATCGAGGAATTCGCGGTCAAGCGCCGCGCCGTCGGCCAGACGAGCCAGCGCGGCGTCGATCTGCGGGTTGAGCTCGTGCAGCTGCGGCAGTAGTTCGAGGCGGATGCGGTTGCGCAGGCGGCTGAGATCGCGGTTGGCCGGATCCTGCGCGGGCGCGAAGCCCCAGGCGGCGCAGAGCGCCTCGGTGTCGGCGCGGGTCAGCCTCAGTAGCGGGCGCGCCAGCCGCAGCAGCGGCGCGCGGCCGTCGGGATAGGGCAGCGGCGCGAGCGGGCGGATGGCGGCCAGGCCGTCGAGTTGGGCGCCGCGCAGGATGCGCAGCAGCACCGTCTCGGCCTGGTCGTCGCGCGTGTGCGCCGCTGCCACTGTGTCGATGCCCCAGCGCCGCGCCGCCGCGGCCAGCGCCTCATAGCGCACCTCGCGCGCCGCCGCCTCGATCCCGATGCCGCGCTCTCGCTCGCGCATCGGCGCATCGGCGCGGCGCACTTCGAGCGGCGCATCGGCCAACTCCGCCGCCCGCGCCGCGGCGTCGCGAAACTCGCGACGCTGCGCCTCGCTGCTGATCAGGTGGTCGACATGGACGGCGCGCGGCGTCCAACCGCTGCGCTCGCGCCCCTCTGCGAGCGCGAGCAGCAGCGCCGACGAGTCTGGCCCGCCGGAGAGCGCGACGATCAGCCCGCGCCCCTCGCCGGGACCCAGCGCGTCGAGCAGTCTGCGGTTGACCCGCCGCAGCAGCGCGCGCGAGGCGCGATCGGTCGGCGCGCCGCCCGCCGGTCTCCCCGCCGACCTCGCCATCTAACCGCAGACCGACTCGTGCAGCAGGTTGGCCCACCAGGGCGAGCGCACGATTGACAGTCCCTCGCGCGGCGGGGCATGCACGGCGAATGCCTCTTCAGCGGGGCGCACCAGTCCCAGATCCTCGCGCGCGGTGCGCTCGACATATTCATCGGATTTCAGCCAGTCGCGGATCGCATCGAGCTGGTCGGCTTCGCATTGCAGCTGCGCGATCTCGGCCTGGGTTTCGGCGATCCGCGCTTCCAAGGAGTTGGACTGGAGCAGGCCCTCAATGCCGGAGTAGACGACCCAGCCGACGAGCGCGACGGTGGCGAGGAAGGCGAGCATGGGGGCGAGGCGGCGCAGCACGCTGCGCTCCGAAGCGGGAGCGGTGGGCGGCTCCGGATCGAGGGGAATAGTGGGAGAGAGCGGGTCGGGCGGCGGCTCGAACGGGTCGAGCACGACATCGGGCGCGGCGGGATTTGCCGCGTCGTTCTCGGTCGGCTCGGTTTCGCGCGGTTGTGCGCGCCAGTCGGGCATGCCTCACTCTAGGCGCGCCTGGCTGTTGTCGCGCAAGCGGACGTTAAGCAGGTCGATCCGACAGGCTGTCACTCACTTATGGCACGGCTTTCGGACATGACGCCGGCAACCCCGGCGATCAAGCAGCGGTGAAATGCGCCTGTGGCCGATCAGCCCATCAGCGGCCAGCCTCCTTGGCAGCCGCTTCGATCCAGTCTCCCAAGCTTGCGTACCCATTGCCGTAGACCCAGTTGTACAGCGGCTTGCCGTTGAGCGGATTGCCGCAACACCAGCTTGAGGCTCCGTTCCAGTCCCTGATCTGACTGATGTCGACTGCGAGCAGGCCATTGCCACGGGATGCGCTCTGCTCGATCTCATAGGCGACATACTTGCTCTGGCAGGTGTGCGAACCAACGAGCACAGCAGTGACGGATGTCCCCTTCAGCTGCTGGTCAATCCACGCTTTGACCGCTGCGTCTCCTCTCTTCTTGACCTCCTCGAAATCGGCTGCATCCAAGAACTCCGCCGCCTCTTTGCCCTGAGTGACCCAGCTGTTGCGCACGACCATCGCGCGGGAAACATCGTGCTCGTACTCGAACGAGAAGAAGACTCGGCGAGCCATGGGGAGGCTCCTTTCGCGCGTCAGACCACCACCCAAGCGATGATCACAACAACTGTAAGGGCCCCGTAGAAGGGGATCAACGTGCGCGAAACCAGCGCTCTGATCCATGTCAGCCTTGGATCGGCGCGAACAACTCCGACGTCCATCGAGAAGTCAATCTCGGCCTCATCAATGAGACGAACCCGGTCGTACAACGCCCGGAAGAGGCGCTCCTGCCGGAGGAAGTAGGCGTCGAGCCCCCAGAAGACCAGCACCGGGAGGAGGCCCAGCAAGCTGAGATCGCCCTGATCCTCTCGAACGACCAGCACCAACAACGCTGACAGCAAGACGACTGTCCAGCCTTTCATGTAGAACGAGTTGCCTGCGAGACGGTTGATCACGCCTTGAATCAGCTCGAGATGCTTGAGCTTCGCGTCCATCGGGCTGAGCCTCCGCCACGCTGCCTACGCTCGTCAGTCTATCTGGGCAATCCCGCGGCCAGCCGCGCCAGATGCGCGCGCTCGTTGAGGCGCTCCACTACGGGATGGCCGTCGCCGCTTCGCACTGCTGAGATCGATGCCAGCCCCACATCGATCCGACGCCACTCCTCAATCGGCAAGCCCAGCGCGTGCGTGAGCAGCGCCTTCACCACGAAGTTATGTGAAACGATGACGCTCGCATCTTCCGTGTCGCTCGCCAGCAGCTCGTCGAACAGCGGACGGCAGCGCTCCAGCACATCGGCCAGCGACTCTCCGCCAGGCATTCGCAGCCGCGCCGAGTTGGGCCCGCGCCAGCCGCGCAGAAACTCGCCGTAGCGCTCGCGGGCGGCGGACCACTCCAGCCCTTCCAGCTCGCCGACGTCCATCTCGATCAGCGCCTCGGCCGGCTCCGCCTCCAGGCCGTGCGCCGCCGCGATGGCCTGCGCCAGGCGCTCCGCGCGCTGCAACGGGCTGGTCAGCACTCGGCCAACCCGCTCCTCGGCCAACGCCTCGACGGTGAGCGCCAGCTGGCGCAGCCCCAGCTCGGTCGGCGGCGAATCGGTGCGCCCCAGACCGACGCCCGCGCGGTTCGCCTCCGACTCCACGTGGCGCAGCAGCAGCACGCGGCCCACGGCGGCTACTCCCCGCCCGCCGCGGCGAGCTCAAGCCCCACGCGGTGGATGCGCCGCGGCGGACGTGACGCGCCCAGCGCCAACGCGACCTGCTCCGGACGTCCTGCGCCCTGCTCGTCGTGCCGCAGATGCATGCGCAGCGACACCGCGTCCTCGCTCTCCGACGTGATCTCCAGCGCCAGAACGAGCGGGCGCAAATCGTAACGTCGAATTTTCCCGCCCCGATCCTGTTCCCACGGAATCGCGTCGCGTGCCAGCAGTTCCCCAACCGCGCGTTGCCAGGATCCGCATGTGGGCGCCTCATCGAGCTCCACCTCGTACTCGGCCGCCCGCACCTGCGATTGCAACGACGGCTGCTTCAGCGGCGCGGATGCGATCTCAATAATCGAAACACCGTCGGGGACCTGCGTTTCGAGCGCGTTCTGCGCCGCCGCCGCGTCCACGGGCTGAAACAGCACGATGTCGAGCAGCTCGGCCTCCGAGGTCATGCCTACCGCGAGCGGGGCGGCGAGCGCGATCTTCGGACGCGGCGTGAAGCCTTGCGAGTGCGTCAACGGCAGGCCGGCCCGCTTGCAGGCCCGCTCCCAGACGCGCATCAGATCGAGATGCGAGACGTAGCGCAGCGCCCCACCGCAGCCGAAGCGAATCCGTAGCCGCGCCGCCTGCGCCGTTTCGTCGCGGTCGTCTTGCTGGTCCATAACCGCAAGCCTACTCCTCGCCGACCCAGGCGGCGGCGGCGCTGTGTGGATCGGTCGCGCGCTCCGCCACCGCGCGCGATAGCTCGGCCAGGCGCTCCTCGCCCATCTCGCTGAGCAAGTGGGCGAGCATTCGGCCGCGCGCCAGCGCCACAATCTGCTGCCGCGCGCGCGACGCCTCGCTCGCCGCCAGCTGGCCGGTCTCGATCAGATGCGCGTGATGCGCCTCGCAGGCGTCGACCAACGCCTCGACGCCCTCGCTCTTCGTCGCGACCAGCGGCGTAATGGGCGGCTGCCAGTCGCGATCCGGCGCGAGCGACAGTAACGCTTTGAGCGCCGCGACCATCCGATCCACGCCAGGCAGATCGGCCTTGTTTACCGCCAGAACGTCGGCGATCTCCATGATTCCCGCTTTGAGCGTCTGCACATCGTCGCCCATATTCGGCGTATTGACCAGTACCGTCGTTTGCGCAGTGGAAGCGATCTCCACCTCGTCCTGACCGGCGCCGACGGTTTCGATCAGTACGATGTCCTTGCCGTAGGCGTCGAGCACATGTACGATGTCCTGCGTCGCCGCGGAGAGTCCGCCCAGCGCGCCGCGGCTGGCCAGCGAGCGGATGAACACTCCCGCGTCGGCGTGCAACTCCGCCATCCGCACCCGGTCGCCCAACACCGCTCCCTGCGTGTAGGGGCTGGACGGATCGACCGCGACGATGCCGACGGTCAGTCCGCGCGCGCGGCAGACTTTGGCGAACTCGTTGGTCACTGTGCTCTTGCCCGCGCCGGGCGAACCGGTCAGCCCGATCACCCGCGTCCGTCCGCTGCGCGGATACAGCCGCCGCAGCATTTCGCGCCCGCGCGCGTCGCCGTTTTCGACCCAGCTGAGCACGCGCGAGAGCGCCCGCCGGTCGCCGTCGAGCAGCTGCGCTTCAAGCGCGTCGATCCGCGCCTCGGTGGCGACGCTCACGAGCGGTCGAGCGAGGGCACGTGCTCGCGCACGTACTCCGCAATATCGCCGGTATGCGCGCCCGGCCCGAAGACGGCGCTGAAACCCGCCTCGCGCAGCGTCGCCGCGTCGTCGTCGGGAATGATGCCGCCGCCCAGGAACAGCGTGTTCTCGGGCGTAATTCCGCGCTCGCGGCAGGCGTCGACGACGCGCGGGAACAGCTCGAGGTGCGCGCCCGACAGCACCGACAGCGCCACCACGTGCACATCTTCCTGCAGCGCCGCCTCGGCGATCATGTCCGGCGTTTGCCGAATGCCCGTATAGATCACTTCCATTCCCGCGTCGCGCAGTGCGCGCGCCACGATCTTGGCTCCGCGGTCGTGCCCGTCCAGCCCGGGCTTGGCCACCAGCACGCGAATGCGTTCGGCGGCGGGTGCTTCTGCGTTCGGCATGGTTTCGCCTCCAAATTCTCCTGGTCGCGCGATTCATGTTACCGATGCCGACCCGCGCATCGGCAGGCGCCGCGTTCAGGCCTCCGACAGCCGCAGGCGGGTGCGGTAGGTGTCGCGCGGCGAGATGAATGCGCCCGCGCCCGCGTCGGTCACTGTAACGCCTTGCTCGCGCAGATGGGCGACCGCCGCCTCCGCGTCGCGCACCGTCAGCGCCGCCATGAACATCCCCTCGCCCCGCTGCAACTGACGCTGTAGCGGGCCTTCCGCCGCGCCCGGCAAGCCCGTGATCAGCTCAATCGCCGTCGGGCCGAGGTCGGTGAAACGGCCGGCGATGCCCAGCGCTGGCGACTCGAACGGCTCGCGCGCCTGGCAGCCGTACTTGTCGGCGAACTCCTGCGCGACGCCGTCGACATCGCGCACCGCCACGGTCATGTGGTGCAGCGCGTGCGGCGAGGCCGCGCCGCCCGGCCCTGAATGCTGCGGCGCATCGGCGGGCGGCTGCGCGAACTCGATCAGCACGCCGTGATTTGCGCGCGGGTGGATGAAGCCGATCATCCCCGTCAGCCCCTCGCGCGGCTCCGTATCGATCATCTCCATCCCGCTCGCCGCCGCAGCCCGCAAGTCGGCCGCCACATCGGTCGACTCGAAACAGATGTGGTGAAAGCCGGGGCCGTTTGTTTCGAGGTATTTGGCGATGCCGGTATCGGGCCGCGTCGGTTGCAGCAGCTCGATTTCGCAGTTATCGAGCGGGTAGATCAGCCCGCGCACGCCCTGCGACTCCAACTCGGTATCGAGCGCCACCTCCAGCCCGAAGACGTCGCCCCACAGCTTGCCCGCCGCGTCGGCGTCCTCCACCGCAATCCCGATGTGGTGTATCCGCGTCAAAGCCATGGCCGTCGCTCCCTTCCGTTCCGCGCGTTCCCCCAATCCTACCCCAAACCCCCATCGTCTATCCTGCCCCAGAGGAGGCCGCCGTGTCGAAACTCCCTGAGCCGCATCAGCCAGAGGCGGCCCTGCCAGCCGCGCAGGACGCGCAGGCCGTCGCCGCATCCTCGCCGAGCGAAGATGCGAACACGCGAGAAGCCGACAGGACGGTGGTCGGCACCGTCCTCGAAGTTGAACGTGAGTTCATCTGGATCGAGACCGAGGGCGCGCGGGCCAAGCTCTACGCCTCGGAGCTGATGCTTGACATCGGCGAGGTCCCGGCGGACCGCTACGCGCCCGGAGACCACTTCAAGGCCTTCGTCTTCCAGATGGAGCCCGACGCCGAATCCGGCGCGCCACAGTTCTCCATTCGCCGCGCCGACCCATATCTGGACGCACTCAACCGCCTTGAGGCCGGCAGCGTCGTCGCGCATGCAACCGTGGTCAACACCTACGACGTAGGCATCGAACTGGATGTCGACGGCGTGCGCGGGAATGCATTCTCCGATGAACTCCCCCTAGGATCAGGCGACACCCCGCACGACCGGTATCAGCCTGGCGACATCATCAACGATCTTCTTGTATACGAGGTTGACCACGACGACCGCGACCTCTTCCTCTCCGCCCGGCGCAACACGCCCAGCTACGTTGAGGCGCTCAACGCGCACAGCGTCGGCGATGTCGTCTCCGCCACCATCACTGACTTCCCCGGCTACGGCGGACTCCGGCTCGATGTGGGCGGCGCAGTCGGATGGGTGGGACCGCAAGATCTGTCCCTCGCCGACGGCGAGTCCGCCCAGGACCGCTACGCCGTCGGCGACACCGTCCACGACCTCTTCGTCTGGCAGATCAACGACGACCGCAGTCTCCACCTCTCCATCCGGCGCAACGCGCCCGGCTACGTTGAGGCGCTCAAAGCGCACAGCGTCGGCGAGGTCGTCTCCGCCACCGTCACCGTCCTGGCCAGCGACGGCGGACTCTGGCTTGACGTTGGCGGCGCAGTCGGATGGGTGGGACCGCAAGATCTGTCCCTCGCCGACGGCGAGTCCGCCCAGGACCGCTACGCCGTCGGCGATACCGTCCACGACCTCTTCGTCTGGCAGATCAACAACGACCGTTCCCTTAACCTCTCCGTCCGGCGCAACGCGCCCGGCTACGTTGAGGCGCTCACGGACATCTCAGTTGGCGACCGTCTAGACGGCATCGTCGCATGGGTGGGCGAATGGGGTGTCTGGCTGCATATCGCCAGCGTTCTTGGCTGGATACCTGCGCGCGAGCTTGAGCTTGGCGCTGGTGAGTTGCCGCGGGAGCGCTACGCACCCGGCGACACCACCACAGCACAGGTTTGGCAGATCGACCAGGAGGCGCGAGACATCATCCTCTCGGTACGACGCCTGGGTACGGGCTTCCCCGAAGAGTCGATCAAGATCGGCGCGACGATCGACGCCATCGTCCGGGGCTCGATGCCTCGTGGCATCCGTAGCCCGATCCGCGTGTTGGCGGCCAATACCGAGGTGTGGATTCCGCCCCATGCCTTGTCGCTCTCCACGATGGTGCCGTCGCGCTTCCATGACGGTCAGGTGATTCCCGTCGTCGTGACCAAGCTGGATGAGCTCGGGCGTCCGGCGGAGCTGTCGCATCGGCGGGCGCTGGATCGCTGGGAGCCCGAGATGCAGCGCCTGTCGCGCGGCGTTGTGGTTCCCGCCGCGCGCCTCCTGGCAAGCGGCGCGATTTCCGAAACTGAGGGCCGCGCCGCCGTCGATCTTGGGCCGATCACAGGGTTCATCCCCGAAGACGAGCTGGATTCAGATATGGCCCAGAATCTCATGGCGTACAGCGGCAACGAAACGTACCCGGTAGTGGTCCAATCGGTCGACATCGATCGCGGCATCGCAATCGTCTCGTACGATGAGTTCCCCGCGCGCTGGCAGGAACTAGCCGCCGAGTTTCAGGATGGCGCTCACGTCGATGCGGAGCTGCGTGACATTGACGGACGCGACGCGATGCTCGACCTCGGCTCAGGTCTGCTCGCGACGCTGCCGGTTGACCAGCTTCCGCGGAGCGGCAGGCGCGATGACACTCGCGAGGGTCGCATCGGCGAAACCTTCACCATCCAGATCATGTCGATTGAGCCGGACACGCACACGATCACGGCGAACATCAAGAACTACCACCTCGTGGAGATGATCCTCGCGGACGAGACGCTGACCTGCGAACTCAAAGCGGTGTTTCTGGCGTCGACTCCGAACGAGACCAACAGCCAACGCCAAAAACGGCAAGACACCAATCGGGCCGTTGTGCGGGCGATGGCCGGGATGATGAACCGTGAAGGCGGGCACGTGCTTGTCGGCGTGGAGGACACCGACAAGAAAAAGGGCGAGGTGATCGGCTGGGACAAGAGCGGGTTCAAGAACCAGAATGCGATGACCACGGCGCTCGCCTACCTCGTGTCGGAGAAGCTGTCCGCCGCTGCCGGCGGGCTTTTCGATCCGCGATTCGAGACCTTGCCGGACGGCAACGAGATCCTCGATATCGCATGCGAGCCCGCCGAAGAACCGATCTTCCTGTCGGACAACAAGGGTGAAGAGTTCCCGCTGCGCTACCCCGCGATGACAAAGGCGCTGGCAGCGCGAGAGCAGCACGAGTACATCCGGGAGCGGTTCTAGGGGGCGTCGTCGCTTACAGCCGATCTTCCAGCTCCCGCCTGTGTTCGCGGTCGTGCTCCAGGGCGACGCCTAGCAGGATTCTGGCGGCGTTTTTTGGCTTTTC
The DNA here is from genome assembly GCA_965203165.1 of Dehalococcoidia bacterium. Taxonomy (GTDB): domain Bacteria; phylum Chloroflexota; class Dehalococcoidia; order Bin125; family Bin125; genus CATQGW01. The sequence goes on from OZ241849.1 coordinate 1,129,008, forward strand.
CAGATCGGCGTCGGGGATTTGGGCGACCAGGGTTTCGCTATTGGCGCGTAGGTGGGTGAGCGCGCGGGAGAGCGACTCGATTTCACGGGTGCGCAGCGACTCTACGGCGGCGGCGTTGGCGGCGTCGATTCGCTCGATGGGGAAGCGCAGCAGGTCGGGCTCGCGGCCTTGCAGATACTGCTCGAAGGCCTCGCGCTCCTGCGCTTCCCAGAAGAGGCGGTGCGCCAACACACCGCGCGGCGACCAGGCACCCTCCGCGGTGGGTTGGTCGATGCGCTGCGGCGGGACCGCGGCGATCGCCGCTAGCAAGCGTTCGCGCTCCTCGCGCCACCAGTAACGGATGCGCTGGGCGTCGGTGTAACTGTGCTGGGCTGCGCGTCCGAACGGCATTGCGTCGCCTCCGCAATCGGAGCGGTCAGACCACCACCTGCTCGCGGTATTCGCCCCACACGGAGCGCAGCGCGTCGGAGACTTCGCCCAGCGTGGCCGACGATTGCACCGCGGCGAGAATTAGGGGCACGAGATTTTCGGAGCCGGCGGCGGCCTGCTGCACGCGGTCGAGCGCGGCCTGCGCCTGCGTCTCGTCGCGCGCCGCGCGCAGGCGCTCCAGCTTTTCGATCTGGCGCTCGCGCACCGTCGGATCGACGCGCACGATTTCGATATCCGTTTCCGTATCGGTCTGGAAGCGGTTCACTCCCACGATCACGCGGCCCTGCGCGCCGGCGGAGCCGTGACCGCCGCGCGCCGACTCGGCCTCGATTTCGACATCGCGCTGGAACTGCGCCGAGGCCTCCAGAATTTCGGTCTGCTGGTAACCCTGTTCGACCGCCGCGACGGCGCCGCCCAGGGCGTCGATCTGATCGATGTACGCCTGCGCTTCAGCCTCCAGCGCGTCGGTAGTCTGCTCGATGTAGTGCGAGCCGCCAAGCGGGTCGATCACATCGGCGACGCCGCTTTCGTAACCGATGACCTGCTGCGTGCGCAGTGCGATTTCGACGGCGTGCTCCGACGGCAGCCCCAGCGCCTCGTCGAGCGAGTTGGTGTGCAGCGACTGCGTGCCGCCCAGCACCGCGGCGAGCGCCTGCAGCGCCGTGCGGATCACGTTGTTATCAGGCTGCTGCGCAGTCAGCGTGACGCCGCCCGTCTGGGTGTGGAAGCGCAGCATTTGCGCCCGTTCGTTTTGCGAGCCGAACCGCTCGCGGGCGATCGTCGCCCAGAGCCGCCGCGCGGCGCGGAACTTGGCCACCTCTTCGAGGAAGTTGGAGTGGCAGGCGAAGAAGAACGACAGCCGCGGGCCGAAGTCGTCGAAGGCCAGATCCGCCGCCTGCGCCGCTTCGACGTAGGCGATTGCGTTGGCGATCGTGAAGCCGATCTCCTGCGCGGCGGTGCAGCCCGCCTCGCGCATGTGGTAGCCGGAGATCGAGATCGTATTCCAGCGCGGCACCTCGCGGGTGCAGTAGTCGAACGTATCGGTGATCAGCCGCATCGAGGGCTCGGGCGGGTAGATGTACGTACCCCGCGCGATGTACTCCTTGAGAATGTCGTTCTGGACCGTACCGCCGATCTTGCCCCTGTCGACGCCCTGCTCTTCGGCGACCGCCGCGTAGAGCGAGAGCAGCGTCGCCGCCGTGGAGTTGATCGTCATCGAGGTGGTGACCCGATCCAGCGGGATGCCGTTGAACAGCGTGCGCATGTCCTCGATCGAGTCGATCGCCACGCCGACCTTGCCGACCTCGCCCTCAGCCATCGCCGCATCGGAATCGTAACCGATTTGCGTGGGCAGATCAAACGCGACCGACAGCCCGGTCTGCCCCTGGTCGAGCAGGAAGCGATAGCGCTGGTTGCTCGCCTCCGCGTCTTCCTGGCCCGCGTACTGGCGCATCGTCCACAGCCGCCCGCGGTACATCGTCGGCTGGACGCCGCGCGTGTAGGGGTATTCGCCGGGCATCGGCGCGCCGTCGCCGTTGTCGTCCGCGTCTACGTAGACGGGCTCCAGCGGATCGCCGCTGGAGCGGCGAAACTCGTCGCGCCGCTCGGGGAAGCGCCCCGTGGCTTTGGCGTAGGGGCCTTCCAGCCACTCGCGCAGCCGCTCGGATTTCAGTTCGGACATCGCGCACCTCCAGACTTCTCACGACTGAGGCTAGAAAGCTTGCGCCGCCGCGTCAATCCGTCCGCGCCAGCCATTCCACCGCGTCGTCAATTGCCCGCGCCCACTCGCCGTCGGCCGGCTCGACGAATCCGGCGCCGGCCACGAACGCGCTGAACAGCACCACGTCCGGGTCGAGCCCGCGCAGCCGCGTCAGGCTCTCGGCCAGCGCCTCGCGTGCGCCGCCGGCCTGTTCGACTACAAATGTTCGCCAGCGCCCGTCGACCTGGAAGAATGTGTCGCCAGGGAACAGGTACGACTTGCCGTGCGGCGAACGGTAGAAGAAGCAGACGCTGCCGTCGGTGTGGCCGGGCGTGTGGACGACCTCGATGCCGCCGACTTCGCAGTCGAGCGGGTCGAATTCGACATCCGTCTCCGCGTCGCCGCGTATCGCCGCCGCTTCGGCCGCGCTCGCGTAGAGCTTTGAGCCGAACCGCTCGCGGATGTGATTGAGCGACGGCCCGGACTCGTCGCGGTGGCTGAGCAGCTGCCGATCGACGCCGCCCAATCCAGCGATTGCGTCGCGGTCGCCCTCATGCGGAGTGTTATAGATCAGCGCGTTGCCGTCAGGGCTTGTCAGCAGGTAGGCGTGACTCTGGTAGACACCCGCGTCGTGGATCGTGCTTTGCCAGAGGTCGGGGTAGAGCTGCTTCATCGGTGTCCTCGAATCCGTGAACGGCGGCGGGGAGCCGCTAGGGGATGACGCCGGCCCGCTTCAGGTCGGCGATTGCGTCCCAGTCGTAGCCTAGCTCCTCGAGCACGAGCTCGGTATGTTCGCCGAGTTCGGGTGCGCCGCGGTAGTTGGCGCTGGGCGCGCGGTCGAGCTGGAACGGTTGCCCGATCACCTTGTACTCGCGTCCGGAGCGGTGTTCAATGGTGCGCACGTAGCCGTTGGCCGCCGCTTGCGGGTCTTCGGCGATCTCCAACTCGTCGGCGGCTGCGGCCCAGGGGAAGTCGTTTGCGTCGAAGATCGCCGCCCAGTGGTCGCGGGGCGCCTCCGCGATCCGTTGCTCGATCAGTTGGACGGCCTCGCGGATGTGTTTGCGCCGTTCCGTACCGTTGGCGAAGCGCTCATCTTCTATGAGGATCGGCAGGTCGATCGCCGAGGCGAACGGCTGCCAGAAACGCTCTTCCTGAATCATCGCCAGTTGCAGCCATTTGCCGTCGGCGGCGCGATAGGAGTTATAGAGCGGGTTGAATGAACTGTAACGATCGGTGCGCGGCAGTTGCTGTCCAGTCGCCAGCGCGGCCTGAATTGCGAAGCCGTTGGTCCAAATCCCGCCGCCGTAAAGCGAGCAGCTCAGGTATTGCCCCTCGCCGCTGCGCTCGCGTTGGTAGAGCGCGGCGAACATGGCGGCGGCGATGTTCATCGCGCTGGGCAGGTCGCCCATCGCGCCGACCAGCCGCACCGGCTCGCTGTCGGGCGGACCGAGCACCGACATGAAGCCGCCGCGCGCCCAATAGGCAAGCTCGTCGAAGGCGGGGCGGTCGATATCGGGGCCTTCAACGCCGTAGCCGGTGGCGTGCGCGTAAATCAGGCGCGGGTGGGTTTCGCGCAGCGACTCGTAGTCGATGCCGAGCCGTTCGAGCGCGCCGCGGCGCAGGTTGACGATGAAGATGTCCGCGTCGGCGAGCAGCCGTCCGAGCGCCGCGCGGCCTTCGTCGCTGCGAACATCGAGCGCGACGCCGCGCTTATTGCGGTTGGCGAGTTCCCAAATCCAGTCGACGTCGCCGCGCACACGCGGCACAAGCCCGCGCATCGGGTCGCCGTCGTGCGGCTCGACCTTGACCACATCCGCGCCAAGCTCGCCCAGCACGCAAGCCGCCATCGGCGCAAAGATCCAGGTCGCCATCTCGACGACCTTGATGCCGTGGAGGAGCGGCTGAGGTTCAGCTCCGTCGCCCGGCATGCGCACTCCATCCTCGGCAGTTTCGCACAGCGTACCGCCCTCTGCCGAGCGCGTCACCTGCCGCGCCTTCCAAACATCAGCCGAACCGCTCCTTGATGTAATCGGCGATCTGGTCGAGGGGCAAAGCCACGGTTGATGTGCCTGCGCGAACGTAGAAGGCCTGGCTGTCGCCTTCTTTCGCGTAAGCGGGCGACTGCGATGCCTCACAGCGCACGGTCAGCACGCGAACGCCGCTGTAGTCTTCGAAGTTCGCGTGGAGCGACGCCCAGGCCTTGGCTCCGATCCGCGAATTGACCAGATTGGCCAAGTGTTGGCTCATCTTGTCTTCGCTTGCGAACCGATCGGCATCGATCCCCACGGGGTTGCCATCATCGGCCACGCCGATGATCAACGTACCGCCGTGCGTATTGAGGAACCCCGCGATCGTCTTGATCACGGCCTGCTCCATGCGGTCATCGCGCTCGCCGGTATGCAGATTGACGCGCAGCGTCGACTTGAACTCGACTCGATCGGCCTCGCCACTTGCGATGATCGCCGCCAGATCGATTTCCCCAGGTTCATCGATTGCCGGTCCTGACGAGAGATGCTCATACCCCTCGCGAATGATCCGCGCCATCCGTACGCGGCGCTCCCTGAGGAACCTGTCGTAGGACATCTGCTCCCAGTCGTTGGGGAGTGCATGCAGCCGATACATCTGATCGAGAGCAACTTCGGCGATGCCCTCGATCATCGTCGGCAGATAGTCGGACGGCGCCTGCGCGGAGATCGTCGCATTGTCATGCCACTCGACGTAGGCATAGTTCGCGATCTGGTTGATCTCGCGGCGGTTGGCGATGCCAACTCTGGCGAGATGAGCCTTCGGGAAGAGGTGGTGACGTTCAATCGATTTCGGCGGTTTCGCGGCCGGATCGAGCCAGTCGGCGACCTTCGTGTCGGAGAAGAGCACGGGCGCATCGAGAACGACTAGCGCCGCTTCGAAGGCGAACAGCGATGGGCTGCGAGCCGCCGAGGTGGCCAGCTCGTTGGGCAGCGTGACCTCCCAGAAGTCGTTGGTCATCGCGATATCCGCAGCCTGCGACAACTTCGCGGCGAACTCATCAGGCGTTGAGGCCGCGCTCAGCATTGCCAGATCCGACTCCATCGCCGACTCGGCGGACCCGGTATATCGCCCGGTCAACGATGCCATGAAGAACCAGCGGGCGATCGCGCCCCTAAGGTCCTGCTCCGGCACCTTGAATTCGGTGCGCCCGATCAGGTAGACGATGTACGAGTACATCAGCGCAGTTTGCGAGTTGATCATTCGCGCGGAGCGAAAGCCCGCAAGCCTTAAGCACTGCATGAAGCCGTGCCAGTGATTGAGGTTGAGTGTGTGCTTCTGGGCGCTCTTCAGGCGGTCGAATTGCCGCTCGCGATGCTCCGCACCGAACTCGTCGGTTTCGAGGTCTTTGCCTCGCAGCACTGAGTAGACGGATCGGAGCCGCGCTCGCTTAAATGCGAGGCCGACCGCGACGCGAAGCAGTTGATCGGGCGACGGTTTGATGAAGTTGTTGTAAGGCGACGGCTCACCGTCGCCCGGCTTGCGGGCTTCGCGCGAGAATTGTTCCAGTGCCGTCCGTCCGTCGTCCCAGAAGACTGACATCAGCGTCAGAATGAAGTCCGCCTGGCTGAGCGACTTTCCCCGGCTGTTGACGCGCACGAACACCTCAGCCACATCTTCTTCAGAGATGTCCGCCGAGAGGTGCAGTGCGGTGAGGGGGAACGAGGACAGGGCATGGAGTCGAGTGAGCGAATCCTCGATCACTTTGGCGTCGCTGTCGCTCAGGTCGCGCGTCTTGCGGAGCGACTCGATGTAGCGGTTGTAGAGCGGGATCAGACCGACATTACCGCTCCAAACGACAGAGATGTCGGGGATAAACGCCGGATCCTGTCTCGTGGCCGCGCTCGCCACCTCAAACCTCTGCTCGAGTGGGTTGAACGCGATGTAGATGCGCTCTTGCGCAAAGTCGTCGCGAACGACCTCTACGCCGTTGAACACGGCATAGAGTGAGGTCAAGCGTTGTTGGCCGTCAACGATGACCAAGTCCGGCGTGAGCTGTTTCTGGTCGACTCCGATCGTCTTATTGGTCCCGCCTCCGCCAGTCTCCCACAGTAGGAGATACCCGATCGGGTAACCGCGGAACATGGAGTCGAGAAGGTCGCGGACCTTGACGTTCTTCCAAACGAACGGCCGCTGGATGTCGGGCAGGCCGATCACGCCTTGCTTGATGTCGGCCAGCAACGCGCCGAGCGACCAGTTCACCTCCTTGAAGATGGTCGACATCGCCTCATTCCCCTTTCCGTCATCATGGTGGGCGATGGAGGGCTCGAACCTCCGACCTTCCGGGTGTAAACCGGACGCTCTGGCCGCCTGAGCTAATCGCCCTCTGGCCACGCTAGCGCAGCGCGCGCTCCAAATCGTTGGCCACATTGCGGAACTCGTCCGCGCCGGCCGCCAGCAGTTGCTGTGCGGCCTCGACCTCTGCGGCATCGGACGACTCCACCGCCTCGCGGAGTAACGAACCCGATACCTGAATTGATCTGAGTGAAGCGGACAGCTCGTCGTGCATCGCGCGGACCGACGCGGGCGCGGCGAGACCGTCCGCGAGCTCAACCAGCGCGTCCCAGGTATCGGCCTGCGCGACAATGTTGCGGCGCCAGCCCGGGTCGTCGAAGAGCGTTGGGGCTTCCGCCCAGTCCGCGAGCAGCTTCTGGCCCACGTTGAAGTTGGCGCGGCCCGAGGCGATCAGGTCCAGCGCGCTCTCGGTGTAGCCGGCCGGGATGGGCGCTTCGGCGGCGCTCGGCGCGTCGCCGACCAGCTCGCCGGCCAGACGCCGCATCTCCTCCAGCGAGTGGATGCCCACGCGGATGTCGTGGATGATGCCGCCGGCGTTGATGTAGAAGGTGGTCGGGCGGCCGATCAGCCCGTATGGACCGCCCGTCCCCGTCAGCAGAGTCGTTGGGTCGAGCAGGATCAGGTACTCGACGCCGGTGCGGCCCTGGAACTCAATCGCCGTCTCCTGATCTTCGCCGTCGTTGACGCCGATCAGGGTGAGGCGGTCGCCGAACTCCTCGTGGACCAGCTGGAAATCGGGCATCTCCTCAATGCAGGGCGCGCACCAGGACGCCCAGAAGTTGAGGATCACGGGCCTTTCGACCTCGGAGAGTTGGAATGGCTCGCAGTCGAGGTCGCGCAGGCGGAAGTCGGGCGCGAGCCCGCCGACGCGGGTCGACTCGTCTTCCCGCTCGATGTGGCCGACGGTCTCGCTGCTCATGTCGGCGCAGGCGTCGGTCGCGCCGCGGCCGAGGAAGACGGGCAGGACGGCGGCGGCGATCACCACCGCAAAGACTGCGGCGCGGGTGGCGGCGTCGCGCGCGCTGCGCGGGCGCTCGAGGAAGGCGAGCTGCACGGCGGGCAGACGGAAGGCGCGCAGGCGGGCGATCAGCGACTGCATTGGCGGCGCCTAGTTGTTCTCGCTGATCGGCGAGTAGCCGGGGCGCAGCACGCGCCCGGCCGTCGCCTCGCCCACCGCCGCGTTCCAGAGCGTGGCCGGGTTCGCTGTGAGCGGGTCGAAGCTGGCCGCGTCGAGCACCAGCCAGCCGCCGCTGTCGATCTCCTCCTCGATCTGCCCCTCGCCCCAGCCTGCGTAGCCGGAGAAGATGCGCAGGTCGCGCACCGAGCCGGCCAGCGCCGCCGGGTCGCTATTGAGGTCGACCATCCCCCACTGGCCGGAGTGAGGCGTGAAGACGCCGTCGGGCAAGCCGACGCCGTCGCCGCGGCCCAGCGCGATCGCCGCGGTGCGCTCGACCGGCCCGCCGTTGAAGACGACCGGCGGCTGCCCGGCCAGGTCGCGCCACTCGGGCGCGGCGCGCTCGATCGTGACCGAGGTGGGGCGGTTGAGCACCACGCCCAGCGCGCCGTCGCCGTGTTCGAGCATCAGCACCACGGTGCGGAAGAAATTGGGGTCGCGCAGGTGCTGCGAGGCGACCAGCAGCCGCCCGCGCAGCAAGGTGGAAGGATGCCTGGGGATCGCCATCGCGCGCCTCGATGCTCCTGCGGCGGGCAGCCACCCGCCCTCTCTATGCTACGCGCGCGGCGGGCGAGCCGCCCACTTGCCCGCCTCGCGCCCCGCCGCCGGCTTTGACGCGCGGGGGGCGACGCGGTAGCGTGGGCTTGTCCGCGAGCACGGCAGCGTAGCTCAGTTGGCAGAGCAGGGGACTCATAAGCCCCGTGTCGCAGGTTCGAGTCCTGCCGCTGCTACCAACCGCGCTATCCTCTGGGGGCGATTAGCTCAGCTGGCTAGAGCGTTCGGTTCACATCCGAGAGGCCGCAGGTTCAAGTCCTGCATCGCCCACCATCGGAGCCCCGCTCGCAGGCAAGCAGGCGAAAGCCGGGTGATCCAGGCCGACGTGGCGAAACTGGCAGACGCGCTACGTTCAGGGCGTAGTGGGCTTAAGCCCGTGGGGGTTCGAATCCCTCCGTCGGCACCACCCTTCTCCTACTCCTCCGACTCCGTCACTCCCGTGCCGCAACGGCGCGCCAGCCGTCCAGCGCCAGACCGTGCGGCAGCCAGCCGAGCTCGGCGCGTCCGTCGGCCGGTCGCGCGACAGGCTCGCGCAGCCAGGCGGGGACATCCGCGATGCCGTTGTAGACCATCCAGCAGGAGACATTTCCCTCATCGCTCAACGCGCAGGCGTGACCGCTGCCGGCGCTGATCGCGCGATGCGCGCCCGCCGGCGGCTGCGCCTGACCGTCGAACGTGTAGCCCCAACACTCGATCTCGCCCGACTCGCGCAGGCCGCAGCTGTAGGTCCCGCCCGCGCTGACTGCCAAGAAACGACCCGACGGCGCGTCGGTTTGGCCATAGACATTCGAGCCCCAGCACTCCACTTTGCCCGACTTCCGCAGCCCGCAGGCATGCTCTGGGCCTGCGCTCACCGCGGCGAAGCGGCCTGGCAGCGCGCCTGTCCGGCGCATGCCGCCCCCCGGGTCGCCTGGATACAGGCTGTACCTCGGCTTCCAGCACTCCACCTCGCCCGACTCCCGCAACGCGCAAGTGAGCGAGCCGCCCGCGCTCGCCGATCTGAAGCTGCCTGGCGGCGCGTCCTCAATCAGCCCCGAGCACACCAGCTCACCCGACTCCCGCACGGCGCAGAGATGCTGAAGGCCCACGCTGACCGCGCTGATACGACCTGACGGCACCCAAAAGGGAGTCATCCCCGTAGGGCCGGGCAGGTCCGGCAATCCCCAGCATTCCAGCTCGCCTGATTCGCGCAGTCCGCAGCTGCCCGCCGCACCAGCGCTGACTGCGCGGAAGCGACCCGCCGGCGCGGCCGTGTGGCCGTAGCGATCGTCTCCCCAGCACTCCACCCCGCCCGACTCCCGCAAGCCGCAACTATGCCGCGCGCCGGCGCTGACTGCACGGAAGCGACTCGCCGGCGCATCCGTTTGACCAAAGTCGCGGTTTCCCCAGCACTCCACGCCGCCCGACTCGCGCAAGCCGCAGGCGCGCCGCGCGCCCACGCTGAGCGCGCGGAAGCGGCCGGGCGGCGCGTCCACCGCGCCGAACCCGCGAGACCCCCAACACTCGATCTCGCCCGATTCCCGCAAGCCGCAGGTGTAGTATTGGCCCGCGTCGATCGCGCTGAAGCGGCCTTGCGGCGCATCCGTCTGGCCGAACTCACGAGATCCCCAACACACAACCTCGCCCGACTCCTGTAGGCCGCAGGTGTGGTCGCGGCCCGCGGCGACAGCGCTGTAGCGACCCCTAGGTCGGCGAATTCCGCCGAGCGGCCAGCTCGAACACTCAATCTCGCCCGACACGCCCACGCCGCAGGTGCGCTTCACCGCGAAGCTCAGCGCGCTGTAGCGCCCCGGCAGACTGGAATGCGATCCCCAACATTTCGGCACACCCGACGGGCGCAACCCGCATGTGCCCGCTCGGCCGGCAAAGATCGCGCTGAAGGGGCCCTCCGGCGGATCTGTTTGGCCGGACCGATTCGATCCCCAGCACTCCGCCTCACCCGACTCAGTCAGCGCGCAAGTGTGCCTGGCACCCGCGCTGACCGCGCTGAAGCGGCCGGCCGGCGCATCCGCCTGGCCATGTGTGTTGCCGCCCCAACACTTGACGCGGCCGGACTCCAGCAACGCGCAGGCGTGGCCATCGCCGACCGTCACCGCGACGGCGCGGCCGCCCTGCTGCGCCGCCGACTGCCCCCAATCAACCGCCGCGCCGAGCGCAACGCAGGCCAGCAGCGCGGCGAGGGCGAGGCTTGCCCGATGCATCGGCTGATTCCCGCTCCTGTGCCCGTTCCGGCGCCTAGGCTAGAGCGCGCTCAAGTATGTTGCAGATTGCGCCGTTTCTGCGCCCCATCCCATCGCCCTCCCCCCAAATCACCCTTCCCCTCCTCCCAATTCATCCCCCCCTTCCAAAGGGAGGTTAGGTGGGGGGTGAGAAGCCGCGAGCCGGCGCCGCCGGTCGTGCCGCGCCCTGATCGCTCCCACTGCTCCCTCCGTCATTCCTGCGCAGGCAGGAAACTATGCAGTGGGCGCGGCTTCTCTTGGTTTCTTGGTTTCAGATGTTCGGCGGCGGCGCGGAAGCGGCTTGGGTGGGCCGTCGGGGTGTTGCGGGGTGTACCGACGCCGGGGGTGCGTGGTTCCTGCCTGCGCAGGAATGACGGGTGGGGGGCGCAGGAATGACGGCTGAGGGGGCGCGGAGGGGGGCTTGCGCGGCGTGGGTTACAGGCGGTTGAAGCTGCGGGAGTGTAGACTGGCGGCGTGCGCCCGTAGCTCAGCGGATTAGAGCGCTGCCCTGCGGAGGCAGAGGCCGCAGGTTCGAGTCCTGCCGGGCGCGCCAGCTTCCTCTTATTCGCCCTACCCTTGCACCCGTGAGCACTGAACAGCTGCGAGCCCAGCTCGTCGCCCAGGTGGCGGCGCTGCCGGCCAAGCCCGGCGTCTACACCTTCCGCGACGCCACGGGCAAGGTGATCTACGTCGGCAAGGCGGCCAACCTGCGCGCGCGGGTGCGCTCCTACTTCGGCTCGCCGCGCTCGCTCGAGGGCAAGACGCGCAAGCTGGCCGAGCGAATCGCCGCGCTGGAAATCGTCGCCACCCGCACCGAGCAGGACGCGCTGCACCTCGAAGCGACGCTGGTCAAGCGCCACCAGCCGCTGTTCAACGTGCGGCTCAAGGACGACAAGCACTACCCCTACCTCAAGGTGGATGTGAACTCGCCCTGGCCGCGCGTGACGATCACCCGCCGGGTGCAGAACGACGGCGCGCGCTACTTCGGCCCCTACGCCTCGGCCAAGTCGGTGCGCACCTCGCTCGACCTCGTCAAGAAGCTCTTCCCCTGGCGCTCCTGCGACAAGGAGATCACCGGCTCGGACCCGCGTCCCTGCCTCGACTACTACATCCGCCGCTGCATCGCCCCCTGCACCTCCTACTGCACGCCCGACGAATACCGCGAGGTGATCGACCAGACGATGCTCTTCCTCGACGGCAAGAGTTCGGTGGTGGTCGAGCAGCTGAACGGGGCGATGCGCGAGGCGGCCGACGAGCTCAACTTCGAGCGGGCGGCGACGCTGCGCGACCAGCTGGCCGCCGTCGAGCGCGTCACCGAGCAGCAGATCACCGCCGACACCGTCGACTCCGAGCTCGACGCCTTCGGCATCGCAGTGGACGGCGACGAGGCGATGGTGCAGGTGCTGTTCATCCGCGGGCAGAAGATGACGGGCAGCGACAGCTTCTCGCTGGCGGGAGTGCAGGACGAGCCGCTCGAGCAGGTGCTGGCCGCGTTTCTGCGGCAGTACTACGAGGGCGCGCTGCAAATCCCGCGGCTGGTGCTGATCCCGCACGAGATCGAGCAGGGCGAGCTGCTGGGCGGCTGGCTCACCGAGAAGCGCGGCGGCGTGGTCGAGATTCGCCGCCCGCAGCGGGGCGACAAGCGCCGCCTGACCGAGATGGCCGCCGAGAACGCCCGCGAGGCGCTCGAAATGCAGCGCGTGCGCTGGCTCGCCGACCACGACCGCACCAACGCCGCGCTCGGGGAGCTCGGGGAGGCGCTCAGCCTGCCCGCCCCGCCCAATCGAATCGAGTGCTACGACATCTCGCACAACCAGGGCGACAGCACCGTCGCCTCGATGGTCGTCTTCCTCGATGGGCGCCCCGCCACGCGCGAGTACCGCCGCTTCCGGATCAGGTCGATCGAGGGGCCGGACGATTTCGCCTCGATGGCCGAGGTGATGCGCCGCCGCTTCCGCCGGCTGGGCGAGCTGCGCAAGGAGGAACGCGCCGAAGGCTTCGAGCTGCCCGCCGAGCTCGACGCTCCGGACGACGCCTTGAACGAGACCGAGCCGCCCCAAACCGAAGAAGGCGAGCCCGAGCGTGGCGAGTCCGAGCAGAGCGCCGAGGAGGGCTGGGGCGCGGTGCCGGACCTGGTGATCGTCGACGGCGGGCGCGGGCAGGTCTCCGCCGCGCACGACGTGATGCGCAACCTCGCCGTCGACGACATCCCCCTGGCCGGGCTGGCCAAGCGCGAAGAACTGCTCTTCCTGGTCGACACCGCCGAACCGATTCGGCTCGATCGGCGCTCGCAAGGGATGTATCTGGTGCAGCGCATCCGCGACGAGGCGCACCGCTTCGCGATCTCCTACCACCGCCGGCTGCGCCAGCAGCGCGCCTCGCGCAGCCCGCTCGATCGCATTCCCGGCATCGGCCCCTCGCGCAAGAAGGCGCTGCTGCGCAAGTTCGGCTCGCTGCAGGCGATCCGCCAGGCCAGCGCCGACGAGATCGCCGCGACGCCCGGTCTGACGCGGCGCGTGGCGGAGCAGATCAAGGCGGAACTCTAAGCGGAGCTCCAGGCGGCGCATTGGGCGTCGCGGAGTTTCCACAATCCATCCACAAATTGCGCCCTGGCCGCGCTCCAACGTAGCCCCTGCGCCAAAGGCGATCACCGCGGGTAAAACAGCGGCTTGGGGGCTGTACTCCCACCCTGCGCGCTTGCTAGAGCGTCATAAGGGAGCCGGGCATCCACGGCTTCCCAAGCACACGACCGCCGCCCGCGGGCGAGGCCCCGCAGGATGGCTAGGTTTGGAGCACACCGGCAATGACGATGCTCGCAGAAGGGTCGGCCCATCAGATGGAGCGCGAGATTGGCCAATTCCTCAGCTACATGGCCGCCGAAAAAGGATCGTCGAACAACACGATCTCGGCCTACCGCAACGATCTGGCGCAGTTCCGCGCCTTCATGATCGAGCAGCACGGCGAGGGGGCGCGCAAGCCCGCCAGCCTCACGGAGCGTCCGAACCGCACCGTGCATCCCGGCGCGGCGCCGCCGCCAATGCCCCTGCACCAAAACCTCGCGGCGCTGGGCGAGGCCGAGCTCACGCAATACCTCGCCTACCTGCGAGAGCAGCAGTACGCCGAAGCGACCGTGGCGCGCAAGGTGGCCGCGCTCAAGAGCTTCTTCGCCTACCTGAAGACTGAAGGAGTGATCGACGAGAATCCGGCGGAGCAGATGGCTTCGCCGCGGGTCGGGCGGACGCTGCCGCACACGCTGACGGTGGACGAGATCGACGCGCTGCTAGAGCAGCCGGCACGCAAGAACACGGCCGAGGCGAAGCGCGACAAGGCGATGCTCGAGATGCTCTACGCGACCGGCATGCGGGTGAGCGAGTTCGTCGCGCTCGACCTGGACTCGATCGAGTTGCACAACCAGCGCGCCTCCGTGCGCTGCATCGGCAAGGGGCGCCGCGAGCGGCTGATCCCGATTCACGACGCGGCCGTGGCCGCGCTCTACATCTACCTGGAGGAGGCGCGCCCGCGACTGGCCCGCCAGGGCGGCGAGAAGGCGCTCTTCATCAACCGCCGCGGCGAGCGGCTGACCCGCCAGGGCATCTGGCTGGTGCTCAAGAATTACGCGCGCGAGGCGGGCATCAACAACGTCACACCGCACACCCTGCGGCACTCGTTCGCCACGCACATGCTGCGCGGCAGCGCGCCGCTGCGCAACGTGCAGGAGCTGATGGGCCACGCCAACATCTCGACCACGCAGCTCTACACGCAGCTGGCCGACGAGCACATGCGCGAGGTCTACGACCGCGCCCACCCCCGCGCCAGCTAGGGCCGCGGCAATGCCCGACGACCCGCCCGCTGAGCTGCGCATCGCCCGGATCGACGCGCTCGAGATCCTCGATTCGCGCGGCAATCCCACGCTCGAAGCGACAGTCGAGCTGCGCGGCGGCGCGGTCGGGCGCGCCGCCGTTCCGTCGGGCGCGAGCACCGGCGCGCACGAGGCCGTCGAGCGGCGCGACGGCGATCCACAGCGCTACCTCGGGCGCGGCGTCCTGCAAGCCGTGCAGGCCGTGACCGGCGAGATCGCGGATGCGTTGACCGATCCCGCCGCGCCGCCGCTGCGCGGCCAGGCCGACCTCGACCAATGCCTGATCGCGCTGGACGGCTCCGCGGGCAAGGCGCGGCTCGGCGCGAACGCGCTGCTCGGCGTCTCGCTCGCCGCCGCCCACGCGCTGGCCGCCGCCGCGGGCGAACCGCTCTATCGGCAGCTCGGCGGCGACGAGGCGCGCACGCTGCCCGTCCCGCTGGCCAACATCCTCAACGGCGGCGCGCACGCGCCCGGCGGCGTCGACATCCAGGAGTTCATGATCGCGCCGATCGGCCTGCCCAGCTTCGGCGAGGCGCTGCGCGCCGTCGCCGAGGTCTACCAGACGCTGCGCGGCATCCTGCGCGAGCGCGGGCTGCCCGTCGCGCTGGGCGACGAGGGCGGCTTCGCGCCGCCGCTGGCGCGCAATGAGGACGCGCTCGAGCTGGTGCTCGAAGCGATCGCCGCGGCCGGCTACCGCCCCGGCGCCGAGATCGCGCTCGCGCTCGACGCCGCCGCCAGCGAGTGGTTCGCCGACGGCCAATACCATCTCGCCGCCGAGGGGCGGGCGCTGAGCTCCGACGAGCTGATCGAGCTGTGGGCCGACTGGTGCGAGCGCTACCCGATCATCTCGCTCGAAGACGGGCTGGACGAAGACGACTGGGCGGGCTGGCCGCGGCTGACCGAGCGGCTCGCGCCGCTCGCGCAGACAGTCGGCGACGACCTGCTGGTCACCAACGCGGCGCGGCTCAAGCGCGGCATCGCCGAGCGCGCCGCATCGAGCATCCTGGTCAAACCCAACCAGATCGGCACGCTGAGCGAGACGCTCGACGCCGTGCGGATCGCGCAGGAGGCAGGCTGGACCGCCGTGCTCAGCCACCGCTCGGGCGAAACCGAAGATATGACGATCGCCGACCTCGCCGTGGCGACCAACGCCGGCCTGATCAAAACCGGCGCCCCTGCCCGCTCGGAGCGCACCGCCAAGTACAACCGCCTGCTGCGCATCGAAGCCGAGCTGGGGGATCGCGCGCGCTACGCCGGGCGAGCCGCCATCCCCCAAGCCGCCCGCTTCAACCAGCCGCCCGACTAGCGCTCCTGCGGTGGCGGCGCGGGGCATTGGCGCTCTTTCGGTGAGGCGGCGCGCTGCCGGTGCAAGCGAAGCGGAGCTCTGTGCCGGGCTCGGCGAGATACCCGCGGCGAGCGCGGGTATGACGGAGGTGGAGCGCGGGTGTGGCGGAGGCGGGTGCGGGTGTGGCGGAGGCGGGTGTGGCGGAGGTGGGGTGCGGAGATGGCGGAGCGGGCGGTGTGCGCGAACGGGCGGCCCGGGCTGTCTTGCGGTAGCCTCTTATAATTGCTGGCCTGCTTGTTGCGGGCGCGCTGGTTGCCTGGGCGACTGCTGGGGGGCTTGGGGACTGACGATGGCAGACGGAGCGCGGCGCGGTTTTACGCCGATGGCGCTGCTGTATGAGTACAAGCGGGCGCTGGACTGGCTGGACGTCGTCGTCAGAACGACGCCTGAGAGCAAGCACGACATTGCGACCGAAGACGGCGAGGATGGCGTCTGGCCGCTGCGCGCTCATGTGCATCATCTCGCCGATGTCTCGGTCATGGGCGCGCTGCGGCTGCGGCTGATGCTGGCGGGCGTGACGCTCGAATACTGGCGCTACGACCAGGCGGCGTTCCAGGCGGCCAACCACTACGAGCGCGAGGTGCGGGCGTCGCTGGAGCTGACTGAGGCGATCGCCGAATCCAACGTGTCCCTGCTCGAGCGGCTCTCCGACGAGGAGTGGAACGCTCCGCGCAGGCTGCCGGACGGCAGCGAGATCAGCGTCCTCGACTGGCTGCACCACGCGACACTCCACATCAACGACCACATCGCGGTGCTGCGGCGCGTGATGGATGTGTAGCGGCGGCGGCCCGGCGCGGCGGGCTGCGGTACGATTTCTCTCGTGACCGCTTCAACGCCCGCAATCCCGACACACGACGCGCTGCGGCGCTGGTGGCGTGAGGGCGCCGGCGGGCCGCTCGTGTATCGGCAGCTGCGCACCGCCTCGGCGGAGGCCTGGTCGGCGGCGCGCGAGCGGCTGGCAGAGGATGATGGGCCGTCGCCGCTGCCGCCGCCGGATCGCCCGCCGGCGCGGATCATCGACCTGCCGGAGGTGCTGGCGCTGCGCGCGATGCTGCAGGATCGGCGGGTGGCCTTCGACACCGTGGAGCGCTGGATTCGCGCGCTGACGCAGGCGGCGCGGCAGCTGGACGAGACGCGCCCGCTGGAGTGGGGCGCGGAGCATGTGGCGCGGCGCTGCGTGCAGATCGCCGAGGGCGGCGAGGGCAGCCTCTGGTCGACGCTCGAAGTGGTGCGTGAGCTGTGGACCTGGCATCCGGATCGGCCCTACATCGAGGCGCAGTCGCAGCGCCTGCTGCGCTATCTCGAAGATGTGCTCCAGCAGGCCGACGCCGACGCGCAGCAGTCGTAGGGCGGAGCGGGACTGTGAGCAGCGACGCAGACGAGCCGCGGGCGCCGCCGCGCCAGCGCATATCGCCGATTTCGGTGCCGGCCAATCCACCCGCGCTCGCGCCGCCCGGCGAGGGCGAGCCGCAGGCGGTGCGCGACGCCTTCCGCGAGACATCGTTCACGCTCGCGGCCGAGCTGCGCTGGCTGCTCGACGCCCTGGGCCTCCAGCACGCGGTGATGCAGCGCAGCGGGCACAGCCGGCTGCGCAACCGGCGCTTCGCCTCGGCGCTGCTCTTCTGGTCGCGCGTCTACCGCGCAGGCGACGATTTGCTGCGGCTGACCGCTCGGGCGAGCTACGGCAGCTGCCCTGCGCTGCTGCGCTCGGCGTTCGAGGCGCTGGGCGCGGAGCAGGCCGTGGTCGGCGAGGAGCAGGTCGAGTTCGAGGACTGGCTGCGCGAGGCCTGGCGGACCAACGCCGAGCATCACGCGACGGAGATCGGGATGGGGCAGTACATGGCCGGCCAGCAGATCGCGATGTCGCCGGAGACGGGCGATGCCTACCGCGCGGTTTCGGAGCTGGCGCGCCCGCATTTCGGCGCATCGGCGCTGCTCAGCGCGGCCGAGTCGCACGACAAGCGCTTCTTGGTCAACTGGGCCGATCAGCAGTTTCACTTCGGCTGGGCGCAGCTGCTGCTGGGCTGGCAGATCGTGCTGCAGGATCGCCAGTGCCGCTTCGCGATCGGCAGCGGGCTGTTCGGCGTGGAGAGCGAGGATCGTGCCACCTACCAGCAGCTGCACCGCCGCGGCCAGGCGCTGATCGAGGCGTCGGGCCGCTGCGGCGCGCGGTGGATCGTGGATCAGGGGCGGCAGCGGCTGGTGATCGAGAATTTCCGCCGGCAACCGTCGGGCGCGCCCAAGCGGCTGCTGCTGTAGGGCGCGGTCTGCGCCGTCTGTCCCCGCCGTTATGCGGGGCGGTTGTCCCCATCGCGCGGCTCTGGCAACCTGCGCATAACCAGCGCAGCGGGCGGAGTGCAGCATCGTGGCCACCAAAATCGGAATCAACGGATTCGGGCGAATCGGACGACAGGTGCTCAAGGGCATGCTCGACTTCCACGCGGGCGACCTGGAAGTCGCGGCGATCAACGATCTGACCGACTCGCAGACCAACGCGCACCTGTTCAAATACGACACCAACTACGGGCGCTACCCCGGCGAGGTGGACGTGGTCGAGGGCGACCTGGTGATCGACGGGAAGCGGATTGCGGTGCTTTCGGAGCGCGATCCGGGCCAGATTCGCTGGGGCGACCACGGGGTGGAGATCGTCGTGGAGAGCACCGGCATCTTCACCGACGGGGAGCGGGCGAAAGGGCACCTCAACCACGGGCCGAGCAAGGTGGTGATCTCCGCGCCGGCCAAGAACGAGGACCTGACCATGGTGCTGGGCGTCAACGACGACGCCTACGACCCGGCGCGGCACCACGTGGTCTCCAACGCCTCCTGCACGACCAACTGCCTCGCGCCCGTCGCCAAGGTGCTGGACGACGCGGTGGGCATCAAGAGCGGGATTATGTCGACGATCCACGCCTACACCAACGACCAGGCGATTCTGGACACGGTGCACAGCGATCTGCGCCGCAGCCGCGCTGCGGCGATGAACATCATTCCGACCTCAACCGGCGCGGCCAAGGCGGTCGGGCTGGTGCTGCCGCACCTCAACGGCAAGCTGAACGGGATGGCCTACCGCGTGCCGACCAGCACCGTGTCGGTCGTCGATCTGGTGATCGACGCGCAGCGGGAGACATCGGCGGCGGAGATCAACGCGGCGTTCGAGAAGGCGGCCACGGACCGCGAGTCGCCGCTCTACGGCATCCTCGAATACGAGACGGAGCCGCTGGTCAGCAGCGATTTCAAGGGCAGCCCGGCATCCTCGATCGTGGACGCGCTGAGCACGATGGTGCTCGAAGGGACGCAGGTCAAGGTGGTCTCGTGGTATGACAATGAGTGGGGCTACAGCGTGCGCGTGGGCGATCTGTGCGTGCGGATGGCCGCCGCAGGGCTGTAAAAGACGCGCCGCCGCTCTTCTGGCGCTACGCTGGAGCGGAGCGGCAGGAGGCGCATCGTGGTCGCGCAACCCGACCAGCAGGAACTGACCTTCGAGGAGCGCGTCAAGATCCAGCGCGAGCGCGACATCGAGTGCGCGCTGGCCGCGGGCAACCCTGAGCTGGCCGAATTCCTGCGCACGGTTGAGTACGAGGAGGTCTCGCCCGAAGAGCGGGAGGAGCTCAGCCTCTTGCTGGAACGAGTGCGGCGGCAACCAGCGCCCGAACCCCAATCGCTGGACGAGTTCATGGACGAATGGCGGGCCGAAGACCCTGAATTCGTCGCGATGCTTGACCGCTGCGACGAGCAGTTCCCCGGCTGGTCGAAGCTGATGTTCCGCCTGCCGGCAGACCATCCCGGCGACTTCAAGATGCTGCGGAACCTTGACCGGCACGAACCGGAGGCATCCGAGTTCCTGCGCGGCATCCACGACGATCTGCGCAGCTCTTGAGCTACCGAGTAAGCCACAACGACGAAGCAACCGAGCAGATCCGCCGGCTCAGTCCCAAGCCGCGGCGCGTCGTCAGGCGGGCGATCCGCGATCTGTAGCAAGGTCCGCATGCCGGCGACACCAAGAAGCTTGACGGCTTTGACACCCTTTGGCGAGTGCGGGTCGGGCGTCGGCGCATCATCTTCGACCTCGACACGGAGCGGCAGGTGATCACGATTCTTCGCGTCGCGCGGCGCGAAGTGGTCTATGAGGGACTGGAAGAATTGGTGCGCGACGACCCATCCGGCTCGCGGTAGGGTGGCGTCATCAGGAGGCGCATCATGGTCTCGCAGCCCGACCAGCAGGAATTGACCTTCGAGGAGCGCGTCGAAATTCAGCGCAAGCGCGACATCGAGCGCGCGCTGGCCGACGGCGACCCCGAGCTGGCCGAGCTGCTGCGCACCGTCGAGTACGAGGAAGTCTCGCCCCAAGAGCGGGCCGAAATCGAGCGCGCCCTCGAAGCCGCACGCAACCAGACCGAGTGGGAAGAGCCCGACACATTCCTCAAAGAGTGGCGCGAAGAGGAGCCGGAGTTCGTGGCGATGCTCGACCGCGTGGACGAGCGCTTCCCCGGTTGGTGGAAGCTCCAGTTCCGCCTGCCGGAGGACCACCCCGAAGACCTCGAGCTGCTGCGGCTGCTTGAGGCGCACGAACCGGAAGCCGCCGCGCTGATTCGCCGAGACCACGAAGAGCTGCGGCTGTCTTGACCTACCGCGCTGTTCGGTCCGCGGCAGCGAACCAGGAAATCGCACGCCTCAGCCCGGAGCCGCGCCGCAACTACCACCGCGCCTTGCGCGGCCTGCGACGCGATCCCACGGCGGGCGACACCAAGAAGCTCGACGGTTTTGACACGCTCTGGCGTGTGCGGATCGGGGGCTGGCGCATCATCTTCAACCTCGACACAGAGCAGCGCACGATCACCATCCTCCGCGTCGCGCGGCGCGAGGTGGTCTATGAGGGATTGGAAGAATTAGTGCGCGACGACCTGCCCGGCGCAGAGTAGGATGGCGTCATCAGGAGGCGCATCATGGTCTCGCAACCCGACCAGCAGGAACTGACCTTTGAGGAGCGCTGCGCTACGCAGCGTGAGCGCGACATCGCCGCGGCGCTGGCCCGCGGCGACCACAGGATGGCTGCGGTCTATCGCACCATTGAATATGAGCCGATCAGCGCTGACGAATCAGCGGCGCTTGACCGCATCATCGAGAGCGCGGGCAGCCCGGCCAACTGGGAAGAGCCGGATGCGTGGAAGCGCGAGTTTGAGCAGGAGGACCCGGAGGGCGCGGAGATGTTCCGCTGGCTCGATCAGCACTACGGCGACTGGGATGTTCACCTGCACCGAACGCCCGAGGAGCACCCCGAGGAGGCCAAGTTCCTCCGACGCCTTGATCAGGAGAATCCCGCCGCCGCCCAGTTCTTCAGGAGCTGGTATGAGGAACTACGCCAGGCTTGAACTTCCGGATTGTCCGCTCTCCCGAAGCGCAGACGAACCTTCGCTCGCTCAATCCGCCGATCCGGCGGCGGGCGACGCAGGCGATGCGGAAGTTGGTCGCCGGTCCCGAAATTCAGGACAGCAAGCCTCTGCGTGGACACAAAGATGTGTGGTCTCTGCGTCTGGGCAGGTGGCGGATGATCTATCGAGTCGACCACGATGCGGGTGAGATTCACATCATCCGCGTCGGTCGCAGGGAGACGGTCTACGAGGGCTTTGATCTGCCGCCCGACGAAATTCCCCCTCGCCCGCGATAGAGTCGGACCGGCAGGAGAGCGCACCATGGTTTCACAACCTGACCAGCAGGAATTGACCTTCGAGGAGCGCGTCGAGATCCAGCGCAAGCGCGACATCGAGCGTGCGCTGGCCGACGGCGATCCCGAGCTGGCCGAGCTGCTCCGCACCGTTGAATACGAAGAGGTCTCGCCTGAAGAGCGCGTCGAAATCGAGCGCGCCCTCGAAGCCGCACGCAACCAGACCGAGTGGGAAGAGCCCGACACCTTCCTCAAGGAGTGGCGCGAGGAAGACCCCGAATTCGTCGACATGCTCGACCGCGTGGACGAGCGCTTCCCCGGCTGGGACGCACTTTGCTACCGGCTGCCCGACGACCATCCCGAAGACCTCGAGATGCTTCAGCTCCTCGATCAGTACGAGCCGAAAGCAGCGGAGTTCGTCCGTGGGATTCACGAAGAGCTTCGGTTGCCTTGAGTTACCGCGTGGATCGAACGGAGGACGCGCAGGCGGAAATCCGCGCGCTCAGCCCTCAGCCGCGGGCGCAGGTGAACAAGGCGCTGCGCGACCTCCGGAAAAATTACCGAGCCGGCGACACCAAGAAGCTTGACGGCTTCGACACGCTCTGGCGCGTGCGGATCGGACGCCGCCGCATCGTCTTTCAGCTGAACTCCCGAGCGCGCGTAGTCACCGTCCTCCGCGTGCGCCGCCGCGAAGTTGTCTACGACGATCTGGTAGAGCCGCCCTTGCCGCGCTGAGTGCCGCCGTTCACGGTACGATGGTGTCGTCGCGAGGGGGCGTCGTGGTTTCGCAAAAGCAGGAACTCACCTTTGAGGAGCGCGTCGAGATTCAGCGCAAGCGCGACATCGAGCGCGCGCTGGCCGACGGCGACCCCGAGCTGGCCGAGCTGCTCCGCACCGTTGAATACGAAGAGGTCTCGCCCGAAGAGCGCGTCGAAATCGAGCGCGCCCTTGAAGCCGCACGCAACCAGACCGAGTGGGAAGAGCCCGACGCCTTCCTCAAAGAGTGGCGCGAAGAAGACCCCGAATTCGTCGACATGCTCGACCGCGTGGATGAGCGCTTCCCCGGCTGGTGGGAGATCAAATACCGCCTGCCGGAGGATCACCCTGAGGATCTCAAGATGCTTCGGCTCCTGGATGAATACGAGCCGAAAGCCGCCGAGTTCGTTCGCGAGATCCACGAAGAGCTTCGGCTGCCTTGATTTGTTGAGTCGCTTGCGCCGCCGCGGGACGATCTGGTGGAACCGCCCTTGCCGCGCTGAGCATCGGCGCTGGCGGCGCTAAGCTGATCACATGGCCATGTTCGAGTCGCTCAGCGGCAAGCTGCAGGGCGTGTTCGCCTCGTTGGGGCGGCGCGGCGCGATCTCCGAAGACGAGCTGGACGCCGCGCTGCGCGAAGTTCGCCTCGCCCTGCTCGAAGCCGACGTCAACTACAAGGTCGCGCGCGACTACATCAAGGCGGTGCGCGCCCGCGCCGCGACGCCGGAGGTGCTGCGCAGCCCGACGCCGCTCAACCGCCTGATCGAGATCATCAACGACGAGCTGATCTCGCTGCTCGGCGCAGACTCGCCCCGCCTGCAGCGCGCTTCCCAGCCGCCCACGATCATCCTGATGGTCGGGCTGCAGGGCTCGGGCAAGACGACCAGCGCGGCGAAGCTGGCGCTGCGCTCGCGCAAGGCCGGCGACCGCCCGCTGCTGATCGCCGCCGACATCTATCGCCCGGCCGCCATCGACCAGCTGCAGGCGCTGGGCAAGCAGCTTGACATCGAGGTCTTCGATCGCGGCGCGGATACGCCGCCGGCGCAGATCGTCAAAGCCGGGCTCGACCGCGCCGCCGAGATCGGCGCGGCGACCGTGATCGTTGACACGGCCGGGCGGCTGGTCGTCGACGACGCGATGATGGCCGAGATCGCCGACCTGCGCCGGCGCTTCAAGCCCACCGAGGTGCTGCTGGTCGCCGACGCGATGTCGGGCCAGGACGCGGTCAACGCCGCGCAGGCCTTCCACGACGCCGTCACAATCAGCGGCGTGGTGCTCTCGAAGATGGACGGCGACGCGCGCGGCGGGGCGGCGCTCTCGATCCGCGCGGTCACCGGCGCGCCGATCAAATTCCTCGGCGTCGGCGAGCGGCCCGACGCGCTGGAAGAGTTTCACGCCGACCGGCTCGCCTCCCGCATCCTCGGGCGCGGCGACATCAGCACGCTGGCTGAGAAAGCCCAGGCCGAGTTCGGCGAGCGCGACGCCAAGCAGCTGCGCCGCCGCATCCAGGAGGGCGACTTCGACCTCGAAGACTTCCTCGAGCAGCTCGGCCGCGTGCGCAACATGGGCCCGCTCAACCAGCTGATCGGCATGCTGCCCGGCGTCAATCAGATCAAGGGGCAACTCGACGTTGACGAGCTCGACGACGCCTTCTTCGCTCAGTTCGAGGCGATCGTCTGCTCGATGACGCCCGACGAGCGGCGCAAGCCGGAGATCATCTCGGGCTCGCGCCGCCGCCGGATCGCGCGCGGCAGCGGCACCACGCCGCAGGATGTCAACCAGCTGCTCAAGCAGTTCAAAGAGGCCAAGAAGATCATGAAGGCGTTGACCAGCGGCAAGCTGCCCGCCGGCGCGGCCGCGCTGACCCGCCGCTGACCGGCGCTTGCTCGGTCGCCCGCCGCGCGGCGATTTCAGCATTCGCCCAACTGCGGTTAGGCTGTAGGTGAAACCGATTCGGAGGAACGCCACGTGCTCAAGATTCGCCTCGCCCGCCACGGGCGCAGCGGCCGACCGTATTACCGCGTCGTCGTGCAGGACAGCCGCGTCCAGCGCGACGGACGCTTCGTCGAAATCCTCGGCCAGTACGACCCCATCCCCGACCCGCCCGTCTTCAACGTCAAGCACGATCGCGCGGCGCACTGGCTCTCGAAAGGCGCAAAGCCGACCGAGACCGTGCATCGCTTCCTCGCCAAAGAGGGGCTGATCGCGCCGCTGCAGGAGAAGCCGCGCAGCAAGCGGGCCGACGCCAAGCGCGCCGCAGCCGCAGCGGCCGCCGCCGAGAACAGCGAGTAGCCCCCATGCAGCCAATCGAACCGCTGGTCGACTACATCGCCCGCTGGCTCGTCGACGAGCCCGACGCCATCGAGATCACCACCGAAGAGGACGACGATCGGGCCGTGCTCGTGCTGCAGGTCGACGAAAACGACATGGGCCGGATCATCGGCCGCGAGGGGCGCCTGGCGACCGCGCTGCGCACGCTGCTGTCGGTCGCCGGCCACGCGCGCGGCCAGGAGGCCACGCTCGAAATCCGCTGATGCCGCTGCGGATCGCTCGCCGCCAACGACGCATCGATCCGCGTCCCGGCTACCGCGCCGCGGCGCTGATCGAGCGCCCCCGCGGCCTGCGTGGCGAACTCAAGGCGCGCCCGCTGACCGACTTCCCCGAGCGCTTCGAGGCCGGCGCGCGCGTCTGGATTGGCGCGCAGGAGCGCACCATTGCCTCCTCGAACTGGAGCCGCGACCGCGTCTATCTGACCGTGCTCGGCATCGAGAGCCGCGAGGCCGCCGAAGCCCTGCGCGGCGAACTGGTCGAGATACCCGACGGCCAGCGCCCGCCCGCCGAGCAAGGGCTCTATTACATCGACGACATTGAGGGGCTGACGGTCCACGAGGTGGACGGGCGCCGGCTGGGCCGCGTGCGCGAGGTGCTGCGCACCGGCGCGAACGATGTCTGGATTGTGGACCGCGGTCGCGAGCCCGACCTGCTCGTGCCCGCGCTCCGCGACGTGATCAAGCAGGTGGACCTTGACGGCGGCGTGATCATCGTCGACCTGCCCGACGGCCTGCTCGTCGAGCGCGACGGCGGCTGATGTCTGGCCGTTCGCGCTCGGCGTTTGAATCTGCGGCAGCGGCGGCTGTAGGCTGGGGAGGCGAGCGCGGCGAGCCGCGCCTGCAACCGCCCGCGTGGGGATATAGCTCAGCTGGGAGAGCGCATCGTTCGCAACGATGAGGTCGGGGGTTCGAGTCCCCCTATCTCCACCACCTCCATCCCGCCGCGCGCCGTCCGCTGAACCGCTCAGCACGAACCGCGCTCAGGCTTTATCCTCTACGCACCAACCGGTGCGAACCAACCGGCGCGCGGGCTGCGCGAACCTACGCCTGATGCCCGCGGAGACGCCCTGATAGGACATTCGTGACTCAACCAGACCCCACCAACGGCGCCCGCGCCGACGCCGAGCAGCTGCCCGGCCGGCTGATCGTCGTTGAAGGAATCGACGGCTCGGGCAAGAGCACGCAGCTCGACCTGCTGCACAAGTGGCTGCGCAGCGAGGGCTACGCGACCGTCTTCACCGAGTGGAACTCCTCGCCGATCGTGCGCGGCACCACGCGCCGCGGCAAGCGCCGCAAGCTGCTCACCCCGATGTCCTTCTCGCTGATCCACGCCGCCGACTACGCCTCGCGGATGTACGCCCAGATCCGCCCCGCGCTGCAAGCCGGCGTGATCGTGCTCGCCGACCGTTACGTCTACACCGCCTTCGCCCGCGACGCCGCCCGCGGCGTCAACCCGCGCTGGCTGCGCGACCTCTACAGCTTCGCCGTCCCGCCCAACCTCGCCGTCTACTTCAATGTCCCGCTCGAGGAGTCGATCACCCGAATCACGCTCGGACGCGACGAGCTCAAGCACTACGAGGCCGGGCTCGACATGGGCTTCGCCGACGAGCCCAAAGAGTCGTTCCGCATCTTCCAGAGCCGCATCCTCGAGGAGTACGACAGGCTCTGCGGGGAGTTTGGGATCACCCGGATCGACGCGACGCTGCCGCTGACGGAGCAGCAGTCCACCTTCCGCGAGCTCGTGCGCGAGCAACTGGCCGGCGTGCCGCGCGCGCCGCGCAACGAAATCACCGACCTGCTCCAGAAAACCGGGCTGAGCGGCCACTACCTGGCCAGCTCAGCGCTGCGGCGGTAACCCAACATGACCGAACTCAGCTTCTACGGCGAACCTCCCGCGGGCATGGGCGACGAAGACCTGCCCGGCCGACTGATCGTGATCGAGGGCACCGACGGCGTCGGCCGCTCAACGATGATCTCGCTGCTCAAGGAGTGGCTCGAAACCTCCGGCTACGCGGTGGTCGACAGCGGGCTAACCCGCTCGCCGCTGGTCGGGCCCGGCATCGAGCGGGCCAAGCGCGGACACGTGCTGGACCCCGTCACGCTCAACCTCTTCTACGCCACGGACTTCTGGGATCGCTTCGAGCGGATCATCCTGCCCGCGCTGCGCGCCGGGATGGTCGCGCTGGTCGACCGCTACATCTACTCGCTGATCGCGCGCGGCTACGTGCGCGGCACCGCGCGCGAGTGGCTCGAACATGTCTACTCCTTCGCCCTGATCCCCGACGCCACGATCTACCTCGACATCGACGTCGAGCAGCTGCTGCCGCGGGTCACCGAGCGCGGCTTCGACCACTGGGAATCGGGCGGCGACTACCTGCAGGGCGTCAGCGTCTACGACTCGTTCGTGCAGCACCAGCGGGCGATGCTCGATGAGTTCCAGGTGATGGCCCAGCGCTACCAGTTTGAGGTGGTCGACGCGCGGCGCCCGGCCGAGCAGGTCTTCGCCGACGTCCGCGAGCGGGTCGAAACGGCGCTGGTCGGAATGATTCACGCCTGACAGACGCCCGCGCCGCGGATCGCCCAGGCGCTTGTATGCTGGCGTGGCAGGCCGAGGTAGCTCAGTCGGTAGAGCACACGACTGAAAATCGTGGTGTCGGCAGTTCGATTCTGCCCCTCGGCACCAGCCGGCTCTTCCCCGCGACCCTTCCCAAACCCGCCGCAAACCAGACCCCCGCCCCAATTCATCCCTCCCCCCTTTCAGAGGGAGGTTCCGCCGTGCAACGACCCGCCGCGCCCCCGAATCTCTCCAACCGTGCTACTCTGTCCTCACAGAAGAACAGGAGTGCGGCGCAGTGCCCGATTACCCTCACCACTCGTTGCGCATCATGCGCGTCGCCTGCGCCGATCCGCTCGGCGCCCCGAATGCGACCGCCCAGGTCGGCGCCCCCCGCCAAACTGCCTCCGAACACCCTGAACAAACCCGAACAAACCCGAACAAACCTGAACAAAATCCGAACAAATCCGAACACCGCCGAACGCTCCGACCAGATAGGAACGCCCCTCGAATCGCCCCAAAACACCCTGAAAAAAAGAATTCCGAACAAACCTGAACGCTCGGACGAGTGCGCTAGCTGTCGTAACCACAGAGGTGTGGGACACGTGAATAGGGTGGACGGCCGGCCAAGGCGGCGTGCGGGGCGGCACGTGGGAAGTCAGCGCAGCGCTTCCGCCAGATATTCGGCGATGTGGCGCGGCCGGCGGTCGGTGAAGTGGCCGATCTGCTGGCGGCAGGAGACGCCGCTCACGGCGACGGGCGTGGACGGCTGCGCGCGAATTGCGGGGAAGAGGCGCAACTCGCCCATCGCCCGCGAAACCTCGTAGTGCTCCGTCTCGAAGCCGAACGAGCCGGCCATCCCGCAGCAGCCGGAGTCGATCAGCTGCGCGTCGTAGCCGGCGGCGCGCAGCACTTCGAGCGTCTGGCCGAAGCCGACCAGCGCCTTCTGGTGGCAGTGCGCGTGGAGCAGCAGCGGGCCGCGATCCCGCGCCGCGAAGAGTTGGGCCGCGCCCGCCGCAGCCAGCTCGCGCGCGAGCCACTCGTCGAAGAGCAGCGCGCGCTCCGCCGTCTGCCGCGCCGCGTCGTCGCGCAGCAGCAGCGGGTACTCGTCGCGCAGCGTGAGCAGGCAGGACGGTTCGAGCCCAACGATCGCCGCGCCGCGCTCAATGTGCGGAGCGAGCGCCGCGACGTTGGCGCGCGCGTGCTCGCGGGCGCGGTCCAACAGCCCCTTGGAGATCGCCGGGCGGCCGCAGCAGGCGGCGTTCTCAACCAGCGAGACGCGGTAGCCGAGCGCCTCGATAATCCGCGCCGCCGCAAGGCCCACCTCAGGGTGGAAGTGGTTGGTGAAGGTGTCGACGAACAGCGCGACTTCGTCGCGCTGTTCGCTCCGAGCGGGTGGGGACGGGCGCTCGCCGAAGCTGCGCCAGAATGTCCGATCGGCGAAGCGGGGCAGCGGACGCTCGCGGTGCAGGCCGGCGCGGTGCAGCAGGCGGCGCGCCGGCGGCAGGCCGGCCAGCGCGTTGGCCAAACGCGGCGCGGCGGAGCCCAGCCGCGCGAGCCGCGCGATCTCGGCGAACGCGCGGTCGCGCAGCGGCGCGCCCTTGAGCCTGTTGCGCTGCCAGAGCGCCTCGTACTTCAGCTTGGCCAAATCGACGCCCGAGGGGCATTCGGCCTTGCAGGCTTTGCATTCGACGCACAGATCGAGCGCGGCGTGGAGCCGCTCGCCGCCCAACTCCGCCGGCGGCAGCGCGCCGTTGAGGATCTGGCGCAGCAGGTTGGCGCGTCCGCGCGTCGAGTGCTCCTCGTCCTGCGTGACCTGAAACGAGGGGCACATCCCGCCGTCGAACTTGCGGCAGGCGCCCTGCCCGTTGCACAGCTCGGCGGCGCGGGCGAAACCGCCCTCCGCGCTGAAATCGAGGCCCTCGTCAAGCGTCAGATTGACCGTCGCCGGCGAGAGCCGCAGATTGTCGGCGAACTGCGGCGTGTCGATGATCTTGCCCGGATTGAGCAGCCCGTCGGGGTCGAAGATGCGCTTCGTCTCGCGGAAGGCCTCGACCATGCGCGCGCCGAACATCTTCTCGATGAACGCGCCGCGCACGATGCCGTCGCCGTGCTCGCCGCTCAGACTGCCGCCGAACTCAACGACCAATTCGGCGATCTCCTCGGCGAGGCGCTCGGTCTCGCGCAGGCCGTCGGGGTCTTTGACGTTGACAATCGGGCGGATGTGCAGGCAGCCGGCGGCGGCATGCCCGTAGTAGCCGGCGCGCAGGCCGCGTGCGCGGATCGCCGCGTCGAAACGCGCGACGAAGTCGGGCAGGCGCTCCGGCGGCACGGCGGTGTCCTCGACGAACGCGACCGGCTTGGCGTCGCCCAGCATCGACATCAGCAGGCCCAGCCCGGCCTGGCGCATCTGCCACATGCGCGACTGCGCGGCGGGATCGGTCTCGACCACCGTCGCGTAGCCCATCCCGCGCGCCTCAAGCTCGGCGACGATCGCGTCAAGCTTGCCGCGCAGCTCCCCGTCGTCCTCTGCGAAGCACTCGATCAGCAGGATCGCGCCGGGCTCGCCGACCACGAAGTCGGCCAGCGGCGCGTAGCCGACGCTGCTGCGGCAGCGCTCGATGATCACGTCGTCGACCAGCTCGATCGCGGCGGGCGCGTGGGCGTTGGCGGCGACGGTCGCTTCGGCGGCCTCGACCAGCGTGCGGAAGTGGACGGCGGCGATGCCGCGCCGTTTGGGCAGCGGCGCGAGCTGCACGGTCGCCGCGGTGACGACAGCCAGCGTGCCCTCGGAGCCGACCACCAACTGCGCGAGATTGACCGCGTCCGGGTCGAGCAGCGCGTCGAGGTTGTAGCCCGAGACGCGGCGCGGGATGTCGGGGAAGCGGCGCTCGATTTCGGGGCGCTCGCGCTCGGCCAACTCGCGCAGCTCGCGGTAGAGCGCGCCCTCGCGGTCGGCGCGGTCAAGCAGCGCCGCCAGCTCGCGACCCTCGCGCCGCCCAAACTCCAGCTGCGCGCCGTCGGAGAGCGTCACGTCGACCGATTCGATGACATCCACAGTCTTGCCGTAGAGGCCGGAGTGGGTGCCGCAGGAGTTGTTGCCGATGCCGCCGCCGATCGTCGCGCGGTTGGCGGTCGAGGGATCGATCGGGTAGTGCAGCCCGTAGGGGCGGGCGGCGGCGTTGAGCTGCGCGAGCACGACGCCGGGCTGGACGCGGGCCAGGCGGCGCTGGGGCGAAATCGACTCGATTTGCGCCATGTGACGGGTGAAATCGAGCACCACGGCGTGATTGACGCCTTGCCCGGCCAGGCTGGTGCCGCCGCCGCGCGGCAGCACCGGCGCACCGTGCGCCCGAGCCACCGCGACCGCCGCCGCCGCGTCCTCGGCGCTGCGCGGGAAGACCACCGCAACGGGCTCCATCTCGTAGAGCGAGGCGTCGGTCGCGTAGAGCAGCCGCGAGGGGCGGTCGATCAGGATGTCGGGATTCGCTCCCAGCGCGTCGCGCAGATCGTCGGCCAGGCGCTGAAGCACGGGCGGGCCGGCGCGGAGCAGACCGCGGGCGCGCTCCACGCTGGCGTGCGGCGAACGCTCCGCGCCTTCAACGACATTGCGCACGCTGTGGGTGGTGGTCATGTGCGCAGGCTATCGGCGATCGCATCAGCGATCGCGCGGGCGGCGGCGGGCGGATCGTCCGCGCCGAG
Organism: Dehalococcoidia bacterium; assembly: GCA_965203165.1. GTDB lineage: Bacteria > Chloroflexota > Dehalococcoidia > Bin125 > Bin125 > CATQGW01. Next base: position 1,159,612 of record OZ241849.1, read on the forward strand.
AATCGCGGAGCGCACGGCGACTCCATGCGCGCCGGCGGCGATCGCGGCGGCCGCGTTCTCCGCGTCAATGCCGCCGATCGCGTAGGCAGGAATCGGCGAAAGCTGCTCCGCCAGCGCGCGCAGGTGCGCCAGCCCGTCGCCGGCGTGGCCGGGCTTGGAGCCGGTGGGGAAGATCGTGCCGACGACGGCGTAATCAACGCCGTCGCGGATCGCCCGCCGCGCTTCGGCGGGGTTATGCACGGAGCGGCCGAGCAGCGGCGGCCGCTCAGCGGCTGAGGCGGAGGCGGCGGGCAGATGCAGGCCGAGCCCGAGCTCGCGGGCGATCCGCGGGCGGTCGTTGACCACGATCGGCGCGCGATCCCTGAGCGCATCGCGGAGTTGGGCGGCGAGCGCGCGGAGCTCGGCGTCGGGCAGCTCTTTTTCGCGCAGCTGGATCAGCAGGTCGCCGTTGAGCGCGTCGCAGACGGCGGCGATCAGCTCGACGAGCGGGCGGCCGCGGGCGGCGGCGCGGTCGCTGACCAGCAGCAGGCGGGGCAGCGGGGCGGCTCGGCTGGTCATGGCTCGCGCCGATCAAAGCGCCAGGGCGCAATCAGGCGCTCGGCGAGAACGACGAGCAGAAAGAGAGCGTAGGAGAGCGCGGCGACGACGAACACGCCCCCGAAGACGAGGTCGGTGCGAAACGACTGGCGCTGCTGCTCCATGAAGATGCCCAGCCCGTCGACCGCGCCGGCGAGCTCGCCGAAGATCGCGCCGAGCACCGCGTAGATCGCGCCCACGCGCAGCCCGGTGAAGAGGTCCGGCAGCGCGGCGGGGATTTTGACGTAGCGGTAGAGCTGGCGGCGGGAAGCGCCGAAGGTGCGCATCAGATCGGTCGCCGCGCGGTCGGCCGAGGCCAGCCCCGCCGCGAAGCCCAGCACGACGGGCACGAAGGTGAAGAGTCCGATCACGATGATCTTGGGCATAATGCCGAAGCCGAACCAGACCACCATCAGCGGCGCGATGACCGGAATCGGCACGGTTTGCGAGGCGACGATTAAGGGGTAGACGGCGCGGCGCAGCGGCGCGGAGAGGTCGATCAGCAGGCCCAGCAGCAGCGCGCCGGCGATGCTGATCGCGAAGCCGCCGGCCACTTCGCTCATCGTCACCGCCGCGTGGCCGGCGATCACGTCGGCGGATTCGATGCTCTCGCGCACGATCCGGATCGGCCCCGGCAGCACCTGCGGGCGGATATCCGAAATCCAGACGTAGAGCTGCCAGCCGATCAGCACGACCAGGCAGAGCAGGATCGGCGCGGCGACACCACTGAGCAGATCGGCCCGACGCAGCTTGGGCAGTTTGGGGAGCTTGCGCGGCGTCATTGGGCGGCCTGCTCGGTGCGGCGGCGGAGTTGGTCGACCAGCCGATGCGCGTGCTCGGAGGTGGTCGCCGCTTCGGAGCGGGGGCGCGGCAGGTCGATCGTCAGGACATCGGTGATCCGGCCGGGGCGCGGCGACATCAGGTAGACGCGGTCGGCGAGCGTGACGGCCTCCTGCGGGTCGTGGGTGACGAGCAGCGCGGAGCCGCCGCGCCGCGCCCACAACTCGGCCAGCATTTGGGCGAGCCAACCCTGCAGCTGGGCGCGGGTGATCGCGTCGAGCGCGCCGAACGGCTCGTCGAGCAGCAGAAACGGGCGGTCGAGCAGCACGGTGCGCAGAAAGGCGGCGCGCTGGCGCATCCCGCCGGAGAGCTCGCGCGGGCGCCGCTCGGCGAAGCCGGCCAGGCCGAAGGTCGGAAACTGCGCCAGCGCCCGCCGCCGCGCTTCGGCGCGCGGGACGCCCTGCACCTCCAGCCCCAGCGACACGTTGTCGAGCACCGTCCGCCAGGGAAACAGCAGGTCTTCCTGGGGCATGTAGCCGAACCGCGCGAGGCGCTGCTCGGCGCTGAGCGCCTGGCCGTCGACCAGGATTTCGCCGCGGTCGGGCGCGTCGAGCCCGGCGATCAGGTTGAGCAGGGTGCTCTTGCCGCAGCCGGAGGGCCCGACGAGCGCGACGAATTCGCCGTCGGCGACATCGAGCGAGACATCGTCGAGCGCGCGGACCTGCGCGGACCCGCTGGCGTAGGTTTTGTCCAGGGCGCGGATGGCGAGCATGTTCTCCGCTCTATCGTATAGCCGGAATCAAGTCACAGCCGCTTCGGGTTAGGCGGTTCTCCGACGTTTTACTTGGCCGTGAAGCGGCCACGGCAACCTACCGTCGATGCTTCGCATGAAGCTGGAGCCTGTTCCGCAATAGTCGCTTCAGATCACCGTCTTGCGTGATCAGATCACGGTACGGAATATCATCCGGGACGCACTTGCTCAACATGTAGATGTCCAGCAGTGCACCCAGATTATGGCAGATCATCGCCACCTCTCCGTAATCAACGTCGATGCGAGATCGTTTCCTGTCGAAGTGGACAAACCAGTTCCGGTACTTGCCCACTGCGTTCGCGAACGCTCGGACGTCCAGATCATCGTCCCACTCTGTCCAGAAGTTCTCAGCCAGACGCTGCGCGATCTCGGTGATGGTCGCATTGGCACCGATATCTTTCCCTACCGCGATTTCGAGGGCTTGAGTAAGCGTCCTCAGATGGTCGTCCAGTGTCAGATGCCCGAAACGTGATCTCATCGTCGCACGGACAGCGTACTCGTTCTGTTGCCAATACTCCAGCCAATTCGACATTACCACTTCGAACTTTGCCTGAACGTCTTCGTAAGTGAAGAGCATTTCGTTGGGATGGAGAGTGCGGGAGTCAGTCGTACTTTCACCGTACGGGTTGTAAATGAGGCTCACGCTCACCGACTCAGTTTTGGTTTTGCCGCGTGCGTCACTGTGAAGTGATGCGTCAACGGTGACGAGTCGTGTCGTTGAGCTGGTCGCCATTGCGAAAAACGACAGGAAGATCAGTGAAAGTTCTTTCACATCGTCGAGATGCCAATAAATGCGTGAGGAGTCGCGTGAGGAGTCAAGCGAGATCGAGCACGTTTGCTTGAGCCCGAGCTTGGGTTCCCAAGGCGTTGGCTGGACGAAGTCGGTGAAGCCGAACCGTACTCTTCCTGAGATTCCGTGCGGCAGTTGGAATGCGATCGACGATGGCCGTTCGTAATTCAGCATCACCTTCGCCTGTGTCTCGAACGAGTACTCCTCGCTTTGAAGACCTGACAGACCGAACCACTCATACACATGCTCAAGGGAAAGCGTCACATGATCGAATCGAATCTCGTCATCTTGTCCGTAGTGATGCCCTACGACCAACTCGTCGGACCAGAAATCCATGCGCCGAACGCCACTCCGTTTGCCGAGGATCAGGCGACCTGGAGATGAGAATCGAGCATGATCCATGGTGACGGCTCTGTTCGTTTCGGTCACACCGAGTATCCGGATCGACGAGGCATTACGCAGGTCAGGATCAAGGAGCGACTCGGCGAGCGACGCCATCGGCGAGAAGACTTCTATCGTCGCTGATCCGGAACGATCCACGGTCAGTTTACCCGGCAAGGCACGTTCCGCATCAGCGTCGTCCGCCAACCAAAATTGGCCGACCTCCTCGAAGCCGCCGTCGAGACTCATCGCGAACCACTCTTCCTAGCTGAGCCCTCACACATGCCCAGCCGATCGCCAGCTTACAGGATGTGTCCAGGGCGCGGATGGCGAGCACTTAGCGCTCGCGGGCGGCTTCGAGCAGGGCGGTGGTGAAGTGGGCGGCGTAGTCGGGCGGAGCCGACAGCGGGTCGCCGTTTTCGTCGAGCAGCAGCCCGTTGGCGTAGAGCCAGCCGGGGTAGTCGCTCCACTGCGCGAGCGTTTGGCCGCCCCAGCGGCCGTCGGGCGCGAGGTAGTACTCGGCGGCGAGCAGCTCGGCGGAGCGCACGACCAGCTCGCCGTTGGAGAGCACATCGGGGCCGACGGCTTCGAGCAGGATTGAGGCCGCCTCGCCGGGGTCGGCGGCGGCGAACTCGTAGCCGCGCAGGGTGGCGCTGAGGAAGCGCTCCAGCGCGCCGCGCTTGGCTTCGATAGCGGCGTTGGAGGTGACCAGCAGCACGGCGGGGCGGTCGGGCACGCCGACCTCGCTGAGCCGCCAGGTGCGCACCTCGAGCCCCTCGAGCTCCCAGTTGATCCCCTCCCAGGTGGCGAAAGACTCGACGGCCTGCACGCGGCCGGCTTCGAGCGCCTCGTATGCGCCGGTGTTGAGCACGACGCCCTCGATGTCGCCCGCGCCGCCGTCGGCCTGGATGATTGCGCGCCACTGCGGCTGCTCGTAGGGGAAGCCCCAGCCGGCGTAGCGCTGGCCGTCGAGGTCGCGCAGGCGCTGGATTGGGCCGTCGGCCAATACCGCGATTTCGGTCGGGCTGGTCTGGAGCACCGCGGCGATACTGACCACATCGAGCCCGCCGGCGCGCGAGAATGGTACGGAGGTGGCGAAGGAGAAGGCGATATCGGCGATGCCCTCGGAGACGGCCAGATCGCCGCTGGTGCCGCTGTAGGGCAGGATTTCGACTACGACGCCCTCGTCTTCGTACCAGCCTTCGGCCTGGGCGATGTAGACGCCGCTATGGTTGGTGTTGGGCGTCCAATCGAGCTGGACGCGCACGAGGTCGGGCGGATCGTCGCCGCAGGCGGCCAGCAGCGCAACGGCCGCCGCCAGCGCGGCGATGAGGGGAATGAGGCGGTTCATGGCGGGGGTTCTCCGTTCTCTTGCGTCACGAGGCCGACTCCGACTGGCTGTCGGACTGGTCCTCGTCACCGCTTGCGTTGGGCGTTTGTTCCTCGCGGTAACGCGAGATGATAAACATTGTCGTCGGAGAGTACTTACCTGTCACCGGGTGTGGATCCCCCAAAGCAATACCCTTGAAGCTCATCCACTTGATCCCGTAAACAGACCGCAGCCTTAGTACAGACCGCAGCCTTAGTGGAGTACAGGAGCAGATAGCGCCGAGGAGGATCTTGAGGATGTGGCGGGTAAAGATCGGGTTCTCGCGGCAAACTCCCGAACGCGACGCATTGCACAGGCGGCTGCACTCCACCCATTCGCCCAGCCAGTCAATCAGCGCATCATCTTCCTCGGGCGGTGTACCACTGACCATCTCGTCGTCGGCTGTGTGCTCCACAATAGAAGCTGCGTAGTAGCGGTAGCGCAATCGCCCGCCGAAGGTGCAGTGCCAGCGCCGTTCCTCTCGGAGCCTGCGCCAGATAGAGCGCAAGGCATATACCACTGCGGCAGCGGCGCCTATGGCCCCGAGGATGATCCCGGCGATTTCCGCAGCGCTCATCAGGCCATCAGCCCGTTCTTGCGGTTGTGGTTGCGCAGAGCGGTCAGCGTCATCGTGTCCGATTTGATCCCGTTGCAGGGCGGGCAGAGCAGACAGCGGTTGCTGTCGTGGTTGACGCCGCCGGCGCTGCGGGGGTTGAGATGGTCGATCTGCCAGATGCGCAGGTCGTCGTAGACGCGATCACAGCCCGCGCACTGGCCCTCCTGCCGCTCGTGCAGCAGCGCCAGCATTTCGGCGCGGGGGAGGACTGGACCGGGTTCGGGGCTGCGAACGACGCCGCGCTTCTTCACCTGTAACGGCGGGGCCGCGAACATGCCGTCGTCGGTGCGTTTGGGCGGCGTCTCGGCGTAGACGATTGAGCCGCCGAACAGGTTGCGGCACTCCTCCTCGACGCGGGCGCTCACCACATCGAGCGCCTCGTCCCAAAGATCGATGCCGATCCATTGCCTACCCGCCTGCTCGGCGGCGATCAGTGTCGTGGCGCAACCGCAGAACGGATCAAGGACGATATCGCCCGCGTCGGAGCTGGCGTCGATGACCCGGCGGTAGAGCGCGATCGGCTTCTGGGTCGGATAGCCGACTCGTTCGCTTGACACGCTGAGCGATGGGATGTCGGTCCAGTAATCCTCGATCACCTTGCCCTTTGCGAGCTGCTCCTCGCGTCCGCTCGTGTAGTCGCCCGACTGCCGATTGCCGCGAGTCAGACTGCCGCTGCCGCCCATCGTGAACGACTCCTCCTTGTACGGAACACGCACCGCGTCGCGGTTGAATGTCGCGCCGTCGGATTTGGCGTAGAACAGCAGTGTGTCGTGCTTACGGGGGAACCAGCGCTTGACGTTGCCCGGGCCGGTGTAACCCCAGATAACCTCGTTGCGGAAATTGTGTCGCCCGAAGATCGCATCGAGCATCATCTTGAGGTACGCGCCGGCGGTCTGATCGCAGTGCAGGTACAGCTGCCCGTCGGCTTCAGCAACCGGTGCATCTCCATCAGGCGGACGCCCATGTAGCAGAGGAACGCGCCCATGTCCTCGCCCCAGGTGTGGTTGGCCGCGTCGATCACTTCCTGCACGGCGGGCCAGTCGGTTTTGATCTGGTCGATCCACTCGCCCTCGACGTCCTTTTCCCAGGACCAGCGATCGTGGAAACGGGCCCCGGCCGCCAGCGAGTCCGGTGTGGCGTGGAAGTCGCGGCCTTTGTTGAACGGCGGATCGGTGGCAACGAGATCGATTGTCTCGCTGTTGATGCCGCGCAGAAATTCGAGGTTGTCGCCGTGATAGAGGGTGCGATTGCGGAAGTTTGGGGTCGTCATGGAGTAGGCTCCGAGCGACTTTCGGCTTGCTCGCGATGCGCGCAGTACAGAGCCGGTCGCCGCGCGGCGATCATACCGTCGTCGGTGCGCGTGGGCGAGACTTGGGAATAGAGCACATCGCCGCCGAAGAGATTCTGGCATTCCGACTCGACGCGGGCGCGGACTGTCTCCAGCACTTCGTCCCAGAGGTCGATGCCGATCCACTGGCGGCCGGCCTGCTCGGCGGCGATCAACGTTGTGGCGCAGCCGCAGAACGGATCGAGTACGAAATCGCCGGGGTTGGACGAGGCCTTGATGATGCGCTCGTATAACGCCAGAGGCTTTTGCGTGGGGTAGCCCAGGTATTGCGAGGACGAGCGGGCGGCGATGGCGATGTCCGTCCACCAGGTCTCCGGGACTTTGCCTTTCGCGCCGTAGCTGGGATCGTCGGGCTTGAGTTCGGTTCCGCGAAAGCCGCCCGCGTGAGGTCCGCCGTCTTTGTGCGGCAGCCGAACATCGTCCTTGTTGAATGTCCACTGGTCACCCTTGGCGTACCAGAGGATCGTGTCGTGCTTGCGGTTGAACTGGCGCATTTTCGGGGAGCCCGGCCCGGTGTAGCACCAGACGATCTCATTGCGGAAGTTTTTGCGCCCGAAGATCGCGTCGAGCAGCGCCTTGAGATAGTGGCTGGCGGTCGGATCGCAGTGCAGGTAGAGGGAGCCGGTCGGCGCTAGCAGGCGGTGCATTTCCAGTAGGCGGACGCCCATGTAGCAGAGGAACGCGCCCATATCGCAGCCCCAGGTGTGGTTGGCCGAGTCGATTGCTTGCCAGACATTCGGCCAGTCGGTCCGGATTTGGTCGATCCACTCGCCCTCTACATCGCCTTCCCAGGACCAGCGGTCGTGGAATTTCGCGCCGGCGGCGAGGCTGTCGGGGGTGGCGTGAAAGTCGCGCCCCTTGTTGAACGGCGGATCAGTGGCGACGAGATCGATCGTCTCGCTGTTGATGCCGCGCAGGAAGTCCAGGTTATCGCCGTGGTAGAGGGTGCGGTTGCGGAAGTTTGGGGTCATGAAGCGGCCTCCGATGCGTTGCCGGACTGGCCGTGGACCCAGGCGCTGTCGAAGAAGTTGTATTCGAGCTGCATCGCGGTGCGGAAGCGGATAGCTTCGCGGCCGTCGGGGTCGCCGTGTCGGTCGAGCAGTCGCTCGACGATGTCGATCTTGGACAGGTAATCGCGGCCGGAGTACATGCCGATCCAGAAACCGTAACGATCGTCGTGCGGGGCGTCGGCGAGGCGCTGGCCGAGCCAGCCGTAGAGGCGGGCGCAGGGCGCCATTGCGGCGAGGTGCTCGCCGATGGTGCCGGTGGCGGCGGTGGCGAGCAGGAAGTCGGTGTACTCGCGCGCGGCGGGCAGAGGCTGCACATCGTCGAGCGATACGCCCAGTTCGGGGGCGGTTTTTTCGTGCAGGGTGCCCTCGGAGAGGATGCCGGCGAGCAGCTGGCCGAACTGCCGGCGGGTCTGCCAGTCGGGCGAGTGGATGACGCCGAAGGCGTAGGAGCGCGCGTAGGCGTCGAGGTAGAAGTGGTCCTGCTGGGCGAAGAGCGCGTAGCGCTCTTCCGAAAGGCTGCCGTCGGCCAGTCCGCGCAGGAAGGGGTGTTCGAGGCAGGCCTGGGCCAGATCGAGGTTGTCCTGCCAGAGCTGTTGGGAGAGTCGGGTTTCGCTCACTGTGTCCTCGTTTCGCGTTACTGCTGTGGTGTTACTGCGGATCGCCGTGGAGGGAGTCGATCATTCCCTCGGCGGGCGAGGAGGCTTCGGCGTAGAACTTGCGGGGCATGCGCCCGGCGCGGCGCGCGGCGAGGCCGGCCAGCGCGGCGTGGCGCATCGCGCCGGCCATCGCGACGGGATCGCGGGCGCGCGCCACGGCGGTGTTCATCAGCACGGCGTCGACGCCGAGTTCGAAGGCGATGGCGACATCGGAGGCGGTGCCGACGCCGGCGTCGACGATCACGGGCACGCCGGCGCGCTCGACGATCAGCTGAATGTTATGGGGGTTGCGGATGCCGAGTCCCGAGCCAATCGGCGCGCCGAGCGGCATTACGGCGGCGCAGCCGATGTCTTCGAGCTTGCGCGCGGTGACCGGATCGTCGTTGGTATAAGGGAGCACCTCGAAGCCGCGGCGGATCAGTTCCTGCGCGCCTTCGAGCAGCCCTTCGACATCGGGCAGCAGGGTTTCCTCGTCGGCGATCACTTCGAGTTTGATCAGCGTGGTGCCCAGCGCCTCGCGGGCCAGCTCGGCGGTGAGGATTGCGTCGGCGGCGGTGAAGCAGCCGGCGGTGTTGGGCAGCAGGGCGTAGCCGCGCTCGGTGAGCAGGGTGTAGAGGTTGGTCGGATCGGAGCCGTCGGCGGAGCCGACGTTGACGCGGCGCAGGGCGACGGTGACAAGCTCCGCGCCGGCGGCGGAGAGTGAGTCGAGCAGGACGGTCTGCGAGGGGTAGCGGGCGCTGCCGAGGATGATGCGGGAACTCATCTCGCGCCCGGCGAGCGTCCAGGTATCGGGGTGGTCGGTGTTACTGGTCATGTTGCGCTCGCTGCTGCTCTGTTATCCGCCTGTTAGCCGCCCTGTTTGGCGCCGATGATATCGAGTTGATCGCCCTCGTCGACGCGGACCGCGTCCCACTCGGCGCGAGGGACGACAGTCAGGTTGAGGGCGACGGCGATGCCCTGCTGCTCGGGGTCGTAACCGATTTCGCAGAGCGCGTCGCGCAGGGGCGCGGCGGCAACGCGCTGCGTTTCGCCGTTGACGGTGATAGCGATGGTTGCGCTCATTGCGGACCTGCCAATCTCGGCGCCTGGAACGGCTCGAGCAGCGGCGGCGTTCGGCCGCTGTCGATTGCCTCTGCCAACCAGTATGCCGTGGCGGGGGCGAGCAGGATGCCGTTGCGGTAGTGGCCTGTAGCGAGGAAGACACCCGGCGCGCTGCCCGAACTGGCGGGGCCGATGACCGGCAGGTGGTCGCGCACCGCCGGGCGGAAGCCGACGCTGATCTCGTCGAGGTGGAGGTCGTAGACGCCGGGCAGCGCCTCCCAGGCGTCGCGGAGCAGCTCGAAGACCGCGCCGGCGGTGGGCTGGTCGTCGAAGCCCTGCTCTTCCTCGCTCGCGCCGACGATCAGCTCGCCGTCGCTGCGGGGCACGAGGTAGACATCGGGCGTGCGCACCACATGTTGGATGAGAGGTTCGCCGCGCAGGCGCAGCAGTTGGCCTTTGACGGGGCGCAAACCGAGCGGCGGCGCGGGGGTTGTAATGCCGTCCTCGCTCCAGACGCCGGCGGCGATCACGGCGATGTCGGCGCTGAGCTCGGTCTCGCCGCAGGCGATTCGGATGCCGCCGCTTTCGGCGAAGACGCCGTCGACGCGGGTGTTGGGGCGCAAGTCGACGCCGCGCTGTTGGGCGGCCGAGACGAGCGCGGGGAGCAGGCGGCGGGGATCGATTTGGTGGTCGCCTTCGACGAGCAGTCCGCCGACGGCGCGCGGTGCGACGTAGGGCTCGACGCTGCGCGTCTCGCGGGCGGTGAGCAGCCGCGAGGCGAGGCCGCGCTCGCGCTGCAGGGCGGCGAGATGTTCGAGCTCGAGCTGGTCGTCGCGATGACGGGCGACCCAGAGCGAGCCCTCGCTGCGGTAGCCGCAGTCGAGACCGCCGGCCGCGGAGACGGCGGCGGCGAACTCGGGGTAGCGGCGCAGACTGTCGAGCTGGATGTCGAGCAGCAGGGCGGGGTTGCCCTCGGATTCGGAGGTGGGCGCGAGCATGCCTGCCGCGACGGCGCTGGCCTCCGCGCCGAGCTCGCCGCGCTCGAATACTGTGACGCGGCGGCCGCGGCCGGCCAGCTCGAAGGCGGCGGCGAGGCCGATGACGCCGCCGCCGATCACCACGACCTCGGTGCGTTCGGCGGTCATTGCAGCGCCCGATCGATTGTGGCGCGGATTTCGCGCGTCGCGGCTTGCGGGTCGTCTGCGCAGACGACGGCGGAGAGCACGGCGACGCCGTGGGCGCCGGTTTCGAGCACGGAGGCCACGTTGTCGGCGGTGATTGAGCCGATTGCGATGACGGGTTTGTCGACAGCTGCAACGATTTCGCGCAGGGCGTCGAGGCCGAGCATCGGGGCGGCGCGGTCGCCTTTGGAGGTGGTGCCGAAGACGGGGCCGACGCCGAGGTAGTCGACGGGCTGGGCGGCGACGCGCTGCGCCTCGTCCAGCGAGTTGGCGGTGCCGCCGATGATCGCGTCGGGGCCGAGGATGCGGCGCGCGATGTCGGGCGGCAGGTCGTCGCGGCCGAGGTGGACGGCGGCGTTCGTAGCCGTGCTGACGGCGGCCGCGACATCGACACGGTCGTCGATCAGCAGCGCGGTGGGCGCGTCGCCGATCGCGGCCTGGATCGCGCAGGCGGTTTCGATCAGTTCGCGGGTGGTGCGGGGGCGCTTTTCGCGGAACTGGACGACATCCGCGCCTCCGCCGGCGGCGAACGCGGCGAGTTGGGCGTGCGAGTAGCGCGATTGCAGCTGCTCGTCGGTGATCACGTGGAGGCGTCCGATGCTGGTCATGATGTGCCCCAGCCAAACCATTCCCTGTCCCAGAAGGCGCGGGTGGGGCCGACGCCGGCGCCGATCGGGTCGCCGTAGCGGATCGCTTCTTGGAGCCAGAGCTTGGCGTCCTCGATCGCGCCGCTGAGGTCGTCTCTGTCGTAATAGAAGTCGTGGTTGAGGCGGGCGGCGATGGCGGAGGCGTAGGTGCAGCCGGTGCCGTGAGTGTGTTTGGTGTCGATCCACTCGCCCTGGAAGAGCTCGACGCCATGCTCGCTGACGAGCAGGTCGGTGGCGGGCGCTTCGGCGAGGTGGCCGCCTTTGACGAGGACGGCGGCCGCGCCGCGCTCGCGCAGGGCCTGGGCGGCGCGCTTGGCGTCATCGAGCGTGCGGACGGCGATGCCGCTCAGCGCTTCGGCCTCGTGCGTGTTGGGGGTGAGCAGGTCGGCGAGGGGCAGCATGTGCTCGGCGAAGGTTTGCGCTGCGTCTTCGGCGAGCAGCGGGAAGCCGGTCTTGGAGATCATCACGGGATCGACGACGATCCAGCGCGGGCGGCGGCGGCGCAGTTCGTCGGCGACGGTCTCAATCATCTCGGCGTCGCCGAGCATGCCGGTTTTGGCGACGCCGATGTCGAGGTCCTCGAAGACGGAAGCGAGCTGGGCGCGGACGATCTCGGTGGGGAGTTGGTAAGCGTCCTGGACGCCGAGCGTGTTCTGGGCGGTGACGGCGGTGATCACGGTGGCGGCATGGCAGCCGTAGTGGGCGGCGGCGGCTTTGATGTCGGCCTGGATGCCGGCGCCGGCGGAGGAGTCTGAGCCTGCGATGCTGACGATCGAGCGCACGCGCGCCTCCTCAGCGGGGCTGGGGGGCGGTCGCGGGTCGTGGGGGCGAGCCTGGTGCGCTCCCTGCGCCGGCATTACCCGGATCAGGTTCAGCGGGTGTGTTCTCAGGCTCGCCCGGCCTCACGCTGGCGAACCACCCCGGCTGCAATTGCCAGCTGAGGTTAGCACATGGGACGAGGCACGCCGTTGCGCTTAGGCGGAGCTGCGGCGGTGGATGATGGGCGACCAAGTGTAGATTTGGGCGCGGTAGAGGGGGCCGGTGCTGTTGATGCCGCCGATGGTGACCAGTCCAACGCTGTTGAGGCCGCCGACGGTGACCAGGCCGACGCCGTTGAGGCCGCCGATCGCGATCACGCCGATCGAGTTTGCGCCGCCGATCGCGACCAGGCCGATCGCGTTCCAGCCGCCGATTGCGAGCAGACCGATGCCGTTGGCGGTGCCGACGGCGACCCAGCCGACCTCGGAGACGGGCACATCGCTGAGCAGGCCCCATTGGGTGAGGCCGAAGACGATCACGAAGCCGGCGATGAGCGCCGCCACCCAGAGGGTGGTGACGGCTCGCTGGATGTTGCGCTCGTGCTCGCTCGCGCTGCTGTCTGCCTGAGTCATGCCGGCTCCTTCGCCTGTCTGGGTGGCTTAGTCGGCGACGAGCACCAGGGTGCCGGTCGTGGAGAGCGAGCCGCCGGTGCCGTTGACGACGCAGGAGCGCGCGCCGGTCTGCTTGCCCGGGTCGCCGCTGAAGCCGCCGTCTTCGGCGGTGCCGGAGAGCTGGCGGTAGGCCTCGACCAGCAGCTGCATGCCGTACATGCCGCTGTGGTTGAAGGAGAGGCCGCCGCCGTTGGTGTTGATCGGCAGGCGTCCGCCGGGCGCGGCGTGGCGGTCTTTCCAGAGCGCCGGTCCCTCGCCGGCGGGGGCCAGGCCGAGCATTTCGGCGGTGATCCCGGCGGTGACGGTGAAGGAGTCGTAGATCATCGCCATTTCCATGTCCTCGGGCCCCATGCCGGCCATCGTGTAGGCGGCGGTGGCGGAGCGGGAGGCGGAGGTGGCGGTGAAGTCGCTCATCTCCAGCATGTTCCAGTGGGAGATGTTTTCGCCCGCGCCGGCGATCCAGACGGGCTTGGTCTTGGTGCTGGCGGCGATTTCGGGGCCGGTGATCAGCACCGCGCCGCCGTGGTCGGTGACCAGGCAGACGTCGAGCAGCTTGAGCGGCCAGGAGATGACGCGCGAGCCCATCACGTCGTCGACCGTGATCGGCCCGCCGAAGGGGTGGCCTTTCTTGCCGCCGCCGGGATCGCCCTGGGGCAGTTCGGGGAGGCCGCCCTCGCCGGCCTTGCGGTACATGACGGCGCGCGGGTTGAGCTGGGCCCACTCGCGAGTGATGACGGCGATTTCGGCGAAGTCCTCCTGGGTGGTGCCGTAGCGGTGCATGTGGCGGTTCATCGCGTGGGAGTAGTTGGTCGGCGCGCCGCCCATGCCATAGGCGGCGGTGTGCTGGTTGGCGGGGTCCCAGGGGTCCGCGCCGGCGCCGAAGCGGGGCCCCGCGCCGCGCCCGCGCGTGTTGCGCGCGTTCCAGCCCATCTCGCCGTGCGAGACGAGCGCGACGTCGATTACGCCGGCGTGGATGGCGCAGAGCGCGTGGTGGACATGCATCTCGAAGGAGCAGCCGCCGACGGCGGTGGTGTCGATGTACTTGGGGTGCAGGCCGAGGTACTCGGCGATCTGCGGGGACCAGCCGGCGGAGAAGATGCCGTCGATCGCGCGGATCGGGATGCCGGTCATGTCGCAGACATTTTTGATCGCCTCCATGTGCAGTTGGAGGGAGGATTTGGGCTCGGCGGGGTAGCCGATTTCGTCGGCTTCGGCGGCTCCGACGATGGCGGCGGCGCGGGATGCTTCACCGGGCATTGGGCAGTCTCCTGTGGTGTGTGCGTGCTGGGCGGATGCGGCTAGTCGGCGACGCGCCAGAAGGGGATGTGGACATCGTCGCTGGCGGGCTCGAACTCGACCTGGACGGGCGCGCCGATTTTGATGCTCGCAGGGTCGTCGGGGTCGACGCCGCGCAGCACGGTGAGCATGCGGTCGCCCTCGGCGAGGTCGATGTAGGCAGTGACGTAGGGCGGGTCCCACGGTCCCCATTTGCGGGTCTGGACGGCGAAGGTGTGGATCGTGCCTGTGCCGGAGGCCTCGCACCACTGGATGTCGGTGGAGTGGCAGAAGGGGCAGATGGTGCGGGGGTACCAGTGGACGCGGTTGCAATCGGAGCATCGCGGCAGCGCGAGGCGTCCCTCTTTGGCGGCGTCCCAGAAGGGTTGGGAGACCGGATCCGGCTCAGGAATTGGCTTGTCGTAGTCGGCCACGCCGCGCCCTCTCGTGAAGCGAACGCCGCTCGGCGCGGCGCGGGTAGGAGTCTATACGCCGCGCGGCTTACGCGCGCGATCGCCCGTTAGGCTGGTGGGGTGAGATCGCTCGCCGACAGATTGACACGCCGCGCGCTGCTGGGCCGCTCGGCGCGGTTCGCCGCCGGCGCGGCGGCGGCGGTGCTGGTCGGCTGCGCCGGCGAAGAGGTTCTTCCGGCGGATCCGCCGCGGGAGCGGCCGGAGCCGCAAGCGGAGCAAGGTCAGGCGGCGGCGGCCCAAGCCGAGCCGCAACAGGAGCAGGAGCAGCCCGCCGCGCAGCAGAGCGCTCCGCAGCAACAGCAAACTGTCGCGCAGCAGCCGGAGCCGCAGGAGCAACAGAGCAGCGAGCTGGCGCAGACGGCCGCGGCGGTGCCTGAGCCGGCCCCGCGCCGGCGGCTCGTACCCGATCTCGAGTGCTCCGATTGCAGCCTCGAAGATCCGGAGTTCGAGCCGCTGCCCGGGGCAACCGCAGAGTGGGGCGTCATCGAAGGTGCCGGATACCGCATCGAGCTGCCCGAGGACTGGAACGGCGACCTGATTCTCTGGGCGCACGGCTTCAGTGGATTGAACGAGGCGGGCGACGGGCCGAGTTCCAGGCTCGAATTCAGCGTGCCCGAACGCGAAGCGTTTCTGGCCACCGGGGCGGCCTGGGCGGCGAGCACGTACCGCGCCTCCGGCTACGTGCCGGGCGTCGGCGTGGACGACCTGCTGCTGGTGAAGGATCGCTTCGCGGAGCGGTTCGGTGCGCCCCGGCGCACGGCCTGCATCGGCGCCTCGATGGGCGGCGCGACGGCGCAGCTGATGGCGCAGGAATTCCCTGAAGAGATTGACGGTGCGGTCGCGCTTTGCGGCGCGCTCGGCAATGTCTGGGTGGTCGACTATCTGGCGGCCTGGCACACGCTGGCGATGTGGTTTATCGGCGCGCCGCCGCCGCGCGTCGACGCCGCCGGGCTGCTGGCCTGGTCCGCGGCGTTGGGCGCTGCGGACGAAGAGGGCAACCTGCGGCTGAACGAGCAGGGCGAGCGCTTCGCGGCCGTGATCGAGCAGCTCACCGGTGGTCCTCGCTGGGGCTTCCGCGAGGGTCTGGCCGAGCAGTGGAACACATCGTTCGCGGTGGGGGCGCTGACCTGGCCCAGCCTGATCGACGCCGCTCCGTTCACACCCGGCGAGCGAATCATTCCGCCGGTCGGCATGATTCCCATGGACACTACGCGGTTCGTCTACGACGCGCGGGGGGTTGATCTGGATCTGGAGCGGCTCAACGCGGAAGTCGTGCGGCTGGCCGCTGATCCGATTCGGCGCGCGGATCCCGGCGTCGGCGCACCCAGCGGACGTCTCGAAGCGCCGCTGCTCTGTCTCAAGACAACCGGCGACCTCTTCACCCCGATTCATCTCGACCGCGACTACCAGCGGCTCGTGGCGGCGGCCGGCCACGCAGACAATCTCGTGGTCCGCGCGGTGCGCCGCTCCGGTCACTGCACGTTCAGCGCCTTTGAATACGCCTCGGCGGTGGCCGCCTTCCTGGCCTGGATGGGCGCCGGCGTACGTCCGGCGGGCGAAGAGCTCGGCGATGATCTGGAAACCGCCGGCGCAGGCTTCACGCTGAGTTGGGACCCGAGCGACCCGCTGCGGCGCTAGGGCGTTCACGCTTCCTGCTCCCGTCAGCTCCGCACAGGCGGCATCCGAGCGCCACCCGCTGGGGGGAGCGGGTCGCCGGCGCGCGGCCCTGGGCCGGCGTTGCCCCAGCAGGTGATCGCTCCGGCGCTGGTCAGCGCGCAGGCGAAGCTTGAGCCGGCGCTGACCGCGGTGAAGGTGGTTGTCGGAGTCGGGGTCGGTGTGGGGGGTGGCGTGGGCGCGTGGCAGGTATGCGCTATCCTCTGAACGGCGCGCCGACCGGGGCGCGCTGTCCGATGCGAGGAGGTGGAGTCCGTGCAAGCTGTCAAATACGTGCGCGCCGCCAGCGTGGAAGAGGCGTCCCGACTGCTCCAGGAGGGCGGCGCGGGGGCTCGCGTGCTGGCCGGCGGAACCGACGTGATCGTGCAGGCGCGCGAGCGCACCCGCGACATCGATCTGTTCGTCGACATCAAGCAGATCGCCGAGACGATGAGCATCGCCTACGACGCCGCGGACGGGCTGACGATCGGCGCGGCGGCGCCCTGCCACGAGATTTACGGCAGCGAGACGGTGCGCGATCTCTACCCGTCGCTGGTGGACTCGACCTCGCTGATCGGCGGCACGGCGATTCAGGGCCGCGCCAGCCTGGGCGGGAACCTGTGCAACTCCTCGCCCGCCGCCGACGGCATCCCCACGCTGATTGTGCTGGAGGCGACGGTTGAGATCGCCGGGCCAAACGGACGCCGCAGCGTGGCGGTTGAGGATTTCTGCACCGCGCCCGGACGCAATGTGCTCGAAGCGGGCGAATTCGTCGTCTCGCTGCGCTTTCCGCCGCCGGCCGCGGGCAGCGGGGCGCGCTTCCTGCGCTTCATTCCGCGCAACGAGATGGACATTGCGGTGACCAACGCGGCGACGCAGCTGCGGATCGAGAACGGCGCGGTCGCGTGGGCGCGGGTGGCGATCGGTGCGGTCGCGCCGACGCCGCTGCTGGTCGCCGATGCGGCCGCCGCGCTGGTCGGACAGCCGCTGAGCGACGCGACGATCGAGGCGGCCGCGGCCGCTTCGCGCGCCGCCGCCAGCCCGATCGACGACATGCGCGGCTCGATTCGGCAGCGCCGGCACCTGGCCGGCGTGCTGACCGAACGCACGATCCGCCAGGCAGCCGAACGCGCCGCCGCCTAACCACACCGCCAGACGGAGACACTACTGCCCGACGGAGAAAGGACGCATCGTGACCGACCACATTGTCGTCAACACGACCATCAACGGCGAGCCGACGGTCTTTCTGGCCAACGAGCGCGACAGCCTGCTCGAGGCGCTGCGCGACCGGATCGGCCTGACGGGAGCCAAAGAGGGCTGCAACAACGGCAACTGCGGCGCGTGCTGCGTCAACCTCGACGGGCGGATCGTCAACGCCTGCCTGGTGATGGCGGCCGAAGTCGAGGGCTCCGAGGTGCGCACCGTGGAGGGGCTGGCCGACGGCGACCAGCTCTCGCCGCTGCAGAACGCCTTCCTCGAAGAGGCGGCGCTGCAGTGCGGCATCTGCACGCCGGGCTTCCTGGTCGCGGCGGAGGCGCTGCTGGAGCAGAACCCGGACCCGACGGAGCACGAAATCCGCTACTGGCTGGCGGGCAACCTCTGCCGCTGCACGGGTTACGACAAGATCATCCGCGCGGTGCAGCTCGCCGCCGCCCGCAAGTAGGAGCCGCAAGTCCACAAGTAGGCGCGCAGCTGCGCTGAAATCCGCTCAGCCGCTCAGACTGAATGAAGGGACGCATCGCAATGACCACCGCACAGGACACCCCGCAGAGCGAAGTCGCCAGCCAGTACAACGTGATCGGCACCCGCCCGATTCGCCACGACGGCGTGGACAAGGTGACCGGCGCCGCGCAGTACGGCGCGGACCTGTCGCTGCCGGGGATGCTCTACGGGCGCGTGCTGCGCAGCCCGCACGCGCACGCGCGGATCGTGAGCATCGACACCAGCAAGGCGGAAGCGCTGGACGGCGTCAAGGCGGTGATCACCAACGCCGATTTCCCCCGCGCGAGCGACGAGGTGATCGAC
Organism: Dehalococcoidia bacterium; assembly: GCA_965203165.1. Lineage (GTDB taxonomy): Bacteria > Chloroflexota > Dehalococcoidia > Bin125 > Bin125 > CATQGW01. The sequence goes on from OZ241849.1 coordinate 1,177,674, forward strand.
ACCGGCGAGGGCGCCGCGCAGCTGAACTGGCTGCTGGACAACGTGATCGCCTCGGACAAGACGCTCTACAAGGGCCACGCGGTGGCGGCGGTCGCGGCGGTGGATCACCACATCGCGGAGGACGCGCTGGAGCTGATCGAGGTGGAGTACGAGCTGCTGCCGCCGGTGCTCGATGTGCGCGACGCGATGCTGGACACCGCGCCCAAGCTGCACGACGACAACATCCACACGGCGGAGATGGACGGCTCGAAGAGCGATGAGCCGAGCAACACCGCCTCGCACCTCAAGTTCGCCAAGGGCGACATGGAGGCGGGCTTCGCCGACGCCGATGTGGTGATCGAGCGCGAGTTCGAGACTTCGATGGCGCATCAGGGCTACATCGAGCCGCACAACGGCACGGCCTACTGGCGCGCCGACGGCACGCTCGATGTGTGGACCAGCACGCAGGGCTCGTTCGTCGTGCGCGACTCGGTCGCGCCGCTGGTGCAGCTCTCGCCCTCGCAGGTGAAGGTCACGCCGATGGAGATCGGCGGCGGTTTCGGCGGCAAGATTCCCGTCTACCTCGAGCCGCTGGCGGCGATCCTCTCGCGCAACACGGGCCGCCCGGTGCAGCTGACGATGAACCGCGAGGAAGTGCTGCTGGCGACGGGCCCGACCTCGGGCACCTACATGCGGGTGAAGATGGGCGCGAAGCGCGACGGCACGATCACGGCGGGCGAGGTCTACCTGGCGTTTGAGGCCGGGGCGTACCCCGGCTCGCCGGTCGGAGCGGGCGCGATGTGCGCGCTCGCGCCCTACGACATTCCCAACCAGGTGATCGACGGCTACGATGTGGTGGTGAACAAGCCCAAGACGGCGGCCTACCGCGCGCCGGGCGCGCCGCAGTCGGAGTTCGCCACCGAGGCGGTGATCAACGAGCTCGCCGAGCAGCTGCAGATCGACCCGCTCGAGCTGCGGCTGAAGAACGCCTGCGTCGAGGGCGCGTCGCGCGCCGACGGCTTCACCTACAGCGTGATCGGCAACGTGGAGTGCATGCAGGCGGCGCAGGACAGCCCGCACTGGAACTCCGAGCTGTCCGGCCCCAACCAGGGCCGCGGCGTAGCGCAGGGCTTCTGGTTCAACATCGGCTTCGAGTCGAGCGCCTACGCGCAGGTCAACGGCGACGGCACGGTGCCGCTGGTGCTGGGCTCGACCGATATCGGCGGCACGCGCGCCTCGATCGCGATGCAGCTGGCGGAGACGCTCGGCATCAGCGCCGACGAGGTGCGCCCGCACGTGGTCGACACCAACAGCGTCGGCTACACGCAGGTGACGGGCGGCAGCCGCACGACCTTCGCTGGCGGCTGGGCGGCCTACGAGTGCGCGATGGACATCCGCCGCCAGATGGCGGAGCGCGCCGCGCAAATCTGGGAGGTCGACGCCTCGGAGGTCGAGTACGGCGACGACGCGGTGATCCGCGGACCCAAGGACGACGAGGGCAACGAGCGCGCGTTCAGCTTCAAGGAGCTGGCCGGGCAGCTGGCGGCCAGCGGCGGGCACATCGTGGGCCGCGCCGACGTGAACAAGACCTCGTCGGGTCCCGCCTTCGCCACGCACGTGGTCGATGTCGAGGTGGACCCCGACACGGGCAAGGTCGAAGTGCTGCGCTACACGGCGGTGCAGGACGCCGGCACGGCGATCCACCCGGCCTACGTCGAAGGCCAGATGCAGGGCGGCGCGACGCAGGGCATCGGGATGGCGCTGAACGAGGAGTACTACTACGACGAGCGCGGCGATCTGAAGAACGCCAGCCTGCTCGACTACCGCATGCCCACGGCGCTGGACCTGCCGATGATCGAGCCGATCATCGTCGAGGTGCCCAATCCGGGTCACCCCTACGGGGTGCGCGGCGTGGGCGAGGTGCCGATCATCCCGCCGGCGCCGGCGATCCAGGCGGCGATCGCGGATGCGATCGGTCTGCGCATGAACCAGCTGCCGATGTCGCCGCGCGCGATCCTCGAGGCCACGCTGCCCGAGGAGAACTAGGCGTTACGGCCCTATGGCGCGGGTGCTGATCCCGGTTACGCTGCGCACGCTCAGCGGCGGCGAGCCCGAGCTCGAGGCGAGCGGCCACAATCTGCGCAGCGTGATCGCCAATCTGGGCGAGCAATACCCCGAGCTGGCCGCAAGGTTGGCGCAGGACGGCCGCATCGGCCGCGGCCTGACGCTGGCAATCAACGGGGATGTGGTGAGTACGGGGTTGGTTACGCCGGTGCCCGAGGATGCGGAGATCGCGATCGTGCCGCAGATTAGCGGTGGGGTAAGCTGTTCAGGCAGGCGAGCCGAGCGAGGAGACGCGAGATGGCCCAGCAAGACCTGACGGTCCAGGAGCTCGTCAACAAGCTCAAGAATGGGACGCTGCGGCTGCCCGAGCTCCAGCGCGGCTACGTGTGGCGCGCCCAGCAGGTGGTCGATCTCTTCGACTCGCTGTACCGCGGGTATCCGTCGGGCACCATCCTGACATGGGTGACCGATCGAGACGCGCACTCGCGCGAACTCGCAATTGAGCAGGACGAGGACAGCGGTGCAACTACTGAGCTGCTCCTCGACGGGCAGCAACGTCTGACATCGCTGAGCGCAGTCCTGAACAACGAGTCGATCAGGGTCAAGGGTCGCAAGTGGCCGATCCGCCTCATGTTCAACCTCGACCATCAAGAGCGCGTCGACCATGACTCGGAAGATGACGATGCAAGCGACGACGAGGATGCGGATGACGACATCCAGGTCGACGAGAAACCAGACGATGCTGTCGATCGCACCGCGTTCGCCGTCGAATCTTCCAAGCTGGGAAGTCGATCTACCTGGATCCCGGTTGTGGATGCTCTGAAGGAAGACGCATCCACCTACGACCTGCTTGTTGCCCGAGGCGTCGATCCTGCTGACAAAGATCGCTATCGCCGGTACGAACGCCGCATCAACAGGCTCCGCGCCATTCCCTCCTACACGTATCGCGTGGATACGATCGAGCAGGACAAATCGTACGATGAGGTTGCGGACATCTTCGTCCGAATCAACGGCGGCGGAACGCACCTCCGAGGCCATGATCTCGCGCTTGCGCACATCACAGCGACGTGGCCGGGGTCGCTCAGGAAGTTCGAGGAGTACGATGTCGAATGCGACGACCGCGGATTCGCATTCGGCTTCAATGTGCTGCTCAAGACGATGCTCGTGTTCGCGATCGGGCAATCGCGGTTTCGTCACGTCAGCGAAGCGTCACGCTCGAAGCTGGAGCAAGGCTGGGAGAGGGCTGTCGAAGGACTCAACTTCGCGATGAACTTCCTCGAGAGCAACCTGAAGGTCGAGAGCAGTGAGCTGCTGTCGTCAGACTACCTCGCAATCGCCGTCGCCGCTTACGGCGACGCCGCGAAGTTCCGTCTCTCCGCCAAACAGAGCGCTGCGCTCGAACGATGGGCGTTGCTCGCGAACACCAAAGGGCGATACTCGCGAGGGGCCAGCGAGACGATGCTGGACCAGGATCTCGCCGCGATTCGCGATGGACGCGATGTCGCCGGACTCGAGCAGAATCTAGTAGGGCAAGTGGGGCAGCTTGCGGTCACGACGGAGGAGCTCGTCAACCTGTCGGCGCAGAATCCGCATTTCAAGACGATGTTCATGGCTTTTCGCAAGTCGGAGGCGCATGATTGGCGCGATGGCCTCGTGATCTCGCTGACACACAGCAGAGGCAAACACCGAATCGAGCGCCACCACATCTTCCCGCAGGCCGTACTCGCGAAAGCGGGGCGCACACCGGGCGAGATCAACCATGGGGCCAATCTCGCCTTCATCAGCGCGCGGACGAACAAGTGGATCAACAAGCGGCCGCCGAGCGACTACATCCCGGCGCTGATGGCGGAATCCACCAAAGGCAACTTCAAGGAGGAGCTCGAGAAGCAGTGCATCCCCACAGATCCGGAACTCTGGCGGGTTGACCGCTACGACGACTTCCTGTGGCGACGGCGCGAACTGATCAGCCGCCGATTGGCTGAGTTCCTGGGCACCGAGAATGTCTAACGTCGGCAGCGACGGCGAGGGCCTGTTCGCACGACCTCAAATCCGGTCGCGCCTCGCCTCAGCGTGAACAGGCCCTAAAGCAGGCGGCGGTATTCGCGGCCGATTGCGATTGGCAAGTTGGGCGCGCGGCCCTCGAAGTACTCGGAGATCGGCCAGATTTGCACTCGCGGGTAATCGACATCGCCGATTTTAGTCATGCCTGCTCGCGCGGCGACTGTGGGCGCTTGGCTGCGCGGGCCCGGCGGGTCTGCCACGATCAGCACTCCGAGGTCGGCGGGATTGTGCGCGTCGTGCATTGAGCCGATCAGCGCCCGCAGATCGTTGAGCGTCCACCGCCCCGATTTGACCTGCGCGATGGCCCTGCCCGATTCGCTGCTGCGCCGTCCTAGTCCGTTTGGTTTCTCAAACCGCATCTCTCCGTCGATGCCGCCGTCGCCCGTCTGACGTTGGTTCGGCCGAAAGCCGTCCAGGCGAGTTACCGCCCAAGACTCGAATTGGAATGGGTCGCGCTGAGCAAGGTCGCGCGCCGACGCGAAGTCCTGGGGCGCGCCGGCGACGCGCGGCGTGACGCCGATCTCTCTCAGACGGCCCTCAACCAGACCAATCGCAAGATGCGTGATGTCGATCCCCACCCAGCGGCGGTCGAGATCCTGCGCCGCTTGGACTGCCGTGCCGCAGCCGCAGAAGGGATCGAGTACCACATCGCCGGGGTTCGACGAAGTCTCGATGATTCGATGCAACAGTTTGAGCGGCTTTTGCGTCTCGAAGCCGCGCCACTCTTTGTATCTGTTGTTATTACGCACTTCCGGAATGTCGGTCCAGACCGATCGCGCGCGTGAAGACTGAACCTCGAATGCGACATCGTCGTCGCGCGGACTCCACTCGGTTCGTTGCAGCACCTGCTCCGACACCTCGTCCTGGCGAGCGCGGTGGAACGTCCACTCGTCTCCGCGCGAGTAGAAGAGCAGCGTGTCGTGTTTGCGCGGGTAGACGTTCTTGGCGCTGGTCAGCGCTGACGCTCGGTAGTGCCAGATGATTTCGTTGCGGTACTGTTTCGCGCCGAACACCGCGTCCATCATGATCTTCAGGTAGTGACTGGCCGTCGGATCGCAGTGCAGATAGATCGAGCCGGTCTCTTTCAGCACGCGCTTCATTTCGCACAAGCGGATCGCCATCATCGCCAGATAGGCGGTCATCTGATTGGTGCCGAGCGCCCGCACGAGCGACTCCAGCAGCAGCCCCGCCTCCACGCATGGCGATGCGTCGCCGAGCAGCTCGGCTAGCGCGCGTTCCGACTCGTGCCCCCAGTGCCAGGTGTCCTCGTACGCCAGAATCTGCGACGGCGCGGCCCGCCCCGCTTCGTCCTCAAACAGCACGTTGTAGTCCGCGTTCGAGTTGAACGGGGGGTCAAGATAGATCAGGTCGATCGATTGATCGGGGATCTGCTCGCGCATCACGGCGAGGTTGTCGCCGAAAAAGAGGGTTCCGCTGAGATCGTCAACGCTGCCCATGTCGTCCGTCCGTCGTTGGTTGCGCCGCCCGTTGAGCGGCCATCTATGTCCGAGTTTGCTCCCTATGAGTGCAGGCTCGATCAGTTTCCTCTCCGTACACTCAGTGTAGCGTCGCGGCCGACGCGGGGAGAATCAACGCCTCACCGCCTACAGCAGGCGCGGCTGCTGGCCCATCTCCAGGGCGTAGGATGGGGCTAGATAGTCGCCGAAGATGATTGACGACCATGGGTCGAACTCCGCGCGGTGAGCGGACAGTTCCGATGTGCTGTAGGGCCGCCCGATGTATGACGACCGGAGCGCGAACTCCTCCGCAGCCAGCGGGCGGACTGGCTCTTTGACGACTACCTCGTGCACGATCCCGATGTGGCGCGACGACTCGACCGACGTGTGGTCCACCACCAGGCCGATCGGTGTGACAGATGCCGGCTGGCAGGCGCGCAATTCTTCGGAAATCTCGCGCGTTAGCGTCGACCGCACCAGCTGTGGAAATTCCGGCGCGTCGGCTTCCCAGTCGATGTGGCCGCCGACAATCAGGCTGAGCCGCGATCTCAGATCGGCACGCCCTTCCTTGATTCGTCGGAACACGTAGTAGCCGTCGTCTTCACCAAGCACCAACGCGCAGGGGATCGGCTGGATGAACTCGTCCGACGCCTCCGCCTCGCTGCGCGGCAGCCAGCGCATGCCTGATTCCGCAGCCTGAAACAGCCAGTCCGCCGATCGCCAGGGCGTGAATCGCTGTCGATCTTCGACGCATCGACGCGCCACACACAGCACCTGCTGCTCGCTCATGGTTGCCGTCCCTCGTTCGCAGCGAGCTTAGCCTCGAAGACATCGAGGATAATATTCGCTACGTCGAACGCCGTGCTCTGTGGCTCGGTGCCTTTCGAATCACTCGGCGGTTCGGTCTCCTTTGAATCGCTCGTCTTGACTATCTTGACCGTGGAAAAGGCGTCGGCATACTTCTGATGCACGGCGTCGTACGCACTATTGAGGTTCTTCAGCACTTTTGGATTCATCGCGCTCCCTGTCTGACTGGTGAGTTTGTCCCGCTTCTCACGGTTCAGCGACGTATCGGCGTCAGTTTTGAACAGCAGCACGGCGTCGATCTTATCGCGCCAATCGTCAATGAGCAGAAAGCCTTGGACCCGGTTCCGCACATCTTCGGAGGTTCGCTCGGTAGCCGCCAGGAACTCGAACCAGGCCAACGCATCGAACAGGCCTCGATCCAAGATCGCCAGATGGTACTGATCCGATCCGTGTAGACCTTCGAGCACGTGCATCAATGCGTACGACGCAGACCACGTGTTGAACGCCATCCAGTTCTCTTTGAGATAGTATGGCGTCCGTCGCGAAGCGCCCTCCGCGGGCGACAACACCTTGTAGCCGCTTCGGCCGAAGAAGTGCGCGATGATCTCGATGCAGGTGCTCTTGCCGCTCTTCGGGGTGCCTGAGAACTCGACGAACACCGGGCGATCGAGGCGAGCATCCCCAGCTTTGCTCAGCTCAGTCAGCACGAGGTCCGCGCGTTCCCGCAGCTGCTCAAGCTTCTCATCCGACATCATTGGCGGTTCCTCCGTAGGTAGCCTAGCGGATGCCGGATGACGCTGCCCGCAGAACAAGCGTACCCGGGTGCCTCGCTACCCGGCGGCGGCGTTGCGGGTTTCGGTGTCGGCGTCGCCGAAGATGCCGAAGGGGTTGAGCGAGTGGGGGGCGTCGTAGACGTCCATCTTCTCCGTGCGCTTCAGCCAGCCGACGACCACGTAGGTGAAGGGCAGCGCGACGATTTCGAAGAGGGTCTTGACGATCCAGCCGAAGATGGCGCCCTGGGCGGCGGCTTCCCAGCCCCACAGGCCGGACGCGCCGAACGCGATCAGGTAGAAAATCCAGGAGTCGACGCCCTGCCCGACGATGGTCGAGCCCACCGCGCGCAGCCAGAGATGCTTGCCCTCGGTGCGGTTCTTCAGCACGACCATCACCGCGGCGTTGGTGAACTCGCCGATCGTGTAGGCCGCGAAGCTGCCCAGCAGCAGCCAGCCGGTGGTGCCCAGAATTGCGTCGAAGCCCTCTTCGTTGAACGCGCCGAAGCCCCAGCCTTCGAGCCCGGGAATGGCGCGCGCCGCCCAGTAGAGGAAGACCATCAGCAGGTTGCAGAGGAAGCCGAGCCAGATTACGCCGCGCGCGACGCGGAAGCCGTAGACCTCCGTCAGCACGTCGCTGATGATGTAGCCGATCGGGAAGCAGATCACGGAGACGGAGACGATCACCGCGCTGCCGCCGAGGAAGTTGAAGCCGAGGTCGAAGAGCTCGAGCGGCTTGCCGGCGATCGTGTTGGAGATCAGCAGCACGGAGACCGCCAGCGCGATGATGATCACCAGCTTGCCCGAGAATCGCATCGCCCCGCCCTCGTTTCGTCGCTCGGTCCGTCGGCTCGCCCCGCCTGGTCGCCGCCTCGGGCGATTTGGGGCGATGCTCAGAGTGTAGGCGCAGGGCGCTCGGTAATCGGTCAACCCGCCCCATCGCGCGGCGCTCCCCGGTCGTTTGCTAGCCTCAAGGCTGGCGCAACGGAACCGCGAGCGCAGCGTGAGGAGTTCGGGCATGAGCGACCGCATCGGCATGGGCATTTCCAACTTCCCGTTTTCCGACGTGAAGACGATGTGGCGCTGGATCGACCTCTGCGAGGAGAGCGGCGTCGACTCGATCTGGCAGACGGATCGGCTGATTTCGGAGCAGCCGATGCTGGAGTCGATGACCTTCATGGCGGCGCTAGCGGCGGGCACCGAGCGGCTCAAGTTCGGCATGAACGTGGTCGTGGTGGGCTTCCGCGACCCGCTGGTGCTGGCCAAGCAGTGCGCGACGATCGACTTCCTCAGCGACGGACGGCTGCTGCCGGCCTTCGGCGTGGGCGGCGCGTTCGCCCCCGAGTGGCGCGTGACCGACCGGCCCATGAAGGGCCGCGGCCCCATCGCCGATGAGGCGCTGACGATTATGTCGCGGCTCTGGAACGAGGAGTCGGTCACCTTCCACGGCGAGCATTTCCACTACACCGACGCGGTGATGGAGCCCAAGCCGGTGCAAAGCCCGCTGCCGCTCTGGATCGGCGGGGCGAGCAAGGCGGCGATCCGCCGTACAGCGCAGCTAGGCACGGGCTGGGTCGCGGGCGTGCAGGGCGCCGACGAGGTGGGGCCGGTGGTCCAGCAGATCAAGGCCGCGCTGGCCGAGGCCGGGCGCACCGACTACGAGCCCGATCATTTCGGCGCGGGCTTCGCCTTCCACTTCGGCAGCTGGGACGACCCGGATGTGCAGGCGCGCATCGACGGTCTGCGCCGCCGCCTGCCGGAGGTGAATCCGGACAAGTTCTTCGCGATCGGCGGCGCGGCGGAGATCCAGCAGCGGATTGACGAATACCGCGCGGCCGGCGTGAGCAAGTTCATCCTCAGCCCGCTAGCCCGCGGCGACGCGGCGATCATGCGGCAGACGCAGCAGTTGCTGGATGAGGTGCTGCCGGTGGTTCACGCCGACGGGGGCTGAGCGCGCAGGCTCCGCACGCGAAATCGATAGAACGGACAGGAGGCGGCAGTGGCCGACGGCGGCATCCCGAACAGAAACCGGATAGACAGCGCACTGGTCATCTACCGCGATGCGATGCGGCAGTACATCGCGCCGGCCCTCGAACGCGAGCATGGGCCGAACTGGATCCGATTGCTGGTGCTCAATGAACGGGCGCGCACGCGCAACGAGCGCAGCTATGACGATCGACTGCGGTTGCTCGAGACCGGCTCCCCGCCCCACAGTCTGATCGACCTCGCCGATATCCCCTTTCTGATCGACGGCGACCTCGATGCATTCCCGATGCTGGACGAGACGGATGTCGACCGGATGCACGTCATCCGCGACCTGCGCAACGAGACCCTGGGACATTCCAACCGTGAGGGCGATTGCACACGCGGGGAAGCCGAGGCGGTTGCAGGCTTGTGCATTCTCGTCCTGGAGCGCTGCGGGCTCTCCGCTGCGGCGGAGAGCATACCCAGTTTCTCGTCGGCGGCCGCCGAAGTGGATCTGCAGAAGGAACGCGAGGAGCGCGCCCGGCGCGAATGGGACAGGGAGCGGCTCTCGGCGAAACCGTCTGAGGATCTGACGCCGCAGGAGCGCGAACGCCTTGACGACTACGAGTGGAAGGAGCACTGGGAGCGGGAGGAGTGGGAGCGTCAAGAACTGCAACGCCGCACACGGGAATTAGGCGGGAGACTGAGCGCGGGCAGTTTCCACAGCTTGGGCCTGTGTGGCGACGGCTCTGTCGTCGGCGTAGGCGATAACGACGAGGGCCAGTGCGAAGTACCGCCGGGGGCGTTTGTAGCCGTGAGTGCCGGCAATGACCACAGTGTCGGGTTGCGCGAGGACGGAACTGTCGTCGGCTGGGGAAACAAAGCCTTCAACCAGCGCGACGCGCCGGAGGGAAAGTTCGTAGCCGTGAGCGCTGGCAATGGCCACAGTATCGGGTTGCGCGAGGACGGAACTGTCGTCGGCTGGGGAAACAACGCCTTCAACCAGCGCGACGCACCAGAGGGAAAGTTCGTAGCCGTGAGCGCTGGCTGTTGGCACAGTCTTGCGCTGCGTGAGGACGGAACTGTCGCCGGCTGGGGAAGCAACGCCGAGGGCCAGTGCGATGCGCCAGCAGGGAAGTTCGTAGCCGTGAGCGCTGGCGGACACGGCAGCAGATCCCATAGTCTCGGGCTGCGCGAGGACGGGACTGTCGTCGGCTGGGGAAGCAACAACGAGGGCCAGCGCGAAGCACCAACAGGGGAGTTCGTAGCCGTGAGCGCTGGCGGACTTCACAGTCTTGGACTGCGCGAGGACGGAACTATCGCCGGCTGGGGTCGCAACAACGAAGGCCAGTGCGATGTGCCAGCAGGGGAGTTCGTAGCCGTGAGCGCTGGCTGGTTGCACAGTCTTGCCCTGCGCGAGAACGGAGCCATCATTGTCTGGGGTGCTAACAGCTAAGGCCGGCTAACCGCGCCCTCAAACTGCGGATCCGGTAAGCGCTTAGCGCGAGGTGCAGAGCTACTGAGACGCGCGGCATCGGCTCTATCGAACGCTTCCGTTGCACCTATGCCTCGGTCCGTCATGCCCGCGCTTGCTTGGGTATCTCATCGATCTCTACGCCCAGATCCCTCCGACATTCCTGCGCAGGCAGGAATCTAGGTGGACTTCCAGCGTCTGTGCGTGCCACGATGCTGCGACGGCCTACCTAGGCCGCTTCCCCCCGCCACCGAACGTTCAGGGCCAGATGAAGCGGCGGCCTACTAACGTGGGTTCCTGCCTGCGCAGGAATGACGGGGGGCGGCGTAGGAATGACGGAAGGGGCGCGGGAATTGACGGAGGGGTAGGGGTGGGGGCGAGGGGTGCTGGCGGCGTGGGTGGGGCGGTGGTGGTTGCTCGTTGCCTCTCACCCCCCACCTAACCTCCCCCCTGGAAGGGGGGAGGGATGAATTGGGGGAGCGGTGGGTGTGGGGTAGTGCTGGGCGCAGCGAGATACCCGCGGCGCGCGCGGGTATGACGGAGCGAGGGGCTAGCGGCGCAGGGTGCGGCGCACTCTGCGGGCGGCGGCGCGGCGGACGGTGGCGCGCATGCCTTGGGCTCTGCGGAGGTCGGAGGCGGCTTCGGGGAGCAGCGCGGGGTCGCCCACTACCAGCGAGTCGGACCAGCCGCGCAGCGCCTGATTGGTCACCGGGCCGGGCAGGTCCTGGCCGAAGCGGGTGAAGCGGCGCCAGTCGGGGCCGCGCGCCGTGCGGGTGAAGATCGCCCGCCCGGCTTCGAGGCAGAGCGCCACGCCGCCCGCGACATCCCAGACTTTTGCGCCATCGAAGAGCGACATTTGCACGCTGCCCTCGGCGGCCAGGGTGAGCTCGACGGCGCAGCTGCCGAGCGTGCGCGCGACGCCGAAGCGCCGCCCGGCCGGGCCGGTGATGCCGCCGGTGCCGCTTGGCACGGTGCTCAGCCGGCTCGCCGCGGCGAGCGGGGGCGGCGAGGCGTCGACCGGCGCGCCGTCGAAGTGCAGCCCCGAGCCGCGGTGCGCGTGGTAGACGCCCGGGCGCATGTAGCGGTTGGTCGGCAGGAAGATGGCGCCGGCGACGGGCGCGCCGCGCTCGAGCACGCCGATCGAGCAGGCGAACATGCCCAGCCCGTTGATGAAGTTGGAGGTGCCGTCGAGCGGGTCGATCACCCAGACCACATCGGCCTGCTCGGGCCCGGCGTCTTCGCGCTCCTCGCCGACCACGCCGTGCTCGGGGAAGCGCTCGCCGACCTCGCCGCGCACCATGTCCTCGATCGCCCGGTCCACATCCGTCACCGGGTCGTGCGCGTTGTCGTCCTTGTATTGCACGTGCAGGACGGACTGAAAGCGGTCGAGCAGGATTTCGCCGCCGCGCGCGGCCAGCCTGCGGGCGACGGCGTCGAGCTCGGCCAGTTGGGTCGGTGAGAGCGTGGGCATAGGGTGATGGTAACCCGCCTGCTCTCTATGGCCGCACCGCGGGCGGACAATGGCGCGTAGACTCGCAGGGATGGGGGAGGAGCGGACGATGACCACACCACACAGCGGGGCGGCAGAGCAAGCGGAGCGCGTGCGCGAGATGGGCGGGCCGGGCGCGGCGCATGTGCGCGTCGGCGCGGCGGCTTCGGCGGCGAGCATCGCCACCGACGTGAGCTGGGAGGGCGCGGTCGAGCGCATCCTGCCGCAGCTGGCCGCCGTGGAAGCGCCCGACCTGCTGCTGGTCTTCATCGACTCGGCGTTCTCCGAGCACTATCAGGCGATCATCGACCGGCTGCGCGGGGCGACGGGCGCGCCGCAGCTGATCGGCGCGAGCGGGCAGAGCGTGATCGGCTCGTCGCTGGAGGCCGAAGACGGCCATGCGATCGCCGCGCTGGCGCTGCGCATCCCCGACGCGGAGTTCACCCCGCTGCCGATCGATCCGCAGGCGATCGACGACGAGACGTTCAAACCGCTGGAGGACGGGCCGGATGTCTGGCTGATGTTCACCAATCCGTTCACGATCGTGACCGATCGCCTGGTCGAGCATCTACAGCAGACCAAGCCGGGGCTGGTGCTGCTGGGCGGGATGGCGTCGTCGGAGCGCCAGGCGGATGGCGCGGCGGTGTTCATCAACGACCGCGTGCTGACCGCCGGCGGCGCGATGCTGGGGCTGTCGGGCGTGCGCGTGCGGCCGGTCGTGGCGCAGGGCGCGGAGCCGTTGGGGCAGCCTTGGATTGTGACCGAGTGCACGGCGAATATGGTGCAGACGCTCGGCTCGCGCCCGGCGCTGGAGGTGTTGAGCGAAACGCTTTCGGAGCTGGACGAGTCGACCCGCGAGCGGGCCGCGCGCAATCTGCTGATCGGCCTGGCGATGGACGAGTACAAGGCGTCGCACGAGCGGGGCGATTTCCTGATTCGCAACGTGATGGGCGCGGATCGCGAGTCGGGCGCGCTGGCGATCAATGAGGCGCCGCGCGTGGGGCAGACGTTTCAGTTTCAGTTCCGCGACGCCGGCGCGGCGGACGACGATCTACGCGCGCGGCTGGCGGCGGAGCGGGAGTCGCTGGCGGAGGGCGAGGAGGTGCTCGGCGCGCTGCTCTGCTCGTGCAACGGCCGCGGGCGCGGGCTGTTCGGCGAGCCGGATCACGACGCGGCGGCGCTGGAGGAGGCGTTCGGCCCGCTGCCCACGGCGGGCTTCTTCTGCAACGGCGAAATCGGGCCCGTCGGCGGGTCCAACTACCTGCACGGCTTCACCGCCTCAATCGCGCTGCTGACTACGGGGGCGGCGGAGTAGCGGTCGGCGCTGGCGCGCTTACCGAGCGCGTCAACGATCGTCCCTCGCTGTGTTCAGGCCGAGGAACAACGCAATTGCACGGCCGAGAGTGCGCATTGTGTCCGCCTCTAACTCGCCGATCTGTGTATTGAGCCTTGCCCTGCGGACCGTCGCAATCCTGTCAACCATGATGAGCGACGGGAAGTCAAGTCCGTTTCGTTCGCTCGGACTGATGGGAAGACGGAACGACACTCCATGTTCTTGATCGGTTGTGAGCGGGCACACTGTGACGGTGCCGAGAACCTCCGTCAGGTCACCTTGGAGGATGATCGCTGGTCGCGGCTTAGTCAGAAACTCGTCGCGCCCGGTGATGATCCAGATCTCGCCGCGCTTCACTCGTCAAAGAGGACAGAGACGGACTCGATGAAGTCCATGTCCTCATCTTCATGTGAACAGCGCGCGATCGACTGAGCTTCACGTCGGATCTGCTCGCGGATTTCAGGATCCGTCGTGTCCGGCAACCAGAGGATGCACGGACGCAGCCCTTGGTCCCAGAGGCGCTGGTACTCCTCGCTCTCGGGATCGAGGGATGGGCGGTGCGGATCGCGTCCTGCCGACATCTACAGACCTCCAGTTGCCACCTACGATAGCGCGCGGCTCAAGCCTTAGTCCAACTTGTCAAGTGCGATTGAGATCGAATCAACGAACGCCTGGTCGGTGGCTGCGTGGGGGCTCTTGGCGGCCTCCCGCGCTTGGCGGCGGACTTCGGCGATGAAGGCAGGGTCCTTGGTGTTGGGCAGCCAGATTACGTGCGGGCGCAACCCCTCAGCCCACTTGCGCTTGTATTCTTCGCTTTCGGGATCGAGAGATGGGCGGTGTGGATCGCGTCCTGTCGACATCCGTCAGCCTCCAGTCAGCCTCCACGATAGCGCGTCAGCCCGCGCCGATGCTCCGCTGCCAGATTGCCACATCCCAGTAGCGGCCGAGCTTCCAGCCCGCCTGCGAGAGCACGCCTACGCGCGTGTAGCCCGCGCGCTCCGTCAGCTTCTCCGACGGATCGTTGGGCAGCGTGATCTGCGCGAACGCGCGGTGAACGCCCTCCGCCTCCAGCGCTTCCAGCAGCGCCGCAATCAGCTGCCGTCCGACGCCCCGCCCCGTTTCGCCCGCCAGACAGTAGACGCTCGTCTCGACGCTCGTGCGGTAGGCCGCCTTTTCGCGCCACGGGCTGCTATAGCTCATCCCCACGATGCGCCCTGCATCTTCGGCGACGAATACGCGGTACGGACCGCTCGGCGCGTACTTCGCAAACCACTCCACACGGCGTCGCTCCACCGTCCACGGCTCGAGATCAAACGTCGCGGGCGATGTTTCGATGTAGTGGTTATAGAGCGCCGTCAGCGCCGGCAGATCGGCGTCGACCGCCGGACGGACGATCAGCCCGCCGCGCTCCGACGCCTCAGCCAACGCGCCGCTCGCCCGTGACCGCCGGTTTGAAGACCCGCTCGATCTCCTCCGCCGCGCGCTCGACATCCCAGCGCTCGGTGCCCGACAGCTGCCGCTGCACCGCGTACTGCGTGTAGAGCGAGATGTCGTAGCCCATCGCGCCGATCACCTGGCCGTTGAGCCAGTCGGAAGCCTCCGACGCGATGTAGACGATCGGCACGGCCACGTTGGCCGGCGACATTCGCGGGTCGGCGTCGGTGCTCTCGGTCACGACGCCGCTACGCCGCTCGTCGGGCACCGTGTCGGTCATTCGCGTCGCCGCGCCCGGGCCGATCGCGTTCGAGGTCACGCCGTAGCGTCCCAGCGCGTTGGCGCAGGAGTAGGTGAAGCCGACGATGCCCAGCTTGGCCGCCGCGTAGTTGGGCTGGCCCGGCGCGCCGAACAGACCCGATCCCGACGTGAAGTTGATCAGCCGGTAGTGCCCTTCGCGCTGCTGCCGCCAGTAGATCGAGGCGTACTTGCTCGTGTTGAACGTGCCCTTCATGTGCACATCCACAACCGCGTCCCACTCCTCCTCGGTCATGTTGAAGACCATCCGGTCACGCAGGATGCCGGCCACATTGACCAGGATGTCCAGCCGCCCGTACTCGTCGAGCGCCTGCTGGATGATTCCTTCGGCGGCGTCGTAATCGGCAACCGAGGCGTAGTTGGCCTGCGCCTCGCCGCCGGTGTCCTTGATGAAGGCCACGACCTCGTCGGCGGGAGCCGCCGCCGCCCCGCTGCCGTCGACCGAGCCGCCCAGGTCGTTGACGATCACCTTGGCGCCCTGCGCCGCGAACAGCTTCGAGATTTCCGCGCCGATCCCGCGGCCCGCGCCAGTCACGATCGCCACCCGGTTGTCAAGCATTCCCATCAGAATCCTCCTGCTCGTCGCGTTGCGCCCATGCGCCGCCTTTGGGCCGCGCGTTGCTAACCGAAGAAGCCGCCGCCCTCGACGGCCGGCTTGAAGATCTGCTCGAACTGCGCCGCCGCGCCCTCGGGGCTCCAGCGCTCCACGCCGCGCATCTGCCGGATCACGGCCGGCTTGTTGAACAGCTGCAGGTCGTAGCCCGACGCGCCGATGATCTGGCCCGTCAGCCAGTCGGACTGCTCAGAGGCCATGTAGACCAGCGGCACGGCCACGTTGGCCGGCGAGCGCTGCGGGTCCTCTTCCTCCGACTGCACCGAGCCTTCGCGCCGCCGCTCCTCGGGCACGGTGTCGGTCATCCGCGTCGACGCGCCCGGCGAGATCGCGTTGGCAGTCGCCCCGTAGCGCCCCAGCGCGTTGGCGCAGGAGTAGGTGAAGCCCACCACGCCCATCTTCGCCGCCGCGTAGTTGGGCTGGCCCGGCGCGCCGAAGATGCCCGAGACCGACGAGAAGTTGATCAGCCGGTAGTGGCCCTTGCGCTCCGTGCGCCAGTGAATCGAGGCGTACTTGGTGGTGTTGAAGGTGCCCTTGAGATGTACCGCCAGCACCGCGTCCCACTCCGCCTCGGTCATGTTGAAGACCATCCGGTCGCGCAGGATGCCCGCGGTGTTGACCAGGATGTCGATGTCGCCGAATGTGTCGATCGCCTGCTGGATGATCCCTTCGGCCGCGTCGTAGTCCGCGACCGAGGAGTAGTTGGCCACGGCCTGTCCGCCGGTGTCGTTGATGAACGCGACCACCTCGTCGGCCGGCGCCGCGGCCGCGCCGCTGCCGTCCACCGAGCCGCCCAGGTCGTTGACCACGACCTTGGCGCCCTCGGCCGCGAACAGCTTCGAGATTTCCGCGCCGATCCCTCGTCCCGCGCCGGTCACCACCGCCACGCGATTGTCAAGCATGCCCATGTCGTCGTTCGTCCTTCCTGCGGCTCGCACAGCGGGGCGAACCGCACAGCACACCGCGAAGCCCAAGCTTCGCGCCGCCTCCGCAGGCTAACACCACCCCACCCTACCGTCGCGCGTACCCACCCTGGGGCATGAGTATCCGAACAGCCCCGGCGCGCGAACAAGGGTCCGCAAAGCGGCAGGGTTTACGATGTCTATCATGAGAGTTGGGCAGCCAGGTCGGGCGGCCGCGGGAGGAGATGACCATGGCGACGCCTCAGCTGAAGGAACCGGTGTCGGGATCATTCTCCGCCCTTGTAGAGGACGCGCGGCTCCTACAGCAAGCGCTGGAAATCGCCAGAGAGGATCCCGAGGCGTTTGAGCGCACGACCGGGCTGGATGTGCCCTACGACGTGGCGGTGCAGCAGATGGAGCGCGCGCTCGAGGGGATTCTGACCCGGCTGGCGGGGCTCGGCATCGCCTCGCGGCTGGTGCCCGCGCCGGACGACGCGACGCTCGACCATGACCGATAGCGGCTTTACGGCGCGGGCCATCGCGTACGGCACTGTAGTCGCAGCCGGCATCTCCACGAGCATTGCCTCCGGCGAATGGTGGGCGCTGAGCCTGCCCTTTGCCGGCGTCGCGTTCATCGAGACCGTTCTGTCTGCCAGCCACTGGTTCAGTCTCTCACGAGGAAAGGCTGAAGATCGGATCGTTGAACGGGCCGCCTTGCGTGCGCTGGCGCTATTCGAGCAACGAAAGCGCGATGAAGATCTGATGCGAACGCTGGCCTCCCTCGACGACGAGTTGCCGAGCGAAGTCGTTGACGCGGCGAAGAGCGGGCGGCTGGAGATTCGAGTGCGAGACGAAGAGTAGCGGCGGGCGTGGGCTATTCGTCGGAGCCTGCGGTGGCGGCGAGCCAGGAGATGCGGTTGTTTTGCCAGTTGAGGATTGGGGGCGATCCGTGGATTATGACGCGCAGGGTCGCTTCCGGTAGATTGACGATGATCTCGCCGATTGTGCTGCGGAGCAGGAAGGCGGCGCTGTCGTCGCGCCAGAGCGGTTGCGAAAAGCCGCCGACGGGGAGGATTTTGAGGAGGTTGTCGGAGCGGCGGAGGATGGTTTGGACGGTTCCGGTTGTTACGAACCAGCGGCGGTTGGGCGAGAGTGGGTTTCCCTCGGCGTAATCGAGGGGCAACTCGGCGTAGTCCACCAGGCGCACGAACGCCGGGTTGCCGCCTTGCGCGTCGATTGACCAGATTGCGTAGGTGTTGAGCGGTTGGCGCTCGATTGCGGCGACCCAGCGGCCCGATGGGGAGGCGAGCAGCAGGTGTTCGAGGCCGCGGTTTTCGAGTAGCAGTTGATCGTTGCGGCGCACGCCGTCGGCCGCGACGCGGAATGCGCCGGCGGCATTTGGGTAGCCTTCGGTTTGCAAGGGTTGCACAAGCTCTCCCGGCAGTGCGATTGAGCGGTCGCCATCGGGGGTGTGGATGATGATTTTATCTGGTTGTTCGGCGTAGTCGAACCAGCCGGCGGGCGCGGGCGCGATTTCGTAGAGCGCGCCGTCGGAGGGGTCGCCGGCGACGATCGTGCGACCCGCCGCTGTGTATGTGAGGAAGATGAGCAGCTCGGGGCGGCGCGTCCAGCCGATCAGGCCGTAGGGATCGGCGGTCCACTTATGTTGCAGCGCGCCGCCGTCGTACAGGTGGATGAGGCTCGGGACGGCGGCGGGGATGATTTCGCTTTCGATGTTGGGGCCAATTGCGGCCGTCGGTGCGGGGCGATCTTGCGTATCGCCGTAGGCGATAGGTATTGCGGCGAGGGTGAAACCCAGGATCAGGCCGAGGATGAAGGTGATCATTTGTACACTTGGAACGCTGTGTCGGTTCGCCTTTTAGGCGCCTGCTCAAGCCGGCTTTAATCATAGGGAGACTTGCCTGTCGACATTAGAGGGGCGGATATGGGAGAGGGCGCGGGGCGGCGCTGCCGAACATCCGGGGTGGTGTGGGTGTTGCGGTGTGCGTGGGTTCCTGCCTGCGCAGGAATGACGGTTGAGGGCGCAGGAATGACGATCGGGGCGCGGGGGTGGCGGGTTGGGGTGTAGGGGTGACGGGTTGGGGCGTAGGGGTGGCGGTGGCGCTGGTGCGGCTGCTCACCTCCCACCTAACCCCCCCTGGAAGGGGGGAGGGGTGAATTGGGGAAGGGGTGGATGTTGCGGTGTGCGTGGGTTCCTGCCTGCGCAGGAATGACGATCGGGGCGCGGGGATGGCGGGTTGGGGCGTAGGGGTGACGGGCTGGGGCGTAGGGGTGGCGGGCTGGGGCGTAGGGGTGGCGGGTGGCGCTAGTGCGGCTGCTCAGCCCCCACCTCACCTTCCCCCTGGAAGGGGGGAGGGATGAATTGGGGAAGGGGTGGATGTTGCGGTGCGCGTGGGTTCCTGCCTGCGCAGGAATGACGGTTGGGGCGCGGGGATGGCGGGTTGGGGCGCAGGGGTGGCGGATTGGGGCGTAGGGGTGGCGGGTGGCGCTGGTTGCGGCTGCTTACCCCCCACCTAACCTCCCCCCTGGAAGGGGGGAGGGATGAATTGGGGAAGGGGTGGATGTTGCGGTGCGCGTGGGTTCCTGCCTGCGCAGGAATGACGGAGAGGGGCGCAGGAATGACGGAGAGGGGCGCAGGAATGACGATTAGGGCGTAGGGGTGGGGGTTGGGGCGCAGGAATGACGGTTGGGGGGACGGGACAGGAGGCGCGGGGGTGGCGGTTGGGGAGTGCACGAGATGCACGAATGGGCTTTAGCTGATGCCCAGTTCGCGGAGGAAGGCTTCGGGGGTTGGCTCGCGGCCCAGGAATGATTTGACCAGCGTTTCGCCGTCCTGGGCGCCGCCGGGTTCCAGGATTCGCTTTCGGTACTCGCGCCCGATTGCTTGCGGCGATGAGGCTGCGCCCTCGAAGCGGGTGAACATGTCGTCGCCGTAGACTCTTGACCAGAGATAGCCGTAGTAACCGGCGTCGTAGCCGAAGAGGTGGCCGAAGCCGGCCTGGAAGTGGGTGTTTTCGGGGAACTCGAAGCCGGTGATCGGGTGCAGTTCGCGGGCGATCGCGTCGCTGTCTTTTTGCCCGCCGGGGCCGTGGTAGGCGAGGTCGAGGCGGGCGAAATAGACCTGGCGCAGATTGGCGACGCCGCTGCTGACATGCTTGGCCGCGATCATCCGCTCCAGCAGGTCGTCAGGCAGCGGGTCGCCGGTTTGCCAGTGGCGGCTGAATTTGGCGAGTACATCGCACTCCCAGCACCAGTGCTCGAGCATCTGCGACGGGGCTTCGACGAAGTCGCGCTCGACCCGCGTGCCGGAAAAGCGCGTAAAGCGGGCGCGGGTCAGCGTTTGGTGCAGAATGTGCCCAAACTCGTGGAAGAGCGTGATCACCTCGCCGTGCCGCAGCAGCGAGGGAGAATCCGGCGTCGGCCTGGTGAAGTTGGCGACGATCGCCGAAATTGGCCGCTGGTAACCGCCGTCGGTCGTCTCGCGTCCGCCGCGCAGCGTAAACGCGGCGGCGTGGCCGAACTTGCCCGGGCGCGGGTGCAGGTCCATATAGAAGCGCGCCAGCGGTTCGCCGCCCGCCGGATCGACGATGTCGTACGGGCGCGCGTCGGGATGCCAGGCTTGCGCGGCAGCGTCGGGGCGCGCGACGAAGCGCACGCCGACCAGCTGTTGGTATACGTCGAACATTCCGTCCAGCACCGCTTCGAGCGGAAAGTAGGCCGCGACCTCGAACGGATCGACGCGGTGCTCCTCCAGCAGCAGGCGGTTGGTGTAGTACCGCC
This sequence comes from Dehalococcoidia bacterium, assembly GCA_965203165.1. Taxonomy (GTDB): domain Bacteria; phylum Chloroflexota; class Dehalococcoidia; order Bin125; family Bin125; genus CATQGW01. Next base: position 1,198,141 of record OZ241849.1, read on the forward strand.
AGTCCCAGATTTTCACCGGTCCGCCGGCTCCCGTGCGCCGCTGATGTTCGCGCCGCAGCAATGCGAGATCGTCGGCCAGCTTCGGCGCGAGCCGCGCTTCGAGATCGGTCAGAAACTCCCGCACGTTGTCGGGCGACTTGGCCATTCGCAGTTCGAGCACGTAGGCCGCCCAGGAAGGATAGCCCAGCCGTTGCGCGATCTCGTCGCGCACGCCGATCGCTTCCTCGAGCAGTTCGATGTTATCGTCCGCCGCCTTGTTGTGGTTCTTCAGAAACAGTTCGCGGCGCAGCTCGCCGTCGTCGGCCGAGTCGAGAAAGGGGTGCAGCTCCGGGTAATCGAGCGATACGCGGTAGCGTTCCGCGCCATCCTCGTTGTCTTCATCGCTCGCCCGCAAGCGCTCGATGTATGAATCCGGCAGCCCCGCCAGTTGCGCGCGCGAGACATGGATCGCGTCTTCGTAATCGTCGATGTTGCGGCGAAACTGGATGCCCAGCCGCACCAGGCGCTCGTGCAGTTCGCGCACTGCGCCGCGCTGCTCGGCGGGCAGGTCGAAACCGTTGCGGCGATAGTCGCGCAGGGCGAATTCGAGCAGGCGCGCCGCGTCGTCGGGCAGCGCCTCGGTCTCGGCGCGCGCCGCGTAGGCCTTCAGCGCGCGATCCAGCTCTTCGCGGAAGCCCAGCCCGGCGGCGAAGACATCGAGCCGCTGCTCCTCCTCGTGCGCGACGCCGCGCAACTCCGCGTCGGCGGAGACTTGCGCGAGGAAGCCGAAGCGCCCGCTGGCCTGGCCGATGATGTCGCCGATTTCGTCCAGCGCGAGCATCGTGTTTTCAAACGTGCGCGCGCCATCGGGCACGGAGGCGATGGCGTCGACGCGCCGCTCGGCTTCGGCGATCGCGTCGGCGACCCCGCGGCGGATTGCCTCTGCGTCGGTTGCCGCCCAGTCGGGCGTCTCAAGCTCAGCCATGGCGCGCTCCTCATTGTGAGGGTAAAGCCAGAGGCCGCGCGGCGATAGACTTGGTGTGGAGTTGGGAGATTCCGGTGGCGTACCGCGTGCGCGGACGGAGATGCGCATGTCGTCACTGGCTGGCCCGTCAAACCGTCGGAGCGAACGCAATATCGTCAGCTAGGAGGGAGAGCGTAGTGCCCTGCCAGGATCAGTTCGGCGATGTGCTTGAGGAAGAGCCGGTTGAGGTTGAGGTCGCGCCGCGGCCGGGCGCCTCGGTGGTCGTTGAATTTGACCACGACGAGATCAACGCGGTGTTCGGCGCAGTGCGGGACGGCGAGAAGACCACGGCGTTCATCCGCGCAGCCGTGTTCGCGCTTGTCGCGGAGCGCGCGGCCGAAGCCCGCGCAACCGCGCTTCCTGAGGCGGGATCGTAGACACACTGCCTGACCCGGAGTATCAACCCACCGGCTCCCAGGCTGCGCCGCGGTGGCCGTAGCTCAGGCTGGGGTGCACAATTTCTGCGATGATCTCGGCGCTCTCCACCACGCGCGGGCCCGGGCGGTTGATGTACTGATTGCCGTCTACCACCGCGACGCGCCCGGACCGCACGGCGCGCAGCGTGCGCCAACGCGCATTTCGGGCCAGCAGCGCCGCGTCCTCCTGCGTGCGGGGCAGATCGAAGCCGCAGGGCGCGATGATGATCGCGTCGGGGTCGGCGGCCGCCAGATCGTCCCAGCCAAAGCGGAGCGAGGCGCCGCGCGGCGCGCCGATCAGCGGCTTAGCCCCGGCCAGCGCGACCAGCTCCATCGTCCAGTGCCCCGCCGTCATCAGCGGATCCGCCCACTCGATCACCGCGACCCGCGGCGCGGCGGCGGATCGCGCAGCGGCGCAGTCGCGGCGCACCTGCTCGATTCGCGCCTGTAGATCGCGCGTCCACTCGCGCCCGGCTTCGGCGCAGCCCAGTGCGTCGGCGGTGCGCTCGATGTCCGACCAGATGTCGTCGAGCGAGTTGGGCGCGAGCGAGACCAGGCGCGCGTCGAAATCGACCAGCGAGGCCACGGCGCGCTCCAGCTCCTCCAGGCTGACGGCGCAGACATCACACTGCGTCTGGGTGACGATGTGCGTGGGCGCGAGTCGGCGCAGCAGGTCGTGGTCCACCGCGTAGACACCCAGCGCGTCCTCGGCCTGCGCCTGGCGGGCCAGCTCGCGCACCTGCGCGTCGATCTCGCGGCTGCCGCCCGCAAGCGGGACGCGCGGGCGGGTGACGATCGGCAGCGTCTCGACGCCCGGCGGGAAGTCGCACTCGTGCGAGCGCCCGACCAGCGCCGCGCGCAGCCCCAGCCCGCAGATGATCTCCGTCGCGCTGGGCAGCAGCGAGATGACGCGCGGTTCGTCCACGATCGGCCTCCGATTTGCGCCTCAGCGCGCGTGTCGTCGTACGATAGGCGCACTACGCGAAGAGGGAGCGCCGCATGACCGAGATCACACACCAGACCGTTCAGCTGTCGACCGGAATTTCGATGCACGTGGCCGAGGCGGGCGAGGGCGCGCCCGTCGTCTTCTGCCACGGCTTCCCCGAGCTTTGGTACTCGTGGCGGCATCAGCTGCCGGCGCTGGCCGAGGCCGGCTGGCGGGCGATCGCTCCGGACATGCGCGGCTACGGCGGCAGCGACGCTCCGCCCGAGATTGAGGACTACACGCAGGAGGCGATCTGCGCCGACATGGCCGCGCTGCTCGACGCGCTGGGCGAGGAGCAGGCGGTGTTCGTTGGCCACGACTGGGGCGGCGCGGTGGTCTGGAACATGGCGCAGCACCACCCGCAGCGGGTGCGCGCGGTGGCGGGGGTCAACACGCCCGCCGCGCCGCGCGCGCCGATCAACCCGCTGGAAGCGATGAAAATGGACCCGGGGCGCTTCGACTACCAGCTGTATTTCCAGGAGCCGGGCGTCGCCGAGGCCGAGTTGGGCGCGGATGTGCGCCGCACATTCATCCTGCTGCTGCGCAGCTCGAAGCCTGAGGATCGGATCGACGCGCTGGCCGGCACCTCAGGCGTGCGCGAACGCGGCGGTCTGCTGGTCGGCATGCCCGAAGACGCGGAGCGCAGCGTGATGCTGACCGAGGAGGACTTGCAGGTCTTCGTCGACGCTTACGAGCGGACCGGCTTCCGCGGCGGGCTGAACTGGTACCGCAATCACGGGCGCAACTGGGAGTGGTCGGCGGCGGTCGAGGGCAAGCGGATCGAGCAGCCCGCGCTGATGGTCACCGCCGGCAAGGATCCGGTGCTGTTGCCGGAGATGTCGCACGGTATGGAGGGCTGGATTCCCAATCTCAGCCGCGGGCACATCGAGGAGTGCGCGCACTGGACGCAGCAGGAGGCGCCTGAGGAGCTGAATCGCATTCTGCTCGAGTGGTTGGCGGGGTTGGGCTAAGCGTCGCCGAGGGACTCCAGCCGCGTCAGCCAGGCTGCGAAACGCGGGCATTCTCTGCGCATTGCATCCAACCCCACCTCCGTGGCCACGACCGAACCATCCGTGACTTTGTTGTAGTCGGGGATTGCTCCCCGTATGCGTTTGCTTGGCGCGGTGTCGGGGCTGTCGTTGATGTCTTCAGGGCTGGCGAATTGCGCCCGGACGCCCGCGAGGGCGGAAGCGGCGTTTTGCGGGATATCCAACACGCGCGCGAACGCCGAAACGTCGGAGAACAGCAACGCCTCGAACTCGTGCCGTTGTACGTACGAGAACACGTGATCGCTGCGCAGTCGGCGGTGCGGTGCGCTTGCATACGTCGCGTCGATCCGTTGCTCCAACTCTGTCGCATCACTGGTCAGCCGCCGCTGAAAGCCGTAGAAATCAACCAACGTCGTCACCGCGTCAAAGCTGTGCGAAAGCTCCGCCATGTTCTTGGCAACTCGATCAACCGTCACGTTTCCTCCGCGGCTACTGCGTTTGCCCTCCCCTACCAGTCGCGCCTTCGCCTCGACACCACGTTCATTGAGATGCGCTGCAAGCAGCTGTTTCACGAACTCCTCCTCTGTTCGCCCTTCGACTACGATCGCCAGCCGGATCATCGGGAGGATCAAGGTCGTCCCTCAAGCACGTTCTTCATCCACAGTTCGCCGGTGGTGTAGTCGTCTTCCAGCCAGACGCGATACTCGTCGGGGTTTAGCTGGCGGAAGGTCGTTCGACCGTCATCGAGATCCAGCACCACGATCTGCTCCAGGTCGAACACATCCACCAGCTCGACCGACTGGGTCGCCAGGATCACCTGTCGATCGTGGCCGACCTTGCGGATCATGTGACCGATCAACTCGACCGCCGCGGGGTGCAGTCCCAGCTCCGGTTCATCCAGCAGGATCACGTTGGGCATCATCTTATCCGGCAGGTTGAGCAGCGTCACCAGCGCGAAGAAGCGCAGCGAGCCGTCCGACGTCAGATGCGCGCCGTAGGTCTTGTCGCTGCCGCTTGCCCGCCAGCGCAGCAGGACCTTGCCGTGTTGCGCGACGAGATCGAAGTGATCGAATCCAGGCAAGATCCTGGCGATCTGGCGGCAAATCAGCTCGTAGCGGCGAGTATCCTCGCGCTCCAGCTGTAACAGCACCGCCGCAAGGTTGCCGCCGTGCGAGCGAAGTTGGTAGCAGTCGTCGACATCCCACAGCTGCTTGAAGCGCGAGTGGTCCGATGTGTCGTGGAATTGGTACACGGCGCAGCTGCGCAGAAGGCGCCAAATCGTACTCGCCGTGGTCTCGTTTACCTCCGAGTAACCACCCTGCGCCGCATCGACGAGCTGCGCTTCGTTGTGTGCGCTGCCCAGCTGCTGCCATTCTGCTTCCGTCGGGAAGTCCGGTCGGGAAAACCTGAACGACTCATCGGTGAAGATCAACCGATCCGGCTGAGCCCACACGAGCGAAAAGCGGTAATCGTTTCGCCCTGCTTCCGTGCGCATTGACAGCTTTGCTTCGATCTGGGGGGTGACTGCTCGGCCGCGGAACAGCTGGTCGTCTGCGCCGCCCTGGCGGGCGACGAACTCTGCGAGTTTGCCCGAGCGCAGCATCCAGCTGCACATCTCGAAGAAGCGAAACAGGTTCGACTTGCCCGATCCATTCGGGCCGATCAACACCGTGACGTTGGGCAGCGCCTCGAGTTTTACGTCCGCCAGCGATCGAAATCCGCGGATTTCGATCGCATCCAGCGCCGGAACCGCCGCCGCCGCTTCGTTGGCCTGATCTTCGCGAGTCACCATCGTTTACTCCAGCGGCTCGATCTGCACTGCGCGGCTGGTGTTCCAGGACTCCCAGACTGCGTCTGTGAAGCGCATGTAGCGCACGCCGTCCTCGAAATTTGTCAGCTCGACCGGGGCGCCGGTTCGGACTGAGCGGATGAAGTCCGCCTCGACTTGCCAGTCGTGCGCCGTGCCGGGATCCGGCTCCAACGCCGACGGTTCTTCGCCGTGGCGGGCCCACTCGGCTGTATCGCCGAAGCGCCAGGACAGCCGCCCTTCGGCACCGTACAGCTCGATCGAGGGCGGGCCTGGCGCGCCCTCGGTTACTGCGCTCACGCGGTAGGTGCAGCGCGCGCCGTTGGCCATATCCGCGAAAATGCCCAAGCTGTCGGGAATCGTAATTGGCATTCGCTCGCCGCTCTCCTCGTCCACCCGCGAGGTTACGAATGTCCGCGCGTGCGCGACTACCTGGGTCGTATCGCCCAGCCAGCGCTGGATCGTCTCGTTGAAGATGCCCAGTTGCATCATGTTTTTGCCGGAGTAGTCGCGGCGATGCCGCCAGTGCAGCGGCGCCGCGGGGTCGAGGCCGCCGCCGTTGAGCAGCGTCAGATGCGCCTCGAGGATTTGGCCCAGCGAGCCGTCGGCGCACATCCGCGTGATCGTCTTGCCCAGCCGAAAGTCGAACGGCGCGGGCACCAGTTGCGCGACCAGTTCGGGCTGCGCGCGCGCCGCCGCCAGCATTTGCTCCGCCTCCGCCGCGTCGTTGGCCATCCGCGCCTCGCAGAGCACGTGCTTGCCGGCGGCCAGCGCCGCCGAGGTGTATTCGAGATGCTTGTAGGGCCAGGTTCCGATGCAGACTGCGTCCACGGCCGGATCCGAGAGCAGCTCCGCGGCGCTCTCCGAGACGCGCGGGATGCCGTACTCCGCCGCGACCGCCTCGCCGCTCGCGCGCGAGCGGTTGACTACGTTGACGATCTGCACATCGTCAATCGCCCGAAAGCCGGGGATGTGCCGCAGCCGCTGATTGCCGCCCGCGCCGATCAGTCCGATTCCGAACGCCATTGCCCGCCTCCTCGCATTGCGCAGCGCCGCCTCGCGCCGCTGCTGCACACTGCTCACAGCTTAAGGCGTGTTGGCGCTTCCATCTCGTCGGACTTGCGCAACGATCCGTCCTACCCGCGGCGAGCGCGGGTATGGCGGGGAGATGGAGCACACGCCGTCAGGGCGAGCGTGTCGCCGGCGCCTGGCCGCTTATGTTGCGGCCCCAGCACGCGATCGTGCCGTCGGTCTTGAGGCCGCAGGTATGCCCACTGCCCGTGCTGACTGCCGTGTATGTCCCCGCTGGGACCGTCGTCTGTCCGCTGCTGTTGTTGCCCCAGCAGACGATTGCGCCCGTGCTGCGCAGCCCGCAGGTGTGGGTGCCGCCGGCGCTGACGGCGGTGAATGTGCCCGCCTGCGCGTCGGTCCGACCGTTGGCGCTCTCGCCCCAACAGTGGATCGCCCCTGTGCTGCGCAACCCGCAACTGTGCAGCGTACCGACGCTGACAGCGGTGAACGTGCCCGTCTGCGCGTCGGTCTGATCATTGGAGTTGTCGCCCCAGCAGTGGATCGCCCCTGTGCTGCGCAACCCGCAACTGTGGCCGTCACCCATGCTGACAGCGGTGAACGTGCCGGTCTGCGCGTCGGTCTGACCTGCAGCGCCCGCGCCCCAACAGGAAACTGCGCCGCCGCTCGCCACCGCGCAAGTATGCGACGCAGCCGGGCCGCTGCCCAGCGTGGTGAAGCTGCCCGATGGCGCGGTCGTACGGCTGTTGGCGCTGTGTCCCCAGCACGAGATCGCGCTGGCGCTGTTCAGGGCGCAACTGTGCGCCCCGAACGCGCTCAACGCAGTGAAGGTGCCGGTCAGTGTGGAGGTGTCGATTCGGCCGTTGGCGTTGTTGCCCCAGCAGTCGATCGTGCCCGTGCTGCGCAGGGCGCAGGTGTGCGATCCGCCCGCGCTGACGGCGGTGTATGTGGTCGGTGTGGGGGTAGGGGTTGGCGTAGGCGTCACAGGGTCCGGCGTTGCGCCGCCCTCGTCGCCGCTCGAACTATCCGCGACGCTCCGAGTAGCCGTTGTCGGCGCGAGCTCCGCAATCAGCTCAGGCAGGCGATCTTCCTGCCCGCCCCAACAGCGTGCGCTCGCGCAGCTTAGCGCGCACGAATGCCGCATTCCGGCGCTCACGGCGAGGTAGCGCCCCGACGGGGCGTTGGACTGGTCGTAGCGATCGTCGCCCCAGCATTCGATTGCGCCTGACTCGCGCAACCCGCATGAGTGCCATGCTCCGGCGCTGATTTGGGTGAAGACGCCCGACGGCGCGTTCAACTGCCCGAAGTTGTTGAGGCCCCAGCACTCCACCGCGCCGCTCTCGCGGACGGCGCAAGAATGCGTCGTGCCCGCGCTCACTTGTGTGAAGATTCCCTCGGGAGCGTTGGTGCGTCCGAGGTTGGCGCGGCCCCAACAGGTGACTTCGCCCGTCGTTCGCAGCCCGCAGGCTTGTAGGTAGCCGGCACTGACGGAGGCGAACTCGCCGTCGGGCGGATCTGCCTGGCCGTAGTCGAGCACGCTGCGGCCATAGCTGTTGGTCCCCCAGCATTCGAGTTGGCTCGTCTCGCGCACCCCGCAGGCGAACTGCCAGCCCACCGCCACATCAACGAACGCGCCATCCGGCGCGTTCGAGTCGCTACCCCAGCAGGCGATTTCGCCGTTCTCTTGGCGGATGGCGCAGTTGTGCCACGCGCCGGCGCTCACCGCCGTGTAGCGACCTTCGGGGATGTCGCGCAGCTCGGCGGAGTTGCCGCCCCAGCAGCGGATGAGGCCGTCGGCGCGGAGGGTGCATTGGTGCTCGCCGCCGGCGTCTAGCGCGAGGTAGCGGCTGGTGGATGTGGGCGTGGCGGCTTGGGCGAGGGTCAGTGCGGCGAGCAGCAATGCGGCGATCGCGAGAGCGATCGGGAGGAATCTATCCCCCCCCCCCCCCCCGATCGGGCAAGCACCGCCGCCGCGCGGCGGGCGCGTTGGGCGGTGGTTGGGAGGTTGGCGGCGTGCTTCACCCTGTCACTCTACACCAGCGCCGCGCCTGCGTCATACCCGCGCCCATATTCGTCATGCCCGCGCTTGCCGCGGGTATCTCGCCGAGTTCTGCACGGAGTCCCGTGCGCGCCTCCGCCGTTCCTGCGCAGACCTCCGCGCGGCGCAACATCCCACCCCCGGAGACATCCAGAGGGCCCGGATGCCGCCTGAGCGAGGGTGGAGGAGTGGGGACGGCGCCTGGTGCTGGGCGCAGCGAGATACCCGCGGCGAGCGCGGGTATGACGGATCTCGTTCTGGCGGATCCGGGGGCGATTGGCGTGGAGATTGCGGCTGCCCTATCCTGTCGGCACAGCGCGGGGCCGCTTGGCTCCGGCTGCCACACTCTGGAGACCTTCGATGCCCACCGCCGACGAACTGCGCGCCTCCGTCGCCGCCGCACGCACCGTGCTGCGCACCGCCATCACCGCTTCCGCGGGCAACTGGGACACGCCCAAAGGCACGGCCGACGACGGCGAGGCCGGCTGGTCGCCCCGCCAGGTCGCCGAGCACGTGATCCCCTCCGAGATCATGTTCGCCGGCGGCATCTGCGCCGCCTGCGGCTACGACGGCCCCGAAAACCCGCTCGGCGGCGAGGCCTCCTTCGCCTCCGCCGATGAGGCGCTGGCCGCGCTCGACGCCGTCGCTGCCGCCGCCGACTCCAAGGTCAACTACGTGCAGGACGAGGAACTCGGCAAGTCGGCCGGCGGCGAAGGCATGGCCGCCGTGCCCGTCGCGGGGCTGATGGTGATGGACGTTTGGCACCTCGCCGACCACGCCGCCCAGATGATCACCCCGATGGCCTAGCCGGCCGCCAACGAGGGAGGGCGCAATGCCCACCGCCGACGAACTGCGCGCCTCCGTCGCCGCCGCGCGCGCCGTGCTGCGCACCGCGATCACCGCCGCCGCGGACAACTGGGAGACGCCCAAAGGCGCGACCGACGATGGCGGCCCCGGCTGGTCGCCGCGCCAGGCCGCCGAGCACGCCGTGCCCAGCGAGATGATGTTCGCCGACGCCATCTGCGCCGCCTGCGGCTACGACGGCCCCGACAACCCGCTCGGCGACGCGCCCTCGTTCGCCAGCGCCGCCGACGCCCTGGCCGCGCTTGACGCCGTGACCGCCGCCGCCGACTCCAAAGTCGGCTACGTGCAGGACGCCGAACTCGGCAAGGAGACGGCCGCCTTCGGGTTCGACGCGGTGTCCGTCGCCTGGCTGATGGAGATGGACGTCTGGCACCTCGCCGACCACTCCGCACAGATGATCAGCCCGATGGCCTAGCCGCCGCGAACAGGGAGGCCGCATGCCCACCGCCGACGAACTCCGCGCCTCGGTCGCCGCCGGGCGGACCGTGCTCGCCCACGCCGTCGCGATGGCCGCCGAGCGCTGGGAGACGCCCGGCCCCGACGAGGCCGACGGCCCCGGCTGGTCGCCCCGCCAGGCGGCCGAGCACGCGCTGCAGGTCGAGCTCGAGTTCGCCAAGGCGATCTGCTCCGCGGCCGGCTGCGGCGCGCCCAACAGCCCGCTCGACGGCGCAATCGCGCTCGCCTCGGCGGACGACGCGCTGGCCGCGCTGGCCGAGATCAGCGCCGCCATCGACCCCGCCGTCGGCGCGGTGCGCGACGACCAGCTGGCCGACACCGCCGCCGACGGGATGATGGCCGGGATGGCCGTGCGCGATATGTGGGCGTTCGCGATCTGGCACCTGACCGGCCACGCCTCGCAAATCTACGGGCCGATGGGGGGCTGACAAATGCGGCGCAGCATCACTCTCGCCATTCCGCTGATCGCCCTGCTGCTGAGCAGCGGCGCGGCGCTGGCCGCCGGCGCGGAGAGCGGCGGGCTGGGCGCGGGGCCGATCATCGGCATCGTCATCTCGATCACCCTCGCCGCGCTGCTGGTCGGCGGCTCGCTCGCCTACATCCTGCCCAAACCGCCCAAGCGCTGAGCGCGGTGACCGAACCCGACCAACCGGCCGGCGGCTCGCCCTTTCAGCCGCAGCACTTCCGCAAATTCGACGAGTCCGACGACGCGCTCTTCTACGCCGAGCCGCGCTTCGTCGCGCATATCGACGACGCCGCAATCGCCGCCCTCTCCGCGCACTACGCCGAAGTACTCAAGCCGGAAGATCGCATCCTCGACCTGATGTCGTCCTGGATCTCCCACCTGCCCGAGGGTTACAAACCGGTCAAAGCGGTCGGGCTGGGCATGAACGCCGACGAGCTCGCGCGCAACCCCGCGCTCGACGAGTGGGTGGTGCAGGACCTCAATCAGAATCCGCAACTGCCCTGGCCCGACGCCAGCTTCGACGCCGTACTGATCGCCGTCTCCGTCCAATACCTCCAGCGCCCGCTGGAAATCTTCGCCGAAATCGCCCGCGTGCTCGAACCCGGCGGCCTCTGCGTAGTCTCCTTCTCCAATCGCTGCTTCCCCACCAAAGCCGTAACCCTCTGGCAAGCGCTGGGCGACCACGACCACGCGCAGTTGGTAGGCGCCTACTTCCACCACAGCGGCGGCTTCGAGCCGGCCCAATGGTACGAGCGCAAGCAGCCAGGCGCAGACCCGCTCTACATCGTCCAAGCGCGGACGGCAAGTTGACTTGCTAGCTGCACGCGTCGTCTGGAATTTCGATCAGCAAGCCAGCGACGTCGGCGTTCATAACACTGATCATTCGGATCATTCGGAGGAATCTTTCAGGCTGAAACTCGACGGACTCCATGACGAGCCCCCCGTCATTGGCCAGATTAAGAACACAGTCCCGACCATCGCTGTGCGCTTTCCAGAGTGTCAGCTGCAGGAAATAGTTCTCGTTCGTCGGAACCGTCAACGTGAATGATCCATCCCTGTTGGGAATGGCGCGTATGTCGACGGACAGGCCCTGCACAAGCGCATACACTGTAGCGTTATGCGCATACACTGTAGCGTTGTGAAGACCGATGCCACGCGAATCAACGGCACGACCGCTAATCTGCCATCGACAACTGCTCCCGGGCACCTCGATCCGGAGTCCATCAGCTGGTCCGCCTTGAAGATCAAGAGCAAACACGTCGCGGAGATCCGTGGTCACTCCACCGTGACGCGCCGCCAAGACCTCGCATCTCTCGGCGAGCTCAATCGTGAGGAACTCGTACGAGCGGAGGGCGGACGCTCGGAACGCAAACCGTCCATCGTCGCCAGTGCGCGCCGGCGGCAGAAACGCCACGGGTCCGAGACCTACCAATACACCGCTCAGACCGATTCCGTTCTCGTCGACAACGCGGCCGCTTACCCAAGGGCACAGATCTGATGGCATGTGTATCTGCAGGTCCGGCCCCTCAGCGCTGAGCGCAATTGGTGAAGCCTCATGCTCCCATGCCGCAAAACCGTCGCGACCGTAAAACAGTTCGCATGTCTCGGCTATCTCGATCCGCAGGAAACCCCCAAACAAGGCCCCAGTCTGCCTGGGCACGCGCAGCTGGAACCGGCCTTGTTGGTCCGTCCGGGCATAGAGCCGCCTACCATCTCCTGCGATGTAAGTCACCAGAGCATCGGAGATCGCAGCGCCGCGAACGTCGACCAGTCGGCCTTGAATAAACCGTTCCTCGGACTCATCAGTTGTAGACGTCGCGTCGCCCGAGATCTGCCGCCAACGATCATGCACTTCGACATGGAACTGATCGACTGTAAGTTCGAAGACATCCTCGAACACTTCGTCCCACGAGGATCGTGACTGCCAGCGGAAATGCGGTCCGATGGCGATCGGGGAAAGTTGTCGGTAGTACTCGACGACGGATAGACCGCCAGCACGCCGGGCAAGAAGATCGGCGGCAAACTGACCGACCCCATACGGGTATGAATGTAGAATGCCCTCTACAGCGAGTGGATCGCTTGGCGGCTCGCCAAAAGCAGCAAGACGCTGCGCGGACCATGGGTTGTCGACATCGCCGTCAGTCGGCGATGCGTGTCGCCAGACCATGAACTCTGCTGTTCCTTCAGTCAGCCAGGTTGGGTCTTCAGTGAGAAGGCCGAATTGATTGTCGGACAACTGCCGCTGTAGCGTGTGAAAGTACTCGTGTATCAGAAGAGGTAGGCAACGCGGTGAGGGTTGTGCCGCAGGAGCGCTGCCTCGGCCAGCACTAAGACAGTCAAGCCCGCGATCTACAGAGATCGAGGTTGCGCCTCCCAGCCCAGCGACACCGTGTTCTCTGAGGTCCGCCAGCTCGATGGCCAGCAGCGAGTGGTCAGCCTCAATGCCATACCGCCTCGCGAAGAAGTCGAGTACCTGCTCCGTAGCGAGCGTCAAGCCTCCGCGAACCTCTTGCGGTGTCCCAGTGGGGAAGTTAAAGCTTGGCAGCACACCTGTCGGCTGGAGCCAATTGACCGTGCGAGAAACGGTAATCCAGACAGCGTCGCCCCGGCGGATGTCCAGGAGGCTGTCACCATTTTCGCCGTTTGAGGGATTGTAGCTCAGGTATTGTGTGTTCGCTGCATCCCAGATCTCAGCACCTTCGAACGACGCGCCGATCCCGAGAGCCAAATACGCAATTGAAGACTCTTCACGCCCAGACCAAGCGACGAGGTTCGGGCCTTTGTGCAGTTTGACCAGTCCGGCTGCGGGGTAGGCGGACCGCCGCCACTCCACCGCCTCGTCCCCGCCAACCTGCACGAGCAACCCCATCCCCGGCTTCAGCGTCCGCAGCGTGTGCAGCTCCGAGGGAACGCGCCGAGAGGCGGCTGACCACTGACGACGCAGCACGTCCCACGCCCATACCGCCTCGATTTCCGCGACGGCGTCGAAGAGGTCTGTGACCGGAGTCGCTCCCTCGATCCAGCCCACGAGGTTGTCACCGGGCTGTAGGATGGTGGTCATCGTGTCGCCCGGCTGCGGACGGCGAGTGACAATCTCAGCCACCGCCCCATCCGGCTCCTGCGCCGCAGCCGTCGTTAGCCCAACGGCGCCCAGCACAAGCGCCGCCGCAAGCACTGCGCCCAGAACCACCGCCGCCCACTTGAGCCGGTTCGAGTTCATCGGCGACAGCCTACCACAGTCCCGGAATCACCGCCACAGCGGCGCGTCCCGGCCCGCAGAGTGGCTTGAGCGCAAGCAGCCGGGCGCGGACCCGCTCTACATCGTGCAGACACGCGCGGCGACCGATTAGCCGCAGGGGTTGTCGGGTACCCGAAATACAACGCCGCTAACGTCGTTGTCTGCAACACGAATCAGCGACGCGTCGTCCCAGTTGGTTGTGACTCCGCCACCTTCGCCGCGGAACATCCAACAGCCGTCCCAGAAACTCAGGCGGTAGTGGTCGTTCATCGGCACAGGGACAGCAAACGATCCGTCAGACGCGGTGCGCGCCGCACCGAAGCTGCGGTTGTTACCGTCGGCCTCGATCTGGACATCAGCCAGCGCCGCGCCGCTCGCATCAACCAACCGTCCACGAATGCGCAACGCGCAAACGTCGGACGGAATCTCGATGCGAATGTCCGAGATGTCCTCGTCGGAGACCTGAATCGGCGTCGCGCTGTCCCTGCTCCCGGTCGCACCTGCCGAACGGTGGTAGTAGACCCGGCAACCATCGACACTTGCCTCAAGCAGGTACGCGCCGCTCACTCTCAGCGTAATCGCGAAGGAGCCGTCGGACGCGGTGCGATCGCTCGTGCCGTCGCTCGCCGCCACAGTGACGCCCGCCAACGGGCCACTCGAATCGCCGACATGCCCGCTCAGTGCGACCGCGCGGCTTTGAGCTGCTCGTCGCGCTGTGTCGATCACTGTGTCCGCACTCCAAGAGACTTGCCGTCCGTCTACGAGCACTGTCGGCGTCCCACGTACACCCTGGTCTCTACCGCCTTGGATTTGCGCAGCCACTTCGTCCGCGTGCCTGTCGCTCTCGATGCAGCGACGGAAGGCCTGTACATCGAGCCCAAGATCAGCTGCCGTGTCGACCAGGTCCGCCCCTACGCGCAGCCCATCCTCTTGGTCCAAGAGACGCTCTCGGTATGGCCAGTATGCCCCTTGATCCGCGGCGCATTCGGCCGCCTCCGCGCCGTCAACCGATCGCCGGCTCAAGAAGGGAAATGCCTGCGCGTCGATGCGCGCCAGTCCGGTGCGGACGACTGCGGAGATAATTTGCGGAAGTTCGCTCCCGGCGAACTGAATGCAGTACGGTCAAATGTAGTCGGAATACTCGAGGATCGTGACCGGCGCATCGGCATGGCCGAGCACGTTGCGATCCGAAGGTGCTTCCGGGAACAGATCGAGGTGTTCCGCGAGCGCGTCGGCGATGGCGACTCGCACCTTGCCTATATTTGCCGAATCGCCGGTCGGTTCGATCAGCGCTCGCTCCGCGATGCTGACGTCGGCTGGAGTGGCCGATGCGCGCGCAGCTTCGATATCGAAGCCGACGACATACCGATCCCAAAGCGCGAGCATCTGGGCAGCCCATTCAGGGCAGTGGCACGCATCGGCACCGTCGGTACCTCGCAGAAACACAGCGTGCGCCGTCTCGTGCAGGAGTGTGTCCAGGCGGATTGACTGCCGATCAAGCTCAATCGTCCGACCGTCCGAGCGACCGGCGATGCCGGTCGGCAGGCTCGCTACGAGAACTTCCGGCGCGTCTTCGTCGCCGTTGAAATGGTCGGCGAAGATCGCGTCGACGATGGCCTGCGCGTCTTCGATCGTGATCGCCGCCGACGGCAAGTCGCCCAACTGCCCGCGCAGCATCTCGGATTCCCACGCATAGACTCGCTCGGCTTGCGGATCCGGCTGTGGTTGATCGGCGTCGGTCGCAGGCTCATTTTCCGGGTCAGTCGCCGGTTCAGCAGTCGATGTGGAAGGCGTATCCGGTGCGCCAGGTAGCGCGACGGGGGAGCTGTGGAGCCAATGCCCCGTGGCGGCGTTCGCCAGCATGAAACGGCTTGTAGGTAGAAAATGTTCGCCCCATTCAGCATCCGACACGCGCTGCTGAACGGCGAACTCGATGCGCCCGTTGCCGAGCGGTTGTGCAGCGATGCGCAGCGTTAGGCCGCCGACCGTCACCGAGGAGCTGGTGTACCACCGCTCAGTGCGCACGCCGACGCTCAGGAATCGACTCGCCGGCAGCAGGCGGTTGCCCCAATCGCTTCCGGTCGCGCGCACTTGGAGTGCAAACTCCGTGCGCCCGTTCGCCAGGCGCTGAGCGGCAATCCGAACCTCTCGAGCGTCGTTCGATTGGGCCTGCGCGCTGGTCGCTCCCAGCGAAACGGCGACCAAGACGAGCGCTACCGCCAATGCGGTGGCGACAACGCGTGCTGCGTATTCGAGCCAGTTCGAGTGCATCGGCGGCAGTCTACCTGAACTCCGGAATCACCGCCACAGCGGCGCGTTCCGGCCCGCAGAGTGGTTTGAGCGCAAGCCAGCCGGGCGCGGACCCCGCGGTACATCGTGCAGGCATGCACTGCGTCAGTGGCCTCAAAGCGCTTACTCGAGGAGGCTTGTTCGCCACGCTCGAAACTCGGCGTAGAAGCTGTCGACGTCCAAGCCGAACGCTTGCTCGAACGCGTCCTTCCACGGTTCCAGCTCCAGGCAGACAACATCTCCAACAACGCCTTCATCGTTTACGACAGCGTCGCCGCAATTCGCTTGCTGATCGGCGACGACACTGTCATCGTACTGTCGCCAGTACTCCAGAATCGAAGCTTGGCGCTCGTGTCGGCCGCGTTCCGCTGATCCCGCCAAGCGTTCCACGGCCGCAGTGCCCAGCTCGTATCGCCATGGTCTGTATTCACCCCACGATTCTGCATGCGCATCTTCCAGCGACACCAGCGGAGGTGCACCGGAATTGTAGTCTCGGTCTGAGAACCGCCTCTCGTTATCGCGTCGCAGCCAGTCCCGATCGTGTTCGTAGCCGGCGAGTTCTTGGTCGTCGACGTACAGCAATCCTTCCGTCCAGAACGCCGTGCCTTCCACCAGCCACGTTGGGTGGCTACCGAGCTCGCCACTCAGCTGGTGCTGAACAGCGTGTGTGTACTCGTGGATCAACTGATACCTGCCCTCAACGTGCGAGTTTCCCATGTTGCGAATGCGGGGGTTGCCGTCTTTGTGCCCCTCGTTCCACCACCTCTCTCGGAGGACAATGAACGAAACACCGTCGTGCTCTTCGTCGTGCCCTCCGCAGTGCCAGGCCGCGTACTTTTTGACCGAGGTTTCCCTGTCAACTTCGTACTTTTCGGCCCAGGTTTTCCTGACATCTTTGCACGGATAGTCATCCGGGATGACGGCCGCGAGCGCGTCACCGTCTGTGGCGACATACAGTGTCGTTCGCGAATGATCCGCTTGAACGCCCCACTCTTCAGCGAAGAACGCCATCGCATCGTTGAGGTCGCGGTACACCCGGCCTAGAACATGCGACGAGACTTCGCCGGCAAACACAACGTCAGGCCACTCTCCCGTTGGCTGCAGCCAGTTCACGTCCCGCGCGACCTTCACCCAAAGAACATCGCCACGCGCGACTCGATTCCGTGGGTCGAGCTCCTGCCAGCGTGCTTCCCCAGACCTCCACACCATTACGTCCTCTAGAGAGATGCCGACGCCGTCATAGACGAACTGAGCCAGATCAAAGTCCGGCCCACCGCCCCACGTCACGTAGTTTTGGCCTTTGTGCAGCTCAACCAGGCCTGTCGCAGGCGATTGTCCGCCATATGGCCAACGAACCGGGTGGGACCCATCGATCCACATCCAAAGCGCCATTCCTGGATGAACCGTTGTCAGCGACCATTCCCGACCGGGGCTTGGCTCCCGAGAGGCGCCACTCCAGTCCTGCCAGTACGCGTCCCACACCCAGACAGATTTAAGGTCTGGAACAGCATCGAAGAGATCTTGAACGGATCGCTCTTCGCCCAGCCATCCGACCCAGTTCTCACCCGGCTGGAGAAAGGCGCTTTCGCCTGCCGGAGTCTGCGCCCCGGTGACACGAAGCTCCGTCAAGCTCGCGAGTGACAGTAGCGCCACAAGCGCAAAGAGCAAGATGCCTGTAGGACGCCGCATGGGGGCGACTCTCCTCCGACGCGACTGCGTGTGACAAGCCTACCTTGTCGCTCGGGTTCGCGCAGCGACGAATCAGCCCTTACCGAAACTCCGGAATCACCGCCTCCGCGAAGGCCTGCGCCGGCTCGATCGTGTCGCGGCCGAAGAACTCGATCATGAACATGTCGCAGCCCAGCTCGACATGCTTGGCGATGCGCTGCTTGATCATGTCCGGCGTGCCGGTCAGCGCCATCTCGCCGGCCGGGTTGCCCATGTGGCCGCCGAAGATTTTCTGCGCGCGCTCGACCATCGGGCCCAGCGCCTCCTCGCTCTCGGCGAGCGTGACCAGGCACTGCTGCGAGACGCGGATTTCCTCTGGGTCGCGCCCCAGCCGCTCGGCGTGGCCGCGCAGCACCGAGACCTTGTGCGCCAGATTGTCCTGCGCGCCCGCCGAGTTGTTCCAGATGTCGGCGTACTGCGCGGCGATCCGCATCGTCACCTTCTCGCCGCCGCCGCCGACCAGGATCGGCGGCACGCGCGGCGGCTTGGGCTCGGTGACCAGCTGGTCGGTGCGGAAGAATTCACCATCGAACGTGACCTCCGCCTGGTCCGGGTCCCACATCTGGCGGAAGATTTGCAGCCCCTCTTCGAGCTGGCCGAGCCGCTCGCGCCCGCCCAGGAAGGGCATCCCGAAATCGGTGAACTCGCGCGGCATCCAGCCCGAGCCGAAGCCGGGGATCACCCGCCCGCCCGCGATGTTGTCCACCGTCGCGATCATCTTGCCCGTGTGCGCCGGGTTGCGCATCCCCACAGGGGTGACCAGCGTGCCGATCTGCGCCGACTCGGTCACCGCCGCGATGCCCGCCGCCAGCGTCCAGGCTTCGAGCATCGGGATCGCCGGCGACTGCGGCCCGTAGAGGTGGTCGTTGACCCAGAGCGAGTCGAAGCCCAGCTCTTCAAAGGCGGTCGCGGCCCGCTGCGTCTCCGCCCAGGTGCGCTTGATCTGGGGCACCATCACGCCGAAGTGGGGGCTGTTGCTCATCGTCGAATCCTTCCCGCGCCCCCGCCACGGGAGCGCCGCTAGTCTCAGCTCGCGCCCCACAGGCTAGCAGCGCGGGCCGCCGCGCGGGGTTTGACCGCGATATGCGCACTTTGAACGTGTTCATATGATCATATGAACACGTTCATAAAATGGTCATTGTGGTTCATACCACGCGCCGCGGCGCGCGCCGTGCATCACCAGATCGCCGCTGCGCGCGAGGCGCGCGAGGACATAGGCGGCCTGGCGCGCGTTGATTCCACAAAGCTCGACGACTTCCCGGCGCGTGACGCTTCCCTGGTCGGCCGCGTATTGCAGAACCAGGCGTTCCCGCTCCGGAACATCCGTCGCCGGCGCGGAGCGCGCGCCGCTGGGCGCATCGATCCGGCGGCGGAAGGACGCCGCCAGCCGCCAGCGTGCGCGGTCGCCCGCGCCGCTCGACTCCAGCAGGCCTCGCTCGCGCAACTGCGCCAGCTTGAGGCGCGCCTCGTCAATCGGCTTTTGCACGCGCGCGGCGGCTTCGCCGATGGTGATGCGCGACTCGGTCCTCAGCTCATTCAGAATCAGCAGATCATCGAGGCTGAGCGGTCCGCGCGCGCGCTCCTCTTCCACGCGGGCCTGCACGAACGGCAGGTTCGGCTCGCCGCCGGGCAGCACCAGCACCACGCGGGCCTCCGTGCTGCGCCCGTACGAGGGCGCCGCGCGCCCCGCGCTGATTTGTTGTTCAAACAGCGTATCGATGCCCCGCGCCGTGCGTTCCACCAGCCCGGCCCGTTTGAAGGCGTCCGCCAGCCGGAAGTTGCGCGGCGTCGGCTCGGCGACCAGTAGGTTGTCCAGGCGCACGCCCTGCGGAAAGCCGCCCGGGTTCGAAATCTCGATCCGATCCTCATACCACTGCACATGCACCGCGCCCAGTCGGGTGTAGTCGCGGTGGGTGAGCGCGTTGGCCACGGCTTCGCGGAATGCGCGCGGCGAGTAATCGGGGACGCCGATGCGGGTCATCCCGACGAGGATTTCGCGCTCGCGGTTGCGCGTCCGCAGCCGCGCCTCCACCTCCTCCATCACCCGCAGCAACGGCCAGCGGACGAAGTCGTTGACTTCCACCTCGCCGCCCGACAGCACCTGGATCGCCACTTCGTGCGTGGGCAGCGCGGCGGCCAGCGCGTCTTCGCGGCCGAACAACAGCAGGCCGAGTGCGGTCACGTACTCCTGGCCGCGGTCGACCTGCACCGCCTGGAGCGCGCCGGCCAGCTCGCGGTCGTCGAGCTCAGCCAGCTGCATGTCGCCGCGGTTCTCGCGGATCGCGCGGCGGTAGCGGGCGAACTCCAGCGGATCGAGCGCATCCGCGCCCAGTTCCGCGAAGGGCAGGGCAGAGTAGTCCAGGCGCCCCTGGTCGGCCTGCCGCGCCTGCATCTCCTGGAAGTAGAGCGGGCGGCAGGCCGGCTTGCCGTCGCCGCCGATCGTGCGCTGTAGAAAGCGGCCGTCCGAGGTCGAGGTCGGCGCCCGCGCCGCGGGTACCTGGATCGCCAGCACCTCGCCCGAAGCGGTCGCAAATTGTTCAATCCGCACCGTCAACGCCGGTTGGGTGCGATTCGCAATCAGCGCGTGGACCAGGCTGAGATCGGTCTGCCCGCCGCCATGCCGCGGGCGCGCGCCGCTGACTCGACCGTCGTCTTCCACCCCAATCAACAGCCACGACGGCCCCGCGTCGGCGCCGTTGGCGAGACAGACGACCGCCTCGACCAGGTCGCCGTCGGAGAATGGCGCGCGCGCTTCCCCTTTGAACTCAACATTGAGCGTCTCGCCGCCGTCGATCAGCGCCTGCAAGTCGTGGGGTGTCAAGAGCGGTACCCGCGCCTCCATCGTCAGGCTAGCAGCGCCCCCGAGCGAACATGACCACTTGGTCATCTTTTTGAACCATGTCTTAAAACCCTTAAGGACACGGTCAAAACCCGGTCAAACATGGTCATATCGGTCAACCGAACCTGCTCCGAAACCCCGCGGCAGCCCGCCAGACCGACCGTTGGGCCGATAATCGGGCGGGCGCCGCGCGCAGCGTTCGGCGCTGCGTGCTCTCCCGGCGCCCAACTTCAGTCGGCGCGCATCCCAAAGTTTGGCCGCGTCCTTATGTCCCCCATGCACATAGTCACATAACGACTTCGGGCTGACGGCTTGACAGCGGGGGACCTGTACTCCAAATCGCCGTTCCGCACAAGCGCAGGCCGGCGACAGGCAACGGAGTGCTCCCATGAGCGAACGCAACTACTGGACGAAACTGGGCCGCCGGACGATGTCCCGACGCACACTGCTGCGAGCGAGCGCCCGCGCCGGCGTGGGCACCGCCGGGCTGGCCCTGGTCGGCTGCGGCGACGACGATGACGACGGTCAGCAGACGGTCGCGCAGGCGCAGCAGCAGGATCAGCCGCAGCAACAGGCGATGCAGCAGCAGGCCCAGCAGCAACAGGCGGATCAGCAGGCGCAGGCCGCCGCCCAACAGGAGGAGGTGGCCGAAGAGATTGCCGAAGGCGCCGGGGAGACTGAAGAAGAGTGGTCGATGCCCCTTCCGCTCGACCAGGTCGATCTGGACGCTGAGGTGACGATCGCCGTGCCTTCCGACTCCGGCGGGCTGGATCATCACCGAACCGGCAGCGCGCAGAACTACATCAGTCACGGGGCCGTCTACAGCGGTCCGCTCGATCGCGATCCGCGCGACAACTCAATGGCCGCCGGCCTGGCGACGCCGGAGTGGATCGATCCCGTCACCCTGCGCCTGGACATCATCCCGGCCAAGTTCCATGATGGCTCGACCTTGGTCGCCGGGGACATGGTCTTCAGCTACGACCGGATGGGCGGCCTGGCTGAGTATCATCAGGGCGGCGAAACCTCGGATCACCCCGGCGGCTGGGTGCCGGCCTACCCGGCCCGAAGCGCGCTGAACTGGGTGCGCAATGAAGCGCCGGACGATCGCACCTGGTCGATCGAGCTGCCGGCGCCCGATGCGGGCTTCCTGACCGTCAACATGGACGGGTCCGGCGAGGTGACGATCCACTCGCAGGCGGACACCGAAGGCCGCGGCGATCTCGCGCTGGACCAAGAGCCAATGGGCACGGGCCCGTATCGGTTTGTCAGCCACACCGACGACGAGAACTTCATCTTCGAGCGCTTCGAGGATCACTACAACCCGATCGATCACCCGCTGCGGGTGACGCACGTGCCGCACCACAAGCGGTTGATCGGCCTGGTTCGGCCTGAGCTGCAGTCGCGCCTGGCCGGCCTCGAAGCCGGAGAGATCGACGTGATCTCCGAGGGCGTCGGCGTCCAGGCGGCCAAGCCCTACATCGACGATCCCAACTACACCGTGCAGTATCAGCCCGGCGCTGGCTGGTCGGTGCACAACATCTACCCCAACCTCTGGCAGCAGACCACGCCCGACGGCGATCCCAATCCCTTCCTCGATATCCGCGTGCGCCAGGCCGCCAACCATGCGATCAACCGCCGCGCGATCATCGACAACCTGTTCCTCGGCGTCGGCGATATGTCGATGCTCGTCTACAGCGGCGTGCCCGGTTACCCCAGCCCGGAGCAAAAGGCGGAGGTGGTCTTCGACTACAACGTCGAAAAGGCGAAGCAGCTCATGGCCGAGGCAGGCTATGAGGACGGGATCGATGTGCCGCTCTACTACACGCCGGACTGGGGCGGCGATGTGGTCGCCGATCTGGTGCTGGTGGCGTCCCAGGACCTCGCTCAGATTGGCATTCGCGTCACCCCGGTGCCGACGCTCGGCTCTGAGTACTTCACTCCGCAGTACTCCTCGGGCAGGGATGCGGCCCCTTGGGGCCTGTACTGGTTCTATGCGAACGCCGTCCCCGACATCGGATCGATGTGGGAATGCTGTGGCAGCGCCGATGGCTTCTTCACCATCTCCCCGCCTCAAGATCCGCGCCTGCAGGAGCTCTACCTCGCACAGCGGGCGGAGCAGGGCCCCGAGCGCCGGCTGGAGCTCATTTCCGAGCTGCTGCTCGAACACACGCGCCAGGCCACCTTCATCTTCATCGTCGAGCCGCCTGACACGGTGGTCACCAGAGCCGATATCAACTACCCGAAGGGAGGTCGGGTCGGAAACCTGAACTTCCTGATGACCTTCGCGATCCAGCGGATCAAGACCTGAGGCCAGTGATTCGATTCGTCATACCCGCGCTTGCCGCGGGTATCTCGCCGAGTCGAGCACGGATGTCGGTTCAGCACACGGCGAGATTGCCCCCGCATCGAGTGCGGGGCAGACTGCTGCGCAGCGCGGCAATGACGAGTTTTGAGGCGGCTGACTGAGCGATGCAGTTCTGGAACTACCTCATTATCCGGCTGTTCCAGGCGATCTTCGTCACATTGTTGGTCGTGACCATCGTCTTCTTCGTCTCGCGCAGCGTCGGCAATCCCGAAGAGAGCATGCTGCCGCCGTTGACGACGACAACGGAGGATAAAGAGCGATTCCGCGAGCTGTTGGGCCTCAACGACGCCCTCCACCTGCAGTACGGCAACTTCCTGCTCGACCTCTTGCAAGGCGACTTCGGCACCTCCTGGCGAGGTGGAGGAGTGTCGACGCTTGATGCGATCGGCGAGCGCGCGATCAACACATTCAAACTGGGCCTGGCCGGCGGCGTCTTCGCGATCGCCCTGGCAGTGCCGTTGGGGATCATCGCGGCCTTGAAGCGCGGAACGGCGACCGATTGGCTGGCGCGCTTCGTGGCGGTGATCGGTCAGGCCACGCCGAGCTTCTGGCTGGGACTGATGATGATCTTCTTCTTCGCCGTCGAGCTGGGCTGGTTCCCGACCGGCGGCGCCAAGCAGGGCTTCCGCTCGTTGATCCTGCCGGCGATCGCACTCGGCCTGTTCGAAATGGTCGCGATCATGCGGCTGACCCGCTCGGGCATGATCGAAGTGATGGACACCGACTTCATTCGCACCGCGCGGGCCAAGGGGCTGAGCGAGCGGGCCGTGATCTGGCGGCACGGCGTACGCCACGCGCTGCTGCCGGTGGTCACGATGCTCGGCCTCTCGCTCGGCCGCCTGATCGGGGGAACCGTGATCATCGAGATGGTGTTCGCCTGGCCGGGAGTCGGACGACTGATCATCGACTCGATCCTGCAGAATGACTTCCCCATGGTGCAGGCCTCGATCATCGTGCTGGCCGCTTCGATCGCGCTGACTAACCTGCTGGTTGATGTGTCCTACCGGGCGATCGACCCGCGTATCCGGGCGGGGGCGGCCTGATGGCGCAGCAAGCAGCGGCGACCGCGCCCGTGCAGCCGACCAGGCGGCGCAGCCCAATTCGCTGGCGGCGCTGGCTGGGCCTCTCCCTGCCCGCCCTGATCGCGCTGACGGTGCTCGTGGCGGGACTGCTGGCAGATGTGCTGCAAACGCACGACCCCGAGTTCATCGACCTCGCCGCGCGCTTGCAGCCGCCCGTCTTCGACGGCGGCACCTGGGACCACCCGCTGGGCACCGACGACATCGGGCGAGACATCTACAGCCGGCTCTTGCACGGCGCGCGCGTCTCTTTGATCGTCGTCGGCATCGTGGTGCCGGGCGCAGCGCTGTTCGGCACGCTGATTGGGTTGATCTCCGGCTGGGTGGGCGGCTCCGCAGGCCAGATCCTGATGCGCGTGGTCGATGTGCAGCTGGCGCTGCCGGCGATCCTCTTCGCGGTGCTGCTGGCCAGCTTGGTTGGGCCAAGCCTGACCAATGTGATCCTCATCCTGCTGGTCTGGACCTGGCCCTCCTACGCCCGCCTGGTGCGGGCCGACGTGCTGTCGCTCAGGGAGCGCGACTTCGTGACCGCGTCACGCTCGATAGGCGCCGGCGGCTGGTGGATCATGCGCAAGCACCTCTTCCCCAATGTGCTCAACACCGTCGTAATCGTCATGACCCTGGAGGTCGCGCTGGTGATCCTGGCGGAAGCCGCGCTCAGCTTCCTCAGCGTCGGCGTGCCGCCCGGCACATCGTCCTGGGGGCGAATGATCTCCGAAGGCCGCGACACAATGAATGTCGCCTGGTGGCCGATCTGGCTGCCGGGGCTCACCTTGCTGATCATCTCTCTGACCGGCAACCTGATGGGCGACTGGCTGCGCGACGCGCTCGACCCGCGCCTGCGCAACCTGCGCTAGGGCGTGTGCCCGCTACCGCGCTCGCGCACAACAACCGTGTCAGACCCGCGGCCAGCGCGGGTCTGGAGACGAGCGAAGCGGTCAGTCGGTTGCGCCGAGGTCTTCAGACTCGGGCTGCCCGGCGAGGCTGTCGGCCTTTTCGAGGGCGGCTTGTTTGATGAAGCGAATGAGGTGCCCGCGCGGCTGCCGCGCCTTGAGCCGATCGATTTCTGCCCGATCGAACTCGATCGTGAGGCGCAGCACGCCCGGGCCTTTCAAGGCGGGATCGTAAGGGATTTCCTCGGCCTCGAGGATCGGTGGGCTCATCACGTGGAGTCGGCTGCGGGGCTGGGGCTCGGTCATCGTTGCCTCATTCTACCGCCTGGGAGACGGTAGCGGGACTGCTCATCGCAATCTGAGGGCCAGCCGGTGACGATGTGCGACACCGAGTCTCTTCCGGGCGCCTCAAGGATGAACGTCAGCAGCCTCCCGGTTCGGTCGAGGCCGCTCAGGCCGACTCGCGCAGCCCGCCGGCTGACTTTTCCGCCGCCTGCCGGTCGGCCTGTTCGAGCGCAATGCGCTTGATGAAGCGGCCGATGCCTTCCGGCCCGTACGGACCGCCCGCCTTGAGGCGCTGCATTTCGTCGGAACTGAATTCCACCCCGATCACGAATGATCCCGGACCGAACTCGGATCGGTCCACCGAAACTTCTTCAGCTTCGGAGATCGGGGGATTCATGACATGCGCTGGCCGGGACTCATCGCTCATGAGGTGCGCATCCTTCCTCCTGGCCGATTGTATCGCGTTCGCTCGTCAGCGTTCGCGCCCCAGCCGGTGATCACTCGCGAACGGCGGTCCGCCCCCGGAAGCTCAAGGATGAATGTCAACAGCCGCCCGCCGAAGTCGGGACCGATCATCACCGTCCGTTCGGGCTGGGGCCAACTGTCGCTGCCGGGTTCAGCGATCCTCCGCGAAAGCTGGCGGAAGTACTTCGCCGGCCCGTCCCAGACCTCTTGCGCGTGGTACAACTCCAGCCGATGCTCCCACAGGTGGTCCGCCGTCTCGTCGTCGCCGTACAGACCGTTGCGAGGGATGTCGACCATCGACAATGCCTGCGGTCTTTCGCAACGAAGCCCCGCCGCAAGGCGGGGCTTCGCATTCCGCGCTGTGCGGTGGGCCAGCGACTAGTGCGCGCCGGCCGGCTGCGCGTCGAACTGCGCGGCCTCCGTCGAGCCGCTCAGCGCCGTCGTCGCCGACTGGCCCTCGGTGACCGTCAGCAGCACCTCGTCGAAGTAGGACGTGCCCGCCTCGCGCTGGTGCTTCGTCGCCGTGTAGCCCTCGGCCTCGGCCTCGAACTCGCCCTCCTGCAACTCCACGTAGGCCGCCATCCCGCGGTCGCGGTAGCCGCTCGCCAGGTTGAACGTGTGGTAGTTGATCCCGTGCCAGCCGGCCAGCGTGATGAACTGGAAGCGGTAGCCCATGTCCGCCAGCTGCTCCTGGAACGAGGCGATCGTCGCCTCGTCCAGATGCCGCTTCCAGTTGAACGACGGCGAGCAGTTGTAGGCCAGCATCTTGTTCGGGTACTCCGCGTGAATCGCGTCCGCGAACTCCCGCGCCTCATCGATGTCCGGCGTCGACGTCTCGCACCAGATCAGGTCCGCGTAGGGCGCGTAGGCGAGGCCGCGAGCGATCGCCGACTCGATCCCGCCGGTCACGCCGAAGTAGCCCTCGGCGGTGCGCTCGCCGGTGGTGAACTCGCGGTCGCGCTCGTCAATGTCGGTCGTCAGCAGCGTCGCGCTCAGCGCGTCGGTGCGCGCCATCAGGATCGTCGGCACGCCCATCATGTCCGCCGCCAGCCGCGCCGCCTGCAGCGTGCGCACGTGCTGCGAGGTCGGCACCAGCACCTTGCCGCCCATGTGCCCGCACTTCTTCTCCGCCGCCAGCTGGTCCTCGAAGTGGACGCCGGCCGCGCCCGCCTCGATCATGTTCTTCATCAGCTCGAAGGCGTGGATCGGGCCGCCGAAGCCGGCCTCCGCGTCGGCCACGATCGGCAGGTAGTAGTCGCGGTGCGTGCGCCCCTCCAGGCGATCCACCTGGTCCGCCCGCATCAGCGCGTTGTTCAGACGCTTCACCAGCGCCGGCACGCTGTTCGACGGGTAGAGGCTCTGGTCGGGGTAGGTGTGCTGCGCCTGGTTGGCGTCGGCCGCGACCTGCCAGCCGCTCACGTAGACGGCCTCCAGCCCGGCCTTGGCCATCTGCACCGCCTGCGCGCCGGTCACCGCGCCGAAGGTGCGCACCAGCGGGCGATCCTGCATCGCGTTCCAGAGCCGCTCCGCGCCCGCCCGCGCCAGCGTCGACTCGGGCAGAATGCCCGGGCGCAGCTTGAGCACATCGGCCGCGCCGTAGTTGCGCTCCACCCCGCGCCAGCGCTCCTCCTCGGCCCAGGCGCGCTCCAGCGCCCAGCCTTCGCCGCTCTGATCCGTGCCGTTCTGCGTCATTCGGTTGCCCCCTCTTGCGTCCTGCCGGCCGTCGGCGGCCGGTCGGTTCCCTCTGTTGATCCGCCCTCAGTCGAGATAGGCGTAGGCCGGCAGCGTGAGAAATTCGGTGAACTCCTCGTTCAGCACCAGCCCGTCGAGAATCTCGCGCGCCGCGCCGTAGCGCGACTCGCCGTCCCCGCCCAGCGCCGCCAGCTCCTCATCGCGCAGCCGCTCATAGAGCTCGCTGGTGATCACGCGCCCGTCGTCAAGCGTCGCGCCGTGGCGGATCCACTGCCAGAGCTGGCCGCGCGAAATCTCCGCCGTCGCCGCGTCCTCCATCAGGTTGTTGATCGCCGCCGCGCCGTTGCCGTTGAGCCAGGAGTTGAGGTACTGCAGCGCGACGCTGATGTTCAGCCGCAGCCCGGCCTCGGTGACCATCCCGCCGCTCTGATCCAGCGAGAGCAGCTGCGGCCCCTCGACCGCCACATCCTCGCGCAGCCGCTCGCGCTGATTGCGCGCGCCGCCCAGCGCATCCTCAAACACCTCCCGCGCCACCGGCACCAGATCCGGGTGCGCCACCCACGTCCCGTCGAAGCCGTCGCCCGACTCGCGCGTTTTGTCGTCGCGCACCGCCGACAGCGCCCGCTCGTTGACCTCCGGATCGCGCCGGCTGGGGATGAACGCCGCCATCCCGCCCATCGCGTGCGCGCCGCGCTTGTGGCAGGTCCGCACCAGCAGCTCCGTGTAGGCCCGCATGAACGGCGTCGTCATCGTCACCTGCACCCGATCCGGCAGCGTGAACTCCTCGCGCGTGCGGAACCGCTTCACCGCGCTGAAGATGTAGTCCCAGCGCCCCGCGTTCAGACCCGCCGAGTGCTCCCGCAGCTCGTAGAGGATCTCCTCCATCTCGAACGCCGCCGGCAGCGTCTCGATCAGCACCGTCGCGCGGATGCTGCCCTGCGGCGCGCCCAGCGCGTCCTGCGCCTGCCTGAACACATCGTTCCACAGCCGCGCCTCAAGGTGGCTCTCCAGCTTCGGCAGGTAGAAGTAGGGCCCCGTGCCCCGCGCGATCCGCTCCGCCGCGTTGTGGAACATGTACAGCCCGAAATCGAACAGGCTCGCCGAGAGCGGCTCGCCGTCCACCGTCACGTGCTTCTCATCCAGATGCCAGCCGCGCGGACGAATCAGCAGCGTCGCGGTCTGCTCGTTCAGCCGCCGCACGCTGCCGTCCGGATTCTCGAACGTGATCTCCCCCCGCACCGCGTCCCGCGCGTTGATCTGCCCCTGCACCACGTTCGCCCAGGTCGGCGAGAGCGAGTCTTCGAAATCCGCCATGAAGGCGTCCGCGCCCGAGTTCAGCGCGCCGATCATCATCTTGCGATCGACCGGCCCCGTGATCTCCACCCAGCGCTGCTGCAGATCCTCCGGCGTCGGCGCGACGCGCCACGAGCCGAAGCGAATCTCCTCCGTGTCCGAGAGGAAGTCGGGCAGGATGCCCGCGTCGAATTCGGCCTGCCGCACCTCGCGCCGCGCGAGCAGCTCCAGCCGCCGCGCGTTGAAGCGCCGGTGCAAATCGGCCAGAAAGGCCAGCGCCGCCTCGCTCAGCACTTGCTCAAAGCCCGCGCCCAGCTCGCCCTCCACGCTCACGCCCTGCGGCAAGGTCAACTCCGTCATGATCGTGCTCAGCTCCCCGTTGCGCGGCGCCCGCCACGCTCAATGCGGCTCAATGCGCCGCGCGCTCAATGTGAACGTCTGATTAAGTTACTCCGCCGCACAGCGCCGTCAATGACTTTATCCCCTATCTATCGAGAAGTTCAATGACCATACGCGCGCGCCTGATAGCCCCCGCAACGGGCTACACTGGCTCCAAAACCACGCCGCGCCCACCCATCGCCCACCCATCGGAGGCCGCACAATGCCGCTCAGCAACAGCCGCACCACCGGCGACTTCGCCGTCTCCGGCATCAACCACCTCGCGCTCGTCTGCAGCGACATGCAGCGCACCGTCGACTTCTACACCCAGGTGCTCGGCTTCCCGCTGATCAAGACCATCGAGCTGCCCGGCGGGCGCGGCCAGCACTTCTTCTTCGACATCGGCAACGGCGCCAGCCTCGCCTTCTTCTGGTTCCCCGACGCGCCACCGCCCCACCACGGCGTCTCCTCGCCCGACCCCGACACCTTCTTCGACCCCGCCGCCGAGCTGACCACCGCCGTCGCCTCGATGAACCACGTCGCCTTCGACGTGCCGCCCGAGCAGATCGACGAATACCGCGAGCGCCTCGTCGGGCGCGGCGTCCGCTGCACCCCAATCCTCAACCACGACGACTCCCCGCGCGGCATCAGCCTCGAGCTCACCGACACCACCTTCGTGCGCAGCGTCTACTTCTTCGACCCCGACGGAATCATGCTCGAGTTCGCCGCCTGGACCCGCGCGCTCGACGCCAACGACGTCAGCCACGCCCCCGCCCGCGCCCTGGAACCCGCCCTCAGCGGCGACTAACGCCGCCACCAGCCGCCCAGCCGCTCACAGGCCGGCACTACGTGGTCACACACCCCTTCATCGCTAACAGCGGGAGACCGGACCGCTGTCCCACACTTCCCAGCGCTCTTCGCTGGAACCACCCCCAGTGACGTAGCGCACATCAAGGACCAGCGCCCCATTGCGCTCCCACGAGTCCATCTGTCGCCGCCCAGCCCACCCGAACAGGATCCGGTGCCCCTGTATCGCCTGCAGCCCAAACTCTGAGCGCCGCATTCTGGAGAACTCCTCCACTAGCGCCAGCACCTCTTCGGGGATCTCGCCATCTCGTGGAATGCCGTGTTCCAGCGTTCGCAGCTCATGACCTTCTTCCCAATGGGAGGTGACCTCTTCCCGGCACCAAGCATCACCTTCCGGATCCGGCACCAGCAACGAGGCGATCTGTAGGGCGGACATCGCGGACATCGTACCGAGAGGGATATTCTCAGGCGTGTACTTGGCTTGCGGCCCCGATCGGGTAGCCAAAACCGCGGCCACAGCAACGAGCGCGGCCGCGCCGACCAGCGCGACACCCACTACGCGCCTGCGATCACCAGGGATGCGCCGCATCGCTCAACTCCCGCGCGTATCGCTTTGCGTAGCCGCACGGCGCAGCTTCCGCCAGTCTCGCCGCAAGGTAGCGGACCGAATACCGCGCTCACACCCCCAACCGCCATTCCTGCGCCCCCTCCCGTCATTCCTGCGCCCTTTTCCGTCATTCCTGCGCAGGCAGGAACCCGCGCGACCTCCACCGCCGCCGCCCACCCTCCCGTCACCCCTGCAACCCTTTTCCGTCATTCCTGCGTCCTTTTCCGTCATTCCTGCGCAGGCAGGAACCCGCGCGACCTCCACCGTCGCGACCCCCTTCCCCAATTCATCCCTCCCCCCTCCCAGGGGGGAGGTTAGGTGGGGGGTCGGCGCACCGAGCGAGCGCACGGCCGGCAACCGCGAGGACGCGCGCCTTCCCAAATCCGGCGCACGACGCGGCGTTCCGACAGCTCACATGCCTGACGCAGGTTGACGCACAGCCCGACAAAACTGCCCACTCCCGCCGCCCCAACCTCTGTATCCACCGCCACACCGCGCCCGCCTGGGCCACCGCATGCCCGCAATTTCGCCAACCTCTTACGTGGGCGTTGCCGCCGCCACACATTCGGCGTGCAACCTGATGCAGAGGCGGGAACCAGCGGGAACAAAGCCGCGCCCGCAGACGTAAGGTAAATGTGCCCGAGTAGCCCCTGCCGCGCGGAGCGGACGAGGGAAGCCGCACGGGCCGCGCCCAGGAGGTGCAAGATGACCACCGGCAAGACCACCACCCGCGCGGTTGCGCTCTTCGAGGACATCGATGTCGCCGAAGTCCGCGGCCCCAGCCGCCGCCGCGCCGCCGACCGCCGCCGCCGCGCCGCCGACGCCAGCCCCGACGAGACCGGGCTCGGCCTGATCGAGTGGAGCTTCGCCGAGCGCGACGCCGACGAGCCCGACCCGTCCGCGCGCCGCCGCCCGCGCATCGAGCTGCCCGACACCGAGGACCTGGTGCGCCAGTACTTCGTCGACATCGGCCAGCACGCACTGCTCTCCCGCGAGGACGAGCAGCGCTTCGGCGCGCAGATCGAGGCCTCCCACTGGCTCTTCGGCGTCGAAGAGTCGCTCGAACACAGCCTCGGCCGCCGCCCCACCGCGCGCCAAACCTGGATCGAACTGCTCCGCCAGCTCTCCCAGCTGATGCCCACCCTGCGGCTCGTCGCCGGCGAACTCGGCATCTCCTACCGCTACCTGCACGAGCTGACCGCCGACCCCGACTTCCGCGAGATGATCGACGGCGCGATCAGCCCCACGCTCGTGCGCAAGGTCGCCGCCGACCGCGGCATCGACAAGTCCGACGCCGAAGACCAGCTGATCGGCCTCTCCGTCGTCACCGACCTGCTCGAGCCGCGCCTGCTCGCGGCCTCCGCCGACGCGGTCGGCGGCGAGCGCAAGCTGCTGCGCCTGGCCGACGCCGACGCCGCCCGGCTGGCCAAGCTGGATCCGCGCATCCGCCGCCGCCTGCGCGTCGTCAAGGCCCGCGGCTACACCGCCGAGCAGAGCATGCTCAAGTCCAACCTGCGGCTCGTCGTCGCCGTCGCCAAGAAGTACCGCAACAGCGACCTCAACCTGCTCGACCTGATCCAGGAGGGCAACGCCGGCCTGATCCGCGCCGTCGAAAAGTTCGACTACCGCAAGGGCAACAAGTTCTCCACCTACGCCACTTGGTGGATCCGCCAGGCGGTGACCCGCTCGATCGCCGACGGCGGGCGGATCATCCGCATCCCCGTCCACACCGCCGAACTGGTCAACAAGCTGGCCCGCGCCGAGCGCCACTTCATCCAGCAGTACCAGCGCGAGCCCAACGCGGACGAACTCGCCGAAATGCTCGAACAGCCCGTCGAGCGCATCCGCGAACTGCGCGACATCAGCCGCACCCCCACCTCGCTCGACAAGGGCGTCAACGAGGAGGAGGACGCCGCGCTCGAGGACTTCATCGCCGACGAGCAGAGCCCCTCGCCCGAGGAGCTCGCCACCCGCCAGGCCGGCTCCGACGCGCTGGAAGACGCGCTGCGCACGCTCGACGAGCGCGAGCGCGCCGTGATCCGCATGCGCTTCGGGCTCGACGACGGACAGGCCCGCACGCTGGAGCAGGTCGGCAAGGCGTTCGACCTCACCCGCGAGCGCATCCGCCAAATCCAGGCCAACGCCTTCCGCAAGCTGCGCCGCCCCGAACAACTCGACGCCCTGCGCGAGTACCTCTCGGCCTAGCTGGCTAACCCGGAGGGAGCGCCCGATGGACGCTGCGGATCGACAGGCGCTGATCGAGCGCTATCGGGCGCTGCCCGACGCAATCGCGCCCCTGCTCGCCGACGCCCCGGACGCCGCGCTCGACGCGGCGGCGGGGCCCGGCGAGTGGCCGGCGCGCCAGATCGTCCACCACCTGGGCGACAGCGAGCTGATGGACGCGGCGCGGCTGCGCCTGATCGCGGCCGAAGAGCAGCCGCAGATCACGCCCTACGACGAAACGCTGTTCGCCCAGCGCCTGGGCGCGGAGCGCCCGATCGGCCCGTCGCTGGCGGCAATTCGCGCGGCGCGCGAGAGCGGAGCGGAAATCCTGCAACAGCTCGAAGCGCGCGATTTCGAGCGCTCCGGCCACCACCCCGAACACGACGAATACACACTGGCGATCTGGCTGGAAAAAGCCGTAGAGCACGGCGAGTCCCACCTCAACCAGCTGCGCCGCGCGCTGAGCAAGTAACCTAAGCCCACAAGTCAGCCGGTAAGCCAACAAGCGGGGGTAGCTCAGGGGCAGAGCTCCTGCCTTCCAAGCAGGCGGCCGCGGGTTCGAATCCCGTCCCCCGCTCCACACACCCGCCCCCCTCCCGTCATTCCTGCGCAGGCAGGAACCCGCGCCCCTCGTCCGTCATTCCTGCGCTCTCTTTCGTCATTCCTGCGCAGGCAGGAACCACCCGACCTCCGCCCCTCGTCCGTCATTCCTGCGCTCTCTTCCGTCATTCCTGCGCAGGCAGGAACCACCCGACCTCCGCCCCTCTTCCGTCATTCCTGCGCTCCTCTTTCGTCATTCCTGCGCAGGCAGGAACCACCCGACCTGCGCCCCCCTCCCGTCATTCCTGCGCTCTCTTCCGTCATTCCTGCGCAGGCAGGAACCACTCGACCTGCGCCCCTCGTCCGTCATTCCTGCGCAGGCAGGAACCACGCGACCTCCACCCCCAGTACGCGGCCAGCATCCCGACGACCCACCCAACCCTCTCCCTCGCCCCCATACCCCTTCCCCAATTCATCCCTCCCC
Source organism: Dehalococcoidia bacterium (assembly GCA_965203165.1). GTDB lineage: Bacteria > Chloroflexota > Dehalococcoidia > Bin125 > Bin125 > CATQGW01. The sequence continues at coordinate 1,231,399 of OZ241849.1, forward strand.
CCTTCCAGGGGGGAGGTTAGGTGGGGGGTGGGAGTCCCGAGCCGCCGCCACTGGTCGTGCGCGCCCCGATCGCCCACGCCACACCCCAAGCCCCCCGCCCCTACTTCAGCGGCACGATCACCTCGGTCAGCCACTTCGACGGATCCGGCTCCGCCTGCGGATCCGTGATGTAGCGCTCCTGATGCTCCCCCTCGCACTCCCGACCATTCTGCTCGCACCACTCCAGCGCCGCCTGGTGCGCCGCCCCGAGCTCCGTGTACGGCCCGTAGAAATCCACCTTCACGTGATCCCCCGCCGGCAGCTCGAGCAGCGTCATCGGCTCCGACGGATCAAACGCCGCGCCCACCTCGACCCCCGCCGAGACATCCGTCGTCTGCTCGTCCATCGCGTGGTACAGCGCCACCACGTGACCCAGCTCCGCTCCGCCCTCCCGCGCCGCCTGCTCAAACGCCGCCGGGAACAGCCGCGCGAACGCATCGCTCAACTCCGCCGTCGCCACCTGCTCGCGCAGCACCGCCAGATAGCGCGTCGGCAAACTCACCAGCTCAGGCGTCAAGCTCATCGTCCTGCTCCTCCGACTACTCAGCGAAATCAGCCGCGTCGATCACCCGCAGCTCCGTCACCACTGTAGACACTCGCTCATCGCCGCTGTCCACCGGTGTGGATTGCACCAGTTGCAGCTCGAAGCACAAACCCACCCGCTCCGCCGCCGTCTCCCGCAGCAGGCGGTCGTAGAAGCCGCGCCCCTGCCCCAGCCGCCCGCCGCGGCGGTCGAACGCCAGGCCCGGCAGCAGCGCCAGATCGATCGCCCCCGGCTCAACCAGCGCGCAGTCCCGCGACGGCTCCCACAAGCCCAAATCGGAACGCGCCAGCGCGTTCAGCTCCTCCACCCGCCGCAGCTCCAGCCGCTCCCCCGCCACGCGCGGACAGACCAGCATCTTGCCCGCCGCCAGGCAGGCGGCGGCCAGCCGCCATGTCTCCACCTCGCCCGGCAGCGCGCCGATGAACAGCTGCACCGACTCGGCCCGACGCCACGCCTCCAGCCCCTGCGCCCGCGCCGCAATCGCCGCCGACCAAGCCGCGCGCAACTCCGCCGCGAGCGCCGCCCGCTCCGCGCGCAGCCGCGCCCGCAGCTCTGTCTTGGCCGCCTTGACCAACTTGCCCGACTTGTCCGCCGCAACGCTCACTCGCCGCAACCCTGCGGCAACCTCATGGCAGCCCCGCGCCGCCGACCTCGACCTCGAACGCGCGAATCCGCGCCGTGCGCGGAGCGCCGGGCTCGGGCGCCGAGGTCTTCGCCTCCAGCGTGAACAGCGTCTTCCGCTCCGGCCCGCCCAGCATGCAGGCGTAGACGCCGAACTCCGCCACATCGATCCGCTCCCGCACCTCCCCGCCCTCGGCCACCCGCGCGACCGCGCCCGGCAGCGTCGGCACCGCGACCCAGACGCAGCCCTCCGCATCGAGGCAAATCCCGTCCGGCGGCTCGCCCAGGTCCGCCCAGATCCGGCGATTGGTCAGCGAACCGTCGCCCTCAACGTCGAACGCCGTCAGCCGCCGCCCCCAGCTCTCGCCCACGATCAGCGTCTTCCCGTCGGGCGTGATCACCGTCCCGTTGGGGAACATCAACTCGTCGGCCACGACGCTCGCCTCGCCGTCGGGCGTCACCCGCACCATCGTCGTCGTCCGCGGCTCCTCGCCCGCCCCCAAATCGAAGCCGAAATTGCCGACGTAAGCGTTGCCCGCCGCGTCTACCACCATGTCGTTGCAGTGGAACGGCGCAAGCGCCGACAGGTCGGCCACCTCGTACAGCCCGTCCGGATCGAGCCGCAGCAGCTTGCGGTCGACCATCGAGACGATCAGCAGCCGCCCATCGGGCAGCCAGCCCAGCCCCGAAGGCTGATTGGGCACACTGACAATCGTCTCGCGCTGCCCATCGAGGTCGACCGCGACCACCTCATGCGCATGCATGTCGGAGAACCACAGCCGCCCCTCAAACCAGCGCGGCCCCTCCGGAAAGACCAACCCATCCAGCAGCACCCGCCCTTCGCGCGCCATATCCGTCCCTCCATTCCATCCCAGTCCCCGCAAGATCCCAGTCCCCTCAAGATAGCCAACCGCTCCCAGCGCTCCCACCTCACACCACCACACCCGCACTCGCCGCAGGAATCCCGCCGCGGCCACACCCGCACCTCCTCCCCAATTCATCCCTCCCCCCTCTCAGGGGGGAGGTTAGGTGGGGGGTGGAAGCCCGCAAGCCGGCTCCACCAGTCGTACCGCCCCCTCGATCGTCCACGCCGCTCCCCCTCCGCCATCCCAGCACCCCCCCCCCCCACTATCCACGCACCCCTCCGCCATTCCCGCACCCCTCCGCCATCCCTGCGCCTCTCCCGTCATCCCTACGCCCCTTTTCCGTCATTCCTGCGCAGGCAGGAACCAGGCGCGCCCCCAAGCGCGCCTCCATCGCCAGACAGCTACCCGCACGCCGCTGGCAGCGCCCCGGCAAGCCTGAGCGCGGCGCCGACCGTCGCTCACGCCATTCCCATCAGTGAACCGCTACCGAGCCGCCCGCGCCGCGCTCGGTATCAGCGCCCAGCTTGCGTTCGGCGGCGCGACGATCGGCCTCGGCAAGCGCGGCCTGGCGGACGAACTGAGTGACGGGCGCGCCCCGCCCGATGCCGCGCTTCAGGCGCTGGATGTCGTCGGGCGAGAATGCGACCTCGACGATCATCCGCGCAGGGCGGCGACGGTCGCCGAGCAGCTCGGCTGTGTCGGTGGTCATTTCCTCGTCGTGGTGTTCCGTCATCGGCGGCGCGTCCTTCAGCCTGACTGATGATAGCGCGTTCGCTGGCCCGAGCTTGCAGGATAGCCGGTGACCACATGCGAGACACCCTCCGCAGACGGCAGTTCGAGCACGATGGTCAACAGGCGGCCGCTTGCGTTCGGGCCGACCATCCGCAAGCGGGCGGGCTGCTCGCGCAAACGCCCACCGGCGTCGGACAGCAGCTGCGCCGCCTGCGGGAAGAACTTGGCCGGACCATCGTAAACATCCAACGCATCGAAGAAGTCGAGCCCGTGCGCCGCCAGCTCTTCGTCGGTGATGTCGTTGCCGCTGAGTCCGTTTTTTGGGATTTCCATCGCCGGATGCTCCACGACCGCCGCGCTTAGGCGCGCCCATAGACGTCCAGCAAGTCGAAGCGCGGGCCTTCGCGGCAGCAGAGCTTTACGCCGCGGCGCGTGAATACTGCGCAGCCGTAGCAGATGCCTACGCCGCAGGCCATCTCCGTCTCCATCAGGATTTGCACCGGGCGGCGCAGGCCGTCGGCGCGTACTACCGACGCCATACTGCGAAACATCGGCGTCGGTCCGCAGGCGAAGGATTGATCGGCCCAACTCAGGTGCTGCGCGAACAGGTCGGTCACCAATCCCTGATGCCCCTGCGATCCGTCCTCCGTACTCACGTAATATTCAACTTCCGGCGGCAGCAGATCCGCGGGAAACACTCCTTCTGCGTTGCGCGCGCCGAAACAGAGCGCTACCGAGCGGCCCTGCGCCGCCTGCTGATCGGCCAGCGCGACCAGCGGCGCGACGCCCACCCCGCCGCCGACCAGTAGCAGGCTGCGCGCGTGCCGCTGCACCTCGAAACCGCGCCCCAGCGGGCCCGTCATCCAGACCGCGTCGCCCGGACGCTGCGCCGCCATCGCCTCGGTGACCCGCCCCACCACCGCGTAGAGCAGCGCGAACTGCCGCTCGCCTTCCCGCTCGCGGAAACGGTAGTACGAAAATGCGCGCGGCAGCAGCGGATCGAACGAACCCGTTTCCCAGCCCGGATCGACCATCGCAAATTGCCCCGGCGACGCGCCCGCGGCCAGCTCCGGCGCGTCGTACCACGTAACGAACACGCCCGGCGTGATCTCCGTCGTCTCCAGCACCAGCGCCGCGCCGCGCTGCATTCGCGCCTCAGACCCTGATCTTGCCGCGAATGTATTCGGGCAGCGGCGCGACGTGATAATCCTGCCGCCGCGCCACCATCGCGCTGACCGCGTGCGCGGCGGTATCGATGCTCGTAAAGCAGGGAATGCGCTGCTCGGCGGCGGCCCGCCGAATGTTAAACCCGTCGCGGATCGTCGAGCTGGTCTGCTCAGGCGTATTGATCACCACGTCAATCGCGCCGGAGCGAATCAGCTCGATCACATACGGATCGCCCGTAATCTCCCGCTTCGGCTGCTCCCGCACATCGTAGCCCAGCCCGCGAATCAGGTCCGCCGTGCCCGCCGTCGCATACAGCTCGTAGCCCGCGTCGCCCAACTCTCGGATTAATCCCAGCGCGCCCGCCTTGTCCTCGTTGGCGATGCTCAGCACCGCCCGGCCCTGCGCCGGCAGCTCCACGCCCGCCGCCTTCAGCGCCTTGATCAGCGCCCGATCGTAATCGACATCCACCCCCATCACCTCGCCGGTCGACTTCATCTCCGGGCCCAGGTGCGTATCGACCCCGCTCAGTTTGGACATACTGAACACCGGCGCCTTAATCGCGACCAAGGGCTGCGCCGGCCACAGCCCGCCCTGGTAGCCCTGCGCCTTCAGACCTTCGCCGAGCATCGCCCGCACCGCGACCTCTACCATCGGCACGCCCGTCACCTTGCTCAGAAACGGCACCGTGCGGCTGGCTCGCGGGTTCACCTCCAGCACGTACACATCGCCGTCCGCGCCCGCCGCGCCGCGCATTACTACGTACTGAATGTTCATCAGCCCGCGCACGCCCAGCCCCACGCCGATCCGCCGCGTGTAATCGATCAGCGCATCAATCTCGCCGGCGCGCAAATTCGGCGCGGGATAAACCGCCATCGAATCGCCCGAGTGCACCCCCGCCCGCTCGATGTGCTCCATGATCCCGGGGATCAGCACCTCCTCCCCGCTGCAAATCGCGTCCACCTCCACCTCGATCCCCGCGAGGTACTTGTCGATCAGCACCGGCCGCCCCGGCGCGGCCTCCTGCGCCTGCGTGACGTAGCGCGCCAGATCGCCCACCCGCTGCACGATCTCCATCGCCCGCCCGCCCAGCACGTAGGACGGGCGCACCAGCACGGGGTAACCGATCGTATCGGCGGCGATAATCGCTTCCTCGACGCTGGTCACGCCCGCGCCCGGCGGCTGGGGGATGCCCAGGTCCGCCAGAAAGCGCTCGAAGCGGCGCCGATCCTCGGCCAGATCAATCGCCTCCGCCGCCGAGCCCAGAATTGGGCGCGCCGCCGAAGTCAGCGGGCCCGCCAGATTGATCGCCGTCTGCCCGCCGAACTGCAAGATCGACGCTACATCCTCCTCATCCGCCGCCGCGTCCTCGTTCTCCAGAATGTCGCGCACCGCCTCTTCGTCGAGCGGCTCGAAATAGAGCCGGTCCGACGTATCGAAATCCGTCGAGACCGTCTCCGGGTTGCTGTTGGCCATAATCGCCGCCCAGCCCGCCGCGTGCAGCGCCTGCGCCGCCTTGACCGAGGCGTAGTCGAATTCGATTCCCTGCCCAATCCGAATCGGCCCGCTGCCCACCACCAGCGCGCGCTTGCCGCCCTCCGGCTGCGCCTCGTTCTCCTCTTCGTAGGTCGAGTAGAAATACGGCGTTACCGCGTCGAACTCCGCCGCGCAGGTATCAACCATCTTGTAGACGGGCTGAATGCCCCAGGCGCGCCGCTGCTCGCGCACCCGCTCGGTGACCGTGCCCGCCAGATTCGCGATCTGCTCGTCGGCGAAGCCCATTCGCTTGGCCGCGCGCATCAGCGACGGCTCGAGCGGCTCCGAGAGCAGCCGCCGCTCCATCGCAATTAACGCCTGAAAGCGATCCAGGAACCACGGATCAATCGCCGAGCGCTCCGCCAGATCGTCCAGACTCGCCCCGCCGCGCAGCGCCGCCAGCACGTGCCAGAGGCGGTTATCGGTCGGCGTCGCTGCCGCTTCGCTCGGGTTGCCCTCCACCTCGCGATCTTCCCAGAGCACCGAGCGCCCGCCGACTTCGAGCGAGCGCACCGCCTTCTGTAGCGCCGCCTCGAAGGTGCGGTCGATCGCCATCACCTCGCCGGTCGCCTTCATCTGCGTGCCCAGCACCCGATCGCCCGCCTCGAACTTGTCGAACGGCCAGCGCGGAATTTTCACTACCACGTAATCCAGCGCCGGCTCGAACGCCGCCTGTGTGCGGCCCGTCACCTGATTCGCGATCTCGTCCAACCGCTTGCCCGCCGCGATTTTCGCCGCCACCCGCGCGATCGGATAGCCCGTCGCCTTGCTCGCCAGCGCCGACGAGCGGCTGACCCGCGGGTTGACCTCGATCACGTAGTACGGCAGCGGCGCGTCGTGCGGCGCGACATCCGGATCCGGCGGCGCGTCGTCGCGCCAGGGCGCGACATCCGGGCGCGGCGCGAGCGCCAACTGCACGTTGCAGCCGCCCTCGATGCCCAGCGAGCGAATGATATTCAGCGAGGCCGAGCGCAACTGCTGGTAGTCCTTGTCCGACAGCGTCTGGCTCGGCGCGACCACGATCGAATCGCCGGTATGGACGCCCATCGGGTCGATGTTCTCCATATTGCAGATCGTGATGCAGGTGTCCGCGCCGTCGCGCATCACCTCATACTCGACTTCTTTCCAGCCGAGCAGCGAGCGCTCGATCAGCACCTGGGTGATCGGGCTGGCGGCGAGGCCGGACTGCACGACCCGCTCGAACTCTTCGATCGTGCGGGCGAAGCCGCCGCCGGTGCCGCCCAGCGTGTAGGCCGGTCGAATCGCCACCGGCAGCCCGATCTCGCCCAGCGCCTCGCGCGCCTCGGCGAGCGTATGCACTACCGCGCTGGGCGGCGTCGGCTCGCCGATCTCGCGCATCGCATCGCGGAACAACTCGCGATCCTCTGCGCGCCGAATCGCGTCCAGCGGCGTGCCCAGCAGCCGCACGTCGAACTCCTCGAGGATGCCCGCATCGTGCAATTCCACCGCCAGGTTCAGCCCCACCTGCCCGCCCAGCGTGGGCAGCAGACCGTCCGGCCGCTCCCGTTCGATTACTCGCCGTAACACTTCCACCGTCAGCGGTTCGATGTAGATTGCGTCCGCCACGCCTTCGTCGGTCATAATCGTGGCCGGATTCGAGTTGACCAGGATCGAGCGCACGCCCTCCTCGCGCATCGCCTTGCACGCCTGCGTGCCCGCGTAATCGAACTCCGCGGCCTGCCCGATCACGATCGGGCCGCTGCCGATGATCAGCACCGACTCCGGCTTCTCCACCTGCTTCATGGCGTCCACAGCGCTCACAGCGGCAACTCGAAACGCGATTCGGGATTAATCAGCGGAGCCAGCGCGCCGATCGCGCTGAGGAAGGAGAGCGCCGCTTCGTTATTTTCCGGCAGCGAGCCCACGATCCGGCGGAAGCCCTGCTCGCGCGCGTGGGCCAGCAGATGCTCGGCCAGCACCGTGCCGATCCCCTGCCGCCGCCACTGCGAGCGCAGCCAGACGCCCAGCGTCGCCGTTTCGGGGCGCTGCGTATTGAAATCGAGCGCGCCAAACCCTATCACCTCGCCGCCCGCTTCAGCCGCCCAGATCGCGCCGCTTTCGCCCAGCCGCGCCATCCACGACGACACCTCGTCAGCGCTCCAGGGGCGGTCGAACACGACCGGATTCGGCCCTTCCACCACCTCGCGGATTACCGCCGCGATCGCCGCCGCGTCCGCGTTTGCGGCGCGCCGGTAGATCGGTTCCGAGTTCGTCATGCGGCCTCCTCTCGTTTGCGCGTACTACCGTCGACGCCGTTCGTTCTCGCGCATCTCTTCCAGTTGTTCCGCCATCTCACGCTGCCGGTCGATCAGGTCCGGCGTCATCGCGGCGGCGGCGACCAGGAAATCCGAGCCCAACGTATTCGGCGGCAGCCCGTAACGCTCCAGCCGCGCGCCCAGGTAGGCCGCGAGCGTGAGCGTGAAATCGACGTACTCCGCCGTAAACGCTTCCAGCAGCTCGCTCAGATCCGCGTCCTTCGACGTTTCGTCGCCCTCCCAAGGGAAAATGGGCGCCGGCAGCTTGTCCGGGAACCCCTCGAGGTCGCGCGCGCCGTTCTGCTCAGCCATGCTTGCCGCCGCCTTTCATGCGTTCGACTCGTGGATCATCCGCAGAAAGCGATCGAAGAGGTAGCCGTTATCGAGCGGCCCCGGCGACGCCTCCGCGTGATACTGAATGCAGAAGACCGGCTCGCTGCGGTGCGCCAGCCCTTCGACGGTATGGTCGTGCAGATTGATGTGCGTCACCTGCGCGTCCGCGTCCAGACCGTCCGGATCCACCGCGTAGCCGTGATTCTGCGCTGTGATCGCGATCCGCCCCGTCTCCAGCTCGCGCACGGGATGATTCCCGCCGCGGTGGCCGAACTTCAGCTTGTAGGTATCCGCGCCCAGCGCCCGCGCGATCACCTGATGCCCCAGGCAGATGCCCATCAACGGCACCCGCCCGATCAGCGCGCTCGCCGTCCGCACCTGCAACTCGCGCAGCGCCGGATCGCCCGGCCCCGGCGCCAGCAGCACCCCGTCGGGCGCGAACGCGAGCACATCCTCCACCCCGCTGTCCGGCGGCGCGGCCGTTACGCGGCAACCGCGCCGCCGCAGGTTGCGCAGAATGTTGTACTTCAAGCCCTGATCCAGCACCACGATGTGCGGCCCGCCCGCCTCCGCGCCCTGCGCCGCCTCTTGCGGCGCGACCGGCCGCCCATCCCAGCCGTAAGCCGCTTCCGCGCCCACATCGATGAAATCGATGCTGTCGTAGGACGGCAGCTCGGCGATCCGCCGCGCCGCCTCTTCCGCCTGCGCCGCGGGGACGATCAGCCCCGGCATCACGCCTTCGTGGCGAATCCGCCGCGTGATCGCCCGCGTATCCACTCCCGCCACGCCGGGAATGCCCGCCGCCCGCAGGTAGTCGTCCAGCCGCATCGCGCCGCGCAGCAGATAGCGCGGGTGGCTGGGCGACTCGCACTCGCTGCGCACCACCAGCCCACGCACCTGCACCTGCGCGCTCTCGTCGATCGGCGGGTCGATTCCGTAGTTGCCAATCAGCGGATAGGTCAGCACCAGAATTTGGCCCGCGTAAGACGGATCCGTCAGCATCTCCTGGTAGCCCGTCATCGATGTGTTGAAGACGACCTCGCCCCACGTATCGCCGACCGCGCCCAGCGCCTGGCCGCGGAAGATCGAGCCGTCGGCCAGCACCAGCGCCGCCTCTGCCTGCCCGCCCGCGCCGCTCATGCTGCTCAGGCTGCTCATAGAGCCCGCCCGTCCCAGACGAGCCGCCCGCGCAGCAGCGTCGCCATCACCACGCCCGTCAGCTGCTTCCCCGCCAGCGGCGTGTTCTTGCCCCGCGAAGCCCAGCGCGACGGCTCGACCACGGTCTCCCGATCGGGCGCGAGCAGCGCGACATCGCCCGGCGCGCCCGGCTGGAGCGTGCCCAGACCGCGCAGCTCCTCCCCGCCCGGCGTGACGCGGCGGTCCAGATTCCAGGCCCGCGCCGGGCCGATCGTCAGCCGCGCGATCGCCTGCTCCAGCGTCAGCCGCCCCGCCGCGACCAACGAACCCACCACGCTCCAGGCGCTCTCCAGCCCCGAAATGCCGAACGCCGCCGCGTCGAACTCGCAGTGCTTGTCGGGCGACGCATGCGGCGCGTGATCCGTCGCCACCGCGTCCACCACGCCGGCCGCCAGCGCCGCAATGCAGGCGTCCACATCGGCCCGCGTGCGCAGCGGCGGATTGACCTTCGCGGCGGTGTCGTAGCGCAACTCTTCCCCGCAGCCCGCCACCGTCGCGTGATCCAGCCAAAGGTGGTGCGGCGTCACCTCCGCGGTCACTCGCAGCCCGCGCCCGCGCGCCCGATCGACCGCCTCCAGCGCCGCCGCGGTCGAGAGGTGGCAGCAGTGCAGCGCCGCGCCCGAGGCCTCGGCCAGCGCGATGTCGCGCTCCACGATGCTCAGCTCGGCCAGCGCCGGCTGCCCGCGCAGGCCCAGCCGCGCCGAGACCACCCCGTCGTGCATCACCCCGCCGGCGGAGAGCAGCGGATCCTCGCAGTGCTCCGCCAGCGGGATGTCGAGGTCCGCCAGATACTCAAACGCGCGCCGCGCGACGCCCGCGTCGGCCACCGCGTCGCCGTCGTCGCTGACCGCGACCGCGCCGGCCTCGCGCAGCGCCGCCAGCTCGGCCAGCTCGCGCCCCTGCCGCCCGACGGTGACCGCGCCGATCGGCAGCACCCGCGCGTCTGCGCCGCGCGCCCCATCGATCACGCTCGCCACCATCGGCGCGGTGTCGATCGCCGGCTGCGTATTGGGCATCGCGCAGAGCGTCGTGAAGCCGCCCCGCGCCGCCGCCGCCGTGCCGCTGGCGATCGTCTCCTTGTGTTCCTCGCCCGGCGCGCGCAGATGCGTGTGCAAATCCACGAAGCCCGGTGCGACCACCAGCCCCGCCGCGTCGAGCTCGGTTTCGCCCGCGCCGGCGGCGAGCGCCGCGCCTAGTTCCACGATCCGCCCCGCGCGGATGCGCAGGTCCAGCGCCGCGTCGAGCCCCGCCGAGGGATCGATCACGCGCCCGCCGCGCACCAGCGCGTCCCCGCCCAACTCGCTCACGACGCCCCCCGCACCAGCAGAAATAGCACCGCCATCCGAATCGCCAGCCCCGCCGAGACCTGCGCTTCGATCCGACTCTGCGCGCCGTGCGCCACTTCCGAGGTGATCTCCACTCCCTCGTTCATCGGCCCCGGGTGCATCACCAGCGCGTGGGGCGCGGCCGACGCGACCCGCTCCGCGGTCAGCTGATAGCGCCGCGCGTATTCCGCCTCCGAGGGCAGCAGCGCGCCGCGCATGCGCTCGCGCTGGATGCGCAGCGCCATCACCGCGTCCGCGCCCGCAATCGCCCGATCCAGGTCCGAGTCGCAGGAAACCTGCGGCAGCGCCAGCGGATGCTCCCGCTCCTCGCCGCCGCGCGCCAGCCAGGCGGGCAGCAGCGGGCGCGGCGCGACCAGCGTCACCTCCGCGCCCAGCCGCGTCAGCGCCCACAGATTCGAGCGCGCCACCCGCGAGTGCAGCACATCGCCCACAATCACCACCCGCCGCCCGTCCAGCCGCCCGAACGCCGCGTGCAAAATGTAGGCGTCGAGCAGCGCCTGCGTCGGATGCGCGTGCTGCCCGTCGCCCGCGTTGATCACATGCGAGTTGATCGTCTGCGCCACCAGATACGGCGCGCCCGACGACGGATGGCGAACGATCACCACGTCCGCCCCCACCGCCGCAATCGTCTTCACCGTGTCGACCAGCGACTCGCCCTTCTCGACGCTCGAACCGCCCGCGCTGACGTTGATCACGTCCGCGCCCAGCACCTTGCCGGCCAACTCGAACGAGGCCCGCGTGCGCGTGCTCGCCTCGTAGAAGAGGTTGCAGACCGTCACCCCGCGCAGGGCCGGCGTGCGCGCCACGGGACGCTCCAGGACTTCCCGCATCGCGTCGGCCGTCTCCAGCACCCGCTCGATCTCGCTGCGCTCCAGGGCGTCCACATCGAGCAGATGGCGATGCCGCCACGACTGCGGATCGGCGGCCACCGGCGGCGGCCCCTCGTGCACCGCCGCAAGCGGACGCTCGGCAAGCTGCTCTGCCACCATGCTCAGCGCCCTCCTTCGCCCGCCAGCTCGCTCGACATCTCGCCGGACAGCTCGAGCGGCGCGGGATGCAGCGACGCCTCATCCACGCCGTCCACCTCGCTCAGCCGCACCCGCACATCGTCGCCCCGCCGCGTCGGCAAGTTCTTGCCCACGTAGTCGGCCCGAATCGGCAGCTCGCGATGCCCGCGGTCGACCAGCACCGCCAGCTCGATCGCCGCCGGGCGGCCGTAGTCGATCAGCGCATCCAGCGCCGCCCGAATCGAGCGCCCCGTGAAGAGCACATCGTCCACCAGCACGATCACCGAGCCGTCGATGTCGCCGGGAATGCGGCTGGGCAAAATTCGCGCCGTGCTGCGCCGCGCCAGATCGTCGCGGTAGAGGCTGTTGTCGATCGCCCCCGCCGGAATTCGCCGCCCGTCGATCGCTTCAATCGAGACCGCCAGCCGCTCCGCCAGCGGCACCCCGCGCGTCTGCATCCCCATCAGCACCAGCGGCTCCGGCGGTGGATGGCGCTCAACGATCTCGTGCGCGATCCGCGTCAGCGCCCGCCGCATCCCCGCCTCATCCAGCACCGCTCCGGCCGCGACGCCCCGCAACTCCCCTTGCGCGCCGTCCTGCGCCCCGAAGCCGCGCGCCGTCGGCGAGCTCACCGCGCACCCCGCGCAACAGCGGAGCGGCAGCGTGGGTCATGCCCAAAACGATCATGGCGGCGGGCAGCGCGGCGGCGAGCGATCATCCGGCGTCCTTCCCGGCCTCTCGGGACCGGATTAAAGTCCAACCGTCGTGCTCTGAGCCTAGCAGCGCATCCGCGCTGCGCGCCCCCGCGCTTCTGTCACCAACGCTACGCCCGCCGAGCGCCGCCGTCCTGCATCTCCGGCGGCAGCAGGTTGGGGATGCCGTCCTCGATCGGGTAGCGGAAATCGAGCGACTTCGAGTAGAGGTGCCCGCGAAGCACCTCGCCGTCCTCCGCCTCCTGCTCGATCACCAGCTCGAGCGGCTCGTGCGTCACCGGGCAGACCAGGATCTCCATCAGTTCCTTGCGCATCGCTCCCGCCTCCCGCCACAGCCTACCCTCTCACCAAGCACAGACGGCGGCGTCCCGCGCGCAAGCGGCTAAGCCCGCGCCGCGCGATACTGCCCCACAGTCCGGACCCAACCCGCCGGACGCCAACCGAGAGGCGTGACACGTGGCAGAAGAGGTCAAGTCGCCGATGGCCGGCACCATCTTCGAGTTGCTCGTCGAGCAGGGCGACCAGGTCGAGGAGGGCGACGAGCTGGTCATCCTCGAATCGATGAAAATGGAAATCCCCGTCGAGGCGCCCGGCGACGGCTCCGTCGAGACGGTCCACATCGCGCAGGGCGACCAGGTGCAAGAAGGCGACCTGCTGATCACGCTCGGCGGCTAGCCGACCAAATCCGGCAGCCCGTCATGTTCTCCCGCATCCTGATCGCCAACCGCGGCGAAATCGCCGCGCGCGTCTCGCGCACCTGCCGCAGGCTCGGCATCGAGTCCCACGCCGTCTACTCCGTGGCCGACGCCGACGCCCTGCACGTCCGCGAAGCCGACGGCGCGACCCACATCGGCGCATCCCCCGTCGCCGAGTCCTACATCAACGTCGACGCCGTGCTCGACGCCGCCGTCGCGGCCGGCTGCGACGCCGTCCACCCCGGCTACGGGCTGCTCTCCGAGAACGCCCACTTCGCCCAGGCCTGCGAGGCGCGCGGCATCACCTTCATCGGCCCCGCGCCCGAACACATGGAGCTGATGGGCAACAAGGATCAGGCGCGCCGCACGATGCGCCAACTCGGCCTGCCCGTGATCCCCGGCAGCGACGGCGCGGTCGCCGACGACGAAGCCGAAGCGGCCGCCGAAATGGTCGGCTACCCGCTGCTGATCAAAGCCTCGTTCGGCGGCGGCGGGATCGGCATGGCCGAAGTGCGCCGCCCGCAGCAGTTCGCCCGCTCGCTGCGCCGCGCCCGCTCCTCCGCCGACCGCGCCTTCGGCTCCGGCGATGTCTACCTCGAACGCCTGCTGGTCGAGCCGCACCACATCGAGCTGCAGATCTTCGGCGACGGCGAAGGCGGCGTGATCATCCTCGGCGACCGCGAGTGCTCCGTGCAGCGCCGCCACCAGAAAGTAATCGAAGAAGCCCCCGCGCCCGCCCCCGCTTTCACCGACGCCCGCCGCGAGCGGCTCTACAACCAGGTCCGCCGAGCCATCGCCCAACTCCGTTACCGCAACGCCGGCACCATCGAATGCCTGCTCGACGCCTCGGGCGAAATCTTCTTCCTCGAGATGAATACCCGCCTGCAGGTCGAGCATCCCGTTACCGAAATGGTTACCGGCCAGGACCTCGTCGAATGGCAGCTGCGCATCGCCGCCGGCGAACCTCTTTCAGAACTGCCCGCCCCGGCCCAACTCAACGATCCAAACGGTCACGCAATCGAAGCGCGCATCTACGCCGAAGACCCCGAAACCCTGCTGCCCGCGCCCGGCTCGGTCGATCTGCTGGAAGTACCCGACGAGGATTGGCTGCGCCTCGATACCGGCGTGGCCGGCGGCGACGATGTACCCCACTACTACGACCCGCTAATGGCCAAGCTAATCGTCCACGGCGCCACCCGCCCAGAAGCCCTGCAACGCCTCCAACAAGCGCTAGACGCCGCCCGCATCGAAGGCATCAAGCACAATATCCCCTTCCTCCAACGAGTCATCCAAACCCCCGAATTCCAACAAGGCGACTACACCGTCGCCCTGACCAACGCCCTCCTCAAAGCCTGACCCGCCCCCGTCGCCTACGAACCCACCCCCGCAAAACAACTCCGCCACCCCCACGCAACACTCCTGCCACCCCGCGCGAAAGAGCTCCGTCATACCCGCGCTCGCCGCGGGTATCTCGCCGTGCCCATCGCCAAGCCCCGCACCCACTTCCGCCCCATCTCGCGCTCCGTGCGCCCTGCTATCCTGCGCCCCAGACCTGAGAGGCGACCATGAGCGACGGTGACGCGGCGGGGCAACGAGGCGATGGCGGCGAGGTCACCGTGCCCGCCTGGGTGTCCGATCGCATCACGGACGATGGCGTGCTGAATCTGCGCGCCGCGGACCTCGGTGGTAAGATTCCGGCGTGGGTTTGCCAGCTCACCGACCTGCGAGAATTGGACCTCGCCCACTGCCAGCTGACCGGCACGATCCCACCTGAGCTAGGTAAGCTCGGCGACCTCAAGCGGTTGAACCTGAGTTGGAACGAGTTGACCGGCGCGATACCGGCTGAGTTGGGCCAGCTCGACAGCCTCTGGTGGTTGAACCTAAGCGCGAACGAGTTGACCGGCGCGATACCGGCTGAGTTGGGCCAGCTCGATGACCTCAGGCGGTTGGACCTGAGCGAGAACGAGTTGAGCGACGCGATCCCAGCCGAGTTGGGCCAGCTCGATGGCCTTGAGTGGTTGGATCTGAGTGGGAATGAGTTGAGCGGCGCAATCCCAGCCGAGCTGGGCAAGCTCTTCTATGTCCCTTCGTTGGACTTGAGTGGGAACGAGTTGAGTGGCGCAATCCCAGCCGAGCTGGGCGCGATCGCCTGTCTTGTGTCGTTGGATCTGAGCGGGAACGAGTTGACCGGCGCGATCCCGGGCGAGTTGGGCCAGCTCGCTTGCCTTGAGTCGTTGGACCTAAGTGGAAACCAGCTGAGCGATGCGATCCCGGCAGAGTTGAGCGATCTCTACATCAGGCGGTTGGACCTGAGCGGGAATGAGTTGAGCGGGGCGATCCCACCTGAGTTGGGCAAGCTCGACAGCCTTGAAGGGTTGGACCTGAGTGGGAACGAGTTGAGCGGCACGATCCCGCCCGAACTGGGCAAGCTCGGCGACCTCCGCTGGTTGGATCTGAGCGGGAACGAGTTGAGCGGCGCGATCCCAGCCAAGTTGGGCAAGCTCGGCAACCTCGGGCAGTTGGATCTGAGCGGGAACGAGTTGAGCGGCACGATCCCGCCCGAACTGGGCAAGCTCGGCAACCTCGGGCAGTTGGATCTGAGCGGGAACGAGTTGAGCGGCACGATCCCGCCCGAACTGGGCAAGCTCGGCAACCTCGGGCAGTTGGATCTGAGCGGGAACGAGTTGAGCGGCGCGATCCCAGCCGAGTTGGGCAAGCTCGGCAACCTCAGGCAGTTGGACCTGAGCATGAACAAGCTGGGTGGCCCAATCCCCCAGACGTTCCACTCACTCCTTTTGGAGCATCTGTCGCTCGACGCCTCGTTGGGGCAAAGAGGACTGTCTCCCGCTCAGCGCAAGCTAGCGACAAAGAGCAGCTCTCGTTCAAACGACGAGATCACCACACTCATCGCTGCTGGCAAGACAAGGACCGTCGAATTCAAGGCGACGCTCCAAGTGAATCTGGATACAGGACAACCGGACAAAGAGACGCAGCACGAAGTGCTCAAGAACATCGCAGCCTTCCTCAATACCGACGGAGGCACGCTCGTCATCGGCGTGGACGACGACGGCGAACCGCTCGGTCTCGACCACGATGGCTTTCTCGATAAGAGCAAGATGCTCGATGAGGACGGGATGGGGAAACACCTGCGCAACATCGTGAACGGCCAGATCGGCGCGAATGTTTGGGGCAGCGTCCACCCGGAATTCGCCTCGTACCGCAACGAGCGCGTGCTCGTGATCCGCTGCGACAAGTCCAGTTTTCCGGTCTACGTCGGCAAGGCCGAAGAGTTCTACGTTCGCAGAGATCCAGGCGCAACAGTGCTGCCCAAGAGCCAGATTCCACCTTATGTAAGCAGCCACTTTTCCGATTCGGCTCTGCCTGGGGAGGACGCCCCAGCGGGCATCGCTTAGTGTGTTCACAGAACTCCACCATGCCCTGCGCCTGCTCGGCTGTATCCTCGCTTGACGACTGAGATGTGCCCCCATGCTATCCTGCATCCCAGTCCTGAAAGGTCATCATGGGCGACTACGACACAGCAGGACAGCGAGGCGATGGTGGCAGGGGTACCGTGCCCGAGTGGGCGCTTGACCGCATCACGCGCGAGGGCGTGCCGGGACTGGATCTGAGTGGCAGAGACTTTGGCGGCGAGATTCCGGCCTGGGTCTACCACCTCACCGATCTAAGACGCTTGAACCTCGCTCGCTGTCGTTTAACAGGCACGATCCCAGCCGAGTTGGGCCAGCTCGCCCGCCTTGAGTGGTTGGACTTGAGCGGGAACCAGTTGAGTGGCGTGATCCCACCCGAGCTGGGCGAGCTAGACCACCTCTGGTGGTTGGACCTGAGCGGGAACCAGTTAAGTGGCGTGATCCCACCCGAGCTGGGCAAACTAAGGTTCAACTATATGCCGTGGGGAGCACGCAGGCTGGACCTGAGCGGGAACCAGTTGAGTGGCGTGATCCCACCCGACCTGAGCAAGCTCGGTGGCCTCACTTATTTGGACCTAAGCAAGAACCGGCTAAGTGGCGAGATCCTATCCGAGCTGGGCGAGCTCGGCGGCCTCACTTATCTGGACCTAAGCAAGAACCGGCTAAGTGGCGCGATACCGCCCGAGCTGAGCAATCTCGGCGACCTCATCGTATTGGACCTGAGCGAAAACCAGTTAGGTGGCGCGATACCGGCGGAGTTGGGACAGCTCGGCAACCTCAGGCGGTTAGATCTGAGCGAGAACAAGCTGGGTGGCCCAATCCCCCGGACATTTCGGTCACTCCTTTTGGAGCATCTGTCACTCGACGCCTCGTTAGGGCAAAGAGGCCTGTCTCCTGCCCAGCGCAAGCTCGTGAGAAAGAGCAGATCTCATTCAAACGACGAACTCACCGCGCTCATCGTTGCTGGCGAGTCCAAGACTGTCGAGTTTAAATCGACACTTCGCGCGAATCTACACAACGAGGGCAAGCCTGACAGGCGCATGGAGCACGAAGTGCTCAAGAACATCGCTGCCTTCCTCAATACCGCTAGAGGTACCCTGATCATCGGCGTGGATGACGACGGCGAACCCCTCGGTCTCGACAACGATGGCTTTCTCGATGAGGACGAGATGAGAAAATACCTGCGCAACATCGTGAACGACCAGATCGGCGCGAACGTTTGGGGCAGCGTCCATCCGGAATTCACTTCATACCGCAACGAGCGTGTGCTCGTAATCCGCTGCGACAAGTCCAGTTTCCCGGTCTATGTCGGTAAGTCCGAAGAGTTCTACATCCGCACAGGCCCAGGCGCGACGGCGCTGCCTACGAGCCAAATTCCGCCGTATGTGAGCAGCCACTTTTCCGATTCGGCCCCGCCGACGGACGATGCGCCGACCGACATCGCGTAGAGCGCTTGCGGAACCCCCGTCATTCCTGCCTCGCAGGAATGACGAAGGGGCGCAGGAATGACGAAAACGTGGACGCGCCCTATCCCCCAACCCGCCTCACCGCCGCCCCTCCCACGCGCTCCACATCGCCCCATGTGTACCAGGGCGGCATATCGCCGATCTCTGACCAGATCCGATGAATTACCGCCAGCTTGTATAGCTGGTGCAGCGTCCAATAGCGCAGATCCGCCGCCGAGCGGCCGCCTGCGGCCAGCGACGGCTGCGCCAGCGGCATCTCCTCGGGCGCGTCATCCGAGCCTTTCAGACCGCTCAGCGCGCAGATCAGGCCCCAGTCCGAAAGCGGATCGCCCAGCTGCGCCTGCTCCCAATCGACTACCGCGCAGATGCCGCCGTTACTGCCGACGAGATAGTTGAACACGTTAATATCGCCGTGGCAGAGGCGCGGCGGCGGACTGTCCGGCAGCGCGCCCCGCGCCGCCGCCGCCAGCTCGACGATAAACGGATCGCCGGCGCAGCCGAACGCCTCGGCCCGCGCCGCCACCGCATCGAGATCGCGCAGCGCCGCCTCCGCGCCCGGCGCCGGCGGACCCAGAAACTCCAGCCCCGCCGCCCGCCAGTCCACCGCGTGTATCGCGTCCACTGCCGCCTGATACGCCTCGTACAGCTGCGGCGACGGCGCAACCTGCCCCATATGCGGCGCGTCGATCCACTCCATCACGATGCAGGCCGCGCCCAACGCCGCCGAGCGCGACGCTTCGCCCAGCACCGCCGGCACGGGCACCGCCGTATTCGCCAGCGCGCGCAGCACCCGCCCCTCGCGCAGCACGTCGTAGGGCTGGAAGATGCCCCGCTCGCGCTCCACCCGCAGCACCACCGGCGGGCCCTCGCGCCGCTCGACCCGCCAGGTCAGATTGGACACGCCCCCGTCCAAACGCTCCAGCGCCGCCGCTTCCGAAGCGACGCCGCACTCCGCCAGCGCCGCCGAAGCCGCCGCGATGGTCAGCTGCTCCAGCGCCGCATCAGCCGCCATGACCCGCTCCGCCCGCCGCGCCGATCGCATATGTCACCCGCGCCTTGGCGATCAACGAGCCTCGCTCGTTGGTCAGATCCACATCGCCCACCGCCAGACTGCGGCCCTTCTTGATCACGTTGGACTCGACCCGAATCAACTCGCCGATCGCCGGCCGCAGATAGGAAATGTTGAGCTCCGCCGTGCCCCGCATCTGCTCGCCTTGCCGGCAGGTGCTGAGCACCGCCGCGACCACCCCGATATCCGCCAGCGACGCCAAAATCCCGCCGTGTACGCCGCCGTTCGCTCCGCCCGCCGTCTCCCCCGTGATCGGCATCTCGAACACCGTCCGCCCGCGCGCAAGCTCTACCAGCCGCGCCCCAAACAGCGTCCCCCCGCCATACGAAGCCTCAATGCTCCGCAGCGACACCAGCCAGGCAACCTCGTCCGCCATAGTGCCTCTCCTCCGATGCGAGGGTAGCGCGTGTCCGGCGTTGACCGTGCGGCTGCTAGCGTATTCGGCGCGCATGTTCTATGGTGTCGCCAAGCGCTGCTACGGCGCGATGTCATCGAAAAGCGGGGCCCAAATGCTCGGAGACCAAAAGCTGCGTTTCCTCGTGGACGCCAACTTTCTCATCCCCATTGAGCCGACCAGTCCGTCAGACATCGAGCCGGGCACCGACATCGCCGCGGACATCGTCCGGCAAGCCAGCAAGCTCGGCTTTCACCTGCTGGTCCATCCGGAAACGAAGCGGGAACTCGC
This sequence comes from Dehalococcoidia bacterium, assembly GCA_965203165.1. GTDB lineage: Bacteria > Chloroflexota > Dehalococcoidia > Bin125 > Bin125 > CATQGW01. Next base: position 1,251,116 of record OZ241849.1, read on the forward strand.
TTCCGACCGCGACCCGTCGCGCCGCGCCGCCCGGCAGACCCTCCTAGACAAGTACGAGCCGCTCCCCGACCCGCCGGACCTCTCGGAAGTTGAACGCGTCTTGGGTGTGGCGCGTCCTCAGAGCAACAACTGGTTTGACCACCACCTCCTCGCCGCGCTCTACGCCAACGCTGTTTACTGCCTGATCACCAACGACGAGCGGATGCACCGCAAGGCCCACCGCCTAGGAATTTCGTCGGAGCGCATCCTGACTCTTGCCGACGCGCACATGTTCCTGAACGCACTGGTCGATCACCCGCAAACCCCACCCCCGCAGGTGCAAACGCGCACCCTGTACAATCTGCGCCTTGACGATCCGATCTTCGAGAGCCTCCGACGGGACTATTCCCCCTTCGACAGGTGGTTTCAGAAGGCGAGTCAGGAGGGTCGCGAGGCTTGGGTTATTGAGCCCGAGAGCAGCGGCTACGCAGGCATCTGCATCTGGAAGCCGCGAGACGACGAACTCGGGCTCGGCGGCAAGGTGATGAAGATCTCAACTTTCAAAGTCGCGGAAGAACACCGCGGCCGCCGATACGGCGAGCTTCTGCTGAAGGCTGCATTTAACGAGCTGCACGCGAACAAATACGATCACGTTTGGCTGACCGTGTTCGAGCGCCACGAGACACTCATCACCATGCTCGAGGACTTCGGGTTCCAGCAGCATCGCGAGAAGACGGACTTGGGCGAGCTGATCTACGTCAAGGACTTGACCCCAGGTCAGGAACAAGTCGCCGACCCATTTGAGTACCACCAACGCTACGGCCCGCCCGCAGTCAACCTCTCGCTCGGCCCGGTCTACGTCATCCCGATTCAACCCCGATACCACCGGCGACTGTTCCCCGACGATCCGCATGAGCGCAAGCTGATCGAGGGGAACGATCCCTATGGCAACGCGATCCGCAAGGCCTACCTCAGCCACAGCTTCATCCACCCTCTGCCGCGTGGCGCGGTCATCCTCTTCTACCGATCTGACGACCAGCAAGCCGTCACTGCAATCGGCGTTGTCGAAGACGCCCTGCGAAACTCTGATCCGGCCGAGATCGCCAAGTTCGCAGGGCAGCGAACCGTCTACAGCTTCCGCGAAATCGAGGAGTTGGCGCAACAGCCGGTGCTGACTATCCTCTTCCGCCAGGACCGGCTGCTGGAGGCCCCGTGGCCGCTGCGCAGCCTCATCGCGGCTAGGGTCCTGACCGACGCTCCCCAGTCCATCACCCAAGTTCGCAACGAGGAGGCAATCCGATGGCTCAGCGCTCAGCTCGCCGCGTCGCCCTGATGTCGATCCACCCCGAATACGCCGAGGCCTTGCTGAACGGAACCAAGACGGTAGAACTGCGGCGCTCGCGGTTCGCAAACGACATTTCGCACATTCTGATCTACGCCACCTCGCCGGTGCAGAAAATACTCGGCTGGGCCAAGACAGGGTCTGTTGAAGAGGGCAGTCCCACCAGCATCTGGGAAGCGCACAAGAGCCGTGCCGGCATCTCTCGAAGCGTTTACCGCGCCTACTTCCGAGGACATCCCCGCGCCACGGCAATTCACGTCGCCACGCCACAGCGCTTGGAGAAGCCGCTAGCCCTCTCGGAAGTTGAAGACGGCCTGAAAGCGCCCCAGAGCTGGCGGTACCTCTCACTTGAGGCTGCCCAACGAGCAGGTATCCCAACCTAGAAGCAGTCCGCCTCTCGCTCCAAACAGCGCGTTCGCCGGGCGTGCCGCGATCCGACGCACGAAACACGGATGCCAGCGCTTCCCGTCGGGCGCCGAAATCCGCATCTGCTCGCCTTGCCGGCAGGTGCTGAGCACCGCCGCTGCGCCGGCGGGTAGGATTGAGACGCGGAGGTTCGCATGACCACCCTTGCCGCCTTGCAGCCTGATGTCTTCCACTACCGCGCGCTGCGCGGCAAGCTCGTCGCCGCCCTGGTCGGGACATCGCCCAACCAGCTGGCCGGTTGGAGCCGCCGCGGGCTGCTCGAATCTTCGAGCGCCGGCGGGCGGCGCGGCAGGCCCCGGCGCTACTCCTGGGTCGACTACCAGAAAGCCCGCGCGCTCTGCGCGCTGCTGGAACGCGGCGTTCCCAATCGCCAACTGGCCGAGAGCATCGCCGCGCTCGACGCGACCGTCGAAGACTGGTGGAAGCTCGCCCTGTCCGAGTTCCAGGACAGCGTGATCGTCCCGTGCGACGACGGCCGCAGCTACGCGGTCGTCGAGAAACGGCGCGCGGCCGACCGCTGCATCTGCGAGGCCGACCCGATCGGGCGGCGCGCTGCCGACAGCGGCGCGGCGCTGGCGCTCGACGTGATCTGCGCGCTGCGCCGACAGGGGCCGCTCGGGCGGCTCTGCGAGTTCGGCGAGCACGTGAACATGGATCCGCACATCCAGGAAGGCGACCCGGTCATCCGCGGCCGCCGCATCGAGACGGAGATGCTGCGCATTCTGCACGAGTGGGGCAGCACTGCCGACGAGCTCGCAGATCGATTCGGCCTGACCAAAGAGCAAGTCGAGGCCGCGATCGCTTTTGAACAAGCGCTGGCTGCGTAGGCTCAATCAGCTTTAGGGAGTGTTTACACTTTCCTCTCCTCTCACCCCCCGCAGAAGTAAATCGCCATATCCGCGCCCTCTCTCGTCATACCCGCGCTCGCCGCGGGTATCTCGCCGAGTTCTGCACCCAAGCCCGGTCCTGCCCCCATCGTCATTCCTGCGCAGGCAGGAATCCGGGCGATCTTCAACGCCTGTACGCGCCGCAATGTTGCGACGGCCCACCAAAGCCGCTTCGGCGCCGCCGCCGAACGTCCAGCGCCAGGACTGAGCCGCGCGTACCGCGTGGGTTCCTGCCTGCGCAGGAATGACGGTGGGGGCGCAGGAACGATGGAGGAAGCCGTGCGGGGCTCCGTGCTCGTCACGGCGAGATACCCGCGGCAAGCGCGGGTATGACGAATCTTTTTCACGCGGATATGACGGATCTCAGGGCATGATGGAGTTTTTGGGGCACGGGAAGTGCGATCCAGCCCTCGCGCGCCTCACACCCCGAGCACCGCGCGCAGCGCGAACAGCGCGTTTGCGGGGCGCTCCGCGATTCGGCGCATGAAATACGGGTACCAGCGCTCGCCGTAGGGCGCGGAAATGCGCACCCGCTCGCCCTGCGCCGCCAGCTCCTCGCGCAGCCGCGGGCGCACCCCGTAGAGCATCTGGAACTCCCACGCTGTCTCCGCAACCTCGCGCTCCCGCATCAAGCGCCGCGCCGACCGATGCAGCCGCGCGTCGTGCGTCGCCACGCCGACCCAGCCGCCCGACTCCAGCGCCGGCGTCGAGGTCAGCTGCTCCAGCGCCCCGCGGTAGGCGCGGCGCACCTGTCGCGCGTCCGGCCAGGCGATTTCGCGCGGCTCCGAATACGCCCCCTTGACCAGCCGCACCCGCGCGATCCCCTGCTCGACCAGCCCCGCGATGTCCTCCGGCGTGCGCCGCAGGTACGCCTGCAGCGCCACCGCCGTGCGCTCCGAGCGCTCCGACGCACGCCGGTAGAGCGCCAGCGTGTCGTCGACCGACGCCGCGCTCTCCATGTCGATCTCGAGCCACAGCCCCGCCGACGCCGCAGCGTCGACCAGCGCCGTCAGGTGCTCAAGCGCCGCGTCGAATGAGATCGGCAGTCCCAGCAGGCTGGGCTTGACCGCGATGCGCATGTCGCCGCCCGCGTCCGCCAGCGCGCCGATCAGCTCGAGGTATTCGAGCGCCGCCGTCTCGGCCTCTCCCAGCTCCGACACTTCCTCGCCCAGCAGCGTCAAGACCGCGCCGCAGCCCGCCGCGTTCAACTGCCCGCCCGCCTCCACCGCGTCGGCAATTGCCACGCCCGCGACAAAGCGCGCCGCCAGCGCCCGGCCGGGCGCCGAGCGCTCCACGGCGCGCCCCAGGCCATCTTCGCGCGACAGCCGAATTAGCGCCGCCCGCAGCATCGGCCGCCGCTCTCAACCGCCCTGCCGAGCCAGCCGGTCCGCTAGCCCTGCCGCTGCTTGTTGCGCGGATTGCGCTTGTTGATGATGTAGACCCGCCCCTTGCGGCGCACAATCTGGTCGTCGCGCGAGCGCTTCTTCACCGATGCTCGTACCTTCACGGGGATACCCTCCGTCGCTTTCTGCGACGCTATCACACATGGGGTAGGCTGAGCGCATTGCAATGACGGAGCCTGAGCCCCAACCGCTGACCGACCCGGCGCAGATCGCCGAGCTGAGCGAGTCGATCCGCCGCCACGGCAGCTTCGCGCTCGACACCGAGTTCATCTCCGAAGGCTCCTACAGCCCCCAGCTGGCGCTGGTGCAGGTGGCCACGCCGGATTGGATCGCGCTGATCGATCCGCTCGTCGACGGCCGGCCCGACCAGCCGATCTGGGACGCGGTCGCCGATCCCTCGATCACGACGGTGGTTCACGCGCACGACCAGGAATCGCGCTTCTGCTACGAGCGGACCGGCAGCGCGCCGCAGAACCTGTTCGATGTGCAGCTCGCCGCGGCGTTTTGCGGCTACCGCTTCCCGATCTCCTACGGCGCGCTGCTGAACGAGGAGTTGGCCGTGCAGGCCGTGGCCTCGCGGTCGCGCACCGACTGGACGCGCCGCCCGCTGAGCGCCTCGCAGCTGCGCTACGCCGCCGACGATGTGCGCTGGCTGCTGCCGCTGCACGAGAGGCTGAGCGAGAGGTTGGCCGGCGACGAGCGCGCCCGCTGGCTGCGCGAGGAAACGCAGCTGCGCATCGCCTCGCTCGACGCCGCCGCCCCCGCGGAGACGCCCGCCTGGCGCAAGCTCCCCGGCTCGCGCGGGCTCAATCGGCGCGGCCTCGCCGCGTTGCGCGAGCTGCACGCCTGGCGCAGGGACGCGGCGCAGGCGGCCAATCGGCCGCTGAAGCGCATCGCGCGCGACGATGTGCTCATCGCCGTCGCCCAAACGCTGCCCGACACACTGGCAGACTTGCGCCGCGTGCGCGGCGTCGAAATCGTGCCGACCCGCCACCGCCCGTCAATGCTGGCGGCCGTGCAGAGGGCGGCGGAATTGCCCAAGGACCGCCTGCCGGAACGCATCCTCGAACCGCCGACCCCGCCGCGCACGCTGACCGCGTTTGTGGACGCGCTGCTCGACGCGCTCTGCGCCGAGCGGTCGATCGACACGAAGCTGGTCGCCGCCTCGGCCGATGTGCGCGCGATCGTCTCCTGGGCGCGAGAGCTGCGCGGCGAGGGAGAGCCGCACCCGCCGGGCGCCGCCCCGCGTCTGCTGCGCGGCTGGCGCCGGGAGTTCGCCGGCGAGTCGATCATCGCGGCCATCGAAGGCCGCATCAGCCTGCGCATCGCCGACCACCGCGCCGAGCAACCGCTGGTCGCCGAACCGCGGTAGGGGTTTCGCGCCGGCCTGTCTGGCGTCGTTGCCGGGCGTGGGTGATTGGGGTGTTCAGCTGAACAGCTGAATTTTGGTGTGGCGGGTGGGGTGGGGGTGGGGTCCTATCTGGTCGGGGGTGGTGAGTGGGTGTGGGGTGTTCAGAAATTGTTCGGGTTTGTTCAGTCTGGTCCAGGGGTGTTCAGCTGGTTGGGGCGTGGTCGGGTTTGGTAGGTGCTGGTAGGTCTTGGTAAGTGGTGGGGGTGGGTTGGGGGCTTGGTGCTCGGCGCGGCGAGATACCCGCGGCAAGCGCGGGTATGACGGAGCTGTGGGCGCGGGGGTGACGGAGCTGTGGGCGCGGGGGTGACGGAGCTGTGGGCGCGGGGGTGACGGAGCTGTGGGTGCGGGGGTGACGGAGCTTTGGGGCGCGGGGGTGGCGGAGCTTTGAAGCCTGTTCAGGCTGCGTCGGTCTTCTGGTCGCTGGGCCTTTTGGTGCGCTGCCGCCGGTGTTCGCGCCAGGCTTCGGCTGGTTTGGGCGGTTCCTTGGGTGGTTGCGGTTGGGGCGGGTCGGGGAGGGGGTCCGGGGTGAACTGGGGGGAGGCGTGGGGTTGGCGGCTGAGCTCCGGGCTGTCGGGGGTGGTCTGCTCGGTTGTCAGTTCTTCGGTGAGAGTGAACTTGAGCGGTTCGGGGCGGTCGTCGGCGGAGGCGTCGGCGCCGATGCCGAGGTGGTCGGCGATCAGGTCGTTGGCTTGCAGGGCGATCCGGTCGGATTGGGCTTCGCGGGCGAGGTCGTAGAGCTGGGGCAGGATGTGGACGATGCCGACGATCTGGGCGAGCCGGCGGAGGGCTTTGAAGCGGATGCGTTCGGAGGGGGAGTTGGCGAGGCGCTCGTAGTTGTTGAGCACGCCTTGGATGTAGGCGCCGCGGAGGAGTTCGCGCTGCTGCTCGGTGATCGTGGTCATGGTGCGAGTGTAGCGGAACGGGTGTGCGGGTGGGTAATTTTTGGGGTGTGTTCCGGGTTGCGGAGCGGGTGGGTGGAGGGGTTGGGGGCTGTTCGGGGATCTTTGCTGTGGCGCGGTTGGGGGCGGGGTCTCTATCTAGTCGGGGGGGTTGGGGTGTGGTCAGGTTTGGTAGGTTTTGGTAGGTCTTGGTAAGTGGCGGGAGCGGGGCTTGGTGCTCAGCGCGGCGAGATACCCGCGGCAAGCGCGGGTATGACGGATCTCTTTTTGCGCGGGTGGGACGGAGTTTTGGGGCGGGGGTGGGACGGAGCTTTGGGGAGCGGGTGCGACGGAGTTGGGGCGCAGGTGTGACGGGGGCGGTGGCGGGAACGGGGCTTGGTGCTCGGCGCGGCGAGATACCCGCGGCAAGCGCGGGTATGACGGATCTCTTTTTGCGCGGGTATGACGGAGCTTTGGGGCGCGGGGGTGACGGAGCTTTGGGGCGCGGGGGTGACGGAGTTTTGGGGCGCGGGGGTGACGGAGTTTTGGGGCGCGGGTGGGTTGGGGGCGGTGGCGGGTACGGGGCTTGGTGCTCTGCGCGGCGAGATACCCGCGGCAAGCGCGGGTATGACGGAGCTGTGGGGCGCGGGTGTGACGGAGCTTTGGGGTGGGGGTGTGACGGAGCTGTGGGGCGCGGGGGTGACGGAGTTGGGGCGCGGGTGGGACGGGGGCGGTGGCGGGAACGGGGCTTGGTGCTCAGCGCGGCGAGATACCCGCGGCAAGCGCGGGTATGACGGAGCTCTTTTTGCGCGGGTATGACGGAGCTTTGGGGCGCGGGGGTGACGGAGCTTTGGGGCGCGGGTGGGTTGGGGGCGGTGGCGGGTACGGGGCTTGGTGCTCTGCGCGGCGAGATACCCGCGGCAAGCGCGGGTATGACGGATCTCTTTTTGCGCGGGTATGACGGAGCTTTGGGGAGCGGGTGTGGTGAGTCTTGCTTGCGTGGGTGTGGCGGGGCTTGCTTGCGTGGGGGTGGTGGGCTTGCTGGCGTGGGGGTGGTGGGCTTGCTGGCGTGGGGGTGGGGAGTGTGGGTGGGGGCTAGCGGGCGGGGCCGCGGATGGTGATGCCGCCGTCTACGGGGAGGATTACGCCGGTGATGTAGCGGGCTTCGTCGGAGGCCAGGAAGACTGCGGCCCAGCCGATGTCCCAGCCTTCGCCTTCGATTTTTAGCAGCGACGCTTCGCGGCGGCGGTCGCGCAGCTCGTCGCTCATGCCGGCGGCGTAGACCATCGGGGTGTAGACGGGGCCGGGCATGATGCAGTTGGCGCGGATGCCGTCGGCGCCGTGGTCGACGGCGAGGGCCTGGGTGAGCGTGGCGACCGCGCCCTTGCTCACGCTGTAGGCGGTCAGGCCGCGCGGGCGCAGGGCGGCGATTGAAGAGACGTTGATGATCGCACCGCCGCCGGAGGCGCGCATGGCGGGCACGGCATGCTTGGCGGTGAGCATCATGCTGGTCACGTTGACGCGCTGCACGCGCTCCCAGTCTTCCTCCGTGATCTCTTCGACGGTGCCGCGCCCGCCGATGCCGACGTTGTTGTGCAGGATGTCGAGCCGGCCCCAGCGGTCGAGCGCGGCGCGCACCATCGCGCGGCAGTCTTCGCTGCTGGTTACGTCGGCGGTGTGGATGGCGGCGTCGTTGCCCTCGGCGCGGATCAGCTCGAGCGTGGCTTGCGCGGCCTGCTCGTCGCGGTCGACGAGCAGCAGTTTCGCGCCCTCGCGGGCGAAGAGGATCGCGGCGGCGCGTCCGTTGCCGATTCCCTCGGCGCGCGAGCCCGCGCCGGTGATGATCGCGACTTTGTCTTTGAGTCGGTCGGGCATTGATGCGCTCCGTTCCTGCGTGAGCTAGCTGATCTGAATGCGAGTGGCGGCGGCCGGGAGTTCCTGCGGGCCGTGTTCCTGTGGGCCGTGTTGGGGCTTGGCGACGGCGTCGCGGCTGGGGGCTTCGGTGCGCAGGCGTCGGGCGTCGGCGCGGTCGGCGCGAATCCAGAGGAAGGCGGCGATCGCGAGCAGCACGCCGAAGATCAGGGCGATGCCGGCGAAGACGGTCGGCAGCGGGGTGGTGTCGAGCACGCGGCCCATCGTGGGCAGAAAGACGAGCATGAAGAGCGCCCAGCCCATGTGGTTGAGCGAGAGCATCGTGGCGCGGAGGTGCGAGGGCGTGCGGCGATTGAGGTAGCCCTCCATCAACGGCATCAGCGCGCCGCGGGCGAAGCCGATGATCAGGAAGAGCGAGAGCGCGGCGAGGTGGTTGAGCGCGGCGATGCTGGCGTAGGCGACGATCACCAGCACGGGCATGGCGACGAGCGAACGCAGCACGCCGAAGCGCGAGGCGAGCCAGAAGGCGCTGAAGGCGGCGAGCACGGTGGCGATTCGCGCGGGGGTTTGCAGGGCGGAGAAGAGCCAGCCGACCTCGATCCCCTGCTCGCGCAGGAACGGTTGCAGCACATAGAACTCGGGCACCATCGAGGCGAGCAGCAGCGCGGTGAAGATTAAGGCGTAGCGCAGCGAGGGCGTGCGGCGGCAGAGCCGCAGGGTCTGGCGCATCAGCTGGAGGTAGCCGAGCTGGGGGGTGGGCGTGTCATCCGCGGCGGCGTGAGCATCCTGGGTGGGGCGAATCGCCTGCGCGCGGGGCGGCTCGCGGAAGCGCAGGGCGATCAGCAGCGCGATCGCGCTGCCGATCACCCCGGCCAGCACCGTCTCTTGCGAGCCGATCTCGCCGGCGATCGCGCCGCCGAGGAAGGTCGCCAGGACCATCGCCAGCGAGCGCATGGCGAAGGCCCGGCCGGCCTGGCGCTCGAATTCGCGGGCGCGGCCGAGCGCTTGCAGCGAGTCGTGCAGGAAGGCGCTGTCGGCGCCCGTGATCAGCACGATCGAGGCGCCCCAGAGCGACCAGGCGACGGCCGCCTGCCAGACGCTGCCGGAGAAGGCGAGCCAGATCAGGAAGGCGATGAAGAGCACCAGCGAGATGCGGATCATGCGCACGCGGCCGAAGCGGTCGGCGAGCGCCCCCGCGGGCGGCTGCCCGAACGAGGTGATGATGTAGAAGGCGGGCGCGATGAAGCCGACCTCGGAGTAGCTCAGCCCGACATCCTCGGTGGCGAAGATGATCCAGATGGCGAGCCAGAATTGCAGGTCGTGGAAGAAGTAGAAGTAGGGATAGAGGCGCAGGTTGCGCCGCCAGAGGCGGTGGCTGTCGGTGGGTTGGTCGGGAGAGCGGGACATGTAGGCGCATCATCCCCGATCCCGCGCCCGTGTGCTTGGCTGCGCCCGACATTGTGTCACGCGCGGTAGACTGCCGACGGCGCGATTTCACGGCGAGCGCTGGCAGCGAAAGGGCGATTCGATGGCGTACGAGCAGATTCTGACCGAGGTTCGCGGGCGCGTGGGGGTGCTGCGGCTGAACCGTCCGGAAAAGCTGAATGCCTGGACGGATCAGATGGCGACGGAGCTGGCGGAGCAGATCGAGGCGTGGAACGCGGACGACGCGATCGGCGCGATTCTGCTGGCGGGCGAGGGGCGGGCGTTCTGCGCGGGCGCCGACCTGCAGGGCTTCAACAACCGGCTCGAGACCGACCCCGACGCGCAGGGGACGGGCGTGACGCCGGACGCGCCGGCGGCGGGTCGGCGGGAGAACTGGACGGATCTGATTCGCCGCTCGAAGCCGGTCGTGGCGGCGATTCAGGGCTACGCGGTGGGCGTGGGGCTGACGATGGTGCTGCCCTGCGATGCGCGCTTCGCGGCGGACGACGCGCGGCTGTCGATTCGCTTCGTGCGGGTCGGTCTGGTGCCGGAGTTGGGCTCGACGCGGCTACTGGCGCAGCTGGCGGGTCTGGGCGCGGCCAGCGAGATGTGCCTGACGGGTCGGATGGTGCCGGCCGAGGAGGCGTATCGGATCGGTCTGGTCAGCGCGGTGACGCCCAAGGACGAGCTGTTCGAGACGGCGCTGGCCAAGGCGGAGGAGATCGCCAACAATCCGACGGCGGTGGTGCGAGTGATCAAGGGTCTGCTGGCGGAGAACACGACGGAGGCGGATTTGGGCCGGGTGATGGAGCGTGAGGGGGCGCGGGATCGGGAGTGCCGCCGCCTGCCGTCGCACCGCGAGGCGGTGACGGCGTTCCTGGAGAAGCGGGAGCCGGTCTTCAACCGGTAGGGCTCGGGACTGTCCACACTTGTGCCATTCCTGCCTGCGCAGGAGTGGAGGAGGCGGCCGTGCGGGGTTCGGTGCTGGTCACGGCGAGATACCTGCGGCGAGCGCGGGTATGACGGATCTCTTTTGCGCGGGGGTAACGGAGGAGACGCGGGTATGACGGAGCAGGGGCGCGAGAATGACGGAAGGAGGCGGGAACAGGCTTGGGTGCTGCACTCGGCGAGATACCCGCGGCAAGCGCGGGTATGACGGAGTTGGCAAGCGCGGGTATGACGGATCTCTTTTGCGCGGGGGTAACGGAGGAGACGCGGGTATGACGGAGCAGGGGCGCGAGAATGACGGAAGGAGGCAGGAACAGGCTTGGGTGCTGCACTCGGCGAGATACCCGCGGCAAGCGCGGGTATGACGGATCTCTTTTGCGCGGGGGTAACGGAGGAGACGCGGGTATGACGAGAGTGGGGCGCGGGTATGACGAAGCGGGGCGGGCGGCGCTAGCTGGAGGAGCTGTAGCGCCTGTTGGTGACTGACGGTTCCTCGGCGAGGGCGCGGCGGATTTGGGCGACCCATTCGGGGTCGAGGTTGAGCGCTTCGGTTACTGCGGCGTCGAGTTGTTTGCGGATGGGGTCCTCGTCCATCCGGGGGAAGGGGAGTAGGACTTCGTTCTTGAGTTGCTCGTAGGCTGCGGCGAGGGCGTCGCGGATGTCGTCTCCGAGTTCGGGGAAGTTGGGCACGGGGATTGAGCGGAGCGTATCGAGGGAAAACTGCGGGTACGGAAGCGCGCGATTGTCGCGGCCGCCCAGAAATGCGAGCAGGCCGATTGAAGAATTCAGCCACGCGCAAAGGGCGGCTTCCGTCTTCTTTGAGCCGTCATGGGGACGACACGGTGTCCATCGTGATCCCACTGCCCGCTGTTCGACAATCGTTGCCGGAACGTGAGAGAGGTGCAAGCGTAGCCGCAGAGCGAGCAATAGCCGCCCACGTTGTTCCCAGTACCGCTCGGCCCGATCGACGAAATCAGGCTTCGGCTCGATGTGTCGGTCAGTCCGTGAGTGCATCGACAGGATGTCATCCGTCTTGTGATTCCACAGCGCTCTCCTGTTGGATTTCGTCGGCAAGGCAGAGTTCGTGTACGCCTCACGGATGCGCCGTCCGTCTGGTCCGACATCGGCAATGTTACGCATGGTCGTGAGCGGCAATTCACCGTCACCGAGAGCGCTCGCTCGCAACTGGTGCCAAGCGTCACACGAGAACGGAGACAGGAAGTTGGTTGCGTACCAATCACCATCTTGGATCCGCGCAGTTTCGATGTCCTGAACTGTCGCTGAAAGGTGAGCCCCGCGTTCCAGATCGCGCAGCAGGGCATCAGCTTCAGCGGCCGTAGTCGGATTACGCGCGAGGTTTATGACTCGCGTCGGCCGCGATTCTTCATCACGAAGACGCGGACGACAAACGATGAGAACTTCGCTGATCGTCGTGTTCTCCGAGAAAAAGATGCGCTCAGGGTCGTGCGAGCAAACTACCGTCTCGACATGGAACCGGGCAGCGAGAAAGCGCCTCAGTCCAGCGCCCGACGGCGCAGTCGGGATCATGGCGGGCATGACCAAAGCCAGTGTTCCGCGGTGCGGGTGTAGTAGATGCTCACCGAGCACGGCAAAGCCAGCGCTGTTGCCGGTGAGGTCAACTACGTCAGAGGCGCCGACTTGCTTGAAAATCGTTTGCTCGCGGCGACTGATCAGGGCCTTTTCGGCTTTGCCGAGCTGCTTGTGACGAAGATGATCGGCAGTGAACGGCGGGTTCATGATTACGAGCGACATCGGCGGCGGGTCCTCAAACTCGTCGGTGTCCACTTGGGCGACCGGCGCGGGCCAGGGCAGGATGCGCATGCGGCGCTCCGGCGAGATCATTTCCAGCGAGCCGACATAGGCCTCGCCTTCATAGACTCCGAGCAAGCCTCGGTAAATTCGCAGTCGCTCGAATTGAGTGGTCGGCGAGAGCATGCCGAGCGCGGTGGCGGCCATATGCGTCGCGGTGAGGTTGATGTCGTAGCCCCAGAGCACATCTTCGACGAGGCAGAGCGCCAGCGCTTGTTCGTCGTCGGCGTCGAGTTTTCCGCCGCCGGCCTCCCGCCGCAGCGCCTCGATCCGCGCGGCGGCCGCGACAAGCAATGTGCCGGTGCCGCAGGCCGGATCGCAGATGCGCAGCTTGGCGATCGCGTCGGCGCTCGACCAGTCGTGATCCTCCTGACGGATCGCCAGCCCGGCGAGCAGCGTCGCGGCGGCGGCCGATGTGTAGTATGAACCGTCGTATTTCGCGGTATCGAGCACGCGGTGGAAGATTCGGCCGAGCAGGTCCTGGCGCAGCCCGGTCATGCGCTCGGCGACGTCGGCGACGGTTGCGGCCAGCGCGTAAACGGCCTGCGCGTGATCCGGATGCGACTCGATGGCGTTGAGCGCGGCGATCGCCGTAGTGAACACGGGCCGGTAGTCGACCGCCAGGATCGCCTCCCACGCCCCGCGGAAGCGGGCGACCGTGCCCTCGACTTCGGCGGCGCACTGGGTGGGCTGGAGCGGCGGCCAGTCGCCGCCGTAACTGTCCGGCGGGCTGTCAGGCAAATGCTCCTGTAGTCGGTGGTGGAAGAGGATTGCGGTGGCGATCACCAGCATGCCGCGTTTGGCGGGGATGAAGTAGCCGCCGCTGCGCTGCTCTGCCGGCAGCTTCTTCTTCTCCTCGGCCGTCTCCGGGCGGAGATCGACCGTTCGCGCCAGTGCTTCGCGGGTGGGCGTCTTGAGCCGCTGCACGGCGGCATTGAGCCCGTCGGAGAGAATTTGCGCGACCTTGTCCACATCTTCGATGCTGGCGGGCGCGGCGCGCACCGCCGCCGCCAGCTGCGCTACGGTGCCCGTCTGCCAGTCGTCGGCGCCGCTGCGGCGGGTGCAGATTTGCCAGGTGAGGGTGTCGCCGGGCAGCGATGCTTCGCTCGCGCCTTTGGGGTAACAGAGCGCGACCGCGACATTGCGCAGATTCTTGAGGCGCGAGTCGGCGGCGTTGCGGGCCTGCGGGCGCTTTTTGAAGTCGAGCTTGGCCTCGATCGCCACATGCAGCCCATCGACGTTGACGTCGAGATCGAGCCACTTGCCGCCGGCCCCCGCTTCGGCGCGGGCTTCCATGTCGTGCTGCTCGCGCAGCAGGCGGGCGAGTTCGACGTTGAGCGTGTCTTCGCGGACGGGCATCGAGCTACGCCTCCAGAGTCGGGCCAAGTCTACGCTCTGCCCTGCGCGCCGTTCCTGCGCCCCTTCCCGTCATTCCTGCGCAGGAACAACCGGTTGGGGCTGGGGCTGGTGGGCGAGGGCGCTCGGCGGGTGTCTGCATCTGGCGAGCGTAGCGGAACGGGCGTGCGATTGGGTAATTCGGGGGTGTGTCCCGGGTTGCGGAGTGGCGTGGTAGGTGTTCGGGGATCTGTTCCAGTTGCGGGGGTGGGGATGGGGTTTGTATCTGGTCGGGGGGGTTGGGGCGTGGTCAGGTTTGGTAGGTCTTGGTAAGTGGCGGGGGTGGGTTGGGGATGTGGTGGTGGGCGCGGGGCTTGGTGCTCGGCGCGGCGGGATACCCGTGGCGGAGCACGGGTATGACGGAGCTTTGGGGCGCGGGTATGACGGAGCTTTGGGGCGCGGGTGTGGCGGAGCTTTGGGGCGCGGGTGTGGCGGAGCTTTGGGGCGCGGGTTGACGGAGTTGGCGGGGTTGGATGTGGGGTTTGTATCTGGTCGGGGGGTTGGGGCGTGGTCAGGTTTGGTAGGTCTTGGTAAGTGGCGGGGGTGGGTTGGGGGGGCGTGGTGGGCGCGGGGCTTGGTGCTCGGCGCGGCGGGATACCCGTGGCGGAGCACGGGTATGACGGAGCTTTGGGGCACGGGTATGACGGAGCTTTGGGGCGCGGGTGTGGCGGAGCTTTGGGGCGCGGGTGTGACGGAGCTTTGGGGCGCGGGTTGACGGAGTTGGCGGGGTTGGATGTGGGGTTTGTATCTGGTCGGGGGGTTGGGGCGTGGTCAGGTTTGGTAGGTCTTGGTAAGTGGCGGGGGTGGGTTGGGGGCGCGGTGGCGGGCGCGGGGCTTGGTGCTCGGCGCGACGGGATACCCGTGGCGGGGCACGGGTATGACGGAGCTTTGGGGCGCGGGTGTGACGGAGCTGGGGCGCGCGGGTGTGACGGAGCTGGGGCGCGCGGGTGTGGCGGAGTTGGGGCGCGGGTGTGGCGGAGCTTTGGGGCGCGCGGGTATGGCGGAGTTGGCGGGGTTGGAGGTGGGGTTCGTATCTGGTCGGGGGGGGGTTCGGCGTGGTCAGGTTTGGTAGGTCTTGGTAAGTGGCGGGGGTGGGTTGGGGGCGCGGGGGCGGGCGCGGGGCTTGGTGCTCGGCGCGGCGAGATACCCGTGGCGGGGCACGGGTATGACGGAGCTTTGGGGCGCGGGTGTGGCGGAGCTTGCTCGCGCGGGTGTGGCGGAGCTTGCTCGCGCGGGTGTGGCGGAGGTGGGGGGCGCGGGGGGTGGGGGCGGGGGCTAGGCGCTGGCGAGCAGTAGTTGCTGGACCTCGGTGAGGTTGTTGGCGGTGTGGGTGGCGCCGTGGTTGCGGAGGTAATTGGCGTCGCGGACGCCTACCAGGCCGATTGTGGCGGCGAGGTTGGCGTTGCGGCCTGCGCCTATGTCGGATTCGGTGTCGCCGACGATGGCGGCGTCCTGGGGGGCTGCGCCGAGCCGTTGGAGCGCTAGCAGGATGGGGGCGGCGTCGGGCTTGGGGGCGGCGGCGGTGTCCGCGCCGATGATGGTGGTGAAGCGGTCGCTCCAGTTGAGCAGCTCGATGGTCTGGCGGCCCGCGTCCTCGCGTTTGTTGGTCACGATCGCCAGCGGGACGGCGGCTTCGCGCAGCGCGTCGAGCAGGGGCTCTGCGCCGGGCAGCGGTTTGGTGCGCGGCATGTAGTCGCGGCGGTAGCGATCGAGGTAGTCGAGGTAGATCGGCTGGGCCTGTTCGAGGCTGAGGCCGAGCATGTGGTTGAGCATGACCGGCAGCGGCGGGCCGATGTAGCGCAGCAGTTGATCGCGCGCGACGGGGTGCCCGGCGGCGTTGATCGTTTCGAGCATGCAGCCGATCACGAGCGGCTCGGTGTCGGCGAGCGTGCCGTCGAGGTCGAAGATCACGGCGCGGTAGCTGCCGGCAGGCGGGTGGTCGCTCACTGCGTGTCGCTCGTCTAGCCGCGCGTCAGCGCAGGGTGACGCGCCAGTCGTCGGAGCCGGGCGCGTCGCGCTCTCCCACCGCAAGCCTGCCGCCGATGAACACGCTCACACTGAGCGCGGGCTCGGGCAGCGTTCAATCGCGCGCGGTGGGGCGCTCCGCTTCCAGCGCGGCGGCGCGGATTTGCTCGAAGAGGTCGGCTGCGTCGACGCCGAGCGTGTCGGCGGCGGCGGCCAGAGTCATCGGTTGGGCGTTGGTTGCCATACGCGCAGGGTAGCGTACGAAGCGGGGAGGATGGAGCGTTGGAGGTCTACGCGGTCGTTCTGGCGGTGCTGCTGCTGCTTTCGGGCGTGTTCTCGAGCGCGGAGACGGCGTTTCTGTCGGTCGAGGCGGTGCGCCTGGAGCACGCGCGGCGGCGCGGTCTGCCCGGCGCGTCGCGGGCGGCGGCGCTGCTGGAGGAGCCGCGCCGGCTGCTGGCGGCGATTCTGCTGGGCAACAATCTGGTCAACACGGGCGCGGCGGCGGTGGGCACGGCGATCGCCGCGGAGCTGCTGGCGGGCGGCTCGGCGCTGCTGGCGGCGACGGTGGTGATCACCGTGCTGCTGGTGATTTTCGGGGAGATCGGCCCCAAGTCGGTCGCGCTGCACCACAACATGACGATGGTGCGGCTCTACGCCTGGCCGCTGCGCTGGTGGGTGCGGCTGACGCGCCCGCTGGTGGCGGGTCTGGACGCGCTGACGCATGTCTGGCTGCGGGTGGTGGGCGAGTCGGGCGAGGAGCGCCCGGCGCTGAGTCTGGGCGAGCTGGAGACGGCGATCGATCTGGGGCGGCAGAGCGGCGAGCTGGAGGCGAGCGAGACGAGCGTGCTGCTGGGCGCGCTGCGGCTTTCGGATACGCAGGTGCGGCGGATTATGACGGCGCGGGTGCAGATCGTGAGCATCGAAGCGGACGCGACGCTGTCGGAGGCGGCGCGGCGCTTCGGCGCGGCGGGCTTCCTGCGGCTGCCCGTCTCGACCGGCTCGGCCGGTTCGGCCGACCATTTCGCGGGCTATCTGCACGGCTCGGACGTGTTGGCGCAGCTGGGCGCGGGGCGCGGCGACCGGCTGGTGCGGGAGGTGATGCGCGAGGCGCTGTTCGAGTCGGAGCGGGCCTCGGTGCAGCGCGTGCTGGAGGCGATGCGCACCAGCGGGCACCACCTGATGCTGCTGATCGACGAATACGGCGCGACCTCGGGCTTGATCACGCTGGAGGACATTCTGGAGTTGGTGGTGGGCAACATCCGCAGCGAGATGGGCCGTGGCGGGGAACCGGTGCAGGTGCGGATTTCGGGGCGGCAGTTCGTCGAGGGGCGGCGCGGGCTGACCGAGCTGGCGGCGGAGCTGGAGCTGGATCTGAGCGCGGAGGAGGCGGAGACGGTGGCGGGGATGCTGACCGATCATTTCCACCGCATCCCGCGTCCGAACGAGGAGCTCGACCTGCACGGCTACCGCTGGACGGTGGTGGACGCGGACGAGCGGCGCGTGAAGCTGGTCTCGTTTCGGCGTCTGGGCGGCCAGGCCCGCGCCGAAGCGGGCGAACGGTGATAAGGTGAAGGCGGCTCGCCGAGGTGGCGGAATGGTAGACGCGACGGTCTCAAAAACCGTTGGGCGTAAAGCCCGTGCCGGTTCGAGTCCGGCCCTCGGTACCAGCGCCGCACACTGCCGCGTAGTGTAATGGTAGCACCAGGGACTTTGGATCCCTTAGTTCAGGTTCGAGTCCTGGCGCGGCAGCCACTATGATGGGGCAAAGGTCCCTCCCCGATGGCAAGAGTCCAAGGGGATCTCTCCGGCAACGGAGTAGTCGGGGAGGTCATTGTGTTCAGCTTGCGTTGCGCACCTACGGGCTTCGGACATCGCTCGGCAAGAGCGTTGATTCGCTCAGCCATCCCATCCGAATGGGCCTGGCGGGATGTTTCGCTTGAACGTATCGAGAACACTCACGCACGCGTCGGGTGAACCACCGAAAATTCCTGACGAAACGTACGGTGATAGTTCGCCGTCTCGCGCGATCGACTGTTCGATTTCGTTGATGATTCGCTCTCTGTTGTCTTGCCGGTAGCCGAACGCACCGCGCAGCACGAAATTCTTGGCACTCAGCATCTCGGCCGGCGGGAAATGTGCGAAGTTGAGCGCGATGAGGATCTCGAGCTTATCGAATGCTCGCGTGTAGAGATTCGGTGTCCCGCATCAAGTACTGAGCGTGGTGCTGCAATCGATCGTGCAGCCAGTCGGTTAGTGGAAGCTGCCTTCGTTCGTACCCACCCAGCGACTGACTACGCCATATCATGTAGGGTGCCAGGCGAGTCCCTGCACGTAGGTCTGGAAGTTGGCCGGAAGCCCGATCTGATGGTAGTGGCACCGACAGAACTTCGGAAAGGAAGTTGAGTCGATTCTGGTGAACAGCGCCCAGTCCGAGTGCGTAGAGGAGGAGCGTTGCTGGAATGCGCTCAAGCCCCAGGAGCAGGATGGTGCCCGTTCTCGAATCGCGCGAGCCCAGCCGGTCAAGCGCGCCACGCCAAATGTGCTCATGTTCTGGCTCTGCCCAAGCACCGGCGATCGTTGCGACAGCGAGTAGCGTCGCACTGGCCGCGTCGTATGCGTCAAGGCGTAGCCGTGCTATCTCGCCGGGATCTGTTCGCTCGGTGTGCGCAAGCATGAGCGGGAGTACATCCGGCGATGTGCGCTCCACGACACCGTCAACTTCCCGATCGATGAAGTCGCTGAGCTGAATTCGATGACGGGAATCAGAGAGGTATCGTTTGACCATTGCGACCGCTGCCTCAGTCGATGCAGGATGAGGGCGCGCAAACTCTACGAGGGAAGTGATGTGGTCGGCCAGTGAGCGAAAGAACGAATCGGCGTCGTTGATCGGAATCAATTCTGCGCCTCGCTGTTTGATCAGGCCAGAGGCAGCAGCAGACGGTTCGCCGATCGTCGTCCAGTACGTAGTGAAGCGGCGTGACGGAGCACGGAAGATCGCGTCGCGCAACGCAGCGTCCCATTCGCCGGACCAGCCGCAGATGATGAGGCCGTAGTCGTCGACGATGCGGTCAAGGAGCCTGTCGATCGGCTCGGGGTAGTGTTCCAACTCATCCTCGGTGTTTCGGATGGCCGAGTTCAGGTAGTCGCCGTGCAGTTTCAGGATTGTGCATGGAGTCTGATGCGGAGAGAGTGCACCACTGACTTGTTCAGGTGTGCTGAGTACCACGGGCTCAACGCCTGCTTCTGTGAGGGCGCGCTCAAGCAGACGGTCGAAGTTGGTCGTGATGATGACATTGATAAAGCCACCTTGGACGAGCGACGCAATCGCGTGATGCGCGACAGTCGGCTGCTTGCTGCCGGCTTCAGCGTCGTTCTCTCCTGGCTCAATGTAGGAGCGCAAGAGCGCCTGCCGATCATCCGGCGTCTTGGCCAGATCGTCCAAGAGATGGGAATAGTTCGGGGGCTCGCCGTATCGCCCTCGATGCCAAGCCTCGGGATCGCCGTCGAAAGATTCATTCGAGGCAGCGGCCAGTTTCGCCACCAGATCGAGCGTGATTTGCCAGCCAGTGGGGATTCCCGCGCCAGTCGAGACGCCAGACCCGAGGAGCAGGGCGTAGCGTTGGGGCGCTGCCTGGATGGAAAAGGCCAGAGATACGGCGGGATCGATCATTGGGTGCCGGTGAGCGGGTGGTGCCGCGGCTCGTTCGGAGCTACGCGACGCAGCGATGAGAATGGCTGCCCGGGCAGGACTTGAACCCGCAACCTAGCGGTTAACAGCCGCCCGCTCTACCAATTGAGCTACCGGGCAGGGCGCTCTCAGCTTAGCGCGTCCGCTGCGATTGCGCGACACCTTCGCCCAGCTCGAGCTCGAAGCGGCGCGCGGCGGGGTCGAAGCGGACCGCGTTGTGACTGAACAGGGCGGCGAGCTCGCCCCGGTCGGCGAGTTCGGTGGGGCTACCCACGGCCAGCGAGCCGTCGCGGCGGATCAGCCAGAGCCGGTCGGCGACCTGTATGGCGAGGTCGAAATCGTGGGTGGTGATCAGCACGGCGCGGGCGCGCTCGGCGTCGGGCGCGTCGTCGGCTTGGGTGAGGCTGCGCAGCAGTTGGGCGATGTCGGCGCGCGCTTCGAGGTCGAGGAAGGCGGTCGGCTCGTCGAGCAGGATCAGGCTGGGCTGCTGGGCGAGCGCGCGGGCGATCATCACGCGCTGGCGCTCGCCGTCGCTGAGGTCGTGCAGCGGGCGGTGGGCGAGCGGGGCGGCGGAGGCGGCGCGGAGCGCGCCGCGCACGACCTCGCGGTCGGGTTCGGAGAGCCGCCCCGTAAAGCCGGCGTGCGGCGCGCGCCCCAGCGCGACGACATCCCAGGCGGTCAGCTGGGCGGCGTCGATCGGGTCGGTCAGGACGACGCTGAGGCGTCGGGCGATTTCGCCGGGGCCGAGTTGGGCGAGCTCCGCGCCGTCGAGCAGCACCGAGCCGTCGAGTGGGCGCTGGAGGCCGGCAAGCGTGCGCAGCAGGGTGGACTTGCCGGAGCCGTTGGGCCCGAGCAGCGCGGCGCACTGGCCGGGCCGGAGAGCCGCGTCGATGCCGCTGAGCACCACAGTGCGGCGGCGCCCGCCGTAGCCGACGCTCAGGTTGCGGGCTTCGAGCAGGGGGTTGTCGTCCGCATATGTCATGGCCGCAGCTTAGGTCGCGTAAGCGCGATGGGTGAGATGTGGGAGTGGGGTGGGTTGCCTGCGAGGGGGCGGGGTTGGGGCGCGGGGCGCGGCGAGATACCCGCGGCAAGCGCGGGTATGACGGATCTTACTCGCGCGGGTGTGGGGTGGGGGAGGACGCGGGTGTGACGGTGGGGCGGGTGCGGGCGTGGCGGTGGGGGGCGCGGGGACGGAGGGTGGGCGCGGGTGTGGCGGAGGGGTGGGTGCGGGTGTGACGGTGGGGTGGGTGCGGGGTTGGGTGCCGAGCGCGGCGAGATACCCGCGGCAAGCGCGGGTATGACGGATCTTGCTCGCGCGGGTGTGGCGGATCCTTGCTCGCGCGGGTGTGACGGTGGGGGAGGACGCGGGTGTGGCGGTGGGGGTGGGTGTGGGGGTGGCGGAGGGGGGCGCGGGGACGGGGGGCGCGGGGACGGAGGGTGGGCGCGGGGTTGGGTGCCGGCGCGGCGAGATACCCGCGGCAAGCGCGGGTATGACGGATCTTGCTCGCGCGGGTGTGACGGTGGGGGAGGACGCGGGTGTGGCGGTGGGGGTGGGTGTGGGGGTGGCGGAGGGGGGCGCGGGGACGGGGGGCGCGGGAACGGTGGGTGGGCGCGGGGTTGGGTGCCGGCGCGGCGAGATACCCGCGGCAAGCGCGGGTATGACGGATCTTGCTCGCGCGGGTGTGACGGTGGGGCGGGCGCGGGTGTGGCGGTGGGGGAGGTGCGGGTGTGGCGGAGGGGGGCGCGGGGACGGGGGGGGCGCGGGGTTGGGTGCCGGGCGCGGCGAGATACCCGCGGCAAGCGCAGGTATGACGGATCTTGCTCGCGCGGGTGTGACGGTGGGGGCGGGCGCGGGTGTGGTGGTGGGGGGTGCGGGTGTGGCGGCGGGGGGGGTAATGCGGGTGGGGTGGGGTGGTTCGGGTAGGCTGGGGGCGGGAGCGGGGGCTTATGGCGCGGACGGTGCGGATTCGCTGGCATGGGGCGACCTCCGACTTTGGGCTGTCGATGCCCTGGTTTGGGTCGTGGCTGATTGGCGCGGAGGGGGTTGAGGGGGACTGGTTCCACTCGGGGCGCGGGGCAGTGGAGACTGAGCACAATGTCCCGCCCGGCGCGACGGGCGTGCGGCTGCGCTTCTGGCCGTCGGAGGGGCTGGACCCGGAGTATGTGGATGTGCCGCTGGCCGCGGAGGCGGAGACGGACGTGATCGAGACGGCGGGGCTCGACCTCGACCGTCCCGGTCCGCACTCGCGGCTGCCGCGCGAACGGGTCGGCTAACAGGTCGGCTAGCGATCCGCTAGTCTGCACACAATGCAGCCGCGCCCTGCACGCTCCGGCGCGCGGCCGGGAAGGATGCCTGACGACGATGGTCACCACCGAACTGCCCAAGCCCGACTACGAAATCCCCGCGCATCGCACCGAGACGCCCGGCGCCGCCGGCTGGCCGCGCACCGCGCGGCCCGACGACCCCAACAAATACTTCATGGTCTCCGCCGACTGCCACGTGCATGAGCCGGTCGACCTCTGGGAGCAGCGCGTCGACGCCGAGTACCGCCACCGCCTGCCTCGCATCGAGGTGGACGAGGAGGGCGTGCGCTGGCAGGTCACCGAGGGGCACCGCCCGACCAAGATCCGCGACCTCAAGCTGGCCGGCGAGGACCTGGTGCGCGACAAGCACGGCAACGCCGACCCCGCCGAGCGCGTGCGCGACATGGATCTGGACGGCGTGGACTGCGAGATCATCTTCCCCAACAAGGGACTCTCGATGTGGGCCACGCCCGACGCGGTGTTCAGCAACGCGATGTGCCGCGCCTGGAACGACTGGGCCTGGGACACGTTCGGCCCGACCTACGACCGCTCCTCGCCGCTGGCCTGCGTCGCGACCGGCGACATCCCCGGCGCGGTGGCGGAGGTCTACCGCTCCGCCGAGCGCGGCTTCCGCGGCTTCTCCTTCCCCGCCAAGCCCGTCTGGGGACCGACCGGCGAGGACACGCGCAACTACAACCTGCCCGAGTTCGACGATCTCTGGGCGGCGGTTGAGGAGACCGGGCTGCCGATCACGTTCCATGTCTCGACCGGGCGCGACCCGCGCGGCGCGCGCGGCAACGGCGGCGCGGTGACCAACTACGTCTTCCACTCGCTGGCGATGACCATGGAGCCGATCGTCAACATGTGCGCCTCCGGCGTCTTCCAGCGCTTCCCGCGGCTCAGCGCGGGCACGATCGAGGCCGGCATCGGCTGGATCCCGTGGGCGCTGACGGCGATGGACGAGGCCTACCATAAGCACCACATGTGGACCTTCCCCAAGCTCGAGATGCTGCCCTCCGAGTTCTACCGCGCGCACTGCTTCGGCTCCTTCCAGGAGGACGCCCCGGGCATTGACCTGGCGCGCAAGTACGACCTGGTCGACAACCTGCTCTGGGCCAACGACTATCCGCACCACGAGGGCTCCTGGCCCCACTCGGCGGCGGCGATCGAGCGCTCGATGGGCGACCTCGACGACGACGAGCGGGCCAGGATTCTGGGCCTCAACGGGGCGCGCATCTTCGGCTTCGAGGTGCCGGCCGAGGCCGCCGCGAGAGGGCGGTAGCCCGATAACGGATACGTCGCCTCGCCGCCCCTGTGCCAGCCGCGCGCTAGCACTCACAGACGGAGAGTGATACACAACTACGGAGAGACGGCGCAGCGCACGCCGGGGGACGCGCGCGCAACCGCGCCCACAGCACCCCACCCCAAGGAGGATCGGAATGACGCGACTGAAGTATTGGAGCGGCGCCGCCGGACTGCGCCGCGCCGCGCTGCTGGCGATGCTCGCCATCGTCGGCGCGTTTGCGCTGGCCGCCTGCTCGAGCGACGACGGCGATGACGACGCCGGACAGCCCCAGAACGGCGATGTGCCCAGCGCCACTCTGGCCGCCGTGCAAGAGCGCGGCGAGCTGCTCTGCGGCGTCAAGCAGACCCAGCCGCTGTTCGGCTTCCGCCAGGACGACGGCAGCGTGGTCGGCTTCGACATCGAGTTCTGCAAGGCGATTGCGGCTGCGGTGGGCGACAACATCACGGTGCGCTACATCGACGCCTCGGACGCTGCGACCCGCTTCACGCTGCTCGCCTCCGGCCAGATCGATGTGCTGATTCGCACGACCACGATCACCGCCTCGCGCGACGCCGACCTGGCGGTCGATTTCGCCCAGACCACCTTCTACACCGGCCAGGGCTTCGCGGTGCACGCGAGCTCGGACATCAACTCGACGGCCGACATGAACGGCGCGACGATCTGCGTGCAGACCGGCACGACGACTGAACAGAACCTGGCGGACCACTTCACGGACCTGGGCTACAGCTACACCCCGCTGGGCGGCACCAGCCCTGAAATCCAGGAAGCGTTCCTGCAGGAGCGCTGCGATGTGTTCACCGCCGACCAGTCGGACCTCGCCTCGCGCGTGAGCAACTTCGACAACCCGGCCAACTACCGCGTGCTGGGGCAGATCATCTCCAAGGAGCCGCTGGCGCCCGGCGTGCGCGACAACGACTCCGAGTGGAAAGACGTGGTCAACTGGGTCGTGCATGGCCTGATCGCGGCTGAGGAGATCGGGATCACCAGCGCCAACGTGGCGGCCAATGCGGCCAACCCGCCCAACACGACCGTCGCGCGCCTGCTCGGCGTCGCCTACGAAGGCGCCGATGTGGCCGACCTCGGCTTCGGCGTGGATCCGCAGTTCATCTGGCGGGCGATCGCGGCCGTGGGCAACTACGGCGAGATCTACGCGCGCACCGTGGGCGACAACATCCCGCGCGACTGCACGCTGAACGCGCTGGCGATCGACGCCTCGGTCGACTGCCCGGCCGGCAGCGGCGGCATCCAGTACGCGCTGCCCTACCGCTAAACGGCGGCGGCGCGCGCGTCTGAGCCGCTAGCAGCGCCCCGACGCGAACCAAACGGAGGCCGCCTTCCCCTCAATTTCGCGGGGGAGGCGGCCTCTTGCGGATTCGGCGCAACCCTACTTGGCTGAGGCGCGCCGCTCGGCCCGACGAGCGCGACTATGGCAGTCACCGGCGGACAACACTCTTTGCCCCCGCCCGCGTCGACGCCCTTCTGGTATCGGCGCAGCTTCCGCAACTACCTCTTTCAGGGCGCATACCTGATCGCCACCGCGCTGGTGATCGTCTACGTCATCAACGCGCTCGACTTACGTGAATTCGGCTTCGGATTCCTCGGCGACCCCGCCGGCTTCGCCGTGCCCAATCAATGGCTGGTCGACTACGACGGCGTCACGAACTCGCGCTTCGTGATGTACCTCGTCGCGATCTGGTCCTCGATTCGCGTGATGCTGGTGGCGATCGCCTTCGCCACCGTGCTCGGTGTGATCATCGGCGTCTCCCGGCTCTCCTCCAACTGGCTGCTGGCCAAGATGGCGATGCTCTTCGTCGAGATCTTCCGCAACACGCCGCTGCTCGTTCAGATCGTGCTCTGGTACGCGATCCTGCTGATCGCGATTCCGCCGATCACCGAGGTGTTCAACCTCGGCGACGCCTTCTACCTCTCCAACCGCGGCATCGCGATCCCCTGGCCGGTGCCCGACGGCGGTTGGTGGAACGCGGGCGACTGGATGGTCGGCGTCTGGGTCGGCGCGCTGGCGCTGGCGGCTCTGGCCGCCACGCGGCTGCGCGCCGCGCGCATCGAAAAAGAGCGCGAGACGGGCCAGCCACATTACCCCAATCGCTGGGCGTTCTCGCTGTTCGCCGTTGCGGCGCTGGTCACCTTCATCGCGCTCGGCGCGCCCGTCTCGATCGACAAACCGATCATCGACGGCACGCGCTACGCCGAGGGCATGATCGTCTCGCCCGAGTTCACCGCCCTGGTGCTCGGCCTGAGCGCCTACACCGCCTCGTTCATCGCCGAGATCGTGCGCGCCGGCATTCAGGCGTTGCCCGCCGGGCAGTCCGAGGCGGCCAACGCGATCGGGCTGACCGGCTACCAGCGACTGACGATCGTGATTCTGCCCCAGGCGCTGCGCCAGATCATTCCCTCGGTCACCAATCAGTACCTCAACGTCAACAAAAACTCCTCGCTCGCCTCGGCCGTGCTGTTCGCCGACCTGTTCTTCGTGGCGGGCGTCTTCCAGAACAAAACCGGCCGCGCGCTGGAGATGTTCGTGCTGATCATCGTCACTTACATGCTCGTCTCGCTGATCATTTCAGCGATCATGAACATCGTCAACGCGCGCGTCACGACGCATCGGGTCTGAGGGCGAACCATGGTGGACCGACCGCAACCCGCCGACGCGCGCCCGCCCGGGCGGATCGTGCTTCCGCCGCACCGCGCCCGCGCGCGCCGCCCCTTCCGCGACCGCGCGCGCGACTGGACCCGCCACAACCTCTTCCCCTCGCCCTTCGGCGCACTGCTCACGCTGCTCTGTTTGGCAGTGCTCGTCGCGCTGCTCTGCGGCATCGTCTGGTACGTCTTCTTCGGCGCCGACTGGGGCGTCGTCAGCGCCAACCGCTGGCTGCTCTTCGCGGGCGGCTTCCCGCGCGGCGAGGAGTGGCGGCTGTGGGCCGGCGTCGGCCTCGTCTTCCTGATGATCGGCGTCGCCTACGGCCTTTGGTCCAGCTTCAACCGCCGCGACCTGCTCTTCCTCGCGCTCGCCTCCGCCTTCCTGATCTTCCTGATGGCGCACGGCGGCGCGGCGATCTGGTCCTCGCTCTGGTTCCTTATCGCGCTCGGTCTGATGTTCGCCGGCTACGCGATCGCCGTGCGCGTGCCGCGCGACGACAGCCCGTTGCGCGTCCGCGCCAACCGCATCGGCGTCGCCCTGCTCGCCCTGGGGCTGCCGGTGGTCCTGCTGATCCTGATGGCCGGCGGCGGCGCGGCCACGGACGAGTTCGACGGCTTCGTGCTCAACGTGATCCTCGCCCCGGTTGGCATCATGGGCGGGCTGATCGTCGCCATCCCGCTGGCGATCGGGCGCGCCTCCTCGCTCAAGGCGATCTCCTGGACCTGCACCGCCTACATCGAGCTGGTGCGCGGCGCGCCGCTGCTTGGCTGGCTGTTCGTCGCGCTGTTCATCCTCGACGACGTGATCGGCGGCAGCCTGCTGGTGCGCACGATGGTCGTCATCGCCGTCTTCACCGGCGCCTACATGGCCGAGTACATCCGCGGCGGGCTCCAGGCGCTGCCGCAGGGGCAGGACGAGGCCGCGCGCGCGGTCGGCCTG
The DNA here is from genome assembly GCA_965203165.1 of Dehalococcoidia bacterium. GTDB lineage: Bacteria > Chloroflexota > Dehalococcoidia > Bin125 > Bin125 > CATQGW01. Next base: position 1,277,773 of record OZ241849.1, read on the forward strand.
TCGCGCCGGCAGACGCTCCAGCAGATCATCATGCCGCAGGCGCTGCGCGTCTCGATCCCCCCGCTGGTCGGCCAGGCGATCTCGATCTGGAAAGACACCTCGCTGGTCTCGGTGATCCTGCCGATGCGCGAGCTCAAGGGCAACGCCGATTCGGCGATCGCCCAGACCGAGTTCCTCGCCGACCGAATCGAGGTCTATGTCTTCGTCGCGGTGATCTTCTGGATCGTCGCCTTCACGATGTCGCGCATCTCTCAGCGCGTCGAGCGCGCCCAGGGCGTGGGCGAGCGTTAACCGCGTTGCGCCGCCCAACGCCATCCAGCGCGTAAGCTGGCGGCGGATCGGAAGGAAGCCGGCGATGGGCAAACGAACGCAACTTGGCGGCGCGGCGCTGGCGCTGCTGCTCTGCGCGCTGGCGCTGGCCGCCTGCGGCGGCAACGGCGATGACGCGCAATCGGGCGACGCCCCGCCCAGCGTGCTGCAGGACGTGATCGACCGCGGCGAGCTGCGCTGCGGCGTCAAGGGCTCCCAACCCGGCTTCAGCTACCTCGAGCCCGACGGCTCATTCAGCGGCTTCGATGTCGAATTCTGCAAGGCGATCGCCGCGGCGGTGCTCGATGATCCCGACGCCGTGCAGTACATCTCCGTCGCCTCCGCGACCCGCTTCGAGCTGCTCGCCGCCCGCGAAATCGACGTGCTGATCCGCACCACCACGGTGACCGCCGAGCGCGACGCCGGCCGCGGCGTCGACTTCGCCCCGACCACCTTCTACACCGGCCAGAGTTTCGCCGTGCATGCCGACTCCGGCATCACCTCCACCGCTGATATGAACGGCGTCACGATCTGCGTCCAATCGGCCACCACCACCGAGCAGAACCTCGACGACTTCTTCAACGAGCTAGGCTACAACTACACGCCGCTGGGCGGCGAGGACCAGGAAAATCAGGACGCCTTCGTGGCGGGGCGCTGCGACGCCTGGACGGGCGACCAGAGCAATCTCGCCTCGCGCATCTCCCAACTGCCCGACCGCGGCGACTTCCGCGTGATCAACGAGATCATCTCCAAAGAGCCGCTCGCGCCGGGCGTGCTCGACTACGACAACGCCTGGAAGGACGTGATCACCTGGGTCGTCTACGGCCTGATCAACGCCGAGGAGCTGGGCGTCACACAGGGCAACGCCGCCGCCTGGGCTGCAAATCCGCCCAGCACGGCGGTGGCGCGTCTGCTCGGCGCGCCGTTCGAGGGCGGCGACATCGCCGACTTCGGCTTCCAGGTGGACCCGCAGTTCATCCGCCGCGCCATCGCCGCCGTGGGCAACTACGGCGAAATCTACGAGCGCACCGTCGCGCCGGTCGGCATCCCCCGCGCCGGCACGCTCAACGCGCTCTACACCGAGGGCGGCATCCTCTACGCGCCGCCTTACCGCTAAACCCCGAGAGACGAACCGCCAACACAAGCGGCTGAACAACACGAACGAGAGCGAGGAACACAATGCGGCGACTGGGCAACCGACTGTGGATGATCGGCGTCGTGGCCGCGCTGGCGCTGATTGCGCTGGCCGCCTGCGGCGGCGACGACGACCAGGCGGGCGACGGAGGCGCAACCGGCGGCCAGGGCCGCGGCGACACCATCGCCGCAATCCAGGAGCGCGGCCTGCTCAACTGCGGCGTGACCGACACCCTGCCCGGCTTCGGCTTCCGCTCGCCCGACGGCAGCTACTCCGGCTTCGATGTCGAATTCTGCAAGGCGCTCGCCGCCGCCGTGCTCGAAGACGCCGACAAAGTCGAATTCGTCCCCGCCTCCTCGCAGGCCCGCTTCGAGCTGCTCGCCGCCGGACAGGTCGATGTGCTCGTGCGCGTCACCACGATCACCGCACAGCGCGACTCCGCCCGCGGCGTCGACTTCGCCCAGACCACCTTCTACGACGGCCAGGGCTTCGTGGTCCACGCCGACTCCCCGATCCGGGCCGCCGAAGACATGGACGGCGCGACGATCTGCGTCGCCGCCGGCACCACCACCGAGCAGAACCTCGACGACTTCTTCAACGAGCGCGGGCTGAGCTACACCCCGCTGCCCGGCGAGGGCTCGGAGCCCCAGGACCAGTTCGTCGCCCGCCGCTGCGATGTCTACACCAGCGACAAGTCCGGCCTCGCCGCCCGCGTCGCCGCGCTGCCCAACCCCGAAGACTTCCGCTTCCTGCCCCTGACCATCTCCAAAGAGCCGCTCGCCCCCGGCGTGCGCGACTACGACTCCGACTGGAAGGACGTGGTCAACTGGGTCGTCTTCGGCCTGATCAACGCCGAGGAGCTGGGCGTCAACTCGGGCAACGTCGACGCCTGGGCGCAAAACCCGCCCAACACCGCCGTCGCGCGCCTGCTCGGCGTCCCCTTCGAGGGCGGCGAGGTGGCCGACCTCGGCTTCCAGGTAGACCCGCAATTCGTCCAGCGCGCCCTGCGCGCAGTTGGCAACTACGGCGAAATCTACGAGCGCACCGTCGGCCAACTCGGCATCGAGCGCGAAGGCACCCTCAACGCCCTCTACACCGAAGGCGGCATCCTCTACGCCCCGCCCTACCGCTAAGCCGCGCGCACACACCCGCGCAAAAAGAGCTCCGTCATACCCGCGCTTGCCGCGGGTATCTCGCCGCGCCCACCACCAAGCTCCGTCCCCTCCCCCCACACCCCGCTCACCACCCCTGCGCAAGCGCCATCCGAGCGCCGACGCCGGACATCCGGAGTGGGGCGGGATGCTGCGCGGGGTTCCGTGCAGAACTCAGCGAGATACCCGCGGCAAGCGCGGGTATGACGGAGGGGGCGGGTATGACGGAGTTGAGACTACGGCGAGCGCATCGCCGGCGCCTGGTCGTTGGCGTTGTAGCCCCAGCAGGCGATTGTGCCGTCGGTCTTGATGCCGCACGAGAACGAAGTGCCCGAGCTGACAGCGGTGTAGGAACCGCTGGGGATGTTGGTCGTTCCGCTCGTCTGTCCCCAGCAGACGACGGCGCCGCTGCTGCGCAGGCCGCAGGTGTGCAGATGGCCGGCTTCGACGGCGGTGAACGTGCCGGTCTGCGCGGCGATTTGCCCGCGGTTGCTTTCGCCCCAGCAGTGAATCGCCCCAGAGCTGCGCAGCCCGCAACTGTGCCGTTGGCCGACGCTGACCGCCGTGAATGTGCCCGTCAGCGTGGAGGTATCGGTTTGGCTGTCGCTGTTGTCGCCCCAGCATTCGATTGCGCCTGTGCTGCGTAGCCCACAGGTGTGCGTGCCGCCCGCGCTGATTGCAGTGAATGTGCCGCTGGGCGGCGTGGCGCGGTTCTGGCCGTTGAAGCCCCAGCAGCTCGCCGCGCCGGCGCTGGTCAGCGCGCAGCTGTGATACGCGCCGACGCTGATCGACGCGAAGCTGCCCGTGGGCGGGCTGAGGCGGTTGTTGGCGTTGTTGCCCCAGCAGTGGATTGCGCCTGATTCGCGTAATCCGCAGGTGTGCCAGGCTCCGGCGCTGATTTGAGTGAAGACGCCCGACGGCGCGTTGAGTTGGCCGAAGTTGTTGAGTCCCCAGCATTCGACTGAGCCGTTCTCGCGCAGCGCGCAAGAGTGCGTGGTGCCGGCGCTGACCTGGGTGAAGACGCCTTCGGGGGCGTTGGCGCGTCCAAAGCTGGCGCGGCCCCAGCAGGCGATTTCTCCCGAAACGCGCAGTCCGCAGGCGTGGAGGTAGCCGGCGCTGACGGCGCTGAATTCGCCGTTGGGCGGATTCGCCTGGCCGTAGTCGAGCACGCTGCGGCCGAAGCTGTTGGTTCCCCAGCATTCGAGCTGGCCTGTCTCGCGGATGGCGCAGGCGAACTGCCAGCCCACCGCCACATCAACGAACGCGCCTGATGGCGCGTTCTGATCTGCGCCCCAGCAGGCGATTTCGCCGTTCTCTTGGCGGATGGCGCAGTTGTGCCATGCTCCGGCGCTGATGGCGCTGTAGCGGCCTTCGGGGATGTCGCGTAGGTCGGCGGAGTTGCCGCCCCAGCAGCGGATTACTCCGTCGGCGCGGAGGGTGCATTGGTGTTCGCCGCCGGCGTCTAGCGCGAGGTAGCGGCTGGTTGAGGTGGGGGTGGCGGCTTGGGCGAGGGTCAGGGCGGCGAGTAGGAGCGCGGCGATCGCGAGGGCGATCGGGAGGAGTTTATGCCCCCCCCCCCCCCGATCGGGTGAGCGCCGCCGCCGCGCGGCGGGCGCGTTGGGCGGTGGTTTGGGGGTTGGCGGCGTGGTTCACGGTTGTCACTTTACACCAGTGGGGTGCCTGCGTCATAGCGGGGCTTGGTGCGGGGGAGCTGGGCGCGGGGCTTGGTGCTGGTCACGGCGAGATACCCGCGGCAAGCGCGGGTATGACGGATCTCTTTCGCGCGGGTGTAACGGAGGTGGGTGCGCGGGTGTGGCGGGATGGCGGGCGCGGGGGAGTTGGGCGCGGGGCTTGGTGCGCAGCGCGGCGAGATACCCGCGGCAAGCGCGGGTATGACGGATCTCTTTCGCGCGGGTGTGACGGGGGTGGGTGCGCGGGTGGGGCGTGGGGGAGTTGGGCGCGGGGCTTGGTGCTGGGCGCGGCGAGATACCCGCGGCAAGCGCGGGTATGACGAATCTAGCTCGCGCGGGGGTGGCGGGGGTGGGCGTGCGGGTGTGGCGGGGCTTGGGGCGCGGGGAGCTGGGCGCGGGGCTTGGTGCTGGGCGCGGCGAGATACCCGCGGCAAGCGCGGGTATGACGAATCTAGCTCGCGCGGGGGTGGCGGGGGTGGGCGTGCGGGTGTGGCGGGGCTTGGGGCGCGGGGAGCTGGGCGCGGGGCTTGGTGCTCGACGCGGCGAGATACCCGCGGCAAGCGCGGGTATGACGGATCTGGGGCGCGGGTGTGGCGGTCTGGCTCGCGCGGGTGTGACGGTCTGGCTCGCGCGGGTGTGACGGAGGTGGGTGCGGGGGGGTGACGGCCCAGCTCGCGCGGGGGTGGCGGTCTAGCTCGCGCGGGGGTGGCGGAGGTGGTTTGTGCGGGGGTGGGGGAGGTGGTGGGTGGGGCGGGTAGCATCTGCTTATGAGCATGCACGCGCCGCAGGAGGCTGGGCCGCTGCCGCCTGCGGCTGGTGGGGCGCTGCCGCCTGGGGCGCTGCCGCCTGCGCCTGGTGGAGCGCTGCCGCCGGAGGCTGGTACTCCGCTGCGGTATCGGCGGGGGGTTCGCGACTTTGTTGTTCAGGCGATCTATGTGGGGGTCACCGCGCTGGTGATCGCCTATGTCGTGCTGCAGCTGGGGGGGCGGGAGTACGGCTTCGGCTTCCTTAATCAGCCGGCGGCCTTTGATGTCGGCAACCAGTGGCTGACCAGCATTGACGGCACGACCAACTCGCGCTTCACGATGTACCTCGTGGGCGTCTGGTCGACGATTCGCGTGGTTGTGCTGGCGATCGCGCTTTCGACGGTGCTGGGGATTCTGATCGGCGTGGCGCGGCTCTCCTCCAACTGGCTCGTCTCGCGGTTGGCGATGCTGTTCGTGGAGACTTTCCGCAACGCGCCGCTGTTCGTGCAGATTGTGCTCTGGTACGCGGTCGTGCTGTTCGGGCTGCCGACGATTCAGAACGTGATCAACATCGGCGATTTCGCCTACCTCTCGAACCGGGGGATCGCGATTCCCTGGCCTGTGCCCGACGGCGGCTGGTGGGGCGGGCCGGACTGGCTGGTGGGCGTCTGGGTGGCGGCGCTGATCCTGGCGGGCGCGGCGGCCTGGCGGCTGCGCCGCGGGCGGCAGATTTTGGAGCGCGAGACGGGCGAGATTCGGCACCCCAACCGCTGGGCGCTGGGGCTGTTCGCCGGGCTGGCGCTGCTCAGCTTTCTGCTGCTGGGCGGGCCGGTCGCGATCGACCGCCCGATCGTCGAGGGCACCAGCTACGCCGAGGGGATGGGCATTTTCCCGGAGTTCGCCGCGCTGCTGCTGGGCCTGACGATCTACACCGCCGCGTTCGTCGCGGAGATCGTGCGCGGCAGCATTCAGGCGCTGCCGCGCGGGCAGAGCGAAGCGGCCAGCGCGATCGGGCTCAACGCCTACCAGCGGCTGACGCTGGTCGTCCTGCCGCAGGCGCTGCGGCAGATGATCCCCTCGATGACCAATCAGTACCTCAACGTGAGCAAGAATTCGAGCCTCGCTTCGGGCGTCTCCTATTTCGACCTGTTCTTCGTGGCCAACATCATTCAGAACAAGATCGGCCACGCGGTCGAGGTCTTTCTGCTGATTATCGTGACCTACATGCTGATGTCGCTGTTGATCTCGGTGGTGATGAACTACATCAACCGCCGGGTGACGCTGCACACGGTCTAGAGGGGAGCGCGCGATGGCCGAGCAGCCGCCGATTCCGCCCGCGCCCGACGCGCCGCCGGTCGGCGTCCATGCGCCGCGCAAGATCGTGCTGCCGCCGCACCGCGCGCGGGCGCACCGCCCGCTCTCGGAGCGCGCGCGCGAATGGGCGCGGCGCAACCTGTTCGCCTCGCCCGGGCAGATTGTGATGACGCTGCTCAGCCTGGCGCTGGTCGGCCTGATCGTCGCCGGGCTGGTCTGGTTCGTCTTTTTCGAGGCCAACTGGCGGGTGATCACCGTCAACCGCTGGCTGCTCTTCGCGGGGGGCTTCCCGCAGGAGGAGTCGTGGCGCTTGTGGCTGAGCGTGGCGGTGGTGTTCCCGCTGATCGGCGGCGCGTACGGGATGTGGGCCAGCCTGGGGCGGCGCGACCTGCTCTTCATCGCGCTCTCGGCCGCCTTCCTGTTCTTCCTGATGGCGCACGGCGGGGCGGGGCCCACTTCGTCGATCTGGTTCACCGCCTCGCTGACGCTCTTCTTCCTGGGCTACCTCGTCTGCCGCCGGATTCCGCGCGAGACGGGTCCGCGCCGCGATCTGGCGGTGCGCTCGCTGTCGGCGCTGATTGTGCTGGCGCTGCCGATCGTGCTGGCCGTGCTGATGGCCGGCGGCGGGGCTCGCGCGAGCGAGTTCGGCGGCTTCATGCTCAACCTGATCCTCGCCCCGGTCGGCATTGTCGGGGGGCTGCTGCTGGCGGTGCCGCTGGCGCTAGGGCGGGCCTCCTCGCTGCGCGCGATTTCCTGGACCTGCACCGCCTACATCGAGGTGATTCGCGGCGCGCCGCTGATCGGCTGGCTGTTCGTCGCGCTGTTCATCCTCGAAGACATCGTCTCGGGGCCGCTGATCGTGCGTACGATGATCGTGCTGGCCGTCTTCACCGCGGCCTACGTGGCGGAGTACATCCGCGGCGGGTTGCAGGCGCTGCCCAAGGGGCAGGCCGAGGCGGCGCAGGCGGTAGGACTGAGCCGCTGGCGCACGCTGCAGACGGTCGTGCTGCCGCAGGCGCTGCGGGTCTCGATTCCGCCGATCGTCGGGCAGGCGATCGGGCTGTGGAAGGACACGGCGCTGATTTCGATCATCCTGCCGCTGCGCGAGTTGGTGGGCAACTCGCGCGCGGCGATCGCCCAGTCGGAGTTCATTCCGGACCGGATCGAGGTCTACGCCTTCGCCGCGATCATGTTCTGGATCGTCGCGTTCATGATGTCGCGCATCTCGCAGCGTCTGGAGCGCTCGCTCGGCCTGGGCGAGCGTTAGGGCCAACGGCGGCGCTAGACGGCGGCGGGCAGGGAAACCGCAACGACGCTGGTCGTGGTGGTTGCCTCGGGGATCGGATCCCCGTCTTCCACGATGCCCTCGAGGTGAAACTTGATTGCGCTGCGGATCTCAGCTTCGGTCTCTTCGCGGGTCGATCCGGTGGCGATGCAGCCTGGCAAGTCAGGCACGTAGGCCGAGTAGTTGTTGGCGGCCTTCTCGATCACGACGACGTACTGCACGACTCACCTCCGCTCGCGCAAACCTGCTCGCCGCTGCGGGCATCGTCTCCGAGCTTCGGTGGATGCTAGCATCGGCGGTAACCGAACATCGTTTGGAGCAGCCGAATGACCACGGAGTCCGAGCCGATCGCAGTCGCCCAGCCGGCCGAGCAGCACGCGGCGCAGTCCGCCGAGCAGCCCGCCCAGAACGGCGCGCGCGGCGACCGCCTGGAGGGCCAGCCCGACATCATCGTGACCGAGGGCGTCGACAAATGGTTCGGCGACTTCCAGGCGCTCGATGACGTCACCCTCTCCGTCAAAGAGCACGAAATCGTCGTGATCCTCGGTCCTTCCGGCTCGGGCAAATCGACCTTCATCCGCTGCCTCAACCGGCTCGAAGAGCACGACTCGGGGCGGATCGTGATCGACGGCATCGAGCTCAACGAGGATGTCCGCAGCCTGCGCGCGATCCGTGAAGAGGTGGGGATGGTCTTCCAGCAGTTCAACCTCTTCCCGCATCTTTCGGTGCTGAACAACATCACGCTGGGGCCGCAGAAGGTGCGGCGGATGCCCAAGCTCGACGCCGAGCAGCTGGCGATGGAGCTGCTCGAGCGGGTCGGCATCCCCGAGCAGGCCGACAAGTATCCGACGCAGTTGTCGGGCGGTCAGCAGCAGCGCGTCGCGATCGCCCGCGCGCTGGCGATGCGCCCCAAGATCATGCTCTTCGACGAGCCCACCTCCGCGCTTGACCCGGAGATGATCAAGGAAGTACTCGACGTGATGCGCGAGCTGGCCGAGTCGGGCATGACGATGCTGGTGGTGACGCACGAGATGGGCTTCGCGCGCGAGGTCGCCGACCGCCTGGTCTTCTTCGACGAGGGCGCGCTGATCGAGCAGGGCACGCCCGAGCACTTCTTCGAGAGCCCCCGCGAAGAGCGCACCAAGCTCTTCCTCAGCCAGATTCTCTAGCGGCCGGGAGCGAGCAATGCCGAGCATTCCCGCCGAGCTGGGCGATGTCCGCGCGCTGACCTTTGATGTCTTCGGCACGGTGGTCGACTGGCGCTCGTCGGTGATCGGCGAGCTGGAGTCGTTCGGCGCGCGGCACGGCCTGGAGGCCGACTGGGGCGTGTTCGCCGATCGCTGGCGGCGCGAGGGCTACGCGGGCGGGATGCGGCTGGTGCGCGACGGCGAACTGCCTTTTCAGACCGCCGACTCGCTGCACCGGCGAATGCTCGACATCCTGCTCACCGAGCTGGGCGCGGAGGTCGACGAGGATGAGGTCGCCGATCTCAACCGCGTCTGGCATCGGCTCGCGCCGTGGCCCGACTCGGCGGCGGGGCTGGCGCGGCTGCGCGCCGGCCACACCATCTCGACGCTCTCCAACGGCAACGTCGAGCTGTTGGTCAACATGGCCAAATTCGGCGGGCTGCCCTGGGACTGCATCCTCTCGGCCGAAATCACCGGCGCGTTCAAGCCTGAGGCGCGCTGCTACGAGCGGGCCGCCGAGCTGCTCGGCTGCGAGCCGCCGCAGGTGATGATGGTGGCCGCCCACCAGGGCGACCTGCTGGCCGCCGCGCAAACAGGGATGCGCACCGCCTTCGTCCCGCGCCCCAACGAAGCCGGTCCCAACCACCCGGCCGACCTGACCCCCGACCCATCCTTCAACATCGTCGCTTCCGACTTCCACGACCTCGCCCGCCAGCTCGGCCTCTGACTCGGCGCGCACGCGATATCTTCCCTGCAACGAGGCAGCGAGCGAGCGAGGAGTGCGACAGTGCTGGACGCGCAGAGCTACACGACGATCGAGATTGAAAAGCGCGGCGACGGGGTGGTGATCGCCAGGCTGAACCGCCCCGAGAAGCTCAACGCGGTCAACGCCGCGATGCACCGCGAGCTGGCTGCCCTGCCGCTTGACGCCAACCGCGACCCGGATGTGCGCGTGCTGGTGCTGACCGGCGCGGGGCGGGCGTTCTGCGCCGGCGGCGATTTCAGCGCGGATCGCGATGAGCCGATGGGCGGGAGCTACCTCAACTCGCTCAACGAGGCTCGCCTGATCGTGGATAACTGGCTGGACCTGGAGAAGCCCGCGATTGCCGCGGTCAACGGCTACGCGCTGGGGCTGGGCGCGACGGTCGCGCTGCTCTCGGATGTGGTCTACGCCGGCAAGAGCGGCGTGCTCGGCGACACGCACGTGAACATGGGGATCGGGGCGGGCGACGGCGGCGGGGTGCTTTGGCCGATGCTGATCGGCCCTTCCCGCGCCAAGTACTACCTGATGACCGGCGAGCACATCAGCGCCGAAGCGGCGGCGGCGATGGGGCTGATCCACGCGGCAGTCGAGGATGACGAGCTGATGCCCACTGCGCTCGGTCTGGCGGAGCGTCTGGCCAACGGGCCGATCCGGGCGATCTCCGCTTCCAAGGTGCCGGTCAACAAGTGGGTCAAGTTCGTCTCGAATCTCGTGCTGCCCGTCTCCCTGGCGATGGAGGGGATCACGATGAGCGGCGGCGAGGCGTCCGAAGCCCAGGCCGCCTTCCGCGAAAAGCGCCAGCCGCGCTTCCGCGCCTAGGCGCTCCCGATATGAGTGCCTGTACCCTGCCGTCTAGCGGGCGCGGGGGATAGGCTCGCGCTATGGGATGGCATCGCCTGCTCTGGATCTTCGCGTGTCTGGCCTGCGCCGCGATCGCGGCCGCAGCCTGCGTTGACGACGCTGACGACGCGCGCGCCGCGTCGGCGCAGACTGAGCAACAGGCGGAACCGCGGGCCCGCCAGCAGGCGCAGTCCGAACCGGAAGAGCCAAGCGCCGCCGCGCCGCAGCAGCAGGCCGGCGAGCAGCAGCAGGACGCAGGCGAGGCGCAGTCGGATCAGCAGCAGGAGCGGAGCGCTCGCCCGGCAATGCAGGCGCAGCAAAACGGGCAGGCCTACGCGCCGCAGCAGCAGGACGCATACGCGAGCGACGCGGCCGGTCCGCCCGCGGTCGCCGCGCCGCCGCGCGAAGTGATCACCGACGGATTCCCGCTGACGCCCAGCGCGCCCGCGGCGGGCGACGAATACGGCTGGTCGGCCGTTGTGGACGGCGACATCATCGCAGTCGGCGCGCCCTACCACGACGCTGTAGCCGAGGATGCCGGCGCGGTTTTCATCTTCGAGCGGAGCGGCGATGAGTGGGTTGAGACGGCGAAGCTGCTGCCGCCGTTCGGCGAGAAAGACGGGTGGTTCGGGCGCTGGTTGGCGCTCGACGACGGGCGGCTGCTGGTCGGCGCTCCCTACGAGGATCTCTGGCAAGCGTCAGGCGGCGATTGGGTCGTCGATGTGGGCGCGGCCTACATCTACGAGAAGGTGGACGGGGAGTGGGTGCGCACGGCGACGTTGCTGCCCGAAACGCTCGCGCCCGGCCTCTCGTTCGGTTGGTCGGTCGCGATCCACGGCGATCGCCTCGCCGTGTCGGCTTGGGCGGAGACAGTCGGCGAAGAGCTGGCGGGCGCCGTTTACGTCTACCAGGAGGCGAAGGGGCTGTGGCGTCTCGAAGAGCGCATTACCCCGCCCGAGCCGCAGGCCATTCACCAGTTCGGGCGCGATATCGAGCTGGAGCAGAACGTGCTGGTCGTCGGCGCGCCGGGCCACGACGGGGATGAGCGCGAAGACATCGGGGCGGTGTTCGTCTACCACCGGTACGACCACACCTGGAACTTCACCGGCACGTTCATCGCGCCCGACGGCGGCGAGGGCGATGCGCTCGGCTCGCAGGTCACGCTGGCGCTGCCCTGGTTTGCGGCGGGCGCGCACAGCCATGACGGCGAGGAGTTGGAGGCGGGGGCGGTTTATGTCTGGCGGCTGGGCGATTACTGGGCGCTGCACAGCCGCTTGACTGCGTCGGATGTGGTGCTCGGCGACTGGTTCGGCTATGCGCCGGCGGTGGAAGGGGAGCGGCTGGTGATCGGCTCGCCGCACCGAGCGGATCCCGACACCGGCCTCTACCGCACCGGCGCGGCCTACATCTTCGAGCTGGAGGGCGACCAGTGGGTGGAGCGCGGCGTGGTGGGCCCGGTCGATCCCGTCCTGCATGGCGAACAGGCGGAGTTCGGCTGGGTCACCGATGTGGACGGCGGCACCATCGTGGTAGGCGCCTGGCTGGCCGACACGGACGCCGGCGAGAACGCCGGGGCCGCGGCGGTTTATGTCGTTGACCCGTAGGGGGCATTGCGCTCAGCCGCCCTGAGCCTCTCTCACCGCACAATCGCCGCGGACGCGCCTGCTGGGGTATGGGGGGAGGAAGCGTGAGCGTGCGGGGTTTGGGCGGCGGCAAGCGGGCTTGGCGCTCATCACGGCGAGATACCCGCGGCGAGCGCGGGTATGACGGACCTATTTTTGCGCGGGTATGGCGGGCCTAACTCTGCGTGGGTATGGCGGAGTGGGTGCGCGGGTGGCCGGAGGAAGCGTGAGCGTGCGGGGTTTGGGCGGCGGCAAACGGGCTTGGCGCCCATCACGGCGAGATACCCGCGGCAAGCGCGGGTATGACGGACCTAATTTTGCGCGGGTATGGCGGGAGAGGGGCGCGCGGGTGCGGGGTTTGGGCGGCGGCAAGCGGGCTTGGCGCCCATCACGGCGAGATACCCGCGGCGAGCGCGGGTATGACCCTATTTTTGCGCGGGTATGACGGGCCGGACTCTGCGCGGGTATGGCGGGAGAGGGGCGCGCGGGTGGCTGGAGGAAGCGTGCGCGTGCGGGGTTTGGGCGGCGGCAAGCGGGCTTGGTGCTCATCACGGCGAGATACCCGCGGCGAGCGCGGGTATGACGGACCTCTTTTGCGCGGGTATGGCGGACCTGACTCTGCGCGGGTATGACGGGCCTGATTCTGCGCGGGTATGGCGGACCTAACTCTGCGCGGGTATGGCGGGAGAGGGGCGCGCGGGGGCTGGAGGAAGTGTGCGCGTGCGGGGTTTGGGCGGCGGCAAGCGGGCTTGGCGCTCATCACGGCGAGATACCCGCGGCGAGCGCGGGTATGACGGACCTAATTTTGCGCGGGTATGACGGACCTAATTTTGCGCGGGTATGACGGACCTAATTTTGCGCGGGTATGACGGACCTAATTTTGCGCGGGTATGGCGGGCCTGATTCTGCGTGGGTATGGCGGACCTGACTCTGCGTGGGTATGGCGGGCCTAACTCTGCGCGGGTATGGCGGGCCTGATTCTGCGTGGGTATGGCGGGCCTGACTCTGCGCGGGTGTGGCGGGCCTGACTCTGCGCAGGTGTGGCGGAGGTTGCGGTGTGGGGGCGGGGGGCTTAGGTGTCCGTGAATTTTGGGCGGCGCTTTTCGGAGAAGGCTTTTGGGCCTTCGATCGAGTCGTTCATCCCCTGGAGGTTTTGCTCCATGGCGGCGCCGTATTGCTGGGCGGTGAGCGGCTCCATGTAGTAGCCGCGGTAGAGCGCCTGTTTGAAGTTTTGCACGGCGCGCGGGGCGAGGTAGAGCATCCGCCGCGCGTAGGCGAGCGCCGTTTCGAGCAGCATTTCGCGGGGCACGACGCGCTGCACCCAGCCGAGCTCGTAGCAGCGGCGGGCGTCGTATTGGGTGTCGCCCCAGAGGGTCAGCTCGAGCGCGGAGCCGAGCCCGATCTGGCGCGTCAGCGGGGCCATCCAGCCCGCGCCGCCCATGTTCCAGCGCGCTTCGGCGATGCCCACTTTGGCCTCCTCCGACATGATGCGAATGTCGCACTGCATCGCGTACATGAAGCCGCCGGCGACGGCCCAGCCGTTGATTGCGGCGATGGTCGGCTTCCAGAGGTTGAGCGTTTCGGAGAGCGGGGTGGGGTTTTTGCGTCGGTCGGGCGCGTGGACGCGCGACTCGCGGCCCTCGCGCGCCGCCTCGCGCAGCTCCGTCGTGTTGATCAGGTCGGCGCCGGCGCAGAAGGCGCGCCCGGCGCCGGTCAGCACGGCGCAGCGCGCGCGCGGATCGTCGCGGTACTGCACAAAGGCGTCGTAGAGCGCCTCCGACAGCCCGTCGCCGATCGCGTTCAGCCGATGCGGGCGGTTCAGCGTGATCAGGTAGATGCCGCCGTCTTCGAGCAGGTCGACTTTGACCACCGGCCCGAAGGTCTCCTGCGGCGTGGCGCGGTTATGCACCGCGGGGTTGTAGGTCTCGTGCTGCGTCTCGTCCGGCATTTCGCTGCTCCCAACCGCCGCTGCGCTGCGGCAGGCGCAGGCTAAACTATGGCGCGGCCGTCGATTTGCGGCGATGATTCGAACAGCAAGGCGGGAGGCGAGGTGCGCATGCAGCCACGAGCGATCGTGCTGATTCTGGCGATGATCTACATCGGCGGGATGGGGCTGGCCTACGGCTTCAACCTCGCGCTGACCCCCGTCTACCACGACAACTCGCCGGACTACCCGATCTGGCGGATCATGAACGACATGGCGGTGCCGGTCGTGCTCGTGCTGCTGCCGTTGAACATCTGGCGCAAGTTCCGCCTGCCGGGCGGCGGCGACGCGGCGGTGACGCGCGAGTACCTGGGGACGACGATCGCCTTCTACGCGGCGATCGCGCTGATCATTCTCTTCTTCTGGGAGTGGTTCTGGTCGCTGTGGCCGGAGAACGAGGCGGGCGAATTCGTGGTGATCTCGCATCTGATCCACTACCCGGCGGTCGATGTCATCTTCTCGCTGCTGGCGATTGAGGCGGCGATCTGGCTCTACCGCGAGGCGCGGGCGGCGATGTCTGCGGGCTGAGTCGTGGGCGCGCAGGCCGAAACTGTCGAATGGGGCTACGCGGGCGCGGGCGCGCCGGAGCGCTGGGTGGATCTGTCCGCCGACTACGCCGCCTGCGCCGAGGGCGCGAGTGTGGCGGAGGTGGTTGAGCGGGGGGGGGTGTAGGCGGGGCTTGGTGCGCACCGCGGCGAGATACCCGCGGCGAGCGCGGGTATGACGGATCTTTTTGCGCGGGTGTGACGGAGGTGGTTGGGCGCGGGGGGTGGGGCGGAGGGCGCGCGGGGGGGGGTGTGGGCGGGGCTTGGTGCGCACCGCGGCGAGATACCCGCGGCAAGCGCGGGTATGACGGATCTACTCGCGCGGGTGTAGCGGAGGTGGTTGGGCGCGGGGGTGTGACGGAGGGCGCGGGGGTGTGGGGGGGTGTGGGCGGGGCTTGGTGCGCACCGCGGCGAGATACCCGCGGCAAGCGCGGGTATGACGGATCTACTCGCGCGGGTGTGGCGGAGGTGGTTGGGCGCGGGGGGTGGGGGTGTGGGCGGGGCTTGGTGCGCACCGCGGCGAGATACCCGCGGCAAGCGCGGGTATGACGGATCTACTCGCGCGGGTATGACGGATCTTTGGGCGCGGGTATGGCGGAGGTGGGGCGCGGGGGTGGCGGGTCTGTTTCGCGCGGGGGTGGCGGAGGTGGTTGGGCGCAGGGCGTAGCATTTGTGGGGAGCGGCGCGTGGATGGATTGGCGCGAACGCGAGGAGGGGGAACATGACTACGCAGGGGTTGCCTACGCAGGGGTTGCCTACGCGGGGGCTGACTACGCTGGTGGAGACTTCGCTGGGGGGGTTGCGGGGGGTTGAGGATGAGGAGGTGGTCGTGTTTCGGGGGGTGCCGTTTGCGAAAGCGCCGGTGGGGGAGCTGCGCTGGCGGCAGCCGGAGCCGCTTGATCCGTGGAGCGGCGTGCGCGACGCGAGCGAGTTTGGGGCGTCGGCGATTCAGCGGCCGCTGCCGGGCGATCTGGGAGATCTGATTGGCATCCCGCTGCAGGAGATCAGCGAGGACTGCCTCTATCTCAATGTCTGGACGCCTGCGCTGGATGGCGCGAAGCGGCCAGTGATGGTCTGGATTCACGGCGGCGGCAACACGGTGGGCTCGGGGACGCAGCCGCGGATCGACGGGCGGCGGTTGGCGCTGGCGGGCGATGTGGTGGTGGTCACGATCAACTATCGGCTGGGCGCGTTCGGCTTTCTGCACGCGCCGGTGCTGGGCGCGTACGGCAACGAGGGGCTGCTTGACCAGGCGGCGGCGCTCTTCTGGGTGCGGCGCGAGATCGCGGCGTTCGGCGGCGACCCGCAGAATGTGACCGTGTTCGGGCAGTCGGCGGGCGGCTTCGACATTGCGCATCTGATGGCGATGCCCTCGGCGGCCGGGGCGTTCGACAAGGCGGTTCCGATGAGCGGCTCGCTGATCCGCACGATCGGCAAGGATGAGGCGCGGGAGACCACCGAGAAGTTTTTGATTCGGTTCCGCGCGGTCGACGATCCCGAGCGGCTGCGCGATGTGCCCGCGGAGGAGATTCTGGAGTACCAGCTGGAGCTGACCGGCGGCGGGCTGGGCGGGGTGCGCTTCGGACCGACGGCCGACGGCTACGCGCTGGGGCTCGATGCGGAGGCGCGGATCGGCGCGGGCATTCAGACGCGCGGGATGCCGCTGCTGATCGGCCACACGCGCGACGAGTTCGCGATCTTCACCGAGACCAATGAGGCGTTCGCCGAGTTCGGCGAGGACGATCTGTACGGCGCGGCGGCGCTGCAGTTCGGCGTGCGCACCGCGGAAGGGCTTGACTGCTATCGCACGGCGCGCGCCGAGCGGGGCGAGGCGACGGATCCGCGCAGCCTCTACACGGCGCTGATGACCGACGCGATGTTCCGCATCCCCGCGGTGGCGACGGCCGAGGCGCAGGCGCGGCATACGCCGGATGTCTGGTTTTACCGCTTCGATCATCCCTCGCCGGCCTACGACGGGCGGCTGGGCGCGTGCCACTCGCTGGACATTCCGTTCATCTGGGGCACCTACGAGGCGGAGAACATGCGGCGCTTCTGCGGCGATGATGCGCGGCTGGCCGAGCTGAGCGGGATGATGATGGCGACCTGGCTGAGCTTCGCGAAGAGCGGCGACCCGAACAACGAGGCGCTGCCGGAGTGGCCGCGCTACGACGCCGAGAGCCGCGCGGTGATGTCGCTGGGGCTGGAGCCGCGCGTGGAGCGCGACCCGGGGGCGGCGGAGCGGCGTTTCTGGCAGTCGTTGGAGCTGTAGGCGCTACACTGGGCGCATTCTGGACTGAGGGCGGCGAAAGGACGACTCCCAATGAAAATCGAAACCGGCTTCGGCGGCGGCTGGCTGGGCGGTATTCCCGAGCAGGTGCGCGCGGCAGAAGCGCGCGGCTTCGACGCCGTGGTGACGCCCGAAACGAAGCACGAGTCGACGCTGGCGATGGCGCTGGCGGCGGAGCACACGGAGCGGGTGGAAATCTGCTCGAGCGTGACGATCGCCTTCCCGCGCACGCCGATGATCCTGGCGCAGGCGATGTGGGATCTGCAGCAGCTCTCGAAGGGGCGGATGAACATCGGGCTGGGCAGCCAGGTGAAGGGGCACAATGTACGCCGCTTCGGCGGCACTTGGACGCCGCCGGCCAAGCGGATGGAGCAGTACATCGGGATGATGCGCGCGGTCTGGCACTCGTGGCAGACGGGCGAGCGCCCGGAGTACATCAGCGACAACTACACCTACACGCTGATGACGCCGATGTTCGACCCGGGGCCGATCGAGTACGCGCCGCCGAAGATTTCGCTGGCCAACGTGGGTCCGCTGATGGCGCAGGTGGCGGGGGCGTGCGCGGACGGGCTGCGTCCGCACGGCTTCATGACGCACAAGGTGATGCTGGACACGGTGCTGCCCAGCGTGAAGAAGGGCGCGGACCGCGCCGGGCGCACGCTCGACGAGATCGAAATCTCGGTGGGCGGCTTCACGGCGTTCGGGGAGACCGAGGCGGAAGTCGAGCAGGCGATCGAGGGGCTGCGGCAACCGATTTCGTTCTACGGCTCGACGCGGACGTATCACCACATCTTCGAGGCGCACGGCTTCGATTCGCTGGGCATGCAGCTGCACGAGCTGTCGCTGCGCGGCGAATGGGACAAGATGATCGACGCGGTGAACTTCGAGGTGGCGGCGGAGATGGCGCACGCGGTGACCTGGGACGACCTGCCCAAGTACACGCGCGAGCACCTCGATTACGCGGGGCGGATGAACCTGGGGCAGTACGCGCGGACGTCGGATCGCAACCGGCAGGGGAATTTCGCGTACCCGGGCAGCGCGGAGAAGGCGTCCAAGCCGGCACCGGAGCTGAGCGAGGAGCGGCTGAGCTGGTTGATGGAGGAGCTGGCGCCGATCTAAGGCGGTGCGCCTGGACTCTGCTTGCCTCTTCCCCTTCTGGTCCCTCCCCTTTGGCAGGTGGGGGGTTGGAGGCAGTGAACCACCGCCGGCGCACGCTCGCTACGCCGACCCCCCTCTTAGTCTCCCCCCTGAAAGGGGGGAGAGATGAATTGGGGAATGTTCATGTACGCCGCCCTCTCCGTCGAGCGCGGGTGGTTGCGCGGCGGCGACCTTCGAGCAGCTGTCGCTGTAGCTCGCGCTGTGGCGCGGCGTTGTCCAAGACCAGGATTGGGCTCGTCAGATCGACGCCGAGATCGACTGCGAGATCGGCCGCTACGTCGTGCAGAATCTCGACGCCGATGCTCTGCCGACCCATACGCTGAGCTACGCGGAGCGTTGTCCCGGAGCCTACGAACGGATCGAGTACGACATCACCCTCGTCGGTGAACAGCTTGATGAACCACTCCGGCAGCCATTCGGGATACGCCGCTGAGTGACCGGTGTTGTGCGCAACCGGCGATCCGTAGAGGACATTGTTCGGCAGAACGGTGTCTTTGTCAGTCCAATACGCGATCTTCCGTCCGACGCCGCTGCCGGTGGCGCTGTTGTGGCGTGTGAGGTCTGCGTCGCCCAGCTTCTTCAGCCGAGCCTCCGTCCAGTCGCCGATTGGCACTCGCACCGCGTCCTGGTTCATTTTGAAGTTGCGCTCTTTGGTGAAATGCAGGCAGCGCTCCCAAGCGTCGCGGAACCGGTTTCGCCAGTAGCCGGGCGCGCTGGTCGTCTTGTGCCAAACGTACTCCTCGACCCACCTGAATTCGCACTCGCTGCGCAGCGCTTGGATCAGCTCGAGCACGTAGGTGTGGCGCTCTCCGTCTACGCACTTTTCTTTGATGTTGAGTACGAACGAGCCTGTCGGCGCGAGGACGCGGTAAAACTCGTGCGCCCGCGGAATGAACCACTCGACGTAGTCGTCCGGCCGAATGCCGCCGTAGGTTCGCTTGCGGGCGTCCGCGTAGGGTGGCGACGTGACGATCAGGTCGACGCTGTCGCTCGGAACGTTGGTGAGCGCGTCAAGGCAGTCGCCCGCGAATAGCGTGATCGAGTCCGGCATCGCGATCCTGCCTATCGCCCCAGATGCACTTGCTGAAAGAGATCGCGGCAGAACTGCACTGCTTCGGTGTCGACTTTGTCGGACATGTCCGGCGACAGGTGGTCTTGCATTCGATTTGCGAGCTGCGCAAAGACCAGATCGAGGGCGTCGTCCACACCGGAAGCGATGGCGTAGAACGTTCGCCCGTCAACGCGCTCGATCCTCTCGCCGACAGCGGCGGGCTGCTGTCCTGGGCGGCGCGGCAAGATCGTGACCAGATAGCCACGGCCGCTCGACCCCCATCGTTTGGCGCGCAAGAACTGAGAGATGTTGTCGAGCACCTGCTTCGTGGTGTCGGCATTCATCGTGTTGTGCTTGTTCTTGACCTCCGCCGCGATCCGGGCGTCGTCGTTGAACAGATCGACGAGGCCGTCCTGCTCGGTCCAGCCCGGCATCGCACCGAGCACGTTCTGGTGAAAGCCGCCGATTGCACTCGCGATTGCCTGCGCCAGCGACCTTGAGCCGTCCAGACGATTGAGATCGTCCACACCGCCGCCAAGAACGCAAGCCTGCGCGAGCAGCGCGAAGGGGTCGCGCACATTCTTCTCAAGTCGGGCGGGGATCTCGCGGTCGGCCTCGCCAATTCGGGAGATCAGCGTTCGGATGGCTGCGTCAAAGTCGGCGTCGCTGATGAACGGGAGCTGTCCGCTTCCACCTGGATCTCGCGGGGGGGGGGGGGGGGGGATACGACGAGCGGACGAGCTCACGGCGGACTCCTCGATCGGGCCGCGTACCATACACAGCGGGCCGCCAGGGGCCAAGGCCCGACGGCGGGCCGGGAGAGAACGCAGCCGCACTCTGTCGGTGCGAGCTAGAGACGAGCGCGGACATGCCCAACGACTGGCACGAGCTTTTGGATGACCTTGCGGCGGAGCAGCGGTATCTGGATGATGCGCTGGCTGCGACTGAGGATGCGGTGTGGGAGCGCGCGACGCCCTGCGAGGGGTGGCTGGTGCGGGATGTGATCGCGCATCTGGCGGAGGTTGACGACCATGCGGCGATCGTGGCTTCGGGCGCGCCGCGCTATCCGGACGGGGGCGGGCGCTCGGCGGACGGGCTGCGCTCGCAGGGGCAGGATGAAGCGCGGCAGATGACGCGGGCGCAGCTGGTCGATTGGTGGCGCGGCGCGCGGGGGCGTCTGGAGGCGGCGCTGCGTCCGCTCGACGCGAAGCATCGGCTGCCGTGGGCGGGCCCGCCGATGAGCGCGCGCTCGTTCGCCACGGCGCGGCTGATGGAGTGCTGGAGCCACGGGCTGGACGCGCTGGACGGGGCGCAAATCGCGGCGATGGACAGCGACCGGCTGCGGCACATCGCGCATCTGGGCTGCATCACGCGGGCGTTCGCCTACCAGACGCGGGGGCTGGAGCCGAACACGGAGCCGCTGCGGGTCGAGCTGGCGCTGCCCTCGGGCGCGGCGTGGGCGAGCGGTCCGGAGGATGCGGCCAACCGAATCAGCGGCGCGGCGGGCGGTTTCTGCCGCGTCGTGACGCAGCGGATTCACTACCGCGATACGGACCTGCAATGGCAGGGCGAGGCGGCGGAGGAGTTTCTGCAGGTGGCACAGGCGTTCGCGGGCCCGCCCGGGCCGGGGCGGGCGGAGCGGTCGCGGGGGTGAGGGCACTTGGCGCCCTCGCGCACGCCCCAGATCCGTCATACCCGCGCTCGCCGCGGGTATCTCGCCGTGTTCGGCACTAGGCCATGTTCTCGCCCCCTTTCCGTCATTCCCTGCGCAGGCAGGGTTGAGAGGCGAGGACGGGACTTGGGTGCAGCGCAGCGAGATACCCGCGGCGAGCGCGGGTATGACGGAAGGGGCGCGGGTATGACAGAAGGGGGCGTAAGGGAATGACGGGCTTTGCGCGGGCTGCGGGCGTGTGTGTTTTCCGCTCTCTTCCTCCCTTCGGAGCGTTAGGGGGTGCGAGAGGGCTTTGCGCTGTGCTCGGCGAGATACCCGCGGCGAGCGCGGGTATGACGGAGGAGGCGGCGCGGGTATGACGGAAGAGGGGGGGCAGGTATGACGATATGGGCCGCAGGGGAATGACGGGGCTTTGCGCGGAGCTGCGGGCGTGTGTGTTTTCCGCTCTCTTCCTCCCTTCGGAGCGTTAGGGGCGCGAGAGGGCTTTGTGCTGTGCTCGGCGAGATACCCGCGGCGAGCGCGGGTATGACGGATCTTTTTGCGCGGGTATGACGGAAGAGGGGGCGCGGGTATGACGGAGGAGGGGCGCGGGTATGATGGACCTCGTGTGAACAGGCGCTAGTCGATTTGGGCGCGTTGGAGGATGGCGCGGTTGATTAGGCCGTCGATTGTTGGGGTGGTGTGAGTGATTTGGATCCGGCTCATGAACGCTCGCGGGCCCAGCTCGATGAAGAGGCTGCCCAGCAGTTCGTCGGCGAAGCCGCTGGAGACCATTGGGATGTCGGAGAAATCCAGTGTTACGCTGCGGTTTTCGCGTAGGTGTTGCTCTACGGTGCCGCGCACTCGTTGGCCGCCTGCTCTGGAGCCGACTTCTTGCGCGGCTTCGGTGGCGATCGACAGAGTTGCGGCGGCGGCTTCGTTATCGGGGCGCGGCTCGTGGGATCGTTTTGGGAATGAGAGCGCGCGCGCCAGCAGATCCGGGTGATCGACGGCTATTTCGCAGCGCACTACTGTGCCGCTGTAGCGGATTCTTCGTTTGCGCGTTTTGTACTCGTCCGGTCCGGAGCGCGAGGCGTGCAACAGGGCGAAGCCGGAGTTGAGCTCGAATTCGCCGCCGGAGAGTTTGGCGATGCGGAAGCTTCCCAGCAGGCCGTCTTTTGCGACTGCGCGGATCAGCGCCTGCTCGTGGTCGCGGATACGCATGCTGCCGGCGAGTCCGCCGCCGCCGTCGGCGATGACCAGCTCGACCCGCTTCGATTCCTCGTTGAGCGTCGTTTGGGCGAAGCCGCCGGTCGGAGATTCGGCGTGGCGCAGCACATTGTCGGCCAATTCGTAGATCGCCCACTCCAGCGCCGCGGCGTCGGCGCGCTCGATGCCCGGCTGCGACATCGCAGCGGCCAGCGCGTCGTCGACGATCGGCGCGATTTCCGCCGCCGTGGTGAAGCGCCGCGCGGGCGGGCGGGCGTCGGCGAGCGGCTGGAGCGGGTAGCGCTCGGGATTGATGAAGTGCGCCCAGTTGGACGCGATCAGCTGCTGCTTGAGCGCGTCGTCCTGCGGCTCGACCAGCTCGAAGCTCGCGCCGGCCGTCTCGCGGTAGCCGGCCACGACGGGCAGCAGCGGCAGCATTGCGGCGGGGGTGAGCGCCTGACATTGGGCGAAGTCGAGCGTGACCTGTTGGTGCTCGCCGCGCTCAATGGTGTCGAAGACGGCGGCGCGGACGACGCGCAGCTCGTCAAAGCGGCGCAGCTCGCCGCGCAGCGTGACGCGATTGCCCTCGTGGCCAACTTCGAGCGGCATAGGGACACAATACGCCCCCACCGACCGCCACACGCCACAGTGCGCGGCGGCGTTAGCCTGCTGGGGTGCTGACTCACCTGCGCGTGCTCGACCTGACGGATCAACGCGGCGTGCTCGCCGGGCAGATGCTGGCGGACCTCGGCGCGGACGTGATTCAGCTCGAGCCGCCGGGCGGCTCGCGCGGTCGCCGCGTCGCGCCTTTCTTCGCCGCCGACCTGCCTGAGGTTGAGCGCTCGATCTTCTGGACCGCTTACACGCGCAACAAGCGCAGCGCGACCTGCGATATTGAGCGTCCCGAAGGCCGCGAGCTGCTGCGCCGGCTGCTGGCCGAGGCGGACATCCTGATCGAGTCGTCCGAGCCCGGCGCGATGGCCGAGCTGGGGCTGGGCTATGAGCAGCTGAGCGCCGATTTTCCGCGGCTGATCTACGCCTCGATCAGCGCGTTCGGGCAGAGCGGGCCGAAGGCGGGCTATCAAGCGACTGATCTGGTGATCTGGGCGGCGGGCACGCCGCTGTTGATGACGGGCGACGACGACCGCGCGCCGGTGCGCGTCTCCGTGCCGCAGTCGTGGTCGCATGCCGCGGCGGACGCGGCCGGCGGGGCGATGCTGGCGCTGCACGCGCGTCACGCGACGGGGCGCGGGCAGCATGTGGATGTTTCGGCGCAAATCTCGGCGGCGCAGGCGACGCTGGGGCAGGTGCTGGCGCACTCGCTCGGCGCGTCGGAGCCGGAGCGCTACGCGGGCGGGGTCAAGGTGCGCGGAGTCGGCTTTCGCGGTACCACCGAAGTTGAGGACGGCTGGATTGTGCTCACGCTCGCGCCGGGGCCGGCGATCGGGCATTTCGTCAACCACGCGGTGCGCTGGCTGATCGACGAGGGCGCGCTCGAACCCGAGCTGGCTGAGGAGAACTTCGTCGATTACCCCGACCGCCTGCTGGCCGGCCGCGCCGACCCGGAACTGATGCCGCGCATCCAGCAGGTGATGCAGGCGCAGGTGCGGGGCAAATCCAAACGCGAAATGCTGGACATATCGATTGCGTACGACCTGCTGCTCGTGCCGGTGCTGACGGTCCCGGACCTGGCCGAGAGCCGCCAACTTGCGGAGCGCGGCTTCTGGCGCGAGTTTCGACTCGAAGACGGGCGCGCGCTGCGGTTGCCCTCCGCGCCGCTGCAGATCAGCATCGACGGCGCGGCGCAACGTTGGGATGAACGCCCGCCGCCGCGGCTCGGTCAGCACAACGACGAAATCTGGGGCGGGCTCGGACTCAGCGCAGAAGAGATCGCTGCGTTGCGCGGAGAGGGCGTGATCTGATGCCAGCCGAGCGGCCGATCCTCGCCGACCTCAAGGTGCTCGACCTTTCCTGGATCGTGGCGGGACCGACGGTGGGCCGCGCGCTGGCGGATTTCGGCGCGACGGTGATTCGCGTGGAGTCGGCCGCGCGGGTTGACACGGCGCGGGTGGTCGGCCCGTTTCACGGCGACGAGCCAGGCGTGGAGAATTCCGGGCTGTACGGCTCGGTCAACGCGGGCAAGCTGGGTGTGGCGCTCAATCTGCGCTTCCCCGAAGCGCGGGAGGTGCTGCGCGATCTCGTCCGTTGGGCGGATCTGGTCAGCGAGTCGTTCACCGCCGGGGTGCTCGAACAGTGGGATTTGGACTACGACGCGCTGCGGCGGATCAAGCCCGATTTGATCATGCTGAGCAGCACGCTGCTGGGGCAGTACGGCCCCGAGCGCTCGGTCTCGGGCTTCGGCACGCAGGGCGCGGGGATGTCGGGGGCGTTGGATTTGACGGGCTGGCCGGACCGGCCGCCGGCCGGGCCTTTCGGTCCCTACACCGACTACCCGGCGCCGCGTTTCGCGCTCACCGCGGTGTTGGCGGCGCTTGAACACCGCCGCCGCACGGGGCAGGGCGCGCATATCGACCAGGCGCAGGCCGAGGCCACGCTCCACTTTCTCGCGCCGGCGCTGATCGATTACCTCAACGGCGGCCCCGCGCTGCAACGGCGCGGCAACGACAACGCGCAGATGTGGCCGCACGGCGTCTATCCGTCGCAGCCGCCGCCGGACCGCGGCGAGGCGTGGGTCGCGATCGGGGTGCGCGGCGACGCGGACTGGCGCAGCCTCGCGGGGGTAGTCGGCGGGCTCGATGCGGCGCTGACTGAGTCTCAGCGCCGCGCGCAGTCAGGGGAGATCGACGCCGTGATCGCAGCCTGGACTGCGCAGCGCTCCGCCGGTGCGGCCGAGCGGGTCCTGCAGGCGGCGGGCGTTCCTGCGCACCGGCTCGCCAGTACGGAGGATGCGGCGAATGATCCGCAGCTGGCGCAGCGCGGGCACTTTGTGCAACTGCCGCACGCGCTGCTCGGGCAAACCGTGGTAGAAGGGCCGCGCTATCGGCTCTCCGATACTCCGGGCGCGCCGATCCGCCCCGCTCCGCAGGTCGGGGAGCACACGGCGCGGGTGCTCAAAGAGATTCTCGAATACAGCGACGTGCAGATTACGTCGCTGGCCGCCAGCGGCGCGCTGAGCTGAACGGTTTATCCTGAACGCAGGGGAGGCGAATCCGTGTTGAAGCCGCATGATCCCGTGCTCACCGAGCCGCGCTACTCCGCGTCCGACGCGGCGCTGATCGCCCGAACACGCAGCCAGAACATCTCGAATTGGTTCCGCGGCTACGCACGTGCCGGCAAACAGTTCGCGCCGCTCTTTCCCGACCGCGGGCGCACAGCCGACGCTGCGTTGAAGATCGGCTTCCTGGAACTGACCGAGGCGATCGTCGTCGCCCGCTTTCGCGAGCTGGGCGTCCCACTACAGCGCATCCGCGCGGCACGGCAATTCGTCGAGGTCCACTTGGACGCAGAGTATCCGTTCGCGCACCGCAAATTTAAGGTTCGCGGCGGTCGCATCCTGCACGACTTCGAGAGCAAGCAGCCAGACGCAGGACCGGGGTTGGTGCTGATCGACGAAGGCAACGCCGCAGGGCAGATCACTCTTCCCGCCTTGGTGCAGGATGCGCTCGACCTCTTCGAGTACTCGTCGGGCGAAGATGCCTGGGCGGCGCGGATCCATCCCTGCGGATCTGATGCGCCACTGTCCATCGACCCGCACTTCCGCTCAGGTCAGGTCGTTGTCGAAGAGCGCGGAATCACGGTGCATCACATCGCGGGGCGCTTTCGCGCCGGCGAAACTGTTCCGTTTATCGCGCGCGACTACGAAATCGATGTCGCGTCAGTCAATGCTGCGTTGGAATTCGTGCACGCGGCATGAACATGTTCTTCGACGAAAACATCGGCAGAGGAGTGCCGTTGGCGCTGCGCAACGTGGGCTTTCGAAATGTGCGCTACCTGAGGGAGACATTCCGAAAGCGTATCCGTCGAGGTGAGCGCATCTACGATCGTGATTGGATCCCGATGGTTGGGCAACAAGGCTGGCTCGCCATCACGGAGGATTTGGCAATCCTGGACAATGAAGATGAACGTGCACTCCTGCTGGAGCACAACATCGGCATCGTGTTCCTCAAGGCGGCGAACCTGCCAGCCAGCGACGTACTCGCGTTCATGCTGCGGCGCATGAAGTGGCTGGAAGCAATCGACCAGCAGCCGCGGCCGTTTGCATATGTCACCGGCTTGCGTGGTCGGGCGACATTGGATCCGCGTGTCGCAGCGCTCTAACCCCCCGCGACCCACTCGGCGATTCGTTCGCCGATCACCATGCTTGTGAAGTTGGTGTTGGCGCGGATCAGGGTTGGCATGATTGAGGCGTCGGCCACGCGCAGACCTGTTACGCCGAAGACGCGGCCTTCGGAATCGACCACTGCGCCCTCGTCCGGGCTTTGGCCCATTGCGCAGGTGCAGGTTGGGTGCGCCATGCTTGTGCAGGTCGCGTGGATCCAGGCGTCCAGCAGCTCGTCGTCGTTCGCCGTGGCCTCGTCGAAATCCACTGCGCCGTCGTGATACTGCGCCAGCGCAGGGTGCTGCGAGAGCCGCCAGGCCAGCCGCGCGCCCTCGCGCAGGCGGCGACGATCTTCTTCGTTATCGTCGAAGCTGACGTCGATTCGGGGATGTTCGCGGTAATCGGCGCTGGCCAGCGTCACCGCGCCGTAGGAGTTGGGCAGCTGCACGCCCGGCGCGATTCCGAACGTACCGTCGCCTCCCCAGATCGCGGCCTGCACATGCCCCAGCAGGTAGACCTGCATATCGTTGAACTCGCCACCTTCGGCGGTATAGCGCAGCAGCGTCTGGGTGAGCGGCTTGTCGATCTCAGCGACGCCCGGCTTGGCGTGGAAGAGCATCGGCGTCATTGGGTGATCCATCAGCCGTTTGCCTACGCCCGGCAGATCGACGACCGACTCGATGCCCAGCGCCGACAGTTCGGCAGCCGGCCCGATTCCCGAACGGAGCAGGATCGCCGGACTCTGGATTGCTCCGGCCGAAATGATGATCTGCTTGGCCCGCACCGTTTGCAGCTCGCCGCCCGAGTCCACCCGCAGCCCTACGGCATGCCCATTCTCGACCAGTATCCGATCGACCAGGCAGCCGCTGCGCAGGGTCAGATTGAGCCGATGCCGCGCCGCCGACAGGTAGCCGAGGTTCGCCGACCAGCGCACCATGCCGCGGCGATTCATCGCCAGCGGCGAAATGCCGGTGCTCTCCGGATCGTTCTGGTCGTTGGTCTGCTCGAAGCCCAGCGCGACGCAGGCGTCGTAGAAGCCGCGCTGCACCGGCTCCATCTCCTCGCGCTTCCAGCGGACTACGGGGATCGGCCCGCCCTGACCGTGAAAATCGCCGCCCTCGTCCTGATCGTCCTCCAGCCGGCGGAAGTAGGGCAGGCACTCGGCCCAGGCCCAGCGCGCGTCGTCGGTCAGCTCGGCCCAACGGTCGTAGTCGCCGGGCGCGCCGCGGATCGCCACGCCGGTGTTGATCGCGGAGGAGCCGCCGACCAGCTTGCCGCGCGGCATCGGCTGATCGCGTCCCGGCACGTAGGTGGCGCTGAAGCCCCAGTCGTGCTTCTCGACCGACGGCTCGTGGATGCTGGCTACATCCTCAGGCAGTGACTCCACGCCGGCGAAGTCGGGCCCCGCTTCGAGCAGCAGCACGGAGCGATCGGCGTCCTCGCTGAGCCGCGCGGCCAGCACCGCGCCGGCCGAACCCGCCCCCGCCACGATCACGTCGTATTCCATCATCGCCCTCTCTTTCTCAGGTCTGCCGCTGCGGCGCGGCCGCACTGATCATTCTGACAGCTGCCGCCTCGCCGCCCTGCCGCCCGGGCGGACCGCTGCCGGGCAGCCGCGGGCGGGCGGCCATCAACACCCAGAGCGCGCCGGTCAGCGCGCCCAGGCCGAGCACCGTGAACGGAACGGCGTAGCTGCCGGTTGCGTCGTAGAGCACCGCGGAGAGGAAGCCGCCGACCGTCATAAAGGTCGACATCACGACCGACGACCAGCCCATGATCTGGCCGAAGTTCGACGCGCCGAAGTAGTCGGCGCGCAGCGCCGTGATCAGCGGGGCGCGCGAGCCCCAGGCGAGGCCGTTGACCAGCGCCGCCAGCAGCACGATTTCGTAGGACGCCGCGAACGCTAACAGAATCGCCGCCGCGCAGTGTCCGAACATCGCCGGAATCAGCAGCAGTCGTTTGGAATAGCGATCGCCGAGATAGCCCATTCCCAATTGGCCGACCAGCTGCGCCAGATTCATCACCGTATAGGCGATCCCGGCGTGGGTCAGGGTCAGACCATCGATATCGGTCACCAGCAACGTGAAGTGGACGAAGACGCCGGAGATCACGAGCAGGGGCGCGCCGTGGGCAAGCGCCAGGCCCCAGAACGCCCGCGTGCGCAACGCCTCGCGCGCGGTGAAATCGCGGTGCCTGCGTGAATTCGCCGCTGGCTGCGGCGCCGCCGGCGCATCGTGCGCAGACTGTGCAGGCTGCGCCTCCGACGGCGCGGGTCCGCCGTCCTTCTGTAGTCCGCGGTCCTCGGGGCGGCGCACAAACAGCGTCGCCAGCGTTTGTCCGACGGCGAACAGTACGATTCCGGAAAGCAGCGCGGCGTTGCGCCAGCCGATCTCCTGGATCATATAACCGACGGGCGTGGCCAGAAATCCGCCCAGCGCGAAACCGGTCGACATATAACCGAGCGCGCGCGAGCGATTGCGCTCGAACCAGGTGACGACCGCGACCGAGACGGTCATAAACCCGCCCACCGACGCGCCGATCGCGACGACGAAGTAGAAGCCGATGAACGTCCCCTGGCTCCACAGCTGGGAGAATGCGAGCAGGCCGATCGCCGTGGAGAGGATGCCCAACCGCATCATCGTCTGCGGGCCGAAGCGGTCGATCAGCCAGCCCTGGATCGGACCGAGCACGCCCGATTCGATTCGCGTGAGCATGAAGGCGAAGCCGAAGAGCGTGGCCGGCCAGAGGAACTCGGCCTTGAGCTCGGCGACGTAGAAGTGGAAGGCGTGCATGATTAGCCCGCCCATGAGCATGTTGAGCACGATGCCCGCGATGACGATGTACCAGCCGTAGAAAACGTTCGGGGCGCGCAGTCGCAAAACGTGTCCTCGTAGGCGGACCGGCTGCGCACCAGGCGGCGGCAGGCGCTTCAACCCCGTGATCATACAGCCGCCGCCGCTTACAGCCCGCCCTAGCGTCGGGCCGTCCCGCGACGCACCGCAGCGCCCCGCAGCGTCTTGCGCTCTGGCATACTGCGGGGGCATTGGAGGGCGGCGATCGGGCCGCCGGAAGGGAGCTTGACGATGGCTGAATCGCAAGGGAAACGCGCCGATGTCGATGCGCTCGCGCAGCAGCTGTCCAACTGGGGGCGCTGGGGCGCGGACGACGAGCGTGGCGCGCTCAACTTCATCACGCCCGAGACCGCCGCGGCGGCCGCCGCGCTGGTGCGGGACGGCGCGACCGTCTCCTGCGCGCTCGAGCTGGCCAAGACGCCCGCGGCCGACAATCCGACGCCGGTGATGCACATGATGACGCTGGCCGGCGACGCCAGCGGGCAATCGCGTCTCCAGGGGATCGAGTCGACCGGCGACTATTTCGCGATCGCCCCGCACGGGATGGCCAACACGCACCTGGACGCGCTCTGCCACATCCTCGACCAGGGCAAGATGTACAACGGGTTCGAGGCCTCGGAGGTGCTGAGCACGGGCGCGATGCGCAACGCGATCACGGCGGGCGAAGACGGGATCGTCTCGCGCGGCGTGCTGCTCGACATCCCCGCGCTGCGCGGCGTGGACTGGCTCGAACCGGGCGCGCCGATCGGCGTCGCCGACCTCGAAGCGGCCGAGCAGCGCCAGAATGTGCGCGTGCGCTCCGGCGACATTCTGTTGATCCGCACGGGGCGCGACAGCCGGCGCGAGGCGGAGGGCGCCTGGCCGCCGTTCGAGGGTCTGGCCGGGCTGACGCTCGAAACGCTGCCCTGGCTGCGCGAGCGCGAAGTCGCGATCCTCGGCTGCGACGGCGTCTCCGACATGATCCCCTCGAATGTCGAGGGCTCGCCGCTGCCGATCCACCACATCATCATCACCTACATGGGCGTCCACCTGATCGACAACGCGCGGCTCGGTCCGCTGTCGGCGGCCTGCGCCGAGCGCAGCCGCTG
Source organism: Dehalococcoidia bacterium (assembly GCA_965203165.1). GTDB lineage: Bacteria > Chloroflexota > Dehalococcoidia > Bin125 > Bin125 > CATQGW01. The sequence goes on from OZ241849.1 coordinate 1,307,920, forward strand.
GGAGTTCCTGCTGACGATCGCCCCGCTGCGGCTGGCCGGCGGCACCGCCTCGCCGATCAACCCGATCGCCCTCTTCTGACCTGCGCTGAGGGGCTGTCCGCGCAAAGGGGTTGGCGAGGCCAGTCGGCGCGCGGCGTCGGAGTAACGGTGGCCGCCGAGTGCGAAAGCCGACCGAGGCGCAGCGCGCACGGGGCCGCGCCTCTCCGCGAAGCCGCCTAGCGCCTCGCGAGCATCGGCCGTGGCGGTGGTCATATGTGCTATAGCTTACTCCAGCTCGGGCGGCCGCGGCCGGTGAAGCAGATCCCGCATTGAGTCGCTGGGCAGCCGCCTTCCTGGACGGCGCGCGATCGAGCCAGAGGGCGGCGCATCGGGAGCCGCGCGGTACCACTCCGGCAACAGTTCCGCCGCCATCGGCGTCATTGGCCGCGTAGTCGCGAAGTGCACCTGGATTTCGCCTGCTTCGATCGAGGTGAGCACGTCGACCAAACCGTCCAGATCCATCGCAGAGTGCGTGATGTCCTGCAAGGTTTGGTAGAGGAGTGGGTGCGCGTCCGTAGGGAGCGTCGCGGTGTTGGTGTCCGCATAGTGAGACAGTTCATTGACGACCGCGTCGTAGAGAGCGGAGGCTTCGTGCTGCTGCCGCTGAATCGGGATGCGTCCGTTGGTGTCGACGCGATGCACGGCAAGAGCGATGGTCGCTGCCCAGCGCCAGCGGACTGGCCAGAACGGGTTGAACTGCGCGGCGCGCTCGACCAACTCAACGGCATTGAGCGGATTGACAGCGGAAAACACGTCCGGCGGGATCCCTCTTGTGGCGAACCCCTCGTCAGTGATTGTTGCTGCCTGGCCGATGTCGACATGCTCGCGCTGCGCCAGTTCGAGCACGGCGGCGGCCCACGCCCGGTTGATGCGCAGGCCGAACGGAGCGTGAGCGATAACGATTTCGTCTCGCTCCTCTTCCCATGTGTGCTCAATGACGATATCCAGCTCGGACGGAATGACGCCAAGCTGCTCCTCAGTGCTGGTGAGGTAGAGAACAGCAAGTTCGTCTGGGGTTGTGTTCGATTGTGTACGACCAGCGGTACTGATCTGGTGTAGGAGTTCTACAGCGGAGTCGCTCTGATCTGCGGCTGCGATGATCGAGCGGCGGATTTTTCCGACTTCAGCTGAGAGCTCGCGACTGCGCCCTATGCCTTCACCTGGCCAGCTGGGCGGGTCGGCGCGGTCTTCGATTTGGGTGACCCAAACAATCCCTTCCGGGTCGACGCGGCGGACCTGCCAATAGTGGCGGGCGAGCATGAAGGACATGCCTTGTTCCAGCCCGGACGCAAAGAGCTCATCGAGAATGCCGACCTCCTTGAGATTCTCCGCGTTGACCGCGCGGAACGTTCCGGTATCGGGGATTGTCCCGCTGTTTGTCAGCGCGATGCGTCGCGTATCAGGCAACGGCACGAGCCCATCGCGTCGCGACGACTCTGCGATCAACGGCTGGGACCGGGCGCGGCCGCTGCCCACGCCGTTGATTTGCATTTGCACAGCCGCGTCAAACTGGTCTTCAGTGAGCTCTGCATACGGCGCCGCCCGGCGGAACATGTCGAACAGAGCTACAGGGTCCGCGAAATTGGCGGCACTGATTTCGGCGGCAATGTGCTGCGCAAGGACATCGAGCGGCATGGGGGGTTGCTGGAGCATGTCGAGCGTGCCGGTGCGCGTGGCTTGCACAAGCGCGGCGCCCTCGATCCAGCCATCGACCGATGTCGGGAATAGCGCGCCGTTCGGGATTCGACCTTGCACTCGCCCTGAACGGCCAACCCGCTGCAAGAACGTTGCGATGCGCTTTGGCGAGCCGATTTGACAAACCAGATCGACTGCGCCGATGTCGATTCCCAGTTCGAGCGACGCGGTGGCAACCACTGCGCGGACATCTCCCCGCTTCATCCGCTCTTCGAGTGCATCGCGGCGGGCGCGGGAAACTGCGCTGTGGTGGACTCCAACCGCATCTTCTCCGAGAATGTCGCGCAGGGCAGCGACGACGGATTCCGCATCAGCCCGCGAGTTGACGAAGACGAGGGTAGTGCGGTGTTCGCGGATCAGCTCGGCGATGCGCTTAGCAGTGAAGCTCCAATCCGCCTTGAAGCGCAGATCAGATATCGGGTCCTGCGCGCCTTGAGGGATAGTCGGCTCAAGCCAGACCTCGATCTGCTGCTGGTGGCCCAGGTCGACGATGTGGCAAGGCAGCGGCTGGCCATTGCGGTCGAGGCCGGAAAGGTAAGCGGCCACTTCATCCATCGGCTTCTGTGTGGCAGAGAGGCCGATGCGGGCCGGGCGCTGTCGCGCGACGTGATCGAGGCGTGCCAGGGCGAGCGCCAGGTGTGTGCCCCGTTTGTCCTGAACCAGATGGTGAATCTCGTCGATGATCACCGTTTCGACGGTGCGGAAGAGGGCGCGGCCTCGCGGCGACGAGAGCATGATGTGGAGAGATTCCGGCGTCGTGTTGAGGATGTGCGGCGGGTTGTTGTTGATGTAGTCGCGCTCTTCACGAGTTGAGTCGCCGGTCCGAACGGCGGTCCTCACGTTCGGCGCCCGCCGGCTTGACGCAAATGCGCGATCGGCGATCTCGTCGAGAGGGCCGTTGAGGCTGCGCTGGATGTCGTTGGCGAGGGCCTTGAGCGGCGAGACGTAGAGGATTCGCAGCTCGTTGCCGAGCTGGCCGCGCGCGTCCTCTGCAATCAGCGCGTTGATTCCGGCAAGGAACGCGGTCAGGGTCTTACCGCTGCCTGTCGGCGCGGCGATCAGCGTGTCGTTGCCTGCCTGGATGCTGGGCCAGCCTTGGACCTGCGTCTCAGTCGGGCCGCCGGGGAACTTCTCTTGGAACCACTCGCGCACAAGTGGGTGAAAGCGGTCCAGCACATCGGAAGCAGTCATGATGTGAGCAGCATAGGATCAGGTGGACACTGTGTCGTTGAAAGAGACCCAGCCATGCCCAGCAAATGGCCCGCCGTCCACGACGAAGCCCTCACCCTTTCCGTCAGATCCACGCCTGCGGCGCGCGCGCTTTCGGCAACCCGCCCCCGCCGGCCGGCCGCCTCGCTGGTGACAGCTGGCCATACCGCCGCCAGATCGTCCGCGGCGGCGAGCCCAACGCCCTCTGCCTCGCCTTATCCGGATCACCCTGCTCGTCAAGACGCCCTCTGCCGTTAGTGTGAACAGGCCGGGAGCGGCGCGCAGCCGCTTCGAGGCTGAATGGAGACCCACCATGACCACTAGTTTGCCGCTTGACGGGGCGCTGGTGCTGGATTTGGCCGACGAGCCGGCGGTTGCCGCGGGGCGCTACCTCGCTGATCTGGGCGCGCGGGTGGTGCGCGTCGAATCCGCCAGCGGCGATCGCCTGCGCCGCGTCGGTCCGTGGGTCGACGGCGAGCCGGGCATTGAGCGCGGCCTGCGCCACCTGCTCTACAACCAGGGCAAGCAGTCGCTGGCGCTGGCGTTGGACGCGCCCGAAGCCTGGGACGTGATCGAGCGGCTCGCCGAGCGCGCCGATGTCGTGATCGGCCCGGTCGAGAAGTCGGAGCGCGCGCGCCGCGCCTTTGAGCGGCTGCGGCGCAACGCCGAAGCGGGCGCCGAGGACGCGCCGAGCGTGATCGACATCGTCTTCCGTCGCGGCGATCCGGAGCAGGCCGCCACGGACCTGATCGCGATGGCGGCCGGCAGCCAGCTGGTCTGCAACGGCTTCCCCGACACCGCGCCCGACTATCCGGCGGGCAAGCTCGGCTACAAGCAGACCGCCTACTGCGCGGTCGCCGCGGCGGTGTCGGCGATCTGGCAGCGCTGGCGCGGCGGCGGCGCGGTCGGCAGCGTCGTCAGCATGCAGGAGGCGGTCGCCTCGACGATGATTCAGGCGGCCAACCAGAACCTCTACGTCTGGCACGGGATGATCGCGGAGCGCGACGGCACCGGCGGGCTCAAGTATCCGGTGGTCGGGGCGGGCTTCGGCGCGTACGAGCAGGGCCGCTTCGAAGACGGCGAGATCGTTTTCATCAACACGCCGGGCTCGACCTACCAATGCGCCGACGGCAAGTGGGTGACATATCTGGGCAACCCGACCAGCACGGCGTGGGAGAACTTCCCCAACTGGTACGCGGAGGTGACGGGCGACGACACGCTGCTCCAGGAGCCGTGGACCTCGCAGGATTACCGCGTCGCGCACCGCGAGGAGATGATCGAGTTCACGCGCCGCTTCTGCGCGGCGCAAAACCGCGAGGATCTGGTGCGCCGCGCGCAGGCGGAAGGCGATCTCGGCCTGCCGGTGCAGACCGCGCACGATCTGGTCGGCGACATCCATCTACAGGAGCGCGGCTTCTTCCGCGCCGTCGAGCACCCGCAGCTGGGGCGCAGCATTACGCTGCCACGCTCGCCTTACCGCTCGGACGCCTACGATTTCGGCTCGCGTCCCGCGCCGGCGCTCGGCGCGCACAGCGTTGAAGTGCTGCGGGAGATCGGCGGTCTCGGCAACGGCGAGATCGGCGAGCTGATCGAGTTGGGCATCGTGCGCGGCGACCGCTCGCAGTTGAACGGCGCAAACGGTTCGCTTGGCGCTTCGATTAGTGCAAACGGCGCGGCGGCTGCGCCGCCCGCGCTGAACGCGCCCGCCGATCACGGCGCGGATTCGCTGCCGCTGGCCGGCGTGCGCGTGCTCGACTTCTGCTGGATGGCGGCGGGGCCGCTGATCACCGAGATGCTGGCCAACCTCGGCGCGGATGTGATCAAGATCGAGTCCGCCTCCGGGCTGGACAGCGTGCGCGAGTTTTCGCACCCGCCGCGCGGCTTCTCGATCGACACCGGCGCATTCTTCAACGACACCAACACCGACAAGCGGAGCATCACGCTCAACCTGCACAAGCCGCAGAGCCTCGAACTGATCCGTAGCGTGCTCGACCAGTTCGACATCGTGACCAACAACTTCGCGCCGGGCGCGATGCAGAAGTTCGGCCTCACCTACGACGAGCTGCGCGCGATCAAGCCCGATCTGATCTACGCCTCGTTCCCGGTGATGGGCACGTGGGGGCCGAACAACAGCTGGCGCGGGATCGGCAACGGCGTGACGGGGCTCTCGGGCGTGGTGGGGCAGACGGGACAAGCGGACCGCGCGCCGATCGGGCTGGGCTCGCTGCACACCGATTTCACGCTCGCGCCGATCGCCGCTTCGCAGATCATCGCCGCGCTGATCCACCGCGAGCGCACGGGCGAGGGGCAGGAGATCGAGATCGCGCAGTACGAGGCGGCCGTCCACCTGCTTGACGCCGAGCTGGTCGACGCGCTGGTCAACGACGCCGACACGCCGCGGATCGGCAACCGCTCGACCGAGTACGCGCCGCACGGCCTCTTTCCGGCCAACGGGAACGATGAGTGGCTCGCGGTCGCGGTGCGCGGAACGGGCGAGTGGCTCGAGCTCTGCGACGTGATCAAACGCCCCGACCTGGCGGAGCGCGGCGAGCTGCGCAGCCTCGCCGGGCGCAAAGCGGCGGAGGACGAGATCGAAGCCGCGCTGGCGGCCTGGTCGAGCCAGCTCGACCCATGGCGCGCAGCCGGTCTGCTGCAGGCGCGCGGCATCCCCGCCTCGCCCGCCGAAACCGCCCGCGACCTGGTGCTCAACGACGACGGGATTCAGCCCTATTTCTTCCATTTCCAGCGCGGCGAGGCGCCTTTCATGGTGCAGCACCAGCCGTTCACCTGGAACGGCCGCCGGCTGGGCAAGCGGGGCTCGCCCGAACTGGGCGAGCACAACGAGCAGGTGCTCAAAGAGGAGTGGGGCGTGGGCGATGAGCGCTACGTTGACCTGCTGGTCGAGCAGGTCATCTTCTAATCACCGCCTCCGCGACTCATTCGCGCTCCGACTCGCCGCGGTCCACTTCAACGAAAGCGCGGGTCAACGCCTCTTCCATTGCAGTCGGAGGCTCCGCACCACCGGGTTCCGGATCGCCGTCAGCCGCCCGAGCCGACGGCTCTGCTTCGTCCGAGCCATCGCCCACATGCACAACACGCCAGACGCCGTCGAACTCCCAGCCAGCCTCTTCGACAGCAGATCGATCTTCAACCGCGCCCAAAACAAGGTGGCCAGCAGCGCCCGCGCCACTCCGCTCGCGATCGACGCGAAGGATCTTGACCGGGATGAGATCCCCTTTTCTGACAACGTCTTCGACGCTGCCGTCGGCGCCCGGGGCGAGTTGAGAGACATCCATGTGCCCGTGGACGTACGTCCCTTCAATTCGCGCGTTCACAACTCTTTTCGATTGTACGCCCGCAACTTCGGCGATTACGAACGGTTCGGTGCGCAGCCGCGCTACGACACTGTCCCATTCTTGGGAGGCCGCCTGGCGCATCGAGAGGCGCAGATCTGCGGAGCCCGCGCGCACCGCCAGAACGTGCACTTGTACATCCTGCCCTACCTGGAACATGTCGCTGGCGACTGTGTCGTGACTCCACGAAACTTCCCTGTTCGGTATGAGCCAACTGACGCCGCCGTACTCCACGGACACACTGCCGTTTGATCGGATCTTGCTGATCTTGCCGGCGATGACGTCGCCCTTCTTCAGCCCGGTTAGCGCCGTGCGTTTCCGCGCCGCGCGCTCTGAGAGAATCGCCTCTTTTTGCCTGGGATCGAACTTGACCACCTTGAACCACAACGAACTGCCGCGCTTGTACTTGCGAACATCCGCGTCGGCGAGTTGGCTTCGCGGCGCGAGTGCTACTGCGCCTCGAACCATGACCTTCAAGCCGTCTTCGCTGTAGTCGACGATGCGGCCGTGCACCAGCGCATCCTCGGTGTAACAGCGTTCGAGTTCGTCCCACCCGATCAAGTAGTTCGCGCTGTCCGCGGTCACCGTGTAGTCGTCAAGCCACAACTTATGCATCGGTGATCGCGCCCCAGCTCCGAGGTGTCGGAGCCGGCGGTGTTTCTTGTCCAGAATCTGGTCCTGGCGCTTCCGCGTGCCGTCGGCTTGCAGCACCCGCCGGCACCACCCGGCTCGATGTATCTGCGGCAGGAGTTCAGTGCTGTAGCGGGTCAGCATCGCATGCATGAGCGGGAGAAAATCGCTGTCCTCCGAGAACAGGATGGCGACATCAAACTCCCCTTGCGCCGCCATGGCGAGCACATCCACGGTCAGCTGCGTGTCAACCTCCTGTTCGAAGGGTTTGCACCGCTCCGCCCAACGTGGGTGCGACGCCTTCGGATAGTGAAGCGGTGGATCAATGACTGTGATTTTCGGGCTGTCGACCGGGTCAGACATATTGCCGTCCAACCACGCGTACTTTCTCGCAAGGCTGTCGGCGTGCCTCTTCGACTCCTTCTGCTGATGGGGCAGGCCGCGATACACACGGACCTCTGACAGCTTCAGTGGGGGCAATCCGCGTCGCTCTGGCCTTTTGTTGTACTGTTCGCAGACCAGTCTTCCGAGCTCGCCAGGGTGAAAGTGCCCAGCATTGTCGAGGCGGTCCCCGAACAGCCTGGCAGCATTCTGCCGGGCGTTCTCGTAATCGACGAACAGCACCGTCTTGAGATGATCGACATCGGACGCCGCGTGGTCCTGTGTTCTCGCAACATCCGGCTCGTGGTGATCAAGCGGCACTCGGAGCCTCGCTCTCGAGGACCTGATCAAGAACGTGCCAGGCCAGAGTATGTTGCCTGATGGCCCCGGCGCTGAGGCGCCAATCTCGCCACAGATGCTCTTGACCGGTCCATGCTGCAAGATCAAGCCGAGGCGCTGCACCTGCGCCAAACCGATCAGTGATCGCACGCACCACCGGCGCACAGTCTCGATCAGTTGAGAACAGTACCGCAACAGCTAGCTCGGATGCTCCAGCAGCGGCGAGCTGCGCCCAATTAAACAGCTCGGTCGACAGCGTCGTGTAGAGTTCTTTGACCGTTCTCCATCGAGGCTCATCGTACGCGTGCTCCCAAACGTAGACGCGCTCACCACCATGCCTGGACTCCCAGGCTTGGCCTAACTCTTCGTAGAACCGGTGCTCTACACTCCCGTGTTCGCGCGGGATGCCTCGAAACACGCACGATTGGAGCAGTTCATAGGCCGAATCGCCCGAGTTGGCCTCGCGGCCCATCTCGTCGCAGATGGCCTCGCCAAGCCTCCACGGGTCAAAGTGGCCGTCGCCGCCCGACTGGGCTGCCGCGAATGAGCGTGCATCCTCATAGTCGATGAATGCGATGACCTGCGTCGCCATTGGCGTCTCCGCCAGAAACGAGCCAGCCCCGCCGCACCGGTTCTTTACGCCGGCCGGCAGGGCTGCCCATCCGCTCAGCTGCTGAGTGCCCGAGTGCTCTAGGTACGCGCCACTTACGTTCTCCGGCATCTCGTCGCGTGGCTGGCGCCTGGAGGAGTTCGTCCTTGCCAGACAGGTTGTGCCCCTGCGATGTCCACCGAAACGCGTCGATCGGTTCCCCTAGCTCGAGCTCCTCTCCGGGTTTCTCCCGGAAGACTGAGCCTCTTCATCCTAGCACACACTCTGATCCGTGTGTCAAGCTCCAGTCGCAAGACGCGCCAAAGCCCCTTCAGGGCTCAAGTCTGCTGGACCGATCTCTCGCAAACGGACCACGGCGCGGCGGCGGTGAGGCGCAGTTCGCTGCGTTGGGCTTGCTGCTGCCGGAGGTCCGTTGGGGCGGCGCTGCGGCAGAGGGCGATGTCGCTGAGCAAGTCGGCGCGTTGGGCGGTGACGGTGGCGCGGGTGGTGCGTTGGGGGATGGGGCGGATGCCGGCGCCGCGTTGGCGGGGCAGGAGGGTGAACGTACCCATATTCTGATTAGGTGCCGGGCGGCGGGGTTTGTCAAGTGGATGAGGATGTGGAGGCGGGCGCGGGGCGCTGTGCTGGGCGCGACGGGGGTTTCGGCACCGGGTGTGCTGGGATTGTTTGGGTCGGGGCAGTGAGGTTTTGGGGCGCGATGGGGTTGGGCGCGGGCTGTGCGAGCGGCGCGATGGAGTTGGGCGCGGGCTGTGCGAGCGGCGCGACGGAGTTGGCGCGGGCCGTGCCAAGGGCGCGACGGCGCGCGCGGGCCGTGCTAAGGGCACGGTGGAGTTGGGCGCGGGTTTGTGCCAGGGGCGCGCGACGGCGACGGGCCTCGGCTAGAGGACGTCGGGGCCGCGTTCGCCGGTGCGGACACGGATGGCGTCCTCTACGTCGGAGACGAAGATTTTGCCGTCGCCGATGTTGCCGGTGCGCGCGTTGGTCAGGATTGCGTCCAGCGCCTTGTCGGCCCAGTCCTGGGTTGAGACGACGATGGTCAGCTTGACCTTGGGCAGCATGTCCACCCGGTAGGGCTGGCCGCCGCGGCCGTCGCGCTGCACGCCGCCCTGGTGGCCGTGGCCGGCCACGTTTTCGACGTGCATGCCGTTGATCTCGAGCTTGACCAGCGCTCGCTTGACCTCGTCCATGGCCTCCGGGCGAATGATCGCCTCGATCTTCTTCATTATCGCGACCTCCTGCGCAGAACTTCGAAGCCGACGACCGGCTCTTCGTGCTCTTCCGAGCTCGCCGCCCAGCTGACGCCGATCTCGTCAAACTGGTAGGCGGGCTCGTTGTGTCCCGCTCGATCCAGACCGATCAGTTCCTCGCGCGGCTCCACCCGCAGCGGGATGAACTTGCCGATCACCCAGAACAGCCCGATCGACAGCGCCAGCGACCACGCGAATGCGGCCAGCACGCCGACGATCTGCTTCCAGAACAGGTCCCACGAACCCTCGATTGCCCCGCTCACGCCGTTGATCGCCGTCACGGCGAACAGGCCGGTGGCCAGCGCGCCCCAGATGCCGCCCACGCCGTGGACGGCGAAGACATCGAGCGTGTCGTCGAGGTGCCCCCAGTTGTGCAGCAGGCGCACGGCGTAGAAGCCGAGCACACTGGCCATCCCGCCGATCATGATCGCCGGCATGGCGTCGAGATAGCCGTCGGTGGCGGGCCAGAGGCCGACGAAGCCCGCGGCTGGCGTGATTGCGACCAGCCCGGCCACGGCGCCGGTCGCCGCGCCGATGATTGAGGGGTGCCCGGTGTAGCGCCAGCTGAGCAGGGTCCAAGCCACCGCGCCGGCGCCGGCCGAGATGTGCGTCTGCACGAAGGCGCTGGCGGCGAGGCCGTCGGCCGCCAGCGCGGAGCCGGCGTTGAAGCCGAACCAGCCGAACCAGAGCAGGCCCGCGCCGAGCACGACCTTGGAGACATCGTGGGGGTCGGTCTCCGCCACGCTGTCGCGGCGGCGTCCGACGAAGATTGCGCCGGCCAGCGCGGCAGCGCCGGCGTTGATGTGCACCACGGCGCCGCCCGCGAAGTCCACCGCGCCCAAGTCGAGCAGCCAGCCGCCCGGAGCCCAGACCCAGTGCGCCAGCGGCGCGTAAACGATCGTGACCCAGGCCACGGTGAAGACGATCAGCGCGCTGAAGCGGATGCGCTCGACGAACGCGCCGGTGATCAGCGCCGGGGTGATGATCGCGAACATCATCTGGAAGCCCATGAAGATGATGTCGGGCACGCCGCCGGAGGAGGGCCAGACGCCATCCTCGTCCGGCCCCAGGCCGCGCAGGCCGAAGTTTTTGAGGTCGCCGACGAAGCCGCCGATGTCGCCGCTGAACGCCAGGCTGTAGCCCCAGAGCACCCAGACGATCGTGACGACGCCCATCATCGTGAACGACTGCATGATCGTGGAGGCGGCGTTCTTGGTCCGCACCAGGCCGCTGTAGAAGAATGCGAGACCCACCACCATCAGCAGCACCAGCGCCGCTGAGACCAACAACCAGGCGACATTGCCTCCGTCGAGCATTGCGGTTTCTCCTCTTCAGCGGCGGGGCGGCGAGGGCCGCCCGCGGCGCGGTTCGGCGCTGCGGATTGCGCGGGAACGCACAAGGTCGCACAGGGCCCCGTTCGCGCGCTTGCGTAGAATACAACGATGCGCGGCTAGCGCTACAGCGATCGCCCGATTGTGAAGTTGACAGTTGAGTCGGCTGATAAGATCACCCGCACTGCGGCTCCCGCAGCCGCCCCCGAAGACCGCCCGGAGACCGCGTGGCCGACCAGATCACCTCAGAAGCCGAGCGGCCTTTGGCCGGGCGCGTCGCGCTGGTGACCGGCGCATCGCGCGGCATCGGGCGCGAAATTGCGCTGGAACTCGCCCGGCGCGGCGCTGATGTGGCGGTCAACTATGCCCGGTCGCACGACGCGGCCGACGCGGCGGCTGCCGAGATCGCCGCGCTCGGACGCCGCAGCGCGGCGATTCAGGCCGATGTCGCCGATCCCGACGCGGTCGGCGCGATGCTCGACGTAATCGCGGACCAGCTCGGCCGCCCCGAGATTCTGGTCAACAACGCCGGCATCACCCGCGACACGCTCGCGATGCGGATGAAGGACGAGGACTGGGCCGCGGTGCTCGCGACGGACCTGACCGGGGCGTTCCTGGTCACCCGCGCCTGTCTGCGCGGCATGGTTCGCGCGCGTTGGGGGCGGATCATCACGATCGGCTCGGTGGTCGGGAGCATGGGTAATCCGGGCCAGGTCAACTACGCGGCGGCCAAGGCGGGGCTGGCCGGGATGACCCGCTCGCTGGCCAAAGAGCTCGGCTCGCGCGGCATCACCGTCAATCTGGTCGCGCCCGGCTTCATCCGCACCGACATCACCGCCGATCTGACCCAGGAGCAGGTCGACGCGGTGCTCAGCCAGGTGCCGCTCGAACGGCTCGGCGACCCCGAGGATGTCGCTCCGCTGGTCGCCTTCCTGGCCGGCGAGGGCGGACGCTACATCACCGGACAGGTGATCCACGTGGACGGCGGGATGGTGATGTCATAGTTGAGTTGGCGGCCGCTCGGTCGCCGCGGCGCGCGCGCCGGGCGCGCAGGCGGTGGATAAGCGCTCCAGGCAACGCAGCCGCTGTTGCGCAACCGTCATCCACAGGTTGTTGACAGGACCGCGGCGAGGCTGAATACGGATACAATCAAGGGCAGCGGCGCACGTGCCGCTGCGACGCGGTGGATGAGACGGCGGCAAAGCCGCCGCTCCCGGAGCCGACATGGACGACCATTCCGCCCCCCCCAGCGAGGCCGCGACCGACGACGCCTACGCGCTCGTCTTCCCCGGCCAGGGCTCGCAGTCCGTCGGCATGGCCGGCAAGGTGCTCGAGGTCCACCCGGCCGCCGAGCACTGGTTCGAGCGCGCCAATCAGCTGCTCGATTACGACCTGCTGGGCCTGATCGAGCGCGGCCCGGTGGAAGACCTCAACGAGACCGAGCATTCGCAGCCCGCGATCTTCGTGGCCAGCGTCGCTTGGCTCGAAGCGCTGCGAGCCACCTGGCACGCCGCCGGGCGAAAACTCAGCCCGACCGTCGTCTCCGGGCACAGCATGGGGCAGATCACCGCGATGTTCTCGGCCGGCTCGATCAACTTCGACGACGCGCTGCGGCTGGTCAAAAGCCGCGGCGAGCTGATGCGCGACGCCAATCTGCGCCGCCCCGGCGGGATGGCCTCGATCATCGGCCTGCGCGACCGCGTGCTCCGCTCGCTGGTCGGCGAGGCCGCCAACGACGGCACGATCGTGGTCGCCAACGACAACTGCCCCGGGCAGACCGTGGTCTCGGGCGACGACGCGCCGCTGCGCCGCCTGATGCGGCTGGCCGAGGACCACGGGGCGCGGCGGGTCGTGCGGCTGCCGATCTCGATCGCCTCGCATTCCCCGCTGATGGCCGACGCGCAGACGCAGTTCCGCGACGCGGTGCGCTCGGTCAAGTGGAGCGAGCCGGTCGTGCCGGTCGTGAGCAACATCAGCGGCGGCCTGATGCACACCAGCGACCAACTGGTCCACGAGCTCTCCGACGCGCTCACCGCGCCGGTGCAGTGGCAGACGGCGGTCAAGACGATGGCCGCGCAGGGCTCGACGCTGTTCGTCGAAGCGGGGCCGGGCGATGTGCTCTCGAAGCTCGTGCGGCGCATCTCGCGCACCTCCTGGACATTCCCGCTCTCCGACGACGACGCCGGACTGGGCGTGCGCGACTACCCGGACAAGAGCGACGGGATCCCCAAGTGAGCCAGCCAGCGAGCCGCCGCCGGCTGCGCGCGGGCAATCCGCAGGCGGCCTGATGCGGCGCACCGTGATCACCGGACTTGGCGCGGTCACGCCGGTCGGCAATGACATGCCGAGCAGCTGGGACGCGCTGATCGCCGGGCGCAGCGGCGTCGGGCGGCTGGAACGCTTCGACCCCGAAGCGGCCGGCATCCGCATTCCGATCGCCGCCGAAGTGCGCGGCTTCGAGCCCGACGCCGTGCTGCCCAACGACAAGGCGCTGCGCCACATCGATCGCAATGTGCAGTACGCGCTCGCCGCCGGCTTGGAGGCGTTGGCCGACTCCGCACTCGAGGTCAACGAGGACAACCGCGACCGGGTCGGGGTGATCTTCGGCAGCGGCGGCGGCGGAATGGAGCTCGTGATCCGCTGGGAGAACGTGCTCCAGGAGCGCGGCGCGCGGCGCGTCTCGCCGTTTGCGATGCCCAACCTGATCGCCGACGCTGCCAGCGGGCACATCGCGATCGCGACCAGCGCGGCCGGGCCCAACTATTCGCCCACATCGGCCTGCGCGACGGGCGCGAACGCGGTCTCCGACGGGATGCTTCAGATCGCGGCCGGTCGCGCCGACGCGCTGATCGTGGGCGGCTCGGAGGCGATCATTCTGCCGCTCTTCCACGCCTGCTTCGAGCGCATGGGCGTGCTCTCCGCGCCCGCCGAGCCGCTCTCCGCCTCGTGCCGCCCCTACGACCTGCACCGCGACGGCTTCGTGCCCGGCGAAGGCGCGGCGGCGCTGATGATCGAGGAGCTTGAGCACGCCCGCGCGCGCGGCGCGCGCATCTACGCCGAGGTGGTCGGCGGCGGCAGCGCCAACGACGCGCACGACATGGCGCAGCCCGACAGCGACGGCCTGGGGCTGATCGTCTCGGTCGAGCAGGCCTTAAATCAGGCGCAGATCGATCTCGCCGAGGTCGGCTACATCAGCACTCACGGCACCGCCACCAAGCTTGGGGACCAGGTCGAGACCACGGCGATCAAGCGGCTCTTCGGCGCGCACGCCGAGGACCTCGCGATCTCTTCGATTAAGCCCGCCACCGGGCACATGATGGGCGCGAGCGGCGCGCTGGAAGTCAGCGTCTGCGCGCTGGCGCTGCATCACGGCGTCGCGCCGCCCACGCTCAACTACGAAACGCCCGATCCCGATTGCGACCTCGACTGCATCCCCAACGAGGCGCGCGAAATTGATCTGGAGGCCGCCCTTTCCGTCTCCGTCGGCCTCGGCGGCCACAACGCCGCCGTCCTGCTCAAGCGCTACCGCGAATGACCCGCAGCGCTGAGCGCGAGCGCGTCGTGATCACCGGCATCGGGCCGGTCACCCCGATCGGCATCGGCGTCGACGCCTTCTGGGACTCGCTGCGCGAGGGGCGCTCCGGCGTGCGCCGCGTGCCCGCCCTGGCCGAGGCCGGGCTCAAGGTGCAGATCGCCGCCGACATCCCCGAGTTCGACCCCACCGACTTTATGGACGCCAAGGCCGCCCGCCGCATGGCGCGCTTCGCCCAGCTCGCCGTCGCCGCCGGCCGCCTCGCCGTGGCCGACGCCGGGCTCGATCTTGCGCAACACGACACCGAGCGGATCGCCACGATCGTCAACACCGGCGGCGGCGGCGTCACGACCATCGCGGACCAGGCCGCGGTGCTCAACGAGCGCGGGCCCGGCCGCGTCTCGGCGCTGTTCGTGCCGATGATGGCGGGCAACATGGCCTCCTGCCAGGTCTCGATCGAGCTCGGCCTGCGCGGCCCGGTGATCACCTCGCTTGCCGCCTGCGCCAGCAGCGTCTACGCCTTCATCGACGGCCGCCAGATGCTGCTCGGCGGCGAGGCCGAACTGGCCCTCGCCGGCGGCGCGGAGTCCAATGTCTCCCCGCTGGGCATCGCCGGCCTGGCCAACATGCACGCGCTCTCGCGCCGCAACGAGGAGCCGACCCGCGCCTCGCGCCCCTTCGACCGCGACCGCGACGGCTTCGTTTTCGGCGAAGGCGCGGTCGTCTGCATCCTCGAAACGCTTGAGCAGGCGCAGCGGCGCGGCGCGCGCATCTACGCCGAAGTGCTCGGCGGCGGGCGCACCGCCGACGCCTTCCACATCACCGCGCCCGATCCTCAGGGCGAGGGCGCAGCCCGCGCGATGCGGGCCGCGCTGCGCAACTCCGAGCTCGAGCCCGAGGCGATCGACTACATCTGCGCGCACGGCACGGGCACCGCGCTCAACGACGCGATCGAGACCCGCGCGATTCACGATGTCTTCGGCGCGCACGCCGCGCGGCTTGCCGTCAGCTCGCCCAAGAGCATGACCGGCCACCTGATGGGCGCCGCCGGCGCGCTCTCGGCCGCCGCTGCCGCGCTCGCGCTCTATCACGGCGTCCTGCCGCCCACGATCAACCACGAGCACGCCGACCCCGACTGCGACCTCGATTACGTGCCTCAACGCTCGCGCCCCGCCGAGCTGCGCCACGCCCTGGTCAACGGCTTCGGCTTCGGCGGCCAGAACGGGGTTGTCGCGCTGGCCCGCTTGAGTGAGTAGCCTCACTGCTGCGGCGCACTCCCAACCCGCGCCGCGCGACATCACGCGGAGGGAGCCCCGATGAGCGCCGTCCAGGACCGCGTCCGACAACTGATCGCCGACCAACTCCGCCAGCCGCTCGAAAAGGTCGCCAACGATTCGCACCTGATCGACGACCTCGACGCCGACTCGCTGGACATCGTCGATCTGACGATCGCCATCGAGGAGGAATTCTCGACCGACGACAACCAGCTCGAGATCCCTGAAGAAGACGCCGCCGAGATCCGCACGGTGCAGGAGCTGCTCGACTACCTCGCCAATCACGGAATCGTCTGAGACCGCCGTGCCTCTGCAACGCATCCGCGCCGAGGCGATCCCCTACGCCCAGGCCGCGCAGCGGGCAGCGCAAGTGAGCGCGCAACCCGGCGCACAGCCAGCCGCGGAAGACGGCGAACAACGCAGTGCGCAAGACGGCGCGGAACCCAACTCCGGGCTTGATGCCGAAGGCATCCGCCTGCGCGAGGGCCGCACCCTGCTCAACCGCTCGGTCGACTCGGCCTCCGCGCTGATCGTCGTCGAGGGCGCGATGCGAATCGGCGTGCTCGACGATGACGCCCTACTCATCCAGGGCGAAGGCGTCCTGCTGCCCGCAGGCGCCACCTACTCCCTCCGCGCCGAGCAGGAGTCGGTGGCATTTGTCTTCTCCACCCGCCCCCAGTAAGGCCGCCTGCGCTCACCAACCCACAGGCCGGCGCTGATGATCTTCTCGATAGAGGATCACATCTCCGATTCGGACCATTGACGGATAGACGCCGATCAGGTGCCCGAACACGCATCGCAGGTAGTGAACTCGTGCGACCGTTCGGCCATCGTCGTCGTAGAAACGCATGAAGTAGGACTGGCCGCCCAAGCTGCATCGGTAAGACGGTCTCATGGTCTTGTCTTCGAGTTTCTGCGTTAGGCGTCCATCGGCGGCTCGCTCGAACAGCTCCAGCGCATCGAAGAGATCATGGAGCTCGTATTCTTGTATTCTGACACTGCGAGGTTTGGCTGGCATGGAAACTGCTCAGATGAAGAATCGCCAGGTGCGGGCGGAGCTGGCTGACCAGCTGCGCGCCTGTCTTGCCGGTGACGCGGATGTCCGCGACTTTCTCGCCTTCGAGGCAGACTACGGCCTCGATGACGAGATAGACAACGATCTCCGCCTGTTGCTGGACGGCCTCGCATTGCTCGGCTACGAAGTGCGCAGCGGATGGGCGCCGGCAGCCGCTTTCGAGGATCTGGCCCGCGAAACGTTGGACGAGCTCGCGCCGCAGGCTGTGGCGACCGAGGCGGCGGCTGACTGAGCGGCTACGACGAGCCCAGCACCTTTTCCGGCTCCCAGAGGCCTGGGGCGATTGGGTCGCTGCGCAGGACTGCGGCCACTGCGCCCGACTCACTCAGCGCCAGCGCGTGGCGCTTGCCTTCCGCAGGGCGGGCTCGAATTGGCTGGCCGCGGCGAACCCGCGACAACTGCTCTCCGCTGAGCGTGAAGGCCGGCCAGTCGGCGAACAGCCGCGCGGGCGAGTCCGACAACTCCCAGATACGCTCCTCCTGCGCGGCCGCCTCCAGCGCCTGCGGCGTGTGCGCGTCCGCTGCGGTCAGATCGCCGATTTGCGTGCGGCGCATTTCCGTCACGTGCGCCCCGCAGCCCAGCGCCGCGCCCAAATCGCGCGCCACCGCGCGCACGTAGGTGCCGGTGCTGACGCGCATCGCCAGTTTCAGCTGCGGCAGCTCGAGCGAGACCAGCTCGAGTTCATGGATTGTCACCGTGCGGGGCTCGATCTCCAACGGCTGACCCGCCCGCGCGGCGCGATGCGCCGCGACGCCGCCGACCTTGACCGCGCTGTAGCGCGGCGGCGCCTGCTCGATTGTGCCCCGAAACGGAGCCAGCGCAGCTTCGAGCTGCGCTTCGGTCAGCGCCGGCACCTCGCCCGTCGAGATCACCTCGCCCTCGCTGTCGTCGGTATCCGTCGCCGCGCCGAGCAGCAGCGTGGCCTCGTAGGACTTGGCGTAGGGCGTGAGGTACTCATTCAGGCGCGTCGCCAGCCCCACGAAGATCGGCAGCAGGCCCGTCGCCAGCGGATCCAGCGTGCCGCCGTGCCCTACGCGGCGCAGGTTCGTCCAGCGGCGCACATCGCGGACGATGTCGTGCGAAGTCGGCCCGCTCGGCTTGTCGACCAGGAAGATCGCGCCGGGATGCTCGGGGCCGCGCTTGCGCCGCCGGCGGCCGCCGCGGCGGCGCGGCGGGCGCGCGCCCTGCTCCGCTTCCGTGTTGGTCTCCGCGTCGCTCATGTCGACGCCTGCTGCTGATCGGCCGCGCCCTCGGCCGCCAGCGTGCGCAGCCGCGCGCTGATCTCGGCCGACAGCGCGATCCGGTCGTCGCGCTCGAACTCAATCAGCGGAATGCGCTTCAGATGCAGCTTCTTGCGCAGGGTGCGGTGGACAAACGGCTCGGCGCTGCGCAGCGCGGCGAGCGCATTTTGCAGCGCGGCGGCCTGCGCCTCGGCCGACTCGTTCGGCTCGGTCATCACCGAGACCAACGCCCGCGCACGGCGCAGGTCGCGGCTGGCGCGCACTTCCGTCACGCTCAGCAGCGGCACATCGAGCCGCGGATCCTTCAGCTCCCCGGCGACCACCTCGGCCAGCGTGTCGCGCAGCAGATCGTTTACCCGCGCCATGCGATCAGTCATCAGCAGCGCCTCTCGTCAGCGCGGCGCGGCGTGAATCTCACCGCCCGATGAAATCCGCGACTGCGTCTCCACGTGGTAGAACTCCAGCTGATCGCCCGCCTCGAAATCGTCGAACGTCGTCAGCGCGATGCCGCATTCCTGGCCAGCGTCGACCGACTGCACATCGTCCTGGAAGCGGCGCAGGTTGCGAATCTCGCCGCCTGCGATCAGCTCGCCGCCGCGGTAGACATGCACCTGCGCGCCGCGCTGAATTGCGCCGTCCAGCACCCGCGAACCGGCGATCTTGCCGAGCCCCCGAATCGGGAAGACTTGCAGCACCTCGGCATGCGCGTCGACCACCTGCATCTCGACCGGTTGGAGCATGCCCGTGATCGCCGCTTCCACCTCTTCGATCACCTGATAGATGATGCTGTAGGAGCGGATCTCGACCCCTTCCGTCTCGGCCAGCCTGGCCGCGCCGGGCTCAATGGCGCAGTTGAAGGCGATCACGATTCCCTCGGAGGCGAGCGCGAGGTTGACATCGGTGCCGGTCACCGCGCCCGCGGCGGCGTGGATAACCTTGACCGCCACCTCTTCGTTGCTCAGGCGCTCGAGCGAATCGCGCAGCGCTTCGACGCTGCCCACCACATCGGTCTTCACGATCAGGTTGAGCGAGCTGACGCCGCCGCGCGAGATTTCGCCGAACAGCGCGTCGAGGCTGGCCGAGTGGCGCAGTTGCGCCTCGCGCGCCTCACGCGCCCGCTTGGCCTGCTCGTAGATGCGCTTCGCCTCGCGATCGCTGGCCGCCACGCGGAAAGCGTCGCCCGCGTTGGCCACATCCTGCAGCCCGAGCGCCACGACCGGCGTCGAAGGTCCTGCATCCCGAATTCGCATTCCGGCGAAATCGGTCATCGCCTTGATCCGCCCCCAGGTTCGGCCGACCAGCACGGCGTCGCCCTGGCGCAGCCGCCCGCGCTGTACCAGCAGCGTCGTGCGCGGCCCCTGCCGACGGTCCAGCTCCGCCTCGATCACCACCCCCGCGGCGGCCCGCTCCGGATTCGCCTGAAAGTTGCTGATGTCGGCCAGCAGGCCGACCGTTTCCAACAGATCGTCCAGCCCGTCGCCGCGCGTTGCCGACACCTGCACCAGCGGCACCTCGCCGCCGTATTCCTCGATCTGCACCCCCGCCTCGGCCAGCGAGGCCTTGACCCGATCCGGGTTGACGTTGTCCAAGTCCATCTTGTTCAGCGCGACGACCATCGGCACTTCCGCCGCCTGGATGTGGTTGATCGCCTCGCGCGTCTGCGGCATTACCCCGTCGTTGGCGGCCACCACCAACACGGCGATATCGGTCGCGCTCGCTCCCCGCGCGCGCATCTCCGTGAACGCCTCGTGGCCCGGCGTGTCGATGAAGGTCAGCAGCCGTCCATCGGCCTCCGCCTGGTAGGCGCCGACTCGCTGCGTAATCCCGCCCGCCTCGCCTTCCGCCACATTCGCCTCGCGGATGGCGTCGAGCAGGCTCGTCTTGCCGTGGTCCACGTGCCCCAGCACTGCGATCACCGGCGGACGCGGGCGGAGCGCCGCCGGATCGTCCCGATCGGCTTCGAGATCGGTCAGGAAATCGAGCGTCACGGGCGCTTCCGGCTCGGCGATCACATCGCCCTGCTCCTCCGGCTCGAAGCCGTACGTGAGCGCCACCACCGCCGCCGTGTCGTAGTCCAGCGTCTTGCTCACGTCGGCCATCACGCCGTTGAGCATCAGCGTCTTGATCACGGTCACGGGCGTGTCGTCGAGCAGCTCGGCAAGCTCGCGCACGGTCAGCGTGCGGGGAATTTGCAGTGTCTGCGCGGGGGGTTCCTGCGTCGTCATATCGCTTCCTCCTGCCCCGGGCCGTAGGCCCGCGAAATTTCGCCGCTCAATGCGGCCGGGATCGCGCAGCGCAGCGCGCGGGCCAGCGGGCGCAGGTCGGCGGCCAGCGCTGCGGCGCAGGCGCCGCCCCGATGTACATACGCGCCGCGCCCCTCCGCCGCGCCCAAGCGCAGCTCGCCGGCCGGCGTCCGCGCCATGCGCCCCAGCGCCGCCTTGGGCGCCGCTCGGCGGCAGACCACGCAGCGGCGCAGGGGCGCATCGGACAGGCGGCTGCTGGGCGGGGCGACTGCGGCCACGGCTGCTCCTTCCTCGATCGGCGCGCGCCTGCCGAGGAAGGTCCGCGGGCGCCGCGCCGATCAGCGCACGGTTAGAACTCGTCCTCGTAATCGGCGTACTGCGCGTAGGGGTCTTCGTCTTCGTCGATCTCCTCGACGGTTTCGATGTAGCGCGGGCGGCGGCGCGGGCGGCGCTGCTGATCTTCCTGCTCGCGCTGCAGCACTTCCTCCCCGAAACGAATTTGGCCCGGCTGAGAGGCGGCCGGCTGCAGTTCCGTCGCGGCCAGGGCCGGCTCCGGTTCCGGCTCTTCCTCGACCAGTGCGGCCGGCTGGTAGGACGGCGGCGCGGCCGGCTCGTCCACCGCCGGCGTCGGTTCGGGCGGCTCGGCCGCCGGCAACGCAATCGGCGGGGGCGGCGCCATCGGCTCCGGCACGATCACCAATTCCTCCTGCGGCGCAAACGCGCCGCGCCCTTCGTCGCTGAGACGCTCCGCCACCGTCTGCGGTTTGATGTCGATCCGGTGGCCTGTCAGCCGCGCCGCCAGCCGCACATTCTGCCCGTCCCGCCCGATCGCCAGGCTCAACTGCTGATCGGGCACGGCCACCTCGGCCGTGTTCGTGCCGCGCACGAATCGCACCGCCAGCGTGTGCGCCGGGCTCAGCGCGTGCTCGACATAGAGCCGCGGGTCGTGATCCCACTGCACCACATCGATTCGCTCGCCGTTCAACTCGTTGACCACGTTCTGGATCCGAATTGCGCGCATCCCCACGCAGGCGCCGATCGCATCAACCCCCTCCTGGCGCGAGTAGACGGCGATTTTCGTGCGGTAGCCGGGTTCGCGCGCGAGGCCGCGAATTTCGATCGTGCCGCGTCCGATCTCCGGCACTTCCATCTCGAACAGCCGCCGCACAAACTCCGGGCGCCGCCGCGAAATCACGATCTGCGGTCCCTTGTTGGCCTGCAGCACCTCGATCATCAGCGCACGGATTCGCTGCCCGCTGCGGTAGTGCTCCATCCGCACCTGCTCATCGCTCGGCAGCACCGCCTCCGCGCGGCCAAGATCCACAATCACCTGGTGGTTGTCGATCCGCTGCACCAGGCCCGAGACGATCCCGCCCTCCTGCCCGGAGTACTCCTCGAACACCGCGTCGCGCTCGGCTTCGCGCAGCGCCTGGAGCACCACCTGCTTCGCCGTCTGCGCCTCGATTCGCCCGCCCACCTCGCCGACCTGATGCTGCTGCCGCAGCATCGAGCCGATCGCCGCGCCCGCGTCGATCGCCTGCGCCCGCTCCAGGTCGATCTGTAGATCCTCGTCGGCGATGTCCTCCTCGATTTCCACGACCTCCATCTCCGACCAGACATCCATCGCCCCGTCGTAGCGATCGATCCTGACCGACACCTCGCCCGGCAAGTCGTAGCCGCGCTTCACCGCAGCCGCCATGCCGCGCTCCACGGCGTCGAACACGACGTCCTCATTGAGGGCCTTTTCGGCCGTCAGCTGCTTGATCGCCAGGAGAAATTCGGTCTTCATCGCGCTGCCCATCGCGCTAGCCGCTGGGGAGCGGCCCGTTCGCACACACGCTTCAGTCGTGATCCGGGGCCGCGCACGCCAGATGCGGTCTCAGCCCCGCTGGACTCTCAGCATACACCCGCAACCGACCTGGAACGCCCGCGTCTCAGTCGCGCATCAGTCACTCAGGGCGGCGAGCGCAGCCTGCGTTACCGAAGCGGCCTCCGCCAGCGCGATGTTGCGCGGCTCCGCTTCGGCGCGCGCCTTCAGCTCCACCTCGCCGTCGCGCAGTCCGCGCGGTCCCAGCGTGATGCGCAGCGGGACGCCGATCAGGTCGGCGTCGTTGAATTTCACGCCCGGCCGCTCGTCGCGATCGTCGCTCAGGCAGGACAGCCCGGCCGCTTCCAGGTCGGCTTCAAGGCGCTCCAGCGCGGCGCCCACATCCTCGCGCTCCGCCCCGATCGCCACAACATGCACATCGTAGGGCGCGACGGAGGGCGGCCAGACGATGCCCTGCTCGTCATGGTTGGCCTGCACCACCGCGGCCAGCAGCCGCTCGAGGCCGATGCCGTAGCAGCCCATCACGGGCAGCACGCGCTCGCCCTCGGCGTTGAGCACGCCCGCGGCCATTGGCTCGGCGTAGACCTCGCCCAGTCGGAAGATGTGACCCAGCTCCACCCCGCGCTGCATTAGCAGCCGCCCACCGGCGCACGCCGCGCAGGGCGAGCCGGCCTGCGCCAGGCCGATGTCTGCGACTGTTCCTGCGGACCAGCCGCGCCCGTAATTCAGGTTGCGCAGGTGATAGCCCTCGCGGTTCGCGCCGCCGATCAGGTTGCGGGCTTCGACCACGCTGGGGTCCGCGACGACCCGCGCCGCGTCGAGCCCGACCGGCGAGGCATAGCCTGCTATCCAGCCGGCGTCGGCGACCTCCTCCGGCGTCAACGCCCGCGCTTCGTCCGCGCCCAGCGCGTTGATCAGCTTCAGCTCGTTGACCTCCAGGTCGCCGCGAATCACCGCGAAGGTCGGCTCGCCGTCCACCAAGAAGAAGGCAGCCTTCGCGGTGCGTTCCGCCGGCACGCCGAGGAATTCGGCCAGCGCCTCGATCGTCGTCGTGCCCGGCGTCGCCACATCCTCCATTGGCAGGGCGTCCTCTTCCGACGCTGCGCCGCGGGAGAACTCGGCCCGCTCCTGGTTCGCCGCGTAGCCGCACGAGTCGCAGAGCGCGATGTTGTCCTCGCCGATTTCGGTGAGGAAGATGAACTCCTCCGACTGCTTGCCGCCGATCGCGCCTGAATCCGCCTGCACCGCCACGACGG
This sequence comes from Dehalococcoidia bacterium, assembly GCA_965203165.1. Lineage (GTDB taxonomy): Bacteria > Chloroflexota > Dehalococcoidia > Bin125 > Bin125 > CATQGW01. Next base: position 1,331,203 of record OZ241849.1, read on the forward strand.
GCACCGCGCAGCGCCGATACACATTGTGGTAGGCCTCCGCCATCGCCGCGTAGGTTTGCTGGAACGCCTGCTCGTCGATATCGAACGAGTAGGCGTCCTTCATGATGAACTCGCGCACGCGGATCAGGCCGCCGCGCGGGCGCGGCTCGTCGCGGAACTTGGTCTGCATCTGGAACACGCGCTGGGGCAGGTCGCGGTAGGACTGCGCCGTCTTGCGGAACAGGTCCGTCACCGCTTCTTCGTGCGTCGGCGCGAGCACCATCGGCCGCTCGCGGCGGTCGCGCAGTTGGAACAGCACCGGCCCGTAGGAGCGGTCGCGGCCCGTCTCCTGCCAGAGCTCGAGCGGCTGCATCGCGGGCATGCGGATTTCCTGAGCTCCCGCGGCCTCCATCTCCTCGCGCACGATTTGCTCGATTTTGCGCAGGCTGCGCCAGGCTGCGGGCATGAATGAGTAGACGCCCGCGGCGAGCTGCACGATCAGTCCGGAGCGCAGCAGCAGTTGGTGGTTGGCGCTGTCCGCGTCGCCCGGGGCTTCGCGCAGGGTGCGCCCGAACATGCCGCTCATTCGCGTGGCCATCAGTCCCGCTCCTCCTGCGCTTCCTGCGACTGTATCGAGCGCTCCCGCTCCGCGCAGCGCCGCCGCGCCCAGGGGCGAAACAGCCGCCCCAGCTCGAACGAGTCCCAGACCGCGTAGGCGAGACGGCAGAGGAGCAAGCCTCCGGCCAGCGCCGTGAGCATGCTCACCGCGATCCCCGTTCCGTCGTCGAGCCCCAGCAGTGGAGTCGCCGCGCCGCCGCCGATCGCGCCCAGCAGCGCGCAGGGCAGCGCGAAGATGGCGCCCACCGCACGGCGCCGCAGGCTGAGGCCGATCCAGGCCAGTGCGCCCAAGGCTGCCCATGTGAGCAGAAACAGCGTCAAAAAGATCGCGTCGAAGAGCACCCTGCCAGCCTATGCCCGGCGCAACCCCGCCATACCCGCGCCGCAACTCCGTCATACCCGCGTTTGCCGCGGGTATCTCGCCGCGGTGAGCACCAAGCACCGTTCCCGCCTCCCACACCCCCGCTCACCGTGCCCGCCCAAGCGGCGTCCGAGCGCCGCCGGACGTTTGGGGGCGGGGTGTTGCGCTGCGCGTGGGTCTGCGCAGGATCGATCGAGTGGGAGGCGTGGAGGCGAGCGCGGGGTTCCGTGCAGAACTCGGCGAGATACCCGCGGCAAGCGCGGGTATGACGGATCTTTTCGCGCGGGTGTGGCGGACCTTTTCGCGGGTGTGGCGGACCTTTTCGCGCGGGTGTGACGGAGCTTTTCGCGCGGGTGTGGCGGACCTTTTCGTGCGGGTGTGACGGACCTTTTCGCGGGTGTGACGGACCTTTTCGTGGGTGTGGCGGACCTTTTCGCGCGGGTATGACGGACCTTTTCGCGCGGGCGTGACGGACCTTTTCGTGGGTATGACGGACCTTTTCGCGCGGGTGTGGCGGACCTTTTCGCGCGGGTGTGGCGGACCTTTTCGCGCGGAGCGGCGGGGCTCTTGTGCGCGGGGGTGGCGAATGAGGCGGTTGGAGGCCAGGGACGGTGCTTGGTGCCCAGCGCGGCGAGATACCCGCGGCAAGCGCGGGTATGACGGATCTTTTTCGCGCGGGTATGACGGACCTCATTTTGCGCGGGGGTGGCGGGTTTGTTGTGTAGGTGTTGGCGGGGTCGTTGCGTGGGAGTAACGGGAGCGGGAATTGTGAGCAGGCCCTAGCCTGCCCAACGCCATTGCTTGTGCTTGGCAGAGATTGGGGAGCGGGGATGTGCGGAGCGGCAATGCGCTGGGTTGCGTGTTTTGTTCTCACTGCCGCCGCAGCTGCTGCGCTGATGGCTTGCGTGGGCGCTGAGCAGCCCGCCGCTCCGCAGCCGCGCGCTGCGCAGAGCGAAGGCGCTCCGGCCCAGTCCGGACCGATCATCGAAAGCGCTCTCAGCGACGGTCAATCCGCCAGCCCGCCCGCAGTGGGCTTCGCCGCCCTCAGCGCCGGCAGAGAGCACACCTGCGCGCTGCGCAGCACGGGCGAGATTGCCTGCTGGGGCAGCGACGAGTTTGGCCAATCCGATGCGCCGACGGGCAGCTTCACGGCCGTCAGCGCCGGCGCCGGGCACTCCTGCGGCCTGCGCGCCGACGGCGAAATCGTCTGTTGGGGCTACGACGGCGACGGTCAAACTGCGGCGCCGGGCGGCTCCTTCACCGCGGTGAGCGCCGGCGCCGGGCATTCCTGCGGCCTGCGCCAAAGCGGCGAAATTAGCTGTTGGGGCTGGAACGAGGACGGTCAGACCGACGCCCCGGCGGGCAGCTACGCCGCAGTCAGCGCCGGCATCCGACACAGTTGCGGCCTGCGCACCGACGGCGAGCTCGCCTGCTGGGGCTCCAGCGAGTTTCTGGTGACGACCGTTCCCGCCCCTGCGTTCTCGATCCTGCACTTCACCTTCGTGGACGCGGGCGGGTACCACGCCTGCGCGCTCCAGCGAGCCGACAGAATCGTCTGTTGGGGCGACAACCGCGCCCGTCAGGCCGCCTCGCCGCAGGAAGCGTTCGTCGGCTTCGCTGCGGTGAGCGCGGGCGATGGGCACACCTGCGCCCTGCTCAAGGCTGGGATCCAAGTGGCAGAGGAGGGCTCAGTTTTCTGTTGGGGCGACAACAGGTTCGGCCAGACCGACTCGCCCGAAGGCGCGTTCGTCGCCATCAGCGCCGGCGGCCGGCACACCTGCGCGCTGCGCGAAACCGGCGAGATCGAGTGCTGGGGCCTCAACGACGAGGGGCAGACCGACGCCCCGCCTCGTTGACACGCAGCACGCGGGAGATGACGCCTGCGGCTCACCCTGCGACACTGAAGGGAAGCTGGACTCACCATCCCAGGAGCTCGCCGTGGCCGCTCGCAACCCTACCCGCTCTGTTCAGGTTGGCAACGTGACGATTGGCGGCGGTGGCCCGATTGTCGTGCAGTCAATGGCGGCCACGCGCACGCAGGATGTGGAGGCGACGGTGCGGCAGGTGCGGCTGCTGGAAGCGGCGGGGGCGGATCTGGTGCGGGTCGCCGTCGATTCGCGCAAGGATGTCGCGGCCTTGGCCGAGGTGCGGGCGCAGACCAGCGCGCCGCTCTCCGTCGACCTGCAGGAGAACTACCGCCTCTGCGTCGAGGTCGCGCCGCATGTGGACAAGATCCGCTACAACCCCGGCCATCTGCACCACCACGAGAAGCAGAAGAGCGTCGCCGACAAGGTCGCCTTCATCGCTCAGACCGCCGCCGACAACGACTGCGCGATCCGGGTCGGCGTCAACTGCGGCTCGATCGATCCGCGGATGCTCGAGCGCTACCCGGGCGACCACGTTTCGGCGATCGTGGCCAGCGCGGCGGAGCACTGCGCGCTGCTCGACGGGCTCGGCTTCAAGCGTTACGTCGTCTCGCTCAAGGACTCCGATTGGAAGCAGGTGGTCGAGGTCAACCGGCGCTTCGCCGCGGAGCGGCCCGATGTGCCGCTGCACCTCGGCGTGACCGAGGCGGGCATGCCGCCGGAGGGCGTGATCAAGACGCGCGTGGCCTTCGAGCAGCTGGTCTCGCAGGGCATCGGCGACACGGTGCGCGTCTCGCTCACTGTGCCCTTCGACGACAAGGGGCTGGAGATTTCCACCGCCCGCGAGATTCTGGCCGACATTGAGGCGGGCCGCTTCCGCTCGGTCCCGCCGCGCTTCGACGAGGGGCTGAACATCATCTCCTGCCCCTCCTGCTCGCGCGTGGAGAACGAGAAGTTCGTCGAGCTGGCGCAGGATGTCAAAGTGATGACCGAGTACGCGAAGGAGCACGACATCACGATTGCCGTGATGGGCTGCCGCGTGAACGGTCCGGGCGAGACGGACGACGCCGATCTGGGCCTCTGGTGCGGCCCGGCGGCGGTGAATCTGAAGCGGGGGGAGGAATCGCTCGGGCACTACCCCTACGACGAAATCCTGCCCCGGCTCAAGCAGGAGCTGGATGATATCATCGAGAGGCTCGGCGCTCACAAGGGGCAGGGACGATGAGAACAGTACGGTCTTGCCTCGCCGCTGTGAAGAAGCACCGCGCGCGGACCGCATTCGCGGCCTTCGCCATCGTTATGGGTCTCGTGCCCATAGCCGTGGCAGGTCCGGAGCCGACCTTGATGCTGGGCAGCGTAGCTTCGCTCGTCGGTGCGCTGATCATCGCCGGAAACATCCAGCCGTCTCAGCGCTAACGAGGTCCACGATGAGCAACGAACCTCTCGGCCAGACTGACGCAGAGCGCGAAGAGTATCCGGATGTCACCGACATCCGGCCGGTTGAGGTTGAATTCGCTGAGGACATCGGCGGCGTCGCCGAAGTTGATTTCGAGGCCGACGAGCTGGACATCCTCTTCGCTGCCTGCAAGATCTCCGGAGAGGAATCTCTGGAGTTCATCAAGCGCGCGGCGTTGGAACGCGCCGCCGAACTGATCGAGAAGCAGCCCGCCGCGCCTGCGGCATCTTCCTGACCAACCAATGCTTCGACCATTCGCCCGGGTCCGCAGCGCCCGCGGCGAGATCCGCAAACACCCCGTCCGAGCCGCGATCTTCACCCTTTGGACAGCGGGGATCGTCGTCTCCCTCGCTCTCAGCGGCTTTCACCCCATCTCAGCGATCGTGGGCACCGCCTCTCTGCTGGCAGCCTGGGTCTACATCTGGGCGACGCGGTAGACCTTAGCGCCCGCCGAACGCCTCGCCGTTGAAGCGATCGATTGTCGTGAAGCCCTCGACCGGGCCGCGCTTCAGACGCGTCAGTTGCTTGACCGGCTTGCCGATTGGCAGGAACGCGCAGACTGCGTAGTGATCGGGCAGCCCCAGAACGGACTTCAGGCGCGGCTCTTCGGCGATCGGGATTGTCGTCAGCGTTCCGCCGTAGCCCTCGTTGCGCGCCATTAGCAGGATGCTCCAGACGAACGGGTAGATCGACGCGCCCGAAATCACGCCCACCCGATCCAACTCCTTGTCCACTGACGCCACCACGCCCAGGTCCACGCAGATCGCCAGCAGCACCGGCGCGTTGGTGTAGGGGCGGTGCAGCATCCCCGGCACCCGCACATCGGCGGCCGACTCGTCGGTGATCGACGACGGAAACGCGGCGTTCCAGGGTCCCTCGCCGGCCCGCTGCATGGCCACGTAGCGCCGCGCCGGGCGCTGCGCGCACTCCGCGATTTGCGCGCGGATTTCCGCGTCGCGCACGACGATCACGTGCCAGCCCTGCCGATTGCCCCCGCTGGGCGCGAACCGCGCGTGCTCCAGAATGCGCTTCAGCGTCTCGTCCGGCACCGGATCGTCGGTGAACTCCCGCGCTGCGAATGTCGTGCGGATCACCTCGCTGATTTCCATCTGATCCCCCATATGCTGCATGCGTACCGCTGAGGACGGATTCTACGCGCGTGTCGATCCTCGAAGTCATCGTCCTCGCCGTCGTCCAGGGGCTCACCGAATTTCTGCCGATCAGCAGCAGCGGCCACCTCGCCCTGACGCGCTGGCTGTTCGGCTGGGACGACCCCGGCTTGGCCTTTGATGTCGCCGTCCACGCCGGCACGCTGCTGGCGATCGTCTGGGCGTTTCGGCATGAAATCGTCGCGGTCCTGCGCGGCCTGCGGCTGAGCGCGGCGGACGCGGCGGACGCGGCGCGCGCGCCGCGCGTTGACGGGCTGACTCCCCAACGGCTCATCGCGCTGGGCTTCGTCGCCACCGTGCCGCTGGCGATCATCGGCGCGCCGCTCTACGCGGCGCTCGAATCCGACCTGCGCGGGCCGACCAGCGCCGCCGCGTTTCTGCTGGTCACCGCCGCGCTGATCGCGCTGGCCGAGTGGCGCGCCCGCGGGTCGCCCAACGAGTCGCTGGCGAGCCTCACGCTGCCCCGCGCCGCGGCGATCGGCGTCGCGCAGGCGCTTGCCGCGCTGCCCGGCCTCTCGCGCGCGGGGATGTGCATCGTGGCCGGCGTGTCGCTCGGACACAGCCGCGAGGCGGCAGCCCGCTTCGCTTTCTGGCTGGCGTTGCCGGCGCTGACGGGGGCGGGCGCGCTGGCGATCCGCGCCGTGCTCGAGGAGGACGCCGCCGCGCAGATCGGGCATTTGGCGCTGGGAGCGGCCGTCGCCTGTCTTGCCGCGCTGCTCGCGATTCGCGCGCTGCTCTGGCTGACCCGCTCCCGCTCGCTTATGCCTTTCGCCGGCTGGTGTCTGCTGGCGGGCGGCGCCAACCTGATCGCGCGGGCGGCGGGGGGCTAATTCTCGTCGCGCCAGATCAGCGTCAGGTCGGCGGTGAAGCCGCGCAGCACATCTTCGCCCGAAAGCGTGTCGGGGCGCTTGAGCACCTCAGGCGGCCGATCGGGCCGGTAGATGTGCGCAGTGCTCGTGAACGGATCGATCAACCAGCCGAGCCGCACGCCGTAGGAAAGCCAGAGCTCCATCTTCTCCTGCTGGCGATGCAGTTGGTCGGATGGAGAGACGATTTCGACGACAAAGTCTGGGCAGATTTGCCAGATGCCTTCGTCGCCCGGCGCGATTTGGCGGGCCCGTTGCGGCGAAATCCAGGCGACATCCGGCGCTCGCACCACGCGGTTGCCCAGGCGAAAGAACCCGTCGGCGGTTGTTCCGCGCCCGCCCCCACCAGCGCGCATCCAGATGAAGAGTTGCCCGCCGAAATCGAATGCGCGCTCGCTGCTCGCGCCGCCGGCTCCGCTCACGATCACCAGCCTTCCCAGTTCGTCGAACTCAAACTCGCGGTCTTCGTTCAGACTGCACAGATCGATCAGCGCCTGGTCGCTCAGCGCCCACGCCGACGGCAGCGCCAGGGTAAGCGGCGCAGAGGGCGCAATCGCAGGCGCGGGCGGCGGGGCTTCAAGCGTGACCATGATGCCGTGAGTATACGTGCGCGGCGCCTGGATGCCGCGCCGCCACCCTCATCGGTCGCACCGCCAGGGCCTAATCGAGCCAACGTCAACGGACGCCCCCTCGGTCCTGTAGAACTGGCATCTGAAAATGACGGAACAGGTCGCGAGGCATAAGGCATCAATCTTCGGCAAACGCTAATGCTCTTTCGCCATTTCTGCCCAGCCGAGGTACTCTGAAATCACCACATCGCGGACGACATCCTGAGGCACCGTCCGCGATACGACCACTCAGCCTCAGGAACAGTAGAGGAGCAGGCAATGTCTTCGCTTAACGCTGACATGCGGAAGTTTCGACGGGACCTCGACAGGGCCTTCAAGGATGCCGTGCAGTCCAGCGCTACGCCGATTGCTCGAGAAGCGATGAAAGCTGCGCGAGCAGCAAATGCGCAGCAGGTGGAGTTCCGCTGTGAAAACGACGGCTGGACAACGACCGCCACCACCGAAGCGGATCTCAGGCATCGGATCAAGGCGCACTTCAGGAGCTCCCGGCACAAAGCCTGACGGACGACTCGCCTAGATCTGGAAGCGTGGCCACCGGTGGTACCGGTGCGCAATCAACGCTCCCTGAGTCCGCACCCGGAGCAGCGCAGCCCGCATTGTTCCCGCTACCCGCTAGCCTCTGCGCATGGAGGAGCGGCTATGACAGACCCTGCGGCGCTTGGCGGACTGCGCATCATCGACCTTGGCCAGGGGCTGGCGGCGCCTTTTGCGGCCAAGCTGCTTGGCGACCTTGGGGCTGATGTGATCAAGGTTGAGCCGCCCGGCGGCGATGCGGCGCGCCGCCGTGGGCCGTTTCCCGACGAGGCTGTCGATCCCGAGGCCAGCGCGCCCTTCCTGTATGCCAACACCAGTAAACGCGGCATCGTCCTCGACCCTGACGATGCCGACGACCGGCGTCTGCGCGACGCGCTGATTGGCGATGCGCAGCTCGTGTTCGCCAGCGAGCCTGAGCCGCAGCTGGCGCGGCGCGGGATCGGGTTCGATGATCTCCGCGCGCTCAACCCCTCGATCATTCTGGTCACCGTGACGGGCTTCGGCTCGGACGGGCCTTACGCCGACTGGCAGTGGAACAACCTGATCGCCTGCGCGATTGGCGGCTTCTCGCATCTCTGCGGGCGCGCCGAGCGCGAGCCGTTGCAGCTGGGCGGCTCGATTCCCGAAACTCTGGCCGGGGCTTACGCCGCCGTGGCCGCGCTGATTGCGCTGCGCGGGCAGCAGGCGCAGGCGCAGGCGCTGCCGCGGGCGGAGCATGTCGATGTCAGCGTGCTCGAAGCGGCCGTCAATATGGCGCTGCTCGTCACCCAGCGCTACGAGTACACCGGGCAGCTCGGCGCGCGCCGCGCCGACATCGGCCCCGCGCCGTCCTTCATTCTGCCGACCAGCGACGGCTACATCGGCGCGAACACGCTGACCCAGGCGCAATGGGAGGTGATGTGCCAGTTTTTCGGACGCCCCGAGCTGATCGAAGACCCGAAGTTCGCCGATGTCTGGGGGCGCATTGAGAACTCGCGCCAGCTGGCCGACGAGCTGGCCGCGCTGACGCGCGACCGCACCGCCGACGAAATCTTTCACGAGGCGCAGGCCTGGCGCATTCCCTTCGGGCTGGTGCCCACGCTCGCCGAAGCGCTTGATCTGCTGCCCCACCGCGAGCGCGGCTTCCTCTTCGAGTTCGACCATCCGCGCGCCGGGCGCGTGCGGATGCCGGGGGCGCCCTGGATGTTCGGCGAGCAGCGCCCGAGCGGCGCGCCGCCGCCGCTGCTCGATCAGCACGGCGAGGAAATCCGCGGCGGCGATGTCTGGCGCGGCGCGGCGCCGCCCGCGGTCGAACCTGTCGATCAGCCGGTCGAGCGCCCGCTCGAAGGTCTGCGCGTGATCGACCTCTCGATGTTTATGTCGGGGCCGATGACCACAATGATCTTCGCCGACGCCGGGGCCGACGTGATCAAGGTCGAATCGGTGCAGCGGATCGACGGCTGGCGGGCCGGCGGCGCGATCGACATTCCCGAATTCTGGGAGACCGCGCCGCAGTTCAACTGGGTCAACCGCAACAAGCAGGGCATCACGCTCAATCTGACCGATCGGCGCGGCGCCGACGCGATCCGCACGATGGTGGAAGAGGCCGACATTCTGGTCGAGAACTACACCCCGCGCGTGATGGGGAACTTCGGCCTGGCCTGGGACGACCTGCGGGCGATCAATCCCGAGCTGATCATGCTCTCGATGCCCGGCTTCGGCCTGACCGGCAGTTGGACCAACTACACCGCGTTCGCCAACACCACCGAGCAGATGTCCGGCTTGCCGCACCTGACCGGCTACGCCGGCGACCAGCCGATTTTCTCCGGCACCACGGGCGGCGACCCTCTTGCCGGGGTGATGGGCGCGCTGGCGCTGCTCTCCGCGCTCGAACGCCGCCGCCGGCTTGCAGCCGCCGGGCAGCCCGGCGGCTGCCACATCGATCTCTCGCAGACCGAGACCGCCGCCGCCTACATCGGCGACGCGCTCACCGCCTATGCAATCAGCGGGCGCGACCCCGGGCGCGTCGGCAACGCGCATCCGCGCATGGCGCCCCACAACACCTATCCCTGCCGCCCCGATGAGCGGGACGATCTGCAGGATGAAGCGCGGGAGCGCTGGGTGGCGATCGCCTGTCCCGACGACGACGCCTTCGCCAGGCTCGCCGAAGTCTGCGGACGCCCTGAATGGGCATCCGCCGACGGCCGCTGGCGCACGCTTGCCGACCGCCAGCGCTCGCTCGCCGAGCTCGACGCCGCCATCGCCGAGTGGACTCGCGCGCGCGACGCGAGGGAGATTATGCGCCGGCTGCAGGCCGTCGGCGTGCCCGCCGCCGCCGTCTATCACGGGCTCGACCTGCTCGAAGACGAGCAGCTTGCCGCCCGCGGCTTCTTCATCACCCAGGAGCACCGCTACGCCGGACGGAAGCGCTACCCGCTCCAGCCCTACCGCTTCCGCCATTGGCCCGCGCCGCGCGCCGACCAGCCGTCGCCCACGCTGGGGCGCGACACCCGCGCCGTGCTCGCCCGCCTCACCGACATTTCCCCCGAAACCATCGACCAATGGGAGCGCGAGGATGTGACCGGCCAGACCCACATCGCCGCGCGCGCCGACTGAGGCAAACGCCTCGCCCGGACCTCGTCTGGCCGCTGCCGCCGCAACGCTGATACCCTCCCAAACGCGCAGCAACACGCCGCCAACACCCGCCAGACGAAAGGAACCGTCCATGCGACTGGCCAGCTTCTCCTTCGAGGATCGCGAGCGGGTTGGAGTGATCGTCGGCGACGAAATCGTCGACCTGTTCCTCGCCGAACCCGAGGCTCCGACCGACATGTGCGACTTTCTCGCGGCCGGCGAGGAAACCCGCGTGATGGCGGAGATGGCCGTCGAGCGGGGCGGCAACCGGCGTCCGCTGGGCGAGGTGCGGCTGCTCGCGCCGGTGCCGCGCCCGAGCAAGTTCCTCGCGGTCGGGCTCAACTATGCGGACCACATCGCCGAAACCGGCGCGGAGACGCCGCGCTACCCGACGATCTTCACCAAGCAGCGCACCTGCGTGAACCGCCCCGGCGGCGAAATTCAGATCCCGCTCGCCTCGAAAAATGTCGACTACGAGGGCGAACTGGGCATTGTGATCGGCCAGGCTTGCCGCCACGTCGCCGCGGCCGACGCGCCCTCCGTGATCGCCGGCTACACGATCGTCAACGATGTTTCGGTGCGCGACTGGCAGAATCGCACGCGGCAGTTCACGATGGGCAAGTCGTTCGACAGCCACGGGCCGATGGGGCCGGTGATCGTCAGCGCGGACGAGCTGGGCGACCCGCACGCGCTTGGCATTCGCACGTTCGTCAACGGCGAGCTGCGGCAGAACTCCAACACCGAGCACCTGATCTTCAACTGCTTCGACATCGTCGAATACCTCAGCACCGCCTTCACGCTGGAGCCGGGCGATGTGATCGCGACGGGCACGCCGTCGGGCGTGGCGGTCGCCATGACGCCGCCGCGCTGGCTCACGCCGGGCGACATCGTGCGGGTCGAAATCAACGGCATCGGGGCGCTGGAAAACATCTGCGCGGCAGAGCCGCAGCCGGCGGCGGACGGCAGCGAGCATCACTAGCCGAAAGCGAGGGCGGCGCCCGGCGCCTACGGCGTTATTCGCCGCCGCTGGCGCCCGGCGACGCTTCCTCGACCCGCCGCAGGATTTCCTCGGCGAGCGACTTGAAGTCGAAAAACGCATCCTGGGCTGCGAGCGCGTGACTGCCAATCGCTCCGTCTCCTGCCGACAGATCGAAAATCGGCTTTCGCGCATCCTGGCCCAGCGGGATCAGGCTGCGGTAGTGTTTCACCGTCGCAATGCAGTTGCGGTCGGATTCCGTGTCCGCTCCCGCCGACGCTTCGCGCAGCACGTTGTGCGCGTATTCCACAGGCATCCGCTGAACCCAGCGATCGTAGGCCTGTACCGGACGATGTTCGCGCTCAATGTACTGTTGCACAAGATAGCCGAGAGGCGCCATATCGCCCGTCGGCAGCTCAAACTCAGGCTCCGGCCAATTTTCCCGCCGCTTCCGCCAGTCGGCTCGCCAGCGAGTCAGCGTTGGACCGAGATTGCGCAATCCCTGACGCGAGAACAGGTCCGCCGCAAGCGGCACGACCACGAAGTCGGTCGCAATCAACGCAGAGCGGTTGATCGCGCCCAGGCTGGGCCCCAAATCGACGACGATCAGATCCGCCTCACTTGATCGAGCGCCTGCCTGCATGACCTGCCAGAACGCGGTCACTACCCGAAACGCGCGATAGAGGTTCTCGCCTCCGAGGCAATTCGGCCACTCCGAGGACAGCAGCTCTTCGAATCCGGATAGCGCGAGGTCGCCCGGGAGGAGATGCAGGCCGTCCGTAATCCAGATTGGAGACGGTTCCTGTAGATCGCCAACTCGCGTCAGCGGCTCCACGCACTGGTAGATCGTCTCCGGCGCGCCCGGCACCGGTCGATCCCACAGCCGCAGCATGGCGTCTTCGTCTCGAAACGCCGCAGTCAGATTCGCCTGGGGGTCCAGATCTACCGCCAGCACCGATCGACCGACTCGGGGCAGCATCCACGCCAGGTGATACACCAGCGACGTTTTGCCGACCCCGCCCTTGTTGTTGAAGAATGTCAGCACGGGTACGCTCATGATCCCGCCCTCACCGTGCAAGACACCCAATTCGGGTCAACCCGAAATTCGGGATCTGGTTGATCATTCTCGTGCAGCGCCCGCCGGGCATCCTGAATCCCGTACCCGAACCGTTGCACCAGGCCGAGCGCTCGCATCGTCTCGGTCAGATTCGGATTGCGGTAATCTACCGCCTCGGGCTGGCCGAAGGTTTCCTTCGTTACGATACCGTACGGACCTCCCGGACTCATGATCTCCACCCGGTCATCGTACCAGTAGACCCGCACCGGCGCATTCGTCGACTCGTAGGTCCGATGCATCACAGCGTTCCGCGTCAACTGTTGCAGCGCAAACAGCGGGTAGCTCGAATGGCGCTGCTCGACCGGCCCCGACCGAATGTCGATGCTTGTCCTGATATGCGCGCGCAGCTTTTCGTCCAGGCGGCGAATCACTTGGGCAATCGGCCCGTCGTATTGCCCTTCATCGACGATCTCGTCGCCAAGCTTCTGCCCCGCAATTCGCAAGAACTGGACGTACGCGCCGGGGAAGAAATCCAGCGGGCTCTTGCCGAGCGTCAGAATGCCGGTTACCGTCGGCGTGGGATCAGACACCGAGATGATCATTTTGGTTGCCGCCAGGCGCTCTTCCACCGTGCGATCGTTTCGCGCCAGCAATTCCGGATTGACCGCCGCGATCAGATACTCCCCCTCAAAGCGGAGCAAGTCGAGATCCGCGATCCGCGCCCGCCGCACCGGCTGCGCGTCGAAGTATCGATCCAGATACCAACGCCGCTCGTTCAAAATCCGCTCGTCTTGCGCGGTCGCGACCCGACACGTTGGGCCGATGCGAACCACAATCCGCCCCTGATAGCTGACGGGCGGCGAGTCCGACGGGTGAACCGTCACCACTGCCACCTCATCGCCTCGCAGCGTGCGTTTTTCGACGGACAAGGTAGGCGGCGGCACGATGTTGCCGTCCGACCGTACGTTACTCAGGTTAGTCAGCAGACCATCCGAAATGTCGAGCCCGTTCGGCTGTCCTGCGTTGTCCACGCCCACAAACACGACACCGGCGCGCCGATGATTCGCCAGGTCATTCGCGAATCCGCATACCGCCTCGCGAATCCGCTTCCCGGACTCCCGGCTGAGTAATTCCTTGAATTCCACGGATTCGCCTTCGCCCGCGGCCAGCATCCCCTCCAACTCCGCATCCGAGTATGTCCCGGCCATGCGTGGTCTCTTCTACTCCCCCGCCAGCTTAGCGCGGACTGGGGGCCAGAGTTGGGCGAACCTCGGCACGCTGCCTGGGGGAGTGGGGCGGGCCGCGAAGAAGCGGCCGCCGGGGCGGGTGCGCAGCTCGATCAGCAGCGGGCCGGGGGCGGCCAGCAGATCATCCAGCGCCGCATCCAACTCCTCCGCTTCCGAGAAGCTCGCCGTGGCGCGATAGCCCGCGCCGGCCGCCAGCGCCGCGAAATCGACCCGCTCCTCCGACGGCAGCGGCTGCGCGCCCGAAGTCTCGTAGACGCCGTTATGCACCACGAAATGCACGAAATTCTCCGCGCCCGTCCCCGCAATCGTGCCCAGCGAACCGAGCTGCATCATCAGCGAGCCGTCGCCGTCGATCACCCAGACCTCGCGCTCCGGCTGTGCCAGCGCCACGCCCAGACCGAGCGCGGATGCGCCGCCCATGAAGCCGATGCAGGCCAAATTCAGGTCGCCCGGCGCGCGCTCCGCCCAGAGGCCGTTGGCGGTCATCGTGCCCACCACGACCTGGTCCGACCAGTGCCGCGCCAGCACATCCAGCGCCGCCTCCAGCGACATTCGCCCGCCCGCTTCCGCGCCGCTCATGAGGTCGTCGCTCCGACCAGCAGCGCGACCGGCCCCTCGCGCTCTTCGGCCTCTTCAAACGCCTCGCCCACGTAGTGCAAGTCCTCGACGCCGTCGAGCAGATGGCTCGGCACGCCCAGCGTCTCCAGCAGCGGCTCGGCCAGGCGCACCATCGAGCTGCCGTCCTCGCGCGGCGCAAGCTCCGGATCGCGGCCCAGCAGACCGATCAGCATCACGATCGGAAACCGCCCGTCCAGCCCCACGCCGCGCAGATTGTTCACGCAGGCGTAGAGCCCGGCGTGCTGAATCTGCATCAGCGGACGCCGCCCGCCGATGATCAGCCCGGCGCTCACCGCGATCGCCTCATCCTCGGTCGAGCAATGCACCGTGCGAATCTCGTCGTCCGCCATCAGCGCGTCGAGCAGGGTGCGCTGATGCGTGTCGGGCACCAGCACCACATCCTGCACGCCTGCCGCGCGAATCGCGGCCATGAAATCGTCCGCCGGGATCGACTGCGCGGCCATGGCCACCCCTGTCTCCACTGGTGGCAGCATACTTGTAGAGAGCGTAAAGCTGCGAGCGAAGCCTGAATGACATGGGCGAGACATGGGCGACATGAGCGAACTGCCTTCCGAACACCCCAACCGGCCGCGCGAGTACCACGGCGCGCGCACGCTGCTCGCCGGACTCGCCGTCGTTGGCATCGTCGCGCTCGCGCTCTGGCTGATCTTCCTGCGCGCCGGCGGCGAGCCTGGGACGACGGGCATCGTGCCGCTGCCCGCCGACCTGCAAACGGACGGCCGCAACATCGCCCCCGAGATCGGCGCGCTTGCGCCCGACTTCGAGCTGGACACGCTCGACGGCGGGCGCTTCCGCCTCTCCGACCTGCGCGGCCGCCCGCTCGTCGTCAACTTCTGGGCTTCCTGGTGCAGCCCCTGCCGGCGCGAGGCGCCCGCCCTGATCCGCGCGCAGAATGCGCACGAGGAGGCGGGACTGCTCGTGATCGGCGTCAACATTGAGGAGCCGCGCAGCGCCGCGCAGAATTTCGCCGACGAGTTCGGCGTCAACTTTTCCGTCCCCATGGACTTCGACGGGGGCGTCTTCCGCGCCTACGGCATCGGCGGCCTGCCCGGCCCGCCGCGCACCTTCTTCATCAACGCCGACGGCGTCATCACCAAGATCTACGCCGGCCAGGCCCCCGATGAGCAGATCGCGCAAGACGCCGCCGCCCACGCAGTGCTCCCCTAGAGTCTGTTCGCACTTCCCGCTCCCGCTACCCGCGCCACCTTCCCGTCATTCCTGCGCAGGCAGGAATGACGGAGGGAGCGCAGGAGTGGCGGAGATGTGGGCTACGGCGACGGCGCCATAAGGCGGTTGCTGGCGCTGTTGCCCCAGCAGGCGATCGTGCCGTCGGTCTTCAGACCGCAAGTGAAATCGCGACCCGCGCTGACAGCCGTGTAGGTACCCGTGGTGACGGTGGTCTGGTCGTGGTTGTTTTGGCCCCAGCAGGTGATTGCGCCGGCGCTGTTGAGCGCGCAGGTATGTAGATAGCCCGCGCTGATCGCCGTAAACGTACCTGACGAGGGCGCGTCGCTCCTTTGATTGTGCGTATTCTGTCCCCAGCAGGTGATCGCGCCCGCGCTGTTGAGCGCGCAGCCATGCGCACCGCCCGCGCTCACCGCGCTAAAGGAGCCCGACGGCGGCGCGGTGCGACTGTTGGTGCTATCGCCGAGTCCCCAGCACGAGATCGCGCCGCTGCTGAGCAGGCCGCAGTTATGGTATTCGCCGGCGCTGATCGCCGTAAAGCTGCCCGTCGGATCGCCGCTCTGGCCGCTCACATTGTTGCCCCAGCATTCAACCACTCCACTGCTGCGCAGTCCGCAGCTGTGAGTGTAGCCGGCCTCGACCGCCGTAAAGCTGCCCGCCTGGTCGGCGGCCTGTCCGTCGAGGTTCCAGCCCCAACAGTCGATCGCGCCGGTGCTGGTGATGGCGCAGGTATGCCAGTCGCCCGCGCTGACGGCGGTGAACGTGCCTGAGGGTGCATCGCTGACTTGGTTGTAGGTGTCGTCTCCCCAGCAGGCGAGCGTGCCGGTGTTGCGCAGCGCGCAGGAATGCGACCTGCCCGCGCTGAGCGCGGTGAATGTGGTCGGCGTGGGTGTGGGTGTTGCGCCACCCTCGTCGCCGCTTGAGGTGTCCGAGACGGTCCGCGTGCCGCTTGTTGGGGTGAGCCCCGCGATCAGCTCGAGCAGGCGATTGTCCCGCCCGCCCCAACATCTCGCGCCCGCGCGGCCCAGGGCGCAGGAGTGGCGCATTCCTGCGCTTACGGCGACATAGCGCCCGGATGGGGCGTTGGACTGGTCGTGGCGGTCGTCGCCCCAGCACTCGATTGCGCCTGATTCGCGTAACCCGCAGCTGTGCCAGGCTCCGGCGCTGACTTGCGTGAAGACTCCTGATGGGGCATTGAGTTGGCCGAAGTTGTTGAGGCCCCAGCACTCGGCTTCGCCGTTTTCGCGCAGGGCGCAGGAGTGCGTGGTGCCGGCGCTTACTTGGGTGAAGACGCCATCGGGAGCGTTGGTGCGGTTGAAGCTGGCGCGGCCCCAGCAGGCGATTTCTCCCGTCGTCTTCAGTCCGCAGGCGTGTAGGTAGCCGGCGCTGACGGAGACGAACTCGCCGTCGGGTGGATCCGCTTGACCGTAGTCGAGCACGCTGCGGCCGAAGCTGTTGGTTCCCCAGCATTCGAGCTGGCCTGTCTCGCGGATGGCGCAGGCGAACTGCCAGCCCACCGCCACATCAACGAACGCGCCTGATGGCGCGTTCTGATCTGCGCCCCAGCAGGCGATTTCGCCGTTCTCTTGGCGGATGGCGCAGTTGTGCCAGTCGCCGGCGCTGATGGCGCTGTAGCGGCCTTCGGGGATGTCGCGCAGCTCGGCGGAGGTGCCGCCCCAACAGCGGATTAGGCCGTCGGCGCGGAGCGTGCATTGGTGCTCGCCGCCGGCGTCGAGCGCGAGGTAGCGGCTGGTGGATGTGGGGGTGGCGGCTTGGGCGAGGGTCAGGAATGCGAGCAGGAGCGCGGCGATCGCGAGGGCGATCGGGAGCGGTTTACGTCCCCCCCCCCCCCCCGAATCGGGTAAGCGCCGCCGCCGCGCGGCGGGCGCGTTGGGGGGTGGTCGGGAGGTTGGCGGTGTGGTTCACGAGTGTAACTCTACACCAGTGGGGTGCCTGCGTGATAGCGGGGCTGGGCGCGGGGGAGCTGGGTGCGGGGCTTGGTGCGCAGCGCGGCGAGATACCCGCGCCCCCTTCCGTCATACCCGCGCTTGCCGCGGGTATCTCGCAGAGTTCTGCACGGAGGCCGCGCACCTGCTCCGACAGCGTTTGGCGGCCGCGGAGGTCCGGGGCGACAGGGGATGGGGGAGGCGTGAACGGGGCTTGGTGCACAGCGCGGCGAGATACCCGCGGCAAGCGCGGGTATGACGGATCTGGGTGCGCGGGTGTGACAGGGGTGGGTGCGCGGGTGTGACGGGGATGGGTGCGCGGGTGTGAGGGGGCTTGGGGCGCGGGGGAGCTGGGCGCGGGGCTTGGTGCTCGGCGCGGCGAGATACCCGCGGCAAGCGCGGGTATGACGGAGCTGGGCGCGGGTGTGACAGGGGTGGGTGCACGGGTGTGAGGGGGCTTGGGGCGCGGGGGAGCGGGACGCGGGGCTTGGTGCTCGGCGCGGCGAGATACCCGCGGCAAGCGCGGGTATGACGGAGATGGGTGCGCGGGTGTGACAGGGGTGGGTGCGCGGGTGTGACAGGGGTGGGTGCGCGGGTGTGACGGGGGTGGGTGCGGGGGTGTGACGGGGCTTGGGGCGCGGGGGAGCGGGGCGCGGGGCTTGGTGCTCGACACGGCGAGATACCCGCGGCAAGCGCGGGTATGACGGAGATGGGTGCGCGGGTGTGACAGGGGTGGGTGCGCGGGGGTGACGGGGGCGGGTGCGGGAGTGTGACGGGGCTTGGGGCGCGGGGGAGCTGGGCGCGGGGCTTGGTGCTCGACACGGCGAGATACCCGCGGCAAGCGCGGGTATGACGGAGCTGGGGCGCGCGGGTGTGGCGGGGGGGGGCGAGCGCGGGTGTGGCGGGGCTTGGGGCGCGGGGGAGCGGGGCGCGGGGCTTGGTGCTCAGCACGGCGGGATACCCGCACCCCCTTCCGTCATACCCGCGCTTGCCGCGGGTATCTCGCCGAGCCTGCCTCAGCCCGACTTCGCCGCCGCGATTACCTGCTGCTCGTGGGCCAGGCCCAGCTCCTCCCGATCCATGTAGCGCTGACGCAGCACCTGGTTCATCTCGCGCGGCGCGAAGAAGCGGCGCGCCCACTCGCTGTCGTCGGAGAGGTCGTCGGGCTCGGCGCATTCGGCGGTCACGACCAGCTCGTAGCGGCGCGCGCCGGGCTCGTATTGCGACTGGTTGCCTTTGGCCGTCATCTGCGTGCGCGTGTGGACGGCCCAGTCGATGATCGGCGTCTGCCAGGTCTCATAGACGACCGTGCGGATCATCTCGTCCAGCCGCACGCGGCGCTCCTCCTGATCGGCGTCCTCGGGCTCCGTCTCCGGGCGCGGCTCGATCTCGAATTCGAGGATCGGCAGCTCCCACGGCTGGCGGCGGTCGCCCAGACGCACCACCAGATGCCGGTCGCGCCGACGAATCAGCAGGAAGATGCGCTCGATCAGCTCCGGATCGGGCAGCACCTCGGTGCGATCCTTGTAGGCCAGAAACGCCTCGTCGACGAGCAGCTCCTCGCGCCAGATCTTGCGGCGCGGCTTGGGCAGCGAAGCCAGCGCCGCCTCCGGGTTCATCATCGGATCCATCATCGGGTGTTCGCCGAAGGCCATCGGGTGTTCTCCTCCGCTGCGTGTTGGTCTTGCGGGTCTGTGAGTTTGGCTCAGACGTTGTGCGGCTGCTCCGCGCTCCAGCGTGTGCGGCCGTCGTCGCCGCGCGAGAGGCGTCCCGCGCCGGGGAACGGGTTGTGTACCGCGATTAGCAGCCGGCGCTGCTCGATCGCTTCGGCGACCAACCGCTTCTTGGTTTCCAGGTTGACCAGCGGCAGCACATCGAACGCGCTCAGCCAGGCGACCCGCTCGAGCTGCACCTCGTGCTGGATGACATCGCCCAGATAGACCGCCGTCTCGCCCCCGCTGGAGATCGCCACCGAGGCGTGGTTGGCCGTGTGCCCCGGCGTCTCGATCACCGTGATCTCCGAGGTGATTCGCGTCTCTCCCTCGATGAACTCGATCTGATCCGCTTCCTCGACCGGCAGCAGGTTCTGCGGCAGATAGGTCGCGCGGGTGCGCTCGTTGGGCTGCATCGCCTCCTCCCACTCGCCGCGCTGAATCCAGTAGCGCGCGTTGGGGAAGGTCGGGCGCAGCGCTCCGTCGGCGTCCTCGACGGTGTTCCAGCCCGTGTGATCGTTGTGCAGGTGGGTGTTGATCACGATGTCCACATCGGCCGGCTGCACGCCGTTGCGGGCCAGATCGTCCAGCAGCGCGCCGTGATCGGGCTCCCAGCCGCGCCGCCGCGTCTGCTCGAAATCCTTGTTGCCCTGCCCCGTCTCGATCAGCACCGTCTTGCCGTCCGACTCGAGCAGCAGACAATTCAGCGCCAGCGGGATCTGGTTGCGCTCGTTGGTCTCGCCCGTGACCCGCGACCACATCAGCTTGGGCACCAGCCCGAAGACGGCGCCCGCGTCGAGCCAGATCACGCCGTCGCTGAGCACGGTGATCCGGGCGCCGCCGACGCGGTAAATCGGGCTGGGGCTGGCTGCTGCGCTCACGAATGCGACGGTATCACGCGCTGATCGGGCGCCCGCAATCCGCCCGCGTAACCCAGCTGTCGCAGCGCCCAAGCCGCCCGCCCGTATAATCCATCGGATGGACGCCGCGCTGCGGGGCGGGCGGCGAGACGGGAGCCGATGCGATGTCCGCGCAGCAGATGGCCTACTTCCAGGGCGAGTTCATGCCGCTCGCCGACGCCAAAATCAGCATCATGACCCATGCCCTGCACTACGGCACCGCCGTCTTCGAGGGCATCCGCGCCAACTGGAACGCCGAGTCCGAGCAGCTCTACATCTTCCGCATGCGCGAGCACTATGAGCGCCTGCGCAAGTCCGCGCACGCCCTGCTGATGGAGCTGCCGCTCAGCGACGACGAACTCTGCGAGATGACCGTCGAGCTGGTGCAGCGCGCCGGCTTCCGCGAGGACCTCTACATCCGCCCGATGGTCTACAAGTCCGAGAACGCGCTGGGCGTGCGCCTACACGGCATCGCCGAGGACTTCCTCGCCTTCCTCATCCCCTGGGGCGCGTATCTCGACACCGAGGGCGGCGTGCATGTCGTCACCTCCTCCTGGCGCCGCACCGAGGACACCTCAATTCCGGTGCGCGCCAAGGTCACCGGCGTCTACATCAACTCCGCGCTGGCCAAAACCGAAGCGGAGACGGCCGGCTTCGACGAAGCGATTCTGCTCAACGACGACGGCCACGTCTCCGAGGGCAGCGGCGAAAACATCTTCATCGTCAACAACGGCGTGATCTACACCCCGCCCAGCAACGACAACATCCTGGTCGGCATCACCCGCGACGCGGTGATCGAGCTGGCCGAGCGCGAGCTGGGCATCGCCACAATCGAGCGAACCATCGACCGCTCCGAATTGTGGATTGCCGATGAAGTCTTCATGACCGGCACCGCCGCCCACGTGACCCCGATCGCCTCCGTCGACCGGCGCAGCATCAACGGCGGCGAGACCGGCCCGATCACCGCCCAGCTCGAGCGGCTCTACTTCGACGCGATCCTCGGCCGCCTCGACGGCTACGACCACTGGCTGACCCCGGTCGAGCTGCGCGCCTGACGCCCCGATGCCCGCCCCGCTGCCTGAGATCATCACGCTGGTTCTCGCCTACTTGCTCGGCTCCGTGCCCGTCGCCTGGCTCATCTTCCGCTTCCGCACCGGCCGCGACCTGCGGCGCGTCGGCGACGGCAATGTCGGCGCCGCCAACGCCGCCCGCGAGGGCGCGGGGCGCGCCGCCGGCGCGGCGATCATCCTGGCCGACATCGGCAAGGGCCTGCTCGCCGTCGCCATCGCCCGCTGGTGGTCGCTCGAAATCGGCTGGTGGGTCGCGGCCGGCGCGCTGGTCATGGTCGGCCACATGTTCCCGATCTTCCTGCGCTTCAACGGCGGCCGCTCGGCGGCGACCGCGCTCGGCGCATCCGGCGCGTTCCTGCCCTGGCAATTCGGCGTCACCTTCATCGTCGGCGGGCTGACCTACCTCATCACCGGCATCGCCGAGCTGGGCATCCTGCTCGTCGCCGCGCCGCTGCCCTTCCTCGCCATCGCTTTCGACGCCCGCCCCGAAGCGATCGGCTTCTGCTTCGCCGCCCCGATCGCCGCCGGACTCAAGGCGGGCCTCGATCGCTACCTGCGCTCGCGTAGCGAGCGCGCCGCCGCCTAGAGCGGGCGCGAGCCGATGCGCGTGGACGCGATCGTGGTCGGCGCGGGACCCGGCGGCGCGAGCGCCGCCCACGCGCTCGCCTCCGCCGGCGCTTCGGTCGTGATCCTCGAACGCGCCCGCTTCCCCCGCGACAAGCCCTGCGGCGGCGGCGTGCTGCTCAGCGCGCTGCGGCATCTGCCCGTTGACATCTCCCCGGTCGTCGAGCAGGAAATTCGCGGCTTTCGCGTGCGCTACCGCCGCGACGCCGAATTCAGCCACCGCTACGACCAACCGCTGGCCGTGATGACCCAGCGCTCGCGGCTCGACGCCTTCCTCGCCGAGCAGGCCTGCGCCGCCGGCGCGGAGCTGCGCGACGGCGAGGCGGTGCGCGGCATCGAGCTCAACGGCGAGGTCGCCCTGCGCACCGCGCGCGGCGATCTGCTGACCGCCGGCGTCGTGATCGCCGCCGACGGCGCGAACGGCGTCTGCCGCCGCGCGCTCGGCCTGCCCCGCCTGCGCGCCGCCGTCGCGCTCGAAGGCAACGCTCCGCGCCGTCAGACAGCCGCGCAAGATGCCGGCCGGCGCTGGACCGATCACGTCGGCCTCGAACTGGGCTCGATGCCCGGCGGCTACGGCTGGGTCTTCCCCAAGGCCGAGCACTGCAACCTCGGCGTCGGCGGCTATCCGGCCGCCGCGCCCAACCTGCGCCGCGAGCTGGCCGCCTACGCCCGCAGCGAGGGCTTCGACCCCGACGCGCTCGAGCAGCTCCGTGCCCACCATCTCCCGCTGCGCGATGCCGGACAGCCGCTCGCCGTCGGACCCGTCGCGCTGATCGGCGACGCCGCCGGTCTGATCGATCCGCTCTCCGGCGAAGGCATCGGCAACGCGATCCGCTCCGGCCAACTCGCCGCCCAAGCCGCGCGCGAATATCTCGACGGCGCAGCCCCAGACCTGCGCCGCTACGAGGCCGCCGTCGCCGCCGAAATCGAGCCCGACCTCGCAGTCGCGCGCCAGCTGCAGGCGCTCTTTCACCAGCGCCCTTGGCCCTACGTGCAGCTATTGCGCCGCTCCGGCCGCTTCTGGAGCGCCTTCTGCCGCATCGTGCGCGGCGAGTCGAGCTACCACGGCTTCCGCAGCCGGCTCGGCCCCGCCCAACCCCTGCTAAACATCGCCGCCGCCCGCGCCGAGCACGCCCAACACCCCCGCGCCCGCTGGCAGCGCCCCACCCAGTGATCAGTCCTCTCCTCCCGTCACACCCACACACTCCCGCACTCCACCCCGAACAAACCTGACCACCCGGCGTCGCCCACTCGCAACCATGGATGGTGTAGGGTTTCACCCATGCCACGCGCCGCCGACGCGCTGACTACCGCCTAACGCACCCGTGGTGGAGCGAGGGCGCTTGCTCGATTGCGGGGAGATGTGGGACGCAACCTCATCCTAGTCGGGCTCGCGCTGGCCGCGCTGTTGCTTGGCGCTCTGACTCTTGCTCAAGCCGCTACGGCTGCTCCGAAGGGCCTCTATATCGCGCTCGATTCCGGGCGCGACCATACTTGCACACTACGTGACGATGGGCGGGTTCACTGCTGGGGCAGCGGGCGGGCGGAGCTGTTTGAGGTTCCTGAGGGGCGCTACTCGGCGGTCAGCGCCGGGGACTGGCACAACTGCGCGATTCGGCAGGAGGACCGCGGGATCACCTGCTGGGGTAGGGATTCGAACGCGCCTGAGGTGCGTTCATCGATGTCGCGGCGGGCAGGCATTTCTCCTGTGGGGTGCGCGAGGGCGGCGAGCTCGAGTGCTGGGGCACCAGCGGCTTCGTGCGCAGTGCGCTCGATTACGGGCAGACTGAGCCGCCGGAGGGCGAGTTCAGCGCCGTCAGCGCCGGCTATTTGCACGCCTGCGGATTGGGCGTTTCGGGCGAGATCGCCTGTTGGGGGCGCGACAGCTTCGGACGCATCGA
The DNA here is from genome assembly GCA_965203165.1 of Dehalococcoidia bacterium. Classification (GTDB taxonomy): domain Bacteria; phylum Chloroflexota; class Dehalococcoidia; order Bin125; family Bin125; genus CATQGW01. The sequence goes on from OZ241849.1 coordinate 1,354,549, forward strand.
CGCACCGTCGGGCGTCTTCACGCAGGTCAGCGCGGGCCTGACGCATACCTGCGCCGTGCGCGAAAACGGCGCGGTCGAGTGCTGGGGGATGGATAATTACAGCCAGCTCGACGCCCCCTCGGGCGTCTTCACGCAAGTCGGCGTAGGCTCGTGGCACTCTTGCGGGCTGCGCGAATCGGGCGCGGTTGAGTGTTGGGGCGACAACGCCCACGGGCAGAGCACCCCACCACCAAGGCTCTACTTTGCGGTCAGCGCTGGAATGCGCCACTCGTGCGCGCTGAGTTCCACCGGCGCAAGCTGCTGGGGCGAGCGCGGCGCTCGCCTGCAAGCGACGAGCGCGCCGCCGACGGGCGGTAGCGGTAGCGGCGGCGGCGATGAGGGGACCAACGGCGGCGACGGGGGAACCGACGGCGACGGCGATAGCGTGACGCCGCCAGACCCAATCATGCCCGATCCTGTCGAGTGACACCCGATCCCGTAATGCCTGGTCCGATCACTCGCCCCGCACTGTCGACACCTCTCGCAGTAGGTAGCGGCGCGGTTGTTGGTCCCAGCGGACTAGCCGATGGGGTGGGTCGATCTCGTACCAGGCGCGGCTGATTTCTACGCCCGGCGTCACTACTACTTGCCAGACCACTACATCGCCGTCGGGGCCGCGCAGCGTGTCCTGGCCGCGCACGGCCAGTTGCACCAGCTGGGAGCGGCGCTGGAATACGTTTACCGAGCGGTAGGTCAGCTCCAGGTCCGGGCCGAATGCGACGCTTCGCCAGAGCCAGGGCGAGCTGTCGTTGTCGAAGGCGAACTCGCCCGCCGCGACCCGCTCCGACTCTCGCTCGCCGTCCTGCTCCACCACCGCGTCCACGTACAGCTCTGTCATACCCGCACCCAGCTCCACCACAACCCGCGCCGCAGCCCCACCGCGCCCGCGCCGCAGCTCCGTCATACCCGCGCTTGCCGCGGGTACGACGGATGAAGCAGCTCAGCCCTCAAGCTCCCGCGCCGCCGCCAGCGCATCCTCCCACTCCGTGTGCTCCGCGATCAGCGCCTGGTAGCGCCGCAGCATCCGCGGCCAACCCACCGCCACCACCCCACTCAGATAGCCCTCGCGCCCGTAGAGCGCGGCGAAGCGACGCTCCGCGAAACTGCCGTGCGCCACTTCCACCGCGTCGCGCGGACTGGTGATCCCCGCCGCCATCACGGTCAGCCCGTGCTGATCCGACCAGAAATAGGGAATCGGCGAAAACGCCGCGAGCGGCTCGCCGCGCGACTCGGCCAGCAGGTTCGCCGCCGCCGCCCCGCCCTGCTCCACCGCATTCGTCCAGTGCTCCACCCGCATCGTCGGCTGCGGCTGCGAGTAGGCGAACGGGCGCTGCCAGGCGTTGGGCCAGCGGCAGGCATCGCCCGCCGCGAACACCCCCGGCGCGGCGCGCAGATACTGATCGCAAATCACCCCGTCGCCGATCGACAGCCCCGAATCGGCCAGCCAGCCCACCGCCGGACGCACCCCCACGCCGACCACCGCCGTCGCCGCCTCAATCACCTCGCCGTCGTCCAGCCGCACGCCCTCAATCCGCTCACCGCCCAGCCACTCGACGACGCGCCGCCCGCAGCGCAGCTCCACCCCCGCCTCGCGGTGCAACTCCGCCATGAAGCCCGCAATCTCTTCCCCCAGCGGTCCGAGCATCGGCGCGTCGAGCGCCTCAATCAGCGCGACCTCCAACCCGCGCGCCCGCGCCGAGGAGGCGACCTCCGCGCCGATGAACCCCGCGCCGACCACCGCCACCCGCCCGCCGCGCTCGAAATCCGCCCGAATGCGCAGCGCGTCCGCCTCGTTGCGCAGCGTGTGGACGCCCTCCAGCTCCGAGCCGGGCAGCGCGATCGGCGCGGCCCCGGTCGCGATGATCAGCCCGTCGAACGCGATCGGCTCGCCGTCCTCCAGCCGCAACGTCCGCTCGCGCAGATCGAGCGACTCAGCGCGACGCCCCAGCCGCCAGTCGATCCCCAGCGCCTCAAGCTCCGCCTCGCTGCGCAGCGCCAGCCGCTCTGCGCCCCACTCGCCCGTCAGCAGCTGCTTCGAGAGCGGCGGACGGTCGTAGGGCGGGCGCGCTTCCGCGCCGACCACAATCAGCTCGCCCGCGAAGCCCCGCTCGCGCAGCGTCTCCGCCGCGTTCAGCCCCGCCAGCGACGCCCCAACCACCGCAATCCGCTCCATGGCTGCCCCCCACGCGCAGGCTAAAGCGTGCTCCCAAGCCGGGCGTGCTTACAAGATCCGTCATTCCTGCGCAGGCAGGAACGCGCGCTCGCGCCCCAACCCCCACTTCCCCTCAACCGTGCTACCATACTCCCAGAAGAACGAAAGTTCGAGCAATGCCCACCTCCCCAAACACCAACCACCCCCGCGCCCAAACCGCAGCCCCCCACGCCGCAGCATCGCTCCGAACAACCCCGAACAAACCTGAACAAATCCGAACACACCCGAACACCGCCAAACGCCCCGACCAGATAGGACCACACCCTGAATCACCCCCGAACACCCGAAAAAAAGAAAACCCGAACAGCGCCCCCGAACGGTCTACACCACTCCACGCCCAAACCGCAGCCGCCCACGCCGCAGCATCGCTCCGAACAACCCTGAACAAACCTGAACAAATCCGAACAAACCCGAACACCGCCAAACGCCCCGACCAGATAGGACCACCCCCCGAATCACCCCCGGTCACCCCGAAAAAAAGAAAACCCGAACAGCGCCCCGAACGGTCTACACCACCGCGCGGCCGCTGCCTCACACGCGCAAGCTGGCTGCGGAGTATGCTGTGACGGCTTCCGAAGCACACACTGACACCACGGAACTGGGAGGTTCGGCAATGGGTAAGTTGGACGGCAAGGTGGCCATCGTGACCGGCGCGAGCCGCGGCATCGGCGCGGCAATCGCCGAATGCTACGCCGCCGAGGGCGCAAAAGTGATCGCCACCGCGCGCACCCTGCAGGAGGGCACCCACCCCCTGCCCGGCTCGCTCGAAATGACGATCCAGAACATTCAGGAGGCCGGCGGCGAGGCCACCGCCGTGGCCGGCAACGTCTCCGAATACGACGAGTGCGCCGCCATCGTTCAGGCCTGCCTCGACACCTACGGCCCGCCCGATGTCCTGGTCAACAACGCCGCGCTCACCTACTTCATCCCCGTCAAGGATTTCCCCGTCAACCGCTGGCTGCGCTCCACCGCGGTCAACTTCCACGGCCCCTTCTACATGAGCCAACTCTGCCTCAACGAGGGCGGCATGATCGAGCGCGGCGCCGGGGCGATCGTCAATGTCTCCAGCGCCGCCGCGATCGGCCCGGGCCGCGGCCCCTACGAGGGCGACGGCGGCGGCGGCACGCTCTACGGCGCCGAAAAGGCCGCGCTCGAGCGCTTCACCCAGGGGCTCGCCTCCGAGGTCCACCAGCACGGCGTCTCCGTCACCTGCTACAGCCCCTCGCAGATCGTCCCCACCCCCGGCGTCGTGCATCACCGCCTCATGGAAGGCCGCGACCCCAACGACGCCGAGTCCGTCGAGATCATGGCCCAGGCCGCCCTGCTGCTCGCCACCGAGCCGCTCGACAAGGTCTCCGGGCGCGTCACCTACAGCCAGGAAATCCTCAAGGAGTTCGGCTGGGACATGGGCGACAAGACGCCCGCCGGCACCGGCGTCGACACGCCCGGCTCCGGCTACTCCCAAATCTAGGCGGCAGGAGCGCGCAATGCCGCCCGCCGACCGCGACCGCGTCGAAGGCTGGCTCGCCGAAGGCCGCCTGCTGCGCCCGATCGAACCCGACGGCGGCGGACCGCCCAACACCGTCGATCTCGCCCGCGCCGTCGCCCACATCGGCGGCGCGCCGCTCGCCGACGGCGACGACGCGGCCGCCGCGCTGACCGAGCGCATCGGACGCGACCGCCCGCTGCTGTTCGTGCTGGTCGACGGCCTCGGCGATGTGCTCGTCGACCGGCTGGATAAGCACACCATCCTCGGCGGCGCGGAGCGCCTCGGCCTGCGCTCCGTCTTCCCCTCCACCACCGCCGCCGCGCTCACCACGATCGCCACCGGCGAGTGGCCCGCCACCCACGCCGTGCCGACCTGGTTCACCCACCTGCACCGGCGCGAAATCACCGCCACGATCCTGCCCTTCGTCGAGCGCCACTCCGAAACCGCCCTGCAGCGCTTCGGCATCCAGCCGGCCGAGGCCTTCCCCTGCCCCTCGCGCCTCGCCGCAATGCCCGGCCCGCTCCGCACCTACCACCCGCGCGCCATCTCCAACAGCGAGTTCACCAGCTACGGCCGCGGCGCATGGCCGACCGACCCCTACGACCACCTGCGCGACGCCGTAGCCGGCGTCGTGGACCGCCTCGTCGGGCAGGCCGAAGGCGGCGTCCACTACCTCTACCTGCCGATGGTCGACTCCGCCTCGCATCGCGTCGGCCCCGACGGCGGCGACACGGACCAGGCGCTGCGCGCGGTCAACCGCGCGATCGGCGTGATCGCCGAAGCGCTCGACGGGCGCGCCCGCATCGCAATCAGCGCCGACCACGGCGCCGTCGGCGTCGACGCCGACGGCAAGTCGCTGATCCCCACCGACGATCCGATCCTCGACGAGCTGCACACGCCGCCGCACGGCGAGTCGCGCGTGCCCATGTTCTGCGTCCGCGCGGGCCGCGCCGCCGCCTTCGCCGCCGCCTTCCGCGAGCGCTGGGGCCGCAGCTGGGCCCTGCTCTCCCGCGCCGACGCCCAGGAAATGGCGCTCTTCGGCCCCGAGCCGCTCAGCGAGCTCGCCGCCGAGCGCATCGGCGACTACCTCGCCATCTCCGCCGGCCGCGAGGTCATGATCTACGGCGAACCCGGCAACCCCACCGCCTCCCTGCGCGGCTTCCACGCCGGCCTGCTCCCCGAAGAAATGTCCATCCCCCTACTACTGCTCTAACCCGCGCTCGCCGCGGGTATCTCGCCGTGACGAGCACCAAGCCCCGTCCACGCCTCTCCATCCCCCGTGCAACTGGTTACGCTGAACTCGCAAGCGCGGCGAAAGGCGGTCCCATGAGCTGCCACGCAGAACCCGATCCACTCAAAGATGAGGGAGCGATTTCGCCCTACGTCGTCGCGGGGCTCTCTGGTCTCGATCCTGATCAGCTCGAGCGCTGGTGCGCCGACGGCCTGCTGCCCGCCTCGCTGATCAATGACGATCCCGACCGCGAGGAGTTCGGCGAGCCGCCCTGGTACTACCTCTGGAACGAGCACCACCGCGTGCTGGGTGCAGCCAAGCTGCTCGAGCTCGGCCTGCCAGCCGTCGAGTTGCCGGCAGCGCTGGCGCGGCTTGACAAAGCCTGCCCGCGCTGGGCGGTGACGCTGATACCCAAAGTGATCGAGGCCGCGCTCCCGCCGCAGATCGATCACAAGCGCTTCTTCGCCGAACGCTGGCACGAGGGCCCGCTCGGCAAGCTCTACAGCTTTGCCGATGTCGTAGAAATGATGCCGGGCCGATGCGATAGCGAGCCGACCGTTCGCGGACGCCGCATCCGCGCCTCAATGCTGTGGCTCGAGTATCCCCCTGTAGCAGGCGACGAGAAGCTCGCTGCGGATTACTCCCTGACCGCCTACCAGGTGCGCCGCGCGGTCGAGTTCGAGAACATCCTTCGCGCCGCCGAGCAGGTCCATGCGTCTGCTGCTGGATGAGAACACCGCGGAGTGGCTTGAGGGCGAACTTCGAGCGCTCGGACACGCCGTTGACCACGTCAAGAGCCTCCAGATGAAAGGCGAACTCGACCAAATCCTGCTCACGTATGCCGTGTCCCACAGCTACGAAGCCGTCGTGACCAAAGACCGCTACCGAAAAGCCGAGGAGCGCATCGCCGCCTTACGGGCGATGCGCGACGGGCTGCGCATCATCCAGCTCAGATTCCGCCAGAACGCCCCGCGCGCCGGCTCAGCCGACGAACAGCTGCGCCTGATCCTCGATCACCGCGAGCAGATCGAGCAAGCCCTCGCCCCCGACTCCCAGATTCGCCGGCTGATCATCAACGCCGCGATCAACGGCATCTCCCGCATCACAACCGCCGCCGAAGTCGAGGCCGAACTGCGCCGCCTCGAAGCTCGGTAACTCGAGCACGCCCGCGATCAGTCGTCGAACTCCAGAATCGCACGGCCGAAGATTTCGCCCTGCTCCAGTGCCGCCGTGGCTTCGTTGATCTGGCCGATCTTGAACCGCTCCGTGACCATCGCATCCAGATCCAGATCGCCGTCCTCGGACCAGGCCAGGAACATCGGGAAATCGCGGTCGGGGCGGCAGGAGCCGCCGATCGAGCCGATGTAGCGCTTCTCGTTGATCAGCAGCCCGCGCATGTCCTCCTCCGAGAACTGCAAGCCCGACTGCGGCACCCCGACCAACACCGCCGTCCCGCCGCTCGCCTCGCCCAACACACCCGGGCGCACCGCGCGCAGGATTTGCCCCATCGTCACCTCGCGCCCGATGCAGTCGAACGCGAAATCCACCCCCGAAACCGGCTCGCCGAAGCTCGTCGTCAGCCCTTCCGCGCCCGCCGTCAGCGCTTTGATCTGCTCGATCGCGTCGCCCCCGCCCGCGTTCACCCCGTGCGTCGCGCCGAACCGCTTGGCGAACTCCAGCTTCTCATCGTCCAGATCCACTGCGATGATCGGATCCGCCTTCACCACCGCCGCCGCCACCACCGCCGACAGGCCCACGCCGCCCACGCCGAAAATCGCCACCGAATCGCCCTCGCGCACCGCCGCCGTGTTGTAGACTGCGCCCGAGCCGGTCAGCACCGCGCAGCCGATGATCGAGGTCACATCGCGCCGCGTGTCCTGCGGCACCTTCACGATGTACTTCTCGTCGGCGATCGTGTGATCTGCCCAGGTGAACACATTCCGTGTGGTCGCCTGCCGCCCGTTGGGCCGCTCGACCACGATCTCCTCGACCGCGCGCCTCGCCACCGACGGATCGCGCGGCACCCAGGTGACGAACACGAGGTCCCCCACCGCCACGTTGGTCACCTCCGAGCCGACCTGAATCACCTCCCCCGTCGCCTCGTGACCCAGCACCTGGTCGCTCGGGCGCGGGTTGTGCATCTGGTGCAGCTGCGAGTGGCAGATGCCGCTCGAAAACTGCCGCACCACCACCTGCAGCGGCCCGGGGTCGGGCAGCTCCACATGCTCCACGGCGAGCGGGGCATCTTCCTGCGGCAGAAACACGACGCGGGCGGGCGTAGGCATGAGGCGGCTCTTTCTCTGGACGTCTCTCGGCGCGCATTGCGCGCATTCGGCGAATGCAGTGCAAAGTCTAATCGCCCGCCGCCGCTGCGTCGCGCCTACCCTGCCCGCGTGGACGTCGTGACCCGCTCCGAAACCCGCGACTGCGACCGCGAGCAGTGGGACGCCCTGCGCGCCCGCCACGGCGCGCTGCTGCTCGATCTGGGCTGCGGCGAGGGCGGCCATGTGCGGCGCTTCGCCCGCGAGCGCCCCGACTGGCTCGCGGTCGGACTCGACACCGACCGTGAAGCGCTGCGCCGCGCCGCCCAGCGCGCCGCCCGCCGCCCCGAACGCGGCGGCGCGCCCAACGCCCTGTTCGTCGCCGCCGACGCCCAACACCCGCCCCAAGAACTGCTCGGCGCAGCCCAACGGCTGACTGTCCACTTCCCCTGGTCCGCGCTGCTCCGCCTGATCCTCGAAGACGCCCCAGCCTTCGCCGCGCTCGCCGACCAACTTTGCGCCCAACAAGCGGAGCTCGAGCTAATCCTCAACGCCGAAGCCGCCCCGCCCGGCTGCCAGCCGCCCAGCCCCGACTCGCTAGAGTCTTCGCTCCGCGAACCCTTGGAGCGCGCCCGCTTTGCCATTCAACAATGCGGTTGGCTCAATCCCGAAGACGCCCCCCCAACCCGCTGGTCAGGCCGCCTGGTCAAAGGCAGCCGCCGCGCGGCTGTTGCTCTAACCGCCTCGCGCGCCTCCACCTCCGTCACACCCGCGGCAAGCGCGCGGGCATGACGAGCCGACGCACAGCGCGATCACGCGCCGTTCAGTCAGCTTTGCGGGCTGTGTGCAGGGCTACGGCGCCGCCGGCGAGGCGTTGGTATTGCGGGGCGGATGCGCCGGCGGCGCGCAGCATTGCGGAGAGCTCGTCGGCGGTGGGGTAGCCGGCCAGCGAGTTGGGCAGATAGCGGTAGGCGCTCCAGTCGCCGCTGAGCAGGCCGGCGGCGGGGGTGACGATGCGCTCGAAGCCGAGGCGCAGGACGCGCCCGCGCAGGTCGTCGGGCGGGTGCGTGATGTCGAGCGCGACCAGCCGCCCGCCGGGGCGCAGCACGCGCAGCATCTCCTCGAAGCCGGCGGGCAGGTCGACCAGATTGCGCAGCACGAAGGCGCTGGCGACGACATCGAAGGCGCCGGCGGCGAAGGGCAGGCGCAGCGCGTCGGCCTGGAGCCAGTCGGCCGTTGCGGGGCCGAACTTGGCGCGGGCGCGCTGAAGCATCTCGGCCGCGAAGTCGGCGCCGACGACGGAGGCTGCGCCGGCGGCGCGGAACTCTTGCGAAAGATCGCCGGTGCCCGCGCCCAGATCGAGCACCTGCGCGCCCCGCGGCTGCGCCGCCTGCACCGCCTGCCGCCGCCAGCGGCCGTCAAGACCGGCCGTCATCACCCGATTCATGCGGTCGTATTGCGGCGTCAGGCGGCCGAACATCGCCTGGATGGTTCGGGCGCGTTGCTGGCCGCGTCGTTGGCTGTGTTGCTGGCCGTGTTGCGGGTCGGCTGGCTCGCTGTTGGGGGGCATGGCTGCTAGCGTAGGGAAACCGACGCTGGAGTCGGTTTTGCAGGACGCCGCGCGATGCCCAACGCCGTCGAGACCCGCCCGCCGCAGCAGGCCCGCGCCGTAGAGCGGCGCGAGCTGCTGCTGCGCTCCGCAACGCGGGTGCTCGCCGAACGCGGCTTCAGCCGCGCGGGAATGGACGAGATTGCGCGCGCGAGCGGCACCTCCAAGGGCGGGCTCTACTTTCACTTCCCGACCAAGCAGGCGCTGCTGGCGGCGGTGGTGTCGCGCGCCGGCGCGCTGCTCCAGCGGCGCGTGCGCGCCGCCATGGAGCGCGCGGGGGACGATCCGCTGGATCGCGCCGAGGCGGCGCTCTCGGCGCTGTTCGAGGGGCTGTCGGGCCGCCGCGCGGTGGCGCGGGTGCTCAACGAGGCGCTCGCGGCGGGGCCGGAGATTCGCGCGCAGGCGGCGCAGATCGAGGATGAGTTCGCCGCGCTGCTGCGCCCCGAGTTGGAACGGGCGCTGGCGCTGGGACGGATTGCGCCGCTCGATCCCGAGCTGGCCGCGCGGGCCTGGGTGGCGATGGCGCAGGGTCTGATCGGCGCCTGGGCGGACGGCCGGATTGGCGCACCGCCGCGCCGCATGCACACGGAACTGCGACGCCTCGCGCTGCGCGGCGCAGGCGTCCCGATCGAGAGCGACCAGCACAGCGACAAGGACCACAAGGAGGAGCGTTGATGTCATATCCGACGGTGACGGTCGAACGGACGGGCCTGCCCGCCTGGGAGCGGCGCGGGGACTACGGCGACATCCATTACGACGTGGCCGAGGGCATCGCCAAGATCACGATCGCCCGCCCGGAGGTGCGCAACGCCTTTCGCCCGCAGACGCTGTTCGAGCTGCAGCACGCCTTCCACGCCGCGCACGAGGACCAGTCGGTCGGCGTGATCATCCTGACCGGCGAGGGCAAAGAGGCGTTCTGCTCGGGCGGCGACCAGCGCATCCGGGGCGACGGCGGCTACGTGGGCGACGACGGCGTGCCGCGGCTCAACGTGCTCGACCTGCACCGCCAGATTCGCGCGATCCCCAAGCCGGTGATCGCGATGGTGGCGGGCTACGCGATCGGCGGCGGCAACGTGCTGGCGACCGTCTGCGATATGACCATCGCGGGGGACAACGCGCGCTTCGGGCAGACCGGGCCCAAGGTCGGCTCGTTCGACGCGGGCTACGGCACGATGCTGCTGGCGCGGATTGTGGGCCACAAGAAGGCGGGCGAAATCTGGTTCATGTGCCGCCAGTACGACGCCGAAGAGGCGCGCGAAATGGGGCTGGCCAACGCGGTCTTTCCGGTGGACCGGCTGGAAGAGGAGACGGTCAACTACTGCCGCGAGATTTTGTGCATGTCGCCGACGGCGCTGCGCTTCATCAAGCGGGCGCTGGTCGCCGACACCGACGGCCTGGCGGGGATGCAGATGTTCGCGGGCGACTCGACGCTGCTCTACTACCTTTCGGAAGAGGCCAAGGAGGGCAAGAACGCGTTCCTGGAGAAGCGCCGCCCCGACTTCAGCCGCTACGAGCGGTTCCCATAGATAGGGCTGGTGGGGTCTTGCGGCGCAGAGTGGGGTGCGCAAGGCTCTGCGCTGTGCTCGGCGAGATACCCGCGGCGAGCGCGGGTATGACGGAAAGGGAAGCGCGGACATGACGGCGAGGAGCGCAGGATGAGTGTGGACGCTGCCCGAGTGAAGCCGCCTGCGGCGCAGGTCTGGCTGCTGGCCGCGCGGCCGCCGACGCTGCCCGCCGCGGTGGCGCCGGTGCTGGTTGGCACGGCGGTGGCGGCGATTGACGGGCCGTTCGACGCCGGGCTGTTCCTGCAGGTGCTGGCGGCGGCGATCCTGATCCAGATCGGAGTCAACTTCGCCAACGACCTCTCGGACTTCCGGCGCGGGGCGGACACGCCGGAGCGGCTCGGACCGCCGCGCGCGGTGGCGATGGGCTGGCTCACCGAGCGGCAGATGCTGGCGGGCGCGATCACCGTGTTCGGCTGCGCGGCGGCGATCGGCGTCTTCCTGACGATCGCGGCGGGCTGGCCGATCCTCGCGGCCGGCGCGGCGTCATGCGTCGCGGCGGTCGCCTACACCGGCGGGCCGTGGCCCTACGGCTACCACGGACTCGGCGACATCGTCTGCTTCGCCTTCTTCGGGGTGGTCGCCGTGATGGGCAGCGGCTACGTGCAGAGCGGCGAGCTGACCTGGGAGCTGGCCGCGGCGTCGATCCCGGTGGGCTGCCTCGTCACCGCGATTCTGGTCGCCAATAACCTGCGCGACATCGAGACCGATCGCGCCGCCGGCAAGCGCACGCTGGCGGTGATGCTGGGCGAGCGCGGGACGCGCTGGGAGTATGCGCTGCTGGTCGCAGCGGCGTTCGGCGCAATCGCAATCTTCGCGGCGGCGGGCGTCCTGCCTCGCTGGACCGCGCTCGGGCTGGCCGCGCTGCCGCTGGCCGTGCCGCTCTGGCGCGCCGTGCTGGGCGGCGCGGCGGGCGGTGAGCTGATCGTCGTGCTGAAACGAACTGCAATGCTGCACCTGCTCGTCGGCGCGCTGATCGCGCTCGGCGCGCTGATCGCCGGAGTGTGACCAATGCCGTACCGACTCGAAGCCCGCCAGACCTTGACCACGGATCTCGACACCGCCTGGTCGTTCTTCTCCGACCCGCGCAACCTGGCCGAGATCACGCCGCCGGATATGCACTTCCGACTCACGGGTCGACTGACCGGCCGGCTGACCCCTGAGACGCCCGCGGCGGCGTATCCGGGCCTGATGATCACCTATCGGCTGCGGCCGCTGCCGGGCATCGAGGTGCCCTGGGCGACGGAGATCACCCAGGTGCGCGCGCCGCAGTATTTCGCCGACGAGCAGCGGCTGGGACCGTACGCGCTGTGGCACCACGAGCACCTCTTCCGCGCGGTGGAGCGCGGCGTAGAGGCGCGGGACATCGTGCACTGGGCGCTGCCGCTGGAGCCGCTCAGCTCGCCCGTCGCGCGGCTGCTGGTGATCCCGCGCCTGCGCGAGATCTTCGAATACCGCGCGCGCCGCCTGAAGGAGCGCTTCGGCGCGGTAGGGGACGCGGCGTTGAGCTTCGAGCCGCTCTGAGCAGCTGGGGTGGCGCGGCAAGCGCGGGGCAGGGCGTGTGTGCCGCTGAGGGATATGCTGAGGGCATGCACCCCATGGCGATCCGCGCGGAAGCGCGCGACGGATACCGGCTCTGGCTCGAATACGACGACGGCCTGTGCGGTGAGGTGGACCTCTCGGACCTCGCGGGCGAGGAGGACTACGCCGTCTGGCGCGACTACGATTTCTTTCGCAGCGTCCGCGTGGACAGCTACGGCGACATCGCCTGGAGCGACGACCTGCTCCTCTCGCCCGAGCATCTCTACGCCGAGTTGCGGGGCATCAGCATTGAAGAGCAGGAGGCGATCTGGGAAGCCCAAGAGCAGCAGCAGCCGCTGATGCCGAAGCCGATCAGAGTCGAGCCGCGCGGCGGCTGCCGCATCTGGCTCGAATACGACGACGGCTCGAGCGGCGAGCTGGACCTCTCGCACCTGCTGGACCTCGGCATGTTCAGAGCGCTTCGGGATCGCTCCCTCTTCGAGCGTGTGCGGATCACCGATCACGGCGCAGTGGGCTGGACCGATGACTTGGAGCTCTGCGCCGATTCGCTCTATCACCGGCTGACGGGGATCGCACCCGCAGAGATCACAGCCCACGCTGCTCCGCGAACGCAGGATGCCTGAGCTTTGTCGTTTCCGCGGCATCGTGATCACGATCTACGCCGACGACCATCTCGGACCGCACTTTCATGCCCGCTATGGGGAACATGACGCGCAGATCGCGATCGGCAGCGCGGAGGTCATTGCCGGCTATCTCCCGCGGAATGCGCGTCGGCAGGTCCTTCGCTGGGCAATCGTCCGACGCGGAGAACTGATCGAAGCATGGAACAAGGCTCAGCGAGGCGAGACCCAGGCAAGATCGCGCCGCTCAGCTGACGTGCTCGGCCTGGTTTGGCGGCCTGCGACGGCGGACAGCGCCGCCGCCGCCGGCCTGTAGGTGGATGGCGTTTGACAGCACGGCTTGCGAGGCGGTAGCTTGCGCGTCAAACCCGCGCCGCTGGTGCGCGCGGGCGCGCACAACCTCACCCCGAGCGGAGGACCCCTGTGAAATTCGAATTCTTCCACCTGATGCCCTATCGCGACCTGCCCCCCGACTTCGCCGAGCAGCACAACTCGGTCTGGGTTGATGTGCCCTCCGACCTGTTCGACCCGGCCAAGGCGCACGTGATGTACAACGACGGCCTGGACGAGCTCGAGGCCGCCGCCGAGGCCGGCTACGACGGCATCTGCATCAACGAGCACCACCAGAACGCCTACGGCCTGATGCCCTCGCCCAACCTGATGGCCGCCAACCTCTGCCGCCGCACCAAGGACGTCGCCATCGTCGTGCTGGGCAACTCGATCGCCCTCTACAACCCGCCCACCCGCGTCGCCGAAGAGTTCGCCATGCTCGACTGCATCTCCGGCGGGCGGCTCGTCGCCGGCTTCCCCGTCGGCACCCCGATGGACGACTGCTTCTGCTACGGCGCCAACCCCTCGCACCTGCGCGACAAGTACTACGAAGCGGCCGACGTGATCACCCAGGCCTGGACGCGGCCCGAGATGTTCTCCTACAACGGGCGCTACAACCAGCTGCGCTACGTCAACATCTGGCCGCGCCCGATCCAGCAGCCGCACCCGCCCGTCTGGATCCCCGGCGGCGGCTCGGTCGAGACCTGGGAGTGGTGCGCCGAGAACAACTACGTCTACTGCTACCTCTCCTACGGCGGCTACAAGGCCGGCCAGAAGAACGTGGACGGCTTCTGGCGCACGATGCAGCAGCGCGAGAAGCCGCTCAACCCCTACCAGGCCGGCTTCCTCCAGCTGGTTGCCACCGGCGAGAGCGAGCAGGAGGTCGCCGACAAGTTCGGCCCCCACGCCGAGTACTTCTACAACAAGATGCTGCACATCGACCCGCGCTACGCCGACCCGCCCGGCTACCGCACCGTGCGCACCATTGAGCAGGGCTTCACCCGCAGCCAGGGCCTCAAGCCCGTCTTCGGCGACACCGACAAGTTCGAGGGCGAAAAGACCCAGGAGAAGATGCTCGCATCCAAGGCGAACTCCGAGATCACCTGGGCCGACCTGATCCGCGAGGGCAACATCGTCGCCGGCACCCCCAGCCAGGTCACCGAGCAGCTCGAGGAAGTGATCAAGACGCTCCACGTCGGGCACCTGATGATCCTCAACCAGTTCGGCTCGATCCCCAAGGAACTGGCCATCCCCAACATCCAGCTGACGGCCCGCGAGGTGCTGCCCAACCTGAAGCACATCTGGGACGACGAAGGCTGGGAAGACCACTGGTGGCCGCAGGGGCTCGAGGGCGGCCAGGCCGAGCCGGCCGCGCTGGCCTTCTAGCCCGCGCCCGGCCCAGTAGGGCCCCATCCAGGACCCTCCAGCGGGGGCGGAGCCGCACGCTCCGCCCCCGTTGCCGTCTACGGCGAACCGCCCCTGACGCCGCCATGAAGCCGCCATGAAGCCCAAGATCAGCATCATCACGCTCGGCGTCGCCGACCTCGCCGCCGCCCTGCGCTTCTACCGCGACGGACTCGGCCTGCCCACGCACGACTACGAAGCGGGCGCCAGCATCGCCTTCTTCGAGCTAGAAGGAACCTGGCTCGCGCTCTACCCGCTGGCGAAGCTGCGCGAAGAAGCGGATGTGCAGTGGAGCGCCGGCGGGACGCAGACGATCACCCTGGCCCGCAATGTCGGCTCGCCCGCCGAGGTCGACGCCACGCTGGCCGAAGCGGAACGCGCGGGGGCGGCAATCGTCAAGCCGGCCGCCGAGACCTTCTGGGGCGGCTACTCCGGCTACTTCAGCGACCCCGACGGCTACCTCTGGGAAGTCGCCCACAACCCGTTCACCGATCTGACCTGAGCGCCTGAGATGAGCCAGGTCACATCGCTCAGCGCCGTCACGCTGGCCGTCGGCGAAATGCGCCGCAGCACCGCCTTCTACGAAGCGCTCGGCTTCGAGCGCATCTACGGCGGCCCCGACGCAAGCTTCACCTCCTACCGCGCCGGCCAGAGCTATCTCAATCTGATCGCCGCCCAGCCGCCCAGCAATTTCTGGGGCCGCGCCATCTTCTACGTCGAAGACGTAGACGCCTTCCACGCCTCCGCAATAGCCGCCGGCCTAACCCCCGAATTCCCCCCAAGAGACGCCCCCTGGCGCGAGCGCCACTTCCACATCCAAGACCCCGACGGCCACGAAATCTCCTTCGCCAAACCCCTCGAGTAAGCCAGCAAGCCAGTTCGCGGACACCACGAACCCCATCACACCGATGCCCCCGTCCGTCATACCCACCGCCGCCACCCCGTCATACCCGCGCTCGCCGCGGGTATCTCGCTGTGTCCAGCACGCACAGGGTCCCGCGCACCTGCCTCCGCTCATCTCAAGCCGCTGGAGAGTAAATCGGCGGGAGTGTCAGTACTCGCCACAATGGTCAAGGTTCGGCTGCACCGGAGTCTCGAACAAGCCCGCAAGCTTGAACTGCGCTGTTGCAGTGTCCTCGGTGTTGCTTGTGCCCCTGACCACCAGCGTGTCGGCTGCTCGCAGTCGGGCTGCAAACTCTCGGGGGTTTGGCGCAGCAACGGCGGTATCGAACCCACCGTCGTCAACGATCAGCCACTTATCGGCAAAGGCCGTCTCTTCGTCAAAGCGATATTCGACATCCAGCTCACTTTCGAGCAGCGTGAACGGCATTCCTGATACCAACACCGCGAACTGACCCTCAAAGCACCCGATGATGAGCGCCGCCGGCTCAAACGCAAACTGGTCGGCCTCAGAGTCGATCACGCCAACGAATGTGGTTAGCGCATCATCAATTGGATCCTGAACCACCGAGTACGCAACATCTTGAACTGTGCGCCCCTCTCCGGTCTGGATCGGCGCGAACTGCTCTGTCTCGGCATCGGAGCCATCAGTCTCCTGGCGAGGTGCGCTCGATGCGGTCGCCGCTGGCTGTGGATCCGCATTCGCTTCTGGTGATTCCGCCTGGACGTCAGCCTGCTCTGTCTGCGACATGAGCGCGGCCGGCGCGCGCGACGGAATGGCAGTCGGTCCAGCAGCCTGCTCGTCGCCATTGCCACCGCTGACGATGATGGCAACGATCACCAGTAGCACAACACCGCCACCGATGACAGTCAGGCAGCCTTGCAGCATGTCGGCGCTCCGACCGGCTCAGCCGCGCGCTAGTACTGGCCGCAAAAGTCGATGTTGCCCTGTGCGCGGGTGTTGAGCAGCCCGGCCAACGGAAACGTCGTTTTGCCGGCTAGCGTCCCGTGCTCCACGCGGACCTCGATCTCGGACGCAGGGCGTAGCCGTTCCAGGAAGGCGAGGTCGTCATCGGGACTGTATCCGCTCTCCACGCCTCGCATGTACGGCCAGCGGAAATCCTCGGCTGGCTGGCCGTCGATCCGAATGCGCGTCACTGGTGTGCGAGACGGTGATGTGGCGCCAGAGACGTAGAAGATCGTGTCCAACCGGCCGCGATCGCAGACCAAGTACAGCCACGACGTGTTGTAGGAGTCGTCTGTGATCCACGTTTCGATAATGGTGGTGAGCGAGCCGTCCTCCAGGTCTTCGCTCACCGCATATTCCATGTTGACCCCGACCTCGCCTCGGGTGTCTTGCAGCAACGACACTTCGCTCGGTGAGGAGCGACCGCAATAGTCGAGGTTGGGTTGCGCCGGGGTGCTGAAGAGGCCTGCGAGATCGACAAGCCGTGCGGTCGTGCCGTACTCGGATTTGAGCTGAACAGCCACCTGGTCGGCCGCCCGCAGGCGTTCAACGAAGGTTTGGTCGTTCGCTGGGCTATAGCCTGTTTCAGCACCGCGGAGCAGACGCCATGTGTACGTCTGCGGCGAATCGTCCCCGAACCGCAGCGTCACCTCTGCCGAGTCGGAATATGACCATGCACTGTCGTCCACGATTAGATTGAGCGTGTCTCCGTCGCACACGAGACTGAGCTTGACGTATTCAAGCCCGAACTCACCGTCACGTGCGGTTGTACTTATGACCGTCGTCAGCGCGCCGCTGATGACATCGGACTCGACGGAGTAATCCAGATCAATCCGGACACCGCCACCTGTATCGCCTAGTGGAGCCCAGGTGGCGGGTGGTACAGGGCGTGCGGCTGCGGCTAGCTGTGCGACGTCGATTGGAGCGGAAGCAGTCACGGCACGGCTGCTGTACCACCGGTCTACCACGGGATCCGCACGCAGGCGGGGGTTAGATCGGAACAAACTGTCACTCCAGCCGCCGTCTTCACGCTGCTGTACGGCGAATTCGGTCCGACCGTCGGCGAGCCGTTTGGCTTGCACGCGGACTTCTACCTCGGCGGTCTGCACTTGGCTGTACACCACGACAGACGTGACGCTGCCGACGACCGCGAGCACGAGCAGCGCGATAACTGTGTTCTTGAGCATTGGCGCGTACCTCCGGAGAGCAGTCTACCAAGTCTCTCGCGACAAGATACAGGACCAGCGCTTCGCGGTCCCCTTGCCGGCCCCGTGCGTATTCTCGTTGCGTGAGGGGGGCTGCGAGATGGTGTGGGCAGGGGCGATGGAGAGGGTGGGTGCCGGACACCGCGAGATACCCGCGGCAAGCGCGGGTATGACGGAGGTGGGGCGTGCGAGCACGCCCTATTCGGGGGCGCTGGGGATGGGCGTGCCCGCGGTGAGGCCGCCGTCGATGACGAATTCAGCGCCCGTGCTGTAGGTGGCGTCGGCGGCGATGAAGAGCATCATCTTGGCCACCTCGTCTGCATCGCCTACGCGGGGGATGGCGATGTTCATTCTGATGTCGCCCTGGTCGCCGGCTGTCGCCGCCAGCTCGGGGTCGCGGATCATCGGCGTGTCGATTGGGCCGGGGTGGACTGAGTTGACCCGGATGTTGTGGCGGCCCAGCTCCAGCGCGGCGACCTTGGTCATGCCGCGCACGGCGAACTTGGAGGAGACGTAGGCGGAGAGGCCGGGGTAGCCCTCGAGCCCGGCGGTGGAGGAGGTGTTGATGATGCAGCCGCCGCCGGCCTCTTTCATCGCCTTGATCGCGGCGCGCATGCCCAGCCAGACGCCGACCTGGTTGATCCGAATCACCTCCAGGTATTCCTGCAGCGAGGAGTCCTCGATCAGCTTGCTGCGGGCGATGCCGGCGTTATTGATCAGGATGTCGAGCCGCCCGTGCTTTTCGAGCACCGCGTCGACCACCGCCGCCCACTGGTTCTGCTCGGAGACGTCGAGGTGGAAGTAGGCGGCGTCGCCGCCGGTGTCGTTGATGCTGTTGGCGACCAGTTCGCCCTCGGCGTCGAGCACATCGGCGAGCACGACCGACGCGCCTTCCTGCGAGAAGAGCCGCGCCTGCGACTCGCCCTGCCCGCGCGAGCCGCCGGAAATCAGCGCCACTTTGCCATCGAGCTTGCCCATGATCGGTTCTCCTTTGCGACTGCTGCGCGCGAAAGCCGAGCTGCGCCGCGCCGCTACGCGCGGGTGCGCATCCCGAACGGCGTCACCTGCCCCGTCTCCAGGTCGAAGCGGTAGCGCCACTGTGTGAAGAGGTCGAGTCCGTAGACGTGAATCGCGACGGTCTTGCCGTGGCGGATTTCGACGGCGTGAATGTCGGCGGGCGGCTCGGGCAGATAGGTGGTCTGGCCGGCCTCGACCCGCGTCGGATCGCGCTCTTCGAGCGTGGCGAACCAGGGCCGCGAGCCGTCGTCGGTGCGGTCGAAGTTGCGGTTCAGCTCGACGCCGGAGATCACGCCCTCCATCGCCCAGCCGTTGTGGTTGTGGATCGGCGCGCCACTCTCGGGCGCCCAGACGACGGCGTTGATTGTGAGGTTGTCGCTGCGGTGGATCATGAAGCCCTCATCGGGGCTGGGGTCGTCGCGCTCCGGCATGTCGGTGAGGCAGTCGGCGCGAGAGATGATCCGCTCCAGCGGCCCGGAGATGGCAGCGATGGTGCGCTCCACGCCGTCGCCGCGGTCCACAATCCGCTGCGCCTCCCGCACAAACTCCTGCAGCGTGTAGGTCCCGTCAGCCATCGCGCCCCTCCTTCCCGCGTTGCTTGCCCGATTATAGGCGTTGGTGCGGAGGTGCCGCCGCCGGATGTCTGGGGTGGAGCGAAGCCGTGTCGCCGCGTGGGTTCCTGCCTGCGCAGGAATGACAGGGAGGGGCGCGGAATGACAGGGAGGGGCGCAGGAATGACGGGAAGGGGGGCGTAGGGGATGGGGCACGGAAACAGCGCAGTCTGCAACATGCTTGAGCGCGCTCTAGCCTAGGTGCCGGAGTGGGCTCAGGGGCGGGAATCAGCCGATGCATCGGGCAATTCTCGCTCTCGCCGCGCTGTTGGCCTGCGTTGCGCTCGGCGCGGCGGTTGATTGGGGGCAGTCGGCCGCGCAGCAGGGCGGCCGCACCGTCGCGATCAGCGTCGGTCACTCCCGCTTCGGCGACACACATGTGTGCGCGCTGCTCGCCTCTGGCGAGCTCGAGTGTTGGGGGCGCAACGATCACGGCCAGGCCGACGCGCCGCCAGGGCCGTTCACCGCAATCAGCGCGGGAAACTACCACAGCTGCGGCCTGCGCGAGACAGGCGAGATCGAATGCTGGGGAGAGAACCGGCACGGTCAAGCGGACCCGCCGCAAGGCAGCTTCAGCGCAGTCAGCGCGGCTTGGTATCACAGCTGCGGCCTGCGAGAGTCGGGCGAAATCGAATGTTGGGGAGACGATCGGCACGGCGCGCTAGACGCGCCGCCGGGCCGCTTCCGCGCGGTCAGCGCCGGCTGGCCTCACAGCTGCGGGTTGCGCGAGACGAGCGAGGTTGAATGCTGGGGACCAGTCCCGGCCCCGCCCATAGTCCAGGATTTAACGTCCTCAGACCAGAAAATCCCAGATCGGAAAATGGAGGCGCCGCCCGGCCGCTTCAGCACAGTCAGCGTCGGCGGCGGATACGTGTGCGGCCTGCGGGAGTCGGGCGAGCTCGAGTGCTGGCAGTATGCGAACGAACAAATCGATGCACCCTCAGGACGCTTTCAAGCGATCAGCGCGAGCGAGTATCACGCATGTGGACTGCGAGAGTCAGGCGAACTGGAATGCTGGCGCGGCGTCAATAACGTCTCGGTGGACGCGCCGCCCGGCCTCTTCCGCGTAGTCAGCACGGGCGGGCGGTACATCTGCGGATTGCGGAATGCGGGCGGTGTAGCGTGCCGGCCTCTCATCCCGCCCGCCCAAGCCGACGCGCCGCCGGGCCGCTTTCAAGCGGTGAGCGGGGGACTTTCCCACAGCTGCGGCGTGCGGGAATCAGGTCAGTTGGAGTGCTGGGGGCGCTCCGGTTCTGTGCAACTGGATGCGCCGGAGGGCCGTTATCGCGCGGTGAGCGCGGGCGAGGAACACAGCTGCGCGCTGAGCGAGTCGGGCGAGCTCGATTGTTGGGGGCCGGACTGGCGGGGGCTGCCCAAAGTGACGCCGGGTCGCTTCAGCGCGGTGAGCGTGGGCGGGGATCACATCTGCGCGCTGGCGGAGACGGCTTACCTGGTGTGCTGGGGATCAAACATTTTGGGAGCGCCGCAAGGCCGCTTCAGCGCGGTCAGCTCGGGCGGAGCGCACAGCTGCGGCATCCGCGAGACAGGTGATCTGGCGTGCTGGGGGGCGAGCACTTCAGGTCAAACGTGGGCCCCACGAGGTCGGTTGCGGGGCCGCTTTAGCGCAGTCAGCGCAGGCGCAGAGCACACCTGCGGCTTGCGGGAGTCAGGCGAGGTGGAGTGCTGGGGATCGAATGTCTTTGGCCAAGCCGACGCGCCAGCGGGCAGCTTCCGCGCAGTCAGCGCGGGTGGGTATCACAGCTGCGGACTGCGCGAGACAGGCGAGATCGAGTGCTGGGGCTACACATTCGACGGTCAGGCGCGTCCGCCCCCCGGCGCATATCGCGCTATCAGCGCTGGCGTGCGTCACGTCTGCGCACTCAGTGAAGCCGGAACCGCGACCTGCTGGATGGTCTACGGCGGCGTGGCCGACATCCCTGCTTGGTTGCGCAAGCCTGTCGGGCGACTCGCCGACGGTCGCACTGAGCTCGGCTGGTTGCCGCACGGCCTCGCGCTGGATGGCTGATCGGCGGCGGCGGCGCTCCCTCAGCCATACCCGCGCAACGTAGATCCGTCATAGCCGCTCTCCGCCGCGGCTATGGCGAGAGAGGGTGCTGGTATAGCGGGAGTAGCGGAATCTGATGGAAGGGCAAGCGTGAACAGGTGGCAGGCTGTCGGCTAGCCTGCGCTGGGTAGGGAGGGTGCGGCATGGGCGACGGCGGGGCGCTGGAGTTTGGGCTGTTCTTTCAGCTGCCGCAGGCGGATGGGCAGGATGTGGCTTCGCGCTATCGGGACACGCTTGGGCAGATTGTGGAGGCGGACCGGCTGGGCTTCGATTTGGCCTGGCTGGCTGAGATGCACTTCGTGCGCGAGTTCTCCGTGCTGCCCTCGCCGATGGTGGCGATGGCGGCGGCGGCGGCGCAGACGACCCGCATCCGGCTGGGCACCGGGGTGGCGCTGCTGCCATTGGTCGAGCCGATTCGGGCGGCGGAGGATGCCGCGACGCTGGACATCATCTCGGAAGGGCGGCTCGAATATGGGGTCGGGCGAGGCTCAATTGCCGAGCACTTCACCGGCTTCGGGGTGCCGATCCGCGATCGCGCCGAGCGCTTCGACGAGGCGCTCGAGGTGATTCTGCAAGCGTGGTCGGACGAGCCGGTGGACTTTCACGGGCGATTTTTCGACTACGCGAACGTGCAGGTCGTGCCCAAGCCGTTGCAGCGCCCGCACCCGCCATTGCGCCTGGCGGCCAACAGCGATGAGTCGTTCCAGCGCGCCGCGGCCGAGGGTTGGCGGGTGTTCGCCTCGCCAATCACGGCGTTTCTGGACGATCTGGATCGCCGTTACGCCGAATACTGGCGCGCGCGCGCCGAGTCGGAGGGCGCCCGTCCGCCGGCGACAGACGCGGGGCTGCTCCTGCCGGTGTACGTGGCGGAGACGAGCGGGCAGGCGCGCGAGGAAGCCCGCGCCAGCCTGCTGAGCTACATCGACGTGGTCACCGCGACGGGCTTGCGCAGCATCGTGGCGCGCGGCGGCGACCCCAACGACCTGCCGCCGCTGATGGAGCGCAACCGCTCGATGGGCTACGCCGAGCTGCTCGATGAGCTGTGCGCGATTGGCAGCGTCGCGGAGGTAACGGCGAAGCTGGCGGCGCTGCGCGAGCGCTACGGGGTGGGGCATTTTCTGACGTGGACCAACGCGGGCGGGATGATTCCGCACGAGCAGGTGCTGCGCTCGATGCGTCTGCTGATGGAGGAGGTCGCGCCCGCCCTGCGCGGCTAGGGCTGCCCGGTTATGCCCGCTCTCGCTGCGGGTATCTCGCCGCGGTGCGCACCAAGCCGCGCAGCGGCCTCCATCTGCCCGCGCTCCCCCTCTCCGTCATACCCGCGCTGCCGCGTCCGTCATACCCGCGCTTGCCGCGGGTATCTCGCGGAGTTCTGCACGGAGCCGCGCGCGGCCTCCCTCCGTCATTCCTGCGCGGGAACGACGAAGCGGTGCGAGGGGCTCCGTGCGGAGTGGGGAGGCGGGAACGGGGCTTGGTGCGCACCGAGGCGAGATACCCGTGGCAAGCACGGGTATGACGGGTCTCACGGGTTGACGGATCTCACGGGTATGACGGGTCTGGGGTGGAGTTGGAGGATCAGTTGCCCTCGTGGGTGATGGCGCCTGGGCGGGTCCAGCGGGCGGGGACGTCGGTTTGGCCGTAGACGGTGATGCCCCAGCAGGCGATTTGGGCGTTCTCTCTGAGGGCGCAGGAGTGGGAGTTGCCGGCGGCGACGGCGGTGTGCTTGCCGTCGGGCGGGTCGGACTGGCCCCAGGAGTTGATGCCCCAGCAGGTCAGTTGGCCGGATTCGGAGAGGGCGCAGGTGTGGGCGAGGCCGGCGGCGATGGCGGTGTAGCGGCCGGCGGGGGACTCGGTGCGACCGTCGGCGGACTGGCCCCAGCAGGTGATTTCGCCGGATTCTTGCAGGCCGCAGCTGTGGAAGTCGGCGGCGGCGACGGCGCTGTAGCGGCCGGGCGGGGCGTCGGACTGGCCTTCGAGATTGCGGCCCCAGCAGCGGATTTTGGCGTCGGTGGTGACGCCGCAGACATGCAGCGACGACGAGCTGATTGAGGTGAATTCGGCGTCGGGCGGGTCGCTCTGACCATGGTCGTTGCGGCCCCAGCAGTCGGCGCGGCCGGACTGGTGGAGAGTGCAGACGGAGGAGCGGCCGGCGACGATGCTGCGGTAGCCGCCGCCACTGGGCGCGTCGGTGATTTGGCCGTAGCCGTCGAAGCCCCAGCAGGCGATTTCGCCCGAGGCGCGGACGGCGCAGGTGTGCCAGTCGCCGGGCGCGACAGAGATGAACTCGCCGCTCGGCGCTTCGATTTGGCGGTCGCCGTTCGCGCCCCAGCAGGCGAGCGCGCCGGCGGCGTCGATGGCGCAGGTGTGGTCGTAGCCGGCGCTCAGGGAGACGAACGCGCCGTCGGGGGCGTCGGTCTGGCCGAAGCCGTTGCGGCCCCAGCAGCTCACGGCGCCGGCGGTGGAGACGGCGCAGGTGTGTTCTTCGGCGCCGCTGACGAGCTCGTAGCGGCCGGGCGGGGAGACGGCGTGGCCATAGCCATTCCAGCCCACGCAATCCATGCGGCCGCCGTAGGCGATCGCGCAGACGTGCCAGCCGCCCGCGCTGAGGAACTCGTAGCGCCCGCCGTCGAGGTCTTCGATCGGGTGCACTTCGTCGGTGTAACCCCAGCAATCGAGGATGCCGTCGATGCTGAGCGCGCAGGAGTGGGAGTTGCCGACGCTGACGGCGGCGAAGCGGCCTGCCGGCGGGTCGGACTGGCCCCAGCGGTTGTCGCCCCAACAGCGCAGCGCGGCGGCATTGTCGAGCGCGCAGGTATGCCGGTGGCCAGCGGCGACGGCGCGGAACGAGCCCGGCGGGGCGTCGGTCTGGCCATAGTCGTTCTTGCCCCAGCAGGAGATCGCGCCCGTCTCGGAGGCGACGGCGCAGGAGTGGTCGTAGCCCACGCTCAGTGAGCTGAATTCCCCGGCGGGCGCGTTGGAGCGCCTGTCCTCATTGGAGCCCCAGCATTGGATTGTCCAACTGCCCAGGCCGCAGGTATGCGTTCTGCCCGCGCTGACCGAGTCGAACGAGCCCTCCGGCGCGGCGCTCTGGCCAAACTCGTTGGAGCCCCAGCACTCGATCTCGTAAGGCGATCCCCACGCCAGGGCGCAGGTGTGATCGTAGCCGGCGCTGATCAATTCGCGCTCGTAGTAGTGGTGGCGGACTGCGAAGGTGTTGCGGGGTACCAGGATCCAGTCGCTGGACCACTCCCCGTCGAGTTCCTCGACGCGGAAACGTTTCTCCTCCGAGACATATGCGGGCCGTTCCCCGTCGAGCTCGTCGACACGAAGACGGCTCTCCCCCGAGACGTATGGGAGCCGCACACTTTCCAAGCCGGTCAGATGCAGGCCAACCTCAAATTCACCATCCGACAGCCGTCGAACCGCGATCCGTCCGGAGCGCCCCCCACCAAGGCTGACTACCGAGCTGCGCAGCCAGCGGCCGTGGCGGATTGAGGCGTCCACGAAACGCCGTTCGGGCAGGATCCGGGCGTCACGCAAGCTGGTGGGTTCGGGGCTGTAAGAACCCATCTCCACTGCAAACTCGAGGCGATTGTCGGACGTGAGGTGAGCGACGATCCAAACGACTGTCTCAGGAGCATCTATGTGCGCGCGCGCTGTGCTGCCACCCAGCGCCAGCAGGGCGAGGACGGCGGCGGTGAGCGCGGCCAGGGATGCCAGGGCGAAACGGGTCGTCATGCGGCGCTCCGATCGGTGCTCATGCGTCGGGTAGTTCGCGCGGCAGGCTGGAGGTATCCGGCTCGCGCTCGCCGCGCTGTTCTTCCGCGTCGCGGCGCTCGGCTTCTTCCTCGCGCTTGATTCGGCGCTCCTCTTCGGCGGCTTCCAGCTCCTGTCCGAGTCCCTCCTCCTGCATTTGCTCGACGCTGCGCTGCTCGACGGTGGCGTCGAAGGCGTCGTCGAGCACGGCGTAGCTGCGCCCGCCGAGGTACATCAGCGGCTTGTATTCGTCGTCGTCGAGCGTCCACATGCCAGTGTTGAAGTCGAAGGCGTCGGTGTCGGCCTGGGCGGAGACGACTTTGCCGATGAAGAGGGTGTGGTCGCCCATGGTGTACCAGTCGTGCAGGGTGCATTCGATCCAGCCGACGCAGCCTTCGAGCAGGGGGGCGTCGACCTCGCGGGCGCGGAAGGAGGGGATGCGCGAGGCTTCGAGCTTGTCGCCGACGGAGTTGCTGACCATGCCCAGCCACTGGGTGTGGTTGAGCAGCACGCGGGAGGGGATGTTGACCACGAATTCCTCGCCGTATTTGATCATGTCGTGGCTGCGGCGGGAGGGGTGGACGGCGATCGCGAGCAGCGGGGGGTTGATGCTGACGGGCATCGCCCAGGCGATGGGTGCGGCGTTGGAGACGGCGCGCCACTGGGTGCTGACGATCAGCACGGGCGCACCGCCGAGCAGGCGGCGGGCGTCGTCTTCGACCAGCGATCGGCGGACCATCCGGCTCGGCTCCCTTGCGCTCGTGTGGGGCATGGTACCGATGCGATAACCTGTGGTCATTCGGCTGGCGTTCGGCCACGGGCCCGGGAAGGCTGAGGGACATGGTGGACTTTCGAGACAGCGGCGAAGAGGCGGCGTTCCGCACGACGGTGCGCGAGTTCATCGGCAGCGAATACGAGCCGCGGCGGCAGCGGATGCGCGACGAGTCGCGCAGGCCGCGCCGTTCGAGCGCACCCCGGCGATGCGGGACTGGGAGGGGCAGCTGGCGGAGCGGGGCTGGATTGCGCCGGCCTGGCCGGAGCAGTACGGCGGCGCGGGGCTGAGCGTGATGCAGCAGTTCATCTTCAACGAGGAGATGGCGGAGGCGCGCGCGCCGCGTCCGGGCGGCATCGCGATCGGGATGGCGGGGCCGACGCTGATCACGATCGGGACGGAGGAGCAGCAGGCCGAGCACCTGCCGCCGATTCTGAGCGGCGAGGCGATCTGGTGCCAGGGCTATTCGGAGCCGGGCAGCGGCTCGGACCTGGCCTCGCTGCAGACTCGCGCGGTGAAGGACGGCGACGACTGGGTGGTCAACGGGCAGAAGATCTGGACATCGGGGGCGCACCGCGCGGACTGGATGATCCTGCTGGCGCGGACGGATCCCGACGCGCCCAAGCACAAGGGGATCACCTACTTCATGCTCGACATGCATTCGCCGGGCGTGGAGGTGCGCCCGCTGGTGAACATGACCAACACACATGAGTTCAACGAGGTGTTCTTCGAGGATGTGCGGATTCCCAGCCGGCACATTCTGGGCGAGGTCAACCGGGGCTGGTACGGCGCGGTGACGACGCTCGATTTCGAGCGGAGCAGCATCGGCTCGGCGGTGGGGATGCGGCAGGGCGTGGAGGCGATCATCGATGTGGCCAAGGAGTACCGCGGCAGCGGTCGGTCGTCGCTGGGGGAGAACGAGGCGACGCGCAACGCGCTGGCCGACCGCTACATCGAGGCGCAGACGGCGATGATGATCTCGTACCGCATCGTGAGCATGCAGAGCCAGGGGATGATTCCCAATCACGAGGCGTCGATGGCGAAGCTCTACGCGATGGAGCTGAACCAGCGGATTCAGGGCACGGCGATGAAGGTGTTGGGGCTGTACGGCCAGCTGGGCGGGGGCGATCCTTACGCGCCGAAGCGGGGCCGCTACCAGTACGGCTTCATGCGCTCGGTGGCGAACACGATCGAGGGCGGGACAAGCGAGATTCAGCGGAACATCATCGCGACGCGGGGGCTGGGTCTGCCGCGGGGGTAGCCGCCGCTCCCGCGCCCTCTCCGTCATTCCCGCGCTCGCCGCGGGTATCTCGCCGCGCCCTGCACAGACTCCCGGCGCACGCCTCTGTCGTTCCTGCCTACGCAGGAATGACGGAGCCTGCCAGGAATGACGGAGAGGGTGCAGCAACGACGAAAGTGTGAGCACACACCCCCAAGCCTTAATTGACGAACGCGGCGCCGCAGCCTAGCTTGCCTGCGCACAGCCCCGACACGATGCGATGCCCAAGAGCGAGGCTTACCCCATGCTCATCACAGCGACACGACGAACCGCGCTCTTGAGCCTGGCGCTTGGCGCGGTGCTGCTGCTCGCCCTAGCCGCACTCGGTGATTGGCAGCGCGCCGATGCGCAGGAAGACCGCCGGGCAATAGCGGTCACGGTCGGTGAGAGTCATGCCTGCGCGCTGCTCGACTCTGCGGAGGTCGAGTGCTGGGGAAACAACGACGCCGGCCAGGCGGACGCGCCAGCGGGGCGCTTCAGCATGGTCAGCGCGGGCCGGTTCCACACCTGCGGGCTGCGCGAGAGCGGCGCGGTCGAGTGCTGGGGAAGCAACTACGACGGCCAAGCAGACGCGCCGGCGGAGCGCTTCAGCGCGGTCAGCGCGGGCTGGTCGCACAGCTGCGGGCTGCGCGAGACCGGCGCGGTCGAGTGCTGGGGAAGCAACGGCTACGGCCAAACGGACGAGCCGGCGGGGCGCTTCAGCGCGGTCAGCGCCGGCGACCGCCACACCTGCGGGCTGCGTGAGACGGGCTCGGTCGAGTGCTGGGGAGCCAACGATGACGGCCAGGCTGACGCGCCGGCGGGGCAATTCAGCGCAGTCAGCGCCGGCGACCGTCACACCTGCGGGCTGCGCGAGACCGGCGCGGTCGAGTGCCGGGGAGCCAACGACGACGGCCAGGCGGACGCGCCGGCGGGGCAATTCAGCGCAGTCAGCGCCGGCGACCGTCACACCTGTGGGCTGCGCGACTCCGGCGCGGTCGAGTGCTGGGGAAGGAATAACTACGACCAAACAGACGCGCCGGCGGGGCAATTCAGCGCGGTCAGCGCCGGCGGCCGTCACACCTGCGGGCTGCGCGAGGCCGGCGCGGTCGAGTGCTGGGGGGACAACGACTACGGCCAAGCGGTCGCGCCGGCGGAGCGCTTCAGCGCGCTCAGCGCGGGCGGGTCCCACACCTGCGGGCTGCGCGAGACCGGCGCGGTCGTGTGCTGGGGAGCCAACTGGGACGGCCAAACAGACGCGCCGGCGGGGCGCTTCAGCGCGGTCAGCGCGGGCGGGTCCCACACCTGCGGGCTGCGCGAGACCGGCGAGATCGAGTGCTGGGGAGCCAACCACTTCGGCCAAGCAGACGCACCAGCAGGACGCTTCAGCGCGCTCAGCGCGGGCAACAGGCACACGTGCGGGCTGCGCGAGACTGGCGCGGTCGAGTGCTGGGGAAGCAACGGCTACGGCCAAACAGGCGCGCCGGCGGGGCGCTTCAGCGCGCTCAGCGCCGGCGAGCGCTACACCTGCGCGCTGCGCGAGACCGGCGCGGTCGAGTGCTGGGGAAGGAATAACTACGGCGAAACGAACGCGCCGACGGGGCGCTTCAGCGCGCTCAGCGCCGGCGGGCTCCACACCTGCGGGCTGCTCGAGACCGGCGCGGTCGAGTGCTGGGGATGGAACTGGGCCGGCCAAACAGACGCGCCGACGGGGCGCTTCAGCGCGGTCAGCGCGGGCGGGCGGCACAGTTGCGGATTGCGCGAGACGGGCGCGGTCGAGTGCTGGGGCTACACATTCGACGGCCAGACGCGGCCGCCGGCGGGCGAGTATCGCTCTGTCAGCGTCGGCGCGAGCCATGCCTGCGCTGTGAGCGTAGCTGGCGCGGCAACCTGCTGGATAATCTACAACGGCGCGGCCGATGTGCCGGCCTGGCTGCGTGAGCCGAGCGCCGCACCGACGGCGGAGTTGGGCAGCGGACGGATTGTGGCGCGGCGGCTGGCCGACGGGCGCACGGAGTTCGGCTGGCAGCAGGCCGACGGCGGCGAACGGGTGCTGCCGCAGCAGCGCTACTTCCCGACGGACGCGGCGGTTGGCCGCTGGCTGCGCTCTAGTCCGATCGAGGTGGACGGGGTGGAGATTGGACGGATCAACGCCAGATTGCTCGCCGATGGGCGGATCGAGTTCGCGTTTACGCCGACGGGCGGGGAACGGATTCTGCCGCCGTCCCGCTATTTCCCTGTCGGAGCGGGCGTGGGTCGCTGGCTGCGCAGCACGGAGATTGATCTGGGTGGGTAGGGCGGCGGTCGTTGGGTGGTGGCGGTTTGCGGCTTGGGTGATCGGCTCGGCGAGATACCCGCGGCGAGCGCGGGTATGACGGATCTTTTCGCGCGGGTATGACGGAGTGGTTGGCGCAGGCGTGCGGAGTCGCTGGCGCAGGTGTCGTGGAGTTGGACGTACAGGTGAATGCGCTTTAGAGCGTTAGGTCGGCGTTGAGGTCGGATTCGGGGTTGAGGGTGGCGGGGGTGTTGAACCAGGCGGCGAGGTGGGGGGCCAGGTCGGCGGGGGCGCCGCAGGCGATGCGGATGTTGGACTGCATCCATTTGGCGTTGAGGTAGACGCCGCCGCGGCGTTGGTCGGGGGGGCGGCGGCGGAAGATGAGTTGGTCGGGATCCTGCGGATCGTGCAGGGTGAGCGGGGCGGGGCCGATCGTGTCGGAGAGGGCGCTGATTACGGCGATGGTTTGGGCGTCGGGAACATCGGCGGCCGCGATGATCCAAGAGCGCCGCTGGGGCGGGACGCCGGCCTGATCGAGCCGCGCGGTGATCTGTTCGGCGAGTTGGGCGGCGCGCTCGGGGCCGATGGCGGGCGAGACGGCGATTGCGACGCGCTGGTGGCGGGCGATCTCGAGCATCGCCAGCAGGTGCTCCGCGCCGGGCTCGTCGGTCATGACCTGGTTTCGGCGCGCGACTCGATGAGCAGCCAGCCGATGATCCGGCCGGCAATGACGGACCGCGAGAAGTCGGGGCCGTGGCCGATGTTGAGCATCGTCCAGAGTTCGATGGTCACGCTGTCGGCGCAGCCCTCGCGGATGCGGCGCACCGTCGTTTCGGGATCTGACCGGCTGAAATCGAGTTCGATCGGCTCGAGCTTTTGCGCAGCGTCGAAGTCGCAGCCGGCGCGCTCCGCCCAGCGACGGGCGAGCGTCTCCGCGCCCGGCACTCCGCGCGGATCGTCGTTATACGGCACCAGCGCGTCGGCGGTGCCGTGAATTTGCAGCACCGAAACCGGCGTGGGGTTCGGGCATTCGGCGGGATCGATGTAGGAGGAGCCGGCGACGCTGACCAGCGCGGTGAGGCCGGGCATGTTTTCGCAGGCCATGCGGTAGGACATGAAGCCGCCGTTGGAGTAGCCGACGAGGTAGAGGCGGTCGAACGCTGCGTACTCGCGGGCTTCGGCGACGAGGCCGTTGATGTAACTCACATCGTCGACATCCTGGCCCTCGAATTTGCAGCATTCGGGAGTGGCGTTCCAGAAGCGATCGCCGTCGGGATTTTCCGTGCCGTCGGGCATAATCAGAGCGATTAGTCCGTCCTCGGCCATTTGCGAGAGGCCGAAGTAGCGGTCGATCAGCTCGGCGTTCATACCGAAGCCGTGCAGCAGGACGACGAGCGGCAGCGGTCCGAGCAGGCGGGTTTCGGGCAGCAGGAACGCGGCGGGGCGCTCGCCGCCAAGTGTGAGGCGCTGCAGGCCGCTGCTTTCGGCGGCGGCCGGCGGCTCGCCTTCGCCGCCGCCCGCAACCCCTGCGAGCCAGCCCAGGATCACAGCGCTGATTGTGTACGGCTGGAAGGCGGGGAAATGGCCGATGCCTTGCATCGTCCACAGCTCAACGGTGATGCCGTCGGCGCAGCTCTCTCGGATGCGCTGCACGGTCGTTTCCGCGCCGGCGGCGCTGTGGTCAAGCTCGATCGAATCGAGGTCTTCGCGCGCGTCGGCATTGCAGCCCGCCCGCTCCGCCCAGCGCCAGACCAGCTCGATCGCGCCGGGCGTATCGGCGACGAGCACGCCGTCGCCGTCGGCCAGGCCGCCGTCGTAACGCACGATCGCGTCCGCGTCGCCGTGAATTTGCAGCACGGAGACCGGCGCGGGCGCGGCGCAGTCGGTCGGATCGTTGAAAGAGGAGCCCATCACGCTGACCACGGCGATCAGCCCGGGCAGTCCCTCGCAGGCCAGCCGATAGGCCATAAAGCCACCGTTGGAGACGCCCACGGCGGCGACCAGCCCTGCGCCGCCGTAGGTCTGCGCTTCTGCGACCAGCGCCGCGAGGTAGGCGGCGTCATCGACGTCGGAGCGGTAGAAGTTGCAGCAGGCCTCGGTCGCGTTCCAGAAGCGGTTGCCGTCCGGATCGAGCGTGCCGTCGGGCAGGATGAGTCCGAAGCCGCCCTCGGCGACGAGTTGCGACGCGCCCATCCAGGCGTCGTTTTGGGCAGCGCTGCTGCCGTAGCCGTGCAGCATCAGCACGAGAGGGAGCGGCTCGCTGTCGTCGTAGCTGGTGGGCAGCAGCAGCGCGGCGGGGCGCTCGCCGCCGATGGTCAGCTTTTGGACATCGGCGGCGGGCTTCTTCTCGTCCTGCGCCTCGTCTTGCGTTTTGGACTGCGCTTCATCCTGCGCTTTGTCCTGCGCGGCGATCGTCTGATCGGCCTGTTGGGTGTCGGCACTTTGGGTCTGCGCGGCCGGCTGAGCGGGCGGCGTCTGTTGCTGATGCGGCTCCTGCTGCGTGCTTTCAGCTTGCGCGACGGCAGGCGGCGCTGCTTGCTGTTGCTGATCGTCACCGCCGCAGGCGAGGGCGATCAGCAGGGCCGCGGCCAGGAGGGGGACGATTAGCAGCGTGCGCATGGACTGAGCCTACACGCGCCGCCGCTTAGCGCGCCGCCCTGCGCAGCCACTCGATGACGCGCGCGCCGATGGTCTCTTCAATGTCCGGCTTGTGGCCGCCTCTCTGGATGGTCCACAACTCCACAATGATGCCGTCGGCGCAGCCGTCGGTCCAGCGTTGGACGGCGGTCTCTGCCCCGTCAATGCTGCGGTCGAGGTCCAGCGGTGGCGCGTCGGCGGGCGATTCGGCACCGCATCCGGCGCGGCTCGCCCAACGCTGCGCGACCTCCAGCGCGCCGGGATAGCCGCCCGAACCGATCTCGCCGCCGTACAACACCTGATCGTCGGCGTCGCCGTGGATCTGCAGGACGGAGATGGGCGCGGCGTCGGCGCAGCGCTCCGAGTCGGCGAACGAGGAGCCGGCCAGGCTGACGACGGCGGACAGCCCGTCCAGCCCGTCGCAGGCGAGCCGATGAGCGAGGAAGCCGCCGTTGGCGTAGCCGACGGCGGCGACCTGCTCGATCCACACGATCTCCGCCGCATCCTCCAGCAGCGACGCGATGTACGCGGCGTCGTCCACGCCGCCGTTCTGGGGCGCGCAGCACCAGGGCGTCGCGTTCCAGAAGCGCGAACCGTCGGCGTTTTTCAGACCCTGCGGAAGCAGCAGCGCCAGATCGTCGCTATTGACCAGCGCCGACAGCCGCAGGTACTGGTCGTACTGCCAGGCGTTGCTCCCGTAGGCGTGCAGGCCGATCAGTAACAGATATGAGCGTTCGGCGTCGAAGTTCGGCGGCAGCGCGAGCACGGCCGGGCGCGCGGCGTCGCCGATCAGGCGCACGGTGTGGGTGTCGCTCATTCGCGCGGCGATCTTGCGCGCGTCGGGATCGTCGCGGATGCCGAAGAACAGCACGACGATCGTGAGCAGGGCGATCAGCGGCGCGGCCAGCAGGATCGAACGCGACGCTCTGACCATGCCGCCAGCCTACACGCGCGCCGGGGCTGTGCTGCGGCTGCTAGCCTTGCCGCGCGCCGAACGAGCGCCGTGAAAGGGAGGCGAGCAATGCGCCGAGCAGCCTGGAATGCAGACCGAACGCTGAGCGTGCTCGACGAGGCCGAGCGCGCGCCTGGCGAGGGCGAAGTGCTGGTGCAGGTGGTCAACGCGGGCATCTGCGGCTCCGACCTGCACTGGTACCGCGGCGACTTTCCGCCGCAGGCTTCGCGCACGCCCGGTCACGAGATCGGCGGCGCGGTCGCCGCAGTGGGCGCGGGCGTGTCGGGCTTGCGCGAGGGCGATGTCGTGGGCGTCGAGCCGCTGCTGCGCTGCGGCGGCTGCGGGCACTGCGCGGCGGGGCGCTACAACCAGTGCCAGGTCGCGGGCGGCTTGATCGGCATCGCGGTGGACGGCGGGATGGCGCAGCAGGTGCTCGCGCCGGCCGAGGCGGTCTTCGCCGCGCCGCCGGGCGTCGACGGCGAGCTGGCCGCGATCGCCGAGCCGCTCGCCTGCTCGGTGCATGGCTTCGAGGAGATCCAGCTCGGCGACGGCGAAACGGTGCTGGTGATCGGCGGGGGCAGCATCGGTCTGACCGCGCAGCTCGCCGCGCAAGCCTATGGCGCGCAGGTGATTATGCTGGCGCGGCATCCGCACCAGCAGGAGGCCGCGCGGCGGCTCGGCGCGGTCGAGATCATCGGCGACGACGAGGCGGGCAAGCAGCGGCTGGCGGAGCTCGCGGCGGACGACGCGATTGACGTGGTCGCCGAGTGCGTGGGCGGACACGCGGATACGATCCGCACCTCGATCGACGCCGTGCGGCGGCTGGGGCGGGTCGTGATCCTCGGCGTGTTTGCGATCGACGACGCGGGGCTCAACCCGCTCACGCTGTTGGGGCGCGAGATCACGATGGTGGGCGCGGTCACCTACGCCGCGCCGGGCGGGCGGGTGCCCGATTACCAAAAGGCGCTGGAGATGCTGACGGGCTGCCGCGACGAGGCGCGCTCGCTGATCACGCACCGCTTCGGCCTGGACGACGTGAACGAGGCGTTCGATGCGGCGCTGGACAAGAGCAGCCTGTCGGTGAAGGTGCATCTGACGCCGAACGGGTGATTGGGGGTGTGGGCGGGGTGGGTTTCGTCGTTCCTGCCTGCGCAGGAATGACGGAACGGGGCGCGGGTATGGCGGTTGAGGGGAGCGGTGCGGGCGATTGGGAGGCGGTGTGATTGGTGCGCTGGCTCGCAGCGTCTCACCCCCCACCTAACCTCCCCCCTGGAAGGGGGGAGGGATGAATTGGGGAAGGGATGGGTGCGCTTTGGTTCCTGCCTGCGCAGGAATGACGAGGGGGAGCGCGAGTATGGCGGAGGGGGCGGGTATGGCGGTTGGGGGGAGCGGGTATGGCGGTTGGGGGGGCGGCGCGGGCGATTGGGGCGCGGTGTGATTGGTGCGCTGGCTCGCAGCGTCTCACCCCCCACCGAACCTCCCCCTGGAAGGGGGGAGGGATGAATTGGGGAAGAGGTGGGTGCGCTTTGGTTCCTGCCTGCGCAGGAATGACGAGGGGGAGCGCGGGTATGGCGGAGGGGGCAGGAATGGCGGTTGGGGGAGCGGCGCGGGCGATCGGGGCACGGCGTGCTTGGCGCGCGGCTCGTGGCGTCTCACCCCCCACCGAACCTCCCCCCTGGAAGGGGGGAGGGATGAATTGGGCACCCTGCCCTGGAAGAGGGGGGAGGGATGAATTGGGGAGGGGGGTGCGCTTTGGTTCCTGCCTGCGCAGGAATGACGGAATGGGGCGCGGGTATGGCGGAGTTGTTTGCGCGCGGTGGCCGGGGCGGAGGGAATTGTGAGCGCGGGCTAGAACACCGCTAGAGGATTGGCGGGGCTGCCGGTGCCGCCGATGATGCGGAGCGGGCTGAGCACGAACTGGAACTCGTGGCGGTTGTAACGGTCGCAGGCGGCGGCCAGG
The DNA here is from genome assembly GCA_965203165.1 of Dehalococcoidia bacterium. Taxonomy (GTDB): domain Bacteria; phylum Chloroflexota; class Dehalococcoidia; order Bin125; family Bin125; genus CATQGW01. The sequence continues at coordinate 1,389,223 of OZ241849.1, forward strand.
TCCTCCAGTTGCATGTTATCGATCAGCCAGAGCCCCATGGCGACGATGCCGACGGCGTGCAGCGGGATGCGCAGTTGGTCATAGCCGGAGGGGTTGACGTCGGTGGCGGTATCGGCGCCGATGACGGAGACGCCGCGCTCGCGCAGCCAGGGCGCGCAGGCGACGTGCCAGCCGGGGAAGCCGGTTTCGAGCAGCGGCTCGCGGCCGACTTCGCGCTTGCGTCGGCCGTAGCCGGTGCGCAGCAGCACCGCGTCGCCCGATTGCACCCGCACGCCCTGGCGCGCTTCGGCGGCCTCGAGGTCTTCGGGGAAGACGCCCTCGCCCGGCTCGAGCCAATCGACGCCTTTGAGCGCGGCGATATCGAGCATGATGCCGCGGGTGACGATGCCGTCGCGCAATTCGGTAATCGGCAGATTGGTCGCGCCGCCCGCGGCGTTGACCAGGTGCGCGGGTTTGCCGTTATACATCTGGCCGTCCCAGAAGATGTGGCAGAGGCCGTCGAGGTGGGTGATCGCGTAGCCGTGGTAGACGAGGCCGAAGAATTCGAGGCAGCCGCTCATGCGGGCACCGCGCTCGGCCTGCGCCGCGGCGCTCTCGCCGGTCGCCACCATGAAGCGCTGCGGGGTGCCCATCGCGTGGTCGGGTTGGTGGGTGTTTTCGATATCCCAAGCGCACGAGACGGGCACGCCCTCGGAGACGAGCGCGGCGGCGGCGCGGCGCACCTCGGGCGTGACCAGGTTGAGCGTGCCCAGCTGGTCGTCATCGCCCCAGCGCCCCCAGTTCGAGAGCTCATCCATCCAGGAAACCACCTGCGCCTCGCTCGGTGCTTCGGACATCGCCGCCGCCTTTCACAAACGTCGCAAACGCTCTGCGATGCGGCTATCCTAGCCGCTGCCGACCGACGATGTCGGCGCAGAGGGGATGAGGGATTTTCATGACCGACCTGCCGACGGGCGGATGGTGCGAGCCGCGATTCGAGGGCGTGCGGGAGGCGTTTGAGCGCAATTTCGCCGAGCACGGCGAGGTCGGGGCAGCGGTCGCCGTCTACCTGCGCGGCGAGCCGGTGGTCGACCTGTGGGGCGGCTGGTACTCGCCGGCGCAGGAGCGCGCCTGGGACCGCAACACGCTGGTCAACGTGTTTTCGACGACGAAGGGGCTGACGGCGTTCTGCGCGCATCGGCTGGTCGAGCAGGGGCTGCTGGATGTGGACGCGCCCGTGACGCGGTACTGGCCCGAGTTCGGCGCGGCGGGCAAAGGCGAAATTCCCGTGCGGATGCTGCTCAACCATCAGGCGGGAATGGCGGCGGTGCGCCGCCCGCTGCAGGTGGAGGACATGTTCAACTGGGAAACGATGACCGAGGCGCTGGCGGAGCAGAAGCCGTGGTGGACGCCGGGCGAGCGGCACGGCTACCACGCGCTGACCTACGGCTGGCTGGTCGGCGAGGTGGTGCGGCGGATCGACGGGCGTTCGCTGGGCACCTACTGGCGCGAGGAGTTCGCCGCGCCGCTCGCGCTCGACGCGCACATCGGCACGGGCCCCGAGTTCGACGGGCGCATCGCGACGCTGATCGACGCGCCGCCGGATCCCAACGTGCCCGATCTGATCGAGATGTTCGGCGGGCCGGACAGCGTGGGCGCGGCGGCATTCTCGAATCCGCCGATCGCCGGGCCGGACGATCAGAACATCACGGCCGGACGGGACTGGCGCGCTGCCGAAATTCCCGCGGCGAACGGCCAGGCGGCGGCGCGGGCGCTGGCGCGGGTCTACGGCGCGGTCGCCGCGGGCGGCGAGATCGACGGCGTCCACGTGCTCAAGCCCGAGACTGTGGAGGCGGCGATTGCCGAGCAGTCGCGCGGCCCGGACGCGGTGCTGCAAATCGAGAGCCGCTTCGGTCTGGGCTGGATGCTCACCTCCGACTTTATGCCGCTGGGCCCCAATCCGCGCGCGTTCGGCCACCCCGGCGCCGGCGGCTCGCTGGGCTACGCCGACCTCGACGCCGAAATCGGCTTCGGCTACACGATGAACCAGATGCAAAACAACCTGAGCGGCGACCCGCGCGTGAACGGGCTGATCGACGCCCTCTACGCGGCGTTGTAGCTCAGGCTGCATCGCACGCGACCGAGGCTCGAATGGGCGCCCAGCCTTGGCTGTCTGGCAACTCGACGGCCACGCCCTACGGCGTACCGAAGATTCGGTCGCATTGCCTCTCCAGCGTCCTGTACTCCTCGAAGCCCAGGCGCCCGAACGCGCGCAAGAAGGGGTTCCGATGACGCCACCATACATCTGACAGTTCTTTGTGAATCAGTGCTTGGTGCGACGATGAGTGATCTGCACCATCACGTTCAGACGCGACGATCAACCACATGTATCCCAACCGTACGAAGTCGAGCGATCGCTCTTCGATGAAGTCGATGTTCTCGTCTTCGCGCAGGATATATCCGGTCGCGAGGAGCCACTGAGTCGAGAGTTCCGAGATAACGCCATACTTCGCAAACGCATCTTTGCGAAGAGCATCGTACAAGTCCGGTGAGCTGGGAATGCGTCGGTCACGTGCAGCTTCCACGACGCTGCTCACGTCCTTGGCTATGGCGAGCCCAAGCATTGCCAGGTTGGCACGGCGCAACAACGCGCGTGTATCGCCGCTATCCACGACATCGGCGGTCGGCTCTCCAAGCCACACATCAACCTGCTGGAACAACACTCGCGCTGCGTCTCCGAAACCGCGCAGATCGCTACGCTCCAGCGCTCTTGCGCCGTACGCATGCACGCCGGCAATCATGTTTCGCGCAATGCGCTCCTTTCGCACGACACCTACGCCATTGTCAGTGGTAGACAGTGCAGCATGCAGGGCCTCGGAGAAAATCCCGTAGATACCGAGTACGTTATGGTGCGCCCCACTTCGGTAGATGCGCCTGTCCGGCATGTCTTGCTCGTCGTGAATCACGTTTAGGATGATGGCAGTGAACAGATCGTTGCCCGCCTCGATGCTCGGCGTGAGCCGGTTTCGTATCGCCTCCGACGTAGGGGTTGTGACGTCAGGGTTACCTTGTGAGTACGCTTCCCGTACGAGCCTGTGCATCCCGGCGCTCATCGAGCTGTACGTCGGCCAATCGGAACGCTGGATAGGCAGCGCATCAGGCAACTTCTCTGCAACGATCTCCATCTCCTCGACGACTGCCGCTGCCACGACCTCCAGCGTATCTATCGCCTCGCGCACATCCGTCAGCCGGGCGTTGGTAATGGCCCTGTGGGCATCATCAGCTACGCGATCGACAGCCCGGTTAGCCTGGGCTTCGATCTCAGTGAAATTGCCGAAGCTTGTGCGGCCGATCCGGTCCAGCAGTCGTTGCAACTTCGAACCTTGCCCGCGAGCCTGTACCGCCTCGCGCACTTGGGCGACAGTCACCTCTCGCTTGCCCTTCCGGTACGCCGTCGGGCGAAGGACATGGAGCGCTCTGAGCAGGAACGCCAAAACAGTCAGAGCAGCGATTACCAGCGATGCCAAGCCCAGGATGTGGCCGCGAGATCCGCCGATGTCGGCCCACCACTGTGTGGCCGATCCAAGCGCGTATACGATCGCAGTACCGACGAAAAGCCATACGGCGGCACAGAAGACCCACCGCGCCCAAGACTTCCGCAAGAACAGTTCGTAGAGCGGATCATCGAGGTCTTCGCGACGGTGGACGGCTTCTACGATAAAGATCATCGCCGCGAGGAAGATGGCCGTCATCGCGGCTTGCGCTCCGAGGACGGCGCCGAGATTACCTGCGTCCGTGCCGCCTATGGGTTCGTCCATCGCTCGAAGAACGCCGTATAGCGAACCGAACACGACCAACGTAGACACCAGCGAGCTCAGAAGCGGGAGGAGCCAGTCGCTCGATCTGGTCCACAGTCCACGTGCGACACGCCAAGCACGATGTCCGCGAGACAGACCACGGATATGTACCAAGCTCCGCGCCTCTGAAATGCTCCGGCGCAGCGCGGTGGGCAGCGACACACTGGGCAAACGGGGTCGGCAGGTGCGCGTCATCTAGACGCTCGTCAATCCCTCGGCGATGACGCCTTCGGCGGCTAGGCGGGTGATTTCGGTGGAGCTTAGACCTAGCAGCTCGCCCAGGACGTAGTGGTTGTCCTCGCCGTAGCAGGGGGCGCCGCGGTCGATTGGGCCGCCCATGAATGGGGGGGTTTGATCCCATTTCACGGGGATTTCGCGCACCGGCCAGGCGCCCATTTCGCTGTGCTCGACTTCGGTGAGCCAGCGCAGGTGGTGTAGCTGGGGGTCGCGCTCGTAGCGATCCTGGGCGTCCTGGCAGACGCCGGCGGGGACGCCGACGGCTTGTAGCCGCTCCATCAGCTGCCAGCGCTCCTGTTGCTGCGTCCACTCGCTGAGTTGGTCGTCGAGTTCATCCTGATTGGCGAGGCGATCGGCGAGCGAAGCGAAGCGCGGTTCGGATGTCCACTCCGGCCGCCCCATTGCTTCGCAGAGTGATTGCCATTCCTGTTCGGCGAAGCAGGCGATGGCAATCCAGCGATCGTCCGACTCGGCGTCGCCGCGGCAGCGGTATGCGCCGTGCGGCGCGGCGGGTTTGTACGGCGAGCGGTTGCCGTAGCGGCGCCAGACGCGGCCGTTGGCGGACCAATCGAGTACGGCGGTGCCGTTGAGATAGATGCCGGCGTCGACCTGCGAGGAGTCGATCCACTGGCCTTTGCCGGTGCGCTCGCGGTACCAGAGCGCGGCCATCATCGCGGTGGCGAGGTTGTATGCGCCGAACCAGTCGAGATACGAGTAGCCCCAACCGGCCGGCGCGTAGGGCTCGGGCAGGCCGGACATTTCGGAGACGCCCGCCATCGAGGCGGCGATCGGTCCGACCGTGCGGTAACGTCCGTAGACGCCGACCTGGCCCATGCCCGACTGCGAGAGATAGATGATATCGGGCTTGATTTCGCGCATTACGTCGTAACCGAGGCCCCAACGCTCCATCACGCCGGGCGAGAAGCCCTCGGCGACGATGTCGGAGACGGCGACCAGTCGCTTGGCGATCGCCAGTCCTTCCGGGTGGCGCAGATTGAGCGAGAGCCCGCGGTGGCCGGCGTGGAAGTCGTTGAACTGGCCGGAGCGGTTGATCGTGCTGAGATCGGCGGGAAGCGGCGCGGTCGCCGCAGCCCGCGCGGCGTGTCCGCCGACGCCGTACTGCGCCATTCCGACGCGCAGGTCGAGGTTTTGGTGCCATTCGACCTTGACGTCTTCGGCGCCGAGCGCGGAGAGGTAGCGCGGCGCGCCGCCGGACGCGAGCCACCAGGTGAAATCGAGAATGCGCACGCCGTCGAGCGGAAACGGCGTGCCCCAGCGCGAACGGCCGCCGCGGTCGGTTGCGTGGCTGGGCGGAGAACCGATCGTACTGTCGTTCGATTTCGCTGAGGGGAGATCGCTCAGCACATCGTCGGTATGTTCGCCGAGCAGCGGCGCGCGCGGACCGACGCTCCAGGCGGTCTCACTCGATACCCATTTGCTGGTGGTGTAAACGAATTCGGCGTCGTGCTCCGGGTGCGGGACGCGGGCGAAGCTGCCGCGCTCCCACCAGTGCGGGTCTTCGGCGTTTTCGTGAGGTTTGCGCAGCGGCGCCCACAGCTGGCCGGCCTCCTGCGCCTCGCGCCAGGGCACATCGGCGAAGCGGAACTTGCGCACCAGGCGTTGCACGACCTCGCCGAGATGCGCGGCGGCTTCGCCGCGCGGGCGGCGGCTTGCGCCGCCCTCTTCGGGCGCGCCGTCGTCCAGATCGGCGGCCATGTCATAGTGCTTGAGGAAGTCGATCAGCTGCGACGAGCGGGCGCGCCCCAGCGCCATCACCCAGCGGCCATCCTTGGTCGGCCCGATCGATGGTACGGGTGTAATTGTTTCGGCGGCGTGGCGGCAGGTCTGGCGGTAGAATGTCGCCGCGCGGTAGACCCAGGACATCAGGTCGAGTTCGGTATTTTTCGAGACGGCGTCGTGGACGGCGCAGGTCAGCGTTTGGGCGCGCCCGGAGCGATGGCGGTCGATTAGCGCGCCGATCGCGTTCATGCAGAGTTGCTCGCCGGCGATGTGGTAGGCGTGCCACATTTGCGGGGCGATCGGCGGAAGGTCGTAGGCGCCGTCGGGCTGCGGATCGTAACCGCAGTTCATCATCGGACCGCCCAGCGCGAGGTGGATCAGATCGGAGGCTTTGTAGTCGGCCCACGGTCCGTCATCGCCGAACGGCGTCATTCGCGCGACGATCAACGAGTCGAAGCGCTTGCGGATTGCATCGAGCGGCAGCCCGAGCTCCGACCACATACCGCTCGGCGTACCGTCGAGTAGGATGTCCGCGCTGTCCAGCAACCGCTCGAATTCGCGCAGGCCAGCGTCGGTTGTCAGGTCGAGCACGACCGATCGCTTGCCCAGTCCGTAGTGCCACCAGAACAGCGAACGCTCCGGCCCGGGTTGATCCTGGTAGAACGGACCGATGCTGCGCGTGGAGCAGCCTTCGGGCGGCTCCAGCTTGATCATGTCCGCGCCCAGCCCGGCGAACAGCCGCCCGCAGTACGCGGTTTTCTCGTCGCCAACTTCAATCACGCGCACGCCGTCGAGCAGCGTGTCGGTGGGAGCGGATTCGTTTTGCGGCATGAGCGCCTCCTTTGGCGGGCGGGATCGACGAGTCACAGGTTAGTGGGCGGTTCAGACGCGGCTGAGCAGTTCGCGCGTCGGTTCGGTCAGTTCGTAGCGGGTGGACTTACCGCGGCCGACTCGACCGACGAGGCTCGCGCCGGCGAGCGCCGCCAGATCGGTGCGGGCGGTTTGCGGCGAGCACTCCGTCAGGTCGGCGTAGCTGGAGGCCGAGAGCGGGCTGAACTCGCGCACCGCGAGCAGCCCCAGGATCTGCCGCTCGTTCAGCTCGACGGCGGCCTCTCGCAACTTCTCGCGGCGCAAATTGAGGGCGGCGACGTACCGTTGCAAACCCGTGACGGCCTCCAGCAGCGCGGCGGTGTGAAAGCGGACGAACGGCGAAACGTCGACGACGCCCTGAAACTCCGGCCCTTGCACTGCTGCCAGGGTTTCATAGTATTCGGCGCGGCGGTTGAGTATGACCGTGCTCAGCGAGGCCATGCCCTGGGCGTTCGCGCCGGCCCGGTGCAGGATCGCGTCGGCCAGGAGACGCGCGGTGCGCCCGTTGCCATCTTCAAAGGGATGCACCGAGACGAGGCCGAAGTGGGCCTTGGCCGCCGCGACTTCGGGCGGATCGTTGTTCAGCCAGTGCCCGATCGTGGATTGCAGCGACGCCATCAGCTCGGGCACCCAGCCCGGCGGCGGCGTGGTGTAGACGATGCTGCGCGTGGCGGTATTCATCACCATGCTGCCGCCGAGTCGATAACGCCCGCGGTGTTCGGCGGCGCGTCCGGGCAGGCCGCGCAGCAGCACGGAGTTGAACGCGCGGATTGCGCCCTGGTCGGGCCGAAACGACGGATCCTCGGCCCAGTCCGAAGCGAGCGCGCAGGCCTCGACGGAGTTGCGCATGTCGATGTGGGCGGCGGAGTCGCCGTGTCCGTCGAATGTCGCCAGGAGCGAGGCCGCCTCGTCGAGCGGGTTGCCCTCGATCACGGTGGAGGCGCGCCCGCTCAGGTAGCGCCCACGGCGGCGCAGAAACGGCGCGCAGCCGGTCGGCACGGCGGCAAGCGCAGCGTTGGCGGCGCGCTGCGTCAGGTCGATCTGCGAGCGCAGATCATCGTCAAACTTGGAGTGCAGGGTGATGGTGTGTGGCATGGTCGGCCAGATTGTTCGGATTTGACGCCAAGTCAAGCTTATTTGCGATTATCTCGATCGTCAAGCGGTAAATGCGCACAGATATGAGGCAATTGGCGACAAGAGGGGGCAGGAGTGCAGGGCGGGGCGCGATTGGCGGCGTCGGCTTGCGGTGTCTCACCCCCCACCTAACCTCCCCCCTGGAAGGGGGGAGGGATGAATTGGGGAAGGGGTGGGTGTTGGCCGAGTGGTGGGTTCGGCGAGATGCCTGTGGCGAGTGTGGGTATGACGGATCTGTGGGCACGGGTATGACGGGAAGGGGCGCGAGTATGGCGGGAGATGGAAGTGTGAACAGGTGCTAGTGCTCGGCTTTGATGGCGGCTTGGAGGGCGGCGACGATTTTTGTGCCGCGGCGTTTGAAGCCTAGCTCGCGCATTGCTTCGGCTAGCAGCTCGTCCTCGGTGCGCAGGCGGCCGTCGGACTTGATCCATTCGACGATGCGGATCAGCTGGCGCTCGCTGTAGTCGTCGATTTTCTGACCGGCGCGGATGTTGGGGCGCGGACCGCGTCGCGGAGGCGGCGGCGGCTCGGGCGGGGCGGGCGGCGGGGTTGGCGCGGCGACGGGGGGCGGCTGGCCGCCCCGGTCGGCGGCAAGCGCCTGGCGGTAGGCGGCGACGGCGCGCTCGACCTCGAGCTCGGGGTTGCGGAACCACTCGGTGGACCAGATGCGGTGGAAGCGCCAGCCGAGCCGCTCGAGGTTCTCCTGGCGCAGGCGGTCGCGGTCGCGCGTGGCCTGCGCGGAGTGGTACTGCGCGCCGTCGGCCTCGATGGCGAGGATTGGGCGTCCTGGCTCATTCGGGTGCATCACGGCGAAGTCGATCCGGTAGCCGGAGACGCCGTATTGCGGCTGAAGGTTGAGGCCGCGCTTTTCGAGCCGCTGCTTGATGTCGATCTCGAACGCATTGAGCGGCGGCGCGTCGACGGCGCCCGAGCCGAGCGTGCGCCCGCCGCCGGCGGCGTACTCGATGTAGTCGCGCAGCATCCGCACGCCCTGGTTGTTGAGCCGGTCGGGGTCCATGTCGTCGGCGGAGAAGCAGCTGACGACGGTCATGCGCCGCTTGGCGCGGGTGACGGCGACATTGAGCCGGCGGAAGCCGCCCTCCTGGTTGATCGGCCCGAAGTTGTAGCGCATTCGCCCGTCGGCGGTGCGGCCGTAGCCGACGGTGAGGATGATCGCGTCGCGCTCGTCGCCCTGGACGCGCTCGAGGTTTTTGACGAAGAACGGCTCGGCGTTGGACTCGCTGAAGAATTCGTCGAGGTCGGGGCGGTCGCGGCGGGCGAGGCGCAGCGTCTCGGCGATGCGGTTGGCGTGGGTTGCGCCCAGCGCGATTACGCCCAGCGTCTCGCCGGAGCGCCGCTCGGCGTGCTCAAGGATCAGCTGGACCACCCGCTCGACTTCGGGCGAATAGGAGCCGCTGACCCAGTGCGTGCCCTCCTCGAAAGGCACCTCGACGTGCGCCATGCAATCGTCGGGCAGCGCGCCGGGGAAGGTGGTGAGCTCGCGTTCGTAGATGTGGTGGTTGGAGAAAGCAATTAGGCGCTCGTCCTTGCTGCGGTAGTGCCAGCCGAGCGTGCGCGAGCCCCAGGGCATCGGCAGCAGCGTGCTCATCGCGTCGAGAATCGACTCGACATCCTGCGTCAGCGGCGCATCCTGATCGTTCTCTTCATCCTCATCTTCGCTGCTGCTGGTGAAGAACGAGGTGGGCGGCAGCTGCTTGGGGTCGCCGGCGACGATCGCCTGGCGTCCGCGCAGGAGGGAGGAAACAGCGTCGGCGGGCGGAATCTGGCTGGCCTCGTCGAAGACCACCACATCAAAGGGCGGCGCGCCGTTGAGCGGCAGCAGTTGGGCGACGACCAGCGGGCTCATGACCCAGCAGGGCTTGAGCGCGGTGAGCACATCGGGCGCCTGCTGGAAGAGTTCGCGGGTGGGCAGGTGGCGGCGCTTGCGGTTGGCCTCGCGCATGATCAGCTGGGACTGCTCGGGATGCGCGTCGCGCGCGGCCACGGCCGCCTCGGCCCAGGCGCGGACGACGCGCGGGGGACTCTGCTCGATGTGGCGGCGGTCGGCCTCGCAGAATTCGGCGACTGCGGCGTCGTGCCCGGTGGCGCGAAACGCGGCGAAGTCGGGCTGGGCGGCTTCAACGGCGTCGAGCACCGAGCGCGTCCAGACATCTTCCAACAGCTGCGTCGCAGCCTCGCCGCCGAGACCGCGCTCGCGGGCTGCGCGCACGATCGGATCGAGCCCTCGCTCCGTCAGCCGTTCGCGCAGCTCGTGCAGGCGGGGCAGCAGGAAGAGCACGCGGCGATCGCTCTGCAACCGTTCCAGCTGCGCGCGGTGGTCGGACCAGTCGCGATCTTCATCCTCGTCCTGCAGCGACACGCGCTCGCGCAGGTCCTCAAGCGCATCCGCAAAGCGATCCAGCGCGCTAGCGCAGTCGGCGGCCTTGATCTCCCAGACTGCGGCTTCAGGCTCCGCCCCGGACGCTTCGCGCCAGGCGTCGCTCGCTTCCGTGAAGTCAAGCAGTTGTTGACGCATTGAGGCGGCAGTGAGGCCGGGCGGCGAGACCAGCGTCGCAGCGCGTTTCTTGGCCGCGCGGTATGCGGCGTTGCCGAGGTGAGCGCTCAGGCGTCCGATCGCGCCGCGCTCGCTTGGCTCGAGCGCCGCGATCAGCTCTTCCAGATCATCGAGCTCAAACACGGTCGAGCGGATTTGGCCGGCGAACTGCCGCAGTTGCTCGTGCGTGTCGAGCAGCGTGCGCGTTTGGGCGATCGTCGGCGGCTGCTTGAGCTTCAGCGCGCGGGTGAATGACGTGAGCTCGCGCTCCAGATCGGGCAGGAGCGAACTGGAGAGATCGTCGAGCAGGCGGGCGGCTTCGGCGGCGAGCTGGGGCGAATTGACGGTAGACGCGCGGTGGGCGGCACTCCAGGGGGACCCGCCGGAATCGTCGTCCGCGGCGTCCAGGTTTGGGCCGCCGAGATTGACGTACTCGCGCAGCTCGTCGGCCGCCTGCTCGAGCGGCTCGCCGAACAGGGCGTTGAGCGAGTCGCCGCGCAGACGCAGGCCGAGGTCGGCGGATTCGTCCATGGCGAGGATGCGGGACTGGAGTTGGTAGACGGAGAGGCCCCAGGGTTCGCGCGGCTGGTGGAGGGCGCGCTGGGCGTCGTTGAGCGTGTCGCGGCGGCGGGTCAGGGTGCGCTGCAGGCGCTCGACGTCGGGGGCGTGCGCGGTGTGGGCGGCCTGGAGGGCGTTGGCCAGCTGCTCGGCGGTTTGGCGGCGGCTGCGCATTCCCTCGTGCAGGTCGAGCACGAGGTCGCCGAGGCCGACGCTGTGCAGTCGCTTGACCACGGCGTCGATTGCGGCGCGCTTTTCGGCGACGAACAGGGTGGAGCGCCCGCGCGCAGTGAGCGTGGCGAGCAGGTTGGCGATGGTCTGGCTCTTGCCGGTGCCGGGCGGGCCGACCACGACGAGGTTCGCGCCGCCCACTGCGGCGTTGATCACTTCGCTCTGCGTGCCGTCGGCATCGAGCACGAGGAATTCGTCTTGCGGCGCGAGGTCGTCGCCGCTCGACACGCCGTCGGTCTGGGCGGCGTCCTGCTGGCTGTCGCGCAACTGCCGCTGCGCGAGCGGATCGCCGGCGATGGCGGCGACCAGCGGATGCTGCGCGACGGCGTCCTCGGCCGCCTCCAGGTCGCGCACCATCGGCAGCTTGGCGTAGGAGAAGGTGCCCAGCACGAGGCCGTCGGCGATATCGAAGCCGGGAACCTCGACATATGCGCGGCGCAGCTGCTTGACGATTTCGGCGTCGTCGATCGGCTCGGCCTGTAGCAGATCCTGCAGCGCGGTTTCGTCGAGTTCCGCGCCGAACTCGCGCTTGAGCAGTTGCGCCATGCTGGGATTGACCTCCCAGTCGTCGGCGACGCTGAGCGTGAAGTCGTCGCCCATCCGCCCTTGCGGGACGAGTTCGGCGGCGGCCAGCAGGACGGGCGCGTTGGGCGTCGCGGGGCCGGGGCCGGACTGCTCCCAGGTGGCCAGCCGCCAGCCGAGGTAGAGCGTGCGAATGCCCTGCTCTTCCTCATGCTCGCGCGCCTTGCGCAGGATCCAGCGCGCCCGCTGGCTGGCCTCCGCGCCGTCATCTTCGGGAAAGCAGGCGGACAGCTTGATCGTGTGCCCGCGCTGCAACGCGCCGACGATGCGCAGGTCCGCGCCCGACTCAGGCCCAAGTTCCAACGTGCCGCGCTTGAGCGGCTTGAAATAAAGCAAACGGTTGCGCCCGCCGGTATCGATCAGCTGGCTGGTCCAGCTGCGCAGCGCGCGGCTGACGGCGTCGCGCGAAGCTGGGCTGGTCGTTCGCCGCGCCATGGTTAGCCTCGCGGGAGGCCGAGGCCGCGGGTGGCGATCACGTTGCGCTGGACCTCGCTAGTGCCGCCGCGGATGGTGGCAGGGACCATGGCGATGTAGTTGCGGGTATAGGTCGAGGCGGGCGCGCCGATTGGGCCGCTTGGGGACCGGTGGTTGGCGTGCAGGCCGAAGACGCGGGTGGCGGTGAGCGCGAGGCGCTGGTTGAGCTCGCTGGCGAAGAGCTTGGCGGTGGAGGCCTCGTAGTTGGGTATGAGGCCGGCGGTTTGCATCGAGATGATGCGGAAGGAGAACTGAAACAGTGTTTCTGTTTCGATCCAGCGCTCGGCGATTTCGTTGCGCAGCGGACCGCGGACGCGCTCGGCGGCGCCCTGCGCGTTTTCGCGGACGTGATCGATCAGTTGGCGCAGTTGGCGTCGGGCGGCGACTGCGCCGGCGATGTTGGAGCGTTCGAAGTCGAGCAGCGTCATACCGACGTACCAGCCGCGGTTCAGCTCGCCGACCAGGTTGCGCGCGGGGATGCGCACATCTTCAAAGAAGACCTCGTTGAAGTAGTGATCGCCGTTAACGTTGATCAGCGGGCGCACGGCGATGCCGGGCGTATGGATGTCGTCGATCATCACGAACGAGATGCCGCGGTGTTTGGGCGCGTCGGGATCGGTGCGGACGAGCGCGAACATGGCGTCGGCGGTGTGCGCGGCGGAGGTCCAGATTTTCTGCCCGTTGAGCACGAATTCGTCGCCGTCGCGGACGGCGCGGGTGGTGAGCGAGGCGAGGTCGGAGCCGGAGCCGGGCTCGGAGTAGCCCTGCGCCCAAGTCACCTCGGCGTTGAGGATTGGGGGCAGGTATTGGGCTTTCTGTTCGTCGCTGCCGTGCATGATCAGGGTCGGGCCGAGCATCTGCACGCCGGAGCCGCCGACGGAGGGCGCGCCCGATTCGGCCAGCTCCTGGTTGAGGATGAACTGCTCCATCGGCCCCAGCCCGCCGCCGCCGTATTCGGCCGGCCAGTGGGGGGCGACCCAGCGGCGTTCGGCGAGCGCGGCGTGCCAGTCGCCGGCGGCGCGCTGCGCCTGCGCGTCGTCGGACTTGCGGTCGTTTTCCCAGGCGCGTTCGGGCATTGCGCCGCGGCGGGCCAGCTCGGCGTAGCGATCGGGCAGCCGCTCGGCGATCAGCGAGCGCACATCGGCGCGGAAGCGCTGCTGTTCTTCGGTGTCGCGCCAGTCCATCGGCTGCCTCCCTCGCTTGCCGGTCGTGTGGGAACGTTGGGGAGAGTCTACCGACGCTGCGCGGCTGGTTGGATGGCTAGCTCGCCAGCCAGGGCTCGATCGTTACGTTGATCGCCGCTTCGCCGGTGTCGCCGGCGAGGGTGGCGATTGCCTGTTCGGCGTCTTCCAGCGCGAAAGCGTGGGTGTGCATGCGCTCAAGCGGGACTGCGCCGCTCACGATTACGTCGATTGCCCGGCGGAACGAGGCGTAAGTGACGCCCAGCACGCCTTTGACGGTGACCTGGCGCAGGATGATGTCGTCGGGGTTGAAGTCCGTCAGGCGGTGCGAGCCTTTGAGGCCGGCGAGCACGACGGTTCCGCCGCGCTTGACCAGCTTCAGCGCGTCGGCGACGGGTTGCGTGGCGTAGGCTGTGACATCGAGCACGACATCGACGCCGCGCCCGCCAGTGGCTTCGAGCACGCGCTCGACTGTCGGTTCGGCGTCGACGTCGATGGTCAGGTCCGCGCCGAACTCGCGGGCGAGCGCGAGCTTGTGTTCGTCGCGGCCCAGGCCGGTGACGATGATCTGCCCCGCGCCAGCGGCGCGGGCGGCGACGACCGAGCAGAGTCCGCGCTGGCCGGGACCGAGGATTGCAATGCTCTGGCCGACCTCCAGCTGCGGCGTCGCCACCGCCCAGTCGAAGCCCGCGCCGAGCGGGTTATAGAGCGCAGCCAGGCGCGGCGGCAGATCGTTGGGCATTTTGTGCATTGTGGTCGGCGGGGCGAGATACATGTACTCGGCGTACCCGCCCCAGAGCGACGGCGCGCGGTCGGTTCGGGTGTAGCCGTAACCGGCGGCGCGGTCAATGCAGCGCTCGCCCGCGCGGCAGCCGTGGCAGACGCCGCAGCGGATGCCGGGCTCGACGACGACCAGATCGCCGACCTCAACGCCCCAGCGCCGGCGGGCCCGCTCGCCCAGCGCGGCGATTCGGCCGACCGGTTCGTGGCCCGGAATTACCGGGTAGCGCGAGGCGAACTCGCCGTTGAACTGCTCGTAATCGGAGCCGCAGATACCGCAGACTTCCATCCGCAGCAGCCCGTCGTCGTCGCCGATTTCGGGCAGGTCGAATGATTGCAGTTGCAGCTCGCGCACGCCGGTTTGCACCATCGCGCGGGCGGCCGTCGGCAGCGGCTCGGTCATCGCAGTACTCCTTTCCGCGCCCTTCTTAGCGTTGATCGATCAGCGGTTGCATGCGCGCGGTGCGCTCGGCGGAGGTTTCCATGTGGCGCAGCCGCTCCTGGTTGATGGGGTCCGACTCGTCCTGCGCGACTGCGCCGCGGGCGTCGCGGATGCCGCCGTCGATCACGATGTAGGAGCCGGTGATGAAATCGGCGTCGGGGCCGGCCAGGAACGAGATCAGCCCGGCGATATCCGAGGGGCGACCGGCGCGTCCGACGGGCGTGTTGGCTTCCAGCGCGGCGCGGATCGGGCCGCCCTCGTCGCCGGCCAGCGCGTGCGCCAGCGGCGTATCGATCACGCCGGGGCCGATCGCGTTGACGTTAATTCCGTGCGGTCCCAGGTCCTGCGCCCAGCCGCGCACCATCATCGCCACGCCCGCCTTGGTCGCGGAGTAACCCCAGAACGCCTCGCCGGTGGTGAGCGCGGCGAGCGACGAGAGGCAGACGATTCGCCCGCCCTCGCCCTGCGCGGCCATTCGCTGCGCGGCGGCCTGCACGGTGAGGAAGACACCGGTCAGGTTGATATCAACCTGATCCTGCCAGTCTTTGAGCGGCATTTCGAGTACGTTGCCGCCGCGCCCGATACCGGCGTTGGCGACGGCGATATCGAGCCGCCCGAGGTTTTCGACGCACTGGCCGGCGGCCTGCTGCACCTGGTCGATCGAGGCGACGTTGCAGCGCACGACATGCGCTTCGCGCCCGAACTCGCGCACCATCGAGGCGGTTTCCTCCGCGCCGTCGAGGTCGATGTCGGCGATGCAGATGTCGGCGCCGTCGCGCGCCAGCCGCACCGCCGTGCCGCGCCCGATGCCCGAACCCGCGCCGGTAATCAGCGCCGCGCGTCCTTCATGATTTGCCATGGCGTCCGCCTTTCTTAAGTGGGTAGAGGCTAGCGGAGTGGGAGGCGGGGCGTCGGCAGGCTGCGGCGGCGGCGGGCCTCACCACAGTCCACCTCGCCAGTCCTCGCCTATTCCACCTGAGACGGCCTCTGCAAGGTCCGAATTCACGATCGTGCGGATCGGGTAGAAGGGCTGAGATGGCGAAGTTCGCCACCCCGGAGGCGCGCCACCAGCCTAAAGCCAAGTTCTGCCGAAGTTTGGTCATCCGACCTGTTGCGCGAGGCCACACGCCTCATTAGCCTGACGGCTGACCCACCAGAGAGAGGGACGGTCATGGGGCGCGTTGTCGGCATCGACCTTGGCACGACGAACTCGAGCGTCGCCATCTTTGAAGGCGGCGCTCCCACGGTGATCGTCAACGCTGAAGGGCAACGCACCACGCCGTCCGTAGTCGCGGTCAATCCGGATGGGGAGCGTTTGGTCGGCGTTCAGGCCCGAAATCAAGCGATTCTCAACCCCGACAACACGGTCTCCAGCGTGAAGCACCTCATGGGCCAGCGCTACGATGATCCAAAGATCATCGAGCTTCGCGAGAAGCTGCCTTATGCAGTCGTCCCCGCTGCCAACGACGCCGCGTGGGTCGCGATGGCCGGCAACGAGTATTCGCCGCCTGAGATCGCAGCGATGATCCTCACCCGGCTGAAGACGGACGCAGAAGCCTATCTCGACGATGAGGTGACCGGCGCAGTCATCACCGTTCCTGCCTACTTTGACGACGGCCAGCGGACAGCCACCAAAGACGCCGGCGAGATCGCGGGCCTACAAGTCGAGCGGATCATCAACGAGCCCACAGCCGCAGCCCTCGCCTATGGCCACAGCGACCACCTCGCTTCGTCGGCGACCGATGAGTCTCAGATCATCGCGGTGTATGACCTCGGCGGCGGCACGTTCGACATCTCGATCGTTGATGTCAGCGCAGACTTGATCGAAGTGCTGGCCACGAACGGCGACACGTTCCTCGGCGGCGATGACTTTGACGAGCTCATAATCGGCAAGCTCATTGAAGACTTCCAGGCCGAAACGGGCGTCAACTTGCGCGAGCTGCCGTCCGCTCAACAGCGACTCAAAGATGGTGCAGTGCAGGCCAAACACGATCTCAGCACACTCAAGTCGGCGACCGTGAACCTCCCGTTCATCGCGGCGGACGTATCCGGGCCGCTGAACCTGTTGTCGACGATCTCCCGCGAGGACTTCGAGCAGATGACCGAGAGCCTGGTTGAGCGCACGTTGGATGCCTGTACGCGCGCGTTGGATGACGCACAACTTTCACCGAGCGACCTTTCCCGCGTCTTGCTCGTTGGCGGCCAGACACGCATGCCATCGGTGCAGCGCCGTGTGGGCGAGTTCTTCGGGAAAGAGCCTCTTCGGGGCATCAATCCCGATGAAGCTGTGGCGCTCGGAGCGGCGATTCAGGCGGCCGCTCTCAGTGGTGAAGAGACTCAGAAGGTCCTCGTGGATGTCACTCCGCTGACGCTGAGCTCGGAGAACTACCAAGGACGCGCTATCCCCATCATCCCGCGTAACACGGCGATACCGACGTCGGAGACGTCGCTCTGGTCAACAGTTGCCGACTTCCAGCGCAGCGTCAACGTCAATGTCCTACAGGGCGAAGGCGACATGGCGAAGGACAACAAACTGCTGGGCGAGTTCGTGCTGGAAGGGATCCGCCTCGCCAAGAAAGGCGAACCGCAGATCGAGCTCACGTTTGACGTTGACGCGGACGGAATCCTGCACGCGAGCGCACGCGACGCAGACACCGGCGCTGAGAACGCGATCACGATCAACACAGGCACCGAACTTGGGGCGCAGCAGATCGAAGAGTCCAAGGAGCGCATGGAAGAGTTCCAACAGCAAGAACGCGAGCGACGCGAGATCGACTGATGGGGGAGCGCGAAGGAACCACCCATTACGATGTGCTGGGCGTAGCACCCGATGCGTCAGCCACCGATATCCGACGGGCCTTCCAACGCCTGACGCTCGTGCATCATCCCGATCGCAACAGGAACGATCCGTCCGCTGGCGCGCGTATGGCGGAGATCAACTCCGCGTACCGAGTCCTTCGCGATCGGCAGAAGCGAAGAGAGTATGACGCATCGCTCCCGTCGCAGACGCGGGATGCCGCCGAGGATGTGGCAGACGATCCATTCAGAGACGCGCGTACGCACTGGGAACGAGCCGACCCCGAACAGCGAGAGTGGCGAGAATATGTGCGTGAGGTCCGGGCCGAACTCAGAGGCTGGGCAGATAGCCGCCTCCAAGCGTTCGTGCTGAGCCAAGGCGTCCTCGTGAGCAGCGCAGCGTCTTCCGAAGAACGAAGGATGCGCCAGTGGTTCGTAGACGCAGCCTTAGGGGAGCTCGAGTCCCGCAGGAAAAACGCCGAACGAGAGCATGCCGAGCGAGAGCAGAGACGGCAGGCCGAACGCGAGATGCACCGTCGTGCCGCACGGGAACGCGAGGAGCAGGCGAGGCGCGAACAGAGCGAACGCGACGCCGCCGAACGGGAACGTGCTGAGCGTGAGCGGCTCCGCCGCGAAGAGCAGCAACGCGCGGAGCAAGCGAGGCGCGAGCAGCGCGAGGCCCCGCCGCAACCGCATAAGGAGGCGGTTGCACCGCCCACTGAAAAGCGTCAACCGGAAGGGCGCGACTGGCGAATAGTACGCCGGCTGGCAGCGCGTGTCGGTGTAGCAGTGGTAGTGCTCATGGCTCACGGGATCGCTATTGCACTGAGCGCCGGTACCAACCCGAACAATCCGGAAGTCGCGTCCGATGGAGCCGGGATTGCAGGGATCATCTGGCTGGTGTGCGCGGTGCTCGCGCTGGTGTTTGCGGGTGCCGACGCCTTTGGGAACGTCACGGAGGTCTGGCGGAAGCGCAGCATCGGAGTGTTTGCGGCGCTGGTCGTGCTGAGCATCGTGATCAGCGCCGTCGTCGGGTGAATCCAAGCGTCAGCATCGCGCCCGTGGCCGAATCACCCGCTTGGGGCGCTTCAGCAGCGGCGGCATCGTGAAACGGCAGAGGCTGGCGAGGAGTTGGGGCGCGTCGAGTTCATCTTGGCTTACGTTCCGCCAGATGTTGCAGGCCGCGGCCGAGGGTGTGGGCGGCGAACGCTGCGGAGATTAGCGCCAGCCCGGGGAAGAGGCTCGCCCAGGGCGACTCGATGATGTACTGGCGTCCCTCGGCGATCATTGCGCCCCAGGTGTTTTCGGCGGCACCGAAACCGAGGAAGGCCGCGGCGGCGTTGAGCAGGATTGCGGCGGCCATTGTCGCGCCGAAGAGGCCCAGCAGCAGCGCGGCGGCGGCGCGGATTGAGTCGGCCTCGCGGGCGATTCGCGCGGCGGGCAGCAGGGCGAGCGGCGCGAGCAGCAGCGCGAACCAGATCTGGCCGTATTCGACGTAGGCGAGGAAGATCAGCAGCAGGACGAGCGGCGGGAAGGCGTAGAGGCCGCCGAGCAGTCCGTTGATTGGGATGTCGGACCATTCGGGGCGCGGGGCGATTCGCTGGAGGCGTCCGAGCGCGAGGCTGAGCGCAGTGCCGGCCGCGACGCCGAAGAGCGCGGCGAGAAAGCCGATCATCAGCGGGGACCAGGCGGCGTCGATGATTCGCGCGTAGACATCGTTGCCCGCGCGGTTGGTGCCGAACCAGTGCCGCCAGGAGGGGCGCTGCAGGCTGCCGGTGATCTGCGGACGCGGATTGACGGCGGTGATTGGCCGCGGCGCGAGCGCGAAGCGGCCGTCGTCTATCTCCAGGAGCGGTTGGCGGCTTTCGGCGAGGCGCTCGATCAGCGCGCCGTCGTCGAGCAGGTTCTTGATGTGGTTGAGCAGGTCGTCGGTCGCGCCGAGGTTGGCGGCGATCTCGCCGTAGATTTCGGGCTGGATGAGCAGCGTGGTCAGTTCGTCGTCGGACAGATCGACCGGTTGGCCGTTGAGCGCGTCGGCGGCGCGGGCTTCGGCGAAGGCGGGGTTGGCGATTTTGTGCGGCTCCGTCGGGTCGTAGCGGGCGATGCGCATCCAGCCCGGGCCGCCGCCGATTGCGCCGAGCGCGGCGACGCTCCAGGCGAGCAGGATCAGCAATCCCAGCGCCGCCATGGGCTGGGCGCGGATCGCTCGCAGCGCGCCGGCTCGCAGGCCGCTCATGCTTGCGCCTCGCGATCCGGCGGTACTCGGTCCAGCCGGGCGCGGGCGATGTCGAGCGCGAAGTAGGCGAAGACGAGGAACAGCGCGGTGACGCAGACGGTCGCGGCGACGACGGGCGGGTCCGCCTGGTACAGGCGCTGGAGCAGCAGCAGGCCGAGCCCGGGGAGGCCGAAGGCCACTTCGAGTGTGAAGTTGAGGCTGATCAATAGCGGCAGCTGGACGCGCAGGGCGGAGAGCAGGCGACGGGCCACGGCGCGCCGGTCGCGCTCCGGCCCGCCTCCGTTGTCGGGCACGACCGCGGTGAAGACGGCGGCGGCGAGCGGCAAGGCGGCCGCGAGCGCGGGGAGGCTGTAGAGCGCGAAGAAACCGGAGGGCGATTGGGTGATGCTGTAGGCGGCGCGGTTGGTCAGCGGGATGCTCCACAGCGCGTCTTCAAAAAAGAAGCCTTGGGCGACGACGATGCCGACGAGGAAGGAGACGAGCCAGAAGGAAGGCAGCGCGTAGGGCAGGGCGGCGGCGTCTTGCAGCGCCGATGCGGCCCGCCCGCTGAGTCGATGGGCGGCGAGGCCGAGGGGCAGGCCGATGATCGCGGCGAGGATGAGGGCGTAGAGGTTGAGCTGCACAGTGCGCGGCAGCGCTGCGGCGACCAAGGAAAGCGCGCTCTCCTGCGTCTGAAAGCTGTCGGCGTATTGGAAGCGCAGGACGCCCCAGAGGAAGTCGCCGTATTGCGCGCCGAGCGAGCGGTTGAGGCCGAGCCGATGGCGGATGGCGGCTTCGGTCACCGCCGCCAGCGGAAGGACGATCCGGTCGCCGGGGTAGAGCAGCGTGTCGGCGGAGAGCTGGCCGTCGGGGTTGGTCGGCGACCCGCCGGGGTTGGCCTCGAGCAGGTCGGCGGCGGTAATCCGATGGGCGCGGGCGAATTCGGCGACGCTGACGCTCTCGCGCAGCGCGACCTCGGCACCCTCCGGCATCCAGGGATCGCCGTCGAGCAGGAGCGCGTCGGGGTTGCGCTCGCGCAGCAGTTCCGCGCCGCGCTCGGCATCTTCGGGCAGGACGATGCGTTCGGCGACGGCGATCGCGCTGAGCCGCTGGCCGGGCAGGACGACGATGTGGGCGCCGATGGCGAGCGGCTCGTCGGCGCTGAGATCGGGGTTGTATTCGAGCAGCCGATCGAGGGAGATGTCCTGCTCGGCGGCGATGGAGCGCAGCGTGGCGTCCAGCGGCGCGCGGATTGTCGTTCGGCCGGCGGCGACCGAGCCGACGATTTCAGTCGGGCGAAGTTCCGCTCCCTGGTTTTCGAGGTTGGCCAGTTTCTGCGAGATGAAGTCGCCGGGCGCGACCGCGACGATCAGGAAGACGAGGGAGACGGCGACCCAGAGGGAGATCAGGGCGATCAGTAAGCGGCGGGCGATAATCCAGCGCATGCGGGGGGGGGGGGGGCACAAGCGTTATCGCGAGCCGCGGAGGCGTGGGTCGAAGACATCGCGCAGGGCGTCGCCGAGCACATTGAAGCCGAAGACCAGCGAGGTGAGGGCGAGGCCGGCGAAGAGGCTGGTCCAGGGCGACTGGACGATGAACTGCCGCCCGTCGGAGATCATCTTGCCCCAGGAGACGTCGAGCGTGCCCAGGCCGAGGAAGCTGAGCGTGGCTTCGGCGAGGATGAACGCGCCGATGGTGATGCTGAAGATGACGATCAGCGGGGCGACGATGTTGGGCAGGATGTGGATGCCCATGACGCGGGCGTTGGAGGCGCCGATTGAGCGGGCGGCCTCGACGAACGGGGCTTCGCGCAGCGCGATCACCGCGCCGCGCACGATCCGCTGCACGGGCGCGATTGCGAGCACCGAGAGCGCCAGCGTGACCCAGAGCGCGGAGGGCTCGGTGACCGAGCGGAGCAGCAGCAGGAAGACGATCGGCGGGAAGGACTGGATCGCGTCCATGACCCGGTTGATGCCGAGATCGACGTTGCCGCCGATGCCGCCGCTGACCAGTCCGATGAGGGTGCCGGCGGCGACGCCGATCAGGGTGGCGAAGAAGCCGATGTAGAGCGAGAGGCGCGCGCCTTCGGTGACGCGGGCGTAGAGGTCGTGGCCGGCGCGGTCGGTGCCGAACCAGTGCGCGCCCGAGGGGCCTTCGAGCGAGGCGGTGGTCAGCGGCGTGTTGGTGCCGGTGGCGAGCAGGTCGTCGACGTCGTAGATGACGCCGTCGGTGATTTCGATCTGGGCGGGGTCGAGCTCCGCGAGGTGGGTCAGCAGCGCGCCGCTGTCGATTAGCCCCTGCACGTATTCGATCAGGTCGTCGACGACCCCGCTCTCGATGGCGAGATCGCCGTAGACATTGGGGTCGCTGAGCAGCGTGGTCAGCTCGGCCTGGGAGATGTCGGCGGAGCGGCCGTCGAGCACGTTGGCGACTTTGTCGTCGGCGAAGCTGGCGTTGGCGATTTTGAAGACGGCCTGGGAGTCGTAGCGGCCGAGTCCGAGCCAGCCGCCGCCGTCGCCGACGGTGCCGACGGCGATCACGGCCCAGACAACGACCAGCACGAGTCCGGCCGCGCCGAGCGGCTTGGTGCGGAAGAAGCTGCGCAGCGCGCGGAGCAGCAACCGCCAGAAGCTGGCCTGCTCGACGCGCAAGCCCTGGGCGGCGGCGAACTCTTCGAGGCCTTCGGCGGGGGCGGGGGACTGGTCGCTCATCGGTCGATCCCCCTAGGTGTAGCGAATGCGCGGATCGATCAGCGCGTAGGTGAGATCGATCGCGATGTTGACGATGATGATGAACAGGGCGAAGAAGAAGACCATCGTCTGCACGACGGGGATGTCGGCCTGGTTGATGCGCTGGAGCAGGAGCAGGCCGATGCCGGGGATGTTGAAGAGCAGTTCGAGCACGATGTTGCCGCCGACCAGGGCGGCGATCGAGAGGCCGAGCACGCTGAGCACGTTGACCATCGCGTTGCGCAGCGCGTGGCGGCGGATCACGGTGCGCTCGCGCAGGCCCTTGGACCATGCGGTGCGCACGTAGTCCTGGCGCAGCACCTCGAGCAGCTCGGAGCGGGTGATGCGCATTAAGCCGGCGCCGGCGGCGATGCCGCCCGCGACGGCGGGGATGGTGTAGAGCGCGAAGAAGCCACCCACCGAGCTGAAGATGCTGCGCGCCTCCTCGCTGGTCAGCGGAATTGACCAGATGCCTCCCTCCGCGACGCCGCCGGGGGTGACGACGAAGATCAGCATCGTGGCAATCCAGAACGGCGGCGCGGCCAGCGCCAGAATTGCGAAGCCGCGCAGCACGTAGTCGATCGCCTTGTCCTGCCGCATCGCGGAGAGGATGCCAACGGGGAAGGCGATGATCAGGCCGATCAGCAGCGAGTAGATCATCAGGTGCAGCGAACGCGGCAGCGCGCGCAGGAAGATGTCCATCGACGGTTCGTTGGTCTGGAACGAATCGGGGAACTTGAGCCGGATCGTGTTCCAGAGGAACTCGTAGTACTGCACGCCGAGCGGCTTGTCGATGCCCAGGCGGTTGCGGATGCCCGCCTCCGTAATTTTGGTCGTGGGCATGGTGAGCCGGTCGCCGGGGTAGAGCAGCGTTTCAGCGCCCAGGCTGCCGTCCTCGTTGGCCGGCGAGCCGGTCGGGTTGGCGTTGAGGATGTCCTGGGCCTCGATCCGCCGCACGCGCGCGAGTTCGGTGATGCTGACGCTCTCGAACAGCGTCAGCGTCGTGCCGGTCTCCGCGTAGGGTTCGCCGTTGTGGGTGGGGAAATCCACGCCGGGGTTGCGCTCCATCAGCGACGCGACGCCCTCCAAGACATCCTCGGGTAACGAGATGCGCTCGGTGATCGCGATCTGTCTCAGCAGCTGGCCGGGGATCACGGTGATCCGCGAGCCGGGCCGAATCGCGTCGGCGTTGAGGTCGGGGTTGACGCTGAGCAGCTGATCGACGCTGACCTCGTTGTCGAGCGCGATGCTCTCCAGCGTGTCGCCGGAGATCACCCGGTGGGTGGTGTCCTCGATTTCGATCGCGCCGACGATTTCCTCGGGGCGCGACTCGGCGCCCTGGTTTTCGAGGTTGGCGAGCTTGCGGGTGACGAAGTCGCCCGGCAGCGCGCGCAGCGCGAGGAAGAGGATCGACAGCACCAACCACAGCGTCGGGATGACGAGGATCAGCCGGCGGATCAGGTACTTCTGCATCTGCGCTCGCGCTTACCGTCGGGTTGGGCTGAGTGGACCGCCGCCTTTCGCTTAGGTCGGGTACTCCTCGTGCTGCCAGTCGACCCAGGCCTCTTCGACGATCTTGTGCCCCTGATGCGCGAACTGGTAGCCGTCGTCGATCACGTGGTACCAGGGCCAGGCGGCCTCGTTGGAAACCGGGTTCATCACACCCAGGCCGGGCGAGATGGACTCCCAGCCGTAGTCGGGGTGGATGCCCAGCTGGAGGTCGACCATCTCGGCGGCGAGCACCTTCTTGGCCTCAAAGTCGAGCGTGACCTTCATCTGCTCGGCGATCTCCGTCACGCGCGGGTTCTCGTAGCTGTAGAAGTTGGCCGAGGCGCCGGGGATGCGCCCGTTGAGCCAGTAGCTGGTCGGGTCGAGGTCCGAGGGCGGGTTGGTCCAGCAGGGGATTTGGCCCTGGAAGGTGCCCTCGACGAGCCGCTGGAGCAGCACCGTGTAGGGGTCGATCCCGATGTCGAAGGTGATGCCCATGGCCGACTCGTACATGTTCTTGCTGGTCTCGACGATGCCGGGGTAGCGCTGCTCCCAAACATCGGGCGCGAACAGGCCGATCGAGCGTCCCGTGTCGCGGAAGCCGGAGGCGTCGACCAGTTCGTTGACCAGCTGCAGCTCGGCGTCGCGGTCGGGGCGGAAGCCGGGGATTTCGGTCATCGCTTCCTGGGTCGGCGTGTAGGCGGTGCTGAACCAGGGGATTTCCTCGAGCACGGAGGGCTTGGCCGAGCCGAGGTAGACGGTGTCGATCATCAGGTAGCGGTCGGTGGCGACGTGGAACGCGGCCCAGAGGCGACGGTCGAGCCAGGGGTTGCCGAGGCCGTCCTCGCCCGGCCAGTCGGGGTTGAAGTTGCCCCGGATCATGATCGTGAAGCCGCCGCCGACGGTGTGGCGCTGCATCTGCGGGAAGTCCGACAGCAGCGACTCGACGCGGCTGATGTTCAGCCAGGCACCGTCCAGCTCCTTGCTGCGCACGGCCGCCTCGATCGCCGTCTCGTCGAAGAGGTTGTAGTACTCCTGCGAGTCGAGGTAGGGCAGCTGGTTGCCCCATTGGTCGTTCTTCCAGTAGTCCGGGTTGCGGTTGGCGACGAAGACCTCGGTGGGCTCGTAGCGCTCGGCGATGAAGGGACCGGAGCCGGCGACGCGCAGGGTGGTCGGGTCGTCGCGCCAGACATCGCTGTCCAGACCCCACTCCTGGATCCCCTCAGGCGAGGCCATCCAGCCGAACGGGCGCAGGAAGGTGGCCGAGAGGTAGGTCGAGTCGATCCCGTCGCTGGTCGTTTGCAGCGTCAGGTCGTCGATCGCGTCAGCCGTCTGGATTTTCTGCCAGTTGGTCAGGCCGAGGAAGGTGCCGTCTTCCGCGCCGGTCGAGTCGGTGCCGGTGGTGAGGCGATCGATGTTGAACTTGATGTCCTCGGCGGTGATGTTGCGCCCGCCCTCGGTCGGGTAGGCGTCGTGCCAGCGCGCGGCCGGGTTGATCTGGAAGATGTAGGTGGTCGCGTCGGGGTTCTCCGGAATGCCCGCGATGTCGGGCTCCATCTGCCCCTTCTCTTTGTTCTTCCAGCGGATCAGGTTGTTGTAGAGCATGGAGTGCATGAACTGGGTGGGGCCGAAGACGCCACGGTGCGGGTCCCAGTAGTCGTGCGTCTCGATCGTGCTGGCGCGGCGCATGATGCCGCCGTAGAGCGGCTGGTCGCTGGTGTCCACGACGGTCTGCTGCTGGTCGTCGTCGTTCGCGGGCGCGTCCTGCTGGTCGGCCTGCTGCGCACGCTGGTCCGCGGCTTGCTGCTGTTGGTCCTGCGATTGCGGCTGCTGGGCGGGCGCGTCCTGCTGTTGCTGCTGCGTGGTGGTCTGGGCGACGGACTGGGCGTCGTCATCGTCGTCGCCGCAGCCGACGAGGGCGAGGCCGGCGGCGCCGACGCCGGCGCGTCCGGAGGCTCGGAGCAGTGCGCGCCTGCTCATGCGCGATCGGCGCATCCGCTGCCAGTAGTTTCGCTCGTTGTTCACGGTGGTCTCCTCCTGCTGTCGTCCACTCGCTGAGGTGGGGCAAGTCTAGCGCAAAGTGTCAAGGGTGCAACAGTGCCGGTGGTCCGTTGGGTCAAGTCGGCTTGCGCAAACGCCGAATCTGTGTACGCGGGATGGGGCGACGGAGGGGTGACTGCGCCCTAGGAGGCGGCGGGCTGATGGTCGCTTGCGTCGGTCTCGCCGCCGAGCAGCGAGGCGATCCGGGCAAGCGCGGCCCGCCGAATGAAACTGATCTCATCCTCTTGCGCGAGCTTCGCGGCGGCGAAGAGGCCGTCCAGTTCATCGGATGTGAAGGAGACGCCGATTCTGCCACCGATCTTGTCGGGCGCTTCGAACTCGATTTCTTCCAGCTCCAGGATGCTGCCGAAGGCTTCGCGCTCGGCGTCGGTTTTGGCGTAGGGGTCGGAGTTGGCGGTGGTCATCGTCGGCTTCCTCCGGGCTGGCGGTACTTGGAGACTTCATCGTCATCGGCAGGCCACCCGGTCACGATGTGAGAGTACCCGTCTTCGTCAGGGTATTCGAGAATGAACGTGAGCAGCTGGTTCGTCCGGTCCGGTCCGACCAACAAGATACGGGGCGGCCGCTCTCGAAGTGAGCCGTCGTCCCGCACCTCCCAAGCCGACTTCTGGTGAAAGAGTTTCGGCGCGCCATAGAGGACCTCGCGCGCCTGCTCGGGTCGCAGGCCGTGCGCCCACAGCTTCTCCTGCACGGCCTCGTTCCAGTCAAGGTCGGTCGGAAAGGGCGGCATATGAGCCGCAGACTAACGGCGGCTGCCTGGGCGTTCGAGGCCAGCGCGGCTGCGCACCCGGCGTGGGTTCGCTAAGTTGGCGCTTGGGGTGCAACGGATGTTGGAGGTGGAGCGATGGCCCGAACGCACACGCAGCTCAGCCGCGAGGAGCGCTGGCGGCTGGCCCGACTACACGCCGAGGGCCGCTCCGCGCGGCAAATCGCGGCAACTCTGGATCGCGCGCCATCGACGATTACTCGAGAGTTGAAGCGCAACGCGCGCGCCGACGGCGGCTACGACCCGGACTACGCCCAGCAACAAACGCGCGCCCGGCGTTTCCGCGGCTTGCGGCTGGAGCGCGACGCCGAACTGCGCGAGCAGGTGCTGAACATGCTCGCCGCCGGCCTCTCGCCCCAGCAGGTCGCCGGACGGCTCAAGCGCGAAGCCGGGCGGCACGTGATCTCGCCCGAGAGCATCTACCGCTTCATCCACGCCCAGATCGCCCGCACCAAGGACTACCGCTTCGCCCGCTATCTGCCCCGCGGGCGGGTCAAGCGCGGTTACAGCCGCGCGCGCGGCGCGCGCGGCTCGACCGATTACCTGCAGGAGCGCCGCCCGCTCAGCGAGCGCCCGCCCGAGGCCGACGCGCGCCTGGTCTACGGCCACTGGGAGGTGGACCTGATGAGCTTCGGCCAGGGGCGCCCGCCGCTGCTCGTGCTGCAGGAACGCCGCTCCCGCGCGCTGCTCGCCGCGGCTCTGCCGAGCAAGGCCGCCGAGCCGCTCAGCCGCGTCCTGCGCGGGCTGTTCCGGCGCCTCCCGCCGGCCCTCCGGCGCAGCGCGACCTTCGACAACGGCTCCGAGTTCGTCCGCCATCACCGGCTCCACGACCTCGGCGTCGAGACGTTCTTCTGCGACCCGCATTCGCCCTGGCAGAAGGGCGGCGTCGAAAACGCGATCGGCCGGCTGCGCCGCCGCCTGCACCGCAACACCGACCTCAACGCGCTCTCCGCCGCCGCGCTCCACGCCGTCATCCGCGCCGCCAACAACACCCCCCGCAAGTGCCTCGACTACCAGACCCCCGCCGAAGTGCTGCACAACCAACTGTTGCATTTGCAAGCTGACTCCACATTCCTGCCTGCGCAGGAATGACGGAGGGGGGAGTGCGCGGGCAGACGGAGGCGGGAACGGGGCTTGGTGCGCAGCACGGCGAGATACCCGCGGCAAGCGCAGGTATGACGGACCTTGCTCGCGCGGGTATGGCGGGAGAGGGGGAGTGCGCGGGCAGGCGGAGGCGGGAACGGGGCTTGGTGCGCAGCACGGCGAGATACCCGCGGCAAGCGCGGGTATGACGGACCTTTTCGTGCGGGTATGACGGATCTTGCTCGCGCGGGTATGGCGGGAGAGGGGGAGTGCGCGGGCAGGCGGAGGCGGGAACGGGGCTTGGTGCGCAGCGCGGCGAGATACCCGCGGCAAGCGCGGGTATGACGGATCTTGCTCGCGCGGGTATGGCGGGAGAGGGGGAGTGCGCGGGCAGACGGAGGCGGGACCGGAGCTTGGTGCGCAGCACGGCGAGATACCCGCGATAAGCGCGGGTATGACGGATCTTGCTCGCGCGGGTATGACGGATCTCAAGTGCGGGTATGACGGATCTTGGGATGCGGCGGCCTAGGCCGGGTAATCGGGGTGGTTGACGTCGATCCAGCCCTCGTCCCAGCGGTGGGAGGCGTGGGCGAACTGGAGGGTGTCGTCGGGGCGCTGGACGTAGGGCCACCAGACTTCGGGCGAGATGCCGTTCATCACTGCGGGCGCGAAGCCGAGGCCTTCGACGCCGTGCTCGGGGTGGTTGCCGAGCAGGATGCGCTGCGCCTCGTGCGACATATCGCGGCGCTGCTCGCGATCCAGCGTGGTGCGCATCTTGGTGGCGATCTCGGTCATCGGCGCGAAGTTGTAGGAGAGGTTGTTGGTCGCGCCGCCGGGCGTGAGGTTTTGCAGGTAGGAGGTGGTGGGGTCGAGGTCGTCGGGCGGGTTGGTCCACTGCGGCCCGCCGCCGGGGTAGGTCTTCGAGACCCAGCGCTGGAGGAGCACGGTGTAGGGCTGGATGTTGAACGAGACGTCGATGCCGAGCGCTTCCTCGAACATCGCCCGCTCGGTTTCGAGGATGCCGGGGTAGGTCTGCTCCCAGATGTCGGGCGCGTAGAGCAGCAGGGGGCGGTCCTTGTCGTAGGCGGACGCATCGAGCGCGGCGCGGGCGTCGGCGATGTCCGCCTCGCGGTCGGGGCGGTAGCCCGGCGTGGCCAGCAGCTCCTCCTCGGGGATCGCCCAGTAGGTGTTGTACCAGGGGGTGTGCTCCTGGCCGCTGGGCTTGCCGGAGCCGAGGTAGACGGCGTCGATCATCAGGTAGCGGTCGACGGCGAGGTGCAGCGCGTAGCAGAAGCGGCGGTCGAGGAAGGGGTTGCCGAGACCGTCTTCGCCCGGCCAGTCCGGGTTGTAGTTGAAGATGCCGGTGATGATCGTGAAGCCGAACGCGACCTCGCCCTGCGGGTGGTCGGGGAAGTCGCTGCCGATGGCCGCGGCCTGCACCGTCGTGAGGGGGAAGCCGCCGACATCGATTTCCTTGCCGCGGTAGGCGGCTTCGACCGCCGTGGTGTCGACGAGGTTCTGCATCTCGACGGTGTCCATGTAGGGCAACGGCTGGCCGTCGACGCCCATCTTCCAGTAGTTGGGGTTGCGCTCCATATCGATGCCGATGTCGGGGTCGTAGGTCAGGGGGATGTAGGGCCCGGTGCCGGAGGAGAGCTCGACATTGGTCGCTTCGTCGCGCCAGCGGTCGCCGAACTCGTCGATCGCCTCGGGCGAGGTGATCCAGGCGAAGGGGCGCAGCGGCACGCTCAGCCAGGTCGCGTCGATGCCGTCGGATTTGGCGATGAAGGTCAGATCGTCGGGCGTCTCCATTGAGGCTGTTTTCTGGAACGCCGACGAGCCGAGGAACGTGCCGTCCTGCGCGCCGGAGGCGTCGACTGCGTCGATCTGGCGCTGGAAGTTGGCTTCGATGTCGCGCGCGGTGACGACGCGCCCGCCCTCGGTCGGGTACTGGTCCCAGAAGCGCGCGCCGCGGTCGATCGAGAAGACGTAGGTTTCCTCGTCGGGGACTTCGGGCAGCGAGGCGATGTCGCTCTCGAGAATGCCCTGCTCCTTGTTGCGCCAGCGGATCAGGTAGTTCATGTAGAAGCCCATCCAGAATTGGGTGGGGCCGAAGACGGCGCGGTGCGGATCGAAGTAGTCGTGGGTCGCGGCGGGCGTGGAGAAGCGCAGCGTGCCGCCGCGGGTGATGTTGGCCTGCTCGGCGGCGGGTTGGTCGACGGTGTCCGACTCCTGGCGGTCGGCGGCCTGCGCCTGGCGGTCGGCGGCGGTTTGGGCTTGCTGCTGCTGGTCGGGCTGCTGCGCGGGCGCGCCCTGCTGCTGTTGGGTGGTCGTGCTCTGCGCGGTGGACTGGTCGTCGTCGTCATCGTCGCCGCAGCCGACGAGGGCGAGGCCGGCGGCGCCGACGCCGGCGCGTCCGGAGGCTCGGAGCAGGGCGCGCCTGCTCATGCGGGTGCGGCGCATGCGCTGCCAGTAGTTGCGTTCGTTGGTCATTGTGCTCTCCGCATCCGTTCGTCCGACGCGGCGATTGGCCGCCGCGACGGGAATGCGGTAAAGGTAGCGAATTTGTCAAGCGCCGGTGGCGGTGGTGGATTAGCGGGAGCCGCGCAGGCGGGGGTCGAGGACGTCGCGGAGGGCGTCGCCGAGCACGTTGAAGCCGAAGACCAGGGAGGTGAGGGCGAGGCCGGCCCAGAGCGAGGTCCAGGGGGAGTAGACGATGAACTGGCGGCCGTCGTTGATCATCTTGCCCCAGGAGACGTCGAGGGTGCCCAGGCCGAGGAAGCTGAGCGCGGCCTCGGCGAGGATGAATGCGCCGATGGTGATGCTGAAGATGACGATCAGCGGGGCGACGATGTTGGGCAGGATGTGGAAGCCCATGATGCGCCCGGCGGTCGCGCCGATGGTGCGGGCGGCCTCGACGTAGGGCATCTCGCGGATTTGGATGACGCTGCCGCGCACAATGCGGTTGGTTGGGGCGACGCCGAGCACGGCCAGCGAGAGGGTGACCCAGAGCGCGGTGGGGTCGGTCACGGAGGCGATCAGGAGGAGGAAGACGATCGGCGGGAAGGCCTGGATGGCGTCCATGATGCGGTTGACGGCGAGGTCCACCCAGCCGCCGAGCGAGCCGGCGAGCAGCCCGATTACGGTGCCGGCGGCGACGCCGATCAGGGTGGCGAAGAAGCCGATGTAGAGGGAGAGGCGCGCGCCTTCGGTGACGCGGGCGTAGAGGTCGTGGCCGGCGCGGTCGGTGCCGAACCAGTGCTTGCCCGACGGTTCGAGCAGCGAGGCGGTGATCAGCGGGTTGTCGGTGCCGGTCGCGAGCAGGGAGTCGACGTCCGTGATTTGCCGTCCGCGAGCTCGATCTGTTCGGCGTCGATCAGGGTGTCGAGCAGGATGCCGTCGTCGACCAGGCCGAGCGCGTATTCGACCATCTCGCCCGCGACATCGTTGTCGATCGCCGGCGCGCCGAAGATTTGCTGGTCGGAGACGATTTCGCGCTGCTGCGCGGCGGAGAGGTCCGCATCCAGCCCGTCGAGCGCGTTGGCGAGCTTGTCGTCGGCGTAGGGCACGGAGGCGATCTCGAAGACATCGCGGGAGTCGTAGCGGCCGAGTCCCAGCCAGCCGCCGCCGTCGCCCACGGTGCCCACGGCGATCACGCTCCAGAGGACGACGAGGAAGAGTCCGAACGCGCCGAGCCGTTTGGCGTTGATGAAGTGGATGAGGGCGCGTACGGCGCGGCGGCCGCGGCCGGCGCCGCCCACGCGCAGGCCTTGGGCGGAAGCGAACTGCTCGACCGATTCGGCGCTGGCTGGCTGCTCACTCATGCGTG
Source organism: Dehalococcoidia bacterium (assembly GCA_965203165.1). GTDB lineage: Bacteria > Chloroflexota > Dehalococcoidia > Bin125 > Bin125 > CATQGW01. The sequence continues at coordinate 1,420,809 of OZ241849.1, forward strand.
GTCCTCGGGCCGGGCGTTGGGGCCATCAGTTGTAGCGGATGCGCGGGTCGATCAGCGCGTAGCTGATGTCGATCAGGATGTTGACGATGATCACGAACAGCGCGAGGAAGAAGAACATCGTCTGGATCACGGGGATGTCGGCCTGGTAGATGCGTTGGAGCAGCAGCAGGCCGATGCCGGGGATGGCGAAGAGCACTTCGAGGATGATGTTGCCGCCGACGAGCGCGGCGACGAGCAGTCCGAAGACGCTGAGCACGGGCACCATCGCGTTGCGCAGCGCGTGGCGTCGGATTACGGCGCGCTCGCGCAGGCCCTTGGACCAGGCGGTGCGGACGTAGTCCTGGCGCAGCACTTCGAGCAGTTCGGAGCGGGTGATGCGCATCAGGCTGGCGCCCGCGGCGATGCCGCCGGCGACGGCGGGGATCGTGTAGAGGGCGAAGAAGCCGCTGACGGAGCTGAAGATGCTGCGGGCGTCCTGCTCGGTGAGCGGGATCGACCAGACGCCGCCGTCGAAGATGCCGCCGGGCGAGACGACGAAGATGAGCATCGTGGCGATCCAGAAGGGGGGCGCGGCGAGGGCGAGGATCGCGAAGCCGCGCAGGAAGTAGTCGATCGGCTTGTCCTGGCGCATCGCGGAGAGGATGCCGACGGGCAGCGCGACGAGCACGGCGACGATCAGGGCGTAGATGTTGAGGTGCAGCGAGCGCGGCAGCGCGCGCAGGAAGATGTCCATGGAGGGTTCGTTGGTCTGGAACGAGGGGCGGAACCTGAGCCGGATCGTGTCCCAGAGGAACTCGTAGTACTGCACGCCGAGCGGCTTGTCGATGCCGAGCTGGTTTTTGATGCTGGCCTCGGTGATTTCGCGGGTGGGCGCGATGATCGTCGCGCCGGGCAGCAGCGGCGTGTCGGCGGTGAGCGAGCCGTCCTCGTTGGACTCGGTGCCCTCGAGGTTGACGTTGAGGTAGTCCTGCGGGGTGACGCGGTTGACTTCGGCGAGTTCGCGGATGGTGGTGCTGGCGCGCAGGATGAGCGTCTCGCCGGCGGGCGCGTAGGGTTCGCCGGCGAAGGTGGGGAAGTCGATCTGCGGGTTGCGCTCGATCAGCAGGGCCACGCCGTCGGCGGTGTTTTCAGGCAGGGCGAGACGCTGGCGGCGGGAGATCACGGAGAGCAGCTGCCCCTCAATCACGATCAGCGAGGAGCCGGGCCGCAGCTCGTCGCCAGCGTCGAGGTTGCGGTTGTTGGCGAGGATTTCCTGGACGCCGACGCCGTACTGCAGCGCGACGGATTCGAGCGTGTCGCCGCCCACGATGCGGTGCAGAGTGCGCTCGGCCTCCAGCTCGCCGACGATGTCAAACGGCTGGGTGGTGGCGCCGCTGGCCTCGAGGTTGGAGAGCTTGATCGTGACGTAATCGCCGGGCAGCAGGTTGAGCGCGATGAAGAGGATCGAGATCACCAGCCACAGCGTGGGGATCACGAGCAGGAAGCGGTTGATCAGATATTTCTGCATCTCGCGCTCTTACCCCGCTGGGCGATGAACCGATCGGCGGCTGGAGGGTGTCGCTCAACGCGGCGCGGCGGCCCCGTGGGGAACCGCCGCGCCGCACTGCGCTAGGCCGGGAATTCCGGGTGCTCGGTGTTCAGCCAGGTGTCGTCGTGGTTGTGCGAGTCGTGCGCGAACTGCCACGTGTTGTCGTCGCGGTTCACGTACGGCCACCAGATCTGCGGGGCGACGCCGTTCATCACGCCGAACCAGCCGAAGATGCCGTCCAGCCCGTGCTGCTCGTCGACGCCCAGGCCGATTCGCTGCACCTGCAGCGCCATGTCGCGGCGCTGCTCGGTGTCCAGCGTGGTGACCATCGCGTCGACGATGTCCTCGACGGGCTGGTACTGGTACTGGGTCAGGTTGGAGGCGCCGCCGACTTTGAGCGAGAGCGTGAACTGGGCCGTCGGGTCGAGGTCGGCCGGCGGGTTGGTCCAGGTCGGCGCGCGGCCGGGGAAGGTCTGGTTGTCGTAGCGGTCCTGCATGACCGTGTAGGGCTGGATGTCCAGCTCGACGTTGAAGCCCAGCGCGTCGTTGTACATGTTCCGCGTGGTCTCGGAGATGCCTGGGTAGGTCTGCTCCCAGAGGTCGGGGATGTAGATCGTGACGGTGCGGCTGGTGTCGAAACCGGAGGCGGCGATCAGTTCGCGGCAGAGCTGGATGTCGGCGTCGCGGTCGATGCGGTAGCCCGGGATGGTACGCAGCTCGTCGGCCGGGACGGTCCAGTAGGTGCTGAACCAGGGGCAGAAGTGCGTGGCGGAGGGCTTGGCCGCGCCGAGGTAGACGGCGTCGATCAGCAGGTCGCGGTCCACGGCGACGTGCATCGCGTAGGCGAAGCGGCGGTCGAGGTAGGGGTTGCCCAGGCCGTCGGAGCCTTCCCAGCCCGGCTCGTAAGTGCCCATCACGGTGACGATCGTGAAGCCGAACGCGCCCTCCGCCGTCTCGTGGTCGGGGAAGTCGCCGGTCAGCTCTTCGACCTGCACGGAGGAGAGCGGGAAGCCGCCGATGTCGATGCCCTTGGCGCGGTAGGCGGCGTCGACCGCGGTGGCGTCGGTCAGGTTGACGAACTCGACTGCGTCGGGATAGGGGAGCTGCTGCCCGTCGGGGCCGTTCTTCCAGTAGTTGTTGTTGCGCTCCAGGAAGATGCCGATGTCGGGGTCGTAGGTCTGCGGAATGAACGGCCCGGTGCCCGAGGACAGCTCGACATTCGCCGTCTCGTCGCGCCAGCGCGAGCCGAACTCCTGAATCGCCTCGGGCGAGGTGAGCCAGGAGAAGGGCCGCAGGATGGTGCCGCCGAGGTAGGTGGCGTCGGCGCCGGCGGTCTTGGCGATGAACGTCTGCTCGTCGGTCGCCTCGTAAGACGAGGTTTTGCGGAAGGCGTCCTGCCCGCGGAAGCGGGCGTCGGGGTTGCCGTCGGCGTCCAGCGCCGCGATCTGGCGGTCGAAGTTGATCACGATGTCCGACGCGGTCACGTCGCGTCCGCCTTCGGTGGGGTACTGGTCCCAGAAGCGGGCGCCCTGGTCGACGTTGAAGATGTAGGTCTCGCCGTCGGGCTGCTCGGGCAGGGAGGTGATGTCGGCCTCCATGATCCCGGCTTCCTTGTTGGCCCAGCGGATCATGTAGTTCATGTAGAAGCCCATCCAGTACTGGGTGGGCCCGAAGACGCCGCGGTGGGGGTCGAAGAAGTCGTGGGTGGCGGCGGGGGTGGAGAAGCGGAGGGTGCCGCCGTAGGTGCGGCCGCCGCTGACGGCCGGGGCGGGCTGGTCCTGCTGCTGCTCTTGCGGGGTTTCCTGCTGGTCGGCCTGCTGCGCGCGCTGGTCGGCCGACTGTTGCTGTTGGTCCTGCTGCTGCGGCTGCTGGGCGGGCTGGTCCTGCTGCTGTTGCTGTGTGGGCGTGGTCTGCGCGGCGGCGGGCTGGGCGTCGTCGTCGTCATCGTCGCCGCAGCCGACCAGTGCCAGGCCGGCGGCGCCGACGCCAGCGCGCCCGGAGGCGCGCAGCAGGGCGCGCCTGCTCATGCGCGATCGGCGCATCCGCTGCCAGTAGTTTCGCTCGTTGCTCATTGGTGTGGCCTCCTGTCGCCATGTGAGTGCGACTCAGTCTACCCCATCGCCTGCCCGCGCGCCGCCTGGCCGAGATCCGTCATACCCGCGACGAGTGGGCGCGAGCGGCTACCATTGCGCCGTAGACCGAATTGGAGCGTCCTATGTCTCTCACCGTTCACGGCATTCCCGTCATCGACATCGACTCGCACTACACCGAGCCGCCCGACCTTTGGACCTCGCGCGCGCCGGCCAAATACAAGGACAAGGTGCCGCACATCGTGCTCAACGATGCCGGCGAGCAGCGCTGGCAGGTGCTCGACGACATCGACTTCGGGCCGCCCGGCTTCACCGTGGTGCGGGAGGACGGGCGCAAGCAGTACGGCACGATCTCGCTGGGCTCCTTTGAGGAGATGAGCAAGGCCGCGACCGAACCCAAGGCGCGGCTCAAGCTGCTCGACGACCTGGGCATCGCGCAGCAGATCGTCTACCCCAACGTGGCCGGCTTCGGCAGCCAGAACTTCATCCGCATCGAAGACGCCGAACTGCGCAATGTCTGCTGCACCACCTACAACGACGCCGTGGCCGAATTCCAGGAAGAGGGCAAGGGGCGGCTCTTCCCGCAGGGGCTGGTGCCGTTCTGGGACATCCCCGCCGCGGTGAAGGAGTTGGGGCGCATCCACGACATGGGGCTGACCGGGATCACGATGTGCGACACGCCCGAGGCGTTCGGCCTGCCCTACCTCAACGACCCGGCCTGGGATCCGTTCTGGGACACCTGCGCCGCGCTGGACATGCCGGTCAACTTCCACATCGGCGCGGGCGCGGGGGTGGCGGACAAGCTGATCTGGGAAGGCTACGGCCCGCAGCGGCGGCTGGCGATGGGCTCCGTCTGCCTCTTCATCACCAACTTCAAGGTGATCATCAACCTGATCTTCTCCGGCCTCTGCGAGCGCTACCCCTCGCTCAACTTCGTCTCGGTCGAGAGCGGCATCGGCTGGGTGCCCTTCCTGCTGGAGGCGATGGACTACCAGTTCGAGGAGACGGTGCCGACCGAGCGCGAGGGGCTCTCGATGAAGCCCTCGGAGTACTTCCGGCGGCAGATTTTCGCCTCGTTCTGGTTCGAGGATTTCGGCCCGCGCGCGACGATCCAGGCGATCGGCGAGGACAACGTGATGTTCGAGACCGATTTCCCGCACCCGACCTGCCTCTACCCGCGCGCGCAGGAGCATGTCACCGAGGTGCTGACGGACCTCGACGCGGGCGTCCGCGAGAAGGTGCTGCGCACGACGGCGGAGCGCATCTACCACCTGCCGCCCGCGCCCACCGCCGCGGCCAACTAGCCCAAGCAGCGCGGCGCAAGGGACGGAGGGCGCGATGCCCGGTCGACTTGAGGGCAAGGCCGCGATCATCACCGGCGGCGCGGCCGGGATGGGCGCCGCCGAGGCGCGGCTGTTCGCCCGCGAGGGCGCGGCCGTGACCATCGCCGATGTCGTGGACGACGACGGGATCGCCGTGCGCGACGCGATCCGCGCCGCCGGGGGCGAGGCCGACTACGTCCACACCGACGTGACCGGCGAGGCCGATTGGGAGGCGCTGATCGCGCATGTTGTGGACAGCCGCGGGCGGCTGGACATCCTCGTCAACAACGCCGGGCTGAGCAGCACCTCGCAGCCCGATCCGACCAGCAGCGAGGGTTGGCGGCGGATCATGGAGGTCAACGCGACCGGCGTCTTCCTCGGCGTCAAGCACGCCGCCGAAGCGATGCGCCGCGCCGGCAACGGCGGCTCGATCGTCAACATCTCCTCGATCTACGGGCTGGTCGGCAGCGACGCCGGCCACCCCGCCTATCACGCCTCGAAGGCCGCCGTGCGCAACTTCAGCAAGGCGATGGCGGTGCGGCTCGGCCCCGAGGGGATCCGGGTCAACTCGGTGCATCCCGGCTTCATGCCGCCGATGCGCAGCAGCGCCGGGATGACGGACGAGGCGCGCGCGCGGCTCGAACGCGCCGTCCCGCTGCGCCGCACCGGAGAGGTCGACGAGGTCGCCTGGGGCGTGCTCTTCCTGGCCTCCGACGAGGCTTCGTATGTCACGGGAGCCGAGCTGGTGATCGACGGCGGCTTCGTCGCCCGCTAGCCGCCCAGCGCGCCGTCGCGGTCGCCTCTCGTTGGCTCTCTTTGTAAAGCCACACCGTTATCCACAGAATTTCACCCGCCAACTGTCATAACGTCGTAATGTGTGAGCGACGCAGATCAGTTCGGCAGCGTAAGGAGCCCCAGCATGCGTGAGCGAGTCATCAACCGAGCCGGCCTGTGGGCGGGCCTGTCCGCCTTCTTGGCAGCCCTCCTGCTCGCCGTTGCCCTCGCCCCCCAGGCCAACGCGCAGGGCGGCCCGCCTCCGCCCCCGCCCACCTGGTTCTGGGGCATCAACTTCGACAGCGTCAGCGGCGCCGACATTGCCGCCATTGACGCCGATGGCGATGAGATCGTCAAGACCCGCATTGCTGGCGGCCAGTGGTCCCTACAGGTCCCCGTCGAGCACAGCAGCGTCACGGTCCGCATCACCGACGGCGACGAAATCCGCGAGACTGCGGCCCAAACGACCGAAGCCGGGCGGCTGCGCCAGCTTCAGCTGAGCGACTTCACCATCGTCGAGGTTGAGGAGCCGGAGGAGATCGAGGAAGAGACCGAAACCGTCGGCGTCCGCGTCCGCGCCCGCGTCTCTCCCAGCGACGGCACCGGCCGCGGCCGCGTTGAGTTCGCCGCCAGCCTGGCCGACGGCGACCCCGTCACTCCCAGCGCCCGCTACTGGCCCACCACCATCTCTCACAACCGCTGGCTGCGCAGCTCGCTCATCGACCTCGGCGACGGCGTCATGGTGCGCGTCATCGCCCGCGTCTCCGACGCCGACGGCCCCGGCCGCGGCCGAATCGAGTTCAGCCTCTACGTTGATGGGGTGGACGATCCCGTCGGCGACTACAACACCGGCGGCACGCCGATGTTCCTGCCGCCGGCCCGCTACTTCCCCGAGCCGCGCCCGAACCACAACCGCTGGCTGAGCAGCACGGTCGTCCAAATCCCCGTCTCGCGCTGACGCACAGCGGGGCCAAGTCGGACCAATGGAAGCGGGGCGCTCAGGCGCCCCGCTTCTGTTCTTCCTGGTGCGCCACGCCGCCGGACGAATCCAGCACATCCGAGAAGTGCGCCGCCAGCCAGCCGGCCAGCCGACGCCGCTTTTGTGGCAGCCGCAGCAGCAGACACAGCACCGACGACAGCGCCCACAAGCCCGCGCAGGTGTAGAACGCGCCGTCGTAGGAGCCGACCAGGTCCGCGTAGAGCGCGACCCCCACCGGCGTCGACGCGGAGATGCCCATCGCCACCGGAAAGCCCAGGCTGCGCACCGCGCCCAGGTGCCGCCGCCCGAAGTACTCCGCCCAGATCATCTCCTGGATCGGGATGTTGCCGCCGATCCCGATCCCCATCACCACGAACGCGCCGCCCACCAGCCAGGCCGACCCGGTGTCCGCCGCCAGCACCACCAGCACGAACCCGGCCGCCGCGATCGCAAAGCTGATCGAGCCCACCAGCCGTGAATCGAACCGATCCAGCGCCCAGCCCCAGGGCGGCTTGGTCACCCCCGACAGGATCGACATCACGGCGACCAGAATCACCGCCAGCCCAGCGCTGAAATCGTGCTCGCCCAGGAACAGCACGCCATGCAGCAGAATCGCGAAAATCCCCACCACCGACACGCCGAAGATCAGCACGATCAGGTAGAACGCCGAGCTGCGCACCGCCTCCCGCCGCGTCAGCGAGGTGGCGAAATCTTGCGCCGCCGCCCGCCGCTGCGCCGCCGAAATCCGCGTCTCGCCCCCGTCCGGCTGCATCCCGTAGTCCTCCGGCCGCCGCCGCATCAGCAGCGAGACCGGCACCAGCACCGCCAGCGCGATGATCCCCAGCACGACCCACGCCGCGCGCCAGCCCAGCGGTTCGATTAGCGCCCACTCGGTCAGCGTCGGCCAGACGATCCCCGCCATCGAGACGCCCATCGCGGTCCAGCCCAGCGCCTGCCCGCGCTTGGTCACGAACCACTTTGAGACCGTCACCGAGGCGACCAGAAAGCCCGCCATCGACGCGCCGGTGATCACGAACACGCTGCGCGTGACGAAGTACTCCCAGTAGGAATCGACCTGGCTCATGTAGATCAGCGCCGGGACGCAGATCGCCACGCCGAGCAGCATGACCGGGCGCGAGCCGAAGCGGTCCACACGCGGCCCCAGTATCAGGCCGACGATCATCAGGATCACCTGCCCGATCGTGTCGGCGAAGAAGAAGGCGGTGCGCGACCAGCCGAACTCGTCGATCATCTGCGGCGCGAAGACGGCCGACACCGAGGTCTGCACCCCCACCGCCACAAACTGCGCCGTAAACGCCGCGGCGACGACGATCCAGCCGTAGAAGATCACGCGCTGCCCGATTCGCATCAGCGCCGCTCCGGCCCGCGCATCGCGCGAATCTGCGCTGCGCTCCTGAAACGCACCCGCCGACCCTCCTGCGAGATCACGGCCAGCCGCGCGTCGCCTTCCGGACCCATCCGCGCCACGATCTTCGGCCAGCAGCGCCGCAGTGCCCGCAACTGCGCCGGGACGTCGTCCTCTTCGCTGGCGGAGAACCTCAGGCGAATAATTCTGACGTCGCTCAACATCGCCTGCTGCGCTACGAGCCAGATGTTGGGCTGCTGAAACAGGTCGAGCGTGATCAGCGCGTCGAACCCTCCCGCCGCCGCCAACACTAGCCCGTCGCCGCTCGACAGCATCTCCAGATCTCCGACATGCAGCGTCGGATGGCCCATCTCGGTCAGCGCCGCCGCGACTTCAGGCGACATGTTCTCGTCGAGTAGGCAGCGCACGGGGCCCGCGGCTAGGCGGCGAGCGCTTTCTCGAACTCGACCGCCCGCTCCACCTGCTCAACACTCAGCCCATATTCATCTGCGACCTCGCGGACCGACCGAAACCCCTTGCCGCACATCACCGCCACAAGCGCCGTCTCCAGCCGCGTGCCCGTGAGCACCGGATAGTTGGTCAACCACAGCGGGTGGATGGTGACGTAATCGCTGTAGCGCGACAGCTCGCCCAGCGGGCCCTCGGCCAGCAGCTCGCCCAGCACATCGGCGATCAGCTTCAGCTCATCGCCGGCGCTGCAATCGGCCGCCCGCATTCGCAGCGCGGTGATCGCCTCCGACCCCGCCGCGCCTTCGCCCGGCACCAGCCGCCTGCCCCGAATCGGCTGCACCAGCGCCCGCTCCCACTGCGGCGTTTCGGCGTCGATCCGGTCGAGCGCGCGCTTGACCTCGCGCAGCGGCAGCCCGCGCGCCAGCAGCTTCGCCGCCGCCCGCGCCTTGCAGCACTCCAGCCAGGTGTAGATGCGCGACTGCCCCGGCCGGCTCGACGGGTAGGACGCCTCCAGCACCCCCGCCCGATCCCAGCGCCCCAACCGCGCGCGCGAAATCCCGGAGAGCGCCGACACCATCCGCGTCGTCACGCAGCCCTGCCAGAACAACTCCTCGAGCTCGGCCCGCTCCTTGGCATCCATCGCGCGATCCCCCTTGCCCGCCACGATATCGCGGCTCCAGCGGCTGGCGGCGGACGCGCCCGCTACGCCTCCGGCAGATCGAGGCCGATCGCGCGGAACATGTCGCGGATCGCCTCCCCCGTCTCGCCCGTTTGCTGGCGGCCCAGCGTCAGCCCGCCGTCCACCACCAGCGGATGCCCCGTCACGAACGACGCGTCGTCGCTGCACAGCCAGAGCGCCGCATGCGCGATGTCGGCGGGCCGCCCCGAGCGGGCGATCGGCTGCGCCTGGCCCAGCACCTCCGCCATCGGCTCGATCGTCCGATCGGCCTCCTCCGCGCTCAGTCCCATCGACTTGGCGAAGATCGGCGTCGCAATCCCGCCCGGGCAGATGCAGTTCACGCGGATGTTGTGCTCGCCCAGCTCATAAGCCGCCACGCGCGTCAGATGCACCACCGCGCCCTTCGCCACGCTGTAGACCGACGGCCCGTTGCCGGCGCTGATCCCGGCGACGGAGGCGGTGTTGACGATCGCTCCGCCGCCGCCCTGCGCCTGCATTGCTCGCGCAGCGTGCTTGATCCCGAAGAAGACGCCCTTGAGCAGACCGTCCATCGTCTCGTCGTAGGCCGCCTCGTCCACATCCACGATTGGCTCCATCACGCCGCCGAAGCCGGCGTTGTTGAAGATCGCGTCGAGCCGCCCGAAGCGATCCACCGCGTGCTCCACCGCGCCGCGCACCTCCGTCTCGCGGCCGACATTGGCGTGGACGTAGGAGGTGTCGCCGCCGATTGCTTCGACCAGCGCCCGCCCGCGGTCGTCCTGGATGTCCGCCACGACCACCCGCGCTCCCTCTTCGGCGAAGAGCCGCACCGCGCCCTCGCCGATGCCGCTCGCGCCGCCCGTGATGATCGCCACTTTGCCGTCCAGCCGATCCGCCATCGCGCACCCCTCTCGTTTCAGCGCCCTGTGCAAGCCCTCTGCGGCGGCAGGATAATCGCCCGCCCAAGCCGCTGCGCGGCGCTCTAGACTCCGCGCCAAACCCATTCGGACGCAACGCGGGGAGCAAGCCAATGCCCGGTCGACTCGATGGAAAAGTGGCGCTGATCACTGGCGCGGCGCGCGGACAGGGCGCCGCCGAAGCCGAACTCTTCGCCGCCGAAGGCGCGCGCGTGATCCTCGCCGATGTGCTCGACGAAGAAGGCGCGCGCACCGCCGCCGCAATCGGCGACGCCGCCGCCTACCGCCGCCTCGACGTGACCGATGAGGACGCCTGGCACGCCCTCGTCGCCGACATCGTCGAAGATCACGGCCGGCTCGATGTGCTGGTCAACAACGCCGGCATCTACCGCAACGCCCCGATCACCGAGATGGATCAGGCCACCTACCGCCTGGTCATCGAGATCAACCAGATCGGCGTCTGGCTCGGCATGAAAGCCGTCGGCCCCCAGATGATCGCCCAGCGCTCCGGCTCTGTGGTCAACATCTCCTCCACCGCCGGCTTTCGCGGCGGCCCCGGCTCGATCGCCTACACCGCCAGTAAGTTCGCCGTGCGCGGCATGACCAAAGTCGCCGCCCGCGAGTGGGGCCAACACGGCGTCCGGGTCAACTCAATCCACCCCGGCCCGATCGACACGGCGATGCTCCACCAGGTGCCCGGCTTCGAAGCCGACACTGAGCGCTTCCTCCGTCATGTCCCCCTGGCCCGCGCCGCCGACCCCTCCGAGGTCGCCTACCTCGCCCTCTTCCTGGCCTCCGACGAGTCCTCATTCAGCACCGGCGCCGAGTTCCTGGTAGACGGCGGCTCCATCGCCTAGGACCTGTTCACGCCTCACGTCATTCCTGCGCCCCAGATCCGCATACCCGCGCTTGCCGCGGGTATCTCGCCGTCCCCAGCACCAAACCCTCTTCATCGCCCCTGCACCCCGCGCGTCATTCCCGCACAAGGCAGGAAACTCACGCGCACGACATCAGCGGCAGCCCCAACACGTACAGTCGGCGGCGCTCCGCTGCCGCTCAGGCGAGGGTGAGGAGCGGCGGGACTCTGTGCTGTGCTCGGCGAGATACCCGCGGCAAGCGCGGGTATGACGGATCTGTTTCGCGCGGGTATGACGGACTGCTTCGCGCGGGTATGACGGACTGCTTCGCGCGGGTATGACGGATCTGTTTCGCGCGGGTATGACTGACTACTTCGCGTGGGTATGACGGACTGCTTCGCGCGGGTATGACGGACTGCTTCGCGCGGGTATGACGGACTGCTTCGCGCGGGTATGACGGACTACTTCGCGCGGGTATGACGGACTGCTTCGCGCGGGTGTGGCGGGTCTGTTTCGCGCGGGTATGACGGGCTACTTCGCGTGGGTATAACGGACTGCTTCGCGTGGGTGCGGCAGGGTGGGGGAAGCGCGGCTCGCCCGCCCTCAGGCCAGCAGTTGGCGCGCCAGGTCGGGGAAATCGACGGCGTTGACGGTGAACGACGGGTCGGGCGACATGTCGGGGTCGTTGCCTTCGCCGCGCTCGCCGGCGATGGGCACGTAGGCCGTCGCCATCCCTGCTTGGGCTGACGCCTTCAGATCGCCCTTGTGCGCGGCGCACATCATCACCTGGTCGGGGCGCAGGCCGAGCAGGCGCGCGCCGGCTTCGTAGGCTTCCCGCTCCGGCTTGTAGTGATTGAGCAGCTCGCAGGAGAGGATGCCATCCCAGGAGATGCCGTTGTGCTTTGAGCAGTCCACTGCGATTGCCCAAGACATCACCGTGAGCACCGTCACCGTGTAGCGGCTGCGCAGCGCCTCCAGCGCGTCGGCCGCGCCGGGCCAGGCGTTGAGCCGATGCCAGACCTGGTTCAACTCATCCCGCTGCTCGAAGTTGAGCGTCAGCTGCGGGTGATCTTCCAGCACCTCGTCGAGCACGCGGCGGTGCAGTTGGTCGGCGTTGAGCCAGGGCAGATCGCCGCGCCGCACCAGCGCGAGCCGCCGGAACATCGTGAAGCGCCACTGGTTGGTGAACGCGGCGGCGTCGAGCTCCGCGCCCTGCGCTTCGGCCAGCGCCGCCACCTCGTCGCGAATCGTGTGGTGCCAGTCGAACACCGTCCCGCCGATGTCCCAGGCCAGCGCGCGGATGTGGGAAAGGTCGGTCATCTCATGCTCCGTTCAGCTGCTCGCGGCGAGCTCCGCGCGCAGCCGCGGCAGCAGCTCGCGCGCGACGCGCTCGGTGTACGCATTGTCGCCCAAATCGGGGCTGGGCGGGTTGGGAATCGGGTGCAGCACCACATGCTCGAACTCGATGCCGATGTCCGCGCAGCGGCGCAGGATGCCGAGCAGTTGCTCGGCGACCGCGTCGACGCCGCCGCGCAGCGCGAAGGCGTCGGCGTGCTCCTTGCTGAGAAAGTCAACCGCGCGCCCCGCCTTGAGCAGGTCGGGATCGTGGTGAAAGTCGGGCCAAACGCCGCGCTCGGCCTTGAGCGCTTCGGGATCGGGACCGTTCCAGGCCAGACCGGGCGGCTCAAACAGCATCGGCGAGTACTCGTAGTAGCCCGCCGCCATCGCCTTGCCCAGCGTCAGCGCTTCCTCAGGGTCGTCCACCAGCACCGTGTGGAAAACGACGCCCAGCCTCACATCCTGCGGCGCGCGCCCCGCGCTTTCCGCGCCGCGGCGGATGCGCGACACGGCATCCTCGATCAGCGCCGGGTGAGTCCCTACGCGGATAAAGACGCCGTCGGCGGCGCGTCCGCCCATCTCCAGCGTGCGCGGTCCGCCGGCCGCGAGCCAGATCGGGACGGGGCGGTGAAAGGGCAACTCGGCCGGGCGCTCCGCGCCCACCTCGACCGCCTCGCCGTCGAGCAGCCGACGCATCAGCCCAATGCCCGCCTCCATCCGCGCGACCGTCGCGGGGCGCAGGCCGGCCAGGCGCACAGCGGTATCGCCCGCGCCCCAGCCCAGCTCGACGCGGCCCGGCGCGAGCTCGTCAATCGTCGCGATCGATGAGGCGGTGACTGAGGGATGCCGCGTGACCGGATTGGTCAGCAGCACGCCCAGCCGGATCGTCGAGGTCGCCTGCGCGGCGGCGGCCAGCAGCACGTAGGTATCGCGGCGGCGCAGTTGCGAATCGGGCAGCCAGGCGGCGTCCCAGCCCAGCGCCTCAATCCGCGCCACATCAATCGCGAACGCGGCGACTGAGCTTGCGTCCTGGCGATTGATGCCGAATTGGGGAATCTGCATCGCTTGCGCCCAATCGCGTCCGGTCTCGCCACATCATGCGGGCCGCGACGAACCGCTGCCAGATCGCTAGCCTACAGCCCGAACGACGCCCCTCTAACGAAAGCGCGCGCCATGAAAATCACCAACGTCAGCGCCATCCCCGCCTCGCCCGACGCCACCGCTCACCCGATGTTCAACTTTCCGCCCTGGAACTACATCTTCGTCAAGGTCGAGACCGATGAGGGCATCGTCGGCTGGGGCGACGCGACCTGCGGCCCGATGGCCGCCGCCTCGATGGTCGAGGAGTTCGGCCGGCTGATCGTCGGCGAAGACCCCTTCCGAATCGAGGAGCTGTGGCAGACGATGCGCCACCGCCACTTCGCCCGCGGCGGACCGATTCAGAACGCCGCAGCCGCCGGCATCGAGCTGGCGCTCTACGACATCAAGGGCAAGGCGCTGGGCGTGCCGGTCTACGAGCTGCTCGGCGGCAAACTGCGCGACAAGATCTGGTGCTACGGCCGCTGGGACGGCCCCTCGCCGGAGAGCGCCGCCGAGTTCGCCCTGAGCCAGGTCGCCACCGGCCTCACCGCGCTCAAGGGCGACCCCTTCGACCACCGCGGCCTCTTTATCAGTTACGAAGCCGAGCGCAAGGCGATCGACACGCTGGCGGCGGTGCGCGACGCCGTCGGCTTCGAGGTCGAGCTGTTGGTCGAGGTGCATGGCCGCCTGACGCCGGCCGAAGCGATCCGGGTGGGCAACGCGATCGAGGAGTACCGCCCGTTCGTCTACGAGGAGCCGGTGCCGTTCGAGAACATCGACGCGATGGAGCAGGTCGCGCGCGGGACCAACATCCCGATTGCGACCGGCGAGCGCATCTACAGCCCCTTCACGTTCTTCGATCTGCTACAGCGGCAGATCGTGGCGATGATCCAACCCGACGTGCTCCACTGCGGCGGGATCGGCCAGATGAAGCGCATCGCGGCGCTGGCCGAGGCCCAGTACGTCGGCGTGCAGCCGCACGCCATTCACGGCCCGATGGATGTGCTGGCCGCGCTCCATGTGGACGCCTCGATCCCCAACTTTATGATTCACGAGGGCGCATCGCGCGGCTGGTTCCAGGACGCCTGCATCGGCGAGTTCCCCACCCAGCAGGACGGCTTCCTATCCCTGCCCGAAGCACCCGGTCTGGGCGTGGCAATCGACGAGAATTGGCTGGCCGCTCATCCGCCCCAGCCGGAGCCCGGCTGGGCGCCCCCGCTCGGCACGCTCCCCTCAAAGCAGTTCAGCAAAGTCGCCTCGCCCTAAAGGCGCCCCGCGAAGAGTCACGGGAGCGGCGACACGCGGATTGAGTCGATTAAGGTCTCGAACCGTGCGATCACGTCGGCGGGTCCTTCCGCCCTTCCGTCGGGAGTGGGAGCGGAGTAGTCCGCGTCCCAAACGTGGAACGGGCTGAGCGTAACTGACCAGCCGCTGATTTCGTCGACGAACGTCTCAGTTAATCTGCCGTCGGTGTACATGATTCCTCCCCGATAGGTGAGCCGCATGCCCGCCGGCACGTCGACCACGATCGATGTCGGTTTAGCGAATCCAACCATGCGGTAGGTGTGGCCGCCTTCGATCTCATACGACATCTGGCGAACGCCGTCCGCTCCCACACGGGGAATGTGATCTTTCAGCTCGAATGCGGCAACGTACCCGCGCGCCCGATCGAAGTAGTTCGGATCGTTGCGCTGCGCGACCGAGATGTTGCAGACACTCTCGTCCTCGAGCGCGATGCGGAACAGCCTGCGCGACGGCTCCGGCGGATCGGGCAGTATCTCGATGACGCGGTAGTCATACCGGCAGTCGAAGTTGAGACCTTTGTTGTCGCGACTCCAGCTGATCCGATCGCCCACCTGAACGGTCGCGAGCGCAGCCGTGTAATCCCGTCCCCCGTACCCTTCAGTGTTGATCAGCAACGCAACCGCGCCGCTTGTCTCGGCGAAGGTCCTCGCCCCGCTGGTCAGGTCGTCGGCCTCTGTCAGAAACGCATAGGGGCTGTCCCTCATCGCGCCGTCGGCCGACTGGAGCCTGTGGTACAACAGCGGCTCGAAGTCGCTGACCACGGTCGGAGTCAGCCCGGCGACGGCGCTGGCCGCCGCCGATCCGGGACCGCTCGCGCGGGCGTTCGCCGCGCGCACCTGAAAGCTGTAGCGCGCGTCCTGGATGAGACCCGTAACGGTGTGACTGGCGGTTAATGCATTGGAACCGGCGATCCGAATCCACGCACTCCAGCCGCCGCCTTCGGGTCGCTGCCGATACTCCCAGCGCCTCGCATCGGCCGGCCCGGGGCTCCAGCTGAGCGCGACCGAGCCCGAGGCGGCGGTGCGCGCCGCCAGCGTCGGCGTCCCCGCTCGGTGCTGCGGGCCGGGCAGCGGCGACACGCGGATTGAGGCGATGATCGCTTCAAACCGGGCGACGGCGTCGTCGGGGGGATGCGCCTGTCCGTCGTCCGTCCACGCATAGTACTCCGCGTCTTTGCCAGTGAACGGGTTCAGGCGCAGGTATGCTCCGCTCGCCTCGTCAAGGTATATGGCGTAGTTAACGCCTTCTTCATAGAGCGAGAGCGCCATTTTCTCCGGCACATCGATCAGGATCGACGACCACGATATGCCGCTCCCGAGGCGGTAGGTCCGGCCGCTTTCAACCGGATACCCGCCCATCCCCTGTGGTCTCGGGGGCGGAAATCCTCGGATTCCATCCGGCCCAATGTGCGCAGGGTACGGATCCCTCGGAAGGGCGCCTCGCCCAAAGCTGGTGAAGATGGGGTAATAGCCGTCGTAGTGCGGGTCGCTCCGGTCTCGAGCGTGATCGGGCACGAGAGTGAATTCGCACGGGTCCTTCGCCTCGAGCTCGATGCGGAACAACTTTCGCGGCGGCGCCGGCGGATCGGGAAGAACTTCCACCACGCGATAGGCGTACCAGCAGGCGCCGTCGAGTCTGCCCGGGAACCACATGAGTCGCTCGCCGGCCACGGTATCCAGAATCTCGCCGTAGTCGTCAATGATACGGCCGCCTGTGTTGATCAGCAGCGCCTCCGCAGTGTCCATCTCAGCCAGGCTCGTCGCTCCGCTGCTCAGGTCGTTGATATCTCTCAGGAAAGCGTAGGTGTTTGCGTGCGCCGCCTCGCTGGTCAAGCTGATTGCGGAATACAGAGTCGGTGGGCTCACCGGGCCCTCTGCGCGCTCGTCCGACTTACTCGGTTCGCTCAGCGTAGGCGGAACCAAGCCCGCGGCGGCGCTGACCGTCGCCGAGGCTGGTCCCGGCCCGTTCGGATTGACTGCGCGCAGCTGGAAGTTGTAGCGCACTCCTTGACCGAGGCCGGACACGGTGTAGGTCGCGGTCGCTGCGTCGGCGAGCTCCGTCCAGTCGCTCCAAATGCCGTCTTCCGGCCGCCGGCGGTACTCCCATTTCGTGATGTCGCCTGGCCCGGTCCCCCAACCGAGTCCGACGGCGCCCGCCGGAGCGGTGCTCGCCGAAAACAGCGTCGGCTGCGGCGGCAGACGGGACTGCGTGAGCGAGAGCAACAAGGCCCAGAACTCCCACAGTTCGGCGGGCGCCCAGAGGCTGGGCGCGCCGGCGGCTCCGCCCTGCTCAGCATTGGCCGATACAGCCGCCGTCGGGCTTTCGATGAGGTCGCGGGAGAGCTCCAGCGAGTGCTGCCCCGCCGCGCTCGCCGACGCGCCGCAACCCAGCCCTGCGAGCAGCGCCGCCAGTCCAACGACGGCCAACAGCCTGCAGCGCAGCTCCCGCATTCGGCCGGCTCCGGCGCTCTGCGACCGGCAAGCGGGTTTTGGCAGCGCTTCTAGACCGAGCGCAGCACTTCGCCGCTGGTCACGCCGGTCGGCTCGCCGTCGCGCATCGTGACGCCGCCGTTGACGATCGAGTAGTGGTAGCCCGTCGCTTTCTGGAGCAGGCGGCGCTGCTGCGCGGGCAGGTCGTGGACAACCTCAGGGCGCAGCGGGGCGACCGTTTCGGGGTCGAAGATCACGATGTCCGCCTTGTAGCCGCGGCGCAGCAGGCCGCGCTCGGGCAGCTCCCAGGCTGTGGCCATGTCCCAGGTCAGCAGCTTTACGCCCTCTTCGAGCGTCAGCTCGCCGGTGTTCCGCACCCAGTGGGTCAGCACGTGGGTTTGCAGCGAGCAGTCCATGATCTGCGAGACGTGCGCGCCGCCGTCGCTGAAGGTCACCAGCGAGCGCGGCTCGCGCATGATCTCCAGCACCGTGTCCTGGTACTCGTTGGCCAGCGGCACCATGTAGATCGTCTCGAGGTTCTGCTCGATGCCGATCTGCAGCATCGTCTCGATCGGATCCTCCTCGCGCTCGCGGGCCAGCTCGCCCAGCGAGCGGTTGGGCGTGCCGTCCACGTGATCGAGGATGAACACCCAGTCCCAGTCCGACGGCTTGCGCGCCTGCGCCGGCATCACCTTGGTGAAGTCTTCCTCTTCGGTGTTGGCGATGTGGACCAGCTGCGCGCGCGTTTCGGGGTCGCGGAAGGCGGCCAGCTGCTCGTCCAGCGGGCGCTTGCGCAGCTCGCGCCAGACGGAGAGCCGGTCGAACGGCATCTCGGTGCGGTAGGACCAGTTGGTCGCTAGCTGGCGCGAGTGCGCCTGGCCGAACATCCGCGCCCCGCGCGAGGCCGCCTCGGCCGCGTTGTCGAACCAGCGCTTCCAGCCGTCCGGCGCGGCACGGCGACTCGAGAGCGCGGGGAAGAAAATCGGCCGGCCCGAGTCGACCGCCAGATCGCGCAGGCGGTTCTCGTAGTGATTCGGATCGTTGGGGTCCTGGCCCATCGTGGGCTCGCCGCTGATTTCGACCATCCCGCGGTTGAGCGCGCCCAGCTCCATCACCAGCTCGCAGACCTCGTTCCAGTCGGCCAGACGGCTCGGCACCGGGTCGCCCTCGGAGGTTTTGTGCGCGGGCGAGCGGGTGGTGGAGAAGCCCATCGCGCCGGCCTGCACCGCCTCGCTCAGCAGGCGCTTCATCTCCGCGCGGTCGGCGTCGGACGACGCTTCGGTGAAGGCGCGCTCGCGCATCACGTAGGTGCGCAGCGCCGTGTGCCCCACGTAACCGCCGTAGTTCAACCCCTTGGGCGTCTGGTCGAGGAAGTCGAGGTATTCGGGGAATGTCTCCCAGGTCCAGGCGACGCCGGCGCGCTGCGCATCGGCGGGGATGTCCTCCACCGCCTCCAGCGTGC
This sequence comes from Dehalococcoidia bacterium, assembly GCA_965203165.1. Lineage (GTDB taxonomy): Bacteria > Chloroflexota > Dehalococcoidia > Bin125 > Bin125 > CATQGW01. The sequence continues at coordinate 1,439,385 of OZ241849.1, forward strand.
GCATCAGCAGGTCCTGGTCGTCCGGGTGGCAGGGCGCGAGCGTGAAGCCGCAGTTGCCCATGATCACCGAGGTCACGCCGTGGTAGGACGACGATGTGCCGTAGGGGTCCCAGGAAATCTGCGCGTCGAAGTGGGTGTGGCCGTCGATGAAGCCGGGTGCGACGACGAGGCCGTCGGCGTCGATCTCCTCGCGGCCGGCGTCGGGAATGCGGCCAAGCGCGGCGATCCGCCCGTCCTGCACCGCCAGGTCCGCGCGAAAGCGCGGCGCTCCCGAACCGTCCACAATCGTCCCGCCGCGAATCACCGTGTCGTAGGTCATGCGCTCACCCCAGTCTGCGTTGCTTGCTGCCCGACATGGTAGGCGATTTGCGGAGGGAATGGCGGCTGGGTGCTGGGCGGGGGTCCGCGCAGGAACGGCGGAGGCGCGCACGGGGCTGGGTGCAGAACTCGGCGAGATACCCGCGGCAAGCGCGGGTATGACGGAGTCGTTGGCGCGGGTATGACGGATCTTTTTGCGTGGGTGTGACGGAGGTGGTTGTGCGCGGGTATGGCGGGCTCATTCTGCGCGGGTGTGACGGAGGTGGTTGTGCGCGGGTCTGCACCTGCTCTTCGCCGGCGCTCTCAGGTGGGTGGGGGTGGGAGACGGACGGGGCTTGGGTGCTGTGCGCAGCGAGATACCCGCGACAAGCGCGGGTATGACGGATCTTTCTTACGTGGGTGTGGCGGAGGTGGTTGCGCGGGTCTGCACCTGCTCTTCGCCGGCGCTCTCAGGTGGGTGGGGGTGGGAGACGGACGGGGCTTGGGTGCTGTGCGCGGCGAGATACCCGCGGCAAGCGCGGGTATGACGGAACTTTCTGCGCGGGGGTGACGGAGGTGGTGGGGCGCGGGTATGACGGATCTTTCTTGCGTGGGTGTGGCGGAGGTGGTGGGACGCGGGTCTGCACCTGCTCTTCGCCGGCGCTCTCAGGTTGGGTGGGGGTGGGAGACGGACGGGGCTTGGGTGCTGCGCGCAGCGAGATACCCGCGGCAAGCGCGGGTATGACGGATCTTTCTTGCGCGGGTATGACGGAGTCGTTGGCGCGGGGGTGACGGAGTCGTTGGCGCGAGGGTGGCGGGCTCATTCTGCGCGGGTGTGACGGAGGTGGTTGTGCGCGGGTCTGCACCTGCTCTTCGCCGGCGCTCTCAGGTGGGTGGGGGTGGGAGACGGACGGGGCTTGGGTGCTGTGCGCGGCGAGATACCCGCGGCAAGCGCGGGTATGACGGAACTTTCTGCGCGGGTATGACGGAGTCGTTGGCGCGGGGGTGACGGAGTCGTTGGCGCGGGGGTGACGGAGTCGTTGGCGCGGGGGTGACGGAGTTTGGGGAGCGGGCAGTGCGAACGGGCCCTGGAGCGCGCCTGCTAGAGCGCGTTTTGCTCGTGGGGGGTGACCATGATCTTGCAGTGGTCCTCCGGGTCGGCGAGCGTTTCGAATGCGCCGGCGACGCCCTCCAGATCAACTGCGCCCGTGACCATCGGGCCGGCGTCGATTTGGCCGCTCTCCAGCGCGTGGAGGCTTTCCTCGAACTCCTCCGGGGTGTAGCCGAGCACGAATTTGTAGCTCAGCTCTTTCTCGATCGCCGCCATCGGCTGAATCGTGTCGGGCTGCATGCAGACGCCCACGACGACGATTCGGGTGCCGCGGTCGGGCGCTTCGCGGGCCAGCTGGGCGAGCATGCCGGGCACGCCTACCGCGTCGAACAACACCGCCTCCGGGAACGAGCCGAGCCGCTCCAGCGCCGTCACCGGCGAGAGTTCGCGGGGGTCGACCACGCTGTCGGCTCCCATGATGCCGGCCAGCTCGCGCCGTCGGCTGGAGAAATCGGCGGCCACGATCGGCCCGACGCCGTCGATCTTGAGCGCGGCGATGGTCGCCAGGCCGACCGGGCCGCAGCCGTAGATCACGGCCGGCTCGTCGCTGAATTTGCCGGCCCGCACGGCGTGCAGACCCACCGCCATCGGCTCCGTGGCGGCGGCGTGCCGCGTCTCGAGGGAGTCGGCCACGGGCAGCAGCATCGCCGCGTCGAGCACCATGTACTCGCTGTAGCCGCCGGGGAAGTCGTTGGAGTACGCGCCGCGCGTGGGCACCGAGACGCAGCGCTCGCCGACGGGAACCGTTTCGGGCGTGTTCGGGCCGTAGGCCAGCACCTCACAGCAGAATTCGTGGCCCATCACGATGTCGCGGCTCAAGTCGGGCGCGAAGCGGGAGCGCCCGTCGGCCTGCGAGGCGCTGACCATCTCCTGCCCGAACTTGATGAAGTGCAGGTCGGAGCCGCAGATGCCGCAGGCCAGCGTCTTGACCAGCGCCTCGCCCTCGCCCGGTTCCGGCTGCGGTACGTCGTCGACGACCAGCTCGAAATTCCGCATCACCACTGCGCGCATCGGAGGCTCCTCTCATCCCAGGTCGTCCGAGACGACAGCACAAGGCTATAGCCTGCGCAGACGGGCATGAGCGGAGGGAGCGACGGCGATGACGGCGACGACGGATCCGCTGCGGCGGGCGTATCGAGCGACCGACGGCTGGGTGCAGCTCGATGTGGAGAGCGAGGCCGATTGGCGGCGGCTGCGGTCGGCGCTGGGCGAGTTTGCGCTGGCCAATCACCAGTGGGATCACCACGAGCGCCACCCGGCCGATACGGGCGATTACCTGCCCGAGTTTCAGCTGGACATCACGGATGATCCGCGCTTCGCCGACCGGGAGTCGCGGCTGGCCAACGCCGCCGCGCTCGCCAGCGTGCTCGGCGAAGCTTTCCGGCATCACACGCGGCGCGAGTGGCTCGAGCTGCTCAGCGCCCGCCAGGTGCCGGCGAGCGCTGCGGCCGGCGCTTAGGGCCTGCCCGCCGATCCACCACACCCGCGCGAAACAGCTCCGTCATACCCGCGCTCGCCGCGGGTAACTCGCCGTGACCAGCACGGGGCCCCGCACGGCCTCCGCGAACCAGTCCCGACGGCCCGCCGATCGCGGCGTGTGCGCGCGCCGGCGCTCGCGTGGGTTCCTGCATCTGGCAAGTGTAGCGGAACGGGCGTGCGAGCGGGTAATTCGGGGGTGTGTTCCGGGTTGCGAAGGGGCGGTGGTAGGTGTTCGGGGATCTCGGCCGGTTGGGGGGTGTGAGGCGGGGTTCGTATCTGGTCGAGGGTGCGGTGGGGTGGTCAGGTTTGGTAGGTCTTGGTAGGTGGTGGTAGGCGGGTGGTAGGTGTTCGGGGATCTCTGCCGGTTGGGGGTGTGAGGTGGGGTTCGTATCTGGTCGAGGGTGCGGTGGGGTGGTCAGGTTTGGTAGGTCTTGGTAGGTGGTGGTAGGTGTTCGGAGATTTTTCCGGTTGCGGGGTTTGAGGGCGTGGGCTGTGGCGGGCGGGTGTGGGTGTTCGGCTTTGTTCGGTTTTGTTCAGCTTTGTTCGGCTTTGTTCGGCGGCCGAGGTCGGTTCGGGGCGCTGTGCTCGGCGAGATACCCGCGGCAAGCGCGGGTATGACGGAGCTTACTCGCGCGGGTATGACGGAGCTTGCTTGCGCGGGCGTGACGGAGCTTGCTCGCGCGGGTGTGACGGAGCTTGCTTGCGCGGGTATGACGGATTTGGGCGGTGGTGGGCGGACACTAGCCCGCCTCTTCGTTGAGCCAGGCCATCATGCCACGGAGTTCGGCGCCGACTTCCTCGCTGGGGTGGGCGGCGGCGCGGGCGCGGAGCTTGTCGAAGCCGGGGCGGCCGGTCTGGTTCTCCATGATCCACTCGCGGGCGAATGCGCCGTCCTGGATGTCGCGCAGCAGGTCGCGCATGCGCTCTTTGACTGACTCGTCGATGATGCGCGGGCCGCGGGTGAGGTCGCCGTATTCGGCGGTGTCGGAGACGGAGTAGCGCATGTTGGCGAAGCCGCCCTCGTAGATCAGATCCACGATCAGCTTGACCTCGTGGATCGTCTCGAAGTAGGCCGATTCGGGCTGATAGCCCGCCTCGACCAGCGTCTCGAAGGCCGCCTGCATCAGCGCCGTCACGCCGCCGCAGAGCACGGACTGCTCGCCGAAGAGGTCGGTCTCGGTCTCTTCGAGGAAGGTCGTTTCGAGCACGCCGGCGCGGGTGCCGCCGATGCCCTTGGCGTAGGCCAGCGCGACATCCTTGGCCGTCTCCGAGGCGTCCTGGTGGATCGCCAGCAGCGACGGCACCCCGCCGCCCTCCTCGAACACCCGCCGCACCAGATGCCCGGGGCCCTTGGGCGCGATCATGCTCACATCCACCTCAGGCGGCGGCGCGACCTGGTTGTAGTGGATCGCGAAGCCGTGCGCGAACATCAGCGTCTTGCCCTCGACCATCGAGGGCGCGATGTGCTGGTCGTAAATCTGCTTCTGAATGTGGTCCGGGGTCAGCACCATGATGATGTCCGCGGCCTCGGCGACATTGGCGACGGTGTCCACGCGCAGCCCGGAGTCGGTCACCTTGTTCCAGGAGCGGGAGCCGGGGTACAGGCCGACGATCACCTCGATGCCGCTGTCGTGCAGGTTGAGCGCGTGGGCGTGGCCCTGCGAGCCAAAGCCCACCACGCCGATGGTCTTGCCCTTGAGCAGGTCGAGGTCGGCGTCGTCGTCGTAGTACATCGTGGCGGGCATCGGGCTCTCCTTTGGGCTTGCGGGTTCGTTGTGCTTGGGCGCTGAGGCTTAGTCGCTGGCGAAGGGCAGCGCGCCTTCGGGGCGGCGGCCCAGCATCGCGCGGACGGCCGCCGCCGCCTGCTGCGAGTCGCTGACCGGCGGCGGCTTGGAGGTTTCCACGCCGCGGTGCATCGCCAGGCGGCCGGTGCGCACCATTTCGAGCACGCCGAACTGGCGGAACATGCCCAGCGCCGCGTTGACTTTGCCCTCGTCGCCGAGGATCTGCACGATCAGCGAGTCGGTGTGGACGTCGACCACATCGGCGCGGAACATCTCGACCACATCGAGCACCTCACGGCGGTTGAAGTTGGAGGCCGAGACTTTGATCAGCGCCAGCTCGCGGTCCACCATCGGCTCGTAGGTGATGTCGAAGACGGAGACCACGTCGATCAGCTTGAACAGCTGGCGGCAGACCTGATCGACCTGGTGGTCGTCGCCGTCGACGACGATCGTCATGCGGCTGAGGCCGGGTTCTTCGCACTGGCCGACGGTGAGGCTTTCGATGTTGAAGCCGCGCCGTCGGAAGAGCGACGCGACGCGCGCGAGGACGCCGGGTCGGTCTTCGACGTAGGCGACGATCGTGTTGCGCGAGGCCATCGCTGTGCTCCCTTGTTCCCGCCTCTGGCGTTAGAGGTCGTCGGCTGATTCGATTGTTTCGGAGAGCGCCGCGCCGGCGGGCACCATCGGCCAGACGTTTTCCTCCGGTTCGAGCTGGAAGTCGATCACGACGGGGCCGTTGAGCGACTCGGCCTCGCGGATCACCTGGCGGGCTTCGGCGCGGTTGGAGGCGCGCAGCCCGGGGATGCCGTAGGCGTCGGCCAGCTTGACGAAGTCCGGCTGGCTGATGTTCACCGAGTGGTAGTTGTGCTCGTAGAAGAGCTCCTGCCACTGGCGCACCATCCCCAGGTACTGGTTGTTGAAGATCGCGAAGCGCACCGGCAGGTCGTGTTCGCGGACGGTCTGGAGTTCCTGCGAGGTCATCTGGAAGCCGCCGTCGCCGCAGATTGACCAGACCGGCTCCGTCTGCGCGAACTGCGCGCCCAGCGCCGCCGGCACCTCGTAGCCCATCGTGCCCAGCCCGCCCGAGGTGACCCACTGGCGCGGGCGCGTGTAGGGGTAGTACTGCGCGCCCCACATCTGATGCTGCCCCACGCCGGTCACGATCGTCGCCTGGCCCTGGGTCTCCTCGGCCAGCGCCTGCACCAGCCAGGGGCCGGTCACGCCGGTGCCCTCCTCGATGTAGTCGGTCGGGTGGTCCGCCTTGATTGCGTCGATCTCGGCGCGCCACTGCGGGTGCCTCGCCGGCTGAATTCGCGGCAGCAGGCGCAGCAGCGTCTCGCGCACATCGCCGTTGACCGGCGCGTGCGTGTGGAAGTTCTTGCCGATCTCGGCCGGGTCGATGTCGATGTGGACGATCCGCGCGGTGGGGTTGAAGTCTTTGAAGCGCCCCATCGCGCGGTCGTCGAAACGCATCCCGATCCCGATCACGACATCGGCGCGATCGGCGGCCATGTTCGCGTAGAAATGCCCGTGCATCCCCAGAAAGCCGAACGAGAGCGGGTGATCGTCGGGGAAGCCCGAGATGCCCAGCAGCGTCGTGAGCACGGGGATGTCGGCCTGCTCCGCCAGCTGGCGCAACTCGGCCGCGCCGCCCGACTGCACCACGCCGTGCCCCGCGATGATGATCGGCTTCTGCGCGCTGTTGATCACGTCGGCGGCGACGGCCACCTCATCGTCGCGCGGGATGTCCATAATCGGATAGCCGCGCAGGCTGACATCGGTGGGGTAGCCGTCCCACTCCGCTTCCTCGATGAAGACATCCTTGGGGATGTCCACCAGCACCGGGCCCTTGCGCCCGGTCGAGGCGATGTGGAACGCCTCCTTGACCGCCTGCGCGATCTCGCTGGCGCGCATCAGCAGGTAGTTGTGCTTGGTGATCGGCAAGGTGATGCCGGTGATGTCCGCTTCCTGGAAGCCGTCGCGCCCGATCAGATCGCGGGCGACGTTGCCGGTGATCGCGACGACGGGGATGGAGTCCATCTGCGCGGTGGTGATGCCCGTGACGAGGTTGGTTGCGCCCGGGCCGGAGGTGGCGAGGCAGACGCCGGTGCGTCCGGAGACGCGGGCGTAGCCGTCGGCGGCGTGCGCAGCGGCCTGCTCGTGGCGGACGAGCACGTGCTTGATGTCGGGGTAGTCGCCGAGCTTGTGGTAAAGCGGCAGGACGACGCCGCCGGGGTAGCCGAAGAAGACGTCGACGCCTTCGGCTCGGAGGCATTCCATCAGGATTTCAGCGCCGGAGAGTCGCATTGGTGCTCATTTCGCTGCTGCGCGCGGGGTGGAGAGATACAGGAAGCGCCGGCTCGAGGACCGGCGCAGGGCTCCGATACGCCGCGCGGCGGGCGTCAGCCGCCCGTCGGCGCCGCCGAGCCCCGAGCTACAGCGACCAGGATGCCGTTCGATCGTTTCGCGGCCATGATGCATTCAGTGTAGCCCAGCCCGCGCCGATACGGTAGCGGCCTAATCTCGGTCCCGTTCCCCATTCCGGTCCCTCCCTCCTCTTAGAGGGGAGGTTAGGTGGGGGGTGGGAGTTCCGAGCGTGCCAAGAGCTTCTGAGCTCACCCGAATCCTCGCCTGCGCCGAAGCGCCAACTACAGCAGTGACTGTGGAGGTAAGTGCGCCCACGCCCTAGCCGCGCAGCGGCGGATCTTCAGCGCGGCGGAACGCGAAGCCGTCGCTGCCGCCCTCGAACGCCCCCGGCACGCTGGCCGCGGTGGGCGCCAGCGCCGCGTTGACGATTGGCAGCAGCAGCCGGCAGCCGCGCTCGCCGCCGATCGTGAACGTCAGCGCCGCGCTGTCGCCGATCGTGGGCACCACCAGGTTGTCGGCGTCCGCTCCGGCCAGCGTCAGGCGCAGCCGCTCGCCGGCGCGCACGCGGCAGGCGATCGGGTACAGCTCGAGCCGCACATCCATCGCCTCGCCGGGCGCGACCGGCGCGAGGTCGGCCCTGCTCCAGCTGTGCCAGACCGGCCCCTCGTGGCCGCCCGGATCCGCCGCCGGGCGCCGGTGCTCAAGGTTGATGAAACCCTCCGAGAGGTAGGCCGCGCCGCCGTCCGCGCCGATCTGCTCCAGCGTGGCCACCACCGCGCCGCGATCCGAGTCGGTCGAAACCTCCAGCTCCAGCGCCGGCCAGCCCACGATCTCCAGGTCCGCATCAAGCGGCTCGCTGGTGAACGTGAGGCAGCGCTCGGCGCGGGCGCCCAGATCGATCGTGTTGATGTAGAGGTCGTCCACGTAGTAGCTGTGCCGCCCCATCGCGCCGAGGCTGACCGCGTGATCGACTGCGTAGGCCATCGCCGATTTATTCTGCGGCTGCGCCTCGCTCAGCCCGCCCTCAGCGTTGAGCCAGCGGGCGCGGTACTGCGCCTCGGGCAGCGGCAGGCGCGGCGCCGCCTTCCACTCCGTCGCGCCCGACGGCTCGCTGACGCCGTAATGCACCGGCGCTTCCGCCGCCACGCCGTTCTCCACGCCCTTGAGCCAGTAGTCGAACCAGCGCAGCAGCTCGGGGTCGCCGCCTTGCCCGTGATTCCAGGGGCCGACGATCAACTTCTTGGGCACAGTCAGTCGGTTGAACGCATCGATCAGGTAGCCGGGGAAGGTCAGGTCCCACCAGCCCGTGACGAGATAGACGGGCACGCCGCTCGCATTGAGTAGGTCGCAGGAGTCCGCCCAGCCGCTGCCCACCTCGCCCAGCCCCAGGTCGGCGCGCTCGCGGCGGCGCAGCAGCCCGTCGTACGACGACATCCGCGTCACGTCGCGCGGATCCATCTCCGAAAACGTCTCCACCCAGCGGTAGCTGTCCGGCGAGCGTTCGGATTCCGCCTGCTCGCGCAGGCGCTCGCCGTCGGGTCCGTCCACCGGCGCGGACGGCTCGTGTTCGGACATCCCCTTGTGCAGCCGCTCCCAGACCCGCGCGAAGCTGCTGATCGCCAGCCCGCCGTCGACGTAGCACTGCGGCAGCCCGGGATACTGCGGCGCAATGCACTTCAACCCTTCGGGGCGGAACGCGGCGGTGAAGAACTGCATCATCCCCTCGTAGGAGATGCCGACCATCCCGACCTTGCCCGACGACCAGGCCTGCTCGCAGATCCAATCCACCACCGCCGCCAGGTCGCGCCCCGCGCGCCACGAGTCGCCGTACTCCGCGCCGAACGACGCGCCGGTGCCGCGAATGTCGACCGAGACGAAGTGATAGCCCTGATGAATCAGCTCGCGCGCGATCGGCCGCTCCTCGTACTGCGTGACCAGCTCGCCCGGCTCCATCCCGCGCAGCTCCTCCGCATAGCGCGCCGCCGTCCCGCTCGACTCGGCCGAAATGTGGAACGCGCGGCGGTAGGGCGTGGCGTGCAGCACCGTCGGCGCGGGCTCGGTCAACCTCTCGCCGCCCAGCGTGGGGTGCAGCGCGTCCACCGCAATCCGGCAGCCGTCCTCCATCGTCACGTAGAGCGACTCCCGCTCATAGCCGTCGGCGGCAGCCTCCGACATCTCGTAGACGCCGAGCATCGATCGCGTGTTCGCCATGACCTGCCCCAATCTCCATTGCGCCGTGCGCATATGCAGGCTAGGGCCTGTTCACACTGTTTGAAACCTCTTTTTTGGGGTGCTGGAGGAAGGAGGAGGAGGAGTGCGGGCGCACCACCAACTCTTAGTCAGTGGACGCTTCGGCCTCCTGTGCGCGTCGCTCGGCGCAGCGCCGCGCCGCGCGGCGGTTGGTCAGACGGCGGCGGCCACGACCTTGGCGGCGCGGGCTTCGGCGGCGGCGGTGGGGGTGATGTTCTCCGTCTCGGCGTTGCGGAAGATTTCGCAGGTGGTGGCGTAGACCTGCTCGGCGTGCGCCTGGGCGGTCTGCGGCGTCCAGTCGAACAGCTCGCCGGCGACGCTGATTAACCCGCCGGAGTTGACCACGTAATCGGGCGCGTAGAGGATGCCGCGCTGCGCGAGCAGCTCGGCGTCCTGGGGGTCGCGGGCGAGCTGGTTGTTGGCCGCGCCGCAGATCGCGCGGCAGCGCAGACTCGGGATCGATTCGGCGGACAGTATCCCGCCCAGCGCGTTGGGCGAGAGCAGGTCGCAGGGCGCGCTCAGCGCGTCGGCCAGGGGGATGGCCTGCGCGCCGATCCGGTCGGCGAGTTGGGCCGCGGCGTCGGCGCGGATGTCGGCGACGCGGAGCCGGGCGCCGGCCTCGGCCAGGCGGCTCGCGACTTTCGCGCCGACCTTGCCCAACCCGATCACCACGATTTCGCGCCCGGCGAAATCGCCCTCGCCGTCGAGCGCCTCGAATGTCGCGCGCATGCCGGCGAGGACGGTGGTCGCGGTGAGCGCCGAGGTGTCGCCGCCGCCGCCGAGTTCGGCGGAGAGGCCGACCACATGGGGCGTCGAATCGTGCAGCTGGTCGATTTCGGCGGTGGTGGTGCCGACATCGGTGGTGGTGATGAAGCGCCCGCCGATTTCGTTGAGGAACTCGGCGTAGGAGCGCAGCTGTGCGTCGGTTTTGGCGGTGTGGTCGCCGATCACGACGGCCTTGCCGCCGCCGAGTTGCAGGTCGGCCACGGCGGCCTTCTTGGTCATCGCGGAGGCGAGCCGCAGCGCGTCGCGCAGCGCGGCGTCAGCGTCGGGGTAGGGCTGCCAGCGGGTGCCGCCGACGGCGGGTCCGCGGGCGGTCGAGTGGATGGCGGCGATGGCGTGGAGGTCGGCTTGGCGGTCGCGCCAGACGAGGACTTGTTCGTGTTCGGGGGCGTGGACGCGCTCGATGCGGGTCATGGTTGCGGCCTCCTGGGTGCCTCCTGTTTGCTGGGGACAATGTAGATCGGGCGGCGGGGAGCGGATGGCGCGTGGGTAACAGAGGCGAAGCGGCGCTGCGCGGTGTAGACTTGCGGGCGTGAAGAACGTTGCTGAGCGGGCGACGGCCGGGCGGCTGCGCGGGGCGCGGCGGATGCCGCGCGCGCTCCTGCGATTCGGGGGGGGGGGGGGACTCCTCGGCGCGCTCGCGCTGGCGGCGCTGCTGATTGGCGTCCTGACGCTTGATTTGGCGACCGACCGTCAGTCGGCCGACGCGCTCACGGTGACATCGAATGTTCGCCACCTCTCACTCGACGCGGGCGGCGAGCACAACTGCTCGCTGCGCGCCGACGGCACGATTCGCTGCTGGGGCGGCGAGCGTGCGGAGCTGCTCGCGACGCCCGAAGGACGCTTTACGGCGGTGAGCGCGGGCGCCTGGCACAGCTGCGCGATCCGTGAGGAAAGCGGCGCGGTCGTCTGTTGGGGTGGGGACTCGAACGCGCCCTCGGGCGCGTTCATTGATGTTTCCGTGGGCTGGCACTACGCCTGCGGCGTGCGCGACACGGGCGAGCTCGAGTGCTGGGGCGCCGGCGGCTTCGGGCGCAGCGTGCTCGACTACGGCCAGACCGCGCCGGCGGCGGGCGAGTTCCGCGCGGTCAGCGCCGGCTTCCTGCACGCCTGCGGAGTGCGCACATCGGGCGAGATCGCGTGCTGGGGCAGCGGCAGCCTCGGCCGCGCCGATGCGCCTGAGGGCATCTTCACCCAGGTCAGCGCCGGCACCGCGCACAGCTGCGGTCTGCGCGAGAGCGGCGCGGCGGAGTGCTGGGGGCTGAACAACTACGGCCAACTCAATGCCCCATCAGGCGTTTTCAAACAGGTCAGCGCGGGCGCGTGGCATTCGTGCGGGCTGCGCGAATCGGGCGCGGTTGAATGCTGGGGCGACGACGCCAACGGCCAGTCGAGCGCGCCTGCGGGCGGCTCCTTCCTCGCGGTCAGCGCCGGGCTGCGGCACAGTTGCGCGCTGCGCGCCGGCGGCCCGGTCTGTTGGGGCGGGCGCGACGAGCCCCCGCCCCCGCCGCCACTCACGCCGGCGCCCGCAGAAGAAGTGGCAGTGCCTGCGCCGCCGTCTCCGCCGCCGCCGGCCTTCACCGCCATCGGCGCAGGCCACTATCACAACTGCGCGCTGCGCAATACCGGCACGATCCACTGCTGGGGCTGGAACGTCAGCGGGCAGGTCGGGGACATCCCGAGGGGTACCAGCTTCGCCGCGTTGGGCGCCGGCGGGTTTCACAACTGCGCTGCGACCGGCGTCGGCGCGGTGATCTGCTGGGGCAATAGCGCCAGCGGCCGCACCACGCCGTCGGCGGGCACCTACCGCGCTGTCGCAGGCGCGCTCTCGGGCGGCGCATCCCATACCTGCGGGGTGAAGACGGACGGATCGCTCGCCTGCTGGGGAAACAACAACAACAACCGCGTGAGCGATGCTCCGTCGGGCAGCAGCTTCACCGCCGTGAATCTGGGCGACAACCACTCCTGCGCGTTGAGCAGCGCCGGCGCAATCTCCTGTTGGGGGTCGACCTCCGGAACGGTCGCGGCCGGCACGTACAGCGCGGTGAGCGCGGGCGGGTCGCACACTTGCGGGCTGAAGACCGACGGCACGATCGCCTGCTGGTGCTTGAACACCCACCAACAGAGGGACACATCGACGCTGACCGGCACCTTCACAGCGGTCAGCGCCGGCTACCGCCACACCTGCGCGCTGCGCAGCAGCGGGGCGATCGTTTGTTGGGGCTCGAACTCAAACGGGCAGACACAGGTTCCGGCGGGCGTCTACACCGCAGTCTCGGCGGGGCGATTGCACACCTGCGGGCTGAGGACCGACGGCACGGTCAGGTGCTGGGGAGCGAATAACTACGGCCAGGCGCCGTTGACGGCGGTCACGCCCTAGGCGCGTTCGCGTTTACCGCCGCCTCCGCCGGCGCTCTGGGTGGGCGGGGCTTGGGTGCTGTGCGCGGCGAGATACCCGCGGCAAGCGCGGGTATGACGGATCTCTTTTTGCGCGGGTTGGCGGATCTGGTTGTGCGGGTGGGGCGGAGCTTTTTTGCGCGGGTTGGCGGGGCTTTTTGCGTGGGTTGGCGGGGCTTTTTGCGTGGGTTGGCGGGGCTTGGGTGCTGTGCGCGGCGAGATACCCGCGGCAAGCGCGGGTATGACGGATCTCTTTTTGCGCGGGTATGACGGATCTTTTTGCGCGGGGGTGACGGATCTTTTTGCGCGGGGGTGACGGAGGTGGCTGTGCGTGGGTGTGGCGGGGCTTTTTGCGCGGGTGGGGCGGAGGTGGCTGTGCGTGGGTGTGGCGGGCTCATTCTGCGCGGGTGTGGCGGAGGTGGGGCGCGGGGGTCTCGCTGTGGCGGGGCGGGGGTCTGCGCCTGCTCTTCGCCGGCGCTCTCGGGTGGGCGGGGGTGGGAGGCGGGCGGGGCTTGGGTGCTGTGCGCGGCGAGATACCCGCGGCAAGCGCGGGTATGACGGACCTTTCTGGCGCGGGTGTGACGGATCTTTTTGCACGGGTGTGGCGGATCTTTTTGCGCGGGTGGGGCGGGGCTCATTCTGCGCGGGTGGGGCGGGGCTTTTTTGCGCGGGTGGGGCGGGGCTCATTCTGCGCGGGTGTGGCGGAGGTGGTTGTGCGCGGGTGTGGCGGAGGTGGTTGTGCGCGGGTGGGGCGGGGCTTTTTTGCGCGGGTGGGGTGGATCTTGGGGTGGCGGGGTTTGGGGGAGCGGGAAGTGTGAGCAGGCTTTAGGATTTGGGGGGTGACTGAGCATTTGACCGGTGATGAGGCTGGGGCGCAGCTGGACGAGCTGAAGCAGGAGATTCTGCGCGGCTGGGAGGCTGGGGCGGAGTTTTTTGATGGGCGCTGGGGGGATCAGGGCGACGAATTCCATGTGGAGTTGTTCGGGCCGGCGGCGGAGCGGCTGTTGGGACTGACGCCTGGAGCGTCGGTGCTGGAACTGGCCTGCGGCAACGGGGCGTTCGCGCGGCGGTTGGGGCGGGCGGGGATGACGGTGCTGGCGACGGATTTGTCGCCCAGGCTGATCGATTTCGCGCAGCGGCGCACGGAGACGATCGCCGACCAGGCGGTGGATGTGACGTATCGGGTGGTGGACGCGACGGACGAGCGGGCGATTGTGGAGTTGTCGGACGAGCCGTTCGACGCGGCGGTCTGCGTGATGGGGGTGATGTCGATGCCGCTGCTGCGTCCGATGTTCGGCGGGGTGCGGCGGGCGCTGAAGCCGCGCGGGGCGTTCGTGGTGGTGACGCTGCATCCGGCCTACGCGACGGCGGCGAACAAGTTCGTCCAGGCGGAGGACGAGGAGCAGCCGCACGGGTTGACGATCACGCGCTATCTCTCGCGCTATGTCACGCACGGCGTGACCAACGTGCAGCAGAAGGAGAAGCAGATTTACTTTCACCGTCCGCTGGGCGAGCTGCTGCAGGACGCTTTCAGCTGCGGTCTGGCGCTGGACGGCATCGAGGAGCTGGCGGCGTCGCCGCAGCCGATCGGGGAGTCGAAGCTGATGTGGAACGTGCTGCCGGAGCTGCCGATGGCGATCGCGCTGCGCTTCCGCCCGGCGGGATAGACGGATAGAGGCGAGAGGGCCGATGACGTTTTCCTGGGAGTTGTGGCGCTTCACGGACGGGGTGCGGGCGCGGATCGCGGCGGCGGTGGCGCTGGGTCTGCTGGCGGTGGCGGCGGGCGTGGCGCGCCTGGCGTTGCTGGGCTGGATGGGCGCGCGGATTTTCGAGGGCGATTCGTTCGGCTCGCTGAGCTGGCTGATCGTCGCCACGGCGCTGGTCACGCTGGCGCGCTCGGCATTGCTCTACGCCAAGGAGGAGCTGGCCAACGGCACCGCGGTGCAGGTGCAGTTTCGCTTGCGCGAGCGGCTGTTCGAGCGGGTGATGGCGCTGGGCCCGGCCTATTTCGACCGGCGGCGCACGGGCGATGTGACGGTCGGCGTGGTCGAGGGCGTAGAGCAGCTGGAGACGTTCTTCGGGCAATATCTGCCGCAGCTGCTGGTCGCGGCGATCGCGCCGATCGGCGTCTTCGTCTTCATGGCCTTCCTCGATCTGCCGGTGGCGGCGATTTACGTGGGCTTCGCGCTGTTCACGCTCGCGCTGCCGGCGCTGCTGCAGCGTCAGAACGCGGCGGCCAGCCTGCGCCGGCGCGACGCCTACGGATCGTTCGCCGCCGACTTCCTGGACTCGATTCAGGGTCTGGCGACGCTGAAGGCGTTCGGGCAGAGTCGGCGGCGGGGCGACGCGCTGGCGGCGCGGGCGCAGGAGGTCTTTCGCACGACGATGGGCGTGCTGCTGCACAACGCGATGGCGCAGGGGCTGACGATTTTGGCGATCACGGTGGGGGCGGCGGTGGCGCTGGCGGTGGGCGCGGTGCGGGTCGAGAACGGGGCGATGGAGATCGCCGAGCTGCTGGTCGTGCTGATGCTGGGCGTGGAGGTTTTCCGTCCGCTGCGCGAATTGAGCCAACTGTTCCACCAGGGGCTGCTCGGCGTGGCGGCCGCGCAGAGCGTGCTGGAAGTGGCCGACGCGGAGCCTGAGGTGCCCGATGTGTCGGCGGACCCGAGCGCCGACCAGCTGAGCGCCGAGCTGGAGTTCGACGCGGTCACCTTCGCCTATCCGACGGGGCGGCGGGACGCATTGAGCGAGGTGAGCTTCAGCGCGGCGGCGGGGCGCTGCGTGGGCGTGGTGGGGCGCTCGGGCTCGGGCAAATCGACGCTGCTCTGGCTGTTGCAGCGGATCTACGTGCCGCAGCAGGGGCGAATTCGGCTGGGCGGGCGCGAGCTGAACTCGCTGAGCTTCGCGCAGATTCGCAGCCGGATGGCGGTGGTGATGCAGGACACCTATCTGTTCCACGGCACGGTGCTGCACAATCTGCGCTTCGGCAACCCCGAGGCGACGGACGAGCAGATCGTCGCGGCGGCGCGCGCGGCCAACGCGCACGACTTCATCGCCAATCTGCCGGAGGGCTACCAGACGGTGATCGGCGAGCGGGGGCATCGGCTGTCGGGCGGCGAGCGGCAGCGGATCGCGATCGCCCGCGCGCTGCTGCGCGACGCGCCGATTCTGATCCTCGATGAGGCGCTGTCCAGCGTGGACGCCGAAAACGAGGCGACGATTCAGGAGGCGCTGGAGCGCCTGATGGCGGGGCGCACGACGCTGATCATGGCGCACCGGCTTTCGAGCGTGATGACCTGCGACGAGATTCTGGTGCTCGACGAGGGGCGGCTGGTGGAGCGGGGCGATCACGCCTCGCTGCTGGCCGCGAACGGCGCGTACGCGGAGCTGATGGCGGCGCAGACGGCGGACGATCCGGCGATCGATTCGACCATCAGCGAAGCCGATGAGGCGCTCGCGGCGCAGCCGGCGAGCGCGCCCGCCGGGCTGGGCGCGGAACGCGCCGATACGGAGGCGATCGTCCGCTCCGAGGCGTTGGCGGGGATGGGCTGGCGCGAGACCACGCTGCGGCTGCTGGCGATGGCCGCGCCCTACTGGCGCAAGACCTCGCTCTCGTTTGCGACGGGCGTGGCGCATTTCTTCGGGGCGATCGCGGTCGGCGTGATTGGGGCGCTGATGGTCGGCGCGGTGCGCGACGGCGAGAGCATCACCCTGCTCAGCGCGCTGTTGATCGTCGTCGCGGTGCTGACCGGCGTCTGCCGCTTCCTGGAGAACTGGATTTCGCACGACATGGCCTTCCGGCTGCTGGCGGACCTGCGGGTGGCGCTGTTCCGCAAGCTCGACGAGCTCGCGCCGGCCTACCTGCTGCGACGGCGCAGCGGCGACCTGGTTTCGATGGCGACGCAGGATGTGGAGACGGTCGAGTATTTCTTCGCGCACACGATCGCCAACGTGGTGGTGACGGTGGTAGTGCCGGCGGCGGCGCTGATCACGCTGTTCGCGGTCGACTGGCGGCTGGGCCTGGGGCTCGCGCCGCTGCTGCTGCTGGCCGCGCTCAGCCCGCTGTTCACCCGCCGAATTGTGGATCAGCTGGGCTCGCGCTCGCGCGATCATCTGGGCAATCTCAACGCGCACATGGTGGACACGCTGCAGGGGCTGCGCGAGGTGACGGCGTTCCAGCGCGAGCGGGCGCGGGGCGTCGAGTTTTCCGAGCGGATGCGCGAGTACGCGCCCGTGCGGCGGGCGTTCAACCGGCAGATCACGGTGCAGCGGGTGATGCTCGAAGGGTTGACCGGGCTGGGCGGTCTGGCGGTGCTGGCGATCGGCGGCGCGCTGGCGGTGCAGGGCCAGATCAACCCCACGCTCGCGCCGCTGCTCACGCTGCTGGCGATGGGCGCGTTCATGCCCGTCGCCGAGCTGGCGCAGGTGGGCCGTCGGCTGGGCGACACGCTCGGCGCGACGCGGCGGCTGACCGCCGTCCACAACGAGCGCGCCGCCGTGGCCGACGGACCCGGCGTACAACCCGGCGCGCCCACTGCCAGGCCAGCGCCGCAGCCCAGCGCGGCGGCGCTGGCTGGGGTCGGCTTCAGCTACGAAGACACGCCGCGCGCGGCGCTCAACGGCGTCTCGTTCGACCTGCGCCCGGGCGGCACGGTCGCGCTGGTCGGCCCGTCCGGGGCGGGCAAGACGACCGCGGCGCATCTGCTGCTACGCTTCTGGGATCCGCAGGAGGGGACGATTTCGCTGGACGACGCGGACCTGCGCAGCTTCCGGCTGGACGAGTTGCGCGGGCAGGTCGCGCTGGTCGCGCAGGACACCTATCTGTTCAACGCCTCGATTCGCGACAACCTGCTGATCGCCAAGCCGGAAGCGAGCGCGGCGGAGCTGGAGCTGGCCGTCGCGCGGGCGGGGCTGGCCGAATTCGTCGAGTCGCTGCCGGACGGGCTCGACACGCCGGTCGGCGAGCGCGGCGCGCAGCTGTCGGGCGGGCAGCGGCAGCGGGTGGCGATCGGCCGCGCGCTGCTCAAGGACGCGCCGGTGCTGGTGCTGGACGAGGCGACCTCGCACCTGGACGGCTACAACGAGCGGCTGGTGCGCGGGGCGCTGGACGAGCTGATGGCGGACCGGACGACGCTGGTGATCGCGCATCGGCTCTCGACCGTGCGCGACGCGGACCGGATCGTGGTGCTCGACGGCGGGCAAATCGCGGAGATTGGCCGGCACGACGAGCTGGCGGCGCAGGACGGCCTCTACGCGCGGCTGGTGCGGCGGCAGGTCGCGGCGGCGCGGAGATGAGCCCCTGTCCATCCCAATCCCCCTCTCCGTCATACCCGCGCCCCGCCGCGGGTATCTCGCCGAGTTCTGCACGGCCTCCTCCCTCATTCCTGAGCGGGAACGGCGGAAGTGCGCGGGGAGTCTGCGCAGGGTGTGGGGGATGTGTTTGGCGGGGGTGGCGGGGGCGGGGCTTGGTGCTCGCCACGGCGAGATACCCGCGGCAAGCGCGGGTATGACGAAAAGGCAAGCGTGGGTGTGACGAAAAGGGGGAGCGCGGGTATGACGAAAAGGCAAGCGCGGGTATGACGAAAAGGGGGAGCGCGGGTATGACGGAAGTGCGCGGGGAGTCTGCGCGGGGCGTGGAGGATGTGTTTGGCGGGGGTGGCGGGGGCGGGGCTTGGTGCTCGCCACGGCGAGATACCCGCGGCAAGCGCGGGTATGACGAAAAGGCAAGCGCGGGTATGACGAAAAGGGGAGCGCGGGTGTGACGAAAAGGGGAGCGCGGGTATGACGGCTCTCATTCTGCGCGGGCATGACGGAGTTGGGCGCAGGAATGACGGTTGGGGGCGCGTGGCGTTAGGCTGGTTGCGTGGGGAAAGGAGTGGGCGATGGGCGCGGTGTTCTTTGAGATCCTGGTGCTGCTGATCTTTCCGCCGCTCAAGCTGGTTGCGCGGCTGTTCGGGGCGGGGGCGCGCGCGCGGGTGCAGCGCTGGGAAGACGCCGTGCTGCATCAGGTTCACGCGATGGGCGCGGAGGCGCAGACGATCTACGAGATCGAGAAGAGCGCCGGCGCGCGGGCCTATATGGCGAGCGGCGCGCTCGACCAGTCGAGCGTGATCCCCAAAGACAATCTCGACGCGACCGAGCGCGCGCGGCGCACGGTCGGCGCGGACCTCGCGCGGCAGCAGCAGCACATGCCCGGCCAGGAGCAGCTGCAGCGCGGCCCGCGGCGGGTCGAGGCGAGCAACGCCGAGGAGTCGCGCTCGGAGCAGATGAAGGAGGCGATGCTCGAAGCGCAACGCCTGCGCCGCGCGCGCGAGCAGCGCAGCGCCCGAAGCGCCGAGCGCCTCAAGCGGCGGGAGTAAGGGATGGCCGCCGAGACGCCCTGGCGCAAAAAGCTGATCGAGGTCGCGATCCCGCTGGATGCGATTAACCGCGAGACGCAACGTGAGAGCTCCAACCGCAAGGGGCATCCGTGGAAGTTGCATACTTGGTGGGCACGGCGCCCACTGGCGGCCTGTCGCGCCGTAATCTTCTGCTCACTAGTTGACGATCCGGGGGAAGAAGGAGCGCCTGCTGATTTGCTGCGGCTGATCGACGATCTCGAGGAACCGCGCCCGCTGCCCGACAACTGGGATCGGATGGAACCCGCTGAACAGCGTCGCCGGAGGCTGTTCAAGTTCATCGAGACTCTGGTCAAGTGGGAGAGCACTACCGACGAGGATGTGATCGGCACGGCGCGAAAATTGATCTTGGCCGCTACCGACGGCAATCCACCACCGCTGCTCGATCCGTTCTGCGGCGGCGGTTCGATCCCGTTGGAGGCGCAGCGGCTCGGTCTCGAAGCGCACGGTTCCGACCTAAATCCCGTCGCAGTGCTGATCTCCAAGGCGCTGGTCGAGCTGCCGCCCAAGTTCGCAGGCATGCCACCTGTGAATCCCGACGCGCGGGGCAAGCTGGGCTCCGACGCGGAGCGGAAGGGCGCGGCGGGGCTGGCGGAGGATGTGCGTTGGTACGGGGAGTGGATGCGGCAGCAGGCGTGGGAGCGGATTGGGCATCTGTACCCGCAGGGACCGAATGGCGAGACGGTGATCGCGTGGCTGTGGGCGCGGACGGCGACATGTCCGAATCCGGCGTGCGGCACTGAGATGCCGCTCGTGAATTCGCTCTGGCTGTCGAAGAAACGCCGAGTTTGGGTTGAGCCCATCGCTGCTGGTAAAGCCATCCGCTTTCGAGTACGCGATCAAGGCGAACCGGCTACGGAAGGAACTGTTAGCCGCCGAGGGGCACAGTGCATCCTCTGCGGAACCATCGCGCCTCTCCGGGACATTCGCGAGCAAGGGCAACGTACAGGCTTGGGTTCTCAGCTGATCGCGGTCATCAACGAAGGCCAAGAGCGGCGCCAGTACATGAGCCCGGACACCACTCAAACAATCGCGGCCTCCTTAGACGCCGATCTGCAACAGCGGGTCGATAGCGAACACGCTGATGCGTTGGCAGCCTCAACCCCGCAGCGACTCACCGGCGGTACGGCCTATAACTACGGCCTAACTACCTGGGCCAAGCTCTTCTCGCCACGTCAGCTAGCGACGCTGGCGACATTCAGTGATCTCGTTGGGGAAGCGCGCGATCTGGTACGGGCGCACGCAGCCGAAACTACCATGGTACCAGACCAGACCAGACCAGACCAGACCAGACCAGACGCATACGCGGATGCAGTCGCCACGTATCTCGCATTGGCAGTGGATCGCAGCGCAGATCACTGGAGCGCCTTAGCTGTCTGGCAGAACGCAGCCGGCAACGCCCGCGGTACTTTCGCGCGCCAGGCCATCCCTATGGTCTGGGATTTCGTCGAGGTCAATCCGTTCTCAGGCTCGACTGGTAACTGGCGAAGCGCGACGGCGCGAATCGCAGAGGTCCTTGACCATATTGGTCAAGGTGCCGTTGGTGGAGTAGTCCAGCAAGGTGACGCGGCGACTGTGATCAGTGCTGAGACAGGCGCAATAACTATCACCGACCCGCCGTATCACGACAACATAGCCTATGCCGACATCTCGGACTTCTTCTACGTCTGGCTGCGTCGAACGATCGGCAAGATCTACCCCGACATCTGCGCCACCCTGCTCACGCCGAAGTCGCAGGAGATTGTCGCCGCAGCCTACCGCTTCGGAAACGACCGATCTCGCGCAGAACAACACTTCGCAGACGGACTGACCAGCGCGTTCAATCTGATGCGCGCTAAAACGGGCGGCGAGACACCAACTGCTCTGTTCTACGCATACAAGCAGGCAGAGCGAGACGACGAACTCGATCGCACAGCATCAACGGGCTGGGAGAAGATGTTGTCCAGCCTCATCGCATCGCATTTTTCGATCACTGGCACCTGGCCCATCCGAACGGAAAAGACCAACAGGGCGGTCGCAATGGAAGCCAACGCCCTTGCAACCTCTGTCGTGCTCGTCTGCCGGCCTCGCCCGGATGATGCTTCGATGGCTGATATTGGCGAGTTCAATCGGGCGCTCGCGTCCGAGCTGCCTGTCGCGCTGCGGCGCTTTATCGGGGAGCATATTGCGCCGGTGGATTTGCCGCAGGCGTCGATTGGGCCGGGGATGGCGGTGTTCTCGCGTTATTCGGCGGTGGTGCGGCCGAACGGGGATCATATGACGGTGCGGGAGGCGCTGGAGTTGATCAACGCGGGCGTCGAGCAGTTTTTCTCGGAGCGCGAGGGGGCGTTCGACGGGGCGACGCAGTTTTGCCTGCGCTGGTTCGAGCAGTTCGGCTTTGAGGACGGGCCGTTCGGCGACGCCGATACGATGGCGCGGGCCAAGGATATTTCGGTCGAGGAGTTGCAGCGCGATGGTTTGCTGACGGCGCGTCGCGGGCGGGTGCAGTTGCTGCCGTTTGAGCGTTATGAGGCGACGTGGGAGTCGTGGGAGCCGTCGGCGGAGCGTCGGTTGAGCGCGTGGCGGGCGTGCCACTATCTGGCGGCGGCGCTGGAGCGCGGCGGGGTGTTCGGCGGGCAGGGCGAGCACGACGCGGGCGGGGCGGCGCTGCTGGCGCGGGAGTTGGGCGGCAACGGCGAGCAGGCCAAGGAGTTGGCGTATCGTCTGTACGCGATTTGCGACGCGAAGGGCTGGGCGTCGGAGGCGCGGCGCTATAACGCGCTGGCCGACGCCTGGTCGGAGATCAGCGCGGAGGCGGGTCGGCTGCGCCAGGCGCAGCAGGGGCGGTTGGGGTGATGTGGTTCCTGCCTGCGCAGGAATGACGGAAGGGCGCGGGTGTGACGGATGGGGGGGCGTGGGGGTGTGAACGGGGAGAGAGGGGGGTGATCGGGGCGTGGATGAACGGTGGTTGTGGCTCGGTGCCTCCCACCCCCCACCTAGCCTCCCCCCTAAAAGGGGGGAGGGATGAATTGGGGAAGGGGGGTGCGGGGGGGTTGGGGGAGAGGAAGTGGAGGCGCTGGGTCGGTGCTGGGTGTGAGGGGGGGATGCCTGCTGCGTGGGTTCCTGCCTGCGCAGGAATGACGGGGGGTGAGCTGGGGTTAGCCGGAGCGGTCCCATTTGAAGGTTAGGATTGCGGCGGCCAGGCCTAGGGTGATCCAGATTGCGAGGACGGCGGCGGCGATTTCCAGTTGCCAGCTCATGCCGGGCTCGGCGTATTTGTAGGCGTCGGGTAGGAAGACGGAGCGGAGGCCCTGGGCGACCCAGCGCAGGGGGAAGAGGCCGGAGATCCATTGCAGCCAGGCGGGGATGGTGGAGAGTTGGAAGAAGACGCCGGAGATGAATTGGAGGACCAGGAAGGGCACCTGGATGACGGCCGGCGCGGCGCGGGCGGAGGGGATGACAGCGGTGATCGCGACGCCCAGCATGCAGCCGGCGGGGACGCCGAGCAGCAGCACCCAGATCATGGTCAGCCAGCCGCTGGCGTCGGGCAGTTCGATACCGAACGCGGCGACGCCCAGCGCGAGCATGATGATCATCTGGGCGATGGTGATCAGCACCGAGCTGCCGGCCAGGCCGAGGAAGAATGATGATTTGGGCAGCGGGGTCGCGGCCAGCTGTTTGAGCGTGCCGTCGAATTGCTGCACGGCGAGCGAGTTGCCGAGCAGGTTGAACGATGTACCGAAGATCGCCACGCCCATAATGCCGGCTACGAAGTACTGACTGAAGGTGACGACCGGCACGTTGCCCTGCGCTTCGGCGGGAATGTCGAGCTCGAAGGAGAGCACCGAGGAGAAGATCACCAGGAACATGATGGGGAAGATCACGATGAAGAAGATGGCGGCGGGTTCGCGCAGGGTCGCTTTCAGGCTGAGTTGCATGTAGGCGAAGCCGAGTCGGACGATGCGCAGCCAGCGCTGGTAATCGGGCTGGTAGCCGATAAGCGCGGCGATCATTGCGGCGCCTCCGCCGCTGCGGGCTCGGGCTCGTCTTCGACGAGTTCGAGGTACAGCTGCTCGAGGTCGG
Organism: Dehalococcoidia bacterium; assembly: GCA_965203165.1. Lineage (GTDB taxonomy): Bacteria > Chloroflexota > Dehalococcoidia > Bin125 > Bin125 > CATQGW01. Next base: position 1,462,313 of record OZ241849.1, read on the forward strand.
GTCGCTCGACGACCAGCTCGGGCAGTTCGGCGAGGCCGCGCGACTCGGCCCAGTCGATCAGTTCGCGCAGGCGGCGGGTGGGCGTCTGGGTGGGCAGGGCGAGCTGTCCGTCGCCGGCGCGCTGGGCCTCGCGCCAGGCGGGTGGGAGGTCGTCGATTGCCAGGTCGGCGGGCGGTCGCCAGGCGATGCGGGTGTCGGTCTGCATTTCGCGGCGCAGGGCGGCGACATCGCCCTCGAAGATGATCTTGCCGTCCTTGATCATGCCGATTTGGCGGGCGAGGTGCTCGGCTTCGTCGAGGTAGTGGGTGGTGAGCAGCACGGTTGCGCCGCGGGCGGTGAGGCCCTCGACCACGGCCCAGGCCTGGCGGCGGGCGGCGGCGTCGAAGCCGGTGGTGGGCTCGTCGAGGAAGATCAGGTCGGGGTTGCCGATCACGCTGGTGGCCAGGTCGAGCCGCCGCTTCTGGCCGCCGGAGAGCTTGGCGCCGCGCCGATCGGCGTGCTCGCTCAGGCCGACCAGCTCGAGCGCCTCGTCGACGTTCATGGGGCGCTCGTAGAGCTTGGCGGTGAAGCCGAGCATTTCGCGCGGGGTGAGGCCCTCCATCGGGGTGCTGCGCTGGAGGACGATGCCGACGCGGCGGGTGAGCGCGTCGCGTTGGCTGCGGGGATCGAGGCCGAGCACGGCGACCGCGCCGGCGTCGCGGTCGCGGTAGCCCTCCATGATTTCGATCAGGGTGGTTTTGCCGGCGCCGTTGGGGCCGAGCAGGGCGTAGACCTGGCCCGCCTCGATGGTCAGGTCGACGCCGTCGACGGCGCGGATCGCGCCGTAATGCTTGGTCAGTCCGCGGATTTCGATGGCAGGCGGCGTGGTGGGCGTGGTGGGCGGCATGGCGCGGATCGTAGCGGGCGGCGCGCTCCCGCTCCTGCAAATCCCTAGACTCCGCCCAACGACCTCAACGAGCAGCAAGGAGAGAACGATGAGCGCCACGGACCCGCGGCTCGCGCCGCCCAGCGAGATCGGCATTGACGAGGCGAAGCTGGAGGAGTTGTTCGGCTTCGTCGAGGCGCAGGTCGAGAGCGGCCAGCTGCAGGCGGCGCAGGTCGCGGTCGGCGCGCAAGGGCGGCTGGCCGGCTTCCGCACCTACGGCGCGGCGCAGCAGGGCGCGTCGCTGCAAGCGGCGCGCGACGACACGCTGTTCTGCATGTTCTCCTCGACCAAGGCGATCGTCGGCGTGGGCGTCTGGTGTCTGATCGAGGACGGGCTGCTCTCGCTGGACGAGCGGGTGGTGGACATCATCCCCGGCTGGTGCGCGGAGGGCGGCGGAGCGGGCTACGAGACGATCACGGTGCGCCAGGTGATGCTGCACACGGGGGGCTTTCCGCACGCGCCGATGAACCCGCGGCTGTGGGAGGATCGCGAGGCGCGGCAGCGTCGGATGATGGGCTGGCGGCTCAACTGGCGGCCCGATTCGCAGTGGGAGTACCACGCCACGTCGGCGCACTGGGTGCTGTCCGAAATCATTGAGCAGCGCACTGGGCGCGATTTCCGCGAGTGGCTGCGCGAGCGGCTGCTCGACCCGCTGGGGCTGGACAATCTCTACGTCGGTCTGCCGGACGAGCAGCACGAGCGCGCGGCCTCGATCATCTACACGGAGCAGCCGCTGCCGCCCGAGGGCGGCGAGGTTTTCCCGCAGACGATTCTGCATTTCAACCTGGCCTCGCAGCGTCGCGCGGGCTGCCCGGGCGGCGGCGCGTTCGCCAACGCCGCGGACCTCGCGATGTTCTACCAGGCGCTGGTCGCGCCCGCCGGCGCGGGCGACGATCGCCCCGCGACGCCGCTGCGCGCGGAGACGATCGAGCTGGGCACGACGGTTGCGACGGATCCGCAGCGGCACACCGATCCGCTCAGCGGCCTGGCGGTCAACCGCGCGCTGACGGTGGTGGTGGCGGGCGAGGACGGTCGCGGCGCGGAGCGCGGTTTCGGCGGCGGCACATCGCCGCGCGCGTTCGGCCACGCCGGCGCGGGCGGTCAGGTCGCCTGGGGCGACCCGGAGACGGGGCTCTCGGTCGCGTTCCTGACCAACAGTTTCCAGCAGGACGACAAGATTCAGTCGCGCACCCACAGCATCGGCAGCCAGGCCGCCGCCTGCGTGGCGTGAGGGGCGGCTCGCCGCTCCACGTCCGTCAGACTCGCGCTTGACGCAAGCCGGGGCGTCTGCCTAGCATCCTCACGCAGTGGCGGCGACGGTCCGTCGCCGCGCGATTTCGGAGGGGTTGGGGAGCGTCATGGTAACACGAACGTTCGTGCGGGGGGGGGGGGGGGTAAAGCTCTTCTCCTGACGCTGGCGCTCCTCACGCTGGCCGCGGCCGCCTTTGTCGCGATCATCGCCGCCGACTTCTCCACCGCCCAAGCGCAGAATGACGACGAGACCGCCGGGCGCATTGTCGCGCGACTCCTGGATGATGGGCGCATTGAATTCGGCTGGCAGCCCAGCGGTGGGGAGCGCGTCTTGCCACGGCAGCGCTACTTCCCGGCCGACGCGACGGTGGACCGCTGGTTGCGGAGCAGCCCGGTAGAGGTCGGCGGCGCGGAGATCGGTCGGATCAACGCGCGGTTGTTGGACGACGGCAGGATCGAGTTCGCGTTCACGCCGACGGATGGGGAGCGGATCGCGCCGCAGGCGCGTTACTTTCCGGCCGGCGCGCGGGTAGGGAGATGGTTGCGGAGCACGGAGATCGCGATCGGCCCTGTCGAGCCCGGCTATATCGCCATTAGCGCAGGGAGCTCCCACACCTGCGCGATCCGCGAGAACGGGGAAATCGCGTGCTGGGGAGGATGGAACCACTACGGGCAGACAGACACTCCGCCGGGCAGATTCACCGCTGTCGCCGCAGGAAGTGACAACACTTGCGCGATCCGCGACAGCGGGGAGATCAAGTGCTGGGGAGGGAACAGCTCCGGAAAGAGCGAACCCCCGGCCGGTCGCTACACCACCGTCAGTGCGGGCTATGCGCACACTTGCGCGATTCGTAGCACCGACAGCGCGATTGTGTGCTGGGGATGGAACGACAGCGGGCAGACTGACGCCTCGGATGGCAGCTACACCTCCGTCAGCGCCGGCTTTGCGCACACTTGCGGCCTGCGCGAGAGCGGGGAGATCGAGTGCTGGGGATTGAACGAAATGAGCGTCGGGTGGAATGCAGAGACGCAAGAGGTGGAGTATGTGCATACAGGGCAGACCGACGCCTCGCCGGGTAGATTCACCGCAGTCAGTGCGGGGAGTGTCCACACCTGCGCCCTGCGCGAGAACGGAGAGATCACGTGCTGGGGAGACAACAGCGAAGGGCAGATCGACGCGCCAGAGGGCAAGTTCACCACCGTCAGTACGGAGGTTACCCACACCTGCGGCCTGCGCAGCACAGGGGAGATCGAGTGCTGGGGAGCGAACGAGGCAGGGCAGACCGACGCCCCAGATGGCAGCTTCACCGCTGTCAGCGCAGGCTGGAGGCACAGCTGCGGCCTGCGAGAAAGCGGCGCGATCGAGTGCTGGGGAGACAACGAGTACGGGCAGATCGACACACCGGCTGAGAACGCGGACAGCACACCCTACGCCGGCCCACGTTACACCGCCGTCAGCGCCGGCAGCTCGCACGCCTGCGCAATCCGCGAGAGCGGCGCGATCGAGTGCTGGGGGCGAAACGAGGAAGGGCAGACCGACGCCCCAACGGGCACATTCATCGCCGTCAGCGCCAGTTGGAGCAGTCCCCACACTTGCGGCCTGCGCGAAACAGGGGAGATCGAGTGCTGGGGAGCGGCCACCGCCTTCGAGCAAACACCTCTGACAGGCAGTTACACCGCCATTAGCACGAACTGGTATCACGCCTGCGGCCTGCGCGAGAACGGGGAGGTCAACTGCGGTAGAGGCCGCGATGCGCCCGCTGGTCCCTTTACCGCTGTCAGCACCGGTGCACCTGCCACAGGCAGCACTTGGCACGCCTGCGCGATCCGCGAGAGCGGGGAGATCGCGTGCTGGGGATCCAACGAGGCAGTCCTGTACGTGTTCAACGAAGAGACGCAGGAGATCGTAAGCGACTCTGTGTACGCAGGGCAGGCCACCCCGCCAGCGGGCACATTCACCGCTGTCAGTGCGGGAGACTGGTTCACCTGCGGCCTGCGCACGAGCGGGGAGATCGCGTGCTGGGGATACAGCGAGGACGAGCGGACCGACGCTCCGGAGGGCAGGTTTACCGCCATCAGCACTGGCCCGTCGGGGGGTTGCGGCTTGCGTAGCGACGGCGTGATCGTGTGCTGGGGAGGCGCGTACTACAGCAGCAAGCCCATAGGCCGCTACACCGCCATCAGCGTGGGGGATAGGGGAGCCTGCGCGATCCTCGACACAGGCGCAGTCAGGTGCTGGGGAAGCAACAGACAAAGGCAGGCCAACTGAGCGCCGGGCTTGCCCCAGCTTGCGTCAGACCTTCGGCAGCGCCCGAAGATCGCTTGGGCGAGTCGTCGAGGTGTTGTGCGGCGGTGGCGGGTTCGGGGCTTGGCGCTCAGCGCGGCGAGATACCCGCGGCGAGCGCGGGTATGACGGATCTTTTTGCGCGGGTATGACGGATCTTTTTGCGCGGGTATGACGGAGCTTTTTCGCGCGGGGGTGACGGATCTTGTTCGCGCGGGGGTGGCGGACCTTGTTCTGCGCGGGGGTGGCGGATCGATTTCGTGCGGGGGTGGGAGGCGAGGGCGGGCTTGGAGATCAGCGCGGCGAGATACCCGCGGCAAGCGCGGGTATGACGGATCTTTTTGCGCGGGGGTGACGGACCTTGTTCGCGCGGGTATGACGGAGGTGGGTTGTGCGGGTAGGGCGGAGCTTTTTGCGCGGGTATGACGGATCTTTTTGCGCGGGTATGACGGAGGTGGGTTGCGCGGGTGTGACGGATCTTTTTGTGCGGGTATGGCGGAGGTGGATTGCGCGGGCGTGACGAAGGGGGTGCGCGGGGGCGGCGGAGGGGGCGGCTTGGTGCTGGGCGCGACGAGATACCCGCGGCGAGCGCGGGTATGACGGATCTTTTTGCGCGGGTATGACGGACCTTTTTGCACGGGTGTGACGGAAGTGGGTTGCGCGGGTACGGCGGACCTTTTTGCGCGGGTATGACGGAGGTGGATTGCGCGGGCGTGACGAAGGGGGTGCGCGGGGGCGGCGGAGGGGGCGGCTTGGTGCTGGGCGCGGCGAGATACCCGCGGCGAGCGCGGGTATGACGGATCTTTTTGCGCGGGTATGACGGAGGTGGTTGTGCGGGTATGACGGAGGTGGGTTGCGCGGGTATGACGGACCTTTTTGCGCGGGGGTGACGGAGGTGGGTTGCGCGGGTGTGACGGAAGAGGAGGGGAGCGGAGGGGGTTAGTCTTCGGTGCCGGGGAGGATGGGGCCTTCGGCGATGGCGGGGAGGGCGCGGGTCAGGGCGAGGGCGGAGGAGGTGTCGGCGAAGCTGAGCGGCTGGAGGCGGGACCAGTTCAGCTCGGCCCAGCGCTCGCGCAGGTCTTGGCCGTCTTCGGCGCGTTGGCAGACGGCGTCGATCAGGTGCTCGAGCAGCGCGTCGAGCCAGCCGCAGAGGGCGGGCAGCTGGGCGTCGATTTGGTCGGCGGCGGCGATCGTGGCGGCGGCGCTCTCGCGCAGCGCGCGGGCTGCCGCTTTCGGCAGCGCTTCATCGAAACCCGGCGCGTTGACGATGGCGTAGAGGTCGCGCGAGTGCGGCGCCGGCGGCTCGACGAACGCGGCGACCGCCGGCGGCGGCTTCCCGTCGGGCGCGAGCAGCGCGGGCAGGGCGGAATCGAGCTGGTCCAGCGGCGCTCGAACCAGCGCGGCCAGGCTCGAACGCGACTCGGCGAAAGCGCGCCCCTCCGCGCCGTAGCAGTGCGGGATGACGACCGCGAGGTCGTCCAGCGTTCGACCGAGATAGGCGAGCGCCAGATCGATTTGCAGGGGTGTGTGCTCAACCTGCTCGCGGGTCAGCTCGTCGGAGAGCGCGGCATCCTTGAGCGCCTCCAGCGGCGGCTGCATTGCGGCGATCGCGTGCAGCAGCTTGGGCGCGGTGTGGCGCAGCCGCACGGCGGCGGCCTCGAATACGTCGTCGAACCAGTCGTCGGGCCAGACATGCTCGTTTTCGGGCAGGTCCCAGGCGAAGCGGAGCAGCAGGTCGTAGGGCCAGAGCGCGATGCCGAAGTGGATTTCGGGCGTGGGCAGCCGCGCGGGCGCGCCGCCACGAGCGCGCAGCAGGCGGCCGCGCTCGGGCATCCGAATGCCGTGGCGGGCGGCGGCCATGCGTCAGTAACCCGCGTCGCGGTCGACCGGGTCGAGCAGCGGTTCGCCGTCGAGATGGCGGCGCAGATTGTCCGCGAAGCGCAGCGCGGCCTTGCCGAAGTAGTCGGGTTGGAGCCCGCTGTTGTGCGGCGTGATGATCAGGTTGGGAACGGACCAGTCGGGGTGTCCGTCGGGCAGCGGTTCCGGCGAGGTGACATCGGTGTAGCAGGCGCGCAGCGAGCCGTCCTTGAGCGCGCCGATCATCGCGGGCCAGTCGACGACCGCGCCGCGGGCGATGTTGATCAACGCCGCGCCGGGCTTCATCGCGGCGAGTTGGTCGGCGCCGATCAGCTCGCGCGTGGCCTCGGTCAGCGGGATGCCGAGCACGACGTAGTCGGACTCGGCGAGCAGTTCGTGCAGGCGGGCGGGCGGCCAGACGGCGCGAACGCAGGCGGGCGCGCCCGCGGGCGGGCGGCCGTCGGCGTCGGCGCGGCGGCGAATGCCCACGACGTTTGCGCCGAAAGCCTGGCAAAGCTGCGCGATCTCGGAGCCGATCGCGCCGTAGCCGATGATCCCGACCGTCGCCCCCTCCAACGTGCCCGGCCGACCGGAGCTCCAGCGCTCTTGCTGCTGCGCCTCGATGTAGCCGGGGAAGCCCTTGCAATCCATCAGCATGAAGCCGAGCACCCACTCGGCGATCACGCGGGCGGCGAGGCCGGGCATCTTGGTCAGCTTGACGTGTTCGTCGGGCGGGAAGCGCAGCGCCTGGTCGGCGCCCGCGCTGGCCAGCGCGACCCATTCAAGGGCCGGCGCGCCGACGGCGAGGTCGCCGAAGCCGAAGGTGAACCAGACGGCGTCGCGGCTGCGAATCTCGCGCGCTTCGGCGTGCGCGGCCTCCACATCGACGCGCGGATGGCGCGGTTCGCGGATGTAGCGGGCGAGATTTTGGCTGACCTGGTGGACTTCAACGCGCGGATCGACCGCGCGAATGATGTCCAGAGCCTCTTCGGGCACGGGCAGAAACGAGGCGATGTGGATGCGTTCCACTGCGAAACCTCCTGCGCTGCTGGACTCAGGATACGCCTACCGCTGCACAGAGGCGCGGCGGCGAGTGTTCGTATAATGCAGAGATGAGCGAGATGGTCAAGACGGTCGATCTGGAGTTGCGCTGCGAGGACGCGGATGCGACGCGCCGGCTGGGCGCGGCGCTGGGCCGCGCGGCGGCGGCGGGGACGACGGCGCTGCTGCAGGGGCAGCTGGGCGCGGGCAAGACGGTCTTCGCGCAGGGCGTGGGCGCCGGGCTGGGCGCGCCGTCGGTGGTCAACAGCCCCACATTCGTGCTGGTCAACGAGCATCTGGGCGGGCGGCTGCCGCTGCGCCACGCCGATCTCTACCGGCTCGACGATCCGGCGTTGATCGCCGAGTTGGGTCTGCTGGAGGCGGCGGAGGACGGCGTGCTGCTGGTGGAGTGGCCGGAGCGCGCCGACGGGGCGCTGCCCGCGGATCATCTGCTGGTGCGGATCGTTCCGCTCACGGATACGGCGGGCGAGGCTGCGCCGCGTCGGATCGAGCTGACCGCCAGCGGCCCGCTGGCCTGCGCGGCGCTGGATGCGGTGCGCCGCGCCGCTGCGGCGCTCGGCTGAGTTATGGAACTCGCGATTGAGACGGTGGGCGAGCTGTCGAGCGTCGCGGTCAGCGACGGCGGCTGTTTGTTGGGCGAGATCACCTGGCTGTCCGGCCGCCGCCACACGCCCTCGCTGGTGCCGATGATCGAGCGGGTCTGCGCGCTGGCCGACGCCGAGGGCGAGGCGCGCGCCACGCGGGCGCGGCTGGAGGCGGTGATTGTGGACATCGGCCCCGGCGCTTACGGCGGCATCCGCGCGGGCATGGCCGCGGCGATCGGGCTGGCGACGGCGTTGGATCTGGAGTGCGTGGGCGTGGGGCGTATGGAGTTGCAGAGCTACGCGCACGCGGCGGCCGGCTCGGCGACGGCGATTCACCGCGCCAGCCGCCGCTCCTGGGTCTGGCAGACGTTCAGCGCCACGCGGGGCGGCTGGGAGGCGACGGCGCAGCCGTCCGTCGGCGGCGTGGAGGAAATGCTGGAGATGCTGAGCGCATCGGCGGGCGCGGTCATCTGCGGCGACACCGCGCTGCTGGACGAAGCGCAGCGGGCCGCCCTGGAATCGGAGCGAACGCTGGTAACGAGCGAGGCGCTCAACACGCGCCGCGCGGGGCTGCTCGCCGAGCTGGGGCATCACCGTTGGCGCGAGGGCGGGGCAGTCGCCCCAGCCGCGCTGGAGCCGCTCTACCTGCGCGAGCCCGCCATCGGCCCGCAGGCGTAAGCGCAGTTGCGACGCGGACAAAACCGGCTCAGTCCGACAGCGCTGCCAAGGTCGCGTCGATCATCTCCCGCTCGGTGAAGAAGTAGCGCGAGTGCGTGCGCTTCAAGGCGTCAACGGAATCAGCGTAGAAGAGGACCACCTCGTCGGTGGGGCGTTTGGCCAGCGTCGCGCGCTCGAGCTCGGCGAACGCGCTTGCGTCGTCGTCAAACGGCTCAACTGCCACTTGATCCGTGGTGCGGTCGTAGGTCAGCACGAAATACTTCATCGCTGTTCGTCCTCGAGTCTGTTCGGAAAAGCATCGCAGATCTGCCGGAATCCATCAAGTGCCCGGTGCAAAAGCTCTTCACCCTCGAGCAGCTCTCGGGCTGGCTGGCTGCGAGCGAGTCCGCCGCTGTTCGATGCGCGGCGCAGTGCATCTGGTCCGACAAGATCGCGCATTCTCTGCAGATCTTCCGACGCGATGTCCAATTGATGTCCGAGATCCGACATCATGTCCAGAAACTCACGGAATTCCTGCGGCCCGCCATCGTACTTCAGTTCAGGATCGACGAGCGCGGCGCAGCGCTCAGCCAGGTTGGCCCAGAGATCCTCGATCTCGGTTCGGATCTGCAATTCAACCGGCCGCTCATCCGATGCTCTGACCGTGAGATGCAGCGCGCGGTATCCGTTGCGAGGGCTCTCGTGATAGTTCCGCTGGCGCGTGATCTCGAGCGTGGAGCACGCTCCGGCAAGTCGGTTCGCGTCCCTTGTCGTTGCGACGACGATGCGACATCCGGCGATGTCTTCCAGCCGAGAGAGCCTCGTCGACGGCATGCGCCTAAGCTTTGCCGCGACGGAATCGATCTGCTTGACCCGTGAAGAGAGCGTCCCCTCTACACTCGCATCAACCGCCCGCTCGAAAATCGCCGTCCGAACTTCCTGCATCGCCCGCGCGTAGCCTGTGCTCCAGGCGACATACATCGCCACATCTTCGGCGGAACGCGAGCGTCCCTCCGCTTCGCGGAGACGCCCGCCCAACCGATCGACTTCGCCGCTCGAGAACTGCGCCATGGTTCTACGCTACGCCACTCTGGGCATCGAGGCCGGATGCGGATGCGGCGCAGGGCATCGAAGTTGACCCGCCAGGGCGGCGCTATCGTTTGAACACAGCGGGGACTTCCGACAGCCAGCGGATCTTGTGCGAGGACGGGCGGCGCGATGCTCACGCTTGAGGACCTCAGCGCGGGGATGGTCGTCGACGGAATTGTCGATGGGCCTGTCACGCTGCTCGCGGTTGAGCGGGTTGGCGAAAACGCCGTGCGCGCTACGTACCGCGGGCAGGGCGGCGCGCTCGGCGACGTGATGCTGTTTCGCGCCGACCAGAGTCGGCTGAGCCTCGCCGGGGAGGCGCGCGAGTGGACCTTCGACGCCGACCCCAAGCTGTTTCAGCTGACCGCCGAAGCGCAGCGCATCCGGCACGCCCACCGCTTCGACTCCCGCCTCGCGGTCCACCTCTCCGATGTCGAGCCGCTGCCGCACCAGATCGCCGCCGTCTACGACGAAATGCTGCCCCGCCGCCCGCTGCGCTTCCTGCTCGCCGACGATCCCGGCGCGGGCAAGACGATCATGGCCGGGCTGCTGATCCGCGAGCTGATTCTGCGCGGCGATGTCGAGCGCTGCCTGATCGTCGTGCCCGCCAACCTCGCGGAGCAGTGGCAGGACGAGTTGCGCGAGAAATTCCATTACGGCTTCACCGTCGCCGACCGCGCCATGTTCGAGCGCTCCGCCTCGGGCAATCCGCTGCTCGACCAGGACCTGCTGATCGCGCGGATCGACCTGCTCAAGCAGGAAGAGCACCGCGAACTGATCCGCGAGGCCGAGTGGGATCTGATCGTGGTCGACGAGGCGCACAAGATGAGCGCGCGCTGGTCGGGCAACGATCTGCGCCAGAGCCAGCGCTACCGGTTGGGCATGGAGTTGGCGGCGCGCGCGCGGCATCTGCTGCTAATGACCGCCACGCCGCACACCGGCAAAGCGGAGGATTTCGAGCTGTTCATGCGGCTGCTCGACGCCGATCGCTTCGGCGGCAAGGCGCGCAACGACGCCGCGCCGCAGGTCGATCCCTCCGACCTGATGCGCCGCGTGCTCAAGGAAGAGCTGACCGACTTCGAGGGCAATCGGCTCTTCCCCGAGCGGCGCGCCAGCACCGTCTCTTACGAGCTCTCGCCCGACGAGCGCGAGCTCTACGAAGCGGTCACCCGTTACGTGCAGCAGGAGATGAACCGCGCCGAGAAGCTGCTCGCCGCGAAGGCGGGGCGGCGCAAAACCGCCGTCGGCTTCGCCCTCACCGTGCTCCAGCGGCGGCTCGCTTCTTCGCCCGCCGCGATCCACGAGTCGCTCAAGCGCCGCCTCAACCGCCTCCAGCAGCACCTCGAACGACTGCATCAGATCCGCAATAACAAAGAACTCCAGCAGGCGCTGCAGGAAGCGACCCAGCTCGGACTGCCGCTGGTCGGCCTGCGCGGACAGACCGACGACGATCTGCTGGCCGACCTCGAGGAGCGCACCGAAGAGGAAATCTCCGAGCTGCTCGACTTCGCCAGCGCCGCCGATACGGTCGAAGAGTTTGAGCGCGAAGTGGAAGAGTTACGCCGCCTCGAGCGCCAGGCGCGCGGCGTGCGCGCTTCGGCCGACGACCGCAAATGGGGCGAGCTTTCCGCCGTGCTGGACCGCGCGGAGATGTTCGACGAGCGCGGCGCGCGCCGCAAGCTGGTGATCTTCACCGAGCACCGCGACACGCTCAACTACCTCGTCCAGCGAATTGGGGCCAAGCTCGGCCGCCCCGAGGCGGTCGTGCAGATTCACGGCGGGCTCAACCGCGGCGCGCGGCGCAGCGCGCAGCACGCATTCGTCAACGACCCGCAGGCGATCGTGCTCGTCGCCACCGACGCCGCCGGCGAGGGCGTCAATCTTCAGCGCGCGCATCTGATGATCAACTACGACCTGCCCTGGAATCCCAACCGGATCGAGCAGCGCTTCGGGCGCATCCACCGCTTCGGCCAAAAGCAGGTTTGCCATCTCTGGAATCTCGTCGCCGGCGAGACGCGCGAGGGCGCCGTCTTCGAGCGGCTGCTGCAAAAGCTCGACGAAGAGCGCCACGCGCTGGGCGACCGCGTCTTCGATGTGCTCGGCGACGCTTTCGCCGAGGTTTCGCTGCGCGAGCTGATGCTCGACGCGATCCGCTACGGCGACAGCGAGGAAGCGCGCGAGAAGGCCGAGCGCCAGATCGAGCTGAACTGGGATCACGACCGCCTGCGCGAAATCCTCGCCGAGCGTGCGCTCGACACCAGCGCCATCACGCCGCAGCAGGTGGAGCAGATCCGCGAAGCGATGGATCGCGCCGAAGCGCAGCGGCTCGTCCCGCATTATGTGGAGCGATTCTTCCGCGACGCCTTCGAATCGCTCGGCGGGCGGATCGCCCGCCGCGAGCCCGGGCGCTACGAAATCACCCGCACCCCGCCGCAGCTGCGCCGCCCCGCCCAGAGCGGTCCGGCGCGCCGACGCGCGCTGCCCGCCGAGCGCTACGAGCGCGTCTGCTTCGACCGCGCGCACCGCGAGCTGGCGGGGCGGCCCAGCGCCGAGTTCCTCGCGCCCGGACACCCGCTGCTCGACGCCGTCGTCGACCTGCTGCTCGAACGCCACGGCGAACTGCTGCGGCGCGGCGCGATCCTCGTCGACAAAACCGACGCCGCCGCCGAGCCCCGCGCGATGATCGCGCTCGAACACGAAATCCACGACGGACGCCGCGACGCCCGCGACCACCCGGTCGTCGTCTGGCAGAGCGTCGAATACGTCGAGATCGACGCCCAGGGCCGCGTCCGCGCTCACGGGCCCGCGCCCTACCTCGACTACGACCCGCCCGACGAGGCGCTCGCCGAGCCGGTCCAGCGCGAGCGGCACCGGGCGGCCGCCGACTGGCTGCGCGGCGAGACGCTCGCAGAGGCCGCCAACAACCACTCCGCCGAACACATCCTCGGGCCCACCGTCGAGCGGTTACAGAGCGAGCTCCAGCCGCAGCTGGACAAGACGCTGCGCGAGGTCGAGCAGCGCCTGCGCGGCGAAATCAACTACTGGGACCGGCGCGCGACGGAAATCCGCGCGAAGGAGCGGCAGGGCGCGACGCCGCGGCTCAACTCGCGCAACGCCAGCCAGCGCGCCGACGAATTCGAGCGTCGGCTGCACGCGCGCCGCGACGAAATTGCGCTGCGCCGCCGACTGCTGCCGCAGCCGCCCCGCGTGATCGGCGCGAGCCTCGTGCTGCCCGCCCACCTGCTCGACGACGCCCAGCCGCCGCCCGACCCCGACGCGCTCGCGCAGAACGCGGAAGTCGAGCGGCTGGCGATGCAGGCGGTGATGGCCCACGAGCAAGAGGAGGGGCGCGAGCCGCGCGACGTGAGCGCCGAAAACCTCGGCTGGGACATCCAGAGCCGCGACCCCGCCACCGGCGAGCTGCGCTACATCGAGGTCAAGGGCCGCCGCGCCGGCGCGGACAGCGTCCAGATCACCCGCAACGAATACCTCCGCGCGATCAACCTCGCCGACAAATTCTGGCTCGCCGTCGCCGGCGTCGCCAACGGCCGCGTCGAGTCGCTCCGACTCCAACAGAACCCCTTCGGCGACGACCCCACCTACGCCCTGAGCAGCGCCGCCTTCAAGATCAACAAAATCATGGAGGACGCCGCCGTCTACCAGCTGCCCGACGACCGCTGAGCGCACCATCTATGATGGCGGAGGAGGAGGACTGCCATGGCCATCATCAATCGACCGCGGCTGCGCAATGTGCTGGTTGGACGGGAGATCGCCGATGAGCCGGCCGCAGTGGAAGTCGCCGAAGTCTTCGCGGAAGAAGTAGAAGCTTCGCAGGCCGACTTCGTCACGCAAGAAGAGCAGAGCCGCGAGGTCGGCCGCCTGGAGGCGGTGGTGGAACGAGCCGTTGAGCGCATCGAGGCAAAGCTGGACCGATTCGAGGCGAGACTGGACCGATTCGAGGCGAGGCTGGACCAATTCGGGGCGAAGCTGGAGAGCGAAATCGGACGAATCGACGGGCGAATCGACGCCCAACACAGCGAGACCCGCGCCTACATCGCTGAATCCCACCTGCGCACTGTCCTCATCGTCCTCGGCGGGCTGGCTGTGGCGACGGCCATCCTCGCTATCGTGATTGCGGTAACCTAGCCCGCATGCCCGCCGACACGCCCTGGCGCAAAAAGCTGATCGAGGTCGCGATCCCGCTGGATGCGATCAACCGCGAGTCGGCCCGCGAAAAATCAATCCGCCACGGGCATCCCTCCACGCTGCACCTCTGGTGGGCGCGGCGCCCGCTGGCGGCTTGCCGCGCGGTGATCTTCTGCTCGCTGATTGATGATCCGGGCGAAGACGGCGCGCCTGCCGAACTGCTGCGGCAGATCGACGCGCTCCCAGAGCCGCTCCCGCTGCCCGCCGACTGGGACGTGATGGACCTCGCTGAACAGCGGCGGCAAAAGCTGTTTAAGTTCATCGAGACGCTGGTCAAGTGGAAGAGCACCACCGACGAGGATGTGATCGGGACAGCGCGCGAGCTGATCCTGGCCGCCACCGACGGGAATCCGCCGCCGTTGCTCGATCCGTTTTGCGGCGGCGGCTCAATCCCGCTGGAGGCGCAGCGGTTGGGTTTGGAGGCGCAAGGCTCGGACCTCAATCCGGTCGCGGTGCTGATTACCAAAGCGCTAATCGAGTTGCCGCCCAAGTTTGCGGGTATGCCACCGGTCAATCCCGACGCGCGGGGCAAGCTGGGCTCCGACGCGGAGTGGAAGGGCGCGGCGGGGCTGGCGGAGGACGTGCGCTGGTACGGCGAGTGGATGCGCCAGCAGGCCTGGGAGCGAATCGGGCACCTGTATCCCGAAGGTCCGAACGGGGAGACGGTAATCGCGTGGTTGTGGGCGCGGACGGTGAAGTGTCCGAATCCGGCGTGCGGGGCGGAGATGCCGCTGATCAGCTCTTTCTGGCTGTTGCGGAAACAGAATCGGGAAGTGTGGCTAGAACCAGAAGTAGATCACAACCAAAAGACAGCGCACTTCCATGTCCGGCACGGTAAACCCCTAGACCCAACGACCGTCACAGCCGGGTACAAAGTTGGTCCGGTCACCTTCCGCTGCGCAGTCTGCGATGTCACGGTCAAAGGCGACTACATCGACGACATCGCCAACACGGACGGCCTTGGCGTTACACCGTTAGCTGTCGTCACGGAAGCGGAAACCAGCGCCGGGCGCAACTATGCCGACGCATCGCACATGGACAACCATGATCTCCGAGGCGAGCTAAGTCAGCTCATGCGCGACCGGCCTGACATCGCTGCCGCTATACCGCAGGAGTCGTCCCGCGGCACATTCGGCAGCAACGCTCAAGGGCGACGATACGGCTTCCACACGTTCGGCGATTACTTCACCGAAAGGCAGCTAGCAGCTCTGGCGACATTCAGCAGCTTGGTGGCGGAGGCGCGGGATCTAGCGCAGTACCATGCGACAGCGTCTGGGAACGACGCCAATGTGCCTAATCCTGACAGTTACGCGGAAGCTGTAGCGACATATCTCGCACTGGGCGTCAGTCGACTCGCGAATCGAAACGCAGCGCTGTCATTCTGGGACCGCGGTGCCGGCAACGTTCAGCAAGTCTTCGCCCGCCAGGGTCTGGCGATGGTTTGGGACTTCGCTGAGGCGAATCCGTTTTCGGGTCGCACCGGCAGCTGGACGCGCTCATTGGAGGTGCTAATCAACTGTCTTCTCACGCTCCCTGTCACCCCTGTGAGCGGATACGTCGAGCAAGGCGATAGCACTACGTCCATCGGGATGTCAACCGAACACATCATCTCGACCGATCCGCCGTACTACGACAACATCGTCTACGCAGACCTTGCGGACTTCTTCTACGTCTGGTTGCGGCGCACTCTACGCGACATTTACCCGGATGCCATGTCCACTATCCTTACGCCCAAAGCGGAGGAGATGGTCGTCTCATACTCACGATTCGGTGGCGACAAGCAAGCTGCCCGTGAGCACTTCGAAGGCGGCTTGGCCAGCGCGTTCGGGCTTATCCGGCAGCGAGTGGTTGAGCCGATCCCAACGACGTTCTTCTATGCCTACAAGCAAACGGACAAGCACGACGACAACCGCCGCGGGGTTTCGACGGGCTGGGAAACCATGCTCTCAGGGTTAATCTCCAGCGGGTTCCAAGTCACCGGTACTTGGCCTATGCGCACAGAGCTCGTGGCGGCGCTAAAGAAAGACAAGGGGGCGCTGGCTACGTCAGTCGTGCTCGTCTGCCGCCCCCGTCCCGAAGATGCGCCGATGGCGAACATACGGGAATTCAACGCTGCGCTCGCAGCCGAGCTGCCCAACGCGCTGAACCGCTTTATCGGCGAGCACATCGCGCCCGTCGATCTGCCGCAAGCCTCAATTGGGCCGGGGATGGCTGTCTTCTCCAGCTACTCCGCCGTGGTACTGCCCAATGGGGAGCGGATGACGGTGCGGCGGGCGCTGGAGTTGATTAACGAGGGCGTGGAGCAGTTTTTCTCCGAGCGCGAGGGCGCGTTCGACGCTCCGACTCAGTTCTGCCTGCGCTGGTTCGAGCAGTTCGGCTTTGAGGACGGTCCGTTCGGCGACGCCGACAATATGGCGCGGGCCAAGGACATATCGGTCGAGGAGTTGCAGAGCGACGGTCTGCTCACCGCGCGGCGCGGGCGCGTGCAGTTGCTGCCCTTCGAGCGCTATGCAGCGAATTGGCAGTCGTGGGATCCGTCGACCGCGCGTCGATTGAGCGCGTGGCGCGCCTGCCACTATCTGGCGGCGGCGCTGGAGCACGGCGGGGTGCTGGGCACCCAACACTCCGCCGGCGGCGCGGCGCGTCTGGCGCGGGATCTGGGCGGCAACGGCGAGCAGGCCAAGGAGTTGGCGTACCGCCTCTACGCAATCTGCGACGCGAAGGGCTGGGCGCAGGAAGCGCGCCGCTACAACGCGCTGGCCGACGCCTGGCCCGAAATCAGCGCGGAAGCCGCCCGCCTGCGCCAGGCGCAGCAGGGCCAGTTGGGGGTGAACTGAGCAGCGGATATGCTGCGGGCGGCAGGCGAAAGGGAGTGGTGCGATGAGCGCGAATAACGAGCGGCTGGGCGAAGGTCTGCGCATCTACACGGCGGCAATGCGAGCGTGGCTGGCGCGGACGCTGGGCAGCGGCCGCGACCAGAACTGGTTTGCGCGGCGGGTGCTGGACTGCCTCTACAGCGACAAACGGGCGCGGCTGGAGAGCGCGGTCGCCAACGAGCGGGTGCGTCAGGGCGCCGACTTTCGGCATGAGAGCGCGATTCCGGTCTACTACATGCACATCATCGCGCGGGCGAACTGGGGCGAGGGCTGCGGCGCAAGCTTCGGAGGGGACAAGAAGGCGATCACGTGGATGCAGGAAGTGGGCGATGCGCGGCAGGATTTTGCGTATCACCGCCCGATTAGCGAGGAGCAGATGCAGCACGCGCTGAGCACGATGCTGTTGCTGCTGGACAAGGTGGCCCCGGATGCGGCCCAGCAGATTCGGGACCTGCGCGACGGGACGGCGCCGGCCGCGCCGGCGGCTGAGCCTGAACCGGAGCCCGCGCCTGAGCCGCCCGCGCCGCTCGCGCCGGCCGTCGCGCACAGCCTCGCGCCCTGGCGGCAGGTGATGCCGCCGCACCGCGACGTAGCCAAAGGCGACTACGAGCAGGCGGAGTTCGCCGCGGATTTGCAGCAGGTCGCCTCGAACGATCGTAACGTCGATCCGGCCTACGGCGATCCGCGGGAGTTCTTCCGCCGCACGCACATCACGGCCTCGATGCAGGCGCTGCTGACCAACGTGGTGAAACGGCTGCGCGGCCGGGGCGGCGATCCGGTCGTCGATTTGCGCACCGCGTTCGGCGGCGGGAAGACGCACACGCTGCTGGCGGTGCTGCATATGGCGCGGCATCCGCGGCTGCGCCCGCACGAGAAGCTGCAGGAGATCTACGACGACGCGGGCGGCCCGCCGCCGCCGCAGGTGAAGGTCGCGGTGCTGGTGGGGACGCATCTCGACCCGCGCACGGAGGCGCGCAGCGCGGAGGAGACCAAGGGCGCGCCGATCCTCTCGCTCTGGGGCGACATGGCCTGGCAGCTGGCGGGGCGCGAGGGGTTCGAGCTGGTCGCGCCGTTCGATAATCCCGAAACCGGCGGCGCGCCCGCCGGCGCGGTGCTGGACAAACTGTTTGAGCTAGCCGGCCCGTCGGTCGTGCTGATCGATGAGGTGGTGGCCTATCTGCGGAATGTCGACGCGGTCGGCGGCGGCGCTTACGGGGCGCATCTGACATTCTTTCAGGCATTGACCGAAGCGGCGAAGCGCAACCCGAAAGTCGCGGTGCTGGTCTCGATCCCCGAGTCGGAGATTGAATTCGGCGATTCGCGCGGGGCGGAGATCGCCAATCAGATCAGTAACATCTTCCAGCGGATCGGCGCGCCCTGGCAGCCGCTCGATCACCACGAGGCGTTCGAGGTGGTGCGGCGGCGGCTGTTCGGCGATTCGATCAACGCCGAGGAGCGGGAGCGGACCTGCCGCGCATTCGCCGCGATGTACGGCGAGTCGACCGATTTCCCCAGCGAGACGCGCGAGAGTACGTATCTGACGCGGCTCGAACAGTGCTACCCGATTCACCCCGAAATCTTCGACCGGCTGTATCTCGACTGGGCGGGCAACGTGGATCGCTTCCAGCGGACGCGCGGCGTGCTGAAGCTGATGGCCGACTGCATCTATCGGCTCTGGGAGGCGAACGATCCGTGGCCGCTGATCATGCCCGGCTCGCTGCCGCTGGCCGATCGCGCGGTCAAGCAGCAGATGATCGGCTACCTCAACGAAATGTGGAACAGCCCGCTGGACGGCGATATCGACGGGGCCGGTTCGGAGGCGGCGAAGGTCGACGGCGAGACGCCGCGCTACGGACAGCTTCAGGCGAGCCGTCGGCTGACGCGGACGGTGTTTCTGGGCAGCGCGCCGGCCTCGCAGCAGCAGGGCATCGAATACTCGCGAATTTTGCTGGGCGCAATTCAGCCCGGCGAGAGTTCGGCGTTGTACGGCGACGCGCTGCGCGCGCTGTCGAGCCGACTGTCGTTTCTGTACTGGTCGGAAAGCCGCTACTGGTTCGATACGAAACCCAATCTCAACCGGGTTGCGGCGGATCGGCTGGCGGGCGTCGATCTCGACGATGCGTGGGCGGAGTTGGAGGAACGGCTGCGAGGCGGCGCGGCCTTCCGCGAGCGGGGCGCATTCGCGAGCGTCCACACCGCGCCGCAATCGGGCGCGGATGTGGCCGACGAGGCGAAAGCGCGGCTGGTCGTTCTGCCGCCGCGCCGCGGGCATCGGCGGGGAGCGGAGCAGGACGCGGAGCAAAGCGAAGCGCTGACGCTCGCGAAAGAAATCCTGGACAGCCGCGGCGCGTCGCCCCGCAGCCATCGCAACGTGCTGGCGTTTCTGGCGGCCGATGAGGAAAGCGCGGCGAGCGCGCTGGATCACGCGCGGCACTACATCGTCTGGCGCGGCATCGCCGCCGAGGGCGAGCGCGAGGTGCTCCAGCTCGACAAAGTGCAGCAGGAGCAGGCGGAGAAGTCGCGCGACAACCGCAGCAGCAGCGTCGACCAGCTGCTGCTGGAGGCGTACCGCTGGTTGTTCGTCCCGCGGATCCCGGCTGAGAATCCTACGGGCGAGATCGAGTGGAACGCGCAGCTGCTCCCCAACGATGCCGGCTCAGGGCCGGCCTTGCGCGCCGCGAAGCAGATGGACGGCGACGGCGCGTTGATCACCCAGTGGGCGCCGCTGCATCTGAAAAAGCTGCTTGACGACCTGCTCTGGCAGGAAAACGACCACGTCTCGCTGCGCAAGGTCTGGGAGGATCTAACCAAGTACCTCTACATGCCGCGGCTGCGCGACGAGCAGGTGTTACTGGAGACGGTGCGCCAGGGCGCGCGGGCGCGCGATTTCTTCGGTTACGCGCAGGGCGTGGACGATAACGGCAAATATCTCGGGCTGGTCTTCGGGGATTTGCCGCCGAGCGTGGTGGCGGACGGCTCGAGTCTGCTGGTGCGCCCGGAGGCCGCGGCGCTACAGGTCGCACCGGAAGACAAGCCGGACAAGCCGGAAGTCGTCGATCCGCCGCCCGGCACTGTCGGCCCGCCGGAGCCCGCGCTGCCGAAGCGCTTCTTCGGAGCGATCACGCTGAATCAGGATCGGATGGCGAAGCACGCTGGTGACGTGATCGCGGAGGTGGTGGAGCGGATCGCGGCGGTCGAGGGCGCGCAGGTATCGGTCTCGATCGAAATCGAGGTTGAGGTCGACGCGTCGGAGGGCTTCGACGATGCGACGCAGCGAACGATCAGCGAAAACGCGGCGGCGCTCGGCTTCAAGCAAGCCTCGTTTGAGGAGCGGTAGCGCGGGCTGCCGCGTCAGCCGCGGCCGTGGCGGAGCAGCTTGCCGGGGGTGGCGCCGGTGGCTTCGCCGTCCTGCATCGTGACCTCGCCGTTGACCAAAATCCAGCGGTAGCCGTGCGGCCGCTGGATGCGGCGCCACTCGCCGCCGGGGAAGTCGTGTACGATTTCGCCCTGGAATTCGGGATCGAGCTTGAGCGCGTCAAGGTCGTAGACGACCAGATCGGCGGGCGCGCCTTCGGTCAGCATGCCGCGGTTGCGGAAGCCGGCCGCGCGGGCGGGCAGGTAGGAGAGCCGGTAGTGCGCCTCCTCGAGCGTGACCTTGCCGGTGTCGCGCACCATCCAGATCAGGAAGTCGGTGGGATAGGAGCCGGCGGTGAGGAATTTGGTGTGCGCGCCGCCGTCGGAGACGCCCGGAATGGTATAGGGCGACTCGATGATTTCGGCCATGTGGTCCGGATTGGTGTTACCGACTTCAGTGAGGAACTCGGCCTTGAGGTCGGTGGCGAGCGCGAGGTCGAGCATGGCGTCGATCGGGTGTTGGCCCATCTGCTCGCCGACTTCGGCGAGGGTCAGGCCGACGTACTGTTCGAGCTCGGGCATGGCCTCGAGGTGCTGGATCATCACCTTTTCGATCGAGCCGCCGATCGCCTGCGTCTGGCCCAGCTTCTCGATCGCGTCGTCCATTTCGGCCTTGAGCCGGCTGCGCACCTCCGGGTCGGCGAACTTGGCCTTCTTTTCCTCGGTGGTGCCGGTGGTGGCGTAGTTCCAGGCCGGCGAGGAGTCGTAGAGGTTCCAGTCTTCGAGGGTGTAGGCGAAGGCGGAGCGGATCGTGAAGGCCTGGCCGAAGATGCGCTCGCCGCGCGCGTTGCACTCGTCGAGCCACTTGAGCGACTTGAGGTGCGAGTCGGGGCGCTGCGCGTTGGGGGCGATCACGTTGTGCAGAATCGGGCGGCCCGAGACGCGGGCGAGCTCGGCCTCGAATGCGAGGTCGCCCTTGATGTCGCCGGTCGCCTGGGTGATCTGGATGAAGCCCTCATCGCGGTCGCGCAGCACCTCGGCCAAGGCGAGGCACTCGTTGTCGCTCATGATGTCGGTCACCATCGGGGTGCCGTCGTAGTCGGCCTGGACGGAGCGTTCGCCCAGCCGTTGGGTTGACCAGCCGCACGCGCCGGCGTCCATCGCCTCATTCAGCAGCCGCTGCATCTCGCGGATTTCGTCGTCGGTCGCACGGCGGCTCTTGGCCGCTTCGAGGCCCATCACCCAGATCATCAGCGGGGCGATCGGCATGTAGGAGAGGCAGTTGACGCCCTTGGGGATGCGCTCGAGCGTGTCGAGCCACTCGGGGAACGAGATCCAGTCCCAGAGCATGCCGGCCTTCATCGAGTCGAACGGGATCGCCTCGGTGCGGGACATGGTGAGCATGGCGCGGTCGCGTTCTTCGGGCCGCACGGGCGCGAAGCCGAAGCCGCAGTTGCCGAGCACGACGGAGGTGACGCCGTGCCAGCCGGAGATCGTGCAGTAGGGGTCCCACTGGATTTGGGCGTCGTAGTGGGTGTGGAGGTCGACGAAACCGGGCGCGACGATCAGCCCTTCGGCGTCGAGCACCTGGTCGGCGTCGGCGGGGGTCATGGGGCCGCCGATCTGCGCCACGCGGCCGTCTTTGACGCCGACATCGGCCTTGAACCTGGGCACTCGCGTGCCGTCGACCACCGTGCCGCCTTGGATCAGGACATCGAACTTGGCCATTTCAGCGCTCCTGTCTGTTCCGCGCGTCCGTGATCCAGACTGCGCGGATACCGTCCAGCCGGAATAGGTAAAGGATAGAGATTTCGGCGCGCGCTTGCACGAGTGGTGTGGTTGGGGCTTGCTGGGCAAGAGATCAGGCGGAGTCCGGGTCAGCGGTGAAGATGTTGGGGTCCAGCGAGATGCGTAGGTCGTTGTGGGCACTGCGGGGGATTTTCTTCTCGTGTTGGAGTCGGCCCACGACGATGCCGGGGTGGATGCCGATGCGGTCGGCAAAGCCGGTGATCGCCCTTGCGGTGGCGGGGGAGTTCTCGATGAACTCGCGCCAGTGCTCGGGTGGGATCAGGGCGTCGGCCGCGAACTGGTCGGCAGCGCGTTCGGCTTCGCTTTCACGGGGCATGCCGTCGAGGTTGATGATCGCTTCACTGCGGTAGCCCTCCAGCACATGCGCCGCCTCGTGGAAGAAGGTGAACCAGAAGATGTCAGCGCGCTTGCGCAGCAGGCTGATCTGGATCAGGGGGCGGCCGTCGTCAAGCCAGCGGGTGAGTCCGTTCGCCCCCGACTTGGGAATGTGCGGGACGTACTCCAGATGCACGCCGGCTTGGGCGCAAAGCGAACGCATTTCTGGCCAGAAGGCTTGGTGGTCGGTCAGCCGTCGAATTCGGCGGATGTTTTTCGCGAACAGCGCGGGCTTGAACGTCTCGGCGAGATTGCTGTGCTCTGCGAGTCGGTGTTCGATCGCCTGCCACTCGCCCTGTTGCAGCCACGCGGCAAGAGCCCAGGGATCGACGGTCGTTCTGGCTGTGATGCGAAACGCCACGGCGAGCTGGCTGCGCTTGGCGTCGCGCAGAGTGTCGACGTCGTAGAGGGTGCGCAGTTCGCCGACGCGCTCGACATCGGTGCCGAGATCCCGGATCCAGCCTTGCTTGATGAACTCGCGCCAGGGGATCTTGTCCAGCATTTCGATGTCGCGGCGGATGTCGGGGTCAGCCGCCAGGCGGGCCAACGTTTCGTCGTAGAAACCCTGTAAGCGGCACCAGATGTGCGCCGGGATGCCGAGCGCCTGCTCGAGTTCGTCGGCGAAGCGTCCACTGATATTCGCCCGGCCGCGCAGCACGCGCTTGATGTGTTCGGGCGACGGACTCACGAGTTCGGCCAGTTCCTCAGGCGAGAGACTGCGCGCCTCAAGTTCGTCCGCGAGGTGTCGGCCCGGATGAATCGCGCGATTCTGCAGCAACTGGGGGACGCTTGAGTTACTCATAGTGCCGCAAGCTTACTTCGATGATCTCGAGAGACTCGTCGTCTGTGACAAGCACGATCAGACGCTCGCGCCGCCCCAGCTTGATCGCATGCTGGCCTGCGCGATCGCCTCGAAGACGGTGAAAGTTCAGGTACCGCATCTGTCTCACATTCTCGATCGATGTCAGCCCCTCAAGCCGGTTGACGACTTCAAAGAACTTTCGGCCAACCCGCGGGCCGAACTCCTTGACAGCCGCCGACTCGTCCTGAGCGCAGTCGCGGAGCTTGTTCGTGCGGAAGTGGATGTCCAACTGCCGCGACCTCCCGACGGCGCTCATTGGGCTGCACGAACGGCTCAGCGTCGTCATTCTACGTCGCAGTCCGGCGTGACGGTCTGTGACAGAAGACGCACCGCGAGTCGTCGAGACGTGCGACAAGAGCGCACGGGCGGCTATACTGTGCGCGTGATGATGCTGACGCGACTGATCGCCGGGGGGATGCCGCCGCGGGCCTATGCCGCCCGCGGGTTGCTCCTGTCTTGATGCGGAGCCGCCGCGCCGCGAGCGCCGCTTCGCCTGCACGCTTCTTCGACCCCACACCCCGCTGACACATTCAGGGAGCTGCCTACCATGGCTGACCGAGTCCGAATCTTCGACACGACGCTGCGCGACGGCGAACAGGCCGCCGGCGTCTCGTTTTCCGCCGACGAAAAGCTGCAAATCGCGCGGCTGCTGGAGCGAATGGGGGTGGACTGCATCGAGGCCGGCTTCGCCGCGGCGAGCCCGGCCGATTTCGACGCCGTCCACCGGATCGCCCGGGAGGTGCGCGGCACGCAGATCGCGACGCTCTGCCGCGCCGTGCCCACCGACGTGGACCAGGGCTGGGAGGCGATCCGCGACGCCGAAGCGCCGCGCCTGCACGTCTTCCTCTCGAGCAGCGACATTCACATCGCGCACCAGCTGCGCAAAGACCGCGAATCGGTGCTGGAGCAGGCGCGCGCGATGGTCGAGAAGGCCAAGAAGCACGTGGACGACGTCGAGTTCAGCCCGATGGACGCGACGCGCTCCGATGTGGATTTCGTGCGGCGGATGCTGGCCGAGGTGATCGAGGCCGGCGCGACAACGATCAACATCCCGGACACGGTCGGCTACGCGATCCCCGACGAGTTCGAGGCGTTCATCCGCGGCATCCTCGAGGATGTGCCGGGCGCGGACAACGTGGTCGTCTCGGTCCACTGCCACAACGATCTGGGGCTGAGCACCGCCAACAGTCTGGCGGCGGTGCGGGCCGGCGCGCGGCAGGTGGAGTGCACGATCAACGGTCTCGGCGAGCGGGCGGGCAACGCTTCGCTGGAAGAGACGGTGATGTCGATCCGCACGCGAGCCGATCATCTGGGCGTCGATGTTGGCGTGCAGCCGCAGTTTCTGGTGCCGGCCTCGCGGATGGTGCAGGATTTCGCGGGGATGTACGTGCAGCCCAACAAGGCGATCGTGGGGCTGAACGCGTTCCGCCACCAGTCGGGCATCCACCAGGACGGGGTGGTGAAGCTGCGCGAGACCTACGAGATCATGGATCCGAAGGAGGTCGGTTGGAGCGAGGGCAGCCAGTTTGTGCTGAGCAAGCTCTCGGGCCGGGCCGGCTTCCGCGCGCGGCTGGAGGACCTCGGCTATGAGCTGGGGGAGGACGACTTCAACATCGCGTTCGACCGCTTCCAGTCGCTCGCCGACACCAAGACGGTGGTCGACGACCGCGATCTGGAGGCGATCGTGCTCGATCGGATGGGGCAGATCGAGGATGCGTGGGAGTTGGTCGCGCTCTCGATCGCGACGGGCACCGACGAGACGCCCACCGCGCAGATCACGCTGCGCTCGCCCGAGGGCGAGGAACTTTCGGGCTCGGAGACGGGCAGCGGCCCGGTGGACGCGATCTATCGGACGCTGCGCGCGATCAGCGGGGTCCAGGACACGCTCGAGGAGTACAGCGTCAAGTCGATCACCGAGGGGCTCGACGCGCAGGGCGATGTGACGATCCGCATTCGCGTGGACGACGTGATTCACACGGGTCGCTCGGCCGATCAGGACATTCTGGTGGCCAGCGCGCGGGCCTACATCAACGCGATCAACCGCCATGTCGCGGGCAAAGTGGGGGCGGCGGCGGCGATCACGCAGGAGCGCCGCGAGTCGCCCTAGCGGCGCGCTGAACAAGTCTGGGCGGCGCCCGGACCAACGCAGGACTTTCGCACGGAAGGATGGACCGATGGCCGGACGAACCGTGGCGCAGAAAATCTGGGACGCGCACCTGGTGCGGCAGGCGGAGGGCGAGCCGGACCTGCTCTACATCGACCTGCACCTCGTCCACGAGGTGACCTCGCCGCAGGCGTTCGAGGGGCTGCGCCTCTCGGGGCGGCGGGTGCGGCGGCCGGAGCTGACGATCGCCACCCAGGATCACAACGTGCCCACCGACACGCGGGTGGAGCCGTTCGCAGACCCGCTCTCGCAGCAGCAGGTCGAGGCGCTGCGCGCCAACTGCGAGGAGTTCGGCGTGCCGCTGTACGACACGCTCGATCCGCGCCAAGGGATCGTCCACATCATCGGCCCCGAGCAGGGGCTGACGCAGCCGGGGATCACGATCGTCTGCGGCGACAGCCACACCTCGACGCACGGCGCGTTGGGCGCGCTGGCGTTCGGGATCGGCACCTCGGAAGTCGAGCATGTGCTGGCCACGCAGACGCTGCCGCAAGCGCCGCTGCGGCAGATGTCGGTTGAAGTCGGAGGCGAGCTGCCGCGCGGGTGCTCGGCCAAGGACGTGATCCTCACCATTCTCAACGTGATCGGCACCGGCGGCGGCGTGGGCCACGTGATCGAGTACCGCGGCGAGGTGATCCGCAATCTCTCGATGGAAGGCCGCATGACGGTCTGCAACATGACCATCGAGGGCGGCGCGCGGGCCGGTCTGGTCGCGCCCGACGAGACGACCTTCGAGTACCTGCGCGGGCGCCCGCATGCGCCTGCGGGCGCGGACTGGGACGCGGCTGTCGAGCGCTGGTCGGAGTTGCGCAGCGACGACGACGCGGTTTTCGACACCGAGGTGGTGATCGACGGCGGGGAGATCGCGCCGTTCGTGACTTGGGGCACCAACCCGGCGCAGAGCGCGCCGGTGACGGGCGCGATTCCCATTCCCGAGCAGTTGGACACGGCTTCCGCGCGCGAGTCGGCCGAGCGTGCGCTGGCCTACCAGGGGCTGGAAGCGGGCACGCCGATCGCGGACATCGCGATCGACCGCGTCTTCATCGGCTCCTGCACCAACGGGCGGATCGAGGATTTGCGCGCGGCGGCGGCGATGATCGGCGGCGGCCGGGTGGCCGACGGCGTGCATGCCATGGTCGTGCCGGGCTCAGGTCTGGTGAAGCAGCAGGCGGAGGCGGAAGGTCTGGCGGAGCGTTTCCGCGACGCAGGCTTCGACTGGCGCGACGCGGGCTGCTCGATGTGCCTGGGGATGAACCCCGACATTCTCTCGCCGGGCGAACGCTGCGCCTCGACGAGCAACCGCAACTTCGAGGGCCGCCAGGGCCCCGGCGGGCGCACGCACCTGGTCAGCCCCGCAATGGCCGCCGCAGCGGCAATCGCAGGCCATTTCGTAGATGTGCGCGAGCTGTAGGGCGATCGGCGAAACCTCTGCCCGTAGTCCGCGCCTCCAAGTGCATAAGCCTGTGCGCTGAGCTATAATGCTCACTGGAGTGTCTATGCCACCGCCAGCGGCTCATCAGTATCTGCCGATCCTCAACGATCGGCACTCCTACTTCCTCTACCTAGATCGGCGGCCCGTCCGCACTGCCGAGGACGAAACTGTTCAGTTGCCTACTCGATCTACTGTATCGGCGTACGCCCTTGAAACATCGTCTCCTGGCACACCAACGAAGAACGTCTTGGCTTCCAGTGGGCTCCTCACCCCGATCGACGAAACTCTCTCCCATCTCCAACGTCCCGATGAGAGTCATCCGTGGGCGCTCGTCGAACTCGACAACGAACGCTTTCCCACGGTCTACACTGCTCTGCCAGCTTCTCTCGCCGCAAGGCGAATCAACGATCTCCAACGCGGCTCCGCCATTCTCGATCGGACGTGGATTTCGTCTAGCTTCCTTTGGCGGCTGTGGCAGCATGTCGAAACCACCGTACCGGAGTACCGTTTCTCGCAGATCACCTTTGAGCATGAAGGGCTCTTCTCGAATCGGCCGCTCAAGCCGCGGTCAGAGCGAGAACGGCAGGAAAATCTCGCAGCCACTACCGATGAAGCGCCGTCGTACGCACCAGACCGTCGCAAGGCGAATCTCAAAGTGACCGAGCGGATCAATGTGCTTCGTGATATGGTCCTGCCCTGGCGTGAGCAGTACAACGCTCTCTCTTCGATTGTCCAGATACGCGTACCTGCGTACGGTCGCGGTGGATATGACGTCTTTCACGACGGTCGATTCACGAACCGAAGTGATTCCGCTTCGGCATTTCGCGATCTCGTTCGTGATGTGATCGCCCTGTATGCCACTTCGACTGCAACCATCGAAGAGGATATGCGCGTCAGGACCGACCAGGCTTCTGGAGCATCAGCTGCGTTTGCTGGATTTCCTCTCTACATGGAGTTCAGCAATCCTCTCGATGACCAAACTTTCTCGCGCTGGATTGCGACGTTTCGGCGTCGCAACAACCGATTTCGCCTATGGGGCAACCCTCTGCTTCGAGGACCAAACAAAGCCCACATCTACGCCGTCGATTATCATCTCTGGCAAACAATCGACCTCGAGATCAGCACAACACATCTGCGCGCAATCCTACCCCAACGAACATGTGGCAATGTCGTCCACCGTCTCGTGACGTCTGTTCAGCGTTTCGTGGATCCGGCAGTGAATGTCTATCTCGGCGATCAGACTTATGACGCTGTCGTTCGGGCAGCGAGCAACGAAACGTGGGTGAACCATCGTGGACAATAAACTCACAACACGCCCTCTGTTCCAGATCAACACCATCATCTGGGCAGCAATGCCAGGTCCTGCTGGTGTGAACAACAATGCACTGCTCGCCACGCGAGGGTATACGATTCGGTCTCTCGAACAACGCCTGCCCGCTCCACTCACCGAGAGAGAGCGCATCATGGCGATCTCGGAACCAACGGCTGTCGAACCAGTTGCGGACATCGTGCTGCTCAACGAAGCCCGAAATCGATATGTAATCGTTGAGTGCAAGGGCAGTTCGTTTGGCATCAACGCAGCGCCACGTAACACGCGGCAAGCACGCGGCTTTATCGCGGCGGGCGGTGACATCACGCGCCGTGGCCTCGGTATCACCACGGGATCAGGCGAAGTGTGTTACGTGGTCCCACACCCGGAACAGAACGCGCAATCCGCGACATTGGCCGAATGCAGTGCACAACTGCGAAACGCGTCGATCGCTACCTGTGGAACATCCGCGATTGGAATCGAATTGCGCAACGATGGTGTGTGGCTTGTAGGTTCCGATGATGCCGGTAGCGATTCCGTCGCAGCGGCACTACCGCCTAACGAGGTCTTACTGCCCCTCACCTCACCCGATGACGATCCAACGCCTTTGTACATCGTCCCATGGCTCCCGGGCAGTGACGGGGAGGAGCTTGATGTCCTGCGCGAGAAGCTCCGCAGTGCCGTGTTCGCACGCCTCGGACAAGCCGAGGTCGGATCAATGGCAATGGAGTACGACGATCTGCTTGCTGACGTAAGCTTTGGCGTCTACCAAGTGTGGGAAAATCGGCAGTCGCTAAAAGGTGAAGTACATTCGACCGTCGGGCGCATCGTCGCACGGTTCTGGGGAGACGATCCGCGCGTGAAGGTGCAGAAGACAAAGGCGATCGTCACAATCGAATCGCCGGAGGATCGCGAAGCCCTCCTAGAACGGGTCCGTAAGGCGCGGTTCAACAAGACGAAAGCGGACGGCTTCCAGATATCGTTAGACGCGCCCGATGATTGAGTATCCGCTACCGAGTGGATGTGCCGGATTCTGGTCTCTTCCGGTCGTGTGCGACAGAGGTGCTCCAGCCTCGCGTTACTCGAGCAGGTCGGCGGTCCAGACGGCGCGCTCGGGTTCGCGGTCTTCGCGGAGGGTTTTGACGTCGGGGCCGAAGAGCATCGTGTAGCGCTGGTCGGCGCGGTATTCGGGCCAGCCGGGCAGCGCGCCGGTGCTCGGATTGCCGCTGCGCGCGAAGTTGAGCCAGGCGTCCATCACGAAGCCGGTGAGCTGGTCGGTCTGCGGATCATCGCCCACGAAGGGGCGCATCCCATCGCAGGTGCCGAAGACGAAGGGGATGTCGATGGCGTGCGGGGCGCGCAGGCGGCCATCCATCGCCGGCGACTGCTGGTTGAACAGGTAGGCATAGGTGCGGCCTGCGCCGCCGAGCGCGCTGTGCGCGTCGAGCAGTCGGTCGGAGGGAATGCGGAATACGTAGTCGGTCATCACCGAGTCGAAGACGGTGAGCGGATCGGCCGCCGCGCCGCGCTCGGCGCGCGCGTCGCGATAGTGGTCGTAGAGCTGGTTGGCGCGATCGGCGTCCCCGGCTGTGACGGCGAGCGCCCCGCGCGCGCCCGCTTCGTCCAGCTCGTTCACGCCCTGGATAGCGGCGAGCAGCGTCCACTCGTCCTCGATCGTGCCGCAGAGCAGGTCGACATCCTTGCTGCGGCCCTTGCGCACGGCCTCGATGGGCAGCGTTTCGAGGAAGCCGCCCTCGACGACCGGCGAGAAGGCCATCAGGTAGCGGCCGGTCAGGGCGGAGGTTTGCGGATCGGCCATCAGCGCGTTCTGCGCGTCGAGCACATCCTGCGCGGGGATGCCGCGCAATGTCTCGGCGTCGTCCGGGCTGACCTCGAGCACCGCGCAGAGACGGCGCCCGACTTCGGCCGCGATGTCGGTCGGCAGGGAGTGATGGCTGGCGCCCGACTGCGGGATGGCGCGGTGGAAGAGCCCCTCCGCCTCGGCGGCTCCGAGCAGCACGCCCACGCTCATCCCGCCGGCCGACTCGCCGAAGATCGTGACGTTGTTGGGATCGCCGCCGAAGCCGGCGATGTTGTCGCGCACCCAGCGCAGCGCTGCCACCTGGTCGCGCATGCCGTAGTTGCCGCTGTGCGAGTCGTCGCCGTCGGTGAGCGCCTCGTTGTAGAAGTAGCCCAGCGCGCCGAGGCGGTAGTTGATCGTGACCAGCACGATATCGCCGCGGCGGGCGAGGTGTTGGCCGTCGTAGATCGGCGTGGTGCCGGAGCCGCTGGCGAAACCGCCGCCGTGGATCCAGACCATCACCGGGCGCGCCGCGTCGTCGACGCCGGGCGTCCAGATGTTGAGCGTGAGGCAGTCCTCGTCGACGGGCTGTTCCCATGCGCCGAGCAGCTCGATGCCGGGCATGAAGGTCTGCATTGCGCCGGGGCCGAACTCGTCGGCCTCGCGGATGCCGTCCCACGCTTCGGGATCGCGCGGCGCGCGCCAGCGCAGCTCGCCCAGCGGCGGCGCGGCGTAGGGGATGCCGCGGAAGACGGCGATGTCGTCTTCCTGGCGTCCTGCGATTCGGCCGTACTTCGTTGCGACGGTGGGCGGCATGGCGTGCTCCTACACTCTGTTCCGTGCTTGTTCGCTGCTGGCTCCCCGCGGGGCGGCGACGCGGACGCGCAATGCGTCTAGCCTGCGCACTCTCCGAATAGTAGTGGGCGCGCGGCCCGATGCGGGAGGATGCGATGTCGATTGGCCAAATCGGGTTGGGGCTGGACTTTTCGCTGGGGATGACGTTTGAGGATCAGCAGACGCTGGCGCGGGAGGCGGCGGCGCTGGGCTACGCGAGCCTCTGGACGCCCGAGGGCGCGGGGCTGGACAGCTTTCAACTGTGCGCGCTGCGCTGGCAAGCCAGCGCGGAGGTGGTGGAGGGCGGGCTGGGCACGGGGATCGGCGTCTGCCCGATCGCCTACCGCTCGCCGATGGCGTTCGCGATGAGCGCGGGCACGCTGAGCGCGCAGAGCGGCGGCCGCTTTGCGTTGGGGATCGGCTCCGGCGGCATCTACCGCGCCGATGCGCGGCGGCAGTTGGGGCTGCCGCGCCGCTCGACGCTGGGGGTGATGCGCGAGTACGTCGCCGCCGTTCGCGGGCTGCTCGCGGGCGACGCGGTGACATTGCAGGGCGAGGCGGTTCGCTACGAGGGAGCGCAGCTGGGCTTCCGCCCGCCGCCGACGCCGGTGCTGGTCGGCGCGCTGGGGCCGGAGATGATTCGGCTGGGCGGCGAGGTCGGCGACGGCGTGGTGCTGAACTGGTGCGACCCGGAGCGGGTGGGCTGGAGCCGCGAGCGGCTCAATGAAGGCGCGGCGCGGGCTGGCAGGTCGCCCGATGATGTGCGACTGGTGGAGTACATCCGCATCTGCGTTGATGACGATGTGGATGTTGCGCGGCAGTCGTACGCGCAATCGCTGATGGGCTACGCGCTCGGGGCGAGCGTGCCCAGCGCGAGGCTGCGGCGGTTCGCCTACCGCGCGCACTTTGAGCGGATGGGCTTCACGGAGCCGCTGGCCGAGCTGGATCGGACGCGCGAGCGGGGCGCGCCGAATGCGGAGGTCGCCGCGGCGATGCCTGAAGAGCTGCTGACCCGAGTCGGTTACTACGGTCCCGCGTCGGGCGCGCGGGCGGCGTTTAAGGCGCTGGGGGAGGGGTTGGACACGGCGATCGTGCGAGTGGTGGCGGCGCGTCCGGGCCTCGAGTCGGTGCGGGCGGTGATGCGGGCCTGCGCGCCGGGGGTGTAGAGACGTCAAGCGGCGAAGAGGGAGCGGACTCGTTCCCGCTGGCTCGGATCGAGCCGGCGGCAGTGATGACGCGCGGCGATGGCGGCGGCGAGAGCCGAGAGCATGATCTCATCGTTGCTGGGCTGCGCGTCTCCGTCGCCAAATGCGTTTTGCATCCAGCGGTCGACTTCCGTCCAGCGCCAGAGACGGTTGGGGCGTTGGACATCGCTCACGGGCGGCGGAAAGCCGCCGGGACCGCGCTCGCCAGCGACCAGGAGTCGCATGCTTTCGCGAGTGCGATCGGTCCGCTCCGCGATCTCGGCCATCGAGACGAGATCAGCTTCTTCGATCTGGGCGACCTGCACGCCGGGTACGCTCTCGACGGCGCTCACGGCAGACAGCACAGCATCGGCCAAAGTGGGCGCCTCGCGATCGAAGTCCATGTACTGGACGCCATTCGTGCTGCCGACGAGCGAGTCGCCACAGCCGGCCTCAAACAGGGCGTTGATGATGTCGTCGCCCTGAATGTCAGGGCCCTCGATGATCAGTGTGAATTCCCAGACGGGCATGGCGCAAGCGTAGGCCGGCAGTTACACCGCGTCAAAAGTGTCGCTGTCGCCGGGTTAACGCCTGATTTCGACTTGTTCGAGCGCGTCGGTGAGGACGTTGATGGCGTGGTCGAGCTGCGCTTCGGTGGTTGTGGCGGGTGGGACGAAGCGGAGGACTGAGCCTTCGCGGCGGACGCTGAAGATTAAGCCTTCGCGCAGCGCGTGGGCGGCGATCTGCGGGCCGGCTTCGGTGGCGGGTTCTTTGGTTTCGCGGGAGCGGACCAGCTCGATGCCCTGCAGCAGGCCGCGCCCGCGCACGTCGCCGATGATCTCAAAGCGTTCGACGAGCGCGAGCAGTTTGGATTTGAGCTGGCCGCCCAGCTTGCGTGCCTTTTCGGGTACGCGATCCTGCTCGACGACATCGAGGCTGGCCAGACCGGCGGCGCAGGCGAGCGGATCGTTGCTATGGCTGTGGGTGACGATGAACTCCTCGGCGGTGGCGCGCTCTTCAATTTGCGCGGAGGTGACCACGGCCGAGATGCAGATGCCGCCGCCGAAGTGCTTGGCCAGCGTGACGATGTCGGGCACGACGCCTTCCGACTCGAACGCGAACATTTCGCCGAGCTTGCCGAGTCCGGTCTGCTCCTCGTCGAGGATCAGCAGCATGCCGCGCGCTTCGCAGCGTTGCTTGAGTTCGGCGAGCCAGCCCTGCGGCGGCTCGATTACGCCGCCGGCGCTGAACAACGGCTCGGTGAGCACCGCCGCGGGGCGGCTGGTCGTCTGCGCGTCGATCAGTTCGAAGCTGGTATCGAGGCAGGCGTACTCGCAATCGGGGAAGGTTTGCGCCAGCGGGCAGCGGTAGCAGTAGGGGGCGATCATCGCCATTGCGCCGGGCGCGGGCGGGCCGTAGCCGGCGTGCCAACCGGCGAAAGTGAGCGCCCGCGTCGCGTCGGACATCCCGTGAAAGCTGATGTGCGGGCTGGCGACCTCAAAGCCGCCGGTATGTTTGCGGGCGATGTTGATCGCCGCCTCGTTGGCGTCTGCGCCCGATTGCAGGAACATACTCTTTTTGAGCGGCTCAGGCATCAGGCTCGCCAGCCGCTCGGCCAGCTCGATCTCCGGCACGTTAAAGAAGCTGCTGTGCGCGTGAATCAGGGTGTCGCAGGCCGATTTGACCGCCGCGGTGATCGTCGGGTGGTTGTGACCCAGCGCCGCGCACATCTGGCCGGAGTTGAAGTCGAGATAGCGTTTGCCGTTGACGTCCTCAACCTCGGAGCCCTGGCCGCGCACAAAGATCGGTCCGCCGCCGGACTTGTCCATCCGCCCGCCGAATGAGTACCTGCCCGCCGCCTCTAGCAGTTCCGCTTCGGTTTTCATTACAAGGCCATGTGGCGGTCGCTACGCGCAGGCGGGGTCGTCGGCGTCCCAGCGGTTGTAGTTGGGATCGGGTTGGTCGGCGAGCTGGTCGCGCGCTTCGCGCCACATTTCGTTCCAGGCGTTGGGGTCGCGCAGCACGGTTTCGGGGCGGCTGCTGCTGCGGGCGACGAAGCCGGGGAACGACGCGCGGCCGGTCGGCTGGCCGACCGGCTGGTAGCGCAGATCGAAGCTCCAGCGGATGCGGTCGCTGACGTTGGGCAGGGCGGCGTGGACGGTCTTGCGGTGCAGGAAGAGCGCGCCGCCGGCGGGCAGCGGCACTGCGCGGGCCTGCTCTTCAGCGAGCATTGCGCCGGGGATCGCCAGCCCCTGCACGCCGGAGCAGTGGGTCAGCACCTCGCCGCGGTGGCTGCCGGGCAGCACCTGCAGGCAGCCGTTTTCGGCGTCGGTGTCCATCAGCGGGAACCAGACGGTGAGCATGTCGGTGTCGTCGGCCTCGGCGTTGACCACGCCGGAGTCCTGATGCCAGGGCGTCGCGCCGTAGATTACGTTGCCGTCGGCGTCGCGCGGAGCGATCGCCTCTGGCACTTTGACGCGCACGTGCTGGACGGGGTTGGAGTAGATCTCCGGGCCGACGATCTGCTCGACGACATCCAGCAGCTGGGGATTGGTCAGCGCCGCGAACACGGCGGGGCCCGCCCAATAGGGCGTGTCGCACTGGATGTTCTTCTGCGGCAGCGAGAAGTCGAAGTACTGCGCGTAGACCTTTTGGGTCTCGGCGTAGACGCGCGAGACGCGCTCGCCGAAGGGCAGCTCCGCGTAGTTCTCCGCGAGGTCGCCCGACTCGACCAGCTCATCGCAGAGCTGGTCGAGCACGGCGCCGTACTCGTCGATCACGGGCGCGATCACCTCGTCGGGGTCGAAGACCTGATCGACGGCGAGGAAGCCGAACGTGTCGAGGTGCTCGAGCTGCTCGGTGGTCAGCGTGGGCATTGCCCGGTCCTTTCCCGCGCTAGGCGGTGCGGAGCTTCTGGATTGCGGAGAGGGTGCCCTCGCCGCGCAGCTCTGCGCCGCCGACCGGCCAGTTGACGTTGGCCGCGATCACGGAGGCCGACTTGACCTCGGTGAGGAAGATCCAGGAGTAGTTGTCGTAGAAGGTGATGTAGAACTCCTCGAGCAGCGCGGCGCGGTCGTTGGGGTCGAGCGCCTGGTTCTGCGCGAGGTAGAGCTCCTGGATGTTGGTCTCGGGGTAGACGGAGACGGCGTAGAAGCCCTCTTCGTTGATGCCCGAGCCGATCACCGTCTCCGGCTCGGCGATGGTGTTGGTGAAGAACCAGAAGAGGCCGGGCTTCTCGAAGGTGCGCACGGTGGCGAAGTAGTCGGAGCTGAGGTACTCGACGATCGTGGTGCGGATGCCGACCGCTTCGAGGTCCTGCTGCGCGACCAGCGCCATCGTGGGCACGATCGGCTGGAAGTCGGTCACGATGTGCAGGTCGATGTCGAGCCCGTCGGCGTAGCCGGCCTCGGCCAGCAGCTGCCTGGCGCGCTCAGGGTCGTAGCCGTGGTAGCGGGCTTCGAGCGGCGCGCCGGGGTAGCCGATCGTGCCGGAGTAGGGGCCGTAGTTGGGGTTCTCGGTGCCGGTCAGCAGGCCCTCGATAATTGCCTCGCGGTTGATCGCCAGGTTGGCGGCCTCGCGCACGCGGATGTCGAGGAAGGGGTTGGGCTCGCCGTTCCACTCCTGCAGGTGCGTGTTGGGCATGATGTAGTGGTTGGGGTTGCTGGCCGGGCCGTAGAGCACCTTGAAGCGGTCGTCGCCGTCGTAGGGCGCGGCGATGTCGGTGGGCACGTTGTAGGTGGCGTCGATCTCGCCGGCCTCGATGCCGGCCAGCTGCGCGAGCGGCTCGGGGCGCAGCTCGACGTTGAGCATCTTGTGCCAGGGCAAGCGCGGGTTGGTCAGGCCGTCGCGCGCCTTGTGGTAGTCCTCGTAGCGCTCGTAGACGAAGCCCACATCGGTCTCGGCGCTGACGAAGCGGTACGGGCCGGTGCCGACGGAGCGAACCGAGTCGACGTACTCGTCGCCGTTTTCCTCGACGAACGCCTTGGACATGTGGCGCACGGCGCCGGACATGATCGAGCCGGCCAGCGAGGCGTTGGGCTCGGGCGTCTCGACCAGGAAGGTGTAGTCGTCGGCGACGCTGTAGCTGGCGAAGTTGCCGGTGCCGAAGGTGCCGCGGGCGGTGCCCCAGCCGTTGGGGTGGTCGCTGCTTTCGCCGCCCTCGTGGTAGGCGGCCACGCCGGCGACGCGCTCGAAGTTGAACTGCAGGTCCTCGGCGGTGTAGGGCGCGCCGGTGTGGAACATGATGCCGCGGGTGACATTCATGATCAGGTTGGTAGGGTCGACGATTTCGATGCTCTCGACCAGGTTGGGCTGGAGCGCGGCGGTCTCGGGATGGTTGGACATCCCGGAGTCGAAGGCGCAGGCGCCGTTGACGTAGTTGGTCTGCGAGCCGGAGCGCTGCGGGTCCAAGCCGGCGGTGTAGCGGCCGATGGCCAGGTTGACCGTCGCGTCGAGGTCCACCTCAGGCTCGGCGGCTTGCTGATCCTCGTCGCGGTCGGGCTGCACCGGCGTGGTCGCGGTCGACTGCTGTTCTTCCTGCTGAACGGTCTGTTGCGCCTGCTGGTCGGCCTGTTGCTGCATCGCCTGCTGCTGTTGGGCGGCGGGCGCGGGCTGCGGCTGATCCTGCTGCTGCGCCTGCATCACCACCTGCTGGTCGTCGTCGTCGTCATCGCCGCAGCCGACCAGGGCGAGGCCGGCGGCGCCCACGCCGGCGCGGGAGCTGGCGGCCAAGAGCGCGCGGCGCGACATTCGGCGGCGGCGCATGCGGGTCCAGTAGTTGCGTTCTGACATTGATCTGCCTCCTGTGGCAAGCGCGGGTCTGGGCGCCCGCGCTGTATGTAGGCATACTACGCCATCCCGAAACGTCGCGCTGCGGCGTAATGATCAGCCGAGGTTGCTGAGGGGCTCCAGGGCCTATTCACACTTCTGTCATTCCTGCGCAGGCAGGAACCCAGGCGGCCTCCAGCGCCTGTGCGCGCCGCGCCGACGGCGGAACGTTCAGCGCCAGATGAAGCCGCGCCTGGTGCGTGGGTTCCTGCCTGCGCAGGAATGACGAGATTGGGCGTAGGAGCGGCGGGAGAGGGGAATGTGAACAAGGCCTAGCCGAGGTTGCGCAGGCGGGGATCGAGCAGGTCGCGCAGCCAATCGCCGACCAGGTTGCCGCAGAGGGCGACCAGCATCAGGGCGATGCCGGGCATCCACATGACCCACCAGGCCTGGGTGAGGTAGTTGCGCGCCTCGGTGATCATCCGCCCCCAGGTGGCCTGCTCGACGGGCGCGCCGACGCCGAGGAAGCTGAGCGCGGCTTCGGCGACGATCACGATGGGGATCTCGAGGGTCATGATCACGACGACGGTGTTGAAGACGTTGGGCAGCAGCTGCTTGCGCATGATCCACCAGCCGCTCGCGCCGGCGGCCATCGAGGCGAGCACGAATTCGCGCTCCTTGAGCGAGAGCACTTCGGCGCGGATTAAGCGGGCGTAGGCGGTCCAGGTCCAGACGAGCAGGATGAGGATCACGTTGGTCAGCGATGCGCCGAGCGCGCCGCCGAGCAGGACGGCGAAGAGGATCGCGGGCATGGCGAGCTGGACATCGACGTAGCGCATCAGCACCTGGCCGAGCCGGCCGCTGCGCCAGCCGGCGATCAGGCCGACAGAGGTGCCGAAGAGCGCCGCGCCGGGCACGACGATGGCGACGACGATCAGCGAGACGCGCGCGCCGTGGACGATTCGAGTCCAGATGTCGCGCCCGACATGGTCGGTGCCGAGCGGATACTCGCCGCTGCCGCCGCTGAACGCGGGCGGCTCCAGCCGCGCCAGAACGTTGGTGTGCCCGGGATCGCCGGGCGCGATCAGATCGGCGAAGATTCCGAAGACGACGAAGGCGATCATGACGAGGAGCGGCGGAACGACGAACAGCCAGCGGCGCCAGCGGCGATCGAGGCGCAGGCCGCGGCGCGGGCGGGCGGCGAGAACCGTTTCGGCGGTTTGCGTCGACATCAGAGTTCCGCCGTTCGGATTCGAGGGTCGATGTAGCGGTAGGAGAGATCGACGACCAGGTTGCCCAGCGCGATCGAGCCGGCGATTACCAGGACGCCCGCCTGGACGACGGGGTAATCGGATCTGAAGATCGAGTCGATCATCAGGCGTCCGATGCCGGGCCAGGAGAAGACGAGCTCGATGATCACGGAGCCGGCGATCAGCCGGCCGAGTTCGATGCCGAAGATGGTGGTGACGGGCAAGAGCGCGTGGCGCAACCCGTGGCGGAAGATGACGGCGCGTTCGCTGAGGCCCTTGGCGCGGGCGGTGCGGATGAAGTCGGTGTTCATCACGTCGATCATGCCGGAGCGGGTCAGGCGCATGAAGCCGGCAGCGGAGGCGAGCCCGAGCGCGATGGCAGGCAGGACGAGCGAGCGGAAACCTTCCGCGCCAGCGGTGGGGAACCAGGCGACCTTGGCGGCGAGGAAGAAGATCAGCATCAGGCCGAGCCAGAAGCTGGGCGTGGCCTGGCCGATCACGGCGACCACGCGGGCCAGCCAGTCGAGCGGGGAGCCGCGCCGCAGCGCGGCGATGATGCCCAGCGGCAGCCCGAGCGCCAGGGCAAAAACCAGCCCGGCGGCGGTCAGCCGAACGGTGCCGAGCACCTTGTCGCCGACGATGTCGATCGCTTCGCCCAGACGGATGTAGGAGAACCCGAAATCAAGCTGCACCGCGCCCTTCAGGAAGATCCAGTACTGGGTGTAGATCGGCTCGTTGAGCCCCAGCCGTTCACGCGCCTGCTCAAGCTCCTCGTTGGTCGCGTCAAACGGCAGGAGCGAGACTTCAGGGTTGCCGACGATCCGCGAGACGACGAAGACGATGCTAACGACCACCCACATGACGAGGATGGTCTGGAGCAGGCGGATCAGGAGCAGGTTGAGGAACTGCATTTGCGGCAGTCTAAAGGTTCGAGCAGTCGCGTCAGGAGGAGAGCTCGCCGAGCGTGGCGACGAGCAGCTCAACATCGGAGAGGTGGCCTTCGACGATTTCGGCGGGCAGCCAGCCTTCGTAGAAGTTGGCGTGCAGGTCGCCGGCGACGCCGAACCAGGTGCGGATGCGGGGATCGCCGGTCTCGGAGACGAGCCGGGCGACGACGGTGTAGAGGTCGCGGTGGCTGCCGTGCCGCCAGCCGCGCGTCTCGGCGGCGGCCTTCAGCGCCTGGGCCGCTGCGCCCCAGCCTTTTTCGGAGGCCTGCAGCAGGTCGCCTTCGGCGAGATACGCGCCGGCGCGGGCGAGAAACGCCGCCGCCGTCTGCTCGCGCCATTCCGTGCGAGTAACCATGGCGGCAACATTAGCGCCTGTTCGCACTTTCCGAGCTCCGTCATACCCGCGCTTGCCGCGGGTATCTCGCTATGTCCAGCACGGAGTCCCGCGCGCGCCTCCACCCCACATCTCGGCGGCGGCAATCGGGTGGCGCTTGAGCGAGGTGTGAGCGGCGGGGGCGGCGCCTGGTGCGCAGCGCGGCGAGATACCCGCGGCAAGCGCGGGTATGACGGAGCTCAGGTCGCGCGGGTGTGACGGTCGCAGGTCGCGCGGGTGCGACGGATCGCAGGTCGCGCGGGTGCGACGGGTCGCAGGTCGCGCGGGTGTGACGGAGCTCATGTCGCGCGGGTGTGACGGAGCGCAGGTCGCGCGGGTGTGACGGAGCGCAGGTCGCGCGGGTGTGACGGTCGCATGTCGCGCGGGTGTGACGGTCGCAGGTCGCGCGGGTGTGACGGAGCTCAGGCCGCGCGGGTATGACGGTCGCAGGTCGCGCGGGTATGGCGGTCTCATGTCGCGCGGGTATGACGGTCGCAGGTCGCGCGGGTGTGACGGTCGCAGGTCGCGCGGGTGTGACGGAGCTCATGTCGCGCGGGTGTGACGGATCGCATGTTGCGCGGGCGCGACGGAGTGGGGGCGCCTCTGCTCAGGGCGAGCGCGACGATGGCGCCTGGCCGAAGATGTTCAACCCCCAGCAGACGATCGTGCCCGTGCTCGTGATCGCGCAACTGTGGTTGCCGCCGGCGGTCACCGCCGCGTAGCTGCCCGGCACGACCGCCGTCCGGTCTGCGCCGCTGTTGCCCCAGCAGACGACCGCGCCGCTCGCGCGGCGCCCGCAGGTGTGCTCCGACCCTGCGTCCAACGCAGTGAATGTCCCCGTCTGCGCCGCAAGGCGATCGTTCGCGTTGCGCCCCCAGCAGTCACTCGCGCCGGCGCTGGTCAACCCGCACGTGTGTTGAGCGCCGGCGCTGATCGCGGTGTACGTGCCGGTTCGCGTGGTCGGAGCCTGACCGTGGTTGTTTTGCCCCCAGCAGGAGACTGCGCCGGCGCTGTTCAATGCGCAGGCATGGTCGTTGCCGGCGCTGATCGCCGTGAACGTGCCTGAGGGCGCGTTGCTGACTTGGTTGTGGGTGTTGCTTCCCCAGCACGAGACTGCGCCGGCGCTGGTCAGGCCGCAGGTATGGCTGCCGCCCGCGCTGACGGCGGTGTGGGCGCCGGTTCGCGTGGTCGGAGCCTGGCCGGCGGCATTGAGCCCCCAGCACGAGACCGCACCACTGCTGCGCAGCGCGCAGGTGTGGGTGGGGCCGGCCGCCAGCGCGGTGAAGTCGGAACCCGCCGGCGGCGTAGCGCGGTTGTTGGCGTTGCCGCCCCAACAGTCAAGCGTGCCCGTGCTGCGCAGCGCGCAGGTGTGCTGCGTACCCGCGCTGACGGTGGTGTACGTGGTCGGCGTGGGCGTGGGAGTTGGTGTCGGCGTCGGCGTAGGCGTCGGCGCAGGCGGGTCCGGCGCCGCATCGCTCTCGTCGCCGCTTGAGGCATCCGCGACGGTCCGAGTAGCAGTGGTCGGCGCAAGCTCCGCAATCAGATCAGGCAGGCGATCATCCTGCCCGCCCCAGCACCTCGCGCTCGTGCGGCTTAGGGCGCATGAGTGGCGCATTCCCGCGCTCACCGCGAGATAGCGTCCGGATGGAGCATTGGACTGCCCGTAGCGATCGTCGCCCCAGCACGCGATCGCCCCCGACTCCCGCAGCCCGCACGAGTGCCATGCTCCCGCGCTGACTTGCGTGAAGACTCCCGACGGCGCGTTGAGTTGCCCGAAGTTGTTCAACCCCCAGCACTCGACTGAGCCGTTCTCGCGCAGGGCGCAGGAGTGCGTTGTCCCCGAGCTCAATTGGGTGAAGACGCCCCCAGGCGCATCAGCGCGTCCAAGGCTGCCACGTCCCCAACAGACGAGCTCGCCCGTTGTCCGCAGTCCGCAGGCGTGCAGATAGCCGGCGCTGACGGAAGCGAACTCGCCCTCCGGAGGCTCGGTTTGGCCGTAGTCGAGCACGCTGCGCCCGAAGCTGCTGGTCCCCCAGCACTCGAGTTGACTCGTCTCACGGATGCCGCAGGCGAACTGCCAGCCCACCGCCACATCAGCGAACGCGCCGTCAGGCGCGTTCGAGTCGCCGCCCCAACAGACGACCTCTCCGCTCCCCCGCCGAATCGCGCAGTTATGCCATGCGCCGGCGCCGACCGCCGCGTAGCGCCCCTCTGGAACATCGCGCAGCTCGGCGGAGTTCCCGCCCCAACAGCGAATCACCCCGTCATCGCGCAGCGTGCATTGGTGCTCGCCGCCAGCGTCGATCGCGAGGTAGCGGCTGGTGGCGGTGGGCGTGGCGGCTTGGGTCAGGGTTAGGGCGGCGAGCAGGAGCGCAGCGATCGCAAGGGCGATCGGGAGGAATTTATCCCCCCCCCCCCCCCGATCGGGCAAGCGCCGCCAACGCGCGGCCGGCGCGTTGGGCGGCGGTCGGGAGGTCGCCAGCGTGCTTCACGCCTCGTACTCTACACCAGCCGCGATTGTGAGTGGCATAAAGCTGTCCTGGTGGGCATCGATCGCCCACTCGACCGCTGGCGCAAGCTCGCGCGCCGCCCCCACCTCACCTCCCCCACCATCCCTGCGCCCCCTCGTCATTCTGCGCCCTCCCCCACCATCCCTGCGCCCTCCCCCGTCATTCCTGCGCCCTCCCCCGCCATCCCTGCGCCCCCCCTCGTCATTCCTGCGCCCTCCCCGTCATTCCTGCGCAGGCAGGAACGGAGAGGCTGCGGAAGCGGCTACCAGCTGTCGATGTAGGGGCGGCGGCCTTCGCGGATCGGGGCGCTGTTGGGGGCCGCGTCGAGCAGGCGGACGATCCACCGGCGGGTGTCGGCGGGGTCGATTACGTCGTCCAGCTCGAGCACGGCGGCGGCGTTGAGCGCGGCGCCGCGCTCGTAGGCGTCGGCGACCATCTGCTCGTAGACGCGGCTGCGCTCTTCGAGGTCTTCGATCTGCTCGAGCTGCGCGCGCGCGCCGAGCTTGACGCCCGCTTCGAGGTTCATCCCGCCGTACTCGCCGGTCGGCCAGGCGACGTTGAAGAGCGAGGCTTCGGTGCTGCCCGCGAGCATCGCCAGGCCGCCCAGCCCGTAGCACTTGCGCAGGGTGAGCGTCAGCTTGGGCGTCGTGAGGTTGGCCAGCGAGACGAACACGCGGTGGCAATGCCGCACGAGCGCGGTCTTCTCGACCTCCGGGCCGACCATCATGCCCGGTGTGTCGACCAGCGTGATCACGGGGATGTTCCAGCAGTCGCAGATTTGCGCGAAGCGGGCCAGCTTGTCGGAGCCGTCGCTGTCGACCGCGCCGCCGAGGTGCATGTTGTTGTTAGCGATCACGCCGAGCGGGCGGCCTTCGACGCGCACCAGCGCGGTGACCATGCCGATGCCGAACTCCGGGCGCAGCTCGAGCACCGAATCGTCGTCGGCGAACAGCTCGATCACCTTGCGCACGTCGTAGGTGCGCAGGCGGTTTTCGGGGATCGCGTGGCGCAGCAGCCGCTGGTCCTGGCAGCTCCAGTCGTCGGTCGCGCCCTGGAAGTAGGAGATGTACTGCTTGGCGGCGGCCATCGCCTCTTCCTCATCCTTGACGAAGATGTCGACCACGCCGTTGGGCACCTGCTGGGACATCGGGCCCAGCTCTTCGGGCAGGAAGAGGCCGAGCCCGCCGCCCTCGATCACGGCGGGGCCGCCCATCGCGATGTTGGAGCCTTCGGTGGCGATGATGATGTCGCACATGCCGAGCATCGAGGCGTTGCCGGCGAAGCAGCGCCCGGCGGTGATCGAGACCATCGGGACGCGCCCGGAGAGTTCGGCGAGTCGCTCGAAGGTGCGCACGTTGCGGGCGGCGACGCGGGTGTACTGCC
Source organism: Dehalococcoidia bacterium (assembly GCA_965203165.1). Classification (GTDB taxonomy): domain Bacteria; phylum Chloroflexota; class Dehalococcoidia; order Bin125; family Bin125; genus CATQGW01. The sequence goes on from OZ241849.1 coordinate 1,505,458, forward strand.
AGTCGGTGTCGCCGGAGCGGCCGCCGGCGCCCTCGGCAATGAAGATCAGCGGGGTGAGCAGGCGGTGCGCCGTCTCGACCATTCGGTCGGTCTTCTCGTGGCCGCGGATGCCCTGCGTGCCGGCCCAGACGGTTTCGTCGTAACTGATGATCGCGGTGGCGGCGGTCTGCGGATCGAAGCGGTCGCCGTTGACCGAACCGAGTCCGCAGATCAGGCCGTCGGCGGGCGATTTCTCGCGCAACTCCTGCCAGCTACGCACCCGCCGCTGGCCGGCCACGCCGAGCGGCATGTATTCGCTCCAGCGGCTCCAGGGCTGGCCGTCGTCGACCAGTTGGGCGATGTTTTCGCGGGCGGTGCGCTTGCCCTTGGCGTGGCGGCGCTCAATGGCGGCCGGCCGGCGGTGGTCGAGGATGATCTCATGGCGCTCGTTGGACAGCGCAAGATCGGCGCGGATTTCGTCGAGGTCCACCTCATCGCCGCCGCCGTCCTGCGCCGGGCCGACATCGGCGGGCTCTATGAATGCCAGCGGGTGGCTCTCCCAGATGATGTCGCCCACGGCGACGGTCAGCTCGCGCACGATGCCGCCGATTTCGGCCTGGAGCACGTGCTCCATCTTCATCGCGTTCATGATGATCACGTCCTGGCCGGCGGCGACGCTGTCGCCCTCGGCGACGAGGATTTCGATCACGGTGCCCTGGATCGGCGCACGCAGCGCCTCGGCGCCGGGCGGGCCGATAATCTCCGGCGCGTGGCCGACGGGCTGGTCGGTCTCGAGGCCGCGGTGGATGTCGAGCGAGGCGGCGTCTGCGCCCTGGCGGAAGAAGTCGAGCGCGGCGAGCGGATCCTGCGTCTGGTTGGCGACCTTCGCGCCCGCCCAGGAGCCGTCCGCGCCGTCGGGCGACGCGCCGTTGTCGGAGCTGGCCGCCAGCTCGCCGATCCGCTCGTCGATCCAGCGCGTATGCACCTCGCCGTTGAGGAATTCGGGGTGGGCGAGGATGTTGCGCAGGAAAGACAGGTTGGACTCCGCGCCGCTCAGCTCGAACTCGTTGAGCGCGCGGCGGGCGCGGCGCACCGCGTCGTCGAAATCATCGCTCGAGCTGCGCGCGATCACCTTGGCGATCAGCGAGTCGAAGTTGGGGTTGGCCGCGTAGCCGGCGTAGCCGTAGCTGTCCACGCGCACGCCCGGGCCGGAGGGCGGGCGGAAGCTGCGCAGCGCGCCGGCGGCGGGGCGGACTTCGCCGTCCTCGCGCATTCGCTCGAGGTTGACCCGCGCCTGAATTGCGAAGCCGCGGCGGGGCGGAGGTTCGGCCAGGCCCAGCGCGTCGAGCGCCGCGCCCTCGGCGATCCGCAGCTGGCATTGCACCAGATCGAGTCCGGTGACCTCCTCGGTCACGGTGTGCTCGACCTGCAGCCGCGCGTTGGCCTCGATGAAGGCGAACTCGCCCTCGGAGTCGGCATCGACCAGAAACTCGAAGGTGCCGAGATTGGTGTAGCCGCCGGCCGCGGCCAGCTCGACCGCGGCGGCGCTGATCCGCTCGCGCAGGTCGGCGCTGAGCGTGGGGCTGGGCGCGATCTCGATCAGCTTCTGATAGCGGCGCTGGATGGTGCATTCGCGCTCGCCGATGTGGGTCACCGCGCCGTGCTGGTCGGCGGCGATCTGCACTTCGATGTGGCGCGCGCGGGGGATGAAGCGCTCGACGAACAGCGCGCCGTTGCCGAAGGCGGCCTGCGCCTCGCGCGAGCAGCGCTCGAATGCGTCGGCGATCTCGTCGGCCTCGGTCACCGCGCGCATGCCCCGCCCGCCGCCGCCGGCGACCGCCTTGATCACCATCGGCCGACCGCCCAGCTGCTCGAAGAAGGCGCGCGCGCCGTCGAGGTCGACCGCGTGGTCGCTGCCGCTCAGGATCGGCGCGCCGCGAGCGGCGGCGAGAGTGCGCGCCCGCGCCTTGTCGCCGAACAGCGCCAGCGCGGCGGGCGAGGGGCCGACGAACGTGATCCCCGCCTCTTCGCAGGCGCGGGCGAAATCGGCGTTCTCCGCGAGGAAGCCGTAGCCGGGGTGGATCGCGTCGCACTCGTGCTCGCGGGCGCGCTCGACGATCTGGGCGATGTCGAGATATGCGGCTGGGCCGATCCCGTCGAGCGGGATTTGCAGGTCGGCGTGCTGGATGTGCTGCGAGGCGGAGTCGTCGCTGGAGTGGATCGCGGCGGTGGCGAGCTCGAGTTCCGCCGCGGTGCGCAGGATGCGGATGGCAATTTCGCCACGGTTGGCGACGAGCAGTCGTTGAATAGGCATGCGGGGAGTGTAGCGGTAGCCCCTACGGCTCCTCGACCTTGATGATTCCGAGCTCGTGAGCGGCTAAGCCGAGCCGCTTGTCGTAAGTCTGCAATGCATCCACCTCTGCATGAACGGCGGTCGCCAGATGTATTGCATCGGCGGGTTTGACGGCTCTGCGCGCGGCCATCCCAGCCCGAACAAACGCTTGCGCGTCGAACGCGATCGCGTTCGTGAGCGGGATCACTTGTACACGTTGCGGGTCGGTCAAGAGCGCGCGGATGCCCTCAGCCACCTCCGAATTCAGGGCCCGCGCCTTGTACTCCGTTGGGTTGAACGCGACTTCTGCGATCGTCAGGTTCGACGTGACGATCTCCAACTCGCCGGATGCGGAACGCGAGAGATAGCCGGCCAAGACGCGAGCGCGATCCGACTCAGGGTCCAGACTGTAGATGAAGTTGTTCGCATCCCAGTAGATCCGACGAACGTCAGCCGCCAACGGAGCGCTCCTGCACCAGATCGGTGACCGAGGCCGCGCTGGACAGCCTGAGCTCTGCTCGACGAGCTTCCCAGCGCTCCTGAGTTTTTGGGTGGCCTTCGATGTCAAAGACGGTTGCCGGGCAGATCACCGTCTGGGCCGCACAGTCGGGTTCGAATACAATCGAGCCGGAAACGTACGCGGTCCGATCGAGGCTGTCTTTCGCTTCCGCCAGCTGCTCGGCCGAGAGGTAGCAGCGGTATTCGTCCATCCGGTGGTTGCGAACCACGGCATAGGGACGATCACTCTGGCAGACCTCAACCACTTTCCCGTTAAACCTGCCAGTCAGCGGAAACGGCTTGGCCGCGTCGCGCCGATCCCAGGTGGAGAGATCGACATCAATCCAGAGGCCTCGCGCCGCGAAGCCAGCTCGCCCTCCTCCCTCGCGGGCCGCCGACAGCAAATCCAACGCCGCATCGTCCACAGCTCCGGACAGCCCTGTCGGTCTCGCCAACCCCACCGCCTGCATGGCCTTGATGTACAAGCCTGCAATGTGATCGGCGTCCGCCGCGTCATCGCCAGGTATGAACTCCGTCTGAAAATTGAACCACTGCGCTTCGGCGTGCATCTCCCAGATCGGCCAGTCGAACGGCGTCTTCACACCTGCCGTCTTCGACAGCTCCGCCAGCAAGCGGTCCAGCCCGCTCATGCAGGCGGCTACGGACCGAATCGTCACGTCGCCGAGAAGCTCAAAGCAAATCGCGTCCTTCGACATGTCGCGCGCCTCACCGACTGGTTTCGCGTTCTTCCGTCGCCAGCATAGCCAGTTGGCTCAGCCAGCCGCGATGCGCTCTGCGATCAGCTCGCCCAGCGCTTCGGTGCCCATTGGCTCGACGCCATCGGACGCCAGGTCGGCCGGGAGATTGCCGGCCTCGAACACCTCCGACACGGCGGCCTCGACGACCGCGGCCTCCTCTTCGAGGCCCAGCGAGTAGCGCAGCATCAGCGCGCCGCTCAGAATCATCGCCGCCGGGTTGGCGATGCCCTGCCCCGCGATGTCGGGCGCGGTGCCGTGAATCGGCTCGTACATCCCCACGCTGCCCGGCGCGCCCAGCGACGCGCTGGGCAACATTCCCATCGAACCCGCCAGCATCGACGCCTCATCCGTCAGAATGTCGCCGAACATGTTCTCGGTGACGATCACGTCGAACGCGGCGGGGTGGCGAATCAGATCCATCGCGCAGGCGTCGACCAGCCGGTGTTCGAGCGTCACATCGGGGTAATCGGGCGCGAGTTCCTCGGCGATTTCGCGCCACATTCGCGAGGTGTCGAGGATGTTCGCCTTGTCCACGGAGGTCAGCAGCCCGCGCCGCCCGCGCGCCGTCTCGAAGCCCAGCCGCACGATCCGCTCGACCTCTTCCTCGCTGTAGGCGAGGGTGTCCACCGCGTGCCGCTGGCCGCCCGCTTCCCAGCGGCGCTGCGGCTCACCGAAATAGATGCCGCCCGTCAGCTCGCGCAGCACGACCATGTCGATCTGCTCGACCGTCTCGCGCTTCAGCGGCGTGCTGTCGGCCAGAAACGGCAGCATTTTCACCGGGCGGATGTTGGCAAACAGCCCGAGCCCCTTGCGCAGGCCGAGAATCGCCTGCTCCGGGCGCACCGTCGCCGCCGGATCGTCCCACTTCGGCCCGCCCACCGCGCCGAACAGCACGGCGTCCTGCGCGCGGCACATCTCCAGCGTCTCTTCGCGCAGCGCGATGCCGTGCGCGTCGATCGACGCGCCGCCGACCAGGTCCTCGCTGTATTCAAAGGAGTGATCGAAGCGCCCGCCGACGGCCGCCAGCACACGCACCGCCTCGCCGATCACCTCCGCGCCAATCCCGTCGCCCGGCAGCAGCGCGATCCGAAAGTGCGCCATCGGTCAGCCTCCAGATTCCTCGTCGTCGTCAAGCGCCCCTTCCTGGAGCGCGCGCTCGCGGCTCACTCAACAGCCGGGGTCGCCGTAGTTGCCGCAGCAGTTGTCGCGCCGGCGCAGCTTGAGCCAGGTGTTCCCCGCCATCCCGCGCAGCGCCGCGAAAGGCGAGCGCGCCCCGCGCAGGTTCGCCCACACATCAGCGCCGGAGGGCTTCGGTGACTTAGCCATGCTCAGGAGGGTAGCGCAGGCCGCACACAGGCAGTGGACGCACCGCAAGGCATGGCGAACATCTGTCCCTGTGGTAGACTGGGACGAGACATCGGAGGCACTACATGGCCGCTCTCAACATCGGGAACCGCACGATCTTCACTCACGACAATCTAGATGTCCTGCGTGAGATCAACTCTGAGTGCATCGACCTGATCTACCTCGATCCGCCGTTCAACAGCGGTGTCAGTTGGCATGCACCGCTCGGCTCCGATGCCGAGGGCGCGAGCTTCGACGACATCTGGAGCTGGGAAACCGGCGGCATCAAGGAGCAATGGCGCGATGCCCAACATATCGACTCGCCGGTGCGCGCGGTGGTCGACGCGGCTGAGAAGACAGGTGGGGCGCAGATGGCCGCTTACCTCGCGTTCATGGGCATGCGGCTGATCGAGATGCACCGGATACTTCAACCGACGGGGAGCATTTATCTCCATTGTGATCCCACGGCAGCGCATTACCTGAAGATGATGCTGGACGCGATCTTCGGCGCCGACTCGTTTCGGAATGAAATCATCTGGCACTACCGCGGTGGCGCTCTGACATCCGCACGCAACGTTTACCCGCGCAAGCACGACACGATCCTGTTTTACAGCCGCGGGAATCGCTACACGTTCAACACGCCTCGAGAGGACGAGATCTCCGATCAGATGACGCGGCGCTGGGGCAAGTATCTCGAGAATGACGGCCGCACTGTCTTGTACGGCTCGATCAAACATGAAAAATCGGAGGAGGCGAGAAGCCGACGGCGAATCGAGCGAGCTCTGGGGCGACCACCGAAGGACGACGATATCGCGTTCACCGTCAAACCATCGCTGCTGCGATCGGTCTGGACCGACATCCCGGAAATCCGCAACAATCCTCGATACAAAGAGTCCGTGGGGTTCCCGACCCAGAAGCCGTTGGCGCTCCTTGAGCGCATCATCACGGCTTCATCGAATCCGGGCGAGGTGGTGCTCGACCCATTTTGCGGGTGCGCAACTGCCTGTGTCGCCGCCGAGCGACTGGGCCGGCGATGGATCGGCATCGATGTATCGGAAATGGCGGTCCTCTTGTGCGAAGAACGGATCACTGAGATGCAAAACGAAAGCGGCCAGACGAATTTTGGAATCGAGTATCATCCGCCGACCCAAATGATAGAGCCGCCGAAGCGGTCTGACCTCGCTGACTACAAGGAGGAAATCGATCGGCGCAGCACAACGGTCAAACAGGACCTCTACGAGCGCCAAGGCGGCGTGTGCAACGGATGCCGGCGAATGATTCCGCCGGAACTGTCCGACCTGATGGACCTCGATCACATCGTGCCTCGGTCGAAAGGCGGGCGTCACACGTGGTCGAATGTTCAGTTGCTTTGCCGGACCTGCAACGTGAAGAAGGGTAATCGCTCGATGAATGATCTCCTGACTCGCCTGAGCACCGAACGAGGCGAATGATGCGAGAGTGCCAATCGGCACTGTGAATCGACCTTGAACAGATCGTGGGTGCCTACCGAACGTCACCACACGCTGACTATCGTCATTGGCTGGCGGTTCCGTCTGTGTGAACGACACCCCAGACATCAACGAAGCCGTGGCAGCTTCCCATACGCTCGCCAGTGGGCCCCGCCGCGTATTGGTGGCGATTGGACCAAATAGCACGCCACGAGTGCTCCGCACACGCGGGCGCGAATCGACACGGCTGCCACGGCTTGGCCGTGCAACAACCCCGCAAGAAACGCGGCAGAAGAAGGACGGAGCCCAGCAAGGCAAGTAGAACGGGTCGTACGAGGTCGGCAGTCACCTCAACTGCCAGATCGCGGAGAAGCTCCCAGATCTCCTCCATCGTCTTCTCCCTTTGGAGGTTCGCGCGTCTCTCTACGTCAGGCCGTTGTCGGCAGCTCGGGGGGGCGGGTTGACTCGAAGGCGGCGATTTCGGGTTCGTTGCTGAGCGTCATTGAGATGTCGTCGAGGCCGTTGAGTAGGCGGTGTTTGACGAATGGGGCGATCTCGAAGCTGCGGCTCCAGCCGCCGCCGGCGCTGACTGTTTGCGACTCCAGGTCCACGCTGATGGTGGCGCTGGGCTCGCCTTCGACGAGGCGCATCAGGTGCGCGACATCTTCGGGCGCAAGCGTTACGGTGAGCAGGCCCATCTTGGCCGAGTTGTTGCGGAAGATGTCGCCGAACGAGGGCGCGATCACCGCGCCGACGCCCATCTGCTGGATTGCCCAGACGGCGTGCTCGCGCGAAGAGCCGCAGCCGAAATTCTGCCCCGCCAGCAGCACCGACGCGCCCTGATACTGCGGCTGATTGACGACGAACTCCGGATCCTTGCGCCAGGCTTCGAAGCAGAACGGCCCGTAGCCGGTGCGCTCGATCCGCTTGAGGTATTTGGCCGGGATGATCTGATCCGTGTCCACATCCGCCCGGTCGAGCGGGATCGCCGTCCCGCGAATGGTTGTTACTGCGTCCATCTGCCGTTCCTCCTGTTGCGCCGCGAAACGAGCTTCAGCGTAGCTCAGCCGCTGAAGAACTCGCGCAGGGCGCGTTCGCACTCTTCGGGGGCTTCCTCGGGGATGAAGTGGCCGCAGGGCATGCCCTCGCCGCGCAGGTCGTCGGCCCAGCGGCGCCAGGTGGCCATGAAACGGCCGCGGCGGCTGGGGCCGCGCGCGGCGCCCCAGAGCACCAGCAGCGGGCAGCCGATTCGCTTGCCCGCGCTGCGGTCGCTGCGATCCAGCGCGAGGTCGAAGCGCGCGCCCGAGCGGTAGTCGTCGCACCAGCTGCGCACCGTCTCCGGGTCGCGCGCGCCGGCGCGGTACTCCGCCATTGCGCCCTCGCTGAACACGGTGTCGTCGGCCGCCCAGGCGCCGAGCATCCGCTCGAGGAAGAGGTCGGGCTCGCCGCAGATCAGCCGCTCGGGCAGCGGCGCGGGCTGCGCCAGGAAGTACCAGTGAAAGCCGCCCAGCCCGCCCGGCACGCCCATCTGCTCAAACTGCTCGACGGTGGGCACGATGTCGAGCAGCGCCAGCCGCTCGACCCGCTGCGGGTGGTCCAGCGCGAGGCGGTAGGAGACGCGCCCGCCGCGGTCGTGCCCGGCGAGGTGGAACGTCTCGTGGCCGAGGTCGGCCATCAGCTCGACCATGTATTGCGCCATCGCGCGCTTGGAGTAGGCCTCGCCGCCGCCGCCGGGCGGGCTCTCGCTCGCGCCGTAGCCGAGCAGGTCCGCGACCACGACCGTGAACTGCTCGGCCAGGCCGGCGGCGATCTTGTGCCACATCGCGCCCGTCTGGGGGAAGCCGTGCAGCAGCAGCAGGGGCGGCCCGGAGCCGCCCACGCGGGCGAAGATCGGCCCCGCGCGGTGCTCGCGAAAGCCGGGAAAGAGTGTCGCAGTCTCAGGCATGGCATCGCCTTCCTCACAGGCAATCTAACGCCGCCGCCCAATCAACGCAAAGCGCGCCGGGGCGGTGATACGCTGGATGTCGCGTCGCGCATCAGGAGGCGATGTGATGGCCAGCCCCGAAACGATCCCCTACTACCCGCCCCGGCCGCCTATCGAGCCGCACCTCCGCACCAGCGACGGCCTGCTCGCTGCCGTCGCGGCGATCCTCGCCCGCCCGGACGCGGAAATCGATGGCGAACTCCGCGCCCAAGTGTGCGAGAAGCTGTGGGGCGCGGTGACGCGCCGCCTGAGGGTGTTCGCCGACGCGCGCCGCTGGTACTACTGCGAACACAGCATCGCGCACCAGTTGGTGAATCGCATCAACCAGGCGCTTGATCTCGATCCGCCCGAACTCGTCGAAAGGTTCGACAGCGCCGAACGGCTGCACCGCGAGGGGTTCTACGAGGACCTCATGGACCTGGATGACATTCGCTTCCGGATGCGGAGCGTGCTGTCTTTCTGCGCGATGCTGGACGACGCCCACCGCACCTTGCCGCTTGACCTGGCCCCGCCCGACAACCAGCGCTACCGCCGCGCCGCCCGACGCTGCGCCGAGCGCCGCGAGCAGGAGGCGCGATGATGGCCACCCCCGAACCAATCCCCTACCACCCGCCCCAGCCGCCCATTGAGCCGCACATTCGCACCAGCGACGGCCTGCTGGCCGCCGCGGCGGCGATCCTGGCTCGCCCGGACGCGGAGATCGACGGAGAGCTCCGCGCCCAAGCGTGCGAGAAACTCTGGGGCGCGGTGACGCGCCGCCTGAGGGTGTTCGCCGACGCCCGCGAATGGTACTACTGCGAGCACAGCATCGCGCACCAGTTGGTGCGGCGCATCGACGAGGCGCTTGATCTCGATCCGCCCGAACTCGTCGAAAGATTCGCCGCCATCGAACTGCTGCACCGCGATGGGTTCTACGAGGACCTCATGGATCTGGGCGACATTCGCCATCGGATGCCAAGCGTGCTGTCCTTCTGCGCAATGCTCGACGACGCCCACCGCACTCTGCCGCTCGATCTCGCCCCGCCCGACAACCAGCGCTACCGCCGCGCGGCGCTCCGCTGCGCGGAGCGCCGCGCCGAAGCCCGCGCCGACTGAGTCCGGTAGGCGTCCAACTCGACCAGCGCCCGTGATTCGGCGCACCGTCACCCGCGCCGCTTCTCACTCAGGGGGTCGCCGGTCAGATTGCGACGGTGCCGGTGAGGGCGGACTGGGTGGGGTCGCAGATGTAGCGGATTTTTGGGAGGGTGATGTTGGCCGTGGTGTAGGAGGCGACGATTGGGTAGACGGGGGCGACGCCGGCGGCTCGCCAGAAGTCGGCGCTGAAGGCGTCGATTCGGGCCTGGCCTCGGTCGGCGCGGCTGACCTGGAAATCGGAGTCCACCTGCACCAGCCAGGGCTTGGTCTCGCCGTCGCGCTCGACCTGGGCGAGGTGCATCCCGGCGGTGTACAGCAGGTCGCCGTTGCCGATCGGGATCGGGTCGACCAGTTGCGCGGCCAGCACCGTTTCGGCGCCGTCTGTGGCGGAGATTTCGACGCGGTCGTAGCGCTCGCGCAGGCGCGCTTCGCCGGGCGTGACAGGGAAGCCCCAGCGCGAGGCAAGCGCCTCCGCCGCGGCGTCGCCGCTGACCACGACTCGCGTGGGCAGCCCGCGCGGACGCACGGCGGCGCGGCAGCCGATCCGCACCATCGCCAGCGTGAACGCGCCCAGCGGCCCCTCGTCAGCGCGCATCCCGATGCAGTGCAGCGTGGGCGGAATGGTGGGGTGCAGCGCGGGCGGGATCTGGCCCGCCATATCAGCGTCGTCGATCTCGTAGATCACCTGGAGGACGCGCACATTGGGCAGTTCGAGCGCCTCGGTGTCGAGCGACGGCATCGCCGCGGCGAACTCCAGCCAGGGCGAAACGTCGGCGGTTCCGATGATGGGCATTGGGCGTCTCCCTCAGCCGCCGCTGCCGGCGGGCGCGCCGGCCAGCTCGCGCTCGGCTGGCGCGGGGGCAGCCGCATCCTCGCGGAAGTGCGGCATCACCTCTTCGCCGAAGAGGCGCAGGCTGTCCAGCACCTCCTGCTGAGGGATCGTCTCCAGCGCGTTGAGCAGGAAGTTGATCTGGTCGACGCCGCAGGCCTCCCACTTCTTGATCTCCTCGATCAGCCGGTCGGGGTTGCCGATGCAGACGCCCTCGGGCGCGCCGCCGGCCTCGCCCGGGTTGGCCGCCTGCTGGCGCGACGCGGCGAGCAGGCCGGGGTTGGGGTAGGAGCGCGTCGGATGCACCTCGCGCACGGGGAGCAGCTGGGCGGCCAGGTAGCCGAAGGAGCCGGTCAGGCGGCTGCCCGTCTTGATGCCCGTCTCGTTGTCGGGGTGGCAGTAGAGGAAGTTGACCGTGGCGACCTTCTCGTTGACGAACGCGCCGGCCGGCTCGCAATCTTGGATGCGGCGGCGGTACTGCTTGACCTTCTCCTCCTGCTCGGCGAAGCCGCCGAAGGTCAGACCGAGCGAGCCGAGCCCGCGCTCGGCGGCGTCGATCTCGGTGCCCGGGCTGGAGACGGCGACCCACATCGGCGGGTGCGGTTTCTGGTAGGGCTTGGGCAGCACCGCCCGCGAGGGCATGCGGAAGGCGCGGCCCTCGTAGCCGAAGCGCTCGTTGGTCCACATCTGCGGGATCGTGCGGGTGTATTCGTCCCAGGTTTCCTTGGTCTCGTCGGGGTTGGCGTCCATCCCGCCCAGCTCGGTCCAGGTCGCGGAGCGGCCGGTGCCGAATTCGAGTCGCCCGTCGCTGAGGATGTCGAGCACGGCGGCGCGCTCGGCGGCGCGGATCGGGTGGTTGAACTGCGGCACGCAGACGACGATCCCGTGCCCCACGCGGATCTGCTGCGTCTGCATCGCGCAGGCGGTCAGGAACAGCTCGGGCGCGGAGCAGTGCGAGTATTCCTCGAGGAAGTGGTGCTCAACCGCCCAGACAGAGTGGAAGCCCAACTCGTCGGCCAGCCGCACCTGCTCAAGGCAGCGGTGGTAGACGGTGTGCTCGATGTCGTTCTCCCACGGGCGGGGGACGGAGATTTCGTAGAAGATGCCGAAGCGCATGGCGGGCTCCCAACTGGCGGGCGCGGGCGCGCCCGGATTGCCTCGATGCCAGGATGCTAGCCGATCGGCGACGCTCTGATTTGGTTTAGCGGCGTATTCACACTGCCCCACCTCGCAAACTTTCGGCAGACCCGCGCCCCCGAGATTCGTCATACCCGCGCCCCCAGATTCGTCATACCCGCGCCCCCAGATTCGTCATACCCGCGGCAAGCGCGGGTATCTCGCTGTGTTCAGCACGGAGTCCCGCGCGCGCCTCCGCCGTTCCAGCGCGGACCCTCGCGCAGCACCCCGCCTCAGATGTCCGGCGGCGCTCAGATGCCGCCTGAGCGGGGGTATGGGAGGCGAGGGTGGGACTTGCTGCTCGCCGCGGCGAGATACCCGCGGCAAGCGCGGGTATGACGGAGGGGCGCCGCCGCTCGATTCGCTCAGCGCGCCGGTGTGAGCCAGAGCCAGTCGCCGGCCTCGACCGTGAAGTCGGCCGCACCGGGGATTGGCGCGCCGCCGCTCGCGGCGTAGCCGCGCCAGGACGCGCCGTCCCAGTAAAAGACGACTTCCAGATCGAGCCGCTCGATCAGCGCCGGGGCGGTGATTGGCCCGGCACTGTAGGTCCAGGCGCGGTTGAGCGGCCAGAGTCCGTAGAACAGCGCGTAGTTGAGCAGCTCGGTCCGCTGCTCGTCTACCTCGCCGGCCAGCGCAATGGTGTAGACGCCCGCGCCGAAACGCCGCAGGGCGGAGGAGAGATCGGCGCGGATCGAGAACTCCGCGCCCTCCACCTGCCATCGGTCAGCGGCGATGACGGACAGATCGATCCAGCCGCCGTCGGCGCGCGGGCCGGCCAGAGCCGGCTCGACGCAGTCGGGCGTCGTGCTTCTATAGGTCCAGTTGGCGCTCGGCAGCACCGCGGCGACGGGATAGCCGCCGCAGTAGGCGCTGGTGAGAGCAAGCGAGGCGCGGGACTGCGGCTGCGGCTGCGGGTCGTGATAGACGATCAGCCCGGTTTGCAACGACGCGCCGTTGACGATGCGGCCGGAGAGCGTCAGCACGCCGGCGGCGAGTGAGACGGGCGCATTGAGCCGCACGTAGTCGCCCTCGAAGTGCTGCACCGCGCGGAAGATGTAGCTTTCTCCGCCGCGGCCTGCGCGCGCGCCGCGCCCGCCGCGCCAGGCGATGCCGACATTGACCAGCCGATGCGTCGGATCCAACAAGGTCTGGCGGTGCCCCGGGCTGCGCAGCCAAGCATCCATCGCGTCCCGAACCAGCCACTCGAGATCGGGGGGTTCGGCCGAAGCAGCCACGGCGCAAGGATCAGAGCCGAAAAAGCGGTTCGCGCCGCGCACATTCTCGGCGTTGTTTTGGTATCCGCCCAGCAGCGAGTAGCGCATGTAGGGCTTAAGTCCGTCGCGCCCCCAGTGCGAGTGAAAGCACTCGGCGACCATCTGCTCGGCGTGCAGCTGCGCCGCGCCGTTCACGCCCAGCCGCACCGCCGGCGCGCCCGCCTCGCGGCGCGCTTCGTTGATTAACTCCAGCATCAACTGCTTCAGCTCGAGGTGGCGCTGCGACGGCTCCTGCGCCGCCGCCGATCCCGACGGGAAGGCGGCGAGTATGCACAGCGCCATACACAGCGTCATGCACAGCGCAAAGCCGAGCCCGCGGACTCCCGTCAGTCGCCGCACGCCTCGCACTACGCCGGCGGCGGTTCGAGGTAGACGAGGTCGCTGACCAACAGTGGACGCTCGGCCGGGAGCAGCCGCCGGCCCAGATGCGGATTCCACTCCGCGAGCAGCCGCGCCGCCTGCGCCGCGTCCAGCTGCGGCAACTCGCGCTCCGCGAGCGTCTCAAACGTGTCGCCCTCGCGCGGGCGCGCCGTGCGGCGCAACGGCGGCAGGTGCGATTGATCCGGGCGACTCGTACGACTCATAGCCGTTAGACTAGTACGTGAATGCGCTGCAATCGCGCGCGGCCCGAATGCGCCCCGCGAGCGCCTTGAATCGAGTCGACCATGGACCTCGTCATCCGCAACGCCCACATCTACGACGGCTCGGGCATGCCCGGCTACCGCGGCGAGATCGGCATCCAGAACGGGCGGATCGCCCGCGTGGGGCGGGCGCCCCAGCGCGGCGCGCGCGAAATCGACGCCGGCGGACTCGCCGCCGCGCCCGGCTTCATCGACCCCCATACCCACTACGACGCGCAACTCTGCTGGGACGGCCAGGCCCGCCCCTCGCTCGAACACGGCGTGACCACCGTGGTGACCGGCAACTGCTCGCTGACCCTCGCGCCGCTGCGCGAACAGCAGCGCGACCGCCTCTGCCGCATGTTCCGCCAGATCGAAGACCTGCCCATGGCCGCCTTCGAGGACGGCATCGACTGGACCTGGGAGAGCTTCGACGGCTACGTGCGGGCGATCGAGCCGGGGCTGAGCATCAATGTCGCCCCGCTGGTCGGCCACAGCGCGATCCGCATGTGGGTGATGGGCGAGGATGCCTTCGAGCGCGAGGCCAACGAGACCGAAATCGTCGAAATGCAGCGCATCCTGGCCGACTGCCTGGCCGCCGGCGCGAGCGGGCTGAGCACCTCCTACGTGGACGTCGACGACAACTGGCGGCCGGTGCCGAGCCGCTTCGCCGGGCACGAGGAGATCCGCGCGCTCTCGCGCACGCTGGGCGAGGTCGGCCACGGCGTGCTGCAGATCGTGCCCGAGTTTTACGACACCAGCCTGATGCTCAGCCGGGTCGACATGCTGGCCGAAATCTCGCTCGAGTTCGGCGTGCCCACCACGCTCTCGCCGCTCTTCGAGTCGACCCAGACGCCCGAGTTGGTCGGCGCGGTGCTGGCCCGCGTGCAGCAGTGGTCCGAGCTGGGCGCGCGCGTCTGGCCGCAGGTGCAGACGCGCCCGATCGACATCAACTTCACCCTGCGCGAGCGCAATTTCATGCTGCTCGCCATGCCCACCTGGTTCGAGGTGCTCAACCTGCCCAGCAAAGAGGCGAAGATCGCCCGCTACCGCGACCCCGAGACGCGCGCCCGACTGATCGAGGAGGTCGCCCCGAGCGGCGCGAGCTACCTGGGCAACCGCGTCGCCGACGCCTTCGTGCGCGGCGTGGCGCTGGAGCGCAACAAGCCGCTGCTCGGCCGCACGCTGCGCGAGATCGCCGCCGAGCGCGGCGCCACGCCCGCCGAGGCGATGATCGACCTCGCGCTCGAAGAAGACCTCGAGACCGAGTTCAAAAACGGCGGCCTGATGCACACCGACCCGGAGATCGTGGGCGAGATGCTGGCCAACGACTACGTGCTGATCGGCGCGTCGGACGCCGGCGCGCACGTGCAGGCCTTCGCCACCAACGGCGACACGGGCTACCTCTTCAGCAAGTTCGTGCGCGAGACGGGCGCGCTCTCGCTGCCCGCCGCGATTCGCAAGATCACCCACGACACCGCCGCCGCCTGGGGCCTGCGCGACCGCGGCCTGCTGCACCCCGGCTACGGCGCGGATGTCGTGCTCTTCGACCCCGAGCGGATCGCCCGCGACGAGGAGATCGGCGTCCGCGACCTGCCCGGCGACGGCTACCGTTACATCCGCAAAGCGCTGGGCGTGGAAGCGGTGATCGTCAACGGCGAGGTCGCCTACACGGCAGCCGACGGCTACACCGAGAGCACCTCCGGCGAGCTGGTCACCCTGCAAACCCCCAGCGCCTCCTGACGCACCATCCTCGTCAGATCCCGCGCGCCCAACCTCCGCCGGCCCCGCGTAACGCCTCCGTCATATCCGCGCTTGCCGCGGGTATCTCCGCCGAGTGCAGCACAGAACCCCGTTGCACGCCGGCCTACCCAAGCGGCAGTGGATCTCGGCGGCTGTCTGTTACTGGGGCGAACGCCGTCATGTGCGTGGGTTCTGGCGCAGGAATGACGGAGGGGGCGCAGAGGCGATGAAGTGGGTTGGATGCTGGGAGCGGCGAGATACCCGCGGCAAGCGCGGGTATGACGGATCTTTTTCGCGCGGGTATGACGGATCTTTTTCGCGCGGGTGTGACGGATCTTTTTCGCGCGAGGATGGTGGATCTTTTTCGCGCGGGATTGGTGGACCTTTTTCGCGCGGGTATGACGGACCTTTTTCGCGCGGGTATGACGGAGCTTTTTTGCGCGGGAGTGACGGATCTTTTCGCGCGGGTATGACGGATCTTTTTCGCGCGGGATTGGCGGATCTCTTTTGCGCGGGGATGACGGATCTAGTGGGGATTGGCGCTAGTCCTGTTGGCCGAACTCGCGGGTGGTGTCGACTACCGCGATTGAGGCCACGTCGCCCTCGGTGACATTCATTACTTTGACGCCTTTGGTGGAGCGGCTGCACTGGCGGATTTGGCCGACTTCGGTGCGCAGGATTTTGCCCGCCGCCGAGATAACGACCAATTCCTCGTCGCCGCGCACGACGGACATCCCTACGACGCGCTGCGTTTCGTCATTGATCTTGTGTCCGATCATCCCCTTGCCGGCGCGGCCTTTGGTGGAGTACTCGGTTTCGGGGGTGCGCTTGCCGAAGCCGCCGGCGGTGACGGTCAGGATTTCGGCCTGCTCAGCGCGCAGTAGATCGCGCTGCGCGCGGAGCCGCTGAAGGCCGACCAGCGACTCGCCCTCGGGCACGACGATGCCGCGCACGCCGCCGCTGATGCGCGAGGCCTGGCGCAGCGAATCAACGGCGAAGCGAATCGCCTGACCGGCGCTGGTCATCACCAGCACATCGTCGCCGGCGCGGGCGAACGCGGCTTCGATCAGCTCGTCGCCGTCGGGCAGATTGAACGCGATCAGCCCGCTGCGGCGCACGTTGGCGAAGGCCGAAAGCGGCGTCTTCTTCACCTGCCCGCGCCGCGTGCCCAGGATGATGTAATCGTCGGCGAAATCGGTGACGGGGACGACCGTCGTGACCCGCTCATCGGGTTGCAGATCGAGCAGATTGCGCACCGGCAGGCCGCGCCACTCGCGCGAGCGCTCGTCCACCTCGTGCGCCTGCAGGCAGAAGACGCGCCCCTGATCGGTGAAGAGCAGCAGTTGATCGTGGGTGTCGCAGGCGATCATTCGCGCGGGGGCTTCGGCGTCCTGCGCGCCGTCGGCGCTGTTGCCGCGCTTGGAAACGCCCTTGACGCCTACGCCGCCGCGCCGCTGCGAGCGGAAAGCGTCGACCGCCTGGCGCTTGATGTAGCCGTGCCGCGTGAGCGTCACCACCGACGCCTGGTGCGGCACCAAATCGGCCTCGCTGAACTCCTCCACGCTGCGCGAAATGATCTGCGTCTTGCGCTCCGAGCCGTAGGTTTCGACCAGTTCGTCGAGGTCGTCGACGATCACGCCGTCGATCTTCTTGGGGTCCGCCAACAGGCCCTCGAGGTATTCGATCGTCTCGGTCAGATCGCGGTATTCCTCTTCGAGCCTGGTGCGCTCCAGCGCGGCGAGGCGGCGCAGCTGCATATCGAGCACCGCCTGCGCCTGCCGTTCGGAGAGGTCGAAGGGGTCGTCCTGCAGGCGGTCGCGCGCGGCGTCGGCCGATTCCGCCGCGCGAATCGCGGCGATGATCTCGTCGATCATGTCGATCGCCTTGAGCAGACCCTCGACGATGTGGTGCCGATCGCGGGCCTTTTCGAGGTCGAACTCGGCGCGCCGGGTGACGATCTCGCGGCGGTGATCGATGAACGCCGTAATCAGCTGGATCAACGAGAACGTGCGCGGACGCCCGCCCGTGAGCGCTACGAAATTGGTGTCGTAGCGAATTTGCAGATCGGTCGAGCGGTACAGATGCGCCAGCACCGTCCTGACGTTCGCGTCGCGCCCCAGCTCGATCACGAGCCGCATACCGTGGCGATCCGACTCGTCGCGCAGGTCGCGGATGCCGTCGATCTTCTTGTCGCGCACATGCTGCGCAACCTGCTCGATGATCCGCACCTTGTTGGCCTGGTAGGGAATTTCGGTGAAGACGATCTGCACGCGGTTGCCGGTGGCTTCCTCAACGTGCTGCCGCCCGCGCAGAGTGAAGCCGCCCCGCCCCCGCGCGTAGGCGTTCTTCAGGTCCTCATCATTCTCGCCCGAGAAGAGGATGCCCGCCGTGGGGAAATCCGGTCCTTTGAGCACGGTCATCAAGTCGCCGATCGAGGCGTCGGGGCGCTCGATCACCATCTTTACGGCCGCCGCCGCCTCGCCCAGGTTGTGCGGCGGCATCTTGCAGGCCATCGCCACCGCGATCCCCGCCGCGCCATTGACCAGCAAATTCGGCAGCCGCCCCGGCAATACCGTCGGTTCGTTCAGCGACTCATCGAAGTTGGGCGTGAAATCGACGGTGTTTTTGTCGATGTCCGCCAGCATTTCTTCGCAGATCGCGCTGAGCCGCGCCTCGGTGTAACGCATTGCCGCCGGCGGGTCGTGATCAACCGAACCGTAGTTGCCCTGCCCGTCGATCAGCGGGGCGCGCATATTCCACGGCTGCGCCATCCGCACCATCGCTTCGTAGACCGGCACATCGGAGTGCGGGTGGTACTTGCCCAGCACCTCGCCGACAATTCGCGCGCTCTTGCGGTGGGCCTGATTGGCGCGCATGCCCAGATCGTCCATCGCGTAGAGAATCCGCCGCTGCACCGGCTTGAGGCCGTCGCGCACATCGGGCAGCGCGCGCGATACGATCACGCTCATCGCGTAATCGAGATACGACGATTGCATCTCGTCGACAAGCTGCTGCGAGCGGATGTTGTCCGCCGCGGCCTCGCTCGATTCAGTTACCACATCACGCTCCAGCCCGATCGCGGAATCTCACCTCTATCAGCTAGTGAACAGATTATCAGACCGGCGGCGTTTCCGCTAGCGTCGGCATACGTTGGCGTAACGTTGTCCACCGAATCTCAACGCAGCGGATTCCAGCCCGCCGGGACGGGATTCGGCGCGCTCAGGGCCTCCCGATCGGCCGTCGGGGTTGCGGCGAGGCGCGCCATCGCGCGCGCCTCCGCCGCCGCGTCCCCCTCATCGAGCCAGACCGTCCCGCCGCCCTCGCTCCGGCTGCCGCGCAGCACGGAGTCGAACCACCAGGCGTAGACCGCGTCCGGACGCGGCAGTCCCGCCGCCGGCGTCACGAGCGCCGCCAGCGCCGCGCCGCCGACCAGCGCGTAGCGCGGCCCCTCCGTCTCCCGCACCCGCGCCAGCTGCGCCGCGCTGAGCCATTGCAGCCAGGTGCGCTCCGCATGCCCCGCGCGCAGCGCCGCCGTGACCGGCGCGTAGCCCTTGCGCGAGAGAATCGGGCAAAAGGCCACGCCGATGCCCGCGGCGACGGCCGGCGCGGTGACGATCCCCTCATCCGCGCAGGGCAGCCCGGCGAACTTGTCGAACAGCTGACGCGGGTAGGCGTTGGAGCCGACGGCGAGCAGCGCTGTGCGCTCGGCGAAGCCGCCCCCGCGCGCCGCCAGCCATTCATCCAGCGCCCCGCCGTCAAATACGCCACCGTCCAACCCGCCGCGCAGCTCGCGCACGCCGCGCAGCTCGCGCAGCTGCGCGCCGACCAGCGCGAACGGCGTCCGCTCCGCAGGCGGGCGCGCGTCGGGATACAGCGCCGGCTGCTCCGCCAGCGACGGCCACTCGCGCACATCGCGCGCCGCTTGCCACTCCACCGCACGCCTCCCAAATCCGTCAGCGCTCATCAGCGCCCAACGCCGATCGCCGATAGGCTCGCAGCTGGACGGCGGCCGCGCCAGACCGCCCCTAATCGGCCTTGAGGCCATTGCTGAACGGAGCCGCCGCAATGATGCGTTACCGCCGCCTCGGTCGCACCGGATTGGTCGTTTCCGAAGTCGGACTGGGCGGCGGCGGGATCGGCCAGGTCTGGGGCGAAACCAGCGAGGCGGAGATCGCCGAGACCATCGCGCTGGCCCTGCGCGAGGGAATCAACTTCTTCGATGTCGCGCCCTCCTACGGCGACGGCCGCGCCGAAGCGAACCTGGGCCGCGCGCTCGCCGAGTCCGGCGAGTACCGCGACCGCGCACTGGCGGCGACCAAGGTTTCGCTGGCCGAAGACGATCTGGCCGACATCGCCGGCGCGGCCGAGCGCTCGCTCACGCGCAGCCTGGAGCGGCTGCGCCGCGACAGCGTCGACCTCTTCCAGCTGCACAACAGCATCACAACCGAGCGCGGCCATTTCCGCCGCTCGGTCACGCCGCGGGACGCGCTGGCGGCGCTCGACGCGCTGGAGCGCCTGCGCGAGGCGGGGCTGACCCGCTTCATCGGCATCACCGGCCTCGGCGAGGCCGCCGCCGTCCGCCAGGTCGTGAGCGAGAGCGCGATCGACACCGTGCAGGTCTACTACAACCTGCTCAACCCCTCCGCCGCGCGCCCGCTGCCGCCCGGCTCGACGCTGCACGACCATGGGCAGCTGCTCGAGCTAGCCGCGCGGCTGGGCATCGGCGTGATCGGCATTCGCAGCCACGCCGGCGGCGCGCTGTCCGGGCCGATTGACCGGGAGGTCGAACCCGACTCGCTGGTCGCGCTCGACGCCCAGCGCAGCCGCCTCCTTGATTTCCTCGCCGACGCCCCGCTCGCGCAGCTCGCGACCCGCTACGTGCTCGACCAGCCCACAGTCGCCAGCGTGATCCCCGGCGTCAAAAACCGCGCCGAGCTCAACGACGCCCTGGCCGCGATCGATCTACCCCCGCTCAACGCCGCGCAGCAGCAGCGCCTCGAGCAGGAGCTGGCCAACGACTTCGGAATCCCCCAGCCGACCGACCGCCTGCTCTAGCGCTGCTGACCATAGGGCGGCGGCAACATAGCCTTTCCCACAAAGTAAGGCTGCGCGTGTCCGAGTCCGACGTTCCCAACATTGTCATCCGCCGACTGCCGCTCTACGCGCGGGAGCTGGGGCTGCTCGAAGCCGAGGGGCGCGCCTACGTCTCCTCGAAAGAGTTGGGCAACCGCCTCGATGTGGCCCCCGCGCAAATTCGCAAAGACCTCTCCTACTTCGGGCGCTTCGGCACGCAGGGGCTGGGCTACGACGTCGGCGGCCTGCGCCGCCGGCTGCGCGAAATCCTCGGCCTCAACGGACGCAGCCGCCCGATGGTGCTGGTCGGCGTCGGCCAGCTGGGACGCGCCGTGCTCGACTACCCCGGCTTCCCTGCGCAGGGCTTTCACGTGGTGCGAGCCTTCGACTCCGATCCCGGCGTGATCGGCAGCCTGATCGCCGATGTGCAGATCGACGACATCGCCGCGCTGCCCGCCTATCTGCGCGAGCACCGCACCCCGCTGGCGATCGTCGCCGTGCCCGCCGCCGCCGCGCGCAGCGTGATCGAGACGCTGGTTGAGGGCGGCGTCAACGCAATCCTCAGCTACGCGCCCGTCGCCGCGACCGTGCCCCGCGGGGTGCAACTGCGCCAGATCGATCCGGTCATGGAGCTGCAGAGTATGGCCTACTACATCGCGCATGAGGAGCGCGCGGGCGACTGACGCCGTATTTCGGCGGGGCGGGTGGGTCTGCGCGGGTGTGGCGGAGGCGGGCGCAGGGCTCCGTGCAGAACTCGGCGAGATACCCGCGGCGAGCGCGGGTATGACGGATCTCATTTGCGCGGGTGTGACGGATCATTTTGCGCGGGGTGGCGGAGCTCATTTGCGCGGGTGTGGCAGAGCTCATTCTGCGCGGGTGTGGCGGAGGGGGGCGCAGGGCTCCGTGCAGAACTCGGCGAGATACCCGCGGCGAGCGCGGGTATGACGGAGCTCATTTGCGCGGGTGTGACGGATCATTTTGCGCGGGGTGGCGGAGCTCATTTGCGCGGGTGTGGCAGAGCTCATTCTGCGCGGGTGTGGCGGAGGGGGGCGCAGGGCTCCGTGCAGAACTCGGCGAGATACCCGCGGCGAGCGCGGGTATGACGGAGCTCATTTGCGCGGGTGTGACGGATCATTTTGCGCGGGGTGGCGGAGCTCATTCTGCGCAGGAACGGCGGAGCTCATTCTGCGGAGGTGTGGCGGAGATCGTTCTGCGCGGGTGTGGCGGAGGGGGAGGTGCGAGCGGGTGCGGGGCGCGGTCAGAAGCGGTCGCGGCCGGTGAGGACGCCCTCGGGGGTGATCAGGCTGGGGCGGAGCAGGTCGAGATTTTCGAGCGCGAAGGCCGCGCCGAGCGCGACGGCGTTGAGCGGTTCCTCGGCGATGTGCACGGGAATGCCGGTCTGCGCCGAGAGGTATTTGTCCAGCTCGCGCAGCAGCGCGCCGCCGCCCGTGAGCACCATCCCGCGGTCAATCACATCGGCCGTCAGCTCCGGCGGCGTGCGCTCGAGCGTGGTGCGGATCACCTCCACGATCGTCTCCAGGACCGACTGGATGGAAGGCACCAGTTCGTTGGAGGTGAGCGCCACGGTGCGCGGCATCCCGGTGGCCGCGTCGCGCCCGCGCACCTGGGTGCGCTGCGAGCGCTCCAGCGGCTCCGCCGCGCCGATCGCGTGCTTCAGATCGTCCGCCGTCGCCTCGCCAATCAGCAGATTGTGTCGGCGGCGGACGTAGTCGGCGATGGCGGTGCGGATCACGTCGCCGCCGACGCGGGCGGATTCCCAGACGACGACGCCGTACATGGAGAGGATGGCGGCTTCCGAGCGGCCCGCGCCGAGATCCACGACAAGCGAGCCCTGCGCGTCGCCCATCGGCAGGCCGGAGCCGATTGCGGCGGCGAGCGGATTGGCGATCAGATGCGCCGGCCGCCGCGCGCCGGCCTGCTCTGCCGCGTCGCGCACGGCGCGCTGCTCAACGTTGGTCACCCCGGCCGGGGTGGCGACCATGACCTCCGGCCGCACGAGGTTGAAGCGTCCGCCCCGCTCGGCCAGGTAATAGCGCAGCAGCGCCTCAACGATCAGGTAGTCGTCGATCACGCCCTCGCGCATGGGGTGGACGATCTTGATCGTCTCCGGCGCGCGTCCGATCATCCGCGCAGCGTCGCTGCCGGCGGCGAGCACGGCGTTTTCGCGCGGGTCCAGCGCGACAACGGAGGGTTCGCTGGTCACCTTGCTCTTGCCGGGCTCGGCGATGCGGATGTGCGCGGTGCCGAGGTCGATTCCGATTCGCTTGCCGAAGTGCATACGGCTCTGCGCCTCCCCGCCGCGCGGCCCGCGCCCGTTGCTCAGTGTACTCGGCGCGGCGTCAGCCGACGCGCACGACATCGGCTCCGAGCGCGGCCAGCTTGTTTTCCAGCCCGGCGTAGCCGCGGTCGAGGTGGTCCACGCCGTAGATGCGCGACTCGCCCGCTGCGGCGAGCGCAGCCAGCACCAGGGCCGCGGCGGCGCGAATGTCGCCGCCGCGCACTATGCGGCCGGTGAGCGGCGACGGTCCGAGCAGCTTCACCCACGAGCTGTCGGCTGCGCTGACCTTCGCACCCATGCAGCGCAGCTCTGCAATGTGCTGCATGCGGTCTTCAAAGACGCGCTCCAAAATCTCCGATTCGCCCTCCGCCTGGCTGAGCAGCGCGGCCATCGGCGCTTGCAGATCGGTCGGGAAGCCGGGGTAGGGCATAGTTTGGACATTGGCGGCGCGCAGCGGCGCGGCCGCACGGACCGCAAGCCCGCCGCCCGTATTTTCCAGCGAGACGCCGACCTCGTTGAGCTTGTCGCGCACCCCGATCAGATCGCGCTTGCGCACGCCGCGCAAGGTCGCCGAACCGCCGCTGATCGCCGCGGCGATGGCCAGCGTGCCCGCCTCGATCCGATCGGGGATCAGCGACCCGCGCGCGCCGCGGAGCCGATCCACGCCGACGATCTTGATCACCGCGCCGCCCGCGCCGGAGATGCGCGCACCCATCGACGTGAGCCGCTTCGCCAGACAGACGACCTCCGGCTCTTGCGCGGCGTTGATCAGCTTCGTCTCGCCTTCGGCCAGCACCGCGGCGAGCATCAGGTTTTCCGTGCTCAGCACGCTGGGGAAATCGAGCAACAGCCGCGCCCCGCGCAGTCGGCGCGGCGCGCGCGCGATGATTCGGCCTCCGTCAAGCTGTTCGATATCGGCGCCGAGCGCTTGAAACCCCTTCACCTGGATCGCCAGGGAGCGCTTGCCGATCGCATCCCCGCCGGGCGGAGCGCTCTCGACGCAGGGCAGACCGAGCGCCAGCAGCGCGCCGACCAACAGAAACGAAGCGCGCTGCTGCTTCACCAGGTGGTCGGGCGCGGCGTTGGCCGGGCCGGCCGGCGGCGCAACCTCAATTGAGCCGGATTCGCGGTCGTGCGCCACACCCGCGCCCAGCGCGCGCAGCATGTCGCAGAAGCCGCGCACATCGGCGATATCGGGCGCGCGCTGGATCAGCGACGGCCCGTCGCCGAGCAGAGCCGCGGCGAGGCAGGGCATCGCGGCGTTTTTCGCGCCGCCGACCTCAACGGCACCGCTCAGGGCGCGTCTGCCCACCACTCGCAGCGCCGGCTCGCCGCGCTCCGCCGCCATCGCTGTTCCTGTTCAATCGCCCGCGCGGCCGCCTGCCGCCCGCCGCACTCAGCTTACCCAGAAGCGCCGACCATGCGCGCGCAGTGCGTCGAATCACAAGCCGCAAACCGCATTGCTCCCGCTTCCGTCTGCGCCGGACTGTTTCGCTCAGCGCAGAGCCGGCGGTGTGGGCTCAGGCGGAGCGGAGCTCTTCCGGATCTCCCTGGCTCAGCGTGAGCCGCTGTGCGCCGAGCCCCTCGAAGAGCTGCGCGCGGCAGGTGAAGACGATGATTTGCACCCGCTGCGCGGCGAGGTTGAGAATGTCGAACATCGTCTGCATCCGCTGATCGTCGGAGAACACCAGCGCGTCATCCAGAATCACCGCGGCTGGCCGCCCCTGCTCCGCGAGCAGGTCGGCGAAGGCCAAGCGGATCAGCACCGCGAGTTGCTCCTGCGTGCCCACACTCAGCCGTTCAAACGATTCCTCATAGCCTGTTTCGCGCGAAATTGCGCTAACTTGCAAGGCGTCGTCCATCGTCGGCTCGGCCTGCGGGAACAGCATCTGCAGGTACGGGCGGACCCCGCGCACAACGGGCGCCAGATAGCGCTCGTGCGCCTCTTGCTCGGCCTCGCGCAAAGCGCGCAGCGCGAGCTCGCGCACCGCGAGCTGGCGCTCAAATCGTTTCACGCGCCCGGCAGCCTGCTCTTGTTTCCGCTCGGTCGCGGCGATCTGCTCGTCGATCCCTGCCGCCTCCTGCACGTCAAGGCGTTGTTGCAGGCCGGCGATCTGCGCTTGCAGGTCCGAGCGCTCCTCCCGCCGCGTTTCGATCGAGCGCTCCAGACGGGCGATGCGTGTGTCGATCAGATCCCGCGCAGCCTCAGACCGACCGGCCGTGAGCGCGGTGAGCGCCTGCTCCTGCGTTGCAACAGCTTCTTCTCTCGCAACGACAGCGGCCGACAGATCCGCATCCGCAAGCTCGCTGCGAGCGCGGTCAAGTTCCTCCCGAAGTTGGCTAACCCGCTCGCCACCTTGCCTGACGACCGCGCGCAAATCACTCAGCTGCTGCCGCTGGTCGTTGAGCGACAGATCACGTTCGTCGTACGCCTCACGCGCCGTCCGCGCCGCCTCCCGTGCTTCGGCGAGTTCATCTCGCGCTCGATCAGTGTCTGCTTCGGCCTGCTCAAGCCGAGGGAGCTCGTTGATCTCCAAGCCGACCATTTCGGCCTCAAGGCGCTCGCGACGGACAGCCAGCTGGTCGGTGAGCGCCGAGACACCGTCAGGCGCATGACCGGCGAGAGTCTGCCGCGTCAAAGCCGTTTCGCGTTCCAGCTGCTCCCGACGGCGCAGATCAGCCTCGGCCTGGGCAAGGCTGTTCACGCCGACCTCGGCCAGCGCAGCGCGATGGCTCGTTTCTGCACTCGCGCGCTCGTCCAGCAACTCGCTGCGGTTCTCAATGTTCGGATGCACGACGATCCGCCCGCGCTCAGGAATGACGATGGCGACGGGCTCGACGGCTTCCGTGGGATTCGGTGAATCGGCGAGCGGCGCGCCGTTGATCTCAACGCCCTCGGCGCGCTCCTCAGGAATGTCGAAGGTGATCAGGGTGGCGGCGGCGCCAAGCTGGGCATTCACCCTGTCGAGGCGTCGTTCCTCGCGGCGAATGCGCTCCACCAGATCGGCGTTGACAGACATGGCTTCGATCTGCCGCCGCGCCTCGCTCAATCGTTGTTCCGCGTCCAAGGCTGCGGTGTGGCCGGCTTCGAGCCGTTCGATCTCGCGAGCACCGCTGATTACGGCGAGAATGTCGTGGCTGCGAGCAACCGCAGCCTGCGCGCGCTCCTCATTTTCGGCGGTCGCCCGGCGGCGGGTGCTCAGTTCCTCCAACTGCGCCAGCTCAGCGCGATCCAGCTGCTCGAGTTCGGCGAGTGATTCCTCGTCGCGCGCCAACGCCGCTTCGGTGTCTGCCAGACGGGCGCGGAGCGCTTCACGCTCCGACAACGCGCTGACGGCCCCGTCGCGCGCGCGTTCACTCGACTCGAGCTTGGCGCGTTCCTCGCCGATCTTCGCCTCCACTTCAATTTCGTGCTGCAAATCCACACGCGCCGCCGCAAGCGCTTCGCGATCCTGTTCGTCCTGCGCGCCGGACTCGATCTGCTGCGCGCGCTCCTGCGCCGCCTCCAGCGACTCCAATGTGTTGGCCATCTCGCTCCGCTTGCTCCGCAGATCTTCAAGCTCCTCCGCCAAACCGTCGCGCTCTTCGATGGCATCCTTGTACTCGCCGCGCGGTCGGCGCTGCGAGCGAGTCAACCATTCCTCGATCTGTTGCTCGATCAGCTGCGGCAGTTCGCGCCCGCGGCGCCCGCCCAGCACCTCGCCGACTTCAGACTCCAGCACGCCGCCGAGACTCGCGCGGGCGGCGTCGGAGATTTCCGGCGCGCCGAACGACAACCCCTGGCGCACCCAGAGCAGGCCCCACATACCGACTGATTCGTCGTCCGCGCCTCGCGGACCAGATGCGCTGAAGCCGAGCAAGTCCCGCAGCTTCATCTCTGCGCCGTCGCCTTCAAGCGTGACGCCATCCGGGCACTCGAGGCGCGCGTACGGCCGCTTCACGAAACGCTTGGCGATCGTGTAGGTACCGCCGTCCAGTTCGAATCGGGCTTCCACCACCGGTGCGTTGCCGCCACGATCGTTCTGTAGATCGATGATCGCTCTGGCCTTTGAGCTATGGCGCTCAAAGAGCACGGCTCGCAGCGCCGCCAGCAGCGTCGACTTGCCCATTTCATTGGGCCCGATCACCAGGTTGAGCCCGTCGCCGATGTCGTCGAGACGAGTCGGTTCGGTGAACTTGCGAAACTGATTCACGGCCAGCGAGCGAAGCTTCATTGCGCAGCCGATTCGAGCTTCATGTATTCCACGTAGAGGTGCAGCAGCGCCTCATTGGCGAGTTCAGCATCGCCGTCGTCCGTCGCGCCTTCGGCTTGGCGGCGCAATGCTTCCACAGCCGATCGCACCACGCCGCCGGTGTCGATCCGATCCAGGTCATCTGCGGTCGGTTGAGCGTAGAGACGGTCGCGATCAATCTCCAGGTAACGCAGCAAGTGTGAAGCGCCGTCTGCGATGCGCTCATCGAAGTACTGCGCATCTGCAAAGGACAGCGCGCCCTCCAGCTGGAGGGCGACCAGCGTGTTCGCCGCGTCATCGAGGTTGCGCAAGCGCTGTTCGAGCGCGTCGATATCGTCCCGCTCCCCCAACCGCTCGGCAATCTGGAGCCAGCGGAATTTGCCCGTTTCGAGCGGCGTCGTGTGCGGTTGATCATTTGCCCCGACTTCAACCAGCAGCGCTTTGCCGCCGCCCTGCACGTGGAAAGCGTCGGTCTCCGGCGTCCCGCTGTACCAGCACCGATCGCTGATTTGCCGCTGCCCGTGCCAGTCGCCCAATGCCAGGTAATCGAGTCTCGCGCGGTTTGGACGCCCAGCATCAATCAAGTTGACCGTCTGCCCCTGCGTAGAGCCGAATTCACGCACGCTGCCGTGCGCCAGAGCGATCCGCACCGCTCCCTCCGGAGTCTCCGCCGCATCCATCCACGCAGTCGGATCAGCAAGCGCGCGGCGGAGCCGCAGCGGGGCAGGAAGCAGCGCCGCCGCTCCGTCATCCAGGATCACCGGGTCAGGCTCCGTGTGAACGCTCACGTTGGGCGGGAGTCCGCGAGCGCGGAGGCGGTCCCAGAGGCCGTTTGGCTGATGCGGGTCATGGTTGCCGGGCAGCAGGTGCCAATGCACGCCTCCATGCGCCCGCATCCGCTCAATTGGCTGCGTGAGCGAACGCTGCGACAGCCCGACCGCGTCGTAGACATCGCCTGCGACCAATACGTGGCCGGCACCGTGCTGCTCGGCCAGTTCGCCCAGCCGCGTGATCGCCTCCAGACGCGCCTCCTGCAGCACCCCCATCGTCGCGTCATCGACAAAGCGAAAGACCTTGCCGATCTGCCAGTCGGAAGTGTGAATGAAGCGAAACGTCATCGGGCTGCGCTGCGACTTGCTCTGCCTGTGTGGGCGATCACGATCTTGCTGATTCGCCCTACGCCTGCCTCGCCATCATGTTGCACCGTTCGGGGAACGGGCCGGGCCCTCGTCACTTGATCTCCGACCTACGCGCTGGGGCGGGCGGGTTCGCGGCCGGTGCGGCGGCGGCGGCGCTCGATGACCTTTAGGCGGGCCAGCGAGCGGGAGAGGGCGGCTTGGGCGCGGGCGCGGTCGGCGTCGGTGGCCTGGTCGAGGCGCTCGCGGGCGCGCTGGCGGGCGGCCTCGGCGCGCTCGAGATCGATCTCCGAGTCGCGCTCGGCGGTGTCGGCCAGCACGGTGACCTGGTCGCTATGCACTTCGAGGAAGCCGCCGGAGACGAAGAAGTCGTCCTCTCCGCCTTCTGCTTTGACGCGCAGTTCGCCGGGCTGGAGCGCGGTGATCAGCGGCGCGTGGTGGGGCAAGATGCCCAGCTCGCCCAGACTGCCGGGCGCGATCACCTCGTCCACATCCTCGCGGCGCATCAGCAGGCGCTCGCCGGTGATGATTTCCAGCGTCAGCGGCATCGCGGACTCCTTGCTCTCTGCTCCCTCGCGCGACTGCCAGGCGGCGGCTAGGCGGCGGCCTCGCGGGCGATCTGCTCGCCCTTCTCGACGGCCGCCTCGATCGTGCCGACGTTGAAGAAGGCCTGCTCGGGCAGACTGTCGTGCGCTCCCTCGAGGATTTCCTTGAAGCCGCGCACGGTGTCGCGCACCGCGACGTATTCGCCGGGCAGCCCGGTGAACTGCTCGGCGACGAAGAAGGGTTGCGTCAGGAAGCGCTGGATGCGGCGCGCGCGGGCGACGGTCTGCTTGTCCTCTTCGGAGAGCTCGTCGACGCCGAGGATGGCGATGATGTCCTGCAGGTCCTTGAAGCGCTGGAGCACGCGCTGCATCTCCTGGGCGACGTCGTAGTGCTCCTGGCCGACGATCTTGGGGTCGAGCGCGCGGCTGAACGAGGTCAGCGGGTCGACCGCGGGGTAGAAGCCCTGCGCGGCGATGGCGCGTTCGAGCGCGACAACCGCGTCGAGGTGCCCGAAGGTCGTCGCCACGCCGGGGTCGGTGTAGTCGTCGGCGGGCACGTAGATCGCCTGGAAGGAGGTGATCGAGCCCTTCATCGTGCTGGTGATGCGCTCTTCGAGCTCGCCCATCTCGGTGCTCAGCGTGGGCTGGTAACCGACCGCGGAGGGCATCCGCCCGAGCAGCGCCGAAACCTCCTGGCCGGCGAGCGTGTAGCGGTAGATGTTGTCGATGAAGAGCAGCACATCCTGGCCCTCGGTGTCGCGGAAGTACTCGGCGAAAGTGAGGCCGGTGAGGCCGACGCGCAGGCGCACGCCGGGCGGCTCGTTCATCTGCCCGAAGACGAGCACGGTCTTGCCCAGCACGCCGGACTCGCGCATCTCGTGCCAGAGGTCGTTGCCCTCGCGGGAGCGCTCGCCGACGCCGGCGAAGACGGAGTAGCCGCCGTGCTCGGTGGCGATGTTGCGGATCAGTTCCTGGATGACGACGGTCTTGCCGACGCCGGCGCCGCCGTAAGCGCCAATTTTGCCGCCGCGGGTGAAGGGGCAGACGAGGTCGATGACCTTGATGCCGGTTTCGAGGATTTGCGCCTCGCCGCTCTGGTCGGCGTAGGAGGGCGGCGCGCGGTGGATCGGCCAGGGGTCGGCGGTGACGGGCACGTCGCCGAGGTCGTCGAGCGGCTCGCCCAGCACGTTGAAGAGGCGGCCCAGCGCGCCCTCGCCGACGGGCACGGCGATCGGCTGGCCTTCGTCGCGGGCCGTATCGCCCCGCTTCATGCCGTCGGTGCTGTCCATCGCCAGGCAGCGGGCGCGATTGTTGCCGAGGTGCTGCTGCACCTCGGTGACGACCGGGTCGCCGCCGCTCATCGTGATGGTCACCGCGCTGAACAGCGCGGGCAGCCCGTCGGGCGGGAATTCCACGTCGACGACGGTGCCGATCACCTGCACAACCTGTCCGTCAGCCATTGCGATCTCCTTCGCGCGGCGATGCGGTCAGCGCCGCATCAAGCGTATCAATCTCGGTTCACCCGCTCGCTGCCGGTTGGGCGGTCTGCGCGGCGCTGAGCCAGGCCGGATCGAACTCGTGGAGCGAGTCGATGATCCAGGCTGCGCCGCTGAGCGGCAGATCAGCGGTCATCGGCGTGCGCACGGCGACCACCGCCATGCCGGCGGCCTGCGCGGAGGCGATGCCGGCCGGCGCGTCTTCGACGGCCAGGCAGGCGTCGGGCGCGGCGCCCAGCCGCTCGGCGGCGCGCAGATAGATTTCGGGGTCCGGCTTGCCGCGCGCGACCTCGTCGCCGGCCACGGTCTGCGCGAAGAAGCGGCGCAGGCCGAGCGAGTCGAGCGCGGCGTCGACCCATTCGCGGTTGGACGAGGAAGCGAGCGCGAGCGGAATGCCGGCGTCGCTGAGCCGCGCGAGCAGCGCCTCCGCGCCGGGCAGCAGCTCGGCGTCCTCGCGGTAGGAGCGCACCACCTCGCGGTGGTAGGCCGCGGCGTACCACTCGTAGCTACGGGCCAGCGCGTAGCGTTCGCTCAGATCGGCCCAGGTGCTCTCGAGGGTCGTGCCCAGGTAGCGGCGGTAGTCGGCTTCGCCGAAATCGACGCCCTCGTCGGCGAGCAGGCGGCGCACGACTGCGTAGTGCAGCGGCTCGCCGTCGACGAGCACGCCGTCCATATCGAAGATCACTGCGGCCCGGTCGCGCGGCGGCACGATCAGCTCTGCATCGCTTCGACGCCGCCCGTGATGTCGAGCAGCTCGGAGGTGATCTGCTCCTGGCGCGCCTTGTTGTAGACCAGCGTGAGGTCGTCGATCATCTCGTTGGCGGCGTCGGTGGCGTTGCGCATGGCGACCATGCGCGCGGACTGCTCGGAGGCTGCCGCTTCGAGAATCGCCTGGTAGACGAGCAGATCGACGTAGCGCGGCAGCAGTTCGGCCAGCACATCCTGCGGCGAAGGCTCGAAGATGTACTCCGACTCGGCTGCGCCGCCATCCTCTTCCGGCGCGTCGACCCGCTCGACGGGGAGCAGCTGGATGGTGGTGGGCAGCTGGCTGACGGTGTTGACGAACGAGGCGTAGACGAGCAGCACGCGATCGACGATGCCGCCGGTGTATTCCTCCATGGCGATGCGCGAGATGGGCTGGGTTTCGGCGAGGCCGGGGTAGTCGCCGAGCTCCTGGAATTGCCCGTGGTAGTTGACGCCGAAGCGGCGGAAGTAGTCGGAGCCCTTACGCCCGACGGGGATCATCGAGATGTCGCCGCCGGTTTCGGGTCCGAGCACGATTTCGCCGGCGTGGCGCTCGAGGTTGGCGATCAGGCCGCCGCAGAGCCCGCGGTCGGGCGTGACGAAGATGACGGTGGTTTCGCGCACTTCGCGGCGCTCGAGCAGGGGGTGCGCGACTTCGGCGTCGCCTTCGCCGATCAGGCCGGAGAGATGGCCGAGCACCTCGCGCATTTTCTCGGCGTAGGGCCGCGCCTGGATCGCGCGATCCTGCGCGCGCCGCATTTTCGAGGCGGCGACGAGCTGCAGCGCGTTGGTGATTTTGGCCGTGTTTTCGACGGAGCGGATGCGGCGTCGAATCTCGCGGGTGTTGGCCATGCGCTCAGCGCTCCTCGCAGGTCGGCGGTTGCGGCTCTTGGGCCGGGCGGCTTAGAAGGGGACGGTGTCCTTGAAGGTCTGGAGCGCGGCGCTGAGCGCCGTCTCGCTGTCGCTGCTCAGCTCGCCGCTTGCGCCGATGCCGTCGAGCAGGTCGCGGTGCGAGGCGCCCAGGTATTCGCGCGCGCCCTTGGCGAAATCGCCGACTTTGTTGACCGGCACATCGTCGAGCGCGCCGCTGTTGGCGGCGTAGAGCAGCGCGACCTGATCGGCCAGCGGCAGCGGTTCGTTTTCGGGCTGCACCAGCAGCGCGCTGAGCCGCTGGCCGCGTTCGAGCTGGCGGCGCGTGGCCGTGTCCAGGTCGCTGGTGCCGAACTGCGCGAAAGCCTGCAACTCGCGGTACTGCGCCATGTCGATGCGCAGCTGGCCGGCGACGGAGCGCATCGCGCGCCGCTGCGCGGAGCCGCCGACGCGGCTGACCGAGATGCCGGAGTTGACCGCGGGGCGCTGCCCGGCGTTGAACAGGTCGGCTTCGAGGAAGATCTGGCCGTCGGTGATCGAGATCACGTTGGTGGGGATGTAGGCGGAGACATCGCCGGCCTGGGTTTCGATGATCGGGAGCGCGGTGATCGAGCCGCCGCCGTTGTCCTGGTTGAGCTTGGCCGAGCGTTCGAGCAGCCGCGAGTGGAGGTAGAAGACATCGCCGGGATAGGCCTCGCGCCCCGGCGGGCGGCGAAGCAGCAGCGAAATCTGGCGGTAGGCCCAGGCGTGCTTGCTGAGGTCGTCGTAGATGATCAGCGCGTCCTGGCCGCGCTCCATGAAGTATTCGGCCATCGCCACGCCGGAGTAGGGCGCGAGGTACTGCTGCGCGGCGGACTCGGCGGAGGCGGCGTTGACGATGATCGTGTGGTCCATCGCGCCGTATTCGTCGAGCGTCGTGGCGACCTGGCTGACCTTGGCCTGCTTCTGGCCGATCGCGACGTAGATGCAGACGAGGTCCTGCCCCTTCTGGTTGATGATCGTGTCGATCGCGATCGAGCTTTTGCCCGTCTGGCGGTCGCCGATGATCAGCTCGCGCTGGCCGCGGCCGATCGGGATCTGGGAGTCGATCGCGAGGATGCCGGTCTGCACGGGGGTGTCCACCGAGGCGCGGGTGACGACGTTGGGCGCGATTCGCTCAACGGGTTTGCTGTCGGAGGCGCTGAGCGGGCCTTTGGCGTCGATCGGCTCGCCCAGCGCGTTGACGACGCGGCCGATCAGCTGCTCGCCGACCGGCACCTCGGCGACGCGCCCGGTGGAGCGCACTTCGTCGCCCTCTTCGATGGCGCGGTAGTCGCCCAGAATCACGGCGCCCACGATTTCCTCTTCGAGGTTCAGCGCCATGCCCATCACGGCGTCGCCGCCGCCCTTGGGGTTGAATTCGAGCAGCTCGCCGGAGAGCGCGCCGGCGAGGCCGTAGACGCGGGCGATGCCGTCGCCGGCTTCGACGACGGTGCCCACCTCTGCGGAGACGACTTCGCTCTCGAAGCCTTCGATCTGCTGGCGAATGATCGAGGCGACTTCCTCGGGTCGTACGGCCATGATTGACTTCCGTTCCGTGCGAGTTGCGTGCGTCAGAGATTGCCGCCGGCGACCGTGCGGCGCAGCGAGTTGAGCCGCGTGCGCACGCTGCCGTCGATGATGCGGTCGCCGATGCGCAGCACCGCGCCGCCCAGGATGCCGCTGTCCACCGCTTCGGTCAGCTCGACCGTGGCGGCGTTGGTGTAGCCGCGCACCGCAGCCTCAACCGAGGCGCGCGCCTCGTCGGAGAGCGGCACCGCCGTGGTGACGACGGCCGAGGCGACGCCGCGCTCGCTGTTGAGGCGCGCGCGGAAAGCGTCGCGGATCTGCTCGGCCAGCCGCGTGCGGCGCTTGCGCACCAGCAGCTTGGCCAGGTTGCGACCCTCGGCGGCGGCGTCCGCCATCGCCCGGTCGATCACCCGCTCCTTGTCGGCCTGCGCGACGCGCGTGCTGACGAAGAACGCGGCCGCGTCGGCGTTCGCGAAGAGCGCGACCAGATCATCCAGATCCGCAGCCCAGCGATCGGCCGTGCCGCCGTCGTCCGCGATGGCGAAGACGGCGTCGGCGTAGCGCTTGGCGGCCGGGTCTCGCGGGGGCATGAGGGCGTCTCCGGCGCTAGTTCTGGTCGGGCGCGCCGACGGAAGATTCCGCCAGCACTTCGCTGATGATGCGCTGGTGATCGTCGCGGCTGAGCGACTGACCGATGACGCGCTCCGCGGCGGCGATCGCCAGATCGGCGAACTCGTCGCGGAGCTGCTGGACGGCCTGGTCGCGCTCCTGCGCGATTTCGGCGCGGGCGCGCTCGACAATCTGCTCAGCCTGCTGCTGGGCGTCGCTGCGCGCCTCGGCTTCGATTCGCTGCGCGATCTCCTGCGCCTGGGCGACGAGCTGCTGGGCCTCTTCGCGGCCCTGCTGCACTTCGGCGCGAGCCTCGGCGCTGGCTTCCTCGGCCGCCTCCTGGGCGGCTTCGGAGGCGCGCAGGCCCTCCTCAATGCGGCGCTTGCGCTCGTCGAGCACGCGGCGCAACGGCCGATAGAAGAGCAGCACCAGCAGCCCGAGCAAAAGCCCGAAGCTGATGAAGTGCGTGATCAGCCCGGCGAGATTGAGTCCGAGTTCGTCCATCGCTTCGCCTGTCGTTGTCAGCCGCGTGGGTGAGCCGCGCGCTGCGGCGCGGCCGGCGATCGGCTGCGGGCGGCGGCCCGGGGAGCGCCCGCGCCGCGCGCCGGCTGAATCGTCCTAGAAGACGAAGCCGATCATGACCGCGACGACCAGCGAGTAGATCGCGATCGCCTCGGTGAACGCGATGCCGAGGATCATGTTGGTCTGGATGACCGGCGCGGCGTCGGGGTTGCGTCCGAGCGACTCCATCGCGCGGCCGGCGAGAATGCCGATGCCGAGCGGCGGGCCGATCGCCCCCAGTCCCATCGCGATCGCGGCGCCGATGTACTTCATGCCATCGTCGCCAATCTGCAGCAGCAGACCGACCAGAGCTTCCATTGTGAACTGTCCTCTCCTGCGGCCCTCCGCGGCCGCGTGGTGCGCGTGTGTGTCGCTGCGCTCTCGCGCAGCTTACGTGTGAGGCGCTTAGTGAGCAGCGCCTGCTTCGCTCTCCTCGTCATGATCGTCATGCCCCGCGACGGCCGCGCCGGCGAACACCAGCGTGAGCATCGCGAACACGAACGCCTGAATGAAGCCGACGAAAATCTCCAGCCCGAAGAAGACCGACGGGACGATGAAGGCGACCAGGAACATCGAGATGAACAGGACCACCTCGCCGGCGAAGATGTTGCCGAACAATCGGAAGGTGAATGAGACGACGCGGCCGATTTCGGAGATGATCTCGAGCACGCCGACGAACACGCCCATCGGTCCCTTGACGACGACGTGGGAGCCGACGCCGATGTACTTGCCGAAGTTGGCTCCGAGCCCGACGCCCTTGACGCCCCAGAACTGCACCATGATCAGCGACCAGAGCGCGAGCGCGAGGGGCAGGTTGACATCGGTCGCGATGGCGCGGAAGAAGGGGAAGATGTGGCCGACGATCGCGCCGTCGATGCCCTTCTCTTCGAGCCGCAGGACGAAGCCGATGTGCGCGGTGTTGACCGTGGTCGGCACCGCGGCCGGCTCGAAGTCGCCGATCCGCGTCTCGCATTCGACCAGGCAGACCTGGGCGGCGGAGCCGTCGGCGGCGGGCTCAATCAGCAGCGGCTCGCCGAAGGCGTCGTAGGAGAAGTCGCGCGGTTCGTCGAACAGCGTGCGCGGGGGGATGATTTTGAAGCCGCCGCCGGTCAGAATCGGGCCGTCGGCGCGGACCAGCTCGGCGTCCGCCGCGGTCAGCGGCAGGTTGTAGAGGATCGCTTCGGTGGCGTCTTCTTCGTCCAGCCCGGCGGCATCGAGACGCTTTTCAATCTCCTTGATCACCTGGTCGGCCGCGAGATCGGTCGGCAGCGGGTTGACCGCGAACTCGGAGCGCACAGACCGCTCGATCTCGGAGAGGTGGTGCTCGCGAATCTCGGCGATCACCTCATCGGCGTGCTCGTGGTCGTCGACCGCGAAGTGAATCGGAGTGAAGTAAGCGTCGCTGAATGCGTCGTTGATCGCCGCGATTTCGCCGGGCGAGACGCTGCGCTCGCCCTGCTTCAGATCGTCTTTGAGCTCGTGGACGCTGAGCTCCATCTCGTGCAGGTAGTGCTCGCGGGTGTCGTCGACCTGGCCAATCACGTTGTTCCAGGGGAACAGGCCAAACCAGTTGCCCATCAGCAGGAAGATGAAGATGGTGAAGACGACGGGGAAGAAGACGCGCGCGCTGCGGTTGCCGACGACCTGCTCGGCGATGTTGAAGAAGGCCTCGTAGATCACCTCGACGACATTCTGAATGCCGCTCGGCACCAGCGCCTGCTCGGTGTTGCGGGTGCGCCGCCAGACGAAGAACGCGCCGACGAGCAGGAGGAAGATCACCACCCAGGCGGAGAGGATCGTGTTGGTGATTTCGTAGCCGCCGATGTTGGCAACGAGTTCGGGAGCGATCGCGATGACGGGTTTGGGCGCGCGAACGAGGAAGAACCCGCCGACGATCAGCACCAGTGCGCCGAGGATGATCAGGCGGCGCTTGGTCACTCGTCGCACTCCTGCTCGTCCTGCTCAGCGGTCTTGCCGCGCGGTTTGTGCGTGCGGCGCAGCGGCTGCTCGAGCACATCAAGCAGCATGCGATAGCCGCCCCAGCCCGCCGCCGCGAGGCCGAGGCCCAGCCCGAGGAGCGTCAGCGCGGGGGAAATCCCCGCCTGATCGTCCAGCCAGAGGCCGGCCAGCACGCCGAGCACGATGCACGTGGCGACGTACCAACCCACGCCCAGCAGAGCGAGCGCCGGCGGCCAGTTCTTCATCCGGCCCGGCCCTCCGCGAGCTTTGTGGAGATTATCACAATCAACCCTTGCGACAACCACCGCCGCCGCCGCTGAGCTCATTCGTCGAAGTCGTCCATGTCGAGACTCTCGATGAAGTCGCGGAAGGCGGACATCTTCTCGAGCTCTTCGGGCTTGACCGGCTGGCGGCGCGCCTCGTCGTCCCCGCTGACCATCCCCTCGTCGTCGAGCAGCACGCCGGCCTGCTCGATCACCTCGTCGGCGACGAAGATCGGCGCTTCGGAGCGCACCGCGAGGGCGATCGCGTCGCTGGGGCGCGAATCGATCTCGAGCTCCTGGTCGTTGACCAGCAGGAAGAGGCGGGCGAAGTAGGTGTCATTCTTGACCTCCGAGACGACCACGCGGGTGACCTGCGCGCCGAGCTCCTGCATCACGTTGGTCAGCAGGTCGTGAGTCATCGGACGCGCGACGGAGACTTCCTGCAGGCGGATGGCGATCGCGTCGGCTTCGGCCGCGCCGATGTAGATGGTCAGGTAGCGGTCGGCATCCTTCTCTTTGAGCACGACGACGCGGTTGTAGTTCATCAACGAGACCCGGATCGCCTCGATCGAGACCTCCTTCATTGCCTGACCCTCCCTCCGGCGCAGCGAGTCCCGCTGCTGCGAGATTAGCGCAGCGCCGCCGGCAATGCAGCGTGGATTGTCAACCGGGCGTCCACAGCGGCAAGACGGCGGTGTGCGGCGCTCAGGCAGCCGCGCCGGTTCGGCCGGAGCGGCCCAGCCAGAGCGAGCCGAGCGTGATCGCGAAGACGCCCGCGGCGAGCAGGAAGAGCGCTTCATGCACGCCCCAGGCGTCGGTCACGCCGCCGACGAGCACCAGCGCCGCCATCGAGAGCGCGTTGGCCATCATCAACTGCGCGGAGAACATGCGCCCGCGCATGCGCGGCGGCGTGCGGCGGTGCAGCAGCGTCTGCGCCGGCGCGTTGACCATCGCGTAGGACAGCCCCAACGGGAACGAGAGAATGAGCGTGAGCCAGAACAGCGTTCCGCCGGAGTCGGTCAGGAAGTCGAGCACGCCGAGCAGGGCGACGACGGCGGTGATCACGCCCAGCCCCGCCGAGGCGAGCCGGGTGACGGGGTAGCGGCGCTCCAGTTTCGGCAGCGCGACCAGCATCAGCAGCGTGCCCACGCCGGTCGGCCAGAAGACGAACACTGCGTCTTCCGGCGAGCGTCCGATCACGTCCTGGACGAAGCGCGGCACGAGCACCGCGAACATGAAGAGCAGCAGCACGCCCGTGACCAGCTGGATCAGCGCGACGGCGGTGAGCCGATCGCGCCAGACGCGCACCGCGGCCTCGCGCACATCGCTCAGGCCGGCCCGCAGCGTGGCCTGCGCCTGGCGCAGCCAACCCGCCTCGCCCGCGGCGCTCTCGGCGCGCGCGTGCGGCGGCAGCGGCGGGAGCAGCGCGATCAGCGGCGCGGTGAGCAGCAGCAGCACCGCGCTGACGATGTAGGAGGCGTCGAAACCGAGGGCCTTGAGCATGATCGGAGAGAGCGCGACGAGGCCGATCAGCTGGGCGCTGGTCGCGGCGAATTGGAAGGCGGAGTTGGCGCTGAGCAGCTGCGAGCGCTGGACGAACGCGGGCACCGCGGCCGCGCCGGCGGGCAGGGCGAACTGGCCCGCGGTCGCGGTGAGAAAGGCGACGGCCAGGATCGCGCCGAGCGAGACATTGTCGGCGACCAGCAGCAGCGCAGTGAGACCGGCGCGCAGCACGACAGTGACGAGCAGCACGTTGCGCTTGTCGAGCCGGTCCAGCAGCACGCCCGCGACGAGACCGAAGACGACCGGCGGCGCGGCGAGGGAGACGACCAGGGCGACAGCGGCGAGGCTGGAACCGCTCAGCTCGACGACGCGGATCACGAGCACGAATTGGATGGCGCTGTTGACGATCAGCTGGATGCCGGTCGCGGCCCAGAGCGCGATGAAGTGGCGGTTGCCGAAGAGCTCGCGCAATCCGGCCAGCGAGCCGAGCCCCGCGGGGGCGGTGGAGTCGGCGTCAGCCGCCACGCGCCGCGCCGTTTCGCTGCCGCTGCTCGTGAATCGCGTTGCGCAGACGCGCCGCTTCTGCGGCGATCTCGCGCGCGCCGGCGGCGTAGATGATGGAGCGCGAGGCGCTGACCAGCAGACCGCGCCCCTCGGCGTCGAGCCCGGCGCGCAGCGCGGCCTCCAGATCGCCGCCCTGCGCGCCGATCCCGGGCAGCAAAATCGGCAGCTCGGGGCAGAGCTCGCGCACCCGCGCCAGCTCCGCGGGATAGGTCGCGCCCACGACCAGGCCGACATTGCCGTGCGCGGCGGCGGCCCATTGGCCGGCGCGGCGCGCGACCTGCTCGTAAAGCGGCTCGCCGTCGGTTCCCGCAACTTGCAGCGACTGAAAGTCGCCGCCGCCCGGATTGGAGGTGCGGCAGAGCACGAACGCCGCGCGCTCGGGGCGCTCCAGGAATGGCGCGACGCTGTCGCCGCCCAGGTAGGGGCTGGCCGTCACGGCGTCCGCGCCGAGCCGGTCGAATGCGGCGCTCGCGTAGGCGCTGGCGGTGTGGGCGATATCGCCGCGCTTGGCGTCGAGCACCACCACGGCGTGGGGCGCGAACTCGCGGATCAGTTCGATCGTGCGCGCCAGCGCCTCCCAGCCGGGCGGACCGGCCGCCTCGTAGAAGGCGGATTGCGGCTTGAATGCGCAGGCGTGCTCAGCGGTCGCCTCGACCACTGTGCGACCGAAGCTGAGCAACTCGTCAGGCGGCGTTCGCTGCGGCTGCGGGTCCAGCCCGACGCAGAGCAGCGAGTCCGCCGCGTCGACCGCCCGCCGCAACCGCTCGCCAAAGCGCATGCGTATCAGCGTAGCCCCAACGGGCGGGCGCATGGCGGGCGCGCCGTCCGAGTGAGCGATACGCTGCGGCGGCGTCATGCCCAACGGTCCCCTCCCGCTCAATGTGTACTTTCAGCCGCCCGACCCTGCGCTGCTTGCTGGCGCGGCGGTGGTGGTGATCGACATTCTGCGCGCGACGACGGTGCAGGCGGCGCTGCTGGCGGGGGGCGCGGAGGCGATTTACCCGGTCGCGGAATGGGCCGACGCGCTGGCGCTGAGCGAGGCGATGCCCGGCGCAAGGCTGATCGGCGAGGTGAATTCGCTGCCGGGGCCGGGGGCCGAGTTCGGCAACTCGCCGACGGAGTTCGCCTCGCTCGATGTGCGCGGCTGGCGGGCAATCCAGGTGACCGGCAACGGGACGCGCGCGCTGAGCGCGGCGGTGGGCGCGCCGTTCGTGCTCTCCGGCTGCCTGCGCAACCTGTCGGCCTGCGCGGATGCGCTGGCCCGCGAGGCCGCCGCCAGCCGGCGCCCAATCGCCATCGTGTGCAGCGGCGACCACGGCGGGCGCAGCGCGTCGCTCGAGGACGCGGTCGCCGCCGGCGCGTACGCGGAGGCTCTCGCCGAGCGCCTGCCGTTCACGCTCGCGGACGGAGCGCTAATCGCGCGCGGATTATGGCGGTCGTACGCAAGCGACCCATCGGCGGCGCTGCGGGAGTCGCCGCACGGACGCGACCTGCTCGAGCTCGGCTTCAGCGCCGACCTCGCCTACGCCGCCGCGATCGACGCCGAGCCAATCGTGCCCCAGCTCAGCGCCGACGAGCAGAACCAGTTTCGTCTGCAAGCGCTCGGCTGAGCGCGGTTGGTCGCCGGGATGTCGGGGTGCGGCAGGCCTGGAGGTCGCGTGGGGTCTCCTGCCTGCATGGGTAGGGCGGTGAGCGGGGCGGGGGGTGGGTGAGGCGGGAACGGGGCTTGGTGCGCAGCACGGCGAGATACCCGCGGCGAGCGCGGGTATGACGGAGTTGTTTCTGCGTGGGTGCGGCGGTAAGCGGGGCGGGGGGTGAGGTGAGGCGGGAACGGGGCTTGGTGCGCAGCACGGCGAGATACCCGCGGCGAGCGCGGGTATGACGGAGTTGTTTCTGCGTGGGTGCGGCGGTAAGCGGGGCGGGGGTGGGGTGAGGCGGGAACGGGGCTTGGTGCGCAGCACGGCGAGATACCCGCGGCGAGCGCGGGTATGACGGAGTTGTTTGGCGCGGGTATGACGGAGTTGTTTCTGCGTGGGTGTGACGGAGTTGTTTGGCGCGGGTATGACGGATCTGCTTCTGCGCGGGTATGACGGATCTGGGTGCGGCGGAAGTGTGAACAGGCCTTGGCTACTCGGGGCGCTGCGTCTGCTCCCAGCGTTCGCGCAGCCGGCGGAGCGCCTCGGCGTCCGGCTCGCGCCCGGCGTAGCGGAAGAGCGAGAAGGCGTTGGAGATCTCGGCCGGCGCGGACGAGCCGTAGACGCGCTCCAGCACCGAGGCAAATTGCAGCGGCGTGCGGGAGACGGGCCGCGGCGAGCCGCGCGCGTCCGCGTCGGCCAGCACCTCGTAGTAGAGCGCGGCGATCGGGGCGTCGGGGCGACCGTCGGCGCGGCCTCTGCGGAAGCGGCCGCGCAGATTGCGCAGGCCGCCGAACAGGTCGCCGAGCACATCGGCTTCGGACCAGACCGACTCGCGCTCCTCCTCAAGCTGGGGGCGGCGGCGCAGGAAGCGGCGGAAGAACAGCCAGGCGAGCAGCAGAAAGAGAAGGACAGCGCCGATGCCGCCGAAAACGCGCGCGAGCACAATGCCGGGCGTGGGGTCCGGCTCGGCTTCGGGCGCTGCCGGGTCTTCGGGGGGGCGCCCGAAGCCCTCGCTGAGGACTTCGATCGGCTCGACATCTTCCCGGCGGACGGCCTCCAGGATCTCGCGCAGGATCCAGAAGATCGGGTAGAGCAGGTAAGCGATGCCCTTGACGATGTATTCGAGGACGAAGCCCAGCGCGTCGAGCACGGGCGCGACGACGCCGGAGCCGGCCACGCCGGCGACGATCCCGACGACGAGCAGGAGCGCGATGGCGATCCCGGCGGTGACGGCGACCAGAGTCGCCGTGAGCATCAGCCCGGTCTGGATGCCGCCGCCCTGCTGGGTGGTCATCGGCCGGCTGGCGTTCTTAAGCGCGACGGCGACGACGCAGACCAGCGCCCAGACGATCGCGCTGATCTGGACGATCGATTCGACGCCGGCGTTGTCGGCGAGGATGAAGCCGACGACCAGAACGGCGAAGCCGAGCAGCACGGTGCGGGTGAAGGGGCGCTCGTCGAGGTCGTCGGAGCCGAGCGCGACGCCGCGGAACCAGATCGGGATCAGCATCAGCCCGGCGATCAGCTCGTCGAGCGCGCCGGCCTGCCGCCAGACATCGGAACTGGGCGAGCCGAGGTCGATCAACCAGGACATGTCCCAGATGCGGGCGCTCTCGGAGAGGTCGGCGCGCCCGATGATCTGCAGCGCGACGAAAGTGATCGCGAGGCCCCAGAAGATGCGCTGGCGGTTGCTCAGCTCGCGCGAGCCGAGTAGGCGCGCGGCGGCGAAGCCCAGCGCGAGCGCGCCGCCGATCGCCCAGACCGAGAGCGTTTCGGCCGCGGCGGCGTCCGGTATCAGCAGCGGAGTGAGCAGCTTGACGAGAACGATCAGCAGGATCGCCTCGGCGAGCAGCAGTGCGGCGACATAGGCGGCGTGCATGCGGTCGCGCGCGGCGTCTGGGACGGCGGCGGGCACAGCGGCGGCGGTCATCGCTCGCCTCGCGGACGGCCCCACTCGCTGTCAGCGCCGCGATCGAGGCTGGCCGCAGCGGCCAGCGCGGCATCCGCTTCGTTGTCGTCCGGATCGAACGCGAACAGCGGCGCTTCGACCTCGGGCGGCAGCCGATCAGCGGACTCGTCGCTCGGCTGCGGTTTGCCCCACTGGTGCTCGGCGAGAGTCCAGGCGCCGCCGGCGTAACCGATGCGCTCGTATTCGAGGCCGGCCAGCGCCTCGCGGATGTCATAGAGCGCCGCGCCGCCGACCTGCGCGGGCGGGTCGTCGATCCCGACGTAGATCACGGCCACTTCGACGCCGCGTCGGCGCAGGCGGTCGATCGAGACCTCAAGCGGGCGGGTGACGACGGCGGTGACGAGCGCGACGGTGCTGCCGAAGGGCATGCGCCGCCGCTCGTCGGTCAGCATGCGGTCGATCGGCGTGAGGGTGAAGACATCGGCCATCGCGAGCGCTTCGAGAATGCGCGTCATCTGTCCCGGCGCGCGGGAGGGCGAGACGCGAATCGGCGCGTCGTTGCCGGGGAAGGTGCAGTTGGCGAGCAGTCCGACGGGCGCGCGGCTTTCGGCCCAGGCCGCGGCCAGCGATGCGGCGACGGAGACCGCGCGCTCGAAAATGTCGCCGTAGAAGCCCTGCCAGGCGATCGGCAGAGTGCTCACGTTGAGCGCGACGACGGCGACGAGGTCGCTGGCCGGGTCGTAGACGCGGCTCTGCACCTGGCGGCGGCGGGCGGTCGCCTTCCAGTCGATCCGCTTGAGCGGATCGCCGGGGCGGTAGTCGCGGATGGTCTGAAGCCGGGTGGGATCGTCGAAGAGCCGCTGCCCGCCGCGCCGCTCGCCGTGCGGGCGCAGCTGGGGCAGATCGAGCTTCTCCAACGGCAGCACCTCGGGATAGACCCAGAGGCGCAGATCGGCGGGATGCTCGCGCTGGCGGCGGAAGACGCCGAAGATGTCGCCGGCGGTCAGCTCGCTCTCCGCGAGGTGGTAGTAGCCGCGGGTGCGCAGGGGGATCTGGTAGCGCCAGATCAGCCGCTCGTACCAGCGCAGCGAGGTGGTGCGCACGATCTCGCCGACTTCCGCGCCGCCGATGGAGGCGACGCGGGTGAAGCGGGCGTTGGCCGGCTCGAGCAGTTCGGGCAGCATCAGGCGCAGGCGCACGGAGGGCAGCGGGAGCAGCTTGCGGTTCTCAAAGCGCAGCGCGAGCTCGACCGTCTCGCCGACGAAGGCGTGGGTTTGCGAGAGCGAGTGGCTGAAAATCAGCCGCTCGAGGGACCAGCGGGCCCAGGCCCAGGCGAACGCGCCGGCGATCAGGACGGTGCCGGCGACGAGGGCGATCACGATCTGGTCGATGGCGACGGCGATGACCATGACGAGCACGGCGGCGAACGGCCAGGCGCCGCGCAGCCAGGTGTTGGTGTGCTCGGGCGCGAAGCGGCTCTCGGGACGCTCCCCTTCCGAGCGCTCGAAGCGTTCGCCGCGCTGCTGCTTGCGCGTCTCCGCTTCCATCTCCAGCGACATGCCGCGGCCTTCGAGCCCGAACGCCATCTATCGGCCCAACCTGTCCGCCCAACCTGTGGGGCCGCGCGGCC
Organism: Dehalococcoidia bacterium; assembly: GCA_965203165.1. Classification (GTDB taxonomy): domain Bacteria; phylum Chloroflexota; class Dehalococcoidia; order Bin125; family Bin125; genus CATQGW01. The sequence goes on from OZ241849.1 coordinate 1,549,155, forward strand.
TCACGCGGCCTCGATCGGCGCAGGGACGCGCGACATGACATCTTCAAGCAGCGACTCGGTGGTCGAGGAGCGCAGGCGCGACTCGGCGCTGAGCACAAGCCGATGAGGCAGCGCGACGCGCGCCATCTCCTGGACATCGTCGGGCAGCACGTAGTCGCGGCTGCGGATCGCGGCGAGCGCGCGGCTGGTGCGCATCAGGCCCAGCGACGCTCTGGGGCTGGCGCCCAACTCGAAGGCGGCTTCCTCGCGGGTCGCCTGGACAAGCGCCACCATGTAGCCGCGCACGGTCTCGGCGACCTGCACCTGCTCGACGGATTTCGTCATCGCCGCCAGCGTTTCGGCGTCGACCACCGGCTCCAGTTCTTCGAGCGGCTGCGCCCGCTCGAAGCGCTGCAAAATCTGGTCCTCTTCGGCGGCGTCGGGGTAGCCCATCCGCAAGCGAACGAGGAAGCGGTCGAGCTGCGCCTCGGGCAGCGGGAATGTGCCCTCGAGCTCGACGGGATTCTGGGTGGCGATCACGAGGAACGGGCGGGGCATGCGCATCGTCTCGCCCTCGACGGTCAGCTGGCGCTCCTCCATCGCCTCGAGCAGGGCGGCCTGGGTGCGCGGGCTGGCGCGGTTGATTTCGTCGGCCAGCACCAGCTGGGTGAGCAGCGGGCCGGCGCGGAACTCGAATTCGCCGGAGCGCTGGTTGTAGACATTGACGCCGGTCACGTCGGCGGGCATCAGATCGGGTGTGAACTGGATGCGGCGGAAGGAGCAGCCGATCGAGCGGGCGAGAGACTTGGCCAGCATCGTCTTGCCCAGGCCGGGCACATCGTCGAGCAGCACGTGGCCTTCGCAGAGGATCGCGGCGAGGGTGTAGTCGATCACATCGTCGCGGCCGACGATCACGCGGCGGATGTTGGCGCGGATTCGCTCGGCGGCGTCGGCGACCTCGGAGAGAGCGGGAGCGGTCATCGGCGGCATCCTGAGCTGGCGGGCGAATTGGCGGCTGGTCGGCGCAGGCTATCAGCCGCGCCGACGGACTCCCGGACACGTGGCTCTAGAATGCGGGCATGCGAGCAGAAATCATCTCCATCGGCACCGAAATCCTCATGGGCGAGATTCTCGACACGAACGCCCAGTACATCGCGCAACGCCTGCCGGCGATGGGCATCGACCTGTTCTACATGCACCAGATCGGCGACAACCGCCAGCGGCTGGTCGATCTGATCACCCAGGCGCGGGGCCGCTCGGAGATCGTGCTCTGCACCGGCGGGCTGGGGCCGACAGAGGACGACATCACGCGCGAGGCGATCGCCGAGTCGATCGGCGAGGAACCGTATGTGGCGCCGGAGCTGGAGGCGCATCTGCGCGCATTCTTCGAGAGCCGCGGCGGGCAGATGCCGGAGCAGAACGTGAAGCAGGCGACGGTCGTGCCTTCGGGGCGGTCGATTCCGAATCCGCGCGGGACGGCGCCGGGCTGGTGGGTGGAGAAGGATGGCGCGATCGTGGTGGCGATGCCCGGGCCGCCGGCGGAGATGACGGGGATGTGGAGCAATGAGGTCGGCCCGCGGCTGGCGGAGCGCAGCGCCGGCACGGTGCTGATCTCACGCACGCTGAAGACGACCGGGCTGGGCGAGAGCACGCTGGACGAGGCGCTGGGCGACATCCGCGCGGGGGAGGATCCGACGGTCGGCGTCTATCACAAGGCGGACGGGGTGCATGTGCGGCTCGCGTCGAAAGCGGTGGACGAGCCGGCGGCGCGGGCGCGGATTGCGCCGATCGAGGCGGCGATCCGCGATCTGCTGGGAGACAACATCTGGGGCGTGGACGAGGACACATTTCAGGAGGCGGTGGCGCGGCTGCTGGGCGAGCGCGGCCTCTCAATCGCGGTGATGGAGTCCTGCACCGGCGGGCTGCTGGCGAGCACGATCACCGATGTGCCGGGCGCGAGCGGCTTCTTCCGCGGCGGGTTGGTGACCTACACCGCGGAGGCCAAGATTCACTACGGGGTGGACGCCGGCGTGATCGAAGCGCATGGCGTGGTGAGCAACGAGACGGCGTCGGCGATGGCGGCGGCGGCGCGGGCGCAGTTCGACGCCGACATCGGCGTAGGGATCACGGGCGTGGCCGGCCCCGAGCCGCACGGCGGCCAGCCGGTGGGCGCGGTCTGCCTGGGCGTGGAGACGCCCGGGGAGTCGTATGCGACGGGTTATACGTTCGCGCAGACGCGGGCGGCGATTAAGGCGCGGGCGGTGACCAGCGCGCTGACGCTAATTCGGCGCGCGGCGCTGGGCGAGCTGTCGACGGGTTCCAGCGGCATCTACCGCCGGCTGTGATGGCTTCTGACAGCGGGGACGCAGGGGAGGAACGCCCACCCGAAGGTGTGGACCGGGCGCTGGAAATCGCGATCGCGCACATGCAGGTGCTGCTCTCTTCGATCGCCGGCTTTGACGGCAAGGTGATGCTGCTGACAGTGCTGAACGTGGCGGGGGTCAGCGCGTTGGTCGGTATCGCGGCATCTGCAGATCCGACCGCATGGCTATTCGGTTTGAGTATGGCGTCGTGCGCGCTTTGCGCTCTCTCCGGCCTCGCCAACCTTTGGGCAGGCGATGTCGATCAGTTCCCGACGCCAGATGATGCGATTCATGCAGCGCGGGCGAACCCCGACGACGATGCGCTGATGTGGCAATATCTCCTGGCCATTCGAGATGTTTCGCGCCGCGCGAACAGGACGCTCCGACGAAAGCTGCTGTTGCTGCGAATATTGATCGCCGCGACCCCGGGTTCGCTGGGATGGTCGTAGCAACCGCGTTGACAACTACGCTTTAGCCGCTGATCGTCGTCTTGCCGGGTTTCGGAAGATGCGGATTCGCCTCTTCCCACTCACGCTGCTCGCGCTCCATTTCGCTTGTCGGGCGGCCGAAGAGCTCCCACAGCGCCTGCTCAGCCCATCGCCACAGTGTGCTTCGCCAGCTCATCGCGCCACCTCCAACTTCATTGTAGGCCGTTGTCCGCACGACGGCATCGCAATCGCCTAGATGTACGTCTTGCCTGGCTTGGGGACACGGGGGTCCGCGTTGTCCTCAGCTTCCCACTCGCGCCGCATCTGGCTCGTCGGGCGGCCAACCCACCACCAGAGCACGACCTCAGTCCAGCGCCAGAGGGTGCGCAGCACGCGCATTGCCCACCTCGCTTTCGATTTCCATTCTACATACATTGAGCGCGACGGTTCGAGAACAGATCGTCGATTTGACGACTGCGATTTAGCCGCTGATGTACGTCTTGCCCGGCTTGGGGATACGAGGATCGGAGTTGTCCTCTTCTTCCCACTCGCGCCGCATTTGGCTCGTCGGGCGGCCGAAGAGCTCCCACAACGCCAGCTCAGTCCATCGCCACAGCGTGCTTCGCCAGCTCATCGCGCTACCTAGATGTACGTCTTGCCGGGCTTGGGGCGTCGGGAGTCCGCGTTGTCCTCTTCCTCCCACTTTCGCCGCATCTCGCTCGTCGGGCGGCCAACCCACCACCAGAGCGCGACTTCAGTCCAGCGCCAGAGAGTGCGCAACATGCGCATTGGAGCCCTCGCCTTCAAACCCATGATACCGCGTCAGGCGAGGCGGATTTGGAGCAGATCGCCGTCCTCGACCTCCACTGCGTCGCCGCTTTCGACCAGCGCGTCGATTTGGCCGACCACCTCGGCCATCGCCTGCCAGAGGCGGCGGTCGGGCAGGCGGGGGAAGAGCGCGCGCATCAGCGCGTAGGGCGTCGCGGGGCCGTCGTCGAGCGCCTCGCGGAGCTGGCCCTGGCGCTTTGCGTGGTGGCGGCGGCTCCGATCCAACTCCTGCTCCACGGCGTCGCTGCGCTCACCGTGGCCCGGGTAGAGACGCCTTACGTCCAGCCGGCCGACTTTCTCCAGCGACGCGGCGAACGCGGGCAAGCTGCGGAAGCGGCGCGGCGGTTCGGCGCTGAGGTCGTAGTGCCAGCCGGGGTTGGGGATGCTGCCGGGGATGACCTGGTCGCCGCTGAACAGCGCGCCGGTTTCCTGCTCGAAGAGCACGGCGTTGCCGGGTGTGTGGCCGGGCGCGGCGACCATCTGCAGGCGGCGGCGGCCGACGGCGATCTCGTCGCCGTCCTCAAGCAGCAGGTCGGGCTCGAAGGGGGTGCCGCGGATCAGGCCGGGCCAGCGCGCGCGGCGGCGGCCGCCGCCGGTGTCGTCGCCCGCGCGGAAGGCGGCGCGCATCTTCTCCCGCTCCTCGATGAAACCCGTGATCCGCTCCTGCGGCACGCCCATCCGCGCCAGCGCCTGGAAGACGTACTGGGTCTGGTAGCCGATGATGTTGCGCCCGTGCCGGAACTGGGGCGCCTCGCGGGACCAGGAGGCCACGGGAATGCCCTGGTCCTGCCAGCGATGGGCCAGGCCGCAGTGGTCGATGTGGGCGTGGGTCACAAAGACGGTGCGCACATCGCCGAGCGAGAGCCCCGCGGCCTCCAGCTGGGCGGTCAGCGCGTCCCAGGCGCCGTCGAAGTCCGGCCCGGCGTCGACCAGCGCCGCCTCGCCGTCGGAGACGACCGCGTAGACCCAGTTGTCGCCAAGCGCAATCGGCAGCACGCCGTCGTCGGTGATCATCTCGCTGGTCATCGCTGCTTCCCGCTGGCGAACGTTGGACAGAGTCGGACATTGTTCCGCGCCCAGACTATCAGCACCGCGCGCTATGCCGCTCTACGCATTCCTGCCCGCCCGCCGCCGGAGACTCGCGGGATCGCCTAGCATCAACGCAGCCAGCAACGGCCGCGCGAAAGCGACCAGTCTGCCATGCCTGCCATGCGACGAACCCGATTCGACTTGCGCCGCCTTGCGCAAAGCCGATGCGTCTGCGCTTTCGTTCTCGCGCTGATCATCGGCGCGGCGCTCGCCCATGCCGCGCCGCTCAACGCAACTGAGCCTGTCCAACAACATACGGAGGAGCGCGAATGCGAGTGGTATTGGCTCGAGCGCTATCTGCACTGGCAGCGCGTCTCCCGGTGGGAACTCCAGCTGTACCCAGGATACTATGAGCCTGATCCATCGGATCTGCGAGTCGCAATGTACGCGCACAACGAGGCTGTCAGAGCATGGAGCTACCGACACAAGTGCAGGGGCGAGGACACGGAAGCGGCCGAGATCATCGCGACATACAACAGCAACCGCGACCTCTTCGTCAAGTCGTTCGGCCGCTACGGGCGCTACCACGGGTCGCGCGATGCGGCGCGAGATTTCACCTACTGCACAAGCTGCGAGAACAGCAGCAGCACCGAAGACTTGCTGCGAAAACCCGACATTGTAATCGTGCGAGGGAGCGTCCGTGAAACGACGCCGCAAGTCTGCGATCACGGCGCTTTGTGCATCGGCCTCGTTCACACCACTGTCAGCGTCCGCGAATTGTGGCTCGGAGCGCTACCGCTGGATGCCGAACACGACCGGATCAGCGTCGTCCTCTATGACACGTGGTGGTGGAACGACCGACGGCCCTGGCTGGAGCCCGGCGAAGAAGTCGTTCTGATTCTCCAACCAACACGGTTTATACTCAACCCGCCCAACAAGTACCCGCTCTACCAAATCGTGGAGGATCGCTACGGCTACTTCCTGCTCGAGGGCGACCGGCTGCGCCACGGCGTGCTGCAGGACCCCTCCGATCCCGCGCACCGCGGCCACCCTGACTGGGTCCATCCACTGTCAGCCTTCGCTCAGTCCGTCGACACCTCGAAGCTCAAGGCCGCCTTCGTAAGCGGTGCCGACGCAAGACCGCGCGCAAACGACTAGGTCTGAACCATGCGACGAATCCGATTCGACCTGCGCCGCCTTGTGCAAAGCCGATGCGTCCACGCTTTCGTTCTCGCGCTGATCATCGGCGCGGGGTTCGCCCATGCCGCGCCGCTCAACGCAACTGAGCCTGTCCGACAACATACGGAGGAGCGCGAATGTGAGTGGTATTGGCTCGAGCGCTATCTGGGCTGGCGCAGGACCTCGCTCTGGCAACTCCGGAGCTATCCGCCATCGTTCTATCTGCCTCAGGGAATGTACGCCCACAACGAGGCATTGAGGGCTTGGAGTTACTTGCGCAAATGCAGCGGGGATGAGGCGGAGGCCGCCGAAGCGATCGCGACGTACAACGACAACCGGACGCATGTCGCGATGCACTTCGATGGACGTTACTCATTGTACGGTCGCTCGTTGCGGGAAGACGAACGTGATCCCACCTACTGCGCTACATGCTGGAACCCTGAAAGCCTCGCAGAGCTTTTGGCGCAGCCCGACGCCGTGATCTTCCGCGGCCGCGTCGTAGAGACCAATCCCGAGATCTGCAGCGACGGAACGGGTTTGTGCCCCGGCGATGTCTTTACGACCGTTGCCGTCCGCGAAGTCTGGCGTGGTGAGCTGCCGCAGGATGTGCAAGACAATCTGATCATCGTCTACCACTCCGGAGCTCTGAGTGTGAATACGTGGCGTGCCGACGACTGGCGGTGGTGGTTTGAGCCGGCTGAAGAAGTGGTCCTGGTGCTTACGCGATGGCATCTGATTTTTGGATCGGCGCCCGCCCCCCCGCATCCCATCTACCGGATCGTTGGAGATCGCTACGGCTACTTCCTGCTTGAGGGCGACCGGCTGCGCCACGGCGTGCTACAGGACCCTGCCGACCCTGCGCACCGCGGCCACCCTGACCGGGTCCATCCCCTGTCGGCCTTCGCTCAGTCTGTCGATACCACGAATCTCAAGGCTGCCTTCGTAGGCGGCGATTGACCTCGGGCTGTTGACACTTCCGTCATACCCGCGCTTGCCGCGGGTATCTCGCAGAGCCCAGCGCGGAGTCCCGCACGCGCTTCCGCCGTTCCTGCGCGGACCTCCCACGCAGCACCACGCCCCAGACATCCGGTGGCGTTCGGATGCCGCTTGAGCGGGGCTGGGGGCAGGGACGGTGCTTGGCGCTCAGCGCGGCGAGATACCCGCGGCGAGCGCGGGTATGACGGATCTAGTTTGCGCGGGTGTAACGGGTCTGATTTTGCGCGGGTATGGCGGGTCTGATTTTGCGCGGGTATGGCGGGTCTGGTTTTGCGCGGGTATGACGGATCTGGTTTGCGCGGGTATGACGGATCTGGTTTGCGCGGGCATCTCGCTGTGACGCCGTCGTCGGTGATCATTTCGCTGGTCACCGTTGCGGCTCTACTTCGTCCGCGTCGTCGGGCGGCGCTTGAGACGGTGGTTGGGGCGGCGGGGCGGCTTCTGCCGATTCCTCGCGGCTTGAGGATTCCAGGCCCGGGATGTTCTTGATGCTGCCGACGATGTCGATCCCGGTCAGGGACTCGATCACTTCGGGGATCTGGGCGACCGTGCGCGTGACATCCTGGGTCAGCTTGCTGGGACCCGATGCGCCGTCGCCGCCGCCGCCGAACATCACGATCCGATCGGTGCGAGCGAGCGGCTGGGCGACCGCTTCGGCGACTGCCGGCAAGGTTTCGAGCACCTGCTGCACCACCGCCGCCTCGCCGTACTCCTTCCAGGCGTCGGCCTTGGTCCGCATCGCCTCCGCTTCGGCCAGACCCTTGGCGCGAATCGCGTCCGCTTCCGCCTCGCCGGTCAGGCGGATTACCTCGGCCTGCGCCTCGCCCTGGCGGCGCACTGCCTCCGCGTCGCCCGTGGCTTGCGCGACCGCCGCGTTGCGCTCGGCCTCGGCCAATGTCTCCAGCCGGAAGCGCTCGGCCTCGGCGGGCTTGCGCACGGTGGCCTCCAGCTCTCGCTCGCGGCGCGCGATCTCCTGCTCTTGCAACTCGATCTGCTTGCGCCGCTCAACGACCTCGATTTCCACCTCCTCGCGGCGGATCTCCTGCTGCGTGCGCGCGCGTTGCAGCTCATCGGCCAGCTCGGCTTCGGCGCGCCGCGCGTTGACCTCCTGGTCGTAGGAGGCCTTTTGCACGCTGTAGCCGCGCTCGGATTCGGCGATTTGCGTATCGGCTTCGTAACGCGCGGCTTCCCTCTCGCGCAGGGCCTGAGCGGAGCGGATGCCGGCGTCGCGCTCCGCCTCCGCTTCGCCGATCGTCGCGTCGCGACGCACCTCAGCCGTGCGGCGCACGCCCAGCGCGTCGAGATAGCCGCCCGGATCCTTGATGTCGCGGATCGTGAAGGAGACGATCTCCAGCCCCATTCCGGCCAGGTCCGGCGAGGCGACGCTGCGCACCTGCGAGGCGAACTTCTCGCGATCGCGGTAGATCTCCTCGACCGTCAGCGTGCCCAGGATGGCGCGCTGGTGACCCTCGAGCGTTTGCAGCGGCACATCGATGATTTCGGCGTCGCTCTTGCCCAGGAACTGCTGCGCGGCGGTGCGGATCGCCTCTTCGCTGCGCGCCACCTTGACCTGCGCGACGCCGTCGACCGAGACCGCCACGCCCTCGCCGGTGTAGACGTTTTCGGTCATCACATGCAGCGTCATCACGTGCAGCGAGAGGCGCTGGGCGCGGTGCAAGATGGGAATCACGAGCGTGCGGCCGCCGACCACCACTTTGGGCATGTCGCCGCCGCCGGAGCGGATCAGCGCCTCGTTCGGTCCGACCGTCTGAATGATGCCCATCGTTCACTCCGTTCCGGCGCGCAGCCGCGCCCAGACGCGCGCCAGGCTCAGTTCGGCCGCGCGGTCGCGCCAGCCCGCGGCGCGGCCGGGCGCGGTGCGCATCGCCAGTATCGCCGCGTCGTCGTCCGCGCGCACCACCTTGACCACGCCGCCGGCGTAGATGCCGACCACGCGCACCGCCGCGCCCGCGTCGATGTCCTCGCCCTCCGTCATCCCGATCCAGCGCTCGCCGTCGATCTCCACTGCGCCACTGGGGCGCAGCGGTTCGAGCGCCTCGCCTTCGCGGTCCAGCACGCGCCGCTCCGACTCGGCCATGAACGCTTCCGACTTGCCGCCGCCGCGCCCCAGCACCCAGAGCAGCGCAATGAAACCCAGCGTGACGCCCGCGAAGAGGCCGATCACCCAGCGGCTGATTTCGAGCGGATCATCAAGCGCGGTCGGCTCCGGGAAGAGCTCGCCGACGAGCAGAAAGCCGGCGAACAGCCAGCAGATCACGGCGCCGATCCCGGCCCAGCCGAAGCCGTCGAGCTGCGATTCCAGCAGGAGCAGCAGACAGCCGGCGACGAGCAACAGCACGCCGGAGAGGTTGAGCGGCAGCAGCCCGATGCCGAGAAAGCCGAGCACCAGCCCCAGCACGCCGATCACGCCCGGGCCGAAGTTGCCCGGATCGCGAAGCTCGTAGAGCACGCCATAGGTTCCCAGCAGCACGAGCGCGTAGGCCAGCGTTGGGTTGGTCAGGATTTCCAGAAAGCGCTCGACCATCGAGCGTCCGATTGTGTCCAGATCCGCGCCCGCCGTTGCAAGCCGCCGCGGGCCGGCCGCCGTCTCGACCAGCTCGCCGTCGATCTCCGCCAGCAGCGTTTCGAGGTCGGGCGCGATCAGATCGATCACATTCAGCGCGAGCGCCTCGTCCGCGCTGTAGGCGCGGGCCTCAAGCACCGTCGCCTCGATCGCCTCGGCGTTGCGGCCGCGCAGCGCGGCGATGCTGCGCACCAGCGCGGTGATGTCCTCGTCCACCTTGCGGCGCAGCGTGGGCGGCAAGTCCTCACCCGTGCCGGAGACGGGCGACGCCGCGCCGATGTTGGTGCCCGGGGCCATCGCGGCGATGTTGGCCGCGACGGTGACCAGCGTGCCCGCCGAGGCGGCCTGCGCGCCGCGCGGCGATACGTAGACCACCGTCGGCGTCGCCGCTTCGAGCAACTGCCCCGCCAGATTGCGCATTGTCGAACCGAGCCCGCCGGGCGTGTCCAGCGTGATCACCACCGCCGCCGCGCCGCGCGACTCCGCGGCTTCCAGCACCCGTTCCAGGTAACGCTCGTCGTTCGGTTCGAGCGCGTCGTCGATCTGCGCCAGGATCACGACCGGTTCGGAGTCGCCTTGCGCGTCTGCGGGACCCAGCTGCGCAGCGGCCAGGCCGGCGATCGCCAGAACGGCGGCGAGCAGCCCGGCGCAGCGCCACGCGCGTCGTCTGATCCGCGGGCCGCGCATTCCCGCCGCTAGCCCGTTTCGGCGCGGATGGCGTCGTGGAGCTCGGCCAGAGCCTGAGTGAGCGCGTCGGGGGTGCGTGCGCCGGCGACGAAGACGCCGGTGACGTTGACGGCGGCCCAGCCGAAGCCCGCCTGCTGGGCGGCGGCGGCGGTCGCGGCGACTTCCGCGGTGCGCGCCCAGAAGTCGCGCGTGCTTGCGTCGCCGGCGCGCGGCGGCGGCGCGAGCTGCGCCTGAAACTCCAGCTCATCGGGGTTGCGGCCGGCCGCTTCAGCGTGGCGGCGCACCTCGGCGATCGCCGAGGCGGCCTGGTCGCCGAGCAGGCCGCTGGCCATCCAGCCGTCGCCGACCCGCCCGGCGCGGCGCAGGGCGGCGGGCGAGCCGCCGCCGATCCAGAGCGGAATGCCCGCGCCCTGCGGCGGTTTGGGCTCCATCGCCATCGCGCGCGAAACGAAATGCTCGCCCTCGTAGTCAATCGATGCTTCGCTCCAGGAGAGGCGCAGCAGATCGATCGCCTCGTCCATCATCTCGCCGCGGCGGCGAAAATCCATCCCCAGCGCCTCATACTCGGACTCCTGCCAGCCGACGCCGACGCCCAGTCGGACGCGGCCGCCGGAGAGCGTGTCGAGCGTCGAGATCTGTTTGGCGACAAGCGTCGGCTGGCGCTGGGGCAGCACGAGCACCTCGGTGCCGAGCCCGACGCGCTCGGTCACGGCGGCGATGTAGCCGAGCGTGATCAGCGCCTCGAGAATCGGCATGTTGGCCGGGTACGGCCCCGACTCGCGGCCTTCGAGCGGGTGGCCCATCACGACGTGATCGAAGATGTCGATCTCGTCGTAGCCGATCCGCTCGATCGCGCGGGCAAGCTCGGCGACGCCCTGCGGACCGTCGCGGTGTACCACGGACGGGAACTCGACGGTCAAACGCATGCCTCACCCCTCTCGGCGTTCGCTCTGCGCGGCCCGCCGCGGTCGGCGGCGCGGCGCGAGCGAATCGGGAACGCGGCTATGCTACGAGACGCGCGGTCCGCTCCGCGCGCCGCTCGGCCAGCGCGGCGCACGCCCGGAGCGGCCGGCCTGTCAGGCAGTGAGGGCAGCGAGAGGAGCGCGGCGATGCCGGAGATCACGATCAACACCAACGGACCGATCATCATTCCCGCCGACGATGTGGTGCTGAAGGCCAACAACGGCAGCGAGATTCCGCTGCCCAAGGGTTCGGCGATCGCGCTCTGCCGCTGCGGGGAGTCGGACAGCAAGCCGTTCTGCGACGGCTCGCACAAGGCCTGCGGCTTCTCGCACGACCCGTCGGCCTGAGCGGCGCGCGGCGATTGTCCGCGCGCCGCCTGCGGAGTTGCTGAAAGCGGGATGCGATGACCTACGTGCTCGCGCCCGCCTGGCTCTACGAGTCGTTCATCGGGATCGAGGTCTGGCAGTACATCGGGATCGGCGTGCTCGCCACGATCATCGCCGTGCTGCGCTTCGTCGCGATGCGGCTGGTCTGGATCGCGATCCGGCGGCGGATCGATCCCGAGCGGCACGACTTCTGGGAACAGGAGCTGCGCCGCGTCCAGTTTCCGCTGCTGCTGCTGGTCGCCACCCTGACGGTCCTGATCGGCTTTCCGGTGCTCGACTTCGACGCCGATGTCGAATCGGTCGTCAACACCTTCGCCTCGCTCGCTTCGGCGCTGGCGGCGACGCTGCTCGGCTTTCGGCTGGTGGATGTCGGCGCGGACTATTGGATGCACATCGCCGAGCGCACCGAGTCGAAGCTCGACGACCAGCTGGTGCCGCTGGCGCGCACGGCGGCGAAAATCTTCGTGGGCGCGGTCGGGGCGCTCTTCGTCCTACAGAACCTGGACATCAACATTACGTCGCTGATCGCGGCGCTGGGCGTCGGCGGCATCTCGCTGGCGTTCGCGGCGCAGGACTCGATTCGCAATCTGATCGGCGGGGTGACGATTCTGGCGGACAAGCCGTTTCAGGTGGGCGACTGGGTGATCATGGGCGATGTGGAGGGCACGGTGGAGCAGGTGGGCTTCCGCTCGACGCGGATTCGCACATTCGCCGATTCGCTGATCAGCGTGCCCAACGCGCGGATGACCGACACCGAAGTGAACAACATGGGGCGGCGCACCTGGCGGCGCTACTCGACCACGCTGGGGATCGCCTACCACACCGATCCGGACCGCATTCAGGCGTTCGTCGAGGGCATCCGCGCGATTGTCCGCGCCAACCCGAACATGCGCCGCGACTACTACATCGTGGAGTTCATCACGTTCGACGCCAGCAGCCTGAACATCATGGTCTACACGTTCATTCAGGCCGCGAGCTGGAACGAGGAGCTGCGCACGCGGCACATCTTCAACCTCGACATTCTGCGCCTGGCGGAGCAGCTGGAGGTCGAGTTCGCCTTCCCCACGCAGACGCTGCATGTCGCCGAAATGCCCGACCAGCCGCCGCAGCTGCCGCCGGCCCGCGAGCGCGCCGAGCTGGGCGCGCTGGTCGACGATTTCGCGCCGGACGGTCAGGCAGGCCAGCGCACCGACCAGCCAATCACGCGGGGCTACGACAACGGGTAGGGCGTGGGCGCACTTCCGTCATTCCTGGGCAGGGACGCGGGAGGGGGCGGCACGGGGCTCCGTGCCGCGCTCGGCGAGATACCCGCGGCGAGCGCGGGTATGACGGAGCTCTTTTTGCGCGGGTATGACGGAGCTTCTTTTTGCGCGGGTATGACGGAGCTTCTTTTTGCGCGGGGGCGGCGGAGCTGGCTTTGCGTGGGGGTTTGGGCTGGGCGCGGAGGGTGTGCTTGGCGGGGGTGGGAAGGTGAGGGCGGGGCTTGGCGCTCACCGCGGCGAGATACCCGCGGCGAGCGCGGGTATGACGGAGCTGGCTCGCGCGGGTATGACGGAGCTGGCTCGCGCGGGTATGACGGAGCTCTTTTTGCGCGGGTATGACGAGCTGGCTTTGCGCGGGGGTGGCGGATCGGTTTTGCGTGGGGGTGATGGAGCTTTGAAGTGTGGACAGGGCCCCAGGGCGCTCGGCCTTGTGGTAAGTGCTTGGCATCGGAGGGGCTGGCGTGATCGTTTCGCGTAGCGCTAAGCGTCAGCGCGCCATACGATCAGAGCCTTGATGAACTGCCTGCGACACACTCTCGCCGCGCCTGCGGGGCCGCCTCGATGAGCGGCCTGCGCGACACCTTCGCCGCGTTCGCGTCGCGCGACTTCCGCCTGCTCTGGTCGGGCTCGCTGCTGTCGGTCACGGCGTTTATGACGTCGTTCTACCTGATCCCGGCGGTCGGCTACGACCTCACCGGCTCCTACCTGATGGCCAGCCTGGCGGCGATGGGATCGGGGATTTCGCAGGTGCTGCTGGGTCCGTTCGGCGGGGTGATCGCCGATCGCTACCCGAAGAAGCCGCTGGTGCTGGCGGGGCAGATCGCGCCCGGCCTGATCATCGGCGGGGTGGGCGCGCTGATGGTGAGCGGCGCGATCTCGATCCCGCTGCTGCTGGGCGCGACGCTGTTGATGGGCGTGGCGTTTTCGGTGATGGGCCCGGCGCGGCAGGCCTGGGTGGGCGAACTCATGCCGCGCAAGCTGCTGGCCAACGCGGTGGCGCTCCAACAGCTGGCGATGAATATCGCGCAGGTGACCACGCCGGTGCTGATCATCGGCGCGCTGGGCGAGGTGCTCGGCGAGGGCGAGCTGTTCCTGGCCGTGGCCGCCCTGTTCGTGATCGTGATTCCGCTGACGACGATGATCCGTCGGACGGCGCCCGCGGAGCGGACGCAACCGCAGCGCGCGGTGCTGGTCGAGCTGCGCGAAGGCGTCCGTTACATGGTCGCCAATCCGCGCCTGCGGATCCTGTGGAGCTACTTCCTGGTCATGGTGATGTGCGGCTTCGCCTTCCAGACGCTGCTTTCGGGCATGCTGGCGGCTGAATTCGGGCGCAGCCCGTTCGACCTGATGCCCTCGCTCACCGTGCTCGGCATCGCCAGCCTGATCGTCAACCTGCCGCTGGCCGGGATCGTCTCGGGGCGCTTCGCCTGGCCCGCGTTGCTGACGATGGGCGCGCTGATGGCGGCGGGCTTTTTCCTGACCGCCTGGGCGCCGACCTACGGGGCGTTTCTGGCGATGGCCGGATTGATCGGCGCGGGGCGTTCGGGCGTGATGCTGGTCAACCAGTCGATCATGATGGCCAACACGCTGCCGCAGTATTTCGGGCGGGTGATGTCGCTGGTCATGATGGGCTTCGGCTTTCAGTCGCTGCTGGCGCCGATCTGGGGCGCGCTGGCCGACGCGATCGGCGGGCGGCAGACATTGGCCGTGATCGGCCTGGTGGCGCTGGCGGCGACGGCGCTGATGGTGCTGGGCTGGCTGCGCACGCGCCACCTGCCCACTGAGCAGGGCACGGCGGCGGAGTCCGAGCCGCAGGCGGAGCAGCACCAGCCCACGCCGCTCGCGCCCGCGCCGGCCTTCAACGCCCGCCTGGCCCCTGTCGCGCTGATGAGCGGCCAGCGCGGCGGCGCAGGTCCGAGCGGGAGCGCGTAGTGAGCGGCCTGCGCAACACCTTCGCCGCGTTCGGCGTGCGCAACTTCCGCTACCTGTGGTTCGGCTCGCTGCTGTCCACGACCGCCTTCATGACCTCCTTCCTGCTCGTGCCGATCGTGGCCTACGACATCTCCGGCTCCTACACCGATTCCGGCATCGCCGCGGCCGGCTCCGGGATCGCCATGTTTTTCCTCGGTCCGTTCGGCGGCGTGATCGCGGATCGCTATCCCAAGAAGCCGCTCGTCCTCGCTGGCCAAACTTTTCCCGCGCTGCTGATCCTCGGCACCGGCTTCCTGATTCTGACCGACCGAATCACCGTGCCGCTGCTGTTCATCACGACCTTGCTGATGGGCATCGGCTTCGCCGCCATGGGGCCTGCGCGGCAGTCCTGGCTCGGCGATCTGGTGCCCCGCCGGCTGCTCGCCAACGGCGTCGCCCTGCAGCAGATGGCGCAGAACATCGCCCGCGTGCTCGGCCCGATGATCGTCTCCGTCGTCGGAATCCTCTTCCAGGTCGACGCCGGCTGGCTCTACCTGCTCGTCGCCAGCTTCTTCCTCGTCGTCGTGCCGCTGACCACGCTGTTGCCCTGGACGGGACCGAGCGGCGGCGGCGCGGAGCGCCCGCCGGTGCTGCACGAGCTGCGCGCCGGCTTCAGCTACCTCAAACACAACCGCCGGCTCTGGATCCTCTGGCTCTTCTGGATGGCGATCGTGATCAGCAGCTTCGCGCCCAACACGCTGCTGCCCGGCGTGCTCGATCGCGAATTCGGCCGCTCCTCGCTCGACGCGATGCCCGTCTTCCTCACGATCGGCATCGCCTCGATCGCGATCAGCCTGCCGCTCGCCGGACTGGTCGGCGGGCGCTGGGCCTGGCCTTCGCTCTTCGCCTGCGGCGTGCTGACGATGATCGGCTTTGTCCTCACCGCCATCTCGCCCACCTACGAGGCGCTGATCGTGATGGGCTTCGTACTCGGGGCCGGCTCCTCCGGGGTGATGCTGGTCACGATGTCGCTGATGATGACCAACTCCCGCCCGGAGTACTTCGGCCGCGTGATGTCCTTCGTGATGCTCGGCTACGGCGCGCAGTCGTTCGTCGCGCCGCTCTGGGGCGAGATCGCGGAGACGCTGGGCGGGCGCGAGGCGCTGGTTGTGGTGGGGCTGGTCTCGCTGGCGGCGACCGCGCTGCTGGCGCTGGCCTGGCTGCGCGTGCGTCGGCTGCCGCCCGAGCCGGGCAGCGCCGCCGCCGATCCTGAGCCCGAAGCGCCGGCCGCGGCGCCCACGGCGGCAATTAGCCTCCTGTTTGCCGCGCGCGTTGCGCGGATCGCGTTGATGCGCGGTCAGCGCGGCGGCAATCGGGACGGGAGCGGCGGCTGATGCGCGGTCTGGGCAAGAGCTTCGAAGCCCTGGGCGGGCGCGACTTCCGCCTGCTCTGGTCAGGCTCGCTGCTCGCCACCACCGCGTTCATGACGACGTTCATCCTCGTGCCGATCGTGGCCTACGAGCTGACCGGCTCCTACGCCGCGTCCGGCTTCGCTCAGATGGGGATGGGCTTCGCGCAGGTCGTGTTGGGGCCGCTCGGCGGCGTGATCGCGGACCGCTATCCCAAGAAGCCGCTGGTCCTGGCCGGACAGGTCGCGCCCTGCATCGTGATTGTCGTGACGGGCGCGTTGATCGTCACCGACAGCATCACCATTCCGCTGCTGTTCGGCTCGACTCTGCTGATGGGCGCGGCGTTCGCGCTGATGGGCCCCGCGCGGCAAGCCTGGGTCACCGACCTCGTGCCCCAGCGCCTGCTGCCCAACGCCGTCGCGCTGCAACAGATGTCGATCAACATCGCGCAAGTATTCGGACCGACCCTGGCGTCGGTGCTGGTGCTGATCTTTCAGGTCGACGCGGGCTACCTCTATCTGATGGTCGCCTGCCTCTTTGTGATCGTGATTCCGCTCACGCTGCTGCTGCCCTGGACCAAGCCGTCGCAGCGGGCGGGCGGCTGGCACGCGGCGCGGCGCGAGCTGTTCGAGGGATTCCGCTACCTGCGCAGCCGCCCGCGGCTGCGCGTGCTCTGGCTCTTCTGGCTGCTGATGGTCGTCTGCGGCTTCGCCATGCAGACGCTGATGCCGGGCATCCTCGACCGCGAGTTCGGCCGCTCGGAGAATGAGGCGGTAGTGATCAACCTCGTCTTCGGCATCTCGGCGCTGCTGATCAACATTCCGCTGGCGGGGATGGTCTCCGGGCGGCTGGCCTATCCGCTGCTGCTGGCGACCGCGGTGCTGATGGGCTTGGGGATGTGGGTCGCCGCCGCCGCTCCGACGTTCCTGCTCGTGCTGCTGCTCGCCGCCGTGCCCGGCGCGGGACGGTCGGGCGTGATGCTGGTCAACCAGTCGATCCTGATGTCGCACACGCGCCCGGAATACTTCGGGCGGGTGATGTCCTGGGTGCTGATCGCATTCGGGCTACAGGCGTTCCTGGCGCCGGTCTGGGGCGTGCTCGCCGACGCGATTGGCGGGCGGGAGACCTTGGTGATCGTCGGGATCGTGATCTTCGCCGGCGCGGGCTTGATGGCGCTCGGTTGGTTGCGCACTCGGCGCATCCCTCCGGAGGCGGGCACCGCCGCCGCAGTCGCGAGCGACAGCCCGCCCGTCGAACAGCCCGCGCCGCCGTCGGAGCCGCCCGGCGCGCCTTCGCCCGCCCACAGCCCGCTCTTCGCGGCGCGGCTTGCGCCTGTTGCCTTGATGGATCCGCAGAAGCGGTAGCCGGCCCTAGTCCGCCTGCGCCAGCTCGCCCAGTAGGGCGCGGGTGCGCTCGATGGCCGGCTCCGGGTCGTCCTCCAGCACCACGATTGCGGCCAGCAGCTCGTCTACGCCGTAGTCGTTGCGCATTGACTGCACCTGGTCGGCGATCTCGTCGTCGGAGCCGCTGATGATCAGCGCGTCGGCCATGCGGTCGGTGAAATCGCGGCCGGCGGCCTCCTCGTAGCCCGCGTCCTGCAGCATCTGGGAGTAGTAGGGCAGCCGCTGGTAGAAGCCGAACTGGCGGCGGGCGGCGGCGTAGATGGCGGTCTGGTCCTGGCTGGCGATGATCGGCGTATGCACGACCATCTGCGGCTTTTCGCGGCCCGCCGCGTCCGCCCCGGCCTGCTGCGCGGGCGCGGCGACATCGCGGATGTAGGGCAGCGGGCACATCCAGGAGATGCCGCCCGCGGTGATCTCCCCGCTCATGCGGAAAGCCTTCTCGCGCAGCGCGGCGATCATCGTGCGCACCTGGGTCGGGCCGCCCATCAGCCGCGCGTGGGCGGTGAGAATATCGCCCTCGAACTCCACCTCCCCCTCTTCCAGCAGCGCGCGGCAGATTGTCACGTACTCGCGCAGGTGAGAGAGCGGTTTCTCAAACGGAATGCCCCAGGTGCCCTCGATCGCCGGCTTGTGGGAGGGGCCCAGCCCCAGGATCATCCGCCCCGGCGCGATCTGGTCGACGGTCGCCGCGCCCTGCGCCATCGAGATTGGGTGGCGCGGATAGGTCGGCACGATCGAGGTGCCGAGGTCGATTCGCTCGGCCCCGCTCAGCGCCGCCCCCACGAACACCGCGAACGGGTCCGGCGCCGGCCCGCCGACCGTCAGCCAGGCGGTGTCCAACCCCGCCCGGTCAGCCGCGACGATGCCCTCAATCAGCTGCGGCGCGCCCATCAGCTGAATGTTGTGCGACGCGATGTGCATCCCGATGCGCATGTTCTTCATTGAGGGCATTCCTTCCCTGGCGTCTGTGGTGGGGGCAGGATAGCGGGGGCGGCGGCGGCGATGGAGGGGGCGGGAGGGCTGTTAAAGTTTGGTAAAACGGCGGGGGGGGGGGGGGGATAAACAGTGACTGTGAGCGCTGCGTGCTCTACACATAGAGGTCGTGCGCTGCATCTGCGTGTCTGCGCATGTGGGCCGGCTGCGGCCGGCCCGATGAGAGAGCTAGTGGGAGCGTGTCCATGTTGGTGTCCGAGTTGGTGTGTCGATTCGCCGTGCGCCGCGGCGGGCTGCTGGCGCTTGCCGCGCTGATTGCGCTGCTGGCGGTTGGGGTGTTGCAGCCGCCCAGTCCGACGGAAGCGGCGCCGCCCGACGATCTCGAGCTGATCCTGAGCCTGTCCAACGACGCGGACAATGTGGTGCCGCCGGATTCGACGATCAACATCCAGGCGCAGTTGCGGCACACGGGGATCGAGCACAACCTGGAGATCACGGCGGGCGTGCTGCGCAGCTCGGGCTTCTTCGACTTCGAGAACACGGGCCGCAGCAAGGTGGACATTGCGGCGCAGAAGGTGGGCGCGGCCGCCTGGCGCGGCTCCGAAGCCATGTTCGGCGACCGCTACGGCGGCGGCGCGCTGAGCGAAAACACCCTCGCCGTCAACTCCGTCAAGAGCGTCTACCACGACCACGACAACGACCCCGCCACGATGCGCATCTGGGAGCAGCAGGGCGGCAAGTTCTACGTCTACAACGCGCAGACGAAGACCCAGATTGCGCAGATCAACCCGCCCACCGGGGCGAGCGAGAACGGCTTCGCCAACACCGTCCTCGTCCATCAGGCCAGCGGCGCCAACACCGCCACGATCTTCGTCACCTCGCCGCAGGACAGCGTGACCATCAGCAGCACGCTCGAGGCGAATGTCGGGCGGCTCTACATCTACACGGTCAACTACGCCGTGACGCCCCCGACGGTGACGTTGTCGGCGACGATCACGCCGAGCGACGACGACGCGATCCATTTCCGCCGCGACCCGCCGCAGGCCGGCGACAAGCTGCCGGCGAAGTTCGGCACGACGGCGGCGCTCAGCGGCGACGGCAGCATCCTCGTGGTGGGCGCGCCGCAGCTGCATCGGCTGGGCGGCGCAGTCGTCTTCCACCGCCCCGCGACCGGCTGGAACGCGCTCACCTGGGCCGACGGCGCGCAACTCTCGCCGATGAAAATCGTCGATGACGCCAAATACTACGAATCCTCCGCGAACGGCGGTTACACCGGCGCGGAGCGGACCAAGGCCAACAGCATCGGCTGGACCGAAACCGGCGGGCGCGTGGGCATCTCGCGCGACGGCTCGACGATCGCCTTCGGCGGATTCAACCGCACCAGGAACGACACCAACACCAATCTGTGCACCGGCACCCGTTCGAGCACCGACAACCGAACCAATACCGCCTGCGGCTGGATCGCGGTCTTCGAGAAGCCCAGCGGCAACTGGGCGACCGACGACAGCCCCGACGCCGAACTGTTCCACGACGGCATGGTGCATGTGCAGCGGCTCGGCCAGTGGCTGGCGCTCAACCACGACGGCTCGGTGATCGCCGGCGTCGCCTCGCAGCGCCAGCCGGCCCGCACCTCGCCCGGCTACGTCTACCTCTTCAACGAGCCCGCCGGCACCTGGAACGGCGCGATCACCAGCGCCCACGCGAGGCTCGAGGTGGCCGGCGGCAAGCTGGGCGATGTCTTCGGCCAGGGCGGCGTCTCGTTCAACGTCGACGGCACCAAGCTGGCAGTCTCCAATTCCAACTACCAGGACGCCACAGGCGCGGGCCTGGCCAAGGGCGCGCCCAACACCAGCAACTTCTACGGGCGCGCCTGGATCTTCGACAAGCCGAGCGGGGCCTGGGCGAACGCGACGACGGCGAACGCGACGCTGGTCGAGGCGCCCTCGAAGCGCGTCAGCGCCTTCTTCGGCGGCGTGCGCTACGCCGCCGACGGCGAGCGCCTGCTGGTCGGCCAGTCCGAGCGCTCCAGCTACTACAGCCGCGAAATCGGCCCCGGCGCGATGTGGCTGTTCGATTCCTCGCTCGAGCCGGTCTTCTTCGCCGGCTCCGCCTGCGATATCAGCGCGGGCGACATTCTGGACGACTCGTCGGACGACATCAATACGTGTTCGCTGACGCTGCCGGCGATGACGGAGATTGTGGTTCCGGCGGGCACGGCGGAGGGCACGTTCACGATCTCGGGCAGCGTGACGATCGACGGGCGGACCTACCAGGGCTCGCTCGCTGTGCGGGTGGGGACGATCAAAGAGGTGGCCGATGCGACGCTCGATTTCGCGACCGATGATCGCGGTTCGGTGGGCGTGCGCGACGACCGCCCCTACCCATCGGCGATCGCGCCGGGCAGCAGCACGGTGCTGCGGCTCTCGCTGCTGAGCGAGACCGGCAAGGCGCCGGCGGCGGGCAGCGTGGGTTCGATTCTGGTGACGACCACGGCGGGCAGGCTGAGCACGAACATCAACGACAGAGAGGGCGCTGTGATCACGCAGCCGGCCGGCCGGCTGAATTCGGACGGCTGCCGGGGCGTGGGCGGCTTCGCCTGCCAGGTGCCGGTGGACCGCGCGGTGCTGACGTCGGCCAACGCGGACAAGATTCTGATCACGCTCAGCGCGCCGTCCAACGCGCGGCCGGGCATGGCGACGGTGACGGCGCGGGTGACCTCGATCGCGGGCGAGACCTTCACGGACACGGTGCGCGTGGCGATCACGGGCGCGTTCAAAACGCTGAAGATCGCGGAGCCCACGACGAGCGTGCTGAATGTGGGCACGCCGGACAGCGGGATGGACAAGGACGACCGCGACACCGCGCGGCTGGCGGTGACGGCGGAAGATGCGGCGGGCAATAGCATTGTGGTGCCGGGCACCGAGCAGGCCACGGTGGACAGCCCGCGCGCCATCCCCACGCACCGGCTGACGATCAAGGCTCCGAACGGCAGGAGCAATCCGGCCGGGATCAGCGCGCGCTGGCTGCCCAACGCCGCCGGCACGGGCCTCGAACTCGACGCCGGCGGCAATCCGCAGATCGAAATCGATGTCGACGCGAGTGCGGCCGCGCCGCTGCCGGGCGGCGCGTACACGATCGAAGCGCGAGTCAACCGGCAGACCTGGAGCCAGACGTTCAATGTCGCCGGCGGCCCGCGGGAGATCATGCTCAGCGCGCCGACCGAGGAGGTCGCGGTCGACTCGCGGATCACCGTCTCGGCGACCGTGACGGACGCGGACGGACGGCCGGTCTCGGACGGCACGGAGGTGACGTTCACGGAGCGCGGCATCAGCGGCGCGACGCTGATCCTGACCTCAGGATCGGTTCAGCGGACGGTCGACGGGCGGGCGTCAGCCGAGCTGTTGGCGGTCAGCGCGGGCACGGCCTACGTGACGGCGAACGCGGGCGACATCACCGATGTGCGGGTGATCCATGCGCGCGCGCGCATGATGCCGGATATGCCGGATACGCCGGCGAGTCGGATGACCAGCACCGTGCCGAACGAGTTCTCGGTCTGGCTGGCGCCGAGCGCCACCTTGGCCTCACATCTGCTGCCCGAGCTGGGGAGCGTGCGTTCGATCCTGCGCTGGATTGACGGCAGCTGGCTGCGCTACGCGGTGGTCGGCGGTCGCTTGGTGCCCGGCTCAACGAACTTCGAGATCACCGAAGGCGCAGTGCTCTGGCTGGCGAACGGGAACTAAGCCGCCGCGCAAGGGCGCTGTGCCGGGGCGGCAGCGCCTGCGGGCGCTATTCGGAGGGCGGGGCCGGGCGGCCCCGCCCTCCGCGGTTAACCCCCGCCGCCCTCGCGCAACAGAGATCCGTCATACCCGCCCAACAAAGCTCCGTCACACCCGCGCACAAGAGCTCCGCCATACCCGCGCAACAGAGCTCCGTCATACCCGCGCTTGCCGCGGGTATCTCGCCGAGCGCCGCACAACGCCCCGTGAGGCCTCCTCCCTCATTCCCGCGGATCCGTCATACCCGCGCTTGCCGCGGGTATCTCGCCGAGCGCCGCACAACGCCCCGTGAGGCCTCCTCCCTCATTCCCGCGGATCCGTCATATCCGCGCTCGCCGCGGGTATCTCGCCGAGCGCCGCACAACGCCCCGTGAGGCCTCCTCCCTCATTCCCGCGGATCCGTCATACCCGCGCTTGCCGCGGGTATCTCGCCGAGCGCCGCACAACGCCCCGTGAGGCCTCCTCCCTCGTTCCCGCGGATCCGTCATACCCGCGCTTGCCGCGGGTATCTCGCCGAGCGCCGCACAACGCCCCGTGAGGCCTCCTCCCTCGTTCCCGCGGATCCGTCATACCCGCGCTCGCCGCGGGTATCTCGCCGAGCGCCGCACAACGCCCCGTGAGGCCTCCTCCCTCGTTCCCGCGCAGGAATGACGGGGAGGGCGTGGGGGAGGCGTGAACGGGGCTTGGTGCTCGTCACGGCGAGATACCCGCGGCAAGCGCGGGTATGACGGAGCTCTTGTGCGCGGGTATGACAGAGCTCTTGTGCGCGGGCGTGGCGGAGTTCTTGTGCGCAGGCGTGGCGGAGGCAGGAGGGGTGGGGCGTAGCGCGGACCGCTTGGGTTCGCTATTCTGTGGACGATCCGCTCCGCAGGGGAGCGTGCGGATTGGGCGGCCGCCGCGGGGTGGGCCGCGAAATCAGGAAATGAGGAACGAGAGCATGGCGAACGTACCCGGCGGCAACGGCCAGACGGAAACGGCGGACGCGCCCAGCGAGGCGAAGAACTGGAACCCGAGCGAGCTCGCCTACAACGGCAAGATCATCAACGTGCGGCTGTCCGAGGGGACCGTCGACGCCGAAGAGCTGCCGGAGCAGATGTACAAGGACTACCTGGGCGGCTACGGAATCGGCGTGCGGCTGCTCTTTGACCGCATCCCGCAGGGCGCGGACCCGCTCGGCCCGGACAACGTGCTCGGCCTGATGCCCGGGCTGATGACCGGCACGCCGATCTTCGGCAACCGCTTCCAGGCCGTCTGCAAGAGCCCCTCCACCGGCGGCTGGGGCGACGCCAACTGCGGCGGCGACTTCGGCCCCTACCTGAAATTCGCCGGCTGGGACGGCATCCTCTTCTACGGCCAGGCCGACAAGCCCGTCTACATCCTGATCGATGGCGACGACGTGTCGATCGAGGACGCCTCCGAGTACTGGGGCATGGGCGCGATCGAGGTTGAGAACGCCTTCAAGGAGAAGTACGGCAAGAAGGCGTCGGTCGCCTCGATCGGGCCGTCCGGCGAGCAACTGTCGTACCTCGCGGGCATCTGCAACGAGCACGGCCGCCTGGCGGCACGCTCGGGCGTGGGCGCCGTGATGGGCTCCAAGAACGTCAAGGCCGTGGTCGTCTCCGGCGCGCCGCGCGAGAACATGCTCTCGCAGGACACCGACATCCGCGAGCTGGCCAAGACCTCCCGCGACGAATTCATCGCCCCGCTGCGCGACTTCTTCGCCACCTTCGGGACCACCGGGATCACCTCGCAGTCCGCGCACAACGGCGACTCGCCCGTGCGCAACTGGGGCGGCGTCGGGCAGGTCGTGTTCCAGAACGTCGACTCGATCACCGGCCCGGTGGTCAACGCGACGCGGATGACGCATGGCGACCTCGCCTTCGACCCCTACACCGAGGCGCCGCAGTTCGAAGAGGGCACGGGCCGCGCGATGGGCGCCAACGGCAAGGGCAAGCGCGCCAAGAGCTACGGCTGCTGGCGCTGCCCGATGGCCTGTGGCGCCGAGTCGATCGAGTCCCCCCACGGCGTGCCCGACGCCTGGGCGCACGAAAAGGGCGTCTTCAGCTACCCCAAGGACACCCACCGCGCCGAATACGAGACGATGGCCTCCTTCGGCACGATGAACCTCTCGGCCAACCTGGACATGCTCCAGGCGGCGAACCACTGGTGCAACGAGTACGGCCTCGACACGATCGGCGCGGGCACCGTGATCTCGTTCGCAATCGAGTGCTTCGAGAACGGCCTGATCGACCTCGAGGACACCGGCGGCGTCGAGCTGACCTGGGGCAACGACGACGGCATCATGGAGATGCTGCACCTGATCGGCAAGCGGGAAGGCTTCGGCGACCTCCTGGCCGACGGAATGGCCGTCGCGGCGGCGAAGATCGACGAGCAGAACGGCGACAACCGCGCGCAGGCCTACCGCACCGACGTCGGCGGCCAGGAGCTGCCGATGCACGACGGCAAGCTGCAGCCCGAGTACTACACGACCTACAAGCTCGACCCCACGCCGGGCCGGCACACGCAGTACGAGGGCGCCAGCCGCTACGGCGGCCCGGAATACCCCGCCGCGCCGTCCGACTTCAAGGACTACGCCAACCGCGGCGAGCACCACAAGGGCGCGTCGGAGTACATGCACATCTCGAACTCCTCGGGCATGTGCCAGTTCATCATGATGGCCGCCCCGACCAACCGCTTCCCCGAGTGGATCAACTCGGTCACCGGCTGGAACCTGACCGGCGACGACCTGCAGCTGGCCGGCGAGCGAATCGCCAACCTGCGCATGGCCTTCTGCGTGCGCGAGGGCGACAACCCGCGCGAGCGCTTCGTGCCCGACCGCCTCTGGGGCGGCAACGGCACCCACCAGACCACCGGCCCGCTGGCGGACGTGATCCTCGACATCGACACGCTCGAGACCGACTTCCTCAACGCCTGCGACTGGGACACCGCGACCTGCGCGCCCAGCCGCTCGAAGCTGGAGTCGCTCGGGCTGGCCGACGTCGCGGACGCGCTCGCCGTCTAGCCGGCTATCTGGCCGGGCGGCGCGTCCCGCTCCGCACACAGCGAAGAGGGCGGACCGGCCGGTCCGCCCTCTTCCGATCCACCCCGCTGAGCCGCCGAAGGGTTTCGCCGTGCGCCACTGGCTTGAGGCCGCCCGCCGTCGCGCCTGGATCCCCCTGGCCGCGGCAATCGTCTTCGCCGGCGCGCTGGGCGCGGGCTTCCAGTGGGGCGGCGCGGAGAGCGACGAATTCATCCGCGTCTTCGATGCGCCGCTGGGCGGCGACGGCGCGCCCGCCGCGGACCTCGCAGGGTTCGTCACCGAAGCCGGACCCAACGGCATCGTCGTCCGCGCGGGCGATACCCCGATCACGGTCGAGTTCGCCGCCGGCGCCGAGCTCGAAGCGCTCCAACCGATCGGCGGCGGCGATCTGGAAGTCGGCGACTGGATCGTGATCGGCGGGCGCGACGACAACGTGAACAGCTACATCCTCGAAGCGATCGTCGTGATCCCGGCCGAGCGCGCAATCACCGGCGAAGATCTGACCGAGCTCTACACGCGGCAGGCAGTGCGATGAACCGCGGGCAGCTGCTCACCCTGACGATCACGCTCGTCCTGCTCGCGGGCGCCGGAGTCGGCGGTTGGTTCGCCGGCGCGAAGCTGCTCGCCACGCAGCCCGAAGACCCCGCCGCGCTCGCCGTGGACCCCGCCGCGTCGGAAGACGACGAGGACGCGGGCGCGGCGGCCGGCGTGGCCGGCCGGGTGCGGGTCGGCTACGACCCGTCGGCCAACGTCAACACGGCGTTGGTGCTCGGCGCGGCGGGACTCAGCCCGTTCGGGCAACCCGAGGGCCTGCGCGGACGCCAGGTGCTGGCGGGCCGAATTGTCGAGTTGCGCGAAGAACGCCGCGAAATCGAGACCGCCTCCGGCCTCGCCGAGGTCGTGTTCCACGCGATCACGCTCAAAACCAGCTCCGGAACCACGACCATCTCGATCCGCGCCGACTCGACCTTCCTGCTGCGGCTCGGCGGCGCCGACGCAGCGGCGATCGCGCCCGGTGCAGCCGTCGCGCTGATCCTCGAGGAGTCCGACGGCGGGCGCGCCACCGCAATCGCCGGCCTGGTGCTGCCGGCCGATGCGCGCCCGGTGCTCAATCCCGGTCTGCCGGTGGTCGGCGATCCTCCCCCTGAGGCTGAGGAGTAGCGCCCGCGGCGTCAAGCAGCTGCTCGCGCCCCGACATCTCGCCCTCCACGACGATGTGCTCGCCCTCGGCGCCGTCAAGGTACCAGCGGACATTGCCCATCGTTTCGACGCGCCGCACGCCCTGCAGCTCTTCCCAAGCGAGCGAGCGTTGCTCTTCGCCCTGGTGCAGCGCGCTGATGCCGTCCTCATGCACCACGATCGCGGTGGTCGTGCGCCGCCAGGTGACGAACACGACCGGCAGCATTGCGCCGGTGACGACCAGAAAAAAGATTGCCGCGCCGCCGGCCTCGCCGCTGCCCGTCGCCAGCCAGATGATGCCCGCGATTGCGGCGGCGAGCAGCGGGAAGACGAACGTGGCGTTGTGAAACCACGACGCCGTGTAGGTGTGCGTCGAGCGCACGCCGCCGTAGCGCGCCAGCGCCGCGGCGTCGCGCCGACGCAGCGGCGGAACGTCGGCGTCGGGCTGCACCGTCAGGCGCGCTCCAGAATCGCCGAGGCGCTGGTCATCGCGCACGCGCCGGGCGACTCTTCGAGTTGCAGCGCCTTGACCGCGCCGCCCTCGACCAACATCGCAAAGCGGGTGCAGCGGAAGCCCAGGCCCAGACCGCTCAGGTCCAGGCCGAGGTCGAGCGCGCGGGTCAGCTCGCCCGCGCCGTCGGCCAGCATCGTGATGTGCCCCGCGCCGTGCGCCGCGTTCCAGGCCTCGAGCACGAAGATGTCGTTGGTCGACATGCAGATCGTCTGCTCAATGCCCGCCGCCGCCAAAGCGTCGGCCGCTGTGGCGAAGGTCGGCAGGTGGTCGTTGGTGCAAGTCGGCGTAAACGCCCCAGGCACGCCGAAGATGACGGACTTCTTGTCGCCCACCAACTCCCGCAGGCTGACGGCCCCAGGCCGCCCCCCAGCCATCACAGTCCCGTTCACATCCGGCAGCGCATCCCCCTCAGCAATCGGCATGGTGTCCTCCTGATTCGTCCAGTCGTCGATGTTGCGTTGTACAGTCTACTCGTGCCGGCGATGTCAGCCTTCGGTCTCTTCGCCATCTTTCCGCGGCCGCTGCATGAACCCGACGATCTCGCCGTAGCGATAGGACGGGGAGAGACTGCGATGGCTGGTTAAAGCGTGGAGTTCGTGCTCGATGTCGCGGTCTCTACCGAGCTTGCTGGTCCAGCGCCCAGAAGGCAGTTGGCGTGCGACATGGGTGTAGCCCTCGTCGTCCGCGAAGATCGCCAGTTTGACGAAGTCGGGCTCCAACTGCTCGTCGTCGCAAGGCGTGAAGCCGACGGTGGCCAACGCATCTTGCAATGCCTCGACGCTGTCGTCGCGAGGAACACCTGCGGGCCAGTACTTCGATGTCGAATCGGAAGGTTCCCACCAGCGGTGGGTCTCTCCGACTGCCCAAGAGACGCAGTTGTAGGCGGGCGTGGCATCGCTCGTCACGCTGTACGGCGTTGATCGAAGCCCAGGGAGCATCAGATCCAGATCCGCCAGGCGCGACATCGACTACACGATCCAGCCATTGTCGCGCCCCCAAGTCAACCACGCCTGGGTCATCTTGGCATAGACCCCGCGATCTTCGTCGGGAACGGGATTCGCGCCGGTGATCGCGTGAAGCGCCTCGAACCAGTGGGCTTCCCCGTTCTCAAGCTGATCGAGGATCCACGGAACAGCACGCTCCCCCATGCCGATGATCCGGAGATACGCGGGGTGGCTGACGATCCGACGCGTCACTGATGCGCCGGCCGTCTCGGCCTGCCATTGCGCGGCGAGCCTGACGAACTCCTCAAACAGCTCGGCGTGCCGTTGTCGTTGTTCGCTGATGCTGAGAGCGGGTAGCGTCATGATCTCGCGCAGCGATGCGAATTCTTCGCGGAGTTCTGTGACCTCATTGATCAGCGTTTGCAGCTTCGTTTCGAGATCACCATCGTCAGGGCGGGAACGCCGGGCTTGCCGCCTGATCACGTCTGTCGGCCAGACCTCCCCGCCCCACGCCGACGGCCACTCATCGGCAATCGGCGAACGGTACAGATCATCCAAGACAATCTGCCGGCCCGAAAGCTCGATGAACATGAGAGCCCGCGAATGCCACGATGTCTTGGCGACACTGAAGGCCCTTGTCGCAGCGCTGGAGCGCTTCCCTGCCGTCTGTGCTTCGGTGGTGCTCATTGCGACACATCTCCTCGTTGGGGGCGCGGCATGATCGCCTTGTCATAGGTCCGGCGAATGAACTCCCAAGCACGCGCGATTGAATTGATGCTCAGCTCGAGGTCACGCTCGAAAGTCATGCCCACGAACACTTCATCGTCACGGGAATCGAGTGTGATCCAACCGTCCCGCACTCCTCGAGCGTTCAGCTCGAAACGGACACCCACAAGAGAGCCGAAAGGCGGGCTTGAACGCCAGAAGTTCATTGGAAGCGTGAAAGCCAGATCGGCATCGTCAGCGCCCACCACCAGATGGGATCGGTGGAAAAGTGCTTGACGGCCAGGGAGCACATCGGCAACGGCGCTCAACAGTCCGCCGAAATCGACCTCTTCAGGCTCCTCGCTGGTCGGGGCAAACCGAGGAGTGTCCGGAGAGGCATCTCCAGTCGGATCTGAGATGGACAATCCGACAAACAGCGACGAACTGTCATCGTTCTCATCGCCGTTGCTCATCGGCGCTCGAAGTGTGGAAACGATCACTTCGACCCTCGCGTCGCCGAACAGGTCGCCTGCGCCACCGCGCAAGTTGTCCGCGTCCGTAGATGCAAGGACTTGAGCACGGATTCGTCTGAACACATCTGGGCTGCCCTCAGACACGTGGGTCAGGAAGCTGTTCCCGAAACGACCGAGCGCAGTCGGCTTCAACATGCGTCACTACCGGCCGCGATGGGCACACCCCGCCACGGCTGAACCTACGATACCTGACCGCGAGGCCAAGTACCCGCGCACATCGTCATCACCGTGGACCACACGCGCCCTATCCTGCTCGAAATCCTGAATGCAGGCGAAGGGAGACGGGACCATGGCGATGGACAGGCTTGAGGGGCGGGTGGCGCTGATCACGGGGGCCGGCTCGGGGATTGGGCGGGAGTGCGCGCTGCGGATGGCCTCGGAGGGCGCCGCGGTGATGTGCGCCGACATCAACGCCGAAGGCGCGCAGACCACCGCCGCGCAGATCGCCGAGCACGGCGGGCGCTCGGCCACGATGGAACTCGACGTCACCTCCGAAGCGGCGGTCGCAGACGCGCTCGCGCAGACCGTCTCCGTGCTCGGCGGCCTCGACGTGCTGATGAACAACGCCGGCATCGGCGGCGCCTACAGCTGGGACCAGACCATCTCGGTGAACCTCACCGGGGTCTACTACGGCACGTTCCACGGGGCGGCGCTGCTGGCCGAGCGGGGCGGCGGCGCGATCATCAACACCGCCTCGATAGCCGGGCTGGCCGGCCTGCTGACCGGGCAGCTGCGCGACGAGCCGATCCAGGAGGGCGCCGGCGCGTACGTCGCGGCCAAGCACGGCGTGGTCGGCATCACGCGGCAGTTCGCGGTCACCTACGGCGCGCGCGGCGTGCGGGTCAACGCCGTCTGCCCCGGCTACATCCACACGCCGATGACGCAGCAGATCAACGAGATCGAGGGCGCGGAGGAGTTCATCGCCTCGCTGCACCCGATGGGCCGCATGGGCGAGCCGCAGGAGATCGCCGCCGCCGCGGCGTTCCTCGCCTCCGACGACGCCTCGTTCGTCAATGGCGTCGCGCTGCCCGTCGACGGCGGCTACACCGCGCGCTGACCAATCGCCGATCCCGACAGGAGCCGCGTATGCCCGCCATCACCGCCGTCCGCTCGCGCCTGCTGCGCATTCCGCTGGACAACCCAACCTCGTTCTCGAACCGAACCGTCTATCACCGCGATCACCCGATCGTGGAGATCGAAGCCGACGACGGACATCGCGGAATTGGCTTCTGCTACGCGGGCAACTCCAACGGGCAGCTGGTCACCTCCGCCGTCGACGAGCTGTTCGCGCCGCTGCTGATGGGGCAGGATCCGTT
This sequence comes from Dehalococcoidia bacterium, assembly GCA_965203165.1. Classification (GTDB taxonomy): domain Bacteria; phylum Chloroflexota; class Dehalococcoidia; order Bin125; family Bin125; genus CATQGW01. The sequence goes on from OZ241849.1 coordinate 1,579,502, forward strand.
CCGCGTGGAGGGGCTGTGGGCGGCGATGTACCAGGAGTCGCTGCTGCACGGGCGGGCGGGCTCGACCATGCGCGCGCTCTCGGCGCTCGATATCGCGCTGTGGGATCGCAACGCGCGCGCCGCGGGGCTGCCGCTCTGGCGAATGCTGGGCGGCTATTACGAAGCGACCGTGCCGGCCTACGCGAGCGGCGGCTACTACCTCGAGGGCAAGGGACATGAGGGGTTGCAGGAGGAGCTGAGCGGTTACCTCGAAATGGGTTTCGACGCGGTGAAGATCAAGGTGGGGCGGCTCTCCGTGCGCGAAGAGGCGAGCCGCATGCAGGCCGCGCGGGAAGCGGTCGGCCCCGAAGTGCATCTGATGCTGGACGCCAATAACGCCTGGTCGAACCTCGAGGACGCGCTGCGTTACATGCAGGCCTACGAGCCGTGGCAGCCATACTGGATTGAGGAGCCGTTCTCGCCCGACGCGATCAATCTGCACGCGAAACTTGCGCAGCGCACCGGCGTGCCTGTGGCGACGGGCGAGATTGAGGTCGGGCGCTGGCGGTTCAAGGACCTGCTCGATCAGGACGCGGCGATGATTTTGCAGCCCGACGCCGCCGTACTGGGCGGAATCACGGAGTTTCGGCGGATCGCGGCGACGGCGGCCTCATACGGCGTCTCCATCTGCCCGCACTGGTTCCACGATCTGCACCGCCACCTCGTGGCGGCGTCGCCCAACGCGACATTCGTCGAGTTCTTCCCCGACGATCAGGTGCATAACTTCCGCAACGTAATCGATCGCCAGACGGAGGTGCGCGACGGTCGGCTGGTGCTGCCCGAGGAGCCGGGTTTGGGCTTCGATTTCCTGCCGGAGGCAGTAGAGCGTTACAGCGTCGGGATCTAACGCCACACTGGGTTCGCGCTGCGGCTGGAACGGTTGGAGATCGTCGTATGTTCGAGGGCGTCTACGACGGGATCACGCGGGTGATCGAGCGCCGCGGATGGGGACTCCTGTTGTTCGTTACAGCAATTGGCATCCTGATGCTCTACAGCCCCTGGAACAATTCGCCGCCCGATATTCCTGTGATCAGACGCAGCGAAATCGTCACGAGACAGGGTGTTCACTACCAGACCCAATTGGGCCCCGCTTCCCAGAGCGTGACGACTTCTGTCTGGGTATTGAGCATGAGCGCAGGCGGCGATACCCGGCTGATGGCGCGCTGCCGCGGCGGTGAGTACGAAGTCAGCGTCTCGCCGGTGCCGCGCAGCATCGCCGGTCCAGTGCCTGAGGTTAGGTGGCGAATTGACGATCAGCCCGCGCTGTCCAACCTGCCGCAGTGGCGGCTGCAATCGGTCGGCTCGCACCTTGGCGCGTTCCTGCGCGAACCGGATCGGCTGCGTGATCTGATCGCCGATGCAAACCGGCTCACGCTTCGCTTTGAGAACGACGTAGATGGGTGGTTGGAGCTGAGCTTTCCGGTTGCCGGATTCTTCGGTACGGACGTTCAACTCAACCTTGACCGCTGCGGGGAGTACTAAGCGCCGTTCCGATCGCGCCGCCGCTCGGTCGTCTCACCATCGTCGGTGAAGACCACGCGCGACTTCTTGCCTCCGTGGATTTGGGGCTCTCGCGCCAGCTTGCGGCGGAGCAGGTCGATGGGGCCGTCGGGCTCGCAGATCGAGGCGGGCAGCCCCAGCACATCGACCAGCAGTCGCCGATCCAGCTCCGCGCGGGCCGGGTCTTCGTCGATCTGGTCGAACGGGAGGAAGCGAAGCTCGCGCATCGCCTCAAACGCCTCCTGCGCCGCCGCGTGCTGCTCCTCCGTCAGCGCGCGCGTGTCGAGCGTGTGCACATCCGGAATGCTTGATACTCCGATGTTTCCGCGTCCTTGCTGGCGCTTATTCGCGCGCCACCAGTACATCAAGAGGCCCAGCGTGGAGTTACTCCACAGCACGAAAGCAGCTTCGTGCATCTCGTCGTGCAGCTGAATCGTCGGCCAAGCCTGACCGCCGATGCAACGCCGCTCGGTGATGGCGACACAGAGCGAGTGAGAGTTAAACCGAAAGTCGCGGCTGAAATGCACGCGCGAAGCAGTTCGCGCTATCTCGCCTGCATCGCCATCGATCTTCGGTTGGTCGACCTCATCAACCGTTCGGACCACGCCTTCCGAATCGGGCTCAACGATGAACTTGCGTTCAAGCTTGTGGCGATGATTCCACAGCACGGGGTGAGTTGGGTATTCGACATCGGGCGGTGTGACGATCTTGAACGGCCCGCGAAGCGTGCCGCCCCGCACATCCTCTTTGATGTCCCGATCCACTGGTCCGCGCTTGCCGATCTCCCCGATCTGCGTGATCGGGATCGGATACGGCTCGGCGCCCGGCCGATCCAGCGGCGTGAGTTCCCCTGCCGTGACATCGATTGCCAGGCGCACAAGCGCCAAGTCTCGAATCCCTGCGATTGGCCAAGGCGCGCCGCCGGCGAGAGGCACATGCACCAGATCGGCGACGGTGGAATTGCCCAACGAGAGAGTCGCAGTCCGCGCGCCGTTGCCGGCGGCAGGCGGATCCGCCATCGTGCCGACGACGCCTGTGATCTGCTCCGCAATGAGCATCGCCTCAGTCGAGCTTGTCGGTTGCTCCCGCAGCATTACGAATGTGCCGTACGGTCGAGCATCGTCAACACCGTTTCGCCGGGCGACGACCAGGCACTCCGCGATTCTCGTGTCGTTGGAGAACGCGCGCTCATCCGCGCCGGGTTGAGCAATCGTCACCACGATCAGGTCCGAGTACAGTTGCGCCCACCGCTCCCGCGTCTTCTCCCACGACTTGCCGGCCATCGCCGTCTGCGGCAGCACGAACGCGGTGGTGCCGTCTGAACGAAGCTTTGCGTGCGCCAGATCGATGAAGTTTGTCGCGAGCCCGGCGTTTCCGTCGGCGCAACCGTCATATCGACTCACCAGGCGCTTGAGCGCCGTGGAAAGCGCTTCCTGCTCAGCAGGAGTCGTTTCAAAGGCTGCGAACGACGGGATGCGAACATCGTCGGATTGAACCTCCGGATTCGTCGGCGAGCTGAAGGGCGGGTTCATGATGACCAGCGAGAACTGACCATGCCCGATCCGCGTGGCGACATCCTCGACGTCGTCCGGCGTTCTGCCTCCGGCGGTGACCGCCGCCGCCCGTTCGATCAGTTTTTTCTGCGCATGCGGCGCGATCAACTCCAGCGAGCCGGTCGAGACATCGCGCCGGTCCTCGCCCCATCGGCCATAGGGCATCGTCAGCAGGCAATCGCCGTCGAATGGCACATCAGGATGGCGGCTCGCCAGCATCGCCGCCGTGAGGTGAACCGCGATGTTCAGCACATCCAGGCCGACCAATCCCTCTTTCATCATCGAGGCGTGGATCGCCCGCGGATCGCCGCCGTGCAGCTCGTGCAGGATCGAGAAGCGTTGGTATGCGGCGCTTAAGAGCGTGCCGGTTCCACAAGCGAAGTCGCCGATCCGCAGCGAACCGAGCGTGTCGGCGTCTCCCCACTCCACGCCGCTCGGCGCGCGATCGCGCGGAATGGCGAGTCCGGCGAGCAGGGCGGCGGCGGCGGGCCGCGTGTAGTAGGTGGCGAGAAACTTTCGGTCGGCGATCAGCCGCTGAAAGACGATGCCCGTCAGGTCGTGCGAGCGTGTTACTCCACCTTGGATCAGCTCTTCCGTTGCGCTCCAGAGCGGTCGTAACACATCCGGCACCGAGGCTATGGGCAGCCACATAAAAACCTCGCGGGCTGTCGCGAAGATGGGCCAGTAGTTGACATCGAGAATGCGCTGCCATTCGTCGAGCAGCAAGAACTGGCGGTACCCGCCGAGGTCGGTCTGAAATGCCGACAACGGCTCAAGCGGGCGCCCCGACGCGATGGGATCGCTTGCATTCGGGTCTCGCTCAACGTGGAACCCGGCTTCCTGAAGCGCCGAGTGAAAGATCAGCGCGTTCACCAACACGGTCATCGCCATCCGCCGGGTCTGGCCCGCCGGATCGTCCGATTGACCGAGCACCTTGGCAAGCTCGCCGCCAAGGCTGCCCGGCCCGAATGAGGGATGCCGATACGTGAAGACATTCGTCGCACGGCTGATCCCCTGCTCAAGAATGCCCCCCAGCCGCTCAATGCGCGTCTCGGGCGTGGATGCGCGATGCGCCAGCATCGCCAGATCGCGCACATTGCCGCGCAGCCAGCCCGACGCCGGCAGCCGATCGACCGCGTCGCCCGACGTGGCCGTGTAGAGCGCGTACTCCAGCCCCTCCGTCTCGCGCAGGGCCGCGCGAATTGCCTTGCCGCCCGTCTGCTCGCGCACATCGGGCGGGTAGACCAGCGCGATCGCGCTCTCAATCTCACGGGCGCTCGCCTTGACGACCGCCCCAAGGCGGGCGAGCGCGTCGCCCTCCGCGCCGGCGTGGTTCTCGCGCTCCGCCTCGATCACGACAGGCCAGCCGGCCGGCTCCTCGATCAGCACATCGGGGCGCTTGGCGCTGCCGCGCAGCGTGCGCTGCTCTTCGGCGAGCACCCGCCAGCTGGTCGGGCGCAGCGCTTGCAGCACCTCGCCGAGCGCCGTGTTGATCGTGTCTTCCCGCGCGGGCATGGGGCCAGCTTAAGGCGAGGCGGCGACGACGCCGTTGGCAATGGCGGTCTCCCCGGCGTCGTTGAGCATCTCGAAAAAGACGAGCGTTTCACCGTCTTCCTCGCGGGACTCCAGCGCGCGGACGGTGACCGGGCGGCCGGGAATCACCATCGCGCGGAACTGCCCGGCGAAGCGCCGCAGGCGCGTCGGGTCGCCGCCGAAGCTGCGGTTGATCACCTCGCGCAGCGCGATGATGATGTTGGCGCTGCCGTGCAGGATGATGTCGGGCAGGCCCGCGTCTAGTGCGACGCGCCGCTCCGTGTGAATCGGATTCCAGATGTCGGCGCATTCGGTGTAGATGTGCGGCGCTTGCGGATCGATCGGCAGTTCGACGGACCAGATCGGCGCGCCGCCGTTGCGCGAGGGCGTGGGCAGCGGCGGCGCGGATTCAAGTTCCTGATCCGCGCCGTCGAGCCGCGCGCCGCGCGTGATCCCGCCGCTGTCCATCGTCGCGACCAGCGCGCCGGCCGAGTCGCGCATCGTGTAGCGCTCGCTGGAAAGCACACCCGGCCCGAGCTGGCGCACCCCGATCGAGCGCCCCTGGCTGGTGATCACGTCGCCTTCGCGGATTGCGCGCTCGAAGCGAACATCGACCCAGGCGTGGACGCCGCGCCGCACCAACTGCAGGTCGAGCTCGAGGTCGGGCCTGAAGCGGCTGTTCCACTGGAAGCTGAAGATCATCCCGGGATGGCCGATCAGCCCGCCGGGGCGGGCGTCGTCCATGTAGCACTCGTTGAAGTCGCCCACGCCGGAGGCGAACGCGGTGATCGAGCGGGCGTCGACATCGAAGCTCTGGGCGACGGTGTAGCGCCCGACATCGGCGGGCATGGTGAGGTCGAGAGCGGGAGCGTCGGTGGTCATCGGAAACCTCCAGTCAGGCGGAAGGGCGGGCTGCGAGGTCGGGCGTCGCGCCGCCCCCGCCGGAGTCGTAGCGGTCCCAGTGCAGCACCTCGTCGAGCGGGCGGCGGCGAATCGGCCCGAAGTTGCCGGTCGGCCAGCCCAACGGGATCAGCACCATGGGCAGAATGTGCTCGGGCAGGTTGAGCACCTCGCGGGCGGCGTCGCGGTCGACCAGCCCGAGCGTGGTGGGCACCGAGCCGATTTCGAGCGCGCGGGCGGCGAGCAACAGGTTTTGCACCGCGCCCCAGACCTCGGTGGCGGCCTGCACCCCCTCGCCGAACGTGCCTTTGGGCGTCTGCCCCATGTCGGTGCAGGCGATCACGATCGCCGGCACCTCGTGCAGGTGCTCCATCTGATGCTCGACCGCGGCCAGGAAGCGCTCGCGCTTCTCCGGCGTCACATGCGGATTGGCGGCCTCGCGGTTGGCTTCGAGATAGCGCGAGACGAAGCGGCGGTTGAGCTCGGCCAGGCGCTGCTTCTGCTCCGGATCGCGCACGACGATCCAGTGGCGCGCCTGGCGGTTCGAGCCGCTCGGCCCCGCGTGCGCCGCCTCAATCAGCCGCACGAGCAACTCCTCCGGAATCGGCTCGTCGGAATAGCGCCGCATCGCGCGGGCGCTGAATAGGACATCAAAGAACTCCATCGGTCGCCTCCTTACACGCCGCCGCCGGCGGATTCTCAGTCGTAGACGATGAACTCGACGAGGTTGCCGTCGGGGTCTCGCGTGTAGACGCTGGTTCCCTCGACCAGCCCGCCGCCGCGGCCGCCCTCGCGCGCGACGGGTCCCTCGATGAGGTCGCCGCCGGCCGCGCGAATCGCCTCCGCCGCCTCATCCGGCGTGCCCTCCCAGACGAAGCAGAAATCGCCGCAGCCGGGCTGCGCGGTCGGCCCGCGCAGCGTAAAGCGCTGATCCTGCCAGAGCTTCGGATCGTGCACATTGATTTTCTGGTCGCCGACCGCCAGCGCGAAGGCCGGCATCTCGCCGGAGCGCCAGCGCTCCTCGCCGACCACGCTGAAGCCCAGCGCGCGGTAGAAGGCGATCAGCGCCTCCGGGTCCCCCGCCGGGATCACCGTGTGATCCAATCCCACAACCGGCATGCGCGCCTCCTCTCGCGGCGGGTCCGCCCCGCGCTGCCCCGATGCTACTCGCTGCGTTGTATCCTCCGCCTAGCCGACGATTCGACGCAGCAGCAGCGCGTAAGGATGCCCCCATGACGACCGACGCTTCCGCCGAAATTTCCGCCGACGACTCGTTCCCGCGCAAGCGGCTGACGATCGGCGAAACAACGATGGCCTACGTGGATGAGGGGCTCAGCAGCGGCGATCCGATCATCTTCCTGCACGGCAACCCCACATCGTCCTACCTCTGGCGCAACATCATGCCGCACTGCTTCGATGTCGCCCGCTGCCTCGCGCCCGACCTGATCGGCATGGGGCAGTCGGGCTCGTCGCCCTCCGGCTCCTATCGCTTCGTCGACCACGCGGGCTGGCTCGACGCCTGGCTCGAAGGAATGGATCTGGGCGACAACCTCACGTTCGTGATCCACGACTGGGGCTCCGCGCTGGGGTTCCATTGGGCGCACCGCCATCCGGAGCGGGTCAAGGGCCTCGTCTACATGGAGGCGATCGTGCGCCCGGTGACGTGGGAGGAGTGGCCGGAGGCCGCCGCGCGGGTCTTCCAGGGCTTCCGCTCCGAAGCGGGCGAGGAGATGGTGCTGGAGAAGAACGTCTTCGTCGAGCGCGTCCTGCCGGGCAGCGTGCTGCGCGGCCTGACCGACGCGGAGATGGAGATCTACCGCCGCCCCTACGTCGAGCCGGGCGAGAGCCGCCGCCCGACGCTGACCTGGCCGCGCGAAATCCCGATCTCGGGCGAGCCGCCCGACGTGGTGGAAATCGTGCAGGCCTACGCCGACTGGCTGAGCGGAAGCGACGTGCCCAAGCTGCTGATCAACGCCGAACCCGGCGCGATCCTCAACGGCGCGCAGCTCGAGTTCTGCCGCGCCTGGCCCAACCAGACCGAGGTCAGCGTCGCGGGCAACCACTTCGTGCAGGAAGACTCGCCGCACGAGATCGGGCGGGCGATCCGCGACTGGTACGCGGGCATCTGACCTGAGCCGCAGCGCGAGGAGGCGACCGCAATGACCGACGAAACGACCGAAGCCGCAACCCGAGACGAACTGGAGCAGCTGCTCGAAACCACGCGCAGCGACTTTCACGAGCTGGTCGCCGGCCTGAGCGACGCCGACTGGCGGCGCAAGCCGCGCGGCCAGTCCTGGACCAACGGACAACTCTGCTACCACATGGCGCTGGGCGTGGCGCTGATCACGCAGACGGCCAACCGCCTGCGCGAGGGCAAGGGCGTCAACCCGCCCGCGCCGCTGATGCCCGTAATGAACCTGGCCGCCGACATGTTCATCCGCTTCCGCAGCCGCGGCGCGACGCCCAATTCGGTGCGCGATCTGTACGACGAGAGCCACAAGACCGCGCTGGCGACGCTTGGGCAGATCGGCGGCGACGAGTGGAGCAACGGCGCGCGGCACCTCGGCGAGCAGCGCACCGTGGAGTCCTCGTTCCGCTACATGCGCGAGCACTTCGAGGAACACCGCGAGACAATTCAGCGCTCGCAGCGTTAGCGCCCGTTGGCGCATAGCTCACGCCCCGTCTCCGTCGCTCCCGCGCAGGAATTTCAGGGGTGGGAACGGCGCGATGGAGTGCGAGAATGGCGGAGTCGCAGGACGACATCCTCGATCGCTACCCCGCCCTGCGCGAAATGCAGGCCGTCGCGCTGTTCGGCGAGCTCGGCTACTGCTTCACCGACGCCGGCGACGGCTGGTGCGAGATCACGCTGACCGCGACCGAGCGCACCCACAACCTCTACGGAATCGTGCATGGCGGCGTCTGGCTGCTGGTCGCCGACTCGGCGATGGGCGGCGCGCTGGGCACCGTGCAGGCCGAGGGCGAGCGGGTGATCACCGCGCAATCGGAATTCCGCTGGCTGCGCGGCCTCGAGGGCGACACAATCCGCGCCCGCGCCGAGGTGATCCGCCGCGGGCGCACGCTCAGCCACTGCTCAGTGGACCTCTACGACGCGCAGGATCGCCACATCGGCCACGGCAACGGCACCTACGTCGTGCTGCCGCCTGCCGAGCCAACGCGCGAATGAGCCAGGCGGCGAACGCCGGGGAGCAGCCCATCGGCTAGCCTGCTCGCAGTGTGTAGACGACTCGCGAAAGAGGTGCAGAATGCCCGGACGACTCGATGGCAAGATCGCGCTGATTACGGGCGGCGCGCGCGGGCAGGGGGCGGCGGAGGCGCTGCTCTTCGCCTCGGAAGGCGCGCGGGTAGTGATCACCGATGTGCTCGACGGGGACGGGCGAGAGCTGGCCGCGAACGCCGACGGCGTGTCCTACCTGCACCACGATGTGACGCAGGAGAGCGAGTGGCAGTCGGTCGTGGCGGAAGTGCTCGAAGACCACGGCAAGATCGACGCCTTCATCAACAACGCGGGCATCTTCCGCTCGAGCCCGATCGCCGAGACGACGCTCGAGGAGTACCGGCTGGTGACCGACATCAACCAGGTCGGCGTCTTCCTGGGGCTGAAGTATGTCGGCCCGGCGATGGCGGCGGCCGGCTCCGGCTCGATCGTCAACATCTCCTCAATCGCCGGGACGCGCGGCGGCGCGGGTTCGGTCGCCTACAGCGCCAGCAAGTGGGCGGTGCGCGGCATGACCAAGGTCGCCATGTCGGAGTTCGCGCCATCGGGCGTGCGGGTCAACTCGATCCACCCCGGCCTGATTGACACGCCGATGCTCCAGCAGCTGCCGGGCGTGGAGGCGGGCCAGATGGAGCAGATCGTCCGGCGCATCCCCTACGGGCGCGTCGCCGAGGCGGTCGAGGTGGCCAAGCTCGCGCTGTTCCTCGCGTCGGATGACAGCGAATACTGCAACGGCGCGGAGTTCGTCATCGACGGCGGAATGACGCAGGGGATCTGAGGCGGCGGGCTGCCGCTTCAACTTCCACGCTCGTGTGAAGTCGGTGCAGGCGCTGCCGAAGGCGGGAGGTGGTCAATGAGGCTGAAGCTCCGCGAGACGCGCTTGGTTGACTACTACGATGGGCCGTTGGTGATTGAGGCCCGCGACGAGGACAACCGCCGATACCTCTGCGATGTGCTGGAGCCGTGCGAGGACGGCATGCGGTTCCTCGTCGTTCCCGTCACCGACGACCAGGTTGATGTCCTCAATCGTGGCGAATCTTGCCTGCGCCGCACATTGCTGCGCGCAGGCAAGAACAAGTGGTACCTGTCCGTGCCTCAGTGGGACTTCAGGGAGCCGTTCGCGATCGAGCGGCAGCGGGGACCGATCGCCGAAAGCCCCGACCTGCCTGGCGAGGGCTACACGCTGACCGGCGCCTGGGACGACTGATCGCCTCGGAACTTGGGCTGTGCAGCAGCGCATCCGGATCGCGGCGAAGTCGCTGCGACCGCCCGGGCGGGGGAGCGCGAACAGTGAAGACCGTCAGCCTCACGCGGGTGCTCGAATACTACGACCTGCCCCTGGTCTTAGAGGGCGAAGGCGAAGACGGGCAGCGCTACATCTGCGACTCCTTGTTCACGACCCGGGAGGGCGGCGAGGTGTTCCTGGCCGTTGCGGTCACGGACTCCCAGATCGAGAAGCTCAACCGCGGCGATCTGTGCCTGCGCAGCGCGCTGCTGTGTGCCGGTGAGGACGGGTGGTATCGGTCCGCGCCGCAGTGGGATTTCACCAAACCGTTCACGCTTGAGCCGGCCGCGGGGCCGATCTCGGCATGCCCCAACCTCCCTCTCGAGGGCTACATGCTGGACGGCGCCTGGGACGACTAGCGCCTCTCACACTACGCGGGAGAGGTTGTCGAAGATCAGGGTGAAGTGGATGAAGCCGAGCAAGAGACTATCGAGCTTGTCGTAGCGGGTGGCGATGCGACGGAAACGCTTGAGCCGGTTGCAGAGCCGCTTGACGATGTTGCGCTCTTTGCCGCGCTCCTGGTCGTAGTCCCAGAGCTCACAGCGGTGGGCCATCGGCGGGACGACCGGCTGCCAGCCCAACGCTCCGGCAGCGCGCCCCAGCCCGTAGTGTGAACAGGTCCCAACGGATTGACCGAATCTGTGCGGCAGCAAGGCGCAGCAGGCGCAGCCGTCATAACGGCAGGTGAGAGCGCGATAACCTCAGTGGGTCGCTGGAGACGCTCGCCCGCGACGCTTGGGAGGCCGTTGTGCGCTTTGCGGTTGTGGCGTTTCCGGGGACCTGGAGCGATTGGGACTGCATCCATGCGCTGCGGGGGTTGGGGCAGGAGGCTGAGCGCGTTTGGCATCGGGAGGCGGATCTGGACGGCTACGACGGCGTGATCTTGCCTGGCGGCTTCTCCTACGGCGACCACTTGCGCTGCGGGGCGATTGCGCGGTTTTCGCCGGTGATGGGGGCGGTGCGACGGCTTGTCGAGCGCGGGCGGCCGGTCTTTGGTTCCTGCAACGGCTTCCAAATTTTGTGCGAGGCGGGGCTGCTGCCCGGGGCGCTGCTGCGCAACGACTCGCTGCAATTCCGCTGCCAGCCGCAGCACCTGCGGGTGGAGCGCGCCGACAGCGGCTTTAGCTCCGCTTGTCGCGGCGGGCAGGTCGTGCAGCTGCCCATCTCCCACGGGGAGGGCGCGTACCACGCTTCGCCGGATGTCCTGCGCGAGCTCGAGGAGACCGGCCGCATTCTGTTTCGCTACTGCGACACCGATGGCGCAGTGGGCGGCGAGGCCAACCCCAACGGATCGCTGCACGACATCGCCGGGCTGCTCAACGAACAGGGCAACGTGCTGGGCATGATGCCGCACCCGGAGCGCGCCTCCGACCCGCTGCTCTGCGGCGAGGATGGCAACCTGATCTGGCGCTCGATCATCGAGCGCTGGGGCTGACGATGACGCACGACGACGCGCCGCCGCCGATTGACGACGAAACGCTGGCGCAGATCGCGCTCAGCCGCGATGAGTACATCCGCGCCTGCGAGCTGCTTGAGCGCCCGCCGACTGAGGTTGAGCTGGGCATGATCGGCGCGCTCTGGAGCGAGCACTGCGGCTACAAGCACTCCCGCCCGCTGTTTCACCATTTCCCCACCGAGGGGGAGCGCATTCTCACCGCGCTGGGCGATGAGAATGCCGGCGCGATCGAGATCGGCGGCGGCTGGGTGGCGGTGATGAAGATCGAATCGCACAATCACCCCAGCGCGATTGAGCCCTACGAGGGCGCGGCGACGGGCGTGGGCGGGATTGTGCGCGACATTTTCGCGATGGGCGCGCAGCCCATCGCGCTGCTCGACTCGCTGCGCTTCGGGCCGCTCAACGATGCGCGCAACCGGCGGCTCTGCGTCGGCGTGGTGGCTGGCATCGGCGGCTACGGCAACTGTCTCGGCATTCCCACCGTGGGCGGGGAGCTCGTCGTCGCCCCCGAGTATTCGGGCAATCCGCTGGTCAACGCGATGTGCCTGGGCGTCGCGCGCCGCGAGCAGCTGATTTCGGCCAGCGCCGGCCCGCCCGGCAGCAAGCTGATGCTGGTCGGCGCGGATACGGGGCGCGACGGACTGCACGGCGCGACCTTCGCCAGCGTTGAACTCGACGAATCCAGCGCCGAGCGCCGGCCCGCCGTGCAGGTCGGCAATCCGTTCCTCGAAAAGCTGCTGATGGACGCCTGCGTCGGCCTCGTCCGCGAGCGCCGCGAGTGGATTGAGGGTTTGCAGGACTGCGGCGCGGCCGGCATCACCAGCGCGACGGTCGAGATGGCCGAGCGCGCCGGCGTCGGCATTGTGATTTATGCCGACCGCGTGCCCCGCCGCGAGCGCGGCATGACGCCCTATGAGGTGATGCTCTCCGAGTCGCAGGAGCGGATGGTCGTCTCCGTGAAGCCGGAACATGTCGAGGATGTCGCGGCCTGGTTCGGCGAATGGGAGCTCGACGCCGCGGTGATCGGCGAGGTGACCGCGGACGGTCTCGCCCGCGTTGTGGACCAGGGCGCGGAAGTCGCCGCCGCGCCGGTGCGCATCCTGACCAACGCGCCGACGTATGAGCCGCCCGCCGAGCGCGATCCCGATGCCGTTGAGCGGGCCGCATTCGACCCCGCGACGCTGCCCGAGCTCGATCCCGCCGACGCTGAGGCCGCGCTGCTCGAGCTGCTGGCCTCGCCCAACATCGCCTCCAAGCGCTGGATCTGGCGGCAGTACGACCACCAGGTGGGGACCAATACCGTTGTTACACCCGGCGCCGATGCGGCGGTGCTGCGCATTCGCGGCCTGGAGCACGCGCTGGCAGTCTGCACCGACGGTCCCGGCCGCGCGGTCGAGCTCAACCCGTACGCCGGCGCGCGCCGCGCCGTGGCTGAGGCGGCCCGCAATGTCGCCTGCGTCGGCGCGCGCCCGATCGCTGTTACCGACTGTCTCAACTTCGCCAACCCCGAGCGCCCGGCGATCTACTTCCAACTCCGCGAATCCATCCTCGGCATCGGCGACGCCTGCCGCGCTTTCGACGCGCCGGTCGTGAGCGGCAACGCTTCGCTCTATAACGAATCCGAGGACGGGCCTGTGCTGCCCACGCCGGTCATCGGCATGCTCGGCCTGCTGAAGCGCCCCGAGCTCGCTGTCCGCCCCGCATTCCGCAGCGAAGGCGACGTCATCCTGCTGCTCGGCGCGGGGCTCGATCAGCCCACCGCGACGCTCGGCGCGAGCGAGTACCTCGCCGTTCGCCACGGGCTCAGCGCCGGCTCCGTTGACGTTGACCTCGAAGCCGAGCGCGCGCTCGTCAACTGTCTCGTTGACGCCGCTGAAGCCGAACTGCTCCAGTCCGCCCACGATTGCAGCGAGGGCGGTTTGGCCGTCGCCCTGGCCGAGTCCGCGATCGGCGGCAACATCGGCGCACAGATCAGCGGCGACCTCGGCGACCGCCTGGACGCCGCCCTCTTCGGCGAGGCGGGCGCGCGGGCGGTGGTGAGCGCCGCGCCGGAGGCGGTCGGAGAGATCCGCGCCCTCGCCGGGAAACGCCGCGTTCCCTGCGTCGAAATCGGCATAGTCGGCGGCGGCGGCCTGACCATCGCCTCGGCAATCGACCTCCCGCTCGACCAGGTCGCCGACGCCTGGGAAAACGCCCTGCCCAAGCTGCTCGACCCCAAGCTCCTCGACTAACTCCCGCACTCGCCCGCGTTTCCGTCTACGATGGCATCAGCCGACCCACGAGGGCGAGGAGCCGCATGGTCACCGAGGACAAGCTGACGCGCGAGCAGCTGCGCGAGATTGACCGCCAGCAGCGCATCGAGCAAGCGCTCGCCGCCGGCGACCACGAGTTCGCCGAGTGGATCCGCACGGAGATGGAGTACGAAGACGACTCCACGCCCGAGGAGGACGCCGAAGACGCGCGCATCTCCGCTGAGCGCCTCGCCGAAGGCAAGTTCGTCACGCTCGAGGAGATCGAGCAGTGGGACGCCGAAAACGACCCCGAGCTTACCGAGTTCTTCCGCCGCCTCGACGAGGAATTCCCCAACTGGGAGCAACACGTGTACGACATCCCGCCGGACTCGCCGGAGGGCATTGCGTTCCTGCGCCGCGTCATAGCGGAGTTCCCCGACGCGCTCCACATGTTCCCGCCGTACCGCACGTACTGACAACCCCATGCCACGGCGTTATCGCGTCATCCTCACCGATGCAGCCGAGGCAGAGCGTCGCTCGCTCAGCCCGCGTCCGAAGCGCGAGATCAAACAAGAACTCCGCAAGCTGAACGAGGGCACAGACCGGCCAAACGTCAAGCGGCTCGAGGGTGTCGCCAACATGTGGGCCGCCCGCGTGAACCGCTTGCGGATCGTCTTCGAGCTCGACGAAGCCGCGCGCACCATCCGCGTCACGCGCATTCGCCCCCGCCCCAGCGCCTACGAGGGAATTGAGCGGCCGCCGCGCTAAGCCACAGCCGCCTCTGGTTTCCTCTACGATGGCATCAGCCGCACCACGAGGGCGAGGAACCGCATGGTCACCGAGGACAAGCTGACCCGCGAGCAGCTGCGCGAAATCGACCGCCAACAGCGGATCAACCTGGCGCTCGCCGCCGGCAACCAGAAGCTCGCTGAGTGGATTCGCACGGAGATGGAGTACGACGACGACTCCACGCCCGAAGAGGACGCCGAAGACGCGCGCATCTCTGCTGAGCGCATCGCTGAAGGCAAGTTCATCTCCGAGGAGGAGTGGGACCGCCAGGTGGATGAAGAGTTCCCGGAAGACGCCGAATTCTTCCGCCGACTTGATGAGGAGTTCACTGGCTGGGAGAGGTATATGTACCGCATTCCCCTAGACTCCCCGGAGAGCGTCGCCTTCTTTGACAGGCTCAGGGCCGAGTTCCCGGAGGCGCTGCACATCTTCCCGTCCTGCCGCTGACGCCCATGCCGCAGCCCTACCGGATTATCCGCACTGAGCCGGCGCGGAAAGAGTATCGCGCGCTCAGCCCACTACCGCGGCGCGAGGTCAAGGCGGCGCTCCGCGCATTGCGCCTCTACGGAACGAGTGCCCCGGACACTGCCCCGCTCGAAGATGTCCCCAACACGTGGCGCGTGCGCGTCAACCGCTTGCGGATTGTCTTCGAGCTCGACGAAGCCGAGCGCACCATCCGCGTCACGCGCATTCGCCCTCGCCCTACGGCCTACGAGGGAATTGAGCGGCCGCCGCGCTAAACGCTCCACCGCCTCTCGTTTCCGTCTACGATGGCATCAGCCGACCCACGAGGGCGAGGAGCCGCATGGTGACTGAGGACACGATGACGCGCGAGCAGCTGCGCGAGATTGACCGCCAGCAGCGGATTGACCTGGCGCTCGCCGCTGGCAATCAGAAGCTCGCCGAGTGGATTCGCACGGAGATGGAGTACGACGACGACTCCACGCCCGAGGAGGATGCGGAAGACGCGCGCGTCTCCGCTGAGCGCCTCGCCGAAGGCAAGTTCGTCACGCTCGAGGAGATCGAGCAGTGGGACGCCGAAAACGACCCCGAGCTTACCGAGTTCTTCCGCCGCCTCGACGAGGAATTCCCCAACTGGGAGCAACACGTGTACGACATCCCGCCGGACTCGCCGGAGGGCATTGCGTTCCTGCGCCGCGTCATAGCGGAGTTCCCCGACGCGCTCCACATGTTCCCGCCGTACCGCACGTACTGACAACCCCATGCCACGGCGTTATCGCGTCGTCCTCACCGATGCAGCCGAGGCAGAGCGTCGCTCGCTCAGCCCGCGTCCGAAGCGCGAGATCAAACAAGAACTCCGCAAGTTGAACGAGGGCACAGACCGGCCAAACGTCAAGCGGCTCGAGGGCGTCCAAAACACGTGGACCGTGCGCGTCAACCGCTTGCGGATTGTCTTCGAGCTCGACGAAGCCGAGCGGATCATCCGCGTCACGCGCATTCGCCCCCGCCCTACTGCCTACGAGGGAATTGAGCGGCCGTCGCGCTCACGCCCCTAATCGCCGGCGGCGGCTGAGCCTTGGGGCTTTACTGATGTAACGCCGGCGTCGTGCAGGCGCTCGATGTCGGGCCAGTTGTAACCGAGGTTTAGCAGGACCTCCTCGGTATTCATGCCCAACTCCGGCGCTGCTGATTGCACCTGCGTGGGCGTTTCGGAGAACGCTACCGGCACCCCTACTACGCGGTGGTTCTCGAAATAGGGGTGCGGCACCTCCTGTAGGTAGCCGTTGATCCAGAAGTGATCGTCTGTAGCGACCTGCTCGTAGTCGTAGATTGGGCCGCAGGGAATTCGCGCGGCGATCAGGCGCTCCAGCCACTGGTCGCGCGTGCGGGCGCGGAAGACCTGCTCGAGTTCGCCGCGCAGCCATTCCTCGTTATCGCGGCGGGTGAACGGATCGACGGTACGCTCGTCGTCCAGCAGGTCGGGGCGTTCGATCGCCTGGCAGAGAGCGGGCCAGGATTTGGGGTCGAGCAGGCCCATCGTGAACCACTCGTCGTCGCCGGCCTGATACCAGGCGAAGGTCGCGCTGAACGCGCGGCCGGGCTTCAGGATCGGCTGCGTGTTGCTGTGCAGGAAGGCCTGGAGCGAGAGCGCCTGGAGCGTCAGCATTGCGCCCAGCTGGGATACGTCGATCTTCTGCCCCACGCCGTACTGCGCGCGCGCGAACAGGGCCGTCATGATTCCGTAGGCGAAGACGATCGAGCCGGTCTGATCGGCCAGCCCCCAGGGCGCCGTGTAGGGCCGCTCGCCAGGGCCGCCGCCCAGCGCGACCATCGCGCCCGACATTCCCTGCGCCACCACGTCGAACGAGCCGCGCGTCGCCCATTCGCCGTTGGGCCCGAAGCCCGAGTTGGTCGCGTAGATCAGCTGGGGATTCACCTTCCGCAGCTCTTCGTAGCCCAGCCCGATCGAGTCGAGATAGCCCGGCCGGAAGTTCTCCGCCAGCACATCGGCCTCGGCGACCAGCTTGTACACGATCTCCAGCGCGCCCTCGGCGCGCAGATCGAGCGTCATGCTGCGCTTGCCGCGGTTGAGGCTCTCGAAGTAGGAGCAGAAGCCGTCCGCGCCCACGCCCAGCTGACGGCCCGGATCGCCGTTGCCCGGCATCTCCACCTTCAGCACGTCCGCGCCCATGTCGGCCAGCATCGCCGTGGCGTGCGGTCCGTTCTGGTAGCGCGTGAAATCGACGACCTTGATTCCCTCAAGCGGTGCGGGCATGGCGGCTCTCCTCTGCTGGCGGCGTCCCCCGCCGGGCTACAGGATATCCAATGCGCGCCCGCTACGATCCGGCCATGCCTGCGCAGGTTGTCGAGACGCCCGATGATGCGGTGGCCGGGATTGCCGACGGCGCAACCGTGATGTTCGGCGGCTTCATCTCCGCCGGCTCGCCCTCGAACCTGATTCGCGCGCTGGTCCGCAGCGGGCCGACCGGGCTGACCGCGGTCGCCAACAACATCGGCCTGGGCGACCTGCTCGACGAACTCTGCGAGCAGCGCCAGCTGGCGCGGGTGATCGCCACCTTCGCGATCCGCGCCTCCGGGTCGCGCAGCAGCCGCTTCGAGCGGCAGTACCGCGACGGCCAGGTGGAGCTTGAGCTTGTCCCGCAGGGCACGCTGATCGAGCGCATTCGCGCCGGCGGCGCCGGACTGGGCGGCATCCTCACCCGCACCGGGCTCGGCACCATCGTTGCCCAGGGCAAGCAGATCATCGAGATTGACGGCGAGGAGTGGCTGCTCGAACGTCCGCTGCGCGCCGACGCGGCGCTGCTCAAGGCCGCCCGCGCCGACACGCTGGGCAACCTCGAATACCGCCTCGCCGGGCTCAACTTCAACCCGGTCATGGCCAGCGCCGCCGACCTCGTCGTCGCCGAAGTCGAGCAGATCGTCGAGCCCGGCCAGATTCCGCCCGAGCGCGTCGGCACGCCTGCCGTCTTCGTCGACCGCGTCGTCGCCTGCGCGCCGATTCCGGTGCGCTGGGAGAGCTGAGATGGCCGGTCTGACCCGCGAGTTGATCGCCCTGCGCGTCGCGCGCGAACTGCCGCCGCGCAGCGTGGTCAACCTCGGCATCGGCCTGCCCACACTTGTCGCGGGCTTCGTCGATCCCGCCGACCAAATCCTCTTCCAGGCCGAAAACGGCATTCTCGGCTACGCCGGCGTGAGCGAGGCCGACTACGACCCCGATCTGATCAACGCCGGCGGGCAGCCGGTCGATCTCGTGCCGGGCGCGAGCTTCTTCGACACCGCGGCCTCCTTCGCGATGATTCGCGGGGGGCACATCGACGTCGCGGTGCTCGGCGGTCTACAGGTTTCGGCGCGCGGCGACCTCGCCAACTGGTACGTGCCCGAGCGCGGCGGCGGCAGCGTGGGCGGCGCGATGGACCTCGCCGTGGGCGCGCGCAAATTGATCATCGCCATGGCTCACCGCACCCGCGAGGGCGCGCCGCGCATCGTCGCCGAGTGCGAATATCCGCTCACCGCTCCGCGCTGCGTGGACGTGATCATCACCGATCTCGCCGTGATCGACGTGGGCGCGGGCGGCCTGACGCTGCGCGAGACGGCGCCGGGCGTCAGCCCCGCGGAGGTGGTCGCCGCCAGCGGCGCGGCGCTGGCGGTCCCCGCCGAGGTTCCGCAAATGCGTCTCTAAGCTATCCTGTGAAGGCAGCGGAAGGTCGGCGCAATGCGCGGTGTGTTGAAGGTCCTCAGTCGCGGTGCTCAGGTCGTGCGGCGCGGCCCCGTCACGGTTCACTACCCCTACGAGAAGAAGCAGCTGCCCAAGCGCGCGCGCACCTTCCCCTACCTGATCTGGAATCACGATCTCGACGAGGCCAACTGCACCGGCTGCGGCAAGTGCGCCGCCGCCTGCCCGGTCGACTGCATGAGCACCACGCTGCAAAAGAACCCGGCGCACGCGGCAGGGACGAGCAACCACAAGTCGGTGATCAAGGACTTCTACATCGATTTCGGCCGCTGCATGCGCTGCAACATCTGCGTCGAGGTCTGCCCCTTCGACGCGATCGCCATGCTGCCGCTCTGGGAGGGCCACGAGCAGACCAAGTACGACCGGCGGGAGCTGGTCATGGATCTGGACGATCTGCTCGCGCCGAGCCGGGCGGACACCGATTTGCCGTTCTGGATTCCAGAGACGGTGCTGGAGAAGACGGAGAAGGAGCGCGCCGGCCGGGCCGAGTTCGCCCAGCAGCTAACCGCCGGCAACGAGGGCTGAGGCCGCACCATCCAGGACCCGTCCACACTTCAGAGCTCCGTCACACCCACGCCCCCAGCTCCGTCACACCCACGCCCCCAGCTCCGTCACACCCACGCCCCCAGCTCCGTCACACCCACACCCCCAACTCCGCCACACCCGCACCAAAAAATCCGTCATACCCGCGCGAGAAAATCCGTCATACCCGCGCTCGCCGCGGGTATCTCGCCGAGCTCTACACCCAAGCCCCGCAACTGCCTCCCATCCCCACGCCCACACTCCGTCACACCCACACCCCCAACTCCGCCACACCCGCACCAAAAAATCCGTCATACCCGCGCGAGAAAATCCGTCATACCCGCGCTCGCCGCGGGTATCTCACCGAGCTCTACACCCAAGCCCCGCAACTGCCTCCCACACCCACACCCACAAATCCGCCACGCCCGCACCAAAAATCCACCACGCCCGTACTCCAAGATCTGTCATACCCGCGCGAGAAAATCCGTCATACCCGCGCTCGCCGCGGGTATCTCGCCGAGCTCTACACCCAAGCCCCGCAACTGCCTCCCATCCCCACGCCCACACTCCGTCACGCCCTACACATTCTCCCCCGCCGCGCGGCGGCTGACCAGGTCCTCGAAATCGACCGTCACAGGCGTTTCCCGCCCGATGATGTGCTCCACGCGGCTGCGCACCACCTCGTCCCAGCCGGCGTGCGGCAGGATGTAGCAGCGCTCCTCCACAATCGAGTTGAAAACCAGCTCCGCCACATCCGCCGGATCCATCCCGCTGCCCAGAATCGCCGCCACCGCCTGCGTCTGCTCGTCCGACATGTCCGTCAGCTTCTCGCCGAACTCCGCCGGACGATTGCGCTCCGCCTCCGCGATCTTGGTGTTCACGAAGCCCGGGCAGAGCACCGACGCGCCGATCTTCGAGTTGAGCAGCTTCAGCTGTCCGTGCAGACCTTCCGTCAGCGTCAGCACCCCGTGCTTGCTCACGCTGTACGCGCTTCCGCCCGGAATCAGCCCCGCCACCGACGCCGTGTTGACGATGTGCCCCTCCTCGCCGTGCCCGTGCATGTGCGGCATGAAGACCTGCAAGCCGTAGAGCACGCCCCAGAAGTTCACCCCCATCACCCAGTCCCAGGTGCTGTCGGGCACCTCCCAGACCGCCAGCCCGCCGTTGCCCGCCCCCAGCCCGGCATCCTCGCGGCTGGTCACGCCCGCGTTGTTGCACAGGATGTGGATGTTGCCGTACTCCGCGATCGTCCGGTCGCGCAGCTCCTCCAACGCCTCGCGGCGCATCGTGTTCACGACCACCCCGAGCACGGTGCGTTCCTCCTGCTCCAGCTGACGCACCTGCGCCTCGAGCGCCTCCTCCTCAATGTCCGCCAGCACCACATTCATCCCCTCGGCCGCGAAGCGCCGCGCGAACGCCAGCCCCATGCCTGAAGCCGCGCCGGTCACCACCGCCGTCTTGCCTGAGAATTCGCGCATCGTTTCGTCCTCTCGCGCTTGCCGAGACTGGCGCGACTGGCGCGCCGGATTACCTGGGCGCGATGATAGAGACTCGCAGCCCCGCTCCGCCGCCCCTCACCGCGCCGCGAACGCCGCCAGCGGATCGAAGCCCGGCGGCAGCTGGTTGACCGTGATGCCGCCGTCGGCGTAGAAGACCTGGCCGGAGACCCACTGGCTGGCGTCGCTGGCCAGGTAGAGGGCCAGGTTGGCGATGTCCTGCGGCTCGCCCAGGCGGCCCAGCGGCGTTGCGCCGATCATCGCCTCGTCGAAGCCCGGCACGGTTCGCGCCCGAGTCGTCATGGGCGTCTTGGTGTGGCCCGGGCCGATCGCGTTGACCCGGATGCCGTGCCGGCCGAGCTCGAGCGCCGAGACTTTGGTCAGCATCACCACGCCGGCCTTGGCCGCGCAGTAGGCCGCCAGTCCGGCGGTGGCCTGCGTCGCGTTGATGCTCGCGGTGTTGATCAGCGAGCCGCCCTGGCCCTGCGCGATCAGCTGCTGCGCCTCGTGCTTCAGGCAGAGGAAGACGCCCGTCAGGCAGACGTCGACGATTCGCTGGAAGTCCGCCAGCGGGTAGTCCTGGAGCGCCGCCGTTCCGGCGATCCCGGCGTTGTTGAAGGCGATGTCGAGCCGGCCGAAGCGCTCGGCGCAGGCCGCGACCATCGCCGCCACCTGGTCTTCGTTGCGCACGTCTACGCCGACCGAAAACGCCTCGCCGCCGAGCTCTCGCGCCGCCTCGGCCGCGCCGTCGGCGTCGCGATCGGCGAGCGCGACCCTCGCGCCCTCGGCCGCGAAGAGCTGGGCCGCCGCCAGCCCGATTCCCGAAGCCGCGCCCGTGACCAGCGCCGCCTTGCCGTCCAGTGCGCCCATGATTCGCTCCTCGTGTCCGTTGGATCCGACCTTCCGATTTTCGCCGCGCTCACAATTTATGCGCTTGGCTCGCCTAGAGTGCGATTACATCGCAGTGGGGGAGTGAGCCGTGTCGCAGCTTGCACGCTACCGCCAGGAACCGGCCGCCGCGCTGCGGGAGCTTTGGAGCGATGTCGGCTGGCGCACGGTGATCATCGCCGGCTTCCTGATCTTCTGGCTCGAAGCCGGCCACTACTGGGCGAAGACGCCCGGCACTGAGGACGCCGTGCTCTGGGTGGCGATGGAAGTCTCGCTGGTGCTGATCAGCCGGCTGATCGCCTCGCGCTCGTTCGCCGGCGACCTGCGCCATCCGGCGAACATGACGGTGCTGCTGTTCACCATCGCCGACCCCATGTCGGAGGCGATCGCCGCCTTCAGCGGGGCCGACGCCTGGCTGGCCACGCAGGCGATCTACTGGCCCTACATCTGCATCGCGTTCTTCAATCTGGTCGCGGCACGGCTGCTCGCGCCGCTAATCAGCCGCCCGGCCAACACCTTCGTGGCGCTTTTCGTCTTCCTGATGTTCTGGCTCGAAACGGCCGACTGGCTGGCCGGCAGCTCGGTGCCGCCCTCGGCCGGCTACGTTCGCTGGGTGGTGGCTCTGGTCGGGCTCGCGCTGATCGCGCGCGGCATCGTGGGGCGCGGCTTCGGCGGCTCCGTGGTCAACCCGCTCAACCTCACCGCGCTCTTCACCATCATCGGCATCCTCTGGGTCGAGATCGGGATGTACTTTGCGGGCGGCGGGCGCGACTTTGCTGAAGAGCCGCTTGCCTGGCCCTGGCAGCTGCTCTTCATCGGGACCGCGCTGATCGCGCGGCTTGGCGCGCATTGGCTTTCGCCCCGGCTCAGCGCCTCAGCCCGAGAGGAGCAACCCCGATGACCGACCTGGCCCGACAGCTCTGGGACGACACCGGCTGGCGCACGATCATCATCGCGCTCGCGCCGATCTTCCTGCTCCAGACGGGGATGGAGTTGGGCGGCAATCCGGGCGGCACGGGGCTGCTCTGGACGGCGATGCTGATCACGCTGCTGCTGATCTGCCGCGCGCTGACGATGCGCCGCCTGGCGGGCGGGCCGACGGACCCCGAGAACCTCTTCATCTTCCTCTCGGTCGGCGGGATCATCCTGATCCAGGTGCTCTACGCCTTCACCAGCGTGGGCGCGACCTTTCTCGAGCAGGCGATCTTCTGGCCTTTCACGCTCGTTCTCTACGCCATCCTGATCGCCTCCCGCCTGGCCGCGCCCTACCTCACCAACCCGCTCAACATCTGGCTGCTCGTCCTGCTCTTCCCTTACTACTGGATGCTGGTCGCCACTTGGAAGTTCAACGCGGCCTTCCCCGAGCCGCCGCTCGTCTGGGGCGTGGCGATAGTCGGCTTCGCGGTGATCGCCCGCGCGATCGTGGGCCGCGGACTGGGCGGCCCGCTGATGAGTCCGCTGAACGTGATGACCGGGCTCTTCATCGTGCTGACGCTCTGGGTCGAGTACGCCTTTGAGATCAGCGGCGTGGGCGCGGATCCGTTCGGCTACCAGGAGCTCTACTGGCCCTGGTTCCTGATCATCGCCGGCGTCGCGCTGGCCTGCCGCATCGCCGCCCCAAAGCTGGCCGCCCTCTGTCCGCTCAACAAGTAGCCGCGCAACAGCAGACCCGCCCCGACCACGCAACAGCAGACCCGCCCCACCCACGCAACGTCAGACCCGTTATACCCGCCGCAAAACGGATCCGTCATACCCGCGCTTGCCGCGGGTATTCCGCCGCCCACAGCACCAAGCCCCGCACCCGCCTCCACCTCCCTCGCCAAACCACCCCCCCCCCCCCGCGCCCCGCACAGACCCCCGCCATACCCTCACAGCGTCAGACCCGTCATACCCACGCAAAACGGATCCGTCATACCCGCGCAAAACGGATCCGTCATGCCTGTACAAAATGGATCCGTCATGCCCGCGCAAAATGGATCCGTCATACCCGCGCTTGCCGCGGGTATCTCGCTGCGTTCTGCACGGAGCCGCGCACGGCCTCCTTCCCCATTCCTGCACGGAAACGACGGAGGCGCGGGGGCGACAGAGGGGACTGCCGCTACTGCCCCACGCCGAAGAAGTCGAACAGCGGCGGGTAGCGGTTGATGTTGGCGCCGCCGTCGATGAACAGGGTTTGGCCGGTCATGAGCGACGAAGCGTCGCTGGCCAGGTAGAGCGCCAGCTGGGCGATGTCTTGCGGCTCGCCGATGCGGCCGATTGGGGCTTCGTTGACGAATGCCTCTTCGAGGCCGGGGACATCGCGCAGGCCTTGCGTCAGCGGGGTGCGGATCAGGCCCGGCCCGATCGCGTTGACGCGGATTTGGCGGCGGCCCAGCTCGAGCGCCGCCACCTTGGTCAGCATCGCCACGCCCGCCTTGGCCGAGCAGTAGGCCGACAGCCCCTCGGTCGCCTGCATTGCGTTGAGGCTGGCGGTGTTGATGATGCTTCCGCCGCCGCCCTGCGCGATCAGCTGCTTCGCCTCGTGCTTAATGCAGAGAAAGACGCCCGTGAGGCAGACATCGATCACGCGCCGGAAGTCGTCCAGCTCGTAGTCCTGAATCGGCGCGAAGCCGCCGATGCCGGCGTTGTTGAAGGCGATGTCGAGCCGCCCGAAATGCTGCACGCAGGCGTCGACCATCGCCGCCGCGTCGTCTTCGTTGGTCACGTCGCCGCCGATTGCGGCGGCGTTGGAGCCGATCTGCCGCGCGGCCTCGGCTGCGCCGTCGGCGTCGCGATCGGCCAGCACGACGCTCGCGCCCGCTTCGGCGAAGACCTGCGCCGCGCGCAGGCCGATTCCCGACGCGCCGCCCGTGACCAACGCGACCTTGCCCTCAAGCTCCGCCATGATTGCGTCCTCTCCGGCTAACTGCCGCGCACGGCGGCAGCCACCGCCGCGCGATTCTCGTGCGAGGTGTGCGGCGGAATCGAGCAGCCGCCGGTCACGAACACCCGCGTCGCGCCCACGCCGGCCGCCTCGCGCGCCTGCGCTTCGACCTGCTCGGCGTTCAGCTCGCCCAGCCCGCTGCGGCTCACGCCGCCCATCACGGCCGTCTCCGTGCTCGCCCAGACCTCCGCCAGGCTGGCGTTCGTCGCGTCGCGGTCGTCCCAGTTGATCGCGGCGACGGGATAGTCGAGCAGCTCGGCCACCATGTTGTTGGTGTGGCAGACATGCAGCACGTTGAACGGCGCGTCGGCAATCGCGTCGAGCACCTGCAGGTCGTAGGGCCGCCCGAACTCGCGGTAGAAATCGGGCGTGGCGTTGTCGCGGCTGGCCCATTGCAGCGGGGCGTAGAAGACGCCGCTCGCGCCGGCATTCAGGTTGGCGCGGCTGTAGTCGATGATCGTCGTCGTGATCCGTCGGATCGCGCCATGCACCGCCGCCGGCGCTTCCGCCGCCGCCTGCTTCAGCGCGCGCGGGTGGCCGAACATCAGGCCCAGCACCGACATCGGCGAGAAGACGGTCTGGATCACGTCGACCTCGCCGCCCGTGCCCTCGACCACCAGCCGGGTCGACTCGACGTGCTCGCCCAGCACGCCGCGCTCGGCATGCACCGATGTCACGGCGCCCAGCTGATCGAGCGTCTCCAGCGCGGAGCGGAGCAGCGTCTGGTTGGTCTGCTCCTTGGGCGGCTCGTAGACCGCGCCCCAGGCCTCGGGGAACATCGACCAGCGCGGGTTGATCTTGATGAAATCCCAGTCGTAGCGCTCGTACTGCTCGATCGTCTCGCCAACCAGCTCCTCGTTGCTCCACTCGCGCAGGAAGTTGTGGCCCCAGAGCGAGGCGGGCGCGCGGTCCACCGGCTCGCCGCTCGCCGCCGCCGCGACCCGCTCCTTCTTGGTCATCGTGCTCATCGGATGCTCCCTTCGGCTTCCGTCTGCTCGTTCTGCTCCGCGGCGTTGCGCCAGTCCAGCGCGAAGAGCCGCACCGGCTCCTCGAAGCCGCGCAGCTGATGCTTGCCGCGATCCTCGAAACGATAGCTGCGTCCCTGCACCAGCCCGCGCACCAGATCCGAGACCAGAATCTCGCTGCCCGACGCTTCGTTCATAATCCGCGCCGCCCGCGTCACCGTCGCGCCGTGCAGATCGTTGGCCTCCTCGATCGGCTCGCCGGCGTTGACCCCAATCCGCACCCGAATCGTCCGCCCCTCGTCGGCGAACTCGCGCTCGACCGAGCGCTCGATCTGGATTGCCGCGTCGAGCGCGCCCGAGGCGAGCGGAAACCAGGCCATGAAGCCGTCGCCCATCGTCTTGACTTCCACGCCGCCCTTGGCGCGCAGCGCGGCCCGCGTCAGCTGCTCCACCCGCCGCACGATTCGACGCGCCGCCGCGTCGCCCAGCTGGTCGACCAGGTCCGTCGAGCCTTCGATGTCCGTGAAGATCATCGTGCGCGTCGCTTCGATCGCGCTGCCGCCGGGCCGGCGATCGCGCTGCACGAAGCGATCGACGGTTTGCGCCAGCTCCTCGATCGAGGGCGCGCCCGGGCGCAAGAGCGAGGCGTCGCTGCGCTGCACCGCGAGTTGCGCGTGCGGAATTGCCTGCGCCCAGTCCCGTCCCACTCCGCGCCCGCCCTCTTCGGGCGTCACCGAGATCATCGTCGGCGTCTGGATGCGGTGCAGCTCCGGCAGGAAGTCGAGCGAGCGCATCTCGGGCATCACCTGGAGCACGCGCTCGACGCTCGCGTAGTGGTACATCGCTTCGGACAGATCGCGCAGCGTGCTCGTCTCCAGGTCCGGCGCGATCAGCGTCAGCAGCGCGCGCCGCGCCGGCTCGCGCTGATGCCGCCAGCCCAGCCGCAGCAGGTGTTCGACCACCTCATCGGAGAGATCGTGCTCCTCGCGGTGCTCCGGCGAGTCCGAGCGCGGGCCCGACGGCACCGGGCTGTGCAAAATCAGGTTGCTGAATCGTTCGGGCTCATCCAACACGCTGATCACCGCGGCCGGCGTGCCGATGTAGATGCCGAGCAGCGAGACCTGCGGCGCGCCCAGCGCGTCCACCACCGCCTCGAGGTCGCGCGCCTCGTCGTGAAACGAGCCGCGCACATTGCCGCGGTCCGACAGGCCGCAGCCGCGCGGATCGAAGCGCACCACGCGGAAGGACTCCGAGAGGCGGCCCCAGATCGCCGTCTCGCTCCAGCCCAGGTCCAAAGGCACCATCGGGCCGGTGGAGACGACCAGCGGCGGGCCGTCGCCCTGCTCGGCGTAGGCGATGGCTACGCCGTCTTCAGTGCGCGCGTATCGGACCGGCGGCGCAAGCATGCCCGCAGTCTAGGCAAGCGTGCGGGGGCAGGTTAAAGCGTGTCCGCACGTCCACCTCCCTAAAAGCTCAGCACTCCCACACCCGCACCAACAGGATCCGCCAGACCCGCGCGAGCAAGATCGTCATACCCGCGCCCGTCGCGGGTACCCCGAAAGCGCCGACACGCCCTACACGTCGTCGATCGGCTCTACGGCAAACTCCAGACCCTCCAGCTCGTCCTGCACCGTCAGCAGGGTCCAGCCGGTCCAGAAGGCCAGGGCTGAGATGATGATCACCAGCAGCGCCGCGGGGATCGCCACCGCCGCGTAGCTGCGCCGCGACAGCGCGACCAGAAACACCAGCAGTTCGAGCGCAACCGCGCCCATCACGATCGCCCCGGTCAGCCGCGTCCGATCCATGCCACGAGCATATCCGCCGCGCTGATACGCTGCCGCCGTGAGCGACGCGATCCATCCGCAGCGGAGCGATGTTGAACGCGAGCGGTCCGCCGACCCGCTTGCGGCGCGGACGCTCTACCTGCACCGGCGCGTGGTCGCGATCAGCCCTGAGCGAATCGAGATTCGCCCGCCGCGCTCCGCGGCGGCGATGCCCGCCATCGGCGTCGCCGTCACCGCCGGACTGCTCGCGCTGGTCGGCACCTCCGTCGACAGCCTGCCCTTCTGGACGCTGCCCGTGATTCTGCTCGTCTCCGTGCTGCTGCTGCCGCTGTCGGGCATTTCGCTGGTCTACGCCCTGCTGGGCGCGAGCATCGTGGCCAGCGGGCCGGGCAACAACGTCTCGCTCAAACAGCGCTTTCTGGGGCTCGGAATCGGCTCCAACGAGCTGATTCCGTTCTGGAAAATCCGCGAGCTGCGGATCGAGGATGAAGGCCGCGCGGTGACCCGCGCCGACGTTCAACTCCCTTCCCAGGAGGTCGCGCAGTGGCAGCTGATCCTGGTCAAAAAGAGCGGCGCTCGGCATACGCTGGGCGGACTGACCGTGCCCCGCGAGCGCGAGGAAGAAGGGCTGGACATCATCATGGACGTCGCCGAAGCGTTCGCCGCCCTGAGCGGCGCGCCCATCCGAGGACCGATCTGGTGACCACTCAGACAGACCGGCAGCAAGACAGCCCCGCCGAAGACTGGGAGGCGGCGATCGATCGCGCCGTGGCCGAGACGCTCCCGCGCATGCGCAACATCGCCGTGATCGGACTCTCCCCGCGCCCTGAGCGCGACAGCCACCGGGTGTCGGCCTACATGCAGCAGGCCGGCTATCGCATCTTCCCCGTCAATCCCCAGCACGCCGACGCCGAAATCCTCGGCGAGCCTGTCCGCACCCAACTCTCCGACGTTTCCGAGCCGATCGACACCGTGGTCGTCTTTCGCCGCTCGCACCAGACCGACGAGCCGATCGACGCCGCCATCGCGGCCGGCGCGGAGACCGTCTGGCTGCAGCTGGGCATCGTCAACCCGGCCGGACTGGAGCGGGCCCGCGCGGCCGGCCTGCGCGCCGTCGAAAACCGCTGCCTGATGGTCGAACACCGCCGCGCCGAAGCCTGAACCGATGCCCCAACCATCCGCTGCGCTACACTCCCCCTGGCGTCCCGCCGCACACGAAGCGAGCGCGAAAATGCCTCCGTTCGCCGACTCGCCCCGCGAAGCTTGCGGCGTCTTCGGCGTCTGGTCGCCGGCCGTCGATGTGGCGCGGCTGACCTTCTACGGCATCTACGCGCTCCAGCACCGCGGGCAGGAGAGCGCCGGCATCTGCGCCACCGACGGCCGGAAGCTCGAACTGCAAACCGGCATGGGGCTCGTCTCGCAGGTCTTCACCGAGGACCAGCTCGGCCCGCTCAACGGCGTCGCGGCGATCGGCCACACCCGCTACTCGACGACCGGCTCCAGCCGCTTCCGCAACTCCCAGCCGATCCTGCTCGAGGACCCCCGCGACGGCGGGCCCGTGGGCATCGCGCACAACGGCAACGTCGTCAACGCCGCCGAAATCCGCGCCCAACTGACCGAGAGCGGCTACAGCTTCTCGACCTCCACCGACACCGAAATCCTGGGGCGCTACCTGCTCGACCAGAACGGCGATTGGGAATCGCGCTTCACCGCGCTGATGACCCGCATCGAAGCCGCCTACTCGATCGTCCTGCTCACGCCCAACCGCCTGATGGCCGCGCGCGACCCGCTCGGCGTGCGGCCGCTCTGCATCGGCGCGATCGACGGCGGCTACGTCGTCGCCTCCGAAACCTGCGCGCTGGACCACATCGGCGCGACCTACGTGCGCGATGTGCATCCCGGCGAGTTGGTCACGATCGACTCCGACGGCCTGCGCAGCCGCCAGGTCGCCGAGCCGCGGCCCACGGCCGGCTGCATCTTCGAGCACATCTACTTCGCGCGGCCCGACTCCTTCCTCGACGGACGGCTCGCCTTCCAGTCCCGCGAGCGGATGGGCCGCGAACTCGCCCGCGAGCACCCGGCCGACGCCGACATCGTGATCGGCGTGCCCGACTCCGCCACCGCGCACGCCGTCGGCTACGCCAACGAATCCGGCCTGCCCTACTCCGAGGGGCTGGTCAAGAACCGCTACGTGGGGCGCACCTTCATCGAACCCGACCAGCGCATCCGCGACCTCGGCGCGCACCTCAAGTACAACCCGCTCAAGTCCGTGCTCAACGGGCGCCGCGTGGCCGTGGTCGACGACACGATCGTGCGCGGCACCACCACGCCGCGAATCGTCAAGCTGCTCCGCCAGGCCGGCGCGGCCGAAGTCCACATGCGCATCTCCGCGCCGCCGATCCGCCACGCCTGCTTCTTCGGCGTCGATATGGCGACCCGCGCCGAGCTGATCGCCGCGCAACATTCTGTCGAGCAGATCCGCCGGCACATCGGCGCGGACTCGCTGGGCTACCTCAGCATCGAGGGGCTGCTGCGCGCCGTCGAACTGGGCAAACCGTCCTGCCTCGCCTGCTTCACCGGCGACTACCCCGTCCCCGTCCAGCTCGAGATGGACAAGCTGGCCCTCGAGCGCAACGGCGCGCCCATCGCCGCGCCGATCCAACTCGCCGAGCGGCGCCAACCATGAGCGACGCCGCCACCGCTCCCATCGCCTCCGCCGCCTCGGCCGCGCCCGGCAGCGCGCCTCGCTACGGTGCCGTCGGCGTGGACGTCGACGCCAACGACCGGCTCACCGAGCGCTACCGCGAGCTGGCCGAGCGCGCCCGGCGGCCCGAGCAGCTGGGCGCGGTCGGAGCCTTCAGCGGGCTCTTCGACATCGCTGGCCTCAGCCGGCGGGAGCGCCCGGCGCTGGTCGCCTCGACCGACGGCGTGGGCACCAAGGTGCTCGTCGCCGGCCTCGCCGAGCGCTTCGACAGCGTCGGGCGCGACCTCGTCAACCACTGCGTCAACGACATCCTCACCGCCGGCGCCGAGCCGCTCTTCTTCCTCGACTACCTCGCCGGCAACGGGCTCAGCGAGCAGCGCAAGACGCAGATCGTCGCCGGCGTCGCCGACGCCTGCCGCGACGCCGGCGTCGCCCTGCTCGGCGGCGAAACCGCCGACATGCCCGATGTCTACCAGCCCGGCGAGTTCGACCTCGCCGGCACGATCGTCGGCGTGGTGGACCGCAAGCGCGCGATCAACGGCGCGACGATCGCCGCGGGCGACCGCCTGATCGCGCTGCCCGCCAACGGCCTGCACACCAACGGCTACTCGCTGGCGCGCGAGGCGCTCGCGCTGCGGCCCGCCGACGGCAGCCTCGCGGAGCGCCGCGCCCGCCTGGCCGCGCAGCCCCCCGAACTCGACGGCGAATCGCTCGCCGACGCGCTGCTGCGCCCTCATCTCGAATACCTCTCCGACCTCCGCCCGGTGCTGGACAATGTCAAGGGCCTCGCGCACATCACCGGCGGCGGCATCGCCGGCAATCTCGCGCGCATTCTGCCCGACGGCCTCGGCGCGACGCTGCGCCGCGGCAGCTGGCGCGAGCCGCCGATCTTCGAGCTGATCCGGCGGCGCGGCGGCATCGCCGACGCGGAGCTGTTGCGTGTCTTTAACATGGGCGTCGGAATGATCGCCGCCGTCGCGCCCGAGCGCGAGGCCGAGCTCTTGGCCAAGCTTCACGGCGCGGCGGCAATCGGCGAGGTCCACAGGCGCGGCGCGGGGCCGCGTGTGGAAATCAGCGGGGCATAAAGCGATGTGGGCGTTGACCTACCGCAGCGCGCACTCGTACATTCCGTTTGCGCGGGCGCTTGCCCCATGCCCGCTTGAGTGCGACGATATGCACGCGGCGCACCAGCGGCGGAGCGCGGAGCGAAAGGACGACCGTGGACCTGCTTGAGTTCGCCCTCGTCACCATCCCCTTCCGATCGGAAATCATGGAGCTCCCGCTCGTCGGGCTGACCATGCTCTTCTGCTTCGGCGCGCTCGTCATCCTCGGGCGCTGGTGGGAGCGGTAGGGCCCCGAATGTCCGAAGTCGAACGCGCGCCACGCAAGTCGCTCAACGAGCAGCTCTACGACCTGCTCTTCAAGAACTACGTCTGGCAGTCCATCTTCCGCACCGGCTACCCCAACACGCCCCGCAACCAGATGCTCGCGGTCGCCACCAACGTCTTCCTCCACCTCCACCCCACACGCATCCACCGCACCCACGTCAAAATCACCCACACCTACTGCCTCGGCGGACTCTCCTTCTTCATGTTCCTGGGGCTCACCGTCACCGGCGTCCTGCTGATGTTCTACTACGTGCCCTCCGTCGAGCGCGCCTATCAGGACATCCAGGAGCTCGAGACCAACGTGCGCTTTGGCCAGCTGCTGCGCAACATGCACCGCTGGATGGCCCACGCCATGATCATCCTCGTCCTGCTGCACATGATGCGCGTCTTCTACACCGGCGCCTACAAGCCGCCCCGCGAGTTCAACTGGGTCGTCGGCGTCGTGCTCTTCATCCTCACCCTGCTGCTCTCCTTCACCGGCTACCTGCTGCCCTGGGACCAGCTGGCCTTCTGGGCGATCACCGTGGGCACCACGATGGTCGGCTCCGCGCCCGTGCTCGGCGACGAGAGCAAATTCCTCCTGCTGGGCGGCTTCTCCGTCGGCGCAAACGCCCTGATCCGCTTCTACACCCTGCACGTGATCGGCCTGCCGCTGGTCATCTCCATCTTCATGGCCGTACATTTCTGGCGCGTCCGCCGCGACGGCGGGCTCGCCCGGCCGCTGTAAAGGCGGGAGGAGCGACCGATGGTCAGCCGCGCCGCCGCCGCCGTCCGCGTTCGCCCGCGCCGCGAGCGCGACTCCGAGGTCCTCGTCTGGCCGGACCTCGTCTTCATCGAGTTCATCTCCGCCCTGATCTTCTCGATCGCCCTGCTCGTCCTCTCGGCGATGGTCAACGCGCCGCTGCTCAACCGCGCCGACCCCGACACCACGCCCAACCCCTCCAAAGCGCCCTGGTACTTCCTCAACCTCCAGGAACTGCTGCTGCACATGGAGCCGGCCTGGGCCGGCGTGATCGTGCCCACCATCGCGCTCGTCCTGCTCGCCGCAATCCCCTACTGGGACCGCGACACCGAGGGGCAGGGCGTCTGGTTCGGCACCCGGTTCGCCGGGCGGCTGACCGTCTTCGGCTTCACCGCCGCCGTCATGATCACCAGCCTGCTGATCATCTACGACGGCTCGCTGCACGTGATCTGGACCGAGAACATCATCCGCGGCACCGGCCTGAACAGCGACTTCCAGTGGCCCGGCGGGCTGGACTGGTTCAGAAACCTGCGCGGCTTAGACACCGGCATCCCCTGGGAGTCGCTCGAATTCACGATCGGCGGGTTCACCATGTTCGCCGACTGGCGCGCGATCCCGCTCGGCATCCCCGGCACCACCACCGATCCATGGTTACTCAACCTCAACTTCCCGTCCTTCCTCTCGCAGCAGCTCGTGCCCGTGGCGACGATGGTCGGACTGCCGATCCTGTTCGTGCTCTTCTGCAAGATGCTCGGCTGGATCCACTCGCGGCGCGACATCGCGCTGCTCATCTTCAGCGCCTTCATCGGCGTCTACCTGACCACCACCATCGTCGGCACCGCCTTCCGCGGGCAGGGCCAGGACCTCAAGCCGCCGTGGGACATCGTGGTGCTGGAGGAGTAAGTTGATGCCGAGCGCAACGCCCTCCGGGAAAGCGAGTGTGCGCCGTGTCTGAGCGCCGCACCGGCGAAGGCGGCCCGCAGCAGCGCCTGCCCGCCGCCGCCGAACCCTCCGGCAGCTCGCGCCCCGCCCGCGCCCCGCACCTCGCCGAGGGCGCGCGCGCCGGCGTCGTGCCCGACCAGCAGGGCGAGCGCGCCATCGTCACCCGCGCGCAGCGCCGCCGCGCCCGCGCCGGACAAATCACTCGCCGCCAACTGCTCCGCGTCAGCTTCTGGGGCTTCTTCACCTTCGGCCTGACCGGCGGCCTCGGCGCGTTCCTCTCCAACTTCTGGCCCCGCAACGTGACCGGCTTCGGCGGCAAAATCTCCGTCGACGCCTCCGTCGTGCCCGACGCCGGCTCCGACCCCGCCGCGGTGCCGATCGGCAAGTTCTACCTCGCCCACCTCAACGCCGGGCAGGGCACCCACGCCGGCTTCGGCGCAGATGGCGACCAGGGCCTGCTCGCGCTCTGGTGGAAATGCCCCCACCTCGGCTGCACGATCCCCTGGCGCTCCGATTTCCCCTTCGAGGGCGTGACCGGCTGGTTCCGCTGCCCCTGCCACGGCTCCACCTACACCCGCGCCGGCATCCGCGTCTTCGGACCCGCCCCCCGACCCATGGACACCATGGAAATCACCACCAACCCCGATGGAACGCTGACCGTCGACACGGGGCGCATCGCCAAAGGCGGCGAAGACAACCCCCAGCGCACGGTCCCCTACGCCTAACCCAGCGGACGGACGAGCATGACTGGTCAGAACACCGAAAAGCAGATCCTGGCGATGGTCGCGCTGTTGGTGCTGGCCGTCGCATCGCTCGGCGCCTACGTCTGGTTCGACAACGGCCGCCGCACCGAGGCCGCCAGCGAGGTCTTCGAGCGCGACTCCGAGCGCGGCGCGCACATCTTCGCCCGCAACTGCCGCGTCTGCCACGGCAACGACGGCGGCGGCACCGACAGCAACAGCGCGCTGATCGGCCCCGTGCTCAACACGCCAGCCAACACCTTCGCCTGGCGCACCGAAAACGCCGGCCAATTCGAGAGCCTGCAAAACCGCTTCCGCTTCACCATCGCCTGCGGACGCAACGGCACGCCCATGCCGCCCTGGGCGCTCTCCCAGGGCGGCTCGCTGGACGACTTCAAAATCGACAACCTGGTCACCCTGATCACGACCAACGCCGGCAACGCCTGGCACGTCGCCGTCGAAGCCGCCATCCACGAGGACGAACTCGCCATCGAGAACCTGCACATCGCGCTCGGAGCCGCCGAGGCGGTGGTGCGCGACGGCGGCTGGAGCGACGACCTCGAAGCCGCCCAGGCCGCGGTCAACAACGCCGAAGCCGCCGACTCCCAACTCGCGCTGCTGCGCAGCACCCTCGTCGACGCCCGGACCAACCTCGACGCGCTCAGCGAAGCAGGCGCTGAGGAAGACGACCTCACCCTCGCACAGGCCGACCTCGACGCGGCGCAGACCGCGCTCGACAACTACGAGCGCCTCTACACCCGGCTCGTGCTCGACGTGATCGAGACCAGCGCGAGCGGCCTCTCGGCCGACAGCGAGCTGGCGGCCGCGGCCCTGGCCCGGCTCGCCGACGCCGGCGGCGTCGCACGCGATGTCGCCGAACAGCGCGCCTGGCTCAAAGTCGCCACCGACCTCGCCAACGCCCGCGACAACCTCGAAGAGGCCGAAGAGCGCTTCGCGGCCGGCCTGCCGATCTCGCTCCCGCCGCCCCAGGTGACCAGCGAAACCTGCGGCCAGGTCCACGAATTCGGCGGCGCAGAGCTCGACGCCTGGCTCGCCTCGCTCCACGCCGACGACAGCTGACCCACCGAGCCGCGTAGGCCGGCGGGCGCGGCGCTGGCCTACAGTAGTGGCGTACACTGACCGCACGCGCCCGATCGAGGAGGAAATTCCCCATGGCGGCAGCCCAAACCGGAAAGCGCTACTTCTGCCCCAGCTGCGGCGCGGAGTTCATCGTCACCCGCGGCGGCGACGCCGAGCTCAAGTGCGGCGACACCCCGCTCGAAGAAAAGAAGTAGCCGCCCCAACCGCGCAATCCACAGCGCGCAACAGCGACACGACAGCGACAGGGAGGCGAACCGTGGCAGTACAACTCGGCAAGCGCTACAAGGACGAGCAGACCGGCATCGAGGTGCTCTGCATCAAGCCCGGCGACTGCGACCTCAAGGCCGACGAGCGCGAGATGGAACTGATGCAACCCAAGGTGCTGCCCTCCGCGGACTAGCTCCGCCCCCGCGAACGGCGGCAACAGCAGCCATGCCCAGCCTGCGCGAACGCCTGCGAGACGACCTCAAGGACGCGATGCGCGCCCGCGACGCGACCCGCCGCGGTACCATCCGCCTCGTCGAAGCCGCGATCAAAAACGCCGAAATCGAAAAGCGCGGCGGCGAACTCTCCGAGCAGGACATCCAGGCCATCCTGCAGCGCCAGGTCAAGCAACGCCAGGACAGCATCGAGCAATACGAGCAGGCCGGCCGCTCCGACCTGGCCGATGTCGAGCGCGCCGAAATCGCCGTGATCGAGGCCTACCTCCCCCAGCAAATGTCCCGCGCCGAAATCGAAGCCGCCGCCCGCGAAGCGATCCAGCAAACCGGCGCATCCGGCCCCTCCGACCGCGGCAAAGTCATGGGCCAACTCATGCCCCAACTCCGCGGCCAAGCCGACGGCGCAACCGTCAACGCCGTAGTCTCCGACCTCCTCGCCGACTAGGCCCCCTCCACCTCGCCCACCCAAACCCCCTCCGCCACACCTGTCCAAAACCGTCTCCGTCATACCCGCGCTTGCCGCGGGTATCTCGCCGCGCACAGCACCAAGCCCCGCACCCGCCCACCGCCTCCGCCCCACCCCTCTGTATGATCGAAGCACCCCTCTGAGCGCCCCTGCCTTGGGAACGCATGCCCCGACAGCACTACTTCACCCCGCTCCGCGTCGGCGTCTTCAGCATCGCCGTGGCGATCG
Source organism: Dehalococcoidia bacterium (assembly GCA_965203165.1). Lineage (GTDB taxonomy): Bacteria > Chloroflexota > Dehalococcoidia > Bin125 > Bin125 > CATQGW01. The sequence continues at coordinate 1,615,568 of OZ241849.1, forward strand.
GCATCGTCCTCGCCCTCACCCCCTTTCGCGGCGGCGAGCGCTTCCCCGAACTTGGCGAGACCGCCGACCGCAGCTGGACGGCGAACGCGGCGATCAGTTTCGACAGCGCGCACCTCACCGCGCAGGCCCGCGCGCAGGCCCGCGCCAACGTCGAGCCGCGCTTCATGTACGACCCCGACATTCGCCCCGCCCAACTCGCCGCGCTGCAGAGCTACCTCGACCAACTCGCCTCGGCCCGCGCCGCGCGCGCCGAAGCCGCCGCCGCGCTCGAACAGGAAGAGGTCGACGACACGCCGCTGCAAATCGTCGACAGCCGCGTTGACGCGCGCACCCAGGAGGCCCTGCTGGCGATGGGCGAAATCCGCTTCCGCGAAATCGTGCGCGACTCCCGCGCGGCGCTCGACGACCTGCTCGAACTCAGCATCAGCGACGACGAGCTGCCGCTCATGCGCAGCCGGGTCGCCCCGCTGCTGGACGCCGACACGCCCGTCTCCCACGCCGCCGTCGTCGAAGAGCTCGTCGCGGCCTACCTGCGCGCCACGCTCGTGCCCGACCCGGCCGCGACCGCCGCCGCGCGCGACCGCGCCGCGCTGGGCGTCGCCCCGATCAGCGTCGCCTACATGCGAGACGATCTGATCATCGCCGCCGGCGGCACCGTCGATGCGCCCGCCGCCGAAGCGTTTGCCCAGCTCACCCCGCGCGGCGCGCACATCCCGCTCGAACCGCTCGCCGCCATGCTCCTGCTCGGCGTCGGCGCATCGCTCGCCTGCGGCCTCTACCTCTTCCTCGCCCGCCCCGACGCCGCCGCCAGCGACCGACGCATGCTCCTGCTCGGCTTCCTGATCGTGCTCGCCGTCGCCGCTGCCCGCGCCTGGTTCGAGTTCGCCCTGCCCGGCTGGAGATTCGAGTCGGTCGACCTGATGATCCCGATCGCCGCCGGGCCGCTGCTGATCGCCGCGCTGCTCAGCGTCGAGCTCGGCCTGATGGCCAGCGTGCTGATCGCCATGCTCGTCGGCGTCGCCGCCGTCGTGCTGCCCGACTACGCCGCCGCCGCGCCCGACGGCGCGCAGGCCGTGCGACCCGTCGTCGTCTTCCTGCTCGTCTCCCTGGCCGCCGTGCTCGCCTCCACCCGCGCGCAACTGCTCACCCAATTCGGCATCGCCGGCGTCGTCGCCGGCCTGGCCGCCTTCATCGCCGGGCTCGTCTTCTGGCTCTTCGATCCGGCCCGCGAGACCGTGCAAATCGGCTGGCTCGGCCTGGCCGGAGTCGTCGTCGCCGTGGGTACCGCCGTCATCACGATCGGCGCGTTCTCCCTGCTCGGCTGGCTCTTCGGCATCACCACCCGCATGCAGCTGATCGAGCTGGCCCAACTCCAGCGCCCGCTGCTCCGCCGACTCCAGGAAGAAGCGCCCGGCACCTTCCACCACTCGCTGCTGGTCGCCACGCTCAGCGAGCGCGCGGCCGCCCAGATCAACGCCAACCCCCTGCTCGTGCGCGTCGGCGCGTACTACCACGACATCGGCAAGCTGCACAGCCCCGGCATGTTCATCGAGAACCAGAGCGAAGGCCCCAACCCGCACGAGCAGCTGGACCCCCGCGAGAGCGCCCGGGTGATCATCGAGCACGTGCGCTACGGCGAGGCGCTGGCCCGCGCCGCCCGCCTGCCCGAACGCATCCGCGCCTTCGTCTCCGAGCACCACGGCACCCGCCGCGTGACCTACTTCTACCGCAAGGCGGTGATGGCCGACCCGCGCGCCGAGCCGGCCGAATTCACCTACGCCGGCCCGCCTCCGCAGACCCGCGAAACCGCGATCGTGATGCTGGCCGACTCCTGCGAAGCCGTCGTCCGCGCCAGCCCCGAACACGACGACCAGACCATCGGCCTGCTGGTCGACAGCGTGATCGACGAGCGCATCCGCGAGCGCCAGCTGCACGAGTGCGACATCACCATGCGCGAGCTGCAAGAAATCGGCGAGTCCTTCAAATCCACCCTGCGCGGCGTCTACCACGCCCGCATCGAATACCCCGACCCCCCGCCCGCCGAGCAGGCCGCCGCCAACCTACAGTCCGCCGGCGCCGCCCTGGCCGTCGCCCCCGCAGAACCCCCCCCACAGTCCTAAAAATTCGCGCCCATACCCCCACGCCCGCCACCCCGTCATACCCGCGCTTGCCGCGGGTATCTCGCCCTGCCCAGCGCCAAACCCCGCCCGCGCCTCCACCGGTCCTGCGCCCAACTCTCCAGAAAACCGATCCGCCACACCCAGCCCCCCTTCCGCCACCTCCGCACCCGCCACCTAGCCACCTCCGCGCCCGCCACCCCGTCATACCCGCGCCCGCCGCGGGTATCTCGCCCTACCCAGCGCCAAACCCCGCCCGCACCTCCACCGGTCATAGATTGACCGCCCGCAACCCCGGCTTCGCATACGCATCCACCGCCGTCACCCGATAATGCCGAACGCGCGGCTGTTCCTCCCATTTCCAGAGCAGCTGCGGCAAAACGAAGGCCAGAATCCGCAACTGCTCCCGACTGCTCATCCGCCCCTGCTTGCGGTAAACCCAGACCGTCCGAACCCCGCTTCGCTGCAGCAGCGCCCGATGCTCCTTGCGGGCGCGATCATCCGCATGCACCCACGCGGCATCCTGCGCCCGACACCACTCAATGATCTCCGCATCCTCAACGCCCTTCCGCCCGAACGCCGCCGCCAATGTCACAAAGCGATAGCCGACCAGCGACAGCGCGTCGGCCACTGCCGGCGTCAGCGACTCGTCAAGCAGCAAGAGCGGCTCATCCGGCCTGGAGACGAGCTTCCCAGTCACACGCCGCCTGCACCTCATCCGCCGAAAGATCGAACGCCGCGGCGACGAAATCCGCCGAATCCCCGGCCTCGATCATCCCGGCAACCGTTCGCGTCGGAACTCGCGTCCCCTTCACGCACGGCGAACCAAATTGCACCGTCGGCCTGAGCAGCACCCGCTCAAGCGGCTCCCAGGAAGTCGCGGCCCGCGTCTCCCCGCTGAAGCTCAGCCCGTGAACGGGAATTAGATACCGGCGCAGCAAGCGCAGCGCCAACTGCCCGCCGCGACTCGCCGACACCAGCCGCTCACCCCACTCCGCGAACACCTCGCCCTGCCCCGTCCACAGCCAATCGGTCGCGAACGGCCGCTCCGCGCCCGTCGCGCTCCGCAGCCACGCCCCACTCCGATCGATCTCCCGCCAACCCACTCCCGCCGCGCGGAGCGCCGCAATCACCCGCAGCGAGACCACATCTTCAAACCCAATCAGCAGCTCGCGTCCACCGACCTCGATCAACTCCTGCGAAGCGATCCCCCGCCGAATCCAGCGAATCAAAGTGCCCGAGCCCGCCGGATACAGGCGCTCGCCGTGGCTCGCCGCGCGCAGGTACCGCGCCGTCTCGGGCACCTCATAGATCCCCTCAAACGAGCGCCTACGTTCGCCCGCCCCAACCATCGTCGGCATCGCCAGCATTCCTTCCCACCCAAAAATTCTACACCCCCCATCCCACCACCCCTGCGCCCCCTCGTCATTCCTGCGCAGGCAGGAACCCGCACCCCCCTCCTCGTCATCCCCGCGCCCCCCGTCATTCCTGCGCAGGCAGGAACCCCCGCGACCCCCACCCACACCCCACCACCCCCTTCCCCAATTCATCCCTCCCCCCTTTTAGGAGGGAGGCTAGGTGGGGGGTGGGACGCACCGATCGTCCACCAACCATCGCGCCCGCCTCAATCCCCCACCACCTACCCTCCCCCCATGGAAGCACTCCTCATCGCACTCATCCGCGTCGCCGGCTCACTCCCCGTCCTCCGCTGGGCCTTCCTCGGCGGACTCATCGCCGTCTTCATCGACCTCTCCGACCTCTTCTGGCGGCAACTCATCGACCTCGGCGGCATCCCCAACTACCAAGAATGGGACAAATGGCTCGACCAGGTCTACATCCTCCTCTTCCTCATCGTCGCCTGGCGCTGGACAGGCCTCGAACGACGCATCGCCGTCGCCCTCTTCGCCTACCGCCTCCTCGGCTTCCTCGCCTTCCTCGCCGGCGCAGGACGCGAAATCCTCATCTTCTTCCCCAACATCTTCGAATTCTGGTTCCTCTACGTCGCCAGCCGACCCCACTGGCCCGCCCGCTGGGTCGGCAAAATCGACGGCGTCCCCCCACCGCTCGACCGACCCACCGCCCTGCGCTGGCTCCTCATCCTCACCGCACTCAAAGTCTTCCACGAATACGTCCTCCACACCGCCAAATGGCTCGACGACTTCACCCCCCTCGAAGCCGTCGACGCCATCGCCGACTTCCTCACCGGCCCCTTCTGACCCCCCAGCCGACCCCCGGCGGGCGCGAGACGCCCGCACGCGGTATCGTGATCGCGCCCGCCCCCCAACCGAAAGAACCCCAACACTCAGCCGACCGCCCCATGACCACCAACGCCGCCACACCCCCAATCCGCCCCGACCAACACCCCCGCGACAACCACGTCGTCTGCCGCGACCTCTTCAAAATCTACAAAATCGCCGACCTCGAAGTCGTCGCCCTCCGCGGACTCGACCTCAGCGTCGCCCGCGGCGAAGTGCTCGCCATCGTCGGCGCCTCCGGCTCCGGCAAATCCACCCTCCTCAACGTCCTCGCCGGGCTCGACGTCCCCAGCGCCGGCACCGCCTTCGTCAACCAGCGCGACCTCCTCGCACTCTCCGAAGAAGCACTCGTCGACTACCGCCGCGAAGAAGTCGGCTTCGTCTGGCAGCAAACCGGCCGCAACCTCATCCCCTACCTCTCCGCACAGCAAAACATCGAAGTCCCCATGATCCTCGCCGGGCGCACCAGAAAACACGCCCGCACCCGCGCGCTCCAACTGCTCGAAGCCGTCGGCCTCACCGACAAACGACGCCAACGCCCCGACCAACTCTCCGGCGGCGAGCAACAGCGCGTCAGCATCGGCGTCGCCCTCAGCAACGATCCCCCGCTCCTCCTCGCCGACGAACCCACCGGCGAACTCGACACCCACACCTCCGAAGAAATCTTCGAACTCTTCCGCAACCTCTCCAACCAATTCGGCCTCACCATCATCGTCGTCACCCACGACCCCGCCATCGCCGCACGCGTCGACCGCGTCGTCGCCATCCGCGACGGCACCATCGCCACCGAAACCGTCCGACGCATCGAACACCCAGGCACCGACATCTCCGAAGTCGTCCACGACGAATACGCCGTCGTCGACGGCGCAGGACGCCTCCAAATCCCCAAACCACTGCTCGAAGCCGTCGACCTCGGCCGCCGCGCACGCGTCGACCAGCGCGACGGACGCATCGTCATCACCCCCGTGCAAAGCGAAGATGGACCGCCCCCGCGATGACCACCGCACACACCGCAGCCACCGCCGACCGCCCCAACAGCAGCACCGCCGCCCCCGGCGCCGAACTCGTCGTCGACGTGCGCGGCGTCAGCCGCCGCTTCCACGTCGGCAGCGAAGACATCTGGGCCGTCCGCGACGCCTCCCTCCAGGTCCGCCGCGGCGAATTCGTCGCACTCATCGGACGCTCCGGCTCCGGCAAAACCACCCTCCTCAACATGATCGCCGGCCTCGACCAACCCACCGACGGACAAGTCTTCATCGACGGCGAAAACATCACCCAATACAACGAATCCCAACTCACCCAACTCCGCCGACACCGCGTCGGCTTCGTCTTCCAATCCTTCGGCCTCCTCCCACTCCTCTCCGCCTACGAAAACATCGAACTCGCCCTCCGCATCGCCGGCGCAGGCATCCGCGACCGAAGACGACGCGCCGAGCGACTGCTCGAACAAGTCGGCCTCGCCGGACGCGCCCGGCACCGCCCCTACGAACTCTCCGGCGGCGAACAACAGCGCGTCGCCATCGCCCGCGCACTCGCCAACAACCCCGCACTCATCCTCGCCGACGAACCCACCGGCGAACTCGACTCCAGCACCGCCGTCAGCATCTTCACCCTCCTCCACGACCTCGTCGCCGACGAAGGCGTCACCATCATCACCACCACCCACGACCGCACCGTCATGGAACTCGTCCCCCGCGTCGAAGAAATGCGCGACGGACGCCTCCTCGAACCCGACGAACAAGAACTCTTCCGCTACACCGTCCGCGACGAACGCTCCCGCTTCGCCGCCGAACTTCCCACCGACATCCAGGCCGAAGTCGCCGCCAACGCCGACCACCACATTGACTTCGCCCCCACCGTCGACGAGCGCGTCGCCGCCACCGTCGCCGCCCACCCCGACGCCGGCGAGCAAGCCGCCCGCTTCGCCGTAGCCGCCGACCAAAAAACCAGCGACAACGCCCCCCCAACCCCCCCCGAAGACGACACCTCCTTCGCCCCACCCCCCAACCAGGAGCGCCCCGAATGGGCCCGCCCCCCAAAAGACGACGCTTAGGGCATGTTCGCACCTCCCACAAACTCCGCTACCGCCACGCAACGACCTGCTACGCCCGCGCTCCAGATCCGTCATACCCGCACACCCTCTCCCGTCATACCCGCGCCCCGCCGCGGGTACCCCGCCGAGCCCGGCACCGCGCCCCGAACCGGGGCTCCAGCCGCCGAACACAGCCGAACAACACCGAACAAACCCGAACAAAATTGAACACCCGCGCCCACCCACCCCGACCAGATACAGCTCCGCGCCCCCAACCGCGCATCAGGAAAAATCTCCGAACAGCGCCGAACCCACCCCGGCCACCTACCAAGACCTACCAAACCTGACCACGCCCCAACCCCTTCACCCGCCCACTCCGCCCCCCAACCGGCTGAACACCCCTGGACCAGACTGAACAAAACCGAACGATTCCTGAACACCCCAACCACCCACGCCCTACCGCGATGCGCCGCCGGCGCGGTCGATCGCGGCGGTGATCACCGACAGCTCGGCCGCGCCCGTGATCCGCTCGCGGTAGACCCCGGCAGAGTCGATCAGCAGCAGTTCGGGCAGGCCGTCAATGCGGTAGTGCCGGGCGACCTGAGCCTGCGCATCGATGGCGCCGGGGAAGCCGACGCCCGTCTGCACGAAGGCGCTCGCCGCCTTGCCCCGCGTGTCGTAGACATTGATCGCGAGCACGGCCAGGTCGCCGCTGTTGCCGCCGCGCGCCCGCCAGAGCCGATCGAGCCGCCCCAGCAGCTCGCTTCCGGCGCCGTCCCAGGACGACCAGAACACTAGCAGCACAGTGCGGCCGCGCAGCTCGGAGAGCGAAACGGCGCAAGCCCCTTCGAAGCGCTCGAGCGCGAAGTCGGGCGCGGCCCGCCCGCGTTGCAGGCGCGGTACCTGGTCCGCGAGGCCCGTCGCACCCGCGCAGCCGCCGATCTCGACGGTGACCGATGTGCTGCGCAGCCAGCGATCGACGACAACGCTGCCCCAGTTGAGAAAACGGCGCTCAGGCCGGTAAACCCGCGTCTCGCCGTCCAGCGCTGCGGCGAGAGTCAGCTCGACCCAGCCGCCGGGCGCGCGGCGCGCGCGGATGCTCAGCGCAGCGCGCCCGACCTGCACCGCGGAAGAAGCGCGCCACTCGTTGACGGCCAGATTTGGGTAGGGAAAGTAGCGCGCGGCCGAGCAGCGCCGCTCTTTCTCATCGGCGACGACGAGGCACATTTCGACGCTGCCGTCCGCCGCCTTGCGCGCCGCAATCCGCACCTCGGCGCTGCCGCTCTGCCCGCCCGTCTGTCCGCTTGTTTGGGCGCCCGCGGCGGCCAGGCCGAGCGCTGCGGCCAGCAGCGCGAGGAGTGCCGCAAGCGCGAATCTGTTCGTGGTCATACGGGATTCATCGAGAAATTGTGGTTGCCCAGAAATGCGCCCGCGCCGGCCACGAGCAGCGTGAGCAGCAGCCCGACGATGGAGAGCGCGATCGTCGCCCGCCGCACCCGCCGCAGCGTGTCGTCGTCGCCCGCGGCGCCGGCCGCCGCGGCCTCCCGCGCCAACTCCAACTGGCGCGGTCCGAAGACGAACTGATGCAGCCCGATCACCGCGATCATCGCCGCCCAGAGCGCCATCTTGACCACGAAGATGACGCCCCAGCGCACATCGGAAAACGACCCGCCGAAGAAGTTTTCCGCCTGATCGAGCCGCGGGTCGACCATCGCCCCGCCGGTGATCACGATGATCAGCATCGCCGCAATCCCAATCCGCCCGAAGCGCCGCGTGAAGCCCTCCAGCGCGCTGAGCCAGAACTGCTGATCCCCGGCCGCGCGCAGCGTCGGAATCACCGCCGCCGCCGTCAGCACCTGCCCGCCCAGCCACACCGCGACCCCAATCACGTGCAGCCAGATCAGAATCGAAAGCGCCGTCTCCGACATTCAGAAATCCCCCAATCAATAAGGCTATCTGAGGGATCCCTTCCGTCATACCCACGCCCCCACCCCCGCCACACCCGCACGCCCACCTCCGTCACACCCGCGCGAAAAGGATCCGTCATACCCGCGCGAGCAAGCTCCGTCATACCCGCGCTCGCCGCGGGTATCTCGCCGCGCCCAGCACCGCGCCCCGCGCCCCCACACCCGCACCCCCACCTCTGTCATTCCCGCCCGAGAGGAATCACGAAACCGCGAACAGTCCCTAAAGAATGGGGTCCACAATGATCGCCTGGTCCCGCTCCGGGCCCACGCTGACCAGCGCCGCGGGCGCGCCGATCAACTCCTCGATGCGCCGCACGTAGGTCTGCGCGTTGCTCGGCAGATCGTCGAAATTGCGGCAGTGGCTCGTGTCGGTTTGCCAGCCCGGCAACTCTTCGTAGACCGGCTGCGCCGAGGCCACCGCGGCGCTCGAACTGGGGAACGTGTCCACCCGCCGCCCGTCGACCATGTACGCCACGCAGACCTTGAGCAGCTCGAAATCGTCCAGCACGTCGAGCCGCGTCAGCGAGATGCTCTGGCAGCCGTTGAGCCGAATCGTGTAGCGCGCCGCCACGCTGTCGAACCAGCCGCAGCGCCGCGGACGGCCCGTCGTCGTGCCGTACTCGTGCCCCGCCTCGCGCAGCCGATCGCCCTCCGCGCCGAGCAACTCCGTCGGCATCGGTCCGTTGCCCACCCGCGTCTGGTAGGCCTTGTAGACGCCGATCACCCGGTCGATGTCGGCCGGCGCGATGCCCGCCCCGATCGCCGCGCCCGCCGCCATTGAGGTCGGCACCGACGAAGTCACGTAGTCGTAGGTCCCGCTGTCCAGATCCAGCAGCGCGCCCTGCGCGCCCTCGAGCAGGATGCGCTGCCCGTCGTGCAGCGCGGCCTGGCAGATCGCGCTGGTGTCCGTCACATACGGCGCGAGTCGCGCCCAGTAGCCGCGGTAGCTCTCGAAAATCTCGTCGAAATCCAGCGCCGGCAGATCGTAGAGCTTGGTCAGCACCTGATTCTTGTAGTCCAACACCATCCGCAGCCGCTCGGCGAAACCCTCCGGATCCGCCAGCTCGCTCATGCGGATGCCCCAGCGCGCCACCTTGTCCGTGAAAGCCGGGCCCACGCCCTTGCCGGTCGTGCCGACGGCCTGCGCCCCGCGCATCGCCTCGTCGGCGTGATCGATGATCGGATGCCAGGGCATGATCAGGTGCGCCCGATCCGAGACGCGCAGCCGCTCGGTGCTCACCCCGCGCGTCTCCAGCTTCGTGATCTCGTCGATCAGCACGGCCGGATCGATCACCACCCCGTTGCCGATGATCGATGTCTTGTCGGCGTAGAAGATGCCCGCCGGCACCAGGTGCAGCGCGAACTCGCCCATGCGGTTGACGATCGTGTGCCCGGCGTTGTTGCCGGCCGAGTAGCGCACCACGATCGACGCCTTGCGGGCCAGCAGATCGACGACGCGGCCCTTGCCCTCATCGCCCCACTGACCGCCGATCACGACCACTGCCGGCATGCGCAGGCTCTCTCTCGAATGGGGCAGCGCGCGGCTGTCGGGTGCAGTGGGCGCGCGGGCAGCTCGACAGAAGCGCCGCCGCACACTGTGAGACAGCGCCCGCAGTGAGCTTAACACGCCGATCGCCGCGCAAGGCAGGCTACATTTCGCACATGAGCGAGCCCCACACCGAGCCGGCCAGCGAGCCCCTGCCGCCGCCGCCCGCCCTGCGCCTGACCGAGCGCAAGATCACGCTCGACGGCGCGGCGCAGGAGTTCGCCCTCGAGCGCTGGCTGGTCACGCCGGAACTGATCGTGGGCCGCTGGGTCTCCGACGGCTCGCCGCCCTTCGAGGGCTCGGCCGGCTTCACCTCATGGGGCGTCTGGTGGCCGCAGCGCTCCTACGGCGCTTACCGCATCCACCGCCCCGACGGCTCGCTCCGCCTCTACCGACTCGACGCACTCGAAGCCGTCCGCTGCGACGGCGAAGTGCTCGAATACCGCGACCTGCTGCTCGACGCCTTGATCCGCCCCGGCGAGGACGCCGTCATCGAGGACGAGGACGAAGTCGCCGAGGCGGAGCAAGCCAACCGCCTCAGCGCCGAGCAGCGCTGGCGAATCGCCTGGGTGCGCGGCATGTTCGAGCGCCGGCCCGCGCTGCTCTGCGAGCGAGTCGACGCCGCCATCGCGCAAGCGGTCGCAGCCGTGCGCGCCGAAGCCGATCGGTAGACTGCCGCAATGGCGAGACCATTCCTCAAGTGGGCGGGCGGCAAGACCCAGCTGCTGCCGCAGCTGCGCGTGGCCGCGCCGCGCCGCATCGACACCTACTACGAGCCGTTCCTCGGCGGCGGCGCGCTCTTCTTCGCGCTCCAGGCCGAGCAGCGCTTCAAGCGCGCCGTGCTCTCCGACAGCAACGCCGAACTGATCAACGCCTACCAACAGGTGCGCGACCAAAGCGACGACTTAATCGCCGCGCTCGCCGTCCACCGGCGCAAGTACATCAAGGCCGACGCCGACGCCCGCAGGGTGTACTACTACCGAATCCGCGCCAAGCGACCCACCTGCCCCGTCGGCCGCGCCGCCCGTCTGATCTTCCTCAATAAAACCTGCTTCAACGGCCTCTACCGCGTCAACGGCAGCGGCCGGTTCAATGTCCCCCACGGGCGTTACAAGAATCCCGCCATCTGCGACGAAGACGGCCTGCAAGCCGCCTCCCGGGCGCTGCAGGGCGTCGAGCTGCTCACCGCCGATTTCGCCGAAGCCGTCAAAGCCGCCGGGCCGGGCGACTTCGTCTACTGCGACCCGCCCTACGTTCCGCTCAGCCAAACCGCCAGCTTCACCGCCTACACCGCGGCCGACTTCGGCCCCGCGGAGCAATCCCGCCTGGCAGCGACGGCCAAGTCGCTGCGCGCCCGCGGCGCCGCCCTGCTGCTCTCCAACTCCGGCCACCCCGATGTCGCCCAGCTCTATCAGGACACCGGCTTCCAACTAGAAACAGTAGAAGCCGCCCGCGCAATCAATTCCAACGGCGCCGCCCGCGGCGCAGTAGCCGAGTACCTAATCCACGCGGGCTAACCGCCGCCGAACCTCGTCGCGGGTGGCGCAATACTTGACCCCATATTGCCGGTACGTGATAGACTGATCTACCTAACTGCTTCCGGTAAGGAGAAACTCCAGATGGATACAGACGAGAAAGCGCTCCAATTGAACCTGTTCAGGCAAGGCGATGTGGAGGGATCGCCGAACCCCCAGTTTTGCGAGGGGAATGCGTCTGCCCACAGCCATCAGCGGCGTGTGAATCGACTGAGGCGAGAGTATGGCCTTTCTGAGGAGGACCATTGGCGGGCCCAGGCGCTGCGACAAGGCTGCGATATCTGCGGCCGCGAAGATGCCCGCTTGGTGACTGACCATGATCACCATCGCTCGTTCTACTACCTGAGCGCTGCTGTGCGCGGGTTTCTCTGCGATCCCTGTAATCGTGCCCTCGGTCACTTCAAAGACGATGCGAGGGCGATTCACGCAGGGGCAATGCATCTCCGTGCGAAGGGCAAGTACGTAGTCGAGGCGCTTGGGCGTCAAGTCCAGTATCGCAAAGGTGGGCATCGTGGAGGGCTTTCAGAGGAGGAGTTCAACCTCCTCCTCCAAATGAACGGAGGAAGCTGTTGGACTTGCGGCGGTGACAACTCTCAGCGAAGGCTGGAGATCGACCACGATCACACAACAGGCTGGATACGCGGCTTGCTCTGTCAGGGATGCAATTCCGGACTTGGGCAGCTGGGAGACGATCCGGAACGGGCCGAAGCAGCAGCCGAGTTCATCAGGATGGCGACGGATTCGGTGGGAGGGCGAGAGATAGGAGCGATGGTCCGAATGTTCATGGAACTAAGCGATGCGGGCATACAGCCTCCTGCGGAAATTCATCGAGTCTTCGATGAGGACTGGTGGGAAGGTACAAGCGACGGAAACACTGCCTCGGATTCGGCATGAGTGCGGGGCAGGGCAGCCGACAAAGAGGCGCGTAGACGTCGTATGCGATCGACGTCAGTGCGGAAGGTTGATAAATCGCCAGCATCGCCGATGCTGATAGATCTATCACTCGCTGTCGAGCGATAGGTGAAAGTGGAGTCGAAGCCACATTGCCAAATCTTCCAGATCGACCACATGGCCGTACCGACGCGCGAACGTTTCGAATCCCGGCGAGAAGCCATCGCCATGCAGCACAACAATGCCGCTGATCGGCCAGGCCACAATATCATGAAGGAGTAACGGTATTCGCTCTTCGTCGGTGCTCGGCTCTGCTTGATACCTGCATTCCACACCGAGCATTAACGCCTTTGATGGATGTGAAAACACGACGTCGACACAGCGGCGCGGACCCCAGATGCGGTCGCCCATCACCACCTGCGTTTCCACGTCAAGGCCGAGCGCGCGGCCGACGCGCGCCACCGCCTGTTCCAGATCCGCGCCCGACTCGATCTCGATCATGCGCCGCCCTCCGGCCGCTTCGGAATCATCACCGCGCGGCTGAACTCCAGCACCGTCTCCCCGCGCTGATTCTGCGCCGTCGTTTGCACCGTCACGATGCCCCGATCCGGCTGCGAATTCGACTCCCGCACCTCCCGCACCTCCGTGCGGGCCGAGAGCGTGTCCCCGTGAAAGACCGGCGCCGTATGCCGCAGCTCCGTCGTCGCCAGATTCGCGATCGCCTTCCCGCTCACCACCGCCACCGTCATCCCGAACACCAGCGAATAGACGAACGGCCCCGAGACCACCCGCTGCCCGAACTGCGTGTCCTCCGCGTACTCCAGATTGGTATGCAGCGGATGGTGGTTCATCGTCAGCATGCAGAACATCAAGTCGTCCGCCTCGGTTACCGTCCGCGCCGGCCAGTGCTCGATGATCTCGCCCACCTCGAACTGGTCGAGGTAACGGCCAAACAGTTCTTTCGTCGGCATTGATCGTCCTCCCCTGCGCGAATGCGCGCTCAGTCGACCCGGTACAGCTCGAGCAGCCGGCGCGCGATCACCAGCCGCTGGATTTCGTTGGTGCCCTCCGCCACCGCCATCAGCGGCGCGTCGCGGTAGTAACGCTCGATCGGCAACTCTTTCGTATAGCCCACCCCGCCGTGTACGCGCATCGACTCCAGCGTGCATTCCAACGCGACCTCGGTAGCGAACAGTTTCGCCATCCCCACGTCGAGGTCGGAGCGCTCGCCGCTGTCCTTCTTGCGCGCGGCGTCGCGCGTCAGCAGCCGCGCCGCCCGAATCTTCGTCGCCATCTCGGCCAGCTTCAGCTGAATCGCCTGATGCTCCGCGATCGGCCGCCCCATCGTCTCGCGCTGCTGCGCGTAGACGATCGCGTGGTCGAACGCCGCCTGCGCCACTCCGGTCGCGCGCGACGCCACGTTGATCCGCCCGATCTCCAGCCCGCTGATCATCTGCTGAAAGCCGCGCCCCTCCGCGCCGCCCAGCAAATTCGCCGCCGGCACCCGCGCGTCCTCCAGAAACAACTCCGCGGTCTCCGGTCCTTTGTAGCCCAGCTTGTCGATCGTCCGCGCGACCGAGAAACCCGGCGTATCCCGCTCGACCAGAAAGGCCGAAATCCCCCGATGCCGCGGATTCGCGCTGGGGTCCGTCTTGGTCATCGCCAGATAGACATCGCCGCGATCCCCGTTGGTCACGAACAACTTGTTGCCGTTCAGCAGGTAATCGTCGCCGTCGCGCGACGCCGTCGTGCGGATCGCCTGCGCGTCGGAGCCGGCGTTGGGCTCGGTGATCGTGAAGCAGCCCTGCAACTCGCCCGAACCCAGCCCCGGCAGAAAGCGCTCCTTCTGCTCCTCCGTGCCGTGCTCGCCGATGATCCAGCCGTCGATCACGTTCGTGTTGATGATCCCCGCCAGCCCCATCCAGCCGCGCGAAATCTCCTCGATCACCGCCGAATAGGTCTCGAACGACAGCCCCAGCCCGCCGTAGGACTCGGGGAAGGTGATCCCGAAGATGCCCATCTCGCACATGTCGCGGTGAATCGCGCTGGGAAACTCGCCCGCGTGCTCCAGCGCGTCGGCCTGCGGAATCACCTGCTCGTCCACCCAGCGCCGCACATTGCGCACGATCTGCACGCCCGCCTCGCCGTCGCCGCTGATGATCTCCCGCACATCGCTCGCTGCCGCCATTGGCCGCCCTCCTGCTGTTCGCCCGGCTCAGTGCCCACCCCAGTGTATGCGCGGATAGTCTGAGGTTCCCTGTCGAGAGGAGGTCCCTCATGAGCGGCGCGCAAGCCCCCTATGTCCAGTGGCTGGAAACCGTGGAAGCGCTCGGGCCGACGCTGCGCGAGCACGCGGAGCAGAACGAGCGCCTGCGCCGCCTCGCGCCCGCCGTCGTCGACGCCCTGCGCGAGCGCAACCTGTTCTCGATCTTCGCGCCGACCGAGGTCGGCGGAGCAAACCTCGGCCCCGACGGCCACCTTGAGGTGATCGCCGCGCTGACCGCGCACGACGGCTCAACCGGCTGGTGCGTGATGATCGGCGCGCACGAGTCGACCTGGCTCACCTCGCGCCTGCCCGACGCCGGCCTGGAGCGAATCCTCGCCGGCGAGCGCTGGCCGGTGACGGCAGGCCAACCCTTCCCGGGCGGCCGGGCGCAGCCCGTCGAGGGCGGCTGGCGAATCAGCGGGCGTTGGGGCTGGGCTTCGGGCATCCACCACGCGGACTGGGTGATCGCCCAGGCCGCGCTGCCCAACGCTGCCGACGCCGACCAGAGCGAAACCGGCCCGCCCGAGCTGCTCACCGTCGCCGCGCCCCGCGCGCAAGCCGTCGTCGAAGACACCTGGCACGTCCTCGGCATGCGCGGCACCGGCAGCAGCCATTACCGCCTGGAGGACGAATTCGTGCCCGAGGAAATGCGCCTCTCGCTGGAAGCGCCGGTGCTGCGCGGCGGCGGCTGGGTCGCGCGCCCGACCCTGACCTTTCTCTGCCCGGCCGCCTACGGCATCGCGCTGGGCCTGGCCGAACGCGCCGTCGAAGAAGCCGTAGCGATCGCCTCCACCCGCGTGCGCCTGGGCGCGCGCGCCCCGCTGGCCGAGCGCGAAACGTTCCAGCGCGAGCTCGGCGAGCTGGTCGCCGGCGTCCGCGCGATCCGCAACCACGGCCTGCAACTCTTCCGCGAACTCGCCGACGCCCCCGTGCGCGATCTGCCCGACGCCGTGCGAATGGACGACACCGCGCGCAGCGCCGCCGCCTGGGCGACCCGCAGCGCCGAATCGATCATCCGCGCCGCCCACCGCGCCGCCGGCGGCGACGCCGTCTTCCTCGACCACCCGCTCCAGCGCCTCCTGCGCGACATCCAGACCGCCACCCAGCACGTCGTAGTCTCCGACAACGCCTTCGAGCGCCTGGGCCGCCACACCCTCAACCTCCCCGTCCGCCCCGGCCTATAGGACTGCATCCAAGCCGCAGCCGCCACAGCCCACGCAGGCGCTCTAGGTGATCACGTGATAGGCGCCAAAGGCCCAGCAGCCCAAGACGAAGAGGGCGAGCGCAACGCGCCAACGAGTCGGCCGAAGAATCGCCGCGAAGATGAACCAGAGCGGCGCGAAGAGCAGCAGAATCAGCCCGACCCCGGCGAATGCCGTAATCAACCCCACCAGCGTGGTGACGATCCCGATCGCCAGCAAATGCGACGACCACCGTTGGCGGGAGTGCAGAAGGGCAGCGACCCGCGGCATCATGACACCCTCCTCCGCCGTTGCCTCCTCAGTCCCTTGATGCAATCGTACCGTCGCGGCCGGCGTTGCCGTCGCCCGCCGATTGCGCATCCCTCAGCGCCGCTCAATACCCTGTGCGCAACACGCAGATCGCTCGGGTGGAGGTGCGCCATGAGCCGAATCAGTTTGCTGCGGCGCAAAGAGCGGCGCGACTGGCTCGAGCGCGCCCAGGCGCTCCAAACCGTCCTCGCAGACCACGCCGCCGAATCGATCCGCCTGCGCACCCTCGCCTCCGCCTCGGTCGACGCGCTTGAGCAGAGCGGCATGTTCGCCCTCTCCGGCGCTCGGGAGGTCGGCGGCCACGCGCTGCACCCGGCCACGCAGATGGAAGTCTTCGCCGAGCTCGCCCGCGCCGATGTCTCCGCCGGCTGGTGCGCGATGATCCAGTCCATGACGACCGGGCTGGTCTCCGCCCACCTCTCCGACGACGCGCTCGACGCGGTGTTCGGACCCTCCTACCCGCGCGTCGCGGGCACTGCGAACCCGGAAGGCGAAGCGCGCCGCTGCGACGGCGGGCAGCGGCTCAACGGCCGCTGGTCCTTCGCCAGCGGCATCCGCCACTGCGGCTGGGTGCTGGCCGGCGCGCGCCAGCTCGACCGCGGCGGACAGCCGCTCACCACCGCAGCGGGCGCGCCGCGCGTCCACGCCGTCCTCGCCTCGACCGACGCCCTCGAAATCGAGGACAGCTGGCACGTGATGGGCCTGCAGGGCACGGGCAGCTCGCACTACCGAATGTGCGACGTATTCATCCCCGAAGCGTTCGAGCTGCCCTTCGGCGGGCCCAATCCGCAGCGCGGATCGGCGTGGTTTGATGTGCCCACCATCAGCTTCCTCTGCCCGGGGCACGCCGGCGTGCCGCTCGGCGCGGCGCAGCGCGCTCTCGAGCTGCTGCGCGACGCCGCAACCCGCACCCGTTTCGGCGCGACCGGCCCGATCGCCGAGCGCGGAGCATTTCAGCGCGACTACGGAATCGCCTCGCACCGCTGGGAGGCCGCGCGCGCCCACGCAACCGAGACGCTCGAATGGGCGATGGCCAAACGCGAAGCAGGCGAACCGATCACCGCGGCCGACGACGCCAAACTGCGCGGGATGGTCGCCTGGGTCACCGACACCTGCGTCGAAATCGTGCGTTTCGCGCACCACAGCCTGGGCGGCGCGGCGAACTTCGAAGAGCACCCCATGCAGCAACTCCTGCGCGACATCCAGGCCGCCTCGCAGCACATCTTCGTCGCCGACCTCGCCTACGAGCGCAGCGGCGCCGCCAGACTCAACCCCGCGCCCCGCACCGACCTATAGTTAACGAGACTGGGACTGCCGTCTGTCTGAGGCGGTGGAGAGGAGCGACACAATGGTCAGCGCACTCGATGCCGCCGCCTACCTGCTGCGCCTGGCGGAGGAAGACAACACGGTCGTCACACACCTCAAGCTGCAAAAGCTCTGCTACTACGCGCAGGGCTACAGTCTGGCGCTGATGTCGGAGCCGATGTTCGACGAGCCAATCGAGGCGTGGGAGCACGGACCGGTGGTTCGCGCTCTCTGGAATGAGTACAAGAGCTACGGCTCTCAGCCGATTCCCGCGCCGTCGCACGACGCGGAGATCGAACCGTGGCGCACCCGCCTGCTGGACCAGGTGTATCGGCGATTCGGCTGGATGACCGCTTGGGATCTCCGAAACCAGACGCATGATGAAATGCCGTGGCGCGAGGCATGGCTCACCGGCGGGGAAAGCTCGGAGATATCACACGACGCCATGCGAGACTTCTTCCGCGTCGAGCTCAGGGGTGCGCGCCGGGCGCCCAAACCCGTTGATCGAAGCGTCGTCCTGGCGCATCTGGAGCAGGACGACGACCTGAGGAGTCAAGTCGCGCGCGGCCGAGCCGACCTTGAGGCGGGGCGGGTACGCAAATGGCGATAGAGCCGCCGCGCGGCTACGACCTGTTCTACTCAGAAAAGGCACAGCTTGCCCGGCGGCGCGACCTCAACGTTAACCAGCTGCTCGATCTGTACGAGGCGATCGAGTCTCTGCTAACTGACCCCACAGAAGCCAACCCGTACGTCACCGACGCCTCCGGGGTTCACGGATATCAACGCTACGAGTACGTGATGGTGTGGGGCGAACTGACGATCACCTACCAGTTTGTGAACGATCTGGTAGTGAGGGTGTCTGACATTCGGGTGCTCCCCCGACTCGGCGAAGGGCGGGCGCCCCCCGAGTAGAAGCCCTACCGCGCCGCCTCCATCGCCCCAATCTGCTCCGACCACGACAGCATCGCCTCCGCCTGCTCCAGCACCGGCTTGTCGATCATCTGCCCATCCAGCGCCACCGCGCCCAAATTCTGCGCCGCGCCCTCGCGGTACGCCTCGACCACCCGCCGCGCCCACTCGATATCCGCCTCCGCCGGCGAAAACACCCGATTCGCCGGGCCGAGCTGGTCCGGGTGGATGCAAAACTTCCCCCGAAAGCCGATCTCCCGCATCCGCTCCAACTCGTCCTCGTACCCCTCCGGATCCGTCAGGTCCGTCCACGGCGTATCGAGCGGAATGATGCCCGCCGCGTGCGCCGCGTTGATCGCCGTCTGGCGCGCCAGCGCCAGCTCCGCGCCCCCTTTTGTGCGCCGCACGCCGATGCTCACCGCGTAGTCTTCGCCGCCCACGCAGATGCCGCGCAGCCGCGGCGACGCCGTGCAAATTTCGTACGCATTAACCACCGCCGAGGCGTTTTCAATCCAGGAGACGATCGCCGTGTGCCCGTCCGGCAGTCCGCGCGTCCGCTCCAGCAGCGTCAGGTAATCATCGAGCCGCTGGATGTCCCGCGCCGACTCGACCTTCGAGACATTGATCCCATGCAGCCAGGGCCCGACCAGCGCATCCAGCTCCTGCTCGATCAGCCCCGTGTCGTAACCGTTCGTGCGCACGAAGACGCCCCGTCCCCGCGCCGGAAAGTCGGGCAGCGCTTCGGCCAACAGCCGCCGCGCCGCCGGCTTGTCGTCCCACGCGACGGAGTCCTCCAGGTCGAAACAGAGCACATCCGCCGCCGCGTCGCGCGCCTTCTCGATGAACCGCTCGCGGATGCCGGGCACCGAAAGCATGCTGCGCATCACCGTCGTCGTCATGTCGCCTCCTCAGGGTTTGGTTCCTCGGACTCAGTCTGGGACGGGATGGGGAAGGCGTCGGCGAGGCGGGGCAGGTCGGTGGGGTCGAGGACGGCGAAGCCGCGGAAGCCGAGCTGCCGCGCGGATGCGATCTGGGCGCCGCTCAGGGGCAGGTCGGTCCACTGGACGGCGGGCAGATTGTGGGCGGCGGCGGCGAGCACGACAGCGGCGGCGGCATGGCTGATCGTCGGCGAATCGGCGGGGATGCCGAGCGGTTGGGCGAGAGCGAGTGGGTTCCAGGCGACCCAGGTGAGGCGCCCGGCGGAGCTGCTCAGGGTGCGCAGCGCTTCGGGTATCAGCGCGAACGCCTGAGGGCTGTCCATGGTCAGGCCCATGGCGGTGAGGCCGGGGCGGATGCCGGCGCGCGTCTCAATATCTTCGATGATGCTCTCGAGGTAGCGCAGCTGGTCAAGGCTGGTGGCGGCGGGGGCGGCGACGCCGTAGACGCCGGGCTGGAGCGCGTCGGCGAGGCTGCGGTAGGCCTCGCCGCTCTCAATCGGCGGGGCGGCGAGGTAGAGCGGCGCCGAGTGTTCGAGCAGGGCGGCGATGCGCTCGGGGTCGTGGGGCGGGATCGCGATGAGCGCGTCGGCGCAGCTCAACGCCTCGACCGGGGGGAGCGCGAACTCGGCCGGCAGCATGAGGATCGCGCGCACGCTGTCCATCGCGCTACGCCGCTGGCTCGAAGCCGGCCACGAGCTCCCGCAGCTCCGCTTCGCCCTCGAACGGTCCCACCACCGCCGCCGCCAGATTGCCGCCCCGCACCACGCGCGACGCCACCCGCTGAATGTCCCCCGCCGTCACCGCCTCGTAGCCCGCGATCACCTCGTCCACCGACTCGATGAACCCGTTCGCAATCAGCATCCCCCCGGCCCGGTGGCACCACGACGAAGCCGCGTCGAGCGACAGCCGGAACGACCCCACCGCGTGCTCCCGCGCGCGCCCCAACTCCTCCTCGCCGACCGGCTCGCGCACCAGCCGCTCGAGCTCAGCCAGAACCACCTCGACCGTCTCGACCACATGCTCCGCTGTCACCCCCGCCGCAATCCCCAGATGCCCCGTGTCGTCGAACGCCGCCGTGTGCGAACCGACCGAGTAGGCCAGCCCGCGCCGCTCGCGCACTTCGAGGAACAGCCGGCTGCTCATCCCCCGCCCCAGCACCTCGTTGAGCAGCGCCAGCGCGTAGCGATCCGGGTCGAGCCGCGCGCCGCTGCGCAGCGCCAGCGCCAGATTGCACTGCTCGATCGGCCGCTGCTCCACGCTGACCGGATCCTCCGCCAGCGCCCCCTCGGCCGCCGCCCGCGCCGGCCGGGACTCGCCCGGCTCCGACGCCCAGTGCCGCTCCGCCAGCTGCATCACCTCGTCCACGCCCACATTCCCCGCCACCGAGAGCACGATGTTCCGCGGTCCGTACCAGCGCTCGATGTGCTCGGCGAGATGCTCGCGCGAAACCGCCCCGACCGACTCCAAATCCCCCGCGATCTCCCAGGACAGCGGCTGCTCGCCGTACGACGCCGCGCTGATCAGCTGCCCCGCGCGCTGCGCCGGCTGGTCGTGCGCCCGCCGAATCTCCGAGCAGATCACCGTGCGCTCCCGCTCGATCTCGCGTTCCTCCAGCAGCGAATGCTGCACGCTGTCGGCCAACACATCCATCGCCAGCGGCAGTCGGTCGTAGGGCACGCGATTCCAGAACGCCGTCAACTCCCGCGTGGTGTACGCATTCAGCGATCCGCCCGCGCCCTCAATCGCCGCCGAAATCGCCGTCGGCTCCGGCCGCCGCTCCGTCCCCTTGAACAGCATGTGCTCGAGATAGTGCGAAAGCCCCAGCGTGCGCCGCGCCTCGTCGCGGCTGCCCACCCCCACGTAGGCCGCCAGCGTCGCCGCCTGCGAGTGCGGCACCGGCGTCACCGCGACACGCAGCCCGTTGCTCAGCTGGTTGACGGTCGTCTGCGGCGGCGCGGCGGGCTGCGATGATGGCATTGCGTCCCTGATTCTCGAGTGGAAGGAAGGCGCGTGGCGCATCAACGGCTGGTCGACGCCCACTATGACTATAACTGGAGTCCGCTGGTTGGCAGCCTCGTCGGCGCGCTGCGCGGCATCGGCCGCGAGGCCGACGCGGCAACGGTTTCAGTCGTCACCGGCGCCGCCTTCGCGCCGCCCCCCTTCGCCGAGGATTTCGCGCCGCGCCCCGATCCGCTCGAGCTGCCGCCGCTGCTCCGCGCGGGGCTGCGCGCGCTCGGCGGCGACGCCGATCCGCGCCGCAGCGGCCAGCCGCCCGGCCGTTGGTCCTGGCTGCTGCTGCGCCGCCGCCTGCGCCGCGAGCTCGCCGCCGGCCGCCCGATCGTCGCCGCCCGCGCCGGCGTCGATCCGTTCGGCCCCGCCTTCGGACTGATCGTCGGCTACGACGACCAGCGCCGCGCCTGGCGGCGCGACGGCCCCATGACCGAGCAGGTCGGCCCCTGGCTGCCCTACGACGAGCTGCGCTCCGCCGCCCCCTTCGCGCTGATCCGCCTGCGCCCCGCCCCGCCCGCCGACGCCCCGGCGATCGGCGCGTCGGCGCGCCGCGCCCAAGCAGCCGGCGCAACAGCGACGCGCGACGCGCTCGCCCGCTGGATCGCCGCGCTCGACGGCGGCGCGCCGCTCGACCCCCAGGGCCACGCCCGCGCCGCCCAGGCCTTCGCCGCCGCCCGCGGCGAGGCCGCCGCCTTCTGGCGCGGCTTCCAGCCCGACGCTCCAGAAAGCGCCGACGCGCAGGCGATCGCCGTGGCCCTCTCGCGCTTCGCCACGCTCTTCCCCTACCCCATGGGCGGCGCGGTCAACGCCCGCGGCGCGCGCGCCGCCGGCGCAGCCATCCTGCGCGATGTGCTGTCTCGGTGATGACTCGAATCGGGCATTGATAGACTCGGCGCGGTCAGCTCCGACGCGGGAAGGCAATGAGCCGTGGCAGTGCAGGTCAAACTCTTCATGACCCTGATTCCGCTCTCCAGAACCAAGCAGCCCAACTTCGAGGTGGACTGGCGCGAAGGGCTGACGATCAAGGACCTGCTCGACGCCGAAGGCTTTTCCGAGCAGGACCAGGAGGCGATCGCGGCGGTGATCAACAACGAGCAGGCCCAGCACGGCGACGCCCTGAACGACGGCGACCGCGTCGACCTGCTCGTCAACATGCAAGGCGGCCGGCGTTGAGCGCGAACCGCCCATGACCCGCTACATCTTCATCACCGGCGGCGTGATCAGCTCGGTCGGCAAGGGCATCGCCACCGCCTCCCTCGCCAAACTGCTCACCAGCCGCGGACTGCGCGTCACCGTCCAGAAGCTCGACCCCTACCTCAACGTCGACCCCGGCACCATGTCGCCCTACCAGCACGGCGAAGTCTTCGTCACCGACGACGGCGCGGAGACCGACCTCGACCTCGGCCACTACGAGCGCTTCCTCGACCAGGACCTGACCGGCGCATCCTCGGTCACCATGGGCCAAATCTCCGCCACCGTGATCGAGCGCGAGCGCAAGGGCGACTACCTCGGCGGCACCATCCAGACCGTCCCCCACGTCACCGACGTGATCAAGGAGCGCGTCCGCGGACTCGCCATGCGCTCCAACGCCGATGTCCTGATCGTCGAGGTCGGCGGCACCGTCGGCGACATCGAAGGCCAAGCCTTCCTCGAAGCGATCCGCCAGATGCGCTACGAAGAACCGCCCGACGGCACCCTCGCAATCCACGTCACCCCGCTCTTCTATCTCCACGCCACCGACGAGGTGAAAACCAAGCCCACCCAGCACTCCGTCCGCACCCTGCGCTCGATGGGCATTCAGCCCGACGTAATCCTCGCCCGCACCGATGTCGATGTCGACGCGCAGATCCGCGCCAAGCTCGCCCTCTTCTGCGATGTCCCCGCCGAAGCCGTGATCCCCCTGCGCACCGCCGACAGCATCTACCACATCCCCGAAATCCTCGAGGACGCCGGGCTCACCGGTCTGGTGCTCAAGCGGCTCTCGCTCAATCCGCGCGGCGGGCGCGGCCTGGATGACTGGCGCAGGTGGGTGCGCCGGCTCGACTCCCCCGAGCGCCGCTGCCGCGTCGCCATCGTCGGCAAATACGTCGAACTGCGCGACTCCTACCTCTCCGTCCGCGAGGCCTTAATCCACGCCGGCGTCGAGTGCGGCGCGGAAATCGAGATCGCCTGGCTCCAGTCCGATCAGCTGGACGAGGCCGACGAGGCCGAAATCGCCGCCGCGCTGGCCGATGTCGAAGGCGTGATCGTCCCCGGCGGCTTCGGCGAGCGCGGCGTCGAGGGCGAAATCAGCGTCGCCCGCTACGCGCTCCGCCAGCACCTGCCCTACCTCGGCCTCTGCCGCGGCATGCAGAACATGGTCATCGCCTTCGCCCGCGCCCGTCTCGGCTGGGAAACCGCCGCCACCACCGAAGCCGACCAGGACACCGACCGCCCCGTCATCGCGCTGCTCGACGAACAGGCCGACGTAACCCAGCTGGGCGGCACAATGCGCCTCGGCCGCTACCCCTGCCTGCTCCGCCCCGGCACGCTCGCCTGGTCCCTCTACGACGACGCGGCAACGCTCGAACGCCACCGCCACCGCTGGGAATTCAACCCCCGCTACCGCGCCGAACTCGAAGAAGCCGGGCTGGTCGCCTCCGGCGACTCCCCCGAAGGCTCGCTGGTCGAGATCGCCGAAGTGCGCGGGCACCCTTTCATGCTCGGCACCCAGTTCCACCCCGAGCTGCGCTCCCGCCCCGGCCGCCCCCACCCGCTCTTCCTCGGCTTCATCAAGAGCGTGCTCGACGCCGCGGCCGCCCCCCTGCGCGGCGCAGCCGGCCCTACAACCTCAGCCGAGACCGCAGCCGCGCCGGCCGGCGCGCCGGCCGCAGCCGAGTAGCCCGAGAGCCGCCCAACGTGTCGGAAAACGACCTCTTCCGCTTCCTGCTCACGCTTGCCGCCCTGATCTACGCCGGCGGCCTGCTCGCCCTCAATCTCGCCCTCAGCCGCGCCTGGCGCGCCGACGACCCCGTCGAGCGCGATGTGCTCTTCGGCAGCGCCGACCGCGCCCACACACGCCTGCTGCTGCCCGGCATCATCGCCGTCGGCGTGATCGGCGCAATCTGGGGCATCCGCGCCGAAAACGTCGACCCGGTCGAAACCGGCTGGCTGCTCGCCGTCGAAATCCTCTACCTGCTCGCCCTTTTCATGGCCGTGCCCGGCATGTTCGCCGGACTGCGCCCCGTCCGCCTGCTCTCCCTCCAGGCGCGTAAAACGGGCGAAATCTCCGCCGAACTCGAAGACGCCCTCGCCGATCGCGGCCCGCTAACCTTTGCCGCATTGATGCTGATCCTGCTGCCCGTCCAGGCCGCGCTGATCACCCTGCAGCCCTGAACCGAGTGCCCAGCCAACCCCACCCACAGGAGCACCCACCATGCGCATCTTCCTCGACAGCGGACGGCTCGACGAAATCGAGCAGGCCGCCGCCTGGGGCGTCTGCGACGGCGTCACCACCAACCCCTCGCTCCACGCCCGCGCCGTCGCCCACGAGCGCGGCGCCGCGCTCGGCTACCGCGAGCGCATCCTGCGCATCGCCGAACTGGTCGACGGCCCAATCTCCGCCGAGTGCGTCTCGCGCACGGAAGACGAGCTGGTCGCCGAGGCCACCGAGCTCGCCTCCTGGCACGAGCAGGTCGTCGTCAAAATCCCGATCGACGCCGCCGGCCTCGGCGCAATCCGCCGCGTCAGCGAGCAGGGCATTCAGGTCAACACCACGCTGATCTTCTCGCTCAACCAGGCGCTGCTCGCCGCCCGCGCCGGCGCGGCCTACGTCAGCCCCTTCGTCGGGCGGCTCGACGACATCGGCCACGACGGCGTTGAACTGGTCGAGCAGGTCGTCCAGGTGCTCGACCAGTACCATCTGCCCACCCAGGTGATCGCCGCCAGCCTGCGCGGTCCGCAGCATGTCGCGCGCTGCGCGCTCGCCGGCGCCCACATCGCCACCCTGCCCTTCGCCGTGATCGAGCAGATGCTCAAGCACCCGCTGACCGACAAGGGCATCGAGGCCTTTCTCGCCGACTGGCGCAGCGCCCAGGCGCAGCTCGGCGCGTCGGTCAGCTAACATTCGCGTTACACGCGCCGCGCGCGCGGTTGCAGACATTGGCGCGAGTCGCTTAGGATTGCAATCGCTACTTGGTTCCGCGGGTTCGCTCTCTCGCGCTGTTGCGCATCGACCGCGCCGGTTCTCCCCACACCCTCTGCGTGCGCCTGCCGCTACCGTTGCGCCGCCCGCAGCCCTGACGATCGAGGCAGTTTGTGACGACCACGACCACCATCGCCGATCTGGAGTCCTACACCCGCGAGCAGCTGCTTGCGCACGCCCGCGAAATGGGCCTCCGCGGGCTGAGCACGCTGCGCAAGCAGGACATCCTGCTGCGCATCCGCAACGCCGCCGGCGAAGAGCAGGCCGCGCTGCCCGCCAACGATGTCGAGCCGCCCGCACCCGAAGCGCAGGCCTCCGCGCCGACCGGCCGCATTCGGCGATCCGTCGGCAAGGCCCGAACTACCAGGCCGGCCGCCGAGCCCCAACCTGCCAGCCCTGAAGAGCAAAGCCCGGCGACGGGCGGCGATCTTCGGCCCGCCGCCGGACAGGCGCAGGGCTCATCGCTGACTGGCGGCATCCTCGAGGTGGTCGACGAGTCCTACGGCTTCCTGCGCAGCGAGTCCCTGCTGCCCGCGCCCACCGATGTCTACATCGCCCAGTCGCACGTGCGGCGCAACGACCTGCGCACCGGCGACTACGTGGTCGGCTCCGTCAGGCCGCCGCGCAGCAACGAGAAATACTACGGCCTGCGCGAGGTGCTGCTGGTCAACGGCGTCGAGCCCGAGCAGGCACGCCAACGCGCACGCTTCGAAGACCTGACGGCCGTCTTCCCGCACCAAAAATTCCAGCTCGAAACCGACGACCCCACCGAACTCTCCGGCCGCGTGATCGACCTCGTCGCACCCATGGGCCGCGGCCAGCGCGGACTGATCGTCTCCCCGCCCAAGGCCGGCAAAACGATGCTGCTCCAATCCATCGCCAACGGCATCGCCACCAACCACCCCGATGTCCACCTGATGGTCGTGCTGATCGGCGAGCGCCCCGAAGAAGTCACCGAGATGAAGCGCACTGTGCAAGGCGAGGTTGTCGCCTCCACCTTCGACGAACCCGTCGAAGATCACACCCGCGTCGCCGAGCTGGGCATGGAACGCGCCAAGCGGCTGATGGAAATGGGCCACGACGTCGTCATCCTGCTTGACTCGATCACCCGCCTCACACGCGCCTACAACCTCGAAATGCCCTCCACCGGGCGCACCCTCTCCGGCGGCATCGACCCCGTCGCCCTCTACCCGCCCAAACGCTTCTTCGGCTCCGCCCGCAAAGCCGAAGAAGGCGGCAGCATGACGATCATCGCCACCTGCCTGGTCGACACCGGCAGCCGCCTCGACGACGTCGTCTTCGAAGAATTCAAAGGCACCGGCAACTGGGAAGTGCGGCTCGACCGCAAGCTCGCCGAGCGCCGCATCTACCCCTCAATCGACATCGCCGCCAGCAGCACCCGCCGCGAAGAACTGCTGCTCTCCGGCGAAGAACTCCAGCGCGTCTGGCTGCTCCGCCGCATGATGTCCGTCCTCGCCGGCTCCGGCGGCAACAGCACCGAACCCACCGAGCGCCTGCTCGACCGCCTCGCCCGAACCAAATCCAACAGCGAATTCCTCGAAAACCTCACCGCCGCCGAAGCCTGAGCGTCCCGCTATGCCCACCATCGAAACCGTCCTCGGCCCGATCAACGCCGACCAACTCGGCTTCACCCTCAGCCACGAGCATGTCGCCATGCAGCCCGCGGTGGTGACCAACCACTACCCTTGGCTGGTCGACCGCGAAGCGATCCGCGAGCGCTCTATCCGCGAGCTGAGCGAAGCCAAAGCCGGCGGCGTCGACTCGCTGATCGAGCTCAGCACCCCAGACCTCCAGCGCGATGTCGAGCTCATGGCCGAGGTTTCCCGCGCCTCCGGCCTCAACATCGTCTGCGCCACCGGCCTCTGGCGCGATATCCCCCGCTGGTTCCACAGCAAGTCGCCCGATGAAATCGCCGATGTTTTCACCCGCGAAATCGAAGTCGGCATCAGCGACACCGAGATCAAAGCCGGCGCGATCAAGGTCGCCAACGACGCTGAAGGCGTCACGCCCGAGGCCGAACTGGTGCTGCGCGCCGCCGCGCGCACACTCAAGCGCACCGGCTGCCCGATCAGCACCCACCACTGGGCCCCGCTCGAGGTCGGCCGCCGCCAGGTCGAAATCTTCCAGCACGAAGGCGCGCCCATGGACCGCGTCTGCATCGGCCACTCCGCCGACTCGACCGACGCCGACTACCTCGAAGACCTGCTCCGCGCCGGCGTCTACCTCTCGATGGACCGCTACCCCGGCCTCGCGCCCCGCCCCGACTGGCGGCAGCGCAACGCCACCCTGACCGAACTGATCCGCCGCGGCTGGGCCCACAAGCTGATGCTGGGCCACGACTACGCGCCCGGTCTGCACCCGCCCGAAACACCCACCCGCTACCTCTTCCTCAGCACCGTCGCGCTCCCCGCGCTGCTCGCCGACGGCGTCCCCCAGGAAACGATCGACCTGATGATGCGCGAAGTTCCCCGCAAATTCCTCACCGGCCAGACCGACTGATGCAACGCGCCGACGCCGAAGCGATCTGCGCCGCACAGCCCGGCGCCTGGCCCGACAGCCCCTGGCACCCCGACGAAATCGTCTACAAAGTCGGCCCCGCCGAGCGCGGCAAAATCTTCTGCTTCCTCGGCAGCGCCGCAACTCCGCACGGCGCAATCAGCATCAAAGTCGACCCCGAACTCGTCCCGCTCCTGCACGAAAAATACGCCGCCGTCGCCCAACCCTCCTACCTCAGCAAGCAGCACTGGATCGCCGTAACCCTCAACGGCGACATGCCCAACGACGAGCTCGAAGAGCTGATCGAAGACTCCTACCGCCTGGTCCGCGACACACTCCCAAAACGCCTCCGCCCCACCTAACCCGCTCGCTCCATCCACCACACACCCACACCCACCTCCGTCATACCCGCACCCCACCTCGCCATACCCACGCCCCAATCCCGCCATACCCGCGCAAAATTAGATCCGTCATACCCGCGCTCGCCGCGGGTATCTCGCCGTGCCGAGCACCAAGCACCCTCCCCGCCTCCCTCACCCTCCCCACACCCACGCCCCAAGCGGATCGCAGCCGCGTGCTACTCCACGACTGGCAGATCCACTCGGCTGGGGTGGGAGGCGTCGTGCCAGATTTTGTTGCGGGCTGGCACTGTGTGGGTGTGGCGTCCGATTGGCTCGCCGGTGTTGGGGTTTACGTCGAAGCGGGGGTAGTTGGAGCTGCTCAGCTCGATTCCGATGCGGTGGCCTTTGGCGAAGCTGTTGCTGGTTGGGTAGAGCTCGATCGGCACTTCGACCACCTGGCCCGGGCGCACCAGCTCCTCGCGCTGCGCGCCGCGGCGGAAGCGCAGACGCTGAATGCTGTCCGTGAGCCGCAGCGCGTAGCCCTCGGGGTAGTCCGCGCTCGGCGGATAGCAGTCGAGCAGCATTGCGGTGAAGTCGGTGTCGCGCGCGTCGCTGGAGACCCAGAGCGTGACGGTGATCGGGCCGGTGACCTCGAGATCGCGTTCAAGCGGCTCCGAGCGGAACGAGAGCACATCGGGCCGCGCCGCGGTGGGCAGATAGGGCGGCTGCGCGCCCATCACCCCCGCGCGCTCGCGCTGATTCGCCCCGCCCGGCTGAATCAGCTCGCGCGCCCGCTGCGTGGGCGGCCAGATGCCGTCCTTGAGCGTCGGATCCGGCGGCGCGTACTCGCGCAGCGACGACACATTGGCCGAAATCGAGGGGACCGGCTTGCGCGGGTCGAACTCGTACTGCGAGGGCGGCGCGCCCGCTTTGGGCTGCTCGCGGCGCAGCGAGCCGTCGCCGTGCAGGTACCAGCGCTGCTCGCCCACCCGCGCCGGCGGCCAGGTCGGCTCATTGCGCCACGCGCCGCCGTGATCGAGCCGCCCCGACGCGATCCGCTGTCCGCTGCCGCCGCCCATCACAAAGATCCGCACCGGCGGCGCATCCTCCCAGCCGGACGCCAGCTCCTTCAGCGTGTGATCGAAAAACTGCATGCGCAGTTCCGCCACGCTGTCGGCCAGATTGCCGCTGGTCGGCGCCGTCGGCCCGAAATCCACATCGCCCGACCAGGAGCGATCCAGCGTCGCCTCGCCGTGCGTCCAGGGGCCCATCAGCAGGTACTGCGGCGACGATTTCGCCGCCGTGAACGCGGCGAACGACTCGGTCGTGGCGCGGGTGTAGGAGTCGTACCAGCCGCCGCTGTAGACGGTCGGCACATCGGCCGTCTGCTCGACGAAGCGCTCGAAGTTCATGCTCGGCAGCTGCCAGAGCCAGTCCTCCTCCGTCGCCAGCGTGAGCAGGTCGATCGCCCAGCGCTCGTAGTCCTTGGTCAGCGAGAGCGGCGTGTCGCCCGGCCGCCAGGGCAGACGATCGAGCCAGCCGCGCAGGTCCACCGCGGCCTGGTCAAGCGCGGCGTAGAGCGCCGGATCCGCCGCCGCTTCGGGCGAGACGGGCGCGTTCCAGAAGGCCCAGGCCAGCCAGCGCAGCTCGAGCGCGCCGCCCTGCCGCAGCGACGAGGTTAGCCCGTTGAACGCCCCCTGGTTGACCCACATCGCCGCCAGATGGGGCGGATTCTGCGTCGCCGCGGCCGACTGCACCCAGCCCATGTAGGAGGTGCCCACCGTGCCCACCCGACCGTTGGACCAGGGCTGCGCCGCCAGCCACTCGATCGTGTCGTAGCCGTCCTCGGCCTCGTTCTTGAGCAGGTAGAAGTCGCCTTCCGAGGCGAAGCGGCCGCGCACATCCTGCATCACCCGCGCGTAGCCGCGCCGCGCCCACCAGTCGCCCTCGGCGGCGAACGCTGTTTTGTCGTAGGGCGTCCGGGTCAGCAGCGTCGGCCACGGCCCCGCCAGCGCCTCGCCGTCCCGCGCCGGCAGATAGACATCCGTCGCCAGCCGCACGCCGTCGCGCATCGCCACGGCGCGGTTGCGCTGCATTATCACCTCGTGGTCGGGTTGAGAGTGCTCGGTCATCGCGTCCTCCTCGCCGCTGCAAGGGTACTCGCGCCGCCAATGAGCGGAATGGTGGGGCGCTAGGCGCCGCGGGCGAGCAGCGGCAGCACGGTGGGCGAAGAGGGCAGGTTGGAGCCGGTGATATTGACGTGGTTGTCCGACGGCGGCTCGACCGAGGCGCCCATCGCGCGCAGGAACGGGGCCAGCGCGCCCAGCCCGGTGTGCGGACCCTCGCCCTCGGGCTGATAGAGCATCGGCACGATCAGCGGCGCGGCGATCTCGTTGGCGATTTCGGCGGCCAGATCGGGATCGAGGTGCTCGCCGCCGCCGATCGGGAGGAGGCAGACATTGGCGCGCTGCAGCTCCTCCAGCGCGGGCGCGGGCGGCATCGCGCGCAGGTCGCCGAGATGCGCCACGATGATGTTGTCGATGGTGATCACGAAGGCCACGTTGCGGCGGTCGGCCGGGCCCGGCGCGGGCACGCCCGTCGCCAGCACCCGCTTGACCTCGTATTCGCCCGGCGCGTCGAGCGGACGCTGCAGGCCCGACGACTCAATCGCCACGCCCTCGTGCCAGGAGTGGTTGGCCGCCGCGTTGGAGATCGTCACGATGTCGGCGCTGGGCCGATTGAGCCGAAAGCCGCTCTCGGCGGGGCAGGGGTCGCAGACCACCGCGGCCTCGCGCCCGCGCAACCGAAACGCCGCGTGTCCGTACCAGGCGATATCCATGCTCGCTCCGCGCCCCGCCGCTCTCTGACTGTAGGCGGGTGGGGGGCTTGCGCGCTATCGCAAAATCAGCAATTCGTCGCCCGTCGCCCACCCAAGCCGCACCCACGCACCTGCCTCCGCCACACCCGCGCGAAAAGATCCGTCATACCCGCGCTCGCCGCGGGTATCTCGCCGTGGTGCGCACCAAGCCCCCGCTCCCGCCCGCGCATCCCCACCAACCGGCGGCGCTTCAGTTGGTCGGCGGGGTGGCCTGCCCGTAGCGATTGTTTCCCCAGCACGCAATCTCTCCGCTCTCGCGGATCGCGCAGGCGTGCGAGCTGCCGGCGCTGACGGCAGTGAAACTTCCCTGTGGGACGTGGTTGTGTATCTGCAAGCGGCCGGTGTAATCGCTTCCCCAGCACTCGACCTCTCCTGTCTCGCGGATTGCGCAGGCGAGGTAGTCGCCAGCGCTGACGGCTGTGTAGCGGCCGGCTGGGGCGTCGGTCTGCCCGTACCCATAGTCGTTGCGTCCCCAGCACGCAATCTCCCCGTTCTCGCGTAGGCCGCAATTGAAGTGGCTGCCGACGCTCATGGCGGTGAATATGCCCTCCGGGGAGTCGGTCTGTCCCCACATATTGCCTCCCCAGCACGCGATCTCTCTGCTCTCTCGGATTGCACAGGTGTAGCCAGACTGCAAGGCTGCGCTGGCAGCGACGGTGCGGAACCTGCCCGACGGTGCGTTTGTCTTTCCATCGTCGTTAAGTCCCCAGCATTCGATCTCTCCCGTATCGGGGGCGGTGTTTGCTCCCGCGAATGTCTCGGCGATTGCGCAGGCGTGAAATTGCCCGGCGCTGACGGCAATGTGGCTGCCCTCTGGAGCGTCGGTCTGCCCGTCGGTGGGGTTTCCCCAGCATTTGGTTTCCCCCGTGTCGCGGATCGCGCAAGTGAGCCTGCTGCCAGCGCTGACGGCGATGTAGCTCCCCTTTGGGGCGATGCTCTCTCCGGTGTCGTTCTCTCCCCAGCACGTAATCGCGCCGTCGCTCTCATGGATTGCGCAGGTGTGGTCGTAGCCGTAGCTGATGGTGGTGAATGTGCCCTCCGGGGCGTTGGTCTTCCCGCTGCTGTTGTCCCCCCAGCACTCGATCTTCCCGTTCTCGCGTAGGCCGCAGGTGTGGGTGTTGCCGGCGCTGACGGCGACAAAGGGGCTTGGAGCGGTGCCGATCGTGATTTCCGTGCTGCGCAGCCAACGGTTGGGGCGGGCGCTGCTCGGGAAGTAGCGCGCGTCGGTCAGGATGCGCTCCCCGTCGGTGGGAGTGAACGCGAACTCAATCCGGCCGTCCTCCAACAGCCGAGCATTGATCCGGCCGATCTCCGCGCCGTCCACCTCCACTGGACTGCTGCGCAGCCAGCGGTCAACCGTCGCGTCGGTCGGGAAGTAGCGCTGGGTGGGCAAGACGCGCGAGCCACCGCTGGGCTGCCAACCGAATTCGACGCGGCCATCATCGAGCCGGCGCGCAACGATGCGCCCGGCGCTCTCCTCACTCTGCGCGCTCGCGGGCGGCGCGAAGTCGGCGGCGATGATCGCGGCGATGGCGGCTAGCGCTGCGAGTGCGACGACGGCGGCGCTGCGTAGGGTAGTGCGGGTCATCGGCGGCTCTTTCGGTTGGTCTTGGGCGTCGCTCAGTCGGTCGGCGGGGTGGCCTGCCCGTGCTCGCTGTCTCCCCAGCACTCAAGCGCGTCGCCCTCGCGGATCGCGCAGGTGTGAAGGCTGCCGGCGCTCAAGGCGCGGTACGCGCCAGCGGGGGCGTCGGTCTGTCCGTTGCTGTTGCTGCCCCAACACTCGATCGCGCTGTCGCTCGCGCGGATCGCGCAGCTGTGCGTGCCGCCTGCGGCGATGGCGCGGAACTCGCCCGGTGGCGGCTCGCTCTGGCCTACATACTGGCCGCCCCAGCCCACGTTGTTTCCCCAGCACGAGATTTCCCCACTCGCGCGGATCGCGCAGGTGTGAAGGCCGCCGGCGCTCAAGGCGCGGTACGCGCCAGCGGGGGCGTCGGTTTGCCCGTTGCTGTTGCTGCCCCAACACTCGATCGCGCTGTCGCTCGCGCGGATCGCGCAGGTGTGGGCATTGCCTGCGCTGATCGCGCTATAGCTGCCCTCCGGGGCGTCGGCCTCCCCGAAGTAGCCGACGCCCCAACATTCGATCGCGCTGTCGCTCGCGCGGATCGCGCAGGTGGCCCCGCCTGCGCTGATGGCGCTGTAGCTGCCCTCCGGGGCGTCGGTCTGTCCGCTGTAATCCGGGTCGTGTTGGCTGCTTTCACTGATTCCCCAGCATTCGATTTCCTCACTCGCGCGGATCGCGCAGGTGTGGATGCTTTTGGCGCTGACGGCGGTAAAGCTGCCCTCCGGGGCGTCGGTCTGTCCGTAGCTGTTGCTGCCCCAACACTCGATCGCGCTGTCGCTCGCGCGGATCGCGCAGGTGTGATGGCGGCCTGCGCTGACGGCGGTGTAGCCGGCGCGGGTGGGGCCGATCGTGATCTCGGTGCTGCGCAACCAGCGGTCTACCCGCGCGTTGGCCGGGAAATAGCGCGCTTGTGGGGTGATCCGCTCCCCGTCGGTTGGTGTGAACGCGAATTCGATCCGTCCGTCCTCCAACAACCGCGCGTTGATCCGGCCGATCTCTGCGCCATTTACCTCTACGGGGCTGCTGCGCAACCAGCGGTCAACGGTCGCATCGGTCGGGAAGTAGCGCTGGGTGGGCAAGACGCGCGAGCCGTCGCTGGGCTGCCAACCGAACTCGACGCGGCCGTCATCGAGCCGCCGCGCAACGATGCGCCCGGCGCTCTCGTCGTCGCTCTGCGCGCTGACAGGCACGGTGAAGTCGCTGGCGATGATCGCGGCGATGGCGGCTAGCGCTGCGAGTGCGACGACGGCGGCGCGACGGGCGGTATGGGTCATCTGCGGCTCTTTCGGTTGGCGGGTCCTGGACGGCGCTCAGTCGGTGGGGGGATCGATTTGTCCCACGCGGTAGTCTCCCCAGCACTCGATCGCGCCGTCGGTGCGGATCGCGCAAGCGTGACCAGGGGCAAAGCCTTCGATCCCGGTTCCGACGCTGACGGCAGTGAATTCGCCATCTGGAATCTCCCCGATGTTCTGTCCCCAGCACGCGATCGCGCCCGTGTCGCGGATTGCGCAGGCGTGGTGGTTGCCGACGCTGACGGTGGCGAAGTTGCCATCCTCTGGAGCGTCGATTTGCCCGAAGAAGTAAGGATGGTCCTTTTCGGTGACGTTGATGTTCTCTCCCCAGCACTCGATCGCGCCGCTCTCGCGCAGGCCGCAGGTGGTGAATTCACCTGCGTTGACAGCGGTGAACTTGCCCGCTGGGGCGTCGCTCTGCCCCGAGACGTTGCGTCCCCAGCACGCGATCTCCCCGCTGCTCCTGCGAATTGCGCAGGTGTGTCCGGCACCTGCGCTGACGATGGTAAATTTGCCTGACGGAGCATCGGTCTGCCCGTACTCATCCCATCCCCAGCACGTGATCTCCCCGCTGCTCGTGCGAATTGCGCAGGTGTGTCCGGCACCTGCGCTGACGGCGGTGAATTCGCCATCTGGGGCGTCGCTCTGCCCCTCAACGTTGCGTCCCCAGCACGCGATCGCGCCTGAGCCGCGGATTGCGCAGGTGTGGGAGCCCCCCGCGCTGACGGCGCTGTAGCTGCCCGGCGGGGCGTCGGTCTGTCCCTCGGCGTTGTATCCCCAGCACGCGATCGCGTTGTCACTCGTGCGGATCGCGCATGTGTAGTCGTTGCCTGCGCTCACAGCGCTGTAGCCGGTCGCAGGCGGGCTGATTGGGATCTCCGTGCTCCTCAGCCAGCGGCCTACCCGCGCGCCGGCCGGGAAGTAGCGCGCTTGCGGCGCGATCCGCTCTCCGTCGGTCGGCGTGAATGCGAACTCGATCCGGCCGTCGTCCAACAGTCGCGCGTTGATCCGGCCAATCTCCGCGCCGCCTACCTCTACCGGGCTGCTCCTTAGCCAGCGGTCAACCGTCGCGTCGGTCGGGAAGTAGCGCTGGCGCGGCAGCACTCGCGCGCCGCCTGTCGGCTGCCAACCGAATTCGACGCGGCCATCGTCCAGCAGACGCGCGACGATGCGCCCGGTGACCTCATCGTCATTCTGCGCTTGGGCGGTGGAAAAATCGGCGGCGATGAGAGCGACCAGGGCGGCCGCGGCCAGCGTGAGGAGCGCTAGCGTCAGGAGAAGAGTTTTACCCCCCCCCCCCCCCCGCACGAACGTTCGTTTTAGCATAGCGCTCCCCAACCCTCCGAACTCGCGCGGCGACGGAATATCGCCGCCACTGCGTGAGGATGCTAGGCAGACGACTCGGCTTGCGTCAAGCGCGGGTGGGACAGAGGGGCTTTTAGGCTATTGCAGGAGGGGCAGTTCGTCGCCGGGAGCGGCGCGATGCCGAACCAGCGCCAGCGCCGCGTTTTGGCCGTGTGTGCCGTAGGCGGCGACTACTGCGCCCACGACATGGTCCGTCCGCGCGCGGGTGGTGATATCGAGGTTGCAGGCGGGGTCTGGCTCGCTCCAGGTAGCGTGGGGCGGGATTTTTTCCTCGGCGAGGCAGATTGCGGCGGCGACGGCGCTCAGTGCGCCGCTTGCGCCGATGGTGTAGCCGACTGAGGGGGAGACGGCGGTGACATACATATCGCGGATGCCGACGCCGAAGGAGCGCTCGAGGATGTCGGTTTCTCTCGCGTCGCCGGCGGGCGCGCCGGCGCCGGCGGCGAAGATCACATCGACGACCTGGGGGCTGACGCCGCCCTTGCGCATGGCGTCGCCGAGGGCGCGCTGCGCTACCTGCACATCGGTGGGCGGCTGGCCGTCGCCGGGCGGGCCGCCGGTTTGGGCTTCGCCGGCGATTTCGGCGTAGATGCGCGCGCCGCGCTGCACGGCCAGCTGGCGATCTTCGAGCAGCAGCGCCCCCGCGCCCTCGCCCAGCACCATCCCCCGCCGCCGCGCGTCAAACGGGCGCTGCGCGTCGGGCTCCGCGCCCGGATCGAGCAGGCCGGCGCGCTCCCAGGCCGCCCAGACTTCGGGCGTCAGCGGCGCTTCCGCGCCCACCGCGATCGCCGCGCGCGCGGTGCCGCTGCGAATCAGCGCCGCGGCCTGCGCGATCGCCGCCGCGCCCGATGCGCCGCCGGCGCTGATCGTGAAGCTGGGCCCGGCCGCGTTGAAGCCGATCGTCGCGCCCGCCAGCCCCGCGCCGAGCGCCGCCCAGCCCGCTCCGTCGCTCTGCGGATGCGCCGCGCCCGTCACCGCCGCGACCGCAAAGGCGTTCTCCTGGTGAAACGAAATCCGCGCGTCGCCGACGGCCTGGATCGCGGCGTCGAGCGCCAGCCGCCCCGCGCGGTTGAGCCGCTCGAGCAGGTGCTGCGGGACGCCGGCCGGTCCGTCGTAGCCGCGAATGACGCCAGCGGCCGCGGGGCGCGGCATGCCGTCGAGCGGGCCGACGGCGACGCGCCCGTCGAGCAGCGCCTGCCAGAGGTCGGGCGCGGTGGGCCCGGCCGCGGTGATCGCGCCGACGCCGCTGATCACCACCCGGCGCGGGCCCTGATCGCCCCGCTCACTTTGCTCGTCGTGCTGCATCGTCATGCGGCCGCCCTGTTTTCCGTGTGGTCGACTATGCAGTCGACGGCGCAGAGGCGGTGGACGCCGCGCGCCGGCGCGTTTGCCGCCGCAGGGCGGCGCTGGTAAGATCGCGTAGTTGGCACTCTCAGAGGGAGAGTGCCAGCGAGCCTGCCGCAGGCGAATGAGCGAACAGGTAGCTCGGCGATGGCGCTTTCGGATCGCCGCGAGAGCATTCTGCAGATCGTCATACAGGACTACATCGAGACGGCGACGCCGGTCGCCTCGCGGCATGTCGTTGAGCGCTACGCGCTGCCCACTTCCGCCGCCACGATACGACACGAGATGCGGCTGCTCGAGAGCGAGGGCTATTTGACCCACCCGCACACCTCGGCCGGGCGCGTCCCTTCTAACCGGGGCTACCGCCACTTCGTCCAATCGCTGATGGGTCACGCCGAGCTGGGCGTGGCCGAGCAGGCGACCGTCCGCCACCAGTTCTTCCAGGCCGCGCCGGCCGTCGATGAGTGGGCCGAGTTGGCCGCCAATGTGCTCGCCCGCTCGCTCGGGCTGCTGGCCGTGGTCGCGCCGCCGCAGCCGCAGCGCCTGCGCGTGCGGCAGCTCGAGCTGATCAGCCTCAATGACCTCCTCGCGCTGATGATCGTCGTGGTGCAGGAGGCGCGGGTGATCCGCCAGCTCACCCCGCTGCCCGCGCCCTGCCCGCCTGAGCAGCTCGACGCGATGGCGCACCGGCTCAACTCGGATGTCAACGGGCACGACGCCGACACCGTGCGAACCGTGCCCGCGGCGGACGCCGATGAGCAGGCCGTGCTCGACACCCTCGCGCGGGTGCTGGATCGCGATGTGGAGCGCTCCGGCGCGGCCAGCATCGCCGGTCTGGGCGGCGTCGTGGGCCAGCCCGAATTCCACGCCGAGCCCGAACGCTCGCTCCAGCTGATCGACCTCGTCGACCGCCAGGCGATCACCGAATTGGTGCCATCCTCGGCGCTCGAAGCGGGCGGCCTGCGCGTGCTGATCGGCGAGGACAACCCATCCGACCTGTTGCAGGACTGCTCGCTGGTGGTCGCGCCCTACGGCGCGGCTTACGGGCGGGCCGGCTATGTGGCGATCATCGGCCCCACGCGGATGAACTACTCGCGCTCGGTGGCCGCCGCTCGCTTCCACAGCGCGCTGCTACAGGAGATGATGGACACCGTGTACGGCGGGGCGGCATGATCGGCGCTCCGCACGACGAACCGTTGCGCGACGAGCCGACGCCCGACGAGGCGGGCGCGGTCGAACCGTCGGACGCGCAAGCCGACGCCTCCGAAATTGCGCAGCTGCGCGCCGAATCGGCCCAGCGCCTGGCCGCCTGGCAACGCGCTCAGGCGGACTACGAAAACCTCAAGCGGCGCAGCGCGCAGGATGTGCGCGACCGCGTGGAGCGCAGCCAGCGCGCCATCTTCGAGACACTGATCGATCTCGCCGACGACTTCCACCGCGCGCTCGAAGCCGAACCCGGCGGCGAAGACGGCCTGCGCGAGGGCGTCGGCCTGATCGAGCAGAAGCTGCTCGGCCTGCTCGAACGCAACGAAATTCGCCCGATCGCCGCCGCCGGGCAGCCGTTCGATCACGATTTTCACGAAGCGATGGGCGAGCTGCCCGGCCCAAAGAACGAAGTCGTGGCGGAAATCCGTCGCGGCTGGCTGATCGGCTCGCGCGTGCTCCGCGCCAGCCTGGTCATGGTCGGCGCGGGCCCGCCCGACGAATCCGATGTGTCCGCCGCAGCCAGCGGCAAAACCCCTACCTCAGCACCCAACTCAGCCCCTCACCCAGAAGGAGATGAACCATGTCGCGAGTAATCGGCATCGACCTCGGCACCACCAACTCCGTCGTCGCCGTCATGGAAGGCGGCGAGCCGACTGTGATCCCCAACGCCGAGGGCAACCGCACCACGCCGTCCGTCGTCGCCCTCAGCAAGGCCGGCGAGCGCCTCGTCGGCACCGCCGCCAAGCGCCAGGCCGTGACCAACCCGGAGAACACCGTCTTCAGCGTCAAGCGGCTGATGGGCCGCCGCTTCGACGATCCGGTCGTGAACAACGCGCTCCCGCTGCTGCCCTACACCGTGGAAAAGGCCGACAACGGCGACGCCTGGGTGCGGATGGGCGACAAGGCCTACAGCCCGCCCGAGGTCTCCGCGATGGTGCTACAGAAGCTCAAGGCCGACGCGGAGGCCTACCTCGGCGAGTCCGTCTCCGAGGCGGTGATCACCGTGCCCGCCTATTTCGACGACAGCCAGCGCAACGCGACCAAGGATGCCGGGCGGATCGCCGGGCTGAACGTGCTGCGGATCATCAACGAGCCCACCGCCGCCTCGCTCGCCTACGGGCTGGAAAAGCAGGACGACCATTACATCGCGGTCTACGACCTCGGCGGCGGCACGTTCGACATCTCGATCCTCGAGCTGGGCGAGGGCACCTTCCAGGTGCGCTCGACCAACGGCGACACCTTCCTCGGCGGCGACGATTTTGACCAGAAGGTCATGAACCACCTCGTCGATGTCTTCCGCCGCGAGCAGGCGATCGACCTCTCGCAGGATCCGCAGGCGATGCAGCGGCTGAAGGAGGCCGCCGAGCACGCCAAGGTCGAGCTCTCCACCACCCAGTCGACCGAGATCAATCTGCCCTACATCACCGCCGACGCCTCCGGGCCCAAGCACTTCACCCATACCCTGACCCGCTCGCAACTCGAGCAGCTGGTCGTCGAGCTGGTCGAGGGCACGCTCGAACCCTGCCGCAACGCGCTCGATGACGCCGGCATCAGCCGCGACCAGATCGATGAGGTCGTGCTCGTCGGCGGCCAGACCCGCATGCCGCTGGTGCAACAGAAAGTGCAGGACTTCTTCGGCAAGGAGCCGCACCGCGGGGTCAACCCCGATGAGGTTGTCGCGCTCGGCGCGGCGATCCAGGCCGGCGTGCTGCGCGGCGACGTCAAGGACGTCCTGCTGCTCGATGTCACTCCGCTCACGCTGGGCATCGAGACGCTCGGCGGCGTCAGCACCGCGCTGATCGCCCGCAACACCACCATCCCGACCAGCAAAAGCCAGGTCTTCTCGACCGCCGCCGACGGCCAGCAGCAGGTCGAAATCCACGTCCTGCAGGGCGAGCGCGAGATGGCCGGCGGCAACAAGTCGCTCGGACGCTTCATCCTCGACGGCATTCTGCCCGCGCCGCGCGGCATGCCCCAAATCGAGGTCTCCTTCGACATCGACGCCAACGGCATCCTCAACGTCGCGGCGCAGGACAAGGGCACCGGCAAGGAGCAGCGGATCACGATTCAGGCCGCCTCCGGCCTGAGCGACTCCGAAATCGAGCAGATGCAGCGCGACGCCGAGGAGCACGCCGAGGAAGACCGCAAGCGCCGCGAGGCCGCCGAAATCCGCAACCGCGCCGACACGGCGGCCTACGAGGCCGACAAGCTGCTGCGCGACCAGGAGGACAAGCTGGACGACGACCTGAAGGCGGAGCTCGAGGGCAAGATCGCCGCGCTGCGCGCCGCGCTCGAAGCCGAGAGCGACGAGACCGCGCCGATCGAGTCCGCCCTCGAAGAGCTCAACGCCACGCTGATGAAAGTCGGCGAGCGCGCCTACGCCGCCCAACAGGCCGAGCAGCAGTCCGCCGGCGCGGACCCCGCAAGCCCCGACGACGCGCCCGATGACGACGACACCGTCGAAGGCGAGTTCCGCGAGGTCTAGCGCTACCCTCCCCCAACAGCCCTCCACGCAGGCAGCTCGATGACCACCGCGCCCAGCAACGACTTCTACGAAATCCTCGGCGTCGAGCGCTCGGCTTCGCAGGAGGATATTCGCCGCGCCTTTCGCAAGCTGGCGATGGAGCACCACCCGGATCGCAATCCGGATCCGGAGGCGGAGGCGACCTTCAAGCGGATCGCGGCGGCCTACGAGGTGCTCTCCGACGCCGAGAAGCGGGCCAAGTACGACCGCTACGGGAACACGGCCGAGTTCGCGGCGAACGCGGGCTTTGAGGGCTTTGATTTCGGCGGCTTCGGCGACATTTTCGACGCCTTTTTCGGCGGGCGGCGCGCGGCCGGGCCGGTGCGCGGCGGCGACCTGCGGCTCGAGCTCGAACTTGACTTCACCGACGCCGTCTTTGGGGCCGAGCGCGAAGTGCGCGCCTCGCGGCTTGAGCACTGCTCGATCTGCGGCGGCAGCGGCGCCGAGCCCGGTACCCAGCGCGTCCCCTGCGCGGCCTGCGACGGCGCGGGCGAGGTGCGGCGCGTGCAGCGCAACGTCTTCGGCCGCTTCGTCAATGTCGCGCCCTGCGAAGCCTGCGAGGGCGAGGGCACCACAATCCAGCACCCCTGCAACGGCTGCGGCGGCATCGGCCGCGAGCAGCGCAACCGGCGGCTCAAGGTGAAAATCCCCGCGGGAGTCGACCACGGCGCGCAGATGCGGCTGAGCGGCGAGGGCGACGCCGGCCTGCGCGGCGGGCCGCCCGGCAACCTCTACGTCGACTTGCGCGTCAAGCCGCACGACCTGTTTCAGCGCGACGGCGACGACCTCGTGCTGCCGCTCAACCTCAATGTCGCGCAGGCCGCGCTCGGCGGCGATATCGAGGTGCCGCTGATCGACGGCGAGGGCGAGCGGATCGAAGTGCCGCCCGGCACCCAGCACGGCCACATCTTCCGGCTGCGCGGCAAGGGCGTGCCGCACCTGCGCGGGCGCGGGCGCGGCGACCTGCGCGTGCAGATCGGCGTGCGCGTGCCCGCCAAGCTCAACGACCAGCAGCGCGCTCTTTTCGAGCAGCTCGGCGAAGTGCTCGACGACGCGGACGACGAGCGCAACCGCGACGGCGTCTTCTCGCGGATCAAGGGCGCATTCAGCGCGTAACTCCCAATGCCGGACCAATTGCTGCGCGCCGCCGTTTCGGTCGAAGCCGCCGATGTGGAGCGCGCCATCGCCGCCTTTGAACTGGCCGGCGTCTACGACTCCGCCGTCGAGTGGCAGGTCGGCGAGCCGGTCGAGGAGCCGTTCTGGGGCCGGCCCGCGCCGCACGGCAGTCCCTTGCCCGACCGCGCCGAGGTCGCCGCCTACCTCCCGCCGCAGCGCTGGGCGGAAGTCTCGCCCAGGCTGTCCCGCGCGCTCGCCGACCTCTGGCGCCCCGACGCCGCGCCGTCGGTCTCGCTGGAGGACATTCCCCAGCGCGACTGGCGCACGGCCTGGCACGAGCATTTCGAGATCGTGCGCGTCCGCGCCGCGCGCACGATTGTAATTCGCCCGCCGCATATCGCCTACGAGCCGTCGGGCGGCGAGCTAGTAATCGACCTTGCCCCGGGCCTGGCATTCGGCACGGGGCAACACCAGAGCACCCGCCTCGCGCTGGCGCTGCTGGCGGATGTTTGCGCGGAGACAGCGCCTGTGCGAACGCTCGACCTCGGTACGGGATCCGGCATTTTGGCCGTCGCCGCGGCCAAACTCGGGGCACTTGATGTGACTGCGGTTGATATTGATCCTGTTGCGGTGGAGGCTGTGCGAGAGACTGCCCGCCGCAACCAGGTCGCCGATCAAATCAGCGTCCAGCAAGGCGGCATCCCCGCAAACGAGCGTTACGATCTCATTCTCGCTAACCTCACCGCCGACCTGCTCCAACACCTGGCCCCAGAAATCGCCGCCGCCACTGCGCCGGGTGGCCGCCTGATCGCCTCCGGCTTCCTCACCGCCCGCCAGCAAGAAGTCGCCCAAGCCCTGGCCAACGTCGGCCTACACCCCACCAAAATCCGCACCGAAGACGATTGGTCGGCGCTGGTCGCGACGAGCCGCTAGAGCCCGATCACACTTCCTCCCTCTCTCAAACTACCGTCACGCCTGCGCTCCTTTCTCCGTCATACCTGCGCTTGCCGCGGGTATCTCGCTGCCCCCAGCACCCAACCCGCTTCATCGTCCCTGCGCCCTCGATCAGTGCTAAACTTGCACAGAAATCACACCCTCAGGTAAAGGTGTCCGCGATGTCCGATCAACAGCCCACGACCTTGCGCCGTCGCATCTGGACCAGCCGCTATCAGAACGCAGCGCTGCGCGAAGGCTTCGAGTCCGGACGGCTGGCGACCATCGGGA
This sequence comes from Dehalococcoidia bacterium, assembly GCA_965203165.1. Classification (GTDB taxonomy): domain Bacteria; phylum Chloroflexota; class Dehalococcoidia; order Bin125; family Bin125; genus CATQGW01. The sequence goes on from OZ241849.1 coordinate 1,658,461, forward strand.
TCACTCAGAACAACTACCGCCAGAGCATCGAGCAAGCAGGCTTTCGGCACCGCCTGTACAAACCGCTCGCCCCGCCGTTCGAGCTGCCGCGCAGCCAGTACCTCGCCGAATTCCTGCGGCAGCTCGCCGCGCTCGACCCCGAAGAGGTCTACGCGGAGCTCTGCGAGCTCGCCGACGAGCTGTTGCCCGGCTCGACGGAGATCACGCTGCTTGATTTCGAAGATCTGCAAGACCCGAACGGCTACACCCACCGCGTGCTGGTAGCCGCATGGCTAAGCATCGGTCTGGGGATTCGGGTGGAGGAGTACCCCGACGAGCGCTGAGTCGGCTTGCAGGCGCGGCGCGCTAGCTCGGCCGCGGCCAGATCTCAATCACGCGTTTCGCCAGCCGCTCCGAGCGCTTCTGGATCTGCTCTTCGTCCCACACACTGGGCGTTCGCGAGCGGTCGGGGCGGAGCAGGTCACGGTTGAGGGCAAGCTTCTCTTTGTCCTGTAGATACAGCTCGCTTTTTCGCGTCCACGGCGCTCGGCCAAGTCGCGAGTTGAGATCCTTGCTCACCAGCGTAAGGTTGCCGATCGAGTCGATGAGTCGATCTCTGGCCCGTTCGGCTGTTTCATCCTTGCCCGCGAGCGACGGGTCTGGTTCCGGCCAGCTTGGCGTCTGCCAATCCTGTGGCATGACATGCTCAATGGTTAGCCCGCGTCGCTTGTCGAGCTTTGCGCCCGAACCACTGAAAGGTGAACTGGGGAAGGACTGCTCGATCGCCTTTAGGATCATTTGGGCACGACCCGCAGATACCGGGCCGAGCAACTTCCCGTTGCGAAGAGCATCCCGGACATCTGAGTCTGTCGGCCAGCGTTCCCGCCGCGACCCTTTCTCGCTGAGCAATTCAGCGATGACCTCGTCTACTGGACGACTGCGGTCGTCCTGCACGTTCTTCAAGAGTTGGCGCGTGATCGCGCCATAGCCTCGTGTGTCGAGCGAGCAGATCAGGCGGCGGACGAGATAGCTCTCGATATGCCCATACGCCCGTCGAACGCGTCGATTAGATCCGCCATTCGCCCAGAGCCAAAGAATGAGAGGCGTGAACACGTCGGCGTGCAGGACCTTCCAGCGACGCACGAAATCCCCGAACTGTCGATACTGATCCGCAGTCCGCAGCTCTTGGTACTTGTCGGCGAAGTCCACGAACTCGTTGACGACTTTCTCGATTTGTCCTGCACGTGTCCTGGAGACATGCTTCCGAAACTGCCCGAATGTCTGGGCAAGCGGAATGTCGGCAGTGGTCTCCATCGCCAACCAGTGGTGCAGGAAGGCGTCGATGTGAGGTCTCCGTGCGCGCCCCGATCCGATCTCTTGAGACCACCAGCGGTTCGGTTGGCCTTCCCGGTTCTCCAGGAGTCGCAGCTTCTTTGACACGAAGTCGGGGTCAACCCCTTGCTTCCGCGCTTCGCTCAGCAAGAAGTTCTTGGCGAGGTCAAACGTACCGAGCTCCGTGCCGCGCGAGTTAAGCGTTTCGAAGACGATCTGTTCATCGTCTTCAGCGTCAAGTTTGACGACAGCGAGTTGCAGCCGCTCGCTCAAAGCCAAGCAGAGGGCTGCTGCTCGCCGCTTTCTCGTTCTGGGACGTTCATCCAACCACCGACCAATCTGCGCGGCGAACCAGGCATGCGCTTGAACGATCCGCTCCTTCTGGTACTCGGCGATTGAGAGTTCTTTTCGCATCGAGTGGCGGAAAGCGAGCTGGTCGATCTCGTCCGTCGGCCACATCTTGAAGTCGTGATCCGCGTTGTCGTCGCGATCCTGCGGGCGATTGCGCACGAGTGCCTTCAGCTGCTCGGTCACATCCTGATCGTGTGCATCGCACTCCTGCCGCGCCGCGTTCAGCATCAACTGTAGGGTGAGCAATCTCTGTTGCCCGTCAACGATTGCCAGCGTCGGCAGTTGGCTTGACGTGTCTTCGACAGGGATGAGAACGATCGACCCCATGAAGTGCGGGCGAACTGCCCGCGGCTCGTCGCCCGAACGTCGCGCTGGCTTCGCCGCTTGGTCAGCCAAGTTCAGCACGTCGTCGAGGAGCGGCTCCCACTGCTTTTCCTGCTCCCAGACGTACTTCCGCTGATAGTCGGGCACGACGTAGCGGACCGGCTGGTCAAACAGCGTCTTTGGTGTCAGCAGTTGGACTTCCATGGGCTCTGCTCCACCGCCAGCCTACCACGCCGGGGATGCGCCGCCGTCGATGTTGATGGCGCAGCCGGTGATGAAGCTGGCCGCCTCCGAGGCCAGGAAGATCAGTACGTTGGCGGCCTCTTCCGATGTGCCGATTCGGCCGACTGGGATGCCCTCGCCGACCGACGTGAGGAACTGCTCGTAACTGGCGTCGGGCATTCGGGCCTGGTGGAAGCCGTGCCATTGGGCGCTATCGACCGAGCCGATGCAGGCGGCGTTGACCAGGATTTGGTCTTTCGCAACTTCCTTACTGAGCGCTTTGGTCATCGCCAGCCCGGCCGCGCGGCTGGCGGCGGTGGGCATCGAGCCCGCGCCGGGCGTTTTGCAGCCGATATTGAGCAGGTTGACGATCCGCCCGCCGCCGCGCTCGCGCATTGCGGGAATGCACAGCTTCGCCAGCCGAATTGCGCCGTACAGTTTCAGATCCAGATCGACCGCCCAGGTTTCGATTTCGTGACTCTCGATCAGCCCCGACGACGACTGACCGGCGTTATTGATCAGGATGTCCACCCCGCCGAAGCGCGTGATCGTCTCGCCGACCAGCTGCTGGCAGTCCTCGTCGGATGTGACATCCATCGAAACGGCGAGCGGCTCCGCGCCGACCTGTCGGATCAGCTCGGCCGCCTCGGCGAGCGGCTCCGGGCGGCGCGCGCCGATCACCACCTGCGCGCCCTCCCGCGCCAGGCCGATCGCCGTCGCCCGTCCGATGCCCTCGCTGCCGCCGGTGATGATCGCGACCTTGCCCTCGAGTCCAAGCTCCATGGTGTCCTCCTTTGGTTCCGCCGCAGAATAGCCGCGCCGCTGTAGGCTGAGCTTGATGAGCACCCCGGCCGAGCCCGAGCCGCGCCGCGAGTTCTTCGCCGCGCGCTACTTCCTGGACGACCCGGACGCGCTGGACGGCGCGCAGCTGACCATCGGCAGCCCCGCCGCGCGACGGCTGAACCGCGTGATGCGCGTGCGCCGCGACGACATCATCCAGATCGTGCATCCGCCCAGCGAGCGGCTCTACACGGTGCGCGTAACCCGCGTAACCCGCGAGGCGGTCGAAGGCCACATCGAAGACAGCCGCGCGGTGCGCCCGCCGGCGCCGCCGCCGATCACGCTCTGCCCCGCGCTGCTGCGCCCGCAGCGCTTCGATTTCATGGTCGAAAAGGCGACCGAGCTGGGCGTGGCGGCGATCCAGCCGATCTGGACGGAGCGCTCGATAATTCGGGCGGAGGGCTTGCAGCGGCTGGCGCGCTGGCGGCGGCTGGCGACCGAGGCGTCGGAGCAGTCGGGCCGCGAGGTGCGCCCCGAGATTCACCCGCCGCTCGATTTCGCCGCGCTCGCCGCCGCGCCGGCCCCGCTCGGCGCGCTGCGCCTCTTCGCCTCAGCGCTGGAGCCGGAGACGCGCGTCGCGGCCCTCTTCGAGCAGTCCGAGTTGCCCGCCGAGGTGCAAATCCTGGTCGGCCCGGCCGGCGGCCTCAGCCCGTCGGAGGCGGCTCTGGCCCGGGCCAACGGCTGGCGCGCCGTCACGCTCGGCCCGCGTCCGCTGCGCGCCGAAACGGCATCGATCGTCGCCGTGGCGCTCACCACTGAAGCAATCGCCGCCCGCCGCGCCCCCAAGCGGGAGTGAGCGGGAGCGGGAATAAGCGCGCGCGGCCTACGTCGTAACCAGGTTGGTCGCCGTGATCGCGTTGACCGGATCCAGCTCCTGCGCCGGGTCGGGCGCTTCCAGCAGGCGCAGCCAGGGAGTGGGATTGACGGTCACGCCGCGCACCACGACTTCCCAGTGCAGGTGCGGCCCCGTGGCCAGGCCGGTTGAGCCCATCCGCCCGATCGGCGCGCCGCGCTCGGCGATGGCGCCCGCCTCGAGCAGCACCTCCGAGAGGTGGTAGTAGCCGGTGAAGACGCCCGCGCCGTGGTCGATGATCATCCCGTTGCCGCGCCGCTCGGTGTGGCCCGACCAGGCCACGATGCCGCTGCCCGGCGCGGTGATCGGCGCGCCGCTCGGGCCGGCGAAATCGATCCCGCGGTGGTAATCGGTGATCGGTCCGCCGTTGAACGAGCGCAGCGCGCCGTAGCCGGCCGAAATCTGCCCGTCGTTGGGCGGGTCGAAAATGCCCGTCCAGTGGCGGGCCGGGGTGGCGAAGCGCTGATGCGCCGCGCGCGTGGTCCGATCGGCCTGCTCCACCTCCGGCGCCAGCAGCGCCGCGTTGGGACCGTCGATCTGCAGGTACTCGGTCGGCCAGTCGACCGCCGCGATGTCCAGCGTGGTTTCCTGCCAGAGCAGCGGCTCGCCGCGCGGGCCCCAGACGGCGACGGCCAGCGGCACCGGCCCGGGCGGCGTCAGCGCGTCGATTCCGATGAAGCCGAAGAAGCGATCGCCGTCCTGCAGCAGCGGATAGGCCTCGCCCTCCCAGGAGATCGCGGCGCTGATCGCGCCCGGCGCGTCGGCGATGATCAGCACCGCGTGCCCCTGCGGGGTGGGGCGCGGCGTGATGTAGACCAGCGGCGTGGGCAGCGGCTCGGCGGGCTCGGCTTGCTGCTCGTTCTGTTCCTGCTCGGCCTGCTCATCCGGCTCGGCGGATTGCGCTGTTTGCTCGGCTGCCGCCTGAGCGCCCGCCTGCGCGGCGGCCTGCTGTTGCTCTTGCCGGCCGGCCGGCGGCGGTGTCGACTCTTCGCTCGGCCGTTGCGCGGCGAACGGATCCAGCCCTTGCCCGCCGCAAGCCGCGAGCAGCAGGCCCGCGCCCGCGCCGCCCATCGCGCGCAGCATCGCCCGACGGCTGATCCGCCGCCGTGCTGTCGTTCCGCTGTGCCGTATGTGCGTCGGTCGCGTCATCTTCCGTGGCTGCCCATTATCCCACTTTCGCCCGTCTGCGCCCCGCTGTCTACACGCGGATTGGGGCGCGGATCCGGCGAGGCGGCGGCAGAGTCGGCGCTGGGGGGCGATGAAGGGCGGCGATGGGCTAGGATCGCCTGCAACCGCTAGAGAGGCCGTGCGGTGGACGACCCGCGTAAAATTCTCAATGGCGTCGTGGCCAATGTCGAGAAGGTCATTCTCGGCAAGGCCGCCGAGGTGCGCCAGGCCGTCGTCGCGCTCGTCGCCGACGGACACCTGCTGATCGAGGATGTGCCCGGCACGGGCAAGACGATGCTGGCCCGTGCCCTCGCGATCTCCACCGGCTGCTCCTTCAACCGCATCCAGTTCACGCCCGACCTGCTGCCCTCGGACGTGACCGGCGTCTCCGTCTACAACCAGAAGACGGAAGATTTCGAGTGGCGGCAGGGTCCGATCAACTCGCAGATCGTGCTCGCCGACGAGATCAACCGCGCCACGCCCAAGACGCAGTCCGCGCTGCTCGAAGCGATGGAGGAGCGCCAGGTCACCGTCGACGGCGTGACCCGCCCGCTGCCGCCGCCCTTCATGGTCATGGCGACGCAGAACCCGGTCGAATACGAGGGCACCTTTCCCCTGCCCGAAGCGCAGCTGGACCGCTTCCTGCTGCGCATCCACCTCGGCTACCCCGATGCCAACGACGAGATCGCCGTGCTCGAGGGGCAGCAGAAGCAGCACCCGATCGAGACGCTCGACGCCGTCGCCGCGCCCGAAGAGATCCGCGAGGTGCATAATGTCGCCCGCGACATCTGGGTGGACCCGGCGCTCAAGCAGTACGCCGTGCAGCTGGTCGCCGCGACCCGCGCGCACGACGCCGTCTACCTCGGCGCGTCGCCGCGCGGCTCGCTCGCGCTGTTCCGCTGCGCGCAGGCCAGCGCGCTGCTGGCCGGACGCGACTACGTGATTCCCGACGACATGAAAGCGCTGGCCCACGCCGCGCTGGGGCACCGCGTGATCCTCAGCCCCTCCGCCCAGGTGCGCAATCAGGACGCCCGCACCGTGATCGACGATGTGCTCGACCGCGTGGCTGTGCCCGGCTCCCGCGCCGGCGCGTCCTGACCGGCCGCCGGGAGAGCTGACCCGCGATGCGCCGCCTGCGCTCCGCAAGTGCCCGCGCCTGGCGCTTGCTCTTCGTCCGTCGACGCTCGCTCACGATCGTCCTGATCCTCACCATCGTCTGCTTCGCGGTCGGCTTCACCTCCAACTACTGGCTGCCGCTGCGGCTCGGCTACACCCTGCTCTTCGGCCTCGCGCTGGCGATGCTCTGGTCCTGGTCGGCCGGGCTCGGCCTGCGCGTGCGGATGTCGCGCAGCCGCGACCGCGTGCAGGCCGGCGAGCTGATCATCGAGCGCTTTGAGGTGATCAACGAGACGCGCGTGCCCAAGCTCTGGCTCGAGCTGGAGGAGCGCTCCGAGCTGCCCGGCCACCGCGCCCGCTTCGTCGCCTCGCTCGGCTCGCGCGGGCGCCGCTCCTGGCGGCTGGAGACCGTCTGCCGCCGCCGCGGTCTCTACGACCTCGGCCCGATCACGGTGCGCAGCAGCGATCCGTTCGACATCTTCCCGCGCGAGTTCCGCTTCGGCGCGCGCCGCTCGCTGGTCGTCTACCCGCAGGCGCTCGACCTGCCGCGCTACTCCGTGCCGCCCGCCAACCTGCCCGGCGAAGGCCGCTTCCGCCGCCGCACCCACTACGTCACGCCCAACGCGGCCGGCATCCGCGATTACGAGCCCGGCGACAGCGTCAACCGCATCCACTGGAAGAGCAGCCTACGCACCGGCTCGCTCAAGGTGAAAACCTTCGAGCTCGACCCCGCCTCGCACCTCTGGGTCGTGCTCGACCTCTCGCGCAGCGAGCACATCGGCGAGGGCGACGACGCCACGATCGAGACCGCCGTCACCGCGGCCGCTTCCGTCGCCCGGCTCTTCATCCACCAGAATCGCAGCGTGGGGCTGATGATGTTCGGCGAACGGCTCGACGTGATCGAGCCCGACCGCGGCTCGCAGCATTTCGGACGCATCCTCGAAGCCCTGGCCGTCGCCCAGCCCGTCGGCAACGTGCCCGTGGCCACGCTGCTCTACCAGCAGTCGCGCCGCTGGGGGCGGCACACGACGGTGATCGTTGTGACCGGCTCGACCGATCCGCGCTGGCAGGGCGCGATCCGCTCGCTCACGCTGCGCGGAGTCAAAGGCGCGGTCGCGCTGCTCGACCTGGCCAGCTGGGGCGGCCGCGCCGGCGCGGCCGCCACCGCCGCCGAGCTGCAGGCGCTCGGCGTGCAGGTCAACCTGATCCGCAAGGACGACTTCCTGCCCGCGGTGATGATCGGCGCCGCGCCCGGCTCCGGCGCCGCCGTAATGCCGCCCGAACCGTCGCTGGGCGCCAACGGCGCGGGCGCGTCGGGCGCGTTGGGCGAACTTGAAGAGGCCCAGCCCGCCGCGCCGGTCGGAGCCGCCCAATGAGCGCCCGCAACCCGGCCCAGGACGAGCCGGGCGGCGGCGAGAATGTCGCCACCCGCGCCGAGCGGCGCTTCTTCGCCCGCCGCAGCGGACCGGCCGAGACCGTGGTGCGCTCCGACGAGGTGCGCCCGCTCTCGCTCTGGCAGCGCGCGCTCGAAGTGACGATCAGCGGCGGCATCCTGCTGCTGATCGCGCTGAGCACCGCCAACAGCATCTACACCGCCGGCTGGGTTGCGGAGATGCCCGACCTGCGCATCACCGCCGCCGCCGCGCTGATCGTCGGCGCGATCGGACGCATCCGCCGCATCCCCTGGCTGCTCGGCATCGCGATCGGCGTGCTGGTCGGCGCGATCGTGATCCTGCTCCAGGTGATCCAGCTCGAGAGCCTCGGCGGCCAGCCCGTCTTCTGGGACCGCTTCACCGACATCTACTACCGCTTCGAGGACTGGTTCCGCCAGGCGTTCAGCGCCGGCCTGACCACCGACAATCTGCCCTTCGTCGTCTTCACCGATGCGTTCGTCTGGCTCGCCGCGTTCATCGGCGGCTACGCGATGGCCCGCTGGCGCAACCCCTGGCCGGCGCTGATCCTGCTCGGCGCGCTGCTCGCCGTCAACGTCTCCTACCTCTCCGACCGCCAGTGGAACCTCTCCTACGGCTTCTTCCTGACCGGCGCGATGCTGCTGCTGATGCGCGCCGCGCTGCTGCGCCGAATCGACCGCTGGCGCGTCGACGGCGTGCCCTACCCCGACTGGATTTCGCTCAGCTTCGTCGGCGTCACGATGATCGCGATCATCCTGCTGCTCTCGCTCTCGCGCGGCATTCCCCGGCCCGACGAATCGCAGGCGCTGCGCGACGCCTGGAGCACGATCTCCGATCCGTTCAGGGGCCTCAACGACGACTTCCGACGTCTGTTCAGCGGGATCGACTCGCACCGCGGCGCGCCCGTGCATTCCTTCGACGACTTCAAAGTGCTGCAGGGCGACATCGATCCCGGCGACGGGATCGTGCTGCGCGCCGCGGCCAGCGAGCCCGGCCTGCTGCGCGGCGCGTCCTATAACAACTTCACCGGGCGCGGCTGGACCCAGAGCGCGCTCAACATCACTCAGGTCGACGAGCTCGACGCAATCAGCGGCGAGCTGCCCGACGACCTCGACGAGCGCCAGATCGTGCTGCCCGAGTCCGGCTACCTCGAGCGCCGCCCGGTCGCCGCGCAAATCTCCGTCGAGCGCAGCCCCAATGTGCTGTTCTCCTTCGGCGCGCCGGTGCTCGCCAACAAGGACACCCGCGTCGAAGCGCTTGCGCCGACCGAATTCACCGTCAACTTCGATCGCGAATCGGCCGAGCGCTACGCCGAGACCGATCTCGCGCCCGTGATCGCCGCGGTCAGCGAGCGGATCGCCGAAGAAGAAGGGATCAGCCTCTCCGAAGTCGCCGCCTACATCCCGCCCCGCTACAACCTGCGCGAGGTGCTCAGCGAGCCCGATACCGACACCCCCACCGGCGTCTCGCTGAGCGTCGAGCCGGAAGAGACCGATGTGCTCGCGCTGCGCCCCACCGAGGAGCGTCTCCGCGCCGGTTACACCTACCAGGTGACGGGCACCGTCTCCGGCGCGGCCGAAACGGCGCTGCGCTCGGCCGGCGCCGACTACCCGATCTGGATCCGCGAGCGCTTCCTCGGCCTGCCCGACGACCTGCCCGACGCGCGCCTCACCAACCTGCTCGAGCAGATCGCCGTCCTCTACAACCTCGAACGCTCCGGCGATGGCGCGGCGGCGCTCGGCTGGAACCCCTACGACATCGCCTCGGCCGTCGAGGCCTACCTCAGCTCCGCGCCCGCGCTCGACCAGAACGGGCGGATCATCATCGACGACGACGGCAATCCGCGCCCCATCTATCCGCTCACCACCGAAATCGAGCTGCCGCCCGCCGATACCGACGTCGTCTCCTGGTTCCTCTTCGAGAACATCGGCGACGACGGTCTGCCGATCGGCGCCTATTACGACTACCACGCCAGCGCGATGGCCGTGCTGCTGCGCGCCGCCGGCGTGCCCGCGCGAATCGCCACCGGCTACGTGCTCAACGAAAACAACTTCGACGACCGCACGCAGAACTTCATCGTGCGCGGACACGACGCGTACACCTGGGTCGAGGTCTGGTTCCCCGATTTCGGCTGGGTCGACTTCGATCCCACGCCCGGCGTATCCGTGGATGAGACGCTGGCGGCGATCGCCGGGGGCGGCGCGCGGATCGCCGCGCAGCGGCTCAGCCAGCCGCGGATCGACCTGCGGCCCGGCTCCGACACCATGCTCGGCGCGGACTTCAACCTCGATGAGCTGATCGCCCTGCTCGCCACGCCCAATCCGCTCGACGCCGACGCGGGCGGGGCAGGCATCAGCCGCTGGGCCTGGCTCGGCCCCACGATCGCGGTGGCCGTGATTATCGGGCTGGTGCTGCTGGCGGCACTCGGCTGGCGGCTTTCGCTGCAAGGTCTGGGCCGGGTCGAGCGCGCCTGGACGGGCGCCTCGCGCCTCGCCCGCTGGTCCGGCATCGCCGCCGCCGAATCGGTCACCCCGCTCGAACACGCCGCGCGAATCGACGCCGCGCTCGGCTCGGAGCGCGCCGCCGAGCGCCTCGCCCACTCCTACGGCGCAATCCGCTACAGCCGCCCCAGCGCCGAGCCGCCCGCACCCGAGCAGCTGGAGCCCGACTGGAAACTGCTGCGCGGCCGTCTGCTCCGCCGCCTGCTGCGGCTGCCCGGCCCCCGCGCTCCGCAGCCCGACGACGCCCCGCTCGCAGCCGACCAACCCTCCACCGGCGGCTAACCCCTGTTCACACTCCCCCCTCCAGTCACCCCCGCCCGCCACGCCGCCATACCTCCGCCCGCCACGCCGCCACACCCGCGCCCTCACTCCGTCATACCCGCGCTCGCCGCGGGTATCCCGCCGCGCCCAGCACCCAAGCCCCGCCTGGTCAAAGCCTCTACGCTTGGACAAAAGCGCGGCGCAGAGGAGGGCGTGGTGTGGCGCATCGCTGAGCGGATCCGGAGGGTTGAGCCGCGGCAGGTGGCGCTGTTCCTCGCCGTCGCCGCGCTCGTGGCGGCCGTCGCCTACTTCGGCGCGCGCGCGGCCGGCGTGGGCGGCAGCACGGCGGCAAGCGGCGAGGGCGGGACACCCGAGCCGCTCACACTGACCCTGACCGCCGCCAGCCAGATTTGCGAGACGACATCGTCACAGGAGTACGCTCGCGGGGCCACGTATCAGGATGCTGAGGGAAACTGGGTGTACGAGAGGCGCTCAGATGGCTGGGACGATGTGTCGGAGACACCTGTAACGTGGGCGGTATCCGGTGGGACGCCCCCTTACACGCTGACGATCGATGGCGAGACGCGGGACGCGGAGCAGACCTACGCCGGACCGAGCGGGACCGCCTCGGTCAGCTGCGCTCTGAGCTTCGGCGAGACATTCATCAACGACGAAGACGGACGCAACTACCGCACGCAGCCGGAGGTCGATTCGGGGCTGAAGACGATCCGCGCGACGGTCACGGACAGCGCCGGCGCGACGGCGGATGCTTCTGTGAACGTGTACGTGATTCTCGAGTTAGGCAGCTCCGGCGACGTTCTACAGAGCGGGAAGACGTACCGCGTGCTGGGCACGCTGCTGACCGTGCCGGAGAGCGTCGACCATATGTCCATCGGTGGTTTCATTGATACCGACGGCGGATTAGGCACTCTCGTTGGGCTCGGGGTTGCGGATCGTGGCTGGATCATGGTGCGCCTCGGCGACTTGGCGGAAGTAGACCGCAGCACCCGCTCGGCTTCCGCCGGCGATGGGGATACAGCTGTCGGTGCGGGCGAGCGAGAGTTGGACGCCCAGATCGATCAGGTGATGAACTCGGTTGGTCGTCTTCCCAACGTCGGCGGTGGTTCGCCATGAAGCTGCTGGTATCGGCTGTTGTCGCGGGCGTTGCGCTTTAGGGCGGATCCACACTTCCGTCATTCCTGCGCAGGCAGGAACCCAGGCGGACTCCAGTGTGAATACGCGCCAAACCCTTACGGCAGCCGCACCTCGCCCGAGCGGCCGCCGCGCTTTTCGCGCAGGCGTACATCCGTAATCCGCATCCCCCGATCGACCGCTTTGGCCATGTCGTAGACCGTCAGCGCGGCCACGCTGACGGCTGTCAGCGCCTCTATCTCCACCCCTGTCCGCCCGCGGCAGCGCACCGACGCGCGAATCTCGACCCGCGGCGGCTCCCGGCGCGGCGTCAATTCCACCTCGATATGCGACAGCGCCAGCGGGTGGCAGAGCGGGATCAACTCGTGCGTGCGCTTCGCCGCCATCACCCCCGCCAGCTGCGCGGTGACCAGCACATCGCCCTTTTTCAGCTGCGCGCGCTCGATCAGTAACAGCGTCTCCGCCTGCATTATGACGCAGCCCTCGGCCACCGCGCTGCGCTCGGTAACATCTTTATCGCCCACATCGACCATCCGCGCGCGGCCCGCGGCGTCGATATGGCTCAGTTCAGGCGCGTCGGATGATTCAGCCGCCAATGTGCGACATCTCGACTTTCGGCAGGCCGACCGTCGCCGCGCTGCGCAACTCCGAGTAGCGATCCTCCCGCGCCCGCCAGATCGACGCGATCCGCTCCAGGATCTGCTCATCCGTCCAACCGCTGCGCAGCGGTTCGCGCAGATCATGCCCCACGCCGGCGAACAGGCAGGTGTACAGCTTGCCCTCCGCCGAAACCCGCGCCCGCGTGCAATCGCCGCAGAACGGCTGCGTGACCGATGTAATCACCCCAATCTCGCCCGAGTCGTCGCGCCAGCGCCAGCGCCGCGCCACCTCGCCGCGGTAGGCCGGCTCGACCGCCTCCAGCGGCAGCGCCGACTCGAGCCGTTCGATAATCTCCGCCGCCGGCAGCACGTCGTCCAGTTTCCAACCGTTCGACGCGCCCACATCCATGTACTCGATAAACCGCACAATGTGGCCGCTGCCGCGAAAGTGCTCCGCCAGCCGCGTGATTTCGCTCTCGTTGACGCCGCGCTGAATGACCGCGTTGATCTTGACCGGCGCGAGCCCCGCCGCCGCCGCCGCGTCGATCCCCTCAAGCACCCGCCCGAGCGGGAAATCGACGCCGTTCATCCGCTTGCTCACATCGAGATCGATCGCATCCAGACTGACCGTTACCCGGTCCAGCCCGGCCTGCGCGAGCGGCTCCGCCAGCGACGCGAGCCGCGAGCCGTTTGTCGTGAGCGCCAAATCCACGCCCGGCGCAGCCCGGCGCAGCATCCCCACCAGCGTCGGCAGATCCGCCCGCACCGTCGGCTCGCCGCCCGTCAGCCGCAGCTTGCGCAGCCCCAGCCGCGCAAACACGCCGGTCAGCCGCACGATCTCCTCGAAACTCAGTATGTCCGCCCGCGGCAGAAACTGATAGCCCGGCCCGAAGACTTCTTTCGGCATGCAGTACGGGCAGCGGAAGTTGCAGCGGTCTGTTACCGACAGCCGCAAATCCTGAAACACTCGGCCGAAGCGATCCTCGTTCATTGCGCGCTCATCTCCGCCCCATAACTGTCCGCTGTAGCGCCGCGAGCGCCCAGCGCGCGTCCTGCAGCGCGCGGCCGCGATGGCTGATCTGGTTCTTCTCCGCCGCGCTCAGCTCGGCCATCCGACGGCCGTCGGGCAGCTCGAAGACCGGGTCGTAACCGAAGCCCAGATCGCCCCGCTCGTCCATCGCAATTCGGCCTTCCACCGCGCCCTCGCCGAGGCGCACGTTGGTCGTAAACGGATACGCCACCGCCACGACGCAGCGGAAGCGCGCCGCCCGCTCCGCGGACGGTACGGCGGACAGCGCGTCGAGCAGCTTCGCGCGGTTCGCCGCGTCGTCCGCTTCGGGACCAGCATATCGCGCGCTCCGCACGCCCGGCGCGCCGCCCAGCGCGTCCACCTCCAGCCCCGAATCGTCCGCCAGCGCCGGCAGCCGCGCCGCGTTCGCATACGACCGCGCCTTGCGCGCCGCATTCGCCGCATACGTCTCGCCGTCCTCCACCACCTCAAAGTCCGCCAGTCCCACATCGACCGGGGCGACCAGCTCCCACTCGCCGACCTCGTCGTCCCCGTCGCGCAGCCGCTCAAACAGCGCGCGAAACTCGCGCAGCTTCCCCGCATTCCCCGTAGCGATCAGCAGTCGCGCCGCCATCCCCCAAGCCTAGCCCCTGCACGGGAACCAAGCAGCGCGCCCCATCGTCTGGCTAGCATCGGAAGCGAGCAGGGAGGCTTCGAATGCGCTTGACGGCAATGGCGCTGATTGGGCTGATCGGGCTGTTCGCGGCGCTGCACGGCGCGACGGGACCCGCGCGGGCCGACGCGCCGCCCGATGCGGGCGAGCCATCTGTGGAGCGCTGGTCCGCCGATCCGCGCCTCTGGCTCGCCCTGATCGAGTGGCGCCAGCGCCTCAGGCTCCAGCTGGCAAGCTCGCGCGAACTCTGCACCGCAGGCACGCTGACGGAAATCTCCTGGCAGATCGCGGGCGGCAAGCCGCCCTACTCGCTGCAAGTCGAAGGAACCCCCGTCAACGCGGAAGCCGACAGCATCCGCATCAACTGCGGCGCACTGAGCGAGGCGGAGGCGGCGGACGAGGATGCGGCGCTGGCCGCCAAGCGGATCACGGCGGCGGTGACGGACTCGAGGGGCGTGCGGCGGGAGGCGGTGCTCGATGTGGCAAGGGCGCGGGCGCTGCCGGCGCCGACCGGCGTTTGGTACCAAACGAACGTGGGCGGTGTCACGGTGTCTTGGGACGAGGTGAAGGGCGCCGGCTCGCAGTCTCCAACGATCGTCTCTGGCAATGACAGGCGGCGCGTGACCGGCGTGATGCGAACACGCCCCAACCGCGACGGCGCCGCGTGGAGCTATCAGACCGTTACGCGCCTCTATGCCGACGAATGGGACCTCGGTCCGACCTCTGGTGTCCGGGTGTTGTCCGTAGCGGCGGTGCGGCATCCGCTGGAGACTGAGACGCCGAGCGCGCTGAACTGGAGCGACGATCTGGAGTACGCATCGACGACGCTGGCTCAGAACGTGACGCTCACGGCGACGCACGACACGGTGACAGCATCCTGGGACCGCCAGCCTTACGCCGGCGGCCAGCAAGTGCTGGTTACGCTGCACAAGCGAAGCCAAGTGGATCGTCGCGGCGATCGCCGCGCCAGTGGCTACCGCTTCCTGCAACTGTGGGAACAAGAAGGTGTTGGCGGTCGCCATAGAGTGACCTTCTCCCATCTCCCACCCGACACCGACTTGCGTCTTGCGATCGAGATGCACCACTACACAGGCGATGCGGAGGAGCCCGACTACTCCCCCGACACCACCTCGCACAATGTGCGTACCCTGCCGGCGCCCGCCGGCAGGGTACCCGTGCCCGCCGGCCCGCAGAATCTCCGCTATACGGAGGTGAACGGCTCGATAACCGTCACATGGGACGATCCGTACTCCAACGCCGAACCAAGCTGGTTCTTGACGATCGAGAATCCACTCACCGGAGCTCGATGGGTCACATGGGTCTCAAGGACGTCATGGAGCCTGCCGGCTGATCTCGTCGTGCTGCCGGATACGCAGTATCGAGTCACTGTCGAGCACATCGACGTGGTCGTCGGTTCGGACTCGATTCTGTTCAGGACACCACCTGCGCCAGCTACCGGCCACGCCGGACCACCGGATGCACCAGACGTTTCGCCGCGAGAACTCCGGCTGCGAGCATTGCGCACCTTCTTCCCGATCTGGCCAATGGCTATTGACGGCGACTACGCCATGATCGACGGTAAACTCGACAAGCCAGGAGAAACCGTCGGCACTGTTGTAACCGACAGCCATGAAGCGACGCCCGATGAGACCACGGCACTGCGCTACAACGCCTACGATGCCGTGGGCGAGGCGGCGAGCGCGGGCAGCTACGCATTCCTCACCGACTCGGACCCGGGCAGCGTAGTGGGAGCCGTCAATACCTACGAAGGCCTGCGCGACGGCACGGCGTCGCGGCTGCTGATTCACAAAGCCGACGCGCAAGGAATGTCGCGCGCGATGCTCTACGATGCGGTTGCGCCTGGCGATTTCTTCGAGTGGCGCGAAACCGATGATTGTTGGGTGCGTTACCGGGTGACCGAAGTTCTGCCCGACCCGGCAGGCGGCGCGCTGCGCAAGCTGTTCGCTGTGGAGCGGATAACCTACGCTTTCAGCGGCTGTAGCGGAGCGATCGCCGTAAACGCCGCCGTTGTGTTCGACTGGGGGCCGCTGCCCGATCTGGGCGGTCCAAGCCTCGCCGCGCCGATCCGCCACGGGCCATTCCAAATTGTTCCCGAAGATTGGGAGGGGCCGGTTGAGGAAGATCCGTTTCGCCCCTGGCCGGGAAATTCCTATGCCAATCCGGTGTTCACTGCTGACCTCACCGAGGCGCGGCGGCTGCCCCACTGGCGCGATCCGACGCTGCCTTCGGGCTGGACTCTCCTATTGGCCAGCAGCGGGGACCCGTCCTACGATCCTCCCTACGGCTACTGCGCCTTCTGGGCAAACGACCGCGGCTACGGAGGCGTTGAGATCTGCGGCGGTTTCTACCTCGGTCGAGGCCAGCCTTGGGAGTCGTCTCGAAATGCTGGTCGCGCCGTCGTCGAAACTCGGATGATCGTCGGCCGCCCGGCCATCGTTGTGTACAGTCCAGCCGGTCAGAATCACAACCGCTACCGCGTGATTGAAGCTTGGGTCTATGACCCGGCCCCAGATGCCGTGTACAACGTGATGGGCTTCGACTGGACGCTGAACGGAAGCAACGTCGACGCCGTCATTGCGATCGCGCGCAGCTTGTTTGAGGGAGCGGACTAAACGTACGACGCCGATCTTCTCGACGAATGATCTTCCTGCTCGTCCTACGCCCCACCGTTAAGGGAACTTCCGCCCCCGCCTGTTCGTCTTGCTACGATCAGCGCAGGAGGACTCCGATGCGCGTCCGGATCGCTGTACTGCTCGCACTGGCGGCCGCCTTGCTCTGGGCGGGCTTGGCGTCGGCGGACGGTCCGCTGACGCTGGAGGGGCGCACCGCCTCCAGTCTGACGGTGTCCTGGAATTGGGGCGGGCAGGCGGTTTCGGCCTGGGATCTCGCCTGGCGGGTGCGGGGGGATGATGACGCTGCGGCCTGGCGCAGCGCGCGCAAGGCGGCGGCGCAGCGGCGGCACACGATTGAGGGGCTTGAGGCGGGCGTGCGTTACATCGTGCGCGTGCGGGCGCTCGATGCCAACGACCGGCCATTCGCCAGCTTGCAGGGAGCCTTCGCCACATCCTCGGCGGCTACCGCCGGCCAGTCGTTGGATCCGCGCCTCCGGCGCGGCCTTGCCGAACGCCTGACGCTGGAGTTGGAGAGTTCGCGCGAGCTCTGCACGGCGGGCACGCTGACTGAGGTTTCGTGGCAGATCAGCGGCGGAAAGACGCCCTATTCGCTGCAAGCTGAGGGAGCTTCCGTCGATGTGGACGCGGACAACGCGCGGATCAACTGCGGCGCGCTGAGCGAGGCGGAGGCGGCGGACGAGGATGCGGCGCTGGCCGCCAAGCGGATCACGGCGGTGGTGACGGATGCCAGGGGCGTGCGGCGGGAGGCGGCGATCGATGTGGCAAGGGCGCGTGCGCTGCCGGCGCCGAGTCAGCACACTAGCGCGCAGCCCACGAACACCGGGGTGGAGATCCTCACGCTGTTCGATGAATGGCAGCCGGATCTGGACGGCGACGGGAGGATTCTGGTGCGGCATCGACCGTTCGGTTCCAACAGCGAGTGGAGCTACGTGCAAGCTGGCTGGACCGTGCGGATCGGTCTCAATCTGACAACGGACAGGCACACCACACAAATGGCCTACCTCCGCCATCCGCTCGAGGCGGAGACGCCCGAGGCGTTGAACTGGAACCACCCTGAGACGCACGGGCGGCTCAAACCGCCGCCGAATCTCACGGCGACCGCCACCCACGACACCGTCATCGTGAGTTTCGACGACCAACCGGGCTTTTGGGGCGCGTCGGTGAGTCTTGTCCTGCGGAGTTCCTCCGGTGAATTGCTGGGATCGGTGCAGAAGGGCTTTCACTCGATCTTTACACCTCGCCCACCTGGCAGCAGCAGTACGCAGCGGCAGGTCGTGTTCACCCACGTGCCGCCGAGCAGCGCCTTTTCCGTCGATGTGTGGCTAGGGACTGCGGATCTGGGCTCCACCCATGCGTCCACGACAGGGCGGACCGCGCCGGCGCCGCCTGGCTGGTCCGCTCCTCTACAGGGTCCGCAGAATCTTCGCGCCACCGCCACGCACAACAGCATTACTGTGCGATGGGACCCGCCCTACGAAGATCCGGACATCTACTATTTCCTAGTCGTCAGCGAGGCTGAGACCGGTCGAGAGATCGACGCGATCTTCCCCGGCGCGGACCAGCGCGAATGGACTATTCGGGGAGGCCTCTACGAGTGGCTTCGGCCGAACACCGGATACCGGGTAACCGTGACGCACAGAGGGTTGCCGTGGGCGAGTGCGGAGATCATCGTGCGCACGCTTTCTTCGCCGCCAGTGCAGAGCCAAAGCTCGTCGCGCCGCTCAGAAACCGAACATTACGCCCTGTGGCCTGGCTAGCATCGAGAGGATGGAGGATAAGTAATGCGCATCCGAGTTGCGGTGATTCTGCTCGCGTTGTGCGCGGCGCTGCACGGCGCGGCTGGACTCGCGCATGCCGACGCGCCGCCCGATGCGGGCGAGCCGCTGGTAGAGCGCTGGTCGGCCGATCCGCGCCTCTGGCTGGCCCTCATCGAGTGGCGCCAGCGCCTGAGGCTGGAGCTGGCAAGCTCGCGCGAACTCTGCACGGCGGGCACGCTGACGGAAATCTCCTGGCAGATCAGCGGAGGAACGCCGCCCTACGAGCTGCAAGTCGAAGGAGCCCCCGTCAACGCGGACGCCCACAACATCCGCATCAACTGCGGCGCGCTGAGCGAGGCGGAGGCGGCCGACGAGGATGCGGCGCTGGCCGCCAAGCAGATCAGCGCCGCGGTGACCGACGCTAAGGGCGCGCGCCACGAGGCGGCAATCGATGTGGCACGGGCGCGGGCGCTGCCGGCACCGCCGGCGATACCTCTGATCGCTTATCGCAACGACATCGTTAGCGGCTGGGCCGTTGATACCAGCAAGCCGAACGGCGCAACCTCTCACTTCCTGGCCCGTTGGCGCCCTACCGGCACGACCGCCTGGACTTATGAGCTGCTCGAACATACCCACTACCTCGATCACGCGATGCACGTCAACATCGTCGGGCTGCGCAAAGGCGTTGAGTACCGGTTCGAGTTCGCATCGCTGCGCGATCGAATCGAAGCTGAAACGCCCAACGCCCTGATCTGGATCGACCGTACGACGACTACGCTCACCTCACCCACCGGCGTATCAGCGACCGCTACACATGACACTGTGACCGTGACCTGGGATGAACAGTCGTCGGTGAGCTTCTTCTACGTCTTCCTTGACGATCTGTCTGGCGCTCGCCCACGAGTGAGCGACGGTGAGATCTACGATCCGGACGACCACGACGACGGGACTCCCACGATCATTTTCCGCAATGTTCCGCCAGACCGCGAGTACACGGTCCGAGTACAACTCGGCGAGTCCCCGGAACCTTTGCTGGCCTCAACCACGGTCCGCACGCTGCCTGCACCACCCGGCTGGACCGCCCCGCCGCGCGGCGCGCAAAATGTACGGACGACGACAACCAGCAACAGCATCACGGTGAGTTGGGATGCGCCGTACCCCGACGCGGCAAACGACGACTACCGCTTGATGCTGTTTCACCCCACGCGCTCGGGCATCAGGCACGAAAGGGTCTACAGTGGCACCACATCGTACACGTTCGGCAATCTGGAGCCGGGTTTGACCTATCGTGTCGTGGTCGATCACGTCGCGATTGTCGATGCCGACGTTGAGCTGGAAGCGACCACCCAAAGCCGCTAGCCGCGCCGTCAGGTACGCCCATGCGCTCCGGAAGCCGCTAACCCGCGCGGCGCGGGCCCGCTCATCTCCGCCCGTTCATCATTACGACCAGCGCAGGAGGTCTCGGATGCGCATCCGGATCGCCGCACTGCTCGCGCTGACCACCGCGCGGGAACCAAGCAGCGCGCCCGCGCGTCTGGCTAACATCGCAGTGAATGGAGGGGTCTCCGAATGCGCGTGGCGGCACTGGCGCTGATTGGGCTGCTCGGGCTGTTCGCGGCGTTGCTCGGCGCGACGGGACCCGCGCATGCCGACACGCCGCCCGACGCGGGCGAGCCGTCCGCAGAGCGCTGGTCCGCCGACCCGCGCCTCTGGCTGGCCCTGATTGAGTGGCGCCAACGCCTCAGGCTCCAGCTGGAAAGCTCGCGCGAACTCTGCACGGCGGGCACGCTGACGGAAATCTCCTGGCAGATCGCGGGAGGCAAGCCGCCCTACAAGCTGCAAGTCGCAGGCTCCCCCGTCAATGCCGACGCCGACAACATCCGCATCAACTGCGGCGCGCTGAGCGAGGCGGAAGCGGCGGATGAGGATGCGGCGCTGGCCGCCAAGCGGGTCACGGCGACGGTGACCGACGCCAGGGGCGTGCGGCGGGAGGCGGCGCTCGATGTGGCGCGGGCGCGGGCGCTGCCGGCGCCTAGTGCGGCGATGTCTGCGTGGCCAAGCACTGCCGATGCGATGTCGTTCAGCTGGCCTGACGCAAGAGGAGCCGAGCCTTGCGATGGCCTCGCGCCGTTCGCAGTGCGTTGGCGGCGGACAGGAGCGAGCGACTGGAATTATGCTCGCGCGCGCTCCGAATTCCGTGGCAGTTGTGATGTCTGGAAGGCGATCGGCGATCTGCAAGAAGGCGTCGCATATGAGGCAGCGCTTGCCGCGTTGCGCGATCCGATCGAGTTGGAGACGCCGAATGCGCTGAGGTGGACCGAAGCGGCAGAGGCGACGACAATCACGACACCGAGCGGCGTGACAGCGAGCGCGACTCACGACACTGTCACAGTGCGCTGGAACCGCCAACCATCGGCGCGGCGATACCGCATATTCCTGTACCGCGCGGATGGCGGTGCTGTTGGTGATCTGTCTGATTATGACAGCGCAGCGTGGGGTGACGCCGCGGCCGGCATGCATGAGTTCGTCTTCAACCATCTGCCCGCTGCCACCGAGTACAAGGTGATGGTCATGATTCCGACTCCGGTTGAACACCCAAGACTGCTGTACGCCCAGACGGAAGTACGGACCGCTGCGGCCCCGCCCGGTGCGCAGGCGTTGCCGCGCGGCCCCCAGAACCTCCGCGCCACGGCGACGGCGGACGGCATCACGGTGCGTTGGGATGCACCGTTCGTCGGTGCTGCATCCAGGTACAAGGTAACCGTCTACCACCCGCGTTACCCGCAGAAACCACTGATCGACTGGGTCTACCAGACCGAGTTCAGCCAAAGCGGCTTGGAGTCCGGGGTGACCTATCAAGTACATGTCGAACATACCGGTGTCGTCAGTGCCTCCGCACAGATCGCTATCACGACAACGGCACCAGCGGCGGCCGACGGTGCCTCCGGGACAACTACAATTGATGTTACGCCGCCTTCACCTTAGGTGACCGCGAAGCGCCGAGACGCTATTCGCTTGGCTAGCATCAGAGGCAGAGAGGACGCACGATGAGCCTCCGGACCGCAGCGACAGTACTGCTCACACTAACCGCCGCCCTGCTCTGGGGGGGCGAGGCCTCGGCCGATGGCCCGCTCACGCTGGAGCGGCGCACCGCCTCCAGCCTGACCATCTCCTGGAGCTGGAGTGGCCAACCCGCCTCCGCCTACGAAATCGCCTGGCGAGTCCGTGGCGACGATGACCCCGCCGCCTGGCGCAGCCTGCGCAAAACCGCTGCCCAACGCCGCCATACGATTGACGGGCTCGACGCCGGCGTCCACTACGTCATCCGCGTACGCCCGCTTGACCCCAACGACCGACCGTTCGCCAGCTTGCAAGGATCCTTCGCCACAAGCTCAGCCGCCGCCGGGCAACGGCCAGATCCGCGCCTCCAGCGCGGCCTCACCGAGCGCCTCACGCTCGAGCTGGCAAGCTCCCGCGAGATCTGCACCGCGGGCACGCTGACGGAGGTCTCCTGGCAGATCAGCGGCGGCAAGCCACCCTACAAGCTGCAAGTCGAGGGAACCCCCGTCAACGCCGACGCCGACAACCTCCGCATCAACTGCGGCGCGCTGAGCGAGGCGGAGGCGGCCGACGAGGCAGCGGCGCTGGCCGCCAAGCGGGTCACGGCGGTGGTGACGGACGCCAGGGGCGTGCGGCGCGAGGCGGCGCTCGATGTGGCAAGAGCGCGGGCGCTGCCGGCGCCGACCAATGTCCGGTACTCGTCAAACCACCGCACCGTACTGGCGCTTTGGGACGAAGTGGCGGGTGCCGGTTCTCAATCGCCGCGCAGCATTCACCCAGTTACTCGCAGCGCGTTGCGCACGACTGCCATGGTGCGCACTCGCGCCAAAGGCGATGTCGCGTGGCGTTACGAAGTCGTTGACCGCGAAGGTCACAACGAGCTTGGGCTGGAGGCGCAGCCCGGCACGCACGAGTTTTCCGTCGCAGCTGTGAGGCACCCACTGGAGTTGGAGACGCCTGCGGCGTTGAATTGGAGCGACGCGCTCGCATATACCGCGACAAAGCCCGCCCCGAACGTGACGCTCACCGCGACGCACGACACGGTAACCGTATCGTGGGACCGTCAACCGCTCGCCCGGCATCCGGGCTGGAACGTAGAGCTGCTTGACGTCGAAGGAGGCGGCATGCGGAGCGACATCATGAGCCACCGGATGATCTCCGATCAAGGCAGCTCATCGGCTCGCCACACGGTGACTTTCACGCACCTGCCGCCCGATACCGCGTTCAACGTGCACGTCTACCTAAACCTCGCCGAGCACGAGCCCATCCCGTCGTGGATGGCGTCGCTCTCATCTGAACATCCGCGCACGGTTCGCACCAAACCGGCACCACCAGATTGGACCCCGTGGCCCGTCGGCGCGCAAAACCTACAAACCACTGCGACTGACGACAGCATCACCATCTCGTGGGACGCACCGTCAGATAGCGCTGCTGATCGCTGGTTCGTCGAGCTGTACGACTCTACATCCGGACGTCTGCTATATGCGCGCTGGGCATACCTCAGCGAAAGCCCACTGACAATCAACCGCCTGCTTCCGACAACGACGTACCGCATCACCGTGGAGCACATCGATCTGCGAACGACTGCAACGACAGCGACCGTTACTACATCCGCTGCGGCTGCGACCGGCGCCGGCACGCCCGGCTTCAGTAGTGCGTGCTACTGCCCCGATCCGACGAAACTGTTTCACGGGCAGTGATCGGCCGGTTGGCGAGGTGGCTCCAGCCGCCAATGACTTGGTCGATCGAGGCGTAGAGCTTGAGCGTCGCTGCCGCTACCCAGTAGCCGCAGGATAACCCTCCGACGCTTTGAGGGCTTCGATTTGGGCGGTGTGCATTTGGTCGTGGACGGACTGGAAGAGCGGCCAGGCGCGGCAGGGCAGCGGGCCGAAGAAGGCGTGCTCAACCGTCACCTCGTCGTTGGGCTGCGCCGGCATTCGCAGGCCGACGGAGAGCAGCTGCTCCGAGGCCGCAACCAGCCGCTCGCGCAACTCCGCGACGCCCGCCTCGCCGACCGCGATCTGCCCCGGCGGGCCCTTTGGCTCGGTGCGTCCGTGCGCCGTGGCCTCGATGATCGCGGCGATGTTGGGCGTCGCGGTGATCAGATGGCGCAGCACCTCGGCGATCGACCACATCTCCTCCTCGTCGCCCGCGTCGGCACGCTGCGGCGGCCGCCAGACGGCCTGCGCGTCGCTCACATCCAGCGTCGCGCCGATCAGCGCGGCGCGGGCAGCGGCGAGGCGCTGCCAGATTGCGGGCCAAGGCAGCGCGGCCGCGTCTTCGAGCAGCCGCGCGCGCTGCGCGGCGATTTGGTCTTGCTGCGGTGCTTGGTCGGTCATGACTGCCGGAACTCCGTTGCGATCTCGTTGATGAAGCGGTCCATCTGCTCGGTGCGCTCGAAGGCGTTCGCGCCCAGCGTGAAATCGGGGATGATCAGCTCGTCGACGCCGACATCGATGTACTCCTGCACAGTGCGCAGCAGCTCGTCGCGCGAGCCGCCCAGCACGGGGCGTCCCGACGCGCGGGCGCGGGCGACGCGCTCCTCGTCGTCGCTGTAGAGCAGCAGCGTGCAGGCGGAGCGCTGAATTTCGGCCGGGTCGCGCGCGAGATCGCGGCAGTGCGCGTCGAGCACCCCGTTCTTGTGCCGCAGCACCTCGGGGGTTCCCCAGACATTCCACTCGGTCGCGTATTGCGCGGTAATTCGCAGCGTGCGCTTCTCGCCGCCGCCGCCGATCATCAGCGGCAGCGGCGTCTGGATCGGCTTGGGTTCCAGCGGCGCATCGACGAGCTGGTAGTGCTCGCCCTCGAAATTGCTCTTCTGGTAGCGGAACAGGTCGGTGACGATCCGGCAGGCCTCTTCGAGCTTGTCCAGCCGCTCGCGGATCGTGCCCAGCGGGATGCCGTAGGCGGTGTGCTCGCGCTCCTGCCAACCCGCGCCGAGCCCCAGGATGAAGCGCCCGCCGGAGACGACATCGATCTGCGCCGCCATCTTGGCCACGACGGCCGGGTGGCGGTAGGTGTTGCCGCTGACCATGTGGCCCATGTGGATGCGCGGGATGCGCACGGCGAGGGCGCTGAGCACGACCCAGCTTTCGTGCTGCGTTTCGTCGTTCTGCTCCGCCACGGGCATGAAGTGGTCGGCGAACCAGAGCCGGTCCCAGCCGGTCTGCTCGGCGTGGCGGCTGACATGCAGCACCTCCGCCCAGGGATTGGCGGCGGACGGCCAAAATCCGAATCGCATCAGTCGCTCCTTCCGAGGCGTCGCGCGGCGGCTTACAGGTTAACGATTGATTGTCATCGGATCGCAGCGGGGCGGGCGGCGATACCCTGAAGCCGCAGAGGGGAGACGCCGATGCGCACCGTGCTGGTGGTGGAGGACGAGCGGCATCTGGCCGAGACGCTGCGCTACAACCTCGAGGGCGAGGGCTATCGCGTGCGCACCGCCGGCGACGGCGTCGAGGGACTCTCCCTGGCGCGCACGCTCCAGCCAGATCTGGTGCTGCTCGACCTGATGCTGCCCGCGATGGATGGCGTGGGCGTGCTGCGCGGCATCCGCGAAGAGTCGCAGGTGCCGGTGCTGCTGCTGACGGCGCGCACCTCCGAGGCCGACCGCGTGCGTGGGCTGGACCTCGGCGCGGACGACTACATCACCAAGCCGTTCAGCGTCGCCGAGCTGCTGGCGCGCGTGCGCGCGCAGCTGCGCCGCAAGCGGCCCGAACCGACCACCGCCGCCGACCGCACGATCGGGTTCGGCCCGCCCGACAAGCGGTTCACGCTCGACCTCAACCGCCGCCAACTGCGGCGCGGCGACGAGCCGATCGCCCTGCGCCCCAAGGAGTACGAGCTGCTCGCCTACCTCGCGCAGCGCGACGGACGCACCTTCACCCGCGACCAACTGCTCGACGACGTCTGGGACATCACCTTCGCCGGCGGCACGCGCACCGTGGATGTCCACGTTCGCTGGCTGCGGATGAAGATCGAGTCGCCCGACGGCCCGCCGCGTCATCTGATCACCGTGCGGGGGGCGGGCTATCGGTTCGAGCGATGAGCAGCGGGCGGGCGGGCGCGCCGTCGCCATGGGCCGCGCTGTTCGCGGCGCTGCTCTGGATCGCGGCGGGGTTGATCGCCGCCCAGGGCGGCTGGGGCGTCCCCGTGGGCATCGCGCTCGGCGCGGCGGGACTGCTGCTCCTGCTCGCGGCGATCGTCTCGGTACACCGCGCTCGGCGGCGGCTGGCTGAAGCGATCCGCACCGCCGGCGCGGGCGACGCGCCGCTCAACCCGCCCGCCGACGCCGACCTGGCGCAGGCCGTGCGCGCCGTCTCCGACGGCGTGCGCAGCGCCCGCGAGCTGCTCGGGCAGAGCCAGGCCGAGCGCGCCCAATTCGAGCATGCGCTCTCCGCCGCGGGCGACGCGGTGCTGGCGCTCGACGCCGGCGGGCGCATCGCCTACCTCAATCCCGCCGCGCGGGAGTCGCTGGCTCCGGCCGAGGGCGTCTCTCCGCTCCGCATCGGCGCACCCCTAATCGACGCGGTGGGCGACCCCGACCTCTACGCCGCCGTCGAGACGGCGCGCGCCCAAGGCGGCTCGCAGTCGCTCGCGATCCAGCACAGCGGACGCCGCTACCGCGCCGTCGTCGCGCCGCTCGGCGAGGACGGGGTCTGGAGCGTCGTCGTCGCGCTGCACGACATGACCGAGCAGCAGGAGGCGGAGACCGCGCGGCGCGACTTCTTCATCAACGCCTCGCACGAGTTGCGCACCCCGCTGGCGACGATCTCCGCGGCCGCCGAGACGCTTGAGCGGGCGCGCGACGCCGCCGACGCGGGGCGCTTCCGCGAGATCATCCAGATCGAAGCCGAGCGGATGAGCCAGCTGGTCGAAGAAATGCTGGCCCTGGCGCGGCTCGAGTCGGGGCTGGCGCAGCCCGATCTGCGTAACGTCGCCGCCGCCCCGCTGATCGAGCGCGCCGTCGAGCGGATGCGCCCGCAGGCCGAGCGCAACGGCCTCAGCCTGAGCGCCCGGCTCGACCCCGCGGCCGAGGACGCGATCGAGGCCGACCCCGACCTGATCCTGCGCGCGCTGCTCAACCTGCTGCAGAACGCGATCAAGTTCACGCCCCAAGAGGGAACCATCGAGGTCTTCACCGCAGCCGACGATCTGTCGCAGCCCGCACAGCTTTGGATCCACGTGCGCGACAGCGGCATCGGCGTCGAACCCGCGGAGCAGAGCCGCATCTTCCAGCGCTTCTACCGCATCGATCGCGCCCGCGCGATGGGCAGCGGCACCGGCCTGGGCCTGGCCGTCGTGCGCCACATCGCCGAGGTGCACGGCGGCGCGGTCTCGCTGGAGAGCGAGCCGGGCCGCGGCTCCACGTTCGGCTTCTCCGTGCCCAGATCCGCGGACGTATCCGACGCGACAGAAGCGAACTCGCTAACTACTCCTTAACGCCTTGCCAACCTGCCATTAACCGCCGCCCGCCCGCTCGCGCCATACGCTGTCCCTGCCGTCAGGCGGCACAGGTCCGCGCAACGGGGCAATGGGCCATCGAGAGAGGACGAACGCTTTGACACGCTTCAACAAGCCGGGAATTCGCTGGCTGCTGCCGATGCTGCTGCTGATCGGCCTCGCGGCCGTAGCCATCGGCTGCGGCGGCGGTGACGACGCACAACAGACCGCCGTTCAGGCGACCGAGGCCGAACAGCAGCAGCCCGCCGCCGATACGGCGCAGCAGCAGGGCTCCGACTCCTCGTCCGTCGCCGCTGACCTGTCGGGCGAGATCGCGGTCGACGGCTCCAGCACTGTCTTCCCCATCACCGAAGCGATGGCCGCCGAGTTCGGCATCGCCAACCCTGATGTCCGCGTCACCGTCGGCGTCTCCGGCACCGGCGGCGGCTTCAAGCGCTTCTGCGCGGGCGAGACGGATATCTCCGACGCCTCCCGCCCGATCCGGAGCGCCGAAGTCGAACTCTGCGATGAGAACGGGATCAGCTTCATCGAAGTGCCCGTCGCCTACGACGGTCTCACCGTCGTGGTCCACCCCGACAACGACTGGGTCGACCAGCTCACCGTCGCCGAGCTGAACACGATCTTCCGTCCCGACGACTACGCGGTGACCTGGGCCGATGTGCGCGACGGCTTCCCCGATGTCGAAATCTCGCTCTTCGCTCCGGGCGCCGACTCCGGCACGTTCGACTACTTCACCGAGACAATCAACGACGACGGCGGCGTCCACCGCTCCGACAACACCACCTTCTCCGAGGACGACAACGTGCTCGTGCAGGGCGTCTCCGGCGAGCGTGGCGGAATCGGCTACTTCGGCTTCTCCTACTACGCCAACAACTCGGACCGGCTCAAGGCCGTGCCGATCATCAACGACGCCGGCGCGGCCGTCGTCCCCAGCCTCGAGACGATCAACGACGGCTCCTACAACCCGCTCTCGCGCCCGCTGTTCATCTACGTCAGCGTCGCTTCGCTGGACCGCTCGGAGGTCGCCGCCTTCGTCGAGTACTACGTCACCGACGGCGTCTTCCTGGTCGACTCGCCCGAGGTCGGCTACGTGCAGCTGCCCGAGGAGCTCTACGCCGCCGCGCTGACCCGCGCGCAGGAGCGCATCACCGGCTCCGCCATCGCGCTCGCCCAGGAGGGCCAGACCCTGGCCTCAATCTACGGCGCGGAGTAGCCCTCCTCCCGGCCCCAGCGCCCCGAAACCCACCCCGCCGCCGAACACCACCGAACACAGCCGAACACAGCCGAACACAGCCGAACACCACCGAACAGCGCCTGCACCCGCCACAGCACCCCAAACCCACCCCCGCCACTTACCAAGACCTACCAAAACCTACCAAACCTGACCGCGCCCCAACCCCCCCGACCAGATACAAACCCCACCTCCAACCCCGCCAACTCCGTCACACCCGCGCCCACAGCTCCGTCATACCCGCGCTTGCCGCGGGTATCTCGCCGTGCCGAGCACCAAGCCCCGTTCCCGCCACCGCCACCGTCATACCCGCGCCCACAGCTCTGTCATACCCGCGCTTGCCGCGGGTACCCCGCCGCGCCGAGCACCAAGCCCCGTTCCCGCCACCGCCACCGTCATACCCGCGCCCAAAGCTCCGTCATACCCGCGCTTGCCGCGGGTATCTCGCCGCGCCGAGCACCAAGCCCCGTTCCCGCCACCGCCACCGTCATACCCGCGCCCAAAGCTCCGTCATACCCGCGCTTGCCGCGGGTATCTCGCCGCGCCGAGCACCAAGCCCCGTTCCCGCCACCGCCACCGTCATACCCGCGCCCAAAGCTCCGTCATACCCGCGCTTGCCGCGGGTACCCCGCCGTGCCGAGCACCAAGCCCCGTTCCCGTCACAGCACCCCCAACCCACCCCGGCCACTTACCAAGACCTACCAAACCCGACCACGCCCCACCACCCCCCAACCAGCTGAACACCCCAAGCCAGGCAAGCATGAACACGCCCTAAGAGTGTTGGGAGAAAGAGAGACGCAGGTCGGCGAGGAGCAGCCCGGGAATCTCCATGGCCGGAAAGTGGCCACCCTCGGGGAACTCGGTCCAGTGCGCGACATTGAAGGCGCGCTCGCACCAGCTGCGCGGAGGCAGCGGGGTGCCGCGCACCAGCCGGGCGAAGCCGGTCGGCACGGCGACGCGCTCGCCCTCGCGCAGCCGCACCTGCCCGCCCAACTCGGCCTCAACCTCCGCCGCCGGCCGGCCGGCCTCGTGGTAAATGCGCATCGAGGAGTTGATCGTCTCCGTGAACCAGTAGATCGAGATGGTCGCGAGCAGCTCATCCATCGTGAAGCGGCGCAGGATGTCGCCGCCGCGCGGCGCCTCCTCGGGGCGCATGCAGTCGCTGAGCATCCACCACTTATCCACAATCCAGGCCGCGAGCCCGACGGGCGAATCGGCCAGCCCGTAGGAGAGCGTTTGAAAGCGGGTGCCGTGGATGGCGCGGTGAGCGGCGTCTTCGCGCACGTAGGGCGCCTGCTCGTCGCGGAAGAAGCGCTCCTCTTGCTCGGATTGCGCGCGCGCGGCCGCGCCGGGCGGGGCGAGGGCGGCGGCGGTGAGGTGCAGCGCGCGCAGCCGCTCCGGATGGCGCAGGCCCAGTTGGCCGCCGACCGCCGCGCCCCAGTCGCCGCCGTGATAGGCGAAGCGCTCGTAGCCGAGCTCGCGCATCAGCCGCGCCCAGAGGTCGGCGATGGCGGCCGGGCCGAGGCCGGCGCGGCGGGGGATGTCCGACCAGCCGTAGCCGGGCAGCGAGGGCGCGACGACGTGAAAGGCGGGCGCGGTCGGATCGTCGGGCTCGGCGAGCGCGTCGATGATCTTGTGGAATTCGTAGACGGAGGAGGGCCAGCCGTGCTGGATCAGCAGCGGAACAGCGTCGGCGCGCGGGCTGCGGCGGTGGATGAAGTGGATCCGAAGCGTCTCGCCGTTGGCGCAATCAAGCGGAGCGCGAAATTGCGGGAAGGCGTTGAGCCGCCGCTCAACGGCGCGCCAGTCGAAGCGCTCAACCCAGTGCTCGCAGAGCTCGCGCAGGAACGCAAGCTCGACGCCGTAGAGCCAGGCGGAGCCGGGCACTTCAGGCAGCCAGCGGGTGTTGCGCAGGCGCTCGCGCAGCGCCGCGATTTCGGCGTCGGGAACGGCGATGGTGTAGCGCTCGGGCTGCATCCCCCGCGCCTAGCGCAGCGGGCGGAAGAAGTCGCGGATGTCCTGCACCAACAGATCAGGCTCTTCGAGAGCGGCGAAATGGCCGCCGCGGTCGTGCACCGACCACTGCTGGATGTTGTAGCCCGCTTCGCACCAGCTGCGCGGCGCCGTGATGATCTCGCCGGGGAAAATCGAGAAGCCGGTCGGCGTTTCGAGCCGCCCGGGCAGAAAGTTCTCCGCCTGGTTCTGGCGCATCTCGTAGTAGTAGCGCGTGCTGCTGTTGATCGTGCCGCTGAACCAGTAGATCGAGATGTTGGTCAGAATCTCGTCCTTGCTGAAGCGCTTCTCGATCTCCCCGTCGCAGTCGCTCCAGGCTCGCCACTTCTCCGTGATCCAGCCCGCCAGCCCGGCCGGCGAATCCGTCAGGCCGTAGGCCAGCGTTTGCGGCCGCGTGCCCTGGATCGCCTGATAGCCCGTCTCCTGCGCCTGCCATTCAGCCATCTTGGCGGCAATCGCCTTCTCCTCGTCGCTCCACTCTTCCTGCGGGCGGTCCGTGGGCGGGCGGCCGATCGGCATGTTGATCTGCGCGCCGACGCAGTTCTCGGGATGCTGGTAGGCGACCTGCGCGGTGACGATCGCGCCCCAGTCGCCCCCCTGCGCGCCGTAGCGCTCGTAGCCGAGCTGCTTCATCAGCGCGCCCCAGAGCAGCGCCGTCCGCTTCTGCCCGAAGCCGCCGGCCGCGGGAATTTCCGAGAAGCCGTAGCCGGGCAGCGAGGGCGCGACGACGCTGAAGGCGTCGGCCGGGTCGCCGCCGTGCGCGGCCGGATCGGTCAGCGGACCGAGGATCTTGCTGACCTCATAGAAGGTGCCCGGCCAGCCGTGCGTAAAGACGAGCGGCAGCGGGTTGGGACCCACGCCCTCCTGATGCACGAAATGCACCGTGTAGTCGTCCACCCCGTCGGCGCTGACCGCTTCGGTGAACTGCGGCATGCGGTTGAGGTAGGTCTCCTGCACGCGCCAGTCGAAATCGTTGCGCCAGTATTCGCAGAGCTCCTGCATGTAGGCCAGGTTGGAGCCGTACTGCCAGCCGCTGTCCGCCACTTCGGAAGGCCAGCGGGTCTGCGCCAGGCGGCGCTTGAGGTCGCGCAGGTCGGTGTCGGTGACTTCGATCGTGAAGGGCTGCGGCATTCGGTCGGTCCTCTCCCGGCTCAAGCGTGTGGTGGCTGCGTTGCGCAGTATCGCACCCGCGCAGGCGCGGCGGGCAGATCAGCCCTCCACGACATCGCCGGAGACCGGGTCGATCCGCACGCCCTTTTCGACGACCCAGGCAAGCCCGCGCTCGATCTCGTCGGCGTCGCCTTCGAGTTCGAGCACGACCCAGCCGAAATCCTGCTCGACAGCGGCCATGCGGATGTTGGTCACGACCTCGAACTCGCGGCCGAGCAGGTAGATGACCGGCTCGCGGACGGCGTCGCCCTCGAAGGTGAAGCGGACTCGGCGCGTGGCCATGGCGGCTCTCCTGCCCGGCTTGGGGCGCGGCTGGCTTGCTCAGCTCTGCCCGGCGGCGGCGAATGCGTCCTCAAACGATTGCAGCGTGCCCTCGACCGGAATCGGCCGAGTCACGTGCGGCTCGACGGCGTCGGCCGTTTTGAGGCCGCCGCCGGTGATGAAGGCGACGGTCGATTCGTCGGGGTCGATGATCTCGCGCTGGAGCGCCTGGCGCAGCCCGGCGATCGTCACGCCGCCGGCGGTCTCCGCGAAGACGCCCTCGCTCTCCGCGAGCAGCTGGATGCCCTCGACGACTTCGGCGTCGCTGACCGAGGCCGCCCCGCCGTCGGTCGCCGCCATCGTCTTGAGCGCGTAGTAGCCGTCCGCCGGGTTGCCGATCGCCAGGCTCTTGGCGATCGTGTCCGGCTTGACCGGGCGGATGTTGGTCGTGCCGTTCTGCCAGGCGGTCGCGATCGGCGAGCAGCCCGTCGCCTGCGCGCCGACCATCCGCACCTCCGACTCGTCGATCAGCCCGTAGCTCTGCAGCTCCTCGAAGCCCTTGTGGATCTTGGTGAAGAGCGAGCCGGAGGCCATCGGCGCAACGCACTGCCGCGGCGCCCGCCAGCCCAACTGCTCCGCCACCTCAAACGCGAGCGTGCGCGAGCCCTCCGAGTAATAGGGCCGCACATTGATGTTGACGAACGCCCAGTGCCGGTTGTCGGCCAGCTCCGAGCAGAGCCGGTTGACATCGTCGTAGGAGCCGTTCACCGCGACGATCGTGGGGTGATAGATCGCCGAGCCGAGCACTTTGCCGGCTTCGAGGTCGTGCGGGATGAAGACGACCGCCCGCATCCCGGCCCGCGCGGCGTGCGCCGAAACCGCGTTGGCCAGGTTGCCGGTCGAGGCGCACGCCAGCGTCTCGAAGCCCAGCTGACGCGCCCGGCTGCTGGCCACCGCGACCACCCGATCCTTGAACGACCAGGAGGGATTGCAGGTGTCGTTCTTGATCCAGAGCTCGCGCATCCCAAGCCGGCGGGCCAGATTGTCGGCGCGCAGCAGCGGCGTGCAGCCCACGTTGAGGTCGACGATGTAGTCGGCGTCCACGGGCAGCATGTCCTTGTAGCGCCAGATCGAGCGCGGGCCGGCCTCGATCCGTTCGCGCGTCACGCGCGCCTGAATCGCGCCCCGGTCGTATTGCACTTCGAGCGGGCCGAAGCAGAAATCGCAGACGTTGATCGGGTCGAGCGGAAACTCGCGGCTGCACTCACGGCAGGCGAGGTGTGTGGCGTTGGTCATCGTTGGGGAAGCTTTCGGGTAGGAGGCGAGAGGGCGTGCGCGCGGCCTGTTGGGGCAACCCCCAATCAGGCCTCCGGCATCGCCATGCGGCCCTCAGCCGCGGCATCCGTCCCCGTGCAAGCGCGCGTGCTCATCGGGCGCAGCCTATCACGCGACGGCCCAGGTGGGGGTTTCGATTTGGTGGATGTTGTTGGTGTTGACGATGGTTAGCAGTTCGGCGATTTGGAGCTGGTCGGGGGGGATGGCGCGGGAGGGGGCTAAGTCGGCCAGGGGGCGGAGGACGAATGCGCGCTCGCGGAGGCGGGGGTGGGGGATGTTGAGGCGGGGGTGGGCGACGGTTTGGGAGCCGTAGAGCAGGATGTCGATGTCGATGGCGCGCGGCCCCCAGCGGCGCTCGCTGCGGACGCGGCCGAGGCGGGCTTCGATGGCCTGCGTTTGGTCGAGCAGGTCGAGCGGCGCGAGGTTGGTTCGGCCGCGCAGGGCGGCGTTGAGGAAGGGCGGCTGGTCTGCGTCGCCCCAGGGGGGGGTTTCGTAGAGGGCGGAGACGCGGACGTCGGCGAGGATGGCGCGCAGCGCGGCGGCGGCGGCGCGCAGCGCGGCGCGGCGGTCGCCGAGATTCGCGCCGAGCCCGAGGAAGACATCGACGGTGGGGGCATCGGGCGCGGCGGGCAGATTGGGCATGTCAGGCACGGCGGACCACGGCGTCGGCGATTTTGGCGACGCGGATCATTTCGGGCACATCGTGGACGCGCAGGAGGTCCGCGCCGTTGGCGACGGCGATGGCGGCGGCGGCGGCGGAGCCCTCGAAGCGCTCGCGCGGGGACCAGCCGAACTGCCCGCCGGTCAGGCGTTTGCGCGAGAGGCCGGCCAGCAGCGGCCGTCCGGCGGCGCGCAGCTCGCGCAGGCGGTCGAGGATTTCGTAGTTCTGCCCGGGCGGCCAGCCGAAGCCGAAGCCGGGATCGAGGATCACGCGCTGCTCGGGAATGCCGGCGGCGCGGGCGCAATCGAGCGAGGCGGCGAAGCCGTTGAGCAGGGCGGCGACGGGATCGGCGGCGGCGGGGCGTCCGCGCCGGTTGTGCATCGCGATCACGGGCGCGCCGTAGCGCGCGGCGATCTCGGCGAGGCGGGGATCGCCGCGCAGGCCGTTGATGTCGTTGAGCGCGGCTGCGCCGGCGCAGAGCGCGGCTTCGGCGACTTCCGGCTTGGTCGTGTCGATGCTGATCGGCGCGGCGACTCGGTTGGCGCGGATCGCTTCGAGCACGGGCAGCACGCGGGCCAGCTCGACTTCGAGCGGGACGGGCTGGAAGCCGGGCCGAGTGGATTCGCCGCCGAGGTCGATCAGGTCGACGCCGTCGCGGCACATTTGCAGCGCGCGCTCAACCGCGGCGTCGACGTCGGACAGCCCGTCGCCGGCGAAGGAGTCGGGCGAGAGGTTGAGGATGCCGACGATGTAGGTGCGGGAGCCCCAGACGAACTCGCGGCCGGCGATGCTGAGCGGGGCGGGCATGGGTCAGAGCTCGCGCTCGCGGACGCGGGGGCGTCCGTCCTGCTGGATGGTTTCGAGCAGCAGGCGCCGCGGGGGCGCGTCTGTCTCGCCGATTTCGAGGGCGATTTCGCTGGGCACCACCGAGTCGGGCTCCGCGCCTTCGTCAATCCGCCAGGCGCGCACGCCGGGCTCGGCGTCCATCAGCGTGACGAGCACCCAGAACGGCCAGGGATTGGGCCCGCGGTGCAGGCGGGCGATGTTGAGGTCGGTCGGAGACGGCCGCGCTTCGCTGGCGACATGCGAGTGGTAGATCACGAGCATGTCGCCGTCGCTGCGCTCAATCGCGTTGTAGAGGTGAAGCAGTTCCTGCGGGGGGATGTTAAAGCGCCAGGGGGAGGCTTCGGCGTTGGTGGTGCGGTAGAGGGTGAGCGCGCCGTCGGCGGCGCGCGCGATGATGCCGCAGCACTCGTTGGGCGCGTCCTGCTGCGCGTGCGCGATCATCTCGTCGACCAGCTGCTGCGGGAGCGTGAGCGTGGGTTGGTCAGTCATTAGGTCGGTCATCGGGCTGCCGCTGTCTGCGTCGGCTGGCTGTTGGACCAGAAGGTACGCGCTTCGTGGTGGGGGACCTCTTCGCCCCAGCTGTCCCAGCCGGGCGCGCGGCTGCGGGCGAAGAGCTCGATCTTGGACTGGTCGGGGAACATTCGCTCGATGCGGTCGCGGACCTCGCGCGGTTTCTCGGAGTGCCGCCCGCGCGGCGCGCTGACCAGCTGGCGAACGTCGCGGCGGCCGCGCGGCTGGGGGATGCGCCCGCGTTTGAAGACGAGGCAGAGCTCGCACTGCGAGAGCGTGTAGTGGCCGGGGTTGACGCGCTGCTTGTCCCAGATGAAAGCGACGGTGGCCCAGGCGAAGCCCCAGGCTTTGCCCAGCTCGATCGCCTGATCGAGGTGCGGCGAGGTGGCCCAGAGGAAGAGCACGCAGTCGTCGGCTGCGATCTCCTGCACGGGCAGTTGCGCCAGGTCCCGGCTGGCGACGGTGGAAAAGTGCCGCGCCGCGCCGCCGCTGTCGCCGCTGCCGGGCCCGGCGTGCTGCAGCTGGCCTTTGTAGTCCCAGGGCGGGTCGGCGTAGATCACGGCGTAGCGCCGCTGCGGGAGCGGGGGGAACTCGGTCAGCATGTCGGCTCCGGGCGCCAGTCGCGCAGCGGGCCGTCGTCGTGGCAGGCGCCGGGCGTGAGCTGCATCTTGAGCAGCGTGCGGCTGAGCTGCGGCGCGATCAGGTGGTCGAGCCAGTGCTCCCGCTCGTCTTCGGGGACGATCTGCGCGAGGTCGGCGAAGCGAATGTGGATCTCGTGCTCGTCGGCGACGATGCCGAAGTCGAGCACCGGCTTGCCCGGCCGCAGCAGGCGGCCGATCGTGTCGCTGCGCAGGATGCGGTTGTCGGGGCGCTCGAGGTAGCGCTCAAGCACGCCGGCGCGGAAGCGCAGGGGCAGCGCGGCCGCGTCGCCGCTGGCGGCGGCGCGCGCGACCGTGCGCCGCCAGACGGGGTCCGAGGGCGGGTCCGCGGGCATCTCGCGCGCTCAGGCGGAGGGGTTGTCGATCGGCACGCCGACCACGCTGCCGTACTCGGTCCAGGAGCCGTCGTAGTTGGTCGAGTTCTCGATGCCCAGCAGGTAGCGCAGCGCGAACCAGCTGTGCGAGGAGCGCTCGCCGATGCGGCAGTAGGCGATCACCGGCTGGTCGCCGCTGATGCCCTTGCTCCCGTAAATCTCGCGCAGCTCGTCGGCCGGCTTGAAGGTGCCGTCCTCGGCGACGGCGCTGGCCCAGGGAATGTTGGACGCGCCGGGCACGTGGCCCTTGCGCTGCGCGGTTTCGGGCAGGCCGGGCGGGGCCATGATCACGCCGTTGAACTCGTCGGGCGAGCGCACATCGACCAGCTGGCCGCCCACGCCGATGTGGGCGATCACGTCGGGCAGCTTGGCGCGGATCGACTCGTCGCGCTCGGCGACCGCGATCGAGCCCGCGGCCGGCGCGGGGGCGTCGGTGCTGGTCGGGCGGCTCTCGGCCAGCCACTTGACCCGCCCGCCGTCCATCAGCGCGGTGTTGGCCACGCCGTACATCTCGAGCATCCAGAGCGCGTAGGCCGCGAACCAGTTGTTGTTGTCGCCGTAGAGCACGATCTGCGAGTCGTCGTTCGCGCCCGCGCCGCGCAGCAGCGTTTGCACGGTCTCGCGGCTGGCCACATCGCGCTGCACCTGATCCTGCAGCTGGCTGGTCCAGTCCCAGGCCACCGCGCCGGGCGGGTGGCCCTCGTCGTACGCGCCGGTGTCGACGTCGACTTCGATCAGGCAGACGGCGGGGTCGTCGAGGTGCTCGGCGACCCACTGCGTGCTGACCAGCTTTTCGGGGTGTGCGTATTCGGTCATCGTTCTCGTCCTTTCGCGGAGCGTGCAGAGTGCTCCGCAGTTGCGCGTGTTGGGGCGGCGGGAATCACCACCAGATTTTGCCCTCGATCGTTTCGTCGCCGGCGATGTCCTCGTAGTCGCGCGCCCAGAGGCCGGTGGAGAGGTACTTCCAGCCGCCGTCGGCGAGCAGGACGACGATGTGGGCGGTGTCGGCGCGCTCGGCGATGCGCTGCGCGGCGCGGACCGCCGCGCCGCAGGAGATGCCGGCGAAGACGCCCTCCTCTTCGAGCAGCGATTTGGTCACGGCGAAGGAGGTGCGGCTGTCGATCACGATGCGTCCGTCGAGCACGGACTCGTCGAGCACCGGCGGGATGTAGCCCTCGTCGAGGCTGCGCAGCCCCTGCACGAGGTCGCCGGGGTGCGGCGCGGCGGCGACGACTTTGATCTCGGCGCGCTGTTCTTTGAGGTAGCGGCCCACGCCGGTCAGCGTGCCGCCGGTGCCCAGCCCGGCGACGAAGTGGGTGATCTCCGGGCAGTCGCGCAGGATTTCGGGGCCGGTCGTCTCGTAGTGCGCGTTGGGGTTGGCGGCGTTTTCGTATTGCATGGGCATGAAGACGCTGGGGTCTTCGGCGTAGAGCTGTTTGGCCATGCGCACCGCGCCGTTGCTGCCCTGCTCGCCGGGCGAGAGGATCACTTCCGCGCCGAAGAAGGTCAGCAGGTCGCGCCGCTCGACGCTCACGCTCTCGGGCATCACGCAGCGCACCGGATGGCCGCTGAGCCGGCCGATCATCGCGATCGCCAGCCCGGTGTTGCCGCTGGTCGGCTCAAGGATCGTTTGGCCGGGCTGCAGCGAGCCGTCCGCGTGGGCGGCATCGAGCATGGACCGGGCGATGCGGTCTTTGACCGAGCCGGTCGGGTTCTGGCCCTCGAGCTTGACCCAGATCGCGGCGTCGGGATTGGGCGAGAGGTTGTTGAGCCGGACCAGCGGCGTGTTGCCGATCGTCTCCAGCAGGGAGCCGAAGCGGGCGGGCGGCGCAGCCACGGCGGCAGGGGCGGCGGTGGTCATCGGCGGCCGCCCGCCAGGGCCGGCAGAATCGCCAGCACGTCGCCGTCGCTCAGCGCGGTTTCGAGACCCTCCAGGAAGCGGATGTCTTCGTCGTTGAGGAAGATGTTGACGAAGCGGCGCAGTTCGCCCTGCTCGAGCAGTTGGTCGCCGATGCCGGGGTAGGCGCGTTCGAGCGAGGCGAGCAGGTCGCCGACGTTGGCCGATTCGAGTTGGACGGACTTCTGCCCGTCGGTGAACTTTTGCAGCATCGACGGGACGCGGACTTCAACCGGCATTGGGGGTGATCCTCTCCAGGGAGTCTCTGCGCCGGCGCTAGCCGCCGGCCGCGGCTGCGGGGCCCTCGTGGAAGGGCGAGCCGCAGAATTCTTCGTAGTCGATCAGCTCGGTGACGCTGGGCGCGTCGCCGCAGAGCGGGCAGGCGGGGTCGCGGCGGATTTTGACGGTGCGGAAGTCCATCGCCAGCGCGTCGTAGAGCAGCAGGCGGTTCTTGAGCGGCTCGCCCTGCTCCAGCAGCACCTTGATCGCCTCGGTGGCCTGGATCGCGCCGATCGTGCCCGGCAGCACCCCGAGCACCCCCGCCTCCGAGCAGGAGGGCACCATCCCCGGCGGCGGCGGGCTGGGGTAGAGGCAGCGGTAGCAGCCCTGCCCGGGGAAGAACGTGGTGACCTGCCCCTCGAAGAGGAAGATGCTGCCGTCGACGAGGATCTTCTCGGCCAGGAACGCGGCGTCGTTGACCAGGTAGCGGGTGGCGAAGTTGTCCGCGCCGTTGATGATCACGTCGTACTGCGGGATGATCTCCATCGCGTTTTCGGAGGTCAGCGGCTGGGTGTGGGTCTGGACGACGATGTTGGGGTTGAGGTCGGCGATGCGGTCCTGCGCGGATTCGACTTTGGGGCGTCCGATGTCGCTGGTGCCGTGGATGATCTGGCGTTGGAGGTTGGAGCGGTCGACGACGTCGAAGTCGACGATGCCGAGGGTGCCGATGCCGGCGGCGGCGAGGTAGACGAGCACGGGCGAGCCGAGCCCGCCCGCGCCGACGGCGAGCACTTTGCCGTCGATCAGCTTGCGCTGCCCGAGGGGGCCGACCTGGTCCATGATCAGGTGGCGGGAGTAGCGCTCGACCATTTCGGGCGTCATGGCCGCGCCGCCGGCGAGCGCGGGAATCACGGCCACTTCATCGCCGTCGCTGACCAGGGTGTCGGTGCCCTGCAGTGCGCGAATCTCCTGGCTGTTGAGATAGACGTTGACGTGCTCGAGCAGCTCCTGCTCGCCGTCGAAGACCATTTCGCCGAAACCCGGGTAGCGCTGGTCGAGGTCGCGCAGCACGCCGTGGACATCGCTGCCGCCGGCCTCGACGAAGGTGCGGTTGCCGGTGATCTTGCGGAAGGGGGTGGGAATGTAGACCTTGACGGGCATGGGGCGTTCCTTCGCTGTTGGGCTCAGTCGTTGTCGAGCGGCATGCTGAGGTAGCGCTCGCCGGTGTCGCAGATCGTGGTGACGACGCGGCGGCCGGGGCCGAGCTGGCGGGCGATTTCGACGGCGGCGTGGACATTCGCGCCGGAGGAGATGCCGGCGAGCACGCCTTCCTCGCGGGTCAGCCGGCTGGTCATCGCGATCGCGTCCTCGTCGCTCACGCCGATCACCTCGTCGTAGATCTCGCGGTTCAGGACGCCGGGCACAAACGACGCGCCGATGCCCTGGATTTGGTGGACGGCGAAGCGTCCGCCCTGCAGGACGGGCGAGCGCAGCGGTTCGACGGCGACGATTCGCAGGTCGGGCTTGCGCTCGCGGAGCCACTCGCCGACGCCCGTGATCGTACCGCCCGTGCCCACGCCGGTCACGAACGCGTCGAGTTCGCCGTCCAGCGCGGCCCAGATTTCGGGCGCGGTGCTGCGGCGGTGGATTTCCGGGTTGGAACGGTTGAGGAACTGCTGGGGCATGAAGTAGCCCGGTTCGGCCGCCAGCTCTTCGGCGGCGAAGACGGCCCCGGTCATGCCCTCGATCGCGGGCGTGAGCAGGACTTCCGCGCCGAAGCGCTCCAGCAGCCGGCGGCGTTCGCGGCTCATGTCCTCGGGCATCGTCAGGATCAGCCGGTAGCCCTTGACGGCGCAGACCAGCGCCAGGCCGACGCCGGTGTTGCCGGAGGTGGGCTCGACGATCGCGTCGCCGGGCTGCAGCGCGCCGCTGCACTCGGCGTCCTCGATCATCGCGCGGGCGATGCGGTCTTTGACCGAGCCGCCGGGGTTGAGCGATTCGAGCTTGGCGACGAGCTCGGCGGCGGCGGGCGGCGCGACCCGGCTGAGCCGCAGCATCGGCGTCGCGCCGATCAGGTCGAGCACGGTTTCGGCGACTGGAGGCCGCTGGATGGTCGTCACTGAGGCTCGCGTTTCCGCTCGTGTGTGTGCGTGGGTGTGGGGCGGTCAGATGTGGTAGCGGCCGCCGGCAGCGGCCTCCTGGCGGGCGAGGTCTTCGACGGTGCGCCCGCCGAGCACCTGCAGAATGGCCGCCTGCACATCCGCCCAGAGGCGGACCTGTGCGGCGGCCCCCGTACAGCGCTCGACGGGCGCTTCGTCGAGGCAGGCGGCGGGCACGATCGGGCCTTCGAGCGCCTGCACGACGGCATCGAGCCGGATCGCGTCGGCGGGCAGCGCCAGCTGGTGTCCGCCCTGCGCGCCGCGCGTCGAGCGGATGAAGCCGGCCGTGCGCAGGCGTCCCAGCACCTGCCCCACGAGCGAGGCGGGAATCGCCTGGCGCAGCGCGATCTCGCTGCTGGGGATCGGCCCCGCGCCGGCCTGCTGGGCCAAATCCACGAGCGCGCGAATGCCGTAATCGCTCTTGCTGGACAGCTTCATCATGGCGGGTGGGCCGGCTCGGTTGGATGCCCGATTGGGGCATCGGCGCTACGATGCTGACAATCCTAACCGAAATGGTCCGATTTCGCCCGGACGCCCCGGAGTTGTGAGTGTCGCATGCCACACCAAGCGCCGCCCGATCAACCGCTGCCAGACCAACCGCTGCTTGCCGAGTACGACGCCGCCGAGGCCGCCGCGCGGCTGGAGCGCGCGCATCCGGCCGACATCGTGGCGGAGGCGCTGGAGCGCTTCCCGGGGCTGAGCATCTCGTTCAGCGGCGCGGAGGACGCGGCGCTGATCGATATGGCGCACCGCGCGGCGGGGCCCGACGGCTTCCGCGTCTTTTCGTTGGACACGGGGCGGCTGCACGGCGAAACGCTGGCCTACCTGGAGACGGTGCGGGAGCGCTACGGGATCACGATTGAGACGTTTCACCCGCAGGCGGCGGCGGTCGGGGCGCTGGTGCGCGAGAAGGGGCTGTTCTCGTTTCGGCGCGACGGCCACGCCGAATGCTGCGGGATTCGCAAGGTGGAGCCGCTGGGCCGGGCGCTGGAGGGCGTGATCGCCTACGCCACGGGGCAGCGCAAAGACCAAAGCCCGGGCACGCGCGCGGAGTTGCCCGTGGCGCAGCGCGACGGAATGCGGGTGAAATTCAACCCGCTGGCCAACTTCCGCTCAGAGCAGGTCTGGGACTACATCCTGAGCTACGGCGTGCCCTACAACCCGCTGCACGATCGCGGCTTCAAGTCAATCGGCTGCGAGCCCTGCACCCGCGCGACGAACCCGGGCGAGCACGAGCGGGCGGGCCGCTGGTGGTGGGAAGAGGCGACGCAGAAGGAGTGCGGCCTGCACGCGATCAATCTGGCTGAGGACCGCTGAGCGCCGCGCGGAGGCGGCGGGCGAGCGCGCCCGGATCGATCCGCTCGGCGGCGAGCTCAATCTCGTCGGCGTTGAGACGCAGGGCGACGACCGGCACGCGCGCCGCATGGCGCTGCGCGAGGGCCGGGTCGGACTCGACGCCGCACTCCGACCAAGGGAGGTCCAGCGCGGCGGCGATCGAGCGCACGGTTTCGCGGGCGCGATCGCAGGCGGCGCACTCGGCGCGGCGGTAGAGGACAATTCGAGGTTCCGCGTTCATCGCGTCAGCCCCGCGCCATCCCGCCGCGGCGCAGGCGGCCGCGCGGCGACCGACCGCCGCCCCCGCCGCCAAAGCCGCCGCCCGAATCGGAGCCCATGCGCGAGCGGCGCAGCAGCCAGGCGGCCATCACCAGCGCCGCCGCGCCGGTGACCATCGCCGTAATCTGCGGCACCGAGAGGCCGCCAATCGCCAGCGCTTCGTCGGTGCGCATGATCGAGAGCGTGCCGCGCACCAGGGCGTAGGCCAGCACGTAGACGACGAAGCGCCAGCCGTCGCCGATCGGGAAGCGGCGCATCCAGAGCAGGATGCCGAGGATCAGGAAGTCGAACAGCGGCTCGTAGCCGCCCGCCACCGGATGGACGGGCACGGGCGCTTCGCCGGGGCGCTCGAGCGAGCCGCGAAACCAGGCGCCGACGGCCTCGCCGTTTTCCCAGACGGCCCAGGGGCCGTCGGTCTGCGGGTGGGTGTAGCGGAAGGCCCAGGGGAGGTCGGTTTGAGAGGCGAAGTGCTCGCCGTTGGCGAAGTCGCCGAAGCGCCCCACGGCCTGGCCGAGAATCATGCCCGGCGCGGCGACATCAAGCGCGACCCACTTCGGAAATTTGGGCTTGAAGATGGAGACGTAGAGGAAGCCGCCGAGCACGCCGCCGATCATCGCGCCGTAGATCGAGATGCCGCCGTCGGTCAGCGCGAAGAGGTCGCCCACATCGCGGATCTGGTCGGTGTGCTCGAGGATCCAGAGAACGCGCGCGCCAATGATGCCGGAGACGACGGAAACGATGGCGATGCTCATCGACTCGTCTTCGTTGAGCCGCGCCTGTCGGGCCAGTCGGATGGCAAGCCAAACCCCCGCCGCAATCCCAACAGCGGTGAAAAGCCCATGCCAGGTGACTTCAAACCCGCCCGCGTCGATCAGGACGGGGTTGATCTTGATGTTGATGGCGGCGACAAGAGAGGCAAGCACCAAGCGAGCCTACCGCGCGCGGCAGTGGCGGGCGCCGCGAGCCGCGCACCAAGCCCCGCTCGCAGCGCCGACCCTCCTCCCGCCACCCCTGCGCCCCCTCCCGTCACCCCTGCGCCCCCTCCCGTCATTCCTGCGTAGGCAGGAACCAGGCGATTTCGCGAGCTCTTGGCCGAGTTCTGTCTCGCCCCTCACTTGGTCTCCCGCCCAATCAGCGAGGAGGCGCCCCAATTCATCCCTCCCCCCTCTCTGGGGGGAGGGATGAATTGGGGTGAGGAGTGGTGCGGTAGCTCTGTGCTGGGCGCGGCGAAGCGTGGGTACGACGGGCAGAGGGTGGGTGGAGGAGCGGCCCAGGTGGGCCGTCGCAGCATCGTGGCGCGCACAGACGCTGGAAGTCCGCCTGGATTGCGAGCTCAAGACCGCCCACTCAGAGCAGGCGGCGGCGCTCCCAGGAGGCGGGGATGGGCAGATCAGGGAAGCGGCCCGCGAAGTAGTCGGCCAGCGACCAGAGTTGGACTGCGGGGTATTCGCGGTCGCCGATTGCGACTCGCCCGGCGCGGCCGGCGGCGGCGCGCACGCCCGCGCTGACCTCGTCCATCGTCAGGAACACGCCGAGGTCGGCGCTGGCGTCGTCGAGCGCGCTGCGGAAGGCCTGCACATCGGCGGGAGCGACGCGGCCGGATTTGACCTGGGCGACAGCGAGTCCGTCGGGGCGGCGGCGGCCCTCGGTTTTGCGGAAGCGCATTCGCCCGTCGATGCCGCCGTCGCCGCGCTGGCGCTCGTTGGGGCGGAAGCCGCGCAGCCGCTGGATTGCCCAGGTCTCGAACTGGAAGGGGTCGCGGCCGGCGAGGTCGCGCGCCGAGCCGAGGTCCTGCGGCGCGCCCAGCACGCGCGGCTCGACGCCGATCTCGTTGAGCCAGTCTTCGACGATGCCGATGGCGAGATGGGTGATGTCGATTCCGGCCCAGCGGCGGCCGAGATTTTCGGCGGCGACGACGGCTGTGCCGCAGCCGCAGAA
Source organism: Dehalococcoidia bacterium (assembly GCA_965203165.1). Lineage (GTDB taxonomy): Bacteria > Chloroflexota > Dehalococcoidia > Bin125 > Bin125 > CATQGW01. The sequence goes on from OZ241849.1 coordinate 1,702,073, forward strand.
GGGATCCAGCACGAGGTCGCCGGGGTTGGAGGCGAGGCTGATGATCCGCTCGAGCAGGCGGAGCGGCTTTTGCGTCGGATAGCCCCGCCGCGTCAGATCCCGCGAGCCGAGCGGGGGAATGTCCACCCAGACATCGCCCAGCGGCATCCCGCGCTGCTCGTCGAGGTAGCGCACGTAGCGGGGCACCGCGCCGGGGCGGGCCTGGACAATGCGGCCCTCGTCGTATTCCTGCTGCATCCGCTCGCGCGTCCAGCGCCAGACGCGCGTGACGCCCAGGAACTCATAGGTGAGGTTGGGCCGCTCTTTGTGGGGATTGACCAGGTTGTCGAGGGCGTACCGCCGACCATCCGCGTCCTCATGCCGGTAGTGCTCGAGCGTCGCCGGATCGATGTTTTTCGGGTCGTACGGGACGAATACTTCATCCATGTTCCAAACGGCGTCGGGGCTGCCCGCGTAGGCGAAGATCATGTCGTGGTTGCGGGGCAGGCGGCGGGTGGCGAGGCCTTTCGCCGCTGTTCTGCGCCAGATGATCTGGTTGCGAAAGTTGTCGCCATGAAAGGCGGCGTCCATCACCAGCTTCAGATAATGGCCGGCGGTGGTGTCGCAGTGCAGAAAGATGTTGCCGCTGGGCTTGAGCACGCGGCGCAGCTCGACCAGCCGCACGCCCATCATGCAGAGATAGGCCGTGAGCTGGTTTTCGCCGATCGAATCGGTCAGCGCGTTGAGCAGGTTGCCGGTCGGCGTGCCGTTGAGATCGAGCAGCGCGTCGACGGCGTCCGGCCCCCAGTGCCAGGTGTCTTCAAAGGCGCGGATTTGCGAGGGCGCGGTGTTGCCGCTCTCGTCGCGGAAGAGCACATTGTAGCTGGCGTTGGAATTGAACGGCGGGTCGAGATAGACGAGGTCCACCGAGTGGTCGGGAAACTCGTTGCGCAGCACATCGAGGTTGTCGCCGTAGAAGAGCGAGCCTTCAAGGCCGGTGGCGTCGGGCATGGGGCGTCATTTTCGCTTCTGGACGCTGTGCGGACCAGCGTAGTCGTCGCTGAAGCGGTTGCGCAGGCGGCGGGCCGGCGCGGCGGGAGCGGGCGCGGCCTCGCCGGCGGCTGCGCGCGCGATCTGCTCCAGCTCGCGGGTCAGGCGGACGCCGTGGCCGGCCTGCCCGGCGAGCGCGATGCGGTCGTCGGTGAGGCGCGCCCAGACCCGCCGGCGGGGCATGAAAAAGGTCGTCGACATCCCCACCACGCCCAGCGCGACGCCGATCCAGAAGGGAATGCCGCCCGGGTCGCGGCGCACATTGAGACCGGTGAACTCGCGCGGGCCGGCGAACTCGTAGCGGTAGCCGTTGGCCACGATCTCCTGCCCCTCGTCAAGCTCGATTCGAGCCGCGCCGCCGCCCAGACCGAGCACCAGGCGGGCGGGGCGTCCGACCTGCCCGCCGGCGCTGGTGGCGTTGGTGCCCACCGCCAGATCGACATCTTCGCCGCCCATCGCGTTGATGCCCGTTTCGCTGAACTGCTCGGCGGTGCGGGCCTGCCCGAAGCGTTCGAGCGCGAGCAGCGCCTCGCCCTCCGCCCCGGGCAGGTCGGCCACGGTCGCCCAGAAAACGGACTCCGCGCCGAGATAGGTGAGCTCGACCGCGCCGACGCGGCTGGACTGGCCGCTTTCGAGGCTGCCGCCGAGCGTGGCGTCGGGCGCGCCGCCGAGGTACTCGAGCGTCGCTCCGCCGAGACGCGCGCGCGCGCCCGGCTGGAGGATGCCGCGGGCGGCCTCGTCGTTGAACGAGTAGTAGAAGAAGGTGCGCTCGTCGGCGCTCTCGCGGAAGCCGATCGCCGCGCCCCCGCCGTCGGGCAGCGCGAGCGCGGCGAGCCGCGCCTCCCCCTCGCGCAGACCAAGGCTGACGAGCCCGTCGATCAGCACCTCGCCGTCGCCGCCGGTCAGCCGCACGCGCGGGGCCCAGGGCGGCTCCCGGCCGACGCCCAGCTGCGCCGGCGTCAGCTGCCGCGCTTCGGGGGAATTGAGGTCGAGGTCGAGCAGTCGGTACCAGAACTGGAGGCTGACCTCGCCCTCGGGCGACTCGCGGGGGATCAGGGCGACGGCGAGGCTGCGCTCGGCGGCGAGCGGAACGAGGGTGTAGCGAGCGCCCTGCGGGGCGTCGCCCGCGACGGGGTGTTGCAGGCCCAGCACATCCTCGCTGACCAGCGCGCCGCCGCGCGCGATCCGCACGCGCGGACCGACGAGCTGCTCGCCGAGGAAGTGCGCCTCGGAGTAGACCAGCTGGCCGCTGGCGTGGTCGTAGATGCGCAGCGCCGCGCCGTGCTCCCAGTAGGACGCCTGATGGACGCGGTAGCCGGCGGCATGCAGCGGGCCGTTGACCGTCACATCGCCCTCGCCGGCCGGCGCGCCGCCTTCGGCGACGCGGACCTTGCTGCGGAAGTCGAGCGCCTGGCCGTCGTCGGCGAAGCGGGCGATCGCGTCGTCGACGATGATCTGGATCTGGGCCCGCTCCGCGCCCGGCGCGAAGAGCGGATGGCTCTCGCCCTCGGCGACCCAGAACTGGTACTCCTCGCCGCCGAACTTGGTCACCAGCGTCGCGCCGAGCAGCAGCAACAGCGCGAGATGCGTCACGAATGTCGCGAGCTGGGTCCAGCCGAAGCGATCGGCGAAGAGATCGATGGCGTCATCAGTCTCCGCAATCGGCTCGACCCGATATCGGCGGGACCGCAGCGCCGCGCTCAGCGCGGCGGCGCGCTCACTGGGCGAAACAGGCGAGTCGGGCGCGGCGCTCTGAGGCAAGTCGAGCGCGAAGCGGTGCCGCGCTCGCTCGAAGTAGGTGGGGTTGACGCGCCGCGGCGGGCGGCGCACCGTGCGCCAGATCGGCGCCGCGCGGCTCACCGTGCAGACCGCGATCGCCACGGCCACCAGCGCGACCAGCGCGTACCAATAGGGCTGCTTGTAGAGATTGAAGACGCCTCCCTTGGCGTCATAAAACCAGGGGAATTCAGCGAGGGCGTCGGTCGCCCAGCCAAAAGTGCCGCGCTGGGCGTCGATGTGCTGCCGCACCTGCTCCGGAATGTCGGCCAGTTGCGGCGGAACCTGCGGGATGATCACCCCGGCGGCGGAGAACAGCGCGGCGATCAGGATCAGCGCCGCAGCCCAGCGAACAGAGGTGAGCCGCCGCCAAATCCAATACGCGGGGTGGGGCAAACCAATTCGCCCGGCGGGACGGCGGGGGCTGGAGCTGACTGCCGCCATCAACGCCTCGAATCCTCCACAAGGCAGCCTACTAGGGCGCGCCCACGCATACCGCAAACCTCGTCACCTCTACTCCACCCCCTCCGCACCAGCGCGCACACCCGCCACTGGAGCTAGTGCGCCGGCATCTGGGAAGGGCCGGAATAGGGCTGCGCCGAGTGCTTACTCGCCGCCGCCGCTCGCCCCCTGCTTGAGGCCGTGGCCGGTGAGCGGGACGATCACGTGCTCGTCGGGGCCAATCACGCCGTCGCGGCGGAGTTGCTCAAGCGCGGCTACGGGCACGGCGGAGGTGGGCTCGCACCAGTAGCCCGTGCGCCCGAGCTCGCGCTGCGCCTCGAGGATGTCTGCTTCGGCGACGCCGACGGCGGAGCCGCCGCTTTCACGTACGGCCTCCACCATCTCGGCCAGACGCGGTGGCTCGGCGACCGCGATGCCGTCGGCCACGGTGGCCGCGGCGAGCGGCGGCGACTCGCCGTTGAGGGCGGCGACGAGCGGGGCGACGGCCTGGGCCTGCGCGGCGTGCAGGCGAGGGATGCGATCGGCCTTATCGGTCTGGATCAGCTCCTGAAAGCCGCGCCAGAGGCCGAGCAGCAGCGAGCCGTTGCCGACGGGCATGACGATGTGATCCGGCAGGTGGTCGGGCGTCACACCGATCAGCTGGGAGGCGAACTCCCAGGCGAGGCTTTTCATGCCTTCGGCGAAGTAGGGGCTGAGGTTGTGCGAGAGGTAGGGCAGTCCGCGCTGCTCGGCGAAGCGCTGGGCGGCTTCAGCGGCGGCAGCGCGGGGGCCGTCGACACGGTGGGCGATGCCGCCGACGCCTTCAATTTGGGCGCGCTTCATCGGCGGGGCGGAGGCGGGCAGGAAGATGTGGGCGGTGATGCCTGCTGCGGCAGCGAAAGCGGCCAGGGCTGCGCCGGCGTTGCCGGAGGAGTCTTCGACAAATTCGGCGGTCTTGAAGGCGCGGGCGGCACCGATCAGGATCGCGGCCCCGCGATCTTTGAAGGAGCCGGTCGGGGAGAAGAATTCGAGTTTGGCGGAGAAACCGCCGGCGAGGGGCAGTTCGGTCAGCGGCGTCCAGCCGCCGCGCAGGGAGACGGGGAGCCAGGGGATGCGGGCTTCGTAGCGGCGCGGCGGATCGTGGTATCGGATGCAGAAGAGTCCGCCGCATTCGGGGCAGCGCAGGTCCAGACTGGGCGCGCAGGAGCGTCGGCAATCGAGGCAGACGAGGTGGTGATCGTAGTTGGGGTGGGGCATGGGAGTGCGTCTTCCAGAATCAGGGTAGTGGGCGGCGCAGCCGCCGCTGGGCGCAGCCGCGCTGTCGTGCGTTGGGGACATATTGAGCGCTGGTTGACATGCGGAGGCGGCGCTTACCGCTTGTTAACCGTTGTCGGACTGGCGCTTCGTAGCGTTTGCCGGGTTGCCGCTATGCGTTCCCCGAGACGGTGGGGGCGGCGGGGCAGGAGCGGGCGGGATGGCTGCGCAAGCGCCGCGACAGCGCGATACGGTGGTCGGCCTGCTGGCCGAACTCTGGCGCGACAAACTCCAACCCAGCCGCTCCGGCACCGGCCGCGAAACCCTCTCCGGACGCATCATCCACGGCGCACTCTTCATCGTCGCCACACTCTCCGCCTTCGTCACCGTCGGCATCGTCCTCGTCCTGATCTTCGAAACCGTCGAATTCTTCCGCATCATCCCCTTCGGAGACTTCTTCGGCTCCACCGAATGGTCCGCCCTCTTCGCCGAAGGACAATTCGGCGTCTGGGCACTCGTCTGGGGCACCCTGCTCGTCGCCGCCCTCGCCCTCGCCGTCGCCGTCCCCCTCGGCCTGCTCGCCGCCATCTTCCTCAGCGAATACGCCCCCCCGCGCCTCCGCGCCGTCCTCAAACCGCTCCTCGAAGTCCTCGCCGGCGTCCCCACCGTCGTCTACGGATACTTCGCCCTGCTCACCGTCAGTCCCCTCATCCGCAGCATCTTCGGCCAGGACGTCGGCATCTACAACGCACTCGCCGCCGGCATCGTGCTCGGCATCATGATCATCCCCATGGTCTCCTCGCTCAGCGAAGACGCCCTCAACGCCGTCCCCCGCTCCCTCCGCGAAGGCTCCTACGCCCTCGGCGCAACACGCTTCGAAACCGCCGTCCGCGTCGTCCTCCCCGCCGCCTTCTCCGGCGTCGTCGCCTCCATCATCCTCGCCGCCTCTCGCGCCGTCGGCGAAACCATGATCGTCACCATCGCCGCCGGCGGCAACCCCCAATTCCTCGTCGACCCCCTCGAAGCCGTCCAGACCATGACCGCCATGATCGTCCAACTCAGCCTCGGCGACACCCCCACCACCAGCGTCGAATTCAAAGTCCTCTTCGCCGTCGCCATGACCCTCTTCGTCATGACCCTCGCCATGAACATCTTCGCCCAGTGGGTCGTCCGACGCTTCCGCGAGGAATACGAATGACCCCCCCGCGCCGCTTCCGCGCCGGCCGGCGCGCCGCCGCCTTCGCCGCGCTGTTCGCCCTGGTGCTCGCCCTCGGCGTTTACGCCGCCCACATCGGCCAGGCCACACCCAACTGGCGCGACATCGACGCCCACTACGCCCAGCTGGGCGGCGCAGACCACTCCGACGCACGCTACGACCCGGCGCTCTGCGACGCCTTCGCTCACTCCCTGCGACTCAACAAGAACGCCTTCGCCCGCCACCCGACCATCACCAGCGGCGCCCAGAGCCGCATCTACCTGGCCGACGAATACGCCCGCCACTGCGAGACGCCATGACCGCCGCCGCCTTCGACCCGCCCTCCGCTCCGCGCTTCCAGCCGCGCGTCGCCCTCCGCCGACTCTTCTCCAGAGCCTTCCTCGGCGGCTGCTTCCTCGCCATCTGCGTCGGCGTCGTGCTGCTCGGCGCGCTCGTGATCGAAGTCGCAATCGACGGCGGCGCAGTGCCCGCCGCCCCTCCCAGCGGCGCGTCGCTGCCCCAGGGACTCGCCTGGCTCGCCTGGGCCTTCCCCCTGGCCGTGCTCGCCCCCTTCCTCCTGCCCCGCCTGATCCACAAGGTCCACGACCGCGCCCGAAACTCCCCGCGCCGCTTCGCCGCGCTCTGCCTGCTCTGCGCCGCCCCCGCCGCCGTCTTCGCCCACATCATCTACGTCAGCTTCGAGGGCGCTTACTACGTCGGCGTCGAAGGTCACATCTTCGACCTGCTCGGCCAAGCCACCACCTGGCAAACCTTCCGCATCGCCCTGGCCGGCTTCCTCTTCCCCCTCCTCCTGCTCGCCGCCGCCTGGCGCGCCGCCCCACGCCTCCGCAGCCCCTCACTCATCTGGCCCGCCATCATCCTCGCCGCCTGGGCCGTCTACCTCTTCATCGAGCCCAACTTCCTCGCCTCTCCCCCCTCCCACGCTCCCGACCGCATCGGCATCTTCCCCGCACTGATCGGCACCCTCTACATGATGACCATCACCGCCGCCGTCGCCTTCCCTCTCGGCGTCGGCGCGGCCATCTACCTCGAAGAATACGCCCGCCGCAACTGGTTCTCCCGCTTCATCCAGGTCAACATCGCCAACCTCGCCGGCGTCCCCTCAATCGTCTACGGACTGCTCGGCCTCCAACTCTTCGTCCGCGTGCTCGAATTCGACCGCAGCGTCCTCGCCGGCGCGCTCACCATGGCCCTGCTCGTCATGCCCATCATCATCGTCAGCGCCCAGGAATCCCTCCGCGCCGTCCCACCCTCAATGCGCGAAGCCGCCTACGCCGTCGGCGCAACCCGCTGGCAAGTCATCCGCCATCACGTCCTCCCCTACGCCTTCGGCGGCATGCTCACCGGCAACATCCTCGCCATGTCCCGCGCCATCGGCGAAACCGCGCCACTCATCGCCATGGGCGCGCTCACCTTCATCGCCTTCCTGCCCGACGCCCCCACCGACGACTTCACCGTCCTCCCCATCCAAATCTTCAACTGGGTCACCCGCCCCCAATCCGCCTTCCACGAAATCGCCGCCTCCACCATCATCATCCTCCTGCTCATCCTCCTGCTCATGAACAGCGCCGCCATCATCATGCGCCACCGCACCCGCACCGAGTGGTAATCTTCCCTATCGCGCCCCCCCGCGCCGCCGCCCGGCGCTCCGAAAGGAACTCCGATGTCGCAACAGCCAGCCGCTCCGCCCGCGCCCGACCACGCGGCCGAGCAGCGCGCGCCGGCCGCCCCACAGGACCTTGGCCCCGTGATCGCCGCGCCCGAACCCGGCGGCAAAATCGACTCCGTCCACCTCGACCCCAACCGCAGCGCCGTCCGCCACACAATCCCCGACGACGTCCAACTCGCCCTCGAACTCCACGAAGTCTCCGTCTACTACGGCTCCTTCCAGGCCGTCGACCGCATCAGCATCCAAATCCCCCGCAACCGCGTCACCGCACTGATCGGTCCCTCCGGCTGCGGCAAAAGCACCCTCCTCCGCTGCCTCAACCGCATGAACGACCTCATCCCCTCCGCACGCGTCGAAGGCGCAATCCGCTTCGGCGAACTCAACCTGCTCAGCCCCAAAGTCGACGCCGTCGACGTCCGCCGACGCATCGGCATGGTCTTCCAAAAACCCAACCCCTTCCCCAAATCAATCTTCGAAAACGTCGCCTTCGGCGCACGCATCAACGGCTACGCCGGCGACATGGACCGCCTCGTCGAAAACTCCCTCCGCCGCGCCGCACTCTGGGACGAAGTCAAAGACGACCTCGGCAAAAGCGGCCTCGCCCTCTCCGGCGGACAGCAACAGCGCCTCTGCATCGCACGCGCCATCGCCGTCCAGCCCGAAGTCATCCTCATGGACGAACCCGCCAGCGCACTCGACCCCGTCGCCACACTCAAAATCGAAGACCTCATGCGCGAACTCGCCGAGGACTACACCATCGTCGTCGTCACCCACAACATGCAGCAGGCCGGGCGCGTCTCCGACTTCACCGCCTTCCTCCTCGCCGGCGAAGAACGCACCGGACGCCTCGTCGAATTCGGCCCCACCACCGACATCTTCACCAACCCCGCAGACCCCCGCACGGAAGACTACATTACCGGAAGGTACGGCTGATCGGGCCTCGCGCCCGGCTCCCAGCGCCGGGATTCCCCTCATGACACGCACCGCCTACACCAACGATCGACAGGGAGCGGTCGACCGCCTGCGCCTGCTCCACGCGCGCACCGACCGCAGCATCGTCGACGCCATGCAATCCCTCCTCCGACGCGACCTCGTCCTCGCACGCAGCGTCTGCGACGGCGACGCCGCCATCAACGAACTCCGCTACGAAATCGAAGAAACCGTCCTCAACCTCATCGCGCTCCAACAACCCGTCGCCGGCGACCTCCGCGAACTCATCTCCCTCAACGCCATCGCCTCCAACCTCGAACGCATCGCCGACCACGCCGAAGGCATCGCCCGCATCGCCATCTTCCTCGAAGACGACCCCATCGCCGCCACCGAACCCGACCTCTGGCGCATGTCCGACCTCGTCCGCGAAATGCTCCGCAACGCCACTCGCTCCTTCCTCGACCGCGACGACGCCCTCGCGCGCAGCACCTGCGACCAGGACGACCAGGTCGACGACCTCTACACCGACCTCCACCGACGCCTCATCGCCCGCCTCGCCGGCGTCGACAGCGCCGCCGCCGACTTCGACGCCATCACCCACGTCCTCTGGTGCAGCCACAACCTAGAGCGCATCGGCGACCGCGCCACCAACATCTGCGAGCGCGCCATCTTCCTAGTCACCGGCCGCTTCCAAGAAATCAACGTCTCCAAGTACTGAGCTCTCAGCGCGCTTCCCAGACCTGGTTCATGTCGATTTCGAGGCCGACGCAGACATCCTTGCCGAGCAGTCGGTCGGGGCGGTCGAGCTGTTCAACAGAGCCGTCGGCGCGGTAGATCCAGACCTGCTCCTCATAGGGGTCGATCAGCCAGCCAAGCCGCACGCCGTTGTCCATCCAGCGGCGCATCCGGGAATGCCGCGCTGTAATCCACTGTTCGGGCGAGAAAACCTCCGCCACGAACGCAGGCGCGAAGTCGCGCTGCCTGCCGTGCGCTTCGAGCTGGCTGGGAGAGATCCACGAGACGGCGGGCGCGAGGACGGAGCTGTCGGGCAGGAGGTAACTCCCTCGGCTGCTCCGCGTTGCTCCACCCACCCCGGACTCCATTTCCCAGCGGCCGACAAACGCGATCAGCTTTGTGCCGACGCTCACGCTGAGACCGTCCGGCCAGGGGACCTGCACAAGCTGTCCGTTGGCGGTGCGCTCGAAGAACTGCTCGGGATTGAGCTCGCTGATCTGGAGGAGCCGCTCATTCGTGAGCTCCCAGTCGGACGGCAAACGGATCGGAAACGGCGTGTCGCCGATCAGCGGCTCAACCTCAACGGGCTGGCGCTGGGTGACCATTGACGAACCTTCCTCGGCCTCAGCCGTAGCGCTCCTCGCGCCAGGGGTCGCCGTGCATGTGGTAGCCGTACATCTCCCAGAAGCCGGGCGCGTCGCGGGTGAGAAACTCGATCCCGCCGACCCATTTGGCGCTCTTCCAGAAATAGAGCGAGGGCACCACGACGCGGGCGGGCCCGCCGTGCTCAGGCCGCAGCGGCGCGCCGTCGTGCGCCACCGCGATCATCGCGTGATCGTCGGCGCGCAGGTCGGCCAGCGGAATGTTGGCGGTGTAGCCGCCGAAGCAGTGGAACATCACCGCCTCGGCCTGCGGCGAGATCTCCAGCTGGGCGAACAGGTCGCTGAGCAGCACGCCCTGCCAGGTGTTGTCGTAGCGCGACCAGTGAGTGACGCAGTGAATGTCGTTGAAGCGCTCGGAGAGCCCGAGCGCCGTGAACTGCTCCCAGTCGAAGACGCGCTCCTGCGCGACCGCGCCCCAGATCTGCAGGGTCCAGTCCTGCGTTTCCACCAGCGGCGTGCCGCCGTAGGTGAGCACCGGCCACTCGCGCACCAGCCGCTGCCCGGGCGGCAGCCGGTCATGCCCCGTGCGCGCGCGCAGCTCCTGGGCCTCGCTGAAGAGCGGGCCGCGCAGCGGCGCAGCGGGCTGGCTCGGGGGCTGCACAGAGGGCTGGGCGATGGTCGGATCTTCGGACACGGGCGCACTCCTTCGCCCGCGGACTGGGGCGGAATTCAGATTGAGCGTATCGCATCGCGGGGCGGCGGCGGGCGCGCAGGCTGTAGGCTGGCAGACAAATGGCCGGCGCGACATCCTCGGTTTCGGAGACGGACGCGCCGCCCCGACGCGGGCAGCTGCGCCGCCACCTGCTCTTCTTGGGCGCAGCCGCGCTGGTCGTCGCCCTGGACCAGATCACCAAGCTGATCGTGCGCGAGTCGCTGGAACTGGGCGAACGCGAGTGGCTGGCGCAGTTTTTCGCCTTCTCGCACGTCGCGAACGACGGCGGAGCCTTCGGCATCTTCGGCGGCGCGAACACGATCCTGGCGGTTTCGGCGGTGGTCGCGATCGCGATCGTGCTCGCCTACTACCTCTGGCCGCCGCTCAATCACTGGCTGATCCGCAGCGGGTTGGCGCTGATTCTGGGCGGCGCAGTGGGCAACCTGCTCGATCGCATCTACCAGGGCCACGTGACCGACTTCATCGACTTCATCCACTTCCCCGCGTTCAATGTGGCCGACGCGGCGATCAACGTGGGCGTGGCCGCGGTGATCATCGCGATCCTGTTCCCCGACAGCCGCCGTTGGCTGGCCCGACGCCGAATGCGGCGGCAGTGGCGGCGGCAGGCGCGGCGGCAACCCTGATAGCGTGGCCCAATGCCCGATCTGCCGCCCGAACTGTCGCCCGAACCGCCGCTGGAACTACTCGCCGACCGCGATGATGAGCGCCTTGATGTGTTCGTCAGCCGCCGCCTGCCCGGCGCGTCGCGCTCAGAGGCGCGGCGGCTAATCGACGACGGCCTGGTGCGCGTCGAGAGCGCGCTGGAGCGCCCCTCGTATCGGGTGCGCAGCGGGGATCTGATCGCAGTGCATCAGCGGGTCGCCCCGCCCGCCCAGCGCGCCGCCCCGACCGAGCTGGATCTGGTCTACGAGGACGAGCACCTGGCCGTGCTCAACAAACCCGCCGGGCTCACGGTGCATCCCGCGCCGGGCGAGCGGGAAACGACCCTGACCAGCGCGCTGGTGCATCGCTGGCCCCAGCTGGCCGAGCTGGGCGGCGGCCTGCGCGCGGGGCTGGTCCACCGCCTCGACCGCGATACCACCGGGCTGCTGATGGTCGCCAAAACGCAACCCGCCCTGGACGCGCTGCAGGCGCAGCTGCGCGAGCGCGCGATGCAGAAACGCTATTGGGCGGTGGTGATCGGCGCGCCGGATCCGGAAGTCGGGCTGATCGACGCCCCGCTCGGGCGCGATCCGGCGGACCCCCGCCGCTTCGCAGTAGTCGAGCGCGGGCGCAGCTCGCAGACCGGCTACCGCCTGCTGGAACGCTTCGCCGACGCCGCGCTGGTCGAATGCGAGCTGATCACCGGGCGCACGCACCAGATCCGCGTGCATCTGGCCGCGATCGGGCACGCAGTGGTCGGCGACACTGTCTACGGCGCGCCGAGCGATCAGATCGAGCGCCAGGCGCTGCACGCCCGCGCGCTCGCATTCGCGCATCCCGCCGGCGGCGAGCCGGTCAACCTCGAGCGTGAGCCGCCGGAGGACTTCCAGCAGCTGCTCGAATATCTGCGCGAAGGCGGGCTGCTGCTGGCCGCCGCCCCGCCCCGCGCGCGCCGCGAGCGCAACCCGCACCGAACGAAGCGACGCAGGAGCCAGCATGTCCGATAGCTCCCCGCCGTCCGCCGCAGCGGTGCGGGTGCGCTACGGCCCGTCGCCCACCGGCGAGCCGCACATCGGCAACATCCGCACCGCGCTGTTCGACTGGCTCCTCGCGCGGCGGCACGGCGGACAATTCATCGTGCGCATCGAGGACACCGATCAGTCGCGCCGCGTCGAGGGCGCCGAAGAGCAAATCCTCGACGCGCTGCGCTGGCTCGGCCTGGACTGGGACGAGGGGCCGGACATCGGCGGCCCGCACGCCCCCTATCGGCAGTCGGAGCGGCTGCCGCTCTACCAGGAAACGGCGAATTCGCTGATCGCGTCGGGCAACGCCTACCGCTGCTTCTGCTCGCCCGATCGGCTCGACGCGGTGCGCAAGGCGCAGCAGCAGCAAAAGCTCGCCCCCGGCTACGACCGCCGCTGCCGCAATCTGAGCCCCGAGCAGATCGCCGAGGCCGCCGCGCAGGGCCCGTGCGTGGTGCGCTTCGCGATGCCCCTCGAAGGCGTGACGGTCGTCGAAGACGCGCTGCGCGGCCCAGTGGAGTTCCGCAACGAGCTGCTCGACGACCACGTGCTGCTCAAGCGCGACGGCTTCCCCACCTACCACCTCGCCTCGGTCGTCGACGACCGCGCAATGCAAATCACCCACGTAATCCGCGGCGAAGAGTGGCTGCCCAGCGCGCCGCGCCATGTCGCGCAGTACGCCGCGCTGGGCTGGCAGCCGCCGATCTGGGTGCACGTTCCCATAATTCGCGGCGCCGACAAGGGCAAACTGAGCAAGCGCCACGGCGCGACCAGCGTGCGCGCCTACGCCGAGCAGGGCTTCCTCCCCGAAGCGCTGCTCAACTTCATGGCCCTGCTCGGCTGGGCCAAGGACGAATCGACCACCATCATGTCGCGCGGCGAAATGGTCGATGCGTTCTCGATCGACGGGCTGGGCCTGGCCAGCGCGATGTTCGACCTCGACCGACTCACGGAGATGAACGCGCGCTACATCCGCGATCTCGAGCCGCAGGACTTCCTCGAACGCGGCCGCCCCTGGCTCGAAGCCGCGCTGGACCGCCCGCTCGACCTCACACCGCTCGCCCCGCTCGCCCCCTCCATCCAGGAGCGAATCAAGCTGCTCCCGGAGCTGGTCGATTACGCCGACTTCTTCTTCACCGAAGCTCCGCTCGACTACGCCAACGACGAGCTGATGGGCCGCGCCTACCGAGGCAAGCCCTGGGCCGCGCTGGAAGCGCTGGAAGCAGCGCTCAAAACGCTGCGCGAGCTGAAAGACTGGACCGCGTCAGATCTGGAAACAGCGCTGCGCAGTCTGGCCGAAGCCCGCAACGAAAAACCCGGCGCGCTCTTCACCCCAATCCGCGTAGCCGTCACCGGCAAACGAATCGCTCCCCCACTCTTCGAGACGCTGGAGGTGCTAGGCCGCGAAACGGTGCTAAATCGCCTCAACGCCGCCGCCGAGCGCCTGGCGCGGCCCGACGACTAATCCACACGCGCCCCGCTTACCCTCTCCTCCAGCAGCCTCGCCCCATTTGTAGCGAAAGCCACCCCAAGCGGCTTGCCGATCCCGCTGCTCCGCTGCTACCTTTAGGGTGATGGGGATTGGTCTAGTGGTAGGACGACTGACTCTGGATCAGTTAGCGGGGGTTCGAATCCTCCATCCCCAGCCAACCTGCCAAATCGTCCTGATTTGCCGCGTGGGGCATTCGTCTAGCGGCCTAGGACACCGCCCTCTCAAGGCGGAGATCGGGGGTTCGAATCCCCCATGCCCTACCACTCTCTCCACCCAGACCTCTCTCAACCCTCGCCCGCATGCGGCGTTCCCTATGCTGAGGTTCGTCAGACTGCGAGGCGATGGCGATGAAGAACATCACAGTGGCCGTCGACGACGAGACCTATCGGTTGTCGTGCGCCAAGGCGGAGAAGCGCGGAACCTCGGTGGCGGAGTTGGTTCGCTCGTACTTGGTCAGCCTGGCTGAAGACGAAAACGCCGAAGCAGAGTTTGAGCGCCTGCGGGCGGTCCAAGACGAGACGCTGAGGGAGATTCGCGCGCGGGGAGAGGAGTTCCGGGCGGCGGACAACCTGCCGCGCGAGGCGCTGTACGAGCGCGACAAGTTGAGCGCATAGGCCGCAAACCGGACAACCTGGCGCTCACAGGATCCGCACGACCTCCGCTTGGTTGTCGTAGGCGATGATCCGCTCGATGTTGGCGGCGTGGCAGGCGGCGGCGATGGATTGGGCGGCGCGCTCGCGGTTGGTGGTGTTGGCGATCACGACGGCGTATTGCGCGTCGGCGGGGACATTCTTGCGCCCGCCCTGGGGGTGGGCGAGCACGGTTGCGACGATTTCGGGCGTGATTTCGCAGCAGTCGTCGGGCTCGATGCCGAGCAGCGCGCGGACGCGCTCGGGGCGGTGCGCGCGGCGCTCGTCGAGCGGCTGGCCGAGCACTTGCGCGCCAACCACAGCGATGACGAGGTCGACGCCGTCGGGGATGACCGGCTCGTGCTCGGCCGGAGCTTTGAAGGGGCGCCCGGCGGAGCCGTCGGCTTCGACCGCGACGAGCCCGACGCCGGGCGCGCGCAGGGCGCGGGCGGGCCAGTCGGGTTGGACGCCGAGGATGCGCCCGCGGTCGCCGCGGCCGGCGCCGACGACGGCGGCGCTCAGCCCGCGGCGCTGCGCATCGTCGAGCGCGGCCGCGCGCGAGGCCTCGTCGGCGCCCACGATCAGCGGCAGCTGCTTGCTCTCGGGCGGCAGCGTCATCTTGGTCGTCGTGGTGACGATCGTCATGCCGTGTTCGGCGTTCTCGGCGTTCTCGGCGGCAAGCGCGAAGAGCAGCGTGGTTTTGCCGCCCCCGCCGACGGCGGCGGCGAGGGCCGGGCGCTCGAGGCCGAGGGCCTGGTGCAAGAGCAGCTTGGGCATTGGTATCGTTCCTACCCGCACGCCTCGTTCAAGCGTAAACTCCAAAACGGAAAGTGGCATACACAAGCGACGACAAATTCAGCGTGGTGATTCTGGCCGGCGGGTTCGGTCGGCGGCTGGGTCGCGACAAGGCGACCTGCCCGGCGGCGGGCCGCCCGCTGTTGCACTGGACCGCGCTGGCCGCGGCGCAGGCGACGGACGACATCGTGGTGGTGCGGCGGCCTGATCAACAACTGCCCACGACGCCGGGCGCGCCCTGGCGGGAGGCGACCGATCGCCGCCCCGAGCGCGGCCCGCTGGCCGGGCTGGAGGCGGCGCTGGAGCAGACAACGCACGATCTGGCGGTGCTCGTAGCCTGCGATATGCCGCTGACGCGCGGCGAGGTGCTGGCGGCGGTGGCATCGGCGGCGCGGGGGGTGGAAATTGCGATGCCGGTCGTGGACGGCTACGCGCAGCCGCTGCTGGCGGCCTACCGCCGCGGCGTCGCGCCGCACGTCGGCGCGCTGCTCGACGCGGGCGAGGGGCGGCTGCGCGCGCTGCTGCCGCTCGTTGACCACACCCTGATCGCAGCAGACGATCTGCGCAGGCTCGACCCGCAGCTGGAGTCGCTGACCAATGTGAATCACGCCGAGGATCTGGAGCGGGTGGAGCGCATTCTGCGCGCCCGCAACGAGCCGATCCGCGAAGCCGAATAGCCCGAGGAGGA
The DNA here is from genome assembly GCA_965203165.1 of Dehalococcoidia bacterium. Lineage (GTDB taxonomy): Bacteria > Chloroflexota > Dehalococcoidia > Bin125 > Bin125 > CATQGW01. The sequence goes on from OZ241849.1 coordinate 1,717,726, forward strand.
CGAATCATGGCCATGTACCGCCGAGTGCTGACGGGGCAAGTCGCGCCGGGCAAGCATCAGGACTTCCTGCGCGCGGTCGAGGCGGCGCTGAGCTACCAGGCGGCGCGGGGCATCGAGGCGCGCTTCTCCGTCTGGGACGCAATCTCGGGCCCGGCCAGCCGGGTGGAGATCATCGCGGAGTTCGACAATCTGCTCGAGCTGGAGCAGTTCGAGGAGTTGGCCGCCCAGGACCAAAAATTCGCCCAGTTGCGCCGCGCAGTGCGCGAGGCGATGGTCTTCGAGTCGACGGAGATCGCAATCTATCGGGTGCTGGTCGAATGAGAGCTGAGAGGCGCGGCGATGGTGCATGCTGATCCGCAGCGGAGGCGGGAGTACCGCGAGGCCTGGGAGGCCTGGCAGAAGCAGCTGGCGCGGCTGCACGAGGTGTTTCTGGAGGGCGAAGCGATCGCGCCGCCGCAACTCAAGGGCCTACTCAACCGCGAGGCGCGCGCGAAGCAGCGCTACGACGCGGCGCGGGAGGCGCTGCTCGGCTTGGGACCGGCTGATGGGCGAATCAGCGCCGGGCGGATTGGACGCCCTCGCGCGCCAGACTTACACTCCGAGTGAGCGTTAGGGCGAGAGCAGCGGAGCGCTGACTTGAGCGACGACTACGGCGTTGATCTGGATGAGATTCTGCGCGTGATTGAGCGCGCGGCGGTGCTGATCGTGCGCTTTGAGGTGCTCGAGCAGCGGCTGCTGGTGGACTTTCGCGCGGATGGGTCGGACGGGCCGATCATCACGCTGGTGGATCGGGTGAATTCGGCGGAGGAGCGCTTTCGGCATTTGAAGTCGCTGCGTCCGCGGATGCCGCTGCCGGAGCGGATTTTGTCGTTTCCCTGGCCGCGCGCGGTGGCGGCGTTCGATGAGGCTGGGGTGTGGGATCGGATTGCGGAGCGGCTGCGGGGTCTGGGCGTGGAGGAGGATGCGCTGGAGCGGACGCACCGCAGTCTGCATGAGGGCGAGGCGGCGGTGACGCTGGCGGCGATTCGGGGGGGCGAGGGTTTTCGCACGATTTGGGAGCGGGGCTCGTGAGCGGCTCTGGCGGCGCTGGGCTGCGGGTGATTGACTTTCGCAGCGACACGCTGACGCTGCCTTCGGCGGGGATGCGGGAGGCGATGGCGGCGGCGGCGCTGGGCGACGATGTGTTCGGCGAGGATCCGACGATCAACGAGTTGGAGCGTCGGGCGGCGGCGGTGGCGGGCAAGGAGGCGGCGCTGTTCGTGGCTTCGGGCACGATGGCGAATTTGACTTCGCTGCTGGCGCAGACGCAGCCGGGCGACGAGTTGATTGTGGGGCGTCTGGCGCACATTGTGCGTTCGGAGGCGGGCGGGGTTTCGCGGCTGGGTGGCGTGCTGGCGACGATTGTCGAGCAGGACGCGGACGGGGGGATTGATCCGGGCGCGGTGGCGGCGGCGGTGCGGACGGACGACATCCATCAGCCGCGCACGTCGCTGCTGGCGCTGGAGAACACGCACAATTTCTGCGGGGGGGCGGCGCTGCCGCCGGCGCGGATGCGGGAGTTGGCGGATACGGCGCACGCGCACGGTCTGCGGGTGCATGTGGACGGGGCGCGGATTTTCAACGCGGCGATCGCCTGCGGCTGCTCGGTGGCGGAGTTGGCGCGGGAGGCGGACAGCGTGTGCTTCTGCCTGTCGAAGGGTTTGGGCGCGCCGGTGGGCTCGGTGATTTGCGGCGATGGGGCGTTCATCGAGGAGTGCCGGCGGGTGCGCAAGCTGCTGGGGGGCGGCTGGCGTGAGGCGGGGATGCTGGCGGCGGCGGGGCTGTACGCGCTGGAGCACAATGTGGAGCGGCTGGCGGATGATCACGACAATGCGCGTCGGCTGGCGCGGGGGCTGGCGGAGTTGGGCTATCCGATTCGACCCGAGGCGGTGCAGACGAACATCGTGATTTTTCCGCTGGAGCCGAGCGAGGCGCAGCCCAATCCGGCGCGGGGGCTGAGCGAGCGGCTGGCGGAGTTGGGGGTGCGGACTTCGCCGATCGGGCGGGCGCAGCTGCGCTTTGTGACGCATCTGGATGTGGATCGCGCGGATGTCGACGAGACGCTTGGGCGGATTGCGGCGGCGGGCGTGGCGCCCGATGTCGGGCCAGAGGGAGTCGCGCGTTGAAGTTCGCGCGCCGCATTCTGGCGCTGGGGGGGGCGATCGTGGCGCTGGCGGCGCTGGCGGGCTGCTCGTCGCCGTCGCAGTTCGATGATCCGACCAATCCGGTGGCGCAGATTCCCTGGCCGGACTATGAGCGGTTGAGCTACGCGATTCTGGATCAGACGGATACGGAGTTGGGCACGTTTGTGATCGAGGTGGAGCGCGAGGGGGATGAGTGGGTGTTCACGCAGCGGTTCGATTTGGCGGCGACGGTGGAGGTGCGGCGGCTGCGGGTGGACGCGGAGACGCTGCGGCCGATTGAGCAGTCGCTGGAGTCGGAGTCGGGGGAGGAGCGGGTGAGCGTGCGCGGGGTCTACGGGGTCGATGCGGAGGGCGGGCTGTATGTGGATGCGGTGGTGGAGCAGGACGGGGAGCGGAAGTCGGAGCGGGTGGCGGCGGGTGAGTTCGCGTTCGACAACGACAGTTCGCCGTGGCTGTGGCGGAGCGTGGCGTTCGGGCCGGATTTGGAGTTGACCTATCGGTCGGTGAATGTGTTTCAGCGCCGGTCGCAGTTGGTGCAGTTGGCGGTGCGGGGTCAGGACACGCTGCGGGGTCCGGAGGGGGATGTGGTGGTGTGGCAGGTGGTGGTGACGCCGGGTGTGGAGATCAGTCGGGCGTGGTACGAGGTGGATGCGCCGCATCGTCTGATTCGGTGGGATCAGCAGCCGCGGCGGTATTTGCTGCGGGAGGTGTCGACGGTGCGGGGGGAGTGATCGGGGGTGGGGCGGCGATGCGCGGCGGCCTGCCTCTGGCAGGATGCTCACTTTTCCACGTTATCTACAACGCCTCTCCAGCTCGCCTTGGCTGCCTAGTTCCCAGCTCGCTCAGGCTCACATCACGCTGCTCACCGTCGCGCGCCCGTATCCCCTCTCGCTTCGGCTCTATGGGCGCTCTCGCCGCCGCCATCGCCTTCGCGCCCATCTGGTCAGATGAAAAAGCTCGCTGTCGTGCCGGGGACGCCCGTCGCACATGCGCGGGCTGCGCTGCCGGGATCGCGGCCAGATTCGGACGGCGGCCGAGTGTGGAGCCTGGCTGCCTCGCATGCGAGAATACATGATTGCGCGATACCTGATCTCGGGGGGAGGGGGGGGATACGATCCCTCGTCCGTAGCCCCTGGCGGCTGACCCTTGCGCTGGCGGCGCTCATCGCCGTCGCCGCGCTAGCCGTCTTCTCTCTCAACACGCCGGTGAACGCCGACGCCTACCAGCCCGAGGTCCTGTTCGGTTCATGCACTGAGGTGACGGAACCGGTGTGCGTGGACGAAGAGGAACCCGGCGACGACATTGAGGTGATGGGCCTCAAGGCCATCCAAATTTCGTCGGGCACCAGCTTCGTCCTGACGCTCGGCCACGACGGCACCATCTCCTGCTGGGGCGAAACCGACGCGGTTGAGGCGATTCTCTGTGGCGTGCCGGACATCAAAGTCCAGCGGGGCAACAATGTGCGCCTGACCGCCGGCGAGAAGGCGGTTGTCGTTCTCAACGCTCACGGCCGCCCGGCGATCGATGAGACCGGCCAGGAGCCGACCCAGGGCAACCGCTACCTGGTCGATCAGGAGGAAGTCCGCTGGTCCCAGGTCGCGGCCGGCAATGTGCATTCTTGCGGCATCACCACCGAGGGCGAGGTCTACTGCTAGGGCTCGTCCCGCGTTCTCCCCGCCATCCTGATCCCGATGGGACTTCTCGGGCTGGAAACAGACCGCGAGATCCCCAACCCGCGCTTCTATAAAGTCGCCGTGGGCGACGCGCACATCTGCGTGCTGGAGCACGAGGCGAACGTGAACAGCGACGGTGATGTGCTCATGGGGGACACCCAAGTCCGCGCCGGTCAGATTGCCGCCGGCAGCATCGTCTGCTGGGGCGACAACTCCTCCGGCTAGACCGATGTGCCGGGCGATCCGCATCCCGCCCACCGACCGCCACTTGCGCCCGAGGCTGCGTCGCCCAGCGGCGATGCCGGTGGCCCCGACAGCGATGGCACTCCCGAGTCGAAGCACATGTACGTCGACGTCACCGCCGGCGCCAACCACACCTGCGCAGTGCGCACCAGCGGCATTGTCGACTGCTGGGGCAGTGACTCACACGGCCAGAGCAGCGTGCCGATGCAACTGCGGGTGGAATTCGATCCGCCGTCCCAACCGGCGGTGATCGGCCCCGATGGTCAGTTGACGACTCTGGAGGAGGCCCGCCAGGGCCGGTTCCACAGCATTGAAGCCGGCGAGAACTACACCTGCGCGATCAACGCTGAGGGCGGCACGCTGTGCTGGGGCGCCAACATCGGCGCGAACCCGAGCGCGGTTGAGACCGTCAGCGACGCGGGCGTGGGCGGCACCGGCGAAACCGCCGTCACGAGCATGAGCATTGAGGCCGGCTACGCGGCAGGCCAGGAGTACCCGCCGGCCGGCGAGTACACCCAGATCAGCGCGGGCCGCTGGCACGCCTGCGCGCTGCACACCTGGGACGAATTCCCGATGCGCGCCGTGAACCCTGAGGCTCCCGAGCCGGCGGCGCTGCAGGCGGTGGACGCTTCCGGGCGGCCGATCGAGCCGACGCTGCAGATCTCGCTCTCGGACGGAGCCCCTGCCAATCTGGACTGCTGGGGCAACGACGCCGGCCTCGACGGATCGGGCGGCCGGATCAACACTGGTCGCGCAGTTCCGCCCAGCGATCTGATTCGCCGTACCAATGACAACCGGCAGGCGAGGATCACTCCTCTCAGCTGGAATCAGATCTCGGCCGGCGGCACCTTCAGCTGCGGCATCGTCAACATCGCCGGCGGCGTCGGTTCGCCGCCGCCCACTAGCGCAGGAGCGGCTGACGGCGGCCTCTTCAGCGCGACGGCGGCTGTGGAGGAAGGCGCAGTCGCTTGCTGGGGCCTCATCAACGACAACGATGTCCCGTCTCCTCACGTGATCCACACCAGGGGCACGACAAAGATCGTCACAGTGTGCAGCGACGAAACGGTCGGCGGCAAGGCAACCATCTCCGATGGCTGGGGCAAGATCCGCGGCCGCGTTTCCGACGAGGGCGGCTTGCAGCTGGCCTTCAGTGTGATCCAGACCGGCCCGGACTTCTGGATCGAGCCGGAGTTCGGCTTCGTGCCGAGCGAGGGCAACATGGCGGTCGGCCGCTGGTACTACAGCGAGATGATGAGCGTGCCGCGCTACGCCGACAGCGGAACGGGCAAGCCGCTGGACGCCTCAGCGTGCGACTGCGGCGACATGCAGGTCGGCCGGATCGCGGTGCGGCTGCTGCCCAGCGGGCACTGGGAGCTCGCGCTGGCGACGCCCACCGGCGACGATCTGGTGATGGCCAACCTCCCGGACAACCACAACCGCGTTCCCACCCCGGCCGAGACCGGCAAGTGGTGGACCACCGACTGGATCAAGTGGCACGACGCCCCCTAGCGCCGCGCCAGTAGCCCGCGCGCCCAACTCATCGGGCGCGCGGAGAACACCACGAGGCGGGCGGCTCCTCACGGAGCCGCCCGCCTCTGCGTTCAGCGCCTGCGCGCAAGACGTTCAGCGGCCTGCGCGCGGCAGGGCCATGATCGCAGCGGTGTCGGTCTGTCGTTCCGCTCAACAAGTCCCGATGGAGATCCCTGTGCGCTTTGCGGTTGTGGCATTTCCTGGGATGTGGAGCGAATTGGGACTGCATCTATGCGCTGCGGGGGTTTGGCCTGTTCACACATACCGCACGCTTCGTGATTCTCCCGCGCCCCGCCTCCGTCATACCCGCGCTTGCCGCGCGCGGATATCTCGCCGCGGTGAGGGCCAAGCAACCGTCCACGCCTCCCACAGCCTCGCGCGTCACCCCCATTGGGTGCCGCCGGACATCTGGATTGGGGTGTTGCGCTGCGCGAGAGGGTCTGCGCAGGAACGACCGGAGAGGGTGGCGGAGGCAGGCGCGGGGCTCCGTGCAGAGCTCGGCGAGATACCCGCGGCGAGCGCGGGTATGACGGAGTTGATTTAGCGCAGGTAGGGCGGAGTTGGAGGGCGGGGGTGGCGGGGTGGTGGTGGTGTGGGCGCTAGTAGCGCTTGTTCCAGGCGGTGGCGCGCTCGGTGAAGATGTTGGGGTTGGCTACCCAGTCGGCGTAGCCGATTTGACGGTTGTTGGTGAGCCAGTTGATGCGGGCGTCTAGGCAGTTGAGCAGCTGGGCGTCTTCGACGCGGAGCGAGAAGCCGCCGTATTCGACGGCGGGGTCGTAGGCGGTGACGGCGAGCGCGCCGGCGGAGGCCTGGACGGCGTCGGCGTTGCCCAGTTCGCCGCGGGCGAGGCCGTCGATTTGGCCGTCGAGCACTGCGGCGATGTAGGCCGACTCGTCGTCGCCCATGTAGATCACCTGCGGCAGGTCGGCATTGGGCGGGACCAAGCGGGTGCGGCCGGCGACGTTTTCGGTTTGCTCGGAGGAGGTGATCGTGAACGCGGCGCTGCCGTCGGCGACGACTACGCCGTTGGGCGTCTCGATCCGCGTTCCCGCCGCCAGCGCGCCGTCTTCGTCGGCCAGCCCGGCCAGCTGGAGCAGGCGCGCTTCGCCGGTGGTGCCGGGGACTGCGCCGATGCGGTCGTCGGAGGTGAGGTCGGCGTGGGTGCGGATGCGGTCGGCGTCGGCGGCGCGGACGAGCAGCGTCTGGCGGAAGGCGATGTGGCCGGAGGTGAAGGCGACGGCGACGCGCCCGTTGTGGTCCATCGTGCGGCTTTCGAGGATCGTGATGCCGCCGCCGACCATGTCGAATTCGGGCTTGGTGGGCGAGAGCCAGATGTCGGACCAGACGCCGATCGGGATGCGCTCGAACGAGAGGCCGGTCTGATCCATCGTCTCGATCGCGTTGATCAGCGCCGCCTCGTAGCCGCGGTGGTCGCGGTAGCCGGACGATTCCGGGTCGCCGTCGGCGCTGTAGCTGACGGGCTCGAAGAAGGCGAAGAAGCCGAGCTTGAGGCGCTGTTCACCGCCGCAACAGAGCAGCGGCAGCGCAATTCCGCGGCTGTGGAGCCAGGAGGTGAAGCTGCGCAGGGGCGGGATGTAGCGGTCGTCGGGCAGCAGGCGGGCGTCGCTCCCGTCGACGCGGATGCCCCACTCGAAGCGTCCGTCGGCGATGCGGCGGGCGACGACGCGGGCGGCGCGTCCGTCGGGCAGCGCGATTTCGGAGCTGCGCAGCCAACCGGTCGCGCCGCGATCCAGCGAGACGAAGCGGCGCTCGGGCAGGATTGTCCGGCCGCCGATCTGGAGGCCGAACTCGACGCGGCGGTTCTCCGCGAGGCGGGCGACCACCTGCGCGTAGTCGCCCGTGCAGCCGGCAGGTGGGGCTGGCAAAAAGCCGTTGGCTGCGACTTGCCCAAAGCCGGCGAGCGCGGCGGCGATGAGCGCGAGCAGGAAGGCGGGGCGGAGCAGGCGGGCGGTGAGCGTCATTTTGGGAGGGCCAATCTGTGGGGGGTGTGGTGTTGGGCTAGGGCGTGTTCACGAATCCGTCGTTCCTGCCTGCGCGTGGGTTCCTGCCTGCGCAGGAATGACGGAAGGGGGCGCGATGTGGATGAGCGGGGCGCGGCGCGATTGGTGGGCTGGTTCGCGGTGCGATTGGTGGGCTGGCGCGCGGCGCGATTGGCGGGCTGGCACGCGGTGCGATTGGTGGGCTGGTTCGCGGCGTTCCACCCCCCACCTAACCTCCCCCCTGGAAGGGGGGAGGGATGAATTGGGGAAGGGGCGAGTATTGGGGTGGGTTCCTGCCTGCGCGTGGGTTCCTGCCTGCGCAGGAATGACGGATTTGCGGGGGCGGCGGGAAGTGTGGACATGTTCTAGCCGATCCGGCGGAAGATGAGGCAGGCGTTTTGGCCGCCGAAGCCGAATGAGTTTTTGAGTGTGACCCGCACATCGGCCTCGCGGGCGGTGTTGGGCACGTAGTCGAGGTCGCAGTCGGGGTCGGCGTGCGCGTAGTTGATCGTGGGGTGGATGCGGCCGTCGAGCATGCCTTTGATCGCGGCGATTGATTCGAGTCCGCCCGCGCCGCCGAAGGCGTGGCCGATCATCGACTTGGTTGAGGAGATGGCGACGCCGGCGGCGGCTTCGCCCAGCGCCTGCTTGATCGCGCGGGTTTCCGAAGCGTCGTTGAGCGGCGTCGAGGTGCCGTGCGCGTTGATGTGGTCGATCTCCTCCGGCTCGACGCCGGCGTCGTCCATCGCCCAGCGGATGGCGCGGACGGGGCCGGCTCCGTCGGCGTCGGGCATGACGAGGTGGTGGGCGTCGGCGCTGGAGCCGAAGCCGGCGATCTCGATCTGGAACTCGGCACCGCGGGCGCGGGCGGATTCCTCGCTCTCGAGGATCAACACGCCTGCGCCTTCGGCGGGGACGAAGCCGTCGCGCTGCGCGTCAAAGGGGCGGCTGGCCTCTTGGGGGTGTTCGTTGTTGGCGGTGAGCGCGCGCATCACGGCGAAGCCGCCCAGACCGAGCTGGCAGAAGCCGGCCTCGCATCCGCCGGTGATCACGATGTCGGCCTGGCCGCGGCGGATCACGTCGGCGGCTTCGCCGATCGCCTGGGTGCCGGCGGCGCAGGCGGTGACGACGGTGGTGTTGTAGCCGAGCAGGCCGAACTGCATCGCAATGTTGGCGGCGGCCATGTTGGGCAGCACGCGGGGGATGAAGAGCGGGTCGAGGCGCATGCCGCCGCGGTCGATCAGCTTGCGGGCGCCGTCCTCCAGCTCGGGGTAGCCGCCGCTGCCGTTGCCCAGCACGACGCCGATTCGCGCGCGGTCGAGCGCGTCGAGATCCAGCCCGGCGTCGTCCACCGCCTCGCGGGCGGCGGCCACGGCGAGTTGGGAGAAGCGCGCCATGCGCCGGGCCGACTTGCGGTCCATGAAGTCCTGCGGATGAAAGTCGCGGATTTCGCCGCCGATGGTGCAGGAGAAGCCCTCGACGTCGAAGAGCGCGATCGGCTCGATGCCGCTCTCGCCGGCCAGGGCGCGCCGCCAGAATGTCTCGACGCCGTTACCCAGCGGCGAAAGCGCGCCCATGCCGGTGACGACGACGCGGGTGCGATCGGGGCGCGTGCGATCGTCCCCCATGGCTAGCGCTCGCGCTCGGCGGCCGGCGAGGCGTCCGGCTCGTCGGTCGCCAGGGCGTCGGCGTTGCGGAGGCAAGCGCGGGCGTTGGCGGCGAGCGAGAGCGAGCCGAGCACGGCGACCAGGTCCTCATCGCCGCCGGCCAGCTCGCGGGCGGCGGCGAGGGCCGACTCGACCGAGGGCGCGATCGCGACGGAGCCGTTCCAGTCGGCGAAGGCGGCGGTGAGGTCGGCGGCGGGGCGTGAGCGGGGGTGGTCGGAGGCGGTCAGGACGACCGCGGCGGCGCGCTCGCTGATTGCGGCGGCGATCGCGTCGAGCGCCTTGTCGCCGAGCACGCCGAGCACGACGATCAGCCGCTCGTGGGGAAAGTATTCACGCAGCGCATCGAGCGCGCGCTGCACGGACTCGCCGTTGTGCGCGCCGTCGACGACGAGCCGCGGGGTGGCGCGCCCGCCGCGCAGCGCCTCGGGCCATTGCAGCTCTTCGAGCCGCCCGGGCCACTGCACGGTCGCCAGCCCGCTGTGGACGGCGGACTGGGGGATTTCGAGTCCCTGGGCGCGGAGCAGGTCCAGCGCGGCGACGGCGGTTGCGGCGTTCTCGATCTGGAAGTCGCCCAGCAGCGGGATCAGCAGCAGTTGCTCTTCCGGCTCGCCGGGGCGCGGCTCGCGCCGCCGCAGTCGGAACCACTGCCCCCACGGCTCGACGCCGGCGGGCGTCCATTCGTAGGCGGCGGCGACTTCGACCAACGGCGTGGGCAGATCGTCGGCGGCGTTGCGAATTACCGCGGCGGCGGCTTCGGAGCGCTGCGGCCCCAGCACCGCGACATGCGTGCCGGCGGTCATGATGCCGGCTTTTTCGGCGGCGATCTGCTCGATGCGGTTGCCCAGGATGTCGGTGTGCTCGTAGGACAGCGCGGTGATCACCGCGGCGTCTTTCTCGCCGAAGACATTGGTGCAGTCGAGCCGCCCGCCGAGGCCGACTTCGACGACCTGGATGTCGACCTCATCGTCCCAGAAGGCGTGGAAGGCGAGCGCGGTGAGCAGCTCGAAGGTGCTGATGTGGCCCGGCTGGGCGGCGAGCTCGGCCTCGACGTGGACGCGCAGCTCGTTCGTCAGCGCGGTGAAGTATTCCTCGGGCAGCGGCTGGCCGTCGATGCGGATCCGCTCGCTGAAGGAGTGGAGGTGCGGGCTGGTGAAGAGGCCGGTGTGGAGGCCGGCGGCGCGCAGGCAGGACTCGATCATCGCGGCGGTGGAGCCTTTGCCCTTGGAGCCGGCGATGTGGACGGTGCGGCGGCCGAGTTGGGGGGAGTCCATGCGGCGCAGCAGGGAGCCGATGCGGTCGAGCGCGAACATCGGTCGCGAGCGGCGCGGGAGCGAGCCGCGCTCGAAGTCGGCGAAGCTCATCAGCCAGTCGGTCGCGGCCTTGTAGGAGGTGATCGCGGTTGGCTCGGTGGGCGCGGGCCGGGTCTCGCTCATTGCGCTTCGCTTCCTCTGCCTGCGCGTCGTCGACTCATCGTACGCGCTGAGTCGGCCCTGCGCAGCCGCGCCGCCACTGAGCACCTCCTCGCTCCACTCGCGGGCTGGCGCGATGTCCCTCGTGCGAGCATCGGCGCGGCGCGTTTTCCAGCCCCCGATCGGCGAAAACCTGGGCGGATTTGGCGCACGGAAGCGTGCGCGATGTGCGCCGGCATCTGAGTTTGGCGACGGGCGGGGCAAGCTCGCTGAGGCACACGTGACGGTGACGAGGGGCAACGCTCGATCGTCGGCTGCGCCGGCGTGGGGCGCGCTCTCGGCGCGGGAACGTAGAGCGCTAGGCTGCTCGCGGGCGGAACGCTCGGCGCTCAATGGAGTGGCGTGGGTGCTGCTTGGTACGCTGGCGCGGGCGGCTTATGCGCATAGGGGTGGTGCCGATCGCGACGATTGAAGCGTCAGGGCATCCGCGGAGACCTGCGGATCGCAGAGTGTGCGGCGGCAGCAGCTTGCTTCCCGCAGAAGCTCAGTACGCGCACCCGGCCTCTTTCAACGCGACGCGGGTGGTGGGGCGCAGGTCTTCTACGGCGGCTTCAAATTCGAGAATGGGAGAACGGGTGTCTGGTGCTCTGCCGGGATCGTAGTCCCCTTCTAGGAACGTCGCCATCGTCACCATTATGTCCGCCCGGGCGAGGTGAAACTGCATGAGCTCGCTGGGGACTCTGCGAAGGACCTGGAGGTGCTGGAAATATGTATCGGTGTAGTCGTAGGCGGTTTCGGTGGCGGCGACGCGACCAAACATGTAACACCAAGCGGCGTACTCGTCGATCGTCATCTCGCGGGTGGGCTGAGGCGCTGGGGTGGTACGCGACGACTGCTGTTGCGCCTGTTCCTGCGTCTGCTCTTGCTGCAGCGACAGCTGCTGTGCCTGTTCCTGCGCTTGCAGCTCCTGATGCGTCTGCTCCTGCTGCTCGGTGGCGCTCGATGTGCTGGCAGTTGCGGGCACTGGTGTCGAGTCGTCCTCGTCTCCCCCAGCGATGGCGGCGATGATCACGACGACGATGAAGAATCCGGCGGCGGCAAGCGCGACGCGACGCAAGGTGGTGCGGTTCATCTGCTCTCTCCAGCTCACTCGGCGGGGTAGATTTGTGACTGGGGGATGTTACGGCGCTGCGTTGATGTTCCTCTGCCGGCGGCCGATGGTCGTTTGTCGTAGGGCGTAGGCCGCGACGCAACGGGCCGATCGGCCCGTTCAGCGTCGGCTTCCTGCTCGTTCTGCATGGCGTCGACTCATCGTACGCGCTGAGTCGGCCCTGCGCAGCCGCGCGGCCACCGAGCATCGGCGCGGTGCGTCTCCCATCTCCCGATCGGCGAAAACTGGGCGGACTTGCGCACCAAGCCCCGTCCACGCCTCCCCCACGCCCCCTTCCGTCATTCCTGCGTAGGCAGGAACCCAGGTGATCTCCAGCGCCCGTATGCGCCACGATGCCGCGACGGTCCACCTGAGCCGCTCTGCGCTGCCGCTGGACATTCAACGCCACGCTGAGCCGCTCCTACTGCGTGGGTTCCTGCCTACGCAGGAATGACGGAAGGGGCGCAGGGGCGCAGGGCGGGGTTGGGCGCCGGGTGCGGCGAGATGCTCGCGGCGAGCGCGGGTTCCTGCCTGCGCAGGAATGACGAAAGTGGCAGCGGGTTCCTGCCTGCGCAGGAATGACGGAAAGGGCGTAGGAGTGACGGAATGTGGGGCGTGTGCCCATCGGCGCTGGCGGGTTACCCTGTGGGCGGGAGTTGGCGATGGCTGGCACGCTGCGCGAGACGCTTGAGGGCAATCTGGCGGGACGCGACGACGTCGAGGGCCTGATCGAGGTGGTCGAAGCGATCGCCGAGGGGGCCTCGCGGGTGGACGCGCTGACGCGCCGGGCGGCGCTCGCGGATCTGCTCGGCGAGACCGGCGAAACCAACGTGCAGGGCGAGATCGTGCAGCGGCTCGACGCGGCCGGCACCGACACGTTCGTCGAGGTGCTGAGCGAGTGCGGGCGGGTCGCCGCGCTGGCTTGCGAAGAGCTGGAGCAGGCCGTCTTCGTCAGCGACGACGCGGACCACCCCTACCTGGCGCTGTTTGACCCGGTGGACGGCTCAAGCAACATTGATGTGGCGGTGACGATCGGCTCGATCTTCGCGATTTACCGCCGTGCCGACGATGCGCCGGTCACGGAGCGCTCGCTGCTCCGCCCGGGGCGCGAGCAGATTGCGGCGGTCTACGTGGTCTACGGCTCGAGCACCGTGCTGGTCGCCGCGACGGCGGGGCGGGTGGACGGTTTCACGCTGGATCCGGACAGCGGGGCGTTTCTGCACAGCCACCCGAACATTGCCATTCCGCAGAAGTGCGCCGCGTACAGCGTGAACGAGGGCAACGCGGGCAACTGGGAGCCGCCGATGCAGGTGGCGGTGGCCGAGCTGCGCGAGGCCTACGGGCTGCGCTACGTCGGCTCGCTGGTGGCGGATTTTCACCGCGATCTGCTGAAGGGCGGAATCTTCCTCTACCCCGGCGACCGCAAGAGTCCCGCGGGCAAGCTGCGGCTGGGCTACGAGGCCAACCCGCTCTGCTACGTGGCCGAGCAGGCGGGCGGCGCGGGCAGCGACGGCGCGAGCCGCATTCTCGACCTCCAGCCCGAACAACTGCACCAGCGCACGCCGCTGATCGTCGGCAACGCCGACGTCGTCCAATCCGTCGTCCAACGCCTCAGCGCCGGCTGACACACCGCCGCGCGACACCTCCAAGGGAGCCCAAACATGACCACCGCCGACCTTCACGACACCGCGCGGGCGCTCGTCGCGCCCGGCAAGGGCATCCTTGCCGCCGATGAATCGGCGCCCACGATCAAGCGGCGCTTCGACGGAATCGGGGTCGATTCGACCGAGACCAACCGCCGCGACTGGCGGCAGTTGCTGTTCACCGCCGACGGCATCGGCGACTACATCTCCGGCGTGATTCTGTTCGACGAGACGCTGCGGCAGCAGGCGTCGGACGGGCGGACGCTGGTCGAGGTGCTCAGTTCGGCGGGCGTGATTCCGGGCATCAAGATCGACAGCGGCGCGAAGGATCTGGCGGGCGCGCCCGGCGAGAAGGTGACGGAGGGCCTGGACGGCCTGCGCGAGCGGCTCGATGAGTACCGCGGGCTGGGCGCGCGGTTCACCAAGTGGCGCGCGGTGATCGCGATCGACGAGGGGCTGCCGAGCGACTACTGCCTCGAGGTCAACGCGCACGCGCTGGCGCGGATGGCGGCGCTCTCGCAGGAGGCGGGGCTGGTGCCGATCATCGAGCCGGAGGTGCTGATGGACGGGGCGCACGACATCGCGGCCTGCGCCGACGCGACGGAGCGCGCGCTGCGCGCCACGTTCGCGGCCTGCGCGGCGCAGCGCGTGGACCTGCCGGGCGCGCTGCTCAAGCCCAACATGGTGCTTTCGGGCAAGGACGCCGCCGAGCGCGCGCCGGCCGAGACGGTCGCGGCAGAGACGCTGCGCGTCTTCCGCAACGCGGTGCCGGCCGCGGTGCCGGGCTGCGTCTTCCTTTCGGGCGGCCAGAGCGACGCGGAGGCGACGGTGAATCTCGACGCGATCAACCGGCTCGCGGCGTCGGAGGGCGCGCCGTGGGAGTTGAGTTTCTCCTACGGGCGCGGCCTGCAGGCGACGCCGCTGGGCGTCTGGAGCGGGCAGCGGGAGAATGTCGCCGCCGCCCAGGCCGCATTCCAGCTCCGCGCCAGGCTCACCGCCGCCGCCCGCCGCGGGGAGTACAGCCCGTCGCTGGAGCAAGAGGGGTAGGGGGCGTGGTTAAGCGACCTCTGGGGATGGGGAATACCGGGGTAACCGACAGCGCGGTTGAGCGGCTTTGGGTGGTCGCTTCCAGCTCAACATCAGACTCGACAATCGCGACATGATCGACCACGACACGATAGGTCAAGCCCGGCTCCAGATTGTCGAACGTGTACGCTGTGGTGCCGTTGTAGACCCTCTCGTGCCTGATGCCCGAGCGCGTGGGGTGAAACAGCATCAAGCGGTAGTCGTCGTTTGCCGCGTCGGGGTACGGCGCATCCCAACTCACCGTAATGCTGTTGCTGGTTGTCGTCGTCCGTACATTTTGCGCGCCGCGCGGCGGCGCGGTCCAGCCGGGCGGCGCAGGCAGCGTGCGGACCATGGTTGAGGCCAGCAAAGGTTCCGGGGACTCGCCGAGTTGTACTCGGACCGTGTACTCGCGGTCTGGCGGAACATTGCGGAAAATGATCGTGGGAGTCCCGTCGCTGTGGTCGTCCGGATCATAGATCTCGCCGTCGCTCACTCGTGGGCGAGCGCCAGACAGATCGTCAAGGAGGACGTAGAAGAAGCTCACCGACGGCTGCTCATCCCAGGTCACGGTCACAGTGTCATGCGTGGCGGTCGCTGATACGCCGGTGGGTGAGGTAAGCGTAGTCGCCGTACGGTCGATCCAGATCAGGGCGTTGGGCGTTTCAGATTCGATCCGATCGCGCAGCGATGCGAACTCGAACCGGTACTCAACGCCTTTGCGCAGCCCGACGATGTTGACGTGCATCGCGTGATCGAGGTAGTGGGTATGTTCGAGCAGCTCATAAGTCCAGGCGGTCGTGCCGGTAGGGCGCCAACGGGCCAGGAAGTGAGAGGTTGCGCCGTTCGGCTTGCTGGTATCAACGGTCCAGCCGCTAACGATGTCGTTGCGATAGGCGATCAGAGGTATCGCCGGCGGAGCCGGCAGCGCCCGCGCCCTTGCCACATCGAGCGCCGCCTCGCGCCGCACGCCCCTCGAGTCCGTCACCGTCGCCGTGACCCGCTTGGCGGCCAGCGCCGCATCCTCGTCTGCGGCCTCCGCCTCGCTCAGCGCGCCGCAGTTGATGCGGACGTTGTCGGCGTCCGCGTTGACGGGGGTTCCTTCAACTTGCAGCTTGTAGGGCGGCTTGCCGACCGCGATCTGCCAGGAGATTTCAGTCAGCGTGCCCGCGGTGCAGAGCTCGCGCGAGCTTGCCAGCTCGAGCCTGAGGCGCTGGCGCCACTCGATCAGGGCCAGCCAGAGGCGTGGATCGGCTGACCAGCGCTCCACGAGCGGCGCGTCCGCATCGGGCGGCGCGTCGGCCCGCGCGGGTCCCGCCGCGCCGAGCAACGCCGCGAACAGCCCGATCAGTCCAATCAGCGCCATTGCCGTCAAGCGCATTCAGAGACCCCTTCATTCACTGCGATGTTAGCCAGACGCGCGGGCGCGCCGTTTGGTTCCCGCGCGGCGGTCAGCGCGAACAGTGCTGCGATCCGGATGCGCATCCGAGACCTCCTGCGCTGGTCGTAATGATGAACGGGCGGAGATGAGTGTGCCCGCGCCGCGCGGGTTCGCGGCTTTCGGAGCGCATGGGCGTACCTGACGGCGCGGCTAGCGGCTTTGGGTGGTCGCTTCCAGCTCAACGGCGGACTCGACAATCGCGAGGTGATCGACCACAACTCGGTAGGTCAAGCCCGGCTCCAGATTGTCGAACGTGTACGATGTGGTGCCGTTGTCGACCCACTCATGCCTGATTCCGGAGCGCGTGGGGTGAAACAGCATCAAGTGGTAGCTGTCGTCCTCTGCGTCGGGGTACGGCGCTTCCCAACTCACCGTGATGCTGTTGCTGGTCGTCGTCGTCCGCACATTTTGCGCGCCGCGCGGCGGCGCGGTCCAACCTTGGGGCGGCGATGTGGTGCGTACCGTCGTGGTTGCTTCCAGCGGATCATCTGACTCGCTGAGAGACCACGTGCCCACCCGCACTCGCACCGTGTATTCGCGGTCGGAGGGGACGTTGCGAAAGACGACCGAATACGCTTCGCCGTCATGCTCGCGCGGTATGTAGATCTCGGCATCGTCCACGCGCGGGAGCCGATCCGACGAGCCCTCGAGGTATACGCGGAAGAAGCTTGCCGACGGCTGTTCGTCCCACGTTACAGTCACTGTGCTGTGTGTGGCCGTTGCCGACAAACCCGTTGGCTCTGCCAGCGTCCTGGTCGAGCTGCGCACCCAGCGCAAAGCCTCCGGCGTCCTGGCTTCAATGCGATGTCGCATCGTTGCAAATTCGAACTGGTAGTCGGTACCTTGACGCAGGTCCCAGAGGAGGACAGGCGCTACGCCTAGCGGCGCATGTTTGTGTTCCCACGCTCTGGTGGACCACTCGGTCGACGTCGTAGGTCGCCAGCGCATGATGAAAAGCGAAGTGGCGCCGTCCGGCTTGGTTTCGTCGCCCAGCAGTCCAGTTGTGATCGCCTCGCCGTAAGCGACTATGCCTGTGGTTCTCGGCGCAGGCAGCGCATGCGCCCTTGCCACATCGATCGCCGCCTCGCGCCGCACGCCCCTCGAGTCGGTCGCCACCGCCGTGACCCGCTTGGCGGCCAGCGCCGCATCCTCGTCCGCGGCCTCCGCTTCCGTCAGCGCGCCGCAGTTGATGCGGATGTTGTCGGCGTCTGCGTTGACGGGGGAGCTTGCGACTTGCAGATTGTAGGGCGGCTTGCCGCCCGCGATCTGCCAGGAGATTTCCGTCAGCGTGCCTGCGGTGCAGAGTTCGCGGGAGCTTGCCAGCTCGAGTCTCAGGCGCTGGCGCCACTCGATCAGGGCGAGCCAGAGACGCGGGTCGGCTGGGTAGCCCGGCGAGCTTTGGCCCTGCACGGGCGCTGGTGTAGTGGTGACGGTTGTCGAAACCTCGACACCGTACAGGTCGAGATGAGCCACGGTGACTGTGTATGTGGTCGCGGGTGTCAGGCCTTCCAGGGTGAACGTCAGTGGTGCGCTCACCCAGCGGCTGTACGGGCGACGCCAACTCGAATGCTCGACGTAGACGATCCAGCGATCGCGCGTGTTCGGAGTGGGCGCGTCCCAAGTAGCTGTGATCGTGTCGTGCGTCGCGGTGACGCTGAGGCTCTGCGCGCCGCGCGCTGGCGCCTGCCAAGCGGTTGGCGCCGCAACCGTGGTTGCCCGGATCGTTGTACGGAGTTGCGCTTCGTCGTCGCCGTGAACTGAAACGTGAATTTTGTACTCCGTCTCCGGCTCGAGATCGATGTGCGTCACCTGGTTCGTCACAACCGCATCACGGCGCCGCATGATCACTCTCCTGCTGCGTCCAGCCCCATCAGCGCGAATGAGGTCCACGTAGACGTAACTGACCGATGGTTGATCATCCCAGCTCACGGTGATCGTGTCGTGCGTACTGGTCGTACGGACGCCCGTTGGCGTGGTCGCGGTCGTCGCTTCAAGGTTCCCGCTCCAGATGAGCGCATCAAGCGTTGACTGCTCGATCGGATCGCGCAGCGATGCGACTGCGAATACGTAGGAGGATCTTTCGGCGAGACCGCTGAAGGCCGCTATCACGATCTCGAGCTGACCTGTCGAGCCGATGAGTTTGTATGTCCAGTTCGAATCAGTTGCAGCACGCCAGCGCATCAGCCACCAGCCGCTCCCCGCGACCCAGCTTGTGCTAACCAGGGTCCGCTGAACCACTGGAGTGCGCAGATGCGGCGCCGGCAGCGCCCGCGCTCTTGCCACATCGATTGCCGCCTCGCGCCGCACGCCCCTCGAGTCCGTCACCACGGCGCTGATCCGCTTGGCGGCCAGCGACGCATCCTCGTCCGCCGCCTCCGCCTCGCTCAGCGCGCCGCAGTTGATGCGGATGTTGTCGGCGTCGGCGTTGACGGGGGTTCCTTCGACTTGCAGCTCGTAGGGCGGCTTGCCGCCCGCGATCTGCCAGGAGATTTCTGTCAGCGTGCCTGCAGTGCAGAGTTCGCGCGAGCTTTCCAGCTCGAGCCTCAGGCGTTGGCGCCACTCAATCAGGGCGAGCCAGAGGCGCGGATCGGCCGACCAGCGCTCCGCCGCCGGCTCGCCCGCATCCGGCGGCGCGTCGGCCTGCGCGGGTCCCGCCGCGCCGAGCAGCGCTGCCAGCAGTGCGAGCAGCCCAATCAGCGCCATTGCCGCCACGCGCATTTGCGGCCTCCCATTCACTGCGATGCTAGCCAGACGATGGGGTGCGCTGCTTGGTTCCCGCGGTGGGGCCAGGGGGTGTTCACACTTCTCTAGATCCGTCATCCCGCGGCGAGCGCGGGTATGCGGGTCAATTTCGCGCGCGGGGTGGGGGAGAT
This sequence comes from Dehalococcoidia bacterium, assembly GCA_965203165.1. Classification (GTDB taxonomy): domain Bacteria; phylum Chloroflexota; class Dehalococcoidia; order Bin125; family Bin125; genus CATQGW01. The sequence continues at coordinate 1,736,603 of OZ241849.1, forward strand.
GGGAGCGGGGGCTTGGTACGCAGCGCGGCGAGATACCCGCGGCGGAGCGCGGGTATGACGGTTTTGCTTCGCGCGGGTGTGGCGGAGGTGTTTGCGCGGGTGTGGCGGAGGTGTTTGCGCGGGGGTGGCGGAGGTGTTTGCGCGGGTATGGCGGAGGTGTTTGCGCGGGGGTTGCGGGGTTGTTGCGTGGGGCGCGCGCCCGCTAGCGGTTGCGGGGGGCTTGGGAGTAGTCGCCGAAGGGGCCGTCGCGCCAGGCCAGGGCGCCTTTTAGGCCTTCTTCGCGCATGCGGCGGGACCATTCGTAGTGCTGGGAGGTGAAGGTGCCGACGGCGTCGAGGTCGGTGGAGGAGCGGAGCGAGGCGTAGATGCCCATGTTTTCGTAGAAGCGGTTGATGTGGACTTTGAGTTGGGCGAGGTGGTCGGCGGGGAGGTTGGCGATGCGCTCGGCGAGGGCGAGGGTGCGCTCTTCGAGCTCGTCTTTGGGGACGGCGTAGTTGATCAGGTTGAGCTCGGCGGCCTGGGTGGCGCGGATTGGGTCGCCGGTATAGAAGAGCTCTTTGGCTTTGCGCATGTTGGTGAGCAGGGGCAGGATGGCGGAGGTGCGGCTGCCGGCGAAGCGCAGGCCGGGGTGGCCGATTTGGGTGTCTTCGGCGGCGACGACGAGGTCGGCCATCATGGAGAGTTCGAAGCCGCCGGCGATGGCGTAGCCGTGCAGTTGGGCGATGGTGACCTTCTGCATGTTCCAGAAGTAGAGCCAGATGTCGGTGACGCGGGCCATGCCGCCGCGGATGCCCATGATCAGGCGGTTGCCGTCGTCGTCGCTGGTGCGGAAGGCGCGGTGGACGGCGTCGGCGCCGTAGCCGCCGGCGGGGGTGAGGTCGTAACCGGCGGAGAAGGTGCGCCCGGCGCCTTTGACGATCAGGACGCGGACGTCGTCGTCGGTTTCGAAGTATTCGAGGGCGTCGCGGAAGTCGTAGATGAGTTCCTGGGAGAGGGCGTTCATTTTTTCGGGGCGGTTGAGGGTGACGACGCCGATGCGGTCGTCGGTTCCGGTGCGTTCGAGCAGGATGTTCTCGAAGGTGGGGAGGGTCATGGGGCGTGTCTCCGTCGGTTGCGGCTTGCGTGCCGCACAGTCTACTCGTCCTGCTCGGCTTCGCGGGTTCCCTGGAAGAAGTCGCGGTTGGCGCGGCGGCGGTGGACGCGTGACATGGCGCGGCGCTCCGTAATGCCGCGGCTGACGGAGCGGTTGGCGCGGGCGACGCCGCCCGCGGAGGCGTCGAAGTTGGAGGCGCTGCGGCGGTCGATGCCGAGCTTGCGGCTTTCGGCGTAGGCGTCCTGGTTTGCGCCGAGGTAGCCGATCGTCCAGCCCTGGTTCTGGCGCTCGTCAAGCAGCTCGATGATGGTGTCGCGCTGGTAGTCGGTGCTGGCGTTTTCGAGGCCGTCGGTGAAGATCACGAGCAGTTGGTCTTCTTCGGGCAGGCGTGCGGTTTGGCGCTCGCTGATGCGGCGGTCGGCGCGGCTGATCAGCGCGCCGATCGCGTCGTAGAGCGGGGTCGTGGCGCGCGGCTCGTAGTCGTCGGCGGTGAGAGGCTTGACGTCGCCGATCGCTTCGTCGTCGACGATCAGCTCGAAGGGCTCTTGGGAGTCGAACTGGGCGATGGTGATGCGGCAGTCGTCGTCGCCGCGGCGCTGCTCGGCGAGCAGCTTGTTGGTCTCGCGGACGACGGCCTTGCGGAGTGGGCGCATGGAGCCGGAGCGGTCGATCAGGTACCAGATTTTGAGCGGCTCGGGGGCGGTTTTGGAGGTCTGGGGCATTGCGTTTTCCTGCTCTCTCGGCGTCCGTCTGGGGCGGCGGCGGGCCGGCCGCCCTACTTCGTGTCAGATCAACACTAACTCGCTCGGCGCAGATGTCAAGCGGCGCACTATCCTGTGGGCGTCGTGGTTGGTTGAGCAGTTGACGGAGAGGAGCGCGCGCGATGTGCCACCGATACGAGGCTCTGCCGGCGGTGCCGCCGATTGCCGGGGCGGCGGTCGATCTGGAGGATCTGACGCTGCGCGCGTCGGACGGGGTGGAGTTCGCCGCGTTTCACGCGCGACCGGAGCAGTCGGGCGGGCCGGCGATCGTGGTGCTGCCGGATGTGCGCGGGTTGTTCCGCTTCTACGAGGAGCTGGCGATTCGCTTCGCGGAGGCGGGCGTGGAGGCGGTCGCGATCGACTACTTCGGGCGCACGGCCGGCGTGGGCAAGCGCGACGCGGAGTTTGACTTCTGGCCGCATGTGCGAGGCACGACGCCGGAGGGGATCGCGGCGGATGTGGCGGCGGCGGCGGCGGTGCTGCGGGCCGACGACGCGGAGCGGGCGCTGTTCACGGTGGGTTTCTGCTTCGGCGGGAGCAACTCGTGGCTGCAAGGGGCGGCGGGGCACGGACTGAGCGGGGCGATCGGCTTCTACGGGCACCCGACGCGGGAGGGGCTGAATGGGGGTTCCTCGCCGCTGGGGCAAGTCGAGCAGGTCGCCTGCCCGCTGCTCGGTCTGATGGGCGGCGCGGACGAGGGCATCCCGCGGGCGGAGGTGGACAAGTTCGCGGCGGCGCTGGACGCGCGAGGCGTGGCGAACGAGTTCATCACCTACGAGGGCGCGCCGCATTCGTTCTTCGACCGCACGTATGACGAGCATCAGGACGCCTGCGCGGACGCCTGGCGGCGGGTGCAGGAGTTCATCAGCGCGAACAGCTAGACAGCTGGCGAGCACACACAGTAAGGAGCGGCGGGAATGCGAGTGACGCAGGCAGCGGAGGGGAACACGAACCAGGCGAACGCGCCGATTTTCACGGGCGGCGATGTCTGGGTGCGCGCGCTGGCGGGGGCGATCGGCGGTCAGCAGGGCGGCGACGACGCGGATTTCAACCTGGCGGTCGTGCAGTTCGGCGCGGGCGCGCGGACCAAGCGCCACACGCACTCGTCGGAGCAGATGCTGTACGTGGTCGCGGGGATCGGCAAGGTGGGCAACGCGGAGGGGGAGCGCACGATCAGCGTGGGCGATTTCGTGATCATCCCGGCGGGCGAGGATCACTGGCACGGGGCAGGCGACACGGGCTCGCCAATGTCGCATCTGGCGATCACGCGGCGGGACAGCGTGACGGAGGTGACGGAGGACTGAGGCGGGAGGGCGTTCAGTCGTCTTCGCGCTCGCGTTTGCGGCGTAGTTCTTCTTCCGCGCGGCACCTCGCCCCGCCCCAGATGTCCGGCGGCGCTTGGATGCCGCCTTCGCGGGGGTGGGGAGCGCGGGAGACGGGGACGGGGTTTGGTGCTCAGCGCGGCGAGATACCCGCGGCAAGCGCGGGTATGACGGAGTGGGGGGTGCGGGGGTATGACGGAGTGGCGAGCGCGGAGGTGTCGGAGTGGGGAGCGCGGGAGACGGGGACGGGGTTTGGTGCTCAGCGCGGCGAGATACCCGCGGCAAGCGCGGGTATGACGGAGTGGGGGTGCGGGGGTATGACGGAGTGGCGAGCGCGGAGGTGTCGGAGTGGGGAGCGCGGGCATGACGGAGTGGGAGCGCGGGGGTGTCGGAGTGGGGAGCGCGGGTATGACGGAGTGGGGGTGCGGGGGGTGTCGGGAGAGGGAAGCGTGAACAGGCTTTAGTCGTCTTCGCGCTCGCGTTCGCGGCGCAGCTCTTCTTCCACGCGGCGGCGTTCTTCAGCGCGGATTTGTTCGCGCAGTCGTCGCTCGTTCTCGGCGTCGTCGCTTTGCAGGCCCTCGTCCCGCCAGTCGCGCCCTCTCGCCAGCCGTTCTTTCTCGATTCGACGTTCGGTGCTCTCCGGGGCGATCAACGCGAACGCCAGACCGATCGGGCCGAGTACGAAACCGAGAAAGAAGCCTCCACAGCTGGAGCGACCTTTACTGCTCATCATCATGCCCCCGGCCACGCCGCAGGCGAGCCAGATGATCAGGGCGATGACGACTATTTCCACTGCTGCATTCCTTCGCTTGGCGACTGTGAATTGCCGTAACCGCGGCTTGGGGTTCTCAGCCTCAGTAGCTGCTCCGCCGCGCCACCCGAACGACATCCCAGGCCGCAATGGCCACGATCGCCGCCACGCTGGCGATGCTCAGCGCGAGCAGCACGGCTGAGCCGGTATCGCCCACATCGCCGAGTTGGCGCAGGGCGAGCAGCACGCCCGCGGTGCTCGCGGCGAGAGCGATCGCCAGCCAGTGATGCACCCACTCGGCGGCGAAATTCACCGCAATCGCCACGACTACCGCGGCGTTGACCACGATCAGCAGGTGGACATCTTCAAGTCGGTTCCAGCCGCCGCGCTGGGTGCCGGTCAGCTCGTCGGCGGCCTCGATTAGCGCGTCGCCGCGCAGGCTGAGGAAGAGCACCACAATCGCCGCGCCAACCGCCCCGCCGACCAGCGGGCGAAAGAGGCGCGGGCCGATGCTCTCGAACGAGCGCGCCGGCGCGGCGCCCAGCTTGCGGCGCGCGTGCTCGCGTCCTGCCGGTTCGGCTGCTGAGTCGGCCATCGGACTCCTCCACTGCGCGGCTCCCGCGCGCAGTTCAAATGTTAGACCGCGTTTGGCCGCCGTCGACGTTGAGGCACGCCCCTGTCACCCACGCCGCGCGCGGCGAGGCAAGGAACGCGACGACGTCGGCCACCTCTTCGGGACGCCCGAAGCGGCCAAACGCGATGCCGTCGAGCACGCTGCTGCGGATGCCTTCGGGGTCGGCGTCGTAGCGCTCCTGCCAGCGGCTGCCCGGCCAGGCGATCGAGCCCGGCGCGACGGCGTTGGCGCGGATGTTGCGCGGCGCGAGTTCGAGCGCGAGCGACTTGGCGTGACTGTGCACCGCCGCCTTCATCGCGTTGTACTGCGCCGAACCGCCAGCCTCGCGCCCGAAGATCGAGCCGATGTGGACGATCGCGCTGCTCTCCGCTCCCTCGCCCGAGGCGGCCGCTTCCAGATGCGGCAGCGCCGCGCGGGTGGTGCGCACCGCCGCCATCAGATTCAGCTCGAACATCTCCTGCCAAACCTCATCGCTCTCGCCGCGAATCGACACGCCCATGTTGTTGACCAGGATGTCGAGGCGTCCGAACACCTCAACGGCGCTCGCGACGACCCGATCCGGCGCGCCCGCCTCGCCCAGGTCGGCAGCGACGGTGTGGACATTGCCGGGTCCTTCGGCGGCGATGCGTTGAGCGGCGGCGGCGAGCGCGTCGGGGCGGCGGGCGCAGATCGCGACATCCGCCCCCTCAGCCGCCAGCGCCCGCGCGCACCAGAGGCCAATCCCCTCCGATGCGCCCGTAATCAGCGCCGCTTTGCCGGTCAGCCCCAAGTCCATCAGCATCTCCAGTGCGTCGCAGTGTACGACGCGGCGGGCGCGGAGCGGGTTTGACATCGGCTGCCGACTGCACACCTCTGGGCGCACGCGGATCGACCGCCGGAGGCAACCGTGCCCGACGCAACCGGCGTCACCACGCCCATCCCCGCTCTGACCGACGCGAAGTGCGATCTGATCGCGATGCTCGCCACCGACTAGAGCCCGTTCACACTTCCGTCATTCCTGCCTGTGCGGGAATGACGGAAGTGCGGTGCAGGTGTGGCGGGGGCAGTCGCGGGGCTCCGTGCTGTGCGCGGCGAGATACCCGCGGCGAGCGCGGGTATGACGGTCTTCTCTCGCGCGGGTGTGGCGGAGCTGTCTTGCGTGGGTACGACGGTCTTCTCTCGCGCGGGTGTGGCGGTCTTCTCTTGCGCGGGTGTGGCGGAGCTGTCTTGCGTGGGGTGGCGGTGGTGGGGCGCAGGTGTGGCGGGGGCAGTCGCGGGGCTCCGTGCTGTGCGCGGCGAGATACCCGCGGCGAGCGCGGGTATGACGATTTTCTCTCGCGCGGGTATGACGGTCTTCTCTCGCGCGGGTACGACGGTCTTCTCTCGCGCGGGTGTGGCGGAGCTGTCTTGCGTGGGGTGGCGGTGGTAGCGCGCAGGTGTGGCGGTGGCAGTCGCGGGGCTCCGTGCTGTGCGCGGCGAGATACCCGCGGCGAGCGCGGGTATGACGGTCTTCTCTCGCGCGGGTGTGACGATTTTCTCTCGCGCGGGTGTGGCGGTCTTCTCGCGCGCGGGTATGACGGTCTTCTCTCGCGCGGGTGTGGCGGAGCTGTCTTGCGTGGGGTGGTGGAGCTGTCTCGCGCGGGTGTGGCGGTGGCAGTCGCGGGGCTCTCCGTGCTGTGCGCGGCGAGATACCCGCGGCGAGCGCGGGTATGACGGTCTTCTCTCGCGCGGGTGTGACGGTCTTCTCTTGCGCGGGTGTGGCGGAGCTGTCTTGCGTGGGGTGGCGGTGGTGGGGCGCAGGTGTGGCGGAGCTGTCTTGCGTGGGTGTGGCGGAGCTGTCTTGCGTGGGTGTGGCAGAGCTGTCTTGCGTGGGTGTGGCAGAGCTGTCTCGCGCGGGTGTGGCGGTGGTGTTTTGCGCGGGTGTGGCGGTGGTGTTTTGCGTGGGGTGGCTGGCGCATGCGGGATAATCGAGCCTAATGGGCTCCATGAGCAGTCTGCGGCGCGGGTCTGCGCTTGCTTTGCGGCAGGGGGTTGGGCTGCTGCGGGCGCTGGGCGGGGAGGCTTGGCCGCTGCGGGGGCGCGTTCGGCGGCGCGGGCGCGAGACTGTTTCGGGCATTGGGGCGGAGATTGAGATCATCCGCGACCACTGGGGGGTGCCGCACTGCTTTGCGGAGTCCGTGGCCGACGCGCTTTTTGCGCTGGGCTACGTGCATGCGCAGGATCGGCTCTGGCAGATGCACTGGAGTCGGCGGGCGGCGCTGGGCCGGATTGCGGAGCTGGTCGGTCCGCTCGGGCTGCCGGCGGATCGCCTGACGCGCACGCTGGGCATCGGGCGCGTCTCGCTGGCGGCGTGGGAGGCGACGTCGCAGCGGCAGCGCGACGAGCTCGCGCCCTATATCGCGGGGGTGAACGCCGGGGCGGCGCGCGCGCCCGCGCCGTTTGAGGCGCGGATGCTCGATGGGCGAATTGAGCCGTGGGAGCCGCCGCACTCGATCGCCTGGGGCAAGCTGCTCTCGTTTCTGCTTGCGCCGGCCTGGGAGCAGCAGTTGCTGCGGGCGGGCGTCTACGAGCGGGCGGGCGGCGAGGCGTTGCGGGCGATCGACCCGCCGATCTCGTCTGAGGCGGCGGTGGTGACGCCGCCCGAAGCGGCGTATGGGCGGCTCGCGGGGCCGGCGCAGGACGGCGCGCGGGCGCTGGCGGAGCTGCTGGGGCTGCGGGGCGGGGCGAGCAATAATTGGGCGGTCGCGGGCGCGAGGACGAAGAGCGGGCGGCCGATTCTGGCCTGCGATCCGCACCTCACCCCGGTGACGCCGCCGCATGCCTACTTCGCCCACCTGCACTGCCCGGAGTTCGACGCGGCGGGCGCGACGGTGCCGGGCCTGCCGGGGATCGTCTGGGGCTGCAACGACCAAATTGCCTGGGGTCCGACGGCGGCGATGCAGGCGATGCACATCGCGGTGGTGGAGGAGCTGAACGACGCGGGCGACGCGACGCGCACGCCGGAGGGCTGGGCGCCGATCGAGCGCAGCCGTGAGGAGATTGCGGTGCGGGGGTATCCGTCGGAGTGGATCGAGCTGCGGCGCAGCGTTCACGGGCCGATCGTCTCGGAGGCGCTCGCGCCGCAGCGCGCGCCGCAATTCCGCAGCGAGCATGCGGCGAAGCGGGCGATCAGCCTGCAGTCGGCGGTGCTGAGCCCCAACCAGAGCGGCTCGGCGATTGTGGCGCTGATGCAGGCGACGGACTGGGAAAGCTTCTCCGCGGCGGCGGGCGGGATCGACGATTTCAATCTCGCGTTCGCCTACGCGGACACGGCGGGGTCGATCGGGATGCGGGTTTCGGGCGCGGTACCGGCGGGCGATCCGCAGGCGCTGCGGCTGCCGGTCGCGGGCTGGCTTGCGGCGGAGCAGGGCGGCGCGCCAACGGAAGTGTTGCGGGGCGATCAACTGCCGCACGCGCTCAATCCGCCGGGCGGCATGGTGATCAGCGCGAACAATCCGCTCACGCCCGCCTGCGAGATGGATTTCGGAGCGGAGTTTCTCGATTCCTGGCGGGCGGAGCGGATCGCGGCGCTGCTTGAGGGTGATGAAGCGCACACGCGCGAGCGTTCGGGCCTCATCCAGCTGGATCAGCACTCCGCGCCGCTGCAGGCGTTCGCCGCGCAGCTGGCAGGCGTTGAGCCGGGTGACGAGCGGGAGCGAGCGCACCTGCGCGAGCTGGCGGAGTGGGACGGCATGCTCGGCGTCGGCTCGCGTCCTGCGGCCGTCGCGGCGCTGAGCTTCATCCACTACCGGCGGGCGGCGCTGCGCGAGCTGCTGGGCGAGGGCGCGGAGGATGCGCTGGGCGGGCTGCTGGCGATTCCGACGCTGGATCTGCTCGGCGCGCGGGCCGGCTCGTGGGCGCTGGAGCGCCTGCGCGAGGATCCGGAGCGGGCGCGGGCGGACCTGCGCGACGCATTCCAGGCGGCGCTGCGGCGGCTGCGTCGGCGCTTCGGCGCGGACGAAGAGGCCTGGACCTGGGGGGCGTGCCGCGCGGTGCTGCTGCCGCACGCGCTCGCGGAGGCGCCGTTGATCGGCGGTCTGCTCAGCGCGGGGCCGTGGCCGTTCGGGGGCGACGCGGACACGATTTCGCAGTCGGGCGTGCTGGGAACGGATCCGTTCGCGCCCGCTTCGGCAGCGCCGGCGCTGCGGCTGGTCGTGGAGCTGACCGACCCGCCGCAGGCGGAATTCGTGCTGGCCGGCGAGCAGGCGGCCGACGCGCTGCATCCGGCGGGCGCGATGCTCGACGCCTGGCTGCGCGGGCGGCGTCTGCCGCTGCTGCGCGAGCGCGAGGCGATCCTGAAGGAGCGGCCGCGGCGGCTGGCGCTGCGGCCGGCGGGCGGCGCGGCCAGCAAGACAGCCGGCAACACAGATTGAGCGGCCAACTAGACTCAGACGCATGCCGCTCACGCTGACGCTCGAAGCGCCCATCGCCGCCGCGTGCGGCGGCGACTGCCTGGATGCGGGCTTTGTGGACGCACTGGCGTTGATTTGCGCCGAGGTCGGCGAGCGGCCGGAGATTCGGGCACTGATTCTCGATCCGGAGCCGGGGCTGTGGCGGGGCTGGAGTGCGGACGCGCCCGCGCCGGGCGATCTGTTTCGTCCGCTGGCCGAGTTGCCGCAGCCGAGCGTGGCGGCGATTCGGGGCGACTGTCTGGGCGGCGGGCTGGAGCTGGCGCTGGCGGCGGATATCCGCGTGGGCGCGCCCGGCCTCGCGCTGGGCTTTCCGGAGCTGCTTGAGGCGGAGGGCGAGCTTTGCCTGGCGGGCGGGTTGCAGCGGCTGAGCCGGGCGGTGGGGCGCTCGCGGGCGGGGCAGCTGACGCTGCTGGAAGAGCGGATTGAGGCGGAGCGGGCGCTCGACTGGGGGCTGCTCAATGCGGTCGAGGCGGATCCGTCGACGGAGGCGCGGCGGCTGGCGGAGACGATCGCGCAGCGGGGGCCGATCGCGGCGCGCTACGCCAAGGATGCGCTGCGCCAGGGGGCGGATATGCCGCTCGCGCAGGCGCTGCATTATGAGACGGAATTGACCATCCTGCTGCAGAGCACGGCCGACCGCGCGGAGGGCGTCGCGGCGTTTCTGGCCAAGCGGCCGCCCCGCTTCGGCGGGGCATAGCTAAGCTGCGCAACAGCGCGCCGCGCAGGCCGCGCGCACAGGAGGAAGGCACTGACGATGCGACTGATCCTGGACGAGGAGGAGGTCTGGTCGCTGATGACGCTGGTCACGGCGCAGGTGCTGGACCAGGTGGAGCTCAGCGAGGAGGCGGAGAAGACGATCCGCGAGTGGCGGGCCGGCCTGGAAGAGGGCCGCCCGGCGATGCTGGAGTTCACCCAGGCGGTGAACGAGGCGCTGGGCAACACGATCGACGAAGAGCTGACGCGGACCATCCGACGGCGCGACTACTACCGCACCGTTCGCTAGGGGGCTTGATCATGGTGAAGGTCGAACTGGACATCGAAGAGGCGTGGGCGGTGATGAACCGGATCATCGGGCAAATGCTGGATGAGACGGCGCTGGAGAAGTCGGACAAGGCGGCGATTCGGCGCTGGAAGTCGAGTGAGATGCGCCCGGGCCGGGAGGAGATGGAGGCGCTGCACGAGAAGATCAACGCGGACATCGAGCGTCTGTGGGAGGTGCGTCGGAAGTCGGAGATTCGGAAGCCGGACTGGCGGTAGGGGCGATCGTGTCAAACGACGGCTTCCCGAACCGATGTCACGCAGACAGTGCGCTCATCATCTACCGCGATGCGATGCGCGGGTACATCGCGCCGATCCTCGAGGAGGAAGATGGCCCTGATTGGATCTTCGAGCATGTGCTCACCGAAGCGGCCCAAAGACGCAATTGGAAAAGCTACCAACAGCGACGGCAGTCGCTGCTGAGTGGCACGCCTCCGCAAGATCTGATCGACCTCGCCGACATTCCCTTCTTGGTTGCCGACAACGAGGACTTGTTCCCGGCGATGCAGGAAGTCGACATCAAGCGGATGCGCCTGATCCGCGATCTGAGAAATGAGCTTCAACACTCCGACCGTCCTGGTGACTGCACCACATATGACGCCAAGGCGATCGCGAATCTCTGTGCTGTCGCGCTAGAACGCTGTGGTCTGCTGGATGCAGCGAATCGGATAGGCCAGCTCTAGGGCATAGCCGAACCAGTGACTCGAGACGCAGCACCTTCGCAAAGACATTGGTGGCGCAAGAGGCGCCTGCTGCCACGGTCACTTGGTGCATGAGCGTCGCTTCAGAGAGGGCTGTCCGCGGCACAGCGGAGCCGCGTAGTTGAGTTGGACCCGATTGCGCCGGCGCTACACGCGGACAATCCATCCTCGCGGTAGGCCTGACGAGCGACATGGACATCTCGCTAGGCTGCTGATACTCTGAGTCTGCTCCACACGCTTGCTCTTGGGCGTGCAACATCCAGACGAGGCTCGCGATGACCGACAGCGACACTCCGAACAAGGATCGAGCAGAAAGTGCGCTCTCCATCTATCGCAGCGAGATGCGGCAATACATCTCGCGGCTCCTCCAGCGGGAGCATGGGCCCGACTGGATGCTCTCTACAGTGCCCAGCCATGGCTCTCGTGAGCGCAGCCCAGCCAGCCCTGAGTGGCAGGAGCGGTCGTCCAATCCCGGCGTCATGCCGGAGGAGTTGATCGATTTCGCCGACATCTCCCGCCTGATTCAAGACAACCGCCACTCTTTTGACGATCTACGGCGTGCCGACATTGATCGGATGCGCTGTATCCGCGACTTGCGTAACGAGCTCTACCACTCTGGTCGTGCGGGCGATTGCACCCCTAGCGCCGCCGATGCCATAGTGGGTCTGTGTGGCTTGGTCCTGGACCGGTGTGGTCTGGTTGATGCAACCGAGAGCATTCGTCAACTTTCCTCGGTGGAGTCGGAAAGCGGAGAGAAGACGCCAGCAACGGCATCGAGGAAGAGGCGCCTACCTCTCCTGATCGCCCACAGCAAACAGGATCAGTCTGCAACAGAGCCGCCTCATGGTGGCAGCCCGCGTGAGGTCGCCGATAGAGCGCTCCTCATTTACCGCGCCGCGATGCGGCAACACCTGCGGTCCGTTCTGCAACAGGAATACGGCAGTGACTGGATCCGTCACGTACTTGAACGCGGAATGTCTAGGCGCGTTCATCGCAATGTCGTCGGACGTCGGTTGCGCATGCTCGAAGATGGTTACAATCCGGAGGAGCTGCTCGACGTCGGCGATTTTCCGTTTGTGATTCAGGAAAACCAACAGTTGTTTCCAGATCTCCAGCCTGCTGACATCGTCGCAATGCGCTCAGTCGCCCATTTGCGCAACGCTATTGCGCATGGCGTCGACCGCATGCTCTACAGCAGCGAGAGGGACAGGATCGTGGACTTATGCACCCAAGTGCTGGAGCGGCGCGGTCTTGCGGATGCGGCTGGGGCCGTTCGTCGGCTTTCAAGCGACCAAAACCAGACAGCCGAATCCTTCGCGCCACCAAAGCGCCCTCTGCTCTCTCGGATCTTCCGCGGATAGCCCGGCACTCATCACGCCCGCGCCCCTCATCTTCGTTAGCCCGAGGCGGGCGCGGATACGAAAGGGACCTGTGGGCGGGCATGATGAGATCAGAAAGTAGGCTTTACGAGTCCACATGCTACCCTTCCCTCCATGAGGGCCGCCGGCAGCGCCAGACATCTGCGTGCGAGGCGCTTGAGCAAGGCGAACACGAATGCTGCGGCTGACAGCGGGGAACCGCAGAGGACAGAGACGGACGGAGAACGATCGTGGCTGAGGGCGGCTTTCCGAACAAGAATCGGGCGTCCAACGCATACGACGCCTACGGCGACGCGATGCGACCGTATGTGGCGCGGGTGCTCGAAGATGCGCACGGCCCGGACTGGATCCGGCTGCGTTTGCTCAGCGATGATCTCCGCGAGAACAATCGGCGTCGCTACGACGAGATTCGGCAAGCGCTCCAATCCAAGAAACCGCTCGAAGAGATCGTTGACCGCGCCGACATTCCCAATCTCGTCAACGGCGATCGGGAGAACTTCCCGGACCTGAATCGCGACGAGATACGCAACCTCTTCACAATTCGCGGGCTCCGCAACGCAATCGTGCATTCGGGTCGAGGCGACTGCACGGTTGAGGAAGCGAACGCCATCATCAGCCTCTGCGTTCTGATCCTTGAGCGCTGCGGTCTGTCCGACGCGGCTGAGAACGTTCGCGGCCTTTCGCTGGAGGCTGCGACGGGTGTGGCGAAAGTTTCGGAAGCAGAGCGGCGGGAGCAGCGCGAGCGGCGGGAATGGGACAAGGCGCGGCTGGCGGACAAGTCGCCCGAAGAGCTCACGCCATGGGAGCAGCAGCGTCTCGCGGAGATCGAATGGGAGGAGGAGTGGGAGCGACGCGAGTTGGTGCGACGCGAACGCGAGGAGGTTGCGAGATTCGGTGACGACATTGACGGACTCCGCCTCTGGTTCGATGCCGACGAAGCGCGGCATGACCGTCACCCAGCTGAGCACGCGGCGCTACTTCAACGGGAGCAGGAACAACGCGAACAGCGCGAGGAGCGCGAGCGCAGGGAAATCGCACAATTCGATAACGACATTGACGGACTCCGCTTCTGGTTCGATGCCGACGAAGCGCGGCATGACCATCACCCAGCTGCGTACGCGACGCTGATTCAACGGGAACAGGAACGATACGAACGCGAGCGATCTGAGATCGCTGCGTTTGGCGACGACCTCGATGGATTGCGACGCTGGTTTCACACAGACAACATCCGTCGGAAGCAACACCTGGACGAGTACACGGCTCTGCATCGACGAGAACAGGAACGGCGCGAGCGGCGCGAGCGGGAACTGCGGGAGCGTGAACGAGCTGAGATAGCTGCGTTCGGTGACGACCTTGAGGGGCTGCGTCGCTGGTTTGACACGTACAAAGTTCGGCCGAAGCGCCACCCGTCCGAGTACGCGGCGCTGCTTCGGCGAGAAGAACGCGCGAAGCAAGAGCACGAGCGATCTGAGATCGCTGCGTTCGGTGACGACACCCGCGAACTGCGTCGCTGGTTTAACACGTACAAGACCAGACGGAATCACCACCCATCCGAGTACGCGGCGCTGCTTCAACGGGAACAAGAGGAGCACGAGCGGGCGTGGCGTGAAATGGAACTGCAGGAACAGCAGCGGCGGGAGGGTGAGCAGCGTGAGCGGGAACGGAAAGCAGCAGTGCAGGAACGCGAGCGAGCTGAAATCGCTGCGTTCGGCAACGACATCGATGGCCTCCGTCGCTGGTTCAATGCTGTCCCGGCGCGAACAGGGCGTCACTCATTTGAGCGTGCGGCGCTGATTCAGCGAGAACGCGAGCGAGCCGAAATCGCTGCGCTCGGCAACGACCTCAACGGGCTGCGCTCCTGGTTCAACGCAGACACGGGGCGACAGCAGCGTCACTCGGACGAGTACGCCGCGTTGGAGCGGAGCGAGCGCTCGCTCTTCTCCCGCATCTTCAGGCGCCGTTAGCTCTGCGATAGCCTCCCCTCATGACGCTCATCACCTACGACAAGCTTGCGCGCGGGGTGGCGCGGATCACGCTCTCTCGGCCTGAGGCGCTGAATGCGATCAATCTGGAGATGCGCGACTTGCTCTGGGAGTTCATCCACGCCGCCGTGCTGGATCCGGATGTGCGGGCGCTGGTCTTCTCGGGGGCTGGGGCGCGGGCGTTTTCGGCGGGGGCGGACATTTCGGAGTTTGGCACGGCTGGGTCGCTGGATGCGGCGCGGGAGGCGCGGCGGCAGCGGGATTTGTGGGCGCTGCTGGAGGATGCGCCGCTGCCGACGGTGGCGGCGCTGCACGGCTTCTGCTTCGGGGCGGGGATCGAGCTGCCGCTCTACTGCGATCTGCGGCTGGCGGCGCCGGACACGCGGATCGCGCTGCCGGAGGTGACGTTGGGGTACATCCCTTCGGCGGGGGGGACGCAGCTGATGCCGCGGGTGGGCGTGGCGGGCGCGGCGGCGGGGCTGATTCTGGGCGGCGAGCCGATCGACGCGGAGCGGGCGCTGGCCTGGGGCATCGTGCATCGGATCGTGCCGCTCGACGAGCTGGAGGCCGCGGCGCTGGCGGCGGCGGAACGGCTGGCTGCCGCCGACGCGGAGCGGGTCGCGGCGCTGAAGCGGAGCATCCGGCGGGGGCTGGATCTGCCGTTGGAGGCGGCGATCGCGGCCGACGCGCAGACCGCAGCGCGGCTGCGTTCTAGAATTGCGACTCGTTAGCCCCAGGCGGCTGACCCCGACTGACTGACGCCCGCGCCGCGGCAGGCGGCGCGGGGCCGCGCCGAGCGGAGGAGCAGAGATGAACACCGCCGACTTTCTGGAGCTGAGCGCCGCGATGGTGCCGGAGCGCGCCGCGCTGATCTGCGGGGACCGGGTGAAGAGCTACACGGAGCTGACGGTGGAGGTGACGCGGCTGGCCAACGCGCTGCAGGGTCTGGGCCTGACGCGGGGCGACCACGTGGGGGTGATGTCGGTCAACTCGGCGGAGTACGTGGTGATCTACTACGCCTGCGCGAAGCTGGGGGTGACCTTCGTGCCGCTCAACTACCGGGCGAAGCGGGAAGAGCTGACCTACATGATCAACACGGCGGAGGCGAAGGTGATCTTCGTCTCGGATCGCTACCAGCCGCTGGTCGACGCGATCGCCGAGCTGTGCCCGAGCGTGGAGCACTACATCTCGCTGGAGTCGCAGCACCTCACGCAGAAGCACTACAACGACCTGCTGGCGCTGGGCTCGGACGATTTCGTCTACACGGAGATCGACGACAAGGACGCGACGGTGATCATCTACACGTCGGGCACGACGGCGATGCCCAAGGGTGTGCAGGTGACGTACCAGGATCTGACGGTCTACGTGACGAACACGATGTCGCCGGCGGATCCGGAGGCGCCGCACCAGAAGACGCTGCTGAGCGTGCCGCTGTTCCACATTGCGGGGGCGACGACGATGATTTCGTCGGTCTGGGGCGGGCGCTCGCTGGTGATTCTGCCGCAGTTTTCGCCGGCGGCCTGGATCGACGCGGTGGACGGACACGGCATCACGCACTCGATGGTGGTGCCGACGATGCTGAAGCGGACGATGGAGGATCCGCATTTCGAGAGCTTCACGGGGGAGACGCTGGAGCTGCTGACCTACGGCGCGGCGCCGATGCCCTACGACGTGATCCGCGCGGCGGTCGATGTGTTCCCCAAGAACGTGGGCTTCATGAACGCCTACGGGCAGACGGAGTCGACCAGCTCGATTTCGTTCCTGGGGCCGGACGATCACCGTCTGGAGGGGACGCCGGAGGAGATCGAGGTGAAGGAGCATCGGCTGCGCTCGGTGGGCAAGGTGATGCCGGACATCGAGGTGCTGATTCTTGATCCGGAGGACAACGCGGTGGGGGTGGGCGAAGAAGGCGAGATCTGCGTGCGGGGCGACCGGATCATGGGCGGCTACTACAAGCAGGAGGAGGAGACGGCTTCGGCGATTCGCAACGGGCTGCTGCACACGGGCGATGTGGGCTATCTCGACGATGAGGGCTACCTGTTCATCACGGGGCGGACCAAGGATCTGATCATCCGGGGCGGGGAAAACATCTCGCCGGGCGAGATTGAGCAGGTGCTGGAGGGTCACCCGGCGGTGGCCGAGGCGGCGGTGATCGGCGCGCCGGATCTGGAGTGGGGCGAGGTGGTGAAGGCGGTGGTGATTCTGCACGAGGGGGAGAGTTTCACGCTGGCGGAGGCGGTGGAGCACACGAAGTCGGAGTTGGCGAGCTACAAGGCGCCCAGCTATCTGGCGGTGGTGGAGAGTCTGCCGCGCAACCACATGGGCAAGGTGCTGAAGAACGATCTGCGGAAGACGCACGGGGAGGCGAAGAACGGGTAGGGTGGGCGACTGAGACGAGAGCGGGTTCGGGAGTCGGAGCATGGCGGAGGCATCGGACCGACAGAGGGAGCTGATTGATGCGGCTCTGCGCATCTATCGGCCGGCAATGCGTCGGTACATCACGGACACGCTCAACGAGGCGCTGGGCGACGACTGGTACGAGGAGTGGCTGAAAGAGAGGATCGACGGAGGCTTCCTTCCGGACCACGTGCGAGACCGTTACGTCGACAATCTAGAGGCTGTACAGCGCGGCGATCGCGATCCTCGCTCCGCACTCGGCCCGAGCGAATTTCCCTATGTTCTCGGTGATCGCCGAGAACATTTCCCGCCCGATCTCGCTCCGCTGATCGACGCAATGCATGAGGTCTTGCGCGATAGGACCATCCAACCTGATCTGTCCGACACGGATGCGCAGCAGCAGGCGCAACGTCTGTTGGAGAACTGTCGCGCAGTTCTACAGCCCATCAACGAAGGCGCAGCACACCGAATGCAGACGCTACTCGACACGGGCGACCCGAATTCGGTACGCGATGATGCGGATGCGCCGCGGAAGCCGAGACGACCAACCACGAGGCGTGCAGCCTCCGAGCGCCGACACCGCCCTGATTCCGACGACGCGCAGCCCCCCCATACAGCGAGTGATGCGAGCTCAGCGCGCGTTGCTGATTCCTCCGGTGTGATGTCACCGCCGGTAGCTGACGCTAAAGGCACACTCAGCGCCATCCTCAACATCTACCGCGAGGAGATGCGCAACTACATAAGCGGCGCATTCCAGAAAGCAGGCATCCACGACTGGTTGGTCACGCGCGTTGCAGAACAAGCGCGCCAAGAGCGTCCTGACCTCGCGGACCGGATGAACGACGATTACCGCGTGAAAGGCGTGCCGCCGGTCAAGATCATCGATACCGGCGACTTCTACCCTATCATCTCGAACAACGCGGATGTTTTTTCGGGCGTTCTTCGGGACCCAAAGAGCGCCGGCCGGTTCCACGAGATTCGAATCGCGCGTAATGAATTTGACGGGCATGACAAGTCGACTCCCTACTCCTCCGATGTCGAGGCTCTGGCAAACAACTGCGCCTTCGTGTTGCGCGCATGCCGTAGAACAGCGGCAGCGAACGAGGTCATCCGAATTTCGCGAGCTGGCCAAGGCGCAGTGCGCCCTGGCCCTGCGTCTCCGCCGGCTGAAGTCGCCGACGGTTCGCCGCCCGCGCCCGAGAGGCCATCAACGCAAGATGACCTCGAATTAGACGCACTGCGCCAAACAGATCTGAAGGCGTATCGCTGGCGCATGGGGTGGTTCCGGAAGGAAGCACCGGACGAGTGGCACCGACACATGGACCGCCTACGCAACCATGATGTCGCTGCGTGGGCGGCCGAACTGCTCGAAGGCACTACAGATCGGGTCGCTCGCAGCGCGGAGACAGACAGAATAGCCACGCTGGACCCCGGTTCGCGCCGCAAGGCGATGGCGGCTGTTTGGGATATGGACGCTGTCGCAGGGCACCGCGCAATACGGCGTTGGGCCACTCGCTCAGATCTTCGTCCGTGGCAAGACGAGATGATCGCCCTGCTCGACCGCGACCGCTCCGCGTGGCAAGCACTAGTGGATGAGCAGTGGCCATGGCGGAACAAGGCCGCATGGCGATCCGCATGGCGACCCGGCATGGACTCACTCTGGCGCAGAAACCCGGAAGCCTTTCGGGAAGAGTGGGCTGCTCTTCGACGGCGGGACGAGGCCACATACCGAAGCGAAATGAATGCGCTCAGTGGTCGGAACCCGGAAGCATATGCGGAAGCGGAGAGCGCAGAGCTCGCGGAGATCGGTGACGATGTCGCCACGCGACGCGCTTGGTTCGATGACGATCCGCAGCGTCAGGAGCGACACCGCAACGACCATGCACGCCTTCTCAAGGCTGAAGAAGCCTTGGCGACGAAGCGGATCGAGGATGAACGGGCCGAAATCGTTGCATTCAGCGACGACATCAACGGATTGCGCCGTTGGTTCGACGCCGACGAAGCACACCAAGACCATCACCCAGCGGAGTACGCGACGCTGCTACAACGGGAACGGGAGCGGCGCGAGCGAGCCGAAATTGCGAGGTTCGGCGACGACCTCGACGGTCTGCGCCGCTGGTTCGACGCCGCCTCGGAGCGCCGAGAACATCACCCAGCTGAGCATGCGGCGCTGCTTCAACGGGAACGAGAGCAGCGCGAGCGAGCCGATATTGCGAGGTTCGGCGACGACCTCGATGGTCTGCGCCGCTGGTTCGACGCCATCTCGGAGCGCCGAGAACATCATCCACTTGAGTACGCGGTGCTGCTTCAACGGGAGCGGACTGAAATAATCGCTGCATTCGACGACGACCTCGACGGATTGCGTCGCTGGTTCGACGCTGATGCCGAACGCCAGCAGCGCCATGGCGCTGAATACGCAGCGTTGAAAAAGACCGAGCAGGAGCAGTCCGAATTAGCGGCGCTCAGTGACGACATCGGTGGACTCCGCCGCTGGTTCGACGCTGATGCCGAACGCCAACAGCGTCATGGCGCCGAGTACGCGGCGCTGGAAGCGGCCGAGCAGATCGCGCAAGAGCAGGCGGAGCTGACGGAGCTCGGCGACGATTGGTCCGAACTACAGCGCTGGTTTGACGCCGAGGCGGGCCGCCTGGCACGGCACCCAGTGAGATTCGCTGAGCTCGGAGCAGCACTCGAGGCGGAGCGCGCCGAGCAAAAACGCAAGCAACGGGAGCGCAAACTGCGGGACCGCGAGCAAGCCGAAATTGCGGAGTTCGGCGACGACCTCGACAAACTGCGTCGCTGGTTCGACACGTACAAGATCCGTCTGAAGCGCCACCCGTCCGAGTACGCGGCGCTGCTGCAACAGGAACAGGAACGGCAAGAACGTGAGCGATCTGAAATCGCTGCGTTCGGCGACGACTGGTCCAGGCTCCAGAGCTGGTTTGCCGCCAAGGATGGCCGACCAGGACGACACCGTGAGCGGTTCGAAGATCTGCAAGCGGAGCTCGACCGGCAGCGGGAGCTTGTGCGGGAACGGCGCGAGTTGGCCCGGATAGAACACAGCTGGAATGCGCAGCGAAACTGGTTTGACGCCGTTCCGCTGCGCCAAGAACGACATCCCGAGAAGCTTGCCGACCTCGTTCGCGCAGAGGATGAACAGACCGAGCTGACGAACCTCAAGGATGACTTGGGGGCACAACGCGAGTGGTTCGATGCGGTGTCTGAACGGCGTGAACGACATCCGGGCGACTACGCGAGGCTGGAGGAAGCCGAGGCGGCGAAGCGTCTCGAAGATGAGCGCACAGAATTGGCCGGGCACGCAGGCAACGCCGTCGCGCAGCGCGAGTGGTTCGACGCTGATGCCGAGCGCCAGCAGCGTCATGGCGCTGAGTACGCAGCGCTGGAGGAAGCGGAGCTGATCGAGCAGGAGCGGCCCGAAATGGCGGCGCTCCGCAACGACTGGTCCAAGCTCCAGCGCTGGTTCGCCGACGACGCAGGCCGGCCGAAGCGGCACCCGGAGCGGTTCAGGTGGTTGCAGGAGGAGCTCGCCCGGCAGCGGGAGCTTGTGCGGGAACGGCGCGAGTTGGCCAAGCGGGGCAACAACTGGACCGCCAAGCAGCAGTGGTTTGACGCAGACCCGTTGCGACAAGAACGACACCCGGAAGCATTCAACGAGCTGCGGCTGGCCGAGGGCGAGCGGGGGCAGTTCGCCGCGCGAGCGGGGAACCTGCCGGCGCAGCGCGAGTGGTTCGACGCTGATGGTGAGCGCCAACAGCGTCATGGCGCCGAGTACGCGGCGCTGAAAAAGGCCGAGCAGATCGCGCAGGAGCAGGCAGAGCTGGCCGAGCTCGGCGACGACCTCGACAGGCTGCGTCGGTGGTTCGCTGGGGACGCAGGCCGGAAGAAGCGACACCCGGAGCGGTTTGAAGATCTGCAAGCGGAGCTCGCCCGGCAGCGCGCCCGAAAACGCGAACTCGATCAGGGGCAACGCGACCTGGCCCGGATGGAGCACGACTGGGATGCGCAGCGAGGCTGGTTTGACAACGACCCTCCGCGCCAAGAACGACATCCGGAAGCGTTCGATGAACTGCTGCTGGCTGAGGGTGAGCGGGAACAGCTCGCCGAGCGAGCGGGGAACCTGCCGGCGCAGCGCGAGTGGTTCGACGCTGATGGCGAGCGCCAACAGCGTCATGGTGCCGAGTACGCGGCGCTGAAAAAGGCCGAGCAGATCGCGCAGGAGCAGGCAGAGCTGGCCGAGCTCGGCGACGACCTCGACAGGCTGCGTCGGTGGTTCGCTGGGGACGCAGGCCGGACGAAGCGACACCCGGAGCGCTTCGAGGAGCTGCAAGCGGAGCTCGCCCGGCAGCGCACTCGGAAACGTGAACTCGATCAGGGGCGACGTGACTTGGCCCGGATGGAACACGACTGGGATGCGCAGCGAGGCTGGTTTGACGACGACCCTCCGCGCCAAGAACGACATCCGGAAGCGTTCGATGAACTTCAGCGGGCTGAGGAGGAACGGGCGGAGCTGGCTGAGCTCGAGAGAGATCTGCCGGCGCAGCGCAAGTGGTTTGAGGAGAATCCGGCGCGCCGACGGCGGCACCGCGACCTCTACGAGCCTGTGTTGCACGCCGTGGAGGCCGAGCAGCTGATCGAGCGAGAGCAGCACGAGCTGGCCGATCTGTCTCACGAGTGGTCGGAAATTGGGCGCTGGTTCGCCGCCGAGAGCGGTCGGATAGAGCGGCATCCCAAGGCATATAGGGCGCTACAGCGGGCAGAGCGAGACCTCGCTCAACTGGCCAGTCTCGGAGGAGACGTATCGGCGCAGAGACGGTGGTTCTACCGGGATCCGCGGCGACGCTTTCGGTACCCGCAGCAGTGGGCGGAGTTGAAGGGCGACGCGAAGGCGCTTCGCGAGCAGGAGCGGGAAGAGCGACGGCGCGAGAGGGAAGCTCGAGCGCTTCAAGATGAGGCGGCAGGCCAAGGCTCAGTAGGCGAGGTTGTTCAATCGGGGTCGTCGGGTAGCGGCGGCGGGGCAAGTGCGGTGCGCCGGCGTTTCAGTCTGTTGTCCCCCTTGCCTTATGCGAGCGGCGGTGAGGGGTCGGATGCGGCGACTCAGGAAGGGTGGGATGACGGCGGGGGCACACTGCCGATGCCTGAGGATGAGGCGCAACACGGTCGAGCATCGATTCGCCGCCTGGTGCGGCGCCTCGTTCTGGTTCTCGTCGCTGCTGTTGTCATCGCCGCGACCGGTTACGCGGTGTATGAGTTGATCGCCTCATCCGGT
The DNA here is from genome assembly GCA_965203165.1 of Dehalococcoidia bacterium. Taxonomy (GTDB): domain Bacteria; phylum Chloroflexota; class Dehalococcoidia; order Bin125; family Bin125; genus CATQGW01. The sequence goes on from OZ241849.1 coordinate 1,758,378, forward strand.
GCCGATACCGAGACTGAGGATAGCTCTGAAACGACGAGCGTCGCACCGCAGCCACAGACCGGAGGTACTGAAACCGAGCCTGGGGGTGGCTCTGGAACGAGTGGAGGGGAAACAACGGTGTTAGCGCCGGTGATTGACCGCCTCACTTGTGAGCCCGAGAGGCCTGAGGTGGGCGAGACTGTCACATGTGGAGCGTCGATCAGCGGCGGCGAGCCGGATTCCTGGTCGTGGAGCGGCGGCGGCGAGCCGCCGGGCGGAAGCGGCGACACTTTCATGACGACGTTCGGTTCTGCGGGCGATCGAGAGATCTCTCTGACCGTAGAGAACATCACAGATCGCGACTCGCGATCGTTCGCCATTGAGGTAGTGTCGGCGCCGCCACTGACTGGCGGGAGCGCTAGCCTCAGCTCGGGCGCGGGCCACAGTTGCCGCCTGACCAATGATGGCGCCGCTGCGTGTTGGGGATCGGACAAACTTGATCGGCTTAATGTGCCGGATGGCCGATTCACGGCGATCAGCGCCGGCAGCGCTCACACTTGTGGGTTGCGCGAGAGCGGAGCTGTCGTGTGCTGGGGCTGGAGCGGGTACGATCAACTGACCTGGCCGCCCGACAAGAAGTTCGTGTCGATCTCCGCCGGGCATCGGCATACCTGCGGAATCACGGAGCAGCAGGATGTCGTGTGCTGGGGCTCCGATTCGTATGGGCAGGACGCTGACCGCGACGGGCAGTTCTCGCAGGTTAGCGCGGGTTACTTCCACAACTGCGCCATCACGACTAGCGGCGAAGTTGAGTGCTGGGGTACGTACAACGAACAAGGGCAGACAGCGCCGCCGCCGGGCCGCTTCGCGACGGTCAGCGCCGGCCAGGATCACACGTGCGGCCTGCGCCATGGAGGCGGCGTGGAGTGTTGGGGCGGTGGCGAGGCCAGTGAGAGCCCCGAAGGTTCCTTCCGCGCGATCAGCGCAGGGCAGTTTCACAATTGCGGCATCCTCACCAGCGGGGCTGTGCGGTGCTGGGGCAACAACAGCGAGCTGCCTCTCGATGTTCGACGCGTGGACGACTTCATGCAGATCGATGCGGGCGCGGAGCATACTTGCGCCGTACGGAGCAACGGAAAGATTGGCTGCTGGGGCAACACGGCGAATGGCCTGGACGATGTCGGCTCGGCGGCCATCGGTGATCACACATGGCAGGGAAGCGACCCGCAGCCGAGACCAGCACAATGCAACCTCACCGCTGCCGAGGGCGAATGCCGGACTGATGATGAAGAGGGAACCTCGGGCTCGGGCGGTGGCGGCCAGGTGGAGGTGGGCAACGGGCAGAATGGAGTAGGCGTTGGCGATGATGATCCGGAGGACATAGAGCCCGGGACGACGATCGTCACCGCGAGCGACTCGCACCAGGCAGAGCCGCCCGGCGATGGCACCATCGATTCGCAGAGCGACACGATGGAGGAGGACGACGGAAACGGCCTTCAGCCAGGCGCACTTCAGGAAGAAGGGCCCGGGACGACGATCGTCACCGCAAGCGACTCGCACCAGGCAGAGCCGCCCGGCGATGGCACCATCGATTCGCAGAGCGACACGATGGAGGAGGACGACGGAAACGGCTTTCAGCCAGGCGCACTTCAGGAAGAAGGGCCCGGGACGACGATCGTCACCGCGAGCGACTCGCACCAGGCAGAGCCGCCCGGCGATGGCACCATCGATCCGGAGGGCGACGCGATGGATGACGACGACGGAAGCGGCCTTCAGCCAGGCGCACTTGAGGAAGAAGAGCCCGGGACGACGATCGTCATCGCAGAAGACAACCCAATCATCGTCATCCCCGCGCAAGAATCCGCGGATGGCGACGTGATGGAGGACGACGAGTAGCGGGCGCGGGGGTGGAGTTGCTTGCCGCTGAAGTGAGGTGGGGCTGGCTTGGCGGCGGCGCGGGAGGCATTCGGGGAATGGCTTAGGCGGGTTAGCGTATTATGTCGGGATGGGGCGGGCGATTGTTCTTGCGGCGTTGGTGGTGGCTGCGCTGATTGGCGGCGGGGCGGCGCTGATCATTCGCGCGCAGTCGGATTCGGGGTCGGCGGAGTTGCGGCTGAGCGCTCGTCGGGCGGCGGATGGGAGCGTGGAGCTGGGGTTGCAGCGGCGGGCGGGGGATGTCTGGTCGGCGCGGATTTTGCCTGATGGGCGCTTCTTGCCGGCTGATGCGGCGGTGGATGAGTGGTTTGACAGCGCGTCGTTCACGCTCGGCGAGGTCGGGGGCGAAGCAGGCGACGGGGATGCTGAGCCGGCTGTGCAGGCGGGCGGGGCGGTGGGGCAGGCCGCCGTAGAGGCGGATGCGGAAGGCGCTGGGGTGGAGGAGGTGGAGCAGGCTGAGGCGGATACTGATGGGGCTGAGGAGTCTGAGCAGGCTGAGGCGGAGGGGGAGTCGGCAGCGGAAGGGGAGGGTGCGGCGGGCGCGGCTGAGGAGTCGGCGAGTGAGGCCGGCGGCGGCGTTGGTGATGAGGCCGCAGTTGATGATGCCGGCGGCGCGGAGGGCGACGTTGATGAGACGGTGGGACCGCCGCCTGTCGTTTCGCCGGCGGATCGGATTATTGACGCGCTTGGGGGGGTGCGGCTGGCGCGGGCGGCGGCGCCTGTGTGGGAGACGTACCGCGTTGCGCGCGGCGACACGCTGAGCGGGATTGCCGCGTCGTTTGGGGTGACGCTGGCGGAGCTGCTCGAACTCAACGGGCTGACGCCTACGGCGCTGCTCTATCCCGATCAGGAGTTGCGGATCCCGCGCTCGGCGGGAGAGCGCTCGGCCGAACCTGGCGACGGGCCGGGCTATGCGCCGCTTGAGGCGGCGCCGGGGGTTGCAGCGGAGGCGATTGTCTACGGGACGATCCGCGATCAAGGCAGCGGCGTGGTGCATTCCGCGGTGCTGACGGGCACTGGCGACGGAGCGCAGTTGGTTGTTGCCTGCGCGGATGGGCGGCTGGCGGTCTTCGTCCTTGCTCCGCCGGATTGGGTTGGTGCGGGGGGCGGCGATTCGGGGGCGCTGAGCGTCTACTACCAGCTTGATGGCGGGCCGCTGCGAGGCGATCGGTGGGAGATTGAGGGCGGGCGGATCGCGGCGTCGGACGCGGGGCGGTTGGTCGGCGAGTTTGAGGGGCGGGAGCGGTTGAGCGTGCGGGTGGATGCGGGGTCGGAGAGGCTTCGGGCGGAGTTTGCGATTGCGGGTCTGTTGGCGACGCCGATTCAGGCGAATTTCAACAACTGTGGGGCGTAGGCGGTCGCAAGGTCCAGGGTGCGTTCACACATCGCCAGGCTTCTCATCAGACCCGCGGGTGTGCGGGCGTGGCGGGAGAGCTGCAGAATGGCTGAGGCGGTCGTGCGGGGCTTTGCGCTGGGCTCGGCGAGATACCCGCGCCTGCCGCGGGTATGACGGAAGTGTGGACAGGCCCTAGCAGACGAGCCAGGTCGGAAAGGCCTACGGTGGAGGGATGGACGCGTTCTCGCGCAGCGAAATTGACCGGCTTGGCGAACGCCTGGGCAGATCGCCGACGGCATCCGAGGAGGATGCCCGGATGTACACCGCGTGGAGCAAAAGCTTCGTCTCCGCCGCGACGACAGTAGAGGCGGAGGTCACGGCACTCACTCGCGTTCTTGGCGGATTTCAGGTGTCGTCCCGGATCAAGCAGATCAGATCCGCAAGCGCCAAGCTGCGCCGCATGTCCACGCGACTTTCGAGCTTGGAGGACATCGCCGGCTGCCGAGTGGTCGCGCCTACGTTGGACGACATTGATCGACTGCTCGTCGAGCTCATGACTCTGTAGATTTCCCGCGTCCGTGATTATCGCTCGAATCCGCACAACAGCTATCGGGCGGTCCATCTGACAGTCCGCGGTGGATCGGGCATGCCTGTTGAGCTCCAACTCCGCACGGAGATACAGGATGGGTGGGCGGGGATGGCAGAGCGGTGGGCGGCGGCGATTGATCCCGCCCTGAAGTACGGCGGCGGGCCGCCTGCGGAACAGGAGGCTCTGGCCGAACTTGCGCAGATCGGCTACGCGCTTGATCTGTCTCGCCGCGAATCATCCGTTCGGGCACAGTTGCTCAACGCCACGCTAGCGTCCGCATCGATCCGGGAGACGCTCGGCCCTGAGCTTGACAATCCAGGGCGAGATCCCGAACTGTACAGCGAGCAGCTGGTCATGACCGTTGAGAGGTTTCTAAGATTGACAGGGACGGAGGCTGACCGTGCGCGAAGTGCAGTACCTGCTGCTGATCCACAATCCGGATGACGCGGGGAGTCCGACGGTTGAGGCGTTCGGGAGCGACGAAGAGGCGGCGTTCGAGGCGCTCACGAACGCAACGTTGGACCACCGTGACTGCGCCGGGGCTGAGGTCGTGCTCTTCCTGGCCGACTCGGTGGACACGCTCAAGCACACTCACTCACGGTATTTCTACCCTGGGCCGTCGCTTGAGGAGGTCGCTGCCTGGGTCTCCATCTCCACCGAAGAGCAACTGACGCTGCCGGCCTTTGACTAAATCCGCCGCACACAGCGTGCATGGGCAATCCACGAAGGGTGGCAGTCGGGAGGTGCGACGCGGGGGCTTGGCGCCGGGCTCGGCGAGATACCCGCGGCGGAGCGCGGGTATGACGGAGGGGGCGCAAGGGTGACGGAGAGGGAGGGGTGTGGGAGATCGGGGCGCGGCGCGGGCGATGGCGGGGGCTCGGGACTCCCACCCCCCACCTAACCTCCCCCTGGCAGCAGACTTTCGCGCAACCCCGAATTTCGCTGTGTGGTGGACAACCCGACCAGATAGAGGCGATCGGCCTGCATCGCCGAATTTGGGGGTTACGCGAAGGTCTGCTGGCAGGGGGGAGGGATGAATTGGGGAGGAGGGCGGGGGCGAGGCTTGGCGCCGGGCGCGGCGAGATACCCGCGGCGGAGCGGGGGTATGACGGATCTGGAGCGCGGGTATGACGGATCTGGGGCGTGGGTATGACGGGATCTGGGGCGCGGGTATGACGGATCTGGGGCGCGGGTGTGACGGATCTGGGGCGCGGGTGTGACGGATCTGGGGCGCGCGGCTGGCGGATTCAGGGCGTAGGGCAGGTTTTGCGGGGCGGGAATTATGAACAGTCCCTGGTGAGGCTATCCTGCCAGACGAGCGAGGGGAGCGCCAGCGTGGGTGAGCAGCCAGGCCAACTGCGGCGCGCGGGGGGGAACCCGCCGGGGGCGGCGAAGCGCGTTTCGGCGCTGGCGATTCCGGCCTGGCTGCCGCTGGGGGGGCTGCTGCTTGTCTCGGGGGCGGAGACGGTGCGGGTGACGGGGGCGCACCGCGAGCTGTTCTTCAACATCGACCACTTCTGGGTGCTCTACCTGCTGCTGCCGTTCGCGATTGGGTTGATCGTCTACGGCCTCGCGCGACGCTCGCGCGTCTGGCGGCTGGGGCGCGCGGATTTCTCCTTCGACAACCTTGCTACGCGGATCAACCGCGTGGTGCGGGGCGGGATGGGCACGGAGCGGGTCTTGCGCGACCCGTATTCGGGCGTGATGCACCTCTGCATCATGTCGTCGATGATCGTGCTGTTCCTGGTGACGGCGCTGCTGGCGGTCGACGACTACATCCCGGTGGAGATTCTGGTGGGGCCGCGCTACCTGGGCTATTCGCTGGTGGCGGATCTTTTCGGGCTGATCGGGATCATCGGCGTAGCGATGGCGATTGCGCACCGCTGGGTGCGGCCGCGCACGGCCTGGCTGCCGACCTGGGAGGACTGGCTGATCGTGGGCGGGCTGGGCGTGCTGCTGGTGAGCGGATTTTTCGTGGAGGGGCTGCGCATCCAGGCTTCGGAGATCGACACCAACCCGGAGTGGTCCTACTGGTCGCCGGTGGGCTACGTGGTGGCGCTGATGTTCTCGGGCGTCTCGACCGCGGCGGTGCTGGACATGCACAAGGCGCTGTGGTGGTTCCACATGATCGGGGCGCTGGCCTGGATCTCGCTGCTGGGCTACTCGAAGATCAACCACCTCGTGATGGCGCCGGTCAACGCCTTCCTCAAGCGCACCTCGTCGCCGGGCAAGCTGGAGATGATCGAGAACATCGAGGAGCAGGAGCACTTCGGCGTGAGCCAGCTGGAGCATTTCTCGATGAAGCAGCTGTTCGAGCTTGATGTCTGCGTGCGCTGCGGGCGCTGCACGGACAACTGCCCGGCGGACATCGCGGGGCAGCCGCTCTCGCCGATGCACATCATCCAGGACCTGAAGTCCTACGCGACGGCGGTCGGCGAGCAGAAGGTGACCAACCTGATGCGCGGGGACGAGCTCGATTTCGGTCTGAGCGACGCGCCGGCGATGGTGGGCGAGGTGGTGCGGGACGAGTCGCTCTGGGCCTGCCGCACCTGCGGCGCGTGCGTGGAGGCCTGCCCGGTCTTCATCGAGCACGTGCCGACGATCGTGGACATGCGCCGCTCGCTGGTGATGGAGGAGGCGCGGATGCCGGACACGGTGCAGGGCACGCTGGAGACGCTCGAGCGGCAGGGACATCCGTGGCGCGGCACGCCGTACACGCGCGAGTCGTGGCTGGAAGCGCTGGATCTGGACCCGGCGGAGATTACCTGGAGCGGCGAGCAGGAGTATCTCTACTTCGTCGGCTGCACGGGGGCGTTCGTGGACCGCGCGCAGGCGATCACGCGCTCCGTGGTCTCGCTGCTGCGCGAGGCGGGGGTCTCTTTCGGCATTCTCGCGGGGCTGGAGTCCTGCAACGGCGACCCGGCGCGTCGGCTGGGCCACGAGTACCTCTACCAAATCCTCGCCGAGGGACTGATCGCGGCGTTCGACGAGGCCGGGGTGAAGAAGATCATCACGCACTGCCCGCACTGCTTCAACGTCTTCCTCAACGAGTACCCGGACATGGGCGGGCAGTACGAGGTGATTCACCACACGCAACTGCTGGAGCAGTTGTTGGCCGACGGGAAGCTGGAACCGCGCGAGGTCGAGCCGCAGACGATCACCTACCACGACTCCTGCTATCTGGGGCGGCACAACGACATTTTCGAGGCGCCGCGGCGCATTCTCGAGCAGGTGCCGAACGTGACGCTGGTCGAGATGCCGCGCAGCCGCGAGCAGGGACTGTGCTGCGGCGCGGGCGGCGGCAATATGTGGATGGAGGAGCAGGGCGCGTCGCGGGTGAACGAGGTGCGGGTGCGGGAGGCGGCGGAGACGGGAGCGGAGACGGCCTGCACGGCCTGCCCGTTCTGCATCCAGATGTTCGATGCGGGGGTGGGGACGGTGCAGATGGATGTCGAGGATGATGAGCGGCTCAAGGTGCTCGATGTGGCGGAGATTTTGCAGGCTTCGGCAGGTTCGCGGAACGGCTCCGGCTAACGCGCGCTTCATCGAGCCGGAATTACCCGTCGTTGAAGAACCGGGTGATGCGTTCGCGGGCTTGGTCTTCCGTCTTGACGTACCGCAGCTGAGCTGCCCATCGCCGGCCAGGATGCAATGTGTCCCACCAGCTCGCTTCTCCCTGGCGGCGACCTGCGCCAGGATCGTGGTTGCCGAATCCGTCCAGCCGCAGGTTCCAGATCGGGCGGTAGTGATCGATAAGAAATCGCTCGGCCAGCGTGATCCATACGGGCACCAACGCCAAGTGACGGCACTCGAAGTCGACGAGCATGAGGTTGTCGGCCTCGTCTACCGATCGTGCGTGCTCGCGTATTCGACGCTGTAGAGCCGGCGCCACGACATCGACGGCGTCGCCTTTGCGCGATCCGGGCGAGACGGCTTTTCCCACATAGATCGGCGCGTCAGTACCTGCGATCGGGTGGTAGGCATCATGCTCGCCGTTGTAGAACAAGGCGTAGATGCCGGGCCCATACACCTCGCCTACCGCGCCCAGCTGCACGCGCGGCTGACGCTCGAAATGAACGACCAAGCCAGCCATCAGGTTCTCGTACGTGAGGGGGTCGTACAAGTCGCTCATCGCTTTTTGATCTCGACGACTGCCTCGTACAGCTTGACTGACTTGCCGGAGCCAGCGCGCACGCTTGAATTGATAATGCTGTTGCCGACGCGCGTTGCTCGCGGCGTGTGGATGTCGACAACCTTCAGTCCGTGTTCGCGCACTATCGCGGCGAGAAATTGGTCGGTCGGCACATGCACGCCCTGCACCACGCTGTTGCCGATCACAACCAGCGCCGTCGCTCGCTGTCGCAGGCACCACTTGATTCCTGCGGCGAACCGCACACAGTCGTTGAGATACGTCGCGATATAGTTCGCCCACCCCGGACCGCCGTAGAGGCCGCGGTCGGTGTTTCGTTCGCGGATCGCATCCAGGGTGCTTCGGATGTCCTGATCAGTGATGGACTGGTCCAATTCGATGTGTTCAACCTCTCTCGCGCGCTGCCAGTAAGTGCCGAAGTTCTGGGACTCCAGTTCGCGCATCTCGCTGGGCGACTCACAGAAACCGAGCCAGTAGAGGTGCGGGCGCGTGTTGCGGTTGTAGTGGTAGTTGTTCGCATACGGCGGCGACGTGATCAACAGATCAACGCTCTCGCGCTCGATGCGCTTGTAGCCGTCGAAGAACGATTCCGTGTACACGATCCCGTCGGGCCGCTTGCCACGCTTGCGCATCCGCCGGTACCAGTCGGCGTCGTCCGCCATCTGCGACAGTTTGTCCGCCACGGTTTTGGCGACTGGATGATCGTCAATATCTGGACGCCCCGCGGCTGCGCGGCGGCCGAGGCTCGGCTCGTACGAATAGTTCGAGTACTCGACCATCGTGGATGCGAAGGCCAGGCGGAGCAGGTCCGCGACTCGCTCGTCCGGCTGGCGCTGCAAGAAGTCCTGTAACAGCAGCACCTTCCGCTCGACTTCGGGGCTGTAGAACGGTGAGCGGGTGCGAAAGCCGTGCGGCGGCGTCGCCTGTGGCGACGCGCCGTTGAGCTCGACGGTGCGGGCGTGACGATCGAGGTCCTCAACGGTGCGCCGCAAGGCTTCAGAAAACACTCGATGCGCGCCGAGCTTGAGCCGAGCTGCAAACGCGGCGTAGGGATTGATCTCGAACCCGACAACATCGTGGCCTGCCACATCGGCCTCTACGAGCGTCGTCCCGACGCCCGCGAAAGGGTCCAACACCGTCTGCCGAGTCCCATTCGCGTAGGTCGCCAGCGCATCTTCGATGAAGTGTTTCGAGAAGCCAGCGATCCACGGCACCCAGCGGTGCATGGGCGCCGAACGATTGGCGGCGAAGGCGGGATCCCGGAAGACAGTCGCCATGATTCCTCCAACAGCACGAATGTACAGGCACTTCGTCGCTGTGGCAAGTCGGGGCTGGTGACCGCCGAGTGGTCATCCAACACTCTAGGTCTGCTCAACGTCGGATCGAGATTCTAGGCAAGATAACGAAGCAGCAAAACCTCCTCCACGCCGCGGATTGCCCCATTGCGCGCGACGCGACACAATGGCGGGGCTTGGGCGCGCTGCGCCCTGGAATGAGGTGAGCGATGGATGCGATTGTCTGCGTGAAGCAGATTCCGGACCCGGAGACGCCGGCGGCGGCCTTCAAGGTCGATGAGGCGGCGATGCAGGTGCTGCCGGCGCAGGGCATTTCGCCGGTGATTTCGCCGTTCGACGCGCAGGCCGTGGAAGCGGCGCTGCGGCTGAAGGATGCGGCCGGCGAGGGCTCGGTGAACATTATCTCGCTGGGGCCCGACTCGGCGCGGGACGCGATCAAGCACAGCCTGGCGATGGGCGCGGACGAGGGCTACCACCTGCACGACGCCGCGTTTGAGGGCGGCGACGCCTGGACTACGGCGCTGGCGCTGAGCAAGGCGATTCAGTATCTGGGCGTGCCCGATGTGATTCTGTTCGGCCGGCAGGCGGCGGACTGGGATCAGGGGTCGGTGGGCAGCATCGTGGCGGAGCTGCTCGATCTGCCCTCGGCGACGGTGCTGCGGGCGGTCGACGGCGGCGCTGGCGGGCTGACTGTCTCGCGGGTCGTGGCAGACGGCTTCGAGACGATCGAGCTTCCGACGCCGTGCGTGCTGACGATCAGCAACGAGTTCGGCGATCCGCGCTATCCGCAGTTGCGGCAGATCATGCAGGCGGCGCGCAAGCAGGTGACGGAGCTGACGCCCGGCGAGATCGGGCTTGAGGCTTCGGAAGTCGGCGCGGCCGGCGCGCGGCTGGAGATGCACGCGCTGTTCCAGCCGACCAGCGACATCGAGGTCGAGATCATCGAGGGCGACACGCCCGAAGAGAAAGCCGCCGGGCTCGTCTCGGCGCTGCGCGAGGCCAAGATCCTCTAGCGCCGCCCCCGCACCGAAACCCGCTCAGCCAGGGAGAGTTCTGTATGTCCACCATTCTCGTGATCGGCGAAACCGAAGAGGGCGATCTGACCGCCGCGACCCGCGAGCTGCTCGGCGCAGCAAATCGTCTGGCGGGCGAGTTGGGCGGCGATGTGGGGCTGGCGCTGCTGGGCGCGGATTTGGCCGCGGCGAGCGAGGCGGCGGGCCCGGCCGGCGCGAGCACGGTCTACCGCGCGGACGACGCCTCGCTGGCGCAGTATCAGACCGACGCCTGCCTGCCGCTAACGCAGCAGATCGTGGAGCAGGATTCGCCGCAGGTCGTGTTGTTGGCGCAGAGCAGCATGGGGCGCGATCTCGCGCCGCGGCTGGCCACGCGGCTGGGCAGCGCCGCTGCGATGGACGCGCTGGGTCTTGAGGTCGAGGGTGACCGCGTGCGCGTGACGCGCTCCTGCTACGGGGGCAATGCGCGGCAGGTGGTGACGGTGAAGACGGATCCGCAGGTGATCACGGTGCGCGCGAAGTCGCAGGATCCGCTTGAGCCGGACGCGTCGCGCAGCGCGGCGGTGGTGGATGTCGCGCCGCCCGCGGCCGAGGTGCGCGCGCGGGTCACGTCGAAAGACGCGGCGGAGTCGGAAGGCGTGCGGCTGGAGGACGCGGAGATCGTGGTCTCCGGCGGTCGCGGCCTGGGCGGTCCGGAGGCGTTCGCGGATCTCGAGCAGCTGGCCGGCGTGCTGGGCGCGGCGGTCGGTTCGAGCCGGGCGGCGTGCGACCTGGGCTGGTACCCGCCGGCACAGCAGGTGGGGCTGACGGGGACGGTGGTTTCGCCGACGCTGTATCTGGCGATCGCGATCAGCGGGGCGTCGCAGCACATGGCGGGCTGCGGGGGCAGCAAGAACATCGTGGCGATCAACAAGGATCCGGACGCGGCGATCTTCGCGTTTTCGCGCTTCGGCATCGTGGACGACTACAAGAAGGTGCTGCCGGCGCTGGAGTCGGCGTTCAAAGCGGCGCTGGCGGGGTGAGGTTGGGGCGCGGGTGTGACGGAAAGGGAGCGTGCGGGGTTTGGGCGGCGGCAAGCGGGCTTGGCGCTCGGCGCGGCGAGATACCCGCGGCAAGCGCGGGTATGACGGAGCGGGAGCGTGCGGAGTTTGGGCGGCGGTAAGCGGGCTTGGCACTCGGCGCGGCGAGATACCCGCGGCGGGGCGCGGGTATGACGGATCTAATTTGCGTGGGTACGGCGGACCTTTTTCGCGCGGGGGTGGCGGAGCTAAAGAGCGCGGGTGTGACGGAGCGGGAGCGTGCGAGGCTGGGTGGGGCGTAGACAGGCTTGGTGCGCACCACCGCGAGATACCCGCGGCGAGCGCGGGTATGACGGATCTAATTTGCGCGGGTATGACGGGGCGGGAGCGTGCGAGGCTGGGTGGGGCGTAGACAGGGCTTGGTGCGCGCCACGGCGAGATACCCGCGGCGAGCGCGGGTATGACGGAGCGGGAGCGCGGGTACGACGGGGCGGGAGCGTGCGAGACTGGGTGGGGCGTTGACAGGCTTGGTGCGCACCACCGCGAGATACCCGCGGCGAGCGCGGGTATGACGGAGCGGGAGCGCGGGTATGACGGATCTAATTTGCGTGGGTACTGCGGATCTAATTTGCGTGGGTACGGCGGGCCTTTTTTGCGCGGGTGTGGCGGAGCTACCTCGTGCGGGTATGGCGGGGCGGTTTTGCGCGGGTGGGGCGGGGGAGGTGGGGAGTGGCGGGAGGTAGGCAGGAATTGTGGAGTGTTTTTTTGGGGGAGTGCGAACAGGCGCTAGAGGCCAGCGGTTTTGCGCCAGGCGCGGATGTCGGCCGTGTGCATGATGTCGTGCTCGATCAGGGCGTCGACTACGTCGTTGGGGCTGAGGCAGTCGGCGCCGAAGTCGTAGCAGGGCTGCTCGCGCTCGTCGTCGGTCTGGGCGCGGAGGCGGCGGGCCAGCTCCTCGGTGGAAGTGCTCAGCGCGCTGAGCAGCTCGGGCAGCCCGCGATCGGCCCAGCTGCCCGGCACTGCGCCGTTCATCTCGTGCTCTTTGGGAAATTCGCCGATCGGCTCGCCGCGGTCGTAGCGGTTCAGGACGCCGAGCAGCCAGGCGTCCCACGCGGTGAGGTGGGCGAGGCATTCGCGGATGCTCCAGACGCCGACCACGTTGGGCTCGTCGTAGATCTGCTCGGGCAGGTCGGCGGCCGCCTCGATCAGGCAGCGGCGGCTTTCCTCCAGGTCGATCGTTTCGCTTCGGGCTTCCGTAGTCATGGCGTGTCCTGGGCAAGTTCTGGGCTGGGGATCGAAATCGGGAATGCGCGGCCAGGGCCGCGGCGCGGGTCGCGCGCTGCAACACAGTTGGGTTAACGCTAGCCAAGCGGCGGCGCGGATTTGCGTAGCCTGCGCTACAGAGCAGCGCGGGCGCGGGCGCTCGCTTGACGCTCAGGCGAGGCGATAGATAGCCTGCGCACTTGGCGCCGCCGTCGTGGGGCCGTCGCATCGTGGCCGCTCCCGCGCGCCAGATCCGCCCCACCTTGCGCCCGAATGCTGGAGACGCATGCGCTCTATCGGACTCACGGGCGGGATCGCCTCGGGCAAATCCACGGTGGTCGAACTCCTCCAGGAGTTCGGGGCGGCGACGATCGACGCCGACAAGCTGGGCCACCAGACCTACGAGCCGGGCACGGACACCTTCCGCGCCGTAGTCGCCGCGTTCGGCGACGAGCTGGTCGCCGAGGACGGCACGATCGACCGCCGCGTGCTGGGCGGCAAGGTGTTCGGCAAGCCGGAGGAACTGAAGCGGCTGACGGACATCGTCTGGCCGGGCATCCGCGCGCTGGCGGCCGCCGAACTTGAGCGGCTCGCCGCCGCCGGGCAGACGGAAGTCGCCGTGCTGGAGGCGGCGGTGCTGATCGAGGCCGAGTGGCAAGACCTGGTGGATGAGGTCTGGGTAGTGTCCGTCTCGCCGCAGGCGGCGCGGGAACGGCTGATGGCGCGCAACAACATGAGCGCGGAGGACGCGGACGCGCGGATCAACTCTCAACTGAGCAACGACGAGCGGCTCGAGCACGCCGATGTGGTGATCGACACCGATTGCCCGCTGGAGGCTGTGCGCGGGCGCGTTGAGGCCGCCTGGGCCGAGCTCGGGCGGCGCAATGCCGACTGAGCCGACCGGGCCGACTGAGCCGACCGGGCCAACTGGACGGCAGGCAAGCGGATCGCAGCAGCGAGGGGACCATCGATGACCACCGCAACCGAACCGATCACCGAATACCGCTCCTGGGCGGTCGAGGAGTTTCGCCTCGAAGAAGAGCCCTACTACGTCCCCGTGAAGGACGAGGTGGAGGTCTTTCAGTCGGCCTGGAACAGCAAGATTCCGGTGCTGCTGAAGGGCCCGACGGGCTGCGGCAAGACGCGCTTCGTGGAGTACATGGCCTATCACCTCAACCGCCCGCTGGCGGTGATGCGGGACGGCAAAGCGGAAATCGAGTCGGAGTCGAATCTGCCCCTGGTCACGGTCGCCTGCCACGAAGACCTGACGGCGAGCGACCTCGTGGGCCGCTACCTGCTCGAGGGCAATGAGACGGTCTGGATCGACGGGCCCCTGACCCGGGCCGTGAAGGCGGGCGCGATCTGCTACCTGGACGAGGTGGTGGAGGCGCGCAAGGACACGACGGTTCTGATCCACCCGCTGACGGACCACCGCCGAATCCTGCCGGTGGAGAAAAAGTCGCAACTGCTGCAGGCGCGCGACGGCTTCCTGCTGGTGATCTCGTTCAACCCGGGCTACCAGAGCGCCCTGAAGGATTTGAAGCAGAGCACGCGGCAGCGGTTCGTGGCGATCGAGTTCGACTACCCGCCGCGCGAGACCGAAGCGGAGATCGTGCGGCACGAGTCGGGCTGCGACCCGGAGACGGCGCTGAACCTGGCGAAGATGGCGGAGAAGATTCGCAACCTGCGCGAGCACGGCCTGGCCGAGGGCGCGAGCACCCGGCTGCTGATCTACGCGGGACGGATGATCACCCAGGGCGTCTCCCCGCGGCGGGCCTGCCAGGTCTCGATCGTCTGGCCGCTGACCGACGACGGCGAGATCCAGCGCAGCATCGAAGAGGTCGTGTCCTCGATCTTCGAGGACTAGCCGCAGGCGAGCGGGAGGTTCGGGCGTGCGTCTGGGCATCGTGAGCGACATTCACTGCAACATCGCGGCGCTGGACCGGGCGGTCGAGCAGATGGGCGAGATCGACGAACTGCTCTGCGCGGGCGACGCCTGCTACCAGTACCGCTTCTCCAACGAGGTGGCCGAGCGGCTGCGCGAACTTGGCGGCCGCTACGTGCTGGGCAACCACGAGGAGATCCTGCTCAGCGAGGCGGGCGCGCGCGCGCAGGCCTCGGAAACGGTCAACCGCGAACTGCTCGAGTGGACCCGGCAGCAGCCCCAGATCATCCGCTGCGAGGTGGGCGGGAAGCGCCTGCTGATGTTCCACGCCACGCCCTGGGCGCCCTACCGCGACTACCTGTTTCCCCACGATCCGCAGCTGGAGCGGCTGGCGGAGGAAGAGGCGGACTTCATCATCTACGGGCACACCCACGCGCCGCTGGTGCGGCGAATCGGGCGCGCGCTGGTGATCAATCCCGGCTCGGCGGGCGAGGCGCGGGGCGTAGAGCGCAGCCTCACCTATGCTGTATTGGATACGGCCGCCGACGCGGCCACAATCGAGCAGATCGTCGTCGACGCGCCGTAAGCCGGCGGCGGCGCTGCCCACCCTCTGGACGGATGCCGATGACCGATCGATCCACTTCCGAGTCGCCGCTGGAAACGGCGCGAGAGGCGCTGCGCGCCTTTCCGCCCGCCCTGAGCCAGGAATTCGAGTCCGCCGTTGAAGCGGTGCAGCCCGTGTTGGAGCCGGACGAGTTCGCCGGCTGGATTGAGACGGGGCTGCAGGTGGCGCGGCACTCGCTGCGCTCCTGGGAGGCCGCCTCCGAGTACTTCCGCGGCAGCGGACCGATGCTGGAGCAGGTGACCTACGAGCGGATGCGCGAGTGGTGCGATGTGGGCGTGGGGCTGATGGACACCTCGCCGGCGCTGGCCGGAGCGTTGTTCCGCGCGAGCCCGCAGGTGCTGCCGCACCTCGCCGTGGCGCAAGCGCCCGACTGGGCCTCGCAGGGGCAATCCCTCTACAAGGGAACCTGGAAGTCGGGCTCGCTCTCGGCGCAGTACTTCGATGTCAGCCCCCAGGTGCTGCCGCACCTGCCGCTGAGCCAGATGCGGCTGTTGGTCGAACTGATCGACTCGCTGGCGAGCCACTCGTATGAGCTGGCCAGCGCCTGCCTGGGGATGGCGCCGACGGTGCTGGGCCAGCTCGAGCGCAGCGACCGCGCGCCGTTCCTGGAGTTCGGCGGGATCGTGGCGCACACGGCTTGGGTGGATGCCCGGGTCTACTTCGAGCGCGGTCCGGTCGCGCTGCAGCAGATCAACGCGGAGCAGCGCGGGCGCTACCTGGGCCTGGCCGGGCAGGTGGCGCTCAAGGTGGGGCGGCTAGGCCACCCCTACTTCATCGAGTCGGCGCAGGCGCTCTCGGAGGTCGACCGCGACCTGCACGAGGGGCTGCTCGAGCTGTCGGAGCAACTCGCGCCCCACTCGGGCGACGCGGCCATGGAGTTCCTCAAGTCCAGCCCGCGCGTCGTGCAGCGGCTGAGCATCGACGACATCGCCCGCTGGCAGGACTTCGGGCTGAACATCCTGCAGCAGAGCGTGGACGGCGGCGAGGCGTTCTTCCGGCTCGAATCGACCCGCGGCGAAGAGGTGATGGAGGCGCTCTCGGCGCGGGTCGACCTGGACCGCGTCTCGGAACTGATCCGGATGTACTGCAAGGCGCTGACCGGCGTGGACGTGGGGATCAAGTCGTCGGAGGAGCTGGCCTCGAAAGGCGTGGGCTGGGTCGACGAAAGCAGCCCGACCACGGAGGGGACGACGATCTACCTGCCGGACATGGTGGAGCGCTACGCGAGCAAGGACGACAATTTCAGCGTCTACAAGGTGTTCGCGACGCACCAGGCCGGGCGGCTGGAGTTCGGCTCGTTCGAGTACGACCAGCAGCGCTCGCCCCACGTCTTCGAGCCGCAGGCGAACGGGCAGGGCGCGAGCGTGGGCAGCGGCAACGGCGCCGCGCCGACCGGCGTTGCCGGAGAGACGCCTGAGGGAGCCGAGCAGGCGGAGATCCACACGGACATGGAGCGCTTCTTCGACCGCTTCGGCGACCGGCGGCTGGCCCACGATCTGTTCACAATCGTGGAGGACACGCGAATCGACACGATCGTCAAGCGGGAGTACGCGGGCGTGCGGCGCGCGCTGAACCGCCTCCAGCAGGCCGCCGCCGAGCAGCGGCGGCCGGTCGAAAACATGCCGGCCCGACAGGCGATGGTGGAAAACCTGCTCCGCGCCAGCCTCGACGACGCCGGCCGAATCCGCTGGCCCTCCGAACTGGGCGAGCAACTGCGCGTCCCGCTGCGAATCCTCAACCAGATCCGTCAGGAGGGCGCGACTGTCGAGGACTCGGCGGCGGCCACCCAGATGCTCTACGAGTGGGTCGCCCAAGTGCCCAATGTCGAGCTGGACGCCGAGGACTGGAGCGAGTTCGAGGATCCGCCGATGGCCGGCGAGCAGGAAGAAGGCGACGCGGATCTGATGCCGGGCAGCGGTTCGAGCGGGCTGGAAGAGTCGTTCATGCCCTTCATGCCGGGCAGCGAGGAGCGCCCCTACGACAGCCCCGAGCCGGTCGACTTCCGCGGCGACTTCAAGCCCGAACTGGTCCAACTGCTGATGAAGCTGAAGGGCGAGACGGGCACGGGCGACGCGCCGCCGATCCCCCTCTCCAAGGAGCAACTGCAGGAACTGCTCGAGAAGAGCGTGGAAATCTCGATCAACGAGCTGATGGACATGGACCTGGCCGAGTCGTCGGGCATGTTCCTGGACAACCTGCTCAAAGAGGTCAACAGCGTGCAGGGCGACCGCCCCGAAGGCCAGCAGGCCATGGGCGACGACAGCACCGGAGCGGACGACGGCGAGGAATTGCCGGTCGAGGCGCAGTCCTTCTACTACGACGAGTGGGACTTCCGCGCGGCCGACTACAAGCCGCGCTGGTGCCGCGTGCAGGAGCAGCGCGGCGAGGTCGGCGACGTGGGCTACTACCAGGAGACGCTCCACGACCACGCCCAGCTGGTGCAGGAAACGCGCAAGCAGTTCGAGATGCTGCGCCCGGAACTCTTCCGCAAAATGAAGCGGCTGACCGACGGTGAAGACTACGACCTCGACGCCGTGATCGAGTGGTACACCGAGAAGATCGCCGGGGCCACGACGGAAACGAAGCTCTTCTACCGCCGCAACAAGGTGGAGCGCGATGTGGCCGTGGCGTTCCTGCTGGACGTCTCGGCGAGCACCGACGAGGAGATCCAGAAGCATCAGGACCGCCGGCAGGACGACCAGTTCGACGACGATCCGCGCAAGTACCTCTCGTGGTGGGCGCAGCGTCGGGCCGAGGCGGCGCGGCACCCGGGCAAGCGCATCATCGACCTCGAAAAGGAAGCGGTGGTACTGCTGATCGAGGCGCTCGAGGCGATCGGCGACAAATACGGCGTCTACGGCTTCAGCGGCTACGGGCGCGACAACGTGGAATTCTTCGTCTACAAGGACATGGACGAGCCGTTCGGCGACCGGACCAAGGAGCGGATCGACAAAATCGCGCCCGTGCGCTCGACGCGGATGGGCCCCGCCATTCGGCACTGCATCTGGAAGCTGCAGAACACCGACGCGAAAGTGAAGATCCTGATGCTGCTCTCGGACGGGCGGCCCCAGGACCACGGCTACGGGCGGGACCGAACGGAAAAGGAATACGCAATTCACGACACCAAGATGGCGCTGACCGAGGCGCGGCGCGAGGGCATGGTGCCGTTCGCGCTGACCGTCGACCGGGCCGGGCACGACTACCTGAAGCAAATGTGCCAGGACATGGCCTACGAGGTGGTCGCCGACATCGAGTCGCTCCCGCGCCGCCTGCCGGCGCTCTACCGCCGGCTGACGGGCTGAGCCCGTGCAACTGCTCGGAGCCGGGCTGGCTGTCGCCTCCCTGGCCGCGGCGATCGTCGCCGTGCTGCTGGGCGCGGCCTCGACCGAGCTCTATCTGGGCGCGGCAATCGCCGCCGGGGCGGGCACGGCCCTGTTCGCCGCGCAGCTGGTCCGCAGCCGCGCGGAGCTGTCGGCCTGGAGCGCGGTCGCGCCGCTCGGCGTGGCGCTGGGGCTGCTCGGCGTGGCGGCGAGCGGAGCCTCGTGCGGGGTGGCCTGTCTGGCGGTCGGCGCCCCGCTGGCCGGCCTGGCGCTGTACGCGCCCGAACTCAACCTGCGGCGGCTGCGCTCAGTCTTCCGCTGATCGCTGGATTTGCTACTCTGGCCGCATGACCGCTGCTGACCGACCTCGGACCAAGCTCGACGCGCGCCATGATCAATGGCTCGCTGACTGGGAGAAGCGGCAAGCCGAACGCGAGCGCCGCATGATCGCTGAGTTCCGGGCGATAATTCGCGCATTCGAGATACGAGTGGAGCTGATGATGATCGCGGGCTTTGGTACCGTGATCGGCCTTCTGCTTGAGCGGACCTGAGGGGCCGCTCCCGTTCGCGGGTGTAGAAGGGGCGCAAGCGCCGCGTCAAACCGTGCGCTGGTGTAGAGTTTCACTCATGCGACGCGACTCCCACACCCCGACCATCGCCCAACGCGCCCGCCGCGCGGCGGCGGCGCTTGCTCGATCGGGGGGGGGGGGGGGGATAAATTCCTCCCGATCGCCCTCGCGATCGCCGCGCTGCTGCTCGCCGCTCTGACCTTGGCCCAAGCCGCTACGCCCGGATCCGCTGGTCGCTATCTGGCGCTTGATGCGGGCGGCGAGCACCAATGCACGCTGCGCAATGACGGGGTCATCCGCTGTTGGGGCGGCAACTCTGCCGAGCTGCGCGATGTTCCGGAGGGGCGCTACACAGCGGTGAGCGCCGGCGACTGGCACAACTGCGCCATCCGCCAAGAGAGCGGCGAAATTGCCTGCTGGGGCGCAGATCAGAACGCGCCGCAAGGTGCGTTCACCAACATTGCCGCAGGCTGGCAGTTC
Source organism: Dehalococcoidia bacterium (assembly GCA_965203165.1). Lineage (GTDB taxonomy): Bacteria > Chloroflexota > Dehalococcoidia > Bin125 > Bin125 > CATQGW01. Next base: position 1,777,836 of record OZ241849.1, read on the forward strand.
GCCTGCGCCGTCCGCGAGAGCGACAGCGCGCTTGAATGCTGGGGAACCAACAGCTTCGGCCGCAGCGTGCTCGACTACGGCCAGGCGGATCCACCGGAGGGGGAATTCACCGCCGTCAGCGCCGGCTACCTCCACGCCTGCGGGCTGCGAACGACAGGAGAGCTCACCTGCTGGGGCCGCGCCAACCTCGGACGCACCGACGCGCCCGAGGGCATCTTCACGCAAGTGAGCGCCGGCACCACCCACTCCTGCGCCCTGCGCGAAAACGGCGCAGCCGAATGCTGGGGCCTCAACAACTTCGGCCAACTCAACGCCCCGCCAGGCGTCTTCACCCAAATCAGCGCCGGAGCATGGCACAGCTGCGGACTACGCGAATCAGGCGCAATCGAATGTTGGGGCGACGACCGCCACGACCAGTCCAACGCCCCGTCGGGGCGCTACGTCGCCATCAGCGCAGGAATGCGCCACTCCTGCGCGCTGGGCCGCGCGGGCACCCGCTGTTGGGGCGGGCAGGAAGATCGCTTGCCTGAGCTGATTGCAGAGCTCGCCCCGACAAGCGCCCCCCGGACTGTCGCGGATAGTTCGGCTGAGGACGAGGGCGATACGACGCCGGACCCTGCGACGCCGACGCCAACTCCGACACCCACACCGACTCCAACGACCACATACACCGCCGTTAGCGCGGGTAGCGTGCATACCTGCGCCTTGCGCAGCACGGGCACGATCGACTGCTGGGGCGACAACGCCAACAACCGCGCCACGCCGCCGGCGGGTTCCGACTTCACCGCGCTGGCAGCCGGGAGCGCTCACAGTTGCGCGCTGCGCAGCAGCGGCGCGATCGTCTGTTGGGGACTGAACGCCGGCAACCGCGCCACGCCGCCGACCAGCGGCAGCTTCAGTGCGGTCGACACGGGCACGGAGCATTCCTGTGCGCTGAGCAGCGCCGGCGCAATCTCCTGTTGGGGGAGCAACACCCTCGACCAGAGCACGCCGCCTTCGGGTACGTTCACGGCCATCGCGCTGGGCGGCTATCACGGCTGCGCGCTCAACAGCAGCGGCGCGATCTCCTGCTGGGGATTCAGCGACAGCACCAACAGCCGCACCGCGCCGCCGTCGGGCTCCTTCAGCGCGATCTCGCTGGGCGGCACGTACAGCTGCGCGCTGAACAGCGCCGGCGCGATCTCTTGCTGGGGGCAAAATACTTACAACGAGAGGGCTAACGCGCCCTCGTCGGGCACGTTTACGGCGATCAGCGGCGGCGAAAGCCACGCCTGCGCGCTGAACAGCGCCGGCGCGATCACCTGCTGGGGGCGCGACAATCACAGCCAAGTCACCGACACGCCCTCAGGCGTATTCACAGCGATCAGCGCGGGCGGCTTGCACAGCTGCGGCATCAAGACCGACGGCACGATCGCTTGCTGGGGCCGCAACACCGAAGGCCAGGCCCCCACGACGCGGTCGCCGTGAGCGGGTTCCTGCCTGCGCAGGAATGACGGTTGGGGCGCAGGAATGACGGGGTGGGGTGTTTGCGGCGTGAATGGGGGTCAGTTGGTGAGGCGGAGTTCGCGGTTGAGCTCCAGGTTGAGGTACCAGCGCCAGGTGGCCAGGACGCCCAGCAGCAGCACGGCGATCAGGGCGCCGAAAGCGATGCCCAGGATTTGCCAGTCGGTCTCGATCAGGAACGGCGGCAGCACCTGCCGGCCGGTTTCGTCGAACTCGAGGTAGCCGAGCAGCAGCTGGGAGATGCGGTTGCCCAGCAGCACGCCCAGGGCGAGGCCGGTGCCGACGATCAGGACGTACTCGAGCAGCACCTGGAGCAGGATGGAGAGGTTGCCCACGCCGACGGTGCGCAGCAGGGCCATTTCGAGCCGGCGTTGGCGGGCGGCGACGGCCATCGAGACCAGGAAGGCCAGCGCCAGCAGCACGCTGATCGCGATGAAGGCGACGAGCAGGATGCCGCTGCCGCCGGCGGTGGTGAGCGGGTCGCGCCCCTGCTCGGCCAGCCGATCCTGCATATCGCTCCAGTCGCGCAGCGAGTAGCGCGGGCGGCGCAGCTCGGCGAGCGTCGCGGCCAGCTGCTCCGGGTCGTCGGTGAGCTCCAGCCAGACCTCGGTCGGCGCGGTGGAGGGGCGCAGCGCGGTCACCGCGCCGAGGTGGAAAAGCGCGTCGTAATCGGCCACGATGAACGACTTTTCGTCGGGCCGCAGGGTGGGGAAGAGCTCGACGACGGCGGTGACCCGGCCGGTCATGATCATCGTGTCGGTGCGCACCGTGAAGCGGTCACCCACTTCAAGCAGCTGGCGCTCGGCGAAGTCCTGGCTGACGATCATCGGGACGGTGCAGCGCGTCCCGGAGCAGATCGAGGGGTCGGCGAAGTGGACGGCGCGCAGGCCGGGGCTCTGCCCGATGCCGGGGGTGAACTCCATCACCTGCGCCCCGCTTTTGGCGTCTTCCGCCTCGCTGAAGACCAGCCGGTCGTCCGCCTCGCGGCGCTGGCGGAAGCGGGCCCAACTGGCGTCCTCGAAATCCTCGACGATCAGCTCCCGGCCGTCGGGCTGGATCGCGGTGACCGCGTCGAAGCGCACCGTGGCGGGCTCGGAGACGAACACGCCGAAGGGCTCGCTCATCACGATCGCGTGCAGCGTGAACGGCGCGACGCCGCCCGAGCCGACCACCTCGCGCTGAAAGTCGATCTCGATCGGCGTCCAGTCGAGGTCGGGATGCGGCGCTTCAATCTGGCCGGCCGTGAAATAGCGCCCCTGGCCGTCGCGGAAGCGCAGCCAGAAGGTCTGCTCGCTCTCGCCCTCCCGGAGGTCGACCCAGATGCGGAGGGTTTGGGTGGCGTCGGGAATGCCCACGCCGCGGCCGGTCGGCGGCACATCGATCGAGCGGATCAGGTCGTCGAAGGTCAGCTCGGAGAGGTCGCTGCGGAACCAGAGCATCTCTCGCGCGTCGCGCGGCTCGATGGCCAGCAGGTCGACGGCCGAGGCGGTGCCCACGCTGCGCCCGGCCGCGACCCCGGAGCGATGCACCGAGCTGAGGCGCTCGACGCCCTCGATCTCGGCCAGGCGGCGCTCAACGCCGGCCGGAGAGGAGTAGGCCGCGTCGCCGAGCTGCACGCGATGCTCGACCCCCGCGTCGTACTGGATGCGCTCGGTCAGCGAGCGGTCGACGGTGTCGGCGTAGGAGGCGGCGAAGGTGCCCAGCGCGGCGCCGAGCATCAGCAGAATCGTGAGGCGCGCGGCAGGGCCGACAGTGCGCGAGACGTAGCGCAGCGTGGCGGCGATCGAGAGCGGGAAGCGGTCGTAGGTCAGCCAGGCGACGGCGCGGTAGAGCCAGGGCAAAATGCGCAGGATGACCAGCGTCGCGGCCAGGGCGAAGAGAATCGGGGTGCTGAGCAGCAGCGGGTCGGCGGAGAGCCCGCCCACGCTGTTGCGCTCGAAGACGGTGCCGCGCAGGTCGGCCTCGAAAATCAGCCCCACGGCGACCAGCACCAGCGCGATATCGAGGTAGTAGCGCTGCAGCGCGTTCTGCCCCGCCGGGCGGGTCAGGCCGCGCAGGCGCTCCGAGAGCACGCGGGTGCGGCTGGCGAAGATCAGGGGAACCAGCATGAAGATCACGGCGACGATCGCGCCCCCGGCGGCCAGTAGGAAGGCGTCGTCGGTCAGGGTCACGTTGATCGGAGAGCCGCCGGTCAGCGGCTCGAAGATGCCCGTGTAGCCGAGCGCGCTGATCACGCCGGCGGCGATCAACGGACCGATGATCGCCGAGACGACGGCCAGCACGAGGCCTTCGATGGCGGTGAGTCCGAGCACCTGGCTCAGCGACGCGCCGCGGCTGCGCATCGAGAAGAGCTCCTCGCGGCGCTGCGCCACGAGCACGCCCGAGACGACCACGATGTAGAAGAGCGCGATGCCGACGATCTGCGCGAGCAGCAGCAGGATCGGCGCGCGGGCGAAGGAGAGATCGCGCGTGAAGTCGTCGAGCCGCGGCTCGACCGGGCTGAGCACCGAGCCGCCCGCGCTGCGCAGATCCGCGCGCAGCAGGTCGAAGGTGGACTGCGTGTCCTCGAGGATCGCGACATTGAGCTGATCGGTGTCGAGCTCGCTGATCCAGGTGACGTTGACCGGATACTGGCCGATCAGTTCGGTGAGGTACTGGTCGAAAGTGGTGGTGGAAACGATCAGGGGGAGCAGTTGCGCGCGCGGCGCGCCGACGAAAATCGGGCCGACGATGTTGCGCGGAATGCGCGACCAGAAGGGGCTGGCGCGGTCGTCGGGCTGAACCAGCGCGGTCACGACGACGGGCACGACGCGCTCGACGCTGAGCGTCGGCTGGCAGGGCGGGCGCGGCGGCGGCGGCGGGCCGCCCGGCGGCGGCGGCGGCTCGCGGTCGCATTCGTCGAATGCGTCGCGGAGGTTGAAGCGGTGCCCGGGCTCGATGCCGTACTGCTGGGCGATGTAGGCCGGCAGCGCGACCTGCAGGGGTTCGCGCAGCTCGCCGCCGCCCAGCGCGTCGCTGTATTCGACCTGCGGCGGAAAGGGCAGCCGCCCGGCGACGACCTCGAGCTGATCCAGCGAGCCGTCGAGCGCGGTAAACAGGGCGGTGGGCGAATCTTGCACGCCGGGGCGGGGCGGCTGATCGGCGCTGATCGGGATGGTGGAAATGAAGCGGCGGCGGCCGGATTCGAGCTCGCCGAAGCGGGCGGCGACGCTCTGCTCGACGTACTCGCGGGCGGCCACATTGGGCCCGCCGCTGAGCGGCTCGCCGTTGAGCGAGGCGAAGGACTGGCGGCGATCTTCGATCTGGTTGCGCAGGGTGACCGTGAGGGAGAGGTCCGAGACGGCGCGGGTGTAGATCGAGGTGGCGGCCATGAGAATGGCGGCGACGAGAATGCCGGCGGCGATGACGAGCTGGAAGCGCCAACTGTCGCGCATGCGGCGGAAGACGAAGGCGAGCACGACCGCGGGAGTTTCCACGTAGCTTCGCTCCGTCGGCTGCCCCGTATGCCAAAGTCCGATACGGGTCGGGCTTGTAGTCTACGTACAGCCCGCCTGACGGTCATCGCCGCCGTTCACACGCGGGCGCTCCGGCTGAGAGAGACGCTGCGGTGAAGTTCGCCTGATGTCGAATTTGTTCAGCGCCATCTTCGCTGCCTGGCCGACGGCGCTGCGAATCGCGGTGCGCCGGCTGAACGGCAACCGCCGGCTGATGGCCGCCGTCGCGATCGGGGTGATCCTGGCCGTGGCGCTGATGGCGAGCACCGTGATCTACCGCGGCGCGCTGCGCCAGCTGGGCCTGCAGACGGACCTGAGCCGCGTGCCCGACGCGGAAATCGACGTGCGCGTGCTGAACTCGGCGCACGGGCTGGCGCGCGGGCTTTCGGACGAGTCGTTCGCGACGATCGATCGCCGGCTGCGGCTGCCCAGCGACTACATCTCGGAGTCGATCAAGTCGCTCACCTCGGCGACCTTCTTCATGACGGAGCTGGGCGAGACGCCGCCGGATCAGGATCCGCGCGATCGCGGCCGGGTGCTCTACTTCGAGGGCGTGCGGGACAAGGTGGAGCTGGTGGCGGGGCGCTGGCCGGCGGCGGGCGGGGCGGCGACGCCGGACGCCCCGCCGACGATCGAGGTGGCGATCGGCCAGCGCGCGGCGGAGGCGGGCGGCTTCGAGCTGGGCACGCAGCGGGCGATCCACCCGTCATGGCAGGACGACACCGCGCCGATCACCGTGGAAGTGGTGGGAATCGTCTCACCGATCGACTACACCGACCGCTACTGGGGCGTGCGGCGGGACCACTTCCAGGTGCCGACCGAGACAACCGACGCATTCGCCTTCTTCGCCCCGCGCGAAACGCTGGTGGACACGATGGCGGGGTATCTCCCCACGCTGCGGGCGCGGCTCGAAGTGCTGGCCATGATCGACCGCCAGGCGTTCACCTCGGACCTGGCGGCCGACGCGGCGCTGCGCTTCCGCGGAGCGTTCGAGGCGATCACCAAGGAGATCGAGCGGACGCGGATCGAGACCGAGATCGTCAAGACGCTCGACGCCTATGAGACCAAGGAGTTCTTCTCGTCGATTCCGCTGCTCGTGCTGACGCTGCAGATCGTGGGGATCGTGCTGTTCTATCTGGTGCTGGTCTCGACGATGGTGGTCGAGCGGCAGTCGGCGGAGGTCGCGCTGCTCAAGAGCCGTGGCGCCGGGCTGTGGCACATCATGGCGATCTCGGCGATCGAGGGGTTGCTGCTGGTCGCGCTGGGGCTGGGTCTGGGGCCGCTGGTGGCGCAGGAGGCGATCGCCCTGCTGGGCTTCTCGCCGGCCTTTGAGGGGCTGACGGGCGGCGCGCGGCTGAGCGTCGAGCTGACCGGCGAAACATTCATCTGGGCGGGCATCGGCGCGGCGCTGGCGTTCGTCGCGCTGCTCTGGCCCGCCTGGCGCTCCAACCGCGCGACGGTCGTCCACTACGTGCGCTCCACCTCGCGGCCCCAGGACAAGCCGGCCTTCCAGCGCTACTACCTGGATCTGGTCGTGGTCGGAGTGGGCGCGCTGCTGTTCTTCCAGCTGCAGGAGTCGGGCTCGCTGGTCACCGAGGACCTCTTCGGCGGGCTCGATCAGGATCCGCTGCTGCTGATCGCGCCGGCGGTGTTCGTGGTGACGGTGGCGGTGCTGTTCCTGCGGCTCTTCCCGCTGCTGCTGTCGGCGTTCGCTTGGGTGGCGCGGCAGGTGGGCGGCGCGTCGATGCAGATGGTGCTGTGGCATCTGACGCGCGCGCCGGTGCAACCGGGCCGCCTGGCGCTGCTGCTGATCATGGCGACCAGCCTGGGGATGTTCGGGGGAACGTTCGGGGCCACGCTGGATCGCTCATTCGACGATCGCGCGGCCTATGAGTCCGGCGCGGCGCTGCGGCTGGCGGATATCCGCTCGGGCGGCGCGTCGGCGCAGATGCTGGAGGCGGATCTGGCCGACGCGCCGGGCATCGCGGCGATGTCGCAGGTGGTGCGGGCCAACGGGAGCTACACCCGCGGGGTGCTGGACGTGACCGACGCGACGGTGCTGGGCGTGGACCCGGAGTCGTTCCGCGATGTGCTCTGGTATCGGGACGATTTCGCGGTGGACGGGATCGGCAATCTGCTGGGCCGGCTGGAAGCGCCGGATGTGGAAGTCGCCGAGCTGAGCGTGCCGGCGGCGGCGCGCTACATCGGCGTCTGGATCTGGCTGCCGAACTCGCGCGGCGCGCTTTCGCCGACGATTCGCGTGCAGAACGCGGAGGGGCGCTACCGGGATGTGGGCCTGCAAGGTCTGCCGCGCGGCGCGCGCGGCTTCGGCGGGGCGTTTCGCGAGGGCTGGCAATTCCTGGTCGGCGACCTGCGGGGCGGCCCGCGCGGCGGCGACGAAGGGCCGTGGCAGGTGCTGGCGCTGGGCGTGCGCACGCCCAGCTTCAGCAGCTTCTCCGGCGATCTGGTCTACGACGACATCCAATACAGCGTTTCGGAGGCACTGCCCGAAAACTGGGTGCAGAACGGGTTCAACGACGGGGTGGTAATCGAAGGGTTCGAGACGCAGGGGCGCTGGACGGTGTTCTCGGACATCCTGCGCGAGCCGTGGCCGGACGACGCCCGGCTGGACGACTCGGAGGTGTACAGCGGCGCGTCGGCGATGCGCTACCGCTGGACGCGGGCGATTCGCTCGGGGGTGCCGCGCGGGGTGCGGCTGGTCGGCCCGGAGAGTCCTGCGCCGGTGCTGGCCAGCAACGCGTTCCTGGCCGAGGCCGGGCTGGAAGTGGGCTCGGAAGTCAAGATCGGCGTGGCGAACATCTTCGTGCCGGTGGTGATCGTGGGCTCGTTCGATCTGTTCCCCACCTGGGATCCGGCCGGCGGTCGCTCGCTGCTGATCGCGGACCGCGACTATCTCGACTACCGGGTGAACCGCAATCCGACGAGCGGAGGATCGCTCGCGCCGACGGAGGTCTGGGTGCGTCCGACCGACGAGGCGGGGCTGCAAGAGTTGCGCAGCTATCTGGAGCTCTCGCCGCCGTGGATTCACACCCCCTGGGATGTGGAGGCGATCCGCCAGCTGCAGGATGAGGATCCGCTGGTGGCGGCGGGCTGGGAAGGGCTGTTGTTCATCACGTTCATCGCGATCGTGCTGCTCAGCGCGCTGGGCTTCCTGGTCGCGTCGGTGCTGGTCGCCCAGCAGCAGCAGGGCGAGTTCGCGGTGCTGCGCACGATGGGCTTTTCGACGCGGCAGGTGCTGATCGTGGTGGGGCTGGAGAAGCTGCTGATCATCTTCGTGTCGATGGCGATCGGCACGCTGCTGGGCCTGCAACTGGGGGTGATGATGCTGGAGTTCGTGGGCTTCGTGGAGACCGGCGAGGCGCTGCTGCCGCCGTTCGTAACGGTGACGGACTGGGCGACGATCGGCGGCGCCTACGGGGTGCTGGGGCTGGTCTTCCTGGGCGCGATCGCGATCATCGTGGCGCTGTACATGCGGATGGCGATCGGGCAGATTTTGCGGATCGGAACGGAGTAGGACCTCAGGCGGCGGTGGCGTGTTGTGGTTTGCGGAGGTTCTTTTTGCGTGCTTTGCGTTGGGCGGCTTCGGCGCGGCGGCGTTGGGCGCGGCTGGGTTGGGGGGTGGGCTGGTCGGGGTGTTCGGGATACTCGAGCTGTTCAGGGTGTTCGGGGTGTTCAGCGGAATTTTGCGTTGCGGGCGGTTCGGGGGCGGGTTCGCTATCTGGTCGGGGGTGTGCGAGGTGTTCAGATTCTGTCAGGTGTTGTTCAGCCTGGTCCAGAATTTGGGCGGCCTGGTCCAGGTAGTAGGCGGTCGGCGCGGCGGATTCGCGTCGGGCGAGGGCGGCGGATTCGAGTTTGTCGGCGGCGAGGCGGTGTTCGCGCAGCAGGGCGATCATGGCGCTGCGGTGCTGGCCGTGGAGCCGGACGATGTCGGGCGCGGCGACTTGTCCGACGAGCGGGGCGGCGCGGTCGTCTTTCAGTTGGGAGTACTTGAGCAGGGGTTCGAAGGGGTCGGCGTCGGCGAGTTGGCGGAGTTGTTGCGCGGTGTATTCGAGTCGTTCGAGGATGTGGTCGTGGGCGACGGACTGGATGATTTGGGGGAAGGCTTCGTCGAGGAGGCGGAGGTCGGCGTGGACGGTGGCGCGGGAGACGTCGAGTTGCGCGGCGATTTGGCTGAGGGAGTGTCCGCGCTGGTGGAGTTGGTGGGCCTGGAGGATGCGTTGGCGTCGTTCGGGGTTGGGGGTCATGGTTGGGTTCTTTCGCGGTACTGATGTTCGTATGGTGATGGTAGCAGGGTTGGGGGGTTGTGGGGGAGTTGGGGGGCTTGGGTGCCGGGCTCGGCGGGGTACCCGCGGCGGAGCGCAGGTGTGACGGGGTTGCTCCGCGGGTGTGACGGAGGTGTTGGCGCGGGGGGCGGGAGGGGGCTCGCACGGGGCTTGGGTGCTGTGCTCGGCGAGATACCCGCGGCAAGCGCGGGTATGACGGAGCTCTTATGCGGGGGTATGACGGAGGTGGGGGTGCGGGGGGACGGAGGTGTTGGCGTAGGGGGCTCGCACGGGGCTTGGGTGCTGTGCTCGGCGAGATACCCGCGGCGAGCGCGGGTATGACGGATCTCTTTTGCGGGGGTATGACGGAGGTGGGGGCGCGGGGGGCGGAGGTGTTGGCGTGGGGGGGCTCACACGGGGCTTGGGTGCTGTGCTCGGCGAGATACCCGCGGCGAGCGCGGGTATGACGGATCTCTTTTGCGGGGGTATGACGGAGGTGGGGGCGCGGGGGCGGAGGTGTTGGCGTGGGGGGCGGAGGTGTTGGCGTGGGGGGCGGAGGTGTTGGCGTGGGGGGCGGAGGGGGGTGCGGGGTGGCGGGAGGGGTTAGTCGCCGCTGGGGGCGGGGGTGGGGGCGGGCGGGGCTTCGATGATTTCGCCGTGGCGGATGACTGAGCGGATGCGGGGCAGGCCGACGATGCAGACGAGCATCACGGCGACGAAGATGATGCCGGGCACGATGGCGAAGAGGCGGAGGTCGACGTAGTCAGCGGCGAGGCTGCTGACGAAGGCGCTGACGGACATGACGCCGCCGGCGAACATGGCGTAGAGGCTCATGACGCGCCCGCGGATGGCGTCGGGCACGACGGCTTGGACCATCACGCTGGAGAGGGCCATAAAGAGTGCGGTGCTGGCGCCGGTGATCACGCCGGCCACGAGCGCGAGCGAGAGGGAGTTGGCCAGGCCGAAGAAGGTGAGCGCCGCGCCGGAGGTGAGCCCGACGACGAGCAGGATGCGGCCGCGCACGGCTCCGCCCGGCACGGCGGAGAGCGCGATGGTGGCGACCAGCGCGCCGCCGCCGAAGCCCATCAGCAGGTAGCCGAATTCGGTGGAGCCGCCGCCCAGCACGCGGTCGGCGTAGGCGGGCAGCAGGGTGAGGTCGAAGGCCATGGTGAGCATGCAGTGGAGGGCGACGAGGCCGATGGTGAGGCGCACGGTGGGGGCCTGACCGAGGTACTGGAGGCCTTCGCGAATGTTTTCGGCGGTGCTGCGCAGGATGCTCACGCCGCGCTTGGCTTCGATGCCGCCGGTTGAGCGGACGTTGATCCTGAGCATCTGCCAGACGGAGAGGCCGAGGAAGATGGCGGCGCCGACGAAGACCCAGCCGGTGCCGAGGTGTTCGAGCACGGGGCCTGCGACGGGGCCGATCACCTTGGAGCCGAACTGCATCATGGAGGCGAGCGTGATGGCGCTGAGCAGGGCTGCGCCTTTGACGGTGTTGGGCAGCAAGGCGGCTTGCGCGGGCATTTCGCCGGAGCGGATGATGCCGGAGATGACGGTGACCAGCACGAGGTTCCAGAGGGCGATGGCGCCGGTGAAGGCGAGCGCGGCGAGGGTGAGGGCGGTGAGGGCGGCGCCGATGCGGCAGAGCATTACGACGCGGGCGCGGTCGTAGCGGTCGGCCAATGCGCCGCCGAGCGGGGCGAGCACCCAGGGGCCGATTGCGGCGAAGGTCACCGCGCCGCTGGCCGATGCGCTGCCGGTGAGGTCGTAGGCGATCCAGCCGCGCGCGGTGATCAGCGCCCAGAGGGAGATTGCGGAGAGTCCGGCGGCGTAGAAGAGCTTGCGGTATTCGCCCGACTCCATGGCGGGGAAGAAGCGGCGCAGGGTGGTTTGGGTTTGGGGCATTGGGGCAGGCTACGCCCTTTGCGGGGGTGCTGCCGAACACTCCCCAACGCGCGATACGCTGCGTGGGTCGGAGAACGCAAGCGGGCGTATGCGTCGGCAAAGCGCTGAGTCAGGCGCTGAGGAGGACGGCAATGGCGAATCAGGCGAGCGATGCGAACGATGCGAGTGGGGCGGGCGAGCTGCGGCGGCGGAGTTCGGTGCTGGTGGATGGGCCGAATCGAGCGGCGGCGCGGTCGCAGCTGCACTCGGTGGGGTTCATGCCGGAGGATCTGCGGCGTCCGCTGGTGATGGTGGCGCACTCGTGGATCGGGACGATGCCGTGCAATTTTTCGCACCGCGAGCTGGCGCAGGACGTGATGCGGGGGGTGCGGGAGGCGGGCGGGACGCCGATGGAGGTGAACACGGTCTCGATTTCGGACGGGATCACGATGGGCACGGAGGGGATGAAGGCGTCGCTGGTTTCGCGGGAGCTGATCACGGACTCGATCGAGTTGTGCGGGGTGGGCTACGCCTTCGACGCGGCGGTGGTGATCTGCGGCTGCGACAAGACGATTCCGGCGGCGGCGATGGCGATGGCGCGGCTGAACATTCCGGCGGTGGCGCTGTACAGCGGCTCGATTGCGCCGGGGCGTCACCACGACGGGCGGGATCTGACGATTCAGGATGTGTTCGAGGCGGTGGGGCAGCACGCGGCGGGGACGATCGACGATGAGGAGTTGGCGGCGATCGAGATGAACGCATGCCCCGGGGCGGGCGCGTGCGGCGCGCAGTACACGGCGAACACGATGGCGACGGTGCTGGAGTTTCTGGGGCTTTCGCCGATGGGCAGCGCGACGGTGGGGGCGACGGACGCGCGCAAGGGCGAGGTGGGTCGGCAGGCGGGTCGGCTGGTGATGGATGTGTTGGAGCGGGGGGTGCGTCCGCGCGATTTGCTGACGCAGGCGGCGTTTGAAAACGGGATCGCCTGCGCGGCTTCGACGGGCGGCTCGACCAATGTGGTGCTGCATCTGCTGGCGCTGGCGCGCGAGGCGGGGGTGGAGCTGAGCATCGACGATTTCGACCGGGTTTCGGAGGCGACGCCGCTGATTGGGGACTTGCGGCCGGGCGGGCGTTACGTCGCGCTGGACATGGATCGGGCGGGGGGGACGCCGTTGCTGGCGCGTCGGCTGCTGGAGCACGGCAAGCTGCACGGCGATGAGCTGACGGTGACGGGGAAGACGATCGCGGAGGAGTGCGCCGACGCGGAGGAGGCGGCGGGGCAGGAAGTGATTCTGCCGGTGGAGCGGGCGCTGAAGGAGACAGGCGGGCTGGTGATTCTGAAGGGTTCGCTCGCGCCGGAGGGCTGCGTGGTGAAGGTGGCGGGCTACGAGCGGCAGTTGCAGCGCGGGCCGGCGCGGGTCTTCGAGCGGGAGGAGGACGCGATGGCGGCGGTGACGGCGGGGGAGATTGTCGCGGGGGACATCGTGGTGATTCGCTACGAGGGGCCGAAGGGCGGTCCGGGGATGCGGGAGATGCTGGGTGTGACGGCGGCGCTGGTGGGCGCGGGTCTGGGGGAGAGCGTGGCGCTGCTGACGGACGGGCGCTTTTCGGGGGCGACGCGCGGCCTGATGGCGGGGCATGTGGCGCCGGAGGCGTTTGTGGGCGGGCCGATCGCGCTGGTCGAGGAGGGCGACGAGATTACGCTGGATATTGCGAACCGTCGGCTGGATCTGGAGGTGGAGGCGGGGGAGTTGGAGCGTCGGCGGGCGGGGTGGTCGCCGCCTGCGGCGAACTACGCGAACGGGGTGTTTGCGAAGTACGCGCAGTTGGTCAGCGGCGCGGAGCGCGGCGCGGTGACGAGCTGAGGGGGTAGACTAGGCTTGCCGGGAGGGCTGGCCATGATGGACAGCGTGACGCTGGAGAATTTCCGCTGTTTCCGCGAGCGGCAGACGGTGCGTCTGGCGCCGCTGACGCTGCTGGTGGGGGAGAACAGCACGGGGAAGACGTCGTTTTTGGCGATGCTGCGGATTCTCGCGCAGCTGCAGGAGGGGGAGACGTCGATCGATTTCAAGGAGCCGCCGTATGACTTGGGCAGCTTCGACGATATCGCGCACAATCGCGGCGGTCGTGGTGGGCGGGCGGCTGAGTTTACGGTTGGTCTGGAGTACAAGGGAGACTTCCCAAGGAGTAAGAAGAAATCGCCAAATTCACGCTGCGAGATCTACACGTTTCGCAAAAACGGTACCGCTCCCGAGCTCTTTCGGCGTGGGGTGTCGATCGGAGATGCCGCTGTCGAGGAGGAATGCGCCGTCAACGGGTCTTACTGCGCACAGCTGCGTACATCATCCGGTGCGTGGGTGTTGAACGCTCCGTGGGAGCGGTACGGGCGATCGAGGTTGGGCGAGTTTTGGTTCTCGCTCGATCGCCCCCGCCGGGACCCGAGGTTTGAGAATGATCCGGCTGTTCCGCCGGAAGTGAAACCGATCGATGATTCACCTGAGTGGAGCGACGAGTACCTTCGCTCGCTCTTGCCGCTCCACTATGGCATGCGGCGCTTCTTCCGCAACGAGCCGCCCCCGTTTGCCAGCGCGCCAGTGCGCTCGAAGCCGCATCGGACTTACGATCCGGCACGCCTGGATCGCGACCCTGAGGGCGACTATGTGCCGATGTATCTGGCGGATCTGCTGCGGCAGCAGGAGGAGGCGTGGAACGCGCTGAAGGAGCGCATCGAGGCGTTCGGCAAGTCGGCGGGGCTCTTCGACGAGCTCTCGATTCGGCAGTTGGGGCGGCCTGGCGGCAGCGATCCGTTCCAAATCGAGGTGCGGAAGGGCGACGGACGGCGGAAAGGGGCGAAGCGCAACCTGACTGATGTCGGCTATGGGGTCAGTCAGGTGCTGCCGGTGATCACTGAATTGCTGCGCGACAATGCCGCTCGGCAGTTTTTGTTGCAACAGCCTGAGGTGCATCTGCATCCGAGTGCGCAGGCGGCGCTGGGGACGTTGTTCTGCGAAATTGCCGCGGGGGGGCGGCAGCTGGTCGTCGAGACGCACAGCGACCACCTGATGGATCGCGTTCGTATGGATGTGCGCGACGGGACGACCGGGCTCAAACCGGAGGATGTGTCGCTGCTGTACTTCGAGCGGAAAGGTCTGGGTGTCTGCATTCACTCTCTGCGATTCGATGAATTGGGCAACGTGCTTGACGCGCCGCCGGGGTATCGCCGCTTCTTCCTCGAAGAGGTGAACAGGTCGTTGGGCATCTGAGGTATGTGCGCCATCATTGACGCTGACAGTACGGGTGAGATCGCCGCGACGAACCCATCGGACGGCGCTCGGGCCTTCAAAGACTGGATCGCAGCCGGGCAGTGTTGCCTGGTAGTGGGCGGCAGCCGCCTGCGAGCGGAGCTCGGGCGTGGCTTCGACGACCCTGATCGAGCAAAGCCGACGACCGTCACGGAGTGGACTTCGCAGGTTTTTCGCGCTGGCAAACTGATCAGCCACAACGACGACGAGGTGGATGCTCGCGCGAAGGAGATCGAGCGGGATGGCCACTGCGTGTCCAACGACCTTCACATCATCGCGCTTGCTCAAGTTGCCGACGCGCGGATGCTGTACTCGAGAGATCAAGATCTGCATCAGGATTTCACAAATTCGGCGCTGCTGGATCACCCGCGCGGCAAGGTATATCCGCGCAACCGGAGTTTGTCAGAGAGCAAGCGATGGCTTGCCCGCAATCGCCGCCTGTGCAGCTAGAGCCTTAGACCTCGGGGCGCATGCGGCACCAGTCGGTGCTTTGCTCGTAGGTGTGGGCTACGCGGCAGATGGTGGCCTCGTCGAAGTGGCGGCCGCCGAGCATCAGGCCGATGGGTAGGCCGTTGCGGTCGAAGCCGCAGGGGATGGAGATAGCGGGGATGCCGGTTACGTCGTAAGGGGCGGTGAGGCGGGCCAGTTCCGCGCTGTCGTCGCCCTCCTCGATCGTAGGCGCGGTGCGCGAGGTGGTTGGGGAGACCAGCACATCGACGGTTTGCAGCACTGTTACTGTTTCGTCGATGAACAGGCGGCGCAGGCGTTGGTCGTTGATGTAATCGACCGCGCTGACGGCCAGGCCGGCCTCGACGCGCGGCAGGATGTCGCCGTACTCGTCGCGGCGCTCGCGCAGCCATTTGGCGTGGTAGGCGGCGGCTTCGGCGATGATCGTCAGGCCGCGCCCGCGGTCGGTTTGCAGCGGCAGTTCCACCTCGACGAGTTCCGCGCCCAGCCGCTGTAGGTGGTCGAGCGCTTCTTCACAGTGGGCGAGCACATCTTCCTGGCAGTTTGTCCAGAGGAATTTGCGGGGGACGCCGATTCGCAGGCCGTCGACGCCTTCGCCGAGCATTGCGGTTGTATCGTCGACCGCGCAGTCGGCGGAGCCGGGATCGAGTGGATCGTAACCGGCGATTGCGTCGAGAAACATAGCGGCGTCCTCGACGGTACGCGCCAGCGGGCCGACGTGATCCAGCGTCCAGGAGAGCGGCAGCACGCCGGCGCGGGAGACGCGGCCGTAGGCGCCCATTAAGCCGACGACGCCGCAGAGCGAGGCGGGGATGCGGATGCTGCCGCCGGTGTCGCTGCCGATCGCGGCGAGCGCGGAGCCGACCGCGACGGCCGCGCCGCTGCCGCCGCTTGAGCCGCCCGGCGAGCGCTCGATATTCCAGGGGTTATGGACCGCGCCGTAGTGCGGATTGCGGCTGGTCGTACCGAATGCGAACTCGTGCAGGTTCAGTTTGCCGGGCAATACCGCGCCGGCCTGCTGGAGTTTGGTCCATACGGTGGCGTCTGTTTCGGGCACACGGTCGCGCAGGAAGCCCGAGCCGCCGGTGGTGGGGATGCCCGCGGTGTCGACCAGGTCTTTCAGACCGATGGGGATTCCGTGCAGCGGTCCGCGGTCGCGGCCGTCGCGCAGTTCGTCGTCGAGTTGCGCGGCCTGCTCCCTTGCGAGGTCGGCGGTCACGGTGATGTAGGCGTTGAGCAGCGGCTCGGTTTGTTCGAGGCGCTCCAGCACGGACTCGGTGAGCGCGGCGCAGCTGAGCGAGCCGTTGCGCAGGGCTGCGCCGGCCTCGGCGATGGTCAGGTCGTGCGGGTGGCGTTCCAGATCGGTCATTGCGAACCTCGCTCTCCACGCTCGTCGCCCACGTTGAAGCGCAGGCCGAAGGCGGGCTCGGTCTCGCCCAGGTCGGGCAGTCGCCCGCCGCGCTGCTCGTCGGCTCGAAGCGCCGCCGCCAGCATTGGTGCGACGCGATCCAGCTGTTCGTCGGTCGGTTGCGCGCCGAGCGCTTCCGCCGCCGCTCGCAGCGCATCGCGCACCGGGTTCGTCTCGGTCATCGCCCTGCTCCTCTCGCCGCGCTTCGATTCTAGGAGTTGCGGGGGCGAGGCGCGCGCGGGGGTTATCCTGCGAACCGCAGCAGCGCGAACGGCTGCCAGCGCAAGCAGCGAAAGGCGAAACGATGGCCGACGAAGTTCTGTTCGACGTGAACGAGCGGGTGGCGACGATCACCCTGAACCGCCCCGACAAACTCAACGCGATCGACGCGGCGCTCGGGGCGCAGCTGATCGAGTCGCTCGTGGAGGTGCGGGACAACGACGAGATTCGCTGCGCGGTGATCACGGGCGCGGGGCGCGCGTTCTGCGCGGGGGCGGATCTGACGCAGGGCGACGGGCCGGCGGCGTCGGCCGGGCCGGCGGGGCATTTCGCGGCTTCACCGCGCATTCGCTTCGACGAGTTCGACGCGAAGAAGCCGCTGATCGCGGCGATCAACGGGCACGCGCTGGGCGGCGGCTTCGAGATTGCGCTGATCTGCGATTTGCGGATCGGGGCGGACAACGAGCGGGCGCGGCTGGGGCTGCCCGAGATTACGCTCGGCTTTTTCCCGCTGGCGGGCGGGCCGATGCGGCTGCCGCGGGCGATTCCGCAGGCCTACGCGAACGAGATGCTGTTCCTGGGGCGTCGGCTGGATATGCAGACGGCGCTGCAGTGGGGGCTGATTTCGCGGTTGGTGCCGCCCGATGAGCTGCTGCCGACGGCGCAGGAGATGGCCTCGCAGATCGCGGGCTACGCGCCGATTGCGGTGCGCGCGCTGAAGGAGCTGACTTACGCGCAGTCGGATATGACGCTGGAGCAGGCGAACCGTTTCGGGGCGTCGCTGCGCTGGATTGTGGGGCAGACGGCGGACTCGAAGGAGGGACCGCGCGCGTTCGCGGAAGGCCGCCAGCCGGAGTTCAAGGGGGAGTAGCGCGATGGCTGCGGGGCTGCCGCTGGATGGGGTGTTGGTGTTGGACCTGACGCGGGCGCGGGCGGGGCCGACGGCGACGCGGCAGTTGGGCGACTGGGGCGCGGATGTGCTGAAGGTCGAGGCGCCCGCGCCGCCGGGCGCGCCGGAAGGCGTTACGGGCGCGCGGGAGAGCAGCGACTTTCTCAATCTGCACCGTAACAAACGCTCGCTGACGCTCAATCTCAAGGAGCCGGAGGCGCGGGAGATTTTTCTGCGGCTGGCGGAGCGCGCGGATGTGGTCGTGGAGAATTACCGGCCTAGCGTGAAGCATCGGCTGGGGATCGACTACGAGACGGTGCGGACGCGCAATCGGCGGATCATCTACGGCAGCATTTCGGGTTTCGGGCAGACGGGGCCGTACGCGGATCGGCCGGGGGTGGACCAGATTGCGCAGGGTTTGGGCGGGATTATGTCGGTGACGGGGCTGCCGGGGCAGGGACCGGTGCGGGTGGGGATTCCGATTGCGGATCTGTGCGCGGGGAACTTTCTGGCGCAGGCGATTTTGCTGGCGCTGATCGAGCGGGAGCGTTCGGGCGAGGGGCAGTGGGTGCATACGTCGCTGCTGGAGGCGCAGATCGCGATGCTGGATTTGCAGGCGACGCGCTGGCTGATCGACGCTGAGGTTCCGCCGCAGGCAGGCAATGATCATCCGACGTTGATGCCGACCGGGGTGTATCCGACGGCGGACGGTCATATCAACATCGCGGCTTCGGGCGGGGTGATGTTCGAGCGGCTGTGCAAGGCGCTCGGGGCGCCGGAGCTGCTCGAGCACGGCGATTACGCTACGTCGGAGCTGCGCTCGCGCAACCGCGCGGCGCTGAATGAGGCGATTGCGGAGCGCACGCGGACGCGGGCGAGCGAGGCGTGGATTGCGGCGCTGAATGAGGCGGGGGTGCCGTGCGGGCCGATCTATCGCATCGACCAGACTTTCGCCAATGAGCAGGTGCGGCATTTGGCGATTGATCGGCCGGCGCCGCATGATGAGCGGGGCGAAATCCGCGTGGTGGGGCAGCCGATTCATCTGGAGCGGACGCCGCAGCCGGAGCGGATGCGGTTACCGACGCCGCAGCTGGGCGAGCATACCGACGAGGTGCTGGCCAAGCTCGGTTACAGCGAGGAGGCCGCCGCGGAGCTGCGCGCGCGCGGCGTGATTTAGGAGGACGCGATGAAGCGGGTCGAACTCGAGACGGAAAAGATGCTGGCCTGGAGCGAGGACGGCATCGGCTGGATGGTGTTCAACAACCCGGAGCGGCTGAACGCGATGGGGGTCGAGATGAATGCGGCGATCCCGACGATTCTGCATACGTTCCGCGATGATCCGGAGGTGCGCGTGGTGGTGATGAAGGGGGCGGGCGAGCGGGCGTTTGTTTCGGGCGCGGATATTTCCGAGTTTGAGTCGCGCCGCTCGGATCCGGAGACGATTCGGCGGTATGACGAGATCGGCGCGGCGGCGGGTCGGGCGTACGGGGAGTTGGACAAGCCGCTGATCGCGATGATTCGCGGTTTCTGCATGGGCGGCGGGCTGCTGACGGCGCTGCGGGCGGATTTGCGGATCGCGTCGGACGATTCGCAGTTCGGGGTGCCGGCGGCGCGGCTGGGTCTGGGTTACGGTTACGGGGGGGTGAAGACGCTGATGGATTTGGCGGGGCGCGCGGCGACGGAGGAGATTCTGATTACGGGGAAGCGCTTCGACGCGGCGGATGCGATGCGCTGGGGGTTGGTCAACCGGGTGACGAGCGCGGCGGGGCTGGAGTCGGCGGTGCTGGAGTTGGCGGCGGCGGTGGCGTCGAACGCGCCGCTGACGATTCGGGCGATTCGCTATGCGATCGGGCAGGTGGTGAAGGATCCGGAGGCGCGGGATTTGGGGGTGCTGGAGGGTCTGGTCGCGGAGTGCTTCGCGAGCGAGGACTACCGGGAGGGTCGGCGGGCGTTCATGGAGAAGCGGCGTCCGGAGTTCCGGGGGCGGTGAGGGGGCAGTTGACGTGTCCGGATGCTTCCCGGATACTTGGTGAACCGTGGCGCGTTGAGGAGGCGCGAGATGACTAATGCTCTGCGTCCACTGTGGCGGTTCGCTCGAATGGCACCGTCGCAGATCAATCAGAATCCGATTCAAGGCGAGTTCTTCACGTCGGTTTCCGACTTGCCCGAGCGCGTCGTTCGGGAGTCGATTCAGAACTCGCTTGATGCCCGACGCGACGGCGAGACCATCCGCGTCCGGTTCGCGTTGGGCGGTGACGTGGGCGCATTGGACGTCGGCGCAGCCTCGGTTTGGGTGGACGGCTTGGCGCCCCACATTGAGGCTGTCGCGCTGACCGAATCCCACAAGCGCAGCGAGAGCGAGCAGCAGGCGATGATTGAGGCTCATGCGCTGCTTGAAGATCCAATGGACTATCTCGTCGTCGAAGATTTCGGCACGACCGGGTTGATCGGCGACACCAAGGCCAACTCGGAGTACGAGGAGGACAACGCATTCTGGGGCTTTTTCCGCAGCATTGGCATCTCCCCAAAAGGGGCGGATGCCGGCGGATCTTGGGGCCTGGGGAAGTGGGTGTTTCCCGATGCCTCGCGAATCAACGGCTTCATCGGTCTGACTCGGCGCGACAGGGAGTTCGGCAACCTGCTCATGGGGCAAGCGATGCTCCAGACACACACAATTCACAGCGACGAAGGCCCCGCCAAGTATCCGCCATACGGATTCTTCGCAGCTGCCTCCGGCCAGTCCGACAGTGAGTGGTTGCCGATGCCGGTTGACTCGAACGACGCGCCGCAGATCGTGACGCGCTTAGTCGCTGATTTCGGCTTGCAGCGCGGTGACGAGGCAGGCTTGTCGGTCGTCGTCCCGTACCCCAAACGCGAACTCACCACAACGTCAATCACCCGCGCCGTCGTGGTTCAGTGGTTTCTCCCTATTCTGCGCGGAGACCTTGAAGTGGTCGTTGAAGAGCCTGGTTTCCGGCGCATCGTGACCCGCGATACGATCACGGCAACGGTGGACGAACTGGCCGATGAACGACAAGACGACGAGCAACGGCGCGACGACGAGACGCGGACATCTCTGCATGGCTTGTTGGAACTCGCGCGGTGGGCGTTACGTCAAGAGGCACCGGCGATTCCTGAGGTCGATCTGCCACGAGGAACGGCCGACTCTGCCCAAACCTTTGGTGAAGACTTGCGGAGACGCTTCGACAGCGGTGAGCGGCTCGCTTTCCGAATTCCACTCCGCGTCCGTCAGCGTGGCCAGTCCTTGGTCAATGCCGAAACCAGCAGCTTCCGCGTCTTTCTCGAACGCGACGATGCGATCAGCGAGGGCCACGACTACTTCGTGCGTGGGCACCTGCGAATCCCACAAATGGACCATGTCAAGCGCTATCCGGTCCGCGCGTTGGTTCTGGTCGAGGCGAACACTTCCCTAGCTCACCTGCTGCGCGATGCGGAGGGTCCAGCTCACGCCAAATGGGATCCGCACGCCGATCGGCTCAAGCAACACTGGCTGGGCGGCTACCAGCGTGTGCAGGATGTGCGCCGTGCAGCGTTGCTGTTGGTGCAACAGCTCACGAAGCGCCCTGAGGGACGCCAGCTTGACGTGCTGGCGCGTTTCTTCCCCGACACTCTGCCAGACGATACGCGCCGCTCGCGTAAGAAGTCTGCGAAATCCGGCGAAGATTCGGACAAGCCGACTGTGCCTCAACTGTCGCGATCTCCGCTACAGGTCTCGCACACACGTAACGGCTTTGCGTTGCGCCGCCATCCCGAGGATCGCGTAAGCGATCCCGGTGTCAGGTGGCAGTCAAAATGGCTCGTTCGGTTCGCCTACGACGTTGCTCGCCGCAATGCGTTTACCGAGTTCGACAAAGGGCAGAGAGACAGCGCTCCCGATTTCGACCTCCGCGACGGCTATCTCACCGTAAGCGCAGATTCGGCTGATTTCGAGACCATCGGGCCCAACGCGATCGCGGTCACCGACTTGGGGCCCGATTTTCGAATCGACGTGTCCGGTTTCGACGGACGCGATGTGCTCGTGGAAGTAAAAGCGTTCGCGCTGCCTGACGTTCTCAGCGGAGAGGCTGCCGGATGAGAAAGCGTCTGAATTTCACAGATCGAACCAGGATTCGCCGTGAACACGCGCGAGTGTCGTTGCGTCCGTCGCAAACGGACAGCACCTTGCTCGTGTTTGACCTCGATCTCGATCTCAGGCCATATCGCCAGCCGTCGTGGGACTCTTGCCGCGTGCGTGTAGAGGCATCGCGCGGCAACACAGTACAGCGGTGGGACTGGGGGACGGTCGGAACACCGAACGAGCCACCCGAGGAACAGCGCGCGCTCCGCGAAGTCGGCGCTGGCGCGAGGTTCTCGGTGTTCGTATCCGCCGTTGACGGCTCAGGGCGACTGCTTGCATTGGCTCCGTCAATCACACCCGAGCGGGCTGTCCGGTCGCTCATCGCTGTCGAAGAGAGCGATGAGCTTGGCGAAGAAGTCTGGCGACTTGACTTCGACGACGGAGACATTCCAGTTCTCAAGGTCAATGCCGAGATTACGCCAATCACCGAGATCGTCAGATCCGACGCGAGCTTCCACGCGCTTGTCATCCCTGACATTCTTCGCCAAGTGCTGTATCGGGCCGTGGTCATCGATGACGCAGCGGCCGACGATGACGAACCGCGCTGGGCCGGTTGGCTACGTCTTGCGAATCACTACCTGCCTGGCGAGGACCCACCCGAACGCCCTGCATTCGCCGGCGACGAATTCGCCAATGGCGAGTGGTTGGAGGCGGCGACGGATTGGATCGATCGCGTGGTGGCGGCGTTCGCCAGCCAATCGATGAAGGCCGCAACGACGTATGCCGATGCCGTAAGAGGAGGCTGAATCATGACCCAGATTCGCCGTCTAACGACAGCGGGAATCGCCGCCGCCCGCCACTTTCTGGCCGAGGTGCGTTCTGATCCGTCTATGCCGCTGACTGTGCCAAACGAGCTTCTCTTTGGCGACAGATTGAGCCAAGCCGTCCGCGACGCCCCTGAATTGCGCCAACGCTCTTTCGCATCGCGGCGGGCAGCAGCTGTGCATCTGGATGCGACGCTGGGCTCGTTCGGGTCGCTGGTCGTCGACGACGCGGCTGTCTGGTCGTGGCTGGGCATGTTCTACTTCCCACAGACTGTGCCGATGGTAGATGGTGTTGCCAAGCCGTCGCCACGCGACGAAGCGTTCGTGATTCACAGCGGCGAATCACGATCCCTGCAACGCCGCTATGTCCACTATCTATGGTCGGCGTGGCGGCTCTACCGACAGCACGGCGAGGGCGCTGCTTATCTACTCGACGCGCCATTGCAGGATCAGGGCGACATCGCCGATCGCGTGTTTTCCAACGCGCGAGTCTTCAATTCCGTCGGCGTCGTTCCGCTGATCATGACGCTCTACACCCACAATGGAAGGCGCAAACGAGGCTCTGGGAACGGACCTGGCGGCCTGCGCCACCTGATGCGTGTGCTCAACCAGCGGGAGCGGACGCACGATGTCTATGGCATGTCCGCAGAGGAGCTGGCCAGCCTCCTGCCGGCGGATTTTGATCGGTGGAAATCTGGCGGGTGAGATTGGGTAGGATAGGGGGCGAGCAGCAGCGAGCTGGAGGTGAGCGATGCCGGTGGAGTTCATTGGGATGATCGGGGTGAAGCCGTCGGAGGAGAATGCGGCGGTGCACATCATCGGCGGGGGGATTTCGCGCGAGTATTTGTGCGACTTTACGCGGGCGCACGAGGAGGCGGGCTTCGACCAGGTGCTGGTGGGCTACACGTCGGCGGCGGCGGACGGTCTGCATGTGGCGCAGGCGGCGGCGGGCTGCACGGAGCGGGTGAAGTTTCTGATCGCGCATCGGCCGGGCTTTGTGCAGCCGACGCTGGCGGCGCGGAAGTTCGCGACGCTGGACTATTTCACGGGCGGGCGGGTGTCGGTGCATGTGATTTCGGGGGGGCATGATGTGGAGCAGCGTCGGGACGGGGACTGGGCGGATCACGATGCGCGCTACCGGCGGACGGATGAGTATCTGACGGTGATGCGTCGGGCGCTGGCGGGGGGCGAGCCGTTCGATTTTTCGGGCGAGTTTTACCAGGTGGAGGGGGCAAGCGCGGATGTGGGGCCGTGGCAGGAGGGGGGCATTCCGATTTATTTCGGGGGCGCTTCGGACATCGCGTTCGAGACGGGGGTGAAGCACTGCGATGTGTACATGATGTGGGGCGAGCCGCGGGCGTCGATTGCGCGGACGATTGGGCGGGTGCGGGAGTTGGCGGCGCGGCACGGGCGGGAGCCGCGGCTGAGTGTGTCGTTTCGCCCGATCATCGCGGCGACGGAGGAGGCGGCGTGGGAGAAGGCGGAGGGGTATTTGGCGCGGGTGTCGGAGTTGTCGAAGCAGCCGCTGGATTTCCGCCCGCAGTCGCGCGGTTCGCAGCGGTTGCTGGAGTGGGCGGCGCAGGGGGATGTTCACGATGAGCGGCTGTGGATGCCGATTGCGGCGGCGACGGGGGCGGCGGGGAATACGTCGGCGCTGGTGGGGACGCCGGATCAGGTGGCGGAGGCGCTGCTGGCGTATTACGATCTGGGGGTGAGCACGATTTTGATTCGGGGCTTCGAGCCGCTGCCGGATGCGGTCGATTTCGGGCGGGAGTTAATTCCGACGGTGCGTGCGGAGGTGGCGAAGCGCGATGCGGCGGCGGCGCGCGAGCCGGCGGCGGTACGATGAGCGCGGCGGGCAGTACTGCGGGGGAGGTGGAGCGGCGGATTCGCGCGTATGAGGCGATGGGCTGGCATCGGACGGGCTGGGAGGGGGATGAGGCGGCGGCGGACTGGCTGATCGCGGAGTTGGGCGCGATGGGGGTTGAGGCGCGAGAG
The DNA here is from genome assembly GCA_965203165.1 of Dehalococcoidia bacterium. Lineage (GTDB taxonomy): Bacteria > Chloroflexota > Dehalococcoidia > Bin125 > Bin125 > CATQGW01. The sequence goes on from OZ241849.1 coordinate 1,802,186, forward strand.
CAGCGCTTTCGGGCGCCGCGCTGGGAGTGGAGCGTGAATGTGGAGCTGCGGATCGGCCCGTGGTCGATTCCGGGCGAGCCGCTTTCGGACGGGGCGTTGACGCCGCCCGAGGGGGTGTCGGGGCGGGTGGGATTCGTCGAGGGCGGGGAGTACGACGGATCGCCGATTGCGCTATGGCGGCGCGGGCCAGATGATAGCGATCGTCTGGCGGCGGGCGTATACGACGATCTGGCGGCGTTGCAGGCGGCGGGCGCGCGCGCGGTGGTGTTGGTGATGGGCGACGAGCACGGGCGCCCGGTGCTGCGCAATGCGGAGCGTCCGTGGGATCCGATTGATTTGCCGGTGTTACAGGTCGCGGCCGAAGACGCGGAGGACGGCATCGATTGGTCGGAGGAGGCGACGGTGGTCGTCGAGGGTCGGCGCGAGGTGGTGGAGACGCGCAATGTGGTGGCGGAGATTGCGGGAGCGGATGGGGAGGCTGCGCCGGTAGCGCTGATTACGCCGAAGTCGGGCTGGTTTACGTGCGCGGCGGAGCGCGGGGGCGGGATTGCGGTGTGGCTGGCGGTGGCGGAACGGATTGCGGGCGGGGAGCGTCCGCGGCGCGGGCTGCGGTTGGTCGCTAGCAGCGGGCATGAGCTGCATCATTTGGGGCTGGAGGCGTATCTCGAGTCGCTGGAGGATGGTGTTACGGAGGTGGCGGCGTGGGTGCATTTGGGTGCGTCGATTGGGGCGAAGCGGGGGACGGCGCGGCTGGCGGCTTCGGATGCGGAGTTGATGGGGCTGGCGCAGGCGGCGTTGGGGTCTGCGGGGATTGAGCGGGAGGCGCTTGCGGTGGGTCGTTCGGGTTACGGCGAGGCGCGGAATATCGCGGAGGTGGGCGGGCGGTATGTTTCGCTGCTGGGCGGTCATCCGTATTTTCACAGCCCGATGGATACGTTCGAGCGTGCGGTGGATGTGGATTTGGCGGCGCGTCATGTGGATGCGGTGGAGTCGGTGGTGCGGGGGTTGCTGGGGTGATGGGGGTAGACCGAACGGCGGCGGTCCGCTATGCTGGCGATAGGCCAGCGCGAAAGGCTGAGTCGAGATGAAGAACGCGCCGAAGCCCGACCACCTCTCGCTGCAGAGCTTGATCTCGCGTCTGCGCGAGGGGCGGTTCGTGATTCCCGACTTCCAGCGGGAGTTCGAGTGGGAGCCGAAGGACATCCTGGAGCTGATGCGGTCGCTCTTTCTGGACTACTACATCGGTAGCCTGCTCCTTTGGAAGGGTCACGGCGAAACGTTCACGGCGCTGGCATGCACACCACTCGAGGGCTTCCAAGGCGAAAACGGGGGCGACAAAGAACACATCGTGTTGGACGGACAGCAGCGCCTTTCGGCGATGTACTACGCCTTCATGGCACCACCGAACGCCGCACCAAACAGGAAGGTCCGGTACCTCTACTTCATTCGCATCGACAAGTGGGTGGATGACGAGCCCGACGAGGCATTCGTCTACGACTGGACGCGCCGGGGCACAAACCTGCTCGCCGATCGCGAGGCACAGTTTGCTCAGCACATGTTCCCGCTCGCGACGGTTGGCGATTCGGGACCCTTCGCAATTCCCGAGTGGTTCCAGGGCTACGAACAGTTCTGGACGACAAGACGCGCCGACGCGATTTCCACCGACAACGACGGCGAACTCGTCAAGGCGGAACGCAGCATAGAGCAAGGTCGCGAGTTCTACGCGCATCTGCAAGAGATGCTGAGCGATTACCAAATCGCCTACATCGAGCTCGACCAGTATCTCGAGATCGACAAGATCTGCGACACGTTCACGCGGATCAACAGCCGCGGCATTCGACTCGACATCTTCGATCTGATGAACGCGCTGCTGCGGCCGAAAGAGGTACGGCTCAAGGACATGTGGCGCGAGATCGCCCCAGATCTGGAGTTCATCAGCTCCAGCCGCTCGGATGTCTACGTGCTGCAAGTGATGTCGATTCTGGCGCAGAACTACTGCTCACCGAAGTACCTGTACCACCTCCTCCCGGGTGAGAAGCGGCGGATTCGCAAGCCGGATGGCTCCAGCGCCGATGAAGTGTTGGTGTCGGATGCCGACGATTTCAAACGCCGCTGGTCGGAAGCGGTCGAGATCGTCAAGACAGGGATCGCGCGGCTCAGCCACCCCCAGGACTTCGGAGCGATTTCCCCTGCCCTCCTCCCGTACACATCGATCGTGCCTGCGTTCTGCGCGGCGCTGCACATCGCAAATTCGGCACCCGAAGCCGAGCGGCTCACGGCTGTACGGAAGGTCCGCGACTGGTACTGGGCCAGCGTGTTCACGAATCGGTACTCCGGCTCGGTCGAGTCCACGGCGGCGCGCGATGTGCTCGCCCTGAGGCAATGGATTGAGGACGACGATGCGGAACCGGACCCGATCGCGGAATTTTCAGAGCGTCTGAAGGGCCTTGATTTCCGCACGGAGACGCGGCCGGGTTCCGCGATCTACAAGGGCGTGCTCAACCTCCTCGTCATTAACGGCGCGCGCGATTGGGTCTCCAACGCACCGCCACAGCCCGACGATGTCGACTCGCATCACATCGTGCCGAAGTCCTGGGGGCGCGCCAACGGTCTCGGCAGCCAGATCGATTCGGTTCTCAACCGCGCCCCGCTGTCTACAGAGACGAATCGGGACATCATCGGCAGCAGGCACCCGAACGAGTATCTGCCTATCTGGATCGAGCGGGCCGGCGAGGCCGCCGTGCGGGAAACGCTGCGAACGCATCTGATTTCCGATGCGGCGTTTGACATCCTGCGCCGAAAGTCGTTCGGAAAAGACGACTACGACGAGTTCCTGTCGGAGCGGCAGCGGTTGATCCTCCAGGCAATCAGCACGCTGTTGATCAAGGGCCAGCTTGACCTTTCGCCCGACCTGCGCGATTTGGACGCTCGCGTTGAGCGAGTCGAACTCACGGCGCGAGAGCTCATCAGCGCCAAGCTGAATGATGACCCGGACCAAGTGCCTCAGCACATTCAACAGAAGGTGCAGGAGCGAATCGACCAGCAGCTGCGCAAGCAGCCAGGCTTGGATCAAAGCGTCTTCAACAGCCTCCGGCGTCGACTCGAGTATGCCGATCTGCGCGAGCTGGAAGACCTCATCGTCAGCAAAGCGGTGTGGGATCTCTTTGCGCCAGTGTTCAACAACAAGCAGCAGGTCCAACAGCGGTTCGGGCAGCTCGGCGATCTGCGCAATGCGATCCGTCACAACCGCACGGTGAGCGAAGTCGTCCGCAAGGATGGGGAAGCAGCGCTGTTGTGGTTTGAGCTGGCGCTCGGCGTCACGGGCGGCTAGGATGTGTTCGCGCGGCCTGCTTCGTCATTCTTGTGTGTGGGTGGCGGTGGCGGGCGTTGGTGGTGGCTCGGGGCTCCCACCCCCCACCTAACCCCCCCCTAGAAGGGGGGAGGGATGAATTGGGGGGCGGGGGCGGGTGGGCAGAGCTTAAGCGGCGCTAGGCCAGGTTGGCGCGGCGGAGTTTTGCGGCGTCTGTGGTGATCGTTTCATGGAGGATCTCGGCGGTGTGCTGGCCCAGTTGGGGTGGGGGGCGTTGGATTTGCCAGGGGGTGATTGAGAGCTTGTAGGGGGCGCCGGGGAGGGGGATTGGGTTTGGGGTGTTTTGGGGGGTTGTTGCGGTCCAGAAGTCTCTGGCTTTTAGGTGGTTGGATTCGGCGACTTCGGCGATGGTGTGGACGGGTTGGAAGGAGATGCGGTTTTCGCTGAATTGTTGCCAGAGTTCGGATTTGGCGCGCTCGCGCATCCAGGGGTGCCAGAGGGCGTCGAGGGCGTCGGCGTGTTGGAAGGCGAGCCAGCGGTTTTCGAGGCGCTCGTCGTTGCGCCATTCGGGGCTGCCGAGCAGGTCGAGGAAGCGGTTCCACTGGTCGTCGACCATTGTGATGACCTCGAAGTAACCATCTTTGACGGGCGTGACTTGCCAGGGGTAGAAGGCGTTCATGCGCACGCCGGCGCGTCCGCGCGATTGGCCGGTGAAGACGTAGGCGGCGACGCCCGCGCCGGCCATGACGGAACCGACGATATCGACGATCGAGAGCCAGATGTACTGGCCGCCATTTTTGCCGTCATCCCGGCGGGCGGCGCGGCGTCCGAGCAGGGCGGCGATCGCGCCGTGGATGCCGCCCTGGTAGAGCGGGGCGTCGTAGGGCAGGCCGAGCGGCGCTTTGTCGGGGTCGCCGATGCGGTAGGAGATGCCGGAGGCCATTGAGGTGGTGAGCGAAGACGCCTGCCAGTCCTGCCGCCGGGTGCCGACGCCGAACGTGGTAATCGAGACTGTTACCAGGTTGGGGTGAGCGGCGGCGAGGTCGTCCCAGCTGAGGTTGAGTTCGCGCTGTTCGCGGATGGGGCGTGTCGTAATCACGGCTTCGGAGGTCGCGGCGAGTTGGCGGAAGAGTCGGCGGCCGGCGGCGGTTTGCAGGTCGAGGGCGACGCTGCGCTTGTTGGTATCGAGGAAGAGATGCAATCCGCCCAGCTCGCGGTGAGGTTGGTCGGCGGGGAAGGGGCCGCGGCGGCGGATTGGGTCGCCGCGGCCGGGCGGCTCGACCTTGATCACGTCCGCGCCGAGGTCGGCGAGCAGCTTGCCGGCGTAGGCGGCGGCGATGCCGCCGCCGTCTTCGAGGACGCGGAAGCCCTCGAGCGCGCGGGGCGGCGCGGTGTCTGGCGTGGTGTCTGGCGTCGTTTCGGTCATTGTGCGCGAGGATACCTAGACTGTGCGGAGCGGCGATATGCGAGGGAGGCGCGAGATGGACGAGTTGAGCGGCAAGGCGGCGCTGGTGACGGGCGCGGGCAGCGGGATTGGGCGCGGCATCGCGCTGGCGCTGGCGCGCGAGGGCGTGAACGTGGCGCTGGCGGATGTCGAGGGCGACACGGCGGCGGCGGTCGCGCGGGAGGTTGCGGCGCTGGAGGTCGAGGCGTTCGGCGTGCGGCTCGATGTGACGGACGAGGCGGCGCAGCGGGCACTGGCGGAGCGGGTCGAGGCCGAGTGGGGCGGCTTGCACATCGTCTGCCTCAACGCGGGCGTGCTCAGCGCGGAGCTGCTCAGCGAGGCGACGGAGGCGGACTGGCAGTGGACATTCGGCGTGAACCTGTTCGGCGTGGCGCGTGGGGTGCGGGCGTGTCTGCCGGCGCTGCGCCGCCGAGCGCCCGAGGCGCACATTCTGATCACGGCGTCGGTGGCGGGTCTGCGGCCCAACGAGGCGGCGCCGATTGGCATCTACAGCGCGAGCAAGCACGCGGTGGTGGCCTACGCGGATGTGCTGCACGACGAGTTGGCGGCGGAGGGGATCGGCGTTTCGGCGCTGTGCCCGGGCGGGGTGCAGACCAAGATCGGCGTCGCGGGGCGCAACCGGCCCGATGATTACGGCGGGCCCAACGACGCTGCGGTGTTCGGCAGCGGCGGTTCGGGCCTTTCGCGGGGGATGGATCCGGAAGAGGCGGGGCGGATCGCGGTGCGGGGGATGCAGGCGGGGCGGCGGCTGGTGCTGACGCATCCGGAAACGCGCACGCAGGTCGCGGCGCGTCATCAGCGGATTATGGACGAGTACGACTTTCTCGAAGCGGCCAACGCCGCGGAAGCGGAGTGAGGAGAGCACGATGAGCACGGAACAAATTCCCGCGGACGCGCAGCTGCCCGAGCCGGAGGTCGTGGAGGTTTCGGCTGGCGTTTTCGCGTACATTCAGCACGACGGATCGTGGTGTTTGAATAACCCGGCGTTCGTCGCGGCGGCGGATCAGGTGATTGCGATCGATGCGTGCGCGACGGAGCGGCGCACGCGGCTGTTCCGCGAGGCGATCGGGCGGCTTTCGGAGCAGCCGGTGCGGACGCTGGTCAATACGCACGCGCACCTCGACCACACTTTCGGTAACTACCTCTTCGCCGAGGATGCGGTGATCGTGGGCCATACCAACTGCCGCGCGGAGATACTGCACGACGCGCCGGAGTTGCCGGCGCGGGCCCGGCAGATGTTTCCCTCGGTGGAGTGGGGCGCGGTCGAGGTGGTCGCGCCGTCGCTGACGTTCGAGGATCGGCTCTCGCTGTACGCGGGCGAGCTGGAGCTGGAGTTGATCTACGTTTCGCCGGCGCATACGAACACCGATGTGGTGGTCTGGCTGCCGGAGCGGAAGGTGGTAATCGCGGGCGACATCGTGTTTCACCGGGGCACGCCGTTTGCGCTGATGGGCTCGGTGGCGGGCTGGCTGGAGGCGCTTGATCGGGTGCGCGCGCTGGGCGCGGAGACGATCGTGCCGGGCCACGGGCCGGTCGCGGGGCCGGAAGTACTCGATGATGTGGCGGACTATCTGCGCTTCGTGCAGGGGTCGGCGAAGGCGGGTTTCGAGGCCGGGGCGGCGCCGCTGGAGGTGGCGCGGGAGCTGGATTTGGGGCGCTTCGGGGAGTGGACGGACAGCGAGCGGATTGTGGGCAATCTGCACCGCGCGTACAGCGAGTTGCGCGGGGAGCCGCGGGGCGCGGCGATCGATACGGCGGCGGCGTTCGGGGAGATGCTGGAGTACAACGGCGGGCAGCCGTTGCGGTGTCTGGCGTAGGAGGTGGAGAAGCGCGTTATGAGTTGGAAGAGAGGCGGCTGTGGACGAGATTAACCTGTGGAAGATCGGCTCCGAGCGGGAGCTTGCGCCGCTGGACTCCGTTGCGCAGCTGGAAACGGAGTTACAGCTTGAGGACATCCTGGTGGCCCACCCGGAGCTGCTGGATGGCGGGATCGAGTTGGTCGGTCGGCAGACGCCGGCGGCGGGCGGTTGGCTCGATCTGTTGGCGGTCGACGCCGACGGTCGGCTGGTGATCTACGAGCTCAAACGCGGCACGCTCGGGCGCGACGCTGTTACGCAGGTGTTGGACTACGCTTCGGCGCTGGCGGAGAAGGATCCCGGCGAGCTCGCGGAGCACATCGGCGCGCGGTCGGGCGAGGGCGGGGTGCGGCGAATCGAGGATTTCGCCGCCTGGTATGAGGATCGGTTCGGCGATCTCCAGCGGCTGCTGCCGGCGCGGATGGTGCTGGTCGGGCTGGGCGTCGACGAAACGGCGCTGCGTATTGCGCGATTCATTGGCGAGGGTCCGCACGATATCGAGGTGATCACGTTTCATGGCTTCCGCGATGGGGAGGCGACGCTGCTGGCGCGCCAGCTGCCGGTGCAGCGCGATGTTTCGACGCCTACGGGCGCGGCGCGGCCGATTATTGAGGAGCGCCGACGTCTGCTTGACGAATATCTCGATCAGAGTGGGGTGAGAGGACGCTTCGAAGCGGTGCGCGCCGCGCTGCGCGAGCGAATGCCGACCGGCGTCTTTGAGGACGCGAGAGCCAACGGAGTCAGCTTGCAGCTGAGCAGCATCGGGGCCGGCGGTGTTCGCGGGCCTCGCCCCTACTTCGGCGTCTTTGCCGGGTATCGGTCTGAAGGCGTAGTGGAGATCAGCCTGGGGACGATTACTGAGCAGCGCCATACTGAGGCCTACGCGGCGCTGGCGGAGCGCGTGGCGCTGAGCGAATGGCCGCATGGGGGTCAGGCGATTGTGATCGAGAGCGATGAGCGGTGGGAGCAAATCAAGCCGTATGTGTGCGAGTTCGCCGAGGCGGTCTATGAGGAGTGGTTGCGGTATCGGAATGAGCCGCCTGTGGGGTAGTTGGGTAGTGGGGGCTTCTTCCGTCATTCCTCCGCCCCTCTTCCGTCATTCCTGCGCAGGCAGGAATCCGGGCGGTCTCCCGGCGCCCTGCACAGCCCAGCATCCTGACGGCTGGCCCAAGCTGTGTCGGAGCGCGGTACGACTGTTGGGGTTGGCTCGTGGCCGCTCACCCCCCACCTAACCTCCCCCCTGAGAGGGGGGAGGGATGAATTGGGGAAGGATGGGGTATGGGGGTGGGTGGGTTCCTGCCTGCGCAGGAATGACGGAGGGGGGCGCAGGAATGACGAGAGGGGGGCGCGGGTTCCTGCCTGCGCAGGAATGACGGAGGGGGCGCAGGAACGACGGAGATGGGGCGCGCGGGTTCCTGCCTGCGCAGGAATGACGAGGGGGGCGCGCGGGTGTGACGGAGAGGGGGGACTAGGGCGACGGGGCCATGAGGCGGTTGCTGGCGCTGTTGCCCCAACAGGCGATTGTGCCGTCGGTCTTCAGGCCGCAGGTGAAATCGCCGCCTGCGCTCACCGCCGTGTACGTTCCCGCGGTGACCGTGGTCTGGCCTTGATTGTTGAGGCCCCAGCAGACGATTGCGCCGGCGCTAGTGAGGCCGCAAGTGTGCGCGCCGCCCGCGCTGACGGCGGTGTACGTACCGGAGGTAACAGTGGTTTGACTGCTTGCGCCCTGGCCCCAGCAGGAGATCATGCCGCTGCTGCTCAGCGCGCAGCCGTGCTGGCCGCCTACACTGATTGCGCTGAATGAGCCCGATGGCGGCGTGGTGCGGCCGTTGTTGCTCAGCCCCCAGCAGGAGATCGCGCCCGTGCTGTTCAAAGCGCAGCCGTGATAGTTGCCCAGCGAGATGGCGCTGAACGTGCCCGTGGGCGGCGTGCTCTGGCTGAAGGTGTTGTTACCCCAGCAGGAGATCGCGCCCGCGCTGCTCAGCGCGCAGGAATGCTCCCTGCCCGCGGCGACCGCGCTGAAGCTGCCGCTGGCCGGCGGCGTGGCGCGGTTGCCGGCGTTGGAACCCCAACAGATGATCGCGCCGCTGCTGCGCAGCGCGCAACTATGGAAGCCTCCGGCGGCCAGCGCGGTGAAGTCGGAGCCCGACGGCGGGCTGGTCCGGCCGTCTCCAGTATCGCCCCAACAGGCGAGCGTGCCGGTGCTGCGCCGCGCGCAGCTGTGCGCGTCGCCGGCGCTGAGCGCGGTGAAGGTGGTTGGGGTCGGTGTGGGTGTGGGGGTTGGCGTCGGCGTCGGTGGCTCCGGCGTCGTGTCGCCCTCGTCTTCGCTTGAGGTATCCGCAACGGTCCGGGTGGCGCTCGTCGGCGCGAGCTCCGCAATCAGCTCAGGCAGGCGATCATCCTGCCCACCCCAGCACCTCGCGCTCGCACGGCTTAGGGCGCAGGTGTGGCGCATTCCTGCGCTCACTGCGATATAGCGTCCGGATGGGGCGTTGGATTGGTCGTAGCGATCGTCGCCCCAGCAGTCGATTGCGCCCGACTCTCGCAATCCGCACGAGTGCCACGCGCCCGCGCTGATTTGCGTGAAGACATCCGACGGCGCGTCCAACTGCCCGAAGTTGTTTAGCCCCCAGCACTCCACCGCGCCACTCTCGCGCAGTCCGCAGGAGTGCGTCGTCCCCACGCTGATTTGCGTGAAGACGCCATCGGGCGCATCAGTGCGCCCAAGGCTGCCGCGGCCCCAGCAGGTGATTTCTCCTGTCGTTCGCAGTCCGCAGGCGTGTAGGTAGCCGGCGCTGACGGAGGCGAACTCGCCGTCGGGCGGGTCGGCCTGGCCGTAGTCGAGCACGCTGCGGCCGAAGCTGTTGGTTCCCCAGCATTCGAGCTCGCTGTCGCTTTCGCGGATGGCGCAGGCGAACTGCCAGCCCACCGCCACATCAACGAACGCGCCTGACGGCGCGTTCTGATCTGCGCCCCAGCAGGCGACTCCGTCGTCTTCTTGGCGGATGGCGCAGTTGTGCCAGTCGCCGGCGCTCACCGCCGTGTAGCGGCCTTCGGGGATGTCGCGCAGGTCTGCCTGGTTGCCGCCCCAGCAGCGGATTAGGCCGTCGGCGCGGAGGGTGCATTGGTGCTCGCCGCCTGCGTCTAGCGCGAGGTAGCGGCTGGGGGATGTGGGGGTGGCGGCCTGGGCTAGGGTCAGGGCGGCGAGCAGGAGCGCGGCGATCGCGAGGGCGATCGGGAGCGGTTTACGTCCCCCCCCCCCCCCCGAATCGGGTAAGCGCCGCCGCCGCGCGGCGCGCGCGTTGGGCGGTGGTCGGGAGGTTGGCGGCGTGGTTCACGGGTGTCACTTTACACCAGTGGGGCGCTTTCGTCATAGCTGCGGCGAGTGCGGGTTCCTGCCTGCGCAGGAATGACGGAGGGGCGCAGGAATGACGGAAGTGTGGATGCGTCTTGGAGGGTGCGGGGTGCCGCTCGGCCGCTGGTGGACGCTCGGGGCCTCCCACCCCCCACCTAACCTCCCCCCTTTTAGGGGGGAGGGATGAATTGGGGAAGGGGTGGGTGGTGTGTGTGAGGTGGGTATGCGTGAGGGGAGAGGGGTGGGTTCCTGCCTGCGCAGGAATGACGAGAGGGGGGCGCAGGAATGACGGGAAGGGGGCGCGGGGGTGGCGGGAGGGGAGGTAGGGAATGGCGCGGGGTGGTGCGCGGGTTCCTGCCTGCGCAGGAATGACGAGAAGGGGGGTGCGCAGGTTCCTGCCTGCGCAGGAATGACGAGAAGGGGGGTGCGCAGGTTCCTGCCTGCGCAGGAATGACGGGAAGGGGGCGCGGGTTCCTGCCTGCGCAGGAATGACGGAGCTTGTCGCGTATGGGTGTGGGGGCGGGTTAGACGGGGATTTTTTCTTCGGGGGTGGGGATGGGGATGGCGGCCCAGCGGCGGAGGGGGTCGCTGAGGCGGTCGCGGCGGTCGCTCAGGTGGCACTGGTCGAGGTGGTCGAGGTAGAGCTCGACCTGGGCTTTGCGCAGCGCGGCTACGTCGACCATCGCTTCTTCGGCTTGCTCGCGGCCTTCGGCCATGACTACGGCCAGGGCGGAGTAGAGCGTGTCGTCCTGGTCCTGGGCGAGGTACCACTCGGCCTTGTTGAGGTAGCGGTGGATTTCCTCGCGGCGGAGCGGCTCTTTGAGCATCAGGTAGCGGATGTGGTCGACCCAGTAGCGGAGGTGGCGCTCGATGTCCTGCGCGCAGCGGCGGAAGATTTCGCGCTCTGCGGCGTTCTGGGAGAGTCCTTCGCCCTCGCGGAGCAGCGCGAGCAGCATGGAGTCGTGCATGAGCGAGGCGACGGCGAACTCGGAGAAGGTGTAGGACTGGACGATGGGCAGCAGCTTCCAGTTGCGCCCGCCGCGGCCCAGTCCGCCGCCGTTGGCCAGGGCGCGCTTGCGCCAGACCTCGTAGAGCCGCGCGGAGTCGAAGACGACGGCGCCGAGGAAGAGCTTGACCTCGATGAAGCCGTAGGAGATTTCCTGCAGCCAGCGTCCGGTGGTCTGGGCTTTGGCCCAGCCGTACTCGGAGAGCAGGGTCGCGATTTGGCAGATGGCGCGCTCGATGTCGGCGTTGAGCGGCTTGAGCTCGTCCCAGGGAATTTCGGTGGAGGAGTTCCAGCGCTCCTGGATGGCGTCCTCGTAGAGGTCGGCGCAGAGGTCGGACCAGACTTCGGACTTGTCGAAGATCGAGTAGCCCATCTGCTCGGTGCGGGTGTCGGGGATTGCGCCACGGGGGATTTCGGTGTTGTTGTCCCAGCGCTCGGGCACCTCGCCGTAGACGTCGACATTGAGCAGGGAGAAGCGCAGGCCGCCCTTGTCGGGGTCGGCCTGCTCTTTCGCTTTGACGCCCCAGTGGACGGGCACGGTGAGCCACTCCGAGGGCAACCCGGAGGCTTCGAGCCGCTCGCTGGCGGCGGCGATGACGTCTTTGGTTTCGACTGCGTCGCTCATGCTGCTGCCCGCCGCCCCCGGCGCTCGCGCGCCGTCTTTGCGCGTCCTGCGCTAGTTGTCCTCGATTGCGCCGGCCAGGGCCGGGTGGAGGCGTCCGGTCTCGTGGCGCCCGCCGAGGCCGGCGACATCGAGGCGGTGCAGGTATTCGAGCACCTGCTTGCGGCGCACGTGCCAGAAGAGCCGCCAGCCCTCGTCGACATCGCCGTCGCCGAGCAGGTAGACCAGCGCGCCGGCCAGGCCGGGGTTGGCCTGATCGGGGTCGACCAGGGTGTTCTCGAACATGTCGAGGGTCCAGTGGACCTCTTCGGCCTTGTCGGGGTCGTTTTCGAGGGTGTACTTGAGGTGGGTGACGCCGAAGGCGACATGGCGCGACTCGTCCTGCGCGGCGAGGCGGAAGATGCGCTTTTCGGCCTCGTTGTGAGCGATCAGCTCGCCGAGGCGGAAGAGGGACTGGACGAAGCCTTCGCCGAGGATGTGGAGCATGGAGGACATCTGGGTGAAGTCCTCGGCTTCGAGGATCTGGCGCAGGCCGCCGCCGCCGCCCTGCAGCAGCAGGCCGCCGCCGTTGGCCAGGGCGCGCTTGCGGAAGACATCGGTGTGGCGCGCCTCGTCCATCACCTGCGACATCAGGAAGAGTCCGGACTCGTAGTGGTCTGCGGCGATGCGGGGCAGCCACTTGCCGGGCACGTCGCCGGCGATGAACTCGACCTCGGTCAGCGAGGTGCAGAGTTGGGCCATGGCGCGCTCGATGTCCTCGGGCAGTTCGTCGAGCGTGTCCCAGGGGATGTCGCTGGCGGAGGACCACTGGCGCGAGACGGCTTCGTCGTAGAGCAGGGCGGCGGAGTCGGAGAAGGTTTCGGTGGCCTCGCCGATCACGTAGCCCATGCGGGGCGACTGGGTGGGCGTGGCGGCGCCGCGCGGTCGGGCGGTGTGGTCGGCCGCGGTGGCGGGGATTTCGCCGTAGACGGAGTCGTTGATCTGCTGCAGGGTGAGCCCCTTGCGGCCGGGTTCGGACTGCACGCCCCACTCGGTGTCGAGGTTGAGCCAGGAGAGGTCGAGTTCGGGCACCTCCGGTTCGAGTTGCAGTTCGGACAGTTTCGCTTCGGTCACCATTTGCGGTCTCCTCGTCTGGGCGCAGGGTGCGCCCGCGTCAATGTGTGCAACCTAGCAAATTTCGAGCGGGTTTGTCGCGCCCCCGTCAGATGACGCCGGCGGCGCGGAGATCGGCGCGCTCGGTGGGGGTGAGGTTGAGCAGTTCGCCGTAGACGTAGTCGTCGTGCTCGCCGCGGTTGGGGGTGGGGGCGCGCAGGGCGGCGGGGGTGCGCTGCATTTTCCAGGGCGCGCCGACGTAGAGCGCGCCGTCGCGCACGGGGGCGGCGGCTTCGGCGGAGAGATCGATGGCGGCGGCGTTGAGCGCGGCGAAATCGGGGTCGGTGAGCAGGTCGATGGGGCTCATCATAGGGAAGGCGGGCAGGCCGGCGGCCTGGAGGCGCTCGGCGAGTTCGGCGGCGTCCTGCCCGCGGGTCCAGGCGGCGAGCACTTCGTCGAGCGCGTCCTGATCGCGCAGGCGGTGCAGCGCGCGCTCCCAGCGCGGGTCGTCGAGCGCGCCGGCGGCGAGTTCGCGCAGGCGGGACCACTCGTCGTCATCGCGCACGACGATCGCCAGCCAGGCGTCGTCGCCGGCCGCGGGGTAGACGCCGTGGGGCGCGAGTCCGGCGGAGCGGTTGCCCTGCGGGCCCGCGTCGCGCCCGTTGAGCAGGTAGTCCATCAGCGGCTCGGCGGCGCGCTGGAGCGTCGCTTCGCCCTGCGCGAGGTCGATGAATTGCCCCTCGCCGGTGCGCTCGCGGTGTTCGAGCGCGGCCAGCACGGCGATGAAGGCGTGGCCGGCGGCGGTTGGGTCGAGGTCGGCGGTGTCTTCGCGCGGCTGGGGGTCGCCGGCGTAGCCGAGCAGGCTCTTGAGTCCGTAGAGCGCGGCGAGCGAGGGTCCGTAGGTGACGAGGTCGCGCCAGGGGCCGGGGGTCGCGCCGGCGGCGGAGAGGGAGGCCATGATGAGGCGCGGGTTGACGGCGCTGAGCGCGGGGTAGTCGAGCCCGAGCGAGGGCATGACGCGGGGCGAGAAGTTGTCGAAGACGATGTCGGAGACGGCGATCAGGCGCTTGTAGAGGGCGACGCCGCGGGGGTCGCCGAGGTGGATGGCGATGCTGAGTTTGCCGCGGTCGAGCCCGTGGAAGGCGCGGGGGTCGTCGGGCGCGGTAGAGCCGCGGTCGCCGCCAAGCGAGCCGACGGGGGATTGCCGCCCACCCATCGAGACGCCGGACTGTCGGTGGGGCGGGCCGACTTTGATCACTTCGGCGCCGAGGTCGGCCATCATCATGCCGAGCAGAGGGCCAGCCCAGACGTGGCCGTGGTCGATGACGCGGATGTCGTGGAGCGGGGGCATGGAGAGATGCTACCCGTCAGGCGTCTGCGCGCCCGCTGAGCTCGAACGTCACCTCGCCTTCTTCGATTCGCAACAAGAGCGTGGCGTGTTCTTCAACCCACTGGAACGGCACGGACTTTCGGAAGCGCTGCCGCCCCGCTTCCGCATAGGGATTCTCCGCTTCCCAAGCGTCGAAGAATTCGGCAAGCGCCGCTCCGTCAACGACGCGAACTTCGACAAACGCCAGATCATCGCGGTGCGAGATGAAGATGTGGCCCGAACGGCGGTCGGCGGCCAGCTTGTCTCTCCACGATCTCCGGTGATACTGATACTCGAATGCGTTGCCGTAGACGGCCGACTTCACTTCGTAGTCAGCCAGGTCGGGTCCGCTCGGTGTCGATCGGCCGGGATCTCGGAGGAGGATGGCGGAGAAAACCTCCCAATCCTCGGACATCACCACGCGAGGCTTGAGTCCGCGACGTCGGAAGAGCCGAGCGCGGCTTTGCAGCGGTCCGTACATGAACGCGTCGAAATAGACGATGGCAGCTTCGACATCGAGCGAATCAGGAAGCGGCATAGCTACGGCCTGTGCAGTTCGATGCCCGCTGCGCGGCGGCCTCGATAGCGGTCTGCGGCGGCGCGCTGGATGAAGTCGGCGACCTTTTCGAGGTGCCTGGCGATTGCGCGATCGGTCACCCGGATCACGGTCCAGCCGGCCGCGGTCAGCTCGCGGTTCACGGCGATGTCGCGCTCGACGTTGCGGCGGATTTTGCGCTGCCAGTACTCCGACATCTCGGCGATTCGCGCCGCGCTGTGCTTCTTGCCGTGCCAGAATTCACCGTCGACGAAGATCGCGATCTTGCGCCCGACCAGCGCGACATCCGGTCGCCCGGCGGCGCGGGAGTAGTCGATTCGATAGCGAAACCCGCGCCTGGTGAGTTCGCGGCGGAGCTCGAGCTCCGGGCGCGTGTCTTTGCGGCGGATGCGGCGCATGACCTCCGAGCGCTCCGCCTCGGAAAGGGTGTCGCGCCGCGGCGTCTGAGGCGCGGGATCAGTCGCGAGATCAGTCGCCGGCGGCATATGCGCCCTGCTGTCGGTCGGCGAATCGAAGCTGCGTGTTGGCGGGGACTGGAGTCTGCTCGATAAGGAATCCGAGCGCGTGATCGACCAGCCAGCGCACGGCGGGGACGCAAACAGCGTCGCCGAAGCCCAGCTTGGCCTGCCGCTCGCCGACGCGGATTGGGAAGCCCATGGCCCCCTGGAGACGCGCGTACTCGCGGGCGGTCAACGGGCGGATGCGCACCGCGCCATCGCGGGCATCGATCAGGAACTGCACGCTGCTGCCGCCCTGCGGGGTGCGCAGGCAGCCGGCCATGCGATCGCCGCGCACCTCCCCCACCGTGCGCCCTTTACGGACGCGGCGAAACATCGTGGCGACGCCGCCGCGCGCGCCGCCGAGCAGATCATCCACGCGGGCGCGGTGCGCGGGCATCATGCCCTCGACGAGCGCATCTACCTGCTCCTGCGGCCACCAGTCGTCGGCGTCCGGCCGCACATCCGCGAGAATGGAGGAGAGGGTTCCGCGTCGATTGGGCGGCAGCGAGGGCAAGGGCAATTCAACGAGGGGCAGATCGCGATGCGCGGCCTGAAAGCGGCGCACTGTCGGCGGCCGCAGCGGCGTCGCTTCGTCCGTTGGAGGGAGGCGTTGATCGAGGAGATCGTCGCGCACGGCGATCGCGAACAGCCGGGGGCGGCTCTGCGGGACGAACCAGCGCGCATCGACCACGACGATGTCGAGCGCGTAGCCGAGGCGGCCCACGCGATCGCAGATGTCGCGCAGGTCGCCGCCGCCGTGCGATGTGAGCAGACCTGTCACGTTCTCAAAGAGCAGCGCGCCGGGAGCCTCGCGCTGACGGCACACCTCGCCGACCAGGTCCAGGAACGGCCAGATGACGCCCGAGTGCTCGCCGGCCAAGCCGCGCCGGTTGCCGGCCAGCGAGAGATCGATGCAGGGGAAGGTGGCGGTGAGCAGATCGAGCGCCGGGGGCAGGTCCGCCAGCGTCAGGTCGGCCACATCCGCGACGCGCAGGTCTTGCTCGCCGAACCGCGCCGCGTACATTTCCGCTTTCTCCGGCGCGATGTCGTTGGCGAAGACGCACTCCCAGCCGAGTGGCTCGATTGCTTCGCGCACGAGCCCAATTCCGGCGAAGAATTCGGCGAACCTCGACATCGCTCTCCTCGCAGGGAACGTTAGCGCACAGAATCGGCGCGTCGGGGTGGTCCGTTATCCCGCGCCGGTGCTGCCAGCATAGGTCGTTTGTTCGCTCGATGGGAGTCGGTACTCTATCAACAAGGCGGGAGGCTGGCAGATGCGCATCACGTTTTGCGGGACGGGGGCTGGCGGGGGGATTTCGCGGGAGCGGGCGTGCTCGGCGATCCACCTGAGCGGGGGCGGGGCGCGGCTGCTGCTGGATTGCGGGCCGGGCTTTCTGGAGCGGATGGTGGAGGCGGATTTGGACCCCGACGGGCTGGCGGCGGTGGTCTATTCGCACCTGCATTTCGACCACGCGATGGGCATCGTCGAGCTGTTCTGCCGCGTGCTGGCGCGCTCGGGGCCGCCGCCGAGCGTCTACGGGCCGCGCGATACCGACGCCTACATCGAGTCGGCGGTGGCGTTCGCGCGGCAGAACGCGACGCGCCCGCAGCTGCAGGAGTGGCTCGACGGCGTGGGGGTGGAGCTGACGCGGCCGGGCGACGAGCGTGAAATCGGGCCGTTCGCGATGCGCTCGGTCGAGGTGCCGCACGCGCCGTATCTCGAATGCCTGGCGCGTCGCTTCGAGCTGGGCGGGCGGGCGCTGGTCTACAGCGGCGACACGAGCTACGCGCCGGAGGCGCTCGCGCCGCTCGCGGATGGGGCGGATCTGCTGATCCACGAGGCGTACACGCACGGCGCGGTCGACCGTCTGGCGGAGCGGAACGGGATGTCGGACAGGGCGCGCGAGGCGATGCGGGCGGGGGTTGCGGCGACGCACTCGCAGGCGGAGGAGGCGGGGCGGATTGCGCAGGCGGCGGGCGTGCGGCGTCTCGTGCTCACGCACCTGCTGCCGACCGAGACGGAGCCGGAGCTGTTGGCGGCGGCGGGCGCGGCGTTCGACGGCGAGATCATCGTGGCGCGCGACGGTCTGGCGCTGGAGGTCTGAGCGATGGAAGTGCGCGAGCTGACGGTGATGCTGGGCACGGACCAGGCGTCGGCGCTGGCGCGTTTCTACGGCGAGGTGCTGGGCCTGCGGCGCGTCGAGCGGTTTGCGGATCCGGTTTTCGAGGCGGCGGGGGGCTTCATTCGGATTCTCGAGCACTCGGAGATCAGCGGGCCGACGCGCGAACCGGCGCGCGCTCAGATCAACCTGTTCGTGGACGATGTGGAGTCGGAGTTCGCGCGGGTGCTGGCGGCGGATGCGTCGGTGGAGGTGCATCGCCCGCCGGAGCGGGAGTCGTGGGGCGGGCTGGTCGCGACGCTGCGGGACCCGGACGGGAATTTCGTGCAGCTGCTGGAGATGCGTTAGGGCGTTTCGGCGCTTCCCGCCCCCCAGATCCGGCGGCGCTCGGATATCGCTTGAGCGGGGGGGGGGGGTGCGGGGTTTGGCGCTCGGGTGGCGGGAGGGAGCGTGGGCGTGTGGGGTTTGAGCGGCGGCAAGGGGCTTGGCGCTCAGCGCGGCGAGATACCCGCGGCAAGCGCGGGTATGACGGATCTACTTCGCGCGGGTATGACGGATCTACTTCGCGCGGGTATGACGGAGGTGGTTTTGCGTGGGTATGACGGAGGGGGTTTTGCGTGGGGGTGACGGAGGGGGTTTTGCGTGGGGGTGACGGAGGGGGTTTTGCGCGGGGGCGGCGGAGGGGGTTTTGCGCGGGGGCGGCGGAGGGGGTTTTGCGTGGGGGTGGCGGGAGGTAGCTTTGCGCGGGGGTGGCGGAGGTGGTTTTGCGTGGGGGCGGCGGAGAGGGTTTTGCGCGGGGGCGGCGGAGGGGGTTTTGCGCGGGGGTGGCGGGAGGGAGCGTGGGCGTGTGGGGTTTGAGCGGCGGCAAGGGGCTTGGCGCTCAGCGCGGCGAGATACCCGCGGCAAGCGCGGGTATGACGGATCTACTTCGCGCGGGTATGACGGAGGTGGTTTTGCGTGGGGGCGGCGGAGGGGGTTTTGCGCGGGGGCGGCGGAGGTGGCTTTGCGCGGGGGCGGCGGAGGGGGTTTTGCGTGGGGGCGGCGGAGGGGGTTTTGCGCGGGGGTGACGGGAGGGAGCGTGGGCGTGTGGGGGTTGAGCGGCGGCAAGGGGCTTGGCGCTCAGCGCGGCGAGATACCCGCGGCAAGCGCGGGTATGACGGATCTACTTCGCGCGGGTATGACGGAGGGGGTTTTGGGTGGGGTGCGGGAGAGGGGGAATGGCGGGGGGGGGGGGAGGGGCGATGGCGGCTATGCGCTTGGTAGGCCGAGCAGGGCGCGGGCTTCGGATGGGGTTGCTATGGGGCGGCCGAGCTCGTCGCAGAGGCCGACCAGCTCTTCGAGCAGTTCGGTGTTGGTGGGTTGGCGGGGGCCGGCGTAGTCTTCTAGGCCGACGCGGACGTGGCCGCCGCGTTCGAGCGCGAGGCGGGCCAGCCCCTGCTCGACCACATCGCCGCCGAGCAGCGCTACGGACCAGGCCAGCCCCGTGCCCTCGAGCATTGAGAGATAGGCGTCGAGGCAGGCGGCGTTGGGCAGCAAGCCGAAGCCGAGCGGGTCGCCGCCGCTGAAATAGAGCTTGACCAGCGAGCCGGGCGGGACCAGCCCCTTTTTCTGGTAAGCGAGCACCACGCGCAGGAAGCCGGGCTCGAAGATTGAGATGCTCGCGCCGCGACCGAGTCGGTTGGCCAGCGCGAACATGCCGCGCGCGTCGCGGTAGGTGTTGATGTAGACGGCGTCGTTGTCGTTGGGCAGGCCCTCGGCGTCGGCGCCGCCGAGATTGACCGAGCCGGGGTCGATCAGCGACTGCCCCAGCACGCCGGCGGCGTCGAGCGCGGCGATGTGGCTGAGCCGCACGGCGATGTCGGTGCCCGGCCCGCCGCTCGCCTGGGTGGGGTAGAAGATCGTGCCGGGGCGCTGGTCGAGCGCGGCGCGCCAGGCGTCGATGTAGGGCTGCGGGTCGTGCCAGCCCGCCCGGACGCGGGCGCTCTCGCCGATCACCGCGTCGTCGTTGTGGTTGTGGACGATTGCGGCTCCGGCGTCGACCGCGCGCACGGACTCGGCGGCGATTTCTTCGACGGTGCGGGGCGAGTTGGGGTTGCGCGACTTGGGCGTGCCGCCGTTGATCGCAGCTTCGATGATGACGGGCGCGGACATGGCGGGCCTCCTTTGGCGGTTGCGCAGCAGCAGAAAGCGCTGCGCAGTTCAGTATTCTACGAGCCGGCGCGCAAACAGGTGATTCCGCCTCTCCCGCCAAACCAGACAGAGCGGCAATGTCTGACTTCAAAAGATGGCTGTTCATCTACGTGGTGGGTGGAGTCGCAGTGTGCGCCGCGCTGGTCGCCTTCTGGTGGCTCGTCGTGGGCCTCTCGGGCGGCACGATCCTTCTCGCGTGTATCGCATGCGCGTTTGGAGCGCTGATCACCATCACTTGGCGCTATCGACGCGCGAAACGCGAGTCGGCTTCAGATCGGACTGATAGCCGGGCAAGCCGCTGAGCTGACTTTGCCCCGGCTGCCGGTGGATCGACACCCGCTGGGCGCACGGAAAGCGTGTGGCTAACCCCGGCAGTTGCTGCGCACGCGACGCGGCTCCGCATCGTCAGAACGTGGTACGATCAGCTGAGGTTGCGCGCCGAATGTTCCGCTGGAGCACTCTATGGCTACCATCCGCTCTTCGCTTTCGCGGCGTGTTCCGTCGTCAGTGAGGTGGTTTGGGTATCTCGCTGCGCTGCTCGTTTCCGCCCTGCTCGTCTCAGCTATCCTGTACCTCGTTGCCGGTGGCTTTCACCCTGTGATGGGGGCTAGTATCGTCCCTGTGGTGGTGTCGCTGCTGGCGCACTATGCGCGCAAGAAGTACCGCCTTGACGAACAGATCAACGACCCCACGAAGCCCGAGCGCTTCTACCGTTAGGACGTGTTCACACTCTCGCCATTCCGCCTGCGCAGAAATGACGAAGCACGGGGGTGGCGTAGAGAGATGTTGGGGGCAGGTACGGTGCTTGGTGCTCGGCGCGGCGAGATACCCGCGGCGAGCGCGGGTATGACGGATCTGTTTTGTGCGGGCATGGTGGAGTGAGCGGGGGCTCATGATGCGTCGTAGGTGTCTCCTCGCAGCGCGAACAGTCGCCGTGATGGCTGGAGTGATCATTGCGATCAGCTTGGTCATCGCGGCGCTGTCATCCTCGCCCCAATGGATCGAGGCGCCCACCGTCCGGTCGGTCGCGCCGTACGCCGCCGCGACGCTGGCTGTGACGATCTTCGTGCTTGGGCGTGATCTGCTTTCGGAACGCCGCCCAAAAGAGTAGATCGCCCGCCCGGTTTCAGCGCAGCGCCGGCATCACCTCCTCTGCCAGCTCCTGCATGGCTTCGAGGTGCTGTTGGGGAGTGATGTCCCAGTTGGGGGTGCTGTAGGCGGGCAGGGTGAGGGCGTGGTCGAGGCCGGCGTCCTGGTATCGGCCGAGCGTGTCGATGATCTGGTCGTGGCCGCCGCCGGCTACGGCAGGGAAGCCGCGTACGCTGTCCGGGTCGCCGTCGAGCAGCACCATCGGGCCGAGCATCGAGACCTCGATTTGGGACGGGTCGCGGCCCTGGCGCTCCATTTCGTCGTGGACGAGCTTGATTTCGGCGGCGACTTCGTCCGGCGTTGAGGTGATCGTGTGATAGCCGGAGCCGTAACGGGCGACGCGGCGGGCGGCGATTGAGCCCTTGCCGCCGACCCAGATTGGGATATGCGGTTTCTGCACGCAGCCGACCAGCCCGCCCATCTCGGAGAATTCGTAGTAGTCGCCCTCGAACGAGGTCGGCCCTTCGGCGGTCCAGGTTTCGATGCAGAGGCGCATCCACTCGTCGGTGATGCGCCCGCGGATCGGGAAGTGGTCGGCGAGGCCGAGCGCATTGAACTCTTCCTCCATCCAGCCGACGCCGATGCCGAGTACGATTCGGCCGTGCGAGAGCTGGTCGAGCGTGGCCAGCATCTGCGCCTGGTGCAGCGGATCGCGGTAGGGAATGATCAGCACGCTGGTGCCGATCTGCACGCGCTCGGTGCGCACCGCGACGGCGGCCATCATCGCCAGCGGGTCGTAGATGTCCTGGTGGTAAGCGAAGCCGGCCACGCCCGATTCGTTATAGGGGTAGCGCGAGTCGATTTTGGCGGGCATGAAGATGTGGTCATGCACCCAGACGGAGTCGTAGCCGAGCGCTTCGGCGTTCTGCGCGACGGCGACGACATCGGCCGCGTCGCCGTACTTGCCGAAGGTGCCGAAGTTGCCGATCGGAATGCCGAATTTCATGGCGGGCTCCTGTACTGATCTGCGCAGGCCGGGCTTGCGGCGTTATTTGGGTGTTACTGGTAGGCGGGCAGGATTTCGGCGGCCATCAGCTCGATGCCGTTGAGCACCCGCTGGAGTTGGCTGTCGGCGCGCGCGGTGGGGGTGGCGACGAGGTGTTCGAGGCCGACCTTGCCCAGGGCGAGCAGGTCGGCGGCAATCTCGTCGGGGTTGCCGCAGAGCAGCGGGCGTTCGTCTTCCGGCCAGGCTTCCTCGGTCAGGCGGATGCCGGAGAGCATCGAGATTTCGAGCTCGTCCGGATCGCGCCGGTCACGGCGGCAGGTTTCGCGCACGCCCTCGATCTCGTAGGCGAGCGAATCGATTGGCTGGAACGCCGCGTGGTAGCCGTCGCCCCAGCGCGAGGCGCGCCGCCAGGCGTTGATCCCGTTGCCGCCGATCACGATCGGGATGCCGCCCGCCTGCGCCGGCTTGGGGTACGCGCCGACGTTTTCAAATTCGACGTATTCGCCGTGGAACGAGCTGGGCCCGGAGTTGGTCCACATCTCTTTCATCGCGCGCAGGTACTCGTTGGTCACGGAGCCGCGGTGCTCGAAGTGCTCGGGCGGCAGGCCGAGCGCGTCGAATTCCTCGCGCATCCAGCCGACGCCCGCGCCGAGCACGATCCGCCCGCCCGAAATGCGGTCGGCGGCGGCCAGCATCTTGGCGACAACGGCGGGGTGGCGGTAAGGGATCACCAGCACGGAGCAGCCGATTTGCACCTGCTCGGTGGCGGCGGCCAGCGCGCTCATCATCACCAGCGGCTCGTAACACTGCACCCCGGGCGAGGCGGGGAAGATGCCGCTCTCGTTGTAGGGATAGCGCGATTCGATGTTGGTCGGGACGACGATGTGGTCGTTGGTCCAGACCGAGTCGAAGCCGAGTTGGTCGGCCGCCTGGGCGACCTCGATGCAGGCGTCGACGCCGGCCGGATCGCCGAACGCGCCGAGGTTTCCAATCGCGACGCCGAAGCGCATGATGCAGCCTTCCGCTCTTCCTCAATTGGGTGCGCGGCGAGCGCGCAGTGGGGGCATGATAGGCGGCGCGGATAGACTGCGACGGCGGTTCGGGCGGGAGGCGTCGATGTCGCAAGACGGCCAGTTGGGTGGGCTGAGCGAGCTGCGGGCGGCGATCGGCAAGGTGATCGTCGGCCAGGACGCGCTGATCACGCGCCTGCTGGTCGCGCTGCTCTGCGACGGGCACTGCCTGATCGAGGGCGTGCCCGGCCTGGCCAAGTCGCTCACCGTCTCAACCCTGGCGGCCTCGCTGCGGGCCTCCTACGTGCGCGTGCAGTTCACGCCCGACCTGCTGCCGGCGGACCTGACGGGGAGCGAGATCTACAACGCGGCCGAGTCGCGCTTCGAGGTGCGGCGCGGGCCGGTTTTCGCCAACGTGCTGCTGGCTGACGAGGTCAACCGCGCGCCGGCCAAGGTGCAGTCGGCGCTGCTCGAGGCGATGCAGGAGCGACAGGTCAGCATCGGCGGCGAGAGCTTCCCGCTGCCCCAGCCCTTCCTCGTGCTGGCCACGCAGAATCCAATCGAGCAGGAGGGCACCTACCCACTGCCGGAGGCGCAGCTGGACCGCTTCATGCTCAAGGTGGTGGTCGACTACCCCAGCGAACGGGAGGAGCGGGAGGTGCTGGATCGGCAGCTGGCCGGCGAGGAGCAGCAGCCGTCGGCGGTGATGGATACGGCGTCGCTGCTGGCGCTGCGGCGCGAGGTCGGCGCGGTGCGGATGGAGCCGCGGCTGCGCGACTACGTGGTGCAGCTGAGCCGCGCCTCCCGCTCGCCCGCGCGGATCGAGCGCGAGCTGGGCGGCTACGTCGCGCACGGGGCGTCGCCGCGCGCCACCGCGGCGCTGGCCCAGGCGGCGCTGGCACATGCTCTGATCGAAGGGCGCGACTACGCGACGCCCGACGACGTGAAGGCGCTGGCGCTGGATGTGCTGCGCCATCGGCTGGTGCTGACCTACGAAGCGGAGGCGGACTCCGTGACGGCGGACGCGGTAATCGAGCGGCTGCTGCTCGGCGTGCCGCTGCCGTAAGTGTCATAAGTGTCGCAAGCGGGTCGGAGGAGGACAGTGGCGGCAGAGCTGCTGCGATCGCTTCGGACGGCGCTGTTTCCGCCGCTGCCGGCGGAGCCCGCGCCGCTGCGCGGGGACGCGCTGCGCCGGCGAGTCGGCGAAATCGAGCTGCGCGCCCGCCGCGTGCTGCGCGATCAGCTGGCCGGCGAGTACCGCAGCGCCTTTCGCGGGCGCGGGCTGGAGTTCGCCGATGTGCGCCCCTACGCGCCGGGCGACGATGTGCGCAGCATCGACTGGAAAGCGACAGCGCGGCTGCGCGCGCCGTATGTGCGCCGCTACGTCGAGGAGCGCGAGCAGACCGTGCTGCTGCTGGTCGACGTGAGCGCCTCAACGGCATTCGGCCGCCCGGGCCGCAGCGTGCGCGATGTGGGCCTGGAGCTCGCGGCGACGCTCGGTCTGGCGGCGGCGCGCAGCAACGACCAGGTCGGCGCGGCCGCCTTCAGCGATCAGATCGAGTACGGCGTCGCGCCGTCCGCGCGCCCGCAGCATGTCCAGCGAATCATCCGCGATCTGCTCACGCAATCGGGCGCGGGCACCGACCTGGCGGGCGCGTTCAACTACGTGGAGCGGCTCTTGCGGCGGCGGGCGATCGTGGTGATCATCTCCGATTTCGCCAGCGCTGAGCCGCCCGAAGTCTGGCGCGCGGCGCTGCGCCGGCTGGGGCGGCGGCACGATGTGGTGGCGATCGCGGTGCGGCATCGGGGCGAGTCGGCGCTGCCCACGAGCGGCCTCGCGCAGTGGGCGGACAGCGAGTCGGGCGCGGTACTGCTGGCCGACGCCGGGCTGGCTGAGGCGCAGTCGGCGGCGCTGCGCCGGGAGCGCGCCGCGCTGGAGGCGCAGCTGCGCGGCTGCGGCGTCGACGCGCTGGTGATCGACGCGGAGCGCGACTGGAGCGGGCCGCTGCTCGCTCTGCTGCGCGAGCGGCAGCGTCGGCCGTGAGATTGTTGCTGATGCTGCTCATGAGCGCGCTGGCGCTCGCCGCCGCAGGGCTTGCGGGAGGGCTTGCGGCGGCGCAGGAAGACGCGCAACTGACGGTGGAAATCGTGGCGGGGGAAGGCGGCCCGCCGACGGTCGGCGATCCGATCGTCTTTCGCGTCGAAGTGCGCCACGCGGAAGATGCGCGGGTGGAAGTGGATTCCGCGATGACCGAGCTGGGGCGGCTCGACGCCGCGCTGGCCGAGCTCGCGCTCGTCGAGCCGGGCCTGACGCTGGTGGTCTGGCGCACGGCGGCGTTCGAGGTTGGGACATTTGAGGCGGCGCTGCCGCCGATCGTCGTGATCGGCGCCGGCGGGCGGCGAACGCTGACGCCGCCGCCGCAACGGGTGGAGGTGGTCTCGGCGTTGCCCGTGGAAACCGACGGAGCAGCGGAGGCGCGCCCGCTGACGCCGCCGCAGGAGATCGAGGGCGGATCGGGCTTCGCGTTCTGGATCGCGGCGCTGCTGGCGATCGGCGCGGGTTTCGTGCTGGCGCGGGCGCTGGGCATTCGCGCCCGCCGCCGCGCGCCGTCGCGCCAGGCTCCCGCGCCGGAGCCCGAACCGCTGCCGACGCTGGCGGAGATCGATCAGGACGCAAGCGCGGCGGAGCTCTGCCGCGCACTGGCGGCGGCGGTGCGCGCGCATCTGGCGCGGCGCTACGAGATCCCGGCGCGGAGCCTGACCAGCGCCGAGCTGCCCGAGCAGCTGGCCGCGGCCGGGGCCTCGGCTTCGACGGTGCAGCGCGTGCGCACGCTGCTGCGCGAATGCGACGCGGTCACCTTCGCCGAGCAGACGCCGCCGCCCGAGCGGCTGGCCGGCTACCGCGAGCTGGCCGCGGCGATCATCGGAAACGCGAACCCGAACGACGCGGAGGCGTCCTGATGCGGTTCGACGATCCAGCCCTGTTGGCGCTGCTGGCGCTCGTTCCGCTCTACGGCTGGGCGCTCTGGCGGCTGGCCCGCCAGCCGGGGCCGAGCTACCTGCTGCCGCGCCTTCCGGCAGTCAATGCGGCGGTTGATCGGGTACCGGCGGCAGGTCTCATCCTGCGCACGCTGCCCTGGCTGGGCGCGCTGCGGCTGGCGGCGGCGGGATTGATCGTCGTAGCCGTCGCCCGACCGCAGACGACCGTCGTCGAAGCGGTGCGCCCGGCCGAGGGAATCGACATCGTGCTGGCGATCGACACCTCTTCCTCAATGACGCAGTTTCGGCTGGGCGGCGAGGAGACGCGGATCGACGCCGCGCGGCGGGTCGCGCGCGACTTCATCGCGCAGCGCGAGGACGACCGCATCGGGCTGGTGATCTTCCAGCGCAGCAGCCTGGTGCTCAGCCCGCTGACGCTGGACCTCGCAGCGATCGACACGCTGATCGAAACCTCGGTGCGCAGCGGCTTAATCCCCGACGGGACAGCGCTGGGTCTGGCGATGGCGGAGGCGGTCGATCTGCTGCGCGACTCGCAAGCGGCCAGCCGCGTGGTGGTCGCGCTGACCGACGGCGAAAACAACGTGCCCGGCGTGACCACCCAACAGGCGGCGGCGGTGGCGCGCGCGCTGGGCGTGCGCATCTACACCATCGGGCTGCCGTCGGGGCAGCGCAGCTCCGCGGCGGTCTCGTTCAACGAGCTGCCGCTGATCTACGCCGCCGACGAGACGGGCGGGCGCTACTTCCGCGCCGCCGACGCCGCAGAGCTGACGGCGGCCTACGAGGAGATCGCGCAGCTGGAGCGCGCGCGCGTGGGAGAGGAAACGCTGCTGCGCTCGCGCGAGCTCGCGCCGTGGCTGCTGCTCGCCGCGCTGGGCCTCATCCTGCTCGAAATCGGCGCGCGCGCCGGCCCCTGGCGGAGGATGCCGTGATCACCTTCGGCGCGCCCCCACTGCTCGCGGCGCTGGCCGCCGCGCCGCTCGCCCTCGCGCTGGGCTGGCTGCTCTGGCGGCGGCGGCGGCTCCACCTGCTGGCGCTGCGCGAACTGGGCGGCGGCGCGGTCGCACCCTCCGCCGCGCGTCGGAGCGCCGGCTGGGCGGCGCTCGCGCTGGCCGCTGTCCTGGCGCTGCTCGCATTCGCCGCCGCGCGACCCCAGTTCGGCGCAGACGAGTCGGCGATCGAGCGCCCCCCGCTGGGCGTGGTAATCGCGCTCGATGTCTCCCAGAGCATGTCCGCGTCCGATCTGCGGCCCAGCCGCTTCGACGCCGCCGTCGCCGAAGTGCGGCGGCTGGTCGGCGCGCAGCGCACCGTGCGCTTCGGGCTGGTGATCTTCGCCGGCGAGCCGTTCGTGCGGTTCCCGCTGACGCTGGATCACGCCAGCGCGCTGGCGGTGCTGGCCGCGCTGCAGGCGGGCGAGTCGCTGGTCCCGCCGGGCTCGAATATCGCCGCGGCGATCGGCGCGTCGCTCGATCTGCTGCGGCGCAGCGGCGCCTCGGGCAGCGCGGCGGGTGGCGCGATCGTCGTGCTGAGCGACGGCGAGACGCACGCGGGCGACGCACCAGCGGCGGCGCGGGCGGCGGCCGAGGCGGGGGCGCGGGTGTTCGCGGCGGGCGTGGGCAGCGCGCTCGGCGCTCAAGTGCCCGCGCCGGGCGGAGCGGCGGGCGCGAATCGGATCGACGCGCGGACCGGGCGCGAGGTGATCTCGCGCCTCGAAGAAGGCACGTTGCAGGCGATCGCCGCCGCCGGCGGCGGGCGCTACCTGCGCGTCGACGCGCCGGGCGCGCTGAGCAGCCTCTCGGCCGACCTTGCGGCGATCGACCGCGCGCGCGGAACGGAGCGGCGAACCGCCGCGCCGCGCGAGCAGTTCCAATGGTTCGCGGCGGCGGCGCTCGCGCTGCTGCTGGGCGGCTCGCTGCTGCGCGCCGCGCCGCTCCAGCGCGTCGGCGGGCGGGCGCGGCGGCTGATCGCGCTGACGGCGTTGATCGCATTTGCGGCGCTCTGGCTAACGGGCTGCGCCGACTCCGCGGAGTCGCGGGCCAACCGCGAGGGCAACGCCCATTTCGCGGCGGGCCGCTACGCCGAGGCGCTGGAGTCATACCGCGAAGCGCAGCGCCGCGCGCCGGACGAGCCAGCGCTCGCGCTCAACGCCGGCCGCGCCCTGCACGAGCTGGGCGAGTTCGAGCGGGCCGAGACGGCGACGCTCGGCGCGATGCGCTCCGACGACCCGCAGGTGCGGGCCCTGGCGCTGTTCCACGCCGGCAATCACCGCTGGGCCGCCGGCGACCTGCTCGGCGCGCGCGCCGCGTTCGTCGAGTCGCTGCGCACCCAGCCCGATCTGCGCGACGCCAAGATCAATCTCGAACTGGTCAACCAGCTACTGGCGCAGGAAGCGGCCGAGATCGACGCGGAAGCATCGTCCATCGAGGCGGAAGCCGAAACGGGCGAGTCGGAGGACGCGGGCGCAGGGCAATCGGATGCCGCCGCAGAGCGTCAAGCCGGCGGCGGGGCGCAGGACGGCTCGGGCGGAGCGACCACGCCGGGCGAAGGGGCGGCGGCCGAGACTCAATCGCCGTCGTTCGGAGAGACCGACCGTGTAGCGCAGCGCGAGGCAGCGGAGACGGCGCTCAGCGAAGCGCTGGAGGCGCTGCCACTGGAAGACGCGAGCGCGGAGCAGGCGATGGCGGTGCTCGACGCGCTGCGCGCGATTCCGGACGAGCGCTTCGGCTCCGGCCCGTCAAGCGCCCCGCTGGAAGGCGTGAACGATTGGTAGGGCGTCGCGCGGCTAGAGGCGGAGCTTGCCGTGGGAGGGCTGGCGTCGGCGCTGCCGCCCTTCTTCGACCTGCTGCTCGCGCTCCAGCTCGAAGACCGAGATGATGCTGCTCTCGTAGACGTAGCCGCAGGCCAGGCAGCTCGAGTAGACGCTGTGGGCGTCGGACTCAACGAGCATGGAGCCGCTGCAGCGGGGGCATTCGGAAGGCGGGGTGACCGGCATCGGCGTTCTTCTCCCGGGCGCTCGCTTGCGCCCTCTGCGCTGGTTGTGAATTCCAGCACAAACTGATTGTGAAACCTTGCACATTGTGTTGAGCGCGTTCCGCGATGTCAAGCGTCAATAGCGCAAATCTCCGCCCAATCCCGCTTTGTTATCTGGGTTACACAAGGTTTCCGCTTCTGGGCACCTCTGATGGCCGGCGGCGCTCGGATGGCGCTTGCGCGGGAGTGGCGAGCGAGGGTGCGGGAGGTGAGAACGGGGCTTGGCGCTCGTCACGGCGGGATACCCGCGGCGAGCGCGGGTATGACGGATCTTTTCGCGCGGGTATGACGGATCTCTTTCGCGCGGGTATGACGGATCTTTTTTCGCGCAGGTATGACGGATCTTTTCGCGCGGGTATGACGGATCTCTTTCGCGCGGGTTGACGGATCTTTTTTCGCGCGGAATGGCGGAGGGGGGTGGGTGTGGTGGAGAGGGGGTGTGGGCGTGGTGGAGGGGTGCGGTGTGCGTGAACAGGCCCTAATCTGGCCGCGCCGCACTGCGAGGTTTCCCATGCGACGCATTGCCGATCGTCTCTCCGTTTTTGCGCTGGCCTTGCTGTTCGACGCTGCCGCGCAGTTTGTCTTTGGTCCGCCGCCCGAGCCGCACGCGACCTGGCTCGCTTGCGGCCTCGAGCGGCTCGCGGAGCGCGCCCCCGCGCCGCGGCTGCGGCCTGTCATGCCGGTCTTGCTGGCGGTGCTGGCGACGCGCCTCGCGGCGCTGGTCAGCCATGCGGGAGGACAAGGCGGCGGCGGGCGGCGCGGCGCGCTGATTTTGACGCAGAGCGTGCTGCTCGCGGCGACCTTCGACGCCTGGCGCAGCCTCCGCGCCGCGCGGCAGGCTGAACGCGAACTCGCCGCGTCCGACGAGTCGGTCGTCGTGGCCGGCGCGGTGGAAATCGAACTCGGCCGTCTCGCGCAGGGCGCGAGCGAGGGGGTGGTCGGCGCGTGGGCGGCCTACGCCGTCGCCGATCTGCCCGGCGCGGTGGCTTGGGCGGCGACGGAGAGTCTGAGCGGCGGGGCGGGGCCCGAAGGGGCGGTGGCGGCGATGCTCGAATCGTCGGGGCATCTGGCGGCCGTGCAGCAGGCGCGCGATGCGATCGCCGGCGCGGCGACCCTGGCCGCGGCGCGGGGCGACGCCTCGCTCTCGCTGCACATGGGCGACATCGTCGACTCGGCCGGGACTCCGCTGGCGGTCACCGCGATGACCGTCGCGCTGGACCGGCGGGTGGTCTGGAATGGGCGGATCAGCGGTTGGCAGCGCCCCCCGCCGGATCGCGGCGACCTGCGCCGCGCCAACCGGATCGCGCTGCGCACGCTGGGCGTTCTGGCCGCGGCGACCGCCGCCGCGATCGCCGTGGTCGAGCTGCTCAGGCTGCCGCAGCGCGCCGACGGCCGTCGGCGCGAGCCGCCCGATTGGGGGCGTCTCTTCGACCTCCGCGAGCGCTGAGGCCAACACAGCGCCGATCTGCTTTACCATTGCCCGCAGGCGCGCCGCTGTTCGGGTGTCTGGACGCGCCGTTCGAGAGGAGAACAAGCATGCCCGCATTCCCCAGCACCGACTGGTTTGAAGCGCTCCGCAATGTGGTGCTCGAAGACCCCGAGTGGCGCGCCTTCGGGATGATGGACTGCGCGATGGGGGTGAATGTCGGCGAGAGCACGATCAAGATCGTCTTCGACGGCTACGAGATTCCGGAGATCGCCGACATCTCCGATGATCCCGACGCGGCCGATCTGGATTTCACGCTGGTCATGGCTCCGGAGCGCTGGCGCGAGATGCTGGAGAACATCCAGTCCAACGGCCACGCGGACCTGCACCACACGCTCAACACCATCGATCTGGAGAGCCCGGAGGAGCTGGCCAAGGGGGAGGATTACACGCGCCGGGACCTCTTCTACCGCTTCAACCAGACGCTCCAGGACTTCTTCGACGCCAGCTCCGGCATCGAGACGACATTCAACTGATCGTGGCGCAGGCCGGCGGCGAGTTTCCACTCTCCACGCCTTCCCCGCCCATCCACAGGCGCCAGCGCTGCTTCGCTGCGCCTCAGGGACACTGCGCCAATGTCCATTGAGGTCACGCTGATCGACCACACCAAAGACCCGATCCGCGCGCTCTACATGGCGTATCGGGTCTGCTATTCCGCGCTCACGCCGGAGCAGGTGTTGGCGCGCATCGACGACGAGCGCATCTCGCACGAAACGATGCTCGAATTCGTCGAGGCGCGCTTGCAGACAGGCCACGTCTCTCCACTCGAGCAGGTCGTCTTTGAGTTCGGCATTTCGGGCGTCTCTCGCGCGTTCAGCCACCAGTTTGTGCGCCACCGCATCGGCATCTCGTTTGAGCAGCAGTCCCAGCGCTACGTCACCTACAAGGGCGGCGAGTTTCCCTACAGCGTGCCGCGCACGGTTGAGCGGGCGGGGTTGGCCGACGAGATGGCGGCGCTGTTCGCCGAGGCGGGCGCGCTCTACGAGAAGATGGTTGCGGCCGGCGTGCCCGCCGAAGACGCGCGCTTCCTGCTGCCCAACGCGACCAACACGAATTTCAAGATCACGGTCAATTTCGCCGCGCTGCTGCACATCGCCGATCTGCGCCTTTGCACGCGCGCGCAGTGGGAGTTCCGCAAGGTCGTCTCGCTGATGCGGGCGGAGGTGGTTCGCGTGGCGCCCGAGCTGGGCCGCGCGCTCCAGCCCAAGTGCGGCGAACGTCGGCTGGGCTATTGCGACGAGGACTACGCGGCCTGGGAGGCCTGCCCAATCGGCCGCAAGCGCCCGCACAAGAGCGATCTGTTCAATCTCTACGACGCCTACCGGCGGGGCGACCTGGCCGACCTGGATGCGGACGACATGGCGCTGATCGCGTCGGACGCCGCCGGCTAGGGCCCTGCCCTCGCCTGCCGCAAGCGCCGCCGGGCATTTGGGTGGGCGCGGACAGTGGGTTGCTGCGTCGTTCTGTGGGCGTGGGGGTGGCGGGTCTGTTTTGGGCGGGGTGGCGGGGCTCTTTTGTGTGTGGGGGTGGGAGGGGGCTCTTGGGTGGGTGGTTCCTGCCTGCGCAGGAATGACGGAGAAGGGGCGCAGGAATGACGGAGAAGGGGCGCAGGAATGACGAGTGGGGGGTGCGGGGGTGGCGGAGGGGTGGTGCGGGTTCCTGCCTGCGCAGGAATGACGGGTGTTTTGGGGTGGTGGGAGGGAGGGGGTAGGATTTGTGGGTGGATGGGGGTGCGATATGGCGCGATTGGTTGGGGTGGGTCTGCGGGAGTTTCTGGAGCAGCCGGAGGCTGGGGTGCTGGCTACGCTGCGTCGGGATGGGCGGCCGTATACGGTGCCGGTCTGGTGGCTTTGGGACGGGGAGGTGGATGACGATGCGCACACGGAGCGGAATCCGCCGCGGGGGGTGTTGTGGCTGACGGGGACGCTGACGCGGGTTTGGTGCCGGCAGTTGATGCGGGATCCGCGGGCGTCGCTGTGCGTGGAGACGGCTGCGCCGGCATCGCGGCATGTGGGAGTGGACGGGGTGTGCGAGGCGCTGACGCTGCCGGAGTTCGACATCTGGCCGATTTCGCGTCGGCTGGCGGAGAAGTACGTGGGTCGTGGGGATCCGGCGAACGCGGAGGCGGTGGAGGCGTTTTTCGCGAACATGCAGACGGAGCCGCGGATGCTTTTTCGGCTGACGCCGCAGAAGTGGCGGGCGATCGATCTGACGGTCTACCGGGGCAAGCGGGAGGATCGGGAGTTTCAGGAACGACAGCGCGGGTCGTGAGTGGATTGAGTCGATGACGGCGTGAGCCAGCGAGTCGACAGGGTCGGGTCGGGGCGCTCGGGCGGGGTGCTGTCGAACCGGGCGTTTCGGCGGATTTGGGCGGCGGGCGCGATCACGGCGATGGTGCGCTGGCTGGACATGCTGGTGCTCTCGCTGTACGCCTATCAGTTGACGGGCGAGGTGGGGGCGGTGGCGATCGCGTTTCTGATTCGGATGCTGCCGCGGCTGTTGTTCGGCTTTTTCGTGGGTGCGGTTGCGGATCGGATGGATCGGCGGCGGCTGTGGATTGGGTCGCTGGGGACGCTGAGCGTGATGTACATCGGACTGACGGCGCTGGTGGCGCTGACGGAGATCGCGTTCTGGCAGTTGTTGGTCTTCATTTTTTTCGCGGGGGTCGTGTGGTCGGTGGAGTTTCCGACGCGGCGGGCGATGATCGCGGATGTGGTGCGTCCGGATCAGGTGGGGCGGGCGGTGGGGCTGGACTGGAGCACGGACAGCATTTTGAGGATTCCGGGGCCGCTGATCGGGGCGGGCTTTTTGCAGGCGTTCGGGGCGGAGTGGGCGTACGGCTTCGCGGCGGTGGTGTTTCTGGCGGCGGCGGCGATTGCGAGCACGCTGGATTACCGCCCGGCGCGGGTGGCGCAGACGGCGGGGCAGAGCGCGGGGGCAGTGATCGCGGACACGGCGCGGGATGTGGCGGCGGGTCTGGTCTATGTGCGGCGGCGGGGTCTGCTGCTGGGGACGCTGGTGGTGACGCTGGTGTTCAATCTGCTCTTTCCGGCGTACAACGCGGCGCTGCCGGAGATTGGGCAGCAGATTTTGGAGGTGGATCAGTTTCGGATCGGGGTGCTGGAGGCGCTGGTGGGACTGGGCTCGTTTCTGGGCGGGCTGCTGATCGCGGGTTGGGGCAGTTGGGCGCAATCGGGGCGGATTTACTACGCGGGGACGGCGTGGTTCATGCTGTGCGTGACGGGGATTGCGCTGTCGGAGGTTTATGTGCTGTCGGCGGGGCTGGCGTTTCTGATGGGCTTCGGCTTCGCGGCGTTCGCGATCATGCAGACGTCGATTTTGGTGACGGCGACGCCGCCGGCGATGCGCGGGCGGGTGATGGGGGTGCTCTCGACAGTGATTGGTCTGGGGCCGCTGACGGGGATGCAGGTGCTGTTGCTGACGCCGGCGCTGGGCTTGCAGGGGATGGTGCTGACGGTGGTGCTGGAGGGCGCGGCGCTGATGCTGATTGCGCTGGTTTTCTGGCCGATGATTGTGAGGCGGTTGCCGTCGGACGATCCGCGGTTGGCGGCGGCGGCCGCGCCGCAGCACTCGGGCTGACCCAGACTCATAGGCTGAGGGCATAGACTGGGATTGGGCGGTCCGGGCGCGCGCGATCGTGGGGCGCGGCGGGTCGGATGGATGGGAG
Organism: Dehalococcoidia bacterium; assembly: GCA_965203165.1. Taxonomy (GTDB): domain Bacteria; phylum Chloroflexota; class Dehalococcoidia; order Bin125; family Bin125; genus CATQGW01. The sequence goes on from OZ241849.1 coordinate 1,835,933, forward strand.
CGGCGCTGGTGACGACGATGCGTCGGCGGCGGCAGTTCAAGGCGGAGGTGCTCACGCTGCAGGGGGCGGCGCTGAGCGAGTGCTTCGCGATCATCGACATCGAGACGACGCGCAACGGGGAGTTGCGTGAGCGGACCTGGCGGGGGCGGTTTTCGTCGCTTTCGGAGCCGCAGCATGCGTTTTCGGGCGCGTATTTGCTGCGCGCGGGGGGCGGGGCCGAGTCGGCGCGGATCGAGGTGGTGGAAGGGGCGGGGGAGCGACTGGGTGTGACGAGCGATGAGTATCGGTTCATCGGCGCGGGCGAGCCGCCGGCGGCGGGGAAGGGGAGCTCATGACGACGTTGGCGGCGGATCGGGCGACGGGGAGCGTCGAGGCGAGCCGCGAGTTGCGGCGCCAGGTGGAAGGGGCGGCGGCGGCCGCGCCGGCGCTGGCGAGGGCGGAGCGGGGGGCGAAGGATGCGGCGCTGCGGGCGACGGCGCGGCTGCTGCGCGAGCGGAGCGAGCGGATCGCGGCGGAGAACGCGGCGGATGTGGAGGAGGCGCGGGGGCATTTGAGCGAGGCGATGCTGGATCGGCTGCTGCTGACGGCGGAGCGTGTGGCTGGAGTGGCGGACGGTGTGGAGGCGCTGGCGGGGCTGGAGGATCCGATCGGCGAGGTGATCGACAGTCGGCAGGCGGAGAACGGGCTGCTGATTGAGCGTCGGCGGGTGCCGCTGGGGGTGATTGCGTCGATCTACGAGAGTCGCCCGAATGTGACGATCGACATTGCGGCGATCTGTTTGAAGAGCGGTAATGCGGCGGTGCTGCGGGGCGGTCGGGAGGCGCGGCGGAGCAATGCGGCGCTGGCGGAGGCGCTGCGCGACGGTCTGGCAGAGGCGGGGTTGCCGCGGGAGGCGGCGCAGTTGGTGCGCAGCACGGATCGGGCGCTGGTCGGCGAGTTGCTGGGGATGAACGATCTGATTGATCTGATGGTGCCGCGGGGGGGCAAGGCGCTGATCGAGCGGGTGAGGGATCAGGCGGCGATGCCGGTGGTGGCGGGGGGCGTGGGGATTTGTCATACGTATGTGGACGCGGCGGCGGATTTGGCGATGGCGCTGGAGGTGGTGGATAACGCGAAGACGCGGCGGGTGTCGATCTGCAACGCGCTGGATGTGGTGGTGGTGCATGAGGCGGTGGCGGAGTCGTTTCTCACGGCGTTGGCGGAGCGGTGGGATCCGGCGACGCATGCGGAGGGGGGGGTGGAGTTGCGGGCGGATGATCGCGCGCTGCGGCTGCTGGAACCGACGGCGGCGCGGGTCGCGGCGGCGGGCGAGGAGGATTTCGATACGGAGTTTCTGAGTCTGACGGCCGGGGTGCGGGTGGCGTCGGACGCGGAGGCGGCGCTGGCGCATATTGCGGCGCATGGGTCGGGGCATTCGGAGGCGATCATTACCGAAGATGCGCAGCTGGCGGAGCGCTTTCTGCGGGAGGTGGACGCGGCGGCGGTGTATGTGAATGCGTCGACGCAGTTCACCGACGGGGGGGAGTTCGGTCTGGGCGCGGAGGTGGGGATATCGACGGGGAAGTTTCACGCGCGGGGTCCGATGGGTCTGCGCGAGTTGAGTTCGTACAAGTGGGTGGTGCGGGGCGCGGGGCAGACGCGCCCGCGCTGAGCCGCCCGGGAAGCGAGAGTTGTAATGGTGTCAGCAGCAGCGCGGTCGACCGCGGCGGCGATGAGCGCCGCGGCGGGGGAGTTTCTGGGGAGTCTGAGCGCGGAGCAGCGCGGGCGGACGGTGTACGAGTATCTCGATGGGGAGCGGGTTTTCTGGTACTACCCGCCGATGAATCGGCATGGTCTGCCGCTGCGCGATATGACGGCGCGGCAGCGGGAGTTGGCGTACGGGCTGATGCGGAGCGGTCTGACGGAGCGCTCGTACGAGCAGGCGGCGCAGATCATCGAGTTGGAGACGACGCTGGGGGAGATTGAGCGGGCGGCGGGGGTGCGCAGCTTTGTGCGGGATCCGGAGCTGTACTACTGGACGGTGTTCGGGGATCCGGGCGATGCAGCGTCGCCGTGGGGCTGGCGGGTGGAGGGGCACCACATTTCGCTGAATTACTCGTTGTGGGGGGAGCGGCTGATTTCGCTGACGCCGTTCTTTTTCGGGGCGAATCCGGCGGAGGTGCGGGAGGGTCCGAAGCGGGGGCTGAGGATTCTGGATGATCGGGAGGCGTTGGGCTGGGAGCTGATTCGCAGTCTGGACGAGGCGCAGCGGGAAGCGGCGGTGGTCTATTCGGAAGCGCCGTGGGACATTCTGACGTATAACGCTTCGCAGGTGTCGCTGCCGCCGGCGGAGGGTTTGGCGGCGGGGGCGATGACGGAGTCGCAGCGGGATTTGTTGGGGCGGTTGGTGGATGTGTACGTGGATCAGGCGCCGGCGGAGGCGGCGGCGGAGCGTCGGGGGAAGATTGAGGCGGAGGGTTTCGAGGGGTTGCGCTGGGCGTGGGCGGGGCCGCTGGATGCGGGGCAGCCGCACTACTACCGGATTCAGGGGAAGAATTTCGTGGTGGAGTTCGATAACCGGCAGAACGGGGCGAATCATATTCACTCGGTCTGGCGGGATATCGGGAACGATTTCGCGAACGATGTGCTGCGGGAGCATTTGCTGCTGTATCACGTGTTGTAGGGGGTTGGGATGCGGGAGGCGCTGGGCGAATATTGCCGGCGGGCGTCGCGGCGGCGGCGGTGGGCGTCGACGGGGCTGCTGATTGTTGGCGCTGCGTCGGGGGTGTTCGCGCTGGGCACGGCGTACACGGTGGGGGTGGCCGTGGCGCCGTTCAGCGCGACGGCGCTGATGGTCGGGGGCGGGCTGTATCCGACGGCGATTCGGCTGCCGTGGGGGGTGTTTGGTGCGGTGGTGTTGGTCGGCTGGGTTGTGGGGGTGGTTTGGTGAGTGTGGGTGGTTCCTGCCTGCGCAGGAATGACGGTTGGGGAGCGCGCGGGGTGGGGGAGGCGGGAACGGGGTTGGGTGCTGGGGGCGGCGAGATACCCGCGGCGGGGCGCGGGTATGACGGGCTCTCTTGCGCGGGGGTGACGGAGGAGTGGCGCGGGTATGACGGAGGAGTGGGCGCGGGTGTGACGGAGGAGTGGCGCGGGTGTGACGGGGCTCTCTTGCGCGGGTCTGGCGGGTCTGGGGCACGGGGGTGACGGGAGTGGGGCGTGGGGGAGGCGGGAACGGGCTTGGGTGCCGGGGGCGGCGAGATACCCGCGGCGGGGCGCGGGTATGACGGGCTCTCTTGCGCGGGGTCTGGCGGGTCTGGAGCGCGGGGGTGACGAGGCTCTCTTGCGCGGGGGTGACGGAGGAGTGGGCGCGGAGGTGACGGAATTTTGGGGCGGGCTGGGGTAGGCTGGGGAGGTTGGGCGCTGCGCTTGGGGGCGGAGGGTACTTGGGCGATGTTTCACTATGAGCGGGAGAGTCGCACGCCGCACTCGGAGTGCTACGTGGTCGAGAGCGAGGATGGGGCGCGGGCGCGGCTGGATGTGCATTTCGCGCCGCCGCTGGTCTACGCGACGCTGTGCGTGCCGGAGGCGTGGTCGGACGATGATGTGCAGGATGTGATCGCGGATTTGGACGACCGGATTGTGAGCACCGCCGAGCCGCTGCGGGATGATCTGATCGTGACCGTCTGGCGCGGGGTGGAGGTGGGCATCTGGTCGGCCGGCAGCGACGGCCCGGGCGGCTTCGGGGACGAGCTGGATCGCAGCCCGCCGCCGGCGTCGCGGAACTGACGAGAGACGCGCCATGACCGACGCCGAGATCACCGACGACGCCATCGAGGAAGCCGAAGCGGCCGACGCGGTGGAGATGCTGCTCAAGGGGCGGATTGAAGAGGTGCTGCCGCCGGAGGAGCTGGGCGAGTTTTACGATTTCATCCGCGAGGAGGCGCTGATGCGGCGGCGCTTCGCGGTCTCGTTTCGGGTCGAGTGCCGCTGCCTGGCCTGGATTTCGTATCAGCTGACGAGCGTGGTGACGCACGAGGACGGGATCGAGTTTGCGGCGCGCCCGATGCAGACTTACGTGCCGGATCACGAGCCGGAGGTGGAGCATCCCGAAGGGGCGACGGAGGATCCGCCGGACGCGGTGCTGGATTGGCCGATCTGGCCGCTGGAGATTTATCAGGACGAGCTCGAGGAGGAGGACGAGCTGGACGAGGAAGACGGCGGCGCGTGAGCTACGCGGCGGTCTTTTTCGACCTCGACGGGACGCTGGTGAGCGAGCGCGCGGGGGTGCGTGAGGCGCGGCTGTCGGTGGGCGAAGAGTTGGCGCGGCGGGGTCTGACGGGCGCGGCGCCGGAGGAGTTCGTCGCGGCGGTTGAGCAGGTGATCGCGGAGATTCTGCGGGAGAACGACGGGCAGTGGCCGAGCTGGTTGAACATCGGCGCGTGGATGTCGCGTTCGCTGGCGCGGGTCGGCTGCGAGCTCGATGAGCGGAGCGCGGATTTCGCCGAGCTTGCGGCGATCTACGCAGAGGAGCGGATTACGAGGGCGGCGGCGATTGCCGGGGCGCGGGAGGCGATCGCGGCGGCGCGGGCGCACGGGCCGGTGGGGTTGATCACGAATTTCACGGACGGGGCGCTGCAGCGGCGCAAGATCGCCGCGGCGGGGTTGGAGGGGCAGTTCGACGCAGTTTTCATTTCGGGCGAGGTGGGGTTTCACAAGCCGGATCCGCGGATTTTCGAGCACGCGGCGCGGGAGTTGGGAGTGAAGGCGTCGGAGTGCGTGCATATCGGCAACTCGCTGCTCTCGGATGTCGAGGGGGCGCTGGCGGCGGGGATGTCGGCGGTGTGGGTGGAGGAGGAGCCGTCGGGCGGGAGCGCGCCGGCTGACGCGCGGGTGCGCTGTTGCGGGGATTTGGCGGAGGTGGCGGCGTGGTTGGGGGGTGGGTTGGGGTGAGTGGCGGGCGTCCGCGGCCTACGCGGGGTCTTTCGATCTCGGCCAGCGGAGCGGCAAAGATCGCCGAGCGGGGTTACGGCATCGAGGACGCGCAGGCAGTGCTCGATAGCGGGCCGGTCTGGATTTGGCAGCAAGGACGCGGGGAGCATGACGAGAATCTCGGCCGCACGCGGATTCGCCCGAATCGCTGGCGGCTTGTTGGACGCGGGTTTGCCGGCGTGGTGCTGGCTGTCGTGATCGAGCTGCCGGGAGATGACGGGCAGTCGCAGGTCGTCTCGATTTATGAGGCGTCGTCGACGGACCAAAGTCGGTACCATGAATGGGCAAGGAGGCGTAGATGACGGATTCGCGGCAGGTTTGGCTGGAGTCGCTCGATCCGCGGGTGCGGGCTGAGGTTGAGGCGGAGATCGCGGACTACGAGGATCCGAACAACGCGGAGTACGTCGAGGACGACGCTTGGGAGCTGGGGGCTGACTTCAGGTTCGAGATCGGCGTCGCGTTTACGCGCGAAGAGCTGGCGCTGTTGTCGGAGGCTGTCGGCCGGGGAAGCGACGCGAGCGCGTTCATCAAGAGCGCAGCGCTGGAACGGGTGCGGGCGCTGCTGGCGGAGCGTCGGCTTGCGGCGACCGACTGAGTAGAGCGGCTAGCCAGCTGCGGAGCGGGGCTCTGCGCTGTGCTGGCGAGATACCCGCGGCAAGCGCGGGTATGACGGAGTTGTTTGCGCGGGTGTGACGAGGTTTTGGCATGCGTGAACGGACTCTGGGAAGCCGATGAGGCTGACAGATCCGACTATGCTCAAGGTGGAGGGTTGCCTGGATGGCGGAAGCGTTGAGCGATGCCGAAGAGCGGGCGCTGTACGGCGATCCGTCCAAGCGCAGCCCGGTTGAGGTTGAAGTGGCGCCCGACCCGGGCTTGATTCTGCGCGTGCGCTTTTCGGGCGAGGAGCAGGCCAAGTTGCACCGCGCGATCGGTTCGGGAGGGAATCCGTTTGAGTTTGTTCGGGAAGCGGCGATGGATCGGGTTCGGCAGATTCTTGCCGAACGCGATGCCGGCGACGGCGTCAACGCGGCGGACTGATTAGATGACGGATTCGCGGCAGGCGTGGCTGGAGTCGCTCGGTCCGCGGGTGCGGGCGGAGGTTGAGGCGGAGATCGCGTACTACGAGGATTCGGGCAACGCGGAGTACATGGGCGTGGACGACGACTGGCAGCCCTCGCCCGACGCCACGTTCACGGTGGTTCCTGATCGGCCGCCGGGCGTTCTGTTTGATGTGGAGTTCAGCCAGTCGGAGTGCGAGGCGTTGCTTGGCGCGGTGGGCGATGGCGACCCGTTTCAGTTCATTCGGGACGCGGCGCTCGCTCGCGCCCGCGAGATCAGCGCAGCCGGGCAGGGGCAAGTCAAAGCGGACACGGCGGCGGCGGATTGATTTCGGCCGCTACTTGCGGGCGATGGCGCGGCGGGCGGCGTCGGCGATCGCGGTGGGGGTGAGCTCAAAGCGTTCCAGCAACGTTTGCCAGGGGCCCGACTCGCCGAAGCGGTCGGCCACGCCGACCTGCTCCATCGGCGCGGGCGAGTGGAGCGCGAGCACGCGCGCGACGGCCGAGCCGAGTCCGCCGATCACGTTGTGCTCTTCGGCGGCCACGATTGCGCCGGTTTCGCGCGCGGCGGCGATGATCGCCGCCTCATCGAGCGGCTTGAGCGAGGCCATGTTGAGCACGCGCGCCTCAATGCCCTCGGTGGCCAGGGCGGCGGCGGCCCGCAGGGCGGGCTCGACCAGCAGGCCGCAGGCGAGCAGCGCGACATCCGAGCCCTCGCGCAGCAGGTCGGCGCGGCCCAACTCGAAGCGCGGGCCGGCGGCGTAGACGACGGGCAGCTTGGGGCGGCCGACGCGGATGTACCAGGGCTCGGCGTCCTGCGCGGCGGCGACCATCGCCGCTTCGGCCTCGACGATGTCGCAGGGCGCGACCACGTTCATGCCCGGCAGCGCGGTCATCAGCGCGAGATCTTCGATCGCCTGCGCGGATGCGCCGTCTTCGCCCACGCTCACGCCGCCGTGGCTGGCGACGAGCTTGACGTTCATGCGCTGCTGGGCAATCTGCACGCGGATTTGGTCGTAGCAGTGGCCGGGCAGGAAGACGGCGAAGGAGGCGGCGAAGACGGTCTTGCCGGTGGCGGCGAGGCCGGCGGCGATGGAGATCAGGTTGGCTTCCGCGGCGCCAACGGTGTACCAGCGCTCGGGGAATTCGGCGGCCAGCTTGTTGCCCCCGGTCGAGGCGGAGAGGTCCGCGTCGAGCGCAACGAGGTCGCAGCCCTCGCGGGCGAGGCGCAGCAGCGCAGGGCCGTAGGCCTCGCGTGTCGCGGCGGGCGGGGCGGCGGCGGGCGCGGCGGGCGCGGACTGAGTGGTCATCCGCGAATCTCCGCGAGCGCCTGGGCGAGCTGCTCGTCGCTCGGACCTTTGCCGTGCCAGCCGGCCGGGTTGTCGGCCATAAACGAGACGCCTTTGCCCTTGACCGTCTCGGCGATCACGACCTGCGGCCCGGGCGCCGCGCGGGCGGCGCAGAGCGCCTTGACGACCGCGCCAACGTCGTGTCCGTCAACGTTGTGGACGCCCCAGCCGAAGGCGGACCATTTGTCGTCGAGCGGCTCGATGCGCATGATTTCAGCGCCTGGGCCGTCGTTCTGGAAGTGGTTGCGGTCGACGATCGCGGTCAGGTTGTCGAGCGCGAAGTGGGCGGCCGACATCGCCGCCTCCCAGTTCTGCCCTTCATTGAGTTCGCCGTCGCCGAGCAGGCACCAGGTGTGGGAAGCGCACCCGTCGAGCCGGTGTCCGAGCGCGAGGCCGACGCTGAAGGAGAGGCCCATGCCCAGCGCGCCGCCGCTCATCTCCACGCCCGGCGGGCGGCCGCGCACGACATGCCCCTGCAGGTCGCTGCCCAGCGAGCGGAAGCCGGACAGCGAGTCGGGGCTGAAGTAGCCGGCTTCGGCGAGCGCGGCGTAGATCACGGGCGTGGCGTGGCCCTTGGAGAGCACGAAGCGATCGCGCTCCGGCCAGTCGGGGTCGGTCGGGTCGTGGCGCATTACGCCGCCGAAATAGAGCGCGGTGAGAATTTCGACGGCGGAGAGCGAGCCGCCCGGGTGGCCGGACTGCGCGGCGTGAGTCATGCGCACGATGTGCTCGCGGAGGCGGCAGGCGATCGTTTCGAGCTCGGCGATGTCGCGATCCGGCGCGGGGGCGATCTGCTTTGTCGTCATCGGCGCAATGCTAACCGCGCGCTCGCAGGCGTCCAATCACTACGCCGCAAAATTTTGCGGCACAGGTGCTGCTTCCATAAGTAGAGCGGGGGGCTGTTGGGAGATTTTCTGTTGCGTGGTTGGGGGGTGGAGCCCGTATCGGGTCGCGACGGCTGGGGGTGTTCGGGTTTGTTCGGTCGTGTTCGGCGGCGGCGCAGGAATAACGACGGGCGGGAGGGGGTGAATTGGGCGCCCCTGGTCAGGGGGAGAGGTGAATTTGGGGCGCGGGTGTGGCGGGGCTCTGCTGCGCGGGTATGGCGGGATTGTGAAGAGGCTCTAAACTGCTGATGTTCCGATGGGGAACCGCGGTCGAGCAGTCTGGAGACGCTGATGCCCGAATTTGAAGATGTCCTCTACGAAACGAAAGGCCGCCTGGCGATCGTCACGCTCAATCGGCCGGAGAAGATGAACGCGCTGAGCCACCGCCTGCGCGCGGAGCTGTTCAGCGCACTGAAGGACGCCGAAGCCGACGACGATGTGCGCGTCGTGATCATTCGCGGGGCGGGGCGCACGTTCTCGGCGGGGTACGACATCACGCCCGTGCCGAATCTGTCGGAGTCGGACTACCTCGACATTCGCTCGGGGCTGCCCAGCGTGGGGCCGATTCACCCCGGGCAGGGACAGTGGCCGCAGCATCTGCTGAGCGGCTACTGGCAGATCTGGGAGCTGACCAAGCCGGTGATCGCGCAGGTGCACGGCTACTGCCTGGCGGGCGGCTCGGAGTTGGCCAGCATGTGCGACCTGATGTTTGTCGCGGAAGACGCGATCATCGGCTATCCGCCGGTGCGGGCGATGACCACGGTGGATGTGCTCTACCACCCGTGGCACATGTCGATGCGCAAGGCGCGCGAGCTGACTTACACCGGCGACTCGGTGACCGGCAAAGAGGCGGTCGAGCTGGGCTGGGCCAACCGCGCCGTCCCGGTCGACGACCTGGCCGCCGAGACGGAGGCGTTCGGGGAGCGGATCGCGAACATCGCGCCGGACATGGTGCAGATGAGCAAGCGCGGCATCAACCGCGCCTACGAGGTGATGGGCATTCGCACGGCGCTGGCGGTCGGCGCCGACATTCAGGCGCTCTCGACCTACCGCGGCAGCGCGGGCGAGTTCGGGGCGATCGCTCGCGAGAAAGGTCTGAAGGCGGCGCTGGACTGGCGCGACGGACCGTTCCAGGACTACGGCGCGTCGAAGACGCGGCCCAGCGCGCCGAGCGATCGGTAGGCTTCGGCTGCGCGGCGGCGTTCCCCCTAACGCAGGGCGCGGCTACCATAGGTAGCGCGTCGCGCGGCGGTGATGCGCGGCGCTGCTTGAGGTGAACGGACGATATGCCGACCCAGGGAATCCCCCAGTCGTTCGGGCTGTTGATGGTCTTCGCGCTGCTGCTGGCGGGCGTCTTCGCGCTGGTCGGCTTCGCCATCGCCAAAGGCCAGGACCGGCACGAGCTCGCCGGGCGCGCCGCGTCCAACGAGGCCGCGGTTGAACTCTGGGAGAGCGGCGGCTTCTGCATTGAGGAGGGGCAAGAGGCGGATCCGTCGCTGGAGTTGGTTGCGCGTGCGCCGCAGACCTGCGCCGCGGCCGCGCCGCTGCCGATCGAGGAGATTGATGAGGATGCGCTGCGAGCCGGCGCGGACATCGCGCGCGGCGCGGAGCTCTACATCGCCAACGGCTGCCAGGTGTGTCATGGCGACGTGGCGCAGGGCATCGTCGGCCCGACCATCGCGCAGACCGGGCTGGACATCCACGGGGTGCTGTCCCAATACCGCCAGCCGCGCGGCGTCATGCCGCGCCAGACGGCGGAAGATGTGCCTGCTGAGGACATCGCGGACGTCTGGGCCTGGCTGCAAACGCTGCCTGTGCCGGACGAGTTGATCGATCCCGACAACAACGCTCTCGGCCACGAGAACATTGGGCAGTTCGCGGCCAACTAGCTCAGCCCGGCTTTTCCACCGGCTACTTGCCCGGGTAGGCCTCGGCCAGCAAGCCGTCGAGGATTGCGTTGAACTGGTCGGGGAGTTCCCAGTAGACGGAGTGGCCGCCGCGCGGGACTTCTACGTAGCGCGCGGCGGGGACATGCTCACTGGCCGCCTTGATCAGCGGCGCGGGGATGATTGCGTCCAGCTCGCCGGCGAGGAAGATCACCGGCATCGTCAGCGCGGACAGATCGTCAGTCGCCACCGCGCCCTGATCGACTCCGAATGTGAGCGCCGTTCCGCCCGTTTCCAGCGGCGGGTTCAGCCCGCGCACCTGCTGGTAGAGGAAGAGGCCGTTGGGGTTGCTTGCGATGAAGTCGGGGCCGACCATCATCGTCTGCCCGCCGTCTTCGGCGTTGGTTTGGGCCCGCTCGACGGCCTTGGCCATTTCGCGCAGCAGGCGCTCGTCCCAGATGCCGAGGAAGGTGTCGGCCATCAGCAGGCCGCGCACGCGGTCGGGGTTGCGCACCGCGTAGGGCAGCACCGAGAAGCCGCCCATCGACTGCCCGACCAAGACGGCGTGGGGAATTTCGAGCGCGTCCATCAGCTCTTCGAGGTCGCGGCGGAAGGCGGCGCGGCCTTCGCCGGACAGGTCTTTGCTCTGCCCCCAGCCGCGCACCTCGTAGGTGACGCAGCGAAAGCGCTCGCGGAAGTGGGGAATTTGCTGCCACCAGCTGAGGTGGTTGCCGCCCGCGCCGTGGATGAACACGATGGTTTCGGCGGCGTCGCCGAAGGTGTCGTAGACGAGTGTTCCGCCGGTCACCTCAAGTGTGCGGGTCATGGGGACTCCTGTTCATCGCAGCAGCCAGAGGCTAGCGCAGCGCGTGCTGGACGCGAGTGGCGGCGCTTCTCCACGAGACTTGGAAGCGGGATTGACACGAGGTAACACGACACTGCACAATTGGAGTCGTTTCGCGCCCCCCTCCGAGTGGTTGGTGCTTTACGCACCCGGATGCCACAAGAGGGGGGCAACCTGTTTCTGGTCGATCGTCCACTGGCGCAAGTACGGCATTTCGAGCAGACGCGAGTCTCGCACTCTTGTGGGCAGCAGCGTGAAGCCGTTCTCCAAGATGCGATCTTCAGTTGGACCGCGCCAAAGATGCGGCTGGAGCATGTCGCCGTAGATCGGCATCACGGATTCCCATGCAGGCATGGGCTCCAGTGCGCGGAAGAAGGCATGCGCCACTCCGTCGGCCACGCCCAGCAAGAGATCCTCGTCTTTGCGCGCCGTGCGAATCAGATCAATGTCGACCACATCCCAATTCGTGCGATCACGGGAAGACGCCGAAGTGCGTATCCGGCGGAGGTAATCGTGGAACTCCGGAAGGCTGAAATGGCCGGCTTCTTCGATGACGAACTCCAGCATGCGCTCCTGCGCCGCCGCGAGCTGGCTGGCCCGCTCCAGGACGAACTTCAGCGCGTGTCGATAGTAGACAGCCGGCTCATTCAAGCCTGAGTCGGGGTACGTTGCATGCGAATCGGCGGCGACCACGACGGCGGAAAACGGAGCGCGGGCCAATGCGAGGTAAGCCCCGTAGCGATCGCTGGCCCGCCTGATGCGCGAGAAGTGAAGCGCGGCAGTACCGCTCAGACCAAGGCGATGGCGGATCTCCTCAACGGCTGCGCTCAGTTCGCCCGGCTCGCCGGTCTCGGCGATCGCTGCGAGCACCAGCCAGCGCGTCCCTTTGCCTCCTGTGCCGGCGTCGCCGCTTTCGTCCACACGAACGGTGAGCAGGTCCGATGCGGCCGAGGCCATCAGTCGCCTTCAAGGGCGCCGCGGAGTCTGGGGTCCAGGACATCGCGCAGGCCGTCGCCGATGATGTTCAGGGACCAGACGAGCAGCGCGATGCAGGCGCCGGGGAAGACCCAGAGCCACCAGCCGCTGCCGGTGATGATGACCTGCCGCCCTTCGGAGACGAGCCCGCCCCAGGTCGGCTCGGGCGGGCGGATGCCGAGTCCGAGAAAGGAGAGGCCGGCCTCGGCGATGATCGCGAAGCCCGCGCCCAGCGAGACCTGCACGATGACGGGCTGGAATGAGTTGGGCAGCACGTAGCGCATCATGATGCGCAGGTTGCCGGCGCCGATCGTGCGGCCCGCCAGCACATAGTCCTGCTCGCGCACGGAGAGCGCCATTGAGCGGGCGATCCGCGCAATCCAGGGGATGTTGGCGATGCCGACCGCTACGATGATGTTGCCGATATCGCGGCCCAGGACTGACACCAGCGCGAGCGCCAGGATCAGGCCGGGGAAGGCGAGCACGGCGTCCATGATTCGCATCAGCACTTCGTCGACCGCGCCGCGGGCGTAGCCGGCGGCGATGCCGATCGGCAGGCCGAAGACTGCGCCGAAGAGCGAGGCGCCGAAGCCGACGGCGAGGGCGAGGCGCGTCGCGTGGAGCACGCGGGAGAAGGTGTCGCGCCCGATCTTGTCGGTGCCGAAGGGGTGATCCCAGTTGGGCGAGACCCAGGAGAGGTAGAAGCCGTCTGCGTCGGTCGCCTGCTCCTCGTAGCCGGGCAGCGGGAAGACATCGATGAAGATCGCGATGATCGCGAAGGCGACGAGGATGAAGAGGGCGGGCTTGACCAGCCGCACGCGCAGGAAGCGTCGCATGAAGACGCGGAATGCGTCCCAGCCGCCGCCCCGCTCGCGCAGCGGGGCCGGCTCGGCGACGGTCGGCGTGGCGGCGGGCTCAGCCATAGCGAATCCTCGGATCCAGCAGGCCGTAGGAGATGTCGGTGAGCAGGTTGGCGATCACGATGGCGATGGCGATCACGAGGATCATGGCCTGGACGATCAGGAGGTCGCGCTGGAGGGCGGCCTGGACGAGCCAGCGGCCCATGCCGGGCACATTGAAAATCTGCTCGACGATCACCGCGCCGGCGAAGACGCGGGCGAGCAGCAGCCCGACGATGGTGACGACGGGGAGCAGCCCGTTGCGGAGGGCGTGGAGCATGATCACGCGGCGCTCGCGCAGGCCCTTGGCGCGGGCGGTGCGGACGTAGTCCTGGCGCAGCACTTCAAGCATTGAGGAGCGGGTCTGGCGGGCGACGATTGCGGAGAGCACCCAGCCGACGACGAGGGTGGGCATGATCAGCGACTTGATGCTCTGCACCGGGTCGTCCCAGATGCGGGCGAAGCCGGCGGCGGGCAGCACATCCCAGGTGACGGTGAAGAGCAGGATCAGGATCAGCCCGATCAGGTAGTCGGGGATCGAGACACCGCCGACGCTGAGGATGGTGACGCTGCGGTCGCCGAAGGAGCCGGGGCGCAAGGCGCTGACGACTCCGGCGGGCACGCCGATCAGCATGCCGAAGATGATCCCGAGCACGCCGATGTGGAGCGTGTTCTGGATGCGCTCGACGAGCTCGCCGCCGATGTTTCGATTGGTCAGCGTGGACTGGCCGAAGTCGCCGCGCGCCAGGATGTCGCCGAGCCAGTCGAACAGTTGCGACGGGACCGAGCGGTTGAGGCCGAGCCGCTCTTCGATTTCCGCGCGGCGCTCTGGCGAGATCGCCTCGCCCTCGCCGGAAAGCGCGGCGACGGGGTCGCCGGGCAGCAGGCGGAAGATGCCGAACGAGGCGAAGGCGACCAGCACCACGACAAAGAGCGCTTGCAGGACACGTACCGAGATGTAGGTCCACATAGGCTTTTCCGCGCTCCTGCCGCAGTTCATTGGCGATGCGCGCGGGAGGCGGATTGCGCCCAGCGCGCGTTCACGACGGCAATGCGCATAGTCTAGAACACAGGTGGATTAAGCCAACGCAGCATCAAGCAGCGGAGCGGGCGGCAGCACGGAAGCGTCGGTCGGGTTGGATCTTCGCGGATTTCGGCGATCTTGTGTAATGTACGCTACAGAACTTCGCAAAACTCCTTCAGAGTTTCGAGTCATTTTCGTTGACAGGAAGCAGTTTTCGATCTAAATGGAGTAGTTTTGGAGCTGAAGGGAGGGTCGACATGAAACGCATCATGATCCTCGTTTTCGCTCTCCCCCTCGCGTTGGCGATCGCCGGCGCGACGATGATCGGAGTGTCACTCGCCACCGTGGGAGACGGCGGCGATGCCGCGCCGCAGGGCGGCGACGGCATCGCGGAAGCGGGGACGGTCACCACGGAGCGCATCACGGTGAACGTGAACAGTTGCTGGATGCAGTCCAGCAACGTGACGCGCGGGGCGGCGGCGGAGTCCGGCGAGAGCGACAGCGCGACAGGAGCGCAACCGCTCGTAGATTGGTCAACGTACATCCGCATCTGCAACTTTGAGGATGAGGTCTCTGTGACCACCGTGACAGTGGCGGGGGAGCGCGAGCGGTCCCTGATCGGCGAGAACGACTGCTGGTCTCAGACCACTCACCTTCGCTTCGAGTTGATCGCCTCGCACGGGGTGACCGCCCGCGCGACAGACGCGGAGATGCCCGGCGGCTGGTGGAACGCGCAACTGAGCGAGAGCATCCGGTTCTGCAACTTCGCAGGCGACATCACCGTCATCACGGAGAATTGGCCATCGCAACAGTGGGTCCCGAACGTGGTGCCAGCCGACGCGATCGCCGCCTGAGCAGAAGCGCCGGGCGCTTCGGCGGATCGCGCCGCGGCCCGGTTTTTACCGGGCCGCGGCGCGAGGCTTCGCTACGCCTCGTCGCTGTAGAGCCAGCGGGTCTGCCACTTGCCCTCGCCGTTGAAGAGGGTTTGCTCGGCGTTCTGGATCGCATTGCGGACGCCGGTGAAGTTGACGCCGTAGAGCATCGTGTAGAAGTGGCCTTCGCCCACGATGATGTCGTTGACCTGCGCGTAGAGCTGGCGACGCTCTTCAACGTCGAAGGTCGCGCGAGCGTCGGAGACCAGCTGGTCGAGGTCGGGGTGGATCGGGCTGGGCGTGTCCTGCGGGGCGGTGGGGTTGTAGACGCCGGTCTCGGTATAGGCGAGCGAGGCGATCCAGTCGGGCTCGGGGTAGCGGCTCCAACCGGTCAGGGTCATGTGGTACTCGCCGTTCTCGAAGAAGGCGGGGATGAACTCGACCAGCTCGAGCGGCTCGAAGCGCACGTCGATGCCCAGTACTTGCTTGATCTGCTGGACGTAGATGTCGCCGGCGTCTTCTTTGACCTGGTTGACGTAGGTCGTGAGGTTCAGACCGCCGTCGGCGTTGAGCGCGTCGACATCGATGCCCGACATCGCCAGCAGTTCCTCGGCGCGTGCGCGGCGGTCGGCGATTGCGGGGTAGGCGACCTGCGGGTTGCCGGGCACCTCGCTGTAGGCCAGCGTGCCGTTGGGCCACTGCCCGCCGAGGGCCTGGATCATCAGGTTGTCGTGCACCGCCTGGTTGACCGCCTCGGGGTGCAGCGCGTGCATGATCGCCAGGCGCAGGTTCATGTTGTCCAGCGGCGGCTTGGCCGAGTTGAAGACGAGGATCTCGGAGACGAACGCGCCTTCCATCTGCACGATCCGCCAGTTGGGGTCGTCCTCGACCTGCGGGATGAACTGGGGCTCGGGGATGAACATCGTGTCGAGGTCGCCGGCCAGGCCGGTGGCGATCAGCGTCGAGTTCTCGGTGATGATGTCGAAGCGCATTTCGTTGAAGTAGGGCAGCGCTTCGCCGCTCAGGGAGCCCAGCTCGGGGCCGCGCATCCAGTGGTCGGCGTTGCGTGCGCCGAGTACGTGCGACTGGTCGACCCACTCCACGAAGCGGTAGGGGCCGGTGCCGACGGGATTGAGGCCGTACTCGTCGCCCAGTTCTTCGGCGGTGGGGACGTGGATCATCGCGCCGGCGCGGTCGCCGAGCAGGTGCATCACGGCGGCCGAGGGCTTGTCGAGGTTGTAGATCGCGGTCAGTTCGTCGGGCGTGTCGACGCTGGTGACGACCTCAAAGTTGGCCTTGGGCGTTGACGCGGGGTGGCTGGTGACGCGCTCCAGGTTGAGGCGGACATCTTCCGAGCTGAAGGCGTCGCCGTTGTGGAAGCTCACGCCGTCGCGCAGGTTGAAGATGATCGTCGTGTTGTCGGGGAACTCCCAGCTTTCGGCGAGCGAGATGTCGCCGCGCTGGTTGTTCTCGGTGTCGTGCATGACCAGGTAGTCGTGGAACGGCTGGAAGAAGTAGGCGTCGGTGCCGCTGGTGCCGGTGTGGGGGTCGAGCGACGTAGTGTTGAGGTGGAGGCCGCCGTTCCAGCGCGCGGCGATGGCGGGGCCGCCGGAGGTTTGCGCGACGACTTGCTGCTGTTCCTGCTGCTGGGCCGCGGGCTGCTCCTGCTGGTCTTGCTGGGCGGCGGTTTGGGCGGCCGCGGTCGACTGTTGCTGCGCGTCGTCGTCGTCATCGTCGCCGCAGCCGACCAGGGCCAGCCCGGCGGCGCCCACGCCCGCGCGGGCGGAGGCGCGCAGCAGCGAGCGGCGGCTCAGCTTGTTGCGGCGCATTCGCGTCCAGTAGTTCTCGCTCGGCATTTCGCTCTCCTCTCGCCCTGCTCCTGCACGGGGCGTTTGCTTTGGGGCAGATTAGCAGACTTTTTGGTGGTGGATCGTCAGCCGGGGCGCTGGGGGTGGGGGCGGGCGACTTGGGCGATGTGCTGGGGGGTTGCGCCGTTGAATGTGGGGGTTGCGCCGTTGGCGGTGGTTGCGGCGGGCGGCAGCGGGGCGGGCTCGGGGGATTCTTCCTGGAGGTCGTGCTCGCCGGTGCGGAGGCGCTTTTCGCGCAGGGTGGCGACGGCGATGACCGCCACTACGCCGACGCCGGCTGAGATCCAGAAATTGCCGGCGATGGCGACGGCGAGCGCCTCGGGCAGCGCGGTGATGATTTGGCCGAACTGCTCCGCGCCCAGCTCGGCGAGCAGGCCGGCGCTGGCCTCCTCGCTGAGCAGCTGGGTTGGGTCGGCGCGGGCGGCCAGCTCCGCGGGCAGCCGGGCGGCAAGCTCGCTCGCCAGCCGACCGGTGACCAGCGCGCCGACCAGCGTGACGCCGATGATCGCGCCCATTTCCTCGAAGAATTGGGTCGCGCCGGAGATCGTGCCGAGCATGCTCTGGGGGAGCGCGTTCTGCGCGGCGACCATCAGCGCGGGGTAGAGCAGGCCGAGCCCGCAGCCGAAGAGCACCAGCCGCCAGATGACATCGACCGCGCCGGTCTCGGTCGTCAGCTGGGTGAGCAGCCAGCCGCCGACGGCGATGATCAGGGCGGCGATGAGCGAGATGGCCTTGTAGCGTCCCGTGCGGGAGATCACCTGCCCGGCCAGCGAGGCGGTGACGACCAGCGAGATGATTTCGGTGCTGAGCAGCAGCCCGGAGGCGGTCGGGGTGTAGCCGAGCACGCCCTGCATGTAGTAGGCGAGGAAGAAGGCGACGCCGAACATGCCGCCGCCGATCACCATCATGACCAGCGCAGAGACGCGGAAGGTGTGGTTGCGGAAGAGCGCGCCGGGCAGGATCGGTTCGACCGCGCGGCGCTCGGCGAGGATGAAGAGCAGCAGTCCGCAGGCGGAGACGCCGAAGAGCGCGAGCGTGCGGAGGTCGAGCCAGGCCGCGCCGGTGGAAACCAGCCCCAGCGCGAGCATGGCGGGCATCAGCGCGAGCAGCAGCGCGCCGATGCCGAACCAGTCGATTTGCACTTTGCGCGGCGGCGGGCGGAGCCAGGGCATGATCACGGCGATCGCGGCGAAGGCGACCACCGCGATCGGCAGGATCACCCAGAAGACCCAGCGCCAGTTGAGCGCGTCGACGATCAGCCCGCCGAGCAGCGGGCCGATCAGCCCGCCGACGCCGAAGACGGCGGCGAAGAGGCCCATGTACTTGCCGCGCTCGGAGGGCGGGAAGAGGTCGCCGGAGACGGAAAAGGCGTTGCCCATCAGGATGCCGCCGCCGATGCCCTGCAGCGCGCGGAAGCCGATCAACATCTCCATCGAAGTGGCGAAGCCGCAGAGCGCCGTCGCGCCGGCGAAGAGCACCAGGCCGCTGAGCAGGAAGGGTTTGCGCCCGTAGACGTCGGAGAGCCGCCCGGCGATGGCCACGGCGGGCACGGAGGTGGCCATAAAGGCCGATTCCATAAAGGCGATCAGGTCGAGGCGTCCAAGGTCGGCGGCGAGCACGGGCGTGGCGGTGGCGACGATCGAGTGCTGCACGGCGGAGAGGAACATGGCCGTGAGCGCGCTGATGAGGATCAGCATTTTGGTGCGGTGCGGCAAGGCAAAGCCGACCGAGGCGGCGGTGGCGGTAGCGTCTTGGGTGGGGGCGGCGGCGTGGCTCATGGGGGGTGTTTAGCGTACTAGGGAGTGTTGGTGTGGGGGTGTGGACGAGGTTTGGCGCTCGGGGCGGCGAGATACCCGCGGCGAGCGCGGGTATGACGGATCTGTTTTGCGGGGGTGTGGCGGAGCTGTTTTTGTGCGGGTAGGGCGGAGCGGGAGCGCGGGTGGGGCGGGAGGGGCCGTGCGGGGCTCCGTGCTGGGCGCGGCGAGATACCCGCGGCAAGCGCGGGTATGACGGAGCTGTTTGCGCGGGTGGGGTGGGAGGGGGCCGTGTGGGGCTCCGTGCTGGGCGCGGCGAGATACCCGCGGCAAGCGCGGGTATGACGGATCTGTTTGCGCGGGTGGGGTGGGAGGGGGCCGTGCGGGGCTCCGTGCTGGGCGCGGCGAGATACCCGCGGCAAGCGCGGGTATGACGGATCTGTTTGCGCGGGTGGGGCGGAGTGGGGGTGCGGGTGGGGTGGAGCTCTGTTTGTGCGGGTGGGGCGGAGATGGGGATGCGGGTGGGGCGGTTGGGGGCGCGGGTGTGGCGGAGGCGGGGTGGGGCGCTTACTCGTAGGTGGCGCCGGGTTCTTCGATTAGGGGGGTGGGGGTTGGGAATTCGAGTGGTTGGTTCCAGGAGATGGTGCGGCCGGTGGTGGCGACTGTCGTTGGGCCGGCTTCTTCGTCGCTGAGCGACAGGGCGACATTGAAGGCGAGGAGGGCGCCGCTGCGCTGATCGATTTGGATGGTGTAGGAGAAGGTCTCGATTTGCACGAGCGCGTCATCGATGGGCATGCCCGGGATGTTGGTGAGGTCCTGGTCGAGGCTGTCCAGCACTTCGAGCATTGCGGCCATCGCCTCGATGCCGACATCGCAGGAGACGGTCCAGACGGGGGAGCCCTCGAACTCGTCCTCGATCACGCTGCCGCCGGTGAGTTCCGCGCACAGCAGGGCGGCGTTGGCCTGGGCGGTCAATGCGGCGGCGGCGTCCTCTGAGAAGCCGCCGGTGAGCGAGGAGAATTCCGAGCCGAACAGCTCGGCGGCCGGCAGTTCGGCCCAGCCTTCGTCGCTGAGCGAGAGGTAGGCGCGGTCGTCGAGCAGCAGGAATTGGATTGTGGTCGCGAGCGCTTCTTCAAGCTCGGCCTGATCTATCGCGTCCCGGTCCGCCTCTTCGCCGTCAACAGCGTCGAACAGACCGCCGAACAAGTCCGCGATCTCGATCTGCATGTACAGCTCGAGCGGCTCCAGTCGGAGCTGCATGGCGATCGCCTGCTCGATGGTGAGATCGTCGGTCTCGACTGCGACGTCCATTTGCAGTTCGAGCGATGTGAGCTGGGCGGCCCAGTTCTCGTGCAGCTGCGTGATGGCCGCCAGTTGATTCAGGGGCTCGGAGTCGGGGGCGTTCTGTTGCTCGGCTTGGGCGCGCTGTTCGGCGGCGCGGTTATCCACACGGTCCACACTGGCCGCGGTGGGCGGCGCTTCGGGGATGGCGTCGGTGCATGCCGCCAGCGCCGCCGCGCAGGCCAGCAGCAGGGCTGTAATCCAAACGACCGCGCGTTGTCGCTGCATCGTCTCGCTCCCTTGCGTTTGCTTCTCCACGGTACGCCGCTTCAGCGGTTTTTGGGGTTGTCGACCTCGGGAAGCTCAATTTGTGGTTCGTTCCAGGCGGTGAGTTCGGTGGTGGCGACGACGGCACGATCGGCGTCGAGGCCGGCCGGACCGTCGAGCGCGACGGCGATTTCGGAGTAGAGCGGGGCGCCGTTGCCGTAGGCGATCTCGGTGCGCACGGCGATCTCGCCGATCAGTTCGGTGGGCAGGTCGAACGAGCGCAGCAGGAGCGCGGCCGCGGGCCCGAGCGCGCCGCCGATTCCGCGTTCTTCGGCGTCGATGTCGGAGAGTTCGAAGGTGTATTCGACGATCCAGACCTCAACATGGTCGCGCAGGCCGGTGGTGATGACGACTCCGTCGAGGGCGGACCAATCGAATACGGCTGCGCCGGCGAGCAGGTCGAGGTTGATCCCGGCGAGCCAGAATTCTTCGCTGGTTACGTCGGTCCAGGTCGGCTCGGTTGAGTCGCGGGTGAAGGTGTCGGCGCCGCGGGTCAGCACTTCGAGGCGGGTTGGGCCGCCTTCTTGCCCTGCTGCGGCGGGCATCGAGACGACTGCGTAGGAGTCGGCGTCCTGCGCGGCGACGGTCATGCCGAAGCGGGCGGGCGCGCCGAAGAGCTGGACTTCGACATCGATTCGCATTTCGACGGAGCGCAGGTCGGCCGCCCAGTCGCGGGCGAGTTGGGCGATCGCCTGGGGGGAGTCGTTGGTGTTCGCCGCGGGCGCATCGGCGGCGTTTTCCGCGCAGCCGAATGCGAGGATTGCGGGCAGGATCAGGCTGAGCAGCAGCAGTCGCATCGTTTACCGGGTTGGATCGGCGGCGATCACGCTCTTGAGCTTAAGCACGCCGTCCGCTGTGATCAGGTCGGCGTTGAGCACGGCCTCGAGCCAGGCGCCGCTGACCTCGTTGACGCGCAGCGTCACTTCCAGCCAGGCTACGGCCTCGATCGCCGGCAGCGGATCGGCGATCTCTGCGAGCTGCGCCTCAACCAGCGCGGTCGCTTCGTTCTGCAGGCCGGCCAGCGCCGTCCGCTTCGGGCGGACGGTGAACCACTTCATCAAAGGAATGCCACTGCCGCTTCTCCCTCCTGACTCCCCGATGTATCCCGCCAGCGGCGTCAACAGCGTCAGGAACTGCTCCGCCTCGGAGTCGATCATGCGCCGCGCCGCGTACTGCCGCTCGCCGATGGTGACCAGAGTATCTTGCGCGAGCCGCGCGTCTTCGGCGCGGAGCCAGTCTTGCGTCAGGGCAATCAGTTGCTGCGGTATCGAGCTCGATCCGCGCAGGTCGGGCTCTTCCGAGCGCGTCGCCGCAACCTGGGCCCAGTACTCGTCCGGCGCGAGCACGGGCTGCGGCGACGGTAGGTCGAGCGGCGCGTTCCAGGCGCGCAGCGTGATCGTTGATGCGATTTCGGTCTCGTCTTCTCCGCCCGAGCCGTCGAACCATTGGCGCGTTTCCGTGAGCAGCGGCGCACCGCTCTCGCGGTCGATCGAGAGCCGCACCTCCGCGCGCAGGCTGTCGTAGCTGAACAGCACCGTGGGCGCGCCGTTCAGCCCGGTTGCCAGCGGCGAGATTAAGTCGGGGTACTGGAACAGGTCCACCCGATCGGCCTCGTACTCCACCAGCCAGATGGGGCGGCCCTGCCACTCGCCGCGGGTGATCTGGACGTCGTCCAGCTGGGCCCAGCTGAGGTTTGCGACGGCTTCCAGCCCGGCGGTGAAGCCGGCGTCGTGCGTCCAGCGGTCCAGCGGCAGGCGCAGCCAGCCCTCTACGCCGTACCAGCGCGAGTAGGCCGCGCCGCCGGTGCTCAATGACTCGAAGCGGAGGCGGGGCGCGCCGGGTTCGTCGCCGAACAGCGATTCGAGGGAGTAGTAGAAGAGGTCGGAGGTGATCAGCGAGATGGCTTCGACCTCGATTGGCGGCTCGGTGGTGTACACCTGCGAGTTGATTTCGAGGTGGGCGTTCGTCAGGCGGTTTTGCCAGCCCTGTAGGCGGGACGCGGCGGCGCTCAGTTCGGTTGGTTGGTCGGTGGGTGTGTTGCGCGGGGCGTCGGGGAGGTTGTCGGCGCAGGCGGCGGCGATGAGGAGGGCAAGGGCGAGGGCGATTAGGAGTGTTCGCATTTTTGCGCCTCTTGCTGTGTTCGTCTGCGAGGTCAACGTTACGCCGATCGTGCGGGAGGCGGGGGGTGATCGGGGTGGGGCGTGATTGGTGGCGCTGGCTCGTGGCTTCGCACCCCCCACCTAACCTCCCCCCTAGTAGCAGACCTTCGCATAACCCCCGGATCCAGCGATGCAGGCCGATCGTCCCTATCTGGTCGGGTTGTCGCCACCCAGCGAAATTCGGGGTTGTGCGAAGGTCTGCTGGAAGGGGGGAGGGATGAATTGGGGAAGGGGTGGGTGGTGGGCGATCGGCGCGTACGGGCGCTGGAGGTTGCCTAGGTTCCTGCCTGCGCAGGAATGACGAATGGGGGGGGTGCGCAGGAATGACGGAAGAGATGGGTGCGCAGGGGTGACGGAAAGCGGAGTGCGGGTATGACGGGAGCGAGGTGCGGGGCTGACGGGAAGGGGACGCGGGTGTCTCGCCGGGCACAGCACCAAGCCCTGTCGTGGCCTACGGCTACGGCCGCATTCCGTAGCGCACCCGGACGCCCAGCTGCGAGGGCAGCTGCGTTTCATATGCCGTCGCCAGCCACTCCGCGAGCATCCGGCGCGTGTCTCGGGGGTCGATGATGTCTTCCACTGCGAACGCCTCGGCTGCGCTGAATGGACTGCGCAGCGCGATCAGGCGCTCCTCGATCTCCGCCTGGTGCGCGTCCGGATCCTCCGCCTGCTCGATCTCGCGCCGGTAGGCCGCCGCCACGCCGCCCTCGATTGGAATCGAGCCCCACTCCGCCGACGGCCAGGCCACGCGGAAGCAGAAGCGGCTGAAATCCTGGTGCGCACCGCCGGCCACCCCGTACAGCCGCCGCACGACCACCGTCGCCCAGGGCACCTGCGAATCGTCGATCGCCGCCGCCGCCCGCACGCCGGCCCGCAGCGCGCCGCCGCCCTCGCCGGGACGGCCAATCAGGAAGCCGGGCTGATCCGCGAAGTTCACGATCGGCAGGTGAAACATGTCGCAGAGGTCGATGAAGCGCTCGAACTTGCGCGCCTCCGACGCGCCCATCGCGCCGCCGTAGTGCATCGGATCGTTGCCCAGCACACCAATCGGCATCCCCCCAATCCGCGCGAAGCCCGTCACCTGCGCGCGACCGTAGTAGCGGTTCAACTCGAAGAACGAGCCCTGGTCCACCACCAGTTCGATCAGCCGCCGCGGGTCGTAGCCCCGATTCCGATGGCGCGGGATCAGCGAGACCAGCGCCTCCTCGCGGCGCTCAAGCGGATCGTCCGACGCTCCAATCGGCGGCAGCTGATGCACATTCGTCGGCAGGTACGAGAGAAACGCCCGAATCTGTCCCATCAGATCCGCCTCGTCCTCCGCGTCGTTATCCACCACCCCGCTGCCCCGCGCATGCACTTTGTAGCCGCCCAGCTCCTCCTTGCTGATCTCCTCGCCCAGCGAGCGCTTGACCAGCGGCGGGCCGCCCGCGAACACCTGCGTCGTGCCGCGCACCATCACCGCGAAATGGCTCGCCGGCACCTCGGCGGCGGGCAGCCCCGCGACCGAGCCCAGCGCCGCCGACGCTATGGGGACCTCCGCCATCAGCTTGCCCCAGCGCTGCGGCCAGTGCATCTCCGGCAGATAGGTGCGGCCCATCTGCGCCGTCGCCCGAATGTCCGCCCCGAACCCGTCGATCAGTCGAATCAGCGGCAGTTTCAACTCGAGCGCCATCCGCTCCGCATCGCCCGACTTGTCGCCCCCGCCCCCGTGCACGCGCAGCTTGCTCCGCTCGACCTCCGAGCCGCCCTTCAGCCGCGCCGTGTAGTCGGCCCCGCGCACCACCACGGGGCGCCCATCGATCCGCGCCGTGCCCATCACCGTGGCCGAAGGCAGAAAGCCGACCAGCTCGCCCTCGTCGTAGAAGCCGGCGCCCGCCAGAATCCCGCGCTCGCGGAACGAGCCTTCATCGGTCAGCAGATCGATCCGCTCGCGCACCGTCAGCCGGTCCAGCTCGTGCTGCTCGCGCACACGCTCCGGCCCGCCCATTTGCCGCGCCAGCTCCCGCCGCCGGCCAATCTCCTCAATCTCCGTTTCCCAGGACATCGCCGCGCCTCCTCACTGATTTCGCAGGACCTCGCCCAGTATCGCCTACCCGATCTCCAGCCTTGGCAGAGCGGCCCTGCGCAGGTATAACCCGTGGCGTGAACTCGAAGAGCGCTCGCCGCGACGCGGCAAACGATGCGGCAGACAGCCAGGCCGAAATCGCCGCGCTGCTTTGCGACGAGCGGGCCGCCGTGCGCGAGGGGGCGGCGCGCCGTGCGGCGCGCAGCCAGTCGGGCCGCCACCTCCGCGCGCTCAACGAGCTGGCCCGCTGCGATCCTTCGCAGCGCGTCCGGCGCGAGGCCGCCGCCGCGATCGGCCGCATCGCCGCCGATCTGCCCGAGGCCTTTGGCGTGTTGGCCGGCCTCGCCGAGCACTCCGATCCCGGCGTCGTGCTCCAGGCCGCGCGCGGGCTCGCCCGCGCCACTCGCGACTGTTCGCAGCAGGCCGTCGCCCAGCCGATCCTCGACAGGCTCGCCTCGCATCCCAACGAGGTCGTGCGCGAGTTCGTCGCCGTCGAGCGCAGCCGCGGCTCCCGCAGACATAAGGCTTCAGCGGGGGGGGGGGGGGGATACGCACCGCGATGTCTCGCCCTGGCTCGCAAACCGGCTGATCTACGGCGACGCCCGCGAGCTGCTCGCGCACCTGCCTGATGAGTCGATCCACCTCACCTTCACCTCCCCGCCCTACTACAACGCCCGCGATTACTCGGTCTACCAGTCCTACGAGGCCTACCTCGACTTCCTCGAAGCGGTCTTCGCCGAACTGCACCGCGTGACCAAAGAGGGGCGCTTCCTGGTCGTCAACACCTCGCCCGTGATCGTGCCCCGCGCCGGGCGGCAGCACGAGAGCCGCCGCTACGCCATTCCCTTCGACCTGCATCCGCGCCTCACCGCGCAGGGCTGGCGCTTCATCGACGACATCATCTGGCGCAAGCCCGACGGGGCGGCCAAGCCGCGCAACTCCGGCTTCGCCTCGCACCGCCAGCCGCTGACCTGGAAGGCCAACGCCGTCACCGAATACGTGATGGTCTACCGCAAGCAATCCACCCGCCTGCTCGACTGGAACCTGCGCCAGTACCCGCCCGCCGTCCGCGAGGCGAGCCGGGCGCCCGCCGATTACGAGGCCACCAACGTCTGGGAGATCGACCCCGCCGTCGATCGCGTCCACAGCGCCGTCTTCCCCCAGGCTCTCTGCGAGCGCGTGATCGCCTACTACTCGATGCTCGGCGACCTCGTTTTCGACCCTTTCGCGGGCAGCGGCACGGTCGCGCTCGCGGCGCTCAAGCTGGACCGCAAAGCGCTGCTCGCCGAGATCAACCACAAATATGTCCAGCGCATCCAATCGCGGGTCGGGATGCAAATCCGCGCAAGCACGCTCGACGAATTGCTGGAGGAACGTGATGGCGATTGATCGCGACGGCCTTCAGCACATGATTCGCTGCCTGATCCGCGATGGCGAGAGCCATCGAGAGGCCGTGTTTCGCGAGATCAATCGGACGTTTCTCGACGCAGCGCTCGCTTTCTTTCGCGAGGTGGTCGAGGCCAAGCTGCGCGGTGAAGACTTGGGCGAGGACGACTGGTACCGAAGCGAGCTGATCGAGCGGCCCGGCTTGCCGAAAGAGGCGGTGGCGATGCATGCCGGGATGCCCAACAAGACGGTTCAGAACACCTATGGAACGACTCGGCGCGAAGTCGTGCTCGATGTCGGGTTGAAGAACTATGAGTCCCTCCAGCGAACGATCAACGAGCTCGTCGCCCAGCGCGATAGCCCGTCGATCGTCCTCACGATCAAGCTCGGCGCCGTCGGCGTCGATCTGACGCTCAACGAAAGCCTGATCGTGATCAATTCACTCGCCATCCAGCGCGAGCGAATTCGCGGCGGCAAATGGTCCAGCGCCGGCAAGCAGTTGGAGCGCCCGCTGATGGTCACGCTCTGCCTGCTGTACGGCGTCGATCGGCAGCATTGGCGCCTCGCAGGTCCGCGCGACGCGAAGTATCAGGTGGACTTCGTGCTGCGGAGCGGCGGGCGCGACTACCCGTGCGAGGTCAAGCTCATGGGCCCGGGCAACCCGGAGAGCGCGAAAGCCGTCCACGCGCAGGAGTCGCGCCTGCTGGTCGCTGACCACCTGTCCGCTCAAGCCGTCGAGTCGCTCGATCAGGCGGGAATCGAATGGGTGCGGCTCGCCGAGCCCGACGGCTACCAGCGCTTCGGCCGCGTCCTTGACCGCTTCAACATCGAGCGTGCGCAAGCTGCTGATCTCGATGCTCTGGATGAGATCATCGAGCAAGCGATCGAGCACACGACCGGTTAGGCGCAGGCCGCAGCCCCGGCCCTCCGGCAGCGCGAGGCAGCCACCCTCATCGTCGTAGCCGCCGGCGGCTCCCCAACGCCGCTTGGCGGGGCGACGCACACGGGCGTGACGGAGATGTGCGCGGGCTCTGTGCTGGTCACCGCGAGATACCCGCGGCGAGCGCGGGTATGACGGATGTGCGCGCGGGTATGACGGATGTGCGCGCGGGTGTGACGGATGTGCGCGCGGGTATGACGGATGTGCGCGCGGGCTCTGTGCTGGTCGCTGCGAGATACCCGCGGCGAGCGCGGGTATGACGGATGTGCGCGCAGGTGTGACGGATGTGCGCGCGGGTATGACGGGTCTGTTAACAGGGCCTAGCCCTCTGGCAGAGCGAGGTAGCCGCCTTCATCGTCGTAGCCGCTGGCAGCGCCGAGCAGGTCGAGGTCCGACTCGTCGTCGAAGCCGTAGCCGAGTTCGCCGAAGTCGTCCTCGTCGGCGCTGTAGAAGGGGTCGCCGATCTCGGAGAGGTCGGCGGCGAGGGGCAGGGGCTTCGGCTCGGCCGGCGGCGGCAGTTCGATTTCGGCCCGCGCCGGGATCATCTTGCCGATGATCACGTTCTCCTTGAGCCCGGCGAGCTCGTCCACACGACCGTTGATGGCGGCGTCGGTCAGCACCCGCGTGGTCTCCTGGAAGGAGGCCGCGGAGAGCCAGGACTTCTGCGAGAGCGAGGCTTTGGTCACGCCCTGCAGGAGCGGCTGGGCGGTCGGCGCCGTCTGCCCTTCGCTGGCCAGCCGGCGGTTCACCTCGTC
Organism: Dehalococcoidia bacterium; assembly: GCA_965203165.1. Taxonomy (GTDB): domain Bacteria; phylum Chloroflexota; class Dehalococcoidia; order Bin125; family Bin125; genus CATQGW01. The sequence continues at coordinate 1,863,227 of OZ241849.1, forward strand.
GTAGGTGTAGCGGTCGACGAATTCGCCGGGCAGCCAGTCGGAGTCGCCGGACTCCTCGATTTCCACGTTACGCAGCATCTGGCGCACGATCACTTCGATGTGCTTGTCGTGGATGTTGACGCCCTGCGCGCGGTAGACCTCCTGCACCTCGGTGACGAGGTAGCGGTGGACGGCGTCCACGCCGAGGATGCGCATCATGTCCTGGGGGTTGATCGAGCCTTCGGTGAGCGGCGCGCCGGCTTCGATGCGCTCGTCTTCGGCAACGCGCAGGCGGGCGGAGGCGGGGATGTCGTACTCCCGCCTGTCGTGCGTCTCGTAGCGGATCCTGAGGCGGCGCGCGCCCCTGCGGCGCTCGATGACGCCACTGATCCGCGCGCGGATGCGGCGCGATTCGATCTCCTCGTCTTCCGCGCCGCTGGGCGGGCGCAGCGCCAGCTGGTCGCCGGCCTCGACGATCTGCCCGTCTTTGACTCGCACGCGCGTGCCCGGGTCCAGATCGTAATCGTCGTGGTTCACGTCGTCCGCGGTGATCCGCACCTTGCGCAGCTCGCCTTCACGCAGCACCTCAACTTTGCCGTCGATCTCGGAAATCACCGCCTGGCCCTTGGGCGAGCGCGCCTCGAACAGCTCCTCGACGCGGGGCAGGCCGGTGGTGATGTCGCTCACGCCGGCGACGCCGCCGGTGTGGAAGGTGCGCATCGTCAGCTGCGTGCCGGGTTCGCCGATGCTCTGGGCGGCGATGATGCCGACGGCGGCGCCGGGCTCGACCAGCTCGCCGGAGGCCAGGGATTGGCCGTAGCAGAGTCGGCAGAGACCGTTGGTGCTGCGGCAGACCATCGGCGAGCGCACATGGAAGCTGCGCACGCCGCGGTCGCGCAGGTGATCGACGATCTCGCGGTCCAGCAGCTCGTTGGTCTCGACCAGCGTCTCGCCCGTCTCGGGATCCGTGATCGGCGAGGCCGCGTAGCGGTCGGTGACGCGCTCATCGAGCGTCTCCAGGATCGAGTCGTCGTCGATTCCGCCGATGCGGATGCCGGGCACGGCGATGCCGTTGGGCGTGCAGTCGTCGTCGCGGATGATCACGTCTTGCGAGACATCGATCAGGCGGCGGGTCAGGTAGCCGCTGTCGGCGGTGCGCAGGGCGGTGTCGGCGAGGCCTTTGCGCGCACCGTGGGTGGAGATGAAGTATTCGAGCACGGAGAGGCCGTCGCGGAAGGAGGAGCGGATCGGCAGTTCGATGATCCGCCCCGAGGGGTCGGCCATCAGGCCGCGCATGCCGGCCATCTGGCGCACCTGGGTGATGTTGCCTTTGGCGCCGCTTTCGACCATCAGGTGCATGGAGCCGTAGTCTTTGAGTTGGTCGGCGACCAGGTCTTTGACCTGCTCGGTGGCCTCGGTCCAGACGTTGATGGTCGCCTGGTAGCGCTCGTCGTCGGTCATCAGCCCACTGTTGTAATCCTCGCGGATCATTTCGATCCGCTTTTCGGCGTCGCGCAGCAGGCCGTCTTTTTCCGCCGGCGGGCGCAGCTCGTCGATGGCGAAGGTCGCGCCGGAGCGGGTGGCGTATTTGAAGCCGATCGTCTTCAGCCGGTCCGCCATCTGGGCGGTCTCTTCGCGCCCCAGTTGTTGGTGGCAGACGCTGATCAGGCGCTTCAGTTCGCGCTTGTCGAGCTCTTTGTTGATCTCGCTGAAGGGAACGCCGTCGGGTACGACGTAGTCGAAGATCACGCGGCCGACGGTGGTTTCAACCAGTTCGCCGTCGGTGCGCGCGTCGCGCACGCGGACGCGGTCATGCAGGGCGACGGACTGGAGGTCGTAGTTGAGCCGCACATCCTCGAAGGAAGGGAAGGCGCGCAGGGGCGCGCTGCGCTCACCGTCGGGCTCGCCGCGGCTGCGTCCGGGGTCGAGCGTCAGGTAGTAGCAGCCAATCACCATGTCGAGCGTGGGCGCGACGGTCGGCTCGCCGTTGGAGGGCAGCAGCAGGTTGGTGGTGCTGAGCATGATCTGGCGCGCTTCGGCGACAGCGGCGCGGCTGAGCGGGACGTGGACGGCCATCTGGTCGCCGTCAAAGTCGGCGTTGAAGGCGGAGCAGACCAGCGGGTGGATTTGGATTGCGCTGCCGTCGACGAGCACAATCTCGAAGGCCTGGATGCCGAGTCGGTGCAGGGTGGGCGCGCGGTTGAGCAGCACCGGGCGCGAGCGGACCACGTCTTCGAGCACTTCCCAGACGACGGGATTACTGCGCTCGACAAAGCGCTTGGCGCTCTTGATGTTGGGCGCGAGTTCGCGGCTGACCAGCTCGTAGATCAGGAAGGGCTTGAAGAGTTCGAGCGCCATGCGGCGGGGCAGGCCGCACTGGTCGAGCTTGAGCTCGGGGCCGACCACGATCACCGAGCGGCCGGCGTAGTCGACGCGCTTGCCGAGCAGGTTCTGTCGGAAGCGGCCCTGTTTGCCCTTGAGCATGTCGGAGAGGCTTTTCAGCCGATGGCTGCCGCTGCCGGTTACGGGGCGGCCGCGGCGGCCGTTGTCGATCAGGGAGTCGACGGCCTCCTGGAGCATCCGCTTCTCGTTGCGGATGATGATTTCGGGCGCGCCCAGTTCGAGCAGGCGCTTGAGTCGGTTGTTGCGGTTGATTACGCGTCGGTAGAGGTCGTTGAGGTCGGAGGTGGCGAAGCGCCCGCCGTCGAGTTGCACCATGGGGCGCAGCTCGGCCGGCAGCACGGGCAGCGCGCGGAAGAACATCCAGGCCGGGTTGTTGGTCGACTTGCTCAGCCCGTCCACCACGCGCAGCCGCTTCATGGCCTTCTTGCGCCGCTGGCCGGCGCTGGCGGCGACTTCTTCCTTGAGTGTTTCGGCGGTGGCGGTGAGGTCCATGCGGCTGATCAGCGAGAGGATCGCCTCGGCGCCCATTTCACAGCGGACCACGCCGGGGTACTGCTGCATCAGCTCTTCGGCGCGTTGCTCGTTGAGGATCGCGGCGTCGAAATTGCCGGTCGTCACGGGGTCCGCGAGAGTGGTCAGGTCCTGGTCGATTCGCTCCTGCAGTTCGGCTTCGGCGCGCTGTTCGAGCGTGTCGAGCTGTTCACGCAGCCGCTCTTCCTGTTCGGCCACGTTTTCGCGGGCGAGATCGGCGCTGCCGTCCGCCTCGCCGCGGAGTCGGGTTTCCTCGGCGCGGCGCTCGGCTTCGCGCTGCTCGAGCAGGCGCTCAAGGGTCGATTCGAGCGTGTCGAGCGTTGCTTCAGCCTCGATCGGGTCGCCGCGGTCGGCGATTTTTTCGCTGTCCAGGCGCAGGTTGCGGCGCGCCTTTTTGCCGTCGAAGTCGGTGATCATGGTGCGCACCGATTCGGCCTCTTCGCGCAGCGCGGCGAGCTTCTGTTGGTGCGCGGCGGCGAGCGCTTCAATGTCGGCAGTCAGCCGCGCCTCGATGTCGGCGAGCAGCTTTTCGCGCGCCGCGGCCAGCTTGCCGCGCGTCTCTTCCAGCCGTTGGCGCTGATCGTCGATCGCGTCCTCCGCGTCCAGCCGGAGATACTCGATGGCTTTCGCTTTCGCTTCCTCATCGACGTGGGTGATGATGTACTGGGAGAAGTAGATCACCTTCTCCAGCTTGCGGGGGGAGAGATCGAGCAGCAGGGCGATGCGGGCCGGGGTGCTCTTGACGAACCAGATGTGCGAGACGGGGGCGGCGAGCTCGACGTGCCCCATGCGCTCACGGCGCACTTTGGCGCGGGTGACCTCGACGCCGCACTTGTCGCAGATCACGCCCTTGTAGCGGACCCGCTTGTACTTGCCGCAGGCGCACTCGAAGTCCTTCTGGGGGCCGAAGATCTTCTCGCAGAAGAGCCCGTCTTTTTCGGGCTTCAGCGTGCGGTAGTTGATCGTCTCCGGCTTGAGCACCTCGCCGAAGGACCAGTTGCGGATCTGCTCGGGCGAGGCGAGCGAGATGCGCATGGAGTCGAAGTCGCGAACCTCAAGCACGGATCACTTCCTCTCCCTCGAAGCCGGACAGGTTGACGCCCAGCTGGGGCAGTTCGTCGCGGCCGGGCGCTTCGAATTCGATGCGCTCTTCAGCCTGGTTGATCACGTCGACGGCGAGGCCGAGGCTTTGCAGCTCTTTGAGCAGCACGCGGAACGATTCGGGCACGCCCGGTTCGAGCACGGTCTCGCCTTTGACGATCGCTTCGTAGGCTTTGACGCGGCCGACGACGTCATCGCTCTTGACGGTCAGCAGCTCCTGCAGGATGTTGGCCGCGCCGTAGGCTTCGAGCGCCCAGACTTCCATCTCGCCGAAGCGCTGCCCGCCGAACTGCGCCTTGCCGCCCAGCGGCTGCTGGGTGATCAGCGAGTAGGGCCCGGTCGAGCGCGAGTGGATCTTGTCCTCGACCATGTGGGTCAGCTTGAGCATGTACATGTAGCCGACCGTGACCGGCTGGTCGAAAGGCAGCCCGCTGCGCCCGTCGATCAGGTTCTGCTTGCCGAAGATCGGCGGCGAGCCGCGCTGCTCGCGCACGATCTGGGCCGCTTTGTCGTAGAGCGTCTGGGTGGCGTAGCCGCGCGCGGAGCGCGGCTCGCCGAGGCTGATCAGCCATTCGGCCAGCGCCGCGCGGCTGGCGGCGCCGGGATGGGCGTCGTTGAAGACCTGGAGAACCGCCTCGTCGTCGTAGCCGCGCTCGCGCAGCCAGGCGGCGGTGCGGGGGTCGGCGGCGCCATTGGCGGATGCGCCGTTTTGGGCAGCGCCGTTCTGGTCGGCGGAGTCGGGCGAACGGTCCGCGCGCGCGGCGCGGACCAGCCAGGCGCGGGCCAGCGCGTCCTGCAGCGCCTCATCGCCCGCGCCGTCGAACACGGGCGTGATCGCGCGGAAGCCGAGCGTGTTCGCCGCCCAGCCGAGCTGGGTCTCGAGAATCTGCCCGAGGTTCATTCGGGTCGGCACACCAATCGGCGAGAGCACGACGTCGACCGGCGTGCCATCTTCGAGGTGCGGCATATCTTCCACCGGCAAAATCGTCGAGATCACGCCCTTGTTGCCGTGCCGCCCGGCCATCTTGTCGCCGACCTGCAGCTTGCGCCGCTCGGCGATGGTCACCCGCACCTGCTGCTCCATACCGGCCGGCAGATCGTCGGACTCTTCGCGGGTGAAGATGCGCACATCGACGACGGTGCCGTGGACGCCGTGCGGGACACGCAGCGAGGTGTCTTTCACCTCGCGCGCCTTCTCGCCGAAGATCGCGCGCAGCAGCTTCTCTTCGGCGGTCAGCTCCGTCTCCCCCTTGGGCGTAATTTTGCCGACCAGAATGTCGCCGGGGTCGACCTCGGCGCCGATTCGCACGATGCCCTCGGCGTCGAGGTGAGCCAGCGATTCCTCGGCCACGTTCGGGATGTCGCGGGTGATCTCCTCGTTGCCGAGCTTGGTTTCGCGCGCGCCGACCTCGTGCTTGGACATGTGGATCGAGGTGAACTTGTCGTCCTGCACGAGCCGCTCGGAGACGATCACCGCGTCCTCAAAGTTGTAGCCCTCCCAGGCCATGAACGCGGCCAACACGTTCTGGCCCAGCGCCAGCTCGCCGTGGTCGGTCGAGGAAGAGTCGGCGATCGGCTGGCCGAGCGATACGCGGTCGCCGCGGCTGACAATCGCCCGCTGGTTGATGCAGGTGCCCTGGTTGGAGCGCAGGAACTTGATCAGCGGATAGCTGACCTTGCCGCGCCGCCCGTCGTAGCGGACCGTGATCGCTTCGGCGGTGACGGCGGCAATCTCGCCGTCGCCTTCGGCGACCAACACCTGGCCGGAGTCGAAGGCCGCCGGGCGCTCCATACCGGTGCCGACCAGCGGCACCTCGGGGCGCACCAGCGGCACGGCCTGGCGCTGCATGTTCGCGCCCATCAGCGCGCGGTTGGCGTCGTCGTGCTCGAGGAACGGAATCAGGCTCGCCGCGACCGACACGATCTGGCGCGGCGAGACGTCCATGTAGTTGATCTCGCCCGAATGGAACTCGTCGAACTGTTGACCGCTGCGCCCCTCGACGCGCTCCTCAAGGAAGTGGCCGTCGGCGTCGATCAGGGCGTTGGCCTGGGCCACGACCGCTTCGCGCTCGTCGTCGGCGGTCAGCTCGACCACCTCGTCGGAAACGTAGGGGCGAATGGCGACGGGGGCGTCGTTGACCGCGGCGATCCGCTGGGCCAGCTCGGGGCTGACCGCGTCGCCCGCCTCGGCGAGCGTTTCGCCGTCCGCGTCTTCCAGGTCCTCGCTCAGCTCGCGCCCGATCAGGTCGGGGTGATCGGGCGGCAGCTGGCTGATCACGCGGCGGTAGGGAGTCTTGATGAAGCCGTGCTCGTTGAGCACGCCGAAGGTGGCCAGACTGCCGATCAGCCCGATGTTGGGGCCTTCGGGCGTTTCGATCGGGCAGATCCGCCCGTAGTGGCTGTAGTGCACATCGCGCACGTCGAAACCCGCCCGGTCGCGGCTGAGCCCGCCGGGGCCCAGGGCGGAGAGGCGGCGCTTGTGCGTCAGCTCGGCCAGCGGGTTGGTCTGATCCATGAACTGGCTCAGCTGGTGACCGCCGAAGAACTCCTTCATCGCGGCCTGGACGGGGCGGATATTGACCAGCGCGCTGGAGGCCGCCTGATCCGGATCGATGATCGTCATCCGCTCGCGGATCACGCGCTCCATGCGGGTCATGCCGACGCGGAACTGGCTCTGCAGCTGCTCGCCCACCGCGCGGATGCGCCGGTTGCCGAGGTGGTCGATATCGTCGGGCAGCTCGCGCTCGTTGTTGACCGCGATCTGAGTGTGGATCACGGCCAGCAGGTCGCGCAGCCAGAGCGCGCGGCGCCGCGCTTCGTCGGCGCCGCGCCGCTCGGGGTCGAGCCCCAGCGCCTTGGCGCGCTCGGTCAGGGTGGCGTCGACCTCGCGCAGCCGCTTGTCGACCTTGTAGCGCCCCACGCTGCCCAGGTCGTAGCGGCGGGGGTTGAAGAATTGGCCGTCGAGCAGCGCGCTGGCGGACTCGATGGTGGGCGGGTCGCCGGGGCGGAGGCGTTTGTAGAGCTCTTCCATCGCCCACGCTTTGTTGCGCTCTTCGGGCTGCTTGCCGGGCGACTCCTTGGCCAGCGTCGTCTCCACAAACTGGTGCATGGAGCCGTCGTCGTCCGCGCCCTCGAGCATCTGCAGAATGCGCTCGTCGGTGCCCAGCCGCGGGTCGATCTTGGGCGCGCCTCGCCCGCGCGAGCCGCCTTCCTCGAACCCGGCCAGCTCGGCGTTGTCCAGCGCCCGCAGCAGGGTGGTGACCGCGATCTTGCGCTTGCGGTCCACCTTGACCGTGAGCAGGTCGCGGTTGCTGGTCTCGAACTCCAGCCAGGCCCCGCGGTTGGGGATCAGCTTGGCGGTGCAGAGCGGGCGGCCGGTGGCCGGATCGGTGTTGGCCCCGAAATAGACGCCCGGCGAACGCACCAGCTGGGAGACGACCACGCGCTCCGCGCCGTTGATGATGAAGGTGCCCGTCTCCGTCATGTGCGGCAGGTCGCCGAAGTAGAGCCACTGCTCCTTGCTCTCGCCGCTCTTCTTGGAGATCAGCTGGACGCTGACCTCGAGCCGCCCGGCGTAGGTCGCATCGCGGCGGCGGCACTCGTATGGAGTCTCCTCGGGCGGCAGGTAGCGGTAGTCCTTGAACGAGAGCTCCATCCGGTTGCCGGTGAAATCCTCGATCGGCGACATCTCGATGAACAGCTCGCGCAGTCCCACCTTGAGGAACCACTGGTAGGAATCGCGCAGCAGTTGAATCAGGTTCGGCAGATCGTGCGTCTCGGGCAGGCGCGAGTAGTCGATCGTCTGCAGCGGAGCGAGAACCATGGCGACTCCCTACGAGGCCGGCGCGGGCCGGCTGGGTTGCGCGGCGCGCAACGGGACGGACGACGCCGCGCCGAATGGGCGCAGCGAGAGCGCCGCGCGGAACGCGGCGGTGAAACGGCGGCGGGTCGGCGGCTCAGACAGGGTAATCCTCGCCGATCGGTGCGATCCGTCGCCCGAAGGCGCGGCGCAGGGGCGCGTTCGCCGAATGCAGGTGGTTGCCGAACATGGATGGTTAGAGAATCGTAGCGATTTTTCCCACCGCTCGTCAAGCGCGACGGGGGATGGCTTACACGTTAGCGTGTAGAATGTCGACTGGGGAGCAGAACGATGAGCGATCGACGACGCCGCCGTGATCGCAGCTGGGACGCGCAGCAGGTCCGCAGACTGCGCGAGCACATCGGCCTCACCCAGGCCGGGCTGGCGGAGGAGCTGAACACGCGCCAGCAGACGATCTCGGAGTGGGAGCGCGGCGCCTACCGCCCGCGCGGCCCCGCGGCCCGGCTACTCACCCGCGTCGCGGAAGACGCCGCCTTCCCCTACGACGCAGGCGCCGCGTGGGACGAAGAGGGGCAGGACGAGGACCAGCAGAGCGAGGAGGACGGGCATGGCGCCGCGGGCGGCTGAGCCGCCGGGCGGCGAGGCGGCGCTGCAGCGCCGCTGGGCCACGGGGCAATGGCCCTGGCCCTGGCTGCATCCGGAGGGCGGCGGGCCGCCCCTGCGGGTGCATTTCGCGGGGCGCTGGAATCACGGCCCGGGACCCGACTTCCGCGGAGCGATCCTGCTCGACGCGGCCGGCCGCGCGCGGCGCGGCGATGTCGAGCTGCACCGCCGCCCGGCCGGCTGGCGCAGCCACGGCCATCACCGCGATCCGGCCTACGCGCGCGTGCTGCTGCACGTGGTGGGCGGCGGCGGGCGCGCGAGCGCCGGTCCGCCGGCCGCGCTGTTGCCGCCGCCGCAAGCCGATTCGCAGCCGCCGCCATCACCGCCTTGCGCGCGCGTCGCGCAGCGGGCCGGCGCGCCGGCCGTGGCCGCTCGCCTGCGCCGGCTGGCGCGGGCGCGGCTCATGCGCAAGGCGGCGCTCTTGCGCCGCCGGCGCGCCGAATGGCGGGCGCGGGGGCGCACCGACGGCGATGAGCTGCTCGTCGGCTGGGCTTTCGCCCGCGCGCTGGGCATGCCGCGCAACGCGGCGCTCTGCGGCGCGGGGCTGGAAGCGGTCTGGCCGCGCATCTCCGATTTGCGCGGCGAGCTCGCCGCGCGGGGCGGTTGGCAGCGCGGCCGCGGAGCGCTGGGCGCGCCAGCGGGCGCAGCCGAGGCGCTCACCGCGCTGCTCGGCCCGCAGTTCACCGGGCGGCGCGGCGAAGCGGCCGCGTTCTGCCTGCGTCTGGCCGACGCCGCCCCCGCAGCGGCGATCGGCGAGCTGCGCATTCCGCGGCTGCTCGGCCCGACCCGCGCCCGCCAGCTGCTCGCCGACGCCGTTTACCCGGCCGCTATTGCGCTCGACGCGCCGCCCGCAGCAGCAGCCGCGATCGAGCGCCGCTGGCTCAACCTGCCGCCGACCCGCTACCGGCGCACCGAAGCGCTGCGCGAGCGCCTCGGCGCAATTCCCGTTCGGCATGGTGAAGCGCAGGCCCTGCTCGACCTCGAGCGCACCAGATGCGCTCAGGGCGCCTGCGCCGCCTGCCCGCTCGGCCGCCTCGCCCGCGAACAGCCCCGCCCGCCCGCGCTCATCCCCAGCCCAAACATCCACCCCGACGACCTCGTCTAGCCTGCGCAAGTGGCCGATCCGGACGAAACGCTGCGCCTCTTCGCGGCCGCCGCACTGCCCGCCGAGACGCAGCGCGAAATCGCCGACCTCCTCACACAGCTGCCCGCGGAGGCACTGCCCGGCTGGCACCGCACCCCTCCCGCGGCGATCCACCTCACGCTGCGCTTTCTGGGCGAAACGCCGCCCGATCGCGCGCCCGCTGCAACGGCCGCCCTTCGACGGGCCGCGGCGGGGGCGACCCCGTTCCGCCTGGCGCTCGGCGCTTGCGGCACATTCGGCGGCCGCCGCCCGCGCGTGCTCTGGCTCGGACTGGCAGGCGACCTCGAAGCGCTGCATGCGCTCGCCAGCGCGCTCAACGACGAGCTGCACCGCGAGGGTTGGGAGCGCACTGATCGTCCGCTGCGCCCGCACATCACGCTGGCCCGCGCGCGGCGCGGCGCATCGCCCGCTCAGGCGGCTGCGGCGCGCAGCCTGGCGGCGGGCCTCCAACCGAGCCGCGCCGACTTCGGCATCGCCGCCGCCCGCCTGGTGCGCAGCGTCCTCGCGCCGAGCGGCGCGCGGCATTCCACCGTCGCGGAAGCGGCGCTGGGCCGCGCTGTACCATAAGCAGAACGCACCGAGCGAGCGGCGGCAAGGAGCAGCAATGCAGAGCAGCCTGATCTCCAAGATCGAGAAGGCCCGCATCTACGCCAGCGAAAGCGATCGCTTCCGTTTCACGGCGCTGCAATGCGACGTACGCGGCGACTCGACGACGCACACCGCCCAACTCGGTCCCGACGGCTGGAGCTGCGACTGCTTTTTCTTCGCCGACGCCGGCACCTGCTCCCACACGATGGCCCTCGAGCGCCTGCTCGATGAAATGCTCCCCGAGCGCTACCGCCCGGCTATCCCCGGCGCCTGAGCGGCGCCGTCGAATAAGCGCAGCCGAGCGATCGCTCAGCGAGTCCCCGCCGAGAACACCTGCGGCCCCGAGGTGCTGAATACGTCGAACTCCAGCGAGGCGCTGGCGCGCTCGCGGCGGTAGCTGGCGGCGGCGCCGATCATTGCGGCGTTGTCGGTGCAGAGCTTGATCGGCGGGACGCGCACGGGGACGGGGCAGCGCTCGGCCAGGGCTTCGCGCAGCGCGCCGTTGGCGGCGACGCCGCCGGCCACGATCACGCAGGCCGCGCCGCGCTCTTCGGCGGCGGCGGCCGTCTTCGCCGCCAGCACGTCGACGACCGACTCCTGGAAGCGCGCGGCGGTGGCCGGCACATCGAACTCGCCCTCGCGGGTGCGGTGCAGCACGGCCGTCTTGAGCCCGCTGAATGAGAAGTCGTGGCTGCCGCGCAGCCAGGCGCGGGGGAAGGGCTCGGTTGCGGCGAGCGCCGCGGGGCCGGCCTCGCGCGCGGCGCGCTCGATCACCGGGCCGCCGGGGAAGGGCAGGCCGAGCAGCCGGCCGACCTTGTCGAAGGCCTCGCCGGCGGCGTCGTCGCGCGTCTGGCCGAGCCGCTCGACCTGGCCGTGATCGGTGATCCAGAACAGTTCGGTGTGGCCGCCGGAGACGACCAGCGCGACCAGCGGGAAGGGCGGCGGGGTGTCGTCCCAGGCTTCGCGCGCGGGTCGCAGCCAGTTGGCGTAGAGATGGCCTTCGATGTGGTGCACGGGGATCAGCGGCAGGCCGCGCGCCCAGGCGGCGGCTTTGGCGGCGTTGACGCCGACCAGCAGCGAGCCGCCCAAGCCGGGCCCCTGGGTCACGGCGATCGCGTCCAGGTCGTCCCAGCCGCAGCCGGCTGCGTCGAGCGTGCCCTGCAGCACGGGGGCGAGGTTGCGCAAATGCTCGCGGCTGGCCACTTCCGGCACGACGCCGCCGTAGCGGCTGTGCAGCTCGGCCTGCGAGGCGACGACCGAGGCCAGCACCTCCACGCCGTCCTCGATCACCGCGCCCGCGAACTCGTCGCAGGACGACTCCAGGGCCAACACCCGAAAAGGTTTCATCGCTGCCCCTCCGTGCTCTCCACCGTCTTGTTCAGCTGCCTTCAATCCGCTTCGAGCCTATCGCGCAGCGCAGCGGGATGATCGGCCGGCGCGATCAATTGGCGCAATTAATCGGCGGCCGGCAGCGGCGAGCTGATCAGCCGATCGATGAAGGCGTAGACGATTTGCCCGCGCGCCTCATCGACGGCGACGCCGCGCAGACCGCGCAGCTCTTCGGCCGCGATTTGCCGACTCAGCGCGCCGTCGGGGCCGAGCACCAGCACGCGGCCATTGCCGCGATCCGCGAGGTAGAGCAGGCCCGACGACTGCCCGACGCTCAGCGAGGCCGGCGCCAGTGGACGGCGATCCAGGCCTTCCAGCGTGAGCGGGCTCTCCTCGCCGTCGATGAAGCGGCGCAGCCGTCCATCGGACGTCGACACGAACAGAGTGATCGAGCCGTCCTCGCGCGGCGCGGCGGCGAGTTCGACCGCCGAGGCCAGATTGACCCGCGGCGTGATCCGCTGCGGCGGACCGAGCGCGCCGTCGGCCTCGGCGCGGGGGAAGCGCCAGATCGCCCCGCCGCTCGCATCCAGCGCCCACAGCCCGCCGCCGGCCACCGCGATCGCGTTCAGCGATCCCAGCCGCTCCGCCTGGGGAATGCCGATCAGCAGCGCGCCCGCGTCGTCGATCCGAAACAGCTGCGCTTCGCTGTCCAGCACCCACAGCGCCGCGCCGTCGAGCGCGAGCGAAATCGGCCGCCCGGTGCTCCGCGCGCCGGCCGCGTCGAGCACCGCGCCCTCGTTGAACAGCACGCTCGCCACGCCCGCCGCGCTGATCGCGAAGACGCGCCCGCCCGCGTCGTCGAGCGCATAGAGGCGGTCGCTCGCCTGGTAGATCGCGCCCAGCGAAATGCTCGGTCCGAAGCGCCCCAGATCGACCAACGTCTCGAACGCGGCCGGCACGAAGAGCAGATCCAGCTCCGCCAGCGCCGCCTCGATCTCGCCGCGCAGATCCAGCGCCTGCTGGTCGAGCGGCTTGCTGTCGAGCGCCGAATTTACGTCGGTCAGCGCCTGGCGCAGCGCCGCGCGCGAGCTCGCCACATCCACGCCCAGCGCCGCCGCCGCGAGCCCCTGGCGGGCGCGCTCCAGCTGTTCGCCGAACTGCTCGCTGTCGTTCGAGAGCAGCGTCGGCAGCACCAGCGCGGCGGAGACGCCGGCCAGCACCAGGAGCATGCCGAAGAGCGCGAAGAGCGTCGTGCGCAGCGGCGGGCGGCGGCGGCGCTGCTGCTCGAGCTCGGGCCGTCGGGCCGTCGGGTCCGGCAGATCGCCGCTCAGCTCAGCCAGCGGACGCCCCCAGCCGGGCGGCGCGCCCGTGCTCGCCCCGGCGCTTTCCACGGCCAGCACAGACAGTTCGACCGGCGCAAACGGGTTGGTCGGCCAGTTTCCGCGCGGCGCCGGCGGCGCCTCGAAGACAAACTCCGGCGCAGCCGAGGCCGGCGGCGGCGCGGGTTCCGGCGGCCGCTCGGCCGGCTCGGATTCGGCTGACCCGGCGGACTCCGGGCTCACTTCAACGGAAATTGCGTCACTCGACGGAGGCGGCTCGATCGGCGGCGCCGCCTGCGCTTCCTGCGTCTCCTGCGCGGGTTGCGCGGGCGCAGCCTGCGACGGGATAGGCGGTTCAGCCGAGGGAACGCTGATAATCAGCGCCGCCGCCTGGGTCAACTCGCGCAGCGCCGGATACAAGGTCGGCAACACATCGTCCACCGCCATCTGGCCCAGACTGGTGCGGCCGGCTGCGTCGACGAGTCGTTGCGCGTTGCTGGTCAGCAGCAGCGCCCAGCCGTCGCGCGCCGCGGGCAACGGGAAAAACTGCACGCGCAGCGCGCCGCTGCCGCCAATCGGCTGGGCCGACGCCTCGCCCTCGCGCTGCGCGCGCACATGCAACTCGCGCAGCGCGCCCGGCGGCGGATCGCCGGCCAGCACCGCCAACGAGGGGCCCGCCTGGGCCAGAATGCCCGGCTCGCCCTCGCGCAGCAGCGCGCAGGAGACTCCGTAGCTCGCCTGCTGCGCCGCGAGATGCCCCCGGTTCCACTCCCGCAGCTCCTCGTGCAGACCCTCCAGCACCTGCATCAACGCTCCAGTCAGCGAGCGCGATGTGGGATCGAACGTCTCGCCGATTCGCGCCACAAACCCGTCGATGAAGGCGTCGCCGCCCGTTGCGGCCGGCTCCGCCAGCAAATACAGCCGCACCAACCGCCCGCGCCGATCGCGGCTCTCCGCGAACGCGATCTGCGGCGCATCTTCGACCGCGTTCCCGCCCGCGATGCGCAGCTGCGAGGTCCACACCGAGTCAGTCATGCGCGCGTACCGGTTTTCGAGCGTCGAACCCCGCCTGCTCTCTCCATCGTAGCGGGCGTTACATTCACCGCCGCGCCCGGTCGTTACGCCGCTCCGTATAATCCAACGATGGCCGGCGGCGCGGCGCCGATTTGCCCCCGCGCACACCCGGCGGAGCGGCGGACGGATGCCCAATTCTGCACCCGACGATCAGACCGCCCTGCGCACCGAGCTGCGTCTACGGCTGGCCGATGAGGCGGTCGCAGCGGCGGCCGAGCGGGTTGAAGCGCTGCTGCGCGAAGCCGCGCTCGAGCTCCGCCCTTTTCCCCCCTTCCCCGGCGCGTTTTTCACGATCGGCGTTGAAGTCGAGCCGGATGGGGTCCAAGATCGAAACATCGGCTGCGTGATCGTGACCGAGGAGGGCGACCTGCGCGAGCTGCAAATCTCGTTCGACGATGAAGGCCCCGCCGCGCTGTTCGGCGCGAGCGATCCGGTTTCCATGCGCGACGAAACGCTGCTCGAGCTGGACAACCTCTCGCCGCCGGACCGCCTGACGCTGGCGCACAACGGATTGCAGGCCCTCTCCGAACTGCTTCGCACCCGCCCCGATTGAGGAGTACACACCGTGCAGATTCTGACCTTCTTCCTGCGCATCGCGCCCTGGCTGGCCGGGCTCTGGCTCTTTCGCGTGATCCAGCAGCAGCAGCAGCTGGAGCGCGACCTGAGCCAGGAGCGAATCGATCATCTCCAGCTGCAGCTGACGACCGAGCGCGCACGCCGAGAGGAAGCCGAGCTCATGGCGCGCGAGGCGATGCAAGCCTCGAGCGACAGCGCAATGGCCGCGCCCCGCGCTCCTTCACCCCCTTCGCCTGTCGCGCCGGCACGGGCGGCGGCTCCGCCGCCTGCGCCCGAAGCGCCCGCTCCGGAGCCGCCGCCCGCCGCCCAGCCCAGCCCACCGCCGGCGATCGTCGCGCCGCGGTCGGAGCCCGAGCTGACTCCCGCCACGCCGCCCGAGCTGGCGCCGCCCGATCCGGCGCTGCCGGAACCGCCGCCGGAGCCCGAGCCGCCGGCCATGCCCGAGCCTGCGCCCCCGGCCTTTGAAGAAGACCGCCCGGCCGCGCAAATCCCCGCTCCGCGCAGCGCCGCCTCCTACCTCGATGAAGGCAACGCGCACTTCGGCGCCGGCAACTACGAGCAGGCCGGCCTGCAGTACGGACGCGCGATCGAAGCCGACCCCAACTCCGCCGCCGCCTACTACAACCGCGCCAACGCCTTGGTCCGCCTGGACCGCAGCGACGAAGCCGCGGCCGACTACGAGCGCGCCATCGAACTCGCGCCCGACGACCCGGACATCTACGTCAACCGCGGGCTGCTGCGGCTCTTCGAGCGCGACTTCGGCGCCGCCGAGCAGGACTTCCGCCACGCCCTGACGCTGCGACCCGACGACGGCGCGGCGCACACCAACCTCGGCCTCACGCTGCTCTACGAAGAGCGCGCGCAGGAAGCGCTGGACTCCTTCACCACCGCTGTGGCGCTCGAACCCGGCCAGCCCGGTGCGCACTACGGACTGGCCAGCGCCGCGGCCACGCTGGGGCAGGCCGAAGCCGCCGTCGGCGCGCTCCGCCAGGCCACCAGCCTCAACCCGCGCTACGCCGAGGCGGCACGCACCGACGACCACTTCGAGTCGCTGCGCTCCAATCCCGGCTTCCAGTCGGTAGTCGGCGACGGGAACGGCCGCAGCTAATGCGCGCCCCGCAGCCGGGCGCAGCCGGCCGCGCGAGGAGCTTTCAGGCTCGGCCATGACCGAGATCCGCGAGTACCGCAAGGCCGCACGCTGCGAGCGAGGCGGCCGTCTGCGCCGCTGCCGCCGACCCCTCGCCGGACAGTGCCAATACTGCGCGCTCGGCTTCTGCGACCACCATGGCTTCCTGCTCCGGGACGGGCAGCAAGTCTGCAACGACAAATCGTGCCAGGCGAAAAAGGCCGACGTCGAGCGTTACCTCGTCTTCAAAGCCGAAGCGCTCGAGCGCAACCAGGCCGGGCGCTGCGGCATACCCGACTGCCCCGCCCCGCATGCCAGCGACTGCGAACGCTGCCTGCGCCGCTACTGCGCGCCCCACCTCGGCGAAATCATGATCAACGCAGTCCGCGGCACCGAACGCGCTATGGAGGTCGTCCGGCTCTGCCAACGCTGCCAATCCCGCGCCGCCATGTGGTCCGACAATTAGTCGGATCTCCGTCCTACCCGCGCTCGCTGCGCTACCTCGCTGACGCCCGCCAAGCCGCCAAAATTTCTCCGTCCCGCGCAAAGCTCGGCTCCACCTCGGCCGGCCGACGCCAGGCCGCGCCGCGCGTCTCGGGACCCGGCTCCAGCCGCCCGCCGACAGGCCGCGCGCGCCAGACCAGCAGCACAACCGGGTCCCCCCCTCCGGACCACACGCCCAACAACTCGCCCAGTTCCACCTCCAGTCCCGTCTCCTCGCGCACCTCGCGCCGCGCCGCCGCGCGCACATCCTCGCCCGCGTCGACAAAGCCGCTCGGCCAGGCCCAGGCACCCAGCTGCGGCTCGTGATCGCGCTGCACATAGAGCAGCCGCCCCGCCCCGTCCTCAACCAGCGCTACCACCGCCAATTTCGGATCGAGGTAATGCACGAACTCGCACGCCGCGCACCAGCGCCGGCCGTCGGCGCGCCCTTCGAGGCGCAGCCCCGCGCCGCAGCGCGGACAGAAGCGCGGCGGCTCCGTCATCGCGCCGTCAGAACGGCATCGACACCCGCTCGAAGCGCTCGTAGAAGCGGCCGTCGGGCGAGCGCCAGCGATCACGCACGTTCTGCAGGAAGTCCTCGCCGCGGTCGCCGAACTGCGACACGTGCCGGGTCAGCGCGCGGATCTTCGTCTCCAGCACACCGGAGACGTCGATTTCGATGTTGACCCCGCGATTGCCCCAGATGTACATCTCCGCCACGTTGTGCGTCTCCAAACCCTCCTCGAGATGCTCGGGGAAGTTGAGGCGGTCGCGCGCGGTGGGGTAGACCGCGTCGATCGCCATCTCGCCGGTGCGCCGGTGGTCGCGGTGATTGACGAAGCCGCGGAACTCGGCCAGCGGGTCCTGCGGATCCGGTTCGAGCACGCGGCGGTGGATGATCTCGGGGGAGTGGGTGAAGATCGCGTGCGGCTTGAGCCGGCGGATCGTGCGGACGATCCCGCCGAGCATCTCGCGGTTGTATTCGAGTTCGCCGTCTTCCGCGCCGAGGAAGGTGCAGGTGAGCACGCCCAGCTCCGAGGCGGCGTCGCGCTGCTCCTGCTCGCGCATCGGCACCAGCCGCTCACTGGTCATCTCCGGGTCCGCGCTGCCTTTGGCGCCGTTGGTCACGACCAGGTAGTGCATCTCCCAGCCCAGCGTCGTCCAGAGCGCCGCCGTGCCGCCCGCGCCGAAGTCGGGATCGTCGGGATGGGCGGCGATCACCAGGCCGACCTTGTTGTCGGTTTCGGGCGGTTGATTCGCGGCGGCGGCGGGTGCGTCGGGCATGGCGGGCGACTCCTGGGTGAGGCGGCGTTGGGCGGGCAGGCTGATGCAGGATCGCGCGGACGGGCGCGGCCTGCTGCATCCTGCTTGACAGACGGTTGACAGAATGCCCAAAAGGGGCCAAGATTACCCCTAGCGGCGCGAACGCAGGTTCCGCGCAGGCGTACGGTGAGACGCAGCGATGCCGGCGACGCCGGCCAGGAGACCGCCCACGAGCAGCGCCGCAGACGGGAGTCTGACATGCCCAGGACGAAGACCAGCAACAAGACCACGACCCGCACGAAGCGCAAGAAGGCGGAGTCGCCCAAGCCGACGGCGAAGCAGCGCGCGCCGCGCCGCGCGCGCAACACGCGCCAGCAGGCCGCCGCGGCGGCGCAGGCGGAGCAGACCGAGCGCCCGCCGCGCTCCGACAAGCCCGAGCGCATCCTCACCTTCCTGCGCAAGTTCATGGGCGAAAACGGCTACCCGCCCTCGGTGCGCGATGTGGTCGACGGGTGCAAGCTCTCCTCGACCTCGGTGGCCGACTACAACCTGCGCATCCTCGAGCGGCAGGGGCACATTCGGCGCGACCCGGAGCGGGCGCGGACGATCGTCCTGACGGAGCCGCTGGAGCCGGCCGGCGGGGTGGCGGCGGTCGAGCCGCTGCGGGTGCCGCTGCTGGGCGCGATCGCCGCGGGCACGCGGGTCGTGGCGCCCGAAGGGAGCGACGCCAAGCACGCCGACGAGCACCTGCAGGTCACGCCGGACATGCTCGGCGGGCGGGATCCGTCGACGCTGTTCGCCGTTACCGTGCGCGGAGACTCGATGATCGACGCGCTGATCGCCGACGGCGACACCGTGATCTTCGAGCAGGCGCAGACGGTCGAAAACGGCCAGATGGGCGCGTTCTGGCTGCGCGACGAAAACATCAGCACGCTGAAGCGCTTCTACAAGGACGGCGGCCAGGTGCGGCTCCAGCCCGAAAACCCGGCCATGGAGCCCATCCTGACCGAGGCGGACAACCTCGAGATTCAGGGCCGGGTCGTGTCGATTCTGCGGCAGCCCAACTGAGCCCCGCGCACGCCCCCGCCAGCCCCGCACAAAATTAGACTCGCCACGCCCGCGCTCTGCCGCGGGTATGACGCCGTACCCAGCAGCAAGCCCTGCATTCCTTCCTATACTGACGCCATGAACGGAGCACCGTGCCGCCTGTCCTCAGCATTGAAGACCTCAGCGTCGAATACCGCACCCGCGAAGGGCCGATCCGCGCCCTCCGCCATGCCTCGCTGAGCCTCGAACGCGGCCAAATCCTCGCGCTCGTCGGCGAAAGCGGCTCCGGCAAAACCACGCTCGGCCTCAGCGTCCTGCGCATCCTGCCCCGCTCCGCCAGCGTCACCTCCGGGCGCGTGCTCTACCAGCGCCGCGACATCAACGAGCTCGACCGCGACGAACTCCAGCAAATCCGCGGCGACCAGATTTCGATGATCTTCCAGGACCCCATCGCCGGGCTGAATCCGATCATCTCCGTCGGCGACCAGGTGCAGGAGGTGATCACCTCGCACCGCGCGGTGGAAAAGCGCGAGGCGCGCGAACTGGCGCTCGACGCGCTCGCCCAGATGCGCCTGCCCGACCCCGCGCGCATCGCCAAAGCCTTCCCCGGCGAACTCTCCGGCGGCATGTGCCAGCGCATCATGATCGCCATCGCCACCGCGCTCGACCCGCAAATCCTGATCGCCGACGAGCCCACCTCCTCGCTCGATGTCACTGTGCAGGCGCAAATCCTCTACGAGCTGGAGCGCCTGCGCGACGAACGCGGCACCGCAATTCTGCTGATCACCCACGACATGGGCGTCGTCGCGCAGATCGCCGAGCGTGTCGCGGTGGTCTACGCCGGAGCGATCGTCGAGCTGGACGACATCGCCCCGCTCTTCCGCACCCCGCGCCACCCCTACACCTGGTCGCTGCTCGACACGCTGCCGCGGCTCGACCGGCGGCGCATCTCGCGGCTGCCGCAAATCCCCGGCGCGCCGCCCGATCTGGCCGAGGTCGGCGAGCACTGCGCCTTCCTGCCGCGCTGCCCCAAAGCCCTCACCCGCTGCCGCGAAGACGCCGAGCCGCCGCTCGAACGCCTACCCGACAGCGGTCCGCAGCACGCCGTGGCGTGCTACAACCCGGTGGAGGCCATCATTCCGGCCTGATCCCGACTGCGCCAATCCACACAATTCCACCCGCCCACTCGACCGCTTATCCCTGTGGATGGGTTATGCAAACGCTGGCGCCGGCGCACATGCCATCGGCGCAGATGCGCAGGTACGATTGCGCTATGCCTATATCGCTTAGGTAGGTGATCAGTTTCACCTGCCTGCGCCCGTGAGGAGATAAGGAGCCGCAGATGCGCATCCAGACCAGCCAGGCCGCCCTCGAGCGCGCCCTCTCCATCGTCAGCCACGCCGTCGCCGCGCGGCACAGCCTCGACCAGCTGCGCCACGTCCACATCTCGGTTGACGACGAGGCCGTCCGGCTGACCGCCACCGACACCGAAATCGCGCTGATCGCCCAGCTCGACGCCAGCGTCGCCGAAGGCGGCGCGATCACCGTCCCCCACCGCTTCCTCCACGACCTCGTCTCCTCGCTCGATGGCGGCGATGTCGAACTCTCCGTCGCCCCCGACTCTCAGGTCGCCCAGATCCGCGCCAGCGACTCCAACGAGAGCAGCATCCACGGGATGAAGGCCGACTCCTACCCCCACATCCCCGGGCACGGCGACGGCGACACGATCAAAATCGTCGCCTCCGATTTCCGCGAAGCCCTGCGCCACGTCGTCTTCGCCGCCGCGACCGACGACGGCCGCCCCGTGCTGACCGGCGTCCACTTCAGCTTCAAAGGCGACGACCCGGACGATGAGACGGCCAGGACGACGATGAAGCTGGCCGCGGCCGACGGCTTCCGCCTCGCCGTCTACGACATGCAGGTCATCCACGACCTCACCGAGCCGCTGCAAATCACCATCCCCGCCCGCGCCCTGCGCGAACTCGAACGGCTGATCTCCGACGAAGACGGCACGATCGAACTCTACCTGCACAGCGACCGCAGCTACGTGCGCTTCCACCTGCCCACCACGCAGATGACCGCGCAACTGATCCAGGGCAACTACCCCAGCTACGACCAACTGATCCCCTCCGAGTACCAGACGCGCGTCGTGCTGACCGGCGATGTGCTGCAGCAGAGCGTGCGCAGCGCCGCCGTCTTCGCACGCGAGAGCAGCGGCATCGTGCGCCTGCGCTTCCAGGGCGGCGGCGACGACGCCGGCATCACGCTGACCGCCCGCGCCGAGGAACTGGGCAACCACCGCGGCCAGGTCGGCGCCTCGATCGAGGGCGAAGACTCACGCATCGCCTACAACGTCCGCTACCTCCAGGAAGCCCTCCAGGTCGCCTCCGGCCCCGCCGAAATCGCCATGGAAACCAGCGGCCCCTCCAACCCCGGCGTCTTCCGCGTCGTCGGCCGCGACAACTACGTCCACGTCCTCATGCCCATGTTCGTCCAATGGGAAGACAGCTAACCCGTTTCCTGCAACTGCAATGAGCGGGAAGCTCTCGGGTAAGCGACACTGACCCGCATGATTCTGCTGCTTTGCGGGGATGATCGCTTTGCGCGGACGGAGGCGCTTGCCGAGCTGCGCCGCGAGTACGACGCCGACGGCAGCCTCGCCAACAACACCGTGCAGTTTGACGGCGCGCGGCTGCGGCTCGACGACCTGCGCCGCGCGGCGGGCGCCGCGCCCTTTCTCGGCGAGTGGCGGCTGGTGCGCGTCGACGGCCTCTGCGCCCGCTTCCAGCGCGGCGGACGGCGCGCGCTGGGCGAGTGGGAAGGACTGGCCGAGCTGCTCGCCGAGATTCCGCCCAGCACCCTGCTCGTCTTCACCGACGACGCCACTCAAGCGCGCAACCCGATCCGCGCCCAAATCGAAGCCGCCGGCGAAGTGCGCGAATTCGCCCCGCTGCGCGGCGAGGATGCGCTGCAATGGCTGCGCGTGCAGGTGCGCGCGCACGGCCTCCAGCTGACCCGCGGCGCGGCCAACGCGCTGGTCGAGCGCGCCGCCGGCGACCGCGGCGCGCTGACCAACGCCGTGCGCAAACTCGAGCTCTACGCCGGCTCCGCCAACGTCGATGAGGAAATCATCGACCTGCTCGTGCCCCGCCGACGCAACGTGCGCATCTTCGACCTGCTCGACGCGGTCGCCGAGCGCCGCCTGCCCGACGCCATGCGCACGCTCGACGCCGTGCGCGCCTCCGGCGAGGATTCGCCGCGCGTCCTGCACATGCTGGCCCGCCAGTTCCGCCAGATCGTGATCGCCAGCGAAATCGTCGCCGCCGGCGGCGGCCAACAGGAAATCGCCAACGCGCTGGGCTCCCCGCCCTGGCTGGCCCGCCGCGTCTACAACCAGGCCCGAGCCTACCGCCCCCAACAGGCCGACCGCGCCCTCGAGCGCATCCTCGAAGCCGACGCCGCCATCATCGCCTACCGCCGCGACGAAGGCGGCCAAACCGACGACCTCGCGCTCGAGCTGCTGGTCGCCGACCTCGCCGGCGCCCGCTAGCGCCCACCCACGCCCGCGCCAAAGAGAGCGCCGCACCCACGCACCCTCTCCGTCATACCCACGCACCCTCTCCCGTCAACCCGCGCACCTCCTGCGGCATACCCGTGCACCTCCTCCGTCATACCCGCGCTTGCCGCGGGTATCTCGCTGCGGCGGCGCGGGGCTCTCGCCTGCTCTCCGCCGGCGCTCCCGGGTGGGCGGAGGTAGGAGACGGAAGGGGCTTGGGTGCTGTGCTCGGCGAGATACCCGCGGCAAGCGCGGGTATGACGGATCTGGTTGCGCGCGGGTATGACGGATCTGGTTGTGCGCGGGTATGACGGATCTGGTTGCGCACGGGTGTGGCGGATCTGGTTGCGCGCTGCTTGCGGAGGGCGCGTGGGCGACAGATGCGGCGCGGCGCTGGCGTAGCATTGCGGCGCGGCACTGGTGTAGCATAGCGGCATGAAGAAGTCTGCTGAGCGGGCGACGGGCGGGCGGCTGCGCGGGGCGCGGCGGATGTCGCGTGCGCTCCTGCGATTCGGGGGGGGGGGGGGGACTCCTCGGCGCGCTGGCGCTGGCGGCGCTGCTGATCGGCGTCCTGACGCTTGATTTGGCGACCGACCGCCAGTCGGCCGACGCGCTCACGGCGACATCGAATGTTCGCTACCTCTCACTCGACGCGGGCGGCGAGCACAACTGCTCGCTGCGGGCCGACGGGACGATTCGCTGTTGGGGCGGCGAGCGTGCGGACCTGCTCGCGACGCCTGAAGGGCGCTTTGCGGCGGTCAGCGCCGGCGCCTGGCACAGCTGCGCGATCCGCGAGGAAAGCGGCGCGGTCGTCTGCTGGGGCGGGGACTCGAACGCGCCCGACGGCGCGTTCATCAACATCGCCGTCGGCTGGCACTTCGCCTGCGGAGTGCGCGACACGGGCGAGCTCGAGTGCTGGGGCGCCGGCGGCTTCGGGCGCAGCGTGCTCGACTACGGCCAGACCGCGCCGCCGGAGGGCGAGTTCAGCTCCGTCAGCGCCGGCTTCCTGCACGCCTGCGGACTGCGCACCTCGGGCGAGGCCGCCTGCTGGGGCAGCGGCAGCCTCGGCCGCACCGATGCGCCCGAGGGAGTCTTCACCCAGGTCAGCGCCGGCACCGCGCACAGCTGCGGTCTGCGCGAGAGCGGCGCAGCCGAATGCTGGGGGCTGAACAACTACGGCCAACTCAATGCCCCATCAGGCGTTTTCAAACAGGTCAGCGCGGGCGCGTGGCATTCGTGCGGGCTGCGCGAATCGGGCGCGGTTGAATGCTGGGGCGACGACGCCAACGGCCAGTCGAGCGCGCCTGCGGGCGGCTCCTTCCTCGCGGTCAGCGCTGGGCTGCGGCACAGTTGCGCGCTGCGCGCCGGCGGCCCGGTTTGTTGGGGCGGGCGCGACGAGCCCCCGCCCCCGCCGCCACTCACGCCGGCGCCCGCAGAAGAAGTGGCAGCGCCGCCGCCGCCGTCTCCGCCGCCTCCCCCGCCGCCGGCCTTCATCGCGCTCAGCGCCGGCGAGTATCACAACTGCGCGCTGCGCAATACCGGCACGATCCACTGCTGGGGGCGGGACCTGGAAAACCAGGTGGGCAATACCCCAGCCGGCAGCACCTTCACCTCCGTCAGCGCCGGCAACCTGCACAACTGCGCGCTGGACAGCGCCGGCTCCGTCACCTGCTGGGGCAGCAATGGCTCCAACCGGGCTACGCCGTCGGCGGGCACGTACCGCGCTGTCGGCGCGGGCGGCGCACACAGCTGCGGGATCACCAGCGCCGGCTCGCTCGCCTGTTGGGGCGCGGGTGGTCTGGATCAAACCAATCCGCCGTCGTCGGGCACGTTCAGCGCGGTCGATATCGGCGGCGACCACTCCTGCGCGCTGAGCAGCGCGGGCGCAATTTCCTGCTGGGGGTTCAACGGCAGCGGGCAAAACAATGTGCAGGCGGGCACCTACACCGCGCTCAGCGCGGGCACCGTGCATACCTGCGGGTTGACCACCGCAGGGGCGATCAACTGCTGGGGCAGCAGCAGCGACGGGCGCAACGCCGACCGCACAGGCCCCTTCACCGCGCTCAGCGCGGGCGACAGGCACACCTGCGGGGTGCGCAACACCGGGGCGATCGAATGCTGGGGCTCCAACGCCAACGGGCGGGCCACGCCGCCGGCCGGCACGTTCACCGCGGTCGCCGCCGGCCGCAATCACGCCTGCGCGCTGAAGACCGACGGCACGATCGCCTGCTGGGGCAGCAACAGCAGCAACCAGGCGCCGACGGAGGATGTGGCGCCGTAGTCTCAACTCCGTCATACCCGCGCTCGCCGCGACGCGCTGAGTTCTGGACAGAGCCTCGCGCAGCACCCCGCCCCACTCCAGATGTCCGGCGGCGCTCGGATGCCGCCCGCGCGGGGGTGTCGGAGGCGGGTACGGTGCTTGGTGCTGGGCGCGGCGAGATACCCGCGGCGAGCGCGGGTATGACGGATCTATCTTGCGCGGGTATGACGGATCTATTTTGCGTGGGTATGACAGGATCTATCTTGCGCGGGTATGACAGGATCTATCTTGCGCGGGTATGACAGGATCTATCTTGCGCGGGTATGACAGGATCTATCTTGCGCGGGTATGACAGGATCTATCTTGCGCGGGTATGGCGGAATTGTGAACACGCCCTAACGGACGGCGGGGCCGCGCCGGGTTTCGCTCGGCGGCGCAGCGGGAAGAACGTCGAGGATTCCGCGCAGGGTCGGGCGGGTCCAGGTGGCGCGGAAGCGCAGCGAGCGCTCGCGTTCGGGGTCGGGATAGCGGCGCACGTGATAGACGGGCAGCCCGGAGTGGTTCGCGCCGTTGACATCGGCGTAGGGGCTGTCGCCCACGTAGAGGATCTGCTCGGGCGGCAGCGCGAGCCGCTCGCAGAGCTGGCGGAAGAAGGGGCGGCGCGGCTTGTAGGAGGCCGCCTCCTCGGAGGAGAGAATTGTTTCCGCCTCGATTTCGGCTGCGGCCAGCGCCGGCCGCAGGTGGCCGTCGTCGGCGTTGCTGGCGATGGCGACCCGATAGCCGCGCGCGCGCAGCCCCGCGAACACCTCGGCGACCTCGGGATAGGCGGGCACGCGGCTCATGTGGTCCCAGAGGCGCTGGAACGCCCGCTGCGGCGGGATGGCGTCGATCGAGCGGCGCTCGAAGGCGCGCGCGAAATGCTGCGGCCAGGTCTCGGAGAACGGGCGGAAGGTCGGCTCGGGGCCGTCGACCGTGCCGTCGCGCACCAACCCCTCCGATTCGGCGAGGGCGCGCGAGGCGTCGAGCCAGGCCTCCCAGACCTCGTCGCCGGTCGCGTGCTCGACGCCGTGCTCGACCAGCATCTCGTGGATTAGCGCGGCGAAATCGCGTTCCTCGAGTTGCAGCAGCGTGCCGTAACAGTCGAACGCGACGGCGCGCACGCTGTCTCTGGCACGCTCCGCGCCGACGACAGGCGGCGCGGGCTGCGCTGCGTCGGCGCTGCTGCGCTCGCTCACGAGCTGCGGCGCGCCAGCCAGCGGGCGGCGTCCTTGGCGTGGTAGGTCAGGATCAGGTCCGCCCCGGCGCGGCGGATGCCGGTCAGCGTTTCGAGCACGATTCGCTCCTCGTCAAGCCAGCCGCGTTCGGCGGCGGCCTTGATCATCGCGTATTCGCCGCTCACGTTGTAGGCCGCCAGCGGCGCATCGACGCGCTCGCGGGCCGCGCGCACGATGTCGAGCCAGGCGAGCGCCGGCTTGACCATCACCATGTCCGCGCCCTCGGCCAGGTCGCGCTCGATCGCCCGCAGCGCCTCGCGTCCGTTGGCCGGATCCAGCTGATAGGCGCGGCGGTCGCCGAACGCGGGCGCGGAATCGGCGGCCTCGCGGAACGGACCGTAGAAGGCGGAGGCGAACTTGGCGGCGTAGGCGAGCAGCGCGGTTTCGGTGAAGCCGGCGTCGTCGAGCGCCGCGCGAATTGCGCCCACCCGCCCATCCATCATGTCGCTGGGCGCGACGATGTCCGCCCCGGCTTCGGCCTGGCTGACGGCGGTCTCCGCCAGCAGCTCGACGGTGGCGTCGTTGATCACCGCGCCGCGATCGTCGAGCAGCCCGCAGTGCCCGTGATCGGTGTACTCGCAGAGGCAGACATCGGTGATCACGATCAGATCGGGCGCGGCGTCCTTCAGCTCGCGCACGGCGCGCTGGACGATTCCATCCACCGCCCAGGCCTCGGAGCCCTGGGCGTCCTTGTCGGCGGGCAGGCCGAACAGCAGGACGGCGGGGATGTCGAGCGAGCGCAGCTCGGCGGCCTCGCGCGGCAACTGGTCAACGGAGAGCCGCGCCTGGCCGGGCATCGAGGTGATCGGCTCGCGCAGATTTTGCCCGTGGGTTACGAAGATCGGGTAGATGAAGTCCGTCGGCGAGAGGCGCGTCTCGCGCAGCATCGCGCGCAAGCCGTCGCTGCGGCGCAGCCGGCGCATGCGGCTGGCGGCGGGGATTTCAATTCGGCTGCGCATGGTGGTCATGGCTGTGCGTCCTGCGGTCGGCGGGCGCGAACGATCGCGTCCACCAGTCCCTGCATGGTATGCACTGCCGCCTCAATGTGGACTGTCAACCCCGCTGCGGATGCGGCGGCGCTGGTGGCAGGGCCGATCGAGGCCAGATCAACGTGGGCCAGCGCGTCCGCGCCGACCTGCTCGATCAGCCCATGCACGGTGGAGGGCGCGGTGAAGCTGACGATGTCAATCTCGCCGTTGCGCAGCCGCTCCACCACGGCAGGATCGACAGGCGCGGCGCGCACATCGTAGAGCGCGACATCGTCAACTACCGCCCCCGCTTCGCGCAGGCCGTCGCTCAGCGCGGGCGCGCCCTGCGCCGCGCGGGGCAGGAGGATGCGCCGCTCGGAAAGGGACTGAGCGAGCAGCGCGTCGAGCAGCGCGTCGGAGGTGTAGGTCTCGGGCACGAGGTCGGCGCGCAGGCCGAGTCGTTCGAGCGCCGCCGCCGTGGCCGGGCCGATCGCGGCGATGCGCGCGCCGGCGAAGCTGCGCGCGTCGCCGCCGTCCCGCCGCAGCTGCGCGGCGAAGCGCTCCACGCCGTTGACGCTGGTGAAGACCACATCGTCGTAACCGCCTTGGCGCAGCCGTGCGATTGCCGCCTGGATCAGCGCGGGATCGGCGTCGACCAGCTCGATCGACGGCGCGACGATCGGTTCCGCTCCCTGCGCGCGGAGCAACGCCGCGAGGGAGGCCGCCTGCCGCGCGGGGCGGGTGACGAGGATTTTGCAGCCCCGGAGCG
The DNA here is from genome assembly GCA_965203165.1 of Dehalococcoidia bacterium. Taxonomy (GTDB): domain Bacteria; phylum Chloroflexota; class Dehalococcoidia; order Bin125; family Bin125; genus CATQGW01. The sequence goes on from OZ241849.1 coordinate 1,890,500, forward strand.
GGCGGCGCTCGAACCAGGCGAGCCGCTCGCCGAGTTCTGCGACGGCACCGATCGCCAGCGTCAGCGGCGGGCGCAGCCCGGCTCGCTCGACTGCCGCGGGCAGCTCGCCGAGCGGGGCGAAGACGCTGCGCTGGCGCGGCGTCGAGGCGCGTTCCACGGCGGCGGCCGGGGTGTTCGCGGGCAGGCCGCCGTCGATCAGCCGTCGGCGAATTGCGGGCAGCGCGCGCCCGCCCATCAGCACGATGATCGTGCCGCCGCTGCGGGCGATCGCGCTCCAGTCAATCGGCGCGGCGTCGTTTTCGGCCTCTGCGCCGGTCACCACCGTGAAGCTCGATGCGTAGCGGCGGTCGGTTGGGGGAATGCCCGCAAAGGCGGGCGCGGCGACGGCGGCGCTGACGCCGGGGATGATCTCGAACGGCACGCCAGCGGCGCGGAGCGCGTCGGCCTCTTCGCCGCCCCGCCCGAAGACGAACGGGTCCCCGCCCTTGAGCCGCACGACGCGTCCATCGCGTCCAAGGCGCTGCGCCCATTCGATTAGCAGGCGGTTGATCCGTTCCTGCGCGGCGTCGGGATCGGCATCATCAGGACGCTTGCCGACATCGATGAGCTCCGCACCGTCGGGCGCTTCGGCGAGCAACTCGCGGGGGATCAGGCGGTCGTGAATGATCACGTCGGCGCGGCGCAGCGCGTTGAGGCCGGCGACGGTGATCAGGTCGGGGTCGCCCGGCCCCGCGCCGACCAGGCTGACCAGTCCGGCAAGTTCGGCGTCGGTGGTCGGTTCGCCGCTCATGCGTTGAGCTCCGCGAGCATTTCGCGCCCGCCGCGATCCAGCAGCGCCTCGCCCACCTCGCGCCCGAGCGCTTCGGCGTCCGCCGTCGGCGCGGCGCGTTGCACATCGATTCGCCGCGAGCCGTCGGGCGAGAGCAGGCGGGCGAGCAGCGTCGCCTCGCCGCCGCGCGCATGCGCCAACGCCGCGATCGGCAGGCTGCAGCCCGCGCCGAGCGCCCGCAGGACGGCGCGCTCGGCCGTCACCGCGATCCGCGTTGGTTGATGATCGCAGGCCGCCAGCGCGTCGCGCGCGGCGGCGTCCTCGGCGCGGCACTGGAGCGCGAGCGCGCCCTGTCCCGGCGCGGGCAGCATTTGGTCGGGCGGCAGCAGTTGGGTCGCGGCGTCGGGGCGGCCCAGGCGGATTAAGCCGGCGGCGGCGAGCAGCAGCGCGTCGACCTCGCCCGCGGCCAGCTTGCGCAGCCGCGTATCGACGTTGCCGCGAATGTCGGTCGGCGCGAGGTCGGGCCGCCGCGCCAGCAGTTGCGCCGCGCGGCGTCGGCTGCCTGTGCCCACGCGAGCGCCGGGCGGCAGCTCGTCCAGCGCGCGCCCGTCCACCGAGGCCAGCGCGTCGCGCACATCGGCGCGCGGTGGAAACGCCGCCAGCGCGGTGCCGGCCAGCGGCGACGACGGCACGTCCTTGGCCGAGTGGATTGCGGCGTCGATTGCGCCGTCGAGCAGCGCCTGTTCAAGCGCCCGCACGAAGACGCCCTGCCCGCCCAGCGTGCGCAGCGAGGTGAGGCGATCGCGATCGCCCTCCGACTGGATGATCACCTCGCGCGTCTCGACGCCCTGCGCGGCGAGCATTTGCCGTACCTCGGCTGTCTGCGCGCGCGCCAGCGCGCTGCCCCGCGTGCCCAGGCGCAGCGGCGGCACGTCAGCGCTCCGGCGCGGCGCGGCAGGGCGCGAGCAGGTCGTCGAGATTGGGCTCCGAGCGGTCGCGCAGCGGCGCGCCGAGACGCGCGAGCAGCAGCGCCTTGGCCTGCCCGCGGCGGCGCTGCGCCAGCAGCGCGCGCAGCCGGCCGTCAATCGCCTCTTGCCAGGCGTCTGCGGAGATCGGGCGGAAGACGCCGCGGCGGCGCAGGTCGGCGCGCACTTCCGCGACGAGATCGGCGAGCGGCGCCGTTTCGGCGCTGAGGTAGTCGGTCAGTTCTTCGCGGACGCGCCGCGCGATCGCCGGGCTGCCGCCCGCGGTGGAGATCGCGATCGTGAGCGGCGCCTGGCGCAGCACGGCGGGCAGGATGAAGTCGCAGTTGGCCGGGTCGTCGGCGGCGTTGAGCAGGATGCCGCGCCGGCGCGCTTCGGCTAACAGCTGGCTGTTCCCCCCATCGCCCGCTCGTCCGTCCTGCGCGGCCATCACGACGCTGAAGCCGACCATGTCGCCTTCGCGGTATTCGCGCGGGATGTAGGCGATCGCGCCGGCGTCGCGCAGCGCGGCGAGCTCGGATTCGAGCGCGGCGGCGACGACGGTGATCTCGGCTTCGGCCGCCTGTAGGCCGCGCACTTTTTCGGCGGCCAGCGCGCCGCCGCCCACGACCAGCACCGCCCGCCCGCGCAGGTCGAGGAAGATCGGATACCAGGGTGGGGCGTCGCCGCGGCTCAAGCGAAATCCAGCTCGGCCAGCGCGATTCCGCGCTCGCCCTGCACGGCGTAGAGCAGGTAGACGCGATCGTCTTCGACGAAGATCGCGGGGTCGCGCAGCTGATTGACGGGTTCGGGCGACCAGCCGCGCACTGACGGCGCGAGCGGCAGCGCGGAGCCCTCCCAGTCGAACTCGGGGCGCAGCAGCTCCTGTTCGGGCCCGGCGCGCCACTCGAGCCAGTCGCCGCGCGTGTCCAGCGCCGAGACCAGGATGCGTTCGGGCGCGTGGCCGACCTGCGTCCAGAAAACCCAGAACGAGCCGTCGCGCTGCAGCAGGGCGCAGTGGCGCATGTCGTCATTGAACAGCTGCGGGCCGTGCTCGAAGTTGGTCAGTCCGTCGTCGGAGCGGCAGAGGATGCCGGGCATCGCCATGCCGATCCAGTCGCGCTCGCGGGGCAGCATCCGCAGGTAGGAGTTGGCCAGCAGCTCGCCGCAGGACTCGAACTGCAGGCCGTCTTTGGAGCGCGCGGCGCGGGTGCGCTGGCGTCCGTCGGGCAGTGCGCCGTGGAAGTACATCCGAATTTCGCGCCGCTGCTCGTCCACATGCGCATCGGGCGAGGCGATGTGCGGGTAGATCTGGCCGCGCTCCAGGCCGGCGGCCACGCGCGGATCATTGAGGTCGAACTCGTCGGCGCTGTGCGGGAAGGGCGTCTGCTCGAGGCGGAGCGTGCCCGGCTCGTGCATGCGCCAGGGGCCATCCAGCGCGTCGGCGTAGGCCAGCCGGATGTAGGAACCGTGGTGGTCGGCGAAGTAGAGCAGGTAGCGCCCCGGCGCGTCGGACAGCCAGTCGGGCGCGCGGATCAACGAAGGGCCGTTGATGTTGGCGCCCATTCGCGCGTCCATCTGGGGCCGGATGATCGGGCCGTCGCCGAGTCGCCACGCTCGCATCATGCTTCCTCAATGCTAATGCGCGGTACGCTGGCTTGATGAGGCATCTCAATCTTCAGTCGGGCGCGTTGCGCGAGCTGATCGAGATGGTCATCCTCGGGCTGATCGTGTTTCTGCTGGCGCGCGAGGCGGTGCAGAACTTCCAGGTCGAGGGCAGCAGCATGGAGCCCTCGCTGAGCAACTCGGACCTCGTGCTGGTCAACAAGATCGGCTACTGGGAGGTGGATCTGGGCCCGTTCGACGCGCTGCTGCCGGGCCGCAGCAACGGCGATTTCCTGTTCGGCGGCCCCGACCGCGGCTCGGTGATCATCTTCCGCCCGCCCTACCAGAGCGGCACCGACTACGTGAAGCGGGTGGTCGGGCTGCCCGGCGACCTAGTCGAGGTGCGGCGCGGGCAGGTCTGGGTCAACGGCAGCCGCTTGCAGGAGTCCGACTACACGGCCGCGCCGCCCAACTACAGATGGGGCCCTGCGCGGGTCCCGCCGGAGCACTATTTCGTGCTGGGCGACAACCGCAACCGCAGCTCCGACTCACACAATTTCGGACCGATTCACGAGGATCAGATCGTCGGCGAGGTGATGCTGCGCTGGTTTCCCTTCAACCGGCTCAGCGACAGCATCGGCCGCCCGGTGGTGGACGCCGCCGGAGAGGTGCTGCCGTGAGCGAGGCAGAGGCGGCGCTGGCCTCGCTGCGGGAGGTCGGCGCGGTGCTCGACGGGCACTTTCAGTACGCCTCGGGGCGGCACGGGCCGCTCTACGTCGAGAAGTTTCGGCTGTTTGAGCGTCCGGAGGCGACGGCGCAGCTCTGCGCGCAGATCGCCGCGCACTTCTGCGATCGACAGATTGAGCTGGTGGTGGGCCCGACCACCGGCGGCATCCTGCTGGCGCACGAGACGGCGCGCGGTCTGGGCGCGCCGATGTTCTTCGCCGAGCGCGGCGAACAGGGCGGGCGAGTCTTTGAACGCGGCTTCACATTCCGGCCCGGCCAGCGGACGCTGGTCGTGGACGACGTGCTGACCACCGGCGGCTCGCTGCGCGAGACGATCGAGGCGGTGCGCCGCAGCGGCGGCGAGCCGGTCGGCGTGGGCGTGATCGTGGATCGCACCAACGGCGCGGCTGCGCCCGACGGCCAATTCGACGGCATCTCCTTCTACGCCTGCATCGCGCTCGATGTGCCCAGCTACGCGCCCGACGAATGCCCGCTCTGCGTCAACGGCATCGAGCTGACCGAGACCTAGTCGCCGAGGATGGGCTGATAGCCGTCTTCGCGCAGCTGGCGCGGGGCGCGCTTGAAGGTGTCCGTGGCGGCGAAGCGCGGGTAGTCGGCCTCCGCGCCATCGAGCAGCTGCTCGATGGTCAGGATCTGCACGCGCGGATAGTCATCGTCGGGCAGGCTGTCGGGGCTGTAGAGGCCGGCCGAGAGCGCCTCCTGGATCATCGGCTCGGTGGGCGGCCGGAGCGTGATGAAGACGCCGATCTCGGCCTTCTCGCGCTCCATGTCGCCTTTCAGCGTGGCGATCTGCCCGCGGTTCACGTTCCCGCTCTTGACCTGCACGATGATCCGTTTCGCCTTGCCGCTGTCGTCGTCGAAGAAGTTGATGTAGCCGTCGACGCCGGCGTCGGCGCCCCGCTTTCTCGCCGCGCGCGGGCGCGCATCCACCAGCCCCAGCGCCCAGTATTCAAACTGGTAGCGGCCGTCGTGCTCGCTTTCCGTGGCGAGCGCGCGGGCGCTTTCGACATCCTGCGGCAAGCCGACGATGGAGTACGTCGAAAGGTCCGAGCGGAACGTGTCGTGCAAGCGGTACTTCATCAGCGAGACGGCCAGATGCGTGACGTCGATTCCGATCCAGCGCCGCCCCAGGCGTTCTGCGACGGCGACCGCGGTGCCGCAGCCGCAGAACGGATCGAGCACGACATCGCCCTCGTTGCTGCTGACGCGGATGATCCGCTCAAGCAGCGCCTCCGGCTTTTGCGTCGGGTAACCCAATCGCTCAGCGGAGACGTTTGGGATCCGGCGGATATCCGTCCAGATATTCTGCAGCGGCTTGCCCTCCGACTCGTCGAGATAGACCTTGAGGCCGTCCATGCGGGGCGTGCCGTCCTGCTTGACGCGTATCCGCCCCTCGGCCCACCACTGCTCAAGCTGTTCCAGGGTGTAGCCCCAGCCTCGAGTCCGAGGCGGTGTCGTGCCGCGCCACTCGAACTTGCCGGAGTCGCTCGCCAGGCGCGACGCTGTCAGATCATCAAGCTTGTACAGGCGGCCGTCGTCATCGGCGTAGCGGAATCGGCTGCGCTGTTTCTCGCTGTACTCAGTGCGGATCGGATTCCATGTCCACTCGCCGCTGCGGGTGTAAAAGAGGATGATGTCGGCCACGTTGCCGTATCGGTTCGCCGTATTGTGGCTCTCCGTTCGCTGCCAGGTGATCTGATTGCGGTGCTGTTCCAGGCCGAACACCGCATCCAGCAGGAATCTGAGATGGGAGCCGGCCGTGGGGTCGCAGTGCAGGTAGATGCTGCCGGTGGGCTTGAGCACGCGTCGCAGCTCGGCGAGGCGCGGCGCCATCATCGCCAGATAGGCCATCATGTTGCTCTGGCCCAGAAACTCGCGCATCGCCTGGAGCAGCGTGCTCAGCCGCTCCGGCCCGCGCGTGACCATCTCCTGATAGGCCCGCTCCGCCTCGATGGTCCAGCGCCAGGTGTCCTCGAACGCCGTGATCTGCGCCGCCGACTCAGTGCCCGAGCGCTCGCGGAAGAGCATGTTGTAGGTCGCGTTGGAGTTGAACGGCGGGTCGAGGTAGATCAGGTCCACCGACTCATCGGGGATGTGCTCGCGCAGCACATCGAGGTTGTCCCCGAAGTAGAGCTGGTTGACCCACGGGTCCGCCCGATCTTCGGACATGCGCGCGCCCTCTGCACCGACTCAACCCGCTCAGCTGGACTGAGCCCTGATACAGAGGGTACCGCGCCGCGCGCGGGGCGCTCAGTAGGCGACGTGGACAAAGACGCCCGGCGCGACGCCGGCCACGCTGGCCAGAATCGAGAGGAACACCGCCCACACGCCGAAGCCCGCGCCGACGGCGATGAACGTCGAACGGTCGTCGATCCCGGGCGCGGCGGCGCGCACGGCGACCACCGAGGTCAGGAACCAGGCGACCACCGTGGCCAGCCCGACGGCGAACGAGATCGGCACGAAGAGCAGGGCCAGCTGAGCGATGCCCGCCGCGCCGGCCAGCGCCAGCGGACGCGCCAGACGAAAGAACTCCAGCCGCACATCGCAGATGCGGCGCAGCGCCCACCAGGACGCGCCGGCCGAGAGCGCCCAGGCGGCGACGCCCGCGACGGCGCCCAGCACGACGAGGCGCACCGCGCCGCCGCCGATGCTCGCGCCGTCGGCCGCCAGCGCCATCCAGAACCAGGCGCCCAGCCCGGCCGCCAGCGCCGTGAGCGGCACCAGCAGCAGCGCCGCGCGCGTGTCGGCCGGGCTGTCGGCGAGCTCGCGCAGCGCCTCCAGCTCGCCGCGCAGCAGGCGGCGCAGCAGCTGCATGCTGCGGCGCAGATGGTTCAACGCGCCCGCCGAGGAGCTCGCGGCAGCGCCGCGCGCGGAGGAAGCCGCGGTGGAGGAAAATGGGTGGGGAGCAGTGTGAGACATGGCTTGGGTTGCGCACCCGGCCGCCGACTCCACATTACGGTGATGCGGCGGGCGCGGCAAGCGCTCCACGCAGCTGCCGCCGGCCGCGAGAGTTGGTTATGACGAACGACGCGATCGCCCGGATCGACGCCGAGGTCTCGGCCTGCCGCCGGTGTCCGCGGCTGGTCGCCTGGCGCGAGCAGGTGGCGGTGGAAAAACGCGCCGCCTTCCGCGACGACGAGTACTGGGGCCGCGGCGTGCCGGGCTTCGGCCCGCCCGACGCGCGGATTCTGGTGGTGGGGCTGGCGCCGGCGGCGCACGGCGCGAACCGCACCGGGCGGATGTTCACCGGCGACCGCTCGGGCGACTGGCTGTACCGCGCGATGCACGCCGCGGGGCTGGCCAGCCAACCCGAAAGCAGCGACCGGGAAGACGGGCTGCGCCTGATCGGCGCGCGCGTCACCTCGGTCGTGCGCTGCGCGCCGCCCGACAACAAGCCCACGACGACGGAGCGCGGCAACTGCCTGCCCTTTCTGCGCCGCGAGCTGGCGGCGCTGCCCGAGCTGCGCGTGATCGTCGCGCTCGGCGCATACGCCTGGGAGAACGCCGCCCGCGAGCTGGGCGTCCGCCCGCGCCCGCGCCCGCGCTTCGCGCACGGCCTGGAGGTGGAAGCCGAGCGCGGCCTCACGGTGATCTGCTCCTACCACCCCAGCCAGCGCAACACGTTCACCGGCCTGCTCAGCGAGCGAATGCTGGCGGACATCTTCGCGCGCGCGGCCGAGCTTGCGCGATAGACCGCCGGCCGAATTTGGTGGACCTGACCGCCTCAGGTTGCGTTCACACTTCCCGCCCAAAAAGCTCCGCCATTCCTGTCCCCTCACCACACCCGCGCGAAAAGGATCCGTCACACCCGCGCCCCCTCCTTCATTCCTGCGCAGGCAGTCGGCGGCGCTCAGCTGCCACTCGGGCAGGGGGTGACGAGTGGCGGGGCCCTGTGCTGTGATCGGCGAGATACCCGCGGCGAGCGTGGGCATGACGGATCTGTGGGTGCGGGTATGACGGATCTGTGGGCGCGGGTATGACGGATCCAGGCAAGTGTGAACAGGCCTTAGGCCGTGTGCTCAAGCAGGGCGGGAATCACGGTGTCGAGGACGCCTGCGGGGAGCTCGTGCCCCACGCCTTCGAGGCTGAGCAGGCTCGCGCCCGGGATCGCCGCCGCCAACGCCTGGCCGTGGTCGTAGGGCAGGATCGGATCGTCCGTGCCGTGGATCACCAGCGCGGGGATGGCCAGCTCGCCGAGCCGCTCGTGCCAGGGCGGCGTCGCCGTGATCGCCCCCTGGTGGTTCATCGAGCTGCGGATGTCGACCGCCCGATCAAGCTCCGCGGAGAGCACCTCGCTGAGCGACTCGCTGTAGCCGTACTTTGAGCCCGCCAGCGCTTTGAACATTCCGATCCGGAAAGCCAGCAGGGCCTCGCGGTCGTCCCAGTCGAGCGCTGCGCCGGCGGCGATCGCCTCCAGCACCTTCGGCGCGGGCGGCGAGAGCGTTTCGCCCTCGCTCTCGCCGGTCAGCGCGTTCAGCGTCGCGTTGGCGTTCGGTGTGGACATGATCGGGGTCAGCGTGAGCGCACGCTCGGCATGGTTGAGCCCGATCAGCTGGGTGATCATTCCGCCCATCGACGCGCCCACGATGTGGGCCCGCTCAACGCCGTATGCGTCGAGCACCGCCACGCCGTCAGCCGCCATCTCGGTCAGCGTGTAGTTGGGCTCGCCGGGCGGGCAGCAAGTGGTCCTGCCCGTGTCGCGGTTGTCGTAGCGAATCACGAAGCGCCCGCCGGCAGCGAAACGCTGACAGAATTCCTCTTCCCAGAGCAGCATCGAGCTGCCCGCGCCCATCACCAGCAGCACGGCCGGATCGCCCGGCTCGCCGTAGGCATCGGCGCAGAGCTCGATTCCGTTGGCCTGGATCATTCGCTCCGGGTGGTGCGTCGTCATTTCAGTCCTCCTCAGCTCTCGCCCGTTGCGGGGGCGCGGACTTGTTCGGCGGTGGCGGGCTCGATCCAGTCGGTCAGGATGGTGCGGTGGGCGAGCTTCCAGGCGCCGTCGACGCGGCGCAGCGCGTCTACGTAGCGGCCCTGGAAGATGATCTTTGCCGGGTCGTCGCAGCGCACGACGGTGACGTAGGAGCTCATCGAGGCCTCGTCGCCGTCGCCGTCGATTACGAATGTGGAGGGCATGTGGCGGGACTGCGGGGCGTCGGCGGCACCCGCGGCCAGCGCGCGCAGGGCGTCGCCCGTGATCCAGCGCTCCTGCGTCACCATCTCCATCACGCCGTCGTCGGTCCAGACCTCCGCCCAGGCTTCGGGGTCGCCGTTGTCCAGCGCGTGGCTGTAGCGCCCGGCCAGGTTTTGGATTTCCGCTCGGTCATCGGCGCTCAAACTCATCGGTGGGCTCCTTTCGCCGGCGCGGGCTATTGCAGCGCGCCGGAAGCTGCGATTTCGGCGATCCGCGCGTCGTCGTAGCCGAGTATCTCGCGCAGCACCATCTCGTTATCCGCGCCCATCAGCGGCGCGATGGTCGGCCGCCGCGCGGGCGTGCGCGAGAAGAGCATTCGCGCGCCTTCAACGGTGCTCTCGCCCAGCGTGGCGTGCATAAGCGGCGCGAAATGCCCGCGGTGCGCGAGTTGCGGGTCGGCGAGCAGTTCGGGGCTGTTCTGCACCGCGTGGGCGGCGACGCCGGCGGCTTGCAGCGCTTCCATCGCTTCGTTGGCAGGGCGTTGCTCGGTCCAGGCGGCGATTGCGGCGTCGAGTTCGTCCTGCGCGGCCAGCCGGCCTTCGAGCGAGTCGAAGCGGGCGTCGGTGGCCTGGCCGCCGCCGATCAGATTGGCCAGCGCTTGCCATTGCGCGTCGTCGGCCGCGGCGATTGCGACCCACTGGTCTTCGCCGGCGGCGGGATAGACACCGTGCGGCGCGATTTGGGGGTCGCGGTTGCCGTCGGCCTGCCAGAGCCGCCCCGAAACGCCGTACTGCAAAAACGCCGGCGTGAGGAAGTGGATGCCCGCCTCCAGCTGCGAGACATCGACGTACTGCCCGACGCCGGTGCGCTCGCGCTCTTCGAGCGCGGCCAGCAGCGCGGCGGTGGCGAAGCGCGGCGCGACGTAGTCGGTGTACGCGCCGAAGGGGCCGGCCGGCGCGCGGTCGGGCCAGCTGCAGAGCGGCGTGAAACCGGCGAAGGCGGCGGCGAGGTTGCCGAAGCCGGCGAACTCGGAGAGCGGCCCGGTCTGCCCCATCAGGCAGGACGAGAGCATGATCAGGCGCGAATTGACCGTGTGCAGCTCCTCCCAGGTCAGCCCCCAGCCGCGCATCGCGCGCGGCGTGAACGACTCGGTGAGGATGTCGGCCCAGCGCACGAGGTCGAGCAGCAGCTCGCGTCCGGCGGGATTCGACGGGTCGATCGTCGTCATCGCCTTGTTGGCGTTCATGTTCTGGAACAGGCCGGAGCCCTCGGGGTTGGTCGAGTCGTCGTTGATGAACGGCTGCAAGGTGCGGGCGGTGTCGATCCGCGTGCTGGATTCGACGCGCACGGTGCGGACGCCGAAGTCGGCCAGCGTGCGGGTGCCGGCCGGCCCGGCCATCACCCACATCAGATCGACCATGTTCAGCCCGTCGAGCGGCGGCGCAGAATCGTCGCCCGCGCCGTGCAGGCTGGGCGCAGGACGCTTCTCGATGCGAGTTTCAGCCAGCACTTCTTCGGTGTGCTCGCCCAGCAGCGGGGCGGGGCGGCGGTATTCGATCGGGCTGCCGCTGAGCCGCGCGAACGGTCCGGGGAAGCGCAATCGTTTGCCGCCGCGCTCGACATCGCGCCAGTAATCGCGCGCCGCGAGATGCTCGTTGCCGTCCAGGTCCGCCATCGTCGAGACGGGCACGATCAGCAGGCGGCGCTCCAGCGCCTGCTCGAACAGCTCCGCCTTGGTCTTGGTCATCGTCAGCGACTCGACGACCTGCAGCAGGCGGAAGTATTCGGAGATCGGCTCCTGCCCGCTGAGCAGTAGCACGGTGTAGTTCAGCCAGTCCTTGTCGCGCGTCGCCTCGTCGCAGTGGCCCTCCTCGTAGACCCACTGCATTAACCGAGCGGTGAAGGGGCCGATCGCCGCGCCGAACAGGTAGGTGATTGCGACGTAGCCGTCCTTGCAGGGCCAGAAGAGTTGGATTTCCAGCGGTCCGAGCTTGGCGCCCTTGGCGGAGCGGAGGAAGGAGCCGGACTTGAGCGGCGCGGCGAGGATGCCGGCCTGGGTCGCCTGCGCGTGGGCGGCCTGTGCGCTGATGTCAATGAATTGGCCGCGCCCCGAGCGGCGGCGTTCCCAGAGCGCGATTTGGACGGCGGCGGCGGCCTCGGCTCCGGCGTGCAGCCCGGTCTGCGGCAGATGCACGCGCAGGGGCGCGCGATCCGAGTCGCCGCTCTGCGCCATCGGGCCCGCCGACGCTGCCACCGTCAGATCGGTCGCCGCCCAGCTCGCTTTGGGCCCGCTCGAACCGAACGGCGTGATCGCCGCGTAGACGAGCCCCGGATTGAGCGCGGCCAGATCGTCGTAGCCCAGCCCGCGCGCGGCCATCGCGCCAACGTCGTCGGACTCGATCAGCGCGTCGGCGCTAGCGGCCAGGCGGCGAAACTGCTCACGACCCTCCTGCGTCTCCAGGTCCAGTACCACGGAGCGCTTGTTGCGCGCCCAGGCCTGCCAGATGAGCGATCCCTCAATGTCGGAGGGATCGCCCGCGAACGGCTCATGCCGCCGCGCGCGGTTGCCGCCCGGCGGCTCCACGGCGATCACGTCCGCGCCGAGGTCCGCGAGGATCATGCCTGCGATCAGCCCGCGCTCGTCGGTCAGGTCCAGAATGCGGTAATCGCCGAGCATCACTCCACTCCCGTTCAACTGCCCCGATCGTTGCAAGGCTAACTATTCCCGCGCGCCCGCATGCGCGCTGGCCGCTTAGACTGGCTTTGGGCCCTTAGCTCAGTTTGGCAGAGCAGCGGACTTTTAATCCGAAGGTCCTGGGTTCGAGTCCCAGAGGGCCCACCATTCGGCAACCGTCTGGCAACCGCCGCGCCGGTCAAGACTCGTAGCGCGGGTCGCGGCGCTCGGCGAAGGCGGCCAGGCCCTCGGCGGCGTCCGCGGAGGCGAACGCTTGGCGGCTGTACTCCTGATAGATGCGCAGCCCGTCGGCCAGCGAGGCGTCGCGGCTGCGCTGCGCCAACTCCTTGGTCATCCGGATCGCCGTGGGGCCGTTGGCGGCGATCGCCGACGCCAACTCGCGGGCGCGCTCTGCCAACCGATCGGGCGCGACGACCTCGCTGACCAGCCCAATCCGCAGCGCCTCCGCCGCGTTGATGAATTCGCCCGTGAGCAGCAGACGCATCGCATCCGAGCCGCCGATCAGACCGGGCAGGCGCAGCGCGCCGTAGCCGTGCAGAATGCCCCAGCGCACCTCGGGGCAGCCGAACTGCGCCGTCTCGTCGGCGATGCGGATGTCGCAGAAGAGCGCGAGTTCGAGCCCGCCCGCCAGGCAGTAGCCCTGGATCGCCGCAATCACCGGCTTGGCGCATTCCAGCCCGTTGTCGAAGCGCTCGGCGCGCCAGGGCCGCCACTCGCTGCGCCCGGCGAACTCGCCCAGGTCGTGCCCGGAAGTGAAGGCGCGCCCGCTGCCGCTGACGACGATGCAGCGCACTTCGGGGTCGGCCTCCGCCTCGCGCACGGCGTCGCCAATCGCCGCATACATCGCGTCGGTCATCGCGTTGAGCTTCTCCGGCCGCTCCAGCCGAATCGAAGCGATCCGCTCGCTCACCTCATACGTGATTTCGTCCATGACAACTCCTCCGCTGCCGCAATCACTCACAGGCTACGCCCTCACCCGTCATTCCTGCGCAGGCAGGAACCCGCGCGCCTCACCCGTCATACCCGCGCAGACAGGAATGACGGGGGGGGGGGGGGCAGGAATGACGGGGGGGGCAGGAATGACGGAACTACTCGCGTAGGCACGACGGATCTAATGCTGCGTGAGGGTGACGGTGTGTGCGAGAGAGGAAAGTGCGAGTTTGCACCTGGCGGCTCGCGTAGATGTCGCGCTTCAACTGCTCTGCGTCGACCAGCCCCGCTCAGCCCCCGGCGCCCATGTTTCCGTCCACAGGCCGCTCAGACGGTTCGCAGTCGTCGACAGAGATCAGCACTTCGTCGCCCTCGTTGAGGTTGAGCGCTTCGAGCGGCCGGAGAGCCCCGTCGGCATAGCGCGCCCGGACGGTCTGCGGCATGATCCCTCTCACTTTCGCTGCGGGTATCCCGCCGAGCGCAGCACAGGGCTTCGCGCCTCGTGCTTACAGCGCCAGCGGCTCGCCTTGGGCGACGGCCTGCGGGTTGGTCTTCCAGACATCGGAGCCGTCTACGTACAGCTCGACGCCGTTGCCGTCGGGGTCGTTGAGGTAGAGCGACTTGGAGACGACGTGGTCGATCACGGCGTGCACGGTGACGCCGGCCGCTTCGAGCTCATTGCGCGCGGCGCGCAGCTCGTCGAGCGTGTCGCCGATGCAGAAGGCGAGGTGGTAGAGGCCTGGAGCCTTGGGATCGGCGTCGGGGCCGTCCTCGCCGACTTCGAGCAGCGCGAGATCGTGATGGTTGCCGAGCGTGTAGAAGGTCATCGGCATCGTTTCGTGGCGCGCGGCGAGCGTCATCCCCAGCACGCCGCCGTAGAACGCCTCCGCCTGCTCGCGGTTGCGCACCTTGATCACCGCGTGGCCAAGCTCTCGAACCTGCATCGTCCGCTCCTTCCGCGCCGCGCCCGCATCTCGCCGCGGGCGCGAATCTGGGACTGATCATAGGCCGCGGCGGCCGGCGGAGCCCGCCCGCTCAGATTTTGGCCGCCACGCCGCCGTCGATGTTGATGATCTCGCCAGTGATGAAGCGGGAGTCCTCGCAGCTCAGGAAGAGCACGAGATTGGCCACATCCTGCGAGTAGCCGGGGCCGGGCACGATCTGGGCGAAATCGAACATCTTCTCGAAGACGTGGTGGCCGCCGTCGGGGTCGTTGTAGGTGCCGCGCGTCGCGCCGGGCGTGATGATCTGGCCGGGGCGGACGCAGTTGACCCGAATGTTGTCGCGCCCGCCGACGCCGGCCATGTAGCGGGTCAGCGCGTCGACACCCGCTTTGGCCGCGTAGTAGGAGGCGGAGGTGGTGCCGAACTCCTCCTGCATTCTGGGCGAGAAGCCGCGCTGGGCGGCGAGCGAGGACATGTTCACCACACAGCCGCCGCCGGCCGACACGATGTGCGGCCAGACCGCCTGGCTGACCCGCATCGTGCCGGTCAGGTTGACGTTGATCACGCGATCCCATTCGTCCTGCGGCTCGTTGGGGAAATAGCTGCCCGCCCCGCCGCCGGCATTGTTGAAGAGCAGATGCACCTCGCCGTAGACCTGCGCCGCCGCCGCGACGGCGTCGAGCACGGACTGGTCGTCGCCGACATCGCAGGCGACGAAGGACGCCTCGCCGCCGGCGTCGCGGATTGCCCGCTCGACGGCGCGGCCCTGCTCTTCGCGCCGCGCCATCAGGATCACCTTCGCGCCCTCCTGGGCGAAAGTGTGCCCGGTGACCTCGCCGATCCCGCTGTTGCCGCCGGTGATGATCGCCACTTTGCCGTCGAGTTTGCCCGCCATCTGCGCCTCCCTTGCCGAGCCCTTGCTCTGTCTTGCGGAACATCCGCCCGTTGCCAGAGTGTCCCCGAATAAGCGCTGAGTTTCAAATCGAAGCGCGCGGCGGTAGCATCAAGCTGAATGCGGCCCAAGTCAGCCCATGTACCGCCCACAGACAGAGAGAGGAGGCGCGCGATGCCGACGAACGAAGCGCCGCTGCGTTTCGGCTGGTTCATCCCCACCTACGGCGACTTTGATCGCTTCGTCGATCCGACCTGCACCTCGCCGCCCGGGCTCGAGTTGTTCGAGCGGGTCGCGCTGGCCGCGGAACGGGCCGGCTTTGAGTACGCGCTCGTGCCCGTCGCGTCGGCCTGCTGGGAGGCCTGGATCGCCTGCGCGATGGTCTCGGCCAAGACCACCCGGCTGAGCATGCTGGTCGCGGCGCGGCCGGGCTACATCGTGCCAACGCTGATGGCGAAGATGATCGCAACGTTCGACCAGCTCAGCGGCGGGCGGATGGCGATCAACCTGATCGCCGGCGGCGACCCGGCCCAACTCGCGCAGGACGGGCTGCTGATTCCGCACGATCAGCGCTACGCGGTGATGGACGAGTCGGTCGAGATTATGAAGGCGCTCTGGGCGGCGGATGCGCCGCTCGACTGGGAGGGGCGGCACTTCCAGTTGCGCGGCGCGGAGGTGCAGCCCAAGCCGCTGCAGCGGCCCTGGCCGCGCTTCTACATCGGCGGCGAGTCGGAGGCGGCGCGCGAGGTGGGCGCGCGGCACGCCGACTGCTACTTCTTCTGGGGCGATACTCCCGAGCGGACGGCGGAGAAGATCGCCGACATTCGCGCCCGCGCGCGGCGCGCGGGGCGCGAGCAGCTGAGCTTCGGGATGCGCTTGCAGGTCGTGGTGCGCGAGACCGAAGCCGAAGCCTGGGACGCGGCGCACGCGCTGATCGAGGGAACCACCGAGCGGCAGCGGGAACGCCGCCGGGCGATCGCGGCCGACTCCGAGGCCGACACGCGGATGTGGCAGCTCGCCGAGGCCTCGGCCGACAACGACTACCTGATCGCGCCGCATCTCTGGAGCGGCATCAGCACGGTGCGCACCGGCGCGGGGGTCTGCGTCGTCGGGAATCCGGAGCAGGTCGCAGCGACGCTCCAGCGCTTCGTCGATCTGGGCTGCAGCGAGTTCTGCCTGAGCGGCTATCCGCACGACGCGGAAGCGGAGCGCTTCGGCCGCTGGGTGATTCCGCGGATGCAGGCGGTGAACGCCGCCGCCTGAGGATCGGGGTAGGCTGAGCAAGTCGCACTGATCGACGCAGGAGCAACGCAAGGGGGACCGGAATGGCTCGCGTGCAGCTGGCGCTCAACGTGGCCGAGCTCGACTCGGCGATCGATTTCTACTCGCAACTCTTCCGCACCGAACCGCACAAGGTGCGGCCCGGCTACGCCAACTTCGAGGTGGCCGACCCGCCGCTCAAGCTGGTGCTGATCGAGAACGGCCAGGGCGGCGACCTCAACCACCTCGGCGTCGAGGTCGAGAGCGTCGGCCAAGTCGTCGCCGAGACGCAGCGGCTCGGCCGGCTCGGACACGAGCTGGAAATCGAGGACGCGGTCGTCTGCTGCCACGCGGAGCAGGACAAGGTCTGGGTGCGCGACCCGGCCGGCCTGCGCTGGGAGGTCTACACGATCACCGACGACCAGCCGGCCGCAGAGCTGGTCACGCTGATCGAGGACACCTGCTGCGCCGAGCAGCACATCGCCTGCGGCGCAAGCGACAATGCGGCGGAGCCCGCCGCCGCCTCGGGCGGCTAGGGCCTGCTCGCACATCGCCATCCGCCGCCCCCGCACAGCCAGATCCGTCATACCCGCGCGAGCAAGCTCCGTCATACCCGCGCTCGCCGCGGGCATCTCGCCGTGGCGAGCATCAAGCACGCTTGCCGCCGCTCAAACTCCGCACGCTCACGCTCCCGTTCCGTCGTGCCTGCCGCCCATCCGTCATTCCTGCGCCCCCTCCGTCACCCCTGCGCCCTCTCCCGTCATTCCTGCGCAGGCAGGAACCCACTTACGGCGAGCGCGTCGTGGGGGCTTGGCCGCTCGTGTTGAGGCCCCAGCAGGCGATGGCGCCGTCGGTCTTGATGGCGCAGGTGTGGGAATTGCCCGCGCTGACGGCGGTGTAGGTACCTGCGGCGACGGTGGTTTGGTCCTGGTTGTTTCTGCCCCAGCAGGTGATCGCTCCGGCGCTGTTCAGCGCGCAACTGTGCAACCCGCCGGCGCTGATTGCCGTGAACGTGCCCGACGAGGGCGCGTCGCTCGTTTGGCTGTGAGCGTTCTGGCCCCAGCAGGAGATTGCGCCGGCGCTGTTGAGTGCGCAGCCGTGCGAACCGCCCAGCGAGATCGCGCTGAACGAGCCCGACGGCGGCGTGGTGCGGCTGTTGGTGCTGTCGCTGAACCCCCAGCATTCGATTGCGCCGGTGCTGCGCAAGCCGCAGCTGTGCGCGCCGCCGGCGCTGATCGCTGTAAACGTGCCGCTCAGCGGCGTGGCGCGGTTCTGGGAGTTGGAGCCCCAGCAGCTCGCCGCGCCGGCGCTGTTCAGCGCGCAGCTGTGCAGCCCGCCGGCGCTGAGCGACGTGAAGCTGCCCGAGGGCGCGGCGAGCTGATTGCTGGTGCTCAACCCCCAACAGACGATTGCGCCGCTGCTGCGCAGCGCGCAGGTGTGCGTCTGGCCGGCGCTGATCGCCGTAAACGTGCCCGATGAGGGTGTGTCGTTGAGTTGGTTGTAGGTGTTGCCGCCCCAGCAGTCGATCGTGCCCGTGCTGCGCAGCGCGCAAGTGTGCGCCCCGCCCGCGCTCACCGCGGTGTACGTGGTCGGCGTCGGTGTGGGCGTTGGCGTGGACGGTTCGGGCGTTGCGCCGCCCTCGTCGTCGCTTGAGGTGTCCGCGACGGTTCGGGTAACAGTGGTCGGCGCGAGCTCCGCGATCAGCTCAGGCAGGCGATCATCCTGCCCGCCCCAGCAGCGAGTGCTTGCGCGGCTTAGGGCGCAGGTGTGGCGCATTCCTGCGCTCACGGCGAGATAGCGCCCGGATGGGGCGTTGGACTGGCCGTAGCGGTCGTCGCCCCAGCATTCGATTGCGCCTGATTCGCGCAGGCCGCATGAGTGCCATGCTCCGGCGCTGATTTGGGTGAAGATGCCCGACGGGGCGTTGAGTTGGCCGAAGTTGTTGAGGCCCCAGCATTCGGCTGCGCCGTTTTCGCGCAGGGCGCAGGAGTGCGTGGTGCCGGCGCTGACCTGTGTGAAGACGCCCTCGGGCGCGTCGGTGCGTCCGAGGTTGTCGCGGCCCCAGCAGGTGATCTCTCCTGTTGTGCGCAGTCCGCAGGCGTGGAGATAGCCCGCGCTGACGGCGCTGAATTCGCCCTCCGGCGGATCTGCCTGGCCGTAGTCGAGCACGCTGCGGCCGAAGCTGCTGGTTCCCCAGCATTCGATCGCGCTGTCGCTCTCGCGGACGGCGCAGGCGAACTGCCAGCCCACCGCGACATCAACGAACGCGCCTTGCGGCGCGTTCTGATCTGCGCCCCAGCACGTGATTCCGTTGTCTTCTTGGCGGATGGCGCAGTTGTGCCAGGCGCCGGCGCTGATGGCGTTGTAGCGGCCTTCGGGGATGTCGCGCAGATCTGCCTGGTTGCCGCCCCAGCAGCGGATTAGGCCGTCGACGCGGAGTGTGCATTGGTGCTCGCCGCCCGCATCAAGCGCCAGATAGCGGCTGGTGGATCCGGGCGTAGCGGCTTGGGCAAGGGTCAGAGCAGCGAGCAGAAGCGCGGCGATCGCAAGGGCGATCGGGAGGAATTTATCCCCCCCCCCCCCCCGATCGAGCAAGCGCCGCCAGCGCGCGGCGGGCGCGTTGGGCGGCGGTCGGGAGGTTGGCGGTGTGGTTCACGGTTGTCACTTTACACCAGGGGAGCGCCTGCGTGATAGCTGCGGGGAGCGTGGGTGGGGCGGCGTGGGTGACGGAATGGGAGTGAGGTGGGTGATCGGGGCGGGCACGACCAGTGGTGCCCGCTCGGGGCTCCCACCCCCCACCTAACCTCCCCCCTGGAAGGGGGGAGGGATGAATTGGGGACGGGGGTGGTGTGTGTGTGCGTGTTGTGTGCGTGAGGGGAAAGAGGTGGGTTCCTGCCTGCGCAGGAATGACGGAATGGGGCGCAGGAATGACGGTGGAGGGGTGGGGGGATTGGCGTGAGCGCGCCTACGCTCCCGGCGGCGGGGCCATCTGGTGGTTGACTTGCCAGGAGATGCCGAAGCGGTCCGTGCCGGTACCGAAGTAGGCGCCCCAGAACATGTCCGCCAGCGGCATTGAGACCGTGCCGCCTTCGAGCAGCTTGCCGAACACCTCGTCGGCCTGCTCGCGGCTCTCCGCGCTGTAGGTGATTGAGAAGTTGCTGCCGACCAGTGGCGGGCCGTCGCCCCAGGGCGGCGAGTCGCTGCCCATCAGCACGCTCTCGCCGACCGGCAGCGAGACATGCATCACCTGCTGCTTCACCTCATCGGGCATCGGCGGCATGTCGTCGGGGCCGTCGGCGAAGGTCTGGAAGATCAGGTACTCGCCGCCGAAGACGGAGCGGTAAAACTCAAAGGCCTCGCGGCAGTTGCCGTCGAAGTCGAGGTAGGGGTTGAGGCTCATCGCAGGCTCCTCGCCAATCTTCGCTCTCGGTGCAGCAGTTTCACTCTAGAGCCTGCCCACGCATCCTCAAAGCGCCCATTCCGCCGTCAGCAGCTCCTCAGCGGCCGCCCGCATTCGCTCCTCCCCGCGCCGCAGCGCCCCGCGCAGATCGCTCGGCCGCTCGGCCAGCCCATCCCCGATCCCCCGCGCCATCGCCTCGTGCAGCGCCGTCCCCACGTTGATCTTCGCCACGCCATTTCGCACCGCGTAGAGCAGATCCTCATCGTCCAGACCCGACGCGCCGTGCAGCACCAGCGGGAGCTCGACCCGCCCGGCGATCGCCTCCAGCCGCTCGCGCTGCAGTCCGCCCGCGGCGGGCGGCCCGCCGTGCGTGTTGCCCACCGCGACGGCGAGCCAGTCGACGCCGCTCTCGGCGGCGAAGCGCGCCGCCTCTTCGGGGTCCGTCCAGGCCGCCTGGCCCAGCGTCACGCCCTCTTCGACCCCGCTGACGTGGCCCAGCTCGGCCTCCAGCGGCAGACCCTGCCAGGCCGCCAGGCCGCGCGCCTCCCGCGCGAGCGCGGCGTGGCGCGCGTAGGGCAGCGTTGAGCCGTCGATCATCAGCGAGGTGAAGCCGGCCTCGATCGCCGCCCGCAACTCCTCCAGCGTGTCGGCGTGATCGAGATGCAGCCCGATCGGCGCGTCGACCCGGCTCGCCAGCTCGCGCACCGCGGCGGCGGCGATCGCCGCGCCGCCGATCTGCTTCAAGCCGGCGCGGTTGAACTGCGCCAGCACGGGGCGCTGCGTCTGCTCGGCCGCGCCGATCAGCGCCCGCGCCATCTCGACGGTGGAGACGTTGCCGCCGACCACCGCGCGGCGCGCGGCGGCGGCCTCGGCGACCAGTTCCCGACCCGAAACAAGCGGCACATTCCCCCCGATCGTCCGCGCCGATCACCCGCCCAAAGTATCCACGTTCGCGGTGGAAGGCGGTTGATAAACTGCGCCGCAGGAGCACAGTTTGTCAGATCGCGCGCCCGAACAGCTCGGCGACGACGCGCTCGCCGACCGCGCGCGCGAGGGCGAGCTTGATGCGTTCAACGTGCTCGTGCGGCGCTACGAGCGGCGCGTCTTCGGGCTCTGCCTGGGCATGCTGCGCTCGCCCGCGGCCGCCGAGGACGCCGCGCAGGATGCGATGATCGCCGCCTGGCGCGCGCTGGACGGCTACCGCGGCGGCAACTTCCCCGCCTGGCTGCTGCGCATCGCCGGCAACCGCTGCCGCGACGAGCTGCGCCGCCGCAAGCGCCGCCCCGCGGCCTCGCTCGACGAGCTGGTCGAGGAGCACGGCGACGCCTGGTCGCCGCCCGACGAAGGCCGCTCGCCCGAAGCCGCCGCGCTCGACGCCGAAACCGGGCGCGCGCTGCTCGCCGCGCTCGACCAACTCCCCGAAGAGCAGCGCCAGGTCGTGCTGCTCTCCGATGTGCAGGGCCTCGCCTACCTGGAAATCGCGGATGTGATGCACACCTCAATCGGCACCGTGAAATCGCGACTTAACCGCGGCCGCGCGCGATTGCGTCAACTGCTGCTCGAAAGCGGGGAACTCTCCCGCGCCCGCGAGCGTCAGGCGTTGCAGGAGCGGATCGACGGGGGAGTCCGGCAAGGAGGGCGGCGCGCATGACCCGCTGGCGCTTCTGGCGGCGCGGCGGCGCGCTCCGCGCCGACGCTTCGGCCTTCCTCGACGGCGAACTGACTCCGCGCGAGCGCGGCGATTTCGAGGCCGAGCTCGAGCGCTCGACCGAGCTGCGCGAGTACCTCGACGACCTCAGCGTCATGCGGGCCGAGCTGGGCGTGCTGCGCGAGGCCCAGCCGCGCCGCTCGCTCGAACTGAGCGGCGTCGACATCGCGCCGCAGACGCTGCGTCTGATCGCCGCGCCCGAAGCGCCGGCCGCGCCGCTGCGGCTGCGCTTCGCCGCGCTCGGCGTGGCGGCGGCGATCGCCGCGCTGGCGGCGGTCGGCCTCTGGGACGCCTTCAACCTCGGCGGCGCGACGGTCGTCGAGCGCGAGCGGGCGGTCGAAACGTCCGCCAGAGCCGCATCCCCGCAGCCCGAGTCCGCGGTTGTGGAGGCGCAAGAAGCGCAGCAGGAGTCCGAGCAGGCGGCTGGTTGGCAGGCCGAGCAGTCGGCGGAGCAGGAGGCGTCCGTCGCCGCATACGCCGAGCAGCAGGAGTCCGAGCAGGCCACCGCGCAAGCCGAACAGCAAGCCGCCGTTGAAGAAGAGGCCGCCGAAGCAGAATTCACCGCCCAACAGGCCCAACAGCAGTCGCAACAACAGGCGCAGCAGGCCGTCCAAGCCGACCAGGAAACCAACCCGGCCCGCCAAGCCATCACCGCCCGCGAGCGCCCCGCTGAAGACGCGGGAACCGTAGTCGAGCAGGCCGCCGAAGCAGAGGAGCAGGCCGCGGAGCCCGCGCCGGCGAGCGTCGCGGCGGACGCGCAAGAGGCCGACGCCGAACAGTCCGTCGCCGCGCCGGCCGACGAGCAGCGGCAGGCTGCCCAGCCTCAAGCGGCGGCGTCAGGCGAAGCAGCGGATCAGTCCACTACAGCGCAACCGCCAGCCGCCGCGCAGTCCGAGCCGCAGGAGGGCGAGGCCGCCCCCCAGGCGCAAGCGCGCCAGATCGAAGCGCCCCCCGAAATCGTCGCAACCTACGAACGCAGCTGGGAAACGCCGCTGCAAATCGCGCTGGGGGCCGTCTGCGCCATCGCGCTGGTCCTGCTGCTAGCCCTCCGCCGCCGCGCCTGACACCCAGTCGCCCCCGCACAAACAATTCCGTCACACCAGCGCAAAATGAGATCCGTCCTACCTGCGCCTCCTTTCCGTCCTACTTGCGTAGGCAGGAACCCGCGGCGCACCTCAGCGGCCAAGGCGGCATCGTTGGCTCAACGCCCCGCAGTGGAGCTCACTCTGTGCTAGTCAGAGTCTGTCAGTCGTTCGTGACCAGAATGGCCACGACGCGCGCGATGACATTGGTCAGGAGGTTTAGCGCCCAGCGGGCGAGCGCAATCACCCACGACCGTCGCACGCGGCGCAACCACGAGGGCCGCCGCAGTCGACGTCGCCACGACGCGTCCGCTTGAGGCGGCGGCTCCGGCTCTGGTTCGTCGGTCCTGCCGTTAGTAGAATCAGATGGCAGCATTGGATTCGTCCTTTCGCTGCGACTCTTGCGGCGAGGCCCCTCGACTTGCCGGTGGACTGGGCCTCGCCCGCTCCACGATCATTCATCAGGCTCCTCCGGAGCTTCAGCTTCCTCGGCCGTGGTGGCCTCCTGTGCGTTGGACCGGATGACCCGCGCGCGCGCACGGGCAACCACGCCCAGAGCGTTCCAAACCTTTTGAAACTCGTCGTCGTCGAGCTCTCCGATAATTTCGGAGGTGACGTTGAACAAGTCCGATGTGTTCGCTGGCACAGGCCCAAAGCTGTCTGGCTTGGGCTGGAGAGAGGTGTCCGTCTGTTCTGTGTGCTCTCCGCGCACTGGTTTGGTGCCGGCACGGGACCGAGACTGCGTTTTCGTCGTCCGGGGGCGCTGACTCTCCACACGAGTCGGGACCTTCACCTCCATGCCGGACTCGCGGCACAGGCCCAAGAACAGGCTGGTCATCGGGCCAGTCTGGGAGCGCGGCTCGTACTTCTGGAACAGGTCGCGCAGCGCGGACGGATCGTCTTTCGCAGGGTCGATCTGTTCCAGATCCGAGCGATAGGCGGTCTCCACAGCGGTCCGGAGGTGACTGCGCCACTCAGCCTCCGGAGCTTCGGCCAGCAGATGCAGTTGTGGGCTGGGCGTTCCCTCACTGTCCAGTAGTCCGAGGAATACCAGTGTGTGATGTGCCCGACGAATCGCCTGTCCATCAACACCTGCGAGGCGGAAGAAGTCGTCATTGATCGTTTCCGGGAGGTTGCGGCTTCGAGCTCGTTCACAGAAAGCGATGATGCTCTTGACCGATCCGTACGGCCGCTGCCGCTCGTTGTCGATGGTCATGTATGTACGCCCTTCGGGAATTCATTCTCATCCTCACCTACGTAAGTGAGAATGTGATCTACAGATCATCATACAGTCAAATACGCCGCCAGCAAGCAGCTCGTCTAGAAGTTTTACATAAGCGATTCGTGATCTGCACCTCAGCGTCGAATGGCCTGCTGTCGCGCTTACGTCTCGCGGGCCGGGGCACACGATCAGATGTCGTCTAGCTAGATACCGATCGGTGGATCTGTCGAAATTGGGTACTTTGAAAGGTTCCCAGATCTAGAGCGAGGGGATGGGGGAGTTTGAGGGAAAGGAGGCAAAAGCAGGCCCTAGAGCTGTGAGAGGGGTGTGGAGCATCATTCGGCCCTTTCGAGTGATGGGGCTGCGATCAAGCTAGGGCTGGGACGCGGGTTGTGGCAATCGGGGCGGGGTCGATCGGGGCACTCGGTCGGCTGGGGCGCGCCACTCGATGCGTGGCAGCCTTCTGTGTAGGTTCCTGCCTGCGCAGGAATGACGGAGAGGGCCGGTGGGCGGCGTTCGTGCGAGAATTGGGGGTATGCGCAGCGAACTAGGGCGGATGTCGCGGGAGATGGGGCAGGCCTTTGCGCTGGCTCGGGGGGTGCTGGGTCGGACCAGCCCCAACCCGGCGGTGGGCGCGGTGATTGCGAGCGGCGGGCGGATTGTGGGCGAGGGGGCGACCGCGCCGCCGGGCGGGGCGCACGCGGAGGTCGCGGCGCTGCGCGAGGCGGGGGAGCAGGCGCGCGGCGCGACGCTCTACACCACGCTCGAGCCCTGCTCGCACTATGGGCGCACGCCGCCCTGCACCGAGGCGATCATCGCGGCGGGCGTCGCGGCGGTGGTGATCGCGGCGCTCGACCCCGACACGCAGGTGGACGGTCGCGGTCTGGCTCGGCTGCGCGAGGCGGGCGTGGCGGTACAGCTCGGCGACGGCGCAGCCGAGGGCGCGGCGCACTACGAGGCGTACTTCCACCACCGCCGCACGGGGCTGCCGTTCGTCGCGGCCAAGTTCGCCGCCACGCTCGACGGGCGGATCGCGGCGACGAGCGGGGACTCGCGCTGGATCAGCGGCCCGGAAGCGCTGACCTGGGCGCACCGCATGCGGCCCACGCTCGACGCGATTTTGGTCGGCTCGGAGACGGTGCTGGCCGACAACCCGCAGCTGACGGCGCGCCCGCCCAACGCGCGCGGCCCCGTCGTCCAGCCGCTGCGGGTGGTGCTCGACAGCCGCGGGCGCATCCCGCCCGACGCGCGGGTGCTCGACGACCAACAGCGCGCGCCGACGCTGATTGCGACCACCGACGCCTCGCCGGCCGCATGGCGCGCGGCGATCGCGCAGCGCGGCGCGGAGACTGCCGTGCTGCCCGCCCGCGGCGGGCGCGTCGATCTGCCCGCCCTGCTGGCCTACTTGGGCGGCGAGCGCGGCGTCGTGCTGCTGCTGGTCGAGGGCGGCGGCGAGGTGCTCGGCTCGTTCTTCGATCAGCGGCTGGTCGACAAGGTCTACGCGGTGGTCGCGCCGATGCTGATCGGCGGCGACGCGCAAACCGCCGTGCGCGGCGCGGGCGCGGCGCGGATGGCCGACGCGCTGCGGCTGGGCGACGCGCAGGTCGAGCGGCTGGGCGCGGACCTGCTGGTCAGCGGCTACCCCTACGCGCTGTCCGACGCCGAGCGGGTGCGTCTGCGGCAGGCGGGCGAGCCCGACCTTGAAGCGATTCGCGCGCTCGCGCCGCACTGGACGGAGCTCGACGCCAACTCGGTCGTCTGGATCGCCGTGGCGGACAAGAGTCTGGAGGGGATGGCCGCGCTGCGGCTGGAGCTGGGCGGCTCGCAGGCGCGGCTGGAGGCGCTGGTCGTGCGGCGCGGCGCGGCGCCCGACATTCGCGATCGGCTGCGCGAGGCGGCCGAAGCCTCGGCCGCAGGGCGCAATTTTCGCTGGATCGTCGCCGAAGACGACGCGCTCCTGCGCCGCGCCGGCTACCGCTACTACCGCCGCGCCGCCGACGGCGCGGCGCTCTGCATCAAGCCGCTCGACGCCGCCGCGCCAGAGGAGCGCTGAGCCGGGCGCGGTAGCCTGACGGAGGCAGTGGAAGGGGCCGGCGCATGTTTTCCGGGATCATCGAGGAGGTTGGCACGATCGAAGAGGCCGCCGACGGGGTGCTGCGCATCCGCGCCGAGTCCATTCTGCGCGACGCGCAGTTGGGCGACAGCATCGCGATCAACGGCGTCGACCTGACCGTGGCCGAGCTGGACGAGCGCTCCTTTCTCGCCAACGTGATGCCGGAGACCTACCGGCGCTCGAATTTGGGCACGCTCGCTGTCGGCGCGCGGGTCAACCTGGAGCGCTCGGTGCGGCCCAGCGACCGGCTCAGCGGGCACATCGTGCGCGGCGTCGTCGAGGGCCGCGGCCGCTTCCGCAGCGCCACGCCGGAAGCCGACGCGATCATCACCGCCTACGACGCGCCCGAGGAGCTGCTGCGTTACATGATCGTCAAGGGGCCGATCGCGATCGACGGCGTGAGTCTGACGATCGTCGCGAAAGACAGAACGGGGTTCGCCGTCTCGCTCGTCCAATACACTCAGGAGCACACCAACCTGCTCGACCGCCGGGCGGGCGACGAGGTCAACCTGGAGACGGACATTCTGGCGCGCTACGTCGACGCACTGCTCGAGGCGCGCGAGACCGGCCAGCGACCGACGCTCGATCCAACGGGGAGAGAGGCGCATGGCTGACGACGCAACCACCGCCGCCGAGAGGAAGCCGGCCCGCCGCAAGCGCGGCGCCGGCGCGAAAGCGCCCGCGAAGCCGCGCCAGCGCAAGTCGGCCTTCTGCACCGCCGAAGAGGCGATTCACGCCTTCAGCCAGGGCGAGCCGCTGATCATCACCGACGACGAAGAGCGCGAGAACGAGGGCGACCTCGCCCTGCCCGCGCAGTTCGTCACCTCCGACACGATCAACTTCATGGCGACCTACGGGCGCGGGCTGATCTGCATCGCGATGGACGGCGAGCGGCTGGATCAGCTCGGCCTGCGGCTGATGGTCGACCAGAACCAGAACACCGCGCCGCTGGGCACGGCCTTCACCGTCAGCGTCGAGGCGCGCACGGGCGTCTCGACCGGCATCTCCGCGCCCGACCGCGCGCGCACCGTGCAGGTGCTGATGGACCCCAACTCCACCGCCGACGACCTCGTCCGCCCGGGGCACATGTTCCCCCTGCGGGCGCGCGAAGGCGGCGTGCTGGTGCGCGCCGGCCAGACCGAGGCCAGCGTCGACCTCTGCCGCCTGGCCGGGCTCCAGCCCGGCGCGGTGATCTGCGAGATCATGAAGCGCGACGGCGAAATGGCGCGGCTGCCCGAACTGATCCGCTTCTCCAAACGGCACAAGATCAAGATGATCAGCGTCGAGCAGATCATCCAGTACCGGCTGCGCACCGAGCAGCTGGTCGAGCGCATCTCCGAAGCCGCCTTGCCCACCGTCCACGGCACCTTCAACCTGGTCGGCTACCGGCCCCGCGGCACGAACGACGAGCATGTCGCGCTCAGCATGGGCCAGGTCGACAGCGGCGAGCCGACCCTCGTGCGGGTGCATTCGCAGTGCCTCACCGGCGATGTCTTCAGCTCGCAGCGCTGCGACTGCGGCGAGCAGCTGGACATCGCGATGCGGATGGTCGCCGAAGAGCGGCGCGGCGTGATCGTCTATATGGCGCAGGAAGGCCGCGGCATCGGGCTGCACAACAAAATCGCCGCCTACGCGCTGCAGGACGCCGGGCTGGACACGGTGGAGGCCAATCTCGCGTTGGGCTTCGCCGCCGACCGGCGCGACTACGGGCTGGGGATGCAGATCCTGCGCGACTTGGGCGTTTCGCGCATTCGGCTGATCACCAACAACCCGGCGAAGCGCCACGGCCTGGCCGGCTACGGACTGGAAATCGTGGAGCGCGTGCCGGTGATCGCGCAGGCCAACCCGCACAATGTGCGCTACCTGACCACCAAGCACGAGAAGCTGGGCCATCTGCTCGACCCCGACGCGCTGGAAGCGACCGAAGCGGCCGACGAGCACGACGATCAACCGCCGCGCCAGCGGCGCGCGGCAATCGGCTGATGCCGCGCATCCACGACGGCGCAGCCCCGCCCGATCCTGAACAGGGGCCGGCCGCCGGCCTGCGCTTCGCCGTCGTCGTCTCCCGCTTCAACGACTTCGTCACCGCCAAGCTGCTCGACGGCTGCCTCGACCACCTGCTCGCCAGCGGCGCGTCGGACGACGACCTCGATGTCTACTGGGTGCCCGGCGCGTTCGAAATCCCGTTGGTAGCGCAAACCTGCGCCCGCACCGGCCGCTTCGACGCGGTGATCTGCCTCGGCGCAGTCATTGAGGGCGAAACGGATCACTACCGGCTGGTAGTAGACGAGGCGACGCGCGGCATCGGCCGCGTAGGGCTGGACACGGGCGTCCCCTGCATCTTCGAAGTACTGGCAACGCAAACCGTAGCGCTGGCAATGGCCCGCGCCGGCGGCGAGTCCGGCAACAAAGGCGAAGAAGCCGCCCAAGCCGCCATCGAAACCGCCCGCCTACTCCTCACCATCAGCTAGCCCCATCAACCCTCACTCCCCGTACGTATTCAGCGCCGAGTAGTACTCATTCACCCCCAGCGACGCGCGCCACTCCGCGCTCTGCTCATCGGTGAAATGATCCAGCGGAATCCCGCACCCGTCGGCGATCCGCACCATTCGCTGGTAGTTGGCCACCGTCGCCGCCGCATCCACCGCCGCCGCCGCGCCCAGCGCGGACTCCACAGCCGCGCGGCGCTCCGCCAGATCCTCGCTGCGCCGCACCGCAGCGTCGGCGTAAGCCATCAGCAAATCGGCGTAAGGCACGCCGACATCCACCGAATCGTCGGTGGTTCCCTGAAGGTTGAGCGCGTCGTTGTCGGCGCTGCTCCGACGGAGCAGGTTGGCGTGCGAGAGCGTTCAATAGAAGCACTCGTTGAGCGCCGAAACGCGCGTCGCCAGCAGCTCAAGCTGGGGCCGCGTCAGCGTGCGATGCTGCTTGTCGATCTCGCCCATCTCGGTCCAAGACAGGTAGTGCGCGGCGAACTGATCGTTCAGCCAGCGCACATTGTCCGGCACCAGGCTGAGCGCCGAAATCACGTTGGCGGGGCGCCGCCCGCCCATCTCCGCGTAGATGTCCAGATCGCCCGCAGCGGCGTTCTCGGGCAGCAGGATCGGCGGCCACGATGCGTCTTTGGCCGCGCCCGCCGGGCGGTAGCCCGAGGGCGCGCCCGCGAGCGGCTCGGGCAGCGGCTCCAGCGGCAGATCGAGCGCGCGGTGCAACTCGTCCACCGCGAAAACGTGCACCAGCACGCCCAGCAGCTCGATATAGCGCTCCTCGCTCATGCCCTCGGCGCTCACAACCCGCTCATACCAGTCCCGCGAGAGCCGCGACTTGTCCGTGACCAGCTTGTGGATCGCCTCGACCGCCGCCGACGGCAGCAGCGGATCGGGCGAGCACTCGCCGACCACAGACGCCGGCGACAGCGCAGCCGCCCGTTCGCGGCAGAGCCCGCAGTCTTCAGCGAGACGCGACTGGCGGGCGATCGCCACCCGCTCCGCGCCGCTCCACCACGCGCCAGGCCCGCGCAGCCGCTCCCAGTCGCGCAGATGGCAATCGCGAATCCGATCAGGAATCGGCAGCGCCGCGCCCGAGTAGTCGAACTGGACTGCCTCAACTTGCGTGGTCATCGTCCTGCCAGCCTCTCCGCAGCCTGATGCTGTCTGATGCCGCCTACCTCGCGGCGAAGGTATTCGCCGCCGAGCGGTACTCGGTCAAGCCCAACCGCTGGGGCAGCTCGCCCGTGCGCTCCAGGATGTAGCTGTCGACAGGAATGCCCGTCCCGTCGGCGATCCGCACCATCCGCTGGAAGTTGGCCACGACGCCCGCCGCGTCGACCGTGGCGGGCGGGCCGGCGGCCTGGGCGAGGCGCGCGCGGGCCTTGGGGAGGCTCTCGCTGCGCCGCACCGCCGCGTCGGTGAACTCCAGCAGCAGCGCGCCATGCTCGACGCCGCTCTCCTGCGAGGCGTCGACGATTGCGCGGAAGTTGAGCGCGTCGTTGCCGCGGCTGCTCGCACCGAGCAGCCCCACATGCGAGGTGGTTCAATAGAAGCACTCGTTGAGCACGGAGACGCGGGCGGCGATCAGCTCCTGCTGCGCGCGGCTGATCTCGCGCACCTTGCCCATTTCGCGCATCTCCACGTAGGAGGCGTAGTGGGCGTGCGAGAGGTCGGCCAGCCAGGGCAGATTGCTCGGCACCAGGCTCAGCGCGGTGAGCACATTGGCGGCGACGGGCGCGCTGTCGTAGAGGTCGGCGTCCTCCGGATCGAGCGCGTCGGGCGGGGTGATCGGCAGCCAGCCGGCGACGCGACGCGCGCCGGTCGGACGCCGCCGCGAGGGCTCGCCGGCGAGCGGCTCGGGCAGCGGTTCGAGCGGCAGGCCGAGCGCGCGGTGCAGCTCGTCAATTGAGAAGACATGCACCACGACGCCGAGCAGCTCGATGTAATGCGCGTCGCTCATGCCCTCGGCGGCGCAGATTTCGTCGCACCACTCGCGCGACAGATTGGCGTTGTCGACGACGATCTTCTGCACGGCGTGCACAGCCGCCTCGGGCAGCGCGGCGGAGCCGCCGCCGCCCTCCAGCGCGGCCGCGCGGCGGCATTCGGCGGCGATCGCGACGCGCTCCGCCCCCGTCCACCAGAAGCCGGGCGCGGCCAGCCGCTCCCAGGAGCGCCGGTGCGCCGCCCGCACCCGCTCCGAAATCGGCCACTCGCAGCCTGCATAGTCAAAGGCCATAGCGCGTCCTCCCCAAGCGGAAAGGGTAGCGAATTGCGCGGCGCGCCCGCCGCCGTTCGCCGCCGCGCGCCTAAACTCATAGAGCCTGCGCAGAGCGGGCGAAGGGGAGCGCGCCGTGGATCGCCACTTCGGGGCCTACCTGCGCGAGCTGCGCAACGAGCGGCGCAGCGGAGAGGCGACGGAGCACAGCTACCGGCCGGCGCTGAAGCGGCTGATCGAGGCGGCGGGGCCAACGGGCATCCAGGCCGTCAACGAGCCCACGCAGGGCGAATACGGCGCGCCCGACTTCATCGTGCACCGGAACGGGCTCCCGGTCGGCCATGTCGAGTGCAAGGGCATCGGCGCGAACCTCGACGAGATGGAGGAGAGCGGGCAGCTGCTGCGCTACCGCGACGCGCTGCCCAACCTGATCCTGACCGACTACGTGGAGTTTCGCTGGTACGTCAAAGGGGAACGGCGCAGGAGCGCCGTTCTGGCGCGCAGCGACGACGAGCAGCTCAGCGCAGTGCCTGGCGCGAATCTCGATGTCGCGGCGCTCTGGGAGGATTTCTTCAGCGCCGACGGCGTCGCGATCAACAACGCCGCCGAGCTGGCGCAGCGAATGGCCGCCAGGGCGCGCCTGCTGCGCGAGCACATCGCCGGCATCTTCCGCGAGAACGACGGCGGCAACGCGGCGCTGCGCGAACTGCTGGCGAGCTATCAAGAGGTGCTGATCGCGGATCTCAACGAAGAGCAATTCGCGGACCTGCAGGCGCAGACGGTCGCCTACGGCCTGTTCGCGGCGCGCTGGCTCTACGAGGGCGCGCCGCAGACCTTCACGCGCGAGGCGGCGGCGTTCGCCCAAACCACGCCGTTTCTACGCGATGTGTTCGGGCGCGTGGCGGGGCCGTCGGCTGATCGGCGGATCACCTGGATCATCAATGATCTGGCGCGGCTGCTGGCGCGAGCGGACATGGCTGCGATCCTTGAAGATTTTGGCAAGCGCACCAGGCAGGAAGACCCCACGGTGCATTTCTACGAGGACTTTCTCGCGGCCTACGACCGCGAGCTGAAGGTCCAGCACGGCGTCTATTACACGCCGGAGCCGATCGTCGCCTACATCGTGCGCAGCGTCGACTGGCTGCTGCGCGACAAGTTCAGGCTTGCGGACGGCCTCGCCGACACGGCGACGATCGAGGTCGAGTCGGAGGACGGCGAGACGGAGGAGGCGCCGCGGGTGCTGATTCTCGATCCGGCGGCGGGCACCGGCTCGTTTCTGCGCGAAGTTGTTTCCGTAATTCACGGCGATCTCGAGCAGCGCGGCCTGGGCGGCGGCTGGCGCGACTACGTGGACAAGCACTTGCTGCCGCGCCTGTTCGGCTTCGAGCTGCTGATGGCTCCATACGCGATTGCCCACTTGAAGCTCGCGATCGAGATTGGAGACGACCCTCGGCGGTTCATGATGCCGAACGGCGGGCGGCTCAATGTTTTTCTCACCAACGCGCTTGAGGAGGCGCACAAGGAGGCCGCAGTCGCCATGTTCGCGCCCGCCATCGCGCAAGAGGCGCGCCAGGCCGACGCCGTCAAGCGCGATCATCCGGTCATGGTCGTGATCGGCAACCCGCCGTATGCGGGGCACTCGGCCAACAAGGGCAAGTGGATCCGCGATCTGCTGCGCGGCCGCATCGAAGGATCGCCGGCGAGCTATTTCCATGTCGATGGGGAGCCGCTCGGCGAACGGAACCCGAAGTGGCTCAATGACGACTACGTGAAGTTCATCCGCTTCGCGCAATGGCGCATCGAGCGGACAGGGGAGGGCGTGCTGGGGTTTATCACCAACCACAGCTACCTCGACAATCCAACGTTCCGGGGGATGCGCCGGTCGCTGCTGAGAACCTTTGACGAGATCTACATCCTCGACCTGCACGGCAACAGCAAGAAAAAGGAGCGCCCCCGGACGGCGGCCCTGACCAGAATGTGTTTGACATCCAGCAGGGCGTCGCGGTCGCCCTCTTCGTCAAGCACAACGCCGGCGCCGCCGAGGGGCGGATCTTCCACGGCGATCTTTGGGGGCAGCGCGAAGAAGGCCCGGGCGGCGGAAAGTACGGCTGGCTGGCCGCCAACGACATCGCGACGACGAACTGGACCGAGCTGGCGCCCAAATCACCGGACTACTGGTTTGTGCCGCGCGACGAAGCGCTGGCTGACGAATACGACGCAGGCTGGCCGCTTACCGACATCTTCCCCGTGACCTCCGTGGGCGTCGTCACTGCCCGCGACAAGCTCGCCATTCAGTGGTCCAAAGACGAAATGGCGCGCGTGGCGAGGGATTTCGCCGCGCGCGCAGAGGAAGATGCCCGCGAGCACTACGCTCTGGGGCGTGACTCACGCGACTGGAAAGTGTCGTTGGCGCAGGCCGACTTGCGCGAGCACCCCAACTCCGACCAGCACATCACGGCAATCCTGTATCGACCGTTCGATCTGCGGTACACGTACTACACCGGTACAGTGCGCGGCTTTATCTGCATGCCGCGCGCGGAAGTCATGCGCCACATGCGAGCGAATGGCAACCGCGCCATATGTGTGGGGCGAGCCGGACAGGTGATCGGGCCAGGCACCTGGGACGCGGTGTTCCCCGCGGCATCACCGACAGACTTTAACCTGTATCGACGTGGCGGACACGGCCTGTTTCCGCTCTACGTCTACGCGGATGAGTGCGATCTGGACCTCGACGTTCCGGAGCGCGCGCCGAATCTTGCGCCCGAATTCACCGACGCGCTGGCCGTCGCCTTCCGGCTGGAGTTCGCGCCGGATGGCAGCGGCGACCTGGAAGCCGATTTCGGCCCTGAGGATGTGTTCCACTACATCTACGCTGTTCTGCACAGCCCGGAGTACCGTCGCCGCTACGCCGACTTCCTGAAATCCGACTTCCCGCGCATTCCCGTGCCGGATCGACGGCGGGGCCGCAGCATTATGCGCCGCCGCCGCGCGCTCTTCGTGCAGCTCGTCGAGCTCGGCGAGCGACTCGCCGCCCTGCACCTGCTGGAGGTTGAGGGCGATGAACGGCCCGCGTTCAATGTGGCGGGGACCAATCTCGTCGACAAAATCCGCTATGTCGATCCTGCGACCGCCGGAGAGCCGGGCCGCGTCTACATCAATGCGACGCAGCACTTCGAGGGCGTCGCGCCGGAGGCTTGGGCGTTCACGATCGGCGGGTATCAGCCAGCGCAGAAGTGGCTCAAGGATCGCAAGGGGCGAACGCTCTCGTTCGACGAGATTGAGCATTACCAGCGCATCTGCGCGGCGCTGGCGGAGACGCCGACGCTGATGAACGGGATCGACGCGGTGATCAAGGCGCACGGCGGCTGGCCGCTGAGCGAGGCTGGCGAGTGAGCGGCGCTGGTAACGTGCGGGGGCAATCCTGGACGAGGAGACGAACGTGACTTACCGCGACGTGATTTATGAGCCGGGGGCTGTGGCGCGGGTGATCCTGAATCGCCCTGAATACCGCAACGCGCAGAGCCGCATGCTGCTGGAGGAGATGGATGCGGCGTTTCAGGAGGCCGTCGAGGATCCGCAGTGCCAGGTGATCGTGCTTTCGGGCAACGGGCCGGATTTCTCAGCGGGGCACGACCTCGGCTCGCCGGCCGAGCTGGACGACCGCGACGAGCGCGGCTGGGCCGACGATTTCGTCGGCGTCTACGACCGCCAGCGCGACACGCGGATCACCAACACGATGCGCTGGCGCAACATCCCCAAGCCGACGATCGCGATGGTGCATGGGCGCTGCATCTTCGGCGGCTGGATGGTCGCGGCGTCGATGGACCTGATCTTCGCCGCGAGCGACGCGCTGTTCCTCGCCTCGCACACGCAGTACTTCTCCGCGCCCTGGGACCTCGGCCCGCGCAAGGCCAAGGAGATCCTGTTTCAGAACCGCTTCATCCCCGCCGAAGAGGCGCACGAGCTGGGCTTCGTCAACCGCATCTACCCGCCGGAGGCGCTGGAGCGCAAGACGCTGGAGTACGCCGAGGAGGTGGCGGAGCATTCGCCGATGGCGCTGCGGCAGATCAAGTTCTCGATCAACAACATGCTCGATGCGCAGGGCTTCACGACGCACCTGACCTCGGCATTCCACACCTACGCGATGGGCGCGCGCTTCGGGCAGCCGGACCCGCGAATGGTCGAAGGCAAGCGCCAACTGCGCCCCGTGCAGCGGGCGTTCGAGAAGCTCAAGCGGGGCCGCGGCAACGGCTGAGAAACGGCTGAGGGAGGGGCGGCGGTGGAGCTGCTCGGCGGGCTGCGGGTCGTTGAGTGCTGCTCGGGCATCGCGGGGGCGGCCTGCGGGCGCGAGTTCGCCCGCTGGGGCGCGGATGTGCTCGCGTTCGAGCCGCCCGAGGGCGCGCCGCTGCGCGACGCGCCGCCATTGATCGAGCGCGGCGGCGAGCGGCACTCGATGCTGCAGCTCTCACTTGCGCAGGGCAAAACGATCGAGCCGCTGCCGGGCGGGCTGCGTTCGGCGCGGCTGGCGGATGCGCTGACGGATGCGGATGTCTGGGTGGTCGACGCGCCGATCGCCGAGCTGGCGACGGCCGGCTTCAACGCCGAAACGATCGCGCAGCGCTGGCCGCGGCTGATCGTCGCGCACTGCTCGCCGTTCGGCGCGAGCGGCCCCTACGCGCACTACCGCGGCGGCGACCTGGTCGTGCAGGCGCTGGCCGGCTTCGCGGGAACGCAGGGGCTGCCCAACCGCCAGCCGCTTGCCGCGCCGGCGGCGATCATCCCGCGCGCCTCGGGCGTGCTGGCGCTGGTGGGCGCGCTCGCGGCGCTGCTCGAACGCCTGCGCAGCGGGCGCGGACAGTGGATTTCGTTGGCCGAGATCGAGGCCGTGTCGAGCCTGACGATGGCGGTGCGCAGCGAGTTCGCCGGCAAGCCGATCCCGCGCAGCGGCGGCCCCGAGGGCTGGGCCGAGGTGCTGCCCACCGCCGACGGCTACGTGACGCTGAGCGCGTGGTCGCGCGACGCCCTGCGCGCCGCGCCGGCCGCGTTCGGAGTCGAACCGCCGCCCGACGATCTCGCCGAAGGCCAGGGCGCGGCGGATAAAGAGCGCTCGCTCGAATACTTCCGCCCAATTCTCGCGGAGCGCAGCTCGGAGGAGGTCTTCAACCGCCTCGCCGAGCTGGCGGTCAACCTCGCCTGGCACCGCTCGGCGGGCGAGCTGCTGGATGATCCGCACCTCGCCAGGCTGGGCTTCGCGCGCGAGCTAGACGCGGGCAAGCTGGGCCGGTTGCGCACAACCGGCCCGCCGGCGCGGATTGTCGAGAGCGCCGCCAAAGACGCCGACTCCCAACGCCCAGGCTTCGCCCAACGCCCGCGGAGCAGCTTGGGCGGCGCAAGCGGCCCGCTCGACGGGCTGCGGGTGGTCGACTTCACCCACGCCTGGCTCGGTCCCTACGCGACCGCGCTGCTGGCGGACCTCGGCGCGGAGGTGATCAAAATCGAGGGTCCGCGCCGACCCGACCTCTGGCGGCACGAGACGCGCTGGCAGATGCCCGTCGCCGCGCCCGACGCGCACCCGCTCAACATCCGCGCCAACTTTCATATGGCCAACCGCAACAAGCGCGCCGTCTCGCTCGCGCTGGACACGGAGCAGGGCCGCGCGTTGGCGCTGGAGCTGATCGCGCGGGCGGATCTGGCGCTGGAAAACTTCCGCCCGCGCGTGCTCGAAAATCTGCGGCTCACGCTCGCCGACATGCGCGCGGTCAACCCCAACATCGCGCTGGTCAGCTTCTCCGGCTTCGGCGCGGGCGGGCCCTACTCCAACTACCGCGCCAACGGCGGCAGCACCGAGGGCAACGCCGGCTGGGACATGCTGCTGGGTTACCGCGGCGAAGAACCGCAGCTGCTCGGCACAATGCAGGCGGATCCAATCTGCGGCGCGCAGATGGCCGCCGCCGCGCTGGCCGCCGTCTGGCGCCAGGCCACGCACGGCGCGGGCGCGCTGCACCTCGACGGCTCAATGTTCGAGGCGGCGATCGGCTACATCGAAGAACACGCGCTGCTGACCTCGGCCGGCGCTCCGCCCGTCGCCCGCGACGGCAATCGCCATCCAGAACAAGCCCCGCACGAGTGCTTCCCCTGCCAGGGCGACGACGAGTGGATCGCGATCGCCGCGCCCGACGACGCAACCTGGGCGGCGCTGTTACAGGTTGCCGGCAAAGCCGCGCGACTCGATCGCCCCGAATGGCGCAGCGCCGCCGGCCGCCTGGCCGACATCGACGCGCTCGAAGCGGCTGTCGGCGAGTGGACGCGCCACTGGGACGCCCAAACGCTGCAAGCCCGCCTGCAGCGAGCCGGCGTCCCCGCGGGCGTCGTCCATTCCACCCTCAGCGTGCTTTCCGACCCGCACCTCGCCGCGCGCCACTGGTGGCAATACCTGGAGCACCCCGACGCCGGCGTGCGCCGCCACGGCGGCGCCCCCTGGCGTTTCTCGCGCACCCCCGCATCAATCAATCGCCCCGCCCCCAGGCTGGGCGAGCACACGGTAGAGGTGCTGCGCGATCTGCTGGGGCACAGCGAGGCGGCGATTGCCGAATGGATCGAGGCGGGGGCGGTAGCGGGTCTCACCGCGCACGCCGAGTAGGCCGCGCACGCGCAAAATCAGATCCGTCATACCCGCGCTCGCCGCGGGTATCTCGCCGAGCCCACCCCCCTGCCCTACCCCCCAACCCCAAACGCAGCTAGATACAGCGCACGCGCCGACGACGGCTCCAGGCCCTGGCCCAGCCAGCCGTCGCCTACGCGGATTTCGAAGTGCAGGTGCAGGTCGGAGCCGGGGGCGGCGTAGCTTTCGCGCTGGCCGGACTCGCCGACGAAGCCGATGACTGCGCCGGCCTCGACGCGGACACCCTCGAAGATTTGCGCGGCGATGGCGCTGAGGTGGGCGTAACGGGTGACAATGCCCTGCCCGTGATCAATCCAGACCTGGCGCCCGCGCAGCTCGTCGAGGATCGCTTCGCCCTCGAAACTCGCCGCCTCGAAGCGCGCCCAGTCGTCGGGCGTCACGTCTACGTAGGCGCGGTCGGCGCGGATTATGGCGCCTGCTTTGGCGGCCAGCACCGGGGTGCCGGAGTCGATCGTGACGCAGGCGGCGGCGTTATAGAAGTCGAGTCCTTCGTGAATGCCGTTATTGCGGTAGGCGCGCAGGGCGGCGGGCCAGTGGCCGTCGTACTCCGAAACGCAGGCGCCGGCGATCGGCATGGTGAAACCCAGCAGCGGATCGGATGGTTCTTGCTGCTCAGCAACCTGCTGCGGCGATTCCTGCGGGGCGGCTGCGCTCTGCTGCTCGGAAGCGGGCGGCACCGACTCCTGTTGCACGGCCGGCTGCTGCGCGCTTGGCTCGCTGGTTGTTTGCGCCGCCTGCGATTGCGCAGGTTGTGTGGGCTGCTCAGTCTGCCCAACCTGCGCGGGCTGCTGCTGCGACGCCTCCGCGTCGTCGCCGCCGGTCGCCTGCAGCACGGCGACGACGATTGCAACCGCGAAGACCAGCGCGGCGGCGGCGGCGTACAGCCAGGTCGGCCCTGCCAGCCAGCCGCCCGACGCAGGCGGCGGCGCAGCGAGCGGCTGCTGCCCTTCCGGCACTCCCCAGGGTCCCTCAGGCCGGCGGATAGCCTTCCGCCTCCAGGGCTGCATCGATCTGTTGCGGCGATGCGGTCGCGTCGTCGTAGCGCACGTCGACTCGCCGCGCGCCGATGTCGACTTCAACCCGCTTGACCCCGTCCAGCGCGCCGAGCGCGCCGCGAATCGCCTTTGCGCAGTGCTCGCAGCTGATGTCGGGCGCAGTGCGCGTCAGTTTGGCCGTCATCGCCGTCCTTCTTTCTGTCAGCCGCGCAGACCTTGCAGGGCGTCTAGCGCGCGGCCCAAGCCGCTGTCGTTCGCCCCGCGCAGCGCCGTGTTGAGCGCCTCGGCGTGCGCGCGGGTTTCGGAGCGATCTTCGAGCGGCTCCAGCTCACTGTGCAGGCCACGCCGCTCAAGCGCAAGCGAGATCAACCGATCGGCGAGACGCGGGTTATTGGGCAGCACCGCGCCGTGCAGATAGGTGCCGAAGCAGTTGTTCGCGCGCGCGCCCTCGCCGCCGTCGCCGCCGTTGTTGCCGAAGCCGACGACGACATCGGCGAGCGCCGCCTGCCCTTCGTTGAGGTAGCTGCGCCCGCCGTGATTCTCGAAGCCCACCAGCGTCTCGCCCTCCCAGAGCGCGGCCACGTTGCCCACGCAGCGCGCCACATCGGGCCCGGGATGGATCGTGACCATGTCGAAGACGCCGACCCCCTCCATCAGCTCGCCGTCGATGCCGCGGTAGGAGCGGCCGAAGAGTTGGTAGCCGCCGCAGACGGCGAGGGCGGCGCCGCCCGCGTCGCGCCAGTCGCGCAGCTGTTGGCCGCGCCGCAGCAGGTCGGCTTCGACGCGGCGCTGCTCGCGATCTTGCCCGCCGCCGACCAGCACGATGTCGCAGCCTGCGTCGTCCCACGCATCACCCAAATCGACGCGGCGAATCTGGGCGGTAATTCCGCGCGCCTCGCAGCGTTTGACCAGCGCGCGGGCGTTGCCGCGATCGCCGTAGAGGTTGAGCAGATCGGGGTAGAGCACATCAACCACGATTTCCGGCTGGCCGCTCATGCCGACTCCCACAATTCAGTCGCGCCGGGCATCCGCCCCAGGATGCCGCGCACTTCGATGAGCGCAGTGTAGGTGGGCAGAATCACGAGCTCCGCGTCTGGCGGCAGCGCGATCAGCGCCTGTTCCAGCGCCGCGCCGATCGCGGCTTGGAGCGGCTCGCGCGGCGCGGGAAAGCCGGCGTACTCCAGGCGCAGCGCGAGCTCGGCGACGCGCTCGCCGGCGAGCGTCAGCGAGGCGCAGTGCGCGGCCTGCGCCTCCCAGTCGGTGTCCCAAA
Source organism: Dehalococcoidia bacterium (assembly GCA_965203165.1). GTDB lineage: Bacteria > Chloroflexota > Dehalococcoidia > Bin125 > Bin125 > CATQGW01. The sequence continues at coordinate 1,929,611 of OZ241849.1, forward strand.
TCCAGGAGACATCCGTACCGTCGGCAATGCCGTCGTTGAGCGCGACCAGCAGATGGTGCTTCGCGCCGTCGGTTTGCAGCGTGCGCAACGCCTGGTTCATCCCAGCCGGGTTTTTGCCCAGCAGGATGCGCACGCGGCGTCCGTCGACGCGCAGCGCCTCTTGCCGACCGAAGGCGGCGCGGTGCTCGCCCAGCGCCGCGGCGATCGTCTCGCCGCCGACGTCCAGCGCGGCCGCCGCCGAGGCCGCGGCCAGCGCGTTGTACACGCTGTACAGCCCCTCGGCGGGCAGCTCGACCGCCAGCGGCTCCGCGTCGCCCAGCCGCAGCGCGAAACGCATTTCGCCGTCGGTAGACGAGACATCGGCGGCGCTCACCGACGGCGCGGGGCGGCGCGCGCCGCCCGCGGTTCGCCAGTGGCCGAGATGCGCGTAGAAGCGGTGGTCGTAGCGGAAATCATCGCCGCTGGCCGGATCCCACAGCGCGTCGGCCAGCTCGGCCTCGGTGGCGGTGCCGACGGTCGTATCTTCGATTCCGAAGCGCAGGACGGGTCCGCGCGCGGCGCGTTCGAGCGTGCTGATCAGGGGATCATCGACATTGAGCACGACTTGCGCCTCAGGATCCAGCTGCGCCAGCGCACGGCCCCAGCGGCCGGCGATCGCGTCGATCTCACCGTAGCGGTCGAGCTGGTCGCGCATCAGATTGGTGAACAGCACCGCCGTCGGGCGCACCGCCGCGGCCACATCGTCGAAGGCCGCTTCGTCGGTCTCGAACACGCCGACCAACCCGGCGGGCAGCCGCCCGCGTGCGCCGCTGGCGTCGATCAGCGACGTCAGCACGCCGCGCATCAGGTTGGAGCCGGCGCGATTGTGCAGCACCCGCCGCCCGTCGCGCGTGAGGATGCGCGAGAGCATCGCCGAGGTGGTGGTCTTGCCGTTGGTGCCGGTGACGAGCACGGCGGCGTCCAGCTCGGCGGCCAGGCTGCGGACGAGGTTGCGGTCGAAGCGCTCGGCGACCAGACCGGGCAGCGCGGTGCCGCCGCTGCCCAGCAGGCGCGTCGAGCGCCGCGTCAGCTTGCCCGCCCACACCCCCGCCAGCCGCCTGGGCGGGGCGGGCGAGAACCTGCGGCCTGTAGATTGCGCGCTCACAACGCTCGCTGATCCGGCTGCGGCGCGCGCAGCGCGGCGATGATCTGATCCAGCCCCACTACGCCGAGCAGCCGCCCGCCCTCGACGACCGGCAGCAGGAAGGCGTGGTCGCGCTGGAGTCGGCGCAGCGCCTCGTTGGCGCGCGTCTCGCGCGTGACGGGCTGCACGGCGTCGGCCGCGATCATCACGTCGCGCATTCGGGCGTTCTGGTAGCGCGCCTCATCCAGCATCAGGATCGCGGCGGCGGGAACGATGCCGACCGCCACATTCTGCTCGCTGACGATGAAGGCGGCGCGGTGATCCAGCGATTCGCGGCTGGGCGCCAGCGTGCGCACCAGCAACTCGGCTTCGACAGTGCCGGCCTGTGGCGGCGCGAGCATCACGTCGCCCACGCGCAGCGACGCGAGGTCGCGCTCGAGCTCAGCCGCCTTGACCCCCTGCGAAGCCTGCGAGAGCAGCAGGAAACCGACGAACGCCATCCAGAGCGAGCTGAATGATCCGCTGAAGAATCCGACATCGATGAACAGCCCGACGACGCCGAAGATGATCAGCGCCGCGCCCATCAGCTGCCCGATCCGCGCGGCCCAGCGGGTCGAGCGGTACTGCGAGCCGGTCATGCGCCAGATCGCCGCGCGCAGCACCCGCCCGCCGTCGAGCGGAAAGCCGGGCAGCATGTTGAAGATCGCCAGCGCGATGTTGATGAAGCCGAGCCAGGCGATCAGCTCGAGCAGGGGCGATCCGTTGGAGCCGATCGCGAACCAGACGCCGATGAAGGCCGCGCCGATCAGCAGGCTGGTCAGCGGCCCCACGACGGCGATCAGGAACTCCTGCCCCGGGCGCTGCGAATCCTCCTTGATCAGCGAGACGCCGCCGAAGAGGAAGAGCGTGATGCTGGCCACCTCCATCCCATAGCGCCGCGCCGCCACGCTGTGCGCCAGCTCGTGCAAGAGCAGCGAGAGGAAGAACACGACGCCGCCGGCCGCGGCGTAACCCCAGCGCTCCCAGTCGGGCAGCTCGCCGCTCAGCTGGCGCTGTAGCAGGAAGATGATCAGCGCGAAGGCGAGGAAGAAGGACAGGTCGAGTCGGATCGGGATGCCGAGCACCTGACCCACGCGAAAGCCGCCGCCCAGAAACGGTCCGTTTCTCATTCCGCAAGCATATGTCGAATCAGCGCCCCCGGAAGCGCTCGTCCCCCCGTTTGGCGTGTTGGGTGCGTCGGGCGCGCTCTACGGCGATTTCCGGGGCGGGCGGTTCTGCTCCCGGCTGGTTCCACTCGGGCCAGACTTCTTCGAGCCAGAGCCAGCTCTGGGCGAAGCGCGCCCGGCTCAGCGACCAGACGGCGCAGAAGAGGCCGGTCAGCGAAAACCACAGGCCGACCAGCGGAAACTCGAAGTCCACCGGCACGTAGCGCAGGAAGAGCTCGGTCAGCCCGAAGGCGCAGATCGCCAACCCCACGCCGATGCCCACCCGCGCGGCGTAGAGCATGGCGCGCATCTCGCGCCCGCTGCGGAACCAGAACAGCGCTTGCGCGATGTTCGCTCCGCGCAGCGGGTAGGCGGGGATCAGACCGACGACGGCGAGCACCCCGTTGACTACGGCGACGATGCCGATCAGGTCGACCAGCACGCCGGCGGAGTTGTGCAGCGCGAACCAGATCACAGCCGGCCCCGCGCCGACCAGCAGGCTGACGAGCGGACCGGCGAGCGCGCATCGGAGCGCGGCGGCGGGATCGAGTGGGCGGCCCGGAGCCTCGACGCCCGCCCCGATCATCGAGAGCGCCAGCGTGCCCGGCTCCAGCCCCTGCCGCCGCGCGGTGATGAACTGCGCCAGAAAGTGCAGCATGTGCGAGAGGCCGACGGCGGCGATGGCGCCGACCGCGTAGGCCCAGCGCAGCGGCGCGGCTAGATCCTCCGGTAACGCCAAGGCGGTGAAGGCCACGCCGAAGGCGAGCATCGCGACATAGGTCAGGTCCAGACGGATCGGCACGCCGCCGATCGTCCCAACCTCGCGGTTCCAGATGATGTCGTGGAGCTTCATCGCTGCGCGCAGATCATAGGGCTCATCTGGCTAACGCCATAGGGAGCTCAGCCACGCTGGCGAGCTGGAGGTCGGGCTCAACCCCCGCCGCGCGCTTCCCGCCGACCTGCACGACGGTGGCGAAGCCGGCCTGCTGCGCGCCCAACACATCGGCTTCGGGCGTGTCGCCGACGAACGCGGTCTCCGAGGCGGAGACGCCCAGCGCGTCGAGCGCGGCGCGGAAGATCGCCTGGCCGGGCTTCCAGCTGCGCACCTCGTCGGACCAGATCCAGTGGTCGATCAGCGGGCCCAGCGCGCGGGCGCGCAGAGCGCGCTCGACGTACGCGCCGGGCGCGAGCCCGGTATTGGAGACAACGGCGGTGCGCAGCCCGGCGCGGCGCAGCGCGGCGACGGCCTCCACCGCGCCGGCGATCAGGTCGGGCGGCTCCCAGGCGGCGGACTCGCAGATCGCCCGCTCGATCTCGGCGTGCAGCTCGGAGTTTTCCACCGTTTGTGGACAACGCCGCCGCATTTCGGCGCGGAAAGCGTCAATCCGCTCGTCGCCGCTCAGGTCGATGTTGCGTTGGTGCGCAACGACGAGCGCGTCGATCGCCGCCTGGATCGCATTGGGCACGGCTTCCGCGGCGTCCGGTCCCGCGCCGGCCGCGAGGTAGGCGGCGGTCAGCCGCCGCTCGCGCTCGCGCATACGGCGCTGCCCGCCGCCGCGCGCATCGCGGATCAGCGTCTCCCAGAGGTCGAAACAGACGGCGCGCAGCGACAGAGCGAACCTCAGCCGTCGTTCTTGGTCGACTCGCCGGTCGCGGCGGATTCGGCGTCTTCGCCGTCGGCCTCGCCGCCCTCTCCGACGGGCGTGCGGGCCTCCTCGCGGAACTCGCGCAAGCCGGTGCCGAGCGCCTTGCCGACGCCGGCCAGGCGGCCCGCGCCGAAGACGACCAGCACCACAACCACCACCACGATGGCCTCAACCGGACCGAAGCCGATCAGCGCCAGGTCAAGCATGTCTGTCTCCTGCTGGCCGCCGTCGCTGAGCGCGGGCTTCGATCTCCGCTGAACCCCTACGCCTCGGTCTTCCCGCCGCATCCGGCGGCAGGCCCGGTCGGGGCGGCCATCACCATTGTACCAGCCGCAGCGAGCGCTGGGGGATCGCGGCTCCCCACCGCCTCCGTCGTGCCCACCGCAGAACTCCGTCGTGCCCGCCAGCAGAACTCCGTCATACCCGCGCTTGCCGCGGGTATCTCGCCGGGCACGGCACTACAGCCGGCGCAACATCCCGACGCCCCACCCAAGCCGCTTCCACATCAGCCCTCAAGGCGCTCCACGAAGATGCGCATCACCCCGCCGCAGATTTTGTCCTCACCGTCGGTCGGCTCGGTCAGGTCCACCGTGACGATCCGCGGCTCGCCCTCTTCGAGCGTCTCCATCGCTTCCTGCCAGACCTCCGCCTCGCCGCAGCCGCCGCCGATCGTGCCCACGAAGCTGCCGTCCTCGCGCACCAGCATCTTCGCGCCCGTCTTGCGCGGCGTGCTGCCCAGCGTCTGCGCCACCGTCGCCAGCGCGACCGACTCGCCGGCCGCCACAGCCGCCGTCAGCGCTTCGTAAACCTCGTCGTTGGGCATGCTCCGCTCCCCTCCGAATTGAGTTTAGCGCGCGGCCAGCTCGCGCCCGCGCTCCGACATCGGCAGCGCGCCGCCGCCGCGCCGCACGAGAATGATCTCGGCCAGCACCGCGACCGCAATCTCCTCCGGCGTTTCGGCGCCGATGTCCAAACCGATCGGCGTGAACACCCTCGCCAGCGCCTGCTCGTCAACGCCGTCGGCCGCGAGATGTTCGAGCACCGTGCGGGTGCGCCGCTTGGAGCCGATCATCCCGACGTAACCCGCCCCGCGCTCGGCGACCCGACGCAGGCTCAGCTCGTCGACCAGATGCCCGCGCGAGACCAGCACGATGTAGCTGTTGGCGTTGATCGGAAAGCGCTCCAACTCCTCGCCGAAATCGCCGCAGATCACGCGGCAGGGATAGGGAAAGCGCTCCGGATTGGCGTAGTCCTCGCGGTCGTCGAGCAGCACGACATCCATCCCCAGCATCGCGCCGACCTCGCCCACGGCGCGGCCGACATGCCCCCCGCCGACGACGAGCAGCGTCGCCGCCGGCTCGACCACCTCGATCAACACCTCGACGATCGCCTCAGCCGCCTCGATCGCCCGCCGCCCCTCGACAATGTCGCCCTGCGGCGTAAAGGCGAGCGTGGCCACGAGGTGCTGCGGGATCGCGGCGCGCGCCCGCTCCAGCACGGCCGCTTCGAGCGCCCCGCCCCCAATCGAGCCCAGCGCCGCGCCCTCCCACGGCACAAGCATCTTCGCGCCCACCGCCGCCGATCCGTCAGACGCAGAAAGCACCGTGCAAGCAGCGACCGCCGGCCCCTCCTGCGCCGCGCGCAGCAACACCGCGGCCAACTCCCCCGCAGCAGCGCCGGGCGCATTCGTCAAATCTGCCATAAAAGGCAGAATACCGCCGCCGCGTGAAATTAGATCCGTCATACCCGCGCTCGCCGCGGGTATCTCGCCGCGTTCTGCACGGAGTCCCGCACGACCTCCTCCCCATCCTTGCGCGGGGACGACGGAGGCACGCAAGGGGTGGTTGGGGATTGGCGCTTGGCACGGCGAGATACCCGCGGCGAGCGCGGGTATGACGGAATATGTGACTCAGACGTTGAACAAAATATGCAGCACATCCCCGTCCTGCACCTCGTAGTCCTTGCCCTCGGTGCGCAGCAGCGCGCGCTTCTTGGCCTCGGCCTCGGAGCCGCACTCGAGCAGATCGTCCCAGCGCGTCACCTCCGCGCGAATGAAGCCGCGTTCGAGATCGGAGTGAATTCGCCCGGCGGCCTGCGGCGCGGTCGCCCCGCCGGGCACCGTCCAGGCGCGGCATTCGTCTTCGCCGACCGTGAAGAAGCTGCGCAGCCCCAGCAGCCGGAACGTCTCCTGCAGTGCCGTTTCGACCGCGCCCGCGCCGACGCCCAACTCCTCGCGGTAGGCGGCCGCCTCTTCGATGTCGAATGCGCGCAGCTCTTCCTCAAGCTTCGCGCACAGGCCAACCGAGCCGGGCGGCGCGCTGTAGGCGGAGAGCGCCGCCTCGGCGTTGGCCGCGTCGTCTTCGCCAAGATTGAACACGGTCAGCAGCGGGCGCTCGGTCAGGAAGCGGTAATGGCGCAGCCCGGCCCGCTCTTCTTCCGCAAGCGGCGCGTCGAGCATCGCGCCGCCGTCCGAGAGATGCGCCTGCAAGCGCCGCAGCAGATCCGCCTCGCGATCAGCGGCGGTCCGCTCCGCCGCCTTGAGCGACTTCGTCTCCTCCCCGATCCGCTGCAGCCGCTTCTCGATCAGCGCCAGATCCGCGAACGTCAGCTCCAGCTGCATCGCCTCCAGGTCGGCCGCCGGATCGATCCGCTCGGCGGGATGGGGCACGGCGTCGTTCTCAAAGGCCCGCGCCACATGCGCCAGCGCGTCGAGCTGCGAAAGCTGGTCGAGCAGACGCGCGGCGGGCGCCTCCCCGCCGCCCAGCGCGCCCGAGAAGCCCGCGCCGGGGAAATCAACCACCTCCAGCGTCGCCGGCGTCGTCTTGCGCGGCCGGTAGAGGGCCGAGAGCCGCTCAAGCCGCGCGTCGGCCGCCTGCACGACGCCCTCGTGCGCATCCGGGTGCGCGCCAAAGCCGGTCGGACGCTCCGCGCCCGTCAGCGCGTTGAACAGCGTCGTCTTGCCCGAGCGCTCGAAGCCGATCAGTCCGATGGAAGGCATGCCCCTATCGTCGCACGCCCGCGCCCCAGGCTCACCCCCAATCGGCTACGCTGATTGGGGAGCGCCACGATGAAAACCGCCCTCGCAATCTGGATTGCGGCCTCGGCCATCCTGTTCGTCTCCGCATGGTTCGGCTGGGGCTGGCCCGCGCTGACCGAGGCGGGCCCCGAACTGGTCTGGTCCGCCGCCCGCGGCGACCACCAGATCTACCCCTACACCGCGCAAGAAATCGCCGTAGGCGCAGTAGGCTGCGCAATCATCGGCCTCGCCGCCACCCCCCTGGCCGCCATCCCCTTCCCCCGCCGCAGCGACGCCTAACGCACGCGCCTTTAAGCGCTCGGTCACACTCGCCCCAACTCCGCCACATCCCACCTCCGTCATACCCGCGCAAAACCAGATCCGCCGCACCCGCCCCAAAATCCGTCATACCGCGCGAAAAAGATCCGCCACACCCGCGCGAGCAAGATCCGTCATACCCGCGCTCGCCGCGGGTATCTCGCCGCGGTGCGCACCAAGCCCCTCCCCCGCCACCCCATCCCTGCATGCTCCCTTTACGTCATTCCTGCGCAGGCAGGAACCACGCACCCCCCAACGCCTCGATGCGCCCCAGCATCCCGACGGCCCACCCCGCGCGGCGACCGACGCGCAGCGAGAGGCATGTAGACTCGCCTGGCGCTTGCCCAGCTGAGCAGTCGCGGAGGAGCACGATGGTTGGATGGCGACAGGCCGCGGCGCTCGCGGCCATCGCGCTGGCCGTTCTCGCGGCGCTGGTGCTGGCTGGCGCCGCAACCGCCGACGATGGCGAACAGGCGGCCACCGCGCCCACGCCCCTCCAGCCGACGCAAGTCGTCGCAGAGATTCCCGAGGGATACAACCAGCTCTTCCCGCTTCAGTGGGGCGGCGGCTCGCTCTTTCAGCTCAAGTCGCGGCTTGCGACGATGGGCTGTATCGCAAACACGATCTGGAACTACGACGATGATCAGTGGCACAGCTACAACCAGTACAACGTGCCGTCAACGCTGAATGCCGACTGGCTGGCTGCGTACGGCGAGTTTGTGCCGGCGGGGAGCTTGTTCGCCACTTGCTTCGATGTCTGCGAGTTCAGCTACTTTGACTGGCCGCGGAGATTCGCGTGCTATTCCTTGGCGGACCTGCGCGAAAGCGAAAGCTGGGATGAATCCCGGAATATGCATCAGTTGATCGATGACTCAACCGAATGCACAGAAGACTTCGACAAACGCGTGAAGGACCACGTTCTGCCGTCGATGCCGCTGTACCCGGGCGTGTGTATCTTCCGATTAAGTGCGCCGGGGGCTGGGGGTGGGCAGGCACACTCACCGCTTTTGCTAGGTGCCCGCGGCCAGCTTCCGCTTTTTCCGAGTTTTGTCGTGGTCTTCAGAGACACTTCGCCATCTCGTGACGCAGAACTAAATCGTGCAGATGCCCTACTGACAGAAATACACGAGCTCTGCCACACGAACCAGCACTTTCACTCCATCGAGCAGATGCGGCCGGACCGGCTGATTGCCGGGCTATCTGGCCCGGACGCAGTCTGGCGCACGACCAAACCAGGCAGTTCCTTCACCGACCTGGTCGGATTCTCCCAGGATGCTGCCGGCGACTGGTCACTTCCCGACGATACGACGTTCAGAGGCATATATGGCGCTCTACGCGCCCCCAACGAGCTGGCGGCCGAACTATGCGCGCTCTATTTCTTCGACCGACTGAGTGAACGCTCCGGGTACGAGGTGCTGGACGAGTATTTCGATCCGAGGCGATACCTCGCAGACGAGATCGTCGAGTGGATCGAGGCTTGGGTCGCGCTGCCGGAGATTGTGGAAGGGTAAGGGAGGCGGCGTGACACGCGAGGGTGTGGGGGACGGGGACGGGGCTTGGTGCTCACCGCGGTGAGATACCCGCGGCGAGCGCGGGCATGACGGAGTTGGGGCACGGGTGTGACGGATCTCTGAAGTGTGGACAGGCCCCAGGGCAAACACAGCGCCCCAGCAGCTGGCTCAGCGACCCAAGCGCCCCTCCAAGTCCGCCGGCGAAAACTCCCAAACCCCCAGCCCGGGCCGCCCAGGGTCGCCCAGCGCCTCGCCAACCAACAGAATCGAATCGCGCACATTCTGCCAGGCCGCGAGCGCCGCAGCCTCCCCCGCGGACGCCCAGCGCCAGGCGCAGTGCTCGTCCGAAAGCGCCGGCTGCGCATCGGCCGCAACCAGCCCGACAAACGCGGGCACGAAATAGATCGTGTCGTTCTCCGGGTTGTAGAAACTCTCCAGGCGATCAATCCGAAACCAGCGCTCAACCTCCAGGCCGGTCTCCTCCCGCGCCTCGCGCACTGCCGCCTGCCAGGCCGTCTCGCCCTCCTCGATGTGCCCGCCGACCGGCTGCCAGTCCCCCGCGAAGCGGTGCCCGGGCGGGCGCTGGAGCAGCAGAAACTCCAACCCGCCCGACGCGCCCCGCCGCACGACATAGACGGCCACAAAGCGGCTGCGCAGGCGCGGCACCTATTCGGCCCACTTCGGAATCGTCGCGTCGAACGAGTCGTAGAAGCTCACATACGGCTTGACATCGAGCAGCGGCGTGCCGTTGACCACATCGAGCCCGACCACGTGGACGATCGGTCCGCGCACCCGCTCGACCGGCACAATCGAGATGGCGATCGGATTGGGCCGGTGCGCCGTGCGGGTGGCGAAGACGCCCAGCTCGGGCGTGCGGTCGTCGCCGCTCGGATGCAGCCGCAGCAGCCCGCGGCCCTCGTCCGTCACCCGATCCATCCAACTGATCACGAACAGGTGCGAAAAGCCGTCCAGCCCCTCCAGCGCCGGCGCAAACTCCTCGCGGAAGACCAGCTCCGACTTGACCTGCGCCCAGACGCGCCCGGAGGTGTCGTTGATCGCGTTGCGCACCACGCCGATCGGCTCGAGATCGCCCAGCCGCTCGGGCAGCTGCCGCAGCGCCTCATCGCGCGCCTCGCGCGGATTGCTCAGCCGCAGCCGTTCGCGCCAGCCCACCACTGTCGCCCACTCCTCACCGGCGGCTGCCTGTCCGCCCGCTGCGTAGTATTATGGTCTGCACACCGAGTGGCTACGGGGCGAAGCGCAGTTCATGGCAACCACCACAGCGGCTGAGCAGTACTCAGCCGAGAGCATCCAGGTGCTCGAAGGCATCGAGGCCGTCCGCCGCCGCCCCGGCATGTACATCGGCTCCACCGGGCAGGCCGGCCTCCACCACCTCGTCTACGAAATCGTCGACAACGCCGTCGACGAAGCAATGGCCGGGCACGCCAGCCGCATCGAGGTGACGCTCGAGCCCGACGGCTGGGTGCGCGTCAACGACGACGGCCGCGGCATCCCGGTCGACACGCACGAGAAGACGGGCAAATCGGCACTGGAAACCGTCCTCACCGTGCTGCACGCCGGCGGCAAGTTCGGCGGCGGCGGCTACAAGGTCTCCGGCGGGCTGCACGGCGTAGGCGCCTCGGTCGTCAACGCGCTCGCCCGCGAACTCGAAGTCCAGGTGCGCCGCGGCTCGCGCGTCTACGCGCAGCGCTACGCGCGCGGCGTGCTCGTCGAAGAGAGCAAGCCCCGCCGCGCCCGCGTGAGCGATCCCCAGGGCAGCGGCACCACCGTGCGCTGGCTCGCCGACGACGAGGTGATGGAAACGCTCGACTACGACTTCGCCGTGCTCGCCCGACGCTTCCGCGAGGTCGCCTACCTCAACAAGGGCCTCTGGATCCACTTCAGCGACGCCCGCAACCCCGAGGATACGCGGGAGACCAACTTCTACTTCGAGGGCGGCATCCAGTCCTACGTGCGCTTCCTCAACCGCGACCATGATGTGCTCCAGCCGCTGCCCTTCTATCTGGACCGCGAGATCAGCGGCGTCGCGGTCGAAGTCTCGCTTCAGTACAACACCGACTTCGCCGAGCATGTCTACGCCTTCGCCAACACGATCAACACCACCGAGGGCGGCTCGCACTTGACCGGCTTCCGCTCGGCCCTGACCCGCGCCCTGAACGACTTCGCCCGCCGCCAGAAGGTGCTCAAGGACACCGACCCCAACCTGACCGGCGAGGACGCGCGAGAGGGCCTGGCCGCAGTGATCAGCGTCAAGCTCGCCGAGCCCCAATTCGAAGGGCAAACCAAGACGAAGCTGGGCAACCCCGAGGTCAAGGGGCTGGTCGAGTCCGCGCTCGCCGAGGCCCTTGGCGAATACCTCGACGGCAACGCCCGCGAGGGCAAGCGAATCGTCGAAAAGTGCCTCACCACCGCACGCGCCAGAGAGGCGGCCCGCCGCGCCCGCGCGCTGGTCCAGCGCAAGGGCGCGCTCGACGGCGCCGCGCTGCCCGGCAAGCTGGCCGACTGCTCCTCGCGCGACCCCGGCGACTCCGAGCTGTTCATCGTCGAGGGCAACTCCGCCGGCGGCTCGGCCAAGGAGGGCCGCGACCGCCGCACGCAGGCGATCCTGCCCCTGCGCGGCAAGGTGCTCAACGTCGAGCGCGCCCGCCTCGACAAGCTGCTCAGCCACGAGGCCTACCGCACGCTGATCACCGCGCTCGGCACCGGCATCGGCGACGACTTCGACATCGACAAGCTGCGCTACCACAAAGTGATCATCATGGCCGACGCGGACTCCGACGGTGCGCACATCCGCACCCTGCTGCTCACCTTCTTCTTCCGCCACATGCGCAAGCTGATCGAGCAGGGGCACGAGGGCGAGGAAAACTACAGGCCCGGCTACCTCTACATCGCCCAGCCGCCGCTCTACCGCGTGCAGGCCGGCCGGCAGCAGGCGCAATGGCTCTACAGCGACGCCGCCCTCGAGGAGTTCCTGGAGCGGCAGCAGGAAGGCAACAAAAAGGTCGCCGTGCAGCGCTTCAAGGGGCTCGGCGAGATGAACGCCGAGCAGCTCTGGGAGACCACAATGGACCCCGCCGAGCGCACGCTGCTCAAGGTGCGCATCGACGACTTCCACCACGCCGACAACCTCTTCGTGCAGCTGATGGGCGACGACCCCGGCAAGCGCCGCCACTTCATCGAGACCCACTCACACCTCGCCAGCCTGGACGTCTGAGGCCGCGTGAACCACGCGCCGCCCCAGCTGCGCCGCCGTTGGCGCGGACGCCCCCGCCTGCTGCTCGAGGACGGCCCGGCCCTCCAGCTGCCCCGCCTGCTGCCGTTGCAGCCCGCCGACCGCCTGCTCACGCTTGGCCGCGACGCCCCGCTGCTGGCCGCCGAGCTCGCCGACGCCGCAGGCCTGGAGCACCGCCCACTCGCCGCGCTCGGCCACCGCCCCACCGTCAAGCCCGCCGACGCCGCAGACCTGGGCGTCAACATCCTCCGCGCCCGCGCCGACCGCCTGCCGCTGCCCGACGGCTCGGTCAATGTGATCGTCGCGCCCCACCTGCTGCGCCGCTGGAGCGACGCCCGCCTGGAGCGCATCCTCGCGGAAGCCTGGCGCGTCCTGGCGCACAACGGCCTCTGCATCCTCTGGGAGGTCGCGCCCTCGCGCTCGCGCCAGGCCAACGCCGTCTGGCGCGCCTGGCTGGGCGGCGACCCCCAGCTGCGCTCCTTCGGCCAAATCGGCCGCGCCGCCTACGACGCCGGCTTCGCCTGGGTGCAGACGCTCCCCCTCCGCCCCTTCCTCTGGCCGCCCGGCCCGCGCGTCTCCGTGCTCATGCGCAAAGAACATCACACAGCCGACGCATAGCCGTCCGAACGGTCCACCGCCCTCTACCGCAGCTGCCCGCGCGCTGCACCGACAATCACCCGCCGCCACGCCCGGATTCGCCAGTCAAACCTGCGCCCACGAGCCTGCCCAAGGCATGCACAGCCCATGATGATGGATCTAATACAGATCTTTTTCTCTCCTAATCCAACAGATCCTCACAGAAGAAGAGCGCGAACTCCGTGCACCCTGTGGAAATCGCAGCGCGCAGCATAGAATCAGCGCATGCTCGACGTAGTGGAGATCGAGGTTCGGGGCGGCGCTGGCGGGCGCGGTGCAGTCTCGTTCCGCCGCGAGAAATACGTGCCGCGCGGCGGGCCCGACGGCGGCCGCGGCGGCCGCGGCGGCGATGTGGTCGTGCAGGCCAACAGCCAGATCAACACTCTGCGCCGCTACCGCCGCCAGCGCATCTTCCGCGCCGAAGACGGTGCGCCGGGCGGCACCAACAACCGCCGCGGGCGGGCCGGCGCGACGCTAATCCTTCAACTGCCGGCCGGCGCGGTTGTCAGCCGCCTGGCGCAAGGCGACCAGTCGCAGCTGGCCGACCTGCGCGAGCACGGCCAGAGCGTGCTCGCCGCCTGGGGCGGCGACGGCGGCCACGGCAACGCCTGGTTCAAAAGCTCCACCAATCGCGCGCCCCGCGTCGCCCAGCGCGGCGGCGAGGGCGAGCGTGTGCGGCTGCGCATCGAACTCCGCGTGCTCGCCGACATCGGCATCGTCGGCCTGCCCAACGCCGGCAAATCCTCGCTGCTCCGCCTGCTCAGCAGCGCACGCCCCCGTGTCGCCGCCTACCCCTTCACCACGCTCGAACCCCACCTCGGCGTGGTCGAAACCGGCTGGGACGATGTGGTGATGGCCGACCTGCCCGGCCTCATCGAGGGCGCGGCCGACGGCGCGGGCCTCGGCCACGACTTCCTGCGCCACGCCAGCCGCACCCGCGTCCTGCTCCACCTGATCGACGGGTCGGCCGACAACCCGCGAGCCGACCGCGACGTGATCAACCGCGAACTCGCCGCCTATAGCCCCGCGCTCGCCGCCACACCCCAGATCATCGCGATCAACAAAGCCGACCTGCCGGAGGTGCAGGAGCGCCGCGAGGCCTTGCAAGCCGCGTTCGCCGATGCGCCCGTCCTCTTCTGCTCCGCGCTCAGCGGCGAGGGCGCCGACGCCGTCGTTGAGGCCTGCGTGCGGCGCTTGCAGGAAGTCCGGGCCGCGGATGTCGAAGCGCCCCCGCCGACGCCCACGCTGCGCCCCCGCCCCGACGGGCGGCGCTTCACCGTCGAGCCGCTGCGCGGGCGCGCCTTCCGCGTCCACGGCAGCGGCGTCGAGCGCTTCGTCGCCATGATGGACCTCGCCGACGAGCAGGCGCTGGCGGAAACCTACCGCTGGCTCGAGCGCCGCGGCGTCGCCGCCGCACTGCAGCGCGCGGGTGCGCAACCCGGAGACCGCGTCAAAGTCGGCCGCAGCGAACTGGTCTGGGAGTGGGAGCGCTGAGCGCCGCCGGGCCGCCGCTGGAGTTCGGCCCGGACGAGCGCGTCGGCGTGCTCGGCGGCACCTTTGATCCCATCCACCGCGCCCACCTGCACCTCGCCGACGCCGCGGCCGTCGCCCTCAAGCTCGACCGCATGCTGCTGATCCCCGCCGGCGACCCCTGGATGAAGCGCGGCCGCCCCGTCACCGCCGCGCGCCACCGCTACGCAATGGTTGAAGCCGCCGTCCGCGAGCGCGGCGGCGGCCTGGAAGTCTCCGACCTCGAGCTGCGCCGCTCTGGCCCGACCTACACCCTCGACACCCTGCGCGAGCTGCGCGAGGCGGGCGCGCAACAGCTTTGGTGGGTGCTCGGCGGCGACGCGCTGCAAAGCCTCCCAGGCTGGCACAAGCCGACCGAACTGCTCAGCGCCGCCCGCCTCGCCGTCGCCGCCCGCCCCGGCGCGCAACTCGAACGACGCCAGCTCGACCGTCTCCTCCCCGGCCTCAGCCGCTGGGTCGATTGGATCCCCATGCCGCCGGTCGAGCTCAGCGCCACCGACCTCCGCAACCAAATCGCCTGCGGCGAAGACGTAAGCGGCGACATCCCCCCAGCCGCCCTCGCCTACATCCGCCGCCACAACCTCTACACCGAGTAACGCGCCCCACCTCCGTCATACCCGCACGGCCCACCTCCGTCATACCCGCGCCTCACCTCCGTCATACCCGCGCGGGCAAGATCCGTCATACCCGCGCTTGCCGCGGGTATCTCGCCGAGCACAGCACCCAACCCTCTTCCGTCTCCTACCTCATCCCCTCCCCGTCACTCCTGTGCAGGAATGACGGAAGCGCGAACACGCCCCACCCTTCAATCCGCCCTTGCCCGCCAGCCCGGCTCGCGCATCAGCCGCTCGTAGATCGCCGCCGCAGCGTCGTATTTGTGCATCAGCGGCAGTCGCTCGGCCCCACCCGCCGCGTCCAGCAGCACGATCCGATTGGTGTCCACGCCAAAGCCGGCGTCGCTCTCGGAAACGTCGTTGGCCGCGATGAACGCGAGCCCCTTTTTGGCGATCTTGGCCTGCGCGTTGGCGATCAGGTCGCTGGTCTCGGCGGCGAAGCCCACCTTGAGCAGCGAGCCCTCGACGCTCGCCACCACATCCGGATTCTCGACCAGCTCAAGTGTCCTCTCCGCGCCGTCGTCGGACTTTTTCAGCTTCTCCTCGGCCGCTTCCGCGGGGCGGTAATCAGCCACCGCCGCGGCCATGATCAGCGCGTCCGCGCCCGGCGCGGCCTTGGCGATCTCGGCCTGCAGCTCAACCGCCGTCTCGACCCGCCGCACGACCACGCCGAAGAGGCCGGCCGGCGGCGGCTGGGTTGTGACCAGCGTGACCACCGCCCCGCGATCGCGCGCCGCCTCCGCCAGCGCGAAGCCCATCTTGCCGCTCGAGTGGTTGCCCACGAAGCGCACCGGATCGATCGGCTCGCGCGTGCCGCCCGCGGTGACGATCACATGCCGCCCGCGCATCGCTCCCACGGCGCGCCCGATCGCCGAGCGCGCCGCGCCGGCCAGGTCGGCCGGCTCCAGCAGGCGGCCCAACCCCCGCGCCCCGCTCGCCAGACGCCCCTCCGCCGGGCCCGCGATCAGCACGCCCCGCGCCTTCAGCGTCTCCAGATTCGCCTGCACCGCAGGCTGGTTGTACATCACGTGATCCATGGCCGGCGCAACGATCAGCGGCCCGGCGCACGCCAGCGCCGTCAGCGTGACCGCGTTGTCGCCGATCCCCTGCGCCAGCTTCGCGATCGTCGTGGCCGACGCCGGCGCGATGATCATCGCGTCCGCCCGCCGACCCATCGCCACATGCTGCTCGGCCGGCGCGGCGGGATCCCAGAGATCAACCGCGACCTCGCCCTGCACCAGGCTGCGGAACGTGAGCGCCGGGATGAAGCGCGCGGCCGAGGGCGTCAGCGCCGCATCCACCACCGCGCCCGCATCCTCCAGCCGCCGCGCCAGCTCGACCGCCTTGTAGGCCGAAATTGAGCCCGTCACGCCGAGCGCGACCCGCCGCCCGGCCAGCGGGCGCGGCGCGGGTACATCGGCGGCGCTCGCGCTGCTCATGGGGTGCCCTCCGCGTTGAGGTAGTACAGCTCGCGCAGGCCGTACAGAATCAGATCCTCATCCACCGCGTCGAGCACGCTCGTTTCCCGCGCGATCCGCCCGGCCCAACCGCCCGTGGCGACCACCTTCGCCTCGCCCAGCTCCGCCTTGAAGCGCGCGATGATCCCCTCCACCAGCCCCACGTAGCCGTAGAGAATGCCCGACTGCAACGCCGTCTCGGTGCGCGTCCCGATCGCGCTGGGCGGACGATCCAGGTCGATCCGCGCCAGCCGTGAGGCCCGGTTGAACAGCGCGTCGGTCGAAATTCCGATGCCCGGGCTGATCGCGCCGCCGAGATAGACGCCGTGCTCGTTGATCGCGTCGAACACCGTCGCCGTGCCGAAATCGACCACGATCAGCGGCGGCGCGTGGCGCGACATCGCCCCGACCGCGTCGGCGATCCGGTCCGCGCCCAACTCCTCGGCGTGCTCGATGCCGATCCGCACCGGCTTGCGCATGTGCCTGTTGACGAACAGCGGATCGACCTTCAGGAAGCGCCGCACCACATCGCGGAAGACGCTCGACAGCGCCGGCACCACGCTGGAGATGATCGCCCCGTCGATCTGCTGCGTATCCACCCCCTCCGCGCGCAGCAGCGAGAGCACCAGGATGCCGTATTCGTCCGCCAGCCGCCCGTGATCGGTCGCCAGCCGCCAGGTCGGCCCCAGCCGGCGATCGGCGTAGATGCCGACTTGCAGCGTGGTGTTGCCAATGTCGATCGCCAGCAGCATGGCGCGCCAACCCCCTATCGTGGCAGGCTACACGCGCCGCCGCAGGCGGTGCTGACACTGCTCTAGAGGGTGGTAACCGCAGCCTGGGTAAGGCTGTGGAAAACGTGTGGAAACTGTGAAATGCCTATCTGGTAGCAGAGTGATTCGCGGCGCGTGCTTGCCCACGTTTCGGAGCCTTGCTACGTTCGGCTGACGTGAAATCCGAGACGCGCGACCGCGGCGCTCAGCGCCGCCTCCGGCGCGGCTCAGAAGGGGGGCTGGAGTGGCGACTGATCCGGCGGCACGACGAGAATTTCACCGCGCTCCTCAGCCCCTCAGCCACACCGAACTCTGGCGGCGGGCGCTCCAGCAACTCCGCTCCGCCTTCACCGCGGAGACCTACGACCAGTGGTTCGCCCAAATCCGCGCCGTCGAAATGCGCGCCGGCAAGCTGGTCCTCGCCGTCGACAACTACATCGCCCGCGAGACGCTGCACGCCAACTACTACTCGCCCCTCTCTCGCGCCGTTGAAGAGGTCGCGGGGCGCCGCATCCAGGTGGAAGTCGTCGTCAAGGCCGACGACGATCCGGAAGATGCGCCCGATGCCATCGCCGCCGCCGAGCCCAACCCGGCGCCGCCCCCGGCCGTCGCACGCACCCGACCCGTGCTCAAGCGCACCTTCACGCTCGACAACTTCGTGATCGGCCCCTCCAACCAGATCGCTTACGCCGCCGCCGCCGCCGTGGCCGCCAACCCCGGGCACTCCCACAACCCCCTCTTCATCTACTCCGCATCCGGATTGGGCAAGACCCACCTGCTCCAGTCCATCGCCCACGCCACGCTCGAAACGCAGCGCACTCAATACATCCCCGCCGGCAACTTCGTGCGCGAATTCGTCGAGGCGGTCCGCACCAACCAGCGCACCGCCTTCCAAGAGAAGTACGAGCAGGTCGAAGTGCTGATCATCGACGACGTGCACGACTTCAAAAACGCAGAGGAGACCCAGCGGGAGTTCTTCAACCTCTTCAACGCGCTGCACCTCGCGGACAAACAACTGGTGCTGAGCAGCGATACTCCGCCGCGCCGCCTGCAATTCCTCGCCGACCGCCTGGTGACCCGCTTTGAGTGGGGGCTGGTCGCCGAAATCACCCAGCCCGACATCGAACTGCGCCTGGCGATTCTGCTGCAGAAATGCGCCGAGCGCGGCATGCAGGCCGATGAAGCCGTGCTGCGCATGATCGCCCACCGCGCCTCGCGCAATGTGCGCGACCTCGAAGGCGCCTTCAACTACGTCTGCCTGCTGTCCGAGACCGAGCGCGCGCCCATCTCTGTCGACCTCGTCATCCGCGCGCTTGAGCGCTACAACTTCGAGGAGGTCAAGCGCAAGCCGCCCACCGTCGGCGAAATCATCAACGCCGCCTGCGAAGCGACCGGCGTCCCGCCGGAGGCGTTCACCACCAAGCGCAAAGATCAGCGCGCCGCCCGCGCCCGCCACCTCGCCATGTACCTCGCGCGTGAGCACACCGGCCTCTCCTACAAGGAAATCGGCGTCCACTTCGGCGACCGCGACCACACCACCGTGCTGCACGGCTACCGCAAAATCCTCGCGGAGCTCGAGGGCGACCCGGGCAGCGGGGTTCCGCCGAAGGCTGAGACCCAGCGGCTCATCTCGGACATCCGCGCCCACCTGCACATCTAGGCCTAGCCCGCGAGAAAAAGATCCGTCATACGCAAAATTAGAACCGTCATACCCGCGCTCGCCGCGGGTATCTCGCTCGTGCTGAACCCAAAGCCTCGTCCCGCCTCCCCACCTCGTCCTGCCCCCTCCCCTTCCCGCCGTCATACCCGCGCAAAATTAGAACCGCCATACGCCAAATTAGATCCGTCATACCCAAAATTAGAACCGTCATACCCGCGCTCGCCGCGGGTATCTCGCCGAGTTCTGCGCGGGGACGATAGAGGTGCGGAGGGCGTGCTTGGCGTGGTCGAGGGTGGGCTTGGCGCTCATCGCAGCGAGATATCCGCGGCGAGCGCGGGTATGACGAGCTGTTACAGATCCACCGCCAGGTCCTCCTTGAGCGGCTTCTTCTCCTCGGGCAGCGTGAAGAAGTTGCAGAAGCAGGTGCCCTCGAAATCCACCAGCCCGTTGATCACCGGCTCGCAGACGCAGATCGTGTCGTCGTTGTTGGCCGGCTGGCAGGGGCAGTAGAACTTCCCGAAGCGCAGCCGCATGTTGACGAAATCCTCGATCGTCTGATCCGCGTTCACCAGGATGTAGCCGCGCTCCTCGCAGAAGCGGTCGGCCAGCTCGGTCATCTCCGCGCGGTACTGCTCGCGCAGCCGCGCCTCCTCTTCCGCCGGCAGCTCGGTGATTTGCCCTTCGGCGCTCGTGCCGGCGCTCACGTCGGTGCTCATGATCCGTTCCCTTCTGCGCGTGTCTGCGCGAAGCGCACCAGAGAGCGCACCGGAATGCCCGTCGCCCCCTTGACGAACACGCCGCTCGTCTTGCTTGCGTCGTCCGTGCCGGCCATGTCGAGGTGCGCCCACGGCGTCTCGCCTGCAAAGCGCGCGAGAAACTTGGCCGCGGTGATCGCCCCGGCGAGCCGCCCGCCCGTGTTCTTCACGTCCGCCACCTGGCTGCGAATCTGCTCCTCGTACTCGCTGAACATCGGCAGCTGCCAGAACTTCTCGCCGGCCGCCTTGCCCGCGTCGATCACCTCCCGCGCGAGCTCGTCGTCGTTAGCCATCACGCCCGTCGCCACATCGCCCAGCGCGACCGCGCAGGCGCCGGTCAGCGTCGCCACGTCGATCAGCGGCGAGAGGCCGAGATGGTTGGCGTAGGAGAGCGCGTCGGCCAGCACCAGCCGCCCCTCGGCGTCCGTGTTGATCACCTCGATCGTCGTGCCGTTCATCGCGGTCAGCAGGTCGCCCGGCTTGATCGCCGCGCCGCCCGGCATATTTTCGGTGCAGGGCGCGAGCGCGGTCACGTTGATCGGCAGCGCCAGATCGGCGATCGCGCCCATCGCCGCAACCACCGCGGCCGCCCCGCTCATGTCCTGCTTCATCGCCTCCATGTTGGCCGCCGGCTTAATCGAGATGCCGCCGGTGTCGAACGTGATGCCCTTGCCGCAGTAGCCCAGCCCCGGCTCGTCGCCGCCGCCGCGGTGGCGCAGGATCAGGAAGCGCGCCGGCTGGTGCGAGCCGGCCGCCACGCCGAGGAAGGAGCCCATGCCCAGTTCGCGCGCGCCCTGCTCGTCGAGAATTTCGATTTCCAGGCCGTGTGCGCCGGCCCAGGCTTCGGCCCGCGCAGCCAGCTCGGTCGGCGTGAGCACATTGCTCGGCTCGTTGGCCAGATCACGCGCGAAATTGGCCGCGCCCGCCAGCGCGCCGCCCTCCGAGACGCCCCGCGCGATCGCTGCCGGTTCGCTGCCGTAGAGCGTCGCCCGCTCCAGCACGTTGGGCGTCTTGGTCGGCGACTGGTGGCGGTCGAAGCGGTAGAGGCCCAGCTCGAGGCCCTCGGCGATCGTCGAGCCCAGCTCCTCACGGGTCCAGCCGCAGCTCTCGCCGTCGACCGCCACGCCCAGGCTGCCGCCGGCGATCTGCCGCGCGCGCCGCGCGGCGCGCGCGACGGCGTTGCGCACATCGTCCAACTCCGCCTTCTCCGGCTCGCCGATCCCCGCCAGCAGCACCCGCCCGGCGGGAATGCGCCCGAACGTGTGCAGCAGCACCGTCTCGCTGCGCCCACCTTCCAGCTCGCCCGACTCCACCAGCGAGGCCAGGCCGCCGTCGAGCGCTTCGTTGAGCGCCCCCGCCGTCCCGCTGCTGATCACATCGTCGCCCTTGGTGGTGAAGATGATCAGCTGATCGACATCAGCTTCGAGCGGCGCCGTGCCGCTGGTCGCGATCTCCATCGTTCCCTTGCCTCAATCCAGAGCGGTCCACACCCGCTAGACGTGATGCTACAGCGCGGCCGCAACACGGTTGGGCGATGCTGCGCGATACCGTGCCCGAATGACGCCGCGCGCGCTGCGCTCCGCCTGCTCGAGGCGCTGGTCGGCGCTTCCCGCCGGCGCTCGCGAGTTCCTGCGCGAGCTGGCGATCGTGGCCGGCGGCGCGCTGCTCTACTTCCTCGTGCGCGGCGCAGTGCAGGACCGCGCCGACGAAGCCTTCGCCCGCGCCCGCGCGCTGCTCGAGCTTGAAGAGCGCCTCGGCATCGCCTGGGAAACCGCAATCCACGAGGCCGCGCTCAGCGCCGCCTGGATCGTCGACCTCGCCAACGCCGTCTACTTCTGGGGCCATATGCCCCTGCTGATCGCGCTCGCGCTCTGGCTCTGGTTTCGACAGCGCGGCGTCTGGCGCGCATTGCGCGCCGCGCTGCTCGCCTCGGCGCTGCTGGGCATTGCCTGCTACGTCATCTGGCCCACCGCGCCGCCGCGCCTGATGCCCGAGCTGGGCTACGTGGACACGCTCGCCTGGCGCGCCGCCGCGTCCTACCAGGCGCAGGAGGTCGGGCCGTTCGTCAATCCCTACGCGGCGCTGCCCTCGCTGCATGTCGGCTGGGCGCTGCTGGCCGGCGCAGCCTGCGCGCGGCTCGCGCTCGCGCAGCGCGGCCGGCGGCGAATCGCCTGGCTCGCGCTGGCCGCGCTGATCCCCGCCTCGCAAACCTGGGCCGTCGTCGCCACCGCCAACCACTGGCTGCTCGACGCGGCCGCCGGCGCGGCGGTTGTCGCTCTGGCGGCATTGCTCGCCTACACCGTCGCGCGGCTTCGCTTTACGCTCAACGGGAAGCTGCCGCGCCGCGCGGCGGCAATCCGAAGCTGGAGGAACCACGATGCAGATCGTCACGACGCAATCGGTGCCGGGCCGCGAGATCGATGAGACGCTCGGCCTGGTAGTCGCCAACACGGTGCGCGCGCGCAACATCGGGCGCGACATCCTGGCCGGCCTCAAGGGGCTGGTCGGCGGCGAAATCACCGCTTACACCCAGCTGATGGTCGAAGCCCGCGAGCAGGCCGTCCAGCAACTCGAAGAGGCCGCCGCCGAGCGCGGCGCCGACGCAGTGGTCGGTACCCGCCTGATGACCTCCAACATCGCCGACTACGTCGCCGAGGTCTACATCTACGGCACCGCAGTCAAGCTGAAGTAGCGGGCCGCCCCCGCCACTCCTGCGGCGCGAGGTCACGCGAGGTCAATTGTCCCCGAACTCGCGCTCCAGCTGCTCAAACGGGATGCCGCCGCCCGCTCGCCGCTCCGCATCCAGAGCGGCGCGGATGTCGTCCTCATCTTCCTCGGGGGTCGACTCGAGGTCGTAGGGGATGCCGTCCTCCGACAGCATCGGCTGCCAGACGCGGCCGGCGCTGTCCACCAGCACGCTGCTCCAGCGCAGCCAGGACCAGCGGAAATCGGGGTACGCGCGGATAAAGTCGTCGATCGGCATCGCCCGGCGGCGCTTGAGCCCCGTCGGCGGCGCAACCCGCGCGCCTGCCGTGCGAAAATCCGCTTTCGTCGACGCCATTGAGCGCTCCCTCCACCTCCAACGCCTCAAAGATATCCACCACCGCTCAGTTCTGATGCTGGAAGATCGGCAGCGGCGCGAGCGGCGCGTAGATCTCGACGCTCAGCTCGTAGACCTGATCCGCCCAGCGCTCCCAGTCGCGCCGCGCCTGCTGCGCCTCCTTCGAGGACAGCGCCGGCTGCACCGCCGACTCGCTCTCGAAGGCGTAGCCCATCAGATGGCTGCCCGCGATCGGGCTCTGCCCCCGCACGCGGAACGCGGAAACGATGCCGGGAATCTCCAGCACATGCGGCAGGTGCGTCTCGCGGTGCCAGGCCTCGAACTCGTCCAGCACGCCGGGGTCCAGACGCGCGCGAACGATCATGATCGGGTGAGTTTCCATGACGCCCTTCAGTGTCCCACGTTGCGTAGCGAGGTTCGAGTATCGCTTGTGATACTCCCCAGGGCGGCGCGCGCGCCGATGCTGTGGTACATTCGCATTGTTCGATACCGACGCCGATCAGCGGGTCAGGACGGACCCTCGGCGCGGCGAACCACTCGCAGAGACGCAGGAATGCTGAGCAGGGAAGAAAAAGCCGCCATCGCGCGCGAACACGGCCGCCACGACACCGACACCGGCTCACCCGAGGTCCAAGTGGCGCAGCTGACCGAGCGAATCACGCGGCTGACCGCCCATCTGCGGGAGCACAAGCACGACTACGCCACGCGGCGCGCTCTGATGAAGCTCGTCGGCCGACGCCGACGCCAGCTCTCCTACCTGAACCGCGAGGATGTGGGACGCTACCGCGCCTTGATCGCGGAACTCGGGCTGCGGCGCTGAGCGACGCGGCAGGCGCGCGGAACGGGCAGAGAAACAGCAACGTCCACGCCGCGCGCCGGACAGCAGGCCGCAGGCAAGCCGCATCAGGCCGAACAGAGCCGAACAATGCCAGACCAGGCCGGAGGAGCCGGCCGCATGCAGGGACCAGGAGCAGCTATGACACACACGGTTGAGGCGGAAATCGCCGGACGCACTCTGATCATCGAACAGGGCAAGCTCGCCGACCAAGCCGGCGGCGCCGTCACCGTCCGCTACGGCGACACCATGATGCTGGGCACCGCCACCGCCTCCAAGCCCCGCCCGGGCATCGACTTCTTCCCCCTCTCGGTCGAATTCGAGGAGCGGCTCTACGCCGCCGGGCGCATCCCCGGCTCCTTCTTCCGCCGCGAAGGCCGGCCCACCACCGCCGCGATCCTCTCCGCGCGGCTCACCGACCGACCGATCCGACCGCTCTTCCCCAAGGGCTACAACGACGACACCCAGCTGATCATCACGATCTTCTCCGTCGATATGGAGAACCCGCCCGACACCCTGGGCACGATCGCCGCCAGCGCCGCGCTCTGCGTCTCCGACATCCCCTTCGACGGCCCCGTCGCCTCGGTGCGAATCGGCCACATCGACGGCGAGCTGGTGCTCCAGCCCACCTTCGCCCAGCTCGAAGAGAGCAACCTCAACCTCATCGTCGCCGGCACGCACGACGCGATCACGATGGTCGAGGCCGAAGCGGGCGAGGTGCCCGAGGACCTGCTGGTCGACGCCCTCGCGCTCGGCCAGGAGGCGATCACCGAAATTTGCGAGCTACAGCTGCAGCTCGCCGAGCAGGTCAGCCCCGCCAAGCGCGAATTCGCTCCCGCGGCGATCGACCCCGACGCGCTCGCCTTCGTCGACGAGCGCGCCCGCGACGACCTCGAAGCCACCTTCGCCGCCCGCAGCGACAAAGCCGAAACCGACGCCCGCCGCAAGGCCGTCCGCGCCGCCGTGCTGGACGCCGTGCCCGACGGCGAAGACGCGGAGCCCTACGCCGATGCGTTCGGCGAGCTCGAAAAGCAGATCGTCCGCGCCAACATCCTCGAGCGCGGCGAGCGCCCCGACGGGCGCGGCACGACCGACCTGCGCGCGCTCAGCGCCGAGACCGACCTCGTGCCCCGCACGCACGGCTCCGGACTCTTCAAGCGCGGCGAAACCCAGGTGCTCTCCTTCACCACCCTCGCCGGCAGCGGCATGGCGCAGCGGCTCGACGACCTCAATCCCGAGGACAGCAAGCGCTTCATGCACCACTACAACTTCCCGCCCTTCTCGACCGGCGAGACGGGCCGCGTGGGTAACCCCAGCCGCCGCTCGATCGGCCACGGCATGCTCGGTGAGCGCGCCATGCAGGCCATCCTGCCGCCCTTCGAGGAATTCCCCTACACCATCCGCGTCGTCTCCGAGGTGCTCTCCTCCAACGGCAGCACCTCCATGGCCAGCGTCTGCGCCTCCGTGCTCTCGATGATGGACGCCGGCGTGCCGATCCGCACCCCCATCGCCGGCGTCGCCATGGGCCTGATCAAGGGCGACGATGATGTGGCGATCCTGACCGACATCGCCGGCCTGGAAGACCACCTCGGCGACATGGACTTCAAGGTCGCCGGCAGCCGCGAAGGCGTCACCGCGCTGCAGATGGACATGAAGGTCAAGGGAATCGACCTCGAGATCCTCTCCCGCGCCCTGGACCAGGCGCGCGACGCGCGGCTCGAAATCATGGACGTGATGACCGAGTGCATCGCCGAGCCGCGCGACGAAATGTCGCCCCACGCCCCGCGCATCATGCGGATCGACGTCCCGCAGGAAAAAATCGGCCAGCTGATCGGCCCGGGCGGACGCAACATCCGCGGCCTCGAAGAGGAAACCGGCGCCGACATCAGCATCGAAGACAACGGCGTCGTCTTCATCACCGCGGTCAACGCCGCCTCCGGCCAGGCCGCCTACGACCGCATCGAAGGCCTCACCCGCGAAATCGAACCCGGCCAGATTTACACCGGCAAGGTCGCCCGCATCATGCCCTTCGGCGCGTTCGTTGAGCTGGTGCCCGGCAAAGACGCGCTGGTCCACATCTCCGAGCTGGCCGACCACCACGTCGACCGCGTCGAGGATGTGGTCAATCTCGGCGACGAGGTCACGGTGATGGTCACCGAGATCGACAACCTGGGCCGCGTCAACGCCTCCTGCAAGGCGCTGCTCGACGGCGCGGGCGAAGGCGGCGGAAGCCGCCCGCCGCGCGAACGTCAGCCGCGCCCCCGCCGGCGCGATGACGACGATCGCGGCGGCCCCGGCGGTCCGCGCGAGCGCCGCCCCCGCCAACGCCGCGACGATCGGGAGCGCGGCGGCCCGCGCCCGGCGCGTGAACCGCGCGAACGCCGCCCGCGGCCCTACAACCCGGACGATGACGAGCGCGGTGAGCACAGCGCGCCTGTGCGCGAGCGCCGCTCGCGCCCCCGCTTTGAGGTTGACGACGAAGCGGATCGTCCCCGCGCCGAGCTGTCCAACGACGACGCGGCGGAGCCGCAGGACGTCGACGCGCCCGACAACGAAGAGCGCGAAGTCGGCGACGAGCGGGTTGAGAGCGCGGCGGCCGCGCCGATCATCCAGCCGCGCGAGGATGGCCAGCGGCCGCGCCGCCGGCGCCGCCGCCGCCGCCGCGACGGAGCGGGCGACGAGTCGACTAACGAGGGCGCGCAGGACGCGCCGCGCGAGGATCGCAACCGCCCTGCCCGGCGCAGCCCGCAGGCGCAGCGGCAAGAGGAGTCGCAGCGCGAAGAGCCCGAGGAGCGCCAGCCCGACTCGCACATGGGCAACCGCCGCGCCGGACGCGGCATCCTCTCCCGCGTCGGCATCCGCCGCGACGAGCCCGGCGACGGCCCGCCCCCGCCCCCGCCCCCCCCGCGCTCCGACTTCGGCGCCCCCCGCGGCTAGGCCCCGCTGGCCAGATCGGGCCGCCTCTCCGCATCCAACGCTCGGTAGCGTGTAACGCGCAGAATCACGCTATGGGGGGAGGCGCAGAATGACCACACGAGTGGCAATGAGCGGCGCAGGCAACATGGGCCGCCAGATCATGGCCGCGATCGAGGCCGCGCCCGACCTCGAGCTGGTCGGCGCGCTCGACGGCCTCGCCGACGCCGGCGAAATCGAAATCGCAGGCCGCGCCGTGCCGCTGCGCGCCGACTTGGCCGCCCTCTCCGAGTGGACCCCCGATGTCGTCGTCGACTTCAGCCACGTCGACTGGACAACCCAGCTGCTGCCCGCCGCAATCGCGGCGGGCGTGCGGCCGGTGATCGGCACCTCCGGCCTGTCCGACTCGCTCGTCGCGGAGGCCGAGCAGGCTTGCGCGGAGCGCGGGCTGGGCGGAGTCGTCGCCGCCAACTTCGCGCTCGGCGCAGTGATGATGATGCACCTCGCCCGCGTCGCCGCCCCCTTTTTCGACTCGGTCGAGATCATCGAGCAGCACCACGACGGCAAAGTCGACTCCCCCTCGGGCACCGCGATCGCCACCGCCCAGGCGATGCGCGAAGCGCGCGACTCCGACTTCGCCCGCCGCGAATCCGAGCGCGAAACCATCGCCGGCGGGCGCGGCGCGCAGCTCGGCGGTGCGAGCCTGCACTCCGTCCGCCTGCCCGGGCTGGTCGCCCATCAAGTCACCATCTTCGGCGGCGTCGGCGAAACCCTCACCCTGCGCCACGACTCGATGAGCCGCGAATCGTTCATCCCCCAAATCCTGCGCGCCGTCCGCGCCGCGCCCAGCCTCGATCGCCTGGTCGTGGGGCTCGATCGCCTGCTCGGCCTGCGCGAGTAAGCGCGCCGCGAATCTGTGGCCTGCAAGTCACGCCGCCACGCCGCGCTTGTTTACGATCCAAAGCAACGACGCAATCGGATTCCGTGATCGCAGCAAGGAGACCGCGATGGGCCGCGAACTGACGGTGGCGCTGGTCGGCGCGACGGGCGTGGTGGGCGCCGAGTTTCTCAAGTGCATGGAAGAGCGCAACTTCCCCGTGGGCGAGCTGCGCCTGCTCGCGACGAAGCGCTCCGCCGGGCGCCAACTGGCATTCCGCGGCGAGCAGCTGACCGTCCGCGAAACCACGCACGACGCCTTCGACGGCGCGGACGTCGCCTTCATCTCCGCCTCCACCGCCGCCTCGAAAGAGCTCTGCCCGGCCGCCCGCGACCGCGGCGCAATCGCCTTTGACGACTCCTCCGCCTTCCGCCAGGAACCCGATGTGCCGCTGGTCGTGCCCGAGATCAACCCCGAAGACCTGCGCGAGCACCAGGGAATCATCGCCACACCCAACTGTAGCACTGTCCCGCTTGCGCTCACTCTCGCCCCGCTGATGCGCGAGCGCGGCATCGTGCGCGTAATCGCCGACACCTACCAATCCGCCTCCGGCGCGGGCGGCGCGGCCACAACCGAGCTGCACGCGCAGAACGCCGCGCTCGCCGCCGGCGGCGAGGTCGTCGTCGCGGAGCATCCGCGCCAGCTGGCCTTCAACGCGATTCCCCAGATCGACGTCTTCCTCGACGACGGCTACACCAAAGAAGAGTGGAAGATGCAGGTCGAGAGCCGCAAAATCCTCCACCAGCCCGACCTCGCGCTGAGCGCCACCTGCGTCCGCATCCCCACCGAAATCTCCCACGCCATCGCCGTCCACGCCGAGTTCGATCGACCGCTCAGCGTCGCCGAGGCCTGCGCGCTCTGGGAGCAGCAGGACGGCCTGACCGTAATGGACGGCCGCGCCCCCGGCACCTACCCAACCCCGCTCGACGCAACCGGCGTAGACGATGTCTTCGTCGGCCGCCTCCGCCAGGACGCCTCCCACCCCAACGGCCTGGCCTGGTGGTGCGTCGCCGACAACCTCCGCAAAGGCGCAGCCCTAAACATGCTCCAAATGGTCGAGTGGATGCTGGCCGACGGCTGCCTGTAGGGATTACCGGTCGCCAGGCCGGGGATAATCCTCATACACAACCTCGCGCGGCCCGAAATGCTCAACCTCGTACGCGCCCGGCTCCGGCAACGGCCGCAGGATCACCCGCCAGCCGCCGACCTTCAACGAGTAGAGCTCCCCGACGACTTCGAGGGGCTTCACATCCGCCGACCAGCGGTCGTCAATGTACTTGGTCGCCGCGTTGATCTCCCGCTTGATCGATGGGTGCAGATTCCGCAGCCGCGCGCGCTGCTCCGGCGGCCACACGACGCGGCGGCGCACGGCGCGCGCTACTCGCCCAACGGCTCAAGCCCCTGAGCCTCTTCGTATTCGCGGATCTCATCCTCGAACTCGGCCCAGACCTCGTCATTGCTGAGATACGGCCCGCGCACCTTGTTTTCCGCCATGATGCGCACCACGGTCCAGATATCGAATGCATCCTCCTCAGGCGAGCCGTCGTCAATGAACTCAGGCGCTTGCTGCACCTCGACGCTGCCCAGCCGCTGGGTCGGCTCCGGCTCGCCGATTCGCCGGCAGACCTCAACGTAGATGCCGTGCAGCTCCTCGTAGAAGCGATCCAGCGGAGTGCGCTCGCGCCGCGTCTTGGCCAGCAGCGCGTCCAGCGCCTCGATCAGATCCGTCGCCGGCTCGCCCTCCGCCAGCACCCGCGCCGTCTGGCTTGATTTGGTGGTCATCTCGCTCTCCCACCGCCAGCCTAGCGAATCCGCGTCGGAGCGATCACACACGCATGGCTAACATCGAAGCGAGTGAAAAGGCCGACGATGCGACGCAACGCATTATGTATATTGCTAGCGCTGACAGTCCCATCTTTCCCATCCGCCAGCTCTGTCAAAAATTGCCCAACTCGCCGCACACCACCATCTACAGGCCGTCCACGCCGCAAAGGCGGTCTCTTTGACGCTATCCCGCCACCTGCATAGGCTCTCGCCGAGCGGAGGTGGAGAGACGATGCGCGAATTTCCCGGTTGGTCGGTTGCGGCTGCGGCGCTGCTGCTCGCCGCGCTCATCAGTGCGCTCGCAATCGGGCTGGCCGCCGCGCAATTCGGCCCGGGCGAAGAGGGCGAAGAGCCGATCAGCGTTCGCATCGTCGCCCGCAACGCCGACAACAACCGAGTCGAACTCGGCCTGATCGAGGCCGGCCAAAGCGCCGACAACCCAATCCTGCCCAGCGCCCGCTTCCTCCCCTGGGCGACCGTCGACGCAGCCGACGTAACCGACTGGCGCTACAGCTCAGCCATCACGGTCGGCGGCGGCGAGCGCAGCACAACGGTGCGCATCGCCGCCCGCGGGCGGGGCGGCGACCGCGTCGAATTCATCCTGCAGCAGCACGCCGCCGACGGCGAGTGGAGCGACCTGCCCGCGCCGCAGGCGCGCTTCTTCTCACGCGCAACGACCCACACCCGCTGGCTGCGCAGCTCGCCCCTGCAAGTCGCGCCCCCGCAAGCCGCACCGCCGCAAGTCCCGGCGGATCCGCCGTCCGACGGCCAATCCGAGGGTCCGACGGGTCCGGTGACCGTTGTTACAGAGCAAGCGCCCGTCATCGACGGCATCAGCTGCGAACCCGCCTCGCCCATCGTCGGCGAGACCGTCGCCTGCACGGCCGACCTGAGCGGCGGCGCTCCGGACTCCTACGCCTGGAGCGGCGGCGGCAACCCCGCCACCGGCTCTTCCGACGCGGGCTTCGCCA
Organism: Dehalococcoidia bacterium; assembly: GCA_965203165.1. Classification (GTDB taxonomy): domain Bacteria; phylum Chloroflexota; class Dehalococcoidia; order Bin125; family Bin125; genus CATQGW01. The sequence goes on from OZ241849.1 coordinate 1,959,646, forward strand.
CATCATTCGGCGCCGCCCGCGACCAAACCATCTCGCTCACCGTCGCCAACACCCTCGGCGAAGCCTCCGCCTCCACCACATTCGCCGTCGAGGAAGCCCCGGCGGATGGAGCGCCCGTCATCGACGGCATCAGCTGCGAACCCGCCTCGCCCGTCGTCGGCGAAACCGTCGCCTGCACGGCCGATCTGAGCGGCGGCGCTCCGGACTCCTACGCCTGGAGCGGCGGCGGCGACCCCGCTACCGGCTCTTCCGACGCGGGCTTCGCCACATCATTCGAATCCGCCGGCGACCAGACCATCTCGCTCACTGTCGCCAACACTCTTGGCGAGGACACGCAATCAACCACCGTCGCCGTTGTCACAGAGCAAGCGCCCACCATCGACGGCATCAGCTGCGAACCGGACTCTCCCGTCGTCGGCGAAACCATCATCTGCTCCGCCAGTCTGAGCGGCGGCAAGCCGGACACCTACGCCTGGCGCGGCGGCGCTCCCGCCACCGGCGCCGACGCAAGCTTCAGCACAGCATTCGACTCCATCGGCGACCAAACCATCTCGCTGACCGTCGCCAACACCCTCGGCGACGACACCCAATCGACCACCGTCGCAGTCCAGGATCTGCCCCCGCCGGCCCCGACCATCGACAGCCTCAGCTGCGCCGCCCAGCTCGACGGCGTGGTCCGCTGCTCCGCCGTGGTCGGCAACGATGGCCCGTCGGTGTCCTACGCCTGGAGCGGCGGCGGCGACCCCGCCACCGGCGCCAATGCGGAATTCGTCACCGCGTTCACCGCTGTCGGCGACCAAACCATCTCGCTCACCGTCTCCAACAGCGGCGGCAGCGACTCCGACTCGACCACCGTCGCCGTCCAGCAGGTCGTGCGAGCCTCCGCCATCAACAGCATCAGCTGCTCTCCCGCTTCTCCCGATGTCAACGAGACCGTCACCTGCTCCGCCGACCTGAGCGGCGGCGAGCCCGACTTCTACACCTGGCGCGGCGGCGGCGATCCCCCCGGCGGCAACGATGCCAGCTTCACCACCACATTCGCCTCCCCTGGCGAGCGCACCATCTCGCTGGCCGTCTCCAACATCGTCGGCCGGGACTCCGCCACAACCACCGTCGCCGTCCAGGGCGAGCTGCGCGAGCCGGTCCTCGACGGCATTGACTGCGCGCCCAACACCCCCACCGTCGGCCAAACCGTCACCTGCTCCGCCATCCTCAGCGGCGGGCCGCCGGACACCTACTCCTGGAGCGGCGATGGCCAGCCCGCCGCCGGCAGCGACGCAAGCTTCACCACCACCTTCGCATCCGCCGGCAATCAGACCGTCATGCTCTCCGTCGCCAATGAATACGGCGCCAGCATCACGCTCACCTTCACCATCGTCGTTCTGGAGCCGCTACAGGCGCCCGTCGTCGACAGCGTCAGCTGCTCTCCCACCTCCCCCACCGTCGGCCAAACCGTCACCTGCACCGCCGTAATCAGCGGCGGCGAGCCCTCAAACTACGCCTGGACCGGCGGCGACCACGCCGCCACCGTCGCACGCGGCGAAACCTACACCACAACATTCAGCTCGCCAGGCAGCCAACCGGTCCAATTCACCGCGCTAAACACCGCCGGCCGCAGCTTCCAATCAACCACCGTCAACGTCCAGCCCGCCCCAACCGAATAAGCGCGCCGAAGCCCTGCTCACACTTCCCGCTCCTCCACCCTCGCGCAAAAGAGCTGCGCCATACCCGCGCAAAAGAGCTCCGCCACCCCCGCCCACCACTTTTCCGTCGTACCCGCGCGAGATAGATCCGTCATACCCGCGCGAAAAGCTCCGTCATACCCGCGCTCGCCGCGGGTATCTCGCCGTGACCAGCACCAAACTCCACGCCCACCTCCCCCGCGCCCGCCTCCCGCCCGCATAGCTAACATCAAAGCAAACGAAGAGGCCGACGATGCGACGCAATGTGTTGTGGATCCTGCTAGCGCTAACAGTCGCCCTACTTCTGGCGGCGAACGCTACGCGCGCCGACGCCCCAACCAAGCCTGAAAACCAGACCGTAGAGAGCGTGTTTACCGAGCGGGCGCCGGAGACGCTGCGATCGTGGCGCGGCCCCGCCGTCCTATTCGAACGCCTCGCGCTCAACCTGGTCGGCTCGCGCCACATCTGCCTGGAGACCGCCCAGATGGAGCTGGTCTGGCACATCTCCGGCGGCGTCCCGCCCTACACACGCACCCTCGACGGCCAAGCGATTGACGCCGAGGCCGGCAGCGCCGTCGTGACCTGCGGCCCGTCCGCCGCCGATCCGACTCCAGGCCTCGAGCAGACTTTCAAAGGTGCAGTGATCGACGGCCGCGACGTGACCGCTGAAGACGATCTGCGGGTTGCGCTGACCGCGCCGCCACCGCGCCCGACACTTGGCACCGTCTTGCACGGCGCATCGGACGACGCAGCGCTGCGGCTGAATTGGGCCGCTGTTAGCGCCGTCCCATCCGTCCGCACCTACGAGTTGCAATACCAGACGACAGCCTGGAACGCGATCAGCTGGCCCGACTCGTGGACTACGATCAACGACACGATCGCCGGCAGCGCGACCGAGTACCTGCACCGCAATCTCGACTCGAACCAGCGTTACCGCTACCAGCTTCGCGCCAGGAACGGCGTCGACGCGGGTGAGTGGTCCCGCGCCTTCCCTGAAGTCGGCTTGCGCCCCGGCGCGCCGCTGCTCATAGCGCGCACCGCCGCCTCCGGCTCAGTTGCGCTCAGCTGGAGCGCGGGGCCGCCCGACGCAACGCGCTGGCAATACCGCCGCCGCCCCGCAGACGGCCGCTGGAGCGCTTGGACCGCAATCGCCGACTCCAACGCCTCAACCACCGCGCACACCGTCGGCGGCCTCACCGAAGACGCCCGCTACCAGTTCCAGCTGCGCGCCCACACCGCCAACGGCGCAAGTCCGGCCTCGGCGATCGTGAGCGCCGTCGCCGGACTGACGCCAACCGCGCCGAGCGAGCGCGAGTCGCTCTTCTACGACGATCTCGACTCAGCCGGCGGCGCAACGCGGCCCGGCTCTTATGCCTTCCTGAAGAGCGCCGACGATCTGACCAGCGGCGCAACAACTTTCGCAGAGGTAAGCACTGCTGAGGCACTGCTGCTCAATACCAGCGGCTACGGCGGCCGCGACTACGCCGAAGTGCTGTCCACCGTGCAAGTCGGCGATCGAATCACGTGGCCCCCTTACTCTCGATGCTGGTACCACTACCGCGTGACTGAAATCCTCACCGATCCGCCGCCGCCCGCACGTAAGCTTCTCCGCATCACACTCCATTCCGAGGACCCCTGCGGCGCCGCAGCAGCTCAGGCAGGCACTGCGAAGGGCGAATTCGACGAGTCCCGCAGCAACGTCACCGCGTTCGGCTGGGATCCGCCGCCGAACGAGCCGCGCGTCGGCGCGGACGGAATCCGCATCCTGCCGGGCAGATACCCGGCCGAAGGAGGCCGCACCTACCGTCTGATGGAGTGGGATGATCCCACCCCGATCGTGATTGATGTGCCGGATGGCATGCAGCTCATCACCAGAGGCGGGCTGTGGTCGCATGGCCCCACGCTTTACACATACGTTGACGAGGCCACCGGATCGACCCTCTGGTTAGAACCGCAGACCGGCCTGCACGCCGACTACAGCGTGCAAACGCCCGACGGCAGAGAAGGCCTGGCCGCCGCTGTGGCCGCGCGGTTCGATGCCATCATCGCCTCAATCCGCAAGCTGCCGCTGCCGCCGGCTGCATCCGAGTAACGTGCGCCCCGCCCTCCCGCGTACAGCTAACATCAAAGCAAACGAAGAGGCCGACAATGCGCCGACATGCGCCATGGCTCCTGCTAGCGCTAACAACCGCGCTGCTCCTGGCGGCGAACGCTGCGCGCGCCGACGCCCCAATCGAGTCTGAGAACCAGGCCGCGGCGAGCGTGTTTACCGAGAGCGTGCCGGAGGCGCTGCGCTCATGGTTCGGCCCCGCCACGTTCCCCTCGCGCCTCACGCTCGATCTGTCCACCGCGGGCGATCGTTGCGCAGAAACCGGATTCGCTGAGATCTATTGGCGCGTCTCCGGCGGCGTTCCGCCCTACGAAATCATCGTTGACGGGCAACGGGTTACTCGGGGCTGGGGCTGGGCAGTGCCGGTTCGCTGCCACCCACCCGCGACCAACTTGCCTCCGTGCGATCCGCTCCACAGTGCGCACAGGACGGTCCGAGCCACTGCCACAGACAGCCGCGGCATCAGCGCCAAAGCCGAGGCGCGGATCGCGCTTGGCGAGCCGCCGTCGCCAGCCGAGCCCGGCGCGGTCCTGCACGATGCATCACCCGCTGCCGGACTGCTGTTGAGCTGGACGCCCCGCCTGGCCATCCCGCCCATCTGCACGTACGAGTTGCAGTACCAGGCGACTGCTTGGGACGCGACCAGCTGGCCCGACTCGTGGACCACGATCAGTAACGCCGTCGCCGCTAACGCCACCGAATATCTACATGACGGACTCGATCTGGATCGTCGCTACCGCTACCGGCTGAGGGCGGCGAACAACCTCGGGGCGGGCGACTGGTCCCCCGTCTTCCCGGAGACCGGCTTGCGCCCCGGCGCGCCGCTGCTTGTGGCGCGCACCGCTGCGTCCGGTTCAGTCGCACTCAGCTGGAGCGCAGGGCCGCCGGACGCAACGCGCTGGGAATACCGCCAACGGCAGGACGGCGGCAGCTGGAGTACTTGGACTGGAATCCCCAGCGCCGACGCATCAACCGCCGAACACACCGTCAGCGGCCTCACAGAGGACGCCGCCCACCACTTCCAGCTGCGCGCCCACACTGCGAGCGGGCCCGGGCCCGCCTCGGCAACCGCCATCGCCGTCGCCGGGCTGACGCCGTCAGCGCCCGTGTCTCTCGCATACGCAAACTACGACGCAACCGGCGGCGCGACCGCGCCGGGTGCTTTCTCCCTCCTCGCAAACGCCGCCGACCTGTCGAGCGGAGTCGCCGACTACGCGGACGCCCCGGCCGCTGCCGCGCTGCTTGTAAACGCCATCGGCTACGCCGGCAGTTCCCACGCCGATAGCCTTGATGCCGTAGTCGTCGGCGACGTACTTACGTGGGAGGTCGGTTGGCGTTGCTGGTTCGCCTATCGGGTCACTGCATTGCTCAGCGACCCGCCGGCGCCCGCCCGCAAGCTGTTCGCCGTCGAGCTGACCGCCCATGACCCTTGTGTCGGTCCGATCAACGCGCGCGGCTACGAGAGCATCGTCCGAGGGCCGCCGCCAAACGAGCCGCGCATCGGCACCGACGGAATCCGCATCCTCCCCGTCCACTATCCGGTTGAGGGCGGCCACACATATCGCATCAGCGACTACGGATCGCCGGGCTGGATCGTGATCGACATTCCAGCGGGTTTGCAGTTGACCTACACCGGCGGCGGCCTGAACTCCGACGCAACCACGACTGTCACTCTGGAACACGAAGCGAGCGGAGCCGTGCTGTTCCTGAAATTCGGCACAGGCAGCGAAGAGGACCGATACATCCCAGCAGAGCGTGTTTTGAGCGCAGAGACCCAGGATGTGGGCGCCCTGTTCGACGCAATCGTCGAGTCGGCGCGCTATCAACCCCAGCCACGATGAGGCGCACACACCCTCCGTCATTCCTGCGCAGGCAGGAACCCACGCGCACAGCCAAGCTTCACCCCACCCCACCCGCCCGCCCGCAAGTGAACCCGCAGCGAACCTAGTAGCCTGAAACCCCAGACCGCCATCGACCGGGGGAGCCGCAGCATGACCGACACCGCAACCGCCAACGGATTGGGACGCCTCTACACCGCCATGGTCACGCCGATGCGCGAGGACGGCTCGATCGACGTCGAGCAGGCCCAGGCCCTCGCCGCCGCGCTGATCGAGAGCGGCTCCGACGGCGTCGTCGTCGCCGGCACCACCGGCGAATCGCCCACCCTCACCCACGAAGAGGAGCGCGTCCTCTTCCGCGAGCTGCTCCCCGTCGTGAGCGAGCTCGACGCCACCCTCATCGCCGGCGCCGGCTCCAACAGCACCGCCACCGCCGTCGAAGCCTCCGAGCTCGCCGCCGAAATCGGCGTCGACGGCCTGCTCCAGGTCGTGCCCTACTACAACAAGCCCTCGCAGGAGGGCCTCTACCAGCACTTCCGCGCCGTCGCCGATGCCGTCGACACTCCGATCATGCTCTACAATGTGCCCGGCCGCACCGGCGCGAACATGACCGCCGCAACCACCGTGCGCCTGGCCGAGGACTGCCCCAACATCGCCGGCGTCAAAGAAGCCAGCGGCGACCTCGAGCAGATCGCCGAAATCATCCGCTCCGCGCCGCCCCGGTTCCGCGTCTGGAGCGGCAACGACGGCGACAACCTGGCAATCCTCGCAATGGGCGGCTACGGCGCGGTCAGCGTGCTCTCCCACCTCGTCGGCGGGCAAATCAAGGCGATGTACGAGGCCTGGGAGGCCGGCGACACGGCGAAGGCAGGCGAAATTCAGGTCCGCCTCGCGCCGCTGGTCAAGGCCATGTTCCTCGTCGGCAACCCCGTCCCGGTCAAATGGGCGCTCAACGAGATCGGCTTCCGCGTCGGCCCGCCCCGCCCGCCGCTGGTCGAGCCCGACGACGCGATCCGCGAGCAAATCCGCGCCGCGCTCGACAACACCGAGATCGACCTGATCGCCGCCGACTGAGCGCGCTCAGTGCCCGACGCCGAGGCCTACGGCTACGCCCTGCTGCTCACCCGCCGCCTGCTCACCCAGGCGCTGGCCGGCGCAGACGGCGGCATCCTCGACCGCCGCCCGAGCGATGGGGCGGCGGTCGGTGAACCCCCCACGCTCCGCGCCTGCGCCGAGCGCGCCTGCGAGCGCGAACGCTGGTGGATCTGGCCGCGCGAACTGCCCGTCCCCCAGCTCCCGCCGCCTTCCAACCTCGCCGACCTGCTCTACGCGCTGGTGCGCCACCGCACCCCCACCGAAGAGCTGCTGATGACCGCCGAAGCCGACGATCTCGCAGCCGCCTGGTACACCGCCGCTCGCCAGGCCGTGACGCCCAGGCGAATCAGCCTGGCCGACTCGCTCCACGCGCTCGCCCACGAAGAATTGCAGATCGGCAACGCCGCCCTCGACCTCCGCGCCGCCCTCGATCCGAACTGGAGCGAGCCGCCCGACCTGCGCGAGCGCGCCGCCGCCGCGGTCGCCCGCCTCGCCGAGCCGCAGCCGTCCGTCCAATAGCCTGTACCCAGCGAACATGCAGACAGGTTGAGGCAGGTGCAGACCATGAGCTGGGAACCCGAAATCGCGGAACTCGAACTCCGCCGCGAGCTGGCCAAGGCGCGCGGCGGCGCAGAAGGCGTCGAACGCCAGCGCCGACGCGGCAAGCTGCTCGTCAACGAACGCATCGACGGCCTCGCCGACCCCGACAGCTTCCGCGAGTTTTGGAGCCTCGCCGGACACGCCGTCTACGACGACCACGGCGAGCTCGCCGCCTTCACGCCCAAGGGCTCAATGGAGGGCGTCTGCAAAGTCGACGGCCGCAAAATCATCGTCAGCGCCGGCGATTTCACCGTGCGCGGCGGCTCCGGCACCGGCTCGCACGACGGACTCGGACGCGAGCTCGCCTCCAACCAGCGCGCCCTCGAATGGCGCATCCCCTACGTCCGACTGCTCGACGCCGCCGGCGGCAGCGTGCGCGGCTTCGAGGAAATCGGCCGCACCTATCTGCCCGACGGCAACACCTGGTCCACCATCGACATGGACCTGCTCCGCTCCTCGCCCGTCGTCTCCGCCGTGATGGGCTCCGTCGCCGGGCTGCCCGCCGTCAACGCCTGCATGGCCCACTTCACTCTGATGGTCAAAGGCATCAGCCAACTCTTCCCCGGCGGCCCGCCCGTCGTCCGCGCCGCGCTCGGCTACGACATCAGCAAGGAAGACCTCGGCGACGAGCGCGTCCACGTCTACCAAAGCGGCTCCGTCGACAACCTCGCCGAAAGCGAGGAAGACGCCTTCCGCCAAATCCGCCAATGGCTTTCGTACCTCCCCTCCAGCGTCTGGGAGTTGCCGCCCCGTGTCGAGCCGACCGACGACCCCAACCGCCGCGACGAGCGCCTGCGCCGACTCGTCCCCCGCGACCCGCGCCGCGCCTACGACGGCCACAAAGCGATCCTCTCGGTCGTCGATCAGGGCTCATTCTTCGAGATCGCCCCCTTCTACGGGCGCGCCCGAATCACCGGGCTGGCGCGAATCAACGGCTACTCGGTCGGCGTGATGGCCAACAATCCAATCCACGCCGGCGGCTCGACCGATGTCGCGGCCGGCGAAAAAGTGATCCGGCTGATCCAGCTCTGCGACACCTTCCACCTGCCGCTGATCTCGTTCGCCGACGAGCCGGGCTTCATGGTCGGCCTGGAATCCGAGAAGCAGGGCATCGAACGCGCCGGCGCGCGCCTCGTGATCGCCACCTGCGAAAGCCGCATGCCCTGGCTCACCATCGTCATGGGCCGCGTCTTCGGCGTCGCCGGACAGTGCCAGCACCGCCCCACCGGCATGTTCCAGCGCTACGCCTGGCCCTCCGCCCGCTGGGGATCGATGCACATCGAAGGCGGCGCTTCCGCCGCCTACCGGCGCGAAATCGACACCGCCGCCGACCCGGAGGCCAAACGCGCCGAAATCGAAGACCGCCTGCGCCAACTCGCCTCCCCCTTCCGCACCGCCGAAGCCACCGGCCAGGACATCATTGACCCTGCCGACACCCGCCGCCTCGCCGCCGAATTCGTCGAAGAAGCCCAACCAATCCTCGCCACCCAACGAGGCCCCAACCCCAACCCCTACCACCCCTAAACCCTGTTCACACTTCCGTCTCTTTCTCAGCCTCCGCCATTCCGTACCTCACCCAATTCATCTCTCCCCCCTTCCAGCAGACCTTTGCGCAACTCGAGTGGATCGGCGATTCTGCGCGTGGTCGGCAAGTGAAGGGAGCGGGGGATGCATCGGGAACTGGGCGGCAGCTCGTTTGCGGAGTTGGGTCTGCCGGAGGGCTTGGGGCGGGACGCGGAGTTGGAGGCGCTGCTCGACGCGACCCGCATCGAGGCCCAGGCTTCGACCAGGCGGCTGGACTCGGAGCAGGGCCCGACCGACCCCGACGCCCGCTTCGGACGCGATGTCTACGGCTATCAAATGCACATCAGCAGCGACTTCGCGACCGGCCTGATCTGCAACGCCGCGCTGACCCCCGGCAACGTGAACGAGACCGCGGTGGCCGACGCGCTGCTGCTCGGCGGGGAGCAGTTCGTGCTGGCCGACGCGCCTACGACACGCGGGAGCGGCGCGCGTTGTACGACGAGCGGGAGATCGAGTACCTGATCCTGCGGCGGGGCGACAGACACCATCCGCTCAGCGAGGCGGAGCGCGAACGCAACCGCACGTTGGCCAAGCTGCGCCGCCGCGTGGAGGCCGTCTTCGGCACGTTCAAACGCAGCTACGGCTACCGCACGGCGCGCTACTTCAACCTGGCCCGCAACACGGTCGAGCTGTGGTGCAAGCTGTTCGCCTACAACCTACGCCGCGGTCTGCGCCAGCCGCAGAGCGCCGCCTAGCCCGGCCCCCGCCTGCGCGCCGCCCGCCGGCAGGGCGGAACGGGCCTCCGCGCGCCCCCATCTCAGCCCCAGCCGGCCCCATTCCAGCCCCGTCCCAACACTGCGAACGCCCCGCCGCGCCCCCGCCGGCGCGCCAACGACCGCCAACCCAGCCGCAGCCAAGGTTGCGCGAAAGTCTGCTGGAAGGGGGAGGTTAGGTGGGGGGTGGAACGCCGCGAGCCACCGCGCAATCGCGCCACGCCCCTGATTACCCACGCGACCTCCGGCGACGCTTGAGCGCCGCCAACCATCTGGGCTGGGGCGAAGCTTCGTCGCGTGCGTAGATTCCCGCCTGCGCAGGAATGACGGAAGGGGGCGCGAGTACGCCCGGAGTGCGGCGCGGCGCGAGTAGACGCGGCCCTAGTAATCCATCCCCATGTCGGGCGGCATGCCGGCGGGGGCGGCGGGCGGCTGGGGGATTTCCGCGACCAGCGACTCGGTGGTGAGCACCATGCCGGCGATGGAGACGGCGTTTTCGAGCGCCGAGCGGACGACCTTGACGGGGTCCACAATGCCGAAATCGAGCATGTCCCCGTACTGGTCGCGCTTCGCGTCGTAGCCGTAGCTGTCGGCGTCCTCCTTGCGGATCTTGCCGATCACCACGGAGCCTTCCTGGCCCGCGTTGTGGGAGATCTGCCGAATCGGCGCTTCGAGCGCCGAGCGGAGCAGACGCACCGCCGTGCGCTGGTCGCCGCCGGATTCGGAGTCCAGACCCTCGAGCGCGCGGTCGGCGCGCAGCAGCGCGCAGCCGCCGCCGACGACGATGCCCTCTTCAACCGCGGCGCGGGTCGCGGAGAGCGCGTCTTCCAGCTTCGCCTTCTTCTCCTTGAGCTCCACCTCGGTGGGCGCGCCGACCTTGATCACGGCGACCCCGCCGGCGAGCTTGGCCATCCGCTCCTGGAGCTTCTCGCGGTCGAAGTCCGAGGCGGTGACGTCGATCTGCGCCTTGATTTCCTTGATCCGGTTCTGGATCGCCTCGTCCGCCCCGCTGCCCTCGACGATCGTGGTGTCGTCCTTGTTGGCGACGATGCGGCGGGCGCGGCCGAGGTCCGCGACCTGGGTCTGTTCGAGCGTGCGGCCCAGCTCTTCGGTGATCAGCGTGCCGCCGGTCAGCACCGCGATGTCCTCAAGCTGCTGCTTGCGGCGGTCGCCGAAGCCCGGCGCTTTGACCGCCAGCACATTGATCGTGCCGCGCAGCTTGTTCACGACCAGCGTGGCGAGCGCTTCGCCGTCGACATCGTCGGCGATGATCACGAAGTTCTTGGTGATCTGGAGCAGCTTCTCCATCAGCGGGACGACATCCTGGACGGCGCCGATCTTGCGGTCGGTGATCAGGATGTAGGGGTCGTCGACCGCCGCTTCCATGCGCTCCGGGTTGGAGACGAAGTAAGGCGAGACGTAGCCGCGGTCGAGCTGCATGCCGTCGGTGAACTCCGTCTCCATACGGATGCCTTGGCCCTCTTCGACGGTGATCACGCCGTCTTTGCCGACCTTCTCCATCACATCGGCGATGATCTCGCCGATTTCCTCGTTGTCGCCGGAGATCGTGGCGACGGCGGCGATTTCGTTCTTCTGCTCGACCGGGCTGGCCATGCCGCGCAGCTCGTCGACGACGACGCGCAGGCCGCTGTCAAGGCCGCGCTTGAGCGCCATCGGGTCGGCGCCGGCGGCGACGTTGCGCAGGCCTTCGGTGACGATCGCCTGGGCCAGCACCGTGGCCGTGGTGGTGCCGTCGCCCGCCACATCGTTGGTGCGGATCGAGACTTCCTTGGCCAGCTGCGCGCCCATGTTGCGGAACGGCTCATCGAGCTCGATCTCGCGGGCGATCGTCACGCCGTCGTTGATGATCAGCGGCGCGCCGAACTTCTTGTCCAGGACCACATTCCGCCCGCGCGGGCCGAGCGTGACCTTGACCGTGTCGGCGAGGGCGTCGACGCCCTCGCGGAGCGACTTGCGGGCCTCCATGTCGAAGGCGAGTTGCTTGGCTGCCATCGTGTCTCCTCACGGCCGGCCGCGCCGCTGCTGGCGGCGCGCTCTGGGCCGGCCTCTGATTTCAGCGGGTTGCGCGGCCTGCGGCGGTCCTAGACGACCACCTTGGCGAGCACCTCGCGCTCCTCGAGCACGATCAGGTCCTCGTTGTCGATCTGGATCTCCTGGCCCGTGTACTTCTTGTAGAGGATGCGGTCGCCGATCGCGATGTCCATGGCGATGCGCTGGCCCGCCTCGTCGCGCTTGCCCGGGCCGATCGCAATGACCTCGCCCTGCTGCGGCTTCTCCTTCGCCGAGTCCGGGATCACAATCCCGCTCGACAGCACCTGCTCCTGGTGCAGCGGCTTGATCACCAGGCGGTCGTTCAGCGGCTCCAGTTGGGTTCCCTCAGCCATAGTGCGCGTTTCCCTCTGATCCGTGTTCGCGTCGGCGCAGCGCGCCGCAGTCCGTGGCGCTGGCACTCTCAGCGTGTGAGTGCCAATGGCAGCATCGTAGCCACACCGCGCCGCTGGCGCAAGACCTCCCCGCGCCTGCGTTAGCTGCGTAACGTTGAGCGCGAATCGGTCCACATGCGCGCCGCGTCTATTGGCCTTCTGTGGCGGGCGATCACCCGGGCTCACATTACGTAGTCAGGGTGAGCGCGCGCGGGGAGCGTGCGATACTCCCGCAAGGGGTGCGAATTGAGCCGATTCATCGGTCCGCCGGTCGTCTTCTCGGGCAACGCGCACCCGCAACTGGCGCGCGACGTCTGCGCCTATCTGAACCTCGAGCCGGGCGAGGCCGAAATCTTCAACTTCGCCAACGGCAACACCTTCGTCCGCCTGCTGCAAAACATCCGCGAGCGCGATGTCTTCCTCGTCCAGCCGGGCGCCAGCCCGGTCAACCACCACATCGTCGAGCTGCTGATCATGATCGACGCCGTGCGCCGCGCCTCCGCAGGCCGGGTCACCGCGGTCGCGCCCTACTTCGCCTACGGACGCTCGGACAAGAAAGATCAGCCGCGCGTGCCGATCACCGCGCGGCTCTTCGCCGATCTGATCCAGACGGCCGGTGCCGACCGCATGCTCACCATGGACCTGCACGCGGGGCAGATCCAGGGCTTTTTCCACATCCCGACCGACGAGCTGACCGCGCTCGGCCTGCTCGCCGCGCACTTCCAGCGCTGCGGCTTCGAGGGCGTGGTCGTCTCGCCGGACCTGGGCAGCGCCAAGCGCGCGCGCAGCGCCGCCGCCCTGCTCAACGCCCCCCTCGCCGTCGCCGAAAAGCGGCGCACCGGCAACGACGACTGCACCGAGGTCATGCAGCTGATCGGCAATGTCGCCGGGCGCGACGCGCTGATCATCGACGACGAAATCGACACCGCGGGGACGGTCTGCGAAGTGGCCCAGCTGCTGCGCGCCGAGGGCGCCCAGACGGTCTACGCCGCGGCCACGCACGGCTTGTTCTCCCCCCCCGCGCTGCAGCGCCTGGCCGAGAGCCCGATCCACTCAGTAGTCACGACCGACACGGTCCCCCCGCCCCCAGGCTGCCCGCCGGAGCGGTTCGAGACAGTCTCCATCGCCCCGCTGCTAGGCGAAGCAATCCGCCGCATCCACGAAGGCGAGTCAGTAGGCGCGCTCTTCACCTGAGCCGCGAGCGGAACCACGCCGCCCCGCGCGTCGTTAACCGTCTATGAGCCGTTCGCTGCGCCCCGCGCTGATCGCCGCCATGCTCGCGCTCGCCCTGAGCGGGTCAACGGTTGCGGATGGTCCGGAGCCGGCGCCATTTCCATACGGGGAGTTGGCGGCGCTGGGGGCGGCTGAGGCGGCGCCGCGCGTGCGGGTCGTCGCGGCGGTGGACGCGGCGCTGCGGCTGCGGCCGGGGCTGGACTGGCCGGTGATTGCGGAAGTGGCAAGAGGTGAGGAGTTGATGGCGTCAGGGATTACACCCGGCCTGGATCCGTGGTTGCGCGTGACGCAGCCGAGCGGCCCAGGGGGTTGGATCAGAGCGGCTGATGTGGAGGAACCGAATGCGTCGGCCCAGCATCTGGTCCTACATTCCGCGCCAGCGCTCCTGGCAGGTCCGGCGAGCGAGTGCGCCTCGCTGCGCGCCTGGCCGGGCGGCGCAACGACCGGCAATCTGTGCGCAAGCGATCGGCCACGCGCCGTGGCCGGGCGATCGCCGGACAGCCGATGGGTCGCCTTGAGCTACTCGCGCTGGCCGCCCGAGGTTGCTTGGGCGCCGGCCGACCAGCTCGACCTGTCGGCGTCGGATATCGCCGTGTCGGATTTGCCCGTGTTCGTCGGGCACGGGACCACCCTCGTCCCGGCGGGCGCGAGTGCGGCTGGCCAGGCAGCGGTGCTGCCTGCGGCGGCTGATTGGGCGTGGACGCCCGATAACCAGGTGGTCGGCGTTGGAGAGCGTGCGATCTGGCGTTACGACCCGTTGCAGCGGACGACGGAGACGTATCCGCGCCCTGCGGGCGCTGCGACGCTCGCGCCCGACGGCGAACACGCAGCGATTGCGTCGTGCTCGAACGCCTGGACCGAATGCGGGAAAGCGAGACAGGCGCCGTTCGACATCGTGATCGTTCCGACCGACGGAGGCGGCTGGAAGCGAGTCCGGGATGCGTACAATCTGCTCGTCGGAGGAAAGTTCGGCACGCCGTACGCGGTGGGCGAGTGGTCGCCGGACGGCAGGGCGTTGCTGACCTGGCTCGCGCCGGAGGATCTGGACAGCGGCTGGCCCGGCTTTGCTGTCGAATATTCCGTGATCAATGTCGGCGGCGAACACTATCCAATGCCGCGATTTGGGCTCGAGCCCCGGCAATACTGGGTCTGGCTAGAGGATGGCACGCTGTTGATGCGTGCGTGGCTTCGGGATGCCCAGCGGTATGTGGCAACGTTGTATGCGGCAACATCGGACGGCGTGCCGCTCCGCGAGCTGGAGCTCCCGGATGCGCTCTCGGGGCTTCGCTGGTTCAGGACGGGCAAGGGCCACCCCTGGGCGGCGCTCAAGGCGGCTGTCTGGTCGAATGGGGGCGACTGGCGCCTGTTCGACCTGGAGACAGGCGCAACGGCGCCGCTGCAAATTTCCGAGTCGGCTGCGATGTTCGCCGAGCCGTCGACCGGTCGGCGTTTCGTCTATCGAATCGGAGCGGACGAGAACCGCACATTACTGCTGTTCGACGGAACGACCGGAGCGGCGGCGCGCCTCGCTGTGCCGGAGAGCGTGGGCGATATCGGTGGAGGATTTCACTTTGCGCCATCGGGGCAGCGGCTGGCGCTGCGCGCCGGGAGTCGCGACGATGTGCGCGTCTATGTCGTCGAGTTCGCTTCGGGCGAGTGGATTGAGACCGACCTGCGCATCGAGGCGGACGAGTGGAATCCGGAATTTGGCGACGGATACGTTTGCGGTGGGCAGACGAACTGGTCGCCGGACGGCGAGCGCTTCACGGTCGAGCTCCGCGAATACTACGAACAGCGCGGGGAGGAGTGGTATCGGCGCGACGGCTTGGCGGGATTCGCATTCGGAGCTGTGGGCTCGCAGATTCAGATCTACGACCGAGCGGGCAATTTCGTGCGCTCTTTTCGGACATTGGGCGGCGGCAGCGTGAACAGCGCGATGGAGGCGAAATGGTCGCCCGACGGTCAGTGGCTGGCAGTGGGCGGGCGTACGCCCAGTCCGCTTGAATGCAGTCTCGGTCATTAGCCGCCGGCGATTCAAGTCGCCGCGCGACGCGCGAAGAAAGGGCAATTCGATGTTGCGAGCTGCTGCTGCGGTTGCCGTCGCGATTGCGCTTGCTCTGGGCGGGGCGGCAGTTGCGGATAGGCCGGAGCCGGCGCCGTTTCCATACGAGGAGTTGGCGTTGCTGGCAGCGGCGGAAGCGCCGAGGACTGTCAGGATCACGCTGCGCGAGGCTGCGACCGCGCACGAGCGGCCCGGAGGAAACTGGCCGGTCGTGGCGCGGGTGAGAGCCGGGCGGCAGCTGGTAGCGACGGCGGCCACGCCGGGCGGCGCGCCATGGCTGCGCGTGCGTCTGAGGACCGGCCGCGTGTGCTGGCTGCGCTCAGCAGCTGTGGAGGTCACGGCAGGCCGCATCGAATGGTTGCCGCTCGTGCGCACGCCGGTTTTGCTTCCCGTCGCTGCGCTCATGGAACTAGCGGCGGCGGAGGCGGCACCGCGCATTCTGCTGCGCAGCGATGCGCTCGTGCGGCTGCGCCCGGCGCTCGACTGGCCTGTGCTGGCGGAGGTTGAGGCAGGCAAATCGCTTGCGGCGACGGCAATCACGCCGGGCGGCGATCCGTGGCTGCGGGTTGAGCTGGCCGATGGGGAAGCAGGCTGGATTCAGCTGGCCGCGACGAACGCTCCAGACGCGCTCATCGCTCGCCTGCCATTTGGGTCTGCGCGGCCAATCACAACGGATTACGCACTGCTCACAGGCGATATCCGCGCCTGGCCCGACGGTCCGTTCAGCGGACTGACGCTAAATAGAACGAGCTGGAGCAGCGAGAACACCGGATGGCCGCGTCCGCTGCTTGGTCGATCGGTGGATGGGGACTGGGCGGCGATTATGCACGAGGGTTTCACGCCGCCAGTCGTTTGGATGCGCGAAGACGAGGAGCGCGAGCCGACTGACGGGGCGTCGATCGCGGACTTGCCAATCTTTGTCGGTGGGGGCCTCACGGTGTTGGCGCTGAACAAGGAAGAGGCCGACGCGACGCTCTACTTCCCGTTTGCGGGGAGAGAGTGGTGGTGGACGGCTGACGGCGAGATCGTTGTTGATCGAGCTCCGCTGGACAGTCTGGTCGATGCGCATGCGGGCTTTTGGGCGATTGATCCGTCGAGCGGAGAGCGGAGGGCGATTCACAGCAGGAACTGGAACGTGATGGTCTCGCCCGACGGCAGGCACATCGCGTGGGAGACATGGGAACAGAACGACGACGACAAGGCATGGGGCGTGGTCATTGCCGGCGTTGACGGGCGTGAGCCGATGGTCGTCGCTGACGTGTACTCGCCGTGGTGGAGCGATGCGCCGTCCAGCTTTTACCAGTCGTACCGCGACGATCTGAAGTGGTCGCCGGACAGCCGCGCTCTGCTGGTTCCGCGTGTGCATTTGGACTGGCATGGTTTGGACTGGCGCAGCGAGGCGGGCGTGGCTTCGATCGTGACGGTGGAGGGTGAGGTCTTTGCTCTGCCGGAGGAAGCGCCGGTCGGGTATCAGCGGGATTGGGAATGGCTGCCCAACGGACAGGTCGTGTTCCGCGGGGCTGAGACCATATGGGTCGCATCCGCGCGCGGGGAGGCGCTGCGAACCATTTCGTTGCCGGAGTTCGCCAGCTTTTCGCGGCGGTCGGACGGAGCAGCCGTGGATTTGATCGTGTCGCGCTCGCATGGGTGGCTCGCGGTCAACCTGGACTCGGGCGAAATCGCTCCGGTTGAAGGGCTGCCTGAAATGCAGAGGGGATACTGGGTCCAGTGGACGCCTGACGGAATGCGGGCCGCGATCTGCGAAACGTACAGCGGCAAGCTGTTTCTCTATGAGGCGGCGGCGAACTCGGCGGTTGAAATTCCCCTGCCGGGCGCGAGCGCCGGATGCGCGCGGGGGAGTGGCGCAACCATCGAATGGGCGCCTAATGGCGAACGGTTCTTGCTGCGCACAGGACGGGGAATGAGCCGGCTCGGGCAGCTGTTCGTGGTGGATCTTGACCCGGTTGCGGTCGTAGAAGTCAGGCTGGGTGTCGGCCAGTGGTTCGGGTTTGTCTGCGGGGCGGAGTGGCACTGGTCGCCCGACAGCGAGCAGTTCGCCGTGGAGCTGTCGCAGCCGCTGTTCGAGCAGGCATACGATCACGACGGGCTGGGCGCGCTGCCGGGCGGTTTTGTCGGGTTTTCGTCAACGGAGATTCAGATCTATGACAGGTTCGGGCGCTTTGTCCGCGGGTTCCGAACGCTCGGTGGAAGGCTGGAAAGCGTGGTGCGCGCGGAATGGTCGACTGATGGTCGCTGGATCGCGATCGGGCCGCAGCGGTGGACCGGGCCCAGCGGATGCGCGGGCGGGGAATAGGGGGCGATTCGATGCTGCGAGGTGTTGCTGCTGCGGTTGCCGTCGTGATTGCGCTCGCTCTGGGCGGGGCGGCAGTTGCGGATAGTCCGGAGATTAAGCCGTTTCCGTACGGGGAGTTGGCGGCGCTGGCAGCGGCGGAAGCGCCCGTGCGGGTAGTGGCGCGCGAGCCGACCGCGGTGCGGCTGCGGCCGGCATCGGATTGGCCGGCGGTTGCAGAGGTTGAGGCGGGGGATTGGGCGACGGCGCTGGCTGCGACTCCGGGCGGCGGGGCGTGGCTGAGAGTCGCGCTGCCGAGCGGTGCGGCGGGTTGGCTGCCGCGGGCGGATGTTGCGGGTTCAACGCCGAGAATCAGAAGTCTGCCGGCCGAAGAAGCAGGTGCGCTGCGCGCATGGCCGCGGGCCGCAGTGCTCGACGTGTTCGATTGGCCGGGCTCGCCGCCGGCAAGCACGCTGTCGCGCGCTGATGGCCCGTTCGGCGTCTTCGGCCGCTCCGCGGATGGGAAGTGGGCCGCGTTGGCGTCGACGGCGACTTTGAACGCGGCGGTGGTCTGGGCAAGCGCGAGCGAGATTACGCTGACCGCGAATGATGTCAGCGTCGTCGACCTGCCGATTTTCCTCGGGCGCGGGGTGTCGGTGATTCCGTTGGGCGATCCGGCAGGCCGCGCGGCGCGGTTGGCAGGGCCGGCAGAGGAATGGACCTGGACGCCCACAGGCGCAATTCACGGATTCGACGCGGAGCGCGTTTGGCGTTTCAACCCGACCAGCGGTGTGATGGTCAGCCTCGCGCGCCCGCCCGGCGCCGCGGTGTTTTCGCCCGACGGCGAGCATCTCGCGGTTTTGAGCTGCGACGGCGACTGGTTCGAGTGCCTCGGGCCTCACGATGTGACCATTCTGCCGATGGATGGGGGCGAGCCGGCGATGTTTCGGGATGTGTACTCGCGAAACTGGGCGGAGCGGCCGATCGAAACCCGTCCGTTTACGTCGCCCTTTGGCCGATGGTCGCCCGACGGACGTTACCTGCTGATCCCCTCGTACGGCGATGCGCCTGACTACAGCGCGATTTCCGTTGATGGCGAGAGTCACCGCATTCCCGCCGCCTGGCTGGAGGAAGATGTGTGGCGCTACCCGTCCGTGTTCTGGGCGAAGGAGCGAGGGCACGCGGTCGAGTACGCAGTTCCAGTTCGGGAGGGCGGCGGCGAACGCATCTACACATTCGCGCTCAACGGCGAGTTGCTCAACGAGACAACGCAGACCTGGCAATACCCGTGGGAGAGGCGCTTCTTGCCCGGGCTGCGCCGCGAGGCGAGGCTTGACTGGTCGCCCGATCGGTCATATGCCTTCGTCGGCAGGGGATCCTCGGGTGAACCGGAGGACAATCGGGCCTGGCTGTATCGCGCGAGTGATGAGTCGCTCACGGAGATACCGCATAGCGAAGGAGGACGCCACCTCGTACAGGATGCGCATTGGTCGCCGCGGAGCGACGCGTTTCTGCTGCTGGATTGGGGCGCGCCGGGCGCGGAGCCGATCGCGGGGCTCTGGCTGGTGCATGTCGATCCGCTCTCGACGGCCGCGATTCAGCGAGATGGTTTCGACGGCTTCGCTTGCGGGAACCGGGGCGGATCGCGGAGCGAGTGGCGACGCGGCGGAGACGAGCTGTTGATCGAGCTCTTTGACCACATCGAGTACTGGAGTGGGGATGACCAGCCGATGGCCTACGCACCGGACGGCCTCGCCGCGCGCCATGGGATGACCGGCCAGATCCGCATCTACAACCGACATGGCGAGTTGCTGCGCACCTTCCGCACGCATCTAGATTTAGTGGGGCAGCACAGCAATCGCCGGGCGGAACAGTCAACTGATGGCCGTTGGCTCGCCCTCGGTCCGCACGGCCGCGGCTCCGGCTGTCAGTGGTGGTCATGAGGCGCGGCGTGAGCAACGTCGGTGCGCGGGTCGCAGTCGCGGCAGCCATCGCCGCGATGCTCCTGCTGCCAAGCGCGGCGCACGCCGATGAGCCGGCGCCATTTCCATACGGGGAGTTGGCGGCGCTGGGTGCGCTGACTGTTGAGGAGTGGCTTGTTCTCGATGCGCCGGTGGTGGCGCGGCTGCGGCCGGGGTTGGGCTGGCCGGTTGTGAGGCGGTTGGAGGCGGGCGACAGGGTCGTGCTTCGCTGGATCACGCCCGGACCGGATCCCTGGTTGCTGGTTCGGCTTGAGGGCGGCGCTGCGGGGTGGCTGCGGCTCGGCGACGAATTGGCGCTTCTGCGCAAGACGATTGAAGGCTTGCCGGTGCGGCGAGTGAGCCCGATTCTGGCAGCGCCGAACGGCGAGCAGGTTCAGCTGTATGCGCGCCCCGCCGCTGACGGCGCTTCGGCTCCGGCCCAACCCTGGCGAGGCTGCGAACCCGCCAGCAGGCATTGCAACAGGTCTGTGGTGGGGCGGTCGCCGGATGATCACTGGGTCGCGCTGTACTCGCAGTGGGATACGCCGAACGTGCTGTGGGCGTCGGCCGAACAGGTCGATTTGCTGGATGCCGACCTGGATGTTGACGACCTGCCGATTTTCATCGGCGAGTTCACGGCCTTGATACCGACCAGGGAGTCGGACGGTCGAGCGCCGATGTACCTCCCGCCGGCGCTCGATATGAGGTGGACGGCGGATGGTTCGTTGGTCGGGATTCAGGAAGATGCGTACTGGCGCTACGATGCGGCGCGCGGAGAGCTCGAGCTGCATCCCCGTCCGCGGGGCGATGCAACGTTGTCGCCCGACGGACGCTATCTCGCGGTAGCGGTGTGCGGGAACGGCTGGGGCGACTGCGGGCTCGACAGCTACATTCCGTTCGATGTGTTGATCATGCCAACCGACGGTGGTCCATCAGTGCGCACGCCGCGGGCGAGCTTGCGACCAGCGCCAGCCGGCAAGTTCGCGGTCAGTTACCGGGTTGGAACGTGGTCGCCGAACAGCCGCTTCCTGCTCGTGCCGAGAGCCGAATTTTCGCGCGGTGAAGTTCCCGACTTTTCTTTGGCCTGGTCGGTGATCTCGGTTGACGAGGGACGGAACGAGCTTCCGCCCACAACGCCTGCGGGGGTGCGGTGGCGGCGATATTGGTACTGGCTGGACGACGAAACGCTGATGCGTTGGGACGCTCCAGACATCAACCCTGAGTGGATGCAGGCGGTTCGCCGGGACGGCTCGCAGCTTCGCACGGCTTCCTTTCCCGAAGCCTACGAGTACGCCGGCCGGATCCAGGTATCGCATGCGGATCGCGGCGCGTCGGCCAGAATTCTGGCCTGGTCGGAGGAGGATGGGTGGGCGATGTTCGGGCCGGCGGCGGGAGCTCTGGCACGGCTGGAGGCGCTGGAAGAGACTGGCGGCGAGATGTTGCGGACAGCCCCGCCGGATCAGTCGGAGCTTGTGGTCATCGCGCCGAAGGGTGAGGCGCGGGCAATTGCGGTGGTCGAGACGGGCGCGGACGCGCACGTCTTGTGGGAGTGGCGCAGGGGGTTGGCTTTTACCGGCCGACAGGTGATCGCGCGGTTTAGCGACGGCGGCTATGCAGAGTTGCCGTTGTATGCCGCGGAGCCGAATACGTACGAACGGGCCGCGGCTGATGTCTCGGCCGAGGCGCTCGACAGGCACGTGTGCGGCGGACCGTGGGACTGGTCGTCCGACGGCGAACTTTTCGTCTTCCTGAGCTACGAGGCGAATGAGCAGCCTGACGGACTGGATGGGGGACAGCGCCTTGCAGGGCTTCGGATCTACGGGCGCGGCGGCGCGCTGATGCAGTCCTACCGCACGCTTGTAGAGTGGCGCCGCGTTCGCCAGACGCAGTGGTCGCCTGATGATCGCTGGCTAGCGGTGGGAGGCCGGCAGCTCGGTGAGTGGGAGTGCAACTGCTGCCCCTGAGCGCATTGGGCGGCGCGCGCGATATGCTGGAGAGCGAGTCTGTGCGCCCGTTTCGGGCGCGTTCTGCGGGGAACGGATCCGATGGCCCTCTTGAGCCGGGTGCGGGGGATGTTCGGCAACGCGCACTCGCGCGAGGTGCGGCGCCTTGCGCCGGCGGTCGAAGCCGTCAACGAATGGGAAGAGCGGACCCGGCGGCTCGACGATGACGCGCTGCGGGGGCGAACCGCGGAGTTCGTCCGGCGGCTGGAAGACGGAGCCTCGCTCGACGACATCCTGCCCGAGGCCTTCGCCGCGGTGCGCGAGTCGGCCCGCCGCCAGGTCGAAATGCGCCACTACGACGTGCAATTGCTCGGCGGAATGGTGCTGCACCAGGGCAAAATCGCGGAAATGCGCACCGGCGAAGGCAAAACGCTGGTCGCCACGCTCGCGCTCTATCTGAATGCGCTCGAGGGCGACGGCGCGCACCTCGTCACCGTGAACGACTACCTGGCCAAGCGCGACGCGCAATGGATGGGGCCGATCTACCACGCGCTGGGCCTCTCCGTCGGCGTGCTGCAGCACCGCGCCGCGTTCCTCTTCGACCCCACCGTGGAGCACACGCCGGAAGATTCGGAGCAGGACTCGCAGCTCGACGCCGAGGAGCGCCGGCGTCGGCGCGAGCTGGGCGATCTGCGCATGCTGCGGCCCTGCACGCGCCAGGCGGCCTATCGCGCCGACATCACCTACGGAACCAACAACGAGTTCGGCTTCGACTACCTGCGCGACAACATGGTGCTGGACCCGGACGAGAAAGTGCAGCGCCCGCTGGCCTACGCGATCGTGGACGAAGTGGACAACATCCTGATCGACGAAGCCCGCACGCCGCTGATCATCAGCGGGCAGGCCGAAGAGTCGCTCGACACCTACCGCGTGTTCGCCAACCTGGTGCGCAGCCTGCGCGCGGAAGAAGACTTCACGCCGGAGCCGAAGTCGCGCACGGTCGCGCTGACCGAGGCCGGCATCGCGCGGGTGGAAAGCCTGCTGGGGATCGACAACCTGTTCGAGGGCGAAAACGCGCGGCTGACCCGCTTCCTCGACGCCGCGCTGAAAGCGCAATTCATCTACGAGCGCGATCGCGACTACGTGGTGCGGCAGGGCAAAGTGGTGATCGTCGACGAGTTCACCGGGCGAATGATGGACGGGCGGCGCTATTCGGAGGGTCTGCACCAGGCAATCGAGGCCAAGGAAGGCGTGAGCGTCGAGCGGGAGTCGGTCACGCTGGCGACGATCACCTATCAGAACTACTTCCGGATGTACGAGAAGCTGGCCGGAATGACGGGCACCGCGGAGACCGAAGCGGAGGAGTTGGACAAGATTTACTCGCTCGAGGTGGTGGTGATCCCGACCAATCGGGAAATGGTGCGGGACGACCAGGCGGATTTCGTGTTCCGCACGGAGCAGGCGAAGTTCGACGCGGTAATCGAGGAAATCAGCGGGCTGCAAACGGCCGGGCGCCCGGTGCTGGTGGGGACCGCGTCGGTGGAGACGTCGGAGCGGCTCTCGAAGATGCTCCAGCGCCGCGGCGTGGGCCACGAGGTGCTCAATGCCAAGCAGCACGAGCGGGAGGCGCAGATCATCTCGCGCGCGGGCGAGCCGGGCGCGGTGACGATCGCCACGAACATGGCCGGGCGGGGAACCGACATCAAGCTCAGCCAGGGCGTGCCGGAGGCGGGCGGGCTGGCGGTGATCGGCACGGAGCGGCACGAGTCGCGGCGAATCGACAACCAGCTGCGGGGCCGCTCAGGCCGCCAGGGCGACCCCGGCTCGTCGCGCTTCTACGTCTCCTTCGAGGACGGAATGATGAAGCGCTTCTCGCCCGACTGGCTGCCGGGAATGCTGGAGAAAGTGGGCCTGGAGGACGGCACGCCGCTGGAGTCCGGCATGGTCGGCAAGGCGCTGGAACAGGCCCAGCTCAAGGTGGAGGCGTATCACTTCGACATTCGCAAGCACCTGGTCGACTACGACGACGTGATCAACCGCCAGCGCGATGTGATCTACCGCGAGCGCGACAAGGTGCTCAACTCCGGCGAAGACCTGCGCGAGATCGCCGCGGATATGGCCGAGCAGACGATCGAGGAGCTGGGCGGCTCATTCGCCGACGCGATGTGGGACCGCAGCGTGGCGGACGAGTTCTGGCAAGAGGCGGCCCAGCTGATGCCGCTGGAGGGCCTGGATCTCGACGATCTGGACGGCGCGGAACTGGATGAGTGCCTGGACGCGCTGAGCGAAGTCGCGGCCCAGCGCCTGGAGGAACTGGGCGAGCGCCTGAAGTCGGAGTCCTGGCGGCTCAATCTGCGCTCGGTGGTGCTGACCGCGATGGATCGCCTCTGGATCCGCCACCTGACGGAGATCGACTCGCTGCGGCAGGGCGTGGGCCTACAGGCCTACGGCCAGCAGGATCCGTTGGTGACCTACAAGCGCGAAGCGTTCGACATGTTCGACCAGCTGGTCTCGGCGGTGCGCCGCGATGTAGTGGCCGCGGCGCTGCACGCGCCGGCTCAGCCGGCGGCGGAGAGCGAGCAACAGGCGGCGCAGCAGACATCGAACGGCGCGGCGGCCGGCGGGCAAAGCAGCGGCCGGCGCGGTGGTCGACGCGGCGCGCGCACGGCGCGATTCCAGGCGCCCAGCGCTGCCCCCGTGCGCAGCGCCGCCGACGCCGTGGGCGCGCGCAACGTGCGCGAGTCGGGCGGGCAGTCCAGCCCGGCCGGCGCGGCCACCGCCACCGTGAGCCGCGCCAAAGTCGGACGCAATCAGCCCTGCCCCTGCGGCAGCGGCAAGAAATACAAGCGATGCCACGGTCAAGCGGCATAGAACTGCCCAATCTGGTCGACCAGACCGACGCCGACCAGCTGCGCGGCGCGGGGTTCGCCGAGCTGCCCGACGACGCCGAACACGCGCAGCACCCGACCACGCTGGACGCCGAGGCCTACCTGATCGGCTTCGAGCTCGCCCTGCGCGCCGGCCAGCCGTGGTTCGAGGCGCTGCTGGACACGATCGGGCGCTGGGACATCCCCCGCGAGATCGTGGACGGGCGCGAGTACGTCTACCTGATCGAGCGCGAGGCGTTCGATTGGCTGCTGCTCTGCGAGCGGCTCTGCGACGCCATGCCGGCCGACCTGCTGCCGCCCGATCAGGTCGATGCGCTGCTGACCGAGGAGACCCCGCCACAGACATTGAGCGAAGACGAGTTCCAGGAGCGAATCGGGCCGGCCAAATATTGGGCGCACCTCAACTTTCTCTACGGCGTGCGCGTCGAGCAGGCGCTGCATCTGGCCGTCGAGCGCGCGCTGCACAAAGAGAGCAGCGGGGTCACGTTCAGCCACGGTCGCCGCGACCCCGAGCGGGACGCGCACGCGCGCATCTACGGCGCGACCCAGGACGACCTGCTCCGCCAATTCCGCGAGCAGACCGACCGGCCGCTGACCGATCGGATTACCCAGCAGGAGTGGCAGGCCTTCACCTACTGGCTGTTCCGCAACCGCGTGGAACGCCAGGACCCGGCCCGGGTGGCGAGCGATACCCGCCGCGGGCTGGACATGCTGCGCGAGCTGGAGCTGGCCGCGCGGCGCCGCGCACACGCCCGCGCCGAACAGCAGCCCGCCGAGCCCGACGCCGCAGTGATCGACTCTGTCGTCGTAGCCGTAGGCTAGGTCCGGCGGCCGCGGTTACAGCCGCGGCGGTCGGGCCCGAAACTCCCCTCACTCCGGCGACACCGAAATGCCTGCCCCGCCGCGCGACTGGGCGCGGCGAAGAATCTGGAGCAACCCGTGAGCACCGCCCAACCCGACGCCCAGCTGCCGCCCGCCTATGACCCGCAGGCGCACGAAAAGGCGATCTACCGCTTTTGGGAAGAGGGCGGCTGGTTCGCGCCGACGCCGGAGGATTCGGCGGGGCCGGGCGGAGAGGCGCGCGAACCGTTCACGATCATCATGCCCCCGCCCAACGTGACGGGCGCCCTGCACCTGGGCCACGCGATCACGCTCACGATCGAGGACGCCCTGGTGCGCTGGCATCGCATGCTCGGCGATCCGACGCTCTGGCTGCCGGGCGTGGACCACGCCGGAATCGCGACGCAGAGCGTGGTCGAGCAACAGCTGGCGCGGGAAGGGCAGACGCGCCACGACCTGGGCCGCGACGCGTTCGTCGAGCGGGTCTGGCAGTGGGTGCATCGCTACCGCTCCCGGATCGAAGACCAGGCGCGCCGCATGGGCGCGTCGTGCGACTGGAATCGCTCCGTCTTCACGCTCGACGACACGCCGCGCCGCGCAGTGCGGAAGACATTTGTGGACCTGTTCAACGACGGGCGGATCTACCGCGGCGCGCGAATCATCAACTGGGACCCGCAGATGATGACGGCGCTCTCCGATGTCGAGGTGGAATACCAGGAGAGCGAAGGCCACCTCTGGCACGTGCGCTACCCCTTCGTGGATGAGCGGGGCAACGAGCTGGCGGATGGCGTGACGATCGCCACGACGCGGCCGGAGACAATTCCGGCCGATGTGGCGATCGCCGTGCATCCGGACGACGAGCGCTGGCAGCCGCATCACGGACGGCAGGTGCGGCTGCCGCTGCGCGGCTTCGAGCGGCTGCTGCCGATCGTCGCCGACGCCGCGGTCGACCCCGACTTCGGCACGGGCGCGCTGAAGATCACGCCGGGGCACGACCAGCTGGACTTCGAAATCGGCGAGCGGCACGGGCTGGAACCGATTCGGGCGGTGGACTGGGACGGCTCGATCACCGCCGAGGGCGGGATCTACGTGGGAATGGATCGCGACGACGCGCGCAAGCGAATCGTCGAGCACCTGGACCAGGACGGCTACCTGGTCGAGACGGAGCGCCATCTGCACAACGTGGGCCACTCGCAGCGCAGCGGAGTCGCCGTCGAGCCGCTGGTCTCCAATCAGTGGTTCGTCGACACGACCGAGCTGGCCGCCGAGGCGGCGCGCGTGGTGCGCGAGGGCGAGGTGCGAATCGTCCCCGAGCGCTCCACCTCCGTCTACCTCCAGTGGATGGAGAACATCCGCCCCTGGTGCATCTCGCGCCAACTCTGGTGGGGCCACCGAATCCCGGCCTGGTACTGCCGCGTCTGCGACGCCGCGGCGATCATCAGGGCGGACGACGGCGAAATCACGATCGGCGACGACGCCCAGCCGATCGTGGCGCACGAAGATCCCACGGCCTGCCCGCAATGCGGCCGCGCGGAGCTGATCCAGGATCCCGATGTGCTCGACACCTGGTTCTCCAGCGGGCTGTGGACGCACTCCACGCTGGGCTGGCCCGACCAAAGCGCGGACCTGGCCCGCTTCTACCCGTCGAGCGTGATGGAAACGGGCTACGACATCCTGTTCTTCTGGGTCGCGCGGATGATCATGCTGGGCTGCTACAACATCGGTGCCGCGCCCTTCCGCACCGTCTACCTACACGGCCTGGTGCGCGACGCCGAAGGCCGCAAAATGAGCAAGAGCCTGGACAACGTGGTGGACCCGCTCGACAAGGCCGAGCAGTACGGGATGGACGCGCTGCGTTTCACCTTGGCCACCGGCTCGACGCCGGGCAACGACATGCGCCTGACCGACGAGCGCCTCGAGGGCGCGCGGAACTTCGCCAACAAGCTCTGGAACGGCGCGCGCTTCGCCTTGGGCGAAATCGCCCAGTCGGACGCCGCAGTAGGCGCGCTGCCCGCAGATCTGTCGGCCGCCCCGCTCGAAGACCGCTGGATCCTCTCCCGACTGGAAGCGACCGTGGCCAACGTGGACGAACTGCTAACGCAGTTCCAACTGGGCGAAGCCGGGCGGCAAATCCAGGACTTCCTCTGGAGCGAGTTCTTCGACTGGTACGTGGAAGCAAGCAAAGTGCGCCTGCGCGCCGGCGACAATTCCCCGCTGCCCGTGCTGGCCCACGTGCTGGACAACGGCCTGCGTCTGCTCCACCCCTGGATGCCCTTCATCACCGAAACGCTCTGGCAGCGCCTACCCAACCGCGGCGGCGAAGAGGCGCTAATCGCAGCCCGCTACCCCCAACCAGCCGACGGCGCGCGCGACGCGGCCGCCGAAGCGCAGTTCAACGCGCTGCAGGAGATCGTCCGCGCAGTGCGCCAGACCCGCGCCGACTACAACGTGCAAGCCGGCCGCTGGGTCGAAAGCTGGGTGGTCTGCGCAGAGCCGCTGCAAGAGGCGCTAATCGCAGCCGCGCCGGCAATCGAAACGCTGGCCCGAAGCCGCCCGCTGCACATCGCCGCCACGCGCGCCGAAGCGCCGAGCCAGCAGATCGCCTCAGCAGTGCTGCCCGACGCCGAGGTCGTAATCCCCCTGGGCGGCCTGGTGGACCTCGAGCAGGAGCGACAGCGCCTGAAAAAGGAGCTATCGCAGGTAGAAGGCCGGCTAAAAGGCGCAGAAGCCAAGCTAGCCAACAAGGGCTTCCGCAGCAAAGCGCCGCCAGAGGTGGTGCGCCAGGCGGAAGAGCTGGCGGGAGAGTTGGAGCGTCAGCGCACAGCGCTGGCGGAGCGGATTGATTCGCTCGCATAGCCGCCGCCACTTCCGCCACACCCGCACCCAACGCCGTCACACCCGCGCCCCGCTCCGTCATACCCGCGCCCCACTCCGTCATACCCGCGCCCAACGCCGCCACACCCGCGCCCCGCTCCGTCATACCCGCGCTCGCCGCGGGTATCTCGCCGTGACCAGCACGGAGTCTCGCGCGCCGCCGCCACACCCGCGCCCCACGCCGTCATACCCGCGCCCCACTCCGTCATACCCGCGCCCCACTCCGTCATACCCGCGCTCGCCGCGGGTATCTCGCCGTGACCAGCACAGAGTCTCGCGCGCCACCGTCACACCAGCGCCCAACGCCGTCACACCCGTGCCCCACTCCGTCATACCCGCGCTCGCCGCGGGTATCTCGCCGTGACCAGCACGGAGTCTCGCGCGCCGCCGCCACACCCGCGCTCGCCACGGCTATAACGAAAGTGTGAACACGCCCTAGCGCACTGCGCCACCCGCCTTCAGCGCTTCGGCCTTGGAGCCGTTGAGGCCGATTTCGGTGAGGATTTCGTCGGTGTGCTGGCCGGGGTGTGCGGGCGGGCCCTGGATTTCGCTTTCGGTGCGGCTGAAGCGCGGGGCGGGGCCGGGCTGGACGACGCCGGCGACCTCTTTGAATGCGCCGCGGGCTTTGGCGTGGGGGTGTTCGGGTGCTTCCCAGGGCTCGAGCACGGGGCCGAAGCAGACGTCGCTGCCCTCGAAGACGGCTTCCCACTCGGAGCGCGTCTTGGTGCGCACGATCGCCGCGACGCGCTCCTTCATCTCGGGCCAGCGGGTGCGGTCGTTCTGAGCGGGCAGTGGCTCGTCCTTGAGTCCGGTCAGCTCGAGCAGTTCGGCGTAGAACTGGGGCTCGATCGAGCCGAGCGCGATGTATTTGCCGTCGAGCGTCTCGTAGGCGTCGTAGTAGTGCGCGCCGGTGTCGAGCACGTTGGAGGCGCGCCCGCGGTTCCAGAAGCCGGAGGCGAGGCCGCCGTGGACGGAGGTGATCAGGGAGCTTGCGCCGTCGACCATTGCGGCGTCGACGACCTGTCCCTTGCCGCTGCGCTGGGCTTCGAGCAGCGCGCCCAGCATGCCGACGGCGAGGTACATGCCGCCGCCGCCGAAGTCGCCGACGAGGTTGAGCGGGGGCACCGGGGCCTGTCCCTTGCGGGCGATCGGCGCGAGCGCGCCGGCCAGCGCGATGTAGTTGATGTCGTGCCCGGCCATCGAGGCGTAGGGGCCTTCCTGGCCCCAGCCGGTCATGCGCCCGTAGACGATTCGGGGGTTGCGTTCGAGGCAGATCTCAGGGCCCAGGCCGAGTCGCTCCATGACGCCGGGGCGGAAGCCCTCGAAGAGCGCGTCGGCGCCCTCGATCAGCGTCAGCGCGACTTCCACGCCCTCCGGATTCTTCAGGTCCAGGGCGATCGAGCGTCGGCCGCGGGCGAGCAGGTCGCCGGGCGCGCGCGTCGGGGCGTCGGCGGGTACATTGGCGGCGCGGTCGATCCGCACGATGTCGGCGCCCATGTCGGAGAGAATCATCCCGCAGAACGGCCCTGGGCCGATCCCCTGAAACTCGATGATCCGAATGCCCTCAAGCGGTCCCATGTCTCAGTCTCCCTCCGTGCGCGCCGTGTGCGCCATATGCACCGTGTGTACGGGGCGCGCGTGCCGTGTCACGGCCAAGATACCGCGATGACGGACGAGTCGGTCAGGATCGCTCTCGCCGGGCGCGCCGAAGCGCCGGCGGTGATCGAGCTGATTCACCGCGTGTTCGACGAATACGGCTTCAGCTGGGCGCCCGAGGAGGAATTCTGGGACCTGCTCGGGGCGGAGTTTCCCTACCTGGAGCCGCGCGGGGCGCTGTGGGTGGCGCGCGACGCGGCGGGGCGGATCGTCGGTTCGATCGCGGCGGAGCGGATTGACGCGGCGACGGTGGAATTCCACCGGCTCTATCTCGACGCGCATTTGCGCGGCGCGGGGCATGGGCGGCGGCTGATGCTGGAGGCGCTGGCCTGGGCGGGTCGCGCGGGCTGCCGCGACGCGGTGCTCTGGTCGGACACGCGCTTCGACGACGCGCACCGGCTCTACGAGCGGCTGGGCTTCCGGCGCAGCGGCGAGAGGGCGCTGGAGGACGTGAACGCGACGGTGGAGTTCCGCTACGAGCGGCGCGTCGATCCGGATCGAGCTGCGGGTCAAGAGGCGGCTGCGGGGGAGAACGAGCCGGCGGCAGATTGACCCTGTACAAGTAGCGCGACTACGATCCTTCTGGCGTCCTGCGAGACGCCTTGCGGCGCGCGCGTGGGGACCGCGCGCCGATTACCCCGTGGGGGCTCTGTGTCGGAACTCTTCGAGAACTACGGAGCGGTGTTGGTCGCGATCCCGGTCGGGGTGATTCTCGTGCTGACCGCGCTGCTGGCGAGCAAGCTGCTGGCACCGCAGCGGCGCACGGCGCTCAAGGGGCAGGTCTACGAGTGCGGGATGCTGCCGATCGGCCGCAACTGGGCGCAGGTCCACGTGCGCTACTACACCTACGCGCTGCTCTTTCTCGTCTTCGATGTCGAAGTCGTCTTCCTCTTCCCCTGGGCGGTGAGCTTCCTGGGGCTGGTCGACACCTCGGATATCGGCCGCACGGTTCTCTGGCAGATGGTTCTGTTCATCGGCACCCTCCTGGTGGGTCTCGCCTACGCCTGGCGCAAGGGCGTGTTCGACTGGAAGAGCAACTGATGGCCGACGCTCCGCACATGCCCGATCCGACGCCCGTGATCATCTCTCCGGAGACGATGCGGCTGACCGCGGTGGACGACACGCCGCCCAACGTGCCCTACAAGGTGGTGCTGCCGGGGGTGATGCAAGCGCCCGCCGAGGCGCTGATTTCGGCTGCGCGGAAGTCTTCGCTCTGGCCGATGACGTTCGGGCTGGCCTGCTGCGCGATCGAGATGATCGCCACCTACATGGCCAACCATGACCTGGACCGCTTCGGCATCGTGCCCTGGCCGTCGCCGCGCCAGAGCGACGTGATGATCGTGGCGGGCACGGTGACGAAGAAGATGGCGCCGGCGGTGAAGCTGCTCTACGAGCAGATGCCGCATCCGAAGTGGGTGATTTCGATGGGCGCCTGCGCGACCAACGGCGGCCCCTACACGCAGTACGACCGGGTGGTGCAGGGAGTGGACAACATCGTGCCGGTGGATGTCTACGTGCCCGGCTGCCCGCCCCGCCCCGAAGCGTTGATCGACGGCCTGCTCGCGCTGCAGGAAAAAATCGTCGAAGAACGCAGCCGCGGCTACTGAGCGGCGCGCGCCATGACCACCACGAGCGACGAGATCACGACCGCCCTGGAGCCGCCGCCCGGCTCGATCGCCGACACGTATCGGCTGGTGATGCCGCTGATTCGGTTCGACGCGGCGCTGACCAAGGGCGATGATGTGGCGCTGACCGTCGCGCCGGAGTTCGTCCACGAGGTGCTGGAGCGGGGGCGGGACGACGCGCGGCTGGGGATGAATTTGCTGCGCAATCTGACCGCGGTGGACTGGATCGAGCGCGGGCTGGAGCTGGTCTACCACCTCTACTCGATCGAGCACCGCCATGCGGTGGCGATCAAGTGCTGGCTGCCGGGCGAGGGTGGGGCGGTGTCGAGCGCGACGGATCTGTTCGCGACGGCGGACTGGGCGGAGCGCGAGTGCCGCGAGATGTTCGGCATCGAGTTCCTCGGGCATCCCGACCCGCGCAATCTGCTGCTCGACGAAGACCTCGACATTCACCCGCTGCGCAAGAGCCACCCGCTCGCGCCGATCGAGATCGAGCAGGGCGTCGACGTCGAGTACTTCACCAAGCAGTTCCCGCCGGAGGAGCCGGTTCGCCCGCAGGAGAAGGCGGCGGACGAGGCCGATGCGGCGGCGGCGCGGCCGGAGCGCAAGCCGGACGCGGAGCTGACCGACGAGGAGCGGGAGGCGAAGCGGGCCGAGCAGGCGGAGCGAGTCAGGCTGGCCCGCGAGTTGGCGGCGGCGCGGCGGGCCGAACGCGCCGCCGGCGCGCCGCCGGCCGGCGGTCCGCGGCCCGAGGGCGCTGCCCCGCCCGCCGCTCCGGCGGCTGCGGCCACTGCCAGCGCTGCGGCGCCCGAAGCCGCGGCAGCGCCGGCGGCAGCGCCGCCGAGCGACGACCGGCCGCCGGCGCCGCCGCCGCCCGAACTGCCGACCATCCCCGACGCCGAGGAGGATCCCGAAGGCCGCGCCGCCGCGCAGTCCGAGCGGGTTCGGATCGGCCGCGAGCTGGCCGCCGCGCGGCGCGCGCAGCTGCGCGGCGAGTGAAGGCGACGCTGCCATGACCACCTTCCAGCAAACCGTCGAGGGCGAAATCCTGACCGAGCCGGTCGTCGTCGAGCGCGAGTTCGAGACGGTCGACATGAACATCAACATCGGCCCGCAGCACCCGGCCACGCACGGCGTTTTCCGCATGGTGCTGACCGTGGACGGGGAGATGGTCAAGGACGCGGTCCCCTACATCGGCTACATGCACCGCGGGGGCGAGAAGCTCTCGGAGAATCTCGATTACCGCGGTGCGCTGGGCTACCAGGATCGCACCGACTACCTGGCCGCGTTCAACTCCGAGTGGGTCTACTGCAACGCGGTCGAGCGCCTGGCCGGGATCGAAATCCCCGAGCGCGCCGAATACATCCGGCTGATCCTCTCGGAGCTCAACCGGATCCTCTCGCACTTCATGTTCATGGGCGCGTTCGGCACCGATGTCGGCTACTTCGGCACGGCGTTCACCTGGACGTTCAAGGAGCGCGAGCGGATTCAGGACCTCTTCGAGGCGGTCTGCGGCGACCGCATCATGTACAACTACTTCCGCGTCGGCGGGCTGGCCTGGGAGCCGCACGAGTCGTTCGTGGAGGACGCCAACTGGGTGCTGGACCAGGTCGAGGTCGGCATCGCCGATGTGGACAACCTGATGACCGACAACGAGGTCTTCGTGGCGCGCTGCCGCGACGTGGGAACGATGTCCGCCGAGGAGGCGATCTCCTACGGCGTGACCGGGCCGATGCTGCGCGCCTCGGGCGTCTCGTTCGACCTGCGCGTGGACGAGCCCTACTCGATCTACGACCGCTTCTACTGGGAGATTCCGATCGGCGAGCGCGGCGATGTCTACGACCGCTATCTGGTGCGGCTGGAGGAGATGCGCCAGTCGGTCAGCATCGTGCGGCAGGCGCTGGATCAGATGCCGACCTCGGGCCCGATCGTGGCTGAGCGGCTGCCGGCGCGGCTGCGCCCGGAGCCGGGCGAGATTTACATGCGCCAGGAGAATCCGCGCGGCGAGTACGGCATCTACATGGTCGCCGACGGCACGGACAAGCCCTGGCGGGTGAAGATGCGCAGCCCGTGCTTCCACAACCTGTCGTCGCTTCGGCCGCAGGTGATCAACTCGTATCTGGCCGACGCGGTGGTCGCGCTCGGCTCGATCGACATCGTGCTTTGCGAGGTGGACCGCTGAAACACGCAGCTCAACTCCAGCGCGCACCCGCCGGCCTGATGGCGCATAGCCGCCGCAGGCGGTATCACAGTCTGCGCAGCAGGGACGACGCCTGATGCCCGACCTCCTCGTACTTGGTCAGTTCGCCGGCGTGAACATGCCCGATTGGGTGGATGCGCTGCTGCGCGTCATGTTCATCGTGGCGCTGATGACGATCAACGCTTTCGCGCTGATCTACCTGGAGCGCAAGATTCTGGCGCGCTTCCAGGCGCGGGTGGGGCCGACGCGGACGGGGCCGATCGGCACGCTGCAGTCGATCGCCGACGCGCTCAAGCTGGTGACCAAGGAAGATGTGCGGCCCAGCACGGCGGACCGCTGGGCATTCGAGCTCGCGCCCTACATCGCCTTCGTGCCCGTCTTCCTGATTTTCGTGCCGATGCCGTTCACGGAGACGTGGTTCATCCGCGACCTCAACCTGGGGCTGCTCTACGTCTTCGGGGTGCTCGGGCTGAACATCGTCGGGGTGGTGATGGCGGGCTGGGGCTCGGACAACAAGTACGCGCTGCTGGGCGGGGTGCGCGCGGCGGCGCAGGCGATCTCCTACGAGATTCCGATGCTGCTGATCGTGGTCAGCGTGGTGATGGTGGCGGCCGGGCGGCTGGCGACCGACGGGATGTGGCGGCCGCGGTCAGCATCAACGGGATCGTGGCCGATCAGACCACGACGCCGTACATTCTGCTCCAGCCGCTCGGCTTCGTGATCTTCCTGATCGGCGCGCTGGCCGAGTTGCACCGCCCGCCGTTCGACATGCCGATCGCGGAGTCGGAGGTCGTGGGCGGCTATTTCGTCGAGTACTCCGGGATGCGCTGGGGGATGTTCTTCCTGGCCGAATACACGGCGCTCTTCCTGGTCGTGCTGCTGGCCTCCTCGATCTTCCTGGGCGGCTGGAACTGGCCATTCGGCGCGGATGTGGGGCTCGGCCTGCAGATTGTGCTGACGCTGGTCAAGACCTCGGTGCTGATCGTGCTGATCATCGGCTCGCGGGCGCTCTTCCCGCGCCTGCGGATCGACCAGCTGATGTCCTTCTCCTGGAAGGTGCTGCTGCCGTTCTCGATCGTGCAGGTGCTGGCCAACGGCATCATCCTGGCCTACGGCGGGCCCGACTGGGTGGTGGGTCTGGTCTCGTTCGCGCTGCTGCTGGGCCTCTTCGGCCTGGTCTACGGGCTGATGCGCACGCGCAAGGGAGGCGACACGACCCGTACGATCCAGACGACGCCCGCCCGCCCGCGGGTGATCACCAGTCCGGAAGTCACGCCGGTCGAAGCGGGCGGCGGCGACTGATGCGCGGCGGGGAACGGGGAAAGGAGGCGAGCTCGTGGGCGACGGTGTGACCGCAACGCAGGTCGTCTTCTGGATTCTGGCGGTGGTGATGCTGGTCAGCGCGCTGGGCGTGGTGACGGCCGGCAACATCGTCTACGCGGCGCTGTTCTTCATCGCAGCGCTGGCCGGGGTGGCGGGCATCTACCTGATTCTCGCGGTCGAATTCATCGCGCTCGTGCAGCTGCTGATCTACGGCTCGGCGGTCGTGATCCTGATCCTCTTCGCGCTGATGCTGACGCGCGCGCGGGAGCGCCCGCAGGCGCTCTTCGGCAGAACCCGTCCGCTGGGGATCGCCGCCGCGGCGGGGCTGCTGGCGGCGCTGATCGGCGGGATTGTGGCGACGCACTGGGTGGAGCCCGGATCGAGCGCCGACTTCCAGCCGATTGCGCTGCAGCAGATCGGCGACGTGATCTTCACTGTGTGGATCGTGCCCTTCATCATTGTCGGGGTGCTGCTCTCGATTGCGCTGGACGGCGCGATCATGCTGGCCTCGCCGGATGAGGAGGAGTAAGCGATGCCGGCGCTGGAACATGTCCTGGTGGTCAACGCGGTGCTGTTCGCGATCGGCGCGATGGGGGTGCTGACGCGGCGCAACGCGGTGTTGATCCTGCTCTCCGTGGAGCTGATGCTCAACGCGGTGAGCCTCAACATGGTCGCCTTCGCGGTCTACGGGCACATCGATTTCGGCAACATCACCGGGATCGTGTTCGCCTTCTTCATCATCGTGATCGCCGCCGCCGAGGTGGCTCTGGCGTTGGGCATCGTGGTGCGGACCTTCCGCAACCGCGCGACGGCCAATGTCGACGAAGTGAATCTGCTCAAGTGGTAACCGCGAGTCGTCAACAGCGAGGGGAGCGCTAAGTGTTCTGGGCCGAACATGCCTGGATCCTGCCGGCGATTCCGGCGATCGCCTTCCTGGTGCTCTTCGCGTTCGGGCGCTTCCTGCCCCGCGGCGGAGATTTCGTCTCGGTGGGCGCGGCGCTGGCGGTGTTCATCCTGTTCTTCTTCGTGATCGAGTCGCACCTCGACTCGCTGGGCGCGGGGCTGGGCGGGATCGCCAACGCGGGCACGGACTGGGTCAACTTCGACGACTTCATCGTGCGGCTGGGCTTCACGGTGGACAGCATCGCGATCGTGATGCTCTTCGTCGTCTCGACCGTGGCGCTGATGGTCAACCTCTACTCGACCGGCTATCTGCGCCACCACGGCAAGGCGGAGCCGCGCTACTGGTGGTATTTCGCGGTGCTCTCGCTGTTCGTGGCGGCGATGCTGACGCTGGTGCTGGCGGATAACCTGCTGCTGATGTTCGTCGCCTGGGAGGGCGTGGGGCTCTGCTCGTTCCTGCTGATCGGCTTCTACTACGAGCGGCGCAGCGCGGTGGAAGCGGCCAAGAAGGCCTTCGTCACCACGCGGCTGGGCGATGTCGGGCTGTTCATCGGGCTGATCCTCTTCTGGCGGGCGACGGGCTCGTTCCAGATTTCGGACATCATCGCGGCGGCGGAGGCGGGCCGGGTCAACGACCTGCCGCAGGTGATGGGCGACGGCTATCTGACTCTGGCCACGCTGATGCTGTTCCTCGGCGCGGCGGGCAAGAGCGCGCAGGTGCCGTTCCATGTCTGGCTGCCGGACGCGATGGAGGGCCCGACGCCGGTCAGCGCCTTGATCCACGCCGCGACGATGGTCGTGGCCGGCGTCTACCTGGTCGCGCGGATGCTGCCCGTCTTCGAGGTCGCGCCCGGCGCGTCGAACGTGGTGCTGGGCGTCGGATTGACGACGGCGCTGCTAGCCGGGATCATGGCGCTGGGGCAGAACGACATCAAACGGGTGCTCGCCTACTCCACTGTGTCGCAGCTCGGCTTCATGTTCGTCGCGCTCGGGGTGGGCGCGGTCGGCGTGGCGATGTTCCATCTGCTGACGCACGCCTTCTTCAAAGCCTGCCTCTTCCTGGGCTCGGGCTCGGTGATTCATATGACGGAGGAGCAGGACGCTCGGCGGCTGGGCGGCCTCTGGTGGCGGATGCCCGTGACCGCCTCGACGTTCATCATCTCCTCCATCGCGCTGGCCGGCATTCCGCCGCTGTCCGGCTTCTTCTCGAAGGACGAGATTTTCACCGCGACGCTCGGCGGGGCGAACACGGCGGTCGCGATTCTGCTCGGCGTGGCCGCGTTCCTCTCGGCGCTCTACATGGCGCGGCTGGTGATCATCACCTTCTTCGGTCCGCCCAAGGTGCTGGCGGTGATTCGGCGCGCGCGCGAGGCGGATCCGATCATCCTGATTCCGCTCGTCTTCCTGACCGTGCTCACCTTCCTGGTCGGCTTCTTCGCCTTCGACCAGGTGGGGCGCGCGTTCGGCTTCCCGGGCGGGATCAACGCCTACATCTACTTCCCCGAGCCGGAGACGTTCCACTTCCACAACGACATCGCGGCGGTGACGGGGACCGTCTCGCTGCTCGGCTTCGGCGCGGCGTGGTGGTTCTTCTGGGGGCGCAACAGCCGTCGGGCGGAGGCGCTGCGCGCCTTCCAGCCGCGGCTGGCGGCGATCGTGGAGAACAAGTTCTACTTCGACGAGGCCTACCAGTGGGCGATTGACCGCGCGGTGCTGCCGCTGGCGCGGGTGGTGGCGTGGTTCGACCGGATGGTGGTCAACGACACCGGCATCAACGGCCCGGCCGACGCGACGCGCTACGCGGCTTACTGGCTGCGCTATCACGTGACCGGCCGGATCCCCGATTACGCCCTGCTGATGGTGGTCGGCGTCGCCCTGGCGGGCGGCCTGGCGTTCCTGCTGCGCGGCGGCGGATAGAGGGGAGGGGGCGCGAACATGGACGCTGGCGAAGCCCTGCTGCTGCTCCTGCTGATTCCCGGCGGCGCCGCGCTGCTGATGATCTTCGTGCCCTCGGGGCGGCACAACCTGATCCGCTGGATCGCGCTGGCCGCGACCACCGCCACGCTGATCGACTCGATCTGGGTGTTCGTCGTCTACGACTTCGCCGAGGGCGGCTTCCAGTTCGACCTGCAGTACCCCTGGATCGAGAACATCGCGTTCCTGGGCGACAACGGCATTTCGCTGCACCTCGCGGTGGACGGGATCGCCGCGCCGCTGGTGCTGCTGAACGGGCTGGTCGGCTTCGCCGGCGTGCTCGTCTCGTGGAAGATCAGCCACCGGCCCAAGGACTTCTTCATCCTCTTCCTGGCGCTGTTCACCGGCGTCTACGGGGTCTACATCGGGCAGGACCTGTTCTTCTGGTTCTTCGCCTACGAGCTGGCGGTGCTGCCGATGTACCTGCTGATCGTGATCTGGGGCAGCACGAACAAGGAATACGGGGCGATGAAGCTGACGATGGTGCTGGTCGGCGGCTCGGTGCTGATCTTCGTCGGCATCTTCGCGGTCTTCGCGGAGGCCGGGATGGGCACCTTCGATATGGCCGTGCTGCGCGGGGTGGAGTTCGACCGCGGCTTCGCCAACACCTTCTTCCCGTTCTTCATGATCGGCTGCGGCATCCTGGCCGGCCTGTTCCCCTTCCATACCTGGTCGCCCGACGGCCATGTGGCCGCGCCGACGGCGGTCTCGATGCTGCACGCGGGGGTGCTGATGAAGCTCGGGGCGTTCGGCGTGATTCGGCTCGGGATGGAGATTCTGCCGGCCGGCACCGACTTCTGGATGCCCGTGCTGCTCGTGCTGGGCGGCGTGGCCGCCGTCTACGGCGCGGTTTCGGCGATCCACCAGACCGACCTCAAATTCGTGATCGGCTACTCCTCCGTCTCGCATATGGGCTTCGTGTTGATGGGTCTGGGCACGATGAACAACATCGGGGTCAACGGGGCGGTGCTGCAGATGTTCAGCCACGGGGTGATGACCGCGCTCTTCTTCGCGATGGTCGGCGCGGTCTACGACCAGGCGCACACCCGCGACATTCGGGTCTTCGGCGGGATTATCCGCAAGATGCCGCTGTTCGTGATCTTCTTCGGGATCGCGGGGCTGACCTCGCTCGGGCTGCCGGGGCTGAGTGGGTTCATCGCCGAGTTCCACATTTTCGTGGGCGCGATCGACGCCTTCCCGCTGTTCGCGGCGCTGGGCATTCTCTCGGCGGCGCTGACCGCCGTCTACGTGCTGCGGCTGATGGGTCGGGCGGCGCTCGGGCCCTTCAACCCGCGCTGGGAGAACCTCAAGGAGATGTCGCGCAAAGAGGTGCTGGCGGGCGTGGTGCTGATCGCGCCGATCATCGCGATGGGCATCTGGCCCGACCCGTTCATTGACCGCATCGCGCAGACGGTCAGCGAAATCCCAAATGTCGAGGAGATCGGCGGTCTCTTCACGCTGGGCATCGGAAACTGATTATGCGCAGGAACACGCAGACCACGAGCGGCGGAGCGCGCTGATGGATCTCGAATATCAGCTGATCGTGCCGGAGTTCGTGCTGGCGGCGTTGGCCACGCTGGTGGTGGCCGGGGCGCTGATCTTCCGCCGTCGGGTGCGGCAGGAGGTCTGGGGCTACGCGACCGCCGGGGCGCTGCTGATCCTGGCGATCCTGACCGCGGTCTTCTACTGGGACACCAACGACGATTTTGCCAACGTACTGGCGGTGGATCACTTCACGGTGCTCTTCCGCGTCTTCTTCCTGGGCATCGCGCTGTTCACGGTGCTGGCGGCGATTCAGTTCGCCGGCGATCGGCTGAAGAATCACGGCGAGTTCTACGGGCTGATTCTCTTCGCGACGCTGGGGATGATGCTGCTCGCGGCGTCGCGCGAGCTG
Source organism: Dehalococcoidia bacterium (assembly GCA_965203165.1). GTDB lineage: Bacteria > Chloroflexota > Dehalococcoidia > Bin125 > Bin125 > CATQGW01. Next base: position 1,999,378 of record OZ241849.1, read on the forward strand.
CTCACGGCCTACATCGCGCTGGAGCTGCTGTCCTTCTCGTTCTACATCCTGGTCGGCTTCAACAAGCTCAACCCGTTCTCGAACGAGGGCTCGCTGAAGTACATGCTGCTGGGGGCGTTCTCATCGGCGCTGATGCTCTACGGGATCAGCCTGGTCTACGGCGTGACGGGCAGCACGACCTACAGCGCGATTGATCCGGACGGCTCGGGCATCCGCTCGATCGCCGGGCAACTAGGCAATTTCGCGGGGGTCGGCGGCGACAGCTCGCTGCCGGATCCGGACGCGGTGCGGCCCGGGCTGCTGATCGGCCTGATCCTGATCACGGCCGGGCTCGGCTTCAAGGTCTCGGCCGTGCCGTTCCACCAGTGGACGCCCGACGCCTACCAGGGCGCGCCGCTGCCGATCACGGCGTTCCTCAGCGCGGGCGGCAAGGCGGCGGCGTTCGCCTTCTTCCTGCGGCTGTTCAGCGAGGCCTTCCTGCCGGCGGCGGCAGAGTGGTCGTGGTTCGTCGCCATCCTCGCGGCGGTCACGATGATCACCGGCAACCTGATGGCGCTGCAGCAGACGAACCTCAAACGCCTGATGGCGTACTCCTCGATTTCGCAGGTCGGCTATCTGTTAGTCGGCATCGTGGCGCTCAACGCCGAGACGATTGGGCAGTCGCAGGACGCGGCGTCGGCGCTGGTGCTGCATCTGATCGGCTACGTGGCGACCAACATCGCGGTGTTCACGGCGATCATCGCGTTCTACAACCGCACGGGGCGGGACGACATCGTGGATTTGCGCGGCCTCGCGGAGCGCCAGCCGTTCCTCGCGTTCGTGCTGGCGGCGGGGCTCTTCTCGCTGGCGGGGATGCCGCTCTTCGCGGGCTTCGCGACGAAGTTCATCATCTTCCAGGTGGCCTTCTCGAACGGCTTCCTGTGGCTGGGTGCGGTGGGGATCACGGCGTCGTTCGTCTCGCTCTACTACTACCTGATGGTGATCAAGCAGATGTACCTCTACGAGGCGGAGGGGACTGATCGCGCCCGCTTCTCAGTGCCCCGCCCGATGGCGCTGGCGATTGCGGTGCTGACGGCGGGCGTCTTCTTCCTCGGCCTCTACCCAACGCCGCTCTTCGACGTGATCAACGACTCCACCGCAGGCCTCTTCCAGCAGGCCATCGAAACCAGCGCCGCCGCCCTGCGCTAGCCGAGCTCCCACACCCCGCGCTCTTTAGCTCCGCCATACCCGCGCTCTTTAGCCCCGTCATACCCGCGCTCTTTAGCTCCGTCATACCCCGCGCTCTTTAGCCCCGTCATACCCCGCGCTCTTTAGCTCCGTTATACCCGCGCTCTTTAGCCCCGTCATACCCCGCGCTCTTTAGCTCCGTCATACCCGCGCTCGCCGCGGGTATCCCGCCGAGTTCTGCACGGAGCCCCGTGCGGCCATGACAGGAGAGAGGAGTGCGCAGGAGTGGCGGGAGCGGAAGCCTGAACAGCCCCTCAGAGCACAGGCAGATACCGCCGCAGCTCGTAATCCGTCACCTGCGACCGAAACGCCTCCCATTCCAGCCGCTTGTTCTCCAGCACCGTCGACCAGACATGCTCCCCGAGCACCTCGCGCATCAACTCGCTGGCCGCGAACTCGTCAATCGCCTCGCCCAGCGAGCGCGGCAGCGCCGCAATGCCCCGCTCCGACCGCTGCGCCGCGCTCAACTCGTACACATCGTCCTCCGCCGGCGCGGGCGGCTCCAGTCCGTCGTCGATCCCGCGCAGCCCCGCCGCCAGCATCACGCTGAACGCCAGATACGGATTGGTCGCGCTGTCCGCGCCGCGGTACTCCACCCGCGTCGCCTCGGGCCGCCCGGGGTGATACTCGGGAATCCGCACCAGATCGCCCTGGTTGGCCCGCGACCAGGTCAGATACACCGGCGCTTCCGTCCCCCGCGCCAGCCGCTTGTACGAGTTCGCCCACTGATTGGTGACCAGCGTGAACTGCGGCGTGTAGGCCAGCAGCCCGGCCACAAACGCGCGCGCCGTCTCCGAGAGATGCGCCGGCGCGCCCTCGTTGAAAAACAGATTCCGCTCGCCCTCGAAGAGCGAGAGATCGACATGCATCCCGCTCCCGTTCTCGTCCGTCAGCGGCTTGGGCATGAACGAGGCGTAGACCCCGTGCTTGATCGCGATCTCCTTCACCACCAGCCGGCAGGTCATCGCCGCGTCCGCCATCGTCAGCGCGTCCGCGTAGCGCAGATCGATCTCATGCTGGCTGGGCGCCGCTTCATGGTGCGAATACTCGACCGCGATGCCCATCTCCTCCAGCGTCAGCACCGTCTCCCGCCGCAGATCGCTGGCCGCGTCCAACGGCGTCAGGTCGAAATAGCCGCCCGCGTCCAGCGGCGTCGGATCCTCGGGACTCTTGAAGTAGAAGTACTCGATCTGCGGGCTGACGTAGCAGCTGTAGCCCCGCTCCCCGGCCAACTCGAGCTGCCGCCGCAGCACCCCGCGCGGATCCCCGTCGAACGGCTCCCCGCTGCGACGCTCGATGTCGCAGATCATCCGCGCCACGCGCTGTTGCGCCGGCCGCCAGGGCAGCAGCGCGAACGTCTCCGCATCCGGCCGCGCCACCATGTCCGCCTCGTCGCGCCGCGCGAACGCCTCGATCGACGCCCCGTCGAACTCCAGACCCTCCTCGAGCGCCTTGGGCAACTCGTCGATCGTGATCGCCACCGACTTGAGCGAGCCCAGAATGTCGGTGAACCACAGCCGCACGAACTTCACGTCATGCTCGCGGCAGGCATGCAGCACATGCTGGTACTCGGAGTCGGGCGCCATGTCGCTCCCCGCCTCCCCCGCGCGCTCGGGCCGAGCCGCCGCCTAGATGTGGAAGTAGTGGAAGAACTCCGTCGGCGTCGGGTGCAGGAAGACGTCCTGCGCCTCCTGCTGCTTGAACTCCACGTACTTCTCGATCAGGTCGGTCGTGAAGACGCCGCCGTCGAGCAGGTAGTCGTGGTCGTCGTCCAGGATCTTGACGGCCTCTTCCATCGAGGTCGGCACCTGGCGAATGCCCGCCGCTTCCTCCGGCGAGAGCTCGTAGATGTCCGTGTCCACCGGGTCGCCGGGGTCGATCCGGTTCCTGATCCCGTCCAGCCCGGCCAGCATCATCGCCGAGAACGCGAGGTAGGCGTTGGCCGACGCGTCGGGCGGGCGGAACTCAAGCCGCTTGCTGTTGGCCGAAGTCTCGTAGGTCGGAATGCGCACCGCCGCCGAGCGGTTGCGCGCCGAGTAGGCCAGATAGATCGGCGCTTCGAAGCCCGGCACCAGACGCTTGTACGAGTTGGTCGTCGGCGCGCAGAAGGCGAGCAGCGACGGCCCGTGCCGCAGCAGCCCGCCGATGTAGTGCCGCGCCGTCTCCGAGAGATTCGCGTAGCCGCCGTCCGCGTAGAAGAGGTTCGAGCCGTCCTTCCAGAGCGACTGGTGGACGTGCATCCCCGTCCCGTTGTCGCCGTAGAGCGGCTTGGGCATGAACGTCGCCGTCTTGCCGTGCGCCTTCGCCACGTTGCGCACGATGTGCTTGTACCACTGCGTCTCGTCCGCCTTCTCGTGCAGCGTGCCGAAGCGGGTCGCGATCTCGCCCTGACCGCCCGTCGCCACCTCGTGGTGGTGTACCTCGAACTGAATCCCGATCTGACCCATCTTCTCCGCCATCTCCCAGCGCAGCCCCGAGAGCGTGTCGAACGGCGGCACCGGCGAGTAGCCCTGCTTCGGCGGAATCTTGTAGCCCAGGTTGCGGTGATCCTCTTCCCGCCCCGAGTTCCAGTCCGCCTCGTCCGAGTCCACAATGTGGAAGGAGGAGTTGATCTCCTTGCCGAAGCGCACGTGGTCGAAGATGAAGAACTCCAGCTCGGGGCCGAAGAAAGCCTGGTCGGCGATGCCGCTCTGGGCCAGGTAGGCCTCGGCCTTGTACGCCACATAGCGCGGGTCGCGCGAGTACCGCTCGCCGGTGAGCGGGTCATGCACGTTGCAGATCAGCTTCAGCGTCGGCACGCTCTCGGTCGGGTCGATCTTCGCGCTGTCCAGATCCGGGCGCAGCAGCATGTCCGACTCGTCGATCGACTGGAAGCCGCGCAGGCTCGAACCATCGAAGCCCTGCCCGCGCTCGATCAGACTCTCATCCACCCGCGAGGGCGGAATCGAGAAATGCTGCCAGCGCCCGATCAGATCGGTCACCAGCAAGTCCACCCGGGTGATGTTCTGGTCGCGGATCAGCGCCTGCACTTCGGCCAGCGTCGTCATCGGTGCGTTTCCTCTCCGTCCGCCGCGCCCCGGCGGCGTCTCCACGGTTGCCGATCGCGTGGGCGCGGCGGCAGTCCGCCGCTGCGCCTCGCGCGTTGCCCCGCAGTCTATGAGCCGCAGCGGTTACGTACGTGTATGCGCAGTTACGATTCGATGAATTCGCCCGCCCGCCCCCGTCCGCTCGTGTCCGCTCCTGCCCGCCCGCTGCTCAGCGCAGCGGCAGCGCGAAGCGGTAGCCCACGTTCCGCACCGTCTCAATGTAGGTCCGCCCCCGCGCTTCCAGCTTCGAGCGCAGCCGGCGGATATGCACATCGACCGTCCGCGAACCGCCGTAGTAGTTGTAGCCCCAGACCCGGTTGAGCAGCGTCTCGCGGGTGAAGACCTGCTGGCTGTGAGTCATCAGAAAGCGCAGCAGCTCGAACTCCTTGAAAGTCAGCGTCGCCCCCCGCCCGCCCTCGAACACCTGGTAGTTGCTCACGTCGAGCAGCAGATCCCCGGCCGAAAGCGTGCTGCGCCCCACCGCCCGCCCATGCCGCCAGAGCAGCAGCTGCACCCGCACCACCAACTCCGCCTCCCGCAGCGGCGCGACGACAAAGTCGTCCAGCTGATGCGAGGGATCCAGCTCATCCATCCCATGCGGGCGGACCACCGCCAGGCGCAGGCTCTCCGGCCACGCCTCAAACGCATCAACCCGCGAGCGTGGCGCCGCGTCGCGCCAGTCCAGCACCAGCACATCAGGGCTCGCCGCCGGATCCGGCGTCCAGCCCTCGGCCGGCGCCGCCCGCTCCACCTGCAGACCGCCGCGCTGCAGCGGCTCCATCAGCGGCGCCGCGAACTCATCGTCGCCCGACCAGATCGTCACCCGAAACATCCCGAATATCCTATGAGATGCCCCGCCCCGCGCCGAACGGCGTAAGCTAACCAAGCCCGCCCGCAGCGGCGCTCCACCCAGCCGGCGTAGCTCAGTGGCAGAGCAACGGTTTCGTAAACCGTAGGCCGAGGGTTCGAATCCCCCCGCCGGCTCCACCCCCCACACCCCCCGTCATCCCTGCGCCCCCTCCGTCATTCCTGCGCAGGCAGGAACCCACCACCCACCAGCAACCCCTCCCCAATCCACTCCTGCGCCCCCTCCGTCATTCCTGCGCAGGCAGGAACCCACGCACCCGCCACCCACCCCACCACCAACACCCCCAATCTCACCTCAACCCCTTCCCCAATTCATCCCTCCCCCCTCTCAGGGGGGAGGTTAGGTGGGGGGTGAGAGGCCACGAGCAACCACCACCGCCCATACCGCGCCCCACACCACCCCCCGATCGCCCACCTCCCCACCCTCCCCATCCCAACACCCCACTCCCCGTCATTCCTGCACTTCCACTCCCCCTCATCCCTACACCCCCACTTCCCCTCATCCCTCCCTCCCCCAACACCTCCCCCTCCGTCCATCCCTGCGCCCCCCTCCGTCATTCCTGCGCAGGCAGGAACCACACCCCCGCCTCACACCCGCTCGCCGCCGACCGGCTGCTCAACCGACTCCGCCATCGCCTCCTCCCGCCCGTGATCAAAGTGCGACATCGGCACCGCCGGCATCGTCGTCACATTCGCCTTCAGCCGGCTGCCGAACGTCAGCGACCAGCGCGCCGCCACATCGTTGTCCGGCGCCTCCAGGATCGCCACGTAGTCGTACGGACCCAGCACCCCGTAGATGCCCAGCGCCGAAGCCCCGGGCATCTCCACATTCTGGTCAATCTTCAGCGGCAGCAGCGGGTCGCGCTCGATCGCGTCCAGACCCTCCGGCGACACGTTGATCAGCAAGATGTACTGCATTGCGGTCCTCCTCCATCGGCGCGGCGTGTCTGCGCATTATCGCGCCGCCGGCGGCGGGTGTGGGTATACACTCGCGCAAGCGGTTGGGCGCAGGCCAGACTGCCCCGCGCTGCAGGGAGATCCGCATGAACCGACTTACTCCGATGTCCCGGATGCCGCGCAGGGTGGATTGGGCGGGTTGGGCGCTGCGTCGAGTGGCCCGCGGCGGCGCGCTCCTGCTCACCTCCCTGATCGCTCTGGCATTGCTGCTCTCCGCCTGCGACCTGATCGACAACAACGACGACGAAGACGAGGCCGCCCAGCAGCAGGCGCAGCAACAGGCGGCGGACGACGCCGCGCCGGCCCCGCCGCCCGAGCCGCCCCGCAGCTCCGTCAACCCCCCGGAGCCCGACGCGCTCGACGCTCCCACCGTCTACTCGATCATTCGCGCCAGCCTCGCCCTGGTTGAAACCGACACCGACCTCCGCGCCGCCACCGGACTGGTCACCCGCGACGGACGAATCATCGTCGAAAGCGCGGCGGTCGCCGAAGCGACGCGCATCGCAGTCACCCTCTCGAACGGCGATCGAATTGAGGACATCACCGTCGAAATCGCCGATCCGATCTCCGGCCTCGCCGCAATCGGGCCGATCAACGCCAACCTCGCCCGCCGCTTGCCCGCCGTCAGTTTGGGCGACGGCGAAGACCTGCCGATCGGCGCCAATGTCTTCGCCGTGGGCTTCAGCGGCCTCGACGCAGCGACCAGCGCTTCGATCAGCGCCGGCGTGCTCTCGCGCCGCGCCGAATGGCTCAGCGCCGAACTGACCATCTTCTCCAGCGACGCCGCAATCCCGGGCGGTCAGGCCGGCCTGGTGCTGGCGGACGACAGCGGCGCCGTGATCGGCCTCGCCACGCGAAGCCTCGCCGCGCGCGGCCTCTTCGTCTCAACCGGCGACCTCGCCCGCCAGCTCGCGGAGCTGCCCCCGCCGGGCGAGGGGGCTGACGCCTTGACCGCAGCAGGACCGCTCACCGCGGATCTGGAAGTCCTGCCCGGCGAGCAGGTGCTGGCGTTTCTGACGGCGGCCGATGTGGGCCCGCGGCTTTCGCTGACTGTGACCGGCAGCGAGCCCGGCCTGGTCACGGTGCTTGATGCGACGGGCGCGACAATCGATACAGCGGCAATCGTGGGCGGCGGCGCGGCTACCGTGATCGTGGTCGACCTGTCCACCGTGGCGCCCTACCAGGTGTGGCTCTCGAGCGGGGCCGACGAGCCGGTCAGTTACACGCTCGCATCGGAGCAAATGCCCCCCCCGGCAATGACGACAGACTTCGACGACCGCCTGTGGAATCCCGAAGAGCGCCAGAGCCTCGGACTGATCAACACGCGCGACGACCTCGACGTCTTCACGCTGTCGGTCCGCCCCGGCGATGTCTACGAGGTGCGCGCCGAGAGCCTCATGATCGATGTCTACCTCTACGCCGCCGGCGGCGGCCTGGACCTGGCCGACGACGACGGCCTGGGCGGCCTGAGCGGCACCGACGCAATGCTGCGCATCGCCCCGACCGAGCCCGGCGAACTCACGCTCACGGTCGGCTCGATCACCGGCGCCGGCGGCTACCTCATCTCGATCGACCAAATCGATGTAGCGCCCGAGCCGCTCGCGCCCGCACAGGCCGCTGCCGCGGTGAACGAAGAATTCCCCGCCTTCCCGGATCCGCCGGTCATCGCCATGCGCGGTTCGGGCGACGGCGAATCGCTGGCCACGACTGCGGTCAGCCGTGGCTTCGACGCGGGCGATGGGATGCTGCTGGTGACCGATAGCGATGGCTCGTTCGACATTGCGGCGACGATTTTCGCGGCGCGCGGCGCGACAGCCTACATCGTGGTCAGCGAGGCGGGCAGCGGCGCGCTGGTGTTCCAGAGCACGCTGACGGCAACCTGCGGCGAGGAGGACGCCTGCGTCGCCAGCGTCAATGTGAACCCGCTTGAGCCGTCGGGCGGCGACTGGATCATCGCCATCGCGCACGGCGCGACCGGCGCGATCAACCAGTGGCAAGTCGAGGTCCACACCAACGACCCGCTGGGTTCCTGAGAGAGTGCTCAGCGTCGGGCCGTCGCGCGCGCGGCTGCCCAGGCGGAGCCCACCAGCATGCCGGCGCTCAATGCGCACGCCGCGAACGCGCCCAGCGCGGCCCAGATCAGTAGCTCGGACCGCGCTGCAATGGGCGCAGCGAGAGGCGCCGCGAGTGCCGGCGCGGCTGCGGGCGCCGCTTCGGGCGGAGCAGAAGAGGGCGCGGGCGGCTGAACGGGCTCGGGGGGAGTCTCAGCGGGTTTCGGCGTCTGAGTCGACTCCCGCCAGGGCAGCGGCGCGCGCTCGATCGGCTCAGGTTCAGCGATCGGCGGATCGATCGGCAAAGGCGCAACCGGCGCGGCCGCCGGTGTAAGCGGCGGCGGCGGCACCTCGACGGGCGGATCAATCGTGATGTTCGGCAGCAGCCAATCCAGCCAGCGCGGCATCCACCAGTTCGCGCGCCCCGCCAACTGCATCAACGCCGGCACCAGAATTAGCCGCACGACCGTCGCATCGACCACGATCGCGAACGCCATCCCGATGCCGAACTGTTTGATCGCGCGCTCCTCGCCGAAGACCGCGAACGCCAGAAAGACCGCCGCGAGGATCGCCGCCGCCGCCGTGATCACCCGCGCAGACGCGCCGATCCCGTGCGCCACCGACTCCGCCGAGTCGCCCGTCTGCACCCAGCGCTCGCGGATGCGGCTCAGCAGGAACACCTCGTAGTCCATCGACAGCCCGAAGAGGATCGCGAACATGAACATCGGCAGGAATGACTCGACCGGCCCCGTCTTGTCCAGCCCCACGATGCCCAGCCCCCAGCCCCACTGGAAGATCACCACCAGCAGGCCGATCGAAGCCGAGATCGCCAGCATGTTCATCAGCGCCGCCTTGAGCGGCACCACGATCGAGCGGAAAGCCATCATCAACAGCAGAATGCTGACGCCGATCACCACCCCGAAGAAGATCGGCAGGCGCTCCATCATTTGCGAGGTGATGTCCTCCGAGATCGCCGTGATGCCGGAGAAGTAGATCGAGACGCCGCCGCCGAACGCGGCGGCTGCGGCGGGCGCGCCCTGCTCGCGCAGCCGATGCACCAGCGCCCGCGTCGCCTGCGCCTGCGGCGGCGTTTCTGGCACGACCACGAACACGGCCGCATTGCCCGCGGCGTTGACCTGCGGCGGCGCGACGGCCGCCACCCCGTCCACCGCCGCCAGCGAGCCGCGCAGGCGGCTGAGCGCCTCGGGCGATGCCCCCGCGGGCTGCTCGGTGACGGCGACCAGTGCCGCGTTGACGCCCGGCCCGAAGGCGTCGGCGATCAAGTCGTAGGCGCGCCGCGAGGTGTGCCGCTCGTTGAGATTGCCGTCGTCGCCGGTGCCGATTTCGATGCTGAGCAGCGGCACCGCGCAGACGACCATCGCCGCGCCCGCGCCGATCAGCCAGAGCCACGAACGGCGCTGCACCAGCCGGCTGAAGCGGTACCAGAGTCCGCGCTCGCCCCCGGCCGAGTAGCGCAGGAACGGAATCGAGAGGAAGTCGATCCGCGTCCCCACGATCCGCAGCAGCGCCGGCAGCAGCGAAATCGCCGCCAGCATCTCCAGCAGCACCACAAACGCGGCCGAGAGACCGAGATTGGCGATCAGCGGAATGCCGATGAAGAACAGCCCCAGCAGCGCCACCACGACGATGATCCCGGCGAATGCCACCGCGCGCCCGGCGGTGGTCACCGCGATCCGCGCCGCCTCGGGCGGCGGCTGCCCGGCCGCCAGCTGCTCGCGGAAACGCGAAATCACGAACAGCGCGTAATCGATGCCCACGCCGATCCCGAGCATCGCGCCGAACACCGGCGCCTGCGTCACGATGTCCAGCCGCGTCGCGGCCAGCAGAATCAACAGGCTGCCCAGCCCCAGCGCGACCAGCGCGGTGATCACCGGAATCCCCGCCGCCAGCACCGAGCCGAACGCGACCAACAGCACCACCAGCGCAAAAGCGATGCCGACCAGCTCGGCCACTCGCCGCTCCTGCGTCTCCAACTCGCGCACGGGCGGGCCGGAGAACTCCACGATCAACCCCGCGGCGCGCGGCGCTTCGGCGAGCTCCAGCAGCGCCTCAACATTGGCCTCATCGAGTTCCCGCCCCAATGAGCCGTAGCGAATCCGCACCAGCCCGGTCGCGCCGTCGCGCGAGATATCGCCGGGCGAGGCGAAGGGGTCGCTGACTTGGTTGACATCGTCGATGCCGGCGGCGCGCGCGCGGAAAGCGCTGATCGCCCGCTGCGCGGCGGGCTCCGTCAGCTGTCCGCGCGGCGTGCGGAAGACCGCCTTGACCTCGACCCCGGCCTGGCGGGGAAATTCGCGCGAGAGCAGATCCTGGGCCCGTTGAGACTCCGCGCCGGGCAGCGAGAATGTGTCGGTCAGCTCCCCGCCCGCAACCTGCGCCGCCGCGATCAGCGCCGCCGCCAGCAGCACCCAGCCGAATATGACGCGCCAGGGACGCCGTGAAACAAAACCCGCCCAGCGCTCCATCAACCGCCTCCGCGCCGCTCAGCTTATGCCTCGTCGCGCTAGCGGCTACCGCCCGTGCTGCGCGGTCAGCGAATCAGCGAATCCAGCGAGAGCGGCCCGCCGCCCAGCAGGATCAGCGCGACGCAGCCGAAGACCATCAGCACATCCAGCTCGTAGCCCTGCACATCGCCGCCCTGGAACGGCGCGTTGTTCTTGAACTTCTGCACCCAGGTCGCCACGACCATGTTCGCCGCCAGCGGAATCGCGATCCAGCTGGTCAGCAGCCCGGCCAGCAGCATCAGCCCGCCGATCAGCTCGAGCGCGGCGACGCCCGGCCCCGCCGCGCGCGCCATCGGAATGCCGAGCTCGGAGAGCCAGCCGCTAAAGCCGCCGATCCCGCGCCGAAACTTGCCTAGCCCCGCGTCGATAAAGATGACGCCCAGCGCGATCCGCAGCACCACCGAAGCCCACTCGATCGCTCCCTCGCCCCAAGGCTGAGCCAGCCATTCCCCTGCGTCCATCGCGCCGTCCCCCCTTGCCCACTCCGTGTCCGCTCGCCGAACGGTAGCCGAATGCGGGCGAGTTCGCCGATCGCACGGTAGGCTGGTCTCTCGCACGCGGCGCTCCGCCGCGTATGGCCAGGGGAAGCGCTTCCGCCGATGCCCTCCGACCGCATCCGACAAGGCAATCAGCGCCAGCCGGCCCGACCGCTCGGCTTTCGCGCACTCAAAGAACCGCCGCTGCCTTCGATTCTGATTGCGGCGCGCGGCGCGGTCGAGGGGCGCGATATCCAGCTCTTCAGCGCCCCGCCCGATGAGCCGATCACGGTCGACCGCCCGCTCTGCGGCTTGGAGGTTGAGCAACTGACCGTGGAGGCGGTGCAAGCGGCCCGGAATGCGGGCCTGGCGTTCGTGCTGTTCCGTCCCGGCGCGGCGCGGGCGGACGCGCTCGTCGACGCCGAAATCGACGTGGCGCTGAATCTTGATGATCGCCTACCGAAGCGCGGTGAGGCGCAAGCGCTGGCGATGCTGCGGCCAATCATGGTGCTCCTGCCGAGTCCGGAGCTGCCGCTCTTGTTGGGCGATCTGCTCAACGCGCGCCGCGCCGCGGCCCTGCTCGACGCGCCGTTTGCACTCCAACTGCCCGCGGACATCTCGGACGCCGACTTGCAGGCGCTGCGCGACTCAGGGCTGGCCGCCGTGCTCCTCGATCCGGCGGAGCAGGAGGAAGTCGGAGCGCTGCGCGAGCGAATCGCGGCGCTGCCGCCGCCGCGCCGCCGCAGCGAGTCGGCCAACCTGCGCGCATCAATCCCCACCGCGTCGTTCGAGGACGAGCCTGAGGATTAGCGGCAGCGCTCGGCGCAAGATTTCCACAACTGTAATCTGCGACACATTGCAGTGATGGAAATAAGAAAGCACGTTCTGTTACCGTAATCGGCATAAGCGCATCCGCTGATCCCCGGCAGGAGCAAGAGGTTCATCGCCCCCACGCCCCCTCCGCCGTTCCCGCGCCCCACCCACACGAAAAGCCCCGCCCCACCCGCGCAAAAGCTCCGCCCCACCCGCGCCAAAAGCTCCGTCACCCCCGCACAAAAAGCTCCGCCACCCCCGCGCTCAAAGCTCCGCCCCACCCACGCAAAAAGCTCCGCCCCACCCACGCAAAAAGCTCCGTCATACCCGAGCCCATAGCTCCGCCCCACCCACGCAAAAAGCTCCGCCCCACCCGCGCGGAAACCTCCGTCACGCCCACGCGAAAAGCTCCGTCATACCCGCGCTTGCCGCGGGTATCTCGCTGCCCCCAGCGCCCAACCTCTTCCCCGCCCCGCGCCCCACCCGCGCTCGTCGCAGGCACGACGAAGCGCGCGCGCTTGAGCGTCAGTCGTCGAAGGGCGTGCGGTTGAGCGGTTCAAGGCTGCTGCGCGCGTTGCCGGTGGCAAGGCGCAGAAAGTAGAACAGCGCGCCGGCGAATGCAATGCCGATCAGAATCGCGACCGTCCAGAGCACCAAGCCTTGCGAAGATTTTTCGGCCGCCGCCGCGGCGCCCGGTACCGCTTCGCCGGCGATCGAGGGATCGACGGTGAAAACGTAGCTGCCACGCAACTCTGTCGGCTGTTCGTCGCCGCCGCTGAGCCAGACGGCGTAGCGCACTTCGAGTTCGCCTTCGGCGTCTTCCGAGAGCGGGATGATCAGAGTGCGAGCGCTGTAGGTGGAAATCTCGGCCTTGCCGGAGTCGACCCGATGTCCTGCCGCGTCGTAGATTTCGGCGCGGTGCGCGTTGCGCAGAAGCGCGAGGCTGCGATCGAATGTGAGCAGCACGTTGTGGGGCGTTTCGGCGGTGACGCCGCCGGGGTGCGGCTCGGCCTGGATCAACTCTTCCGCGTTGGCCGAGGCGAGCGTCAGCAGAGCAAGCAGGAGCAGGGCCGGCGCGGCTGCGCCGCGGGCGATTAGACGGCGGATCATTCTCGCCTCCTCTAGGGAGGATGCTACGAAGCGCGACGCGCCCAGACAAGGCGCAGCAAGTAGGGCGCAAACTGCGGAGCGAAATCAGACGTAGACCCGGCGGACCCGAGCGGCGATGCCGGTGAGGATTTCGTAGCTGAGCATGCCGGCGCGCTCGGCCAGTTGAGTGACATGGATCCGCTCGGAGCCGTCTGCGCCGATCAGGGTGACGACATCGCCCGCGGCGGCTTGCGGTATCTCGGTGAGGTCGATCATGGTGAGGTCCATGCAGATGGCGCCCGTGATGGGCGCGCGCCGACCGCGCACCAGCATGTCGCTGCGATCCCACAGGCTGCGCGGCACTCCGTCGGCGTAGCCCACGCCGACGACGCCGATACGCGAATCGCGCTGGGCGGTCCAGAGACCGCCGTAGGAGACCGATGCGCCCGCGGGAACGGAGCGTACATCCAGCAGCGGCGCGCGCCAGGACAGTGCGGGCCGCAGCGCGCACTGCACGCCGGTCCCGAAAGGCGAGGCCCCGTAGAGCGCGATCCCGGGGCGGATTAGCTCCAGCGCCATCTCCGGGAAGCGCAGCGCCGCCGCGCTGGCGGCGGCATGGCGAATCGGCGCGCCGATCACGGCCGCCGTTTTGAGGAATTGCGCGAACGCCTCGCGGGTGGGGGCGGGATCGGCGGCGCCGGCGTCGGGAAAATGGGTGTAGACGCCTTCTAGAAAGAGCGAGTCGTGGGTTCGCACGGCGGCAGCCAGGGCGATCGCTTCGCCGGCCGGCAAGCCGAGGCGCTGCATGCCCCCCTCAACATTGATGTGGACGACCGCCTGGCGCTGCTCGGCCCGCGCGGCGGCGGCGCAGGCTTCCACCTCAGCAACGCGGCGCAGGGAGACGCTGAGGTCAAGCCGCACGGCGATCTGCATCTGCTCCGGCAGGAGTGGTCCGAGCAGCAGAATTGGCGCGCGCAAGCCGGCTTCGCGCAGAGCGACCGCTTCCTGCAACGCGAAAACGCAGAGGCGCTCCGCTCCGCCGTCGAGCGCGGCCTGCGCGGCCTGCGCCGCGCCGTGCCCGTAGCCGTCCGCCTTGACCACCGCCGCGAGCGCCGCGCCCTGCGCTGCCCGGCGCAGCGCGGCGCTGTTCCAGCGCACCGCCGCGCGATCGATCTCGGCCCAACTGCCGCCGTAGGTTGCCGCCGAATTCACGTCTGCTCCCAACCGCCCAACCGCCGAATTTCAACGCTAGTGCGGCGGTGCGGCGGCCAACACGCTATTCTCGTTAACGGCGGGGGCTCTGCTCCGAGCGGTTGTATCTCATCGCACTTCCACAACTGATCCGGCTTCTGCTCTGCGTTTGCCTGCTGGCGGCGTGGGCGGCCGCGTGCGGCGGCGACGACGAAACGCCGCCGCCGCAGGAAACGCCCGCGCCGCCGCCGCAACAGCAGGCCGAGCCGTCATCCGCTCCGGCGGCTGAGCCCGCTTCGCCTCCACCCCCGCGCGAGGGACTCAGTGCAGCGCAACTGTTGCTGGCGGAAGCCGACGCCCTCGAGCGCAACGGCTATTGGGAAAACGCGCTGGCCAGCCGCGAGCGGGCGATCGTCGGCACGGCAGGGCTGACGGAGTCGGAGCGCCTCTTCGCGCAACTCGACCGGACCCGTCTCCTGCTCAGGCTGGGCCGTGCGGCGGAAGCCGACGATCTGGCGCGGCAAATTGATGCGCCCGGTTTGCCCGAAGAGGCGGCGCAACTGCTGGCGCTGCTCGCCGCGCGCGCGGCGCTGGCGCTCGATGAACCCGCGCCCGCGCTGGCCGCGCTGGACCGCTACCTCGAGCTCGATGGAGCGGCGCGGGTCTACATTCAGCTGGAGCGCGCCCGCGTGCTGGAACGGCTGGGGCGGTTCGACGAGGCGCGCCACGCGGCCAACCGGGCGATCGCGAATGCGGCGCTGCCCGGCGTGCTGCGCCGCAGCGCGCTCTGGCTCTCCGCCCAGATTCTCGATGGAGAGGGCGATGCAGAATCGGCGATCACGCGCTACCGAGAAGTGATCGAGGCCGCGCCGTGGGAAGGGCATCCCGATATCCCGGCGGCTGTTGCGCGAATCGCGGCGCTCAGCGCCGAACTGGGCGATACGGCGACCGCCGAGGCGAACTGGCGCAGGCTGGTCGCGGAGTTCCCGCGCCGCGACGAGGCGCTGGCGGCGCTGGGGCAACTGCTCGATCGCGGCTACGACGTCGATTCGCTCACGGCCGGCCTTGTGCGCTATCGGCACGATCAGCTGGGCCTCGCCCGGACGGAATTCATCATCGTGCTGAGCGATCCGCCCAGCGAAGCCGACCGCGCGGCGGCCGAGTATTACATCGCCGCGATCAACGAAGACAACGGCGCGAGCGACGGGGCGATTCTGGGCTACCTCGCAGCGGTGGAACACGATCCGCAGCACGACCTGTCGGCCGACGCGCGCTGGTGGGCGGCCGAACTGCTGGAGGCGCGCGGCGAGAGCGCGGAGGCGCTCTACGCCGACCTGTTCCGGCTCAAGCCCGACTCCCGCTTCGCGCCCGAAGCGGCCGCGCGCCACGCGATGTACGCGCTGCAGCGCGGCGAGTGGGCCGAGGCCGCGCAGCGCTTCCGCGGCGCGGCCAATTTCGGCGCAGACCACTGGGAACTGGTCGACCGCCAGCGACTGCTGCTCTGGAGCGGCATCGCCTACCGCCAGGCCGGCGATGAGCCGAATGCGCGGCTGACCTGGGAGCGCACGATCAATCTACAGCCCGGCGATTGGCACGCGCTGCGCGCCATGGCCTACCTCGGCCTGGCCGCGCCGCAGATCGATCCCGCGCTGGACCTTGAAGAGTGGCTTACGGAGCGCTTTGGAGAGCGCCCCGGCGCGTTTGCGCTGGATGCCGCGCAGTGGTTCGCGGCGGCGCAACTGCGCTCGACCGGCTACGACGACGCGGCCGACGCTCACTTCTACCGTTTGGCGGCGAGCTACGCGAGCGACGGCTGGGCCTTGTGGGAAATGGCCCGCCTGCTCAGCGAGGCGGGCGAGACGAGCGCCGCGGCCATGGCCGCGGCAGCCTGCCTGCGCGGCGCGCAGGCAGGCTGGTGGGAGGCCCCGGCCGCCCTCGTGCGGCTCGCCTATCCGGCGCCTTGGCGGGACCTGGCGACCGCCGCCGCGCTGAGCGAGGGAGTTGATCCGGGGTTGCTCTACAGCCTGATTCGACGCGAGAGCCTCTACGACCCCGACGCGCGCGGGCTGGCCGGAGAGATCGGGCTGACGCAGGTCATCCCGCCCACGGGCGCGGACATCGCCCGCGCGCTGGGCGAAGAGCACGACCACGAACGCCTGGCGCGGCCGGAGACCGCGTTCCGCTACGGAGCGTGGTACCTCGGCGCGCAGCTGGACGCCTTCAACGGCGACGCCCCGGTCGCGCTCTCCGCCTACAACGGCGGCCCCGGCAACGCCGCCCGCTGGCTGGAAGCCGCCGCGCCGGCCGCCGCGCTGCTGCCCGCGGAAGCAATCCCCGACGCCTATGTGTCGGCCATCGATTTCCCCGGCACGCGGAGCTACGTGCGGGCGGTGATGGAAGCCTGGGTCGTCTACCAGGCGCTGACCGAAGCCGAGGCGGCCGCCCGTGATCGCCGCTGAAGAGCTCCGCACTTCACTCCGACCGCACTTGGCCGGGTTGCCACTGCGCGATCACCGCGTATACTGACACTCTCAGAACTGCATCCAGATCCACCAGCAGGGAAGTGCGCCCTGGTTCGCGTGGAGGTGATCTCATGCCGAAACGCACATACCAACCGAAGCGAATCCCGCGCAAGCGCGAACACGGCTTCCGCAAGCGTATGGCGACGCGCGCCGGCCGAGCCGTGCTGAAGCGCCGCCGACTGCGCAAGCGCAAGCGTCTGACGGTCGTCTGAGCGCCGTGTTCAACGCCCCGCACCACCGACATGCGCCGGGAACAACGCCTCCGCGCGCGGCGCGACTTTGACGCCGCCTTCGGCGGCGTGCGCGTCTCACGCGGCGTCCTCTCGCTGCGTGCGCGGGAACGGGGCGACCACGCCCCCTCGCGCTTCGGCTTCGCAGTCAGCTCGCGGCTGGGCGGCGCGGTGCTGCGCAACCGCATCAAGCGCCGACTGCGCGAATCGGCGCGCCGCAGCAATGTCCGCGGGTTCGACTTCGTCGTGATCGCCCGCAATGGCGCGCAGCAGGCGGACTTCCAGGCGCTGCACGAGTCGCTCAGCGCCCTGATCCGCCTCGCCGTGCAACGCTGCCGCGCAGGAGGCGGCCGCGATCGATGACCTCCAGCACCAATCCGACCTTCTCACCGCTCACCCGCCTGCTGCTGGCCGCCTTGCGCGGCTATCAGGCGCGGCTCTCGCCGCTCTTCACCGCGCTGGGCGCGGGCTGCCGCTTCGAGCCCTCCTGCTCGCAGTATGCGATCGACGCGGTGCGCGCGCGGGGGGCGTTGCGCGGTCTGGCGCTGATCGCCTGGCGGCTGCTGCGCTGCAACCCATTCAGCGCGGGCGGCTACGACCCGCTGCGCGGGAGTCCGACCGATCAGCAGGCGAAACAGCCGGGAACGCGGTGTTTCACGTGAAACACCGCCGCCTGCTCCTCCTGCCGCTCTTCCTCCTCCTCCCCCTGCTGATCGCCTGCGAGATCGCCGACGCCCCCGACGGCTGGGCCGCGCCGACCGCCGATCCGCAAGAACCGGAGACAGTCCTGCTGCCGACCGGCGAAGGCCGCGTCGCCGCCCTCAACCTACCCACCAGCAACGCCAACTGGCAGTTTCCCGACGAGGACGGAAGGTTCATCGGCCTCGACGGCGAACTCGAACCCACCGCCTTCTACGCCAACCCGGTCTGGTCGGCCTTCACCAACGAATGGCTGCTTGCCGAATACGAAGCTGGCGTCATCTACGGCATCCATCCGCGCGGGGAAAACGCCCGCATCGTCTTCCCGGCCGCCGAACTCTTCGAGAACGCCCGCATCGTCGCCGACCCACTGCTCGACCCGCTGCACCCAGGCCGCCTCTACGTCGTAACGACCGATTACCGCGTGCACGCCGTCGACATCGAAAATCCGCCCGCCAGCCCGGACGACCTGATCTGGACCTGGGACGGCGCATCCGAGCACCCGGTCTGGGGCGCGCCCGCGCTGATCGAGGGCGCCGACGGCCGCCTGCTGGTGCTGGCCGGCCTCGACGGGCGGATCACCGCCCTGCAACTGGACGGAGCGCAGGCAGGCCAGCCGGCCTGGTCGCGCCGACTCGACGCTGGAATCGCCTCCTCGCTCGTCGGCCACGACGACACCCTCTACTTCGGCGCATTCGATCGCACCTTCTACGCACTCGACCCACGCGCCGGCGACGTGATCTGGACCGCCCAAGGCAGCAACTGGTTCTGGTCCACCCCGACAATCGCCGCCGGCGTCGTCTACGCCGCCGACCTCAACGGCAACCTCTACGCCTGGGACGCCGCCACGGGCACAGCGCGCTGGAATGCCCCCTACGCCGCCGGCGAGCGCATCCGCACCCGCCCGATCATGATCGAAGGCGACCCAGGCGCGACCCTCGTGCTCGTCTCGCGCGACGGCGTGATCCACCAAATCGACGCAGCCAGCGGCCTCAGCCTCTGGCGCAGCTCCCAACTGGTCGACGACGACGTGCTGGCCGACGCCCTCTACCGCGATGGCCAACTCTACATCAGCAACGAATCCGGGCGCTTGTTCAGCATCGCCCTCGGCATCAACGCGGCGACCCAAATCTACCCGCGGCAGGACAGCTAGCCCGCCATGTTCGACTTCATCTGGAACGACATCATGATCAACCCCGTGATGAACGGGTTGATCATCATCGCCAACGCGCTGAGCGACAACTTCGGCCTCGCCATCATCGCCTTCACCGTGATCGTGCGCGCGGTCACCTACCCGCTGACCCTCCGACAACTGCGCGCCACACGCGCCATGCAGGTCATGCAGCCCCAGATGCAGGCCATCCAGAAAAAATACAAAGACCCCAAGCGCCGCCAGGAAGAAACGATGAAGCTCTACCGCGAGGCGGGCTTCAACCCTCTTGGCTGCCTCTGGCCGATGCTCGTGCAAATCCCCATCTGGGTCGCCCTCTACCAAGTCATCCGCCGCACGCTGGGCGATACCCCAGAACAACTGCTGGCGCTCTCCACCCGGCTCTACGAGTGGGACTACATCACCCAGGCCATCCCGCTGGACCGCGACTTCCTCTTCCTCGACCTCGGCTCCCGCTCCTTCGAGCAAAACTTGCCCCTCGCAATCATCGTCGCCGTCACCGCGTTCGTGCAGCAAAAACTGTCCACCGCGCGCACCACCTCCGGCGACGAGCGCCAGCAATCCACCACGCGCATGATGCTCTGGCTCTTCCCCATCATGTTCGGCTGGTTCACCTTCCAGGTGCCCGCCGGCCTCGGCCTCTACTGGGTCGCCACCAGCGTCTTCACCATCGTCACCTCCTACTACTACTACTTCTACCGCACCAGAGAGCCCTTCTCCTGGCGCTGGCTGATCTCCCTGGAACCGCTGCCCGCCGCAACCTCCGCCGTCGGACGCAGCGAGAGCGCCGCCCCCGCGGCGGCCCGACCGACCGCCGAATCGACCGATCAGACAACCGCAGCCGAAGCCGACCAGAATGCCGCCGCCGCGCCTGCCCCACGCTCGCGCGGCGCAACCAGCGCCGCCCGCCGACGACGCAGGCGCCGCAGAGCAGGCCGCACCGCGCGGTGAACCACCCCCCGCGCCCCCCAGGCCCTACAGAAAGATGAGACTGATGGCAGCAGAACCAATCGAAGCCTCCGGGCGCACCGTCGACGACGCCGTGCAGCGCGCGCTGCGGCGCCTCGGACTCTCCCGCGCCGAAGTCGATGTCGAAGTGCTCTCCGAGGGCCGCAGCGGCATCCTCGGCATCGGCAACGCCAACGCCGCCGTGCGCGTCACCCCGCGCCGCGGCGCGCAGCCCGCGGCCCCGCCCGGCGAGCGGCTGCCGCTCCCGCGCATCGACGACTACGCCGACCCGCAGGAACTCGAACCCGGCCAACGCCGCGGCCGACGCGAACCGCAGCGCCGCGTGCTCAACCGCCCCGCCAACGAGCAGATCGACGAACAAACCGCCGCCCAGCCCGACCACCGCCGCCGCGGCCGACGCGAAGTGCTCAACCGCTCCACCGCCCCCCGCGGACGCGACCGCGACCGCGACCGCCCACAGAACGAGCCCCGCCCCCCCATCCCCCCCTTCGAACTGCTCGCCCACCCCGACTTCGAGCCCCCCGAAGACCCTCGCATCTTCGCCGCCGAACTGCTCACCGACATCATCCACCTCATGGGCTTCGACACCACCATCGAACCCCGCGACCCGCAAACACCCATGGACGGCCTCGACCACGCCATCGCCGTGCTCGACGTCACACCCAAACCCGGCGACGACCTCGGCCTCCTGATCGGACGCCACGGCTCCCACATCGCCGCACTCCAGTACATCGTCAACGTCATCCTCAGCCACGCCCTCGACGGCAACAACCCCATCACCGTCGACATCGACGGCTACAAACGCCGCCGCGAAGCTGCCCTCGCAGAAATCGCCCGCCGCAGCAGCGCCGAAGTCCGCGACTACGGCCAACCAATCGAACTCAGCCCCATGCCCGCCGCCGAGCGCCGCATCATCCACCTCGCCCTCCAGAACGACCCCGAACTCACCACCGAATCAATCGGCGACGGCCACTCCCGCCGCATCCGCATCCTCTACCGTGAGGACGCCTGATCAAACGCCTACCATCGCTGCCGCCGCCCCCCGGCGCCGAAAGAGCCCCACGGTGACCATCGTCGCGATCACCAACCAGAAAGGCGGCGTGGGCAAAACCACCACCGCCGTCAACCTCGCCGCAGCACTCGCCGAGCGCGGCGCCCGCGCCCTGCTCGTCGACGTCGACGCCCAGGCCAACGCCACCAGCGCGCTCGGCGCCCCGCCCAACGCCCAACCCAACATCTTCCACGCCCTGCTCGACGCCCAACCGCTCGACGATTGCATCCGACCCACCACCATCCCCGGACTCGACCTCGCGCCCGCCTCGCTCGACCTTGCCGGCGCAGAACTCGACCTCGCCGACCTCCCCCGTCGCGAACAACGCCTCGCCGACGCCCTCGCCTCCCTCCCCAACCCCTACCACATCACCCTGATCGACTGCGGCCCCTCCCTCGGACTGATCACCCTCAACGCGCTCACCGCCGCCCAGCACGTCCTCATCCCCGTCCAGTGCGAATACCTCGCCCTCGAAGGCCTCGCCGCCATGCAGCAAACCATCCACCGCGTCCAGCAACGCCTCAACCCCTCCCTCGACACACTCGGCGTCGTCGCCACCATGTACGACGGACGCACCCGCCTCGCGCGCGACGTCGTCGAAGAACTGCGCCGCAGCCGACGACGCATCGGCCAACTCTTCGAAACCATCATCCCTCGCTCCGTACGCCTCGGCGAAGCTCCCAGCCACCGCATGACCGTGCTCCAATACGCCCCGGCCTCCCGCGCCGCCGAAGCCTACCGCGAACTCGCCCGCGAACTGCTCGCCCGACTCAACCACCCACTCCTCCCCCAGCAAACCAACCTCCCAGCCGCAGCCGCGCCGCAGGTCCGCGCATGAGCCCCCCAGCAGACAAACGCAGCAGCCTCGGCCGCGGACTCGACGCCCTCTTCCCCGACGCCGACCCGACCGACCCCGCCGACCCCCAAACCCGGCCCGCAATCCGCCAACTCCCCCTCGACGCAATCGAGCCCAACCCGCAGCAACCCCGACGATCCTTCGCCGGCGACCAGGCCGACGAACTCACCCAAAGCATCAGCCAACACGGCGTCCTCCAGCCCCTGCTCGTCCGCCGCGCCGACCGCGACCGCTACCAACTCGTCGCCGGCGAGCGACGCTGGCGCGCCGCCCGCGCCGCCGGACTCCAACACATCCCCGTCGTCGTCCTCGACACCCCAGACAGCGAAATGCTCACCCTCGCCCTCGTCGAAAACCTCCAGCGCGAAGACCTCAACCCCATCGACCAGGCCGCCGCCTTCCAATACCTGCTCGACGCCGGCCTCACCCAAACCCAGCTCGCCCAACGCGTCGGCAAAAGCCGCTCCACCGTCGCCAACGCCGTCCGCCTGCTCCAACTCCCCCCCGACCTCCAGGCCCACATCGCCGCCGCCCGCCTCGCCGAAGGCCACGCCCGCGCCATCCTCGCCGCCCCCAAAGACCAACAACGCCAACTCGCCGAAACCGCCATCGCCCGCAACCTCAGCGTCCGCCAAATCGAAACAGAAGCCCGCAAACTCCAGACCGTCGCCCAAATCCCCCACCCGCCAACCCCCCAAACCGACCCCGAACAGCCCGACGCGCCAATCACCCCGGCCCAGGCCCTCGCCGAAGTCGCCGCCGCAACCTGGCGCATCGGCGCCGCCCAGCGCCTCCAACAAACCTTCAACACCCGCGCCAGCATCACCCAGGACAGCGCCAAAGGCGGCCGCATCACCCTCCGCTGGTACTCCCAGGAACAACTAGAACAACTGGTCGCCCAACTCACCGCCGCCCCCCCGCCCGCCCCCTCCCCCAAAACCCCCAAAATCACCATCTAACCCCCCAAAAAACCAGCCCCACCCAAACCCCCCCACCGACCACCGCCTACCACCGCCGCCCCCACGCACCCCGCCCACCCACCAACCACCACCGACCAAAACCCGACCACCGCCTACCACCCGCCCCACCCACCGCCGCCGCCCCCCGCCAACCCCCAAAACCACCCCAACCCACGCCAAATCAGACAAGACCAGGCCGGATCAGGCTGAACAAAGCCGAACAAAGCCAGAACACCCCCTGAACAAAGCCGAACAAATCCCGAACAAACCCGAACAAAACCTGAACACCCCCGCGCCCCACCCGCCTACCACCACCTACCAAACCTGACCACCCGTGCCCCCACCCCCGCGCCCCCACCACCGCCACCCCCGCGCAAAAAGAGATCCGTCATACCCGCGCAAAAAGCACCGTCATACCCGCGCTCGCCGCGGGTATCTCGCCGCGCCGCCCCCCAAGCCCCTTCCCGCCCCCCACCACCGCCACCCCCCCGCCCCAAAGAGCTCCGCCATACCCGCGCAAAAAGAGATCCGTCATACCCGCGCTCGCCGCGGGTATCTCGCCGCGGTGCGCACCCAGCCCCTTCCGCGCCACCCCTGTGCCACCCACCCCCAGATCCGCTAAGCTCCCCCCATGGTCACCCAAACCACCCTCGCCGACCTGCTGATCGAAGCCGGCTTCGAGCCCGAAGCCGCCCTCCGCGCCAGCGAGCTGCTGGAACAAGACCTGACCGGCCTGGCCAAGCAAGCCGAAGTCAACCTCCGTTTCGACGCCGTCGACAAACAGTTCGACGCCGCCGACCAGCAGATCAAGACGCTCGACACAGAGGTCAACCTCCGCTTCGACCAAATGGACGGGCGCTTCATCGCCCAAGACCGCGCGATCGAAGCGGGCTTCGACCGCGTCGACGAGCAATTCGCAGCGCAGGAGCGCGTGACCAACGCGCAGTTCGACGCCGTCAACAAGGACCTCAAAGCGCTCGACACCCGCATCGACGACCTGAAAGACAGCACCGAGCGCGAGTCGCGCAGCCTCGGCCAACGCATCACCGACCTCCGCAACGAGTTCATCGGGCGCCTGCAAGACCTCAAGGACGGCGTCGACCGCGACCTCGCCGCGCTGCACCGGCGGCTCGACGACTTCAAAGACAGCGTCGACCGCCGCTTCACGATCCTCACCTGGAGCGTGCTGCTCGGCTTCGGCGGCGTCTTCGCCGTGCTCGGCTACATCATCACCCGCCTGCCGAGCGGCTAAGCCCCCACCACCCGGTGGACCCCCGGTGCACAACCTGGAACCCCCCACGTAAACCGCGCGTAACCCCGTCCCGCCCCGCTTGCGCGCAAACCCTGCGCATAGTGTAGATTGCCACAGGAGGAAATCCTCCAGACGCGAAGGAGAGAGGCATGCAGGCACTTGAGGGATGGCTGAACAGTCGCTGGCGCGTCGCCGCGCTGCTGGCGCTGGCCGCGCTGCTCGCGGCCGGCGCGTTCGCATTCGCGCCGCGCCACAGCGTTGACGCGCAGACGACGAACCCGAACGCGATGACGACCGGCGACAACGCCGACCGCACCAACTTCCGGCTGGAGTTGAGCCTGGTCGACGATTCGGACAACATCGTCCCGGCCAACAGCAACCTGCGGGTCAAGGCGGTGGTCAAGTTCGACGTGCCGAACACCAAGACCCAGGGCTTGTCTGTCGCAGATCACGGCAACTTCGGTTCCGGCTTCAACGTGCAGGCGGGCGGCACGCTGCGCATCGCGGGCCAGTTCGAGTGGGAGAACGCGGGCGGCCGCACCCTGCGGATCGACCCCGACCGGATCGGCAAAGTGACCGACGACGACCCGGCCACCATCGAATCCAGCTGCGGCACGACGGACGACTTCACCAACACGGTCGGGCGGGTCATCTGGGACCCGGCGAACATGCTGGCCGACGGCACTGCGGCCTGCGCGACCGAGCCGACGACGGCCAACGGGCGGATCCTCGATCCGCACCCGGAGGACTGGAAGTACCTCTCGTACAGCCAGCACGGCTTCCTGGGCAACGGCTACGACGTACTGGGCGACCGCGACGGCGTCCAGGGTCCGTGCATGCCGAGCACGACCGACGATGTCACCACCTGGACCTGCGAGGTCACTCTGGTCGACGAGCAGTTCGGCTGGCGGGGCAACAACACCTACGCCAACCTGAACGGCGTGCTGACCGCGACCAGCTCCCCCAACTGGACCAGCTTCTCCCTGATCCCGCAGCGCGCGCCGAACTTCCGCGACGCCTCGATCACCATTCCGGCCGGCACCCCGGACGGCACCTTCACGATCTCGGGCAGCGTCGTGCTGCACAGCAGCGAGGGCCAGGTGCCGGGCCGGGCGGCGCTGAACGCCGACAAGGTCACCCTGACCGACAGCCTGACCGTCACGGTCGGCACCGTCTCCGAGGCCGCCTCGGCCGAGTTCGGCTTCGCCACCCAGATCGCGGGCGACCTGGCCGCCGCCCCGCTGGGCCGCGCCGGCGACCCCTGGCCGGGCCTGGCCAGCGCCGCCGACGGCAAGAGCAAGCTGCAGCTGCGCATCCTCAACGAGGGCGGCAAGCCCTCCGCGCGCAACAGCGTCAGCTCGATCGTCATGCGCACCAACATCGGCACGCTGACCTCGAACATCGACGACGGCGAAGCGGGCGCGGGCGACGGCTGCGTGGGCACCGGCGCGCTGACCTGTCAGGTGCAGGTCAGCAGCCTGAACACCACCAACTCGGGCAACATCGTCTTCACCCTGAACTCGCCGGCCAACAACAAGGCGGGCACCGCGCAGGTCACCGGCTCGGTGGTCAACTCGCGCGGCGAAGTGCTCTCGATCGACACCCTGACCGTGGTCTTCGTGGGCACCGCGAGCGCGATCAGCGTGAGCGAGCCCACCTCCAGCATCCTCAACGTGAACACCACGGGGAACGACAACCGCGACCGGCTGGACGTCTCCGTCTCGGCGGCGGACAGCGCCGGCCAGCGCGCGCAGGTGCCGACCGGCAGCCGCAACAAAACCCTGCGCGGCCCGGACAACAACCGCGTCACCCTGAGCGACTCGGGCATCCAGGTCGAATGGCCGCTGATGAACGACGCCGCGACGCCCGCGCCGATTCTGGACGCCAACAACAACCTGCAGGCGCGGATCAGCGTCGGCGCCGCGGAGGCCAGCCCGCTGAAGACCGGCGAGTACACCCTCGAAATCCGCGCCGGCGGGCTGCGCGACAGCGTCACCTTCACCGTCGCCGGCGAAGCCGCCAACATCGAAGTCGTCTCCAGCGAGAGCGAATACCGCCCGAACGACCAGTTCACCCTGACCGCGACCGTGACCAACGCGGACGGCTCGACCGTGCCGGACGGCACGGAGGTGACCTTCACCGTCGGTTCGGAAGTCGCGGGCCAGGCCAAGATCGTGCAGTTGCGCGGACCGTCGGGCACCAAGAACGGCGAAGCCTCGGCGCGCTACGTGGTGATCGCCGAAGGCCGCGCCTGGGTCACCGTCACCGCCGGCCAGGGCAACGGCATCTGGATCGACACCGTGGGCCAGGCCGCCGCGCCGCCCGCCGCGGCCGACCCGGCCGAGCAGTTGAGCGGCAAAGCCGGCCTGCAGTCCTACCTGGGCGACGCCGACGTGAGCGCCTCGACGCTGCTGGAGGCCCTGGGCAACGTCACCGCGATCCGGCTCTACCGCGCGGGCGTCTGGGTGCTCTACGGCTCCGTAGACGGCCGCCCCATCCCCGGCTCCGAGGACTTCACCGTGACCCGCGGCAACGTCCTCTGGATCGGCAGCTAGCCCGCCGCCGGCGGCAAAGCGCAGGCCGCGCCCCCCCGGGGCGCAGCCCGCGCCAAGCCGCAAGCGGCGCGCCGCCCGCAAGTCGGCAAGCGAGCGCAACCCAGAGCGGGGCGGGGGCCAAGCCCCCCGCCCCGCTCCCTCGTTCCACCCCCCGCGCGGCCCCGCCCCCAACACCACGCCCCGCCCCCACCGCCACCCCCGCAAGCAAGCTCCGCCACCCCCGCGCAAGCAAGCTCCGCCACCCCCGCGCAAAAAGATCCGTCACACCCGCGAGAGAGATCCGTCATACCCGCGCAAAGAGATCCGTCATACCCGCGCTTGCCGCGGGTATCTCGCCGCGCACAGCACCCAAGCCCCTCCCCACCTCCCCACCCCCACCCGCCGCCCCGCCCCCCAAGCCCCGCCCCCGCCACCCCCGCGCCCGCCACCGCCACCCCCGCGCAAGCAAGCTCCGCCACCCCGCACCCACCCCGCACCCCCGCCCGCGCAGAGGAGCCCCGCGCCCCCTCCACCGTCATACCCGCGCAAAATAGATCCGTCATACCCGCGCTTGCCGCGGGTATCTCGCCGTGGTGCGCGCCAAGCCCGTTCCCGCCTCCCCCGCTCCGGCCTGCGCCCTCCCGCGCGGGGGTGGGCGAGGGGAGGCCGCGCAAACCCCCGTGCGCCCCACAGCGAGATACCCGCGGCAAGCGCGGGTATGACGGAGGATGGCAAGCGCGGGCATGCCGGAAGCCCACGCCCACCCCAAAAAACCCCTACCTGACCCCCATGCCCCGCCAACCCTGCGTCTACATCCTCGCCAGCCGACCGCACGGAGCGATCTACACTGGCGTCACCGCCGACCTCCCCCGCCGCGTCTGGCAGCACAAACAGGGCGCCGGCTCCGTCTTCACCAGGCGCTACCAAATCGACAAGCTGGTCTGGATGGAGCCCCACGACAGCATGATCGAAGCCATCGCCCGCGAAAAGCAGATCAAGCGCTGGAGCAAAGCCCGCCGCCGCGCCCTCATCAACACCGCCAACCCCCACTGGCGCGACCTCTACCCCGACCTAGCCTAAAGCCCCCCGCCTCCGCCCCCGCGCCCTCGCCACCCCCGCCCCACCGCCACGCCACGCCCCCGCCACGCCACCCCCGCGCAAGCAAGCTCCGCCACCCCCGCGCCCACCTCCGTCATACCCGCCACCGCCACCTCCGTCATACCCGCGCAAAGAGATCCGTCATACCCGCGCTTGCCGCGGGTATCTCGCCGCTCTGCCCCCCAAGCCCCGTCCCCGCCACCCACCCCCACCCGCCGCGCCGCGCACCAAGCCCCTCCCCCGCCCGCCGCCCCACCCCGCGCCCCCAACCGCCAGCCCCGCCACCGCCACCCCGTCATACTCGCGCCCCCTCCTCCGTCATACCCGCGCTTGCCGCGGGTATCTCGCCGCCCTGCCCCCCAAGCCCCGCGCCCGCCCGCCGCCCCACCCCGCGCAAACCAGATCCGTCACCCCCGCCCCCGCCACCGCCACCCCCGCGCCCCCATCGTCATACCCGCAAAAAGATCCGTCATACCCGCGCTTGCCGCGGGTATCTCGACGCCCCCAGCACCCAAGCCCCTCCCGTCCTCCCCACCGCCACCGCCCGCCCTGCGCAAAGGCAGGGCAGGCGAAAACGAGCTTGGCGCGCACCACGTCGAGATACCCGCGGCAAGCGCGGGTATGACAGATCTAAAAGAGCGCGGGGTATGACGGCAGGCGCAAGCGCGCCCCCACAACAGAGCCAGCGCAGCGCTACTCCGACTGCTCAGCGTTCGGCTTGCGCCGCCGTCGCCGCCGACGCGTCGGCTGCTCCGCGCGCGGCGAAGGCTGCACCGTCGGGCGCGGCGACGAATCCTGCCCCACCGCGCGCCGCCGCCGACGCCGCTGGGGAGCTTGCCGCTCCGCCGCCGGCTCCACCGCCCGCTCCGCCTCCACCAGCGCCTGATTCGGCGCCTCCTCCGTGCGCACCGCCAGACCGATCTCGGCCACCGGCACATCCACCCGCTCCGAGTGGTCGTCCAGCGCGATGGTCACATACTGCTGGAGGATGTTCTGCTTGATCACCTTGCCCATCCCCGCCGGCGTGCTCACCCGCTTGCCCATCTTGGGCAGCGTCCCCCGCATCTCGCGGTAGACCTCATGCTCAAACGTCAGGCAGCAGAGCAGCCGCCCGCAGACGCCCGAAATGCTGTCCGGATTCAGCCCCAGCCCCTGGTCTTTCGCGGTGCGAATGCCCACTTTGGGGAAGCTGGTCATCCAGGAGGCGCAGCAGAGCCGCAGACCGCAGATATCGTAGCCGTCGACCAGCTTGGCGCGGTCGCGCGGCCCGGCATGCTGCATGTCCAGATCGACCTCATGCTCCCGCTCGATCTCCGCCGCGAGTCCGCGGAAATCAATGTGCGCTTCCGCCTGGAAGTAGCCCGTGCCCGCGTCGCCGCGCAGGTTGAGCTGGACCGCGATCGGGTAAAGGTCCAGTCCGTCGCGCACCGTAATCTGCCGCATCTGCTCAAGGATGCCTTGCGCTCGCTCGCCGGCCGCCGCCGCCGCGTCGCGATCCTCGCGGTCGGCCTGGCGCAGAATCGGCCGCACCCCCCGCGCGACGCGCTGCGGCGGGGCGTCATGCTCGGGCACGGTCACGACGCGCGCCAGCTCCTCGCCGCGCGCCGTCTCCACCACCACATAGTCCCCGGGAAAGAGCGCCCCGTGCGGCGCGCTGTAGTGGTACAGCCGCGCCGCCTCGCGGAAGCGCACCCCAATCACCGCCTGCCCCTCAGGCTGATCAGTGGATTGGTCGTCGGGCAGGTCGTCGCCCTCTGGCTGAGTAGTGAGCTGAGCGGCGGGCTGGTCGCTGGTTTCAGATTCGGTCATGTCAGGCTCCATCGGGTGCCGGAATGCGCAGCAGCATCGTTTCGATGGCCAGGCGCGCGTTCACGCCGTTGCGCAGATGGCGGCGGGCGCGTTGCAGAATGCGGAGAAAGCCGCTGATCTGTTGAGGAGCGTAACGCGCCGCCTGCTGCTCGACCGAATCGCGCAGCGCCGTGTGGACCACCGCGTCGACGCGGCCCTCGCGCGCCAGCCACAGATCGCGCCACCAATCGAGCCAGGCCCCGAGCATCAGCAGCAGATCGTTGAGCGCCTGCGGCGCGGCCTGCCCGCCGCGCCCAACCAGCTGCTCGGCGGCGGCCAACCGCTCCGCGCGGGAGCCGTCGGCGAGCCGCAGCAGCGCCTCGATCTGCGCGGCGCGGGTTTGCAGCGGATCGCCCTCGGCCAGTTCGCGTTCGAGCCAGCCGATCCGCCCGCGCGAAAGCCGCGCCAGCTGGCGGATCTCGTCGTCGCCGCGCTCCGGCAGGCGCTCGCGCAGCCAGGCTTCGCTGCGCGGCAAATTCAGCGGCGCGAGCCGCAGCGCGCGGCAGCGCGAGCGAATCGTCTCCGAAAGCAGCGCCTCCCGCGCGCTGAGCAGGACGAAATACACGCCCGCCGGCGGCTCTTCGAGCGTCTTCAGAAAAGCGTCCGCCGCTTCGGTCGTGAGCGCGTCGGCCGGATCGATGATCATCACCCGGTTGGGGCCTTCAAAGGGCTTGATCGAAGTCGTGCGCTCCAGCCAGCGAATCTGGCAGATGCCGATCGTGCGCGAGCGCGAGTGATCATGATCGTTGACCGCGCAGATGCCGCCGGGCTGCACCAGCGCCAGATCGGCGTGGCGAATCGGCTCGCCGGGGCTGTCCGGATCGAAGACCCGCAGGCACGGGCGGCAGCGGCCACAGGGCGGACGGTCGCGCTCGCAGAGGACGCCCTGCGCGACGCTGAGCGCCAGCTGGCGCTTGCCAATGCCCTCCGGGCCGCTCAGCAGCAGCGCGTGCGGCAGGCGTTGCGCGTCGAGCATCGCTTCGAGCGTGCGCACCGCGATGCTCTCGCTGTGCGCGCCGAAGCGCCCCCCCTCGGCCAACGTGTCGACCAGCGTGTCAGCCAACATGTCGGCCGGCATCGCTCAGGCGCCCACGACTTCGAGCGCAAGCAGGTCGTCGAAGCTCTGCCGACGCCGCACGAGCCGCGCGTCGCCGTCGCGCACCATCACCACAGCGGGCCGCAGCGCAAGATTGTAGTTGCTCTCCATCGCCAGCTGGTACGCGCCGGCCGCGGGCATCGCGAGCAGCTCGCCGAGCTGCAGCTCGGGCAGCGCCGCGTCGCGCACCAGAATGTCGCCGCTCTCGCAGAACTTGCCCGCCACCGTCACCGTCTGGTCGCACGGCGCGAAGACCCGCTCCGCGGCCAGCGCGCGGTACTGCGAGTCGTACATCGCCGGCCGCACGTTGTCGGCCATCCCCCCATCGACGGCGAGGTAGGCGCGAGTGCCGGGGATCTCCTTGCGGCTCACGACGGAATAAAGCGCGAGCCCGGCCCGCCCGACAATCGAGCGCCCCGGCTCGATGTGGATTTCGGGGATAGGCAAGCCGTGGTCTTCGCAGGCCGCGTGCAGCGCCTGGCTCACCGCTTCCGCGTAAACCTCGTGCGAGGGCGGCAGGCGATCGTCGGTGTAGCCGATCGCGAAGCCGCCGCCGGGGCTGAACTCGCGCCAGCGGTAGCCGTGCCGCTGCTGCATCTCGGCCGCGAAACCCGCCGCCGTCGCGATCCCGTCGCGGTACGGCTGGAGGTCGTAAATCGGCGAGCCGAGGTGGATGTGAAAGCCGCTCAGGTCCAGTTGCGGCGCGGCCAGCGCCCGCTCCACCGCCGCCGCCGCCTGCCCACTGGGCAGCGGGAAGCCGAATTTGCTGTCGCGCAGGCCGGTGGTCGTCTTGACGTGCGTGCGCGCGTCGACGCCCGGGGTGATCCGCAGCATCACGGTCTGGGGGACGCCGCGCTCGCGCGTGAGCCGGTCCAGCGCGTCCAGCTCGTCGTCGTTGTCGATGATGATCCGCCCCACGCCCGCGTCGAGCGCCTGCTCGAGCTCGTCAACCCCTTTGGCGTTGCCGTGGAAACCGATCTGCTCGGCCGGCATCCCGCCCGCCAGCGCGGTGTACAGCTCGCCGCCGGAGACGACATCCATGCCCAGCCCCTCCTCAACGAGGATGCGCGCGAGCGCGGGCGAGAGCCACGCCTTGGCCGCGTACAGCACGCGCACGCTGGGCAGCTGCGCTTCAAAGGCCCGCCGGTAGCTGCGGCAGGCCTCGCGAATCGTCTGTTCGTCGTAGACGTAGAGCGGCGTCCCGAAGCGCTCCGCGAGGCCGCGCAGGTCGCAGCCGCCAATCGCCAGGCGCCCCTCGGCGTCGGCCTCGGCCGTGAGCGGCAGAATCTCGGCGTAGGGCAAAGTCATACACGGAGTGTAGGCGCAGGCGTAGAATGAAAGGCGCAGGGGGAGTCAAGCATGGCCGTACACCACGAGTCGGAGCAGCTGTGCGTCTACAAGCTGGGGCCGTTCGGCGCGGCCTCCAACAATGCCCTCTTTCTGGTCGACAAGGCCACCGGCGACGCGGCGATCATCGACGCGGTCGCCAACTACGAAGCGGTGCTGGCGGGCCTGCAGGCGGCGGGCGCGACGCCCAAAATGGTGCTCTTCACCCACTCCCACCCGGATCACCTCGAGTCGTTCGACGCGCTGCGCGAACTGCTCCCCGTGCCCTTCTACATGCACCCCGACGACGTCAAGGCCGACGAGGATCATCGCTGGCTGGACGCCGATCTCGAGGTGGACGTACACGTGAACGGGGGCGACACGGTTCTGCTGGGCGAGACCGAGTTGCAGGTGCTGCACACCCCCGGGCACACCGCGGGCAGCATCTGCTTCTACGCCCCGCCCTACTGTGTAGTCGGCGACACACTCTTCCCGGGCGGCCCGGGCTTCACCACTTCCGACGACAACCTGCGCACGGTGATCCGCTCAATCCTCGAGCACCTCTACGCGCTGCCCGGCGAGACGCTGACCTTTAACGGCCACGGCGAAGACGCGCTGATCCGCGACTGCCTGGACGAGGTAGTGAGCTGCCTGATGAGCGGCAGCCTGACCCGCGACGGGCAGGGCAACACCAGCTGGCAGTCGGCCTAGTGGCGGCGCAACCGACGGCCGAGCTGCGGCCAAACCGGCGCGTGCTGCCCAACGGCCTGCGCGTGCTGAGCACGCCAATGCCTCATACCCGCTCGGTCACGGTCTCGTTCTACGTGGGCGCCGGCGCGCGCTACGAGGCGGACGAGCTGGCCGGCGTCTCGCACCTGGTCGAGCACTGCGTGTTCAAAGGCTCCGCCGCGCGCCCGCACGCCGCCGACATCTCGATGGCGATCGAGGGCGTGGGCGGGGTGATCAACGCCGCGACGGACCGCGAGTACACCGTCTACTACGCCAAAGCGCCCGCCCCCCAGCTGGACACGGCCCTTGACGTGATTCTGGACCTGGTCTGCCGCCCAATCTTCGACGCGGCGGAGCTGGAAAAAGAGCGGCAGGTGATCCTTGAGGAGCTGGCCGCGGTGGAGGACTCGCCTCCCCAGCTGGCCGGCCTGGCGATGGACGCGCTGTTTTGGGCGAACACCCCGGTCGGGCGGGACATCGCGGGGACGCCGCAGAGCGTGGCGGGCATTCCCTACGAGGCGACGGTCAGCTACTGGCGCAGCCAGTACGCGCCGAGCAATGCGCTGATCTCGCTGGCCGGCGCGCTGGACCCGGAGGACGCCGCCGCCCGCGTCGCCGAGCACACCGCCGACTGGCGCTTCGGCGAGCCCCAGCCCTGGGCGCCCGCCCCGCTCGCCGACAACGGCCGCCGGGTAGCGCTGCGCCAAAAGGAGACGGAGCAAACGCAGCTGGTAGTGGGCCTGCCCTCAGTCTCGGCCAACCACGCGGACCGCTTCGCCCTGGCGCTGCTGGTCGGCATGCTGGGCGACGGAATGAGCAGCCGCCTCTTCATCCGCGTGCGCGAAGAGCTGGGCCTGGCCTACGACATCCACGCCTACAGCTCGGCGCTGCAGGACTCCGGCGCAATGTACGTCTACCTCGCGGTGGACCCGGAGCGCGCCGTAGAAGCGCTGCAAGCAACGCTGGGCGAGCTGAAGCGAATCCGCGAGGGCGTCAGCGCAGAGGAGCTGGAGCGAGCCCGGCGCTACATCGAAGGCCGAATGCTGCTCGGCCTGGAAGACACACGCGCAGTCTCAGGCTGGAACGGCCAGCAAGAGCTGCTGCGAGGCGAAATCAAGTCGGTAGACGAGGTGGCCGCAGCCTACGAGACCGTAACAGCCGAAGACATCGCCCGAGTAGCGAACGAGTACATCCAGGAGCAGCATCTACGCCTCGCCGTAGTAGGCCCGCACGACAACGCAAGCCCACTGGAGTCAACGCTACGGTTCGCGTAAGCCCCGCCCTCCTCCGTCATACTTGATAAATCCGCCACCCTGCGCCCCCTACGTCATTCCTGCGCAGGCAGGAACCCCCGCGCCACCCTCCGTCATACCCGATAGATCCGTCATTCCTGCCGCCCCCACCGTCATTCCTGCGCCCCCACCGTCATTCCTGCGCCCCCATCGTCATTCCTGCGCAGGCAGGAACCCACGCGACCCCCACACCCGCGCCTCCTTCCACCCACCCCTTGCCCCAATTCATTCCTCCCCCCTTTTAGGGGGGAGGTTAGGTGGGGGGTGGGACGCCGCGAGCCGCGCAACAAGCCCAGCTCGCAGCACCGACCCTACCTCCCGCCACCCCCGCGCCACCCCTCCGTCATACCTGATAGATCCGTCATTATAGATCCGTCACTCCTGCCACCCCCCACCGCCACTCCTGCGCCCCCTCCGTCATTCCTGCGCAGGCAGGAACCCGCCCTAGAGCAACCCCTGAGGCCGCCCCGAAACCCAAAAAAGCCGCTCCCGCATCAGCTCGCAATACTCCGGATTAACATCAATCCCAATCGCGCGCCGATTAAGCTTCCGCGCAGCAGCCAAAGTAGATCCAGAACCCGCAAAGGGATCCAGCACCACATCCCCTTCAGCGGTGAACAGCCGAATAAACCAGTCGGGCAAACTCTCCGGAAACGCCGCGCTATGGCTGCGGTTGGAACACTCCGTAGCCATATGCAGCACGTTCGAAGGGTAAGCCAGCTTGCGCCCCACCCAGTTCGAGATGTTCTTGCCGAAGCCGCTCTGCACGCGCGACTCGTCGCGTATCTGATCCGTCTCGCTGAGCTTGCGCAGCCGTCCGTCCGCCCAGTCGCCCACGGGCACCATCACCGCGTCCTGGTACATCGCGAATTTGCGCTGCTTGTTGAACTGCAGCAGCCGCTCCCAGGAGTCGCGGAAGCGGTTCGGCCACTTGCCGGGATAGCTGTTCTTCTTGTGCCAGATGAACTCCTCGGTCCACAGCCAGCCCGCCTGGCGCATGGCGAGGATCAGCTCAAGGACGTAGGTATGCCGCTCGCCCCGCACCGCTTTCTCCTTGATGTTGAGAATGAACGCCCCGTCGGGCCGCAGCACCCGCTGGATCTGGTCCGCGAAAGGCATAAACCAGTCGACGTAGGCGTCGGGGTGAATGCCGCCGTACGTGTTGCGCCGCTGGTCCGCGTAGGGCGGCGAGGTGACGACCAGCTGGACGGATTCGGGCGGCAGCTCGCGAAGCAGTTGCGCGGCGTCGCCGCAGAGGACCGAGAACGGCTGGGCGGCATCGGGAATAGCGCTCATCGCCTGCTCCTCTCCTCGCGGAATTCCGTCTCCCGCTACAGCCGCCCCTGCGCGTACTGGTGGAGCAGCGCGCGGAGATGGTTGATTTCGCCGGCGTGGTACACATCGTGGATGCTGATCGCGTCCAAAATCGCGCGGGTTTCCCAATCCGCGCCCCAGTAAGTGGGCCGCATCGAGGTCAACTCGCTGTCCGTAGCCAGCATCCGCACCTGCGTGATCAGATCGCCGTGCGTGCGCGTCAGCCAGTCCATCAGATCCTCGAACGTCGCCTCGCTCACCCCCTCTTCCCGATCCCACGCGGTCCAGAAAGTCCGCGTGCGATCGCCGAAGGCGTGGTCCACATACATCGCCTTGACCGAGCCGCAATGCACAATCAGGTCCCGCATGGTGCGCCCGCCGCCCGGCGGCAGCTTGTCGAGATCCGCGCCGGTGACCGACGACAGATTGGCCATCAGCGAGTGCTCGGGCTTGCCGTCAAAGGATTGATCGAGCTGCCAGACGAGGTGCTGAAGAACAGCGCGATCAGGGCGGGCTTCGCTGAGATCGGTCGGGGCGCTTTGGGGAGCTGCGTGGTCGTCGGAGCCGGCGTCGGACATCAGAGCACCACCACCCGCTCGCCGGGCGCGGCGCGCTTCTGCGCAATCAGGTCGCCGAGTTTCAGCTCGCAGAGCTCGGCCTGGTGCTCCATCCCGCAGACATTGCACCCGTCGCGGCAGTCGTAGGTGGTCAGCTCGCGGTGGGTGCGCTGCCACTCTTTGCGCAGAAACGCTTCGGAGACGCCGGAGGCGATGTGCATCCAGGGGAAACGCTCCCAGAGATCGCGCTCGCGGTGGCAGTAGAAGGCCGGATCGAGCCGGTGCTGCGCGAAGGCGGACTGCCAGACATCGGGCTTGAAATGCTCGCTCCAGGCGTCGAAGCGCGCCCCGTTGCGCCAGGCCGTTTCGACCACCGCCGCGAGGCGCCGGTCGCCGCGGCTCAGCGCCCCTTCGAGAATCGATTCAGCCGGGTCGTTCCAGGTGAAATCGAGCCGCGCGCTGCGGCAGCCGCGCCGCAGCAACTCGTGCTTGGGCCCAAGTTCGGCCGGAGTTTCCTGGCGCGCCCACTGGAACGGCGCGTGCGCTTTCGGAACGTGGTTGGAGGTGGAGACGCGCACGCGGGCGCGCTTGCCCACGATCTCGCGCCCGATCGCCTTGACCTGCGACGCCCAGTCGACGATGCCCTGCACATCCTGCATCGTCTCCGTGGGCAGCCCGACCATGAAGTAGAGCTTGATGCTGGTCCAGCCGTTTTCAAAGGCGTTGCGCGCCGCGTGGAGCAGATCCTCGTCGGCGACGAGCTTGCTGACCGCGTTGCGCAGCCGCTGGCTGCCCGCCTCGGGCGCGAAGGTCATGCTCGACTTTTTGCGCGGCGCGCAGAGCAGCGCGGTATCGACGCTGAAAGAATCGACGCGCGTGCTGGGCAGCGAAATGCCGATGCCGTCGCCGAACTCCGCGCGCAGCGCCCGCACGATGTCCTTGATCTGGCTGTGGTCGGTGCTGCTCAGCGAGACGAGCGAAAGCTCGTCGAAGCCGGTGTTGGCGAAGAGCTCGCGCGCCGCGGCGGCGACCTCCTCCGGCGTGCGCTCGCGCAGCGGGCGGTAGATCATCCCCGCCTGGCAGAAGCGGCAGCCCTGCGTGCAGCCCCGCTGAATCTCGATCCCCGCCCGGTCGTGGACCGTCTGCAGATACGGCACGATCGGCTTGGTCAGGATCGGCGGCAGCCCCTGTAGAAAGCGTTTGACGACGGGAACGGAAGCGGCGTCGTTCGTCGCCGTGATCTCCGTGGGCGTGCCGTCTTCGGCGTAGCTCCACTCGTAGAAGCGGGGCACGTAGACGCCCGGCGTGCGGGCCAGCGCCTCCAGCCGTTCGAGCCGGCTCGCGCCGGACGCCTTGGC
Organism: Dehalococcoidia bacterium; assembly: GCA_965203165.1. Lineage (GTDB taxonomy): Bacteria > Chloroflexota > Dehalococcoidia > Bin125 > Bin125 > CATQGW01. The sequence continues at coordinate 2,036,521 of OZ241849.1, forward strand.
CTCGCGCAGCAGCTGATTGATCTCGAGCACGACATCTTCCGCCTCGCCCAGCACAAAGGCGTCGATGAAGGGCGCAAGCGGCTCGGGAACGAGCGCGCCGGAGCCGCCCGCGAGGATGATCGGATCGTCTTCCGCGCGGGCCTCGGAGCGAATCGGGATGCCCGCGAGGTCCAGCATCTCCAGCACGTTGGTGTAGGTGAGCTCGTAGGAGAGCGAAAAGCCGAGCGCGTCGAACTCGCGCAGCGGCCGTCGGTTCTCCAGGCTGAACAGCGGCGCGCCCCGCGCGCGCAGCGACTCGGCCATATCGGGCCAGGGCGCGTAGCAGCGCTCGGCCAGCGTCGCCGGCGTGTGATTCAGCAGGTCGTAGAGAATCGCCAGGCCGCCGTTGGACTGCCCGATGTCGTAGACATCTGGATAGATCAGCGCCCAGCGCGTCTCGGCGTCGTGCCAGGGGCGCTCAATCACGTTCCATTCGCCGCCGACGTAGCGGGCGGGTTTGGAGACGCCCTCGAGCAGCGGGTCGATCTCGAGGCGCGGCATCGCTCTCACACTCCGCTGTAGCGCTCCCCACTCCTGCGGCGGCGCGCAGGAGGCTCAGCGCCACACTATCAGAGCCGAGCGCAGCCGTGAGCAATTGGCAGGCGCCGCCGCAAGGCTGTACAATGAGAGCGCGCGACGCCGCACTCGCGGATTGCGCCTGGCATCATCCGGCGGGCGACCGCCCCGGTCTGATTGGCGGCCTCATGGCCGCCATTCGACTCTTCGGGGGTGGGCGGAATGGTCAGCGGCGAAACGGACCTTCCTCGCACGATGCCCGATTCGACGCCGCCGACGCCGCCCGCCACACCCGATGCCGACGCCCCTACCGCCCCCGACGCCTGGTGGCGGCGGATGCTGGACCGTGCGCTCGAACCGCTGCGCTGGTTCCGGCGCGGCATCCTGCACTCGATCAGCACCCTCGAAATCCTGCTCGGCGGTTTCGGACTGCTCGCCGCCCTGGTCGTCGCCCTGCTGCTGGCCAGCGTGCTCGACAACCTGCCCGGACTGGCCGGCGATGTCGCGCCGGTCGGCGTCGCAATCCTGCTCGCGCCGATCGGCATCGGCGTCGCGCTCAGCCGCCGCGCGGAAGTCGAGCGGGCAATCGACACGCTGCGCGGCCGCGCGCCCGCCTCCCGCGCCGCGCTCGGCCTCGTCTCCCAGGCACCGCCCAGCGAAGCCTTGCTCGACACCAGCGCGATCATCGACGGGCGCATCGCCGAGGTCGTGGAAAGCGGCTTCCTGCTCGCCGACCTGGTCGTGCCCCGCTTCGTGCTCGACGAACTGCGCCGCGTCGCCGACGGCAGCGACCCGCTCAAGCGCCGCCGCGGCCGCGCCGGCCTCGAACTGCTCGCCCGCCTCCAGGCGAGCGAGCGCGCCGAAGTGCTAATCGTCGACGACCTGGGCGAGCCGCCCGACGACGCCGACGAGCAGGACGCCGACGTCGACGCGCGCCTGGTCCGCGTCGCGCTCGCCCGCGGCGCGGCGCTGGTGCTGACCGACTCCAACCTCGCCCGCGTCGCCGAACTACAGGGCGTCCGCACCCTCAACCTGCACAAGCTCGCCAACGCCGTCAAAACCATCGCCCTGCCCGGCGAGCGCCTGCAACTCGAGCTCGCCGAGCGTGGGCGCGAGCCGGGCCAGGCCGTCGGCTACCTGCCCGACGGCACCATGGTCGTCGTCGAGGACGCCGCGGCCGCGCTGGACGCGACACGCGAAGTGGTGGTGAAGCGGGTCATCCAGACCCAGGCCGGGCGGATGCTCTTCGCGGCGCTCGCCGCCCAGCCCGATGCCCAGCCAGATATCCAGCCCGATCCGGAGCGCGGGCCGTGAGCGCCGGCTGCGTGCTGCTGGCGGCCGGCCGCAGCGCGCGCATGGGCGGCGGCGACAAGCTGCTCGCCCCCCTCGCCGGACGCCCCGTGCTGGCCCACTCGCTCGCCGCCCTCGCCGCCTGCGACGAGATCGCGCATGTCGTCGTCGTAACCGGCCCCGCCAACCGCGCCGCCGTCGCCCAGCTCGCCCGCTCGCACGGCGGCGGCAAGGTGCGCGCGCTGGCGACGGGCGGCGCGCAGCGCCAGGACTCCGTCGCGGCGGGCCTGGCCGCCCTGCCCAATCTGGAGCTGATCGCCGTACACGACGGCGCGCGCCCGCTCGTGGACGCCGAGGACTTCAGCGAGGGCGTGCGCATCGCCCGCGAGGTCGGCGCGGCGATCGCCGGCGCGCCCGTCGCCGACACGATCAAGCGGGTCGACGCCGCCGAGCGCGTGATCGAAACGCCGCCACGCGCCCGGCTGCGCGCCGCCGCCACGCCGCAGGTCTTCCGCCGCAAGCTGCTGGAGCGGGCGCATCGCGCCGCGACGCAGGCCGGCGTCTCGGCGACCGACGACGCCGCGCTGGTCGAGCGGCTCGGCGAACCGGTCGTCGTCTTCGCCTCGCGCCGCCGCAACCTCAAAATCACCACCGCCGACGACCTGTGGCTCGCCGAAAGCCTGCTCAACCCGTCGGCGGGCCAGCTGCGCGCAGGGATCGGGATCGACTCGCACCGCTTCGAGGCCGGCCGGCGGCTCGTGCTCGGCGGCGTCGAAATCCACGGCCACGACGGACTCGGCGGCCACTCCGACGCCGACGCCCTCACCCACGCGATCATCGACGCGCTGCTCGGCGCGGCCGGCCTGGGCGACATCGGACGGCACTTCCCGCCCGGCGATCCGCAATGGGCCGGCGCGGACAGCATCGTCCTGCTGCGCCGCGCGGTGGACCTGCTCGCGGCTGCCGGCGCGCGTCCCCAGTCGGTCGATGCGACGGTAATCGCAGAGCGCCCCCGGCTCGCGCCGCACATCGCGGCGATGCGCGAGGCGCTGGCGCTGGCGCTGGACCTTGAGACGCGCCAGGTCAACGTAAAAGCGACCACCGCCGAGGGAATGGGCGCGCTCGGCCGCGGCGAAGGCATCCAGGCCCATGCGGCCGCGACGGTTCGCGTTACGCTGCTTGGTGCGGCCGGCTAATCCGACTGGGGACCGTCAACACGGGGGAGACAGAGCGAGTGTCGATCTTCGACGATCTGGCGGCTTTCGTTCGCTCCGTGCGGGCAGATGTGGAGTTCGCGATCGAGCGCGACCCGGCGGCGACCAGCCGGCTCGAGGTGCTGCTGGTCTACCCGGGCGTGCATGCGCTGGCCTTGCAACGGATCGCGGCGGCGCTGCAGCGGGGGAATGTCCCGCTGTTGCCGCGCCTGCTTTCGCAGCTGACGCGCTGGCTGACCGGCATCGAAATCCACCCCGCCGCCCAAATCGCCTCGCCCTGCCTGATCGACCACGGCATGGGCGTGGTGATCGGCGAGACGGCCAAAATCGGCGCGCGCTGCCACCTGCACCAGGGCGTCACGCTGGGCGGCGCGAGCCGCATGCGCACCCAGCGGCATCCGATGCTGGGCGACGATGTGCTGGTCGGCGCGGGCGCAAGCCTGATCGGCGCGATCAGCGTGGGCGACGGCGCGAAAATCGGCGCCGGCGCAGTGGTGGTCGCCAACGTGCCCCCCTACGCCACCGTGGTCGGCGTGCCCGGGCACGTCGTCGCCTACTACGACCCCGGCGACGACACCGTGCTGCGCCTGCCCGACCCCGAGCATGACCGGATCGAGCAGCTCGAGCAGCGGGTCGACGATCTGCAGGCCGAGCTGCGCCGGCTGCAGGAGGTCGCCCGCGCCGCGCCGCTGCGCTCGCCCGTCTCGGGCGCGGGCGGCTGACCGCCCTGCCATCGCCAGATCTGTGGGAGGAATCCGAATTCGTGCGCCTCTATAACACCCTCACGCGGCGCAAGGACGCGTTTGAGCCGCAGAACGACCCAATCACGATGTACGTCTGCGGCATCACGCCCTACGACGACGCCCATCTCGGCCACGCGATGAGCATCATCATCTTCGATACCCTGCGCCGCTTTCTCGAATGGCGCGGACGCCGCGTGCGACTCGTCTACAACTTCACCGATGTCGACGACAAACTGATCGCCCGCGCCGCCGAACTGGGCATGACCGTCTCCGATCTCGCCGAGCGCCAGATCGCCTCGTTTATGGATGAGTGGCGCGAGCTGCAAATCAGCCCCGCCGACGTCCACCCCCGCGCGACCGAGGAAATCCCCCAGATGATCGAGCTGATCGACGGCCTGATCGCGCGCGGCATGGCCTACCCCGCCGGCGGCGATGTCTACTTCCGCGTCCGACGCATGAACGGCTACGGCAAGCTCTCCGGCCGCTCGCTCGACGACATGGTTTCGGCCGAACCGACCGATATCGGCGTCGAAAAAGAGCACCCGATGGACTTCACGCTCTGGAAGGGCGCGAAACCGGGCGAACCGCAGTGGGAAAGCCCCTGGGGCCCCGGCCGCCCAGGCTGGCACATCGAATGCTCGGCCATGTCCAGCCGCTACCTCGGCGAGCAAATCGATCTGCACGGCGGCGGGATGGACCTGATCTTCCCCCACCACGAGAATGAAATCGCGCAGTCCGAGGCCTACAGCGGCAAAGAACCCTTCGTCCGCCACTGGGTCCACAACGCGATGATGCAGGTCGGCGAAGAGAAGATGTCGAAGTCGACGGGCAAGATCGTGCGGCTGCGCGAGGGGCTGGATCGGTTCGGCGCGGACGGCCTGCGGCTGTTCGTGCTGGGCGGCCAATACCGCTCGCCGCTGACCTACTCGGAGGAGTCGCTGGCGGCCTCGGCGCGGGGCGCGGAGCGGCTGCGGCTGGCCGCCACGCTGCCGCTCCCCGAGGGCCCGGGCGAGATCAATCCGGCCCCCTTGCGCGACAAGTTCATCGAGGTGCTGGAAGACGACCTCAACACGCCGCAAGCCCTCGCGGTGCTGTTCGATCTGGCCCGCTCAATCAACCGCGCCCGCGCCGAGGGCCGGCCGGCCGGCGCGGCGCAGGAAGCGCTGGTCGAGCTGGGCGGAGTGCTGGGCCTGGGCTTCGCCGAGAGCGCAGGCGGCTCCGAGGACGCCGCGCCCTTCGTAGACCTGCTGGTAGAGATCCGCTCAACGCTGCGCGAAGCGCGCCAGTTCGAGCTTGCCGATCAGGTCCGCGAGCGGCTCGCAGACTTGGGCATCACGCTGGAAGACAGCCGCGAAGGCACGCGCTGGCGCCGCGCAGAGCCGGAGGTAGAAGCCGCCCCCCCCGCACCCCAAAAAGCCGAATCCCTGGTAGAAAGCGCCCTGCGCTTCTAGCCCCCGCTCACCCACCGTCATTCCTGCGCAGGCAGGAACCCACCCACCCCATAACCTCGCCACCCACCCCGCCACCGCCCGCCCCCTCCCCAATTCATCCCTCCCCCCTCTCAGGGGGGAGGTTAGGTGGGGGGTGCGAAGCCACGAGCCAGCACCACCAATCGCCCCGCCCCCAATCGCCCACGCCGCGCCTCCGCGGCGACGACAGCTACCCCAGCGCCCGGCTCCGCCGGCGGGCCAGCAGAGTCAGCAGCGAGAGCATCGAGACGCCCAGCGCGGCAAACACCACCAGGCCGGCCTCCCGCGCGCTCAGACCGCCGTCCAACAGACCGCCGCTGCCGGAGTTCGGCAGACCCGCCGCGCAATCCACCACCTGCACATCCGGCGGCAGAATGATCGATGAGCCGATCATCCCCGCCACCGCCGCGCCGGGATGCACCCCGAGCGCGCCGGCGTCCACCATGATCACCGAGCCGCCCGCCCCAATCTGCGCCGTAACCGCCGTCGCCTGACCGAACGCGGTGACATTGAACGTGTGCGAGCCCGGCTCAAGGTTCACGCAGAGCCCGCCGCCGGCCTGCGCCGCCGCGGCCGGAGCTCCGCTCTGCTCCCCCCCATCCGCCGTCGCATCGGACTCCATCGAATCGTCCGACATCGAGTCGCCCGCCGCGTCGGGGCAGTCAACCAACGTCACGCCCTCGGGCAGCTCGTAGCCGCCGCCCACGAAGAGGCCGATCCCCGCCGCCGCGCCGACCGGCTGCCCGCCCGGCTCGTAGAACTCCGTGATTTCCCCGCCTTCCCCGATTTCCACCCGGAAGGTCACGTTACCTTCGCGCTCGCGCGAGGGGACTTCCAGCGTATGCGTGCCCGGCGCAAGGTTCAGGCAGAAGCTCTGCTGCGCCTGGACGCTGTTGGAGTGCATGACGCCGCCAAGCGCCAGGGTGAGCAGCACGGCCGCTGCGATTCGAACCATCGTTGACATGTTGCGCTGCTCCTCGCTCCGTGCGCGCCGCTTCGGCCGCGCCGCGCGCACGATACAGAGCGCGCGGGTTAACGTCAAAGAATGACTGAAACCCGCGCCGATCGCCGTTGGCGCGGCGGCGGCCTATGTCGGGTCGGCCGCTTCGCCGGGGAGGTTGATCTGGCCTACCTGGTTCGAGCCCCAGCAGACCGCCTCGCCGCTGCGCAGCAGCCCGCAGGCGTGCCAGTAGCCCGTGCTGACCGCCGAGAATTGACCCTCCGGCAGCGGGCTCACGACGCTGTAGTCGTTCGTTCCCCAGCACACCAGCGCGCCCGAGCTGCGCAGCCCGCAGGCGTGCGACCCGCCGTCAGCGCTCAGCGCCGTGAATGCGCCCGAGGGCGCGTCGGCCTGGCCGTAGAAGTTCACCCCCCAACAGGTCGCCGTGCCATCCGAGCGCAACGCGCAACTCAGCTCGTTGCCCACGCTCAGCGCCGTGAAATCGTCCCCCTCGGGAGCGTCGGTCTGCCCCCAATTGTTCGTGCCCCAACAGACGATCGTGCCCGTCGCGCGCAGCCCGCAGGAGTGGCGGAAGCCCGCGCCGACCGCGCTGAACGTGCCGCTGGGCGCATCGCGCTGGCCGTACTGGTTCCGACCCCAGCATTCCACCGTGCCCGAGCTGCGCAGCCCGCAGGCGTGGAAGCCGCCGACATCGATCTGCTGGAAGCTGCCCGTCGGATCGTCGAACGTCGATGTGCTGCCCCAGCACTCAACCTCGCCGCCGTCGCTGCTGATCGCGCAGGCGAACTGCGCGCCGGCGTTGACCGCGCTGAAGCTGCCCTCAGGCGCGTCGAGCCTGCCGTAGAGATCCCAGCCCCAGCAGACCACCGCGCCCGTATCCGCCCTCACCGCGCAGGTATGCGCTCCGCCCGCGCTGATCGAGCTGTAGGTGATCGCGTCGTCATCGGATGTCTGCGCGCTCGCCGCCCCGCCGAAGAGCGCGGCTGCGGCCAACGCGGCGACCAGCGCGAGCAGCGCCGCCAAACCGACGCGGCGCAGCCGGAGGATGTTGATCATTACGGACGCCTTTCGTGCTTGCGGGCTGCCTTGCCGGGCAGACCCGCATGAATCAACTTAGACCGAACCCCCGCGCCGCCGGGCGAGCAGCCCCAGCAGCCCAAGGCCGAAAACGCCCAGCGCCGCCAGCGAGACCAGCCCGACCTCGCGCGCGCCCACGCCGCTCTCCAGCAAACCGCCCGTGCCGGTCGTCGGCAGCCCGGCCGGATCGTCGCGGTAGATCTCGACCTGCCAGTCGTAGATCACGCCCTCGATGTGCTCCAGTGCGATGCTCCAGCTGCCGCCGCCCCCCAGGTGCAGCGCCAGGTCGGTCGCCACACGGCAGAGCGGCTGCGTCGGACAGGCCACGATCATCCGGTACTCGTAGAGCAACTGCCGCCCGTCCGCGCTGTAGACCCGCGCCGCCGCTTCCGCACCGTTCGGCGCGACGAAATAGGCCCGCAGCCCGAACTCCCCGTCGTCGTCGCTGAACAGCAACGCGCCCAGATCGTTGACCGTCGTGCCCTCCCCGAATGTCAGTGGAATCAGGTGGACATCGTCGGTCATCAGGGAGCCGTCGCCCCGCGCGGCGACCACCGGCGGAGCCGGGAACGGGGGAATCTCGAGATTGCCCAGCGTGGTTCCCTCGCGGTAGACCTCCAGCTGCCACTCGCGCAGCTTCCCGCTGCCCCGCTCCAGCGCGACCAGCCAGGTTCCGCCCGCCTCGAACTCCACAAACACATCGCTGACCACGCGGCAGATCTCCGCGTGCGGGCAGGGCGCGAGCAGGTTGTACTCATACGCCAGCGCGCCGCCTTCGTCGTAGACCCGAATCGCGGGGTCCGCCCCGTCCTGCCCAATCAGGTGAGCCCGAATCTCGAACAGGCCGTCGTCATCGCTGACCGTCAGTGCGCCATCCTCGGTGACGTAGCCCGCCGTGCCGCCGCTGGGCAGCAGGCGAACGCCGTCCGCGTCCGTCTCGCCGCTGCCGTGCATCGCCAGCACCGGCGGGTCCGGCAGCACCGGCAGATCATGGTCGTTCGGCCCCTGCGCGGAGACGCCGGCCGCGCCGACGAGCGCCGCCAGCGCCAGCGCCGCCAGCGCGCTGACGCGCCAAGCGATCGGAATACGCAATCTGGTCATCCTGGGCGTCCTTGTCGTCTGGTGGGCGCTTGTCGTCTGGTGGGCGCTGCGTTCTCAGAGGATCAGCAGGAGGGAGAGGCGCGCCGCCGCGCGGCGGCGGGCGCAGCTTACTCGGTCGGCGGGCTGCTCTGGCCGAACTGGTTCGAGCCCCAGCAGACCGCCGCCCCGCTCTGCAGCAGGCCGCAGGAGTGCGAGTTGCCGGCGCTGATCGCCGAGTACATGTCCGCCGGCGCGCTCGCCTCGTTGTGGTCGTTTTTCCCCCAGCACTTGGCCGACCCCGTGTCGGAGCCGCCCGTGCGCAGCCCGCAGGCGTGCGAGAAGCCGGCGCTCAGCGCCGAGAACGTGTCCCCCGCCGGCGGATTGGACTCGCGGTTGAAGTTGGAACCCCAGCAGCGCGCCGTGCCGTCGGAGTGCCGCGCGCAGTTGAAATTGGCCCCCACGCTCAACGCCGTGTAGTCGGGCCCCGTGGGAGGGTTCGTTTGGCCCCAACGGCTGTCTCCCCAACAGACGATCTCCGCGTTCGCGCGGATCGCGCAGGCGTGCCGCGAGCCCGCCCCGACGGCGACGAACACGCCCTCAGGAGAGTTGAGCTGGCCGAAATGGTTCAGCCCCCAGCAGCGAATGACGCCGTTCACGGCCAATCCGCAGGCGTGGTAGTCGCCGACATCGACGGTGCGGAAAGCGCCGGCGGGCGTCGTTCCCAACGAAGTCGTGCTGCCCCAGCAGTGAACCGCGTTGTTGTCGTTGCGGATCGCGCAGCTGAACCGCTCGCCGGCGCTGAGCCCTCGGTAGCCGCCGGCCGGCGCGTCGAGCCGATTGGACAGGTTCCAACCCCAGCAACTGATCGCGGCGGTATCCGCGCGCACCGCGCAGGTATGAAACCCGCCGGCGCTGATCTCGCTGTAGCGGATCGCGTCTTCTTCATCCGGCGTCTGGGCGCTCGCCGAGCCGCCCGGCAGCGCAACCGCCACAGCCAGCGCCGCAATCAGCGCAAGCGCCGCCAGGCCAACAACGCCAGCCAACAGCGCAGCGCGAGTCCGCCCCAGCCGGAGGATCTGAATCATTGCAGTCGCCCCTCTCGCTTGCGAAATGCCCCGCAAAACGCGCCCACCCAAATCAGCTTAGAGCGAACGCCCGCGCCGCCGGGCGAGCAGGCTGAGCACCCCAAGCCCGGAGACGCCCAACATCGCCAGCAAGACCAACCCAACCTCGCGCGCGCCGACGCCGCCATCGAGCAAACCGCCCGTGCCCGTAGTCGGCAGACCAGCCGGCTCGTCGCGGTAGATCTCGAGCTGCCAGTCGTAGATCCTGCCGTCGACATGCTCCAGAGCGATGCTCCAAGTCCCGCCGCTGCCCAGGTGCAACGCCAGATTGGTCGCCACCCGGCAGAGCGGCTGCGTCGGGCAGGCCACGATCATCTGGTATTCGTAGAGCGGCTGCCCGCCGTCCCCGGGATAGACGCGCGCCGTGGCTTCGGCCCCATTGGGCGCCACGAAATAGGCCCGCAGCCCGAACACCCCGTCGTCGTCGCTGAACAGCAGCGCGCCCTGATCGTTGGTCGCCGCCCCCTCGCTCAGCGTCAGCGGAATCAGATGCCTGCCATCGGGCAGCAGGGAGCCGTCGCCCCGCGCGGCCACCACCGGCGGAGCCGGGAAGGGCGGCATGTCGATGTTGCCCAGCGTGGTCCCCTCGCGGTAGACCTCCAGCTGCCACTCGCGCAGCTTGCCGCCTGCGTGGTTCAGATCCACCAGCCAGCTCCCGCCGGCCTCGAACTCCACGAACACATCGCTCACCACGCGGCAGGTGTCCGCGTGCGGGCAGGTCAGCAGCAGGTTGTATTCGTAGACCAGCGCGCCGCTTTGATCATGCACATGGATCGTCGGGTCCGCCCCGTCCTGCCCAATCAGGTGGGCGCGAATCTCAAACAGACCGTCCTCATCGCCGACCGTCAGCTGGCCGTCCGCCGTCAACGCGCCCGCCGTGCCGTCGCTGGGCAGCAGCTGATCGCTGCCTGCCAGCGTCTCGCCGCTGCCCCGCATCGCCAGCACCGGCGGGTCCGGCAGGACGGGCAAATCGTGGTCGTTCGGTCCCTGCGCGGAAACGCTGCCCGCGCCGACGAGGATCGCCGCGAGCGCCGCCCCAACCAGCGCCACCGTCGCCAGCGCGCGCCGCACGACCGAGAATCGCAATTGAGCCATCTGAGCCATCAAGCGCGCTCGCTTCCTCTGGAGCACGGCTGGAGTGCGGCGATTCCGCCCCGGCCGCTGCGCACCCGGCAGGCTATCAGCTTGCCCGTTGTCCACTCCTCCCCGCTCTCGATCTGTATCCCACGCTGAATTTCCTGTGCCGCGCCAGCCCCGAAGCGCTGTATGCTGATTACAAGGCTTGGCTCTCCCTGAGCGCGTGGATCAGCGCCTGTTGCTGTCCGCGCCTGGATCCGGCCCAGGTGGCGCAACCGGCAGCGCAGCCGATTTGTAATCGGCAGGTTGGGGGTTCGAGTCCCCCCTTGGGCTCCAGCTCCGCAGAGCCGCGCCGCACCCGCTGGGGTGGGTGAGTGGCTAATACCACCGGTCTGTAAAACCGGCGCCGAAAGGCTACGCAGGTTCGAATCCTGCCCCCAGCACCACACGCGATCAGCGCCGATCCGGCATCCCCCGAATCGGCCCAACACGGAGGAACCAGGCCCGCATAGCTCAGTCGGTAGAGCGCGTTCTTGGTAAGAACGAGGTCTCCAGTTCAAATCTGGATGCGGGCTCCACAGCCGCCCAACGGCGGCGCGGAAAGGGAGCGAAGCGATGGCGCGCGAGGTGTACGAGCGGACCAAGCCGCACGTGAACGTGGGCACGATCGGGCATGTGGATCACGGCAAGACGACCCTGACGGCGGCGATCACGAAGTACCTGTCGCTGTCCTCGGAGCGGGTCTCGTTCAGCAGCTTCGATTCGATTGACAACGCGCCGGAGGAGCGTGCGCGTGGGATCACGATCGCGATCGCCCACGTGGAGTACGAGACGGAGGCGCGTCACTACGCGCACATCGACGCGCCGGGCCACGCGGACTACATCAAGAACATGATCACGGGCGCGGCGCAGATGGACGGCGCGATCCTGGTCGTGGCCGCGCCGGACGGACCGATGCCGCAGACCCGCGAGCACATCCTCTTGGCCCGCCAGGTGGGCGTGCCGCGGATGGTGGTCTACCTGAACAAGGTGGATCAGATGGACGACGAGGAGTTGCTGGAGTTGGTCGAGTTGGAGGTGCGCGAGCTGCTCAGCCAGTACGAGTTCCCCGGCGACGACATCCCCGTCGTGCGCGGTTCGGCGCTGGCGGCGCTGGAGTCGGAGTCGTCCGACGCGGAGGCGGCGGAGTACGCCAGCATCCGCGAGTTGATGGCGGCGGTGGACGACTACGTGCCGACCCCGCCGCGCCCGGTCGAGCAACCCTTCCTGATGCCGGTGGAAGACGTCTTCGGGATCAAGGGCCGCGGCACGGTGGCGACGGGGCGGATCGAGCGGGGCGTGGTCAACAGCGGCGAGGAGATCGAGATCGTGGGGGTCAAGGACACGCGCCGCACGGTGGTGACGGGCGTGGAGATGTTCAAGAAGACCCTGCCGACGGGCGAGGCGGGGGACAACGTGGGCTGCCTCTTGCGGGGGCTGGATCGGGACGAGATCGAGCGCGGGCAGGTGCTGGCCGCGCCGGGCTCGATCACCCCCCACACCGCCTTCGAGGCGGAGGTCTACATCCTGAGCAAGGATGAAGGCGGGCGGCACACGCCGTTCTTCCAGGGCTACCGTCCGCAGTTCTACATCCGCACGACCGACGTGACGGGCGAGATCGGGTTGCCCGAGGGCATCGAGATGGCGCTGCCGGGCGACAATGTGCAGATGACCGTGCGGCTGATCCACCCCATCGCGATGGAAGAGGGCCTGCGCTTCGCAATCCGCGAGGGCGGGCGCACCGTCGGCGCCGGCGCCGTCACCAAGATCCTCGAGTAAGGACGGAACAGCGGCGTGTGCGGCGGGGGTTATGCACATCGGCGTCGCACATAACAGCGCGCAAGAGCGCAATCTGCGATGATGTGAGTTCGCGGCCGACCTGCGCGGGCGGGCGGCGCGGGCGATTGAGAGGCTCGCCATGGCCAAGGGAGACCGAATCTTCATCTCGCTGCGCTGTCGCGAGTGCCAGTCGCACACCTACCACACCACCAAGAACCGGCGGAACGATACGGACCGGCTCGAGCTGACCAAGTATTGCCCGCGCTGCCGCATGCGGCAGGCCTTCCGCGAAACGCGCTAGGGCAACCCCACCCGCGCAGGTCAGCGCCGGAGCAGCAGAGAGGATCGAGCAGCGTGGCGCGCAACAACAACCCCCGTCGCCGCGGACGCCGCCGCCAGCGCGGCGCGGCCCCCCGCGCCGCTGCGCCGATCACGCCGCGCCCCACGCGGGCCTCCGCGCCGGCCAATTCCGCGGGCGCGCCCGCCGACTCGCCGCCGGATGAGGCGGCGGTGGAAGCAGAAGACTTTGAGGAGGTGCAGGCGGCGGCGGACGGCGGCGGACTTTCGGGACTGCCCGCGCGGCCCCGCCGGCGAATTCAGGCGCAGGCCCCCACGACCGAGGACACCCCACGGGTGCGCAGCCTGCTCTACCGGATCACCCATCCCCGCCCCGTGATGGGAATCATCGACGAGCTGCGCAAGGTCGTCTGGCCCTCCCGCCAGGAGACCGCCAACCTCACCGTCGTCGTACTCGTCGTCTCCATCGCGATCGGCATCTTCCTCGGCGCAATCGACTTCGGCCTCAACCGCGTCGTCGAAGAGACCCTCCTGCCCTGAGCCGTTGATCTGAGAGCGCCATGACGCAAGCCGAGCAGATCAACAGGGAGAGCGAAATGACCGCGACCCCGCAGCGTCCCATGACCAACGCCGAGCGCGAACTGCAGGAACTGCTCGAGCTGGCCCGCAGCCTCGGCGTCGAGAGCGATGAAGACTCCGACCCCGATGCGACCGCCGTCCAGGCCGTCGCCGAGCTCGGCCTGGACCAGCCCGTCGAAGTCGAGGAGACCCCCGTCGCCCCCTTCCTGGCCGACGACGAAGACGCCGAAGACCCCGCGCCCGACGCCGCCGATGTGCAGAGCGAAAACGCCGCCTGGTTCGCCATCAACACCTATACCGGCTACGAGAAAAGGGTGTGCGAATCGCTCGACCTGCGCATCCGCAGCTTCGATGTCGCCGACGAATTCGTGCCGCTCAACCCCGAAGCTGAGCGCGACGACGAAAAAAAATACGTGCTCGTCCCCACCCAGCAGGAAGTCGAAATCCGCGGCGGCAAGCGGCGCGAAGTCGAGCGCATGCTGCTGCCCGGCTATGTGCTCGTCCAGGTCCGCGTCGATCCCGAAACGCTCAAAATGGCCAACAGCAGCTGGCACGTGGTGACCGGTACCGACGGCGTGACGAACTTCGTGGGAGCCGAAAATCAGGCCCGCCCACTGCCTGCCGACGAGGTCGCCTCGATCATCGGCCAGACCCAAGTCGAAGAACCCCGCGTCCGCGTCGGCTTCGCCATCGATGACAGCGTCCGCGTCACCGATGGCCCGTTCCAGGACTTCATCGCCAAAGTCGAGCAGATCAACGTCGAAAAGGGCAAGGTGCGGGTGCTCATCTCGATGTTCGGTCGCGAAACCCCGGTCGAGCTCGATTTCGACCAGGTCGAAAAGCAGTAACTTCCAGCGAAGGGAAGCAGCGGCATGGCCAAGCGTGTGCGAGCAGTTCTGACGTTGCAGCTGGAGGGCGGCAAGGCCAGCCCGGCCCCGCCGGTCGGCCCCGCCCTCGGCCAGCACGGCGTCAGCATCATGGACTTCGTCAAGAGCTACAACGAGCGCACCGCCAACAACGCCGGAGAAATCACCCCGGCCCAAATCACGATCTTCGAGGATCGCTCCTTCAGCTTCGAACTGAAAACGCCGCCCGCCTCCGACCTGATCCGCCGCGCCGCCGGCCTCGACAAGGGCGCCGCCGAGCCGCGCCGCGAAGTGGCCGGCTCGATCAGCGCCGACCAACTGCGCGAGATCGCCGAAAAAAAAATGCCCGACCTCAACGCCAACGACATCGAAGCGGCCATGCTGATGGTCGCCGGCACCGCCCGCAGCATGGGCGTGGAAGTGACGAGCTGAACCATGCCCAAACGCGGCAAGCGCTACCGCGCCCTCGAAGACGTCTACGACCGCGGCGCCCACTACCCGCCGAGCGAGGCCGTGCAGATCGTCAAAAAACTCTCCACCGCCAAATTCGATGAGACCGTCGAACTGCACATCCGCACCGGCCTCGACACCCGCCACGCCGACCAGCAACTGCGCGGCGCGGCGCGGTTGCCGCACGGACTCGGCAAAGATGTGCGCGTCGCCGTCTTCGCCGAAGGCGAGGCCGCCCGCAGCGCCGAACAGGCCGGTGCCGAGGTCGTCGGCGCCGACGACCTGATCAACCGCGTCCAGAACGACGGCTTCACCGATTTCGATGTGGCCATCGCGCAGCGCGAGCTGATGGGCAAGGTGGGCCGCCTGGGGCGCGTGCTCGGTCCGCGCGGTCTGATGCCCAATCCACGCTCCGGCACCGTCGTTGACGGCGGCGACATCGCCCAGGCCATCACCGAAGCCAAGGCCGGCCGCGTCGAATTCCGCACCGACCGCGAAGCCTCCGTCCACTGCCCCATCGGCAAGGCCAGCTTCCCCGACGAGCAACTGCTCGACAACCTCGCCGCCCTGGTCAACGAAATCGTCAAAGCCAAGCCCACTGGGGCGAAGGGCGCATACATCCGCAGTCTCAACCTGGCACCCTCAATGGGGCCTGGCGTGAAGCTGGAACAGCAGAGTACGCTGGAACTGAGAGCCGACTAACGAGCACAGCCGCCCAAGACCGCCGGAGGCGCGCCCGCGCCTTAATCCACCGGCACAGGCGCTGACCCCCGTCCGCCGTCGCGCCCCCAGGGTGCTGCGCAGGGCGCGGTCCGCACCAGATCGGGCGCGCATACGGGCGGGGAGCGCAAGCAATGGCCACCGAGCGCAAGATCCAACAAGTAGCGCTGCTCGAAGAGCGGCTGGGCCGCGCCAGCGTGGCAATCGGTTTCGACTACCGCGGCCTCAGCGTGGCCGAAATGCAGGCCATGCGCCGCGCGATCCGCGCCGACGCGCCCGAGACCGAACTGCGCGTCATCAAAAACTCGCTCTTCCGCCGCGCCGCTCAGAACGCCGGCCTGCCCGAAGCCGCCCAGATCGCCCAGGAAGCCACCGCCCTGCTGCTCGGCTACGGCGACCTGACCGATGCCCCACGCGCTTTTCGCGCCTACATCCGCTCCACCAACCGTGAAATTCCCATCCACGGCGTCTTCTTTGAGGGTGGCTTCGCCGAAGGCGGCGCCGTCGCCGATCTGGCCGGCATCCCCTCCCGCCCCGAGCTGATGGCCAAAGTCGCCGGCGGCATCAGCAGCCCCATCTCCGGCATCGCCGGTGCGCTCAACGCCGTGTTCCACGACATGGCCGCAATCCTCGAAGCTCGCGCAGACCAACTGGAACAGGCCGAGTCGGCCTGACCAGCCCAACCAACGGAACCACAGCCAGGGAGGCTCCACATGTCGAAAGTCGATGAAGCGTTCGAACTGATCAGCGCAATGACGATCCTCGAAGCGCGCGATCTGGTCAAAAAGATCGAGGACGAGTTCGGCGTCACCGCCGCCGCCCCGGTCGCCGTTGCGGCCGTCGCCGCCGACCCCGCGGCCGCCGCCGCCGAGGAAGAGCAGACCGAGTTCAACGTCGTCCTGCAGGACTTCGGCGCGAACAAGATCAACGTGATCAAGGCCGTCCGCGCCATCACCGACCTCGGCCTCAAAGAGGCCAAGGACTTCGTCGAGAGCGCCCCCCAGACGGTCCGCGAAGGCCTCAGCAAAGAGGACGCCGAATCGATGAAGGCCGCCCTCGAAGAAGCCGGCGCCGCCGTCGAGCTGACCTGAGCCGTCGCGCCCACCGTCGCCCTCGGCCGCGGCCACCGGCGCCCCACCGTCGCGCCCGCCGGCGCCCCTTGGCTGCGCCCACCAGCACCCTTGGCCGCGCCCGTCGGCACCCCACACCGTCATACCTGCGCTCGCCGCCCACCGTCATACCCGCGCTCGCCGCCCACCGTCATACCCGCGCTTGTCGCGGGTACCTCACTGCGGCCGGAGCGGACATCGCGTCCAACCTTCCTCCCAACGCCCCGCCGCGCCCGCTCTCGGTTATCGTGAACCTCTGAGAATGCGCTGCGAGGGGAAACCATGACAGCCCAAGCCGACTCCGCTGCGCCCGCTGGCGGCGCGGAACTCAACTGGCTCTGGCGCGTCGCCCTCGTTGGCGGGCTCACTCTCGTCGTCGTCCTCGTCTGGGCGCTCCGCGAATCCGCCGCCGACCCTGCGCCCACCCTGGAATCCGCACCCCTCGAAGCCGCCGCCCCGCCCGCCGCCGCGCCCTCTCCGCAGGCTGCCGCCGAGCCGGCCCCGCCCACCGCCGAACCGGCGCTCCACCGCATCGCCGCGCCGGCGCCGCTCCAACCGCCCGCGCAGAGCGGCATCATCCCCGGCCGCCCCGATCCGCCCGCGCCGCCCAGCCCCTCCGCCTTCGAGCGCTACATCGTCCAACGCGGCGAAACGCTCTTCCTGATCGCCGCCCTGCGCGGCGTCGCGCTCGACGACCTCCTGCTCTTCAACCCCGAACTTGGCGACGGCTCCGTCCTGCACGCCGGCGCCGCCATCTGGATCCCCATCTGGGAGGCGACCGACAATGACGACGCACCATAGCGAGCTGCGCGGCTCGCAAGCGCCCAACCCCGCCCGCGCCCGCAAGGGCGTCCTGCGCTCCATGGCCGTTTGGACGCCCGTCTTCGCCGTCTGCACCGCGCTCGCGCTCTTCCTCCTGCTCGAAGCGCTTCAGCCGGGCGGCGGCGGCGCCTGGTTCGGCTTCTCCCTGCTCGCCCTGATCGGCCTGCTCTCCGCCTACTCCGCCCTCAACGCCTGGCGCGACTGGTTCAGCCAACCGATGGAATCCTCCGCCCAGATCATGCGCAAGTGGCGCAAATTCGACTTCCTCTTCTTCTTCCGCGCCCACTACGTGCTGGTCGACGCCATCGGCGACAAGCGCGTCCTGCGCGTCCGCCCCGACATCTACCAGGAAATGCCCGAGCCGGGCGGCTGGGTCTGGCTCGAGCACTACCCACACACCAACGCGCTGGTCGCCTGGCGCCCGCTCGGCCGCGACGAGCGCCCCGCCGAAGCCGAACAGCTCGACGCCGACACCGAGCAACGCTCCCTGCGCCGCCGCCTCGAAGGCATGGAAGACGCCAGGCCCGAACCCGTCGAAGCCGTCGACCTGCCCGAATTCGGCCGCTCCGCCGAGCGCCGCGAAGACCGATGACGACGCGCGGCGAGGCCGAAAGCCCGGCAGCCTCGCGCCGCGTCCAGGAGCTGCCCGAAGAGCAGCGCCCGCGCGAGCGCCTGCTGCGACTCGGCCACGAAGCCTTGCGCAACGACGAACTGCTCCAAATCCTGATCGGCTCCGGCGTCCAGGGCCGCGATGTGGTCGAACTCTCCCAATCGCTGCTCGAGCGCTACGGGCTTGCCGGTCTGCTGCGGGCCCACCCTCAGGAGCTGCTCAACGAGCGCGGCCTGGGCCAGGCCACGGTGACCCGAATCCTGGCCGCCGTCGCAATCGGCTGGCGCGCCGCCCGCGACGAGCGCCAAATGGCCAAGATCGTGCAGCCCAAAGATGTCTGGGACCTCTGCGGCCCCGAGCTGGCCAGCCTCTCGCACGAAGAGGTGCGCATCCTGGTGCTCAACCGCCAGCAGACTCTGGTCGCCCCGCCGATCACGCTCTACCGCGGCACCGCCCACGGCGCGAACGTGCGGGTAGCGGAAATCCTGCACGAGGTGATCGTGCGCCAGGGCATCGCCTTCCTGATGGTGCATAACCACCCATCAGGCGACCCAACCCCGTCCCGCGCCGATCGGGAGACGAGCAAAGCGCTGACCAAGGCGGCCAAAACAATGGACCTGGATTTCGTAGACCACATAATCATCGGCGGCGGCGACCGCCCCTGGCTCTCCCTACGCAACCAAGGCCTACTCGACGGCTAGCGCCTGCGCCCCACCGTCATTCCTGCGCAGGCAGGAACCCTCGCACGCGCCCCCCCTCCGTCATTCAGGAACCCACGCAGCACCGCACGCACAGGCGCTGGAGAGCGCCCCGCTTCCCACCTGCGCAGGAATGACGCAAGCGTGAACAACACCCACCAACCTTCCCCCATCCGCCCTACCTCACTTGACTCCCCGCCCCGCTCACTATGCGCGCAACATTCGGCTGCGCGAAATACCGCAGCTGGGCACGGAGGTGTGCGATGAGCGAGCGGAACTACTGGGAACGAATGCGCAGCAACCGGCTGAGCCGGCGATCGCTGCTGCGCGCCAGCGCACGCGCCGGCGTCGGCGCGGCCGGCCTCGCGCTGGTCGGCTGCGGCGACGATGACGACGACGATTCGCAGGCCGCGGCGCAGACCGAGCCTGCCGATCAGCAGGCCGACGCGCAGGCCCAAACTGCCGTGCAGCAGGATGAGCCGCAGCAGCAGACCGTGGCGCAGCAGAGCGCCAGCGGCCCGCAGTACGGCGGCTTCGTGGATGTCGCGGGCGACGACGGCGGGCTGTTCGACCCCGCAGTGACCATCCACGGCGGCACCGACGCCTCGATTTTCCAGGTCTACGACTTCGTCAACTACCTCGACGAAGGCAACGTGCTGACCGACGCGATGGCCGAACTGCCCGAGGTGATCGACGAGCTCAACTTCGTCTACAACATCAAGCCCGACGTCTACTGGCAGGACAAGCCGCCGCTCAATGGCCGCCAATTCACCGCCGAGGACGCCGCGTTCGGCTACACCCGCTTCGGGCAGGACAACCCCGAGTTCGTCTACAAGGATCGCTACGCGCGGGTGCGCCGCTTCGAGGCCGTCGATGAACTCACGATGCACGTCGAGGCCTCCGAGCCGTTCTCGCCCCTGCTCACCGCCATGGCCGAGTCCGGCGCGCTGATGGTCGCCCGCGACATCGTCGACCAGTTCGGCGACGCCGAGATCTCCAGCAACGAAGACCTCGCGATCGGCACCGGCTCGATGATGCTCGAGTCGCGCGAGCCGGATGTGCAGACGCGGCTGGTGCGCAACCCCAACTACTACCGCCCCGCGCCCGGCGGCGGCCAGCTGCCCTACTTCGACGGCTACAACATCTACTGGCTCCCCGACAATGCCCTCCGCGTCGCGCAGTACGTGGCCGGCGAGCTCGATTTCGTCTGGCTCCAGTGGTACGGCGAACTACAGGAACTCGAGACCGTGATCTCCGAGGCCGGCCCCGACTCCGTCGTCGCCGTGCCCAACCCCGTCGCCTTCGGCCTCGCCACCCACATCCACTGCAAGGTCGAGCCCTACACCGACCCGCGCGTCCGCACCGCGCTGCACCTCGCCACCAACCGCCCCGCGCTCAACGCCATCGCCCTCGGCGCAGGCGTGATCGGCGGGCCGATCGCCGAAACCATCGCGCCCTACGGCTGGGGCCTCTCCCAGCTCGAACAGCTGCCCGGCTACCGCTCCGGCGACGCCCGCGAGGAAGACCTCGCCGAAGGCCGCATGCTGCTCGACGCCAGCGGCTACGACCCCGACAATGTCCCGCCCATGGAAGTCTGGGGCGACTTCGCCTCCGACTTCGGCCAGCTGCTCCAGCAGAACTTCTCCGAGATCGACACGACGTCGACATCCGCGAGCTGAACACCGCCGACTCCCTCGCCGCCCGGCAGAACAAGGAGTTCTCGATGATCACGCTCGGTCAGCAGGCCGCCGCCGACCCCGACCTGCTCTACAACGACCTCCATACCACCGGCGGACAGAACTACGGCGAATTCTCCAACCCCGAGTTCGACGCCCTCTTCGAGCGCGGCCGCTCCATCTACGACGTCGAAGAGCGCAAGGCGATCTACGACGAAGCCCAGAGCAAGCTGCTCGAAAACGAGAACCCCCGCCTCTGGTGGCACTGGAGCCTGCCCACCGTCGGCCACCGACCCTGGCTCAAGGGCTTCCGCCCCACCCCGGGCATCACGCACACCCATCAGGTGATGAACGCCTGCTGGTTCGAGGGCAAGCCGGGCGCCTAGCAGGAACGGCGCCGCGGTCCAGCCGAGAGAGAGGAACGATCATGAGCGAGCGAAACTACTGGGAACGGATGCGCAGCAACCGGCTGAGCCGGCGGAGCCTGCTGCATGCCAGCGCCCGCGCCGGCGTCGGCGCAGCCGGCCTCGCGCTGGTCGGCTGCGGCGACGATGACGACGACGATTCGCAGGCCGCCGCGCAGACCGAGCCCGCCGAGCAGGCCGATCGCCAGGCGCAGACGACGCAGCAGCAGGAAGACCCGCAGGAGACGGCCGCCGTCGCCCAGGCCGCCGCCGAGGGCCAGCCCAAACGCGGCGGCAACGTGCGCATCGTCATGTCCGACGGCGGCATCTTCGACCCCGCCATCGCCATCCACGGCGGCACCTACGCCGGCGTCCACCAGATCTACGACTGGCTCAACTACCTCGACGAGGGCTTCGTGATCACCGGCGGCATGGCCGACCTGCCCGAGGTCGTGGACGAACTGAACTTCATCTACACGATCAAGCCGAACGTCTTCTGGCACGACAAGCCGCCGCTGGACGGCCGCCAGTTCACCGCCGAAGACGCCGTCTTCGGCCTGGAGCGCTTCGGCTTCGACAATCCGGAGTTCGTCTTCAAGGACCGCTTCTCGCTGATCGACCGGTTCGAGGCGAGCGACGAATTCACGATGCGCGTGCAGGCCGCAGAGGCGTTCTCGCCGATTCTGAAGGCGATCGCCGAGGACAACATGCTGATGGTCTCGCGCGACGCGGTGGATGCCTTCGGCGACTCTGCGCTCTCCACCGATTTCGAGGCGCAGATCGGCACCGGCGGCATGATGGGCGTCTCGCGCGAGTCGGAGGTCGAACTGCAACTCGAGCGCAACCCCAACTACTACAAGGAGGGTCAGCCCTACTTCGACGGCTACCGCGGGATCGGGATCAGCGACCCCGCGCTGCGGATCGCCGCCTTTGTCGACGGACAGCTCGACTTCCTCGACTACCAGTGGACCGGCTCGCAGGAAGACCTCGACGGGGCGATAGACGAGCTGGGCGAGGACCAGATCACCGCGGTCCAGAATCCGGTCACCTACGGAATGGCGACGCACATCCACTGCGAGGTCGAGCCCTACACCGACCCGCGCGTCCGCACCGCCGTCCACCTCGCCACCGACCGCGAGCAGCTGATCGCCCTCTCGCTCGGCTCGCTCGTGATCGGCGGCCCGATCGCCGTCGCCATCGCGCCCTACGGACGCACAGAGGACGAGCTGCGCCAGTTGCCCGGCTACCGCTCCGGCGACCTGCGACAGGAAGACCTTGCCGAGTCGCGCCGCCTGCTGGCGGCCAGCGGTGCCGACCTCGACAACATCCCACCCATGGAAATCTGGTCGCCTAACGCCTCCGACTACGCGCAGGTGCTCCAGCAAAACCTCGCCGAAGTCGGCTTCAACGTTGGAATCAACGAGCTGAGCACCGCCGACGCGCTGGCGGCGCGCCAGAACCGCGAGTTCTCGATGGTCATGCTCGGCCAGCAGGGCGCCTCCGACCCAGACCTGCTCTACAACGACCTGCACACCACCGGCGGCCAGAACTACGGCAACTTCTCCAACCCCGAGTTCGACGCGCTGGTGGAAAAGGGCCGCTCCATCTTCGACGTGCAGGAGCGCAAGGCGATCTACGACGAGGCGCAGGACCGCCTGCTTGACGAGTGGAATCCGCGCCTGTACTGGTCCTGGAGCTCCACCGTCGTCTCCTTCCGCTCCTACCTGAAAGGATTCCGCCCCACCCCCGGCCCCACCGCCAGCAACGCCATCCTCTGGGGGATGTGGTTCGACGAGATTCCGGACGGCGCGGCCTAGGCCGCGCCGTCCGCGGTCGATCGCGCCGCCCCAGCTGCCGACCAGCGGAAGCGTCAAAGCCGATGCGAGCCTATGTCGTCCGTCGCCTGCTTTTGCTGCCGGTGACCGTGATTCTGCTCTCGATCCTCGTCTTCGGCCTGATCCGCCTCGTGCCCGGCTCCGTGATCGACGCGCGCCTTTCGGCCGGCTTCCCCGGCACCGCCGACGCCGACGACCGCGCCAAGCTCGAAGCGCACTTCGGCCTCGATAAGCCTGTCCACATCCAGTATTTCCGCTGGATCGGGCAGGTCTTCAGCGGCGACTTGGGCACCTCCTGGCTGACCAAGGAATCGATCGCCGACAACTTCGGCAGACGCATGCCGGTCACCGTCGAGCTGCTCGTGCTGACGATGCTGATCTACATCCCGCTGGGGATTGGAACGGGGGTCTGGTCGGCCGTGCGCCAAAACCGGCCCGACGACTACGTGATCCGCTTCATCACCATCCTGTTCCTCGCCATACCCAACTTCTGGCTCGCCACCCTCGTCGTGGTGATCCCGCTCGTGCTCTGGGGCTATGCCCCGCCGCTGCCGTATGAGCAGCTCTGGGACAACCCGGGCACCAACCTGATTCAGATGATCGTGCCGGCCGTCGTCGCCGCCCTCGCCGGGGCCGCCGTGCTTGGCCGCGTCGCGCGCTCCGAAATGCTGGAAGTGCTCCGCCAGGACTACGTCCGCACCGCCTACGCCAAAGGCCTCGCCGGCCGCGTCGTCGTCGTCCGCCACGCCCTCCGCAACACCATGATCCCCCTGATCACCCTGATCGGCCTCGTCGTCGCCACCGGCGTCGCCGGCGCGGTGATCGTTGAGCAGGTCTTCGCCATTCCCGGCATGGGCCGCTACCTGATCCAGTCCCTGCTCACCAACGACCTGCCCGTCGTGCAGGTCTGGATGCTGATCTTCGGCGCGGCCTTCGTGCTGATCAACCTGCTCGTCGACATCAGCTACGGCGCGTTTGACCCAAGGATTCGGTTCCAATGAGCAGCGATCCTCTGTCCAGCGTCTCCGAAGCGCAGCAGCGCGTCGAATTCGATGTCTACGGCCTGCCGGTGCGGGCGCCCTGGCGGCAGCGCATGCTGCGCCTGCTGCGGCATCACCCGCTCGGCGCGTTCGGCCTGCTCCTCGTCCTGCTGATCATCTTCCTCGCCGCCTTCGGCCCGCTGCTGACGACGGACCCCGCCGCCGTCTCCGCCGAGATTCTCGTCAGCCCGAACGGCGATCACTGGTTCGGCACGGATCGCCTCGGGCGCGACTACTTCGCCCGGGTCATCGCCGGCGCGCGCCTCTCCATGATCCTCGCGCTCGGCGCAATGGCCATCGGCGTCGGCGCGGCGCTCGTGATCGGCATGGTCTCCGCCTACGCCAAAGGCGTCGTCGACCTGCTCTCGCAGCGCATCATCGACATGATGCTGGCCTTCCCCGGGCTGGTGCTGCTGCTCCTGCTCGCGCAGGTGATCGGGCGCGGCTGGCAGGCCATCGCCCTGGGCATGGGCATCATCTTCGCCGTCAGCATGGTGCGCATCGTGCGCGCCAGCACCCTCGCCACGCTCGCCGAGAGCTACGTGGAGTCCGCCCGCGTGGTCGGCGCCTCCCCCTTCCGCATCCTCTGGCGCCACGTCCTGCCCAACATGGGCCCGCCCCTGCTGATCTACGTCACGACGCTGCTGGGCACCGCGATCCTCTTCGAAGGCGCGCTCTCCTTCCTTGGCCTCGGCGTTCCCCCGCCCGAGCCCTCCTGGGGACGCATGCTCACCGAAGCCCGCACCCTCTGGAAATACCCCCACCTCAGCATCTTCCCCGGCGTCGCCATGACCATCGCCGTGCTCGGCTTCAACCTGGTCGGCGACTCCATCCGCGACATCCTCGACCCGCGCCTGCGCGGCTCCACCTGAGCGCCCCGCGCTCCGTCTCATTCCACGCGCTGTGGACACGCGGTTGACATCCCGATCGCAAATCGCGATATTTCGCAGTGTCCAAACGATCTGCGATGCATCACCGGCGTTCGTGGATCGCAGCACCGCAGTTGCCGCAGCCGGCACTCCAGGCTGAGACGCAGATTGCGGAAGGAGTTCGAGATGAGCCAACGCAACGACTGGCAGCGAATGCGCAGCGCCCGCATGAACCGCCGCGCGCTGCTCCGCGCCAGCGCCCGCGCCGGCGTGGGCGCGGCCGGGTTGGCGCTGGTCGGCTGCGGCGATGACGACGACGACGCGCAGCAGCAAACCGCAGCCGCACAACAGACGCAGCAGCAGCAACAGCAAGCCCCCGCCACGCAGCAGCAACAACAGCAGCAGGCCGCTGTCGCGCAGGCCCAACAGTCGCCAGGCCCTAGGCGGGGCGGGACCATGCGCGTCGGTACTGGACGAGCACTTGCAGAGCACCAGGCAGCCTTCCCCTTCGGCGCCTGGGGCGAGGCGTTCCCCCTCTACTTGCCGATGCAGGAGGGATTGACGCGGTATGGCGCCGGTCTCGAGCCGGAACCGCGTCTCGCCGAGAGCTGGGAGTTCAACGACGACCAGAGCGCCCTCCAGGTGAAACTCCGTCCGGGCCTCGAATTCCACGACGGCAAACCGCTCACCGCCGAAGAGGTCAAACGCAGCTTCGAGGCCAACATCGCCGAGGGCGCGCCCGCCAGCCAGGTCGCCGGCGTCATCCGCGAGTACATCGAGAGCATCGACGTGGTCGACAAAACCACGCTCACCTTCAACCTCGCCTGGCGAGGCACCTACATCTTCGACGTGTTCAACTTCGCCAACGTGGCCGACGTCGATAACATTCCGGAGCTCGACGGCTACCAGCGCATCAACGGCAGCGGCCCCTTCAAGTTCGATCGCTCCTCCTACCGCGTTGACGAATTCCACCGTATGGAACGGTTCGAGAACTACTACGAGCCGTCCAATCTCGACGCCATCGAGTGCTACACCTTCCCCGATGAGAGCGCCATGGCGCTCGCTCTGGAAGCCGACGAGGTCGACTTCACGAATGTGCTGCCCCATCCGCTGTACGACCAGTTCGACTCGAACCCCGACATGGTGCTACAGATCGGCGGGCCGGTCGACAGCATCTTCGTCATCGGCATGGTCTCCAAGACGGAGAGCGGCGGCAGCGATCACTTCGACAACCCGATCCTGCGCCAGGCGATGCACCGCGTAATCGACCGCGAGCGGATCGTCAATGAACTCTTCGCCGGTCTGGCGGATACCAGAAACGTGCTCTGGGCGCTCCACAGTCCGGCCTACGATCCGGACCGCGACTACGAGTACTTCAACCTCGAAGAGGCTCGTGAGCTCGTAACCAAGGCAGGCTACGGGCCTGAAGGCACGCCGATGCTCAAAATCGCCACCTTCGGCGGCCCGCAGCAGGAGATCCTGGAACTCGTCCAGCAAGACGCGAGAGAAGCCGGAATCAACTACGAGGTCGACCGGCTCGAGTTCAACATCTGGCTCGAACGCTTCCTCGGCGGCACCCACACCGACGGCTACTGCTCGCACTTTGGATTCTTCCAACTGCATCCCCCAACCCTGCCGATCATCAACTACCAGATGCGCACCCCGGTCAACGCCTGCGCCTACGACTCGGAGGAGTACCAGGCGATCATCGACGCCTGGCAGATGGCTGCAACCGAGACGGATCGGGCCGCCGCCGACGAGCGCTTCAATGTCCTCTGGGATAACGAACAGTGGGTGACGCCGGTCGCCACCGCCAACTTCCTGTTCGCCTGGCACAAGCGGATCAACGGCTGGAGCGAAAACGCGACCGGCATGCAGAGGTGGCAGGACTTCTGGATCGACGAAACCGTCTAGCCCGGCGCGCACGGCGATGGCACGCCGCCGGCGCTCGAGCACAGACCGTACACGCTGAGTGAGAGCGACGACCGAGCATGGGACGCTACCTGCTCCGCCGCGCAATCGAAGCGCTGATCGTCGTCTTCCTCGCGAGCATTGCCATCTTCCTGATCATCCGCCTGATCCCCGGCGACCCCGCCGTTCAGGTCGCCGGCGTCGACGCAACCCCCGAGCAGGTCGCCGAAATCCGCGAAGACCTCGGCCTCAACCGACCGCTGCTTACCCAGTACACCATCTGGATGGCCGGCGTCTTCCAGTTCGATTTCGGCAAATCGTTCACCAAGCGCGTACCTGTCGAAGACCTCATCCGCCAGTCTTTCCCGCCCACGCTGGAGCTCGCCGTAGCCGCCTATATCTTCGCCCTGATCGTCGGCGTGCCGCTCGGCATCGCCGCGGCGATCTGGGCCGGTAAAGTGCCCGACCTGCTCGCCGGCGTCTACAACCTGTTCACGCTCGGCATCCCCAACTTCGTGCTCGGCATCATCCTCCTCTGGGTCTTCGCCGTTGAACTCGATTGGTTCCCCGTCTCCGGGCGTGTGTCGATCACCGACGATCCGCTCGCCGCCATCCACCGTCTGGCGTTGCCCGCGATGTCGCTGGGAGCAATCATCGGCGCCATTCTGGCCCGTTTCATTCGCGCCTCCGTCGCCGAAGTGCTCGCCCAGGACTATATCCGCACGGCCCGCGCCAAAGGCCTCCAGGAGCGCGTCGTCGTGCTCCGCCATGCTCTCCGTAACGCGCTGATCCCGGTCGTCACCGTCGTCGCTCTACAGGTCGGCACCGTGATGGCCGGAGCCATCGTGGTCGAGATCGTCTTTACCCGCCCGGGCTTCGGTTTGCTGATGGTCGACGGCATCACCGGCCGCGACTACCTGTTGGTCCAGGCCATGCTGGCCATTCTCGTGCTGATCTTCGTCGCCGCCAACGCCGCCGCCGATATCGCCTACGGCTTCCTCGATCCGCGTATCCGCGTCGGTGGGGCGGAGTAACGCCGTGTCGCAGTACGCCGCGCCCGTCCATCAATCGACGCTCCGCCGCTGGCGCGATGAGTCCCTCGCCGTTGACACCGCCTACCGCACCGTCGCCAACTGGCAGGGCGCGGTCGGACTGGGCGTACTGCTGCTGCTGATCATCGCCGCCGTGTTCGCTGACCTGATCGCACCCTACGGCGAAGCGGAGCAGGTGCGCGGCTCGCACCTGGTCGGCCCGAGCTGGCAGCACTTCTTCGGCACCGACAACCTCAGCCGCGACGTATTCAGCCGCGTGCTCTTTGGACTGCGCATCTCCCTCTGGGTATCGGCTGCCGCCGTTCTCGGCGGCGGATCGCTGGGCACCTTGTTCGGCTACTTCGCCGGCTACGCGGGCGGCTGGACCGAGACGATCCTGATGCGATTCGTCGACACGCTGCTCGCCTTCCCGATCTTGCTGCTCGGCATCGCCGTGCTCGCGATCCTCGGCACCGGCACCGAGCAGGTCGCGCTGGCGCTGGGAATCGCCCAGGTGCCCTACTTCGCCCGCCTTGCCCGAGCCCAGATGTTGGCCGAGAAGGAGCGCGATTACGTCCTCGCGGCCCGTGCGCTGGGCGCATCGCCGCTGCGCATCGTCTTCCGCCACATCGCCACCAACACCCTGCCGCCCCTACTCGTCCAGGGCGCGCTGGCCATGGCCTTCGCGGTAATCATCGAAGCCACCCTGAGCTTCCTGGGGCTGGGCGCGTCGCCGCCTACTCCCACGCTCGGCATCGTGCTCTCGGAGGGCCGCCGCTGGCTTACCTCCGGCATCTGGTGGTGGGTGATTTTCCCCACCATCGGCCTCGCCCTGCTGGTGCTCTCGCTCAACTTCCTCGCCGACGCCGTCGTGGCGGCAATTGACCCTCACCGCCGCCGCTAAACCGCCCCCGCGCAGCGGAAACCCACATTGCTCGCGCTGCTGTCCGGCGGCAGGCCCATCCGCGCCGCCGGGCGGTAGCGCGCGCAGTAGCTCTCATGGCAGAGAAACGATCCACCCTTCAGCAGCTTCAACTCGCCCGCCGCCGGGCCGACCGGATCGCGCCCCGGCTCTGCCCTGCTCCACGCGCTGTGGACATGCGGTTGACATCCCGATCGCAAATCGCGATATTTCGCAGTGTCCAAACGATCCCTTGCGCATAATCCGCGCCTCTGGATCGCGGAAGGAGTGTGAGATGAACCGCCGCAGCAACGGGCAGCACGACCAACGCAACGACTGGCAGCGCTTGCGCAGCGCCCGCATGAACCGCCGCGCCCTGCTCCGCGCCAGCGCACGCGCCGGCGTCGGCGCCGCCGGGCTCGCCCTCGTCGGCTGCGGCGACGACGACGACCAGCCCGCCGCCGTCGCCCAGACGACGCCGCAACAGCAGCAGGACCAGCCCGCCGCCCGGCAGCAGGCCGCGCAGCAGCAACAGCAGCAGACCGCCGAAGAACAGGCCCAACAGACCGCGCAGCAACAGGCCCAGGCCGAGCAGCAGCAGTCCGAGGCGGTCCAGCCCGTTGAGCAGGGCCGCGAGGGCGACACCGACTGGGAGCGCACCGTCCGCATCGCCATCCCCAACGCCGTCGGCGGACTCGACCCCATGTCCCCCGGCAACTACACCACCCGCTTCAACCCCCCGATCCACTTCGACCGCCTCATGCAGTACGACCTCGTCACCCGCGAAATCGTGCCCAACCTGGCCGGCTTCGAGTGGATCGAGGACTTCACCGCCGTGCTGCTCCACCTCAACCAGGGCCACACCTGGCACGACGGCGCCCCGCTCACCGCGCACGACATCAAATTCTCCATCGACCGCGCCAAGGGCGTCGCCGACTACAACGACAACGGCGCCTACGAAACCGGCATCGCCTACATCGTCGAGTCGGTCAACAACGAAGTCACCGTAATCGACGACTCCACCGCGCGCGTGCCCGTCGCCACCGATGTCACCGCCCCGGGCAGCATCGGCACCACCATGCCGATCGTCCCCCGCCACCGCGTCGAGGAACTCGGCGACGAGGGCTACAACCGCGACGGCCTCGCCAGCGGCCCCTTCCAACTCGTCTCCTTCGAGCCCGACATCGAGGTGCGCAGCGTCCGCAACGACGCCTACCCGATCGGCTACGAAAACCTCAACCGCATCCACCGCCCCTGGGTCAAGGACCTCATCCAGGTCGTCCGCCCCGAGCCGGTCGCCCGTCTCGCCGCCATCGAGGCCGGCGAAGCCGACATCGCCTCCCCGCTCGAATGGGAACTGGTGCAGAACTACGTCGACGAGCCCGGCTTCGAGGTGCTCTTCGACCCCGGCTGCTGCCCCCACACCATCTTCCCCAACACCCTCGTCCCCATGCTCGAAGACGGCTCCAACCCCTACCGCGACATCCGCGTCCGACAGGCCATGAACCACGCCGTCGACGTGCCCACCATCTACACCTCGCTCGGCACCGGCCGCGAGCAGCGCGCCTACGGACTCGGCACCCGCCAGCTCGGCGGCATGCAGCCCGAACAGTCCGGTCCGCTCACCATGGAGTACGACGTCGCCAAGGCCATGCAGCTGATGGACGCCGCCGGCTACGCCGACGGCTTCGAATCCGACTTCTACGGCACCGCCGGCTTCTTCGCGCTCACCGACCAGGTCGCCCTCTCCGTCCAGCAGTACCTCGAAGCGGTCGGCATCAACACCAACCTCCAGCTCGATCCGCTGCCCGACTTCCGCGCCCGCATGGCCCAGCGCGACGTGCCCGGCCTGCACTACTACTTCACCAACCAGTCCCCAGACCCCTTCCAGGTGATCAACGCCGAAGTCGCCATCGGCGGCACGCTCAGCGTCGCCGAATACCCCGACTCCGGCATCCAGGAACTGGTCGAGGAGCAGCGCACCGAATTCGACCCCGCCAAACGCCGCGACGCGCTCAACCGCCTCGCCCAACTGATCTACACCAACGCCTCCTGGCTCTTCCTCTTCGAAACCGTCGGCACCGGCCTCATGCGCGACGATCTCGAATGGGACATGAAAGGCAACGGACGCGACTACGGCGGCTACTGGGGCATCCGCCCGATCATCACCTGACCGCCTCGCGCTCCCTCACGCCGGCCGAGGCCGCGCGCGCCAACCACTCTCTCCACCCACGCAAGGGAGATCTCGCGGAGCGATAAGCAGCTGTGATGGGGAGCCGCCCCCCGAAAGCAGGACGCCCCACCAATGACCGGCGCAAACGTCTGGACGCTGCTCGGGTCGCGCCTGCTTCAGGGGCTGCTCGTCGTCTTCCTCGTCATCTCCATCGTCTTCCTCGTCTCCCGCGCCGCCCGCGACCCCGTCGAATACCTCACCACCGACGAAACCACCGAGCAGGAGAAAGAGCTGCTGCGCGAGCAGCTCGGCCTGACCGGCCCGCTCGCCGAGCAATACGGGCGCTTCCTGCTCGACACCATCCAGCTCGACCTCGGCAACTCCTTCATCAGCGACCTGCCCGCCCTCAGCGAAGTCGGCAGCCGCGCCGTCAAAACGCTCCAGCTCGGCGCGGCCGCCGTCATCTTCTCCCTCGCCCTCGGCCTCCCGCTCGGCATCATCGCCGCGCTCCGCCGCGGCTCGCCGTCCGACTGGTTCGCCCGCCTGCTCGCCGTGATCGGCCAGGCCACGCCTAACTTCTGGCTCGGCCTCATGCTCATCTTCTTCTTCGCCGTCGAACTCCGCTGGCTGCCCGCCGGCGGCAGCGGCGACTTCAAGCACATCATCCTGCCCACCATTACCCTCGGCCTGCTCACCTCTGCCGCCGCCATGCGCCTCACCCGCTCCGGCATGATCGACGTCATGGGCACCGATTACATCCGCACCGCCCGCGCCAAAGGTCTGCGCGAGAGCGCCGTCATCACCCGCCACGCCCTCCGCCACGCGCTCCTCCCCGTCGCCACCATCCTCGGCATCCAGGTCGGGCGCGTCATCGCCGGCTCCGTCATCGTCGAGCAAGTCTTCGCCTGGCCCGGCATCGGCCGCCTCATGCTCCACTCAATCACCGTCGGCGACTTCCCCGTCATGCTCGCCGGCATCCTCGTCATCTCCGGCTCCATCGTGATCGCCAACATCCTCGTCGACCTCTCCTACCCCGTGATCGACCCGCGCATCCGCGCCGGAGCCAGCTGATGAGCGCCCGCGAAGCCGCCGCCCAAGCGCCCCTCTTCGCCGCGCGCTCGCGCCGCCGCCGCATCTCCTGGCAGCGCGCCGCCCTGCTGCTGCCCTCCATCATCATCCTCGGCGCATTCCTCATCGCCGGCGCATTCGCCGACCTGATCTCCGCCTACGACCCCGAAAACATCGTCCTGCTCGAACGCCTCACCCCGCCCGCCCTCCAGGAAGGCGGCAGCTGGGCCCACCCGCTCGGCACCGACAACCTCGGGCGCGACATCCTCAGCCGCGTCATGTACGGCGCTCGCGTCTCCCTGCTCGTCGTCGCCATCTGCATCCCCGCCTCCGCCCTGATCGGCACCTTCACCGGCCTCATCGCCGGCTGGCGCGGCGGCTGGTGGGACCGAACCCTCATGCGCCTCGTCGATATCCAACTCGCACTCCCCGCCATCCTCTTCGCCCTGCTGATCGCCGTCGTCTTCGGAGCCAGCCTCCGCAACGTGATCATCATCATCATCGTCTTCACCTGGTCCAGCTACGCCCGCCTGGTCCGCGCCGATGTGCTCTCCCTGCGCGAGCAGGAGTTCATCATCGCCGCCCGCTCCAGCGGCGCCAGCGACAAACGCATCCTCTTCCGCCACATCCTGCCCAACCTGCTCAACACCATCGTGATCATGGCCACCCTCGAAATCCCCCAGGTCATCCTGATCGAAGCCGCGCTCAGCTTCCTCAATGTCGGCGTCGCCCCCGGCACTCCCTCCTGGGGCGCCATGATCTCCGAAGGACGCAACTTCATGACCATCGCCTGGTGGCCCATCTGGATGCCCGGCATCGCCATCCTGCTCGTCTCCCTCACCGGCAACCTGATGGGCGATTGGCTGCGCGACCTCCTCGACCCCCGCCTCCGCAACCTCCGCTAAACCGCCCCCGCGCAGCGGAAACCCACATTGCTCGCGCTGCTGTCCGGCGGCAGACCCATCCGCGCCGCCGGGCGGTAGCGCGCGCAGTAGCTCGCGTGGCAGAGAAACGATCCACCCTTCAGCAGCTTCAACTCGCCCGCCGCCGGGCCGACCGGATCGCGCCGCGGATTCGTCTGGTGCGCGAACACGTCGAACCAGTCCCGGCACCACTCCCATACATTGCCCGTGGCGTTGTAGAGGCCGAAAGCGTTGGGCGCGAACGCATCCACCGGGCACGTCCCGTACCAGCCGTCGGCCTCGTCGTTGCGCTCCGGAAACGCGCCCTGCCACACATTCATGCGCTGCTCCCCGCCCGGCTCCAGCTCGTCGCCCCAGGGAAACCGCCCGCCCTCTAGCCCGCCGCGCGCCGCGCATTCCCACTGCGCCTCGCTCGGCAGCTGCTTGCCCGCCCAGACCGCATACGCCGCCGCGTCCGACCAACTCACATGCACCACCGGATGATCCTCCCGCCCCGCAATGCCGCTCCCCAGCCCCTCCGGATGACGCCAGTCCGCGCCCATCACCTGACGCCACCAGGGCGCGTCCGCCGCCCCCCGCGTCGGCGCGAAATCGTCCGGCAGCAGCCCCGCAAACACGAACGACCAGCCCAGGCGCTCCGCATCCGTCGCATATCCGCTGGCCGCCGCGAACGCCGCGAAATCTGCATTGCTCACCGCGCACGCATCGATCCGATACGGCGAAAGCTCCACCTCATGCGCCGGCCCCTCGCCGTCCGACGGATATGACCACTCATCCTCCGCCCCCATCAGAAAGACCCCGCCGGGGATCTCGACCTCCGCCCGCGCACCGTCCTCACTCGCGGCGGCGGCTTCCGGATGTCTCCCGCCGCTGCCCTGCCGGCCGCCCTCCCGACCGGGCGCGCAGCAGCCGCTCACTGCCCCGCCATCAGCTCGCGGAAGCGCCGCCGCGCCGCCTGCTGCGCCGCGCTCGGCTCTGTCCACGGCTCCACCTCCACCTCCACGCTGTGAATCGTCCCGCCGAACTCAAACGGCGCGTCGTACGCATCGCTCACCGGCGAATAGCCGTCGC
This sequence comes from Dehalococcoidia bacterium, assembly GCA_965203165.1. Taxonomy (GTDB): domain Bacteria; phylum Chloroflexota; class Dehalococcoidia; order Bin125; family Bin125; genus CATQGW01. The sequence goes on from OZ241849.1 coordinate 2,069,982, forward strand.
GCCCGAACTCCGTCCCCCCGTGCCCGATCAGCACCCGGTCGGAGACGAACGGCGCCTCGCCCTCGGCGACCGCCTCCCCGTCGATCAGCAGCGTCACCCGCGCCGGCGCCGACGGCCCTTCCCCGCTCATCGCCACGCCGACCCTGCACTCGCCTTCGGGCACCCGCCTCTCCGAGCGCACCCGCCCGCCCATCCCGAAGGCGTGATAGTCGAAGCACAGTGCGCCGTCCTGGATGTAGAGCGAGAAGCCGCCGTGAACGCGCCCGCGCGCCGCGATCACGCCCTCGTCCCCCGCCCCGCGCGTGATCGCCGCCTCCAGCCTCCAGTTGCCCAGATCCGTGGCCGGCGCGACCTCGTGCGGCAGATAGCCAATCGGCGGCGTATAGCGGTAGCGCAGGTTCTGGTGCGGGCCGCCCGCCCGCCGGATAGGCCGCGCCAACTCCACCCGCCGGTCGTCCAGCGGCAGCACCCCGTGGCGTCCCGCTTCAATCCACCAGAGATCGATCAGCGCCTGCAGACGCTCCGGTTCCTCCGCCGCCAGATTGCGGCTCTCCGAGAAGTCCTGATCGAGGTGATACAGCTCCCATTCGTCGTCCTCGAAATCGGCCCCTGCGCGATGCCGCGCCACCGCCTTCCAGCCGTCCTGCCAGATCCCGCGGTGGCCGATCATCTCGAAATACTGCGCCCCCTTCCGGGTCGGAGCCTCCGACTCGTGCAGCGCATAGACGAAGCTCGTCCCGCTCACCGGCAGCTGGCTGCGCCCGCGGTAGCTCTCCGGCGCTTCCGCGCCCAGCGTCTCCAACACCGTCGGCAGCACATCCGACACGTGGTGAAACTGATGCCGCACCCCGCCCCGCTCCGCAATCCCCTGCGGCCAATGCACGATCAGCGGCACCCGCACCCCGCCGCCGTGCGTGTTCTGCTTGTACCACTTCAGCGGCGTGTTGCCCGCCTGCGCCCAGCCCCACGGATAGTTGGACGAGGAGCGCGGGCCGCCAATCTCGTGCAGCCGCGCCTGCGCCTCCGCGAAATCCTCCGGCAGCGGCTGAAACAGCCGCGCCGAGTCCGAAAAGCCCTGTGGACCGCCCTCCTGCGACGCCCCGTTATCGGCCGTCAGAATGATCAGCGTGTCTGAAAGCCGCCCCGACTCTTCGAGATAGGCCAGCAGCCGCCCCACCTGCGCATCGGCATGTTCGAGGAAGCCGGCGAACGCCTCCTGCAGCGCGCAGGCGAAGGCCCGCGCCTCCGGCGACATCTCCGGCCAGGCTTGCACGCCCGGATTGCGCGGCGCAAGCTCCGTGCCCGGCGGAATCACCCCCAACTCCAACTGCCGCGCGAACCACTGCTCGCGGATCGCATCCCAGCCCGCGTCGAACTTGCCCCGATACCGCTCGATGTACTCCGCCGGCGCTTGATGCGGCGAGTGCGTCGCGCCCGGCGTGAAATACAGGAAGAACGGCTGCCCCGGATAGACCGACTGCTGGTCCCGCAGAAAGCCCATCGCCCGGTCCGCCAGATCCTCCGTCAGGTGATAGCCCTCCTCCGGCCGCCGGGGCGGATCCACATGGTGATTGTCGTAGACCAGCTCCGGGTAGAACTGATCCGTCTCGCCGCCCATAAAGCCGTAGAAGCGATCGAAGCCCCGCTGCAGCGGCCAATCCTCGAACGGACCCGCCTGCGAGGTCGCCTCCAGCGGCGTCAGGTGCCACTTGCCCACCGCGAACGTCGCGTAGTTCTCCGCGCGCAGCAGCTCCGCCATCGTCGCCGCGTGCTGCGATATCGCGCAGCGCATGTGCGGGTAGCCCGAATCGAAATGCGAAATCGCCCGCATCTCCACCGTGTGGTGGTTGCGCCCCGTCAGCAGCGCGGCACGCGTCGGCGAGCAGAGCGGCGTCACATGGAAATTGCTGAAGCGCAGCCCGCCTGCGGCCAGCCGGTCAATGTTCGGCGTCGCAATCGTCGAGCCGTAGCTGCCCAAATGCGCGAAACCCAGATCGTCGAACAGGATCACCAACACGTTCGGGCGATCCTGCGGCGCCGTGCGCAGCGCCGGCCACCACGGCTCCGACTCGCGGAACGTGCGCCCGATCTTGCCCGCAAACCGCTCGCCATTGCTGCCGGACATACCCCGCTCCTCTCGCCGCGCTCGCCGCTCCCACTGCGCCTTGCGCTGCGGCTAATGTAGACAACCTCGCCTAGCCTGTCCCCAGCTGCCGTAAAGGAGCACTGCGATGAAAATCCGCGAGATCGAGACCTTTGTGGTCGACGCCGGCTGGCGGCCCTGGCAGTTTGCCGCGGTGCGCACCGACGAGGGCCTCACGGGCTACGGCGAAATGTCCGACGGGCGCAACCCCTACGCGATCGTGGGCGCCGTGACCGATCTGGAACCGCTGCTGCTGGGCCGCGACCCCCTCGCCGTCGAGCAGCGCTACTGGGACATGTACCGCATGGCGCGGCAGAGCCCCGGCGGCATCGCCGCCAAAGCCATCGCCGGCATCGAGCTCGCTCTCTGGGACATCAAGGGCAAGGCGCTGGGCGTCCCCGTCCACTCCCTCTTCGGTGGGCCGACCCGCTTTGAGCAGCAGATCTACTGGTCGCATTGCGGCAGCTCGCGGGCGCGGAACTACGAGCTGATCGGCGCGCCGCCGCTGCGCAGTCTGGACGACGTCACGGCGCTCGGCGCGGAGGTGCGGCAGAAGGGCTTCAACGCGCTGAAGACCAACATCATCTTCCCGGGCGATCCGGCCGAGGGCTACGGCCCAGGCTTCGGCGGCGCGCCGGGCAGCACCGATCAGAACGTCACGCCGGCCCTGCTGCGGCACGTGCGGGAGTACATCTCCGCGTTCAAGCAGGGCGCGGGCCCCGATGTGCAGATCGCGCTGGATCTGAACTTCAACTTCAAGCCCCTCGCCGCGCGCCAAATCTGCCAGGTGCTGGAAGACCTGGAGATGATGTGGGTCGAAATCGACATGTACGACGCGGAGGGGCTGGCGGAGGTGAAGCGCTCGACCAGCGTCCCCATCACCTCCGGCGAAAACCTCTACACCCTGCGCGACTACCGCCCGTTTTTCGAGGCGCGCGCGATGGACAACGTGATGATCGACGTGCCCTGGCAGGGCTTCGCGCGCTCCCGCGATGTGGCGATGGCCGCGGAGAGCTACGAGCTCAACTGCGCCCCGCACAACTACTACTCGCACCTCGCCTCGATGCACGCGCTGCACCTCTGCGCGACAGTCCCCAACGTGCGGATCATGGAGATCGATATCGACGACGTGCCCTGGAAAGACGACCTGGCGAACGGTCCGCTGGAGATCGTCGAGGGAAAGCTGAAAGTCCCCGAAGCGCCCGGCTGGGGCGTCGAGCTCAACGAGCAGCTGGCGCGGCAAAAAGTCTGGCAACCCGGCCGCGGCCCCGGCTACCTCTCGCAACGCTGACTCAGTCCCCGCCTCACACGCTCATCGCCAGATTGCGCCGCGCGCGATCGATCAGGAACAGGAACAGCGGCGTCCCGATCACCGCCGTCAGCACTCCCAACGGCAGCTCGGCCGGCGCCGCGATCGTCCGCGCCCCCAAATCCGCGCCCAGCACCAGCATCGCCCCCGCCAGCGCGCTCGCCGGCAGCAGCCGGCGGTGATCCGGCCCCACCACCAGGCGCACCATGTGCGGCGCAATCAACCCGATGAAGCCCACCACCCCCGCCACCGCCACCCCTGCTCCAGTCGCCAACGCCGCCGCCACCACGATCAACAGCTGCGTCCGCTGCACCCGCAGACCCAGATGCCGCGCTTCCGCGTCGCCCAGCGAGAGCAGATTCAGCGCGCCCCCCTGCCGCGCGAGGATGATCACCGCCGCCAAAATCAGCGGCCCCGCCGAGTACACGTAATCCCACAACGATCCCGCCAGGCTGCCCAGCAGCCAGAACACGATGTCGCGCAGCTCCTCGTTGTCGGAAAACGAGAGAATGAAGCTGATCGCCGCGCCCAGCAGCGCGTTGATCGCGATCCCCGCCAGCAGCATCGTCGCCATCTGCGCCTGTCCGCTGCGCCGCGCGAAGCCGTAGATCAGCAACGCCAGAATGAGTCCGCCCACAAACGCCGCCACGGGCTGCGCGAACAGACCCCAGCCCGAAATGCCCAGCACGATCGCCAGCGCCACCGCGAAGCCCGCCCCGCTGGAGACGCCGATCAGACCCGGATCCGCCAGCGGATTGCGAAACAGCCCCTGCAGCGCCGCGCCCGAAATGCCCAGCCCCGCCCCTACCAGCGCCGCCATCGCCATCCGCGGCGTCCGAATCACCCAGACCACCGCCTCCTCCCGCGCCGTGTACTCGATCCCCAGACCAATCCCCAGCTTGTCGAACAGCACGCCGATAATCCGCAGCGGCTCCACATCAAACGCGCCCAACGCCAGGTTGACCAACACCAGACCGATCAGGCCGGCCGCCAGCGCGCCCCAGATCAGCGGTTCGGGCAGCGCCGCCCAGCGCGCCCAACGAGTCTCGCCGGACGCGCCCGAGTCGGGCCGCCGCTCTCGAATCCGCGCGAGCGGGCCCTTCGACGCCACTACTCGCTCCCGATCTCCGCCTCGATCGCGCGCAGCGCCGCGCTCAAATCCGCCACCGCCTCCGGCAGCCGCGGCCCCAGCAGCAACTCCAGATCGGGCATCGAAACCACATGCCGGCCGCGTCCCGCCCTCGTTTCAGCCATCCCCGGAATTGCCAGCAACCCCTCAACGCCGCCGATCGCTTCCAGACCGCGATCCATCACCAGATAGACCTCCGGGTCGATCGCCACCAGCGCCTCGGGCGTCAGCGATTCCCAGCCTACGATGCCCGTCTCCGCCGCCGCGTCGATCCCGCCCGCCGCCTCGATGATCGTCTGCGCCTCGTTGCCCGCGCCGGATACCAACTGCACCCCGCCGCGGCGAATGTAGACATGCAGCACCCGCAGCGGCCGCTCAACCGCCTCGACCCCGGCGGTCGCCGCCGCGAGCCGCCGTTCCACTTCATCCGCCAACGCCGCCGCCGTGCCCGGAATGCCCAGCGCCGCGCCGATCGCCTCAATCTTGAGCCGCGGAGCGTCGATCCCCCGCGCCGCATCCAGCAGCAGCACCTCCACGCCCGCGTCCCGCAACTGATCCAGCACCCCCGCCGGACCGCTCAGCTGCGTGCCAATCACCAGCGTCGGCTCCAGCGCCAGTACCGCTTCCGCGTTGAGCGTCCCCGCGAAACCGAGGTTGGGCAGCGTCTCCGCTTCCGCCGGATAGATCGAGCTCGCGTCGCGCGCCACCAAGTGCTCCTCCGCCCCCAACGCATAGACGATCTCCGTGATGTCGCCGAACAGCGTGATCAGCCGCGTCCCCTCCGCGACCTGCTCCACCGCCGCGCCGCTAGCCTGCTGTTCCGCCGCTTGCGGCGCCGCAGTCTGCTGCCCGTCCTGCTGCGCAGCCTCGGCGCTGCCGGCTTCATCTCCGTCCTCGACCACCGCGCCGACTTGCTGCTGCTCTGATCCCTGTCGCGCGGTCTCGGCGCTGGAGGTTTCGCCGCCGTCCTCAGCCGCCGCGTCGACCTGCGACTGCGACTCCACAGCCGACTCCTGCTGCGGCCCAGGCTCGGCGTCGCTCTGCCGCTCCACCTCCGCGGCCTGCGGCGGTTCTTCGACCACCTGCGCGCCGGCCTGCTGCTCACCCTCCCCGCCGCAGCCCGCCGCCAGCAGCGCCGCGCCCGCCAGCAGGCCGACCAACACCCCCAACCCTCCGCGCAGGCTCGCCGGTAATCCCATCCGAGCTGTCCTCCCCCTCGGCCGCCGAGCCGCAGTGCAACACCCCCTCGCTGGTATATACCACCCACCCTCCAGCCGGCCCCGCCGCCTACACCGCGTACTTCAGCTCGCCGTCGACGTAGGTCTGCTGGACGACAATCTCGCGGATGTGCTCGGGCGCGACCAGCGACGGATCATGGCTGAGCACCACCAGATCAGCCCGCTTGCCCACCTCGATCGAGCCGACTTCGTGCTCGCGGAACATCGCCGTGGCCGAGTTAATCGTGTACGTGCGCAGCGCTTCATGCGCGGAGACGGCCTGCTCGGGGGCGACCACCGCGCCCTCGCGGGAACGGCGCGAGACGGCGCCGTGCAGTCCGAGCAACGGCTCCACCGGGGCGCAGGGAAAGTCGGAGCCGGAGGCGACGACAGCGCCGGAATCGAGCAGATCGCGGTAGGGCAGGATCGCCGCGTCGATGCCGTTTTCGGCGGCGTACGCGCCGAGCCCGGGGCCGACCGAGTAGAGGAAGGCGGGCTGGTGGGAGATGATCACGCCCAGCGAGTGCGCCCGCTCCATCTGCTCGCGGTTGCCGAAGAAGAAGTGCTCGATGCGGTAGCGCGGATCCTCGCGCGGCACCTCCCGCTGAACCCGCTCGTAAGCGTTGAGCGCCATATCAATGGCGCGGTTGCCCAGACAGTGGATCGCGGTTTGCAGCCCATGTTTGGCCGCGTTGATCACCAGCTGGTCCACCTCTTCCTGCTCGTAGTAGGGAACGCCGACATCTTCGAACGAGCCGTCGGGGTGGCACCTGGTCATCGTGAAGCTGGGGAAGACGGGATCCATGAAGAGTTTGACGATGCCGCCGCGCAGCCGATCGGAGACGTCGTCGGCCAGGAATGCGCCGCCGGCAGCGGCTTCAGGCGCGGCGAAGAAGCCGTTCCCGCCGCGCATCTGGTGGATCACGATCGGCAGCTTGCCCCGCGTGTCGGCGATTCGATAAATCTCGGCGCTCTCCGGCATCACCACCGCGTCGCCCACGCTGGTCACCCCGTGCGAGAGGTGCCGCAGCGCGTTCTGCTGCACCAGCTCCGCCACCGTCTCGGGGCCGAGCCGGTCGATGTGCGCCCGCATCGATGCCCGATGCACAGGATCGCTGGCCCGCTCCCAGAGCATCCCGGCCGGCTCGCCGCGCTCATCCCGCAGGATTTCGCCCCCGCGCGGATCCGGCGTCTCCCGCGTAATCCCGCCCAGCGCCATCGCCGCCGAGTTCGCGTAGCAGGCGTGGTAGGAGGAATCCATCACGCAGACCGGATTGTTGGGCGCGGCCTCGTCCAGCTCGCCGCGCCGCAGCGCGGCGCTCAGCTCGCGCCCCCCGCCGCTGTAGCCCAATCCCCAAATCCACTGCCCGTCGGGCGCGCCGGCCGCCGCGGAAGCGATCGCTTCGAGCACGCCGTGCTTGCCGGCCAGCGGCGGCACCCGGCAATCCACCGAGCGCGGCTCAAAGGTGGTCATCGAAAAGTGGTTGTGCGGATCGCAGAAGCCCGGAACCAGCGCCCGCCCCAGCAGGTTCACATGCGTCGCCTCAGGGCTCACCGCCTTGCGCGCCTCCTCGCTCTCGCCCACCGCCACAATCCGCCCATCGCGCACCGCAACGCCCGAGGCGACGCGGTCCAACCGGTCCATAGTGAGCACGCGCCCACCAGTAAACAGCAGCTCCATCACAGCCCTCCTCCCCCTGAACGCCCCCAAAGGCTAGCTGAGTGCCGCTGCCGCGTCGCAAACGCTCCAGATCAACCAGGCGTTGAAACTGGTCGAGCTGAGGAGTCGAGATTCAGGACGCGCGCGGGCGCAGCAGTTCAACGAAGCGCTCAACGGACTCCAGATCAGCGCTGATCGCCGTTGCCGGCAGGAAGCCGTCGTAGAAGTTCGCGTGCAGCGTGTTCGTGGCGTTGAAGAGGGTGCGCAACTCGGGTTGTCCGGTCTCCACCACCAACCGTTCAACTGTCTGGTGCAGCTGGCGATGACCGCTGTGATTCCAACCCCGAGCCTCGGCGGCGGCCTTCACCATCTGCGCTGCTGCCCCCCAACCCTTCTCCGACGCCTGCTGCAGGTCGTCGTCGCTCAGGTAGCCGCGCGCCCGAGCCAGAAACTCGGCGGCCGTCTCAGCGTGCCAATCGGTACGGGCCATCATGACATCCAGCATACCTGCGGCGAGGAGCGGAACCTGCCGCCGTCGGCGTACGGACCCATCGCCCTGCGGCTAGCATCTCGCTTGAGGGAGAGCTGCGGATGTCCGAACCAATCCGCCGCATCGTCGTGGTCGGCGGCGGCAGCGCTGGCTTCCTCGCCGCGCTCACCTTTCGCACCATGCTCCCGGCGGCCCGCCTCTCCGTCGTCCACTCGCCCGACATCCCCGTGATCGGCGTCGGCGAGTCCACCACTCCCGCCGTGCCCGTGCATCTGCACGAGACGCTCGGCATCGACCGCAACGAATTCCACCGCGAAGTCCGCCCCAGCTGGAAACTCGGCCTCAAATTCGAGTGGGGCGCGGCCGATGCGCCCCACTTCAACTACACCTTCGACCGCTACCTCGACCAGAAAATCGAAGGCCTCTCCAAGTGGAACGCGTTCTATTGCCTCCACGACATGCGCGACGCGAGCACATTCAACGCGATCATGGACCGCAATCGCTCCCCGGCGACGCTTCGCCAGGGGCGGCTCAATCTGGATCCGCGCGCGACGTACCACATCCCCAACGCCTCGTTCATCGATTTCCTGGAGCGCAAGTCCACGGCGGCGGGAGCGGAACTGGTCGCCGATCAGGTCGTCGATGTCGAACGCAACGGGTCGGGCGGCGTCAAGTCGCTCAGGCTGGCCGGCGGGCGCGAGCTCGAGGCGGACCTGTTCATCGACTGCTCCGGCTTCGGCTCCGTCTTGCTTGGCCGCACGCTCGAAGAGCCCTACCGCTCCTACCGCGACGCGCTTTACTGCGACCGCGCCCTGGTGGGCTCATGGGCGCGCGCCGCCTTCCCTGAAGACGACGCCATTCGCCCCTACACCACGATGACCACGATGAAGCACGGCTGGTGCTGGCGAATCGACTTCGAGGATCTGGTCACACGCGGCTACGTCTACTCATCGCAGTTCTGCTCCGAGCAGGAAGCGGAGTCCGAGCTGCGCGCGCTACAGCCGCAACTCGCCGACGCCGAACTGCGTCTGCTCAAGTTCCCCAGCGGCCGCCGCGAGCGCTACATCGTCCACAATGTCGCCGCCGTCGGCAACGCCTCAGGCTTCGTCGAGCCGCTCGAAGCCACCTCGCTGCATCTAATCATCGAGCAGCTCTACAACCTCACTTGGGCGCTGACCGACTCAGACCGCGTTCTGACCGACTCTCTGCGCTATCTGCTCAACGAGCGCTTCGGCTCCACCTGGGACGACGTGCGCGATTTCCTCGCCCTGCACTACAAATTCAATCAGCACCAGGACACGCCGTTCTGGCGTCACTGCCGGGCCGAATCGCCGCTCGGTCAGATCCAGGACATGGTCGACCACTACGCCCAGGTCGGACCCTCCCGGTTGCTCTCGCGTCTCACATCCAACGCAACGATCTTCGGCTACGGCGGCTACGCCTCGATGCTGCTCGGCCTGAGAGTCCCGACCTCGGTCAAACCCGAGCTCACGCGTCGCGAGCGCGAGCGCTGGAACCAGTACCGCAAGTCGAACGCCGCCGCCGCATCGCAAACGCTCCAGATGAAGCAAGCGCTCAACTTGGCCTATCGGGGTAGCTGAGCTTCAGGCCGCAAGCGGGCGCAGCGCGCGCTACGGGCTTGTCTGCCTACTAGAGTCGGACCAGGCGCACTCGGCTGGAGCCGCGGCAGACGAATGACACTTGACATAATAAATCCGTGGTGGGCGTCCAGCTTGAAAAGCTGGACGCCAAAAACTTAGTGTCCGCCCCATCGCCGATGCGCGCAGGGTGCAGCAGGCGAACCGGAAGAGAGATTCCGATGAGCGTACAAAACTACTGGCAGCGGCTGCGACGCAACAGGATGTCAAGGCGCTCGCTCCTGCGCGCCAGCGCGCGGGCTGGGGTCGGCGCGGCCGGGCTGGCGCTGGTCGGCTGCGGCGGAGACGATGACGATGACGATGCGCAGCAGGCTGCGGCGGAGACCCCGCAGCAGGCGGCGGATCAGCAGGCGCAGCAGGTGGATCAGCAAGAGCAGCCCGCTCCGCAGCAGCAGGATCAACCGGCCGCGCAGCAGACGGTGTCGGCGGGTGGCCCGAGGCGCGGGGGGATGCTGCAGCACAGCTGGTTCGAGGATCCACAGGGCGGGTTCGACCCGCACATCGGGATCACGGGCGGCGACGCGCTGGGCTACTGGTGCCACATCTACGACCGAATGCTGGGCTTCGACGACCAGGCGCGGGTGATCCCGATGCTGGCCTCGAACGTGGAGATTCCGGACGACGTGACGTACATCTTCACGATGCGCCCGGGAGCGATCTTCCAGGACGGCGCGCCGGTCGACGCGAACGCGGTGCAGCTGAACATGGAGCGGATCCGCGATGTGGAAGACCTGGCGGGCGGCACGCGGAACCGGGGCGGAATCGACAAGGCGGATGGGTTCGAGGCGATCGACGCGCAGACCTGGCGCTTGGTCAACGCCGAACCGTTCGGGCCGACGCTGGCGTTCTTCCAACAGTTCCCGGGGACCGGGCTGTTGATCTCGCCGGAGCATTTCGAGACGGCGGTGACCAATCCGGTCGGCGCGGGGCATCTGAAGCACGTGGTGCATGAGCCGGGCGAGCGCTGGGTGGGCGAACGCTGGGAGGGCTACTGGGACAACGAGAACGTTCACCTCGACGGTTTCGTGCAGAACATCATTCCTGACCAGAACACGGCCTGGAATGCGTTCCTGAACGGCGACATCGACATCGACTCGCCGACGGGCGGCGTGAACGCTGATCTGCGGGCGGAGCTGGAGTCGGACGGGCGCAAGGTGATCTCGGGCACCGCGCAGACCTGGACGCAGACCTGGTTCAACCTGAACCCTGACGCGCCGACGGGCGATCTGCCGTGGAACGCATTCCGCGATCCGCGGATGCGGCACGCCTACAACCGGGCGTTGGACCGGCAGGCGATCAACGAAGTGGCGTGGGAAGGCCTGGGGCAGGCGTCGCGCGCGCCAGTCTCGGTCGAGAGCTGGGCGCTGCCCAGGGACAAGAACTACTACGGCGAGCACGACGCGCAGATGGCGCACGAGCTGATGGACGCGGCGGGCTACGGAGACGGCATCGAGGGCATCCACCTGAGCTACATCTCGGAGTTCCAGACGGTGGTGACCGAGCCGGTCAACTCGCAGATGCGCAACGTGGGGATGGAGATGGAGTTCATCAAGGGCACCGAGGCGGAGATCATCCCGCGCTTGCTGGCGGGGCAGGACTGGACGATCGCGACGCTCTCTTGGGAGTCGCCGTTCGACCCGGACCCAGTGCTGCGGCCGACATTCGAGGGCCTGCAGAACTGGATGTACGGCTCGCCCGAAGAGGGCCCGCGGACGGGGCGGGCGGATACCAGCCTGTACCCGGACGATCAGGTGCTGGCGAATATCCGCGCGACGGAGGAGCTGGTCTGGGCGGCGGCGGTGCCGGCCAGCCAGGAAGACCGCATTCCGCTCTACGCGAAGGTGTTCGAGGCGGAAGAGGAGCATATGTGGTCGGCCTACATCGCACAGTGGCCGGCCTCCTGGGTGGCGCAGGAGCACGTGGAGGGCTTCGAAATCATTCCGTTCTTCGGCTTCCCGAAGGGAATGGGCTTCAAGGGCATCTGGTTCAACAACCTCTGAGCGGAGGGCGCGGCGCCTCCCGGCGGCGCCCCGCCCGCTCTCCCGTGCGTCGTCATACGGCTGGCCGCTCCCAGCTAGCCTGCCGGTGGCTTGCCTGCGGCGACTTGCGAGTGATGTGGGGCGAGCGGATGCGGGGCTGAGCGAGCATGCTGAGTTACATCGCCACGCGGCTGGTCTCGTCGCTGTTCATCCTCTGGGTGATCAGCGTGCTGGTCTTCGCACTGATGAATGTGCTGCCGGGCGATCCGGCGGCGGGCATCCTGGGCGTTGAGGCGACGCCGGAGCTGATCGAGGCGACGAAGCGGCGGCTCGGCTTGGACAAGCCGCTGGTAGAGCGTTACGGGCGCTGGATCTGGAACGCCCTACAGGGCGATCTGGGCACCTCGCTGATCGGCGAGGTCTCGATCAATCAGTACTTCGAGCGGCGCGTGCCGGCGACGATGCAGTTAGGCATCCTCAGCCTGATCGTGGTGGTGGCGGTGGCGATTCCGGTGGGCGTGCTGGCGGCGCTGCGGCCGGGCTCCAAAAGGGAGGTGACGGCGAGCTCGCTGATGATCGTGGGCAACTCGATCCCTGAGTTCCTCACGGGAATCGCGCTGGTGATCGTGCTGGGCGTCGAGCTGGGCTGGTTCCCGGTGTTCGGCTATGTCCCGTTCTGGGAGGATCCGGCCGAGAACATGCGCCATATGGCGCTGCCGGTGATCGCAGTGTCGCTGACGGCGACGACGCTGCTGATGCGGCAGACGCGCTCGGCGATGATCAACGTGCTGAACGACGACTACATCCGCACGGCGCGGGCCAAGGGTCTGCGCGAGCGGATCGTGATCATCCGCCACGGGCTGCGCAACGCGATGATTCCGATCGTGACCGTGTTCGGCTTCCAGGCCGGCCTGATTTTCTCGGGCGCGGTGATCACCGAGCAGGTCTTTTCGATCCCCGGCATGGGGCGGCTGTTCGTCGAGGCGGTCGTTCAGGAGCGGGATTTCGCGGTGGTGCAGAACGTGACGATGTTCTTTGCGATCGCGGTGGTGCTGGTTAACCTCGTGGTTGATCTGTCCTATCCGCTGCTCGATCCGCGGATCGGCCGGGGCATGGAAGGCGGCGCGGAATGAGCGCCGCAGTTGACGCGCCGGGCGAGGCGGGCGGTGGACAAGGTCTGTTTCGGCGGGTGCGGGAGCTGGGTGCCGTGCAGGAGGCGGCGCCGATTGTGCGCGTCTACACGCGCAACCGGCCGGCGGTGATCGGCGGGCTGCTGCTGTTCAGCTTCGGCATCGTGGCGGCGTTCGCCCCGCTGATCGCGCCGGCGGATCCGCTGGAGACGAACCTGCGGCTCGAAGCGGTCTTCCAGGCGCCGAGCGCGGATCACGTCTTCGGCACCGACGCGCAGGGCCGCGATGTGTTGAGCCGCACCCTGTACGGAGCGCGGATTGCCTGGCAGATCGTGCTGGCGGCAATCGGCGTGGCGGTCGCGTTGGGCGTGCCGCTGGGGCTGGTTTCGGGGTACGTGGGCGGCAAGCTCGACGAGCTGGTGATCATGCGGATCGTCGATGCGGTGATGGCCCTACCGGGGCTGATTCTGATCCTGGCGGTGACCGGCGCGCTGGGGCCATCGATCACCAATTCGATGATCATCATCGGGGTCGTCTGGTCGCCGGGCTACGCCAGGCTGACGCGCGGAATCGTGGTGTCGATCAAGAGCGACGTATACGTGGAAGCGGCGCGGGCGCTGGGCGCGTCGCCGTCGCGGATTATGTGGCGGCATCTGCTGCCCAACGCGGTTGCGCCGATCCTGGTGCTGGCCTCGCTTTCGGCGGCGGGGATCATTCTGGTCGAGGCGGGGCTGAGCTTCATCGGCGCGGGTGTGCAGCCGCCCACGCCGGCCTGGGGCGGGATGGTCTCCGAGGGCTACCGGACGCTGATTCGACGCAACGGCTGGCCGATGGTCGCGCCGGCCGGCGCAATCATCCTGATGGTGATCGCATTCAACTTCGTAGGCGACGGCATTCGTGATGCCTTTGACCCCCGCCTGCGCAACGTTCGTTAGGGCGGTCGAGGCAGAATCCAACCCTTCGCGCCAACACCCTGGCGTTCCCGCGCCAGATCTGTTTGCGGATCAACCAACCGCGCATAGGGCCGACCGCTGAGCGAGACGAATGCGTCGGCGCGCACTTCGACATCCAGCCCAGACGCGGCGTAATCGTCGCGGATGAAATGGGCCGTAGCCAGAATCAGATCGGGCTGGGTGGTCATGCGCTCCTCCTGGAGCGGAGTCAGGTAGGCCGACGGGTCCACATGCCAGGTGCGCCCGTCGTCGCGATCGGTCACGCGGTAATCGACCATCCCGACCTTTTCGGTGAGCAAGACGCGCCAGCTGAAGCGATACCCCTCCTCGTTCCAGCGGACCGAGCTTGGGTAGAGGTAGTGGCGCAACGGCACGGCAATCTGAACAGCCAGCGCAAGCAGCCCAATCAGCACCGCGGCGCGCATCCAGCGAGGCGTGTTCCCGCTCTTGGGCGGCGGAACGGCAGGGGACGGCGGCGCGCGCCGGAAGAGTCGGGCGGCGAGCCGACGCGGCCAATCGGGCGCAAAGAAAATCAGCGCGGTGGCGGTCATCAGCCAAGGGAAAACGCCGATCATGAACAACTGCCCGGTGATCAGGTGGAAGACCGCCAGGACGACCCAGGCAAAGGGCCGAGAGCGCCCCCAGAGCAGCCAGCCGACGATGCTCAGATCAAAGGCCGCGCCGGCCCAGCTGAAGGCGTAGGCGACCCAGAGCTCGTCAAGTAGAGGACCGACGATTGGAGCGTCGGCGTGCTGCGGCAGCCAAATGCGCAGCGGCGCGGCGTCGAGCAGCCAATCAGCATTGAGCTTGGCCAGGCCGGCGAAGCAGTAGACGAGTGCGACCTGCGCGCGAAGCGCCCACACAGCGCCGCGCGGAACCGTCGCAGGCGAGCCGTCGCGCCACGCGTCGAGCGACCAGACCCGGTGGGTGGGCAGCAGGAACAGCAGCAGGCCGGCGAGGCTGACGAAGTAGTAGTGGTTGAGGTAGGTCGTTTTGTCGATCAGCTCGACATAGGTGAAGCCGAGCGTGAACAGCAGTGCGGCGGCGCGGTAGCGCCAGCCGAGCATGATCGCCAGGGCCAGCAGGCCGAGCGCCGCGAAATGAATATGCATCCAGGGCGCGGGCCAGGCGCGCGCCCACTCAAATCCGACGTAGCTGAAATGGTGCGCGGGATCGACGTAGAGCTGGTCAATCCAGCCGTGGGCGAAGAAACGGACGACGGCCGCGAGGGCGACGACGCCGAAGGCGATCCGAAACACGGCCGCGGATGAGCCGTCGACCGGCTCGGCGGCGCGCCGCGCCAGCGCATCAAGCGCGTCGAGCGACCGCGCAATTGCCGCTCTGTAGAACTCGGCGCTCGCGCGCCGAGGAACCGCTGGAGCCGCGCCAACGCGCTTAGCTATCGCCATCGTTATCGCTGAAGCCGACGCTGATCCCAAGCAGGCTGACCAACTCGGTGTTCATCACGCGCTGAAGCTCCACGATCGCCGCGTGGGCGGCGAGCAGCTCGGCAGTTTGGTCCGCGACGGTCTGCTTGAGCGGGGACTGGAGACCGTCGAGCGCGGCCTGGGCGTCGGCGAAAGCGTCGCGCATCCGTTGGTCGGTCTGCTCGGAGAGCGCCGCGATCAGGTCGCTCACGCCGAGTCCGTCGGGTGCGCCGAGGTAGAGCTCCTGGATGCCGAGCAGGCGCTGGCGGATGTCTTCAAGCGCGTGGCGCCCCGCGCCGCCGGGGATCGCCTCGGGGTCGGGCTCCCCGCCGCGCGCGGCAATCGCCGCGCCAATCTGCATATCCGCGATGGTCTCGGTGAGGAAGACGCTGACGCGGACGAGTTCGGTCAGGCCAAGCGACTCGGAGATCGCGCGGTCGCCGCGCCCGGCGAACTGGTCCCCGTATTCGCCGCGCCACTCATCGCGCAGCGCCGCTGTTTCGTCGGCGATCACCGCGGTCAGCGCGAGCAGGTATGAGGCGTAGCGAGAAGCGGGGTCGGCGAGCTGGGCCAAAATCCACTCGCGCGGCTCGAAGAGCAGGTACTCGACGGCGTGCAGGCCGCGTTCGGTCGAGGCGAAGATCTCGCCCACTGCCACAGCGTCGATCGTCCCGTCGTCCGAGAGGCGGCGGCGAATCGGCTCGGGATATTGATTGGCCGGGTCGTTGGGCTTGCTGAGCCAGTAGGCGACCAGCGACTCCGAGCGGCGATCCATCGCCGGCCCGAACCAGCTCGCCTCGGTGCGCGACCAGGCCGCGCGGGCGCTGCGCCAGGCGTCGCGGGCGGCCTCAAGATTGTCGCCGCCGGGCTGCGCGGCGAGCGCCGCCGCGCTCGCGTCCAGAGCCGCGCCCCACGAAGCGGCCGCTTCGAAGCGGGGAATGATCACCCGGTCGGTCAGCTCGGCGAGCACCTCGCGGCGCGTGACATCGCCGCCGCAAGCCGCGGCGAGCAGAGCGCAGGCCAGCGCGGCGAGGATGGCGAGTTTGGTCAAACTGCGGGAAGTGCGTGTGCGCATGCGTCTCTCCTAGAGCGAGTTGATGAAATCGATCAGTGCCTGGCGCTGCTCGGCGCTGAGCGCCTTGAACGCCTCGCGCGAGGCCTCGCCCTCGCCGCCGTGCCACAAGATCGCCTCCGCGACGCCCCGCGCCCGCCCGTCGTGGAGCAGCCGGGAATGTCCGTTGACCACGGGAATCAGGCCGATGCCCCAGAGCGGCGGAGTGCGCCATTCCGAGCCCGAGGCGTTGAACACCGGGCGGTTGTCGGCCAGCTCCGGGCCCATGTCGTGCAGCAGCAGGTCGGTGTAGGGGTAGATCGTCTGCCCGCGCAGCGCGTCGATCTGGTGCTCCTGACCGGTGATGTGGCGCGGAGCATGGCACTGATGGCAGCCGGCCGCGAAGAAGAGCGTCGCGCCGTCTTCGCGGCCGTCATAGTCGCGCGCGGCCGGCGGCGCGAGCGTTTGGCCGTAGAACGCGACCTTGTCCAGCCGCTCATCCGGCACTTCCACGCCGTCGTCGCCTGCGCCGCTGGGCGCGGCCGCGCAGGCGGCCTGAGGCGGCGGGCAATTCTCCTCAGGATGCAGACTCGACGTAATGCCGATGTCGCCGTGAAACGCGCCGGCCGCCTGCTGGCGGATGCTGGGCTTGCTCGCCTTCCAGCCGAAACGGCCGGTCGTGAAAGCTCCAGTCTCCGGGTCCCAGACTTCGCTGACGCGGCCGGAGATGCCGTCGCCGTCCAGATCATCGGGGTCGGCCAGCGCTCGCAGGTCCGACTCCGTAATCGCTTCGAGCAGGCCCAGCCCGAACACGGCAGGGGCGATGCGAGGCGAGATCATGATCTGCTCGTGGAGCGGGCCGAATGCGAGGTCGACGATTTCGTAGCTGGGCTTGAGCAGCGTGTAGGGCTGCCCGTCGGCGTACTCGCCGTGAATCTCCTCATAGCTGATCAGCAGCACGCCTTCGGGCGTCGCGCCGAGAATCGCGCGATCCTGCAGCTGGCCGCCGTAGTTGGGATCGGGCACGGGCGAGCCGGGCGGCGACTGGGGCGCGTAAAGCTCGCGGAATTGCTCGGGCAGGCTGAGCCGCAGCAGCAGCCCGCGCTCCGGGTCGTCGGCGCTCAGCGGCGGACGCGCGCGCCCGTCATGCCCGTGGCAGGTGGAGCAGGATTGGGCGTTGAACGTGGGGCCGAGCCCGTCGCGCCCGGCGGTGCTGGCGGGCGCCGCGACCCAGTTTTGCGTGAAAAAGGAATCGCCGACCTGAAAGTCCCGGCGCTGCTGCGTGTCGAGGTTGCGGGCCGGCAGAGAGAACGCTTGGCGGGTGGAGTTGAAAGCGGTCGTCTCGCCGCCCGTGGCCACTTCAAGCAGATCGGCGGGGCGCAGCGCCGCGCCGCCGTCGTCCTCGGAGCCGCAGGCCGACAGCGCGGCGATGACGGCGCAGAGCGAGCCGACCGCGAACACGGCGACCCAGACCGAGAGCCGGGTCGCCCCATTCGGCCGATGTGCCGGGCGGCGTGCGCGAACGCGGGCGCGCCGGGAGGACCGCCGGCGCGGCGCCACTTAGCTGACGCTGACCGTGACGCCGATCGCCTGCCCGGCGCTGACGATCGTGTCGGTCTGTTCCTCAAGCGCCTCGATCGTGGCCAGCACCGCGCGCCGGCCAGGGTCGGAGTTGGGCAGGTCGGCGAGCAGGTGCGCGTCGAACGGCGCAGGGATCAACGTGGCGTTGGCGACGCTCTCGGCGATCTGGTCGGTCAGCCGCTCGGCCAGCAGCGGGTCTTCGGCCGCGACCAGGTCGACCAGGCCCAGCCCGCGCACATCGCCGTAGTCGCCCAGCCAGACCATCTGGATGCCCCGCGCGTTGCCGATGATGTCCTTCACCGTGTTGTCCGAGAAGCAGGAGTGCTCGTCTTCCTGCGAACGCGCCTCGTAGGCCACCGTCATCCGCTCGCCGGCGAGCTCCCCGCGGCTCAGCTCGCCGATCCCGGTGATGATGTTGGTCAGCGCGGCGTTCGCGTCCAGCGCGAGGAACTGCGCGCGGTAGTTGCCGGAAACGTTCGGAGCCCAGGCATCGACCATGCTCTGCAGGTCGTCGATCAGCAGTTGAGTGACGACGGCGAGGTAGGCGGCGCGGCGCTCGGCGTTGGGGTTGACCGAGTAGTCCTCGAAAGGCCGCGAGCCGGGGCCGTCGGCGTTGAGATCCTGGCCCCAGAGCAGAAACTCGATCGCGTGCCAGCCGGTCGAGACATTGGTCTCGCCGCCGGCCTCATTGAGGTCGATCAGCAGGTCGGTGGTGATCTGCGGGTACTCGTCGATCATGTTGATGATGCCCCTGTTGGGCGCGTCCTCAACGTAGTCGATGTAGCCCTCGTCCATCGGCCAGGCGTTGAGCTGGCCTTCGGGGCCGTCTTCCTCATTGTCGATCGGGCCGCCGTAGAAGCGGTACGCCTCGGTCGGGCCGTAGTCGTCGCGCGCGTTGAGCCAGGCGCGCTTGGCCGCCTCGAGAGTGGCCGGTCCGGGCGCGTCGAGCAAGGTCATAATCGCGCCCTGCATGACCTGGGCCGACTCGAGGCTCCGCACGTAGCTGGCGTGGACGCCGGTCGCGTACTGCTCGATGACCTCGCTGATCATTTCCTCGGAAGCGCCGGGCGGCTCGTCGTCGCCGCTGCAGGCGATCAGCCCGGCCGCAGCGGCCAGCAGCGCGCCCAGCAGCAGCGCGCCGCGCGCCCAACCGGCGAGGGAGAGAGGATGAGGCAAATTGGCCATCGGGGTTTGTCCGTTCCGTGCCGCTGCGCCGTCGGGCGCAGCCGTTTCACTCGATTGCTGCATTTATATCACACAATGCAAAATACAGCCAACGCAACCGCCGAGCAGACGCTGAACAGAGCCTGTCGGGAGCGACTTGGTAGGCTGGCTCCGCGAGGTTTTCCACCGTCTATGCACTGGCTCGACATCGTCATCGTGGTCGCCATCCTGCTCCTCGCGGCGCTGGGCTGGCGAATTGGCTTCCTGCGCAACGCCGTTGTCCTGGTCGCCGCCATCGTCGGCGTCGTGCTCGCCGGCGCCTATCACGAGCGCGTCATCGTCGACCTCGCCATCTCCGAAAACCCCACCGCGCAGATGCGCTTCGCCAGCTTCATCGCCATCGTCCTGGTGCTGCTGCTGCTGGGCGGGCTGGCGGGCGCGTTTCTGCGCGGCGCGGCGAGCGTCCTGATGCTCGGCTGGGCCGACCGCGCCGCCGGGCTGGTCTTCGGCGCCTTGGCCGCGCTGCTCATCATCCAGGCCCTGATCGCCATCGCCGTCGCCGCTCCCCTGCCAGGCGCGCCCGAAGAACTCGGCCAGTCCGAAATCGGCCGGCGCTTAATGGACAACGTCCCCGTCGTCCGCGCCCTGCTGCCCGAAGCGTTCGACATCGCGATCGGCGAATTCCTCGACGGCATTGGCAGCGCGGGCGACACAATCGGCCTCTGACGGCTGCCGCCGCTCCCCCTGCCGCTTGGTAAGCTTGCCTCGATCGAGCGCCGCCCGCGTCCGGGCAACGGCGGCGCCGCACCGGCGAGATGCGAGGATGTCCCTGCTCAACCAGCCCGTGCTGGTGCTCAACCAGAACTACGAGCCGCTGCATGTCTGCAACGTGCGCCGCGCCGTCGTGCTCGTCGCACGCGGCAAAGCCGAAATCATCGACTCGCTCGACCGCGCCGCCGCCCTCCTGCGCAGCATGACCGCCGACTTCCCCGTCCCCAGCGTGATCCGCATGGTCTACTTCATCCGCCGCCCCCGGCCCATGGTCCGCCTCTCCCGCCGCGAAGTCTTCGCCCGCGACCGCCACACCTGCCAGTACTGCGGCCTGAGCAAAACCGACCTCACGCTCGACCACGTCGTCCCCCGCGCCCGCGGCGGCGGCCACTCCTGGGAAAACCTCGTCTCCGCCTGCCGCGCCTGCAACCACCGCAAAGCCGGCCGCACACCCACCGAAGCCCGCATGCGCCTGCGCAGCACCCCCGTCCGCCCCAAAACCAGCTTCGCCCAAATCTACCTCCGCTACCTTGAGCGCCGCCCCACCTGGCGCCCCTTCTTCCCCGGCATCGACCAGCTACTGGCCAGCCGCGCCTAGCGCCTGCCCACACTCCAGAGCTCCGTCATAGCCGCGCCCCCACCTTCGTCATACCCGCGCGAGAAGCTCCGTCATACCCGCGCCTCGCCGCGGGTATCTCGCCGAGCGCGGCACCCAAGCCCTAAACCGCTACCCAACAACTACGCCCTACCCGCCCAGCTCAATCTCCGTGCTGCGCAGCCAGCGACCTACGCCCGCTCCGACGGGGAAGTAGCGCGACTCGGGCAGGATGCGGTCACCGCCTGCCGGCGTGAAGGCGAACTCGATGCGGTCATCGGCGAGCAGGCGGGCGTTGATCCGTCCAATCTCCACCCCGTCGACCTCGATCGGGCTGGAGCGCAGCCAGCGGCCGACCGTCGCGACGGTCGGGAAGTAGCGCTGCTGCGGCAGCACCCGCTCGCCGCCGTCGGCCGGCTGCCAGCCGAACTCGGTGCGCCCATCGGCCAACCGCCGCGCCACAATCCGCCCGCTGCCCAAGTCGCCGCCGGTCGCCGCGCCCGGCTCACGCAGCCAGGCCGGCACATCGGCGGTGCCGTTGTAAATGATCCAGCAGGAAACGGTCTCGCTATCACTCAGCGCGCAGGCATGGCTCGCACCGACGCTGACAGCGCGATGCTCGCCCGACGGCGGCTGTGCTTGGCCACCAAACGAGTAACCCCAGCACTCGATGGTGCCCGTTTCGCGCAGCCCGCAGGTGTGGATCCAGCCGCACTGACCGCGCTGAAGCGCCCGGCTGGCGCATCCGTTTGGCCGTGCTCGTTCCATCCCCAACACTCGATGGCACCCGTCTCGCGCAGCCCGCAACTGTACCCATAGCCCGCGCTGACCGCGCTGAAGCGCCCGGCTGGCGCATCTGTTTGGCCGTGCGCATTCCATCCCCAGCACTCGATGGCGCCCGTCTCACGCAGCCCGCAACCGTGGAGCCAGCCCACGCTGATCGCGCTGAAGCGCCCCGCCAGCGCGTCCGTTTGGCCGGAGCTGTTGTTTCCCCAGCACTCGATGGCACTCGTCTCGCGCAGCCCACAACTGTGGTTCTTACCGGCGCTGACCGTGCTGAATTGCCCCGCCGGCGCATCCGCTCGGCTATCCTTGTCTCCCCAACATTCGATCGCGCCCGTCTCGCGCAAACCGCAGCTGTGCACCCCGCCGGCGCTAACCGCGCTGAATTGTCCTGCCGGCGCATCCGTTTGGCCGTAGTAGTTGTCTCCCCAGCACTCGATCGTGCCCGTCCCGCGCAGCCCACAACTGTGCCACCTACCCACGCTGACTGCGCTGAATTGCCCCGACGGTGCATCCGCTCGGCCATCGTCGTTGCCCCAGCACTCGACCGCGCCCGTCTCGCGCAGCCCGCAACTCTGCGCTCCGCCACCTGCGCCGACCGCGCTGAATTGCCCCGACGGTGCATCCGCTCGACCATCGTCGTTGCCCCAGCACTCGACTGCGCCCGTCTTGCGCAGCGCGCAGGTGTGGAACTGGCCTGCGCTGATCGCGCTGAATTGCCCGGCCGGCGCATCAGTTTGGCCATCGTCGTTGCCGCCCCAGCACTCGACCGCGCCGAAGTCGCGCAGACCGCAACTGTGGAGCCAGCCCGCACTGACCGCGCTGAAGCGCCCCGTCGGCACCTCCATTTGGCTGGAGCCGTTGTCTCCCCAACACTCGACCGCGCCCGTCTCCCGCAGCCCGCAGGCGTGCCACAGACCTGCGCTGACCGCGCTGAAGCGTCCCGGCGGCGCGTCCGTTTCTCCGGCGTAGTTGGCTCCCCAGCATTCGACTGCGCCCGTCTCGCGCAAACCGCAGCTATGCACCCCACCAGCGCTAACCGCGCTGAAGCGCCCCGTCGGCGCATCGGTTTGGCCGTAGCGGTTGTATCCCCAGCACTCGACCGCGCCCGTCTTGCGCAGCCCGCAAGTGTGCCACCCGCCCGCGCTGATTGCATTGAACCGCCCCGCAGGCGCATTCGCCTGGCCGACGTAGTTGCTTCCCCAGCATTCGACCGCGCCGGAGTTCAGCAGCGCGCAAGCGTGACTCCTGCCGAAGTGACTCCCGCCGACCGAGATCGCCACCGCCCGCCGCCCGTCCTGCGCCTCGGCGTGCTGCCAATCGCCGGCGAGCGCGGCCAACGCGAGCAGCAGCGCGCCGAGCGCCAAACTCACAAGCGCGGTTCGTCGCGTGGTTGCGGTGGGCATAGGGTGAACCTTGCTCTGGGACGCCGCATCGTGTCGGGGCTGCGCGCAGGCTAGCTAAGTTGCGCCGTCGCACCAGGTCAATTGAGCCCTGGGTTGTGTTGGACAACGGCGGCGTGCGCCGGGCTCTGCGCCGGGCACAGCGAGATACCCGCGGCGAGCGCGGGTATGACGGACTCTCTCGCGCGGGTATGACGGAGTGGGGTCGTGGGTGTGGCGGGAGCGGCCCTAACGCGGCTGGCAGGTGCGGCAGAACGACGTAATCCGCCGATTCGGCGAAACCTCCGAAATCGCCCCGCCGCAGCTCGGACAAGGCTCGCCCCCCTTGCGGTGTACGCGCAGAAACTCGCGCGGCTTCACATCGATCCGCTCCCCCATCTCCTCCGACGCCCGCGCCGACGCCCAGCGCAGCACCGCCCCGATCGCCCCGTGCAGCGCCGCCCGCCGCTCAGGCGAGAGATCTTTCACCGGTGTAAACGGATACACCCCCGCCTCGAACAAAATCTCATCCACATACGCATTCCCGATCCCGCGATGAACTTGGCGTTGACCAGCACATTCTTCACCTGCCCCCGATAGCGCCGCAGCCGCTCCAGAAACAGCTCCTCCGTCAGCGCCGCATCCAGCGCGTCGGGGCCTTGCTCGCCCAGCACCGGCACGCTCCCGAGCCGCTCCGAGAGGGTCAGATACACCTTGCCCAGGAAGCGCTCGTCGATGTAGCGAATCGCCAGCTCATCGCCGCCGCCATCGCTCTCGAAATGCAGGGTGAAACAGGTGCGCGCGTGAGCCTTGGCCGCGTGCGTCCACTGGAAGCGGCCCGTCAGCATCGGCGCCACCGCCATCGTCGTCCCCCGATCCCAGTCGAACAGCAGAAACTTGCCGCTGCGCCGCACATCGTTAAGCCTCGCCCCCGTCAGGCCAGCCTCAAACTCCTCGCGCGGCGCGCGAATCACGATCGGGCGGGAAACCTCCACCCGCGCCACGCGGCGCCCAACCAGCCGCTCGCGCAGCACCGCGCTCACATGCTCCAGCTCGGGAATCTCAGGCATCGCCCTCAGCCAGCCTGCTGCTCGGCGCGCGGATAAGAGCCGACCACATGCAGCCGCTCCAGATCCTGGCGCAAATCCAGCAGCGCCCCCGCCAACTCGGGATCCTCGCGGTGCCCGTCGCAGTCCACGATGAACAGGTACGCCCCGAGCCGCTCGCGGGCCGGGCGCGACTCGATCCGGGTCAGATTGATCCCGCGCCCGCCGAAATGCTGTAGAGCGTTGACCAGCGCGCCCGGGCGGTTGGGCGTGCCGAACACCAGCGTCGTCTTGTCGTTGCCCGTCCGCGGATGATCCTCGCGGGCCAACACCACAAAGCGGGTCGCATTGCGCCGATCGTCCTCGATCCCCGCCTCCGCGATGTGCGCGTTGTGGATCGCCGCCGCACGCCGCGGGCCGATCGCCGCCGCGCCCGCGCCGCGCTCCATCACCTGCTCCACCGCTTCCGCCGTCGAGAGCGTCGCCTCCGTGCGCACATTCGGAAAGCGACGCTGCAAATAGAGATGGCACTGCGCCAGCGGCTGCGGGTGCGAAATGATCACCTCAATCTCCGCCGCCGGAGCGGCCGAGGGCAGAATCAGGCAGTGCTCGATCGGCAGCACCAACTCCCCCCGGATGCGCAGATTCAGGTGGTGAATGATCAGATCGTGCGTCTCGCCGATCGCTCCCGCGATCGAATTCTCGAACGGCACAATCGCCCAGTCCGCCTCGCCCTGCACTGGCGCTTCCGCCGCCGTCGTAATCGTCGGGCGCTCAACCAACTCCGCCTGCGGCGCATAGAGCGCCGCCGCGTGCTCCGAGAAGGTGCCGCGCGGACCGAGATAGGCGACTCGCAGCTGCGGCTCATCCACGCTCATCACTCCGCCCCCGTCAGCAGTCTACGCAGCCGCTCCTCCTGCTCCGGTTCGGTCACCGCCAGCACCATCGCCTGCGGCTCCAGCACCGAATCGGGACCGGGCACCTCCGGCCGCCCGCCGGGCGGCAAAATCAGCGTCAGCACCGTGCCCGGCGGCAGACCCAACTGGCGCACCGGCCGCCCCGCCACCGGCGCGTCCGGCGGCACCACCACCTCCACCAACTCGAAACCCGTCCCGCTCAGCTCCAGCAGACGCAGCATGTTCGCGTCCACCTCATGCTCAATGCTCGAGAGGATCGAACGGGTTGCGGAGATGATCGTCGAAATGCCCACCGCGCGGAAGATCGCCTCGTTGCCCGGATCGTTGATCCGCGCGATCACCCGCTCCGCCCCGAAGCGCTGCTGAGCTACCTGGCAGACGGCCAGATTGGCCTGATCCCGACCCGTCGCGGCCACCACCACATCGACCCGATTCATCCCCGCCGCCCGCTGCACGCGCACCTCCGTGCCGTCGCCCAGCAGCGCCACATCCCCCAGCTCGTTGTTGATCGTCCAGGCCGTCTGCGGCTCGCGCTCGATCACGCACACCTCGTGATCGGCCGCGATCAGATCCTGCGCCGCGCCGCGCCCCACTTTTCCACCGCCCACGATGATGATGTACATGCTGCCTCCGCGCGCCGCTCAGGCCTCGAACGCCGCCTCGCGCACCAGCGCCTCCAACGCCGTGGTCGGATTGACCACCCGGATGCCCAGCTCGCGGTAAATCTCCGCGCGTTCCGGATCAAAGATGCGGGCGACCACGCGCGCCGCCCCGTGGATGTGCATCGCCACCTGCGCCGCCATCGCGTTGCGGTTGTCTCCGTTGGCCAGCGCCAGAAAGATATCCGCCTGCGGCGCGCCCGCCCGGGCCTGCACCGCGGCATCCTCGCCCGCGCCCAGCACCGTCTCTCCCCCGAAGCCGTCCGGCAGCCAGTTGAACGCCGATTCGTCGTGATCGATCACCGTCACCCGGTGCCCTTCCGCGTCGAGTTCGGCCGCGATCGTCGAGCCCAGCCGGCCGCAGCCCATAATCACCACGTGCATCGCTACTGCCCCAGCTCGGCGGTCGACGACTCGCGCTCGCGCACCACAATCACCTCGCAGGGCGCATGGCTCAGCACATAGTCCGCCGTGCGGCCCAGATCCACCGCGCCCGGAGCCTTGCGCACATGCGCCGTCTGCGTCTCCCCGCGGTCCCCGATCGTAGTCGCCCGCCCCACCCCGATCACCACCAGATCGACCGCGGTGGTGACCGCCTCTTCAACGATGCCCGGCCCCGCGTCGCGTGCCTGAAGCAGCCAGCCCTCGCATTTGATCTTGGCCTGCTTCGCCTCCGCCTCCGCCTCCGCCAGCGCCGCCTCCCCCTCCGCCGCTAGGTTGGGCACATAAGCGTCCAGCGCCAGCGCGCGATCCACCTCCACCACATAGACCGGGTGAATGATCGACTTGCGCCGCTCAACCCCGGCCAGGCGCAGCGCCACCCCCAGCCCCCGGCGGCTGGCCGTAGAGCGATCAAAAGGCACCAGAACGCGAATCCCGGCCACAGGCGCCCCAGGCGCCGGCAGAGTAGCGAGTAGGCCGGCGCAAGGATCCAGAATACTCGCGCAACAGCCCCGCCACACCCGCGCCCCCCTCCGTCATTCCCACACCCTCTCCGTCACCCCCTGCGCCCCCTTCCGTCATTCCTGCGCAGGCAGGAACCTAAGCGCCCTCGCGAACCCTTGACAGAGCTGCAGATCCCACCCCACACCATCACCTCAGCCCAACCTCATCCCCTCCTCCCAAAAATTCATCCCTCCCCCCTGGAAGGGGGGAGGTTAGGTGGGGGGTGGAAGGCAGCGAGCGGGCACCAATCGCGCTACGCCACCCCCGCGCCCCTAGTACACGTACTTCGGCTGCTCGCGAATCAGGTGCGTCCCCTGCTCGTCGATCTGCTCCAGCCAGGCGTGCAGCCTGCCCTGCTCGATCTCCAGGAAGCCCAGCGTCCCCATCCGGGTGTCGAGATTGCGCGGATACATCGGGCTGCCGGGGTTCACCAGCAGCACCCCGCGGATCGTCTCAACCGAGGCCACATGCGTGTCGCCGTGCACCACCACATGCTGGGGACCGCCGAAATAGCGCTGCATCATCGTCTCGACCGTGCGGTAGGGCGGCCACTCCGGCAGCGCCATGTCATGGGTCAGCCCGACCCGGAAGCCCTCGATTTCGAGAGTCCAGGCCTCGCGTAGGCGCGGATCCTCCGGCTGCACGGGGCGCCCGCCGCTGCCGTCGTCGCCGTTGCCGCGCGCCACATAAATCGGCGCGACCTGTTCGAGACGATCGATCAGCGCGATGTCGTGGATGTCCCCTCCGTGCAGCAGCAGATCCACGCCGGCCAGACGGGCGTAGACTTGCGGCCAGAGCTCATCGCCGGCTTCAGGCACGTGAGTGTCGGAGATCAACCCAATCAACATCGTCAGCTAGCCTACACTGTGCGTCTAACGACGAGACTGCGAGGGGAGGCGCAGGTGAACGTGAGCGGAGTGCTGGTCAGCATTGCCGGGCATTGGCGCGGACTCGCCTTTCTGGCGGTCGTCGCGCTGACCATGTTCGCGGCCTACCTGTGCCGCGTTGATGAGATTGTCCGCACCCAGGGCCAGACCGCCGCGCTGCCCCAGATCGACCTGCGGATCGCCATGATCACCCACGGCGGCATCGGCGACCCCTTCTGGGACCAGGTCGCCGCCGGCGCGCAGGCCGCACAGCGCGAGTTCGGCGTCGAACTCCGCTACGACGGCGACGGCGACATCAACGCCCAGGTGCGGCTGGTCGATAACGCCATCGCCTCGGGCTACGACGTCCTGATCGTCTCGCTCGCCGACCCCGACGCCCTGGAAAACTCGGTGCGCGCCGCGGTCGAGGCCGGGCTGATGGTCCTCTCGATCAACTCCGGCGAAGAGCGCGGCCGCGAATTCGGCGCGACCACCCACTTCGGCCAGCCCGACCAGGTCGCCGGCCTGGCCGCCGGCGAGCGCATGGCCGCCGCCGGCGTCAGCCGCATGCTCTGCATCATCCACGAGCAGGGCAACATCGGCCTGCTGCACCGCTGCAACGAGGCCGGCCTCTCGATGAACCTGGCCGGCGGCGAATTCCAGACCATGTTCGTCACCGGCACCTCCAACATCCGCGAGACCACCAACGAAATCGCCTCCGTGCTGCTCGCCAACCCGAGCATCGACGGCGTGCTCGCGCTCAACTCCGAAATCGCCGAGCTCGCCCAGCGCGCAATCAGCGAGGTCGCCGCCAACTCCGTGCTCGCCACCTTCGACATCTCCTCCGAAGTGCTGCAAGACATCGAGCGCGGCTCCATGCTCTTCGCGGTCGACCAGCAGGCCTATCTGCAGGGCTTCCTGCCGATCGCCTTCGCCTACGTCGCCAGCGTGGAAGCGGATCTGGAAACCTCTCAGCTGCTGCGCGCGCTGAAGCGCTGGAGCGCCTCCGGGCGGCTCCTGACCGGACCCGGCTTCGTCGACGCCAGCAACGTGCGGCGCTACCCCGAAATCAGAGGCCCGGAATGACGCGCCGCCGCTCCCTGCGTCGTTTGCCGGCCGCGCTGTTCGGCGCGCTGTTGACCGCCGTGCTGGTCTCCACCGCCTGTGCCGACGCCGCCCTGGAGCGGCTCGGCCTGGCCACCGTGCAACCCCTCTCGATCTCCTTCGTCGTCCACGGCGAGCTTGACGACCCCGTCTGGCAGGAGATCCGCGCCGGCGCCGAATCCGCCGGGCAGGCCTTCCACGCCAGCATCTCCTGGCAAGCCTCCGCCGACACCGACGAGCGCGTGCGCATGGTCGAAGACAGCATCTCCCAGGGCTTCGACGTGATCGTCGTCACCCTCTCGGACCCGCTCGGCATGGAGCGGGTCGTGCGCCAGGCAACCGTCGAGGGAACGATCGTCTACGTGATCAACGCCGGGGTGCAATACGCGCTCGGCTTCGGCGCCGACGCGTTCTTCGGCATGTCGGAGATCGTCGCCGGTCTGGCCGCCGGCGAGCGCCTCGCCGTCGCGGGCGCCACCAAACTGCTTTGCGTGCAGCCCGAAGAGAGCAACCAGGGCCTGTTCACCCGCTGCGAGCAAGCCGAATTCCGGATCGGCGAGACGGTCCAAATCGTGGTCGATCCGCGGCAAGCCGCCAGCGTTGAGGCGCGCGTCGCCGAAGCACTCGCCGAACATCCCACCATCGACGCCGTGATCACCAGCGACGGCTGGCGCCTCGCCGGACCCGCCCGCGCCGCCATCGATCGCGTCCGCGCCGATGGCCGCTCCATCCTCCATGTCGCTTTCGGCGTCGATGAGCCCGTCCTGCGCAGCATTGATGAGGGCGCAATCCTCTTCGCAGTCGACCAGCAGCCCTGGCTCCAAGGCTACCTGCCCGTCGCCTACGCCCAGGTCAAGCGCTTCTCCGCGCGCACCCGCGGCGACGAGGTCGCCCGCGTGCTGCTTCAGTGGGCCGAGGGCGGCGGCATTCTGCTCGGCCCCGGCTTTGTCGACCAACGCAACGTCCAGCAGGTGCGCGCCTCCGGCGCGGTCGCCGACGGTCCGTGGTGGGTGGACGAACCATGATCCGCACGCTCAACCGCCCGCCCAAACGCCCACTCGGCCTCTTCCTGGCCATTCTGCTCGGCGCCGCGCTGCTCAGCGCGGCCTGCGCCGAAGCCGCCCTCGAGCGGCTCGGCCTGGCCGACGCCAACCCCCTCTCGATCGCCTTCGTCGTCCACGGCACGGAAGAGGATCCCTTCTGGCACGAAGTCCGCGCCGGCGCCGACGCAGCCGGCCAGGCCTTCGACGTCAGCGTCTCCTGGTCGGCCTCGCCCGACACCGAAGAGCGCGTGCGGCTGGTCAGCGAGGCGATCGATCAGGGCTTCGAGGTGGTCGTCGTCACCCTCTCCGACCATCTCGGCATGGAGCGGATCGTGCGCGACGCGGTCGTGCAGGGCGTGACAATCTACGTGATCAACGCCGGCGTGCAGCATGCGATCGGCTTCGGCGCGGCCGCATTCTTCGGCATGGTCGAGACCGTCTCCGGCCTGGCCGCCGGCGAGCGGCTCGCCGCCGCCGGCGTCTCCAAGCTGCTCTGCGTAATGCACGAGACCAACAACGAAGCCCTCACCACCCGCTGCGAGCAGGCCGAATTCCGCATCGGCGAGATGATCCGCCTGTTCGTCGACCCCCAGCAGCCCGACCAGATCGAGGCGCGGGTCTATGAGGCGCTGCGGCAGGACCCGGAAATCAACGGGCTGATGACGCACGACGGCTGGCTGGTTGCGGAGCCGGCGCAAACCGCCCTGGACAGAATGACGGCCGAGCAGGGGCGCGCAATGCCCCATGCCGTCTACGGCGTCGACGAACCGACCCTGCGCGCGATTGAGGACGGCCGCGTGCTCTTTGCGGTCGACCAGCAGCCCTGGCTCCAGGGCTACCTGCCCGTCGCCTACGCCCAGCTGCGCAACTACTCCGATCGGATTCGCGGCGACGAGCTGGCTAGCGTGCTCGTGCAATGGGCCCAGGGCGGCGGCATCATCCTTGGACCGGGCTTCATCGACGGCAACAACTTGGACGAAGTGCGCGCGTCGGGCGCGGTTGGAGAGGGGCAATGGTGGCTGACCGAGCAATGACCCTGATGCAGCTCTGGCAGCGCTGGTCCGAGCGCATCATGCAGCGGCCCGAAGTCGGCTCGGTCGTCGCGGCCGCGCTGCTCTTCATCTTCTTCAGCATCGCCTCCCGCGGCGCAATGGTCGAAGGCTCCACCCTCGCCCGAATCTTCGACACCGCCTGGCCCTACGGCATCATGGCCATCGCCGTCGGCCTGCTCATGATCGGCGGCGAGTTCGACCTCTCAGCCGGCGTCATGGTCGCCACCGCCGGCACCGCGCTCGGCATCATGGCCGTCGAGTGGGGCATCAACCTCTGGCTGGCCGCCTTCCTCTCCTTGCTGATCTGCCTCGCCCTGGGTGCCTGGAACGGCATCATGGTCGTCCGCACCGGGCTCGCCTCCTTCATCATCACCCTCGGCACCTTCTTCGGCTTACGCGGCGCAAATGTGGCGCTCTCCAAATACTTCACCGGAGACGCCCTGATCGAGCGGCTCGACGAAGCCGCGGGCTTCGACTCGCTCCACGCCGTACTGGCCACCGCCTTCGGCACCCCGCCCGAAGACTTCCGCGTCTCCCTCTTCTGGTGGGCCGGCTTCACCGTGATCGCCAGCTGGGTGCTCTGGCGCACCCGCCTCGGCAACTGGATCTTCGCCGCCGGCGGCGACCCCGGCGCCGCACGCGCCAACGGCGTGCCCGTCTCCGCCGTCAAAATCGGCCTCTTCATGCTCACCGCCTCCGCCGCCTGGTTCGTCGGCGTCAGCAACGCCATCCGCTACACCAGCGTCCAGGCCGGACAGGGCGTCGGCGACGAATTCTTCTTCATCATCGCCGCCGTCGTCGGCGGCTGCCGCATGGCCGGCGGCTACGGCTCCATCGTCGGACCCGCCATCGGCGCACTGATCTGGGGCATCGCCTTCATCGGCATCCCCCAGGCCGGCTGGAACTCCGACTGGCGCTGGGCCTTCCTCGGAGTACTCTTGCTGGTGGCCACCCTGATCAACCACTTCGTGGGGCAACGCGCCCCCTCGGAGCACGGAGACTGACCCCATGACCGACGAAATCGACATCCCCGACGCGCCCCAAATCGACCATTCGGACATGAACCCGATCATCGAGGTCGAAGACCTCGGCGTGCGCTTCGAGCAGGTCATCGCCCTCGAACACGTCACGGTCGACCTCTACCCCGGCGAAGTCACCTGCGTCGTCGGACACAACGGCGCAGGCAAATCCGTCTTCATCAAGGCCCTCTGCGGCCTCAACCATCCCAGCAGCGGCCAGATCAGGCTCGACGGCAAGCCCGTCGACCTCGCCTCCGCGCGACGCGCTCGCTCGCTCGGCATCTTCGCCGTCCACCAGGACTTCGCGCTCGTCCCCCTGCTCTCCCTCTGGCGCAACTTCTTCCTCGGCGCTGAGCCCGTCCACGGTTGGGGCGTGTTCAGCCAGTTCGATATCGGCTACGCCCGCGCCACGCTCCTCGCCGAAATGGAGAAGCTGGGCATCGACATCGGCGACCCCGACCGCACCGCCCGCACCCTTTCCGGCGGCGAGCGCCAGGCCGTCGCCATCGCCCGCGCTCTTTACCACGGCGCTCGCGTGCTGGTGCTCGACGAACCCACCACCGCGCTCGGCGCTCGGCAGGCCGGCACCGTGCTGCGCCTGATCCGCCGCACCGCCGAACGCGGCACCGCCGTTCTGCTCGTCTCCCCCCGCCTCGAACACACCTACCCCGTCGGCGACCGCTTCCTCGTCTTCCAGCGCGGCCACCTCGCCGCCGACCTGCGCAAGTCCGACGTGACCCAGGACGATCTGAGCGACATGCTCTCCGGCGGCAGCGAACGGCATCAAATCGAAGCCGCCCTGCTCAGCGACGAATAAACCCCTGCCGCCCGCCCCACACCAGACCTCTTGGCAGCCGCTACACTGGGAGCGGGTCCCACAACCCGTAAGGAGGCGACGGAATGGTCGTTGAGACCGCGACTCAGACGGTCAAGGCCGGGCTGGCCCAGATGCTCAAGGGCGGCGTGATCATGGACGTCGTCACGCCCGAGCACGCGCAGATCGCCCAGGAAGCCGGAGCCTGCTCGGTGATGGCCCTCGAACGGGTGCCCGCCGACATCCGCAAGACCGGCGGCGTCGCGCGAATGAGCGATCCCTCGCTGATTCGCGGAATCATCTCCGCCGTCTCGATCCCGGTCATGGCCAAAGTGCGAATCGGCCACTTCGTCGAAGCCTCCATCCTCCAGTCGCTCGGCGTCGACTACATCGACGAGTCCGAGGTGCTCACCCCCGCCGATGAGCGCCTCCACATCAACAAGCACGACTTCGGCGTCCCCTTCGTCTGCGGCTGCCGCGATCTGGGCGAAGCCCTGCGCCGAATCGCCGAGGGCGCAGCCATGATCCGCACCAAAGGCGAAGCCGGCACCGGCAACATCGTCGAGGCCGTGCGCCACATGCGCGCCGTGCAGGGCGAAATCCAGCGCCTCCAGGGCATGGGCGACGAGGAGCTCGTCTCCTACGCCCGCGACATCGGCGCGCCGGTCGAGCTGGTCCGCGAGACGCGCGAGCGCGGCCGCCTGCCCGTCGTCAACTTCGCCGCCGGCGGCGTCGCCACCCCGGCCGACGCCGCGCTGATGATGCGCCTCGGCGCAGACGGCGTATTCGTCGGCAGCGGCATCTTCAAGTCGCAGGAACCGGCGCGCATGGCCGAAGCCATCGTGCGCGCGGTGACCCACTACGAGGACGACGAGATTCTGGCCGAAGTCTCAACCAATCTGCCCCAGGCGATGCCCGGCCTCGAGCTCTCCGAAATTCCCGAACCTGAGCGGCTCGCCCCGAGAGGCTGGTGACGCCGCCCGCATGAGCAGCGAGGGGAGCGCTCCGGTCGTGGGCGTGCTCGCCCTACAGGGCGACTTCGCCGAGCACGCCCGCAGCCTCACGCGCGCCGGCGCGCAGCCCCGCGAAGTGCGCCGCGCCGCGCAGCTGGCCGAGGTCGACGGGTTGATCATCCCCGGTGGCGAGAGCACCACCATCGCCCGCCTGCTGCTGCAATACGACCTCCGCGAGCCGATCATCGAAGCGGCAGAACGCGGCCTGCCGATCTGGGGCACCTGCGCCGGCGCGATCCTGCTCGCCACAGAGATCGAATGGCTCGACCGCCCCGCCCTGCACCTGATCCCGATGACCATCGAGCGCAACGCCTACGGACGCCAAATCGACTCCTTCGAGGCGGAGCTGGAGCCCGGACAGCTGAACGGTCAGCCGGTCCACGCGATCTTCATCCGCGCGCCGCGCATCCGCGAGGTGCAGCCCGATGTCTCCGTGCTGCTCAGCCTCGAGCAGGAGCCCGTGGCCGTGGAATACGGCCACCTGGCGGCGAGCACATTCCACCCGGAGCTGACCGAAGACCTGCGTCTGCACCGCCGCTTCGTAGAACGCTGCCAACGCGCGCGGCTGCAAGAGGCCGCGCCGGGAAGCGAATTCAACCATGCCTGACCAAATCGCCGCCGAACCGATCGAGCAGCTTGAGCCGCCGAACACGCAGAGCGGCGATGTGGACGCGCTGCTGGAGACCCTGCCCGCGGCGATCCGGCGGGCCATCGAGGCCGAAGACGACTTCGACTCCCTGCTCGAGATCGTGCTCGACCTCGGCCGCCGGCCCAGCGCGCGCTACCGCGAGCGCGAACTCGAACTGACCGACTCCGAAATCACCACCGCCGAACTGGAAGAAGTCGTCCGCCACCTGGGCGAGTTCGGCGACGACAACCGCGCCGGCATCGCCCGAACCCTGCACCGCATCTCCTGCCTCCGCAACCGACAGCGCAAAATCGTCGGCCTCACCATGCGCGTCGGCCGCGCCGTCACCGGCTCGGTCGCGCTGATCGAGGACCTGATCGCCGCCGGCGCGAGCATCCTCCTGCTGGGACGCCCCGGCGTGGGCAAAACGACCCTCCTGCGCGAGGCCGCCCGCGTGCTGGCCGAGCAGGGCAAGCGCGTCGTGATCGTCGACACCTCCAACGAAATCGCCGGCGACGGCGATATCCCCCACGCCGGCATCGGGCGCGCCCGCCGCATGCAGGTCGAAACCCCCGAGCGGCAGCACGCCGTCATGGTCGAGGCGGTGGAAAACCACATGCCCGAAGTGATCGTGATCGACGAAATCGGCACCGAGCTGGAAGCCCTGGCCGCACGCACGATCGCCGAGCGCGGCGTCCAACTGGTCGCCACCGCGCACGGCAACACGCTCGCCAACCTGATGCTCAATCCCACCCTCGCGGACCTGATCGGCGGAATTCAGACCGTAACCCTCTCCGACGAGGAGGCGCGCCGGCGCGGCACCCGCAAATCCGTGCTCGAGCGCAAAGCCCCGCCGACCTTCAACGCGCTGGTCGAAATCCAGTCGTTCACCCGCGTCGCCCTGCAGAGCGACGTCGGCTCCACGGTCGACGCGCTGCTGCACGGCGAGCCGGCCGAGCCCGAAATCCGCGAGGTTGATGAGCAGGGTGAGGTGCACAGCAGCCCCGGCGCGCAGCCGGAGGCCGCGCTCCCGGGCTTCTTCGCGGTGGACGCGCCCCGACACACCGGAGTCCGCAACGGCGGACGCGACGCGCACCTGCGCCGGCGCGACCGCCGCCGCGCGCCCGAGCCGCCGACCGGTCCGCACCGCCGCATCTACCCACTGGGCATATCGGCGGCGCGCCTGCGCGAGGCCATTCGCGAAAACGGCGCCAACGCCTCGCTGGTCGAACGAATCGAAGACGCCGACATCGTGATGACCCTCCGCTCGGCCTTCCGCCGCCGTCCGCCCGAACTGCGCGAGGCCGAAGCCAAGCGGCTGCCGATCGTCGTGCTGAAGCACAACACCGTAATGCAAATGCAGCAAAGCCTCCGCGCCCTCTCGCAGGGCCGCGGCGGCGGGGACGACGAGCTGACCTCCGCGCTGGCCGAAGCGGAAGACGCAATCCAGGCGATCTACAGCGGAATGCGAGACCACGTGGAACTCGCCCCGCGCGGCCCCTACATCCGCAAACTCCAGCACGAAATGGCCAGCCGCCAATCCCTCACCTCAGCCAGCCACGGCCAGGAACCCCACCGAAGAGTGCGCATCCAGGCGCGCTGAGGTGCAAAGCGGGCGGACGAAGCAGCGAGATGGGCGGGAAGAGGGCGGCGCGCATGCTGATCACGGTGGAAGGCGGGGACGGCGCGGGCAAAACCACCCTGGTGCGCGCGCTGGTGCGGCGCTGGGAGGACGCGGGCGCGGCGCTCCAGACAACGCTCGAACCAGGCGGCACGGAAATCGGGCGGGGCCTGCGCGACCTGGTCCTGCACACCAGCGCGCCGTTGGAACCGTGGGCCGAAACGTTTCTCTTTCTGACCGACCGCAGCGCCGATGTCTCCCAGATCATCCGCCCGGCGCTGGAGCGCGGACAGATCGTGCTCTGCGACCGCTACGCCGACTCGACCCTGGCCTATCAGGGCTACGGGCGGGGACTGGATCTTGATCTAATCCGACGGCTGAACGAGGCGGCGACGGGCGGCCTGGAGGCCGACCTCACGCTGCTGCTCGATATCGGCGCAGAGCAGGGAATCGCGCGCGGGCGCGGCGACGGCGGCGATCGGATCGCCGACGCGGCGCTGGAGTTTCATCGGCAGGTGAACGACGGCTTCCGCAAAATCGCGGCGCAGTCCCCCGAACGGGTAGTCGTGCTGGACGCGGCCCAGCCTGCGGCGCAGGTGCTCGACCAGGCGCTGGTCGCGGCAGAGCCGCGCCTGCGCGCCGCGGGCCTGCTGCCGACGGCGTGACGATGGAGTCAGCGCGAACCGCGCCATAGACTGAGCCGCCAGGAGGACCAGAAAGCGATTGGCGCACCGAGAGAGGGCGGCGGTGGACGATTCCCAGAATTCGGACGGCCAGGTCGTGGTGCGGGTGCCGGCGTCGTCGGCGAATCTCGGCACCGGCTTCGACGCCGTAGGCGTGGCGTTGCAGCTCTACGCCGAGATCACGGTGGCGGTCGACGCGCCGCTTGAGAGCGCCCGCTCGCCGATGACCAAGCACGTGCGGCAAGGCTTCAGGGCGGCCTACAAAGCGGCCGGGAGGGAAGCGCCCAAGCGAAAGCGGATCAACGTGGCGGTCGACGCGAGCTTCCCGCTCGGGCGCGGGCTGGGCGCGAGCGCCGCCAGCCGCGCCGCGGGGCTGGTCGCCGCCAATGCGCTGCTGGGCGATCCGCTCGACGATCGGCAGCTGCTCGAGTTGGGCGCGTCGCTGGAGGGCCACGCGGACAACATCGCGCCGGCGCTTTTCGGCGGCTGCCAGATCGTGGCGATGGACGGACCGCAGGTCAGCCGCGTGCCGCTGCCCGTCGCGCCCGGACTGCGCTTCGTGGGCTTCACCCCGTCGTTCGGAATGTCCACCAAGCGCGGTCGCGCGCTGCTGCCGGAGCAGCTCTCGCGGGCCGACGCGGTGCACAACTCCTGCCGCTCGGCGCTGCTCACCGCCGCGCTGGCGACCGGCGCCTGGGACGCCCTGGGTGCCGCGGTGGACGATCGGCTGCACCAGCGCCCGCGCAGCCAGATGTTCCCCGCGATGTTTGATTTTTTCGAGGCCGTGACCGCCGCGGGCGCGTATGCCGCCTATCTGTCGGGCGGCGGCTCGACGCTGATGGCGCTGACCGACGCGGACGCGGCGCAGGCAACCCAGGCCGCGTTCGCCGCCGCCGCCGCCGAGCGCGGCATTGAGGGGACCGGTTTCGTGACGGAAATCGACCTGTCCGGGGCAACCGTCCTGTGACCGTCGTGCAGAAATACGGTGGCACCAGCGTCGGCTCAGTCGAGCGCTTGCAGGCCGTCGCCGAACGGATCGCGCAACGCGCCGCGGCAGGCCAGCCGATGGCGGTAGTGGTCTCCGCGATGGGCAAAACGACCGACGATCTGATCGCCCTGGCGCAGGCGATCAGCGCCCGCCCGCCGCGCCGGGAGATGGACATGCTGCTCGCGACGGGCGAGATGGTCAGCAGCGCCCTGCTGGCCATGGCCGTGCGCGAGCGGGGGCATGGCGCGGTCGCGCTGACCGGCGCGCAGGCCGGCGTCTTCACCGACGACACCTTTGGCCGCGCCCGCATCCGCGACATCGACACCGAGCGGATCGAGCGCGAGTTCGCCGCGGGCAACGCCGTGATCATCGCCGGCTTCCAGGGCACCAGCGGCGCGGCCGATTTCACCACTCTGGGCCGCGGCGGCTCCGACACCTCGGCGGTCGCGCTGGGCGCGGTGCTGAACGCGCAGCAGGTCGAGATCTACACCGATGTGGACGGCGTCTACACCACCGATCCGCGCATCGAGCCCGACGCGCGGCGGCTGGCCGACATCGCCGCCGAAGAGATGCTCGAGGCCGCCGCGCAGGGCGCGGCGGTAATGCACCCCCGCGCCGTGGAATTGGGGCTGCTCTACGACATCCCCATCGTCGTCGCCTCGTCCTTCGCCGCCGGCGGCGCGGACGGCACCATCATTCGCAAGGAGGTCCAAGTGGAACCCGAAGACCGCGTCCGAACCATCGCCCTCGACCGCGATGTCGCCTCGCTCACGCTGCGCCACGTGCCCGATCGCCCGGGCATCGCCGCCCAACTCTTCGGCCCGCTCGCCGACGCCGGAATCTCCGTCGACACGATCGTGCAAAACGCCAGCGAGGAGCGACTCACCGACCTGACCTTCACGGTGACGCGCAGCGATCTCGAGCAGGCCTACGAGGCGGCCTCCCCGCTGGCCGACGAGCTGGGCGCGAAGGCGCTGCTGCGCGACGACGACCTGGTCAAGGTCAGCCTGATCGGCACCGGCATGCAATCCGCGCCCGGCTACGCCGCGCTGATGTTCCGTACCCTCTCCGAAGCCGGCGTCAACATTGAGCTGATCACAACCAGCGAAATCCGCATCACCGTCCTGGTCCGCTCCGAGCACGGCGAGCAAGCCGTGCGCCTGCTCCACCGCGCCTTCGCCCTCGACCAACCGCTCTAAAGCCCGTCCCCACTTCCGCCACCCCCGCGCCCCCTCCCGTCATTCCTGCGCAGGCAGGAACCCGCGCACCCCGCACCCCACCCACATCCCGCACCTTGACATAGAAACACCTATGACCACCCGCTAATCTCGCGTAGCGTCGCTCAAGGAAAGCCGCCCATGTTCGCCCACCTGCACACCCACACCGAATACAGCGAACTCGACGGCCTCGGGCGGATCGACGCGCTGGTTGAGCGCGCGAAAGCGCTCGGCCAGCAAGCGCTGGCGATCACCGACCACGGCAACCTCTACGGCGCGATCGACTTCTACCAGGCGGCCCGCGGGGCGGGCATCCAGCCGCTGCTCGGCATGGAGGCCTACGTCGCGCCGGGCGACCGCCGCGATCGCGAGGCGCGCAGCGCCTCCCAGGCCGCCTACCACCTCGTGCTGCTCGCGCAGAACGCGCAAGGCTGGCGCAACCTGATCCAGCTCGCCACCCGCGCCCACCTCGAGGGTTTCTACTACCGCCCGCGCGTCGACCGCGAGCTGCTGTCGCAGTACAGCGAGGGCGTAATCGTGCTCTCCGGCTGCCCCTCGGGCGAGCTGCACCGCGCGCTCGAGGCCGACGATCTGGTCGAGGCGCAGCGGGTGATCCAGTGGTACCGCGAGACATTTAGCGACCGCTATTACCTCGAAGTCCAGCGGCACGACGAACTGACCCGCTACGAGCCGGTGCTGCAGCGCACCGTCCAGCTGTCGCGCGACCTGGACATTCCGCTGGTCGCCACACAGGACGCGCACTACTGCGAGCCGGGCGACCACGACGCACACGACCTGCTGCTCTGCATCGGCACCAACGCGACCCGCGATGAGGAGAAACGCTTCCGCTTCGAAGGGCAGGACTACTACCTGACCGACGAGGCCTACATGCTGGAGAAATACGCGGATCTGCCCGAGGCGGTGACCAACACCCAACTGCTGGCCGAGCGCTGCGGCGTGGAGCTCGAGTTCGGCCGACTGCAACTGCCCGAACCGGATGTGCCGCCCGGCACATCCCCGATCGAGCACCTCGCCGATGTCGCCCGCGCCGGCCTGCAGCAGCGCTACGCGCATCCCACCGAGCGGCATGTCGAGCGGCTCAACTACGAGCTCGAAGTGGTCCGCGAGACGGGCTTTGCCGAGTACTTCCTGATCGTCGCCGATTTTGCCCGCTTCGCGCGAGAGCGGAACATTCCCCAGACCGTGCGCGGCAGCGCCGCCGGCAGCCTGATCCTCTACTGCCTCGGCATCACCGACATCGACCCGCTCGAATACGGACTCGTCTTCGAGCGCTTCCTCAACCCCGAACGCCGCGAAATGCCAGACATCGACATGGATTTCGCCGACAACCGCCGCGACGAGGTGATCCGCTACGTGGCCGAAAAATACGGGCGCGAGCGGGTCGCGCAGATCATCACCTTCGGCACGCTGGGCGCAAAGGCGGCAGTGCGCGACACCGGGCGCGCGCTGGGCATGAATCTGAACGAGATCGACCGGATCGCGCGGATGATCCCCAACGTGCTCAACATCACGCTGCAGGAAGCAATCGATCAGTCCGCGGAACTGCGCGACGCAGGGCGCGGCGATCCCGAAGTGCGCGAGCTGCTGCATCAGGCGCAGCGGCTCAACGGGGTCGTGCGCCACGCCAGCACGCACGCCGCCGCCGTCGTCATCTCCCGCGATCCGCTCAGCGAAAACGTGCCTCTGCGCCGACCGGCCAACCAGGGCGACGACGACAAGTCGATTCCGATGACCCAGTGGGCGATGGATCAGTGCGCAGCGGTCGGTCTGCTGAAGATGGACTTCCTGGGCCTCTCCAACCTGACCATTCTGCACGAGGCGGTCGAGCTGATCCGCGAATACGAGGGCGTGGAAATCGACCCGCTGACGCTGCCCGAAACGGGCGAGCAGGCCGAAAAGGCCTTTGCGATGCTGGAAACCGGCGACACGTTCGGCGTGTTCCAACTCGAGTCCGGCGGAATGCGCAACACGGTCGCCGACCTGAAACCGAGCTCGATCCCGGACTTGGCCGCGCTCGTTGCCCTTTACCGGCCCGGGCCTATGGAACACATCCCGCGCTTCATCGACGGCAAGCACGGACTCGCGCCGATCGCCTACCCGCACGACGATCTCGCGGAAATCCTGGACGAGACCTACGGAGTGATCGTCTACCAGGACCAGGTGCTCCAGATCGCGCGCAAGTTCGCCGGCTACACCCTCGGCCAGGCCGATGTGATGCGCAAAGCGATGGGCAAGAAAATCCCGCAGGTGATGCGCGCCGAGCGGGACAACTTCCTGCGGGGAGCGGCGGAGCGCGGCTACTCGCAACGCGACGCCCAGACCATCTTCGAGCTCATCGAGCCGTTCGCCGGCTACGCCTTCAACAAGGCGCACGCCGTCTGCTACGGCGCGATCGCCTACCAGACCGCCTGGTTCAAAGCCAACTACTCCGCGCCCTACATGGCCGCGGTGCTGCGCGCCGCGGCCGGCAACTCGGACCGCATCCGCGCCGCCGCCGCCGAGTGCGCCCGGCTCAAAATCAAGCTGCTGCCGCCCGACGCGAACAACTCCGAAGCCAGCTTCAGCCTCGAACGCTTCGCCGACGGCCGCAGCGCGATCCGCTTCGGCCTGGCCACGGTCAAAAACGTCGGCCGCGCCGCGGTGGAGCCGCTGATCGCGGAGCGTGAGGCCAACGGACCATTTGAGTCGATCGACGATCTGAGCGAACGAATCGACGCGCGCGCGCTGAACCGCCGCGCTCTCGAGTCGCTGGCCAAGGCGGGCGCGTTCGACTCGCTGCCGCGCTCAAACGGCTCGGCCGAGCCCATGTCGCGCGGCGAGATTGTCGCGGGCGCGGAAGACATCTCGCGCCGCGCGCGCCGCGCGCAGGAACTGCGCGAAAGCGGTCAGACCTCGATGTTCGACCTGTTCGGCAACGAGGTCGCCACGCCCAAACCGCTGATCAACACACAGGAAGAGACCGTGGAAGTGACCGCCTCGGAGCAGCTGAACTGGGAGCGCGAGCTGCTGGGCGCGTACGTTTCGCGCCACCCGCTGCAAGCGGCGGCGGTCGAGCTGCAGTCGCAGGTCAGCCATTCGCTGGCCGAAATCAACGAAGACCTGCTGGGCGAGCCGCTGACCGTCGCCGGGCTAGTCAACAACATCCGCCAGCTGACGACTAGGCGCGGCGATCAGTTTGCCGCGGTCGAGATCGAGGACCTCTCCGGGGCGCAGGAACTGACTGTCTGGCCCGAGCAGTGGCAGCAAACCCGCGAGATGTGGAATCCCAACCAGATCATCGTGGCCGATGTTGTGGTCCGCTCGCGGGGTAATGATCAACTGTCGCTGGCGGTCAACGCGGCGCGGCGTTGGTCGGAGGCGGCTGAAGGCGGGGAGGCCTTGGAAAATAGGGCGGCGCGCGCGCCCAGGCCGCAGGTGGTGCCACCGCCTCCCCCGGAGCCGGTGCGGCGGCGCGCGGCGCCGATCGGCGGCAGCAGCGGCTCGGCGCTCTGGATCACGCTGCGCGACGACGGTGATCGGGCCGCCGGCCAGGATTTGCTGCGACGGATGGGCGATCTGATCCAGGGCATGCCGGGCGACGATCCGGTGTTTCTGCGCATTGAGGGCCCCTCGGGCGGGACGCTGCTGGCGTTGCCGGAGCAGTGGAGGACGGCGGCCAACTTTGCGATGGTGACGGTGCTGAACGGCCTGCTGGCGAAGCAGGGCGAGGCGGAGTTGGCCGCGCCACTGAAAAACGCCGCCGCCGCGGGCCGCTGAGCAGGCAAATGACGAACGAGCGTCCTGTTATCGTGATGGCGCGGCACGGCCGCCCCCGGGTGGAAAGGGCGCAGCGGGGGCGACAGAAGCGCTGTTCCGACGCGACAGCGGCGATTATTGTGGTGGACAGCCGACGACAGCGTGGATGCATAATGTCTTATCGCATGTCCAGGCTGCACCAGCACAGCCGCCGCCGCAGACTACGCAACGGCGGCGCGCTCTAGGAAGAGATGCGTCATGAAGGTCGTGTTTTTCGAAGAGGTTGAGGGCACCGCGCAGGTCGGTGAGGTGAAGGAGGTGAAGAATGGTTTTGCCCGCAATTACCTCCTGCCGCGCGGTCTGGCTGGTGCGCCGACGCGCAATAACTTGGCCCACGCCGAGCGACTGGCGAAGGCCGACGCGATTCGGCAGGCCAAGCTGGACGGCGACGCCGCGCCGATCGCGGCAGCGATCGATGGGCAGGAATTCACCTTCCGTGCGCGCGTGGGCGAGCAGGGGCGGCTGTTCGGCTCGGTCACCGCGCGGGACATCGCCGAG
The DNA here is from genome assembly GCA_965203165.1 of Dehalococcoidia bacterium. Classification (GTDB taxonomy): domain Bacteria; phylum Chloroflexota; class Dehalococcoidia; order Bin125; family Bin125; genus CATQGW01. Next base: position 2,112,333 of record OZ241849.1, read on the forward strand.
CGGCTCTCGGAGCGGGCTGGTGGGGCAATCGAGCACCGCCAGGTGCAGCTGGCGCAGGCAATCCGCCAGCTGGGCAGCGAAGAAGTCCGCGTGCGGCTCACTCGCAACGTGTTCGCCAGCGTCACGGTTGTTGTCGAACCGGACGAGGAGAGCTTTGAGCCAACCATCGATGAGGTGGTTGAGGAGCTCGACGCCGAGGAAGCAGCGGCTGACGCCGCTGAACAGCAGAGCGAAGCCGCGGCCGTAGAGGCCTAAGCCGGGGGTGGGCGCCGCCCCCGGAAACGGGGGTGGTCATGGTCACGAGCGAACCCCGCGCGGCCCCAGGCGTGCATAGCGGCCTGCCGCAGGATGTGGCCGCGGAGCGCGCCGTGATCGGCGCGATCCTGGCCGAAGAAGGCGTGCTCCAGCGGATCACTCCGATTCTGCTGCCCGCCGATTTCATCGATCCGCGGCATCGGCTGCTCTACACCGCGTCGCTCGATCTGTGGGATCGGGGTGAAGCGGTCGATTCGGTCACGGTGGCGGCCGAGACGGCCCGCAAGGGCTGGATCGACGAAGTCGGCGGGCAGCCCTACATCACGCAGCTGGTCGCCGAGCTGCCCACCACCGTTGGCGCGGAGCATTACGCGCGGGTAGTGCAGCGCACGGCGACCTACCGCGACATGCTGCGCGCGGCGGGAGACATCGGCGAACTGGCCTACCGCGCCGATCCGAATGTTGACGCCTCGCTGAACGAGGCAGTGGAGAAGCTCTACTCAGTGCGCGGCGCGGAGCAGCGGCGCGATTTCTCGATGCTCCAGGACCTGCTGGTCGATGTGCTGCAGGACGCGGAAGATCCTGCGGGGAGCGCAGCGGAGCCGACCCGCACCGGTTTCGGCGATCTCGATCGGCTGCTCAACGGCGGCATCCACGCTTCCGATCTACTGGTCTTGGCGGCGCGCCCTGCCGTGGGCAAGTCGGCGCTGGCGCTGACGATCGCGCGCAACGCCGCGTTGGGCCAGGGCGTGTCGGTGGCGATGTTCAGTCTGGAAATGTCGGCCGAGCAGGTGGCGGCGCGGCTCGTCTCGGCCGAATCGGGCGTGGAAAACAGCCGCCTGCGGGTGGGCCGCCACACCGACGAGCAGCAAGCCGACATTTCGCGGGCGATCGGCCTGCTGAGTCGGGCGGAGCTCTACATTGACGACACGGCCGGCCAAACGCTGGCGGAGATTCGCGCCAAGTCGCGCAATCTGCACAAGCGGCTAATCGATCAGCGCGGGCGGCAAGCTGCGGAAGGCGCGGAGCCGCGCGGATTGGGGCTGATCATCGTCGATCACATTCAGCTGGTGCATGCCTGGTCGCGGACGCCGGTCGAGACCAACCGGGTGGCGGAGTTGAGCGTGATTTCGCGCACGCTGAAGGAGATTGCGCGCGAGCTGCGGGTGCCGGTGCTGGCGATTTCGCAGCTCTCTCGCGCAGTTGAGCGCCGCCGTCCCCCGGTGCCGATGCTGAGCGATCTGCGCGAGAGCGGCTCGATCGAGCAGGATGCCGATGTGGTCGTCTTTATCTACCGTGCCGACATGTACAAGCGCGACGAATACGAGGACGAGGTGATCGCCGATCCGATGCAGGAAGCGGCAGGGCAGGGGCAGGTCGCGCAGCTGCTGATCGCCAAGCACCGGCACGGGGCGGTGGGCGCAGTGGATGTGCGCTTCGTGCCGCAGGTGGCCCGCTTCGAGGATTTCTTTATGCAAGAGGAACCGCCGCCCAACGCGGGCTGGAGCGAGCCGCCCGGCGGCGCTGCGGACGGAAACGGACATGGCTGAGCTGTCCGATGCCCAAAAACCGCGCTTCGGCGGCTTCTCCGCAGCCGCGCCAGCTATCCCGATTCCGACGGCGCTGCTGCACGAAATCGCGCCGCAGATGACTGATCCGGCGGAGCTGCTGACGACGCTCTACGCAGTGGCGGCGCTCCAGCGCGTGCGGCGTTTTCCTCGCCTGCTGTCGGTCGCGGATCTGCGCGCAGAGCGGGCGCTGGTGGATGCGCTCGGCTCGATGGTCCCGGAGCGCAGCGTGGACCAAGCGCTGGAGGACGGTCTGGCCGCCGCGGCGGCGCGGGGCACGCTGCTCCGCTCGGCCGCGCCGCAGGACTGGATTGCGCTGAACAGCGCCGATGGGCGGCGGGCGATGGCGCATTGGGCGCATCGGCCGGCGCCCCCGTCGACGCCGGCGCCGGCCCCGCGTGGCGAGCCGATCATCGCGCTCTACGAGGACGCGATCGGGCCGCTGCCGCCCTCGCTGGCCGCAGAACTGCATGAGGTGGCTGCGGCCTACCCGCCGAACTGGATCGCCGATGCGTTTGCGGAGGCGGTGGAGATGAATGTCCGCAACTGGCGCTACGTGCGCAGCATTCTGCAGCGATGGCAGCAAGAGGGGCGTGAGTATGCGTCGGATCGATCAACTGATGGGCGATCCGGGCGATCCGGACCATCCCGCTATGACCACCTCATCCAGCGTTGAGCGCGGCCGCGAGCGGTTCTGGCGTCCGGCGGGGCCCGACGCCGAATGCCCGCGGTGCGGCGGGACGGGCTATGTGCGGCGGCGAGTGCCCGTGGGCCACGAGCTGTTCGGCCGCGCGACGCCCTGCGAGTGCGCGGAGCGGCTGGCCGCGCAGCGGCTGGCCGCGCAGCTGCAACGGCTGAGCAACCTCGGCCCTCTGACCGAACTGCGCCTGCCGACGGAGGAAATCGAGCAGTCGGACGACTTGGCGGCGGCCTGCGAGTTCGCCGACGAGACGGCGGTTGAGCGCTGGTTGGTGGTGGTCGGCAAGCCCAACTCGGGGCGCACGCAGCTGGCGGCGGAATTGGCCAATCGACGGCTGGAGCGAGGGCGCTCGGCGCTTTATTTCGTGGCCGCTGACCTACTCGACCGGCTGCGCGCGGCCTATCGGCAGGATGCGGAGCTGGCCTATCCGGTGCTGTTCGAGCATGCGCGAGAGGCGGAGTTCCTGGTCATCGACGATGTGGACATGGCCAATCCAACCGAGTGGGCGCGGGAAAAGCTGTTTCAGCTGCTCAATCACCGGCGCAACGCAGGGCTGCGGACCGTGCTGATCGCCGGCGAGCATATGAATAACGGTCTCGACCTCGCCCGCTGGCTGTCGGTGGGGCCGGGCGCGCTGCGGATCGCGCTGGGCGCGGGGCGGGCGGTCCGCTACCGGCAAGTGGGCGAGCTGCGGCGCGAGCTGCTGGCGCGCTACACGTTCGACAACTTCCGCGTGCATTCCGGGGACGGCCCGCCGCCGGACTCTTTGAACCTCAAGCTGGTCAAGTGCATCGTGGAAGACTGGGCAGCCGAGCCGCGCGGCTCGCTGACGCTGATCGGCGGCACCGGCACCGGCAAGACGCACCTCGCGGCCGCCGCGGCGAATGCCGCGCTGGAGCGCGGCGAGAGTGTGTGGTTCGCGGTCGTGCCCGACCTGCTCGACATGCTGCGGCGCACCTACCAGGCGGATGCGGAGCAGAGCTACGACGAGCTGTCCGCGTCGCTGCGCGACGCGGGTTTGCTGGTGCTGGACGATTTCGGCGCACACTCGCCGACAGCCTGGGCAGAAGAGAAGCTCTACCAACTCTGCGCGGCGCGGTATGTGGCGGAGCGCCCGACGATGTTCACGACCAACCTGCAACCAGACAACCTTGATGCGCGGATCGCATCGCGGCTGTCGGACAAGGAGACCGGGAAGCTGTTGGAGATCAAAGCGCCGGATTACCGCACCGGTCTGCGCCCGCAGCCGACCGGGGATTCGCCGCGCGGCCGCCGCCGCAACGGCGGGCGCGCGTAGAGCTTCCGAGGGCGGCATTCAGAGCGGATCGGCCAGCTCGACGGTCGGAGCAAGACTCCCCTCAATCCACTCCTCCCCGTCCGACCACACCTCTTTCTTCCAAATCGGCACCACCGCCTTCAGCCGATCAATCCCGTAGCGGCACGCATCAGTCGCCTCCGCCCGATGCGCCGAAGAAACAGCCACCCCCACACTCGCCTCCCCGATCTCCAAACGCCCCACGCGGTGCTGCATCGCGATCTCCACAACATCCCACCGCTCCCGGATCTCATCCGCAATCCGCCGCATAATCCGCGCCGCCATCTCCGGGTAGGCGTCGTATTCGAGGTAATCAACCTCGCGCCCCAGGTTGTTGTCGCGCACCACGCCGAGAAAGACGGCCACCGCGCCCGCTTCGGGCCGCAGCACCAGCTCATGCAGCGCATCGGCGCTGATCCGCTCCTCCACGATCCGAAAGCGCGCGTCTCCCTCCTCACCGCCGCTCACGGGCGGAATCAGCGCGATCTGGTCGCGGCTGGTGACGACGTAATCGGCCGGCACATATTCGGCGTTGACCGCGTACATCACGGAGTCCCGCATCGCCGCGGCCTGCGGGAAGCGATCGAAGAGCGCCTCCCCAACCGCCCCGGCCGTGGCCGGTTCCGGCAACCCGCTGAGCGTCAGTTCGCGCGCCCCCACGGTCTCGGCGAGCGATGCGAAGAGCCGTACGCTGATCTGCATGTCGGCAGTCTACCGAGTGCGGCGCTGGGGTTCGCGGCTCGCCCGCGCGGGCTCGCTGGCGCTCGACCTGACCCTGCCCCCGACCTGCGCCTCGTGCGGCGCCGTGGGTCAAATCCTCTGCGAGCGCTGCCGCGCGCGGCTGGAGCGCGCCGAAGGGCCGCGCTGCCCGCGCTGCTGGCTGCGCGCCGAGGGCGTCTGCCGCGCCTGCATGGAGCGCCCGCCCGCCCTGCGCCAGCTGCGCGCGCCCTTTCGCTACGACGGCGTGGCGCGTCAACTGGTGCTCACCCTCAAGTACTCCGGCGTGCGCCGCGCCGCCGCGCCGCTCGTCGAAGAAGCGCACGGCCCGCTGGTGCGCCGCGACATCGAACTGATCGCGCCCATTCCCATGACCGGCTGGCGACGCCGCACGCGGGGCGGAAACCACGCCGCGCACCTGGCCGCCGCGCTCGCTGCGCAGCACGGAATCAAGCTGGACGACACGCTGCTCGCCCGCCGCGGCCGGCGCTCCAAACAGCAAGCCCGCATGTCCGACATCCGCCAGCGGCGCGCCAATATGCAGGACGCGTTTCACGTCGTCGATCCGCAGCGCGTGCAGGGCCGCGCGGTGCTGCTGGTCGACGACGTAGCCACGACGATGGCGACGCTCGAATCGGCCGCCGCGGCGCTGCTCGCGGCCGGCGCGGCAACGGTCGACGGCTGGGCCGCGACGCGCGAGGACCTGCGTGACTGAGGCAAAATTCCTGCTCTGCCTGCGCCCCGCCCCCGCCGCGTCGGAGGCCGAGCAAATGCTGGAAGAAGCGCGCGCCGCCGTACTGCTCGACACCGCCGCCTGCGCTCAGGCGGCCGGCTTCGGCAAAATCGAAATCCACACCACCGCGCCTGAGCTGTTCGCGCAGGCCGGAGCTGTCGTGCGCCGGACGGACCCTCGCGCATCAATCGGCGCGGTGGTCGCAGCCGCCGCCGGCGCAGGCCCGCTCTGCTACGCCGGCGCGGGAATGCCGGCGATGACCACCAACGACTGGCGCAGCCTGCGCGAGCGGATCGAGGCCGGCCAGTCGCTCGCCAACAACATCCACTCCTGCGATCTGCTCGCCCTCGCCGACCCCGCGCCGCTCGCCGCGCTGGCCGGCGAAACAAGCGACAACGCCTTCGCCCGCCGCCTGCGCGACGACCTGGGGCTGGAAATCGCGCAGCTGGAGCGCTCCGCGGCGACCCTGCTCGACCTCGACACGCCGACCGATCTCGCCCTGCTCGACCTGGCCCAGGAAAACGGCGTGCTCGAGCTCGGCCCGCGCCTCTCCGAGGCGCTGCAACGCTGGACCGCGCGCCTCGCGCCCTGCCGCGAGCGACTCGCCGCGGCGCTCGACGCGCTCACCGAGCGCGAGCGGCAGGTCATGGCAATCGGCCGCGTCAGCGCCGCGATCTGGTCCGCGCTCGACCGCGACACCGCAGCGCGAATCCGGGTGATCTCCGAAGAGCGCGGCCTGCGCAGTCGCGCCGCTACGGCGGCACCCCCTCGCTCGCTGCTCGGATTGCACGGCGAGGCCGTAGGCGCAGCCGCGCTGATCGCCGGCCTGGCCGAACTCGCCGACGCAGTGATCTTCGACGCCCGCCCGCTGCTCGCCCACCTCGGCTGGGGCCGATCGCGCGCCGATCGCTTCGCCGCCGACCTGGGCGAAGCAGCCGCGATCGCAGAGCCGCCCCTGCGCGAACTCGTCGAGGCCGTCGCCGCCGCTCCGATCCCGATCGCGCTGGGCGGCCACTCGCTCGTCTCGGGCGGCTTGCTGGCCGGCATCGACATCGCCTGGACGCGCCGCGAACAGCGCGATCTGTGCAAGCGATAAAGAGAACCGCGTTGACCGTCGCGCAATGCCGTGCGTAAGCTAACCAGACGCCCACCCACCGTTCGCGCGCTGCCCGGGCGGCAGCGGCCTGTGGCACCACCGCAGGCCTCCACGACGCGAAGGACGCCCCACGTATGACCCTGACCCTCTCTGCTCGCGCGATCGGCGACGCCGACCCCGAAATCGCCGACGCAATCGAGCGTGAAGCCCGCCGACAGCACGACGGCCTCGAACTGATCGCCTCCGAAAACTACCCCAGCGAGCCCGTGCTCGCCGCCATGGGCTCGATCCTCACCAACAAGTACGCCGAGGGCTACCCCGGCCGCCGCTACTACGGCGGCTGCGAGTTCGTCGACGTCGTCGAAACCCTGGCAATCGACCGCGCCAAGTCTCTCTTCGGCGCGCAGCACGCCAACGTCCAGCCACACTCCGGCTCCCAGGCCAACATCGCCGCCTACTACGCCCTGCTCGAACCGGGCGACACCGCCATGGGCCTCGAGCTCAACCACGGCGGGCACCTCTCGCACGGACTCTCCGTCAACATTTCCGGCCGCTGGTTCCAGTTCGTCTCCTACGGCGTGGACCGCGAGACCGAGCGAATCGACTACGACGCAATGGCCGCGGCCGCGCGCGAGCACCGCCCGAAAGTGATCGTGGTCGGCGCGACCGCCTACCCCCGCCACTACGACTTCCCCCGCGCCGCCGAAATCGCCGAGGACGTCGGCGCAACCCTGATGGTCGACATGGCCCACTTCGCCGGCCTCGTGGCGGGCGGCGTCCACCCTTCTCCAGTGCCCTACGCCCCGGTCGTCACCACCACGACGCACAAGACGCTGCGCGGCCCCCGCTCCGCGCTGATCCTGACCAACGAAGAGCTGGCGCGCGAGATCGACCGCGCCGTCTTCCCGGGCACCTCCGGCGGCCCCCACATGCACACCATCGCGGCCAAAGCCGTCGCCCTGCGCGAGGCCGCGGCGCCCGAGTTCCAGGCCTATTCCGCCCAGATCGTCGCCAACGCCAAAGCCCTTGCCGAAGGCCTCCAGCTGGAGGGCCTGCGGCTCGTCTCCGGCGGCACCGACAACCACCTCGTGCTGGTCGACGTGGGCGTCAAAGGTCTGACCGGCAAAGCCGCCGAAGCCGCGCTCGACGCCGCCGGCATCACCGCCAACAAGAACACGATCCCTTACGACGAGCAGCGCCCGACGGTGACCAGCGGCGTGCGAATCGGCACCCCGGCGCTCACCACGCGAGGCATGCGCGAGCCGGAGATGGCCGCGGTCGCGCGGCTGATTGGCCGCGTGCTCGACGCGATCGACGACGAATCCGTGCGTGCGGCAGTGCGCGGCGATGTGCGGGAGCTGGCCGCGGCCTTCCCCATCCCGGGAATCGCCGCGGCGGACGCATAAACGAACCCAAACGAGCAGAGGGCAAGCAGGAGGCGGCATGGCGCGCGAATACGAAATCATGGTGGTGCTGCACCCCGATGTGGCGGGCGAGCTGGTCGACCAGCGAATCGCCCAGCTGCGCGATCTGCTCAGCGAGCACGGCAACTCCGTGTCCGAGATAATCGATTGGGGCCGCCGCCGCCTGGCCTACCCCATCGAGCAGGCCTTCGAGGGCCACTACCTCATCGCCCACTACTCCTCCGCAACCGGTGCCGGACAGATCGCCCTCGAGCGCGCGCTCGCAATCGACGATCAGGTGCTGCGCCACCTCATCGTGCGCCGCGACGATTAGCTAGGATCGCCTCAATGTACGCGCGAGGGAGCTGGAGCTGAGCCGTGGCGAGCCTGAACAAAGTCCAAATCATCGGCAATCTGGGCGGGGATCCGGAGATGCGGTTCACCGCCAACGGGCGCTCCGTCGCCAACTTCAATGTCGCCTGTAGCCGTCGCTACACGACGCGCGATGGGGAGCAGCGCGACGACACCGAGTGGGTGCGCGTGGTCTGCTGGGAGCGGCTCGCCGAGTTGGCTGGCCAATATCTGAGCAAGGGGCGTCAGGTCTACGTTGAAGGTCGCCTACAGACGCGCGAGTGGGAAGACCGCGACGGCAACCGACGCTGGACGACCGAAGTGGTCGCCAACGACATTCAGTTTCTCAGCGGGCGCGGCGGCGGGGGAGACGACGATTGGGGCGGCGGCGGTCGCAGTGGTGGGGGCGGCGGAGGCTATGAGCGCGGCGGCCCGCCGCCGGCCGGCATGGACGCCGACGACCTGCCCTTCGAGTAAGACGCAACGGCCGACTGCGCAGTCGGCTCTACAGCAGTGAATCCGAGGAGGACGCGATGACGACAGAACCAGAAGCACCGGCGCCCGCTGCCGAAACGGCTGAAACGGCTGTCGAGCCGCAGCCGACTGAGCAGCCTCCGGCCGCTGCGGTTCCCGCCGTTGAGCCGGAGCCGGCCGCGCCGGTGCCAGCGCCGCAGCGGGTGACGCCCGGACCCACGACATCCGCCGGGGAGCGTGGACCGCAAGTAGTTGAGCGTGCGCGGCGGCGCACGCGGCGGCGGCGCGCGCCGGTCTTTACGCCCCGCGAAGTCGAGAACATCGACTACAAGGACGTCGACAAGCTGAAGAAGCTGATCTCCGATCGGGGCAAGATCGAGCCGCGCCGCAAGACGGGGCTCACGGCGAAAGATCAGAAGAAGCTGGCGCGGGAGATCAAGCGGGCGCGGTACATGGCGCTGCTGCCGTACACAGCGGATCACATGCGGCAGACGAGCCGCTACCGAATTGCGACGCGGGCGGCGGAGCGCGCCGCGCGCTACGCAGAGGCGGAACCGCGCCCGGTTGAGGCTGCGCCTGCCGTTGCTGCACCGCCTGCGGACGCGCCCACCGCGGAAGCTGCCGCCGCTGCGCCGCCCGCCGCCGCTCCCGCGCCTGATGCCGCGCCCGAACCGGCGGCGGCTCCGGCCGAGCCTGTTGCGGAAGCCGCGCCGGCGGTGCCGGAGGCTGCCCCCGCAGCGGAAGCCGTACCTGCCGTTGCAGCGCCGCCTGCCGCTGCGCCCGAACCGGCGGCGGCTCCGGCCGAGCCTGTTGCGGAAGCCGCGCCGGCGGTGCCGGAGGCTGCCCCCGCAGCGGAAGCCGTACCTGCCGTTGCAGCGCCGCCTGCCGCTGCGCCCGAACCGGCGGCGGCTCCGGCCGAGCCTGTTGCGGAAGCCGCGCCGGCGGTGCCGGAGGCTGCCCCCGCAGCGGAAGCCGTACCTGCCGTTGCAGCACCGCCTGCCGCTGCGCCCGAGCTGGCGGCGGCTCCGGCCGAGCCTGTTGCGGAAGCCGCGCCGGCTGCGCAGCCGGACTCCGATCCGGCATGAGCGGGCGCGCCGATGTTGGCGTGGGCCTGCTCGGCCTCGGCGTCGTGGGCGGGCGCGTGTTCGACGAGCTGCGCCGCAACGGGGCGTCGTTCGCGCAGCGCGCTGGACGCAACCTCTCCGTCCGCGCCGTTGCAGTCCGCGATGTCGAGCGGCGGCGAGAGCAAATCGACGGCTGCGCGGCGCTGATCGACGATCCGCTCGCTGTCTGTACGCGCGGCGATGTGGATCTGGTGGTTGAGCTGATGGGCGGGGAACAACCCGCAGCGGAGTGCATCGCGGCGGCGATCGGGGCCGGCAAATCGGTGGTCACTGCGAACAAGGAAGTGATGGCCAAGCACGGGCCGCGGCTGCTCGATCTGGCCCGCGAGCGAGGCGTCGAGTTGCGCTACGAGGCGAGCGTGGGCGGCGGCATCCCGATCATTGGCGTGCTGCAACGCGAGTTGCGCGCCAATGAAGTGCGCTGCGTGCGCGCAATCATCAACGGCACGACCAACTACATGATCACGGAGATGTCGCAGCACGGCGCCTCGTATGAAGATGCCTTGGCGCAGGCGCAGGCGCAGGGCTACGCGGAGGCGGATCCGACCAACGATGTGGAAGGAATCGACGCGGCCTACAAGCTGGCGATCCTGGCGTCGCTGGCGTTTCACGCGCGGATCGCGCCGGAGCAGGTGCACCGCGAGGGCATCCGCGCGCTCAGCGCGCGCGACTTCCGGCATGCCGCGAATTTGGGCTACACGATTCGGATGCTGGCGACAGCGCGGCGCACGCCGCGCGGCATCGACCTGCGCGTCCACCCCACGCTGATTCCGACGCACGATCCGATGGCGCGGGTCGATGGCGTGCTGAACGCAGTGGCGGTCGAAGGCGATTTGCTGGGCACGGTGGTGCTCGAGGGCGAGGGCGCAGGGGCGGGGGCGACGGCCAGCGCGGTGCTCGCGGATGTGCTGGATGTCATCGGCGCGGGTTCGGCAGGAGCGCCGCGCGCCCCGGCAGCGCAGGCGGGAACGGCGGCGCTGCTGCCGCTCGCGGAAGTCTGTCTGCCGACCTACCTCCGCCTGGCGGTGCCGGATCGCGCGGGGGTGCTCGCCGAATTGGGCCAGGCCTTTGCCGAGCAGGGGGTGAGCATCGCCTCTGTGCTGCAAACGCCGCGCCCGGACGCAGCAGAGAGCGAGCCGCCGGCGGCGGAACTGATCATCACGACCCACGCCGGACCGGACGACGCGATGGATCGGGTGCTGGCCTCGCTGGCAGACTCCGACAGCGTGCTTGAGCTGGGCGTGCGGCTGCGGATCGAGGACGAGCGCGACGCAGGAATGGCGGGGGCGTGGTGACCACGGCGCAGCGCCCCGAGGGGGTGGACGGCTGGGTTTCGGTCTTCGAGGAAGACTTGGCAGGGCAGCGCGCGCGCCTTACCGAGCTGCTGCAGTCGGCGGAGCGCGACCGACGCGAGCTGGCGGCCACGCAGGAGCGGCTGCGGGAGACCGAAGCGCTGGCCCTGCGCGCAGTTTCGCAGGCCGCCGCGATGTCGACGCGGCTGGACGAAATCCAGACGCTGCGCGAGCGCTTGGGCCGCGCCCAGTCGGCGATCGACGAGCAGGGCGAGCGGCTCGATATGTCGCTGCGGCAGATCCGGCATGAGGTTGATGTGGAGCGGGAGGCGCTGGCGCAGACGGTGCGCCGCCTCGACGCGGCGGAACACGCGACAGGGGATGCGGTGGAACGGCTCTCGGCGGTGGATGAGGCGCTCCAGCGGCTGGGCGATACGGACGACGACCTTTCGCAGCGAATCGCACAGGCGGAGTCGCATGTGGAGGCGGGCGCGGCGCGGATTGCGGCCAACGCGGAGGCGATTCGGCGGGCCCACGCCGATCAGCGCGCGGCCGATGCCCGCGAGGAAATCCACGATCGGCGGCTGACGGAGCTGACCGATCGCTTCAATGCGGCGCAGCAGTCGCTGTTGCGCGTCCGCGAGACAGCCGATCAATGGGAAGATTTGACCGCGGCGGTGGAGACAATGCGAGCGCGGTCGGACGACGCGCGCCGGATGCTCGACGAGGCGACGGCCAGCGCGGCCAGCGTGCGCCGCGCGTTTGAGACGATCGAGGAGCGGATCGGCGATGTAGAGCGCGGGGCGGAGCAGTTGCGCAGCCGAGACAGCCACCGCGAGCGGGCGTTGACCTCGCTGAACGACGAGCTGGAGCGCTTGCAGGGCGAGGCGAGCCGCGAACAGCAGCGCTTCGTGGCGCTGCAGGAGCAGATCCGGCGGCGCCAGATTAATGACCTGGAACAGGAGATCCGGGAACTCAAAGCCTATGTGCGGGTGCAGGCCGATGACTGATCCGCGCGGTGCCGGCGGTGTGCTTGAGCGGTACGCCGAATGGCTGCCGATTACGCAGGCGACGCCGCGGATCAGCCTGGGCGAGGGCGGCACGCCGCTGGTGCGCGCCGAAGCGCTCGAACGGCGCACGGGCGCGGCGGAAGTCCAACTCAAGCTCGAACTGTGCAATCCCACCGCGTCGTTCAAGGACCGCGGAATGGTGGTGGCCGTGGCGAAGGCGATCGAGCAGGGAGCCACGGCGGTGCTCTGCGCGTCAACCGGCAACACCAGCGCCTCCGCCGCGGCCTACGCCGCGCACTGCGGATTGCGCGCGTTCGTGCTTGTGCCGGGCGCGAAAGTCGCCCAGGGCAAACTGGCGCAGGCGATCGTCCATGGTGCGCGGGTGCTGGCTGTGGAGGGCAGCTTTGACGACGCGCTGCGGCTGGCGCGCAACGCGACCGAGGATCTGCCCGTGGCGCTGGTCAACTCCGTCAATCCCTACCGCATCGCGGGGCAGAAGACGGCCGCGATGGAGATTGTCGACGCGCTCGGCGACGCGCCGGATTTGCACTGCCTGCCTGTCGGCAACGCGGGCAACATCACGGCCTACTGGCAGGGCTACCGGGAGTATGCGCGCGCCGAGCGCGTCAGCCGCCTGCCGCGTATCCTGGGCGTGCAGGCAGCCGGGGCCGCCCCGCTCGTGTCGGGCAAGGTCGTCGAGCGGCCCGACACCGTAGCGACGGCGATTCGAATCGGCAACCCAGCCTCATGGGAGGGAGCGATCGCCGCGCGCGACGAGTCGGGCGGGGCGATCGTGGCGGTCGACGACGCCCAAATTCTGGATGCCTGGCAAATGCTGGCGAGCGAAGCGGGGATTTTCTGCGAGCCCGCCTCGGCCGCTGCGGTGGCCGGGCTGCTCGCGGCCGATCACAGCGGGGTGGCCGGGCGGCGGGTCGTCTGCACCATCACCGGGCACGGCTTGAAAGACGCGGACCTGGTCGGGCAGCTGCAGAGCGACATCGTGCCCCTCCCTGCCGATTACCGCGCGGTGGCGGCGGCGATTGCAGAGCGGCTCTCGTGAGCGGGCAGGTTGATCTGGCCCGAGCGGAGGCTGCCGTGCGCGAGCTGCTGCTTTCGCTGGGCGAGGACCCGGAGCGGGAGGGCCTGCGCGAGACGCCGCGCCGCGTGGCGGCGGCCTTTGCGGAGCTGCTGGGCGGGCGTGAGATCGACGCGGAAGCGCTGCTCCAGGTGGGCTTTAACGAAGGCCACGACGAGATGGTGATTCTGCGTGACATTCCCTTCTTCTCGATTTGCGAACACCACCTGATCCCGTTCCGCGGCGCGGCGCATGTGGCGTATGTCCCGCGCGGGCGCGTGGTGGGCATTTCCAAGCTGGCCCGGCTGGTCGACGCCGTGGCCCGCCGCCCCCAACTGCAGGAGCGGCTCACCGCGCAGATCGCCGACATCATGATGGATGCGCTGGAGCCCGACGGCGCGGCGGTAGCAGTGGAGGCGGAGCACCTCTGCATGACGATGCGCGGGATTAAGAAACCGGGTTCGCGGATGGTCACCTCGGCGATGCGGGGTACTTTTCAAAGCCAGAATGACACGCGCGCGGAGTTCCTCGCGCTGGTGCGGGCGCGCGAATGACGGGCGCGCTGACAAGCACTGCCGGCTGGGACGAGTTTGCGCCGCGCTGGCGCGCGCTGGTCGCGGAGACGCGCCCGGCCGCGGCGCCGTTCGTCGCGCCCGAGTTCGCCCGCGCCTGGTGGTCCGTATTCGGCGGCGCGTCGGAACTCGAGCTGGAGATCGTCCCGATCGAGCAGGGCGGCGCGCTGATCGGCGTGGCGCCGCTGGCCCGCAACGGCGTTTCGGCCGCCTGGATCGGCAACCACGAAGTAGCCGACTACATGGGCGCAGTGGCCGCACAGGGGCGCGAGGAGGCCGTAGCGGAGGCATTGTTGGAGCATCTGGAGCAGAGCGGACTGCGCTCGCTCGATCTGCGTGGCCTGGATGCCGGCGCGCCGCTGGCCAGCCTGCTCGAAGCGGCGGCGCGGCGGCGCGGCTGGCGAACTTCAAGCGGGCAAGAAGCCGTCTGCCCCGTCGTAGACTTGGAGGGCGGCTGGGAGGCGTATCTGGATCGCCTTCGCTCGCGCGACCGGCGCGAGGTGCGGCGCAAGCTCCGTCCCCTGCGCCAGCTGGGCTCCGCCGTGCGGTTTGATGTGCTACAGGGCGCGGACGCCGCGGCCGAACTGCCGCTGCTGCTGGAGATGATGAGCGGCTCGCGGGGCGATAAGGCTGCTTTCCTCACCGAGCCGATGGAGCGCTTCTTCCTCACGCTGGGCGAAGCGATGGCGGCGCACGGCTGGCTGCGCCTGCACCGCCTGCACATCTCCGACGAGCCCGCCGCGATGGTGCTCTGCTGGGAAACGCAGGATGAGTTGCTGCTTTACAACAGCGGCTTCGACGCGCGCTTCCGCGAGCTCAACGCCGGCCTCGCCTCAAAAGTGCTCTGCCTGCGCGAGGCTGCCGAGCGCGGCGTGCGCTACGTCAACTTCCTGCGCGGCGAAGAGCCCTATAAGTTTGAACTGGGTGGCCGGCCGCGCGCCGTCCAACGACTCCAGATTCAGCGAACCGACTGATCATGCCGCATCACCTCCGACGCCTCGCCGTAGTTTCGACGCACACCTCGCCGCTGGCGCGTCCGGGCACGACCAAGGCCGGCGGGATGAATGTCTACGTGGCCGAGCTGGCCAAGCAGCTGGCGGCGCGCGAGCGAATTGTCGACATCTACACCCGTCGCGACCGCCCGGACCTGCCCGACGTAGTCGAGCTCGCCCCGGGCGCGCAGGTGGTGCATGTTGATGTCGGCCCGCCGACGGCGCTGTCGCCGATCGAGGTGGCGGCGCACATCGACGCCTTCACCGCCCGAGCCGATCAGATTGCGCGCGAACGGGGCTGGTCCTACGAGCTGCTCCATTCGCACTACTGGGTCTCCGGGCTCAGCGGCATCTCCCTGGCGCAGCGCTGGGGCTGTCCGCACGCGGCGACATTCCACACGCTGGGCGAGATCAAGAATCGCCACTACCGCGGCGCAGGGCCGCCCGAACCGGCGCTGCGCATCGCCGGCGAGCACCACGTCGCCTCGTGCGCGGACCTGCTGATTCCGTGGACCGACCACGAGCGCGATTTTCTGGTCGATTTCTACCGCGCGGATGCAGAGCGGATTCGGATTGTGCCGGGCGGCGTCGATCTTGATCGCTTCCATCCTGGCGATCAGCGAGCAGCTCGCGCCGCGCTGCGCCGCACCATGCCCGATCTGCATGTCGATGATGCGCCGGCGATTCTGTTTGTCGGGCGACTCGAACCGCTCAAGGGCGCGGACCTGCTGGTCGAGGCGCTGGCGCAACTGGAGACGTCGGCCGGCGCGCCGCAGCCCCGGCTTTGGATTGTGGGCGGCGACGAGCGCGACGCGACGGAGCGGGCCCGTCTGCGGGCGATCGCCGCCGCGGCGGGCGTGACCGAGCGAGTCTCGATGCAAGACGCCGCGCCGCACCACCTGCTGCCCGACCTGCACCGCGCCGCCGATGTCTGCGCGATGCCCTCGGCCTATGAGAGTTTCGGCCTGGCGGCGGTCGAGGCGATGGCCTGCGGCAGGCCGGTGGTCGCCTCGCGCGTCGGCGGACTGCTGACCACGATCGCCGACGGCCAAACCGGCTATCTGGCGCCCGAGCGCAGCGCAGCGGCGTTTGCGCAGCGCCTGGCGCGGGTGCTCAACGCGCCCGACGGCGGCGCGGCCATGGGCCGCCGCGCCGCGGCGTCGATGCGCCGCTACGCCTGGCCCGCAGTAGCGCAGCGCATGCTGGCGCTCTACGAGTCGGTGATCGCGGAGCCGGAGCGTGATCCGTCGCCCTGCGCTGAGGCGGCCGAGACGCTGCTGGCCAGCGCGGGGCTGTAGGCGAGGAGCCTGGGCATGACCGAATCGGGCGAACGGCGCGCGCTGATCGTGATGGCGCACCCCGACGACATCGAATTCACCTGCGGCGGCACAGTCGCCTCGCTGGCCGACGACGGCTGGGACGTGACCTTCTGCCTCGTGACCAGCGGAGACAAGGGCAGCAAGGATCCCGATCTCTCGCCGGCGGATCTGGCGGCGCTGCGCGAAGCCGAGCAGGAAGCCGCCGCTGTCGAACTGGGCGTGCGCCGCTGCATCTTTCTGCGCTGGCCGGACGGGTTTGTCGAGGACGGGCCGGAACTGCGCGGGGCGCTGGTGCGGGTGGTGCGCGAGGTGCGGCCGGAGCTGCTGATCACCTGGGACGGCTACCGCGGCTTCAATCACCGCGACCACCGCACGGTGGGTATCGCGGCGCTCGATGCGGTGTTTCCGCTTTCTCGCAATCCCAACACCTACGCGGAGCAGGTCAGCGCCGGACTGGAGCCGCACCGGGTCAACACCGTACTGCTGGCTGGCGCGCGCGAGCCGGATTACTGGGTGGATGTGAGCGCCCAATTGGAGCGGCGCATCGACGCCCTCTTTCGCCACGCGACGCAGGTGCAGGCGGTGAAACGCGAGGAGATGGCCAAGCGGATGGCTGAGCGCCAGCGGCGCGCGGCGGCCCAAGGCCGAGTGCCGTGGGCCGAGGCGTTTCGCCGGTTGACGTTCGGGGAAGTCAGCTCGCCGCGCCGCGCCGCGGCGCTGGCGGCGGAGCGCAAAGCCCGCGAGTCGGAGGCTGAGGCGGCTGCCGAACAGCCCGCCCAGTCAGACGCAAAACCGGGCGCTGCGCAGGCCGTCGCTTCGGCGTAATCTGAGCCGCGAAGGGAGCGCGCGCCGATGGCCGAGAGCGCACTCTTTCTGCTTTGGGCGAGCTTTGCCGCTGCGATCGTCGCGGCTGCGGCTGCGATCGCCTACGCCGTCCAGCCGCGCCTCGCGGCCGTCTTCGCTGGCCGCCCGGTCGTCGCCACCGAGCCGGGCGTGCCGATCCGATCCGGGCCGATTGCGCGCTCCGCGACGCTCGGCGGAATCGCCACGCTGAGCACCTGGGCCGCCGCATTGATCGGGCTGGTGGGGCTTGTGCTGCGCGGCCTGGCGCTGAACCACGCGCCCTACAGCAACCTCTTTGAGTTCTCGATGGCCTTCGGGATCGCGATTGTGCTGTGCTATGCGATCTTCGAGTTCCGCTCCGGCACCCGGCTGGCGGGGGCGTTTGTGCTGCCGGTCGCCTGCGGGCTCTACGCCAGCGCGCTGGCCTTCCCCAGTGAGGGGCAGGAAGTGCTGGTGCCGGCGCTGCAAAGCCCCACGCTGCTGACGATCCATGTCGCGCTGATGATCCTCTCCTACGCGGTGCTGGCGGTGGCCTTCGGCGGTGCGGCGATGCACATTACGCAGGCGATGCGGCATACGGACCGCGAAGGGCGCTTCGCGTTTCTGCCCTCGCCGCAGCGCTGCGACGAGCTGACTTACCGCGCCGTCCTGGTCGGTTTCCCGCTGCTCGCGGCGGGAATTGCACTGGGCGCATTCTGGGCGAACGACGCCTGGGGCCGCTATTGGGGCTGGGACCCGAAGGAGACGGCGGCGCTGGTGACTTGGCTGATCTTCGCCGTCTACATCCATGCCCGCGGGCTGCGCGGGCTGCGCGGCGCGCGCAGCGCCTGGATCGTGGTGTTGGGCTTCGCGGCCGTGCTCTTCACCTACCTCGTCGTGAACCTCGTGATCTCGGGACTGCATTCCTACGCCGGCGTCTGATACCCAGGTAACAGAGGACGCGCGAAAATCCACAGTTCTGGCACGGCGGTTGTCAGTGGCGCGTAGACGCGGCTATGATGAGGTTTCCGCGCCCTACCTGGGCGTCCTCCTGTGCCGCCCCCGGCGGCGCACACTGAGTAGGCGACACAGTGCCGACGATCAATCAGCTCGCGCGCAAGGGACGCCGCAAAGGGCGGAAAAAGGCCAAGGCTCCCGCCTTGCGCTTCCGTTATAACGCGCTGACCAACCGCACGACGCAGGACTCGGGCTCGCCGCAGAAGCGTGGTGTCTGCACGGCAGTGCGCACCGTGACGCCGAAGAAACCCAACTCGGCGCTGCGCAAAGTCTGCCGCGTGCGGCTGACCAACGGGATCGAGGTCACCGCCTACATCCCGGGCGAGGGGCACACGCTGCAGGAGCACTCGATCGTGCTGGTGCGCGGCGGCCGCGTTCGCGATCTGCCGGGCGTGCGCTACCAGGTTGTGCGCGGTGCGCTCGACGCCCTGGGCGTCGCCGAGCGGAAGCGCGGCCGCTCCAAGTACGGAGCCCGCAGGACCGCCGGATTGACCACTGCGGCCACCCATTAGCGGGTGGCCTTCATCCTGCCGCCCCGCGCGGGCGGCGTTCGCCGAAAGCCCACGTCACATGCCGCGCCGCCGACGCCCCGAACGCCACCAAATTCGCCCCGACGCCCGCTACGACAGCGTGCCGGTGCAGATGGTGATCAACCGGATCATGCTGAGCGGCAAAAAGAGCGTGGCGGAGAAAATCATGTACCAGGCGCTTGACGTGATCCGCGACCGCATGCGCCAGGATCCGCTTGAGGTCTTCCTACAGGCCCTGGACAACATCACGCCGGAGATGGAAGTCCGCCCGCGCCGCGTGGGCGGCGCGACCTACCAGGTGCCGGTCGAGATTCGCCACGATCGCCGCAACGCGCTGGGCATCCGCTGGTTGGTCACGGCCGCGCGCAGCCGCAAGGGACGCCCGGCCTACCTCTCGCTGGCGGATGAACTGCTGGACGCCTACAACCACACGGGCGCCGCCGTGCGCCGCCGCGAAGACACCCACCGCATGGCCGAAGCGAACCGCGCCTTCGCCCACTACCGCTGGTAAACCCCGCCAAGGACGACCCAAAATGGCCTCCGAACAGCCCATTCAGTATGTCCGCAACATCGGCGTGATCGCGCATATTGACGCGGGCAAAACGACCGTGACCGAGCGCATCCTCTACTTCACCGGCCGCACCTACAAGATCGGCGAGGTGCACGACGGCACAGCGGTGATGGACTACATGGACCAGGAGCGCGAGCGCGGCATCACGATCACCGCCGCGGCGACCAGCGCGGAGTGGAACGATCACCTGATCAACATCATCGACACGCCGGGGCACGTCGATTTCACCGTGGAAGTCGAGCGCAGCCTGCGCGTGCTGGACGGCGGCGTGGTCGTGTTCGACGCCGTGGCCGGCGTCGAGCCGCAGTCCGAGACCGTCTGGCGGCAGGCCGACCGCTACGCCGTGCCCCGAATCTGTTTCGTCAACAAAATGGACCGCATCGGCGCGGACTACTGGCGGACGATGGAGATGATCCGCGATCGTTTGGGCGCGGTACCCGTGCCGGTGCAGATTCCGATTGGCAGCGAAGACCAATTTGAGGGCGTGATCGACCTGATTCGGATGCGCGCTTGGTTCTTCAGCGAGGATCGCGACGATCCGCCGCGCGAGGGCGAAATCCCTGAGCGCTGCGTCTCCGACGCCGGGCGCTGGCGCGAGACGATGATCGAGCGGATCGCGGAGAACGACGAGCAGGTGATGATCTCCTACCTCGAGGGCCACGAGCTGACCGAGGACGAGATTCGCAAGGCGGTGCGGCGCGGCGCGGTGGCCAACCTCTTCACCCCGGTGCTCTGCGGCAGCGCGCTGAAGAACGTCGGCGTGCAGCGCCTGCTCGATGCGATCGTCGATTACCTGCCCGCGCCCGACGAGGTGCCGCCGGTGCGCGGCATCAACGCGGACGGCGTGGAGGTCGAGCGGCGCGCCGATTCCGGCGAGCCGCTCACCGCGCTGGCGTTCAAGATTGTCACCGATCCCTTCGTGGGGCGGATCGCCTATGTGCGGGTCTACTCGGGCACGCTCGAGGCCGGCGCGAGCGTCTACAACTCGACGCGCCAACGGGTCGAGCGGGCCGGCCGCCTGCTGCGCATGCACGCCGACTCGCGGGAAGACATCAAGCGGGTGACCGCGGGCGACATCGCGGCATTCGTAGGGCCCAAAGAAACGTTTACCGGCGACACGCTCTGCTCGCGCGACGCGCCGCTGCTGCTCGACGAAATCCGCTTCCCCGAACCGGTCGTCTCCGTCGCCATCGAGGCGAAAAGCAAGGACGACCAGGATCGCCTGGGCACGGCGCTGCGCAAGCTGGTCGAAGAAGACCCCACATTCCGCGTCGAATTCAACGACGAGACCGGCCAGACGGTGATTTCGGGGATGGGCGAGTTGCACCTCGAGGTGATCGCGGATCGGCTGCGGCGCGAATTCAACGTGGCCTGCACGGTGGGGCGCCCGCAGGTGGCCTACCGCGAGACGATTCAACGCTCGTCCGAGGCGGAAGGGCGCTTTGTGCGGCAGACGGGCGGGCGCGGGCAGTACGGACACGTCGTGCTGCAGATCGAGCCGAACGAGGCCGGCGCGGGCTTCGAGTTTGAGGACAAGAGCGTAGGCGGCGTGGTGCCGCAGCACTTTGTCCCGTCCGTCAAGCGCGGCGTTGAGCAGGCGATGCGCAACGGCATTGTGGGCGGCTTCCCCGTGGTTGATGTGAAGGTTGCGCTGGTCGACGGCAGCTACCACCAGGTCGACTCCAACGAGTTGGCGTTCGCTACGGCGGGGGGCATGGCCTTCCGCGAGGCGATGCGCCGAGCCGAGCCGGTCCAGCTGGAGCCGATGATGCGCGCCGAGCTGGCCACGCCTGACGAGTTTTTCGGCGATGTGCTGGGCGATGTGAGCGGGCGCCGCGGGCATGTGACGGGCACGGAAATGCGCGGCACCCTGCAGCTGATTCGCGCCCACATTCCGCTTGCGGAATTGTTCGGTTACACCACCACGCTGCGTTCGATGACGCAGGGGCGGGCGACGGCGAGCATTGAGTTCGATCACTACGCGGTGATTCCGCAAGGAGTGTTGGCCGCGGCGCGATAGCGCCGTGCGCGGAAAGGGAGCGAAGCGATGGCGCGCGAGGTGTACGAGCGGACCAAGCCGCACGTGAACGTGGGCACGATCGGCCATGTGGATCACGGCAAGACGACCTTGACGGCGGCGATCACGAAGTACCTGTCGCTGTCCTCGGAGCGGGTCTCGTTCAGCAGTTTCGATTCGATTGACAACGCGCCGGAGGAGCGTGCGCGCGGCATCACGATCGCGATCGCCCACGTGGAGTACGAGACGGAGGCGCGTCACTACGCGCACATCGACGCGCCGGGCCACGCGGACTACATCAAGAACATGATCACGGGCGCGGCGCAGATGGACGGCGCGATCCTGGTCGTGGCCGCGCCGGACGGACCGATGCCGCAGACCCGCGAGCACATCCTCTTGGCCCGCCAGGTGGGCGTGCCGCGGATGGTGGTCTACCTGAACAAGGTGGATCAGATGGACGACGAGGAGTTGCTGGAGTTGGTCGAGTTGGAGGTGCGCGAGCTGCTCAGCCAGTACGAGTTCCCCGGCGACGACATCCCCGTCGTGCGCGGTTCGGCGCTGGCGGCGCTGGAGTCGGAGTCGTCCGACGCGGAGGCGGCGGAGTACGCCAGCATCCGCGAGTTGATGGCGGCGGTGGACGACTACGTGCCGACCCCGCCGCGCCCGGTCGAGCAACCCTTCCTGATGCCGGTGGAAGACGTCTTCGGGATCAAGGGCCGCGGCACGGTGGCGACGGGGCGGATCGAGCGGGGCGTGGTCAACAGCGGCGAGGAGATCGAGATCGTGGGGGTCAAGGACACGCGCCGCACGGTGGTGACGGGCGTGGAGATGTTCAAGAAGACCCTGCCGACGGGCGAGGCGGGGGACAACGTGGGCTGCCTCTTGCGGGGGCTGGATCGGGACGAGATCGAGCGCGGGCAGGTGCTGGCCGCGCCGGGCTCGATCACCCCCCACACCGCCTTCGAGGCGGAGGTCTACATCCTGAGCAAGGATGAAGGCGGGCGGCACACGCCGTTCTTCCAGGGCTACCGTCCGCAGTTCTACATCCGCACGACCGACGTGACGGGCGAGATCGGGTTGCCCGAGGGCATCGAGATGGCGCTGCCGGGCGACAATGTGCAGATGACCGTGCGGCTGATCCACCCCATCGCGATGGAAGAGGGCCTGCGCTTCGCAATCCGCGAGGGCGGGCGCACCGTCGGCGCCGGCGCCGTCACCAAGATCCTCGAGTAAGGACGGAACAGCGGCATGGCGGTTCCCCAGAAAATTCGCATCCGGCTCAAGGCCTACGATCATCGCGTTCTCGATGAGAGTGCGCGGGAGATCGTCAATATCGCCGAGACGACCGGCGCGAGCGTGGCCGGACCCATCCCGCTGCCGACCGAAATCCGCAAGTACACCGTGATTCGCTCGCCGTTTGTCCACAAAGACGGCCGCGAGCAGTTCGAAATGCGGACGCACAAGCGGATCATTGACATCATCGAGCCGACCGGGCGTACGCTGGACTCGTTGGGACGCCTCCAACTTTCCAGCGGCGTCGATGTGTTCATCAAGCTGTAGGCGCGACATGCCCGTACCCGGTCTCCTCGGCAAGAAGCTCGGCATGGTGCAGGTGATCCGCGACGACGGGAGCGTGGTCGGCTGCACGGTGCTCGAGGTCGGTCCCTGTCCCGTGACGCAGCTGAAGACGCCGGAGCGCGACGGCTACGCTGCTGTGCAGCTGGGCTTTGGCGCGGTGCCGGACTGGCGGGTGTCAAAGCCCGAGCGAGGGCACACAGGCAGCAACGGCGCGCTGCGCACACTGAGCGAATTCCGCGTGGAACCGGAGCAACTGGACGATGTTGAACTCGGCGCGCTGCTCCAGGCCAGCGAGATATTCAGTGTCGGCGACCGCGTTGATGTGCAAGGCTTGTCCAAGGGCAAAGGGTTCGCTGGCGTGGTCAAGCGGCACGGTTTCCGCGGAGGGCCGCGGACGCACGGACAGAGCGATCGGCACCGCGCGCCCGGCTCGGTCGGCGCGGGCACCACGCCCGGGCGGGTGCTGAAGGGCACGCGGATGGCGGGGCGGATGGGCGGCCGGCGGCGCACTTCGATGAATTTGCGCGTCGTCGAAATTAATGTGGAGCGGAACCTCGTGTACGTTGAGGGCTCCGTGCCGGGCGCGACCAACGGCACGGTGCGCATTCGCCAGACCAAGCGGCGGGGCGGGAAGAAGCGATGAAGCTGCCGGTACTGGACGCCGCGGGCGAGCAGGTCGGCGAGATCGACGCCGACGACAGCGTGTTCGGCATCGAGCCGAACTTGGGCGTCGTGCATCAGGCCGTGCTGGCCTACCGGGCGAATCAGCGCCAGGGCACGCACAACACGTTGAACCGTTCGGATGTCCGCCAAGCCAACACCAAGTCGCGCCGCCAGAAGGGCGGCGGGCGCGCCCGCCTCGGCGGTCCCTCTTCGCCTACGCGGATCGGCGGAGCGGTGGCGCACGGCCCGCATCCGCGCTCCTACCGTCAGCGGATGCCGAAGCGCATGCGCCGCCTGGCGATTCGCTCAATGCTCTCGCAGCGCGCAGCGGAGGGCGGGATTGTGGTAACCGCGCCCGATCTGGCCTTCGAGCCGCGCAGCGGGGCGATGAACAAGCTGTGCCGCGCGCTGGGCGTGGAGCGAAACGCGTTGCTGGTCAGCGACGGGCTGGACGAAAATCTCGTGCGCGGCACCCGCAACCTCCAACACATCAGTGCCAGCTTGGCTGACACGCTCAACACCTACCTGCTGATCACGCACGACCGGCTGATCATGACCGAAGCCGCCGTGCGGCGGGTCGAATCGCTGTGGGCGCTGCCCGCAGGCGGCCCGGCGGATGATCCTGAGTCGGCAAGCGACGGCGAGGGCGGCTGAGATGCCCAAAGAGATTCACCCCTACGCCGTGCTGCGGCGGCCGATCATCACCGAGAAGAGCACGGAACTGAGCGAACAGCGCAAGTACGTCTTCGAGGTGGACCCGCGCGCGAACAAGATGCAGATTAAGGAAGCTGTGGAGATCGCGTTCGGCGTGAGAGTGCGCAAGGTGAACGTGATCAACGTGCGGGGCAAGGAGCGCCGCGTCGGGCGCTCCCGGCCCGGCCGCGAGCGCGACTGGAAGAAGGCGATCATCTCGCTCAGCGAGGGCTACGAGATCCGCCTGTTCGAGGGGGTCTGAGATGCCGCTGCGAAACTTCAAACCCACCTCGCCCGGGCGCCGCAACGCCTCCGGCCACACGTTCGAGGAGATCACCAAGAAGAAGCCGGAGAAGAGCCTGCTCGCGCCGCTGAAGAAGAAGTCCGGGCGCAACCAGCAGGGCCGGATCACCGTGCGCCACCGCGGCGGCGGCCACAAGCGCCGCTATCGAATCATCGACTGGAAGCGCCGCGACCGAATCGGCGTGGAAGGCCGCGTCGCGGCGATCGAATACGACCCCAACCGCAGCGCGCGGATTGCGCTGGTCGTCTACAGCGACGGAGTGAAGCGCTACATCCTCGCGCCCGTCGGGCTGAGTGTGGACGATCGCGTGGCGACCGGCCCCGAAGCGCCGATTCGCACCGGCAGCGCGCTGCCGATGAGCGCGATTCCCAACGGCACGCAAGTGCATAACGTCGAACTGACCGAGGGGAAGGGCGCACAGATCGTGCGCTCCGCGGGCGCGAGCGCGCAGATCATGGCGAAAGAGGGCAGCTACGTACTGCTGCGCCTGCCCTCCGGCGAGATGCGCCGCATCCGCGCCGCCTGCTACGCGACGATCGGCCAGGTCGGCAACGTCGAGCACAGCAACATCAAGCTCGGCAAGGCCGGCCGCAGCCGCCACCGCCGCCGCCGCCCCACGGTGCGCGGCTCCGTGATGAACCCCGTCGATCACCCCCACGGCGGCGGCGAGGGCAAAGCCCCCATCGGCCTGCCCGGACCCAAGTCCCCCTGGGGTTGGTATACGCTGGGCCGTCGGACGCGCGGTAAGAAACCTTCCGACAAATACATCGTGCGCCGCCGCCGGCGCGGCCGGCGGCGCTAGGGGGACGAGCGATGTCGCGATCGACGAAAAAAGGTCCGTTCGTGGACTACAAGCTGCTCCGCAAGGTGCAGCGTGTCCGCGCGGCCGGCGCGCGCACAGTGATCACCACTTGGTCGCGGGCCTCGACGATCGTCCCCGAGATGGTCGGGCTGACCATCGCAGTACACGACGGCCGCCGCCATATTCCCGTCTTCATCACGGAGAACATGGTCGGCCACAAGCTGGGCGAGTTTGCGCCGACGCGCACCTTCCGGGGGCATGTCGGCCGCTCGGACCGCTCAACGCGGGTGAGGTGAGATGCAAGTCCAGGCCTCAGCCAAGTTCGTACGCGGTTCGCCCCGCAAGGTGCGCCTGGTCATGCAGGGCATCCGCGGTCTGCCAGTCGACGACGCGCTGTTGCAGCTGCGCTTCACGCCCAAACCGATCGCCCGCGAAGTGGCCAAAGTGCTCGAATCGGCCGTGGCCAATGCCGAGAACAACTACGCGCTGGATCGGGATGGGCTGACTGTGCATTCGATCTACGCCGGCGATGGGCGGACGCTGCGCCGCTTCCGCGCCAAGGCGCGCGGGCGGGTCGGGCGAATCCTGCGGCGCACCAGCCACATCACCGTCGTCGTGACGGACGAAGGGAGCTGAGCGTGGGCCAGAAAGTACACCCGACCAGTTTCCGCATCCCGACCATCTACGGCTGGCGCAGCCAGTGGTACGCCGGCAAGGATTACGCGAAGCTCGTGCAGGAAGACATCGAGCTGCGCAAGTTCATCAATGGGCGGCTCGATGACGCCTCGATTTCGCGGATCGATATCCAGCGCAGCGCCGGCCAACTGCGGATCACGCTGCACACCGCGAAGCCGGGCATCGTGATCGGCCGCGGCGGGCAAAATGTGGACGAGCTGCGTCGCGTGCTGGGCGCCCGCACAGGGCGGCGCACCAACGTGGATGTCGAGGAAATCCGCACGCCGGAGCTCGATGCCAACCTCGTCGCGCGCAGCGTGGCGGAGCAGCTGGAACGGCGAATCGCCTTCCGGCGGGCGATTAAGCAGGCAGTGCAGCGGACGATGCAGCGGGGTGCGGAGGGCGCGAAGATCATCATCAGCGGGCGGCTGGGCGGCGCGGAAATGTCGCGCAGCGCCAAAGAGATGGACGGCCGCGTGCCGCTGCACACGCTGCGCGCGGACATTGACTACGGCTTTGCCGAGGCGCGCACCGTGTTCGGGCGGATCGGCGTCAAAGTCTGGATTTACAAGGGCGAAATCCTGCCCTTCGAGCCGGAGGACCGCCCGGAGCAGGCGAGCGGTCCGGCCCAGGGCGTGCCCCCCCCGACTGGCTCGCCCTCGACCAGCTCGCCCCTGGCCGAGCGCGGCGACACCGAGGGAAGGAACGCCTGATGCTCCAGCCTCGCCGCGTCAAATGGCGTAAGCATCACCGCGGCCGCCGCCGCGGCCTCGCCCACTCGGGCAGCACGATCGCATTCGGCGAGATCGGCCTACAGTCGCTCGACGCGGCATGGGTCGACGGCCGCCAGATTGAGGCGGCGCGGCGCGCGATCACGCATTACGTGCGGCGCGGTGGCAAGGTCTGGATCCGCGTCTTCCCGGACAAGTCGGTGACGCAGAAGCCGGCCGAGACGCGGATGGGCAAGGGCAAGGGCGCGCCCGAGAAGTGGGTGGCGGTGGTGAAACCCGGGCGGGTGCTCTTCGAGATCGGCGGAATCGCGGAGGCCGACGCGCGCGAAGCGCTGCGCCGCGCGAGCCACAAGCTGCCCGTGCGCACGCGCGTGGTGGTGCGCGAGACGGAGGTCGTCTAGCGATGCCCAACCCACTCGCCGATGAAGCGCGCGCACTCTCCGATCTGGAACTGGGCGAGGCGATCAACGAGGCCTACCGCGAAATGTTCAATCTCCAGTTCCAGCGCGGCACGCGTCAGCTGCAAAACCCGATGGCGATTCGCGCCGCGCGGCGGCAGATCGCGCGTCTGCGCACGATCTACCGCGAGCGCCAGCAGGGCGAGGCGGGCGGCGTGCCGCTGGCCCGTCCCACCGCTCCCGCTGTCCCGCCGCCCAGCGCGGACGCGCCGGCTGAGGAGGACGCTTCGGTGGCCGAGGCCGAGGCCGAGCCGGTGGAGGGCGACGCAGAACCGACCGCAGCGGCCGACCCGTCCGCGGCCGACACAGCGCTGCCCAGCGAGGACGCGTCGGCTGAGGAGGGCGCTTCGGCGGCCGAGGCTGAGCCGGTGGAGAGCGACGCAGAGCCGACCGCAGCGCAGACGAGCAAGGACGAGTAAAGCATGGCCCGCAAACAACGAGTCGGGTTCGCCGCGGCCGATGCCGCCCAGAAAACGGTGGTGGTGCGTGTGGAACGCACCGTGCGGCACCCGCTATACAAAAAGACCATCCGCCGCCGCAAGCGCTACCTGGCGCACGATGAAGGTAACAACTGCCGCAACGGCGATCGCGTGCTGATCGAGGAGTGCCGCCCGCTCTCGCGCCGCAAGACCTGGCGCGTGGTGGAAATCTTGGAACGGCGCGAGCTGGCCGAAATTCAGCCCGGCGAGATCGCCGCGCCGGCGATTGAGCCGGATGAGCCGCCCGCTCCCCCGGACGAGGCTGAGGCTGCACCGCAGGCCGCCGCGGCCGACGAGACCAAGGCGGGCGACGATGTGGGCGGCGCGGCGGAGAGCGAGGCGTCGGCATGATCCAGCAGGAATCCTCGCTCCGCGTGGCCGACAACTCAGGCGCACGAGTGATCAAGTGCATTCGCGTCCTGGGAGGCACCAAGCGCCGCTACGCGAGCGTGGGCGATACGATTGTCGCCACGGTCAAACAGGCCGATCCGGGCCGCGACATCCGCTCCGGTCAGGTCGTGCGCGCCGTCGTGGTGCGCGTCGCCAAGCAATACCGCCGACCGGACGGATCGTATATCCGCTTCGACGACAACGCCGCAGTCATTCTGGCCGGCGACCAGCAAAATCCGACAGGAACGCGCATCTTCGGGCCGGTCGCGCGCGAACTGCGGGAAAAGAACTTCATGCGCATCGTCTCGCTTGCCCCGGAGGTGGTCTGATGCGTCGAATTCAGCGCGACGACTTGGTCGAGGTGCGCAGCGGCAAAAACAAAGGCGCGCGCGGGCAGGTGCGACAGGTGCTGCCCAAGCGCGACCGCGTGATTGTCCAGGGCGTCAACATGGTCAAGCGACACATGCGGCCGACCCAGATGGGAACGCCGGCCGGGATCATCGAGCGCGAAGCGCCGCTGCACCTCAGCAACGTGGCGGTAGTTTGCCCCTCATGCGACCGACCCGCGCGGGTCGGTTACAAGAAGCGCGCCGACGGACTCAAAGTCCGCGTCTGCAAGCGCTGTGAAGCGGATATCGACTGATGGCGGATTCTCAGAACGACAGCAACGGCGCGCTGACCGAACCGCCTCGCCTCCTGCGGCGCTACCGCGACGAGGTTGCGCCGCGCATGATCGAGGAGTTCTCGTTCGGCAACCCGATGCAGGCGCCGCGGCTGACCAAAATCGTGGTCAACTCGGGCGTCGGCGAGGCCATCTCCGAAGCGAAGGCGCTCGACGAGGTGACGGCCGACCTCACCGCAATTTGCGGCCAGCGCCCGGTGATTACCCGCGCGCGCAAGTCGATCGCCAACTTCAAGCTGCGCGAGGGCAACGCGATCGGCGTCACCTGCACGATTCGAGGGCGGCGCATGTGGGAGTTCTTGGACCGCACAATCAACGCCGCACTGCCGCGCATCCGCGACTTTCAGGGCGTCTCCCGCACCGCGTTCGACGGGCGCGGCAACTACAGCCTGGGCATCCGCGAGCAGATCGTCTACCCGGAGGTTGACTACGGCGCGGTGGGCGCGGTGCGGGGGCTGCAAGTGAACATCATCAGCACGGCGCGCAACGACGCCGAAGGCCGCCGGCTGCTGGAACTGCTCGGAATGCCCTTCGAGCGGGCGCAGTAGCAGAAAGCGAAAGGCGCAGCCGACCGATGCCAGTTACCGATCCCATCGCCGACATGCTCACGCGCCTGCGCAACGCGATTCAGGCCGGCCATCCGCGCGTCGCGATTCCCTCATCACAGCTCAAGGTCGCCATCGCCCAGGTGCTGGCCGACGAGGGCTTCATCAAGGAGTTTGATGTGCGCGATCGCGTCGGCGCAGCCGGACGCGAACTGCATGTCGAGCTGCTCTACCGCGAGGACGGCAGCTCGGTGCTCAGCGGACTCAAGCGCGTCAGCCGCCCCGGGCTGCGGGTCTACGTGCAGCGGCGAGAAATCCCCCGCCCCTACGGCGGACTCGGCGTCGCCATTCTCACCACCCCGCGCGGCGTGATGACCGGTCACCGCGCGCGGCAGGAAAATCTCGGCGGAGAAGTCCTGTGCTTCGTCTGGTAGTCCACCGCACGCCCACATGGGCGCAAGGGAAGGCGGCGCTGCGATGAGTCGTGTCGGACGCAAGCCCGTGCCCGTGCCCGCGGGCGTGACGATCGAAATCTCCGGACCGCTGGTGCGCGTCTCCGGGCCCAAAGGCGAGCTGCAACAGACGATCCACCCCGATCTCCACATCGTGCAGGACGACAACGAGCTGATCGTCACCCGCCCCTCGGACCGACGCGCGCACCGCGCGCACCACGGCCTGGCCCGCTCGTTGATCAACAACATGGTCGTCGGCGTCTCCGACGGCTTCACCAAGTCGCTCGAAATTCAGGGCACGGGCTATCGCGCCGAGCTCGACGGTCAAACACTGGTGCTGCGCGTCGGCTTCTCGCACCTCGTCCGCATCGACCCGCCGGAAGGCATCGCCTTCGAGGTGGAAGGGCAACTCGTCCATGTGCGTGGCGCCGACAAGCAGGCTGTCGGGCAGCAGGCGGCCGAAATCCGCGCCGTGCGACCGCCCGAGCCCTACAAGGGCAAAGGCATTCGCTACCGCGGCGAGTGGGTGCGGCGCAAGCAGGGCAAGGGCGCGATCGCCTAGGGCGATCGCACGACAGGGAGCGCAGCAGATGCCGATTCGACGCAAACGCCGCACCACCCGCGCCGCGCGCAAGCGGCGGCACGCGCGCGTCCGCAAGCGCGTCCACGGCACGCCTCAGCGCCCGCGCCTCTCTGTCTTCCGCTCGCTCAATCACATCTATGGGCAAATCATCGACGACGACAGCGGTGCCACGCTGGCCTCCGCTTCGGACCTCAGCGGCGTCGACGGCAGCAAGACGGAGCGCGCCGCGGCCGTCGGCCGGCGACTCGCCGATGCGGCGCAGGCCGCCGGCGTGTCCGCCGTCGTGTTCGACCGCGGCGGCTACCGATACCACGGGCGCGTGCGCGCGCTCGCCGAAGCCGCCCGCGAGGGCGGCCTCGATTTCTGAGCAGCGCACGGGGGACGGAGCAGTTCCATGCAGCAGCGTTCGACACAGCAGCGGGACGGCGGCCGCGGCGGCCGCTTCCGCCGCGATGCGCCGCAGGACGATTACATCGAGAAGGTCGTCGACATCAACCGCGTCGCCAAAGTGGTCAAGGGCGGGCGACGCTTCAGCTTCACCGCCGTCGTGGTCGTGGGCGACGGCGACGGGCGCGTCGGTGTGGGCATCGGGCGGGCCAACGAAGTGCCCGACGCGATCCGCAAAGGCGCGACGATCGCCCGCCGCGAGATGGTCGAAGTTCCGATCCACAACGGCACAATCCCGCATCCGGTCACGGCGCGCTTCTGCGCTTCGCAGGTGCTGCTCAAGCCGGCCGCAGCGGGTACCGGCGTAATCGCGGGCGGCGGCGTGCGAGCCGTGCTCGAAGCCGTCGGACTGCGCAACGTGCTCAGCAAGTCGCTCGGCTCCAACAATGTCGTGAACGTGGTGCAAGCCACCATTCAGGGCTTGCAGGAACTGCGTGATCCGGTCGAGGCGCGCCGCGAGCGCCTGCGCCTGGCGGGGCGCCTCCCCGCCGAAATCGAAGCGCCGGCGCCGCCTCTCGAAGACGCGGCCGAGGCGGCCCCCGAGCCGCCCGCCGCCGCCGCAACCAGCGAGTAACGGACCATGGCCGAACTCGAAGTCACCTGGGTCAAAAGCGCGATCGGCTATCGCAGCGACCAGGCCCAAACCATCAAATCCCTCGGCCTGCGCCGCCTCGGCCAGACCGTCCGCAAGCCCGACACCCCCGATGTGCGTGGTATGCTCGTCAAAGTCGCCCATCTGGTCAGCGTCGTTGAGGTGGAGGGGTAGCGATGCCGCTGCGGTTGCACGACCTGCGCCCCAATCCGGGCGCGCGCAAGAAGCGTAAGCGTGTCGGACGCGGCAACGCCTCCGGTAAGGGCACCTACTCCGGGCGCGGGTTGAAAGGTCAGCGCTCGCGCGCCGGCCGCGATTACAATGCCGTCTTCGAAGGCGGCGCAATGTCGATGATGCGCACACTCCCGCGCCGTCGCGGCTTCAAACACCGCGGACGCATCGAGTACCTGGCGATCAACGTGGTCGAGTTGGCTCGCCGCTTTGCGCCGGGCGACGCGGTCGACGCGGAGGCGTTGGTCGAAGCGCGGCTGCTGCGCCGCGCAAGCCAGCCCTACAAAATTCTCGCCGGGGGTCCGATCGAACACGCGCTGCACGTGCGCGCCGAGCGCGTCTCCCCCGCCGCGCGCGCGAAAATCGAAGCCGCAGGCGGCTCCGTTGAGGTGATCAATGCAACGAGCGCAGACAGCAGCGGGCCCGACCAGGCCTAAGCTGCTGCAAGCGCTGGTCGACGCCTGGCGCCAGCCGGACGTCCGCCAGAAGCTGGCCTTCACCCTCGCCATGCTGGTGGTTTTCCGGCTCGTCGCGCACGTGCCGATCCCCGACATCAACAAAACCCAGCTCGAAAACGCGCTCGACAACAACCCCGTCCTCGGCTTCCTCAACCTCTTCTCCGGCGGCGGGCTGGACAACCTCTCGATCGTCGCGCTCGGCGTCTACCCCTACATCACCGCCTCGATCGTGATGAACCTGCTCCAGCCGATGATCCCCAAGCTCCAGGCCCTCGCCCAGGAAGGCGAGACCGGGCGCAACCGCATCCAGCTCTACACCTACTGGCTCGCCATCCCGATGTCGATCGTCCAGGGCTACGGCCAGCTGATCCTGCTCGAAAACGCGCGCGCGATCACCGGCATCGGCTTCGGCCCCGATGAGTGGCTGCCCACCGTCTCCGCGATCATCACCATGACCGCGGGCACCATGTTCCTGATCTGGCTGGGCGAGCTGATCACCGAAAAAGGCGTCGGCAACGGCATCTCCCTGATCATCTTCGCCGGCATCATCGCCAGCTTCCCGACGCTGTTCAACTCCGTCGGCCAGAGCGACATCGGCTGGTCCGGCATCGCCGTCGTGATCGCCATCGCCATCGCGCTCGTCGCCCTGATCGTTTTCTTCCAGGAAGCGCAGCGGCGCATCCCCGTCCAATACGCCCGCAGCGTCTTCAGAGGCGGGCGCATGTACCGCCAGAGCGGGCAGAGCTACATCCCCCTGCGCGTCAACAGCGCCGGCATGATCCCGCTGATCTTCGCCTTCTCGATCATCATCTTCCCCTCCGTGCTGGCCGGCTGGATTACCGGCGCGGCGGGCGAAGAGAGCCAGACCCGCGCCGCCGTCGAGGTCCCCTTCGCCTCGCTCGACTCCGACGAGCGGCTCAACACGCTGCTCCCCGAGCTCGCCGCGAGCGGCCTCTTCCTCGTCAACGAGGCCGAAATCTCCTGGAACGCGGAGGCGGACACGTTCGACGACGTACTCGAGCGGATCAACCAGGCCAGCGACGCGAACGTGCTGACCCGCGTCGAGACCCGCTCCGACCCGACGGGCGGCGAGCCGCTCACCACCTGGCGAATCGACAACAACGCGATCGGCACCGAGCCGATCACGCTGCAGGACCTCGAGGGCAACTTCATCGCGCTCACCGACATCCCCACGCACGAAGAAGAGCCCGACAACCCGCTCACGCCCGACTTCGCCGAAGGCCAGACGCTCGGCGAGCGCCCCGGCTGGGTCGTCCGCGTCGCCGACTGGGTGCAGATCAACTTCTCGCCCGGCCGCCCGCTCTACTGGGCGCTCTCCTTCGTGCTCGTCGTCGCCTTCACCTTCTTCTACACTTTCGTCACGTTCCAGCAGCAGAATCTGGCGGAGAACCTCCAGAAGCAGGGCGGCTTCATCCCCGGCA
The DNA here is from genome assembly GCA_965203165.1 of Dehalococcoidia bacterium. Taxonomy (GTDB): domain Bacteria; phylum Chloroflexota; class Dehalococcoidia; order Bin125; family Bin125; genus CATQGW01. The sequence continues at coordinate 2,145,491 of OZ241849.1, forward strand.
TCCGACCCGGACGCCCCACGCAGGACTACATCAACCGCGTCCTCTCCCGAATCACCTGGGCCGGCGCGCTCTTCCTCGGCTTCGTCGCCGTCGTCCCCTTCCTCGCCACCGAGTTCATCCCCGACAGCACCGCTCTCACCATCTCCAGCACCGGCCTGCTGATCGTCGTGGGCGTCGCGCTCGACACCATGCGCCAGATCGAGGCCCAACTGCTCATGCGCAACTACGAGGGATTCATCCGATGAGCACTTACGTCATCCTGCTCGGCCCGCCCGGCGCGGGTAAAGGCACCCAGGCCGTCAACCTCGCCGAGCGCACCGGACTGCTCCACCTCGCCACCGGCGACATGTTCCGCGAAAACGTGCGCAACCAGACGGAGCTGGGGATGGAAGCGCAGCGCTATATGGAGCGCGGCGAGCTGGTGCCGGACGAGCTGACGATCTCGATGCTGCTGGATCGGCTCAACCGCGAAGACGCGCAACTCGGCAGCCTGCTCGACGGCTTCCCGCGCACCACCGAACAGGCCGAGGCGCTTGACGCCGCCCTGGCGGAACAGGACGCCGAAATCGCCGCCGCGCTGCTGATCGAGGTCGCCAACGACGAAGTCCTCCGTCGCCTCGGCGGGCGCTGGAGCTGCCCCGATTGCGGCGCGGTGTTCCACGCGGTCTTCTCGCCGCCGCAGGTCGAGGGCACCTGCGACCGCTGCCCGGGCGCGCTGATCCAGCGCGACGACGACCAGCCGGAGGCGATCCGCCGACGGCTCGATGTCTACGCTCAGCAGACCGCCCCGCTGATCGACTATTACGAGCGCAGCGGCAAGCTGCGCCGGGTCAACGGCGCGCGCGAGCCCGACGCCGTGGGCGCGGACCTCCTGGCCGCGCTCGAATAGACCCGCTAGAACGCGAACGTAACGCATGGCCCTCGACGCCCAACCCCGCCAGGTCATTCTGAAGACTGCTGCGCAGATCGCGGAGATGCGCGTGCCCGGGCAGCTGGTCGGCGAGACGCTGGTCGAACTGCGCCAGATGGCCCGGCCGGGGATGACGCTGGCCGAACTGGACCGCTACGTGCTGGACAAATTCGAGCGGCTCGGCGCAACCCCCACATTCCTGGGCTACCACGGCTTCCCTCACACGATCTGCGCCTCGGTCAACGAACAGATCGTGCACGGCTTCGCCACCGAGCGCCGCCTCTGCGAGGGCGACATCCTCTCCATCGACCTGGGTGCCACGATCGACGGCTGGGTGGGAGATTCCGCCGTCACCTTCGGCATCGGCGGCATCAGCGCCGAGGCGGAGCGGCTGCTGCAAGTAACCAAAGAGTCGCTCCAGGCGGGCATCGACGCCTCGCGTGTCCCAGTTCGCAAAGGCGACATCGGCGCAGCGATCCAGGAGGTGATAGAATCAGCGGGCTATGGCGTGGTGCGCGGCTACGTCGGACACGGCGTGGGCCGCGATATGCACGAAGCGCCGAACATGCCCAACCACGGACGACGCGGAGCGGGCATGAGGATGCGGCCCGGTATGGTGCTGGCGCTGGAGCCGATGGCCACCCTCGGCGACCCGGCCACCACCGTGCTGGACGACGGCTGGACGGTGTCTACGAAGGACGGCAGCCTCTCTGCCCACTTCGAGCACACCATCGCAATCCGCGAGTCCGGCCCGGCCGAAATCCTGACGCTCGCCGACTGACCACACAGGCGGTCGGCAGAGAGGAGTCGCGTGGCGAGAAAGAGTTCCGGCAACCGCCGCGGTCAACGCGCCCCGCGCCCCGCGCCTGTGCCCAAGCAGGAAAAAATCGAGGTGGAGGGCGTCGTCCGCGAACCGCTGCCGAACGCTACCTTCCGCGTCCAACTGCCCAACGGGCACGAGGTGCTCGCTCACCTCGCCGGCAAAATGCGGCAGAACCACATCCGCGTACTGCGCGGCGACCGCGTCTTGGTCGAACTCTCCGAATACGACCTCACCCGTGGGCGCGTCGTCTACCGCTTTAAGAACTGAACGGAGGAGCAGCGAAATGGCCCGAATCTCCGGCGTGGATGTGCCCGACGACAAGCGGCTGCCCTACGCGCTGCGCTACATCTACGGCGTGGGACCCACCCGCGCCAACGAAATCATCCACAAGGCGCAACTCGATCCGCAGCGTCGCATGCGCGAGCTGACCGACGGCGAACTCTCGCTCCTGCGCGAGATCATCGACCGCGACTACCTCGTCGAGGGCGACCTGCGCCGCATCGTGCGCCAGAACGTGCAGCGCCTGATCGACATCAACTGCTACCGCGGGCAGCGCCATCGCCGCAACCTACCGATGCGCGGCCAACGCACCCGCACCAACGCCCGCACCCGCCGCGGCGCCAAAAAGACCGTCGCCGGCCGCCGCCGCGCCGTCAAGCGCTAGTCCCGAAAGGACCCACAACCATGGTCACCCAACGAGGCGGGCAGCGCCGCGGCCGCCGCCGCGAACGCAAAAATATCCCCCACGGACGCGCCTACATCCAGTCCACCTTCAACAACACCATCATCACCATGACCGACCTCAACGGTGACACCGTCGCCTGGAGCAGCGCCGGCTCCACCGGCGGCACCCGCGGCTCACGCAAAGGCACACCCTTCGCCGCACAGCTGGCGGCCGAAGACGCCGCCCAGAAAGCCATGGCCAACGGCATGCGCGAGGTTGATGTCTATGTCAAAGGCCCGGGCAGCGGGCGCGAGTCCGCCGTCCGCGCGCTCCAGGCCGCCGGCCTGGTGCTGCTCTCGATCCGCGATGTCACGCCCATTCCGCACAACGGCTGCCGCCCGCGCAAGCGACGGCGCGCCTGAGCCGAACCCGAACAGGAGACGAGCCAATGGCGCGATACACCGGTCCGGTCTGCCGCATCTGCCGCCGCGCAGGCGAAAAGCTCTTCCTCAAGGGCGAGCGCTGCAACACGCCCAAGTGCGCCATCGACCGGCGCAACCAGCCGCCCGGACAGCGCTCCCCGCGCCGCCGCAAGGTCTCCGACTACGGCATCCAGGTCAAGGAAAAACAGAAGGTCCGTAAGACCTACGGCGTGCTCGAACGCCAGTTCCGCAAGATGTTCCGCGAGGCCAACCGACGTCCCGGCGCCACGGGCGACAACCTGCTGCGCATGCTCGAGCTGCGCCTCGACAACGTCGTCTACCGACTCGGCATTGCGGAGTCGCGCGCGCAGGCTCGACAACTGGTCCGCCACGGGCACATTACGCTCAACGGGCGGCGAGCCGACATTCCCTCGATCGAGACGAAGGTCGGCGACAAAATCGGCTGGACCGAGCGTGGGCGCAAGTCGAAGTTCTACGAAATGTCGCGCGAATGGCAGGGCGGCCGCGAGCGCCCCGGCTGGCTGCACTTCGACCCCGGCCAGCTCGAGGGCCAACTGACCGCCGTGCCGATGCGCGAAGACATCGACATGCGCGTTGATGAAAACGCGATCGTCGAGTACTACTCGCGCTAACGCGCGACTGGCACGCCGCCCCGTCGCACGCGCGGCGGGGCCGACCAAGGAGGGCTCAGGCCACAGTGGTTTCGCAGCACGACACCCCGAAGATCAACATCGAGGAAGCCGGCGCCGCCTACGCGCGCATCACCGCCGCCCCGCTGGCGCGTGGCTTCGCGCACACGCTCGGCAACGCCATCCGCCGCGTGCTGCTCTCCGCCATCCGCGGCGCGGCCGTCACCTCTGTGCGGATCGACCAGGCTCAGCACGAGTTCTCCACCATCCCCGCGATGAAGGAAGATACCACCGAGTTCCTGCTCAACCTGCGCAGCATCCGGCTCCGCGCCTTGGCCGACCGCCCGGCCGAAATGACGCTCATCGCCAGCGGACAGCGCGAGATCACAGCGTCCGACATCGAAGTGCCGGCCGACTACGAGATCGTCAACCCCGACCTCTACTTGGCCACGCTCGATGCGCCCGACGCTGAACTCAGCGTGCGCATGAATGTGCAGACCGGCTACGGCTTCCAGCGCTCGGAGATGAACCCGAACGGCGAATCGCTGATCGGCGTGATCCCGCTCGACGCCGTTTTTACCCCCGTTCGCCGCGTCTCCTACGAAGTCCATCCGGCCGGTGGCGGCCAGAGCGAAGGCGCCGGACTCGAACAGATGACGCTCGAAGTCTGGACCGACGGCAGCATCACCGGCAAAGATGCGATCAAGTCCGCCGCCCAGCTGCTCCAGGATGAGCTGGCCATGTTCGCCACGCTGGGCGACCCGCTCGCGCCCCGCCAGATCGAGCCCAACGAGCGGCTGGGCATCTCGACCGAGGACTACAACCGCTCGATCGACGACCTGCAGCTCTCCGTCCGCGCGCACAACTGCCTCAAGCGCAGCGGTCTGCTGATCGTGGGCCAAATCCTCGAGAAATCCGAAGACGATCTGCTCACCCTGCGCAACTTCGGCGAGAAATCCTACGTCGAGCTGGTCGAGCGGTTGTTTGAGATGGGTCTGATCGACGAGCTCGACCCGCGCCTGCGTCGCGCCCGCGAGGGCGTGTTCGTGCCGACCGACGACGAGCCGCTCACGGAACTGCCGCCGCTGCCCGACGACTCGGATGCCGAGGCGGAGCGAATCATCACCGATGCGCCGCCGCTCGACGGCGAAGAAGAGCCGGCCAGCCCGCTCGGCGCAGCCCTGCTCGAGGCGCTGCGCAAAGCCCAGCCCAGCGAATAGAAAGGCTCCGCCATGCGCCACCGTAAAGCCGGCCGCGCCCTCAGCCGCAGCCGTTCGCACCGCGCCGCACTCGTCCGCAACCAGGTCACCGACCTCCTCCGCCACGAAGCCATCGTCACCACCGAGGCCAAGGCCAAGTCGATCCGCCCCGTCGCCGAGCGCATGATCACCCTCGGCAAGCGCGGCACACTCCACGCCCGCCGCCAGGCCGCCGCCGTGCTGACCGACAAAAAAATCGTGCGGCGCCTCTTCGACGAAGTCGCCCCACGCTTCGAAGACCGCCCCGGCGGCTACACCCGCATCATCAAGCTGGGCCCGCGCCGCGGCGACGGCGCGGCCATGGCCCACATCGAGCTCGTCGAGCGCGCCGCCTCCGAACCGGCCGCAGCAGACACCGACGACGAAGCTGAAGCGAGCGAGCAGTCCCCCGCGTGACCGCAACCCACCGCCTCGCCCTGCTGCTGGAGTACGACGGCTCGGCCTTCGCCGGCTCGCAGTGGCAGCCCGGCCTGCCCACCGTGCAGGGCGCCCTGCGCGAAGCCGTGGAACAGCTCACCCGCGAGCAACGCCCCGTATCGCTCGCCGGCCGCACCGATGCCGGCGTGCACGCCCTCGGGCAGGTCGCCTCCTTCGAGGCCGCGCGCGAGCTGCCGCCACGCCGCTGGCTGCACGGACTCAACCACTTCCTGCCCGCCGCGCTGGCCGTGCGGGCCGTCCAATGCGTCGCGCCCGATTTCGACCCGCGCCGCTGCGCCCGCGAGCGCGAATACCGCTACGAGCTGCTGGTCGCTCCACAGCGCCGCCCGCTCGGCGAGCAGCGCGCCTGGCGCGTGCCGCCCCCGTTCTCGCTCGAAGCAGCCCGCGCCGCGCTGCGACTGCTGCACGGCCGGCGCGACTTCGCCGCCTTCACCACCACCGACCAGCAGCGCCCCACCGTGCGCCGCATGCGCCGTACCGCTATTGACGCTATCGACGCAAGCGGCGAACGCTATACGCTGACCTTCGCGGCCGACGCCTTCCTCCAACACCAGGTGCGGCGGATGGTCGGCGCGATCGTCGAGACAGCCTGCGGGCGCGCCTCCCTGGATGCGTTCCGCGCAACGCTCAACGCGGCGATCCCCGGCTCCGCCGCGCCCACCGCCCCCGCGAAGGGTTTGACCTTGGCCGCCGTTCGCTACGATCAAGCGACGCTGCCCGAATGGAAGACTGCCCATGTCGACAACTGTCCTCAACCCGCGTGATGTCGAGCGCCGCTGGCACGTGATCGACGCCGCCGAGCGCCCGCTCGGACGCCTCGCCACACAAATCGCCACCCTGCTGCGCGGCAAACACAAGCCCGCCTTCCACCCCTCCCAGGATGTCGGCGACTACGTCGTCGTCGTCAACGCCGCCAAAGTCGCCGTCACCGGCCGCAAGCTCGAGCAGAAAATCTACTACCGACACTCCGGACACCTCGGCAGCCTGCGCGAAACCACGCTCAAGGAAATGCTCGAAAAGCGCCCCGAGCGCGTCATCGAGCACGCCGTGCGCGGCATGCTGCCCAAAAACAAGCTCGGCCGCCGACAATACCGCCACCTGCGCGTCTACCCCGGCGCCGAGCACCCCCACGCCGGCCAGACAGCCGACCAGACCGACGCCAACTGACGAAGCGGAGCAGCCCATGACCACCATGACCGGCCACTATCACTACGGCCTCGGCCGGCGCAAAAACTCGATCGCTCGCGTCCGGCTCTACGCCGGCGACGGCACAATCATCATCAACGGCAAGCCCGCCGAGGAGTGGTTCTCGCGCGAGGAGCAGCGCCGCCTGATCAAAGAGCCCCTCTTCCACACTGGCATGCAAAACAGCTTCAGCGCGCAGGTCAAGTGCAGCGGCGGCGGCCGCACCGGCTGGGCCGGCGCCATCCGCCTCGGCATCGCCCGCGCGCTGCTCGCCTCCGACGAAAACCTCCGCCGCCCCCTCCGCCAGGCCGGCATGCTCACCCGCGACCCCAGAGCCAAGGAGCGCAAAAAGCCCGGCCTGAAGCGCGCCCGCAAAGCCCCCCAGTACACCAAGCGCTAACCCGCGCCCACACTTCAGAGCTCCGCCACCCCCGCGCATCTACCCCCCCCCAAGCAGCTCCACCACCCCCGCGCAGCTAGCTCCGCCACCCCCGCTCAAGCAGCTCCGTCCCCCCGCGCGAGCAGCTCCGTCATACCCGCGCGAGTAGATCCGTCATATCCGCGCAACCAGCTCCGTCATACCCGCGCTTGCCGCGGGTATCTCGCCGAAACCCCCTACAGCCCCACCCCCGCCCGCAACCCCCCGACCTCCCCCGTCGCCTCCCACGGCAGATCCAGATCCGCGCGCCCGAAGTGGCCGTAGGCCGCCGTCGGCTCGTACATCGGGCGCAGCAAATCCAGCTGCTCGATGATCGCCAGCGGGCGCAGGTCAAAGTGCTCCCGCACCAACCGCTCCAACTCCGCTTCCGCAATGTGCGCCGTGCCAAACGTCAGCAGCGTCAGCGAGGTCGGCTCCGGCCGCCCGATCGCATAGGAAAGCTGCACCTCGGCGCGGTCGGCGAGTTCGGCCGCCACGATGTTCTTCGCCACCCAGCGCGCCGCGTATGCCCCGGAGCGATCCACCTTTGACGGATCCTTCCCCGAAAACGCCCCGCCGCCGTGCCGCGCGATCCCGCCGTACGTATCCACGATGATCTTCCGCCCCGTCAGCCCCGCGTCCGCCGCCGGCCCGCCCACGATGAAATTCCCCGCCGGGTTGATGAAATACTGCGTCTCGGCGTCCAGCAACTGCGGCGGAATCGTCGGCGCGATCACCTCATCCCGCATCGCGTGTTCGATCTGGCTGTGGCTCACAGCGGCCGTGTGCTGGGTGGAGACGACGACGGCCGACACGCGGTGCGGCCGACCCTCCGCGTATTCCACCGTCACCTGCGCCTTGCCGTCCGGGCGCAGCCAGGGCAGCTCGCCGCTCTTGCGCACCTGCGCCAGCCGCCGCGTCAGGCCGTCGGCCAGCCACAGCGGCGCGGGCATCAACGTCTCCGTCTCGTCGCACGCGAAGCCGATCATCATTCCCTGATCACCCGCGCCCTGTAGGTCGTAGGGATCGTCCGAGTCCCCCGTCCGCGCCGCGCGCCGCAGACCCTCCGCGATATCCGGCGACTGCTGCTTCACCCGCACCACCACCTCGCACGACTCCGCGTCGAACCCGATCGCCGGATCCGTGTACCCAATCCGACGCAGCACTCCGCGCGCAATCGCGTCGAAATCAATCTCCGCCTGCGTTGTGATCTCGCCGAAGATCAGTACGAAATCCGAAGACACCGCGACCTCGCAGGCCACATGCGAATCCCGATCCTGCGCCAGGCAGGCGTCCAGCACTGCGTCCGAAATCTGATCGCAGACCTTGTCCGGGTGCCCCTCCGTGACCGACTCCGAGGTCCAGCGGTCGCCGGGGAACCCGCTCGCTCCGCGCTGCGTCGTCTGCCGATCGGTCATGTGCCCGCATCCCACGAGCGCAGGTAGCGCTCCTGCTCCGGCGTGAGCCGATCCAGCTGCACGCCCATCGCCGCCAGCTTAAGCGCTGCGACCTGTTCATCAATCTCCGCGGGCACATCCCAGACGCCCGCCGCCGGGCGCGGCTCCGTCCGCGCCAGATACTCAATCGCCAGCGCCTGATTTGCGAAGCTCATATCCATCACGCTGGCCGGGTGCCCCTCCGCTGCGGAGAGATTGACCAGCCGCCCCTCGGCGAGCAGGAGCAGTTCGCGCCCGTCGGTCGTGCGGTGCGCCGTCACGTAGGGCCGCGCCTCTCGCCGCTCCTCCGTCATCGCCTCCAGCGCATCCAAATTCACCTCGTGGTTGAAGTGCCCGGCATTCGCCAGAATCGCCCCCGACCGCATCCGCTCCAGGTGCGGCGCGTCGATCACGTGGATGTCTCCCGTCGTCGTCACAAACACATCCCCCACCCCGGCCGCCGCCTCCATCGTCTCCACCCGAAAGCCGTCCATCACCGCTTCCAGCGCTCGCAGCGGCGCGACCTCCGTCACGATCACCTGCGCGCCCAGCCCCCGCGCCCGCGACGCCACGCCACGCCCGCACCAGCCGTAGCCCGCCACTACCACCACCTTCCCCGCCAGCAGCAGATTCGTCGCCCGAATGATCCCGTCCAGCGCGCTCTGCCCCGTCCCGTAGCGATTGTCGAACATGTGCTTCGTCGCCGCGTCGTTCACCGCGATGATCGGATACCGCAGCGCGCCCTCCGCCGCCATCGCCCGCAGCCGAATCACCCCCGTCGTCGTCTCCTCGCAGCCCCCAATCACATCGCCCAGCAACTCTTGCCGCTCTCCGTGCAGCGTCGAAACCAGATCCGCCCCGTCGTCCACCGTGATCTGCGGAGCCGCATCCAGCGCCCGCCCGATGTGCTCGTAGTACTGCTCGTTGCTCTCTCCCTTGATCGCGAACACCGCCATCCCCGCGCGCTCCACCAGCGCCGCCGCCACCTCGTCCTGCGTCGAAAGCGGATTGCTCGCGCACAGCGTCACCTCCGCGCCGCCCTGCTGCAGCGCCAGCGCGAGATTGGCCGTCTCGGAGGTGACGTGCAGGCAGGCGCCGATGCGCAGACCGTCCAGCGGGCGCTCTCGCGCAAACCGCTCCCCGATCTGCGCGATCACCGGCATCTCCCGCGCCGCCCAGGCAATCCGCTGCTCGCCGGCGTCGGCCAGCCGACGCTCTCGAATGTCCGACTCCACGCTCACCGCAGCACGATTTCGTTCTCGCCGCCGCCGCGCCGCCGCGCCAGCCAGCGCCGCGCCCAGGTTTGCATTCCGCCCGCCCGACGGCTCGCGCTTGCTTCCACAATTCGCCCCATCTGCTCGTAGCCCAGCCGCTCGTAGGCGCGCACCGCCGGCTCGTTCAGCGGATCAACCGACAGTACTACCTCGTCGGTTTCGCGCAGCAACGCCGCTGTCACCGCGCTGGTCGCCGCCTTGCCGTGGCCGAAGCCGCGCCGACTGGGATGCGTGAACACATTGCCCAGCACCGCGATGCCGTAGCTGTGGCTGATCGAGTGCGTGCCCGCCACCGCGACCAGCCGGCCCTCCTCCAGCACGCCGTGGTAGCAGCCGTCCTCGATGTGCTGGCGCGCGTAGCGCGTCGGTCTCCCCTCGGAGCTGTAGAGCCGGTTGATGGTCTGCGTATGGCGGCCGAGCAGTTCCAGCGTTTCGCCCTCCCAGGGGCGGAAGGTCTGCGGCGTGACCAGCATCCGCAGCATTTGGCGGCAAGACGGCAGCGTGTGCGCGGTCTCCAGCGCGGGGACGTGCCGCGGCTCGCAGATCGCAAACGTTCGCGGCGGTCCGGGGTGCAGGCTGAGAATCTGCGCCGCCCCTTCGGGCGGGCCCAGCAGCGTCGTCGCCTCGCCCAGCCCGGCGTGCGAGTGGCAGACAATCGCCTCCGCGCCCCCCACGCGGCACGACCACCACTCCGAACGCTCCCACGCATCCCCCTCCAGCTGCGCCAGCGCATAGGCCGCGATGTAGCGCTGCGGATACAGCTGCGCGGCCAACTCCTGCGGATTATGCCGCCGCACAATCGCAATCCGCTCCCGCGCCTGCCCCAGCCGCAGCGACAACGCCATTTACGCGCCCCGCTCTTCCGCAGTGACCGTTGCCAGACGCTCTCGCACCCCCGCCTCCGTCGCGCGCAGCAGCCCCTCAATGCCGAACGCCTCGATCGCGAACGAGGCCACCGCGCAGCCCCAGCGCGCCGCCTCGACCAGATCCGCGCCGCCCGCCATCGCGCTCAGCAGCGCCGCGGTAAACGAATCGCCCGCCCCGGTCGGGTCCACCGCATTGACGTTGGGCACGGCGGAAACGCGCACGCTGCGCTCGGGCTCAAAAATGTCCACGCCGCGCGAGCCCTGCTTGATCAGGATCGTCTGCGGCCCCAACTGCATCAGCCGCTCTGCCGCCGCGGCCGGCAGCGCCGCGTCCTCCTCCGAGCCCGCCCAGCCGATCAGCAGCGCCGCCTCATGCGCGTTGATCGAAATCAGCTGCGACCGCCGCACAATCCCCATCAGCCCCTCCCGATGCGTTTCGATCTCCCGCTCGATCGTGTCCACCGCGATCAGGCGCGGATTGCGCAGACGCGCCAGCGCCCGCTCATTCTGCTGCGGATTGCCCGCCGTCAGAAACAGATACGGCGCATCGAGCAGCCCCGGGTGGAGCTCCACGATCTGCGACTCGTAGACGCCCGGCTCGGTGTAGAGCGTCTCGCGCCGATCGCCGCTGGAGTCGTAGCGGCAGGCCCAGCGAAAGGTGCGGCCCGGCGCGCGCTCGATGCCGTTGAGCGCAATGCCCGCCTCGCGCAGCGGCGCGAGCAGGGCGCAATCGAAATCATCCCCCACCATCGAGACGGGCGCCGCCAGCGCCGCAAACCGCGCGCCCAGCGCCGCGTACACGCAGGAGCCGCCCAGCAGATCCTCGACGCCGCCCGCCGCGCTGTGAATCTCGTCGTAGGCCACCGCGCCCACGATCACCAGATCGACGCTCACGGCAGATACCCCTCAAGCAGCAGCGCGTAGCGCTCGCGCGCCTCCGCCGGAATCCGCGCCGGATCCGTCATGATCGCCCCCCGCAGCGCGCCCGCCGCCGTCGAACTCCAATCCGCCGGCAGCCCCCGCGCGACCTCCCGCACAATCGCCTGCGCCGACGCCACATTCTCCTGCACCACCGCCGCCACCGCTTCCGCCGTCACATCTTCCCCCCCTCCCGCCACACGTCGTAATCCGTCGCCGTCGCCAGCATCGCGTAGGCGATCTCCGCCTCCCGCGCCAGTTTCGCCTCGGGGATCGCCGTCATCCCGATGATCGCCGCGCCCCACGACCGATGCAGCGCCGACTCCGCCCGCGTGCTGAACGCCGGCCCCTCCATGCAGACATACGCCCCGCCGCGGTGCGCCCGCTTGTCCAACGCCTCCGCCGCATCGCCCAACCGCTCGCTCAAATCCGCGCAGAACGGATCCGCAAACCCCACATGCGCCGCAATCCCGCCCTCGAAGAACGAGCGCACCCGGTCGCCCTTCGTCCGGTCGATGATCTGATCCGGAATCACCATGTCGCCCCGCGCGATCTCCTCGCGCAGCGAGCCCACTGCCGACACCGCGATGATCCCCTGCACGCCCAACGCTTTGAGCGCCCAGATATTCGCCCGCACCGGAATCTCGTGCGGCAGCAGCACATGCCCCCGCCCGTGCCGCGGCAGAAACGCGACCCGCCGCCCTTCAAGCGAACCAATCGCCAGCTCGTCGCTCGCCGCGCCGAACGGCGTCTCCGGCGTCCACGTTTCCAGCGACTCCAGGCCGGGCATCCGGTAGAAACCCGAGCCGCCGATCACCGCCAGAGACGCGCGTGGTTGAGCCATTGGTCAGAACCGAACCAGCGCATCGAACGGCAGGCCACGCAGCCGCTCGCGTCCGTTGAGCTCAACCAGCTCGATCAGCACCACGATGCTCATCACTTCCGCCCCCGCGTCGCTCAGCAGGCCGGCCGCCGCCTCCAGCGTCCCGCCCGTCGCCAGCAGATCGTCCACCAGCGCCACCCGCTGCCCGGCTTGAACGGCGTCGGCGTGCAGCTCGAGGCCGTCGCTGCCGTACTCCAGCTCGTAGCGCCGACCGATCGTCGCCGCCGGCAGCTTGCCCGGCTTGCGCAGCGGCGCAAACGGCAGCGCGAGCCGCGCCGCCAGCGCAGCCCCGAAGATAAACCCCCGCGCCTCCACTCCGGCAATCGCCTCCGCGCCCGCGCAGCGATCCGCGTACCAGGCCAACGCCTGCTCGAACGCCCGCGGCGAGGCCAGCAGCGGCGTGATATCGCGGAACAGAATGCCCGGCTGCGGAAAATCCGGCACCGTGCGGATCGCTCCGCAGACCGCCCGACGCGCGTCGTCCCACTGATCCATTCGCGCAGGCTACGGATGCCTGCGATACGCGGTCAACGCGCGCCGCGCTGATACGCTGCAAGCAACGCTCCGCGCCGACGGAGGAACCCGTGCCCGACGACCCCTTCGCCTTCTCCACGGAACAGATCGAGCGCTCGCTCCGCGCCGCCGCTCCGTTCTACGACCTCGACTTCGGCCCGCTCCGCGAGGATGTTGAACTCTGGCGGCAGCTCGCCGGCGGTTGGGCTCCCGCCCACATCCTCGAACTCGGCGCGGGCAGCGGCCGCGTCGCCGCGCCGCTGGCCCAAGACGGCCACGACGTCACCGCTGTCGACGCCTCGCCCACGATGCTCGGCCTCGGCTGCGAGCGAATGCGCGCCGCCGGCGTCCACATCGTCCAGGCCGACATGCGCAGCCTGCCGGACGGACTCGGCAAGTTCGATCTCATCCTCTGCGCGTTGGGCACATTCCAGCATCTGCTCCGCCGCGCCGACCAGCTGGCCGCGCTGGAGAACGCCGCCCGCCTGCTCGCGCCCGGTGGACAACTCGCGCTCGATGTCACCGCGCCGCGCCCCGAAGACCTCGATCACGGTCCCCAGCCGCTGCGCCTCGAGTGGACCCGCGAGCACCCCAGCCTGGGAATCGTGATCAAGCTCGCCGGCCAGGAGCTGGCCGAGCCGCGCTGCGCCGAGCACCCGCCCGACGCCGCTGCCCCGCTAGCCTGGCTCACCTACGTCTACGAAACCGCCCAGCGCCGCGCCATCGCGCGCTTTCCGATGCGCGTCGCCCTCGGCGCCGGCGAGCTGGACGGACTCCTGCGCCAGGCCGGGCTTGCGCCCGCCAGCTGGTACGGCTCGTGGAGCCTCGATCCGCTCGGCTGCGGCGACCGCGTGATCGTGCTCAGCGCCCCGGCGGCCCGCGCATGACCCGGCCCACGACCCAGCCCACCTTGCCGCTCATCCTGCTCGCTCTGGCCGCGCTGATCGGGCTGCTCGCCGCCGCCTGCGGCGGCAACCCCAACCAACACATCGAGGCCGACGAATTCTTCCGCCCGTCCGCCCCCGGCAGCGTCCAGCGGCAGACCGCGCAAGAGTCGACCGCCGCCGCGCAGCAGCAGGAGCAGCAAGCGCAGCCGACCCCTCAAGCCGACGCGCAGGAGAACGCGCAAGCCGAGCCCGACGACGCGGCGCAGGCTGCGCCCCAGGATCCCCAGCAGCAGAGCGCCGGCCAGGACGCGCCCGAAGAGCAGCAAGCTGCCCCGCCGCCCCGCGCCGACGATGTCCTCCGCCGCTACCTCAACCCATCCTACGGCTACAGCCTCGACCTGATCTGCCCGCCCTTCTGCGACCCCAGCTCCAACGGCATCGACCGCGCCACCTTCCTCGCCGACACCGGGCGCGCGCTGCTCGAAATCCGCGTCAGCGAAATCGTCCCCGCCGACCAGCTCGACGACTTCTGGCGCGAGTCGCTCGCTGTGCCCGAATTCGTCGAGACGCCCGCCCCCGAGCAGATCGAGATCGTGCTGCTGGGCGTCCCCGCCTGGCGCTACGAGTGGGAAGAAGATCGCCGCGCCACCGGCGGCTTCCAGGTCCGCTGGCAGGCGATCTACATCGAGCTCGGCGGGCTGCTTTACCTGCTGCGCGGCGGCGCGGTCCTCGAAGACTACGAAGACGCGCTGCCCGCCCTGACCCGCGCCTTCGACTCCTTCATCGCCCCGCCCGACGCCGCAGCCGCGCCCGGCCGCTACACCCGCTTCGACTTCCTCTTTGACTACGGCCTCGCCTACATCACCCTCGAATACGGACTCCCCACCGACAACCCCGCCACCTTCGACGCCGGCATCGTCGTCCTCCAGAGCGAGCAGGCACTCGAAGCCGTCCTCGTCTGGGAAACCATCGGCGAAGCCTTCTTCGACGCCGACGCCGCCATCACCGGCACGCTGCTCGAAGTGCTCGGCGTCGAGCCGCAGTCCAACTTCCGCGACGCCCGCTCCGTCGACGGGCGCGAAACGCGCCTCGCCCTGAGCCAGACCCCGATCGGCGAAAGCCTCGTCGAAATCGCCTCCTTCGCCTGGTACTGCACCGAATCCGGCCGCGAATTCGCCCTCCACGTGCTCGACAACGACGACCCCGAAGCCGCCGCCGACCCATTGCTCGACGGCTTCCGCTGTGAAACGGCAGGCGCATCATGACCACCGCATCCCGCCAACGACCGATCACCGTCGCCCTCGACGCCATGGGCGGCGACAACGCGCCCGCCGCCATCGTTCGCGGCGCGCAACTCGCCGCGCGCGAGGGCCTCTGCGACCTCATCCTCGTCGGGCGCGGCAGCGAACTCCGCAGCATCCTCCCCGCGCCACAGGCGCACCTCCGCCTCGCCGAAGCCTCCGAAGCCGTCGCCATGGACGCCCAACCCACCCAGGTCCGCCAGATGCCCGACTCCTCGATCATGGTCGGCCTCCAACTCGTCGCCGACGGACACGCCGACGCCTTCCTCTCCTTCGGCAACACCGGCGCGGTCATGGCCGCTTCCCTGCTCCGCCTCGGGCGCATCCCCGGCGTCGCCCGCCCCGCGCTCGGAGCGCTCTTCCACAACGCCCGCGGCGCAACCTCCCTGATCCTTGATGTCGGCGCAAACGCCGAAGTCCGCCCCGACTACCTCTGCCAATTCGCCGCCATGGGCAAGGCCTACTTCGAGCGCGTCCTCCACCACCGCAACCCCAGTGTCGGCCTGCTCAACGTCGGCGAAGAGAGCGCCAAAGGCACCGCCGTCGTCCAGGAGGCCTACGCCCTCCTCTCCCGCCAGGAACCGAACTTCGTCGGCAACATCGAGGGCGACGCGCTGATCCGCGGCAGGGCCGACGTCGTCGTCACCGACGGCTTCACCGGCAATGTCGCCGTCAAAGTCTCCGAAGGCGTCGTCGAGCGCGTCATGGGCGAACTCCGCAAAAGCATCAAACAGCGCCTCCTCTACATGGCCGGCGCATGGCTCATCCGCGGCGCGTTCGACTCCCTCCGCGACCAGTGGGACTACTCCCGCGTCGGCAGCGCCCCGCTCTTCGGCATCAACGGCGCAGTCCTCGTCGGACACGGACGCGCCGACGCCGAAGCCGTCGCCAGCGGCATCCGCTCCGCCTGCGGCGTCGTCGAATCCAACGTCGTCGATGCCATCCGCGACGCCTTCGCCGGCGCAGCCGAGCGCGACGCCCCCGCCGAATCCCACGATCCTGCCGAGCGCGCTCACTCGCGCCCTGAGCCCACCCATCGGCTATAGTGGCGCGCAATACAGCCCAAGCGAAGCCCAATTGCTACGCTGACCACAACACCAACTCGGAGGAGAGCCGAAAATGTCCAAGCCCGTCGACGTCACCGACGCCAGCTTCCAGGCCGATGTCCTGGACAATGACCTGCCCGTGCTGGTCGACTTCTGGGCCCCCTGGTGCGGTCCCTGCCGCATGGTCGCCCCCGTCGTCGACGAACTCGCCGAGGAGTACGACGGCAAGGTCGCCTTCTACAAGCTCAACACCGACGAAAACCCCAATGTCGCCACCACCTACGGCATCCGCAGCATCCCCACGCTGCTGGTCTTCAAGGACGGCGAAGTCTCCGGCCAAATCGTCGGCTTCCGCCCCAAAGGCGACCTCGCCAAGCGCCTCGACGAAGTCCTCGTCTAACCTCCGCCTCCAACCCGCCAGGGCAACCCACTCCCCTCCCCAATTCATCCCTCCCCCATCCCAGGGGGGAGGTTAGGTGGGGGGTGGAAGCCCGCGAGCCGGCGCACCAAATCTCGCCACGCCCCGATCGCCCGCGCCGCCCTTCTGCCACCCCTGCGCTCCCTCCATCATTCCTGCGCAGGCCCGAACCCACACCCCCGCTCTCAAGCCGCTACCATAGTTCCGCACAGCCGCGCCCCTGCGCGGTGGGAACGAGGCATCCACGATGAAGGTCGGCGTCCACTTCAACTTCCAGAACTACAGCGACTGGGAGCGCTTTGAGGCCCAGCGCGTCTCCGAAGCCCCGCTCGTCTCCGATCAGCGTCTCTACGAGGAAGAGTTGCACCTGGGCGGCCTCGTCGAGCCGCTCGGCTACGACTCCTACTGGTGCATCGACCACCACTTCTCCCCCTACATCATGACCGCCGGCGCGCTCCAGAACCTCACCTACTTCGCCGGCAAGACCGAGCGGATCGACTTCGGCACCATGGTCATCGTGCTGCCCTGGTACGACCCGGTGATGATCTCCGAGCAGATCACCGTGCTCGACAACATGCTCCAGGGCCGCAAGCTGACGCTCGGCCTCGGCCGCGGCGCCGCCAAGCGCGAGTTCGACGCCTTCCGCTCGCCCATGGCCGAATCCCGCGACCGCTTCATGGAGTCGCTCGACGTCGTGCGCAAGGCGCTCACCCAGGAGTTCTTCTCCCACGAGGGCGACTTCTACACCATCCCCGAAACCACCATCCGCCCCCGCCCGCGCAACCCGCAGGCGCTGCTCGACTCCATGCGCGTCGCCTGGATCTCCCCCGAAACCCTCGAAATCGCCGCCAACGCCGGCCTCGGCATGCTCTTCACCAACTCCAAAAAGTGGGAGGAGTACCAGGACGACGTCAAGCGCTTCAACGAGATCCGCGCCTCGCGCGGCTGGGCGCCCCGCCAGCCCACCGTCGTCGCCAACGTCGCCTGCTTCGACACCGAAGAAGAAGCCTGGGACGTGATACTCGAGCACACCGGCAAGTTCCAGGAGAGCGTCGAGCGCCACTACCACTTCTCCGAGTCCGCCCGCTTCGCCGCGACCAAGGGCTACAAGTACTACGCCGAGTTCGGCAAGACCAACGAGCGCACCACCCCCGAGCAGCGCGCCCGCTACGCCGCCATGCCTCAGGCCTGGGGCACCCCCGACCAGGTGCTCGAAAGGCTCCAGCACATCCAGCAGATGACCGGCGCGGAAGAGCTGATCATGAACTTCCGCGTCAGCGGCGGCATGCCCGCCGAAACCGCCGAGCGCAGCATGCGCCTCTTCGCCTCTGACGTGTTGCCGGCCCTCCACGAGATGGACGCCCCGCTGCCCGAAGCGCTCGCCGGCCGCGTCGCCGAAGCCGTCCCCGCCGACTAGAGGCGCGCGCGATGACCGCGGTCGAGCTGCAGGGGAATTGCGACCCGCGTTTTGCGGCGCTGCGCGAGGCCTTCGCCCAAAACTGGTCCGAACACGGCGAAGTCGGCGCGTCCCTCTGCGTCGTCGAGCGCGGCGAGATCGTCGTCGACCTTTGGGGCGGCTGGACGGACGAGGCCAAGTCCCGCCCCTGGCAGCGCGACACCATCGCCAACGTCTACTCCACCACCAAAGGCGTCGCCGCCGTCGCCGCTGCCATCCTCGCCGACCGCGGCGCGCTCGATGTCAACCAACCCGTCGCCCACTACTGGCCCGAGTTCGCCCAGGCTGGCAAAGACCAAATCACCGTCCACCAGCTGCTCACCCACGAAGCCCCTCGTCGGCGTTGACGAAGAACTGCCCGACGGCGCAGTGCTCGACTGGGACCGCATGATCGCCGCGCTCGAACGCCAGGCGCCGCTCTGGCCGCCCGGCCAGGGACTCGGTTACCACGCCATCACCTACGGCTGGCTCGTGGGCGAAGTCATCCGTCGCATCGACGGACGCACCTGCGGCCAATTCGTCCGCGACGAAATCGCCGCCCCGCTCGATGTCGACTTCTACATCGGCCTGCCGCAATTCGAAGACGCCCGCACCGCCGAACTGATCCCTGCGCCCGGCAGCGGCGGCCTCGGCATCCCACCCGAAGGCCTCGCCGCCAAAGCCCTCGGGCTCGCCGCGCCCCGCCTCGCCGGCGAGGTCAACTCGCGCGAGTGGCGCGCTGTCGAACTGCCCGCCGCCAACGGACACGGCAACGCCCGCGCCCTCGCAACCATCTACGGCGCGCTCGCCAACGGCGGTACCCCGCTGCTCTCCCCCGCCGGCGTCGAGCGCGCCGCCGCCCACCAAATCACCGCCGACGACCTCGTGCTCGGCTTCGAGGTCCGCCGCGCGCTCGGCTTCATCCTCAGCACCCCAGGCGGGCGCTACGAGTGGGGTCCCAACCCGCGCACCTTCGGCCACTCCGGCGCCGGCGGCTCCCTCGCCTTCGCCGACCCCGACCAACAACTCGGCTTCGCCTACGTCATGAACCAAATGTCTGCCGGCCTGGGCGCAGACCCCCGCTGGAAACCAATGCTCGGCGCGCTCTACGCCGCCCTCTAACCGCCCGGCTATCCTGACCCCAAAGCGCACCATGCAGCGGTCCCCAACCATGACCACCGAACAACGCCCCGCCGCCGCCGACCCCTGGGCAAAACCAGCCCCGCTCTCGCCGGAAACTCCCGAAGAAACCCGGCGGATCGCCCTGCAGCTCCGCAAGAACAGCGAGTTCTTCGATCAACTCTTCGACGACCTGCTGGACAAGCAGCGCGGCCGCTTCCTCCTCGTCTACGGCGACCAACAGTTCCGCATCTATGAGGACATCCTCGCCCTAATCGAGGCCAAGCAAGCGCTCAGCAAAGACGACCGAAACACAGCCATCGGCATGCGCATCGCCCCCTGGTGGCCCGAATACGTTTAGCGCATGCGATTCATCGGCAACGTTCGCCCGCCCCGTGCTCTTCCGCATTCGATCGTTAGCGGCGGCGAAGCAGTGTTCGAGGCCTCAGTCTCCGTCGCCGGAAATCAAGACATCGTTCGGTTCTTGATCGATACCGGAGCCGAAGTGACCGTCCTAGGCCCCGCCGCCTCGCTGAGCCTCTTGGGACCTGCCGCGCTTGACATCGACTTCGCCCGCGACTCTCGCTGCCTCCCGCTGCAACCGCCGCAAACAGCGGCGCCTCAATCTCCGCCCTCTACCGGAGCGCCTGACCGCCGCCGCCGAACTGGTCTATCGTGGCCGTAGAGCGAGGCAGCGCATGACCGCCAAACATTCGACCATCGCCGCAGAATCCGGGGCCGCGCCGCCGCCCACAGGGAATCCCGAAGAGGCAGAGCAGGTTGACCGACAGGGCAGCCAGAACGAAGCGCACCTCGTGGAAATCTTCAACGACCTGCTGGACAAGCATCTCGGCCGCTTCGTCATGGTCTACGGCGACCGCCAAGTCCTGATCGGCGACGACCCACGCAAGATGGAAGATTCCCTCAGCGAAGCGGAGCGGGAAACAGCCCTCTGCCTGCCGCTCTCTTCATGGTGGCTCGAGCTTAACTAGGACTTGTTCGCCCTTCCCTCAACTCTGCCGCCCTCACACAACAACTCCGCCGCCCCCGCGCAAAATTATATCCGTCATACCCGCGCTCGCCGCGGGTATCTCGCCGCGCCCAGCACCCACCCAACACCCGCCCCCTCCTCCCCCAATTCATCCCTCCCCCCTCTCAGGGGGGAGGTTAGGTGGGGGGTGGGAGGCCACGAGTCAGCACCACCGCTCGTACCGCGCCCCGATCGCGTCGCGCCCCGATCGCGTCGCGCCCCGATCGCGTCGCGCCCCGATCGCCCCTGCCGCACTTCCGTCGCACCCGCGCCTCCTCCGTCATTCCTGCGCAGGCAGGAAGCCCGCAGTAGGCGCGGCTCAGATCAGGTAGGCCGCCCGAGCATCGCGGCGCGCACAGGCGCTAAAGGTCACCTGGCTTCCTGCCTGCGCAGGAATGACGGAAGCGGGAACACCCCCTAGGCCGCCTCCCGCTGCAGCCGCTGCAAATGGCGGCGCAGCTCCGCCTCCGCCCTGCGCCACTCCGCCGGCGTCCAGCCCAACTCTCGCGCGGTCGCCAGCGCCCCGTCCCGCGTCCCCGCCGCAAACGGGCCCTTGTTCTCGTGAAACCGGCCAATCCGCACGCTCTGCGCGCCCGTCTCATGGATCCGCCGCGCGAACCCCGCCGGATCCTCCAGCGGCAGCATCGGCGACACGCCGATCATCACCCGCACACCCTCGTCCACCAGCTGCGCCGCCGCCGCCAGACGCTGCTCGATCGACGCGCAGCGCGGCTCGAAGCGCTTGCGCACCTCCTCCGAATCCGTCGTGATGCTCAGCCCCACCCGCGCCCGCCGGAACGCCTTGAATAAATCCGCGTCCCGCGTCACCAGCGGACTGCGCGTCTGCACCATCAGGTGCGCCCCCCGCCGCGCCAAAATCGGCAGCAGCGCCCGCACCAGCTCCAGCCGCCGCTCAATCGGCTGATACGGATCCGTCGCGCTGCTCATCAGCACCGACCGCCTACTCAGATCAACCCGCATCCCCCGCAGCCGCTCCACCGCATTCGTCTTCACCCGCACCCACTGCCCCCAGCGCTCCCGCTGCTCCTCCTCCGGCGCGAAAAACGCCGCGTAGCAATACGAGCAGGCGAACGTGCAGCCCTGATACGGGTTGAGCGCGAAGTCGATGTTGCCCCGCAGCCGTCCCGTCGGCCGCGTCAGAATCGCCCCCGCGTCCGCGTACGCCACCGTCGCCCCGCCCACCCGCGCCGGGCGCGCATCCGAAGGATTGGGGTCGAGCAGCGACAGCTGAGCCATGCCCGATATAGTACACAAGTTCTATAGAGCTCGCAGGCGCCACTTGCCTCGCGCCGAATCACCTCCGCTTGGTCGAGCGTGGCGACCAACGATTGATCTTGGGGCGATCGGCCTGCGGCCCGTTCAGGCTGGCCGCGGTGGAGGCGACTCCGTCCGCGAGATCACCGTAAACGCGTGCATCCGTCAGCTTCCCCAGCGGTACCAGCCCAATGCTCTTCTGCTTGCGCGGCAGCCGACGCTCCGCCACCACGAAAAACCGCCACTGCTCCGGGCAGCGGTGATCCGCCGTCGCCACATCCCGCTCCGGATGCCACGCGAACACGAAAATGTCCGCGTGCCGCTGCAACGGCGTCTCCACCCAGTCCGCGGTCCCATTCAGGTAATAGCCCGGGTGCGGCGTGATGTCGAAGCGCGGCCAGCGCCGGCGCTCCTTCGCCACCGACGGCTCCGTCCACGTCTGCCGCGCCGCGGACTGCTTCACCTCCACCCGCACCCGCGAGGTCTGGTGCTCCAAATCCCACGAAACCCACGGCGGCGTCAGCTTCCACTCCTCCCCCAGCGCCAGCGCCACCATGTGCTCCATGTAATCGCCCCGATACACATTCTCAATCAGCGGCTGCGCATACACGCGCTCGACCAGGCGCTCCACTATCACCTCATGCACCGAGCGCTCAGCCATCCCAGCTCCTGCCGAGGGCCAAGCTAACCGAATACTGGATAAGGCGCCCGCCCCGCCCGACTCAGCCCGCTGCGCGATCGTTCGACTCGACCTTGAGCGCCGGCAACTCCGCCATCGCCTGCTCGACCGCCGCCGCCAGCTCGTCGAAGCCGCACGCCTCCACAAGCCTGCTCAACGGCCCGAGGCCGATCCTCTTCTGCGCCGCCGGCAAGCGGTGCTCGGGCACGACGTAGAACCGCCACTGATCCGGCAGGCGGTGGTCGACGATGTTCCGGTCCGTCTCGGCGTGCCACGCCATCACGTAGAGATCGGCGAACCGCTGCGGGGTTTCGGCTTTATCAACCCACCCACTCTCGCCGTAGTAGCCGCCGCGCGGCGCGATATCGAATGACGGCGACGCCCCGCCGCTGGGCGCGTCGTTGGGCGCGCTCCAGGTTTGCAGCGCCGCTGACTGTTTGATCTCGATCCGCGCGCCGCTCTCTGTCTGCTCAAGGTCCCACGCATCCCACGTACCCGTCAGCGACCACGGCGGGCGCAGCTCGCTCAGCGCCAGCTCAATCAGGCACTCCACATACGCGCCGCGTTCCACGTTGCCGATCAGCGGCTGGTTGT
Organism: Dehalococcoidia bacterium; assembly: GCA_965203165.1. Lineage (GTDB taxonomy): Bacteria > Chloroflexota > Dehalococcoidia > Bin125 > Bin125 > CATQGW01. Next base: position 2,167,934 of record OZ241849.1, read on the forward strand.
AGACGCGATCCACCAACCGCTGCGTCGCCAGCTGATGCGCCAGCCGCTGAACCACAATGCGCTCAATCGAAGATCGGGGCATCAGACCTGTTTCCCACCAGCCCAGCGGGCGCACCCCTCCCACGGCCGGCCAGCACCCATGCTAAGCCCTGCTCACGCCAATCTCCAACTCCCCCGCTTCCAGGTCCGTCATACCGCGCTCCCACCGTCATTCCTGCGCAGGCAGGAACCACGCACCCCAGCACCCGCCCCTTCTTCCCCCAATTCATCCCTCCCCCCTACCAGGGGGGAGGTTAGGTGGGGGGTGGGAGGCAGCGAGCGTCCACCAGCGTCCGAGTGGCCCCTGCACTCTTCCAGAGCGCGCTCACACTTCCGCCATGCCGCGCTCCCACCGTCACACCTGCGCCCCGCTCCGTCACACCTGCGCCCCTCTCCGTCATTCCCGTACCCCCTCCGTCACACCTGCGCCCCTCTCCGTCATTCCTGCGCAGGCAGGAACCCACGCATCCACGCACCCACACCTCCCCTACCCCTTCCCCAATTCATCCCTCCCCCCTTCCAGGGGGGAGGTTAGGTGGGGGGTGGGAGGCAGCAAGCGTCCACCAGCGCCGAGTGGCCCCTGCACTCTTCCAGAGCGCGCTCCCACCGTCATGCTGCGCCCCTCTCCGTCATTCCCGTACCCCCTCCATCAAACCTGCGCCCCTCTCCGTCACACCTGCGCCCCTCTCCGTCATTCCTGCGCAGGCAGGAACCCATGCATCCACGCACCCACACATCCCCTACCCCTTCCCCAATTCATCCCTCCCCCCTTCCAGGGGGGAGGTTAGGTGGGGGGTGGGAGGCAGCGAGCCAGCGAGCCAGCGCCGCCCGCCCTCCTGCACCCCGATCGCCTTTCTGTCGTTCCCACGCCCCCAACCGTCACACCTGCCCCCCGGCTTAGCCCTCTACGCGGTCGTTCAGCTCAGCCTTGAGCGTCGGCAACTGCGCCGCCACGCCCGCCACACCCTCCGCCAGGTCCTCCAACCCGCACTCCCGCGCCAGCTTCTTCATCGGATTCAGATCGATCGTCTTCTGCCCCGGCGTGAACTTGTGCTCCGGCGTCACATAGAACAGCCACTGCAGCGGATCGCGGTGATCCACCAACGCCTCTTCCGTCTCCGGATGCCACGCCACCACGTAGATGTCCGCATGCCGACGCAGCGGTGTATCGATCCAGCCGAACCCGTCGAAGCAGCCCTTGGCCGGCTTGATGTTGAACGTCGCCGGCTTCTGCCGCGACGGCGGCGCTTTGTCGAACCACGTCTGAAACGCCACCGACTGCTTCACATCGATCCGATAGCCCCGCTCCACATGCTCAATCGCCCACGACGCCCACTCCCGTGTCGCCGTCCAGGCCGGATCCGCCTCCTGCAGCGCCATCTCCACCATCTGCTCCACGTACGCGCTCCGCCAGACATTCTCGATGACCCGCTGGTCGTAGCGCTCCATCACGCGCCGCAAAATCCGTTTGGCCGTCGGTCGTCGCATCGCAATATCCCACTAGCGGGGCCGCCGCTCCCGCCGGCGGCCCCTGCGCTCGGTCCGCTCCGTCAGCGCGCTCCGCGAATCAGCCGCCCCGGCCGCGCGCCCGTCTCCTCGCCATGCCGGCTGATCACCTCGCCCGAGACGATCGTCGCCTCGTAGCCCCGCGACCGCTGGATCAACCGCATCGCCTCCGTCGGCAGGTCGTGCGTCGCCTGCGGCAACTCGAGCTGCAGCGCCTCGTAGTCGATCACGTTCACGTCGCCCTTCTTGCCCGGCGCGAGCACCCCGCGATCACCCAGGCCGTAGAGCCGCGCCGTGTCCTGCGTCATCCGCTTCACGATCCACTCCAGCGGCAGCCGCTCGCCCCGCGCGCGATCCCGCGTCCAGTGCGTCAGCATGAACGTCGGCATCCCCGCGTCGCAGATCACCCCGCAGTGCGCCCCGCCGTCCGAAAGCCCGACCGCGCTGCGCGGGTGCAGCAGCATCTCCCGCGTCGGCTCCAGATCGCCGTTCGCGTAGTTGAACAGCGGCGCGAAGAGCACCTTCTCGCCCTCCCCCTCCGTCAGGAAGTCGTAGGCGAACTCCAGCGGCGTCATGCCCGCCGCGGCAGCCCGCGCCTCGACCGTCTCCCATGCCTCCGGCTCGTAGTTCGGCGGATCGCTCATCGGGTAGAGCTTGTTCCACATCAGGAAGCCCAGCGCGGCGTCCGGCGACGACACCTCGCTCAGGATCCGCTCGCGCAACTGCGGCTCGCGCATCCGCTCCGCGCGCTCCGCCCAGCCCAGGCCGTCCAGCCCGCGGTAGGCCGGCGAGTGAATGAACGGATGCCGCCCGCGCAGCGTCAGCAGCAGCGAAATCCCCCGCGCCGCCACCTGCGGGTAAATCTCCGCGCCCTCGTCCAGCGCCTCGATCGACGCCTCGAACGCCTGCCGCCACGCCTCCGGATCGTTGTCGAACTGCACCATCGCAAAGGTCACCGGCCGGCTGATCTCCGCCGACAACTTGCGCATCCACGCGATCTCCAGCGCCGGCGCGTTCGCGTCGTCGCCCGTCACACCGGCCGGCGCGACCTCGTAGATGCCCGTGCCCAGCTCGCCCAGCACCCGACCGATCCCGAACAGCTCGTCCTCCGCCGCGAATGTGCCCGGCACCGGCTCGCCGTCGATCGCCCGGTGCGCCAGCGTGCGCGATGTGGAAAAGCCCAGCGCCCCCGCCTCCAGACCCTCCCGCACGATCGCCGCCATCTCCGCGATGTCCTCCGGGTTCGCATCCTCGTTCCGCGCCCCGCGCTCGCCCATCACATAGGCGCGCACCGCGCCGTGCGGCACCTGCGTGCCGATGTCGATCGCCTTGGGCAGCGTCTCCAGGAAGTCCAGGTACTCCGGGAACGACTCCCAGCCCCACTCCATCCCCTCCGCCAGCGCGCTGCCCGGAATGTCCTCCACGCCCTCCATCAGGCCGATCAGCCAGTCCCGCCGATTCGGCGCCGCCGGCGCGAAGCCCACCCCGCAGTTGCCCATCACCACCGTCGTCACGCCGTGCCAGAACGACGGCGTCAGCAGCGGATCCCAGGTGATCTGCCCGTCGAAATGCGTGTGGATATCCACGAAGCCGGGTGTGACCAGCTTCCCCTCCGCATCGATCTCCTCGCGCCCGCGCTCCGGGACCTCCCCCACGATCGAGACCAGCCCCCCATCGATCGCCACATCCGCCCGACGCCCCGGCGACCCCGTGCCGTCCACCACCAACCCGTTGCGAATCACCAGATCATGCATCTCAGTCCTCCTCGTCGACGCGCGGCCGACCGCATCGCCTGACAGCGCCGCAGGCAGTATCGCAGAATTCGCGCAGCCGTGCCCACCCCTCCCCCAAACTGCTACGTTGAGCCGGCCGCCTGCGCCGCGCGCGAGTCCCCCTGAAGGAGGCGACGTGACCACCGACCAACAGCTGGAGCCGTCAGCCCCCGCCGACTCGCGCCCGATTCCACCCGAAGTGCTGGCCGCCCGCGACGCCGTCACCATCGCCGAAGCCGTCGTTGCCCTCACGCAGCGCGACTTCCTCGAATGGTGGGGTCCCATCAACCCGCCAGACCACGATGACGGCGACGAGGCCGGCGAGTTCGCCATCTCCGAAGAGGAGTTTCGCCAGACATTCGAGGATGTCTTCAAGCGCCCACTGGACGAGTCGCCCTGAACGACCCACCCGCCTACCGAGTGGGCACCTCACTCCACGTCCAGCGAATCGGAGTCAGCCGAACAGCGCCTTACAGAGTCGCCAGGAGGTCCGCCCAAGTCTTGCGAAGCGAGGGGTGAAGCGCGTGCTCGTTGATCTCTGTTCCGATCTCGCGCAACAATGCGGGCCGTTCAGCCTCGCCAACGAGCGTCAGCGCAACCCGGGCGATGTCGATCAGACGCACCTCATACACGTTCGTCCCGAGCGCCCACTCATCCGCGATTCGCTGCTCGATTTCTTGGTCATCCAGAGCCTGACGGCCCGGCGTTGCAAACATAACCTCCGTGATCTGGCTCCGCCGCGCCTTTTCAATGGTCGCATTGACCTCGACCAGAGACACCTCGCGATCTTTCACCTCAATGGCGAGCACGAGCTCGGCCTCGCCGCTCTCCGTTTCGCGCAGGCAGAGGATGTCGCCGGGCGCACCACTTGCCGCATCGGCCTCGTTCACTGCCTGGCGGCGAACTTCACTGAACAGATTCAAACTGCGGCCCAGAACCCGCATCAGCGAAGCCGCGACGATCATCGGACGCTCGCCGCCGCTGGGAGCTTCGAGGAACGCGCCGATCACGCGTAGCGTGTCGGCGATGCTCACGCGCGTCGGGACAGCGTAAGGAATGCTGCTTTTGCGGTAATGCCGCGCGATACTTGCCAGGCATCGTCGCAGAACTTGCTCTGTGAATTCCGGCTCATCCCGAACTTGCACATCGCTTAGCAATGCGACGATCCGCTCCCAATCAGCCCGACTTCTGACAGAGACCGACCAATCGTCGAGTCGCGGGCGCCGCAACGGCTTACTGACGTAAGGGTCCTGACTCGTTCCGAGCACATTGTCGGTTCTTTGCACCCACGGCACGACCACTGCCGCGCAGAAGCTGCGCGGGTCCCATCGGCCGAATTCCGCCGCGCTGTTCGGATCGCCAAGCTGGAGACACAAGGCGTCACGACCGCGGTTTGCGTGTTTGCCCAATAATTGGGTCAACACCGAATAGCGCATCGAGACAGAGTTGGACTCAAAGATCCAGTCGAGATCAGCGTCTGTCTCGACTGGCCTGTCAAGTGCAGCGAGCCAGTCCCGATCCAGCCATTCGCCGCAGTCCTCGTTGCTCAGCACCACTTAGGCTCGTTCTTCCAGCAGGCGACGGTCGCGCGGCTTTGAACGATAGGACTTGCGCCGGGAGCCGCGAAGTTTCGCCCCGCCGTTGCCGTAGTTTGTCCAGATCGATTCACGGCGCGGTGAGCGAACCGAGTGGCACAGCTTCGGGTCGGCGTCCACACGGCGCCACCCACGGTACAGGTCGTCATACAACTCGCTGCGGTATCCCGAGACGGCGAACCGCCCCTCGCTTCGATGTAGCAGCTCAGCAAGTTCGATGTGGTCGTCGTCGCTCATCTCAGTGCCGTAGGCGCTGACATCGCCTCGCTCCGCATGGACGTACGGCGGATCGAGATAGAACAACGTCTCCGCAGAGTCGAAGCGCTCAATCACCTCCAGCGCAGGGGCGTTCTCGATCTGCACTCGCAACAGACGCTGAACGATCTCCGACAGACCTTCGATCGAACCCAGCCAGCGTGACACAGCGCCGGCCATTCCTGCTCTCGACGTCAGCACGCAGTGCGCCCAACGACCTTCCGATGATGTTTGAGCCAGCCCTGTCCGCGTTTGGCGAGCCCGTACAAAGAACCGCCGGGCTCGTTCAACGTCGTCCAAGCCTTCCTCGGCGGTGCAGGCCCGCACCAACTCTTCGCGCGAGAACGGAGTCAGGGCAATCGCTTTGAGCAGCGCATCGCTCGTGGCCTCCGTGCGAAGCGTCTCGAAGAAGTTCGTCAGATCCGAATCAATGTCGTTGAACGTTTCGACTTGAGCCGGCTCGCGGTTGATCAGCACCGCGGCTGAGCCGCCGAAGACATCGCAAAAATGGCGGGCGTCAGTCGGGAGATTGGGCAGGATGAAGTCAAGGTGGCTGAACTTCCCGCCGTACCAGCCGAACGCGATCATTCGCTTCCTGCGCTTGGCCGCGTTGACCACGATTCGACGCGAACGCTCCCCGTTGGCCATCTGCTGATCTCCGTCCGCCTAGCTGCGCTGGTTGCCGCTTGCAGCATAGTACAGCTGTTCCGCGCGATCCCCCCTCACCGCTGATGCACCAGCCGCTCCCCCGGCACCGGGCTCCGCGCATGCACCACATAATCGCTGCGGATGCTGCCGATGTACAGATCCCGCATGTCCGCGCCGCCCCAGCTCACATTCGTCGGCGCCTGCATCACCTCCCCCTCCAAATCCTCAATGATCGTCTCCATCACGCCCTCCGGCGTGATCGCCACCACCTTGTTCGACATCGGCAGCGTCACCCACAGATTGCCCTCCTGGTCGAACCCGCACCCGTCGGTCAGACCCAGCTCCCCCCGCTGCTCTGCCGAAAGCGGGCGCGCCGATGCCAGGTCCGCCACGCTCTTGCCCAGCTTCGGGCCGTACTGCTCGCGCGGCCCCAGCGTCCCGTCCGCATGGATCGCGAACCGCAGCACATTGCAGCCCGTCGTCTGGCAGACGTACACATGCTCCTCCGCCGGATCGAGCGTCACCCCGTTGGCGAACTCGATCTCCGTCGCCAGCATCGTCGTCGAGCCGTCCGCCTCAATCCGAAACAGGAAGCCGTCCGGCTCCCCCGAAAACGCGTCGTTGCCCGACCGCGAGGTCGAGTGCGTCACCCAGATGCGCCCCTGCGAGTCCACATGCGGGTAGTTCGACGCCACCAGCGGAATGCCGTCCACGCTCTCCGCCAGCACCTCGATCGCGCCCGTCTCCGTGTCCAGCCGCTGCACCGGCCCCGGCCCGCCGTCGCTCTCCAGCCCGCCCACATTCGCGATGATGATCCGCCCCTCGCGGTCCATGTTGATCCCGTTCGGCGAGCCGCCCGCGTTCCCCACCCGGTTCAGCGAGCCATCCGCCAGCGCCTCAGCCGCCGCGCTCGCCTGATCCGACAGCCAGACCCGCCCCTCCCGCGACACCACCACATCCTCAGGCCGCTGCACCCCCACCCCCACCTTGCGCAGTTGATCCAGCGAAATCGAAGCAAGCGGCATCAGGTCCCACCTTTCTCGGCGTCCTTTGCGTTCCCGTCAGCCCCAATCCTAGCCGCCCACAAACTCCGCTGCGCTCGGGCAGCGGTCCCGCAGCACGCACACCCCGCACGCAGGCCGCCGCGCGTGGCACACCCGCCGCCCGTGGCGGATGATCGACACATGAAAGTCGTAGAACTTCGCCTCCGGCATCTGCGCCTCCAGCGCCTCGTGCGCCTTCACCGCGTTCACCTTCGCCCCGATCAACCCCAACCGCTGCGAGACCCGATGCACATGCGTATCCACCGGCAGCGCCGCCCGCCCCAGCGAAAACAGCAGCACGCACGCCGCCGTCTTCGGTCCCACCCCCGGCAGCGACACCAGCCACTCCTTCGCCTCTGCAATCGGCATCGTCTCCAGAATCGACGCATCCCAACCCGGCCCCAAGCGCTCCCGCAACTGCGTCAGCAACTCCCGCATCCGCGCCGCCTTGGTCGGTGCAAGCCCCCCCGGCCGAATCGTCTCCTCCAGCTCCGCCGGATCGCTCGCCAGCACCGCGTCCCAGTCCGCGTACCGCCCCAGCAACTGCTGAAACGCCCGCCCCGAGTTCGTGTCCGACGTGTTCTGCGAGAGCAGCGTCAGCACCAGCTCCGTCACCGGATCCCCCGTCGGGCGCCACGGCGTCAGCGGCGCCTCCTTCACCAGCCGATTGACGATCGCCGTCGGCCGCAAGGGCTTTACCGCGCTCACCGCGCTCATCCCGCCGCCAGCAGACGCTGCGCCGCGCCCCCGCCGGGCATCCGCCCGAGTTCCGCCGCGTAGGTGCTCTCGCCCCGCATCACCCTGAAGAACGCCCGCCACAGGTAGTTCACCGCATTCGACGCCTGCCGCGCCAGCCACGGCCAGCTCGTCACGCAGAAGTAGTAGAGCCGCGAGATCGTCCGCGCCGCATCCAGCTCCGGCTGAATCTCCCGGTCCACCGTTGCGCCGTACACCGCCGCCGCATCGCCCCCGCCCAAAACCGCCCCCGCCGCCAGATTCGCCGAGTGCGCCGCGTAGGCGATCCCCTCCGCGGTGAACTCGTCGGCCAGCCCCGCCGCGTCGCCCAGCAGCAGCGCCGCGCCTTGCGCGACCGGCTCGCTGCGACTCCGCCGATAGCGGATCGGGTGCCCCGCCACCTGCTCAATCTCCGCCTCCGCCAGCCCCAGACGCTCCAGATAGCGCCGCGCCTGCCGCCGAATCTCCCGCCCCCGCCCCGGCGCGGCGACCAACCCCACCGAAAGCGCCCCCTCCTTCGGAAACACCCAGCCGTAGCCCCAAGGGCGATAGCCCACATCCACATTCGCCGCCCCCCGCCAGCGCTCAAGCGCCCCCTGCGGCGCGGCCACCTCCAGCTCATACGCCGCGCTGCGCGCCCCGCCGACGGCGAAACCGCACTGCCGCGCGGTGATGCCCGTCGCGCCGTCCGCCGCGATCAACCAGCGCGCCGTCTCCCGCCCGCGCGGCGTCTCCACCTCAACCCCGTCCGAGCGCAGCGCGACCCCTTGCGCCGGGCAGCCGTCGCGCAGCTCCGCGCCCGCCGCGATTGCCTCATCCGCCAGCCACTCGTCGAACCGATCGCGCATCACCATCGCCGCCAGCGGCTCGGCCGAGCGCTTGCGAAACCAGCTCGAACCGAAGCAGCTCACCTCGATCGTGTCCACCACGCCCTCCGACACCTCCCCGATCGGCAGCCCCAGCAGCGCCTCCGTGCGCGCCGGCACGCCGCCCCCGCAGGCCTTGTAGCGCGGCAGCCGCTGCTTCTCCAGCAGCAGCGTCCGCGCGCCGCCCGCGGTCAGCCGCCGCGCCGCCGTCGCGCCCGCCGGCCCCGCTCCGATCACGATCGCGTCCCAAGCCGCCATCGCCGCAGGGTACCCCCGCGCGGCGGCGGCTATAATCACCGCACGACGGCATCCCCGAGGAGATCGACATGGACTACAAATTCACGACCGAGGACGAATCGTTCCGCAGCGAGGTGGTTGACTTCATCGACGGCAACTGGGTGCCGCCCCAGGGCGCCAACGAGCCCGGCGACGACTCCTTCTACGAGGCCGAGCGCGCCTTCGAGAAGCGCGCCGCCAGCAAGGGCTGGCTGACGATGGCCTGGCCGACCGAATACGGCGGCCGCGGCGCGAGCCACATCCAGCAGACCATCTACCGCGAAGAGGCCGCCTACCGCGGCGCGCCCGGCGCCGGCGGACAGGGCATCTCGATGGTCGGCCCCTGCCTCATGCTGCACGGCACCGAAGAACAGCGCCGCGAGCACCTCCCCCGCATCGCCAACGCCGAGTCCTACTGGGCCCAGGGCTTCTCCGAGCCCGGCAACGGCTCCGACCTCGCCGGACTCCAGACCCGCGCCGTCCGCGACGGCGACGACTTCGTCATCAACGGCCAGAAAATCTGGACCTCCGGCGCCCACCACGCCGACTGGATCCATGTCCTCACCCGCACCGACCCCGAAGCCCCCAAGCACCGCGGCATCTCCTACTTCCTGCTCGACATGAACTCGCCCGGCATCGAAGTCCGACCGCTGATCAACATGCTCGGCGAGCACGGCTTCAACGAGGTCTACTTCACCGACGTCCGCGTCCCCGCCAGCAACATGCTCGGCGAGTACAACCGCGGCTGGTACGTCGCCGCCACCCTGCTCGACTTCGAGCGCTCCGGCGTCCAGTGGTCCGCCACCTCGCGCAAGAGCATCGAGCTGATGTCCGACTACGCCGCCGACCAGGCCGGCCGTCGCGGCGGCTCCACCCTGCTCGAAGACCCCGGCGTCCGCAACGGCCTCGCCAACCTCGCCATCGAGTCCGAAATCTCCCGCCTCATCTCCTACCGCGTCGTCGACATGCAGAGCAAAGGCCTCGTCCCCAACCACGAAGCCTCCATGTCCAAGATGTTCGGCAGCGAGCTCGGTCAGCGCGTCGCCCGCTTCGGCGTGAACATGATCGGCCTCCCCTCCCAGCGCATCGACCCCGACGACCCCGCCGCGCCGATCGCCGCCCGCCTCGGACGCTCCTACATGTCCAGCGTGCCCAGCACCATCGCCGCCGGCACCAGCGAAATCCAGCGCAACATCATCGCCACCCGCGGCCTCGGCCTCCCCCGTCAGTAAATCGCTGCGCACCGCGAAAAACGGCGCCCGGTGGACAGTCGGGACCTGAACGTGCGCAATGGATGTCCGCGAGACAGCTGAGTTCTCTGAGTGGCTCGACGGACTGCGCGACAGAGCCGCCCGCGCCCGGATTCGCCGCAGGATCGACCAGATCTCGCGCGGACTGCTCGGCGATGTGCGGTCGTTGGGCAATGCGCTGTGGGAGGCTCGCGTCCACTCCGGACCCGGCTACCGGCTCTACTACACGCGGCGCGGGGAGACGCTGATCTTGCTACTCTGTGGTGGCGACAAGGGAAACCAGAGCCGCGACATCCAACGCGCGCGGAACATGATCAGGAAACTCCCATGACCGAATGGGAACGCCTCGGCGGGCTGACGGTCCGCAAATTCGACTGGGTGGATCATCTGCGCGACGACGAAGATGTCGCCGCATACCTGGAGGCCGCCTACGAGTGGGGCGATCCCGAATTCATCACCACATGCCTCGCAGAAGTCGCCCGCGCCTACGGCGTAGCTGAGCTTCAACGCCCCGGCAGCGACAGCGCCGAGACGCTTGGCGACGCAATAGCCGCCCTCGACACGCCGCAGGCCGCGCAGCTCCTCGGCCTCTTGCGCAACTTCGGCTTGCAGATGCACCCCGCAGAGCCGATCTAGACACCCACTCGCTGAAGAGAAGACGCTCTACCATCGCTTCTCTGCCTGTAAGCTGGACTCGTAGGCCGCCTTGTCTACTCCTGAACCGATCGGAGCAGCATGCGTGACGGAATCGACGCCGCCCTCCAGATAGTGCACCGAAACGGCCCCGAATACGGCCCCGGCGCCTCCAACCATGCGCCGATGGTGATCGAGGCGATGACCGCAATGGGGCGCGGCGACGGCATCATCCCCTGGCTGGAGGCCTACCGCGCAGAGCTGGACGAAGCTCCGCGCAGCGTCGCCCCAATCGCACCCGAAGAATGGCGCGAAGCCCTTTCCGATCCAACCCGCGTCGCCGATTGGGTCGCCTTTTTCGACCGCGAGATCGACCAACTCGGCTGGCGCGAAGCGGTCGCCTTGTGGGTCCCCCGCCTCGCGCCCGCGCTGATCTCCCGCGCGGCCCACGGACTAATCCGCACCGCCCACGCCGCGCGCAGCCTGACCAACGCCGAAACAGCGCCGCGCTTGCACGAACTCGCCCAGGGCCTGGGCTACTGGGCTTCCACCTGGCAAACGCTGCCCGGCGATCCCGCCGCGTTTGCCGCTCCGCGCGCGCCGTCGCAGGCCATGCAAGGCGTTCAGCGTTTGCACGAACCCGGCTTCGTCAGCCAGGGCTTGATCTGGCAGACCATGCTGCGAATGCGCGAACAATCCAACTTCGCCGATACCATCAATCTGGCCGCGCCGGGCGAAAACATATCGACGTTTCTGTCCAATCTCACCCAAACCGCCGCGCACTGGTACATGACCGACCGCACGGTGCCGTTCGTGTTCGTCCACACCGTAACCGCGCCGAGCGCGTTGCGTTTTGTTACACCGTATCTCTCGGACGCCGATGCGCGGCTGGCCGCCCGTTACGCTTGGCAAGCCTGTGCCGCCATGTACGCTTGGTACATGCTCGAAGAGCCGAACCCTGCCTACGATACCGACGCCGAACTGCCCGGACAGGACGACCTGATCGACCGCGCAATCCACGCCGCCGGCCCGCACGCAATCAAGTTCACCGAGTCCTGCCTGCGCGAGTACGAACTCAGCCCCAACCCAATCTACCTGCAAGCCGCCTACGACGCTGCAGAGCGGATCGGCGACGGATAAATGCGGTAGAGCGCGAACAGACCTAGGGCCTGTTCACACTACGGGGGAGAGCGGCTAATCTGGTGGCGGCGACGGGTCGGCGAGGGCCGCCATGTGCAAAGCACTGACCGAGGCGCAGTACGCGCGGATCGCGCACATGTTCCCCGTGCAGCGGGGCAATGTCGCGATCCCCAACCTGCAAGTGCTCAACGCGCTGCTCTACATCGCCGAGCAGGGCTGCAAGTGGCGCGCGCGGCCGGAGCGCTTCGGGCGCTGGCACACGATCTACACGCGGCTCAACCGCTGGACCAAGCAGGGCGTGCTGCAGCGGGTCTGGGCGGAACTGCTGCGCGAGCGGCTGGCGGAGGGGGAGTTTCCCGCGGCCGCCTTGGACAGCACGATCATCGGCGTGCACCAGCAAGGCGCGGGGGCGCCGAAAAAAGGGGGCCTCAAGCGATTGGGCGCTCGCGCGGCGGGCTGACCACCAAGCTGCACGTCGTCGCGATCGACGACTACACCCCGCTGGCGCTCTCGCTCACGCCGGGCCAGTGGGGCGACGCGCCCGAAGGCCGCCAACTGCTGGAGCAGTTGGGCGAACAACAGGGCGCGCCGGCGCTGCTGATGGATCGCACCTACGAGGGCGACCCGACCCGCGAGCTCGCCGCCGCGCTGCGCTGGCTCACCGTCGTCCCGCCGATGCCGCAGCGCAGCGAACCCTGGGAGTACGACCGCGAACTCTACAAAGAACGCAACATCGTCGAGCGGCTGTTCAGCCGGCTCAAGCGCTTCCGACACCTCGCCATCCGCTACGACAAGCTCGACGCCCTCTTCCTCGGCTTCATCCACCTCGCCCGTGCGTAGTGTGAACAGGTCCTAGCGCAGGCGGATCTGGCTGGGGAGCGCACCCTCGAGCCAGAGGGTTAGCAGTTGGGCCAGGCGTTGGGGCTTGGAGGCGGCGACGCGGCGGGAGTAGATGTCGTAGTCGGCGGTGACGATGGCGTCGAGGATGTGGCGGTAGACGCCCTGGAGGCCGTTGCAGCACATGCGGCTGCGCGCGCTGTGGAGCAGGTTGAGCAGGGGGCGGCCTTCGTCATAGAGGGCGTAGGCGCGCAGCGCGTAGTCGGCCATGAGCGCGCGGAACTGGTCGTTGCGCACGTGGTTGAAGAGGTCCTGCTCGCTGTAGCGGTGGCGGGCGAGGTCTTCCTGGGCGATGTAGATGCGGTCGCGCTGGGCGTCTTCGGCGATGTCGCGCATGATGTTGGTGATTTGGAGCGCTTTGCCCATTGCGACGGCGCGGGCGGCGGCTTCTTCGGCGTCGGCCGGGGCGTAGCCGAAGATGGCGATGCAGATCAGCCCGATCACGGAGGCGGCGCGGTAGCAGTAGTCCTCGAGTTCCTGCCAGGTGGCGTAGCGGGTTTGGGTGAGGTCCTGCTCCATGCCGATCAGCAGGTGCTCGAAGTGGTCGCGGGGGATGGCGAAGCGTCGGGCGGCGTCGCCCAGCGCCAGGGCGAGCCAGTCGTCCTGTTCGCCGCTCGCCTCGCCGTCGTCGTAGGCGGCGGCGAGGCGGCGGCGGGCCTGGTCGAGGGCGGCGCGGCGCTCGGCTTCGCTGCCGGCGTTGTCCACTGCGTCGTCGGCTGCGCCGGAGAAGGCGTAGGCGGCGTAGATGGCGCGGCGCTTGTCTTCGGGCAGGACGGCGAAGGCGAGGTAGAAGTTGGTCGCGCGCGCGCGGGTGAAGCTCTGGCAGCGTTGGTAGGCGCGGTCGGTGGCCGTGGTCATGGGAGGCATTTTCGGGGCAAGGCTAGCGGAGCTTGAGCGCGGCGGCGGCGCGCAGGGCGAGCCAGGCGCGGCGGCGTCGCGCGACGCGCGGGCGGGCGGCCAGCACATCGTAGTCCTGCGCGGCGATGGCGCGCAGCACGGCGCGTCCGCCGTCGCTGAAGAGGCGCAGGTCGACGGCGAGGTCGCGGGGGACGAGCGCGACCAGGGCGTCGCCCTGGCGGAACCAGGCTTCGGCGCGGTCGACCTGGTAGCGCATCAGATCGCGAAAGGCGGGGTTGCAGCGTCCGGCGGCGATTTGCTCGCTGATCTGCTGCTCGGTGAGGCCGAAGCGGCGCAGATCGTCGAGCGGCAGGTAGAGCCGACCGGCCTGCCAGTCGCGGCGCACATCCTGCCAGTGGTTGGCGAGTTGGAGCGCGGTGCAGGTGGCGTCGGAGAGTTTGCGGCGCTCGGCGTCGTTGATTTCCCAGAGCGCGAGCAGCATTTCGCCGACGGGATTGGCGGAGAGTCGGCAGTAGGCGAGCAGCTCCTGGAAGTCGGCGTAGCGGGATTTGGTCTGGTCGAGTCGGTTGGCTTCGATCAGGCGCAGGAAGGGGTCGGGGTTGAGCGGTTTGCGTTGGGCGAGGTCGGCGAGGGCGAGGGCGATCGGGTGGTCGGGCGGCTTGGGCGCCGGGTCGAATGCGCGGCGCAGCTGCGTTTCCCAGTCGTCGAGCAGGGCGAGGCGGTCGCCTGGGGCTTCGTCGCCGAGGTCGTCGGTGTAGCGGCAGAAGGCGTAGACGGCGAACATGGGGGCGCGGAGTTCGCGGGGCAGAAACCAGGAGACGACGGTGAAGTTTTCCTGGTGCTGGCGGGTGTAGCGCGCGCACCAAGCGTAGGCGTCGCGCAGGCTCGCGCCGCCCGGCTGGGGCGTTTCGCGGAGTCGGCCGGCCATCGCCCGGATCGCTCGAGTGGCCTTGGCGGCGGGGTTACTCGGCCTTGAGGTCTTCGGGGTCGAGCACGCGGAAGCCGACGCCGAGCTTGACCTGGAACCAGCCGATTTCGCCGTCGTTCATGGCGCCGCGGATTTCGCGCACCTCGAACCAGTCGAGGTTTTTGAGCGTTTCGCCGGCGCGCCCGATGGCGTTGCGGATCGCGGCGTCGACGCCGTCGGGTGAGGAGCCGACGAGTTCGACGATCTTGTAGGTGTGGTCGCGGCGGTCGGCCATGGTTTGCAGCCTTTCGCTGGCGGGTCGGCCGGGTTTGATCAGCCGGCGCCCAGCTCGACATCTTCGAGTTCGTAGCAGGACCAGCACAGCTGGCGGCCGGAGAGCGGGATCAGCGTGAGCACCGCTTCGCCGCAGCCCTCGCAGACCTGCCGCTGAGTCGTGTCGAAGCGCATCACCACGAGATCGTGCCGCTCCCCGTCTTTGGCTTCGACATGCTTGGAGAGGACCGCGTCCTCCTCAAAGCCGAGCCCCTCGAAGAGCTTGCGCGCGCCGATCTGGATCGGCGTCATCTGCGCCACGATCTTGGAGACATCGGCGGCCAGCGCGCCCTCGAAGGCGATGCCCAGCAGCACGTGACCCAACCCCAGCCGGCGCGCGCTGATGTCGACCATCACCCGAATCTCAGCGACATGCCGCGTCCAGCGCAGGTGCCCCCGCTCGATCGTGGCGTAGCCGAGCATCTGCGCGTCGTCGAAGGCGACGAAGGACTGGATCCGCCCGGCGTCGGTGTCGGCGACCCAGGCTGCCACTTCGCTGGCGTCGGTGATGTCGCGCTCGAGGAAGAGCAGGTCGTTGTCGGGCTGGCGGCGGCCGAAGTCGAGCAGCGCATGCTCGTCGCCGCGCTCCAGCGAGCGGAGCTGGATGCTGCGTCCCCCGAGAGCGATCTCCAGAGGGAGCTCGTGCAGTTCGATGTCCAAGCTGTCCCTGGCCATGCGTCGATTCCTTCCCCGCGCGGCGCTCCGGCGCGCGTGGACGGTTTCAGTCTAGCGGGCGGCGACGACTTGCTCATAGCGCCCCAGCGCCATGAGCGGGAAGTAGTGGCGGTAGAGATGGTAGTTGATCATGAAATCGGAGGGGAAGCCGGTGCCGGTGAAGTGGTCTTCGTCCCAGCTGCCGTCGCTGCGCTGACGCGCGATGAGGTAGCCGATGCCGCGGGCGACGGCCTCGTGTTCGGCTTCGCCGGCGGCGAGCAGCGCGATCAGCGCCCAGGCGGTCTGCGAGGGGGTGGAGGGGCCCGCGCCGCGCAGCGACGGGTCGGCGTAGCTGTCGCAACTCTCGCCCCAGCCGCCGTCGGGCAGTTGGTGGCGAATCAGCCACTCGACGGCGCGGCGCACGGGCGGCGCGGTGAGCGGCTCGCCCAGCGCGGCCAGCGCGGGCAGCGCGGCGCCCAGGCCGTAGATGTAGTTGACGCCCCAGCGGCCCCACCACGCGCCGTCGGGCTCCTGCAAGTCGTAGAGGAAGCGCAGGCCGCGCCGCGCCGGCGGGTATTCGCCGCTGTAGCCGAGCAGCCCGAGCAGCTCGAGCGCGTGCGCCGTCACGTCGGCGGTCGGCGGATCGAGCAGCTCCCCGAAATCGGCGAACGGGATCGCTTTGAGAAAGGCGCGCTCGTTGTCGACATCGAACGCGCCCCAGCCGCCGTTGGCGCACTGCATCGAGAGCATCCAGTGCAGGCCGCGTTCGAGCGCCTGCTCGCGCTCCGCTGCCGCGTCGGGCAGCGGGATGCGCTGCAGCGCCGCCATCACCACCGCCGTGTCGTCCACATCGGGGTAGACGTCGTTGTCGAACTCGAAGGCCCAGCCGCCCGGCGGGGTGGCGGGGTTCTTGATCTGCCAGTCGCCGCCGCCCAGCACCTGCTCGGCGAGCATCCAGCGGGCGGCGCGCTGGAGCGACTCATGCTGCGGTTCCAGGCCGGAATCGAGCAGGCCGACTGCGGCGAGGCAGGTGTCCCAGACCGGCGATTGGCAGGACTCGGTCCAGGTCATGCGCGCGCCCGAGGAGTCGTCGGCGTTCCAGGTGAAGCGCGCGAACCCGCGCAGCGCCCGCTGCAGCACGGGGTGGTCGAGCGAGTAGCCCATCGCGCGCAGCGCGAGGATCGCGTAGACCCAGGGCGGCTGAATGCCGCCCCAGCAGCCGTCGGCCTCTTGCCGATCCAGCAACCAGCGCTCGGCCTGGGCCAGAGCGCGGCGCTCGAAAGGGCGGATGTGGTTGCGATCGAGGAAGCGCAGCGCGCTGTCGATCGCCATGAACGCGCTCTCCCACGAGAGCCGCTTGCGCGGCGGCGGCACGGCGAAGCGGGCGCGGTCGCCGGGCCGCGCCCAGAGCTCGGGCACGGCCGCGCCGGCCGGCAGGCTGGCGGTGGGGCGCAGCGCCATGATCACCGTGATGCCGACGATCGTCGCCCGCGCCCAGGAAGCGAACTCGTAGAGGTTGATCGGAAACCAGCTGGGCAGCAGGTTGAGCCAGGCGGGCATCGCCGGCAGCTGCTCCCAGTCGTACTGCCCGAACAGCGCGAGCCAGATTTTGGTGAAGACCCGCGCGGCGGCGATGCCGCCCTGCTCGATGATCCACTCGCGCGCGCGCAGCATGTGCGGCGCGTCCGGCTCGTCGCCGGCCAGCTTCAGCGCGAAGTAAGCCTCTACCGATGTGCTGATGTCGCCCGGTCCGTCGAGATACTGCGCCCAGAATCCCTCTTCGCGCTGCTGCGCGCGCAGGTAGCGCGCGATGCCGTCCCACAGTTCGCGGTCGCCGATGCCCAGGTGGTGCGTGAGCAGCAGGTATTCGGCGGTGATCGAGGCGTTGGATTCAAGCTCGCCCCACCAGAAGCCGGCCGGGTCCTGCTCATTGAGCAGCCACTGCTGGGCGCGCTGGATGCTGCGGCGCAGATCGGCGTCGGCGGGGGGCTGCGCGGCGGCCATCTCAGCGATCCCGCTGCATCGTGAAGGCGGCGATCTGCTCCAGCTCGGCGACGGCCGCCGCGCGGGGCCGGCAATCGAGCAGCGCGCGGCGGAAGGCGTCGTACTCGCGCTCCGCCGCTTCGTTGGCGGCGTCCGATGCGCTGCTCTCGTCGAGCAGGCTCTGGACGCCCGCCACATCGTCGTCGGACAGTTCGTCGAGCCGCCAGGCCTCGAGCAGGGCGCGGCGGACGGCGGGCGGCGCGCTGCGCAGGGTCCAGAGGATCGGGTAGGACTTTTTCTTGCGGCGGATGTCGCTCTGAGTGGACTTGCCCAGCGCGGCGGCGTCGCCCCAGACGCCGAGCCAGTCGTCGCGGATTTGGAAGCAGCGTCCGAGCCGCTCGCCGGCCTGCTGCAGCGCGTCGGCCTGCTGCGCCGACGCGCCGGCCAGCACCGCGCCGATCGCCAGGCTGGCGCCCATCATCGCGCCCGTCTTGCGCTCCACCATCCGCAGGTACTCGTCCAGCTCCACATCGGAGCGCTCTTCAAAGGTCAGGTCGAGGTATTGGCCTTCAATCATCCGCAGGGCGGCGTGGTTGAGCCGCGCGGTCGCATCGAGCACGGCGTCGGCGGGCGCGCCGGCGCCGCGCGCCCGGAACAGCGCCAGATCGCCCAGCTCGCGCAGCGCGTCGCCCGCGTTGATCGCCTGGCTTATGCCCCAGATCGTCCAGACCGTCGGCCGCCCGCGGCGCTGCTCGTCCTGATCCTGGATGTCGTCGTGGACGAGCGAGAAGTTGTGCACGAACTCAATCGCCGCCGCGCCGTGGATGGCGCGGTCCTGGCGCGCGGGATCGTCGGAGACGGCTGCCGCGCCGAGCATGCAGAGCGCGGGTCGGGCGCGCTTGCCGGCGGCGCTGTCGGGCTGCCCATGCCGGTCAATCCAGCCGAGCGCGTAGCGCGCCATGTCGTGGATCAGCAGATCGAGGCCGCCGCGGGCGGCGGCGGCGTCCAGCGTCGCGCGCATCTCCGCTTCAACTGCGGCGGCGTGGCGCGTGAAGGCGTCGGGCAGTCTGTCGGTCATGGCATCAGTCATGGCGGGGCCTCGGTGGCGGCGCAGTCTTCGCAGCGGCCGTAGACGGCCCAGTGGTCGATGTCGGCCTGGAAGCCGAAATCGCGCCGCAGGCGGTTGGACACGCTGCGCAGCAGGTCGTGCGGCAGCTCGCGGATTTGGCCGCAGATGGTGCAGACGAGGTGGTGGTGCGGGGTGCCGCCGCGCCAGTGGTAGGTGCGCTCGCCGGTGCCCAGGTCGGTCTGCGAGACCAGGCCGAGGTCGCGCAGCTGGCCGAGCGTGCGGTAGACGGTGCTCGGATCGAGCTCTGCGACATCGCCGCGCGCCTGATCGAGCAGGTCCACGGCGGTGGCGTGCTCGCCGCTGTGGCGCAGCGCCGCGATCAGCGCGAGCCGCTGCTGGGTGACGCGCAGGCGGTGGCGGCGCAGGAGCTGGGTGGAGTCGGTGCGGCAGGCCATGCGCGTTCCTGCTACTCGCCGCCGGGCGTTGAGGCGCGCGGGGCAGCTGGCGGGGCGGCGGGGAAGAAGCCGATGCTGCCGGCGGCCACGCGCTGGGCCGCGGCCGAGCCGTCGGTCGGCACGATGTAGCAGCCGTTTTGCGGACCGAAGCCGCGCCGCCCCGAGCCCCCGTTGCTGAGCGACAACCCGGAGAAGGTGATCCAGCGTCCGTCGGGCGAGATGATCTGGTGCGACTGCGCGAACTGGTCGAAGAAGCCGAGCAGGGAGGCGAACTCGGCGCTGGGTTGGAAGCGCGCGAGACGCACAGGTCCCCCGCCGGCGAGGTCGTAGCGGCTGAGATCGATCTGGGTCGTCCCGGGCATCGGCTCGAACGCGAACAGCGATTCGCCGTCCGGTGCCCAGTAGACGGCGTTGGCCGAGCGCTCGCTCAGGGTGCGCAGCTCGCCCGTGGCGAGGTCGTAGCTGAGGATGCCCAGCGAGTCGGTGTCGCCTTCAGGCAGCGGCAGCACGGCGATTCGGTCGCGCTGCGGGGCGCGGACGAAGGCCGCCGCGCTTGCGCCCGGCCCGGCCTCGTCGCCGCCGACCTCAAAGAGTTCTTCGCGCTCCTCCGAGCCGCGCTGGTCGCGTTGGGCGCGGACGATGGTGCAGCCGCCGCCGGCGCGCGGCGCGGCGTAGAGCAGCCCGGCGCCGTCGACCGTCCAGAGCGGCGTGCGGAAGCAGGGTCGGGCGCGGAGCAGCTGCCGCTCGCCGTCGTCTGAGGCCAGATCGAGCAGCTGCAGCTGCGCGCCGCGATGCACCAGCATCGCGCGTCCGTCTTGCGACCAGGCGAAATAGAGCGGCGCGCCGTCGACCAGCCGTCGCGGCTGCACGCCGCCGCGGCCGGCGACGAGGCTGGCGGCCAAGCCGTTGCCCACATTGCCGACCACCGCCAGCACGCGGCCGCTGGGGGACCAGTTGACGTAGTGCGCGAGGCCGGGCGCGACGATCTGGCGGGCGTCGGCGGGGTTGGCGTAGATCGTCTCGGCTTCGCCTTCCCCGAGCGGCACCCGCCACAGCTCGAGGCGCGGATCATCCTGCCGGTGCGAGCTGGCGCTGACCGCGATCGACTCTCCATCCGGCGACCAGGTGGGCCACATGAAGAGCAGCCCCTCGCGCTCCATCGCCAGGCGCGTCTCGGGCGGCTCCGCGCCGTCTGCCGAGACGCGCGCGAGGGCGAGGCTGGCGTCTTCCGAGATGAATGCGAGGGTGCTGTCGGAGGGCATCTGCTCGCCGCTCAGTCTGGGTTGCCCGATTGGGAGGCTGGGCGGCTGGCGCGGCCGGCCTGCGCTTCCTCGTAGCGGGCCAGGTCGAAGAGCACCGAGGAGGCGCGGTTGAGCCAGCGGATCGTCTCCGGGTTCACCTGATGCTCGGCCTCGCGCAGCCGGATCGTCTCGCGCTCCGCCCGCCGCACGGTGGTGCGCGCCAGGTCCAACGCCGCCGCGCCGGCCGCTTCGCCGGGAATGATGAATTCGCCCGGCGGGGGCGCCAGCGTCTCGAGTTCGGCCGCCCAACCCTCGAGCTGCGCCACGTGCTCGGGCTGCGTGGCGAAATCGTCGGGGATCGGCTTGCCGGGGGCGACGGCGAGCTCGGCCATGATCAGGTAGAGACGGCGCTGCAGCTCGAGGGCGATCGGGTTGGTGCGCTCGCCGCAGGCCAGCGCGCGGCCCAGCCCGATCGCGCTGGTCGCTTCGTCGATCGCGCCGAACGCTTCGGGCTGTGGGTGCGACTTGGGGATGCGCCCGCCGCCCCACAACGTGGTGGTGCCGTCGTCCCCCGATCCGGTGTAATGGGGCATATGGGCAGTCTACCGAGCGTCAGTCTCCGCTCGCCCCGGCGAGCTCCTGGACCCACGCACCGAGCAGCTCGGGCGTCGTGCTGATGCCCAGGATGATCGCGCCCTTGCGGCGCGGGCGGCGGTCGTCCACGTAGCCGAGAAACTCGAAGAGCGGCTCACCGGCCGGGCTGACCAGGCGGAACGTGCGGTCGGGCGCATCGGGGTCGAACGCGGGGTGTTCGGCCTCCGCCGGCGTGGCGATCACCCGCCCCTGGTCCACGCCGCAGCCGGCCGGGGCGAAGCCGGTCCACTCCGCGTCGCGCAGTGTCGTCACGGCGCTCCAGGCTCCGCCCTCGCGCAGCTCGAGCGTGCAAGTTTCGATGCGGCGGCTCATGCTTCGGAGCTCCCTTCCGCCGCCTCGGCGGCGGCCTGAAATGCGGCGTAGGTGGGTTCGTCGAAGAGCACGAAGCGAACGATGCGCACCGAGCGCTGCCCACCCGAATGCTGCCGCGCGACCGCGATCATGATCTCGGCGGCCTGATCGATCGGAAAGCCGCCCACGCCGGTGCCCAGCGCCGGGAAGGAGACGGAGGAGAGTTGCAGCTCTTCCGCGCGGCGCAGCGCGCTGTCGGTCGCGGCGCGGATGTTCTCGCCGGAGGTGAGCAGGTCCTGGCCCATCGCCGCGGCGTGGATCACGTGCTGCGCGGGCAGCGCGCCGCTGCCGGTCACGATCGACTCGCCGACCGCGATCGGCGCCTGGCGCATCGCCTCGTCTTCGATCTCGCGCCCGCCGGCGCGCACGATCGCGCCCGCCGAGCCCGCCCCCATCCAGAGGTGGTTGTTGGCGGCGTTGACGATGGCGTCGGTGTCCTGGGCAGTGATGTCGCCCTGGACGACCTCGATCTGCGTGTCGGGCATACGGCGGCTCTGTTTCCCTTCAACCGCGAACGACGGACATAGTCTATCTGCCGCCTGCGCAGCTTCGGCTGCTACTTGATCGCCAGCGCGTTGGGCGGGCTGCCCGTGCCGCCCGTGACGTTGAGCGGCGCGGCGGCGAAGAAGCTCTCGTAGACCCCGTCTTCGGCGCAGTCGTCGGCCAGATGATCGAGCACGAACATCTCGCCGATCGCCATCCCGAAGCGGCCGATGATCCAGTGGTGCAGGAAGCCGTCGGGGTCGGCGAAGTTGGGCGGCGGCCAGGCCTCCAGCGCGGGGTTGTCGGAGCAGAGCGCGGAGACATGGCGGTCGAACCAGTAGGCGGCCATGTCCTCGGCGCAGGCCAGGCCGGGGAAGGCCAGGTTGGTCATCTGGGAGAGCGCCTGCTTGACGCCCAGGCCCTGCCGCTCGTACCAGGAGATCCAGCCCAGCCGAATCAGCACGACGTCGCCGTCCTGAAACTCGACGCCCTGCGCGGCGCGGCAGGCCTCGACATCGTCGACGGGGATGCGGAACGTCTCGTCGAACTGGAGCGGCCGCCCCTGCGTCTCATACCAGCGGCCGAGGTCGAGCAGCACGGCGCGCCCGGCGATGCCGCGCCGGGCCCAGTGCTCGATGCCCAGCTTGGGCGCGGCGCGGTTCTCGATCAGCCACTCGTTGGTCACGCCGCCCCAGAAGCCGTGCTCGAAATCGCCCACGTGGGTCAGCGCGTCCCACTGCGACGACTGCTGGGTGTAGAAGTTGTCCAGCACATCGTCGCCGTGGTGCCCGAAGCCGGCGCGGCGCATTACCGTGTGGCGCACCGCGCCGCGGTTGTAGAGCGGCGGCGAGGGCTGCGACTGGTCCCAGTTCATCGGAAACATTTTGCCTTTGCGCACCAGCTGCGCCGCCTGCACGATGCGCTCCGGCGTCTGGAGGTTGAACATGCCCACCTGGTCGTCGTCGCCGAACAGGCCCCAGGCGGTCTTGGGCGGATTGCCCGCTGCGTAGGGCAGCTGGTCGTAGGTGGGGAGAGGGTTGGGAATCTCGGTCATGGCAGCCTCGCTCCGCTGTAGGGGCGCTTGGGCCGCAGTCTAGCCAATCAGCTGCGCTGTGGGCGGCCCGCGGCGCTAGTCGGACAGGTGCTGATCGAGGAGTCGGTGGGCCACACGCTCGATTCGCTCTTCGCAGGCTATGGTGATTCGCCCGCACATTTCCCATTCGCCGGGATCGTAGTCAAACGTGTCGATGCTCTTGAGCACGGGACGCGCCAATGCTGCGACCAGCGGCTCGGGAGATGTCATTTGTTCTCGGTCGACAGGGCGGCAGTAAAACCACTTGTCGGGGTGGGTGCCGCCGAAGTAGCTGACGATTTCAGTGTAGAAGCCGAGCGGCAGGCGACGCGGGCCTTCGAGACAGAGCACGATGTCGGCCTGCTCGATTGCGCTGCGCTCAACTTCGTCCGCGCTGGCATCCGGATAGCGGTCGTGGAGCACTTCCGGAATGGTGACATGCGAGACGAACGGGTGCCGCTCAAGCCGCTCTTGCAACTCCAGCCGCTTCTGGTACTCCGGCGTGCCTCTGCCATCGCCCAGCAGCGTGACCTCCAACGCCAGCGTTGCCTCGGTGGCTCGACGGGCCCGGAACCTCGCCACGAGGCTCCGCTCCGCACGCGATGGTTCGCGCTTCATCCGACGCTGTCGCCGTTCAGGATGCGGTGGATCAACCGGCGTCCGAAGGGGGAGACGGTGAACTCAGTGCCCGAGTCGTAGAGCAATCGCGCGCGTTGCAGGCGCGAGAAGGCGATCCACTCTTCGGGCGATTCGAGCCAGTCGGCGAGGTCCTCGCAGGTGGCGTGGCCGCGTTCGTAGATGCGCGCGAGGATCGCCCCCGCTGTGGGATCGAAGCTGACGGCGTTCTGCTCGAGCGCCAACGTGCGGACAAGCGCACTCTGCTCAAAGCGCTTGCGCGCCCGCGCCTCGAACTCCGGATCGTCGCCGAGCTTCTCCGACAGCATCTGCTCGAGCAGATCAGGCTTGCCCATCGCCGACCCTCCGCTCATCCATCTGGCTCTCTGCGCCATTGTAGCGGCGCGGCGGGGCACTCGTTCCGGCTGATGCCGGTCCGGATGCTCCGCCTCGCGATGAGGCCAGATCGGACTCAGAAATCCAGGAGGAGTGCCTTCAGCTTGGCGAACTCGTCCGGTGTGAGCGCGCCGCGCTCGCGGAGAACCGCGAGGCGCTCAAGCTGCTCCGTGATCAGCACTGTGGGCGCGGGCAGCACGATCACGCCTTGTGTTGTCACAGCCATAGCTGGTGATGGCGCGCTTGGAGGCGCTGTTGGCGCGCCAGGGATCTCGCCGACCGACCCAGCAGGGCCGGGCGGTGCAGTGTCAGTCCCGACTCTTGCCTGTGTCTGTGCATCTAAGTCTGCTCGTTCCATGAATCGCCTCGTCGTGCCGCCGTCAAGCTTCACCTTAGGATTGCCACAGCTCCGCAGCCAGAGCCAGACGATCCGGAAGTCCGAGAACTGGGAGCGAGCTGATTCAGCCTCATATCGTGCGTGGTCTTCTATGCGCATCACGTCTAGACGCTGGCGCAGTCGGGTCAGCTCCTGCGCAATGTACGTGATCGTTGGTGAGTCGCTGTGGCGCATCGGCTGCGGGTGGAGCGCAACTAAAGCGGCGTCCTGTCGCTCATCAAGTTGGCGCTGTTCGTTTTCAAACTCATGGTGCTTCTTGTCGTGAGTGTTCATCACCACCTGATTCCACCAAGCCGCGGCTTTCCATGAGAGGAGCAGATGGATCGCAGCCCGACGCGCGGCGTCAACGGCGAGGATGATCAACGGCACGGCGATGGCCCAAAGTCTGTCGTCCCAGCCAATATCCACATCAATCCTCCACTCATGCGCAGTTGATTCGATCCGCGCGACTCCTTTTCATCGTACCTCTGTGGCACGGCGCGAACGCACACCGCAGAAGTCGATCTCGGTCAGAACCCGCAGGACTACCCTTGAAGTAGCTTCGCTTTCTGGTGAGCGAACTCCTCTGGGGTGAGGATGCCGCGCTCCATCAGCGAGGCCAGCTTCTCGAGCTCGTCAGCGATCTGACTGGTTGAGGCTTCTTCGGGCACATCCTCGGGACCAGGGGGCGGGGCAGGGCTAGAGACAGCCGTCGGCGGGCTGGCCTCGGCGTAGTCTGGCGGTGACAGCGCTTCCGCGGAGGCAGAGGGACTTACCTCGTCATCCAATGTTGACCGACTTGCGCCGATGGCGTTCATCGCACACTCCACAAACGGGGCGACAGAGCCTTTACGTACACTCCCGATCACCCTCGTTTCACCGAGCATCCGGATGTGGATAGCGCTCTCCAAGATGCCAGTCCTTCCTGTCACCTCGCCGATCTGGTCAAGCCGGAAGGACGTAGCATCGGCACGCCCAAACACACGTTTCCGCACAGCCACGATGCGTCGATCGGTGAGCGCTATCAGTTGTGGTAGAGGGCTCCCCAACCCCAGATTGATGGACCTCTTAGCCAACACGGACCACTCGACAGAGCCCGAAACCATGGCGATCAGAATTTCGTCGGTTTCGAGAACCTCGCCGACATGCTTTATCGCGCCACCGATCATTGCGGTGTCAGTGTTGCAGTGGGCAATGATCCGCGCGACTTCCGCGTTTTGCTCCGGAATTGACAGGCTCTTGAACGGCTTCACTGCTTACCTCCGTCTGCTCTCGGTGCCTGCCGCCCACGCGCTACAGCAGAAACATGTCCTTGCGGAGCATCGCTCTGCTAGCTGTGGTCCAGCTATCCTACAGCCCCAGCAGCTTCGCCTTCTGCTGCGCGAACTCCTCGGGAGTGAGGATACCGCGCTCAAGCAGGGAGGCCAACTTCTCGAGCTCATCGGCGACGTTCATCGTTACCGACCCGCCGGGGGTCGGGCTGGCTAATGGTGGCGCGGGTGGCCGGCGCGCTTCGATCGCCTCCTGTACACGGTTAACGAACGGCTCCACCATGTCGTTCTGGATCAGCGGGATCGACCAGGTCTGTCTGCCGTCGTCGACCTGGACCGATCCGAAGGTTGCACCGACCTGGCCAGAGATCGATTTGATCTGATCGAGATCGGCGGCCATCGTTTGAGTGTCGCCCGATGTTGTCCTCGCGACGACGAGGACACGTCGATCTGTGAGAGCGATGAGTGCCGCCAGATCGGCATCGGCCGCAGTGGTGAAGAACACGACTTGTTCGCCGGGATCGACCACATCTCCAACCTGCGGCGGGAGAGGAGGCTGGGGCTGTTCAGCTGGTTTCCGACCAGCCTGGATCTGGCGAACTTCAGGCACGGCGTGGCCCAATTGCTTGGGATCATGCTCGAATGCCGGCAACGCAGTTGCCGGCATTGCGCGTGGTGGTTCGACCTGTGTGACTGGCGTCACATCCCGATAGTCCAGCTGTGCTCTGGAAGCCGAATGGGGATCTGCCCGATCCAGTCGCGCCGCATCCGCTCGCCGGGCGAAGAGCATCACGCTGTTCGAGTGAGCGAGATTGACCGTCCATTTCATGTCCTGAAGCCAGATTTCCAGTTGCCCGATGTTGGTGCCCTGAGTCGCTGTGACCCTGTGGACTCGAGCGAGATCCAGTGAGACCGCCTCCTTCGGATCGTTCTTCAGGATGAGGATGCGGCGATCAGTCAGCGCGATGAGGCTCTCGCGGAGGTGTCCTTCTTGCGTCCCTGCGGTAAGAGCGAGCACTGGCTCGCCTGGCAGCAGGACGACTGTCAGTGCCTCCAGCCTCTTCGTCTTCCGCTTCAGGCTGAGGCCGCCTTCGGACGCCACACGCTGGTACTCAGGCATCCGATCGCTCGGGTGATCAGTTCCGTCAAACGCCGACATCTGTCGCCTCCTGTGCCGAGCGCATTCCGCGCGGGGTGCCAGTTTAGCAGGCTGTCCCCTTCGCTCACTCCACAAGGCCGGGGTAGAGGAGTTGCTTGATTTGGCCGCGGAAGTTGAAGGTGCCGCTGGGCATGAACTGGGTCATGAAGATGGCGATGAGGTCTTCGGCGGGGTCGATCCAGAAGATGGTGCTGGCGGCGCCGCCCCAGTAGTATTCGCCGACTGAGCCGACGTTTTGGGTTCTGGGGAGATTGAGCAGTACGGCGAAGCCGAGGCCGAAACCGACGCCGTCGTTGGCGGTTTCGCTCCAGGTGCCGAGCGCGCGCTCGCTGAGATCGGCGTTATTGGGGAGGTGGTTCATCGTCATCAGGTCGATGGTTTTGGGGCCCAGGATCCGCGCGCCGTCCAGCTCGCCGCCGTTGAGCAGCATCTGGCAGAAGCGCTGGTAATCCTGCGCGGTCGAGACCAGGCCGCCGCCGCCCGACAGGAAGGTCGGCTCTTCCAGGTACTGGTTTGCGCCGAACGTATCGATCGCGCGCAGCTGTTTGTCGGCGCCCCGTTCGTAGTTGGCGGCCAGGCGCTGCTGTTTGTCGGCGGGGACGTAGAAGCCGGTATCGTCCATCCCCAGCGGCTCGAAGATCTGCTCGCGCAGATACTCGTCGAAGCGGCGCCCGGAAATCTCTTGTACGAGATAACCACACACATCGGTCGAGACGCCGTAGTTCCAGTGATCGCCGGGCGAGAATTTGAGCGGCAGTTCGGCCAGGCGGTCGATCATCGATTGCAGATCGCGTCCGCGCATCGCGCCGGCCTGGTAGACCTCGTGTTTGAAGTAGCCGGCTTCGAGCGGTCCCTCCATGAAGCCGTAGGTCAGGCCCGACTGGTGCGAGAGCAGGTCGCGCACGGTCATCGGGCGCTCGGCCGGGGCGGTCGCGTAGTCGGGGTACTCGCCGCCGGTCATCACGCGCAGATTGTTCCATTGGGGGATGAAGCGCGAGACGGGGTCGGAGAGTTGGAATGCGCCGCGCTCGAAGAGCATCATCAGCGCGACCGAGGTGATCGGCTTGGTCATCGAGTAGATGCGGAAGATGGTGTCGGCCGCCATCGGCAGGCCGCGCTCGCGGTCCATCATGCCCAGTGCGGAGAGGTGGGCGATTTCGCCGCGGCGGCTGATCAGCGTGAGGCAGCCGGCGATTTTCTGGGGCTCGATGTAGCGCTCGAGCAGGTGCCGGTCGAGTCGTTGCAGCGCGTCGATCGAGATGCCCGTGCCGCCGACGGTAATATCGCTTGCCATGTTCTGCCGCCTCCGCTCTGCTGCGCGCGCCAACCGGTTGGATTTCGCCTAGACTACCGCCGATCAACCGGATCGGATGCGAAAGGGTGCGACGATGAGCGCAATTGCCGAGACCAGCGCAGGGAACGTCGAGGGAACGGAGGAGGGCGGGCTGTGCGTCTTCCGCGGCATTCCCTACGCCGCGCCGCCGGTGGGCGATTTGCGCTTCCGCCCGCCGCAGCCGGTCGAGCCGTGGGAGGGCGTGCGCGCCGCGGCGGCGTTCAGCCCGATCGCGCCGCAGGTCTCGAATCCGGTGCTCGATGATCTGCTGCCCCCGCCCGATCCGCCGCAGCCGCAGAGCGAGGACTGCCTCTACCTCAATGTCTGGACGCCCGGCCTGAGCGGGGCGCGGCCGGTGATGGTCTGGATTCACGGCGGCGCGTTCACGATCGGTTCGGGCAGCGAGGCCTACTACGACGGCGCGAATCTGGCTTCGCGCGGCGATGTGGTGATCGTCACGATCAACTACCGGCTGGGGGCTTTCGGGTTCGTCAATCTGCCGGCGCTGGGCGAGACCAATTTCGGGATGCGCGATCAGATCGCGGCGCTGCGCTGGGTGCGGGAGAACATCGCGAACTTCGGCGGCGATGCGGGCAACGTGACGATCTTCGGGGAGTCGGCGGGCGGGATGAGCGTCGGCTCGCTGATGGCTTCGCCCGAAGCGGCGGGGCTGTTTCACAAGGCGATTCCGCAGAGCGGCGCGGCGCACAACGCGCTGACGATGGAGGAGACGGAGGCGACGGGGCGGCGCTTCGCCGAGCATCTGGGCGTCGATCCCGACGATGTCGACGCGCTGCGGGCCGCCTCGACCGAGGATGTGCTGGCGGCCTCCGTCTCGGTTGACCCGCTGGCGGCGGGCGAGATGAGCGGCGCGGCCTCGCCGACGCCGCAGATGCCGTTCCAGCCGGTGATCGACGGGCAATTCCTCTCGAAGCTGCCGATCGAGCACATCCGCGAGGGTTCGGCGGACGGCATCGCGACGCTGGTCGGCTCACTCGACGAAGAGATGAAGATGATCATCGCCGCGGTGTCTGAGGATCCTGCGGAGGAAGACGTGATCGCGGGGCTGAGCGCGATCCACCCTGACGGGCGCGCGGCGTACGCGGCCTACCGCGCGGCGCGGCGCGAGCGGGGCGAGGACGACTCGCCGGGCGAGATTTTCATCGCGGTGATCGGGGATGTGATGCTGCGGGTGCCGGGCTTGCGGCTGGCCGACGCGCAGACCTCGCGCGCGCCGACCTACGCCTACCTGTTCGACTGGAAGTCGCCCGGCCTGGACGGCAAGCTGGGCTCCTGCCATGCGCTGGAGATCCCGTTCGTCTTCGGCACGCACGGGACCGCGCCCAACTTCGCCGGCAGCGGGCCGGCGGCGGACGCGCTGGCGGAGACGACGATGGACACCTGGCTGGCGTTCGCGCGCAGCGGCGATCCGGCCAACGGCGCGGTCGAAGCGCCGGCCTGGGACGCGGAGAGCAAGCCGATCGCGGTGCTGGGCGACAATGTGCGGGTGGAGCGCGACTGGCGGGGCGCGGAGCTGGGCGTCTGGGACGGCGTGATCGTCTGAGCGAGGGGGCGGGTGCGCCAGATCGGTTATTCCTGCCTGCGCAGGAATGACGGAGGGGTGCGGGAATGATGGCGGGGGGTGTGACAGAGGGGTACGGGAGTGACGGAGGGGGTAGGGGCGTGACAGAGGCGCGGGGGTGATCAGGGCGCGGCGCGATTGGTGTGCTGGCTCGTGGCGTTCCACCCCCCACCTAACCTCCCCCCTGGAAGGGGGGAGGGATGAATTGGGGAAGGGGTGGGTGTTGCTGGGTGGGTGGTGAGTGCGGCGAGATACCCTCGGCAAGCGTGGGTATGACGGATCTTGTTCGCGCGGTATGACGGGCAGAAGGGTGGTGGAGTGCGCGATTAGCGTGAATAGGCCCCAAGGGGGACCGTCGGGATGCTGAGGCGCGCACTGACGCTGGAGGTCGCGTGGGTTCCTGCCTGCGCAGGAATGACGGGTGGGGGCGGGGTGGGTGTTGCTGGGTGGTAGGTGGTTAGTGTGAGCGGGCCTTAGGGAAAAGGGAAGTGGCGCGCGTAGATGTTGAAGAGCGTGGTCTGGACTCCGAGGATGCCGTAGTGGATGCGCTGTAGCAACGCATCGGGCGAGCCGATGGCTCGGCCTCGGGCGAACACGGCCCATTGATACGTCAGCTCGTCGAGCGGCACGGGGGCGGCTTCCAGGTTGACGCGGAGCGCCTGCGGCAACGGATCTGTGCCCGTGGATCGCAGCTCCCACGCGAGATTGTTCAGCGTGTACAGCCGGGACGAGGCGTGAGCCAGGGCGGCGCGTTCCTCAGCCGTCAGCGGCGCGTCGCCGCGCAGCAATGGACAGCCCACTGCGACGCAAATCGTTGATCGCACCTTGCTCTCCATCATGCTGATCACTGTCAGCATGCGTAGGATCGTGGGGTGGGTGCGGACGCCGCCCGCGGTGTCCCCGCTCGTCGCGCCGTCTTCGGGTGATTCCGGGCAGGCGCTCTGAGTGCTGAGGGAATCAATCTCTGAGAGCAGCCCGTTGAACAGATCGCGCGTTTTCTGCGGGATCGGCGATTCGGGTTGCTCGTCGAGCGCCTCCTCACCCCGCTCAATGAGCTGGACAAGCCAGTCGGCCCATGCGGCGCTTGCCAGCTTCAGCGGATGGCGTCGAATCCGCAGCTCTTGCCCCTCCTCGTAGGGCATCTCGTCGAGCACAGCGTCAATTCCCCTCAAGGTTGCTTCGATCTCCACCGCGTCCGTCCACAGGAGCGCGCGGTGCTCTGCGTTCAGCGGGAAGATTGGGACATCTTCCAAAGAGAGCAACTGCTCGCTGCTGCGGACGGCAACCTCCAGCTGGCTGACCAGCAGGATCAGTCGAAAGAGCCGCGCCCGGCGCAATTCCAGCATGGCGTTCTCTTGCGGATTGCAGACCGACCTATCCGCTTCCGCGCCATCGTTCGCAGGCCGAGCTTCCGTTGCAGGCGCTTGGCCGACATCCGGCAGCGGATCGCGGCAGGCGGCGGCCAGCGCGACAGCGGCGGCAACAGCCAGGCAGAGCAGCGTGGCGCTGCGGGCGGATTTTGCCCACGGCCGGCTGATTCGCGTTCGCATGCCGAGTTCTCCGACTCCGAGCCGTGTGCGCCTCAACGGGGCTGCGACGGTGGCGCTAGCCTAGCTGCGCATTGCGAAGGGAGAGCGCCATGGACGCGATTGCCGAGACTGCCGCAGGGAGCGTGGGGGGCTTTGAGGAGGACGGGCTGTGCGTCTTTCGCGGCATTCCTTACGCCGCGCCGCCGGTGGGGGATTTGCGCTTTCGCGCGCCGCAGCCGCATCCCGGCTGGGAGGGCGTGCGCGACGCCGGCGATTTCGGCGCGATCGCGCCGCAGATTTCCAACGACGGGTTGGAAGAGCTGCTCGGCTCGTTTCCCCAGCCGCAGAGCGAGGACTGCCTCTTTCTCAATGTCTGGACGCCGGGCGTCGACGGCGCGCGGCGTCCGACGCTGGTCTGGATTCACGGCGGCGGCTTTACGATCGGCTCAGGCAGCGAGCCTTACTACGCGGGCGCGACGCTGGCCGATCGCGGCGATGTCGTGGTGGTGACGATCAACTACCGACTCGGCGCGCTCGGCTTCCTGCACGCGCCGGCGTTGGGCGAGACCAATTTCGGGATGCGCGACCAGATCGCGGCGCTGCGTTGGGTGCGGGAGAACATCGCCAACTTCGGCGGCGACCCGGACAACGTGACGATCTTCGGCGAGTCGGCCGGCGGGATGAGCGTGGCCACGCTGATGGCCTCGCCCGAAGCGGCGGGGCTGTTTCGGCGCGCGATTCCGCAGAGCGGGGCGGGGCATCACACGATGGCATTGGCCGACGCCGAAGCGGTCGGCGCGTCCTTCCTCGAACGGCTCGGCGTCGCGCCGGACGATGTCGACGCGCTGCGCGCCCTGCCGGTCGAGACGATCCTCGAAAAGCAGGGCGAAATGGAAGCGGAGATGTTCGCCGCGATCGCGGAGGGCGGCACGGCCGAGATGCGCTTCACGCCGGTGGTCGACGGCGAGTTTCTGACTGCGCGGGCGATTGACGCGATTGCGGCCGGGCAGTCGCGCGGCGTGCAGACGCTGGTCGGCTACCTCGACGACGAGTGGAAGCTGTTCACGGCGATGCTGCCCGGGGACCCGCCCAACGAGGAGGATGTGGTCGCGCGGCTGGAGGCGATGGGGCTCGACGGACGCAGCGCCTACGACGCCTACCGCGCGGCGCGGCTGGCGCGCTCCGAGCCGGCCGAAGCGGCCGATATCGGCGACGCCGCGGCGGGGGACCAGCTGTTTACGATCCCCGCGCTGCGGCTGGCCGACGCGCAATCGGCGCAGGAGCGGGGCACGTTCATGTACCTGTTCGACTGGAAGTCGCCGGCGCTGGGCGGCGCGCTGGGCTCCTGCCACGCGCTGGACATCCCGTTCGTCTTCGGCACCTACGAGGATGCCGCGGAGTTCGCCGGCTCGGGCCCCGAGGCGGCGGCGCTGTCGGGAAGGGTGATGGACGCTTGGCTGGCGTTCGCCCGCCACGGCGATCCCTCGACCGAGTCGCATGGGTTCCCGGCTTACGACTCCGAGGGGCGCGCGCAGCTGGTCTTCGGCGACAATATCCGCGTTGAATACGACTGGCGCGCCCAAGAGCGCGCCCTCTGGGAGGGTGTGCTGTAGGCGCGCAGCCTCGGGACAGCGACGCGACTGGGTGCTAGGGGGCCGGGGCTTCGATAGCCTCGACCCGCTCGACGCGCCGCGCACCTAACTACGGCAGGCGGTCCTCGCGGCGCAGCCAGGTGATGATGCCGTCGGCGACGCCCTGCGCGAGGGCGTCGCGGCCGGCGGGACTGCGCAATACGGCGGCATCGGTCTCGTTTGAGATAAACAGCAGCTCCAGCAGCACAGCAGGCATCATTGTGCCGCGGAAGACCGAGGCCGGGCCCGTCCAGTGCTGCGGATCCACCAGGTCGATCGGCGGCAGGCCCTGGGTGAAGCGCCAATTGGTCGGATGATCCGGGGTGCGAGGCGAGGCCCAGGGATCGTCGCTCAGCCCCATCGCCTCCGGATCGGCATCCCAGGCCAGCGCGGCGGCATGGTCGACGAGCAGGAACGGCGCGAGGACATAGAGCGGATCGCAGTGGCCGAGCAGCTTCGTCCAGCAGGAGGCGCCGATCAGGCGGGACGGCACTCTGTAATCCAACTGCCCGAGCCGGGCGTCCATTGCGTCGAGCATCCATTGACCGAGATCGGCGTTCAGCTCCGGGTTGCCGGCCAAGCCGGAGACGACCCAGGCTTGCAGGCCCGCCGCGCGCGGGTCGGGCGCGC
This sequence comes from Dehalococcoidia bacterium, assembly GCA_965203165.1. GTDB lineage: Bacteria > Chloroflexota > Dehalococcoidia > Bin125 > Bin125 > CATQGW01. The sequence continues at coordinate 2,201,171 of OZ241849.1, forward strand.
CGTTGGAGTGGATCGAGACGAACAAGTCGGCTTTGGCTAGATGCGCCGTCTCGACCCGCGCATGGAGATCGGGGCGGCCGAGATCGCCGCTGAAGTTAAGGCTTGCCGGCGTATCGCCCTCGCGCGTGAGCACGACATGCACGCCCGCCGCTTCGAGCTGCTCGCGCACTGCCTGAGTAATCGTCCAATTGGAGTGCGACTCGATCAGCCCGTGTTTGGATGCGCCGAGTTGCCGCCCGCCGTGGCCGGGGTCCAGCACCACGACGGGCTGTCCCTCCAGCTGCGCGCCGACGCCAATCGTGCGCAGCACGGCGGCGCGATCGGCGGCCGGTGCGACAAGCCAGGACAAGACCGACCAGTTGCCCCCCCTCTGTGGGATCGGCGGCTGCGGTTCCAGCACGCTCGCCGCGCCCGGCTGCCAGCCGTCTTGGGGATGGTGCGCGGCCGCCTGCCAGCGCACGCGCTCGCCGAAGTCGCGCGCCGAGGTGCGCAGGATGAGCGAATCGAAGCCGCGCGAGCCGATTTGCGTTGCGCCCGCCAACCAGCGCCGCTCTGCGACCGACCAAAGCCGCGCTTCCCAGCCGTCGCGCGTGACCAGCGCAAGATCCCAGCGGCCGTCGGCATTGGTATCGAGCCAGACGCCCACGCGCCGTGAGGCGTCGAGCGCGCCCCAATCGCCGATCAGCTCGAAGGCCAGTTCGCCCGGTTCGGCCGCCGCGCGGGCGCCGCGCAGTCGGTTCTCCCGGGCGGGCGGCGCGGCGGTCTGCACGGGCGGATGCGGCGCATCGCCGCGCGGCGTCACGCCCAGCACATAGCTGCCCACGCCTTCGCCCAGGCCGGCAATGCGGATCAGCGCCGCGCCGTCGGCTTCGGGCGAGACGGCGCTGAACAGCGTTTTGCCGTTCTGGTGCAGCGGGAGCGGCATGGGCGCGTTGTCGCCGGGCAGCAGGATGTCGCCACGTGTGGCGTCGAGCGTGCCCAGCATTGTGTAGATCGTGTAGCTGTTGCGCGCGCTCATTCCCACGGCAAACCAGTCGGCGTCGCCGGCCCAGTTGATCGCGCCCTGCGCCGTGGCGGGGTTGGCGCCGCTCAGCGAAACCGCTGTGGGGCGCGAGGGGTGGCCATCGCCGTCGACCTGCCGCCGCGCAACGAGCGTCAACGTCAGGGGTTTGGTCGCGCCCGCGATCGAGGCCCGCACTGACCAAACGCCGGTCTGCGGCGCGGTCCAGTGCATCCCGCCCAGGCCGAAGGCGGTGCGCGCGGCGGGCGCGCCGCTGCGCGGATCGAGCACCTCGAGCGAGACCGCTCGTTCCGTGCCGTCGATCCGCAGCGTCCAGGTATCGCCGGCTGTGGTCGGCAGAGGGAACAGGGCGGCGCGCTCGCCGCCGCTCAAATCGACGCTGCGGGTGTAGACGGCGCTCGCCTCTGCCGAGGACATGAGCAGCCAGACCGCCGCGAGGAGCGGCAGCGTCAGAGAAAGCAGGCGGATTGCGACGCGCACGAGCGGTAGCTTAGCTGTGCGCCGCCGTAGCGTCGCGCGGAATATGGCGCGCAACGGGGCGATGGGGTATCTTCCCGATTGTGCGGCGCGCCGACGCCCGGTTCGCTTGGCCTGCGCGCGCCCGACCGTCTCCGCAGATCGAAAGCCGCGTCGACCGCGCGGGCAGGAGGAATCCGATGGACCTGGGCCTGACCGAAGAACAGGAACTGCTGAAGAATTTCGCGCGCGACTTTCTGACCAACGAGTGCACCGAGCAGTTGGTGCGCGAGATGGAGGAGGACGAGCGGGGCTACACCGACGACCTCTGGCGGGGGATGGCCGAGCAGGGCTGGATGGGGCTGATCACCGCGGAGGAGTACGGCGGCACGGGGATGACGCTGCTGGACCTCTGCGTGCTGCTGGAGGAGTTCGGCCGCGCGCTGGTGCCCGGGCCCTACATCGGCACGGTGCTCACGGCCGGCTTCGTGGAGGCGATCGGCAGCGACGCGCAGAAGCAGGAAGTCTGCCCCAAGGTCGCGGCGGGCGATCTGGTGATGACCTTCGCGCTGACCGAGCCGAGCGCGCGCTTCGACTCGGAGGGCATCGAGACGACCTACGAGACGGACGGCGACGGCTACGTGATCAACGGGACGAAGCTGTTCATCCCCGACGCGCATGTGGCGGACACGATTCTGGTGGCGGCGCGGCGGGCGGGATCGTCGGGCGACGAGGGCGTGAGCCTGTTCCTCGTGCCGGGCAACGCGGACGGCGTGAGCAGCACGGTGCTCAAGACGATCGCGGCGGACAAGCAGTGCGAGGTGCAGCTGGAGAATGTGCGGGTCGGCGGCGACGCGCTGCTCGGCGAAGAGGGCAACGCCTGGCCGATGATCGAGGCCGCCAAGCAGTACTGGACCGTGGCCTACTGCGCCTACCTCGTGGGTCTGGCGCAGCGCGACTTCGAGATCAGCGTCGACTACGCCAAGGAGCGCATCCAGTTCGGCCGGCCGATCGGCTCGTTCCAGGCGATTCAGCACAAGGCGGCGGACATGGTGACGGATGTCGACGGCTCGCGCTTCATCATGTACCGCGCGGCCTGGGCGGTCACCGAGCAGGAGCCGGACGCGGCGCTGCAGGTTTCGATGGCCAAGGCGTGGTGCTCGGACGCGACGCGGCGGGTGGTGGCGCACGGGCAGCAGATCCACGGCGGGATCGGCTTCACGAAGGAGTACATCATCCAGCTGTACTTCCGGCGCCAGAAGATGGCGGAGCTGATGTGGGGCGACGCGGATCACCACCGCGAGAAGGTGGCGGAGTTGCTGGAGATTTAGGGCGGGCGGACCTCGCCGTTCCCGCATCCCACCCTCCCCACGGGGAAGGTGAGGGGTGTGGGCCACCGCCGTTCCTGCGCAGTAACCCCGTCATACCCGCGCCTACATCACCGTCATACCCGCGCTTGCCGCGGGTATCTCGCCGTGACCAGCCACCAAGCCCCGCGCCCGCCACTGATCCACTGATCTACTGGCCGCACAGCCCGGCCGGCACTCGTCGGTGCCCGGTCCGCACATCACGCTCGCCAGCATTGAATCGCATCGCTTCCGCGATGTTGCCGGTCAACCCGGTCGGACTGTAGTAGAGGTAGCAGCCGTCGAGGTAGTACTCGAGCCAGTATGATCCAGCCGTCGGGACTGCGACAGTGAACGATCCATCGCGATCGAGATGTCGACGCGTTACGCACAAAGTGTCGACTGCCCGGCAAAGCAAGACGACCACTTCCTCTTCCGAACTGCTGAGAAAACGCTCGATGCCCTCGACGCTGCCACCCACTCGATGTCGGCAGAGATCCGACGGCACTTGCAGTCGGAGACCGTTGACGCCGTTGTCTGCGATCCCGATCTGCGTTCCGTAGCCGATATGCAGCAAGGTCAAGGTCGACTCGCCCGAACGGTAGTGGATGGTGCAGCTATCGGTAAGACGAAGAGACAGAGCGTAATCGTCGCTGTTGTCCACAGCCACTGTGAATGTTCCATCGGACGCTGTTTGCTGCGGGTACGCGCAAAGACCACCACCACGGGTGATAGAAACGCCGGCCAGGGGTTCGCCAGCGGCGTTGACGACCTGTCCGCGAATCTGACCGCACGCATTCTGCGGCAGTCGAATGTTCACGCCCCGCACATCCGATCCAGCCACCGTGATGGTTTGCGCCTTTTGCCATACCGAACCGCCGATCAATTCTCCTTCGCTGTAGTAGAGAGAGCAGTCGGCGGCGAAGTAGAACTGGATGAGGTAGTCGCCGTCTCGAGGCGCGCGAACCGCGAACGCGCCATCGGCGCCGGTTTCGGCTTTTCCTCCCAGGAGCTCGAGGACACCGCGCTCAACCTGGCTAGCGCCCACCAAGGCGCCAGTGACGGGGGCGCCGCTTTCGTCGGTCACCCGACCGCGAATCCAGCGTGCGTCATCGTCGCCGGGGTTTGCAGTTGCCCCGCTCGCCGCCGCCTGCTCTTGCTGCCAAGCCTCGAAGTCGGCGTAGAAGCTCGACACGGAACGCCCAAATATCTCCTGAAACGCCGTTCGCCAGCCGGGCGATGATGCCCAGCGGCCGTGCGGGCCGATCTCTGTTGGCGCCAGCTGGCGCCAAAATTCGACGTAGCGGCCGATGTCGGCCTCTCTGGTAAGCCGATCAATGGCGAGCCAACCAAGCGTGTATTCCCAAGCTGCATTGCGGTACTCTGTGCTGCGCAGGCTCGGCGTATCCTCAGTGATGGCGGGCAGCTGTCCTTCACGGGCAACCTCCCACGTGTTTGAGCCGTCGAATACTTGGTGATGGCTCGCGACCCATTCTGCGCCGCCTTCGATGAGCCATAGAGGCCGCCAAGGGTCAAGTCCGCTTAGGTATTCGTCGCCTACCAAGTGGTCCTCGAGGACGTGGAAATACTCGTGCGTCAGCGTGTAGCGAACCCAGGCGATATCACTGGTTGTCCGGCTTCCTTCCAGCCAGCGAGTCTGCGGAATGACGATGTCTCCGCCGGCCGTGACATGAGCAGTCGCTGCACCCGCGCGTATATGTGCCGCAGCCGCATCGTCAATATGGGCGCCGTCGTCTTTGAAGGCTTGGATTAGGGCGTCAGCGTCCTTGTGGATGTAGATGGTGAAATCGGTGGGGTTCGCCTGGATGCCGTACTGCTGGCCGAAGAATGCGAGCACGGACTCCAGGTCCTCGCGGACGCGCGCTTGCAACTCATCGGATGCGCCCCCGGGGAAGACCAGGCGGGGCAGAATGTCGGTGGGTTGAAGCCAGTTGACGGAGCGGGCGACATTGACCCAGAGGGCTTCGCCGCGGCGCACGGTGACGGGATCGGACTCTTTGTCCGTTGCGCCCTGATCGGCGGCGCTGGCTGCGATCAGTTGCGCCGAGCGTTCGGGAGAGGTCCAAGTGGTCCAGCGCTGGTTGGCCGCGTTCCAGCGGCGCAACTCGCGTAGGGACCAGCCGATGCCTTTGGCGACCTGTTCGATGGGGGCGCCGTCAGCGCCGCTCCAGGCGACCAGGTTCCAGCCGGTGCGCAGCTCGACCAGGCCGCTGGTCGGCTCGGTGGAGCGTTGCCAGAGGAACGGCTCTTCGCCGCCCACAGCCAGCCGCAAGCCCATGCCGGGACTCACTCGCCAAAGCCAACCTAGCCCTTCGGGGGCGCCGCGGCCGGCGACGATCCAGTCGTCCAGCTCGGCGTCCCAGGCCCAGACCACCTCGAGCTGGGGGATTTCGTCGAAGAGTTGCGAGACGGAGGTTGGCTCGCCGACCCAGCCGATCAGGTTGATGCCGGGTTCGAGGCGGGTGGCGGTTTGGGGTTCGGGCGGCTCTTGAGCGTTTGCCAGCGCGATGGTGAGGAGAAGGGCGGCGAGCGCGGCGGCGGCGAGGGTGAGGAGGCGCATTGGCGGAGCATAGGGCAGGGGGTTGTATGGAGGCTTGGTGCCGGTCACGGCGAGATACCCGCGGCGAGCGCGGGTATGGCGGATCTCATTTTGCGCGGGCACGATGGAGTGGGCGCTGGTATGACGGATCTTGCTCGCACGGGGGTGGCGAGAAAGGTGAGCGCGCGGGTGGCGGGTCTTGGTCTCTTCGCCATCACCCGCTCCGCCGGCGGTGGAACCAGCGGCTGATCAGCAGGCCGGCGACTGACAGCCCGGCCGACACGCCGATGATGGCCAGCCAGACCCAGAGCGGGGCGTCGGTCCACAGCAGTGCCGCCCAGACATCCATCGGTTAGCCTCACGCTATGGCCCGTAGACGACGACGGCGCGCGCCCGAGCCGGAGGAGCAGCAGCCGCAGCGCACCTCGATCGCGCGGCTGGATTACCCGGATCAGGATACGTTGCGCCTGCGCACGTTCTGGTCGCCGGCGCCGACCTGGGTGTACGGGGCGGTGCCGGGCGTGATCGGCGCGATGATCGCGCTGCTGCTGCTGGGCACGGAGGACGGCGCGCTGACTCCGATTTTGATCGGCGCGGCGATCGGCTATTTCGGGGGCGGCATTCTCTGGGCGCTGCTGGGCGCGGTCGGCGGGGATGTGCTGGTCGTCGAGTTCGACCTCAAGGATGACCGGGCGCGCGTTCATCAGTCGATGCTCTGGCTGTACCAGCGCGACTGGGAGTTCGAGCTGGACGCCGTCGAGCAGTTGAAGGTGCGGGTGCGGCGGGCGCGTCCGATTTTGCTGCTCTTCACCAGCTCGTTCACCAATGTGATTGAGCTGGAGGGCGGCTCGCAGCTCTCGATTGGGCGCTTCCCGACGGACGGCGAGGCGCTTTCGGCGGCGCGCGAGATTGCGGAGTTTCTCGGCTGCCGGCTCGACGAAAGCGAGTTGGCAAGGTGAGTGGGGTGAGTGGGGTGAGTGGCGGGGTGAGTCTCAGGGCGGCGCGGGCGCGCTTCGAGGCCGAGCTGTCCGACCGCCCCGCCTGGCTGCGCGAGCACACCCAGCGGGTGATCGACGGCGCGGTGCGGCTGGCGCAGATTCACGAGCTGGATCCACAGCGCTGCGCGGCGGGCGCGGCGGGGCACGACATCTTCCGCCACCTGAAGGGCGGCGAGCTGCTGGAGCGGGCGCGCGCCGCGGGGCTGCCGATCGGGGAGGCCGAGCTCGACGCGCCGATCATCCTGCACGGCCCGCTCGCGGCGCTGCACGCCGAACGCGATCTGGGCATTGAAGACGCGGACCTGCTGAGCGCGATCCGCCATCACACGACCGCGCACCCCGATTTGTCGGATGAGGCGCTGGCGGTGTTTCTGGCGGACAAGATTGATCCGCAGAAGGTGGCGCGCGATCCGGGTCTGGAGAGCGTCGCGGCGGCGTCGCGGCAGGATTTGCAAGCGGCGGCGGCGCTCTTTCTGGAGCGTCGGATGATCGCGCAGCTGACCGGGGGAGCGCTGCTGCATCCGCACGCGGTGGCCGCGCGCAACGCCTTTCTCCAGCGCGGCGGGCGGCGATGAGCGAGATGAGCGACGAGCGCGGCGACGAGCAGGATCCGCCCGAGGACGCCGAAGCGGCAGACGGCGAGCAGTCGTCGGAGACGGTCTCGGAAGAGGGCGCGGCGCAGGGGCGCGTGGTGGGGGGCAGCTTCGACATTGAGCGCGACGCGGCGGAGTCGTCGCTGCGCCCGACTCGGCTGGCAGATTTCGTCGGTCAGACCACCGTCCACGAGGCGCTGCGGATCGCGATTGACGCGGCGCAGCGGCGCGAGGAGCCGCTCGACCATGTGCTGCTCTACGGTCCGCCGGGTCTGGGCAAGACGACGCTGGCGCGGATTATCTCCGCCGAGTTGGGCGTGAGCCTGCGGCCGTCGTCGGGACCCGCGATCCAGCGGCCCGGCGATCTGGCCAGCATTCTCAGCACGCTTTCGGCGCATGATGTGCTGTTTCTCGACGAGATCCACCGCCTGCCGCGCGGCGTGGAGGAGGTGCTGTACCCGGCGATGGAGGATTTTGCGCTCGATGTGCTGATCGGCAAGGGTCCGGCGGCGCGCAGCCTGCGGCTGGCGGTCAAGCCGTTCACGCTGGTCGGCGCGACGACCCGCTTCGCGCTGCTCTCGTCGCCGCTGCGCGACCGCTTCGGGATTGTGCAGCGGCTCGATTTCTACAGCGCGTCGGAGTTGGAGCAGGTCGTTGAGCGCAGCGCGGTGGCGCTCAACGTGCCGCTCGAGCCGGAGGGGCGTGACACGCTGGCGCGACGCGCGCGGGGCACGCCGCGCATCGCCAATCGGCTGCTGAAGCGGGTGCGGGACTACGCGGAGGTGCGCGCCGACGGGGTGATCACGGCGCAGGTCGCGGATGCGGCGCTGACGCAGTTGCAGATCGACGAGCTGGGTCTCGACGAGCGGGATCGGGGGTTGTTGCGGACGCTGATCGAGCAGTTCGACGGGGGGCCGGTCGGGCTCGACACGCTGGCGGCGGCGATTGCCGAAGAGACGGACACGATTATGGATGTCTACGAGCCGTACCTGCTTCAGTTGGGCTTTCTCTCGCGCACGCCGAGAGGGCGGATTGCTCGTCCGTCCGCCTGGCGGCACCTGGGGCGCACGCCGCCGACCAGCGCTGAGCATCCTACGCTGTTCGACAGCAGCGACGCGGGGGGGGGCTGAAGCGCATCTGCCGGGTTGGGGGGCGTGTTCGCAATTCCGTCATAGCCGCGCTTGCCGCGGCTAGTTCGCCGTGGGGGCGCGGGGTGTGTTGGGCGTAGAGGTGGCTTGGTGCGCGGCGCGGCGAGATACCCGCAGCGAGCGCGGCTATGACGGATCTAATTTTGCGCAGGGGTGACGGATCTTTTTTGTGCGGGGGTGATGAGAGGAGCGGAGTGTGGACAGGCTCTAGCCGCCGACCGCAGCAGGCTGCGCCACCGCCGAGCCTGCGCCGTTTTGGGCTCGGGCGCGCATGCGATCCAGCACCGCCAGCGCCGACGCCTCGTCGAAATCCGAGTGATCCTCCTGCTCCGCGTACATCATCCGGTAGAGCTCCGCGTAGTGGCCGTCGCGCGCGAGCAGCTCGTCGTGGCTGCCCTGCTCGATGATCCGCCCGTATTCCAGCACGATGATCCGGTCCACCGAGCGAATCGTGCTCAGCCGGTGCGCGATCACAAAGGCGGTGCGCCCGCGCAGCAGCCTGGCGATCGCCGCCTGAATCAGCGCTTCGGTATGTGAATCGACATTCGCCGTGGCTTCGTCGAGCACCAGAATGCGCGGATCCGAAAGGATCGCCCGGGCGAACGCGATCAGCTGCCGCTGGCCGATCGAGAGATTCTGCGCGCGCTCCGCCAGCGGCGTGTCGTAGCCCTGCGGCAGACGCCGAATCCACTCGTCCGCCCCGACCACCTTGGCCGCGGCCTCCGCCTGCTCGCGCGTCGCCTGCAAGTCCCCGTAGAGGATGTTGTCCAGCACCGTGCCGGTGAACAGGAACGGCTCCTGCAGCACCACGCCGACCCGCCGCACCAGCGAGGCGCGGCTGACGCCCCGCACATCATGATCGTCGATCCGCACCGCGCCCTCCGTCACGTCGTAGTTGCGCGTCAGCAGCGAGGTGATCGAGGTCTTGCCCGCGCCCGTCTCGCCGACCAGCGCCACGGTCTCGCCCGGCTGCACCTCGAGATCGAGGTCGAAGAGCACCCGCACGCCCTCGACGTATTCGAGCGAGACATTGTCGAAATGCACATGCCCGGCGATGTCGGGCAGGTCTTCCGCATCCGCCGCGTCCTCGATCTCCGGCTCGGTGTCGAGCACCTCGAAGACGCGCTCCGCCCCCGCCATCGCGCGCTGGAACATCGTGTACTGCAGCACCAGATCGCGCACCGGGTCGAAGAAGCGCTGGATGCCGATGGCGAACGCGACGATCGCCGCGATGCCGATCTCCGGCGCGATCCCCCCGGCGTCGAGCCGAATCGCCGCGACCACGATGATCAGCGCCGTCGCCGCCGCAATCAGAATTTCGACCAGCGGCATAATCGCCGCCGAGAGCAGCCCGGCCCGCCGCGTGGCGCGCAGATTCCAGTTGTTGATCCGGTCGAAGCGCCGCGCGTTCTCCCGCTCCCGGTTGAGGCTCTGCACCACCCGCACGCCGTTCAGATCCTCGTTGAGCGTGCTGTTGACCGCGGCAATCGCGACCCGCGTTTCGAGGAACGCCTTGCGCGCCCGCTTGCTCCAGAACGCCATCGCCACGACCAGAATCGGCAGCACCGCCATCGCCACCAGCGCCAGCTGCCAGTCGATCACCATCATCACCGCCACGATGATCACCAGCCCGAAAATGTCGCCGATCACCGTCAGCACGCCGGAGGTCAGCATCTCCTGCAGCACCTGCACATCGGAGGTGACCCGCGACATGATCGCGCCGACCTCGCCCCGGTCGTAGAAGCGGTGCTCGAGCCGCATCAGGTGGTCGAACACATCCTGCCGCATGCGGCGCAGGATCGGATGCCCCACATTGGCCATCAGCCACTGCCGCACAAACTCGGCGAGCCAGGAGACCAGCACGATCACGATGAACGCGCCCGCAATCCAGTTCAGCCGGCTCAGCTCGCCCGTGTCCAGCGCGTCGGACAGCGCGCGGTAAACCACCAGCACCTGCACATTAAAGGCGACGGCGAAGATCGCGTTGGCGACGATCGCGGCGAGCAACGCCCGTCGGTGCGGGCGGATGTATGCGCCGAAGCGGCGGATCAGATCGGGGTTGTAGAGCGAGCCGTATTCCTTGTCCCAGCCGTCCGCCATCGACGCCGAAGAGGCCCAGCTGCTGCGCGGCCCATGCCCGCCGCCGCCCAGATTGCTGGACCAGCCGCCCGCCATCCCGCCGCCCATCATGCCCATCAGCTCGCTCCCGCCGCTGCCAGAGTGCCCGCGCCCGCCGATTCCTGATCACGCAGCTCGAGATCGTAAATCTCGCGGTAGAGCCCGCCCTCTTCCAGCAGCTCGTGGTGCCGCCCGCGCTGCACGATCCGACCCTGATCGAGCACCAGAATCTGATCCGCCTCGCGCACCGAGCGCAGCCGGTGCGCAATCACGAAGGTCGTGCGCCCCTTCATCAGCGCCGCCATCGCCTGCTGGATCTCGAACTCGGTCGCGGCGTCGACCGACGATGTGGAGTCGTCGAAGATCAGCACGCGCGGATCCATCAGCAGCGCCCGCGCGATCGCGATCCGCTGCTTCTGCCCGCCCGAGAAGTTCGCCCCGCGTTCCCCCACCCAGGTGTCGTAGCCCTCGGGCAGGCGCGAGATGAAGGGGTGAATGCGCGCCAGCATCGCCGCCGCCTCGATCTCCTCCTGCGTCGCGTCCGGCCGACCGTAAGCGATGTTCTCGCGCAGCGTGGCGGCGAAGAGAAAGACCTCCTGCTGCACGATCGCCACCTGCCGGCGCAGCGCTTCCAGCGGCCAGTCGCGCACATCGCGCCCGTCGAACTCCACCGAGCCCGCGCTCACATCGTAGAAGCGCGGCACCAGATTGACCACCGTCGACTTGCCCGAGCCGGTGCGGCCCAACAGCGCGATCAGCTCGCCCGGCTGCGCCTCAATCTCGATCTCGTTCAGCACCGGCGAGCGCGGATCGTAGGCGAACGAGACCCCGCGGAAGCGCAGGTGGCCGCGCGGATTCTCGACCGCCGCCGCCCCCGGGCGATCGTTGACCTCCGACTCCTGGTCGAGGATCTCGAAGATGCGCATCCCCGCCGTCGCCGCGCGCGGCACCATCATCACCATCCAGCCCAGCCCCCGAATCGGCATCTGCAGCACCGTCAGATACATCAGGAACATCGTCACTTCGCCGACCGTCAGATCGCCGCCCAGCACCTTGCGCCCGCCCACCCAGATCACCGCCACGATCGCCAGCGCGCCGAGCATCGTCATCAGCGGCATGTTGACCGCCTGCACCATCGAAGCGTCGTGCGAGCGCCGCTCCAGCCAGTCCGCCGTGCCGCCGAACTTGCGCCCCTCGTGCTCGTGCCGCCCGAACGCCTTGACCACGCGAATGCCCGAAAGCGCCTCTTGCAGCACCGTGCCCAGCTGCGCCTGCGACTCCTGCACATCGTTCCAGATCGGCCGCAGCCGCCGCGCGACGATCGCCGAGCGGACCGCGATCACGGTCAGGAAGCCGAACACGATCAGCGTCAGCTGCCAGTCGGCCACCAGCATCAGGGCGACCGTCGCGATCGCCAGCACCAGCGTGAAGGCCAGCTGCACGCCGCCGAAGTTGATGAACATCCGCACCACTTCGACATCCTGCGTCGCGCGGACCATAATCTGGCCCGTCTCCGAAGCGTCGTGGAAGCGGAACGAGAGCGTTTGCAGCCGCTCGTAGATCGCGTTGCGCAGGTCGTAGGCGACGGTCTGCCCGACCCACTCCGCGAGGTAGCGCTGGAGGAACATCGAGATGCCGCGCAGCAGCGCCGCCCCGACCAGCGCCAGCGCCGCGATCGCGACCAGCCAGGCCGAGATCGCGATGATCGTCTGCTCGCCCACGAGCTCGGTGCCGATCGCCTGGTCCACCGCCCAGCGCAGCAGCAGCGGGCTGGCCACGGCGAAGGCCGCCGCGCCCAGAATGGAAATCGCCGTCACCAGCAGTCCGCGCCAGTAAGGCCGCGCGAAGAGCAGAATGCGCAGCACGATCGCCACCGACGCGGGCATTCGCAGCCGAAAACGCGGACTCGCCGCTGCGGGGATCGCCGGCGCGGTCACGAGCGCAAACCTGGCGCGGTAGGCGCTGTAGGGGCGGAGCCGTCGCTCGCGGCGCGGCTTTCTGTCGGACGGAACATCACTCGTGGGAGTATAGCGTTGACTCGCCCGGCGCATATCGCGTGGGGATCATTGCAGCGGGAGGCGCGCCAAATGACCCCCGCGGATCTGGTCCTCCGTCCGCTGGACGCCGCCGATGTCGAGCCTGTCGCGGCGCTCCAGCAGCGCACCTTCGGCGCCAGCGGCTGGAGCGCCAAGACGCTGCGCGGGGAGCTCGACAGCTCCCGCGTGAGCATCCTCTACCTGCTCGAACACGACGGCGCGCTGCTGAGCATGTTCGGCTGCTGGCACGTGCTGGACGACCTCTATCTGGCCACGATCGCGGTGCAGCCGGATTTGCAGCGGCGCGGGCTGGGCGAGCTGACGCTGCTCAGCGTGCTCCGCCTGGCCGAGCGGCTGCCGGTCGAATTGCTGCGGCTCGACCTGCGCGTCTCCAACGCAGCCGCGCTTGAGCTTTACCGTAAGTACGGCTTCCGACGCGAGGGCGTGCGGCGCAATCTCTACGCCCACCCACTCGAGGACGGCGTGCAGATGAGCCGCGGCATCCCCGGCGATCCCGTCGCGTTCGCCGTGCCCCCGCGCGTCGCCGCGGCCTGGTCGGAGCGCTTGGCGCTGCGCTGGAGCGACGGCGAGAGCGAGTTTTGGTCCGCGCCGCGCGGCGCTGCGGTATGATCAGCGCGTGACCCCCTCGCAGCCAATTCAGCACGCCATGGCCCGCGCCCGCTACATCCGCGCGATCGGTCCCACCACCGACGACTTCATGCGCTGGCGCGACGCCACGGAGGAAGTGCTGATCGGCCTGATCGGCGAGGATCACCCCGCCCTGCAGCGCTACCGCGAGGCCGTCGGCGGCCCCGAAGAGCTCGACGCCGAGGGCCTGCAAATCCACGGTCCGTTCGGAATGACCCCAAGAATCGAGCGCGCCGAGGCCGTCCTCCGCAGCCTGGGCGCCAGCTAAGGCCTGTTCTCACTTCCGCCCCAACCGTCACCCCCGCGCCCCCACCGTCACCGCTGCGTCCTCCACCGTCACCGCTGCGCCCCCTCCGTCATTCCTGCGCAGGCAGGAACCCGCGCCCCCACGGCTATCTCGCCGCCCCCAGCACCTATACCCCACACCCACCCCTTCCCCAATTCATCCCTCCCCCCTTCCAGGGGGAGGTTAGGTGGGGGGTAGGAGGCAACGAGCGACCACCAGCCGTCGTGTCACGATCCAACCGTCCACTCCCCACCCGTCACCCCACGCGCCCCCAACCGTCACCCCTGCGCCCTTCCGTCATTCCTGCGCAGGCAGGAACCCGCCAGGCGCGGCCCAGCCCCTCAGCCTCAGCCCCGCGCCGCCGCCGCGTCCTTCGCCTCCGCCGCCGCCGCAATCAGATCCGTCGCCTGCGCGTAGCTCAGATTCGTCGTGTTGATCACCAGGTCGTAGAGCAGCGGCGACCAGACATCGACATTCCAGAACTTCTTGTGGAAATCGGCCCGACCCTTGTTGAACTCCTCGATCCGCCGCACGGCGGTCTCGCGGTCGAGCGACTCCCAACTGCTCACCCGCGAGATCGCGATCTCCGGCTCGGCGACCAGCTGCACATGGGTCACGCCCGGCATCTCCCGCAGAATCATCTGGCTGCCGCGCCCCATGATCACCACATGCCCGCGCTGCGCGACGCTCGTGATGATGTCGCTGGTCGTGGCCAGCACGCTGCGGTCGTCGACCACGCCCGAGCCCCCGTCCGAGAGCTCCTGGTAGCTCTGCGAGAGCATCAGCTCGAGATTGCCCGCGCCCAGCATCGGGTCGATCGCCCCGCCCGCCGCCGAGCGCTCCAGCGCGCGCTGGAGAAAATTGCCCAGCCGCGTGCGCAGCGAATCGGTGCGCTCGTCGCGCTCCGCGACCTCGCTCACGGTGCGGCCCAACTCCCGCGAGGCGTCGACCAGCACGGCCTGGTCCACGTATTCGAGGCCGAGTTGCCGGCTGAGCAGGCGCGACACATCGCGCGCTCCGCCGCCGTACTGGCTGGAGACGGTGATTACCGGCATACCGCACCTCCCGGGCGCTCGCGCTTGCCGCGCGGCGTTGATCCCTGCGCTCAAAGGCTACTCTACGCAACCCGTCGCCGGCGTGGATCAGCCCTCCAGAATTCCCCCGCCCAGCGGCAGCGCGCGGCGCAGCTGCCAGGCGCCCGATTCGCCGCCGTCGAAGATGCCCGCGTGGGTCACAACCAGAAAGTAGCGCTGCTCGGCCAGCGCGGCCGCCGCGCCCTGCGCCTCCGCCTCGCGCGTAAAGCGGCCCAGCGTGAGCGCCGTGCGCGCGATCGGTGAACGCGAGCGGAAGGGCGGCTGCGGCTCGAAATCCGGAAACAGATCGCGGTAGAGCATCGCCGCCAGCCGCTGCGCCTCCCCGTCGCCCTGCTCGGCCACAATCTGCAGCAGATGCTGGTCGCCGTCGAACCACGCCGTAGGCCGCGCCAGCTCAAGCATGAACGGCTGAAACAAGGAGAGGATGATCTCCACCATCTGCGCCAGCTCATCGAGCGGGTAGGGAGTGGCGACCTCATCGGTCAGCGGGATATGCGGCGGCGTGTCCTCAACCCGCTCGCGGTCGTAGAGCGCGCGCAGCAGATCAATCTGCGCGCGCGCAGTCTCATCCGGCACCAGCGCCAGCATCCGCCCCGCCATGCCCACAGCTTCCCTGCCCCCCCGCGCAGCGTCAAGCGCGCGGAAGCCCGCCGTTCTTGTGCGGCGGGCTTCAGTCTGCGCCGTCCTCGGCGGTTTGGGCTACGCGCCGGCGATCGGGATGCGCCGCGACTCCGACTTCTGCGCGCGCTTCAGCTGCAGGTCCAGCACCCCGTTGCGCAGGTCGCCGCTGATGCCCTCGCTGTCGAAGTCGCCGCCGACATGGAAGCTGCGCTCCAGCGACTGGTAGGCCGCCTCGCGCCGCCGGTAGCGGCGGCCCTCGCCTTCCGCCTCGTCGGAGCCCTCCGACTGCTTCTCCGCCCGGACCGTCAGCTGGCCGTCCTCGAACGTCACCTCCACCTCGTCCTGCGTGAAGCCGGGCACCCAGGCCTCGATCCCCACGCCGTCCTCGGTGTCGTAGATGTTCACCGGCATCCCGGCCGGGCCGGCGGCGCCGACCGCCGGGCGCGCGCCCGGCAGCCGCGCGAACGAGTCCGCCCAGGCCCGCCCGAAGGCGTTGTCGAACAGGTCGCCGAACTCCGCGAAGGGATCCCGAATCACGAGCTTTGCCATTTCCGTCCGTCCTTTCCTGCGCGCCGCCTGTCGGTTTGGTTGGTGCGGCGTCGCTGATGGGTCAAATCTATGCTGATGCTTCGAACCTGTCAATAAAGCTGAGTGTATTTCAGTCAACTATTAGGAATCACAGAATATCTGATAGGATCACACTCAGTTCTGGAGCACCGCCATGCCCTCCGATTTCTACGAAATCCTCGGCGTCCCCCGCAGCGCCTCCCAAAAGGAGATCCAGTCCGCCTACCGGCGGCTGGCGCGGCGCTACCACCCCGATGTGACGGGCGGCGACGCGGAGGCCGAGGATCGCTTCAAGCAGATCAACTCGGCGCACGAGGTGCTCGGCGACGACAAGAAGCGCGCCGCCTACGACAAGTGGGGCGAGCGCTGGGAGCACGCCGAGCAGCTCGAGCAAATGGAGCGCAACGGCGCGTTCGGCTTCCAGCAGCCCGGCGGACAACCTGGCGGGCATTCGGGCGGCGGTTTCGGCCCGTTCGGACATCACGGCGGCGCGCGCTTCCGCGTGGAGCAGGCCGACCTCGGCGGTCTGGGCGGCCTCTTCGAGGGCGTCTTCAGCGGCTTCGGCGGCGGATCGCCCGCTCCACAGGGGCGCGACATCGAGCACCCCATCACCGTCAGCCTGCGCGAGGCGTTTCACGGCGCGTCGCGCACGATCCAGGCGCCCAGAAGCGGGGACAGAAGCGGAGGCGGGGCGGACTCGCCGCGCTTCTCGCGAATCGAGGTCAAAATCCCGCCCGGCGTTGCGACCGGCAGCCGGGTCAAAGTCAGCGGCAAGGGCGCGGCGGGACCGGGCGGCGCGGTCGGCGACCTCTACCTCGTGATCACCGTTGAAGACGATCCGCGCTTCGAGCGTAAGGGCGACGACCTCTATACCGACGCGGAGCTGCCAATCGCCACGGCGGCGCTGGGCGGCGAGGTCGCCGTACCCACTCTGACCGGGCGCGTCGCGCTGCGCATCCCGCAGGGCACCCAGAACGGGCGCGTCTTCCGCTTGGCCGGCCAGGGCATGCCCCGTCTGCGGAGCAGAGCGCGGGGCAAACGAGGCAAACGAGGCAAGCAGGGCAAACGCGGCGAGCGCGGCGACCTGTTCGCTCGCGCCAGCCTGCAACTGCCCGACCCGCTCGGTCCCGAACAGCTTGAGCTGTTCCGCCGGCTGCGCGCGCTCGAGCAGCCCGACGAAGCGACAGAGGGGAGCGATGACTGATGCCAGACGACACCGCCCCAATCTTCACGATGCGAATCGCCGCCCAGATGGTCGGCGTCCACCAGCAGACGCTGCGCGGCTACGAGCGCGAGGGGCTAATTCGCCCCGCCCGCTCCAGCGGCCGCCAGCGCATCTACTCGGAGGCCGACATCGCGCGGCTGCGCCTGATCCGCCGCCTGATCGGCGAGCTCGGCGTCAATGTCGCCGGCGCCGACATCATCCTGCGGATGCGCGAGCAGATGTCGCAACTCGAAGCCGAAAACGCGGCGCTGCGCGAGGCATTGCAGCGCCAGCGCGACCAACGCCTGCCCGCCCTGCCCCGACTCGAAGCCGGCCCGGGCAGTGCATCGGGCCGACGCGCCCGCCGAAGGGAGTGAACCAGATGATGCGCAACGACCGTTTCACTGAACAGGCCCAGCGGCTGCTCGCCGAAAGCCAGCAGCTCGTGCGCCGCAAGCGCCACGCGCAGTGGGATGTCGAGCACCTGCTCGCCGTGATCGCCTCCGTCGAGGACGGCCTCGCCGCGCAGCTGCTCAACGCGCTCGAGATCGACCGCGGGCGGCTGCGGCAGGACGCCGAGGCGGCGCTGGACCGCACGCCCAAGCTCTCCTACGACGCCGTGCAACTGACCGTCACTCCGCGCATCGCGCAGCTGCTCGAGGCGGCCAACGCCGAGGCCGACCGACTCAACGATGAGTACGTGGGCGTCGAGCACCTGCTGATCGCCGCAGCTGGCGTGGAGGACGGCGAAGCCGCGCAGATTCTGCGCCACTACGAGATCACCCGCGAGCGGCTCTACGCTGCGCTACAGCAGATTCGCGGCAACCGCCGCGTCGACGCGCGCAACGCCGAGTCGAAATACAATTCGCTCGGCCGCTACGCGACCGACATCACCCGCCTCGCCGCGGAGGACAAGCTGGACCCGGTGATCGGCCGCGAGACCGAAATCCGCCGCGTGCTCCAGATCCTCAACCGCCGCACCAAGAACAACCCGGTGATCATCGGTGAGGCCGGCGTGGGCAAGACCGCCATCGCCGAAGGCCTGGCGCAGCGAATCAGCGACGGCGATGTGCCCGAAAACCTGCGCGGCAAGCGCATCATGGCGCTCGATATGGGCATGCTGCTGGCCGGTGCGAAGTTCCGCGGCGAGTTCGAGGAGCGCCTCCAGTCGGTGATCGACGAGGTGCGCGAGTCCGACGGCGAGGTGATCCTGTTCATCGACGAGCTGCACACCGTCGTCGGCGCGGGCGGCGCGGAGGGCGCGATCGACGCCGCCAACATGCTCAAGCCGCCCCTCGCTCGCGGCGAGCTGCGCGTCGTCGGCGCGACCACGCTCGACGAGTACCGCAAGCACATCGAAAAAGACTCCGCGCTCGAACGCCGCTTCGCGCCCGTCTACCTCGACGAGCCTTCGGTCGAGGAAACGATCGAAATCCTCCGCGCGATCCGCCCGCGCTACGTCGCCCACCACAAGGTCGAGATCAACGACGCCGCGCTCGACGCCGCGGCGCGGCTCAGCCACCGCTACCTGACCGAGCGCCGCCTCCCCGACAAGGCGATCGATCTGATGGACGAAGCCGCCTCGCGGCTGGTGATCGCCAACCAGTCGCCGCCCGATGGCGTCGCCGAGCTGCAACGCCGCGTCGACGAGCTGCGCGACGAGCAGGAAGCCGCCGCCCAGCGCCAGGACTACGAGGCGGCCGCGCGAATCAAGCAGGAACTGCTCCAGATTCTGGAGACCTACCGCGGCGCGCGCGAGCAATGGGACGCCCAGCACCCCCGCCGCCAAGAGGTCGTCGAGGCCGACATCGCCGAACTGGTCGGCGAGATGACCGGCATCCCCGTCTCGCGAATGCTCGCCGACGACCAGACCCGCATGCTGCGGATCGAAGAAGACCTGCACCGCCGCGTGATCGGCCAGCACGCCGCCGTCTCGGTCGTCGCCGACGCGATGCGCCGCGCCCACGCCGGACTCAAGGATCCGACCCGCCCGATGGGTTCGTTCATCTTCGTCGGCCCCACCGGCGTGGGCAAAACCGAGCTGGCCAAGGCGCTGGCCGAGCTGCTCTTCGACAGTGAAGACGCGCTGGTGCGGCTCGATATGTCCGAATACCAGGAGCGCCACACCGTCAGCCGAATCATCGGTGCGCCGCCCGGCTACGTCGGCTACGACGACGCCGGCGGCCTGACCGAACTGGTCCGCCGCCGCCCCTTCCGCGTCGTCCTGCTCGACGAGATCGAAAAAGCTCACCCCGACGTCTTCAACCTGCTGTTGCAGGTGCTCGACGACGGGCGGATCACCGATGGCCAGGGCCGCACCGTGGACTTCCGCAACACGGTGGTGATCATGACCAGCAACCTCGGCACCCAAAGCCGCCCGCAGAGCGCGGTCGGCTTCCGCCAGGACGGCGAAGCGCGCGACGAGCAGTCGCGCCTGGCCAACCGCGCGGCCGAGCGCGCGCTGCGCGACTTCTTCCGCCCCGAGTTCCTCAACCGCATCGACGAAATCGTCGCCTTCGACCCGCTCAACGAAGCGGAGCTGCTGGAGATCGTCGATCTGATCGCGGCCGAGGAGTCGGCGCGGCTCGCCGAGCTGGACCGCAGTCTCGAGCTGACCGACGCCGCCCGCCGTGCGCTCGCCGCCGAGGGGCTCGACCCGGCCTTCGGCGCGCGCCCCCTACGCCGCGTCTTCCAGCGCCGCATCGAAAACCCGCTGAGCAAGCTGCTGCTCGCCAACGAGTTCCCCGAGCAGACCGCGATCCAAATCGATCACGCCAACGGCGAGTTCGTGTTCAACACCGCCCCCGTGGCGGCCCCCGAACCCGTCCTAGCCAACTAGGGCCTGTTCACGCTTCCGTCTTCCGTCATTCCTGCCAGCGCGGGTATGACGGAGGTGGGGCGTGGGTGGCGGTGATGTTTTGGGTGGGGTTAGACGGCGGTGGGGGTTTTGCTGCGGAGGAATTTTTCCTGGCCGGGGGTGGGCTTGTCGCCGGGGTAGTGGAGCTTTTTGAGCATGGGGCGCTCGGGGAAGATGTGGACGGCGTCCCAGCCGCAGGACTGTTCGCAAAGGCGGCAGCCGGTGCAGTTTTTCTCGATCACGACGGCCTGGCCGAAGAAGTCGGAGGCGCTTTCGGTGAAGTCGAGCTCGAGCGCTTCGAAGGGGCAGACGTTGATGCAGAGTTCGCAGCCGGAGCCGATGCACTTGTCGGGGTCGACGACGGCTTTGGGCCACTCCTTCTTGGCGAACTTGCGGCAGATGTCGCCGTCGTCGTCGAGGATGCATTCGACGGGGCAGACGGCGCCGCAGGCGCCGCAGTCGATGCAGAGCGCGGGGTCGATGTAGTGGATGGTGTTGCGCTCGCCCCAGATGGCGTTGGTCGGGCAGCGGTTGGTGCAGGCGGTGCAGCCGATGCAGGTTTCGACGATTTCGTAGGCCACCGTGCGTCTCCAAGCCGTGTGCGGGGCGACGAGTCGGAGTATACGGGCAGAGCGGCGGTGGGGACAATGCACCGTATGTCATCGCTGCGGGCCGATCGCTGATAATGTTGAACTTGGGCGGAGACGACAGGGCACACATGCTGGACAGCAAGCGACGATTCTCATCGGTCATTGCGCTCGCCGCGGCTGCGGCGCTGGCGCTGGCGGCGTGCTCGGGCGATTCGGCGGAGCCGGCCCAGCCTGCTGCGCCGCAGGAGACGGGCGCGCAAACGGAACCGCAGGCGCAGCAGCCGGCGGCTCAGCCTGAGCCGACGCCGCCGGAGGAGCCCGAGGAACCGGTTGCGGAGGAGCCGACGGCGCCGCCCGAGGAGGAGGCGGGGGATCAGGCGGGCACCGATGACGGGCTCGTGTGCGACTACTCGGATCGGGACACGCTGGTCGAGGGAGAGCGGTTGTGCTCGAGCATCGGGAGCGCGGAGGAGGTGAAGCAGTTCCGCTTCGCGGCGGAGGCGAACGAGTGGCTGCGGATTTCGGTGGACGGGATGGACGGGATGGACCCGATCCTGACGATTCTGCAGCCGGACCGGACGGATCTGGCGCGGAACGACGATCGCTCGGCGACGAATCGGGATTCGCTGCTGGTGGTGCAGATTCCGACGAGCGGGGACCAGGTGATCCGGGTGGGCGCGTTCGACGGAGCGTCGATCGGCGATTTCATCATTCAGGTCGAGCGGTTGGTGATCGGCAACGACGCGGACAGCGGGGTCGTGGCGATTGGCACGTCGACGCCGGCTCGGCTGAATTTCCCCGGCGATGTGGATGCTTTCGAGTTCGCCGGGCGGGCGGGGCAGACGGTGACGCTGACGGTGGACGGCGACACGGGGGTGGATGTGTACATGCAGTTTCTGGATCCGACGAACACGCTGATTGCGTCGGACGATGACAGCGGGCATGGGCTGGACGCGGAGTTGACGCTGACGCTGGAGCAGGACGGGATGCACCGGATTGAGGTGTGGACGGCGCGCAATCTGGAGGGGCAGCGGCCGTTGATCGGCTCGTATGACGTGATTGTGCGGGACGGGTCGACGGTGGGGCTGCTGGATGGGCAGACGGCGACGGACACATCGGGCGTGGCGCTGACGTTCTTGGACGCGCTGCGGCAAGGGGACAGCGCGACAATTCTGGCGCTGGCCGGACCGGAGGCGCTGACGACCTGGGGCTGGCAAACGAGCGGGGATGTGGATCGCGATTTGCGGAAGATGCAGTCGATTGGTCTGGGGGCGGCGGTGCTGCAAGCGGTTGCGCAGGGCGACTCGCTGAATGAGAACCGGGCGCGGGTGTTTCTGCAGCTGGCGGAGGAAGACTGGCTGCGCTTCGAGCTGATTTCGGTGGGTGGGCTGTGGACGGTGGATTTCTGGGCGCATCAGTCGTTCGCGCCGCCGGGCGCGGCGGCAGCGGAGCAGGCCGAGCCGGAGGCGGCGGAGGCCGATGCGGAGAGCGAGACGGAGCAAGCGGCGGAGACCACAGAGGAGTTGGAAGAATGACGACGCAGCTCGACGGCCGGATCGAGATGACCGACGGCGGAAGCGCGCCGTGGTCGAGCCATCGCTCGGGGATGCAGATTCAGTTCGGGGTGTCGGCGGAGTTGAGCGGCTCGGAGGGAGTGTTCATGACGCGGCAGAAGATTCCGCCGGGGATGGCGAGCACACCGCATTTCCACGTGAATTGCGAGACGGCGATGTACATCCTGCAGGGGCCGATCGTGATGCGCTACGGGGAGTCGCTGGAGCACGAGCATCGGGTGGAGACGGGGGACTTTCTGTATGTGCCGCCGCATGCGGTGCATCAGATTATGAATCCGTCGGGGGAGGCGGACGCGGAGGTGGTGCTGTGCCGCAACGCGGCGGCGGAGATCGTGGAGGAGGTCGATATCCCTGGCGGCGGTTAGAGGCAGCGTCGGTGGGGGCTAGCCGGCGGCTGTGGGGGCGGCGGCGGGGGCGAGGTGGTCGGCGAGCCACTCTTGCATGGTGGGGATGGCGGCGTGGGCGCTGCTGAGGGCGGTGACGACGAGGTCGGCGCCGTGGACGTTGTCGCCGGCGGCGAAGACGCCGGGGCGGGAGGTGCGGCCGGCCTCGTCTACCAGGACTTCGCCCCAGTCGTTGACGTCGATGCCGGAGTCTTCGTAGGGCTCGCGGCTGACGTCGTAGCCGACGGCGACTACGACGACATCGGCGTCGAGGATGAATTCGGAGCCGTGGTGGGGGATGGGGCGGCGGCGGCCGCTGTCGTCGGGTTCGCCGAGGGTCATGCGGACGCATTCGACGGCGGTCACGCGGCCGTCTTTGCCGAGCAGGCGGATGGGGGTGGTGAGGTATTCAAAGCTGACGCCTTCTTCGCGGGCGTGGGTGCGTTCTTCGAGGCGTCCCTGCATTTCGTTTTCGGTGCGGCGGTAGAGCAGGGTGACAGCGGACGCGCCGAGGCGGATTGCGGAGCGGACGCAGTCCATGGAGGTGTCGCCGCCGCCGACCACGACGACGCGCTTGCCTTCGGCTTCGGGTCGGCTGCGCATGGCGGCGGGCAGTTCGGCGGCGGGGAGGTTGGCGCGGACGAGGAATTCGGTGGCGGAGTAGACGAAGGCGAGTTCTTCGCCTTCGAGGCGGAGGCGTTTGCCGGCGCCCGCGCCGTGGCCGAGGAAGACCGCGTCCCACTCGTCGAGGTCGTCCCAGGTCACTTCCTGCCCGACGCGGGTCTCGAAGCGGAATTCGACGCCGGCGGCGCTGAGCGCTTCGACTTTTTCGTCGACGATGTCTTTGGCGGATTTGAAGTTGGGGATGCCGTAGCGGAGGACGCCGCCGGCGGCGGGCCAGGCTTCGAAGACGGTGACGGCGTGTCCGGCGGCGCGCATGGCTTCGGCGACGGCGAGCCCGGCGGGGCCGGAGCCGACGACGGCGACGCGCCGGCCGCTCTCGCGCTCGGGAGCGGGGATGGGGAAGCCGCCGCGCCGGCCGCGGTCCCAGTCGCCGAGGAAGGCTTCGAGCTTGCCGATGGCGACGGGTTTGGCTTTTTTGCCGACGACGCAGACGCCCTCGCAGAGCGCTTCCTGGGGGCAGAGGCGTCCGCAGAGTTCGGGCATTTCGCTGGTCTGGCGGAAGACGGCTGCGGCGTCGGCGAGCTTGCCGACTTCGAGGAAGGCGAGCGCGCCGGGGATGTCGTTGTCGATCGGGCAGGCTTTGGTGCAGGGAGCGGCGGGGCACTGGATGCAGCGCTGGGCCTCGAACATGGCGGGGCCGGCGGTGTAGCCGTAATAAACCTCGTCCCAGTTGTGGACGCGCTCGTGGGGCGTCTGTTTGGTGACGTGATGCGGGGGGATCCGGAGGCGCGCCTTGCGGTCGAGCGGCAGACCGGTGCGGGTCGTCTGTGCCTTGGCCATGGCGCGGGGCGGCCTCCTGGGAGCACATTTCGCGGTAGCGCGATTTGTCTGTGCCAGCATAATGCGGCGCAGGGGCGCGAGGCTGTTAGCCTCGCGGCTGACACGCGGAGATTCGCAACGTGCGTGTAAATCCCGACCCGAGTTCGCTGGATCGCTGGGCGGCGAAGCGTCGCGCGGCGCAGTTCGGGCAGATTGCGCAGGGGCCCGACGCGGCGCTGCGGCTCGATCTGGCCTGCCTGCAGATCGGCCGGATTGTGGATCCGAAGCTCGACGCGCTGGCGGCGCTGAACCGGTTGCAAGCCCTGGCGGATGAGACGGCAGCGGCGCCCGGCGCGGCCGGCACAGTCGAGGGCGCGGTGGCGGCGCTGTGCGAGACGCTGTTCCAGCGGCGCCGCTTTCGGGGCGACACGGAGACGTATTACGAGCCGGCGAACTGCTGCCTGCACCGGGCGCTGGAGGCGGAGCGGGGGATGCCGATCACGCTGGCGGTGATCATGATCGAGGCGGGGCGACGGGCGGGGATTGCGCTGCAGGGGGTGGGCGCGCCGTTTCACTTTCTGGTGAAGTATGAGGATGAGCGGGGGGAGCACTATCTGGATCCGTTTCACGAGGGCCGGTCGATCGACCGCGAGCAGTTGGCGGCGCGGCTGCGGCAGACGAATCCGCAGGCGGGGCCGAGCGCGGAGGCGTTTCTGAGCGGGGTGACGAAGCGGCAGATTTTGCAGCGGATTCTGACCAATCTGAAGGGGGCGTGCGTGCGCAAGCGGCAGTTCGGGGAGGCGCTGGAGACGACGGAATATCTGCTGGCGCTGACGCCGTGGGCGCTGGAGGAGCGGCGTGATCGGGGTCTGCTGCATTTTGAGCTGGGTTCGCTGGAGGCGGCGCTGGAGGATTTGGAGCTCTACCAGCAGCATGCGGAGAACGCGGCGGATGCGAATCGGGTGGGGGCGATCGTGCAGCGAGTGAGGCGGCAGTTGGGCGGCGGGTGAGGCAACAGCTGGGCGACAGCGGGGCGATGGGGGGATCGCTATACTGGTGGGGCGCGTGCGGGACTGCTGCAACCCGCGGGCGCATCGATCTCATCTCATCCCGATCATCTTGCAGTTCGTGAAATTCGAGGAGGAGAATGGCCAGAGCCACGGCAATCCGGCCGCTGCCGGTTGCTGCGCCCGCCTCCGATCCCCCGGCCTTTCGGCATGCGCATGAGGAGTTGCGGTACCGCACGGAGTGCGGACCGTGGTTCCTGGACATCACCGACGATGTGCGCGCGATTCTGCGCGAGTCGGGTGTTGCCTACGGCCAGGTTTCGGTGTTTTCGCAGCACACGACGGCGGCGATCATTCTGCAGGAGCACGAGCCGCTGCTGCTCGAGGACCTGCGCGACCGGCTGGCGGCGTTCGCGCCGGAGGGCGCGTACTACCGTCACAACGACTTCGCGATTCGCACGGTGAACATGCACGAGAACGAGCCGGAGAACGGCCACTCGCACTGCCAGCACATGCTGCTGGGGACAAGCGAGACGCTGCCCGTGCTGAACGGGGAGCTGCACATCGGCGAGTACCAGAGCATCTTTCTGGTGGAGCTGGACGATGCGCGGGATCGCACGGTCAGCGTGTCGGTGCTGGGCGTGGGCGGCTGAGTTTCCGGTCGGGACGACTGGCGCGATGCCGCCGGCCGCAGGGGCCGCCGCAGCCACGCCGCTGGCGCGGCTGCTTTGCGCGCGCATTCGCGCGGGCGGGCCGATCACGTATGCGGAGTGGATGGGCGCGGCGCTCTACGAGCCGGGGCGGGGCTACTACCGGCGGGGGCGGCCGACGGTCGGTCCGGATGGAGATTTTCTGACCAGCCCCGAGTTGCATCCGCTGTTCGGCGCGGCGGTGGGGAAGGTTGCGGGAGCGGTGCATGAGGCGCTGGGGCGCCCCCATCCGCTTCGGATTGTGGAGGTCGGGCCGGGCACGGGCGCGCTGGCGGAGTCGCTGCTGGCGTCGCTCGACGCGCCGATCGCGCTGACGCTGATCGAGGGGGACGAAGCCGCAGCCGAGCGCCAGCGGGCCCGTCTGGCGGGCGCGCGCGCTGTGGTGGAGTGGCGGCGGGAGATTGGGGAAGCGGCGGGCGGGGCGCATCTGGTGCTGGCGAACGAGTTGTTGGATGCGCAGCCGGCGCATCGGCTGCGCTTCGGGGAGGAGAGCTGGTCGGAGTTGTTGGTGGATTGCGGCGGCGACGGGAGGTTCTGCGATGCGCCCGCGCCGGTCCGCGACGCGCGGCTGTTGGCGCCGCTGCGGGGCGTCGCGGCTGCGCCGGGACAGATTGCGGAGGTGTCGCCGGCGCGCGGAGCGATCGTGGGGTCGCTCGCCGGCCTGCTCGGCGAGGGACTGCTGCTGCTGTTCGACTACGGCTATCCGCGCGCGCAGCTTTACGACCCGCGGCGGCTGGGGGGGACGCTGATGACGTTTCGGCGGCACGCGCCGGGAGAGGATCCGTACGCCTACGCGGGCGAGCAGGACATCAGCTGCCACATCGACATCGATCAGGCGCGCGAGGCGGTTGAGGCGGCGGGTCTGGACTGGCGCGCGCCGCGCAGCCAGGCCGAGTGGTTGGGGGAGATTGGGGGCGGGCTGTTGGAGGAGGTTGAGGATGCGCGGGCGCGGCTCGCCGCGCGTCGGGCGCTGGAGGCGCTGAGCGACGCCGAGGGCTTGGGGCGGATTAGGGTGATGGCGGCGACGCGGGGGGCGATTGGGGAGTTGCCGGGGTTGGGGAGCGTCGCGTCGTGACGGCGCTTGCGGTGGGCGATCGGCTGCCGAATCCGACGCTGGTGGGGGCAGAGGGGACGATTGTGCTGCACGATCTGCTGGGCGGTGGGCCGCTGCTGGTGCTGTTCTACCGCGAGGATGCGACGCCGACCTGCACGACGCAGTTGTGCGCGTTTCGCGATGAGTGGGAGCTGATCGCGGAGTTGGGCGCGTCGGTGGCGGCGATCAGCGCGGACGATGTGGAGTCGCAGCGGCGCTTTGGGGCGGCGCAGGGTTTTCCGTTTCCACTGTTCAGCGATCCGCAGTTGGAGGCGGCGCGGGCGTTCGGTGTGGCGGACGAGGCAGCGGGTCGGAGCGCGAGGGCGGCGTTTGCGGCTGACGCCGGGGGGCGGCTGGTGGTGGCGATACCGTTTTATCAGCCGGCTGATCTCAATCAGTTTCAGGCTGTGTTTGAGGCGCTTGGGGTGTGATGCGGTGTTCCTGCCTGCGCAGGAATGACGGGGAGGGGCGCGGGGGTGACGGAGGGGGTGCGTGGGTGATCGGGGGGGGGGGGGGGGCGATCGGGGAAGTGGCGAGATTTGGTGGGCCGGCTCGTGGCGTTCCACCCCCCACCTAACCTCCCCCCTGGAAGGGGGGAGGGATGAATTGGGGAGGAGGAGTGGGTGTGGAGTGGGTGGTGGGCGTGGCGGGTGTGACAGAGGGGCGGCGTGGGTTCCTGCCTGCGCAGGAATGACGGAAGGGGGCGTGGGTTCCTGCCTGCGCAGGAATGACGGAAGGGGGCGTGGGTTCCTGCCTGCGCAGGAATGACGGAGGGGGCGCGGGTTCCTGCCTGCGCAGGAATGACGGAAGTGCGGCTTGGGTTCCTGCCTGTGCGGGTGTGACGGAAGTGTGGGCAGGGCTTAGTGTGGCGGGCGTGAGTGGTTTGCCTGAAGCGCTGCGCCGGGCTGGCGTTTGGCTGGCCGATCGTGAGGCCGAGATTATGGCCGAGCAGATCGCGCTGTGCGAGATTGCGGCGCCAACGGGGGCGGAGGCGGCGCGCGCGGACGCGGTGGCGGCGGCGATGGCGGCGATCGGGCTGCGGGTGGAGCGGGACGCGGTGGGAAATGTGATCGGAGAGCGGGCGGGAACGCGCGGCGGCGCGGCGGTTGTGATTTCGTCGCATTTGGACACGGTGTTTGGGGCGGATCAGGCGGTGCGGGTGGCGCGGCCGGGCGAGCCGAATCCGTACCGCGGCGGGGAGCCGACGCCGGCGGGGGAGTATCACGCGCCGGGGATTTCGGACGCGGCGGCGGGTCTGGCGGCGATGCTGGCGCTGGCGCGGGCGCTTGAGGCGGGGGATGTTCGGCTGAGGCGTCCGCTGGTGTTTCTGGCCACGGTGGGCGAGGAGGGGCGGGGCGATCTGCGCGGGGCGCGGCATTTCTTTGGGTCGGAGCGGGGCCGCTCGGCGGCGGCGTTTGCGACGATTGATCACTCGGAGCCGGGGATGATTGTGCATCGCGGGGTGGGCTCGCGGCGCTACGCGGTGGAGTTTCGCGGGCCGGGCGGGCACTCGTGGGCGCACGCGGGACGCTACAACCCGGCGTTTGCGCTGGGCGGGGCGGCGGAGCGCCTGGGCGCGCTGCGGCTGCCGGAGACGCCGCGCACGACGTACAACATTGGGGTGGTTTCGGCGCCGGGGAGCGTGAACGCGATCCCCGAGTCGGCGTCGTTGCAAGCGGATCTGCGCAGCGAGAGCGCGGAGGCGCTGGCCGAGCTGGACGCGGCGTTTTTGGAGGCGGTGCGGCGCGGGCACGAGGCGGAAGCGGCGCGGCGGCCGGAGGGGGCGCGGCCGCCGCTTGTGGAACTGATCGGCGAGCGTCCGGCGGGGCGAATTGAGGCCGATGCGCCGCTCGTGCGCGGCGCGATCGCGGCGTTGGCGGCGGAAGGTCTGACGCCGTGCCTGAGCGCGGCGTCGACCGACGCGAACGCGGCGTATGCGGCGGGAGTGGCGGCGATTGCGCTGAGTTGGGGCGGGCGCTCGGACGAGCAGCACAGCACGCGGGAGTGGTTTTCGCCGCGGGATCGGACGCGCTCGCTGCGTGCGCTGCTGCGGCTGATCTGCGACCTCGCGGAGGCGGAATATGCTGAGCCGCAGCAGCGGCAAGGAGGGGGCGATGGCCGGCGACCTGCAGGCCTATAACGAGACGGTGCTGGATCATTTCCGCAATCCGCGCAATGCGGGCGAGCTGGCGGAAGCGAACGCGGTGGGCGAGGAGCGGAATCCGGTCTGCGGCGACCATATGCGGCTGATGCTGCGGATTGAGCAGGAGCGGATTGCGGAGGCGCGCTTTCTGACGCGGGGCTGCGCGGCGGCGATCGCGACGAGCTCGGTGGCGACGGAGGTGCTGATCGGGATGCCGCTCGACGAGGCGGCACAGCTGAAGCGGCAGGATTTTGTGGACGCGGTGGGGGGTCTGCCGAAGAGCAAGGTTCACTGCTCGGTGCTGGCGGCGGCGGCGCTCAAGCGGGCGCTGGCGGACTACCGCGCGCGGGCGTGATGCGTCTGCCGCTTGATGGGGCGCTGGACTGCGGCGCGCTCGACACCGCGTCGGCGCTGGGCGATGTCTGCGCGGGCGTGGGCGTCGCACCGTTGCGCTGCGCGCTGAATGGTCCACTCCTGGCGGCGTTGATTGTGGAGGGCGCGGCGCTGGAGCTGGACGGCGGGGCGTCGGTCGCGCTGGAAGAGCGGCTGCTCGACGATGGGACGGTGGATTTGTCTGGGGCGCGGGCGATCGCCGCGCCGGCCGGCGCGGCGGCGAGCGCCTGGGTTGGGGGTGAACGAACAGGCGATCCGGGCGTCGCGCTGGCGCTGCGGCTGAGCGGGGGGCGGATTGGGGACGCGGCGGCGGTGATCGTCGGCGTCGCGCCGTATCCGCTGCGGGCGCGGCAGATCGAGGGTGCGCTGCGCGGGCGGGCGGCGTCGGCGCAGCTGGTGGAGATCGCGGGGGAGACGGCGCGGATTGAGGCGCAGCCGTTCGGCGTGGGGGATGTGATCGATGAGGCGGCGCTCGAATGTCTGGCGGAGGCGGCGCGGGCGGCGCTGCGGCTGGCGCTGGAACGGGCGGCGGCGTGAGCGCGGCGGCGATTCTGCTGGCGGCGGGGGCGTCGTCGCGGATGGGAGAGTCGAAGGCGCTGCTCGACTGGGGGGGGCGTCCGCTGGTCGCGGCGCAGGTGGCGGCGCTGGCGGCGGCGGGCTGCGATCCGGTGATTGTGGTGCTGGGCGCGCGGGCGGGCGCGGTGCGGCGGGCGCTGCCGCGCGGGGCGCGATGGACGATCAACGGGGCGTGGCGTCAGGGGCGGGCGGGGTCGATTCGGGCGGGCGCGCGGGCGGTGCCGCGGCATGCGCAGCGGGTGGTGGTGGCGAGCGTGGATCAGCCGTGCTCGGCGTCGGCGGTGCGGGCGTTGATTGAGGCGCTTGGGGTTGACCGGGATGCGCGGATTGCGGTGCCGCGCCACGGCGGGCGGAACGGGCATCCGCTGGTGTTCGACGCGGCGCTGCTGCCGGAGTTGCGGCGGGCGACGGAGCGGGGGGAGGGTCTGCGGGAGGTGCGGCGTCGCTGGCGGGAGCGGACGATTTTTGTGGAGGTGGAGGATGCGGGGGTGCTGCTTAATTTGAATACGGCGGGGGATTATCGGCGGGCGCTGGCGAGGGGTGTTCGGGCTTAGGGCGGGTGATTCCTGCCTGCGCAGGAATGACGGGAGGGGGCGCGGGTGTGACGGTGGTGGGTTCCTGCCTGCGCAGGAATGACGAGAGGAGGCGCGGGTATGACGAGAGGGGGCGCAGGGGTGGCGGGAGGAGGGTCGGGCTGCGAGCGGGGCTTGGTGCGC
This sequence comes from Dehalococcoidia bacterium, assembly GCA_965203165.1. GTDB lineage: Bacteria > Chloroflexota > Dehalococcoidia > Bin125 > Bin125 > CATQGW01. Next base: position 2,231,352 of record OZ241849.1, read on the forward strand.
GGCTCGCGGGCTTCCACCCCCCACCTAACCTCCCCCCTGGAAGGGGGGAGGGATGAATTTTGGGGGAGGGGGTGGGTTGTTGAGTGGTTCCTGCCTGCGCAGGAATGACGAGAGAGAGGCGCAGGTGTGACGGGAGGGGGCGCGGGTATGACGGTGGTGGGTTCCTGCCTGCGCAGGAATGACGGTTGGGGGGCGGGATGCTGTAGTGTGGCTTTGAATCGCGAATCGATTGGGCTCCACATCATGGGCATTCCGCTGCGGCAGTCGTTTGAGGTCGGGAAGTATGTGCTGGGGCAGCGCGTGCGGGGGGTGGAGCGCTACCCGCTGGTGCTGATGCTGGAGCCGCTGCTGCAGTGCAATCTGGAGTGCGCGGGCTGCGGCAAGATTCAGCATCCGACGGAGATTTTGCGCCGGCGGCTGTCGCCGCGGGAGTGCTGGGCGGCGATCGAGGAGTGCGGCGCGCCGGTGGTCTCGATTGCGGGTGGCGAGCCGCTGATTCACAACGAGATCGGGGAGATCACGCGGGGCTTCGTCGAGCGGCGCAAGTTCGTCTATCTCTGCACCAACGCGCTGCTGCTGGAGCGGAAGCTGGATGAGTTCGAGCCGAGCCCGTATCTGACGTTCTCGGTGCATGTGGACGGGCTGGAGGCGGATCACGACGCGTCGGTTTGCCGCGACGGGGTGTGGGATGTGGCGACTCGCGCGATTTCGGCGGCGAAGCAGCGCGGCTTTCGGGTGACGACGAACAGCACGTTTTTCCTGGGCGCGAACCCGGAGCGGATTCGGGGGATGTTCGAGCGTTTGACGGAGTTGGGCGTGGACGGGCTGATGATCTCGCCGGGCTATCCGTATGAGAAGGCGCCGGATCAGGAGCATTTTCTGGCGCGGAATCAGACGAAGGAGTTGTTCCGCGAGATTCTGGATGACGCGCCGGAGCGCTGGACATTCAACCATTCGCGGCTGTTTCTCGATTTCCTCAAGGGGGAGATCGAGTACGACTGCACGCCGTGGGGGAATCCGACGCGGACGGTGTTCGGCTGGCAGCGTCCGTGCTACCTGATGGACGAGGGGTACGCGGAGACGTTCCGGGAGTTGATCGAGGAGACGGAGTGGGAGAATTACGGGGTGGCGAGCGGGAACCCGAAGTGCGTGGACTGCATGGTGCATTCGGGCTATGAGGCGACGGCGGTGATCGATGCGACGCAGAATGTGAGGCGTGGGCTGCGGGCGTTGACGGGGGCGATTCGGTAGGGGCTGTTCACGCTTTCGTCATTCCTGCGCAGGCAGGAACCCGCTCAGGGCGAGCGCGTCGCCGGTGCCTGGTCTTCGATGTTTCGGCCCCAACAGGAGATCGTGCCGTCGGCCTTGATGCCGCAGGTGTGATCGAGGCCCGCGCTGACCGCCGTGAACGTGCCTGAGGAGGGCGCATCGCGCACTTGGCGCCGAGTATCCAGTCCCCAGCACGAGATCGCTCCCGCGCTAGTCACGGCGCAGCTGTGCCCGTCGCCCACGCTCACCACGCTGAAATTGCCGCTCTGGTCATCGGCTCGCCCGTTGGCACCGTACCCCCAGCAGTCGATTGCGCCGGCACTGGTGATGGCGCAACTGTGCTGCCCGCCGGCGCTGACCGCGCTGAAGCTGCCCGACGGCGCGTTGAGCCGATTGCTGCCGCTGTGCCCCCAACACGAGAGCGCGCCGCTGCTCAGCAGGCCGCAGCTGTGATTCGTGCCGACGCTGATCGCTGTAAAGCTGCCTGTCGGATCGTTGCTTTGCCCATGCAGATTGTTGCCCCAGCATTCGACCGCCCCGGTGCTGCGCAGGCCGCAGCTGTGTTGGTCGCCGGCTCCGACCGCCGTAAAGCTGCCCGACGGCGCGTTGGTCCGTTGCTCCGTGCTCAACCCCCAGCAGGAGATCGTACCTGCGCTGGTCACGGCGCAAGTATGCCAAATGCCCGCGCTGACGGCGGTGAATGTGCCCGTCGGATCCGTGCTCTGGCCGTATGCGTTCGCGCCCCAGCAGTCGATCGCCCCGGTGCTCTTCAAAGCGCAAGTGTGCCGCCCGCCCGCGCTGACAGCGGTGAATGTCGTGGGTGTCGGCGTGGGCGTCGGCGGGTCCGGTGTTGCGCCGTCCTCATCAGGGATTGAGGGAGCAGCGACGGTCCGGGGGGCGCTTGTCGGGGAGAGCCCCGCGATCAGCTCGAGCAGGCGATCATCCTGCCCGCCCCAGCAGCGAGCACTCGCGCGGCTTAGGGCGCAGGAATGGCGCGTTCCCGCGCTCACAGCGAGGTAGCGCCCGGACGGGGCGTTGGACTGCCCATAGCGATCATCCCCCCAGCATTCGATGACCCCCGATTCGCGCAACCCGCAGGAGTGCCACGCGCCGGCGCTCACTTGAGTGAAGACGCCCGACGGCGCATCCAACTGCCCGAAGTTGTTCAGACCCCAGCACTCCACCGCGCCACTCTCGCGCAGCGCGCAGGAGTGCGTCGTGCCCGCGCTCACCTGCGTGAAGACTCCCTCGGGCGCATCAGTGCGCCCAAGGTTGGCGCGCCCCCAACAGGCAACTTCTCCCGTCGTCCGCAGCCCGCAGGCGTGCAGATAGCCCGCGCTAACCGCGCTGAACTCCCCCTCCGGCGGCTCGGCCTGCCCGTAGTCGAGCACGCTGCGGCCGAAGCTGCTGGTTCCCCAGCACTCAAGCTCGCCCGTTTCGCGCACGCCGCAGGCGAACTGCCAGCCGACGGCGATCTCGCTGAACGCGCCGTCAGGCGCGTTCGAGTCGCCGCCCCAACAGACGACCGCCCCGCTCCCCCGCCGAATTGCGCAGTTGTGCCAAGCCCCGGCGCTGACGGCGGCGTAGCGCCCCTCCGGAACATCGCGCAGCTCGGCGGAGTTGCCGCCCCAGCAGCGGATTGCGCCGTCGGCTCGGAGCGTGCATTGATGCTCGCCGCCGGCGTCGAGCGCGAGGTAGCGGCTGGTTGAGGTGGGCGTGGCGGCTTGGGCGAGGGTCAGGGCGGCGAGTAGGAGCGCGGCGATCGCTAGGGCGATCGGGAGGAATTTATCCCCCCCCCCCCCCCGATCGGGCAAGCGCCGCTGCCGCGCGGCGGGCGCGTTGGGCGGCGGTCGGGAGGTTGGCGGTGTGGTTCACGGTTGTCACTTTACACCAGTGGGGCGCCTGTGTGATAGCTGGGGGGAGCGGGGGTGTGGATGCGCCTTGGAGGGCGCGGGCTGCCGCTCGGCCGCTGGTGGACGCTCGGGGCCTCCCACCCCCCACCTAACCTCCCCCCTAAAAGGGGGGAGGGATGAATTGGGGAAGGGGGTGGGTGGTTCCTGCCTGCGCAGGAATGACGGAAGAGGGGCGCGGGGGTGGTTGCGCGGGTTCCTGCCTGCGCAGGAATGACGGAGAGGGGGGCGCGGGGGTGGCGGAAGAGGGGCGCGGGGGTGAAGGGAGTGTGGATGCGTCTTGGAGGGTGCGGGCTGCGGCTCGGCCGCTGGTGGACACTCGGGGCCTCCCACCCCCCACCTAACCTCCCCCCTGGAAGGGGGGAGGGATGAATTGGGGAAGGGGGTGGTGTGTGTATGAGGGGTGGGGTGGAGGGGTGGGTTCCTGCCTGCGCAGGAATGACGGTGGGGGGGCGCAGGGGTGGCGGAGGGTGGGTGCGCGGGGTGGGTGCGCGGGTTCCTGCCTGCGCAGGAATGACGGTGGGGTTCCTGCCTGTGCGGGGGTGGCGGTGGGGGTGGGGTTAGGTGAGGCGGAAGTGGATGCCGCAGAGGGTGATGGTGGTTTCGTCGTTGGAGATTTTCAGTTCGTGGTGGCGGGCGGCCTGGATGATGTGGGGGTGGTCCACTGTTTCCACATCGAGGCCGCTGAGGCCGTCGCCGCGGCCGTCGGTTGCTTCGACGAAGCGGAGTTGGGCGTCGTCGAGGGCGATGGTGGGTTGGCCGGCGTTGTTTTGGGTTTGGGGGCGCTGGAGTACTTCGGACCAGCGGGCGGCCATTGCTTGCGGGTTGTCGGACTGGAGCTCGGCGGCGGTCATGCGGGCGATGATCTCGGCGCGTTGGGCGGGGAGCCAGTTGGGGCCAGCGGGCTGCCAGGGGCCGGCGGGGTCGTCGTCGCCTTCGTTCCAGCGCAGTTCGGCGATTGCGCCGGGGACATCCTTGGGGTGCAGCTGGATGCCGTCGGAGCGCTCGCCGGGGGAGTCGTTGACGAGGCGGATGCCGAGTTCGGCGACGTGGGCGCGGCGGGCGGCGATGTCGTCGCACTGCATGATCACCATGTAGCCGCCGTCGCCGCCGCGGCGCTGGAGGAAGCGTCCGCCGGCGGTGCCGGGTCGGAGCGGGGAGACGACTTCGAGGAAGTTGTCGCCGACGGGCATGAGGAAGTTGTGCAATCCGAAGGCGGCGACGCCTTCGTCGCGGTAGCAGATTTCGAGTCCGAAGACGCCGCGCAGGTGGGCTTCGATGGTGTCGAGGTCTTCGGCGACGAGGCAGATTTGGCGCATCCGCAGCATGTGGCGCTCCGTTCCGTTGGCGGCCTTTGAATCTGTTAGCGGCCTTTAAAGACCGGCTTGCGCTTTTCGATGAAGGCGTTGCGTGCTTCGGCGGAGTCTTCGCTGAGGCCGAGGCGGCGCATGCGGTCGGCCTCACGGCGGAGGGCTTCGGAGAAGGGGATTGAGAAGGCGTCGTTGAGGTTGGCCTTGATCTGGCCCATGGCGAGCGGGTGGGAGTCGCGCAGGCGCTCGGCGATCGCGCGGACGCTCAGCATGAGTTCGTCGGCGGGGAAGACGCCGTTGGCGAGGCCGAGGCGCTGCGCGGTTTCGGCGTCGACCTTGTCGGGCAGCAGGTACATCTCGCGTGCGCGGGCGAGTCCGACGAGGCGGGGGAGGGTCCAGGTGCCGCCGAAGTCGCCGGAGGCGCCGACATTGAGGAAGGCGGTGTAGAGGTAGGCGGAGTCGACCATGTAGCGGAGGTCGGCGGCGAGGGCGATTGAGCAGCCGGCGCCGGCGGCGCCGCCGTTGAGCGCGCAGATGGTGGGCTTGGCCATTTCGTGCAGCAGCAGGGCGCTGCGCTCGAAGTAGGTGAGCGAGCCGATACTGGCTTCGAGGTTGGGCTCGGCGCCGGTGCCGTCCTTGAGGTCGCCGCCGGCGCTGAACAGTCGGCCGGTGCCGGTGAGGACGACAACGCGGGCGTCGTTGTCGGAGGCGGCGGCTTCGAGGGCCTGGCGGAGTTCGCGGAGGAGCGTTCCGTTGAGGGCGTTGAGGCGCTCGGGGCGATTGAGGGTGATGGTGGCGATCTGGTCTTCGAGTTCGTAGAGGACGGTCTCGAACATCGTCTCGGACATGGCGGCTCCGTTTCGGGTGTCGTTGCGCGCGGGCGGTCGTGGGGACAATGGTAGCCGCGTGGAAGGGTAATCCGTGCGAGACTCGCGTTTGGGAGGCGACGCAGGTGGAAGTAGGCCGGACCGGGCGGTTGGCGATCGTGGCGGCGCTGCCCGCGGAGGCGCGGGCGGCGCGCGGGGGGCGCAGCCTGCTGCCGTCGGATCGGACGCTGAGCGTGGTGAGCGGTCCGGGCCCGGCGGCGGCGCGGGCGGCGGCGGAGCAGTTGCTTGAGGCGGAAGCGTTGCAGGCGGTGCTGAGCGTGGGGATCGCGGGCGGGCTGCGGGCGGATCTGCGCTGCGGGGACGTGATTGTGAGCGATCGGCTGCTGCGCACAGAGGGCGGCGAGGGGTTGGTCGGCGATGCGGATCTGCGGCAGGCAGCCTGGCGGGCGCTGAGCGGGGCGGGGATTCAGGCGGAGGTGGGCGACTCGCTGACCTCGCCGGTGGTGCTGGCGAGCTTTGAGGAGAAGCGCGCGGCGGCGGCGCAAGGGGCGGCGATCGTGCAGATGGAGGATGCGGAGTGGGCGGCGGTGTGCGCGGCGCGGGGCGTGGCGTTCGGCGCGCTGCGGGTGGTGATCGATGCGGTGGATGAGCAGGTGCCGTCGGAGCCGGCGGCGTGGGCGAGCCGCCCGAATCCGCTGGTGATTGCGGCGGCGCTGGCGCGTCGGCCGGGTCTGGCGCGGGAGTTGGCGCGGTTGCGGATCAATCTGGGGCGGTCGATTCGGGCGCTGGAACAGGCGCTGATGTATGTGATTCCGGCGGTGGCCGAGCAGACAGCCGCGGACGACGCCAGGCTCTGATGCAGTTGGCGCTGGTGACGGGCGCGAGCGGTTTTATCGGGGCGCATGTGCTGCGGGCGGCGCTGGAGGCCGGGGCCGAGGCGCGGGCGCTGGTTCGGGCGGGCAGCGACCGCGCGAATGTCGAAGGGCTGCCGGTCGAGGTGGTTGAAGGCGATGCGACGGATGAGGCGTCGCTGGATCGGGCGCTGGCGGGGGTGGACACGCTGTTTCACGTGGCGGCGCGGTACGACCTGTCGCGCGGCGCGCGCCGCGACGTCTGGCGGGCGAACGTGCTGGGCACGGAGCGGGTGATGCGAGCAGCGCTGCGGCAGGGGGTGGAGCGGGTGGTGCATACGTCGTCGGTGGCGGCGATCGGCTCGACGGGCGGCGTCGCGGATGAGCGGCAATGGGCGGCGGCGAAGAATGCGCCGGGGCCGTATGAGCGAAGCAAGATTGTGAGCGAGCGGCTGGTGCAGCGGATGGTCGCGGCGGAGGGTCTGCCGGCGGTGGCGGTGCTGCCGACGGCGCCGATCGGGGCGCTGGATCGCAAGCCGACGCCGACGGGTCGGCTGATCGCGGACGCGGCGAGCGGTCGGATGCCGGCCTATATCGGCAGCGCGGGGCTGAACGTGGCGCATGTGCGGGATGTAGCGCGGGGGCACGTGCTGGCGGCGCAGCGGGGGCGGGTTGGGGAGCGCTACATCCTGGGGCACGCGGAGGGGAATCTGACGCTGCGGGAGATCATCGAGCGGGCGGCGGCGCTGGGTGGGGCAACGCCGCCGCGGGCGGCGATACCGTGGCAGGCGGCGTTTGGCTGGGCGGTGGTTGAGGAGGGCTGGCGCGCGCTCGCGCAGCGGACGCCGCGGGCGACGATTGCGGGAGTGCGGATCAGTCGGCGGCGGCAGTGGTACGACGTGAGCAAGGCGATTGAGGAGTTGGGGCTGCCGCAGACGCCGCTGGATGAGGCGTTTGGGGAGGCGGTGGAGTGGTTTGCTACTCTGGCTGCAAGACGACCTGATGGGCGACCCTGATGGCAAGAATCGAGACCTATCGCTGGGACGCAGCGGATTATCTCGGAGACGAGGCGGATCGCCTTGCCTACCTGAACGCGGCGCTGGAGGAGGGCGACCCGATGCTCGTCGCGAAAGCGCTCGGAGACATCGCTCGCTCGCGCGGAATGAGCCAAGTTGCGGAGCAGTCCGCCGGCGCAATGGATTCAGCCGACGGCAATCCTGAGGCGCGGCGCAGGGATGAGTGAGCGATGACACGCACGGCGCTGATCACGGGGGCGAACAGCGGGATTGGGCTGTGGGCGGCGATTGCGCTGCGGCGGCGCGGCTGGGCGGTGGCGATCACGGCGCGGGACGCAGGGCGCGGAGAAGCGGCGCTGGAGCGGATTGGGCAAGCGGGGGATGGGCCTCAGGCGTCGCTGCTCGATCTGGACCTGGCCAGCTTCGCGTCGGTGCGGCGCTGCGCGGCGGAGGCGCTGGAGCGGCTGGGGCGGATCGATGTGTTGATCAACAACGCGGGGATCAACGTGTCGGAGCGGGCGCTGACGGAGGACGGGATCGAGCGGACACTACAGGTGAATCATTTCGGACACTTTCTGCTGACGGGGCTGCTGCTGGAGCGGGTGCTGGAGTCGGACGATGCGCGGGTGGTGAATGTGTCGTCGGTGCTGCATCAGCGCGCCGACGGATTTCCGCTGGACGACCTGAAGCTGGAGCGGCGCTGGGGGCGGCTCTACCCCTATGCGGCGTCGAAGCTGGGCAACATCCTGTTTACACGGGAGTTGCAGCGGCGCTACGGCGGGAGCGGGCTGATCAGCGTGGCGGTGCATCCCGGCGGCGTGCGCACGCAGTTGGGGCGCGACGGGGATTTGAAGGGGCTGGTGGGAGTCGGCTGGCGGGCGATGCAGATATTACTGCTATCGCCGCAAAGAGGGGCCGCGCCGGTTGTGGCCGCGGCGCTGGAGCCGGGAATTCGGGAGCAGGGCGGGGAGTATCTGCATCGAGGCAGGCAGCGGTCGGGAAGCGCAGCGTCGCGCGATCGCGAGGCGGCAGAGGCGCTCTGGCGGGCCAGCGAGGAAGTTACGGGCGCCGAATTCCCGCCGGCCGAGGCAGGCTAAAGCGTGAGCGAAATCGAAACGCGCGAGCAGTTGTTAGCGGCGCTGCGGGCGGATGCGGCGCGGCTGCCGGAGGTGGTCGGGGCGATCGGCGAGGCGCAGCTGGAGCGCGGGGTGTATGAGAATGGTTGGAGCGCGCGGCAGCTGTTGGCGCATCTGGCGGCGATTGAGTGGACGTATCCGCGGCTGATCGAGCGGGCGGAAGCGGGCGGTTCGGACAGCTCGGCGGGCGGGACGTTTGATATGGATGCGTACAACGAGCGGCAGGTGGCGAAGCGGGCGGAGGCGGGCATCGAGGATTTGCTGGAGGAGTTTGGGCGGAACCGGGCGGCGACGATTGAGGCGGCGGCCGGCGCGGAGGATGCGCTGCTGGCGCAGCGGACGCGGTCGGCGGGGGGTGTTGAGGGGACGCTGCTGGAGGTGTTGATCGGGGTGACGGTGGGGCATGTTCGGGAACACATCAAGGACCTGGAAAACGCCGGTATGACAGGTCTGATTTAGCGTGGGAGTGGGACGGTGTGTTGTGCGCGGCGAGATACCCGCGGCGAGCGCGGGTATGACGGAGAGGCGGCACGGGTAGGGCGGGGGTGTGGTGCAGGCAGGGCGGAGAGGAAGTGCGGGTGGGGGCCTCTTTTGGGCGGAGGCGGCGAGAGGGGTTGGATGGGCGAAGGGGAGCACTTTTGGGTGTGTGAGCGGGGGGGGGGGGGCTAGAGGTTTATGGCGCCGTATTTTTGGCGTAGGGCGGGGACTGTTTCGGTGATGTAGGCGTTGAGGGCGGCTTCGTCCCAGGGGGCGCGGAGGGCGACATTGACGCCGGCTGCGCCGGCGTCGATGTATTGCGAGACGCGGTCGAAGGCGTCGTCGGGGGTGCCGGTGAGCGAGCCTTCGGCGATGCGGTCGGCCTGCTCGCCCCACTGGGCCTCCAGCTGCTCGCGGGCTTTGGCGGCCTGCTCGGCGGTGCTGCTGAGGGTGAACTGGAGATTGATCGTGCGGGCGATGCTCTGCGGGTCGCGGCCGAGGTCGGCGCAGTGTTGGTCGAGCACGCCGTTGAGACGGGCGAATTCCTCGACGCCGATGTAGGGCACGTTCCAGCCCTCCATGTATTGGGCGGCCATGCGCAGCGTCTTGCGCTCGCCGCGCCCGCCGATCCAGAGCGGCATCTTCTCCTGGAGCGGCGGCGGTTGGCAGGTCGCGTCCACCGCCTGGTAGTGAATCCCCTCGAAACTCGTCCGCTCCTGGGTCAGCATGCCGCGGATGATCTGGACGCCCTCTTCGAGCATCACGAAGCGGTCGCGCAGGGCGGGGAAGCCGTAGCCGTAGCCGCGGAACTCCATTTCGTGCCAACCGGCGCCGAAGCCCGGCTCGAGCCGCCCGCCCGAAATGTGGTCGAGCGTGGTCAGCGTCTTGGCCAGGGTGGCGGGGTTGCGGTAGGGGACGCAGAAGACGAGGCAGCCGATGCGGACGCGCTCGGTTTCGGCGGCGATCACGGCCATGCAGGCGGTCGACTCGAAGTGGGGCGACATGCCGTCCACGGGCGGCGCTTCGTAGAAGTGGTCCCAGACCGAGATCCAGTCCATTTCCTGCTCGTCGATCCAGCGCCAGAGGCTGCGCAGCTCGTCCATCGCCACGTTCTGCTGACCGGTGTGTACGCCAAAGGAAACGGCCATGGTTCGCTCTTTCCGTCGGTGGGTGCGGGCGGTCGGCGCGCGCGCTGCGAGGATAGCGCGGCTACGACTCGTTGGGCGGCTCGCCGCCTGGTTTGCCGGGTTCGCTTGGCGCGCCTGGCTTGGCCGCTGCGCCAGGGGCGGATTGGGGCTGGGCGGGTGAGGAGGCGATCGGGGTGGAGCGGGAGCCGGGCGAGGGCGGGCGGGCGTCGATCGGCGCGGGCTGGGGCAGGGACTGGCTGCCGCCAGCGAGCCCGCTGACGCGGATCAGCGCGCTGCCGAGGAAGTGCAGCAGGTAGCCGACCAACCAGATCGCGAGCGCGAGGATGAACCAGACGGCGCGGAGCAGGCCGCCGAAGCCCTGTCGCAGGGTGTGGCGGTCGGGGGTCGGGCCGCCGGCGGCGCGAGACATTAGGGGGCCTCGATCGGGCTGGCTTCGCGCCAGCCCTCCAGCTCCACGCCGTAGTAGCGGCCGAGCAGCATCACCGCCAGGCGTTGCTTGGCTTTGCCGATGCCGGGCAGCTTGTCGAGCCGCTTCATCGCCGTCTTGGCGTCGGGCGCGTCGCCCCAGATCGCCCCCGCGTCGCCGCCCCAGTCCGCCGCGAGCGCCTGGCACGCCTCATGCACCCGTTTGCCCATGCTCGCGGGGAAGCGGTGGATCGCCGGCTTCGCCCGGAACAGCTCCACAAACTCCTCCTGATCCATCGCCGCGATCTTGGCCGGATCGAGATGTCCCAGCCGCCGCCGCAACTCCGCCGGACCGGCAAACGCGCGCTCCGTCGAAATCTGCTGATCCAGCACGATGCCGATCAGCAGCGCGTTGGAGTCTTCGGCCAGCAGCTGGTCGGCCTCCGCGTCGCCGGTGAACTTGATCAGCGGCGTGCCGGCGTCGGTCCATTCCGGCTTGATCTCCAGATAGCGTTCGGGGTGTCCCATGGTGCTGCGCTCCTTTCGCGGCGCGTGTCAGCGCGCCTGCGGTGGTCAGGGGAAGAGGCCGAGGTCGAGGTAGCTCTGGGCGACCCGTTCGAGCGAGATCAGGTAGCCGGCGGTGCGCAGGTCGGGCAGGCCGCGTTCGCGGCGGACCTGGGTCATTCGGGCGTAAGACTCGGACATTGTGTAGGCGAGGGCGTTGCGCACGATATCCAGTTCGTCGGGGCCGGCGGCGGCGGCGCGGCGGCGGCCGGGGTCAATCTTGGTGCCCGTCTGCTGCTCGATCGTGTCGAGCAGGTTGTTGTTCTGCACCTCGGTCTGGCGGGTGATCATGCGGTCAAACGAGACGTGGGAGAGGTTTTTGATCCACTCGAAGTAGGAGACGGTCACGCCGCCGGCGTTGAGGTAGAGGTCGGGGATGACGGTGATGCCGCGCTCGCGCAGGATCGCGTCGGCTTCCGGGGTGGTGGGGCCGTTGGCGGCTTCGGCGACGACGCGGGCGTGGATGCGGGCGGCGTTGTCGATCGTGAGCTGGTGTTCGAGCGCGGCGGGGATCAGGATGTCGCATTCCTGCTCGAGCACTTCGTGCGATTGGCTGAGCACCTGGGCGGCGGGATAGGCGGCGACGCCGCCGTGCTCGCGGCGGTGGCGGTCGATCGCTTCGACATCCAGGCCGCTCGCGTCGTAGAGGCCGGCGTCGATCTCGCCGATGCCGACGATCAGCGCGCCGGCCTCGGCCAGTTCGCGCGCGGCGTGGAAGCCGACGTTGCCCAGCCCTTGCACGATGATTCGCTTGCCGGCGACGCCGCCGCGCAGACCGGAGGCGGCGTCCTCGGCGGAGTCGGCGAGGCAGTTGACGATGCCGTGGTAGACGCCCAGGCCGGTCGCCTCGCGGCGGCCGGGGATGCCGTGCAGGGAGACGGGTTTGCCCGTGACGCAGCCCCAGTAGTTGATGTCTTCAGGGTGCAGCACGCGGTAGGTGTCGGCGATCCAGGCCATTTCGCGCTCGCCGGTGCCGTAGTCGGGCGCGGGCACATCGACGGCCGGGCCGATGAAGTTTTTCTGGTTGAGTTCGACGGTGAGGCGTCGGGTGACGCGCTCGATGAAATCGGCGTCGCGCTCGTGCGGATCGATGCAGACGCCGCCCTTTGCGCCGCCGAAGGGGACATCGACGAGCGCGCACTTGAACGTCATCAGGGCGGCCAGGCCCATCACCTCGCGCTGGCTGACCATCGTGCTGTAGCGAATGCCGCCTTTGGTGGGCAGGCGGTGGTGGGAGTGTTCGGCGCGGTAGGCCTCGATGATTTCGAGTTGGTTCTGCTCGTTGCGCACGGGGAAGTGCATCACGTGGATGTTGTTGCAGGTTTTGACCTGGTCGAGCAGGCGCGCGTCGTAGCGGCTGTAGGCCGCGGCGGCGTCGAAGAAGGCGACGAAATCGCTGTAGAGGTCGGCGTCGGCCATGGCCGGGGCTCGGCTGTCTGCTGTTGTCTGGTCAGGAGCGGGGCAGGCCGAGTCCGCGGGTGGCGATGATGCCGCGCTGGATTTCGGAGCTGCCGCCGGCGATGGTGGCGGGCACGCTGGACATGTACTGCTCGGTGAACCAGCCCTTCATCTGCGCGTAGGGGTCGCCCTTGCGCAGCGCGCCGAACGAACCCATCACGTTGATGCCGAAGCGTGCGAAGTGCTGGCCGAGTTCGGAGCTGAACATTTTGGCGATGCTCGCTTCGTGGTTGGGGGCGAGCCCGCCCTGCTGCATCGAGAGCACGCGCAGCGAGAGCATGCGCGAGACCTCGATGTTGATCGCGACATCGGCGACGCCGTTCTGCTCGCGCTTCTCAGTCGAGCCGGGGCGCTCCTGCATCCAGCCGATGAAGTCGTCGAAGTTGCGGCGCAGGGCGGCGGAGCCGCTCAATGCGGAGCGCTCGAAGTCCATCGTGGCCATGCCGACGTACCAGCCGCGGTTTTCTTCGCCGACGCGGTTCTGCACGGGGACGCGGACATCCTCGAAGAAGACCTCGTTGAAGCCGTGGCCGCCGAGCATGTTGATCAGCGGGCGGACGGTGATGCCGGGCGTGTTCATGTCGACCAGCAGGTAGGTGATTCCGCGGTGCTTGGGGGCGTCGGGGTCGGTGCGAACGAGGGCGAACATCCAGTCGGCGCGGTGGGCGTTGCTGGTCCAGATTTTCTGGCCGTTGATCACGTAGTCGTCGCCGTCGCGAACGGCGCGGGTCTGGAGCGAGGCGAGGTCGGAGCCGGAGCCGGGCTCGGAGTAACCCTGGCACCAGGAGGCGCGGGAGGAGACGATGTCATCGAGGAAGCTCTGCTTCTGCTCGTCGGTGCCGTAGGCGAGCAGGGTGGGGCCGACGTAGCCGACGGAGATCAGGTCGGGCCCCGGCACGCGGTTGTAGGCGAGTTCTTCGTTGAAGATGGCCTGCTCGACGAAGCTGAGGCCCATGCCGCCGTGCTCTTTGGGCCAGGCGGGCGCGGTCCAGCCTTTTTCGGCAAGAGTCTTGCGGACGCCCTTGGAGAACTCCCAGGCTTCGTCGGAGCCTTCCTCGGTGAGGTCGAACTCGGCGCCGTTCCAGTCTTCGCCGAACTCGTCGGCGATCCAGCTGCGGATTTCGCTCCGCCAGGCTTCCTGCTCGTTGTTGAACTCGAACTCCATCGCTCAGCCTCGTCTCACCCCGGGCCCAAGGCCCGCGCTGCGGTCAGTGCCCCAGCAGTGTACCGCGCAACGCGCTGGGGTCTGTTCACGCTTGCGTCATTCCTGCGCCCCGCCGTCATTCCTGCGCCCTCCTCCGTCATTCCTGCGCCCTCCTCCGTCATTCCTGCGCAGGCAGGAACCCCGGCGACCTCCAGCGCCGCGTCGCCGCTGAACGCTCAGCGCCAAGACTGAGCCGCGCCTACTGCGTGGGTTCCTGCCTGCGCAGGAATGACGGAAGAGGGAGTGGCGCGGGCGAGCGGGGCGCAGCGCGATTGGTGTGTTGGCTCGTGGCGTCCCACCCCCCACCTAACCTCCCCCCTGGAAGGGGGGAGGGATGAATTGAGGAGGGGAGGGGCGAGCGCGGGAGTGGTGGAGCTGGTTTGGCGCGGGCATCAGTCGAGGGGGAACTGGTAGTGGATTGCCTCGCGCGGCGGGGTTTCGCCGGCGCGCTCCGAGGGAATGTCCAGGGAGACGGCGAAGCCGATTGGCGGGTCGCCGGTTTCCAGCGTGTTGGGGTTGAGCGCGACGGCGGCGCGGCCTTCGCTGTCGGGCGTGAAGGATGGTCCGGGCGCGACCTCGCCGCTCTCTCGCACGAGCCAGAGCTGCCAGACCTGGCCGTCGTCGGGCTGGGGCAATCCCCAGAAGACGAGCGCGAAGGGGCGCTGCTCGTAGCGCGGCAGCAAGACGCCGGTTTGGCCGTCGCCGCTCAGGTCGACGGCCAGGCCGTTGATCGGATCGCGGGGCTCGAACGCGAGCCAGGCGAAGACGCCGGCCGCCGTGAGCGCGCCGACCAGCAGCAGCGCCAGGGCGATTCGGCGGGCGGCGCTGGGGCGCAGCCGACGGCGCAGGGCGGGCGGGCGGACCTCGCGCGCGCGGGCGACGATGCGGTGCTCCAAACCGGTTGCCTGACCTGAGCTGTCCAGCGGGTTCGGAAGCAGTCCCAGGGCCGCCGCCGCGAGCGCCAGCCGCTGCGCGCGCGCGTCCTGGCTGAGTTCATCCTGCGCGCCGCCCGCCTGCCTCAACCCCAGCACGATCGGCCCAAGCTCCGCCCCGCCCACGCCGCGCGGCTCGCCGGCGTTGCGCATACCGGCCGCGCTCATAATCGCGCCTCGATCGCGTCTGCCAGGCGCTCCAGAGCGTCGGTGAGCAGCGCCGCGGCGGCGGCGGCGTCCAGCCCGTGCTGCTCCGCCAGCCCTTCCAGGTCGCCGCCCTCAAACCAGGCGGACTCGAGCAGTTCCCGTTGCTCGTCCTCCAGCGTGTACAGCGCGGCCCGCACCGCATCCGCGGCGGCCGCGCCTACGGCGATCGTCCGCTCCGAGGGTGCAGCGGCGGGACGCCCGGCCTCGGTCAGCGTGCCCGCCAGCGCGGCGGCGGCGCTCAGGCCGCGCCGCCGCACGCCCAGCGCCGTATCGCGCACGCAGCGCAACGCCTCGAGCTCGAACGCGGCCTCATTCCACCGCTCCGGCTCCCGCCAGGCGAGCAGAAAGACCTCTTCCACCACGGCCGCGGCGGCGTGCGCGCCGGCCACCCGCTCGGCCAGCGCATGGGCCTGCGGCGCAAGCCGACGAAACAGCTCCCGCAGCGCGTCCTCGTCGCCCGCGCGCAGACCCGCCAGCGGCGAGCCGCCAGCCGCGATCACGGCTCGATTCTCTCGTTCGCCCGTCCGTAGTCGTCCTCGAGGCGCACCACGTCGTCTCCTTGCGGACTCGCATCGAAGGCGAACTCGAGCACTTCCGCATCTCCATCAAGCGCCTGCAGGCGGTGGATGGTTCCCGCCGCCACCGCAATTCGCTCTCCGCGCGACACGCGCCGCCGCCTAAGCGCATCCCGCTGCTCCCCGAGCGTCAGCAGCGCGCTGCCGCGCAGCACGATCAACATCTCCCGCTTGCGGCGGTGGTATTGCAGGCTGAGCCGCTCGCCCCGACGGATCCGCAGCACTTTGCAAATTGCCGTGTCCGAGCGGCTCAGGACGACCTCCTCGCCCCACGGCTTGGCAATCCGCCGCAGAATCGGGCGCTGGAGGAGGGAACCGCTGGGGTGCGCCAATGCCTCGCCTTACTCTCGCTTCAGCGATGCGCTGCCTAGCGCCGGCGGCGCGCTCTGCGATGTTCCGGGCGATGTTACGGCCATACTAGACATAGCGGCCCGTTAGTGAACATAGCGAATTCACAGAGTAGACATAGCGGCTCTCTGCCCTGCTTAGCATACGCACAGCGGATACGGGTGGGATGCTCACACTTGGTTAACACAAACCCACGCTCACTGGCGCTGCTCCTGGTGCTGCTGCTGGCGGCCGCCTCTGCCGCTGCGTTCGTCTTCGATTCCCACCAGCCCCCCGCAGCACTCGCGCCCCGGCCTGAAATTCAAACCGCCGCCGCGCCGCCGCCAACGCTCCCCGCGCTCAATCCGCCGCGCGCCGCGCAGCCGCAGCCGCAACCGAAAGCTTCTTCCGTGGCCGCGAGCGTCGCCGTCGTCCAGGTCGATCTCATCGGGCTGCTCGAGCGCCCAGTTCCCGCCAGCACGCCCCTCGCCAGCTCCGAACCGCCGCTTCCCCGGACGGTCATCCGGGTGACGCCCGGCGCGATCCGGCAGGGCGAGGCGGTGGGCGTGCTGGTTGATGCGGAGTGGGCCGCCAAGGCCTCGCTCCGCCTCGGCGATGAGCGCACGCCGATGCTGCGGATCGAGCCCAGTTGGTTCGCCGTCGCGCCCTTTGCCCGCGACCATGCGATCGGCGCCCAGCGCCTCACCGTCGACCTCTATGACGAGGCCGGCGAACTCCAGCGCTCGGTCCATGCGATCGTCTCCGTTGCGGCGCTCGAGGTTGCTACTGAGCACATCAACCTTGCAGGCGCGAACTTCGTCCCTGCGGGCACGGTCCCCACTGATCACGACGACGGGGTGCCCGACCTCCGCTTCGACATCCACACCTCGGTCAGCGGCCCGCCGCTGTGGCAGGGACCCTGGCAGCGGCCGGTTGAGGGCACCGACACAGGCTGGTTTGGGGCACAGCGTGTCTACAACGGACAGCTCGGGCGCGGTTGGCACCACGGACACGACATCGGCGCGCCCTGGGGAACCCCGATCCGCGCGCCCGCGGCCGGCCGCGTTGTCTGGGCCGGCTCGAAACCCACCCACGGCATCGGCGTCATCCTCGATCACGGCGCAGGCGTCTACAGCGGTTATTGGCATCTCGCCTACACCAGCGTGGAGGTCGGCGATGATCTGGCGCTGGGCGGCCAGCTGGGCGTGATCGGACTAACCGGCCTGACGACCGGCGCGCATCTGCATTGGGAAGTGATCGTGCGCGGCCATGACATCGATCCGCTGCAATGGCTCGGGCCGAACCGCCCGCGTCTGCCGGGCGAATCGGCCAGCGGGCGCTAAGCTCCCCAAATGCCTTCCGACGCTCCTGCCGCGCCGTCTCCCGGCGCGCCGCCTGCCGAGCCTTCCGACGATCTGCTCCAGCGCTGCGCATTCGCGCTCCGCTCCGCCTTTCCCGATCTCAGCAGCGCAGACCTGACTGTGGGCTTTGATTCCCCCGCCGAGCTCGCTCTCGACACGCCCAAACTCTCGCTGCGCTTTCCCCGCGCGGAAGACGCCGCGGCCCGCCTCGAGTTGCAGGCGGCGCTGCTTCCGCATTTGCGCGGCTTCCTCACCCCTGCCGTGCCGCTCTTTGAGCGCCGCGCCGACCCTTCCCGCGACTGGCCACACGGCTGCTACGCGGCGGCGCGCGTCGCCGGCCGGCCGATGCGCGCCGCGGCAATCAACGATGAGAACATCGAGCGGCTGGTGCGCGGCCTCGCCCAGTTCCTCTACGAGTTGCACCATTTCCCGCTGCCGCGCGCCCGCTCGCGCGGGCTTGCGCCGCCGCGCCGCTGGCGCGAACAGGCCGAAGAGCTCGCGCGCGAAAGCGCCGCCGCGCTGCGCCCGCTGCTGCGCTTCTCCGAGCATGCCCGCATCCGCCGCTGGTGGCGCGGCTTGCTCAACGACGAAGCGGCCTGGTCTTATGAGCCGGCCGTCGTCCACGGCGGCCTGCGCGAAGAGCACCTGCTGCTCGACGCGATGCTGCGCGACATTGTCGGCGTAGTTGGCTGGGAGCGGGCGCAGGCGGGCGATCCGGCGGCCGATTTCGCCGCCGTTGTCGACGCCTACGGCTCCGATTTCGGCTGGCGGGTGATGACGCGCTACGGCGAGCTGGGCGGGGCGGTGGACGCGGCGTTCTTCCGGCGCGTGCGCCAGCAGGGCGTCGTGAGGCGCTTCGCCGAGGCGGCGGCGGCGATTAACGAGGCGAAGGACGAGCGGGTCGCGGCAGCGCTGGAGGCGCTGCGGGCGAGCGCGGCATTGCATCGCGGCTAGCGAATTTTGCTACCCTTGCCGTATTCAGCAGCGCGGCAACGAGAAGAGGACAGCGATGAGCAGCGAAACCGCACAGGCGATGACGCCCGTCGGCGTCAACCATTTGGTGCTCAACGTGCGCGATATGGAGCGCGCGCACCAGTTCTGGACCGAGATCATGGGCTTCCGCCAGATCGGCCAGCTCGAACAGCGCAACGAGCGCAGCATGAACATGCGCTTCTACAACGGCCTCTCCGAGAGCCACCACGACCTCGCGCTGGTGGAAATCCCGGGCGACGCGCCCGACGAGGAAGAGTGGTCGATGGCTCCGCGCCGGCCCGGGCTGAACCACTTCGCCGTCCACTACCCCGACCGCGAGTCCTGGCTTCAGCAGCTCGAGTTCCTCCAGGAGAAGGGCGTCAAGTTCAACCTGCGGATCAGCCATGGGATGACCCACTCGGTGTACATCAACGACCCGGACGGACACGGCATCGAGGTGCTCTACGAGCTGCCGCGCGAGCACTGGCAGGGGGACATCCACGCGGCGCTCAACTACGCCGATGTGCTCCCCACCGAGGGTCCTGAGGCGCTGGTTGACGAGCCGACCCCGGCGTTCAGCGGCGACTGACCGCCGCCCAGCAACTCCAAGGCGCACACCATGGCTCTGCGAACGGGCGCGCAGTACCTCGACGGCCTGCGCGACGGACGCGAGATTTGGCATGTCGGCGAGCGCGTCGCCGATGTCACCACCGAACCCGGCTTCGCCAACACCGCGCGGACCGTGGCCGCGTACTACGACTTCCAGCACGATCCCGCGGTGCGCGACCTCGTCACCTACGAGGACGATGACGGCGAGCGCTGCCATCTCTCCTTCATCGTGCCCCGCTCCAAGGACGACCTCCGCCGGCGCGGCGCGGCTTACGCCGCCTGGGCGGAGCACAGCGGCGGCCAGCTGGGGCGCTCGCCGGACTACATGAACGCGGCCGTGATGGCGGTCGCCGCCGCGCGCGAGCACTGGGGGCAGAACGACCCGGCGCTCGGCGACCACGCGGTCGCCATGTACGAGCGCTGCCGCCGCGAAGACCTTTGCCTGACCCACACATTCGTCACCCCGCAGATCGACCGCAAGACGCCGCTCGGCGAGCAGGAGCCCTACCTCAACGCGGGCATCGTGCGCCGCAGCGAAAACGGCGTGGTCGTGCGCGGCGCGCGCGTCGTCGGCACCCTCGCGCCGTTTTCCGACGCCAATGTCTCCTTTGGGCTGCCGATTCTGAGCGGCGAGAACGACGAGGATTACGCGCTCGGGTTCTGGTCTCCCGTGGACTATCCCGGCCTCCGCTGGGTTTGCCGCGACTCCTACGACCCCGACCGCTCGCTCAGCGACTATCCGATCTCGGGCCGCTTCGAGGAGATCGACACGGTCGCGATCTTCGACGACTGCGAAATTCCCTGGGAGTGGGTCTACGACTACCGCGACTGGCGGGTGCATAACTTCGCGCTCCCCGCGATGCATTTCACCGAAGCGCTCGGGCATCACGTAATCGTCAAGAACGTCGCCAAAACGCGCTTCCTCTACGGCGTCGCGCACCTGATCGCCGACTCCGCGCAGACCAACTCCTTCGTCAATGTGCAAATCCGCCTGGGCGACATTCTGACCATGCTGCAGACGATGGAATCGATCGCCGTCGCCGCCGTCGAAGCGGCGCAGCCCGACCCCAAGACCGGCGTCTGGTACGCGAATGAGAGCGCGATCCAGGCCGGCCTGCGCATGTTCCCCGAGTTCTACGTGCGGATCGTCGATCACATCAAGCAGATCGGCGGCAGCAATTTCATGGCGGCTCCCTCTACCGCGACTCTTGAGGCGCTGGGCCCCGCCGTCGAGCGCTATTTCCGCGGCGCGGGCGAGGACGGCGACGGCAAGGTTCCGCTCTTCCGCCTGGCCTGGGATGTGGTCGGCACCAGCTTCGCCGGGCGGCAGGAGCTCTACGAGCGCTTCTTCTTCGGCGATGCCCAGCTGGTCCGCGCTCAGAACTACTTGCGGCACGACAAATCCGAAGCGATCGCCGCGGTCCAGCGGCTGCTCGATCCGGAGGGGATCTGAGCCCACCGCCGCCCCGCAGCTGGTAAGCTTGTTCGGAAATCCTACGGAGGCGCTGCGATGGAACCCGAAACGACGCCGGCGCGACAGCGCGAACTGGCAGAGGCCGCGCCCGTTGCTGCACCCGCACCTGTTGACTGGGACGACGACGAGCCCGACCCTGCCTGGCTTGACCTCTACGCGCGCGGTCTCGTCCGCCCGCCTTACCGCAGCCTGCGCGACCGTCGCGCTCTCACTGAGGTCGCGGCCGAATGGGAGCCGCTGGGCGCCGACCTCACCGCCGAAGACATCCTGCGCGCCCTCGGACGCGAGATCGAGCCTGACGGTGTTGAGCCGGGCGGCAGCGCCGCGGCCGATCCCG
Organism: Dehalococcoidia bacterium; assembly: GCA_965203165.1. Taxonomy (GTDB): domain Bacteria; phylum Chloroflexota; class Dehalococcoidia; order Bin125; family Bin125; genus CATQGW01. The sequence goes on from OZ241849.1 coordinate 2,251,721, forward strand.
TCGCCTGGCCTCACGACGAGTCGAGCGACGCCCAGCCCGCCCCGGCGGTGATGCCGCCGCGCGTCGAGCTCAACGGCTCACTTGAAGATGTTTTGCGCGCCCTCGGATTGCCCGAGCAGTCGAGCCAGATGGAACAGCGCCGCAACGCTGGCACCGCTCAGATCGATTCGGGGGATGAGCAACCCGATCCCGTCTGGCTCGATCTGTACGACCAGGGACTGGTTGACCCGCCCTACCGCGGACCGAACGCGCACGCGATCGCCGACATCCTCGACCAGCGCAAACCCGTCCGATTCAAGGGCAACACCGAGGACATCCTGCGTGCCCTCGGTCGGCTCTGATCACCAGTGGAATACGTCTACTTCGACGCCAGCGCGCTCGCCAAGCTCGTCCTCAACAAAGAAGGGGACGCCGACGTAGCCGCTGCGCTTCGCGCCCACGCCCGCGCGATCTACACCAGCTGGCTCTCCTACCCGGAAGTCCGCTCAGCGATTGCGCGGGCGAAGCGCAGCGAACGCCTCACCGAGGCCGAACTCCACGATGCCTGGGACACGCTTGATGAGCTCTGGCAAACGTTCATCCCGATCGCCGTGAGCCCCGCGATCACCCGCCTCGCCGGCGCGCTCGTTTCGCGCTATCCGCTCTCCGGCGCTGACGCCGTTCATCTCGCCAGCGCTCTCACGGTGCGGATCGATCAACCGATCATCTTCGCCAGCTGGGACACCCGTCAGATTGAAGCGGCCGAAGCGCTCGGTTTGCTGCTTAAGCCGCCGAGGCGCTCGGGCTGATCGTCCTCCCCACCCATCTCTGACCCAACCTGCCGCAGTGCTACCTTGCCCCCAACCGCGGCCCGCGCGAGTTCGCGGCGGTGAGGGAGGCTTGAGATGGCGCAGCATCTTTTGGGCAAGGTGGCTCTTGTCACCGGCGGGGCTGGGGGGATGGGCTCGCAGATCTGCAAGACCTTTGCGGAGCAGGGGGCGAAAGTCGTCGTCTGCGACACCGGGTTCGATGTTGAGGGCCGCGCCGGCATGGACCCCTCCAAGGTGCAGGCGGTGGTGGACGAGATCACCGCGGCGGGCGGCGAGGCCGTGCCCATTGCCGGCGACATCGCGGATATGGATACCGCCGAGCGCGCCGTCGGCGCCGCCATCAACACCTACGACGACCTGGACATCCTCGTCTGCGCGCACGGCATTTTGCGCGAGCGGATGGTCTTCAACATGTCGGAGGAGGAGTGGGACGGGCTGGTGCGGGCGCATCTCAAGGGCTGCTTCGCGCCGACCAAATTCGCGGCGATTCACTGGCGGGCGAACCGCGACAAGGGCAACCGGCGGATCATCTACTTCACCTCCAGCGCGGGGGTGCGCGGCGAGGCGGGCCAGCCCAACTACTCGGCGGCGCATGCCGGCAAAATCGGGCTCTCGCTCTCCAACGCCGAGGCGCTCGAACGCTACGGCGCGACCAGCAACTGCATCTCGCCCAGCGCATCGACGCGAATGACCGACCGCGAATTGGGCGTCGATCAGAGTGCTCCCGCGCCGAGCCTCTCCGCGGCTGGCAGCCTGATGGATCCGGCCAACGTGACGCCCGTGGCGGTGTATCTCGCCTCCGACGCGAGCGCCGACATTTCCGGCCGCGTGGTCGGCTCGATGGGCGGGCGGATTACGATCTGGCGCGAACCGGAGTGGGAGCAGACCCTCTGGCACACGGAGCCGTACTGGGACATCGACACGCTCTTCGAGACCATCCCGCACACGTTCGCGCTGCAGGGTCTGGGGCCGCCGCCGCCGCAATACCCCTAGCGCCGCCCCGGACCAACCACGCTCAAGCACACGAGGAGCGCAACGATGGCAACCAAGCATCTCGACGGACGCATCTGCATCATCACCGGCGGCGCGGGCGGGATCGGCTCGAACCTTTGCCGCGTCTTCGGCGAGCAGGGCGCGAAGATCGTCGTCGCCGATACCGGGTTCGATGTCGAGGGGCGCTTCGGAATGGACGCCTCCAAAGTCGAGGCGGTCGTCCAGGAAGTCCGCGACGCCGGCGGGCAGGCTGTCCCGTTCGTCGGCGATGTGGCGGATATGGACACCGCGGAGCGGATGGTGCAGACGGCGATCGACGAATTTGGCGGGCTTGATGCGCTCGTCTGCGCGCACGGCATTCTGCGCGAGCGGATGATCTTCAACATGAGCGAGGATGAGTGGGACGGCCTGGTGCGGGCGCACCTGAAGGGCTGCTTCGCGCCGACCAAGTTCGCCTCGATCTACTGGCGGGCGAACCGCGACGGCGAGCACCGGCGGATCATCTATTTCACCTCCGACGCGGGCATCCGCGGCTCCGCCGGGCAGCCCAACTACTCCGCCGCGCACGCCGCCAAGCTCGGGCTGATGCGCAGCAACGTGGGCGCGCTGACGCGCTACGGCGTCACCACCAACTGCATCGCGCCCGGCGCGTCGACCCGCATGACCGACCGCGGCCGCAATGTCGACTCCGACGAGCCCGCGCCCTCGCTCTCCGCCGCCGGCACGGCGCGCGACCCCAAGAACGTGGCCCCGATCGTGGCCTGGCTCGCGTCGGATCAGAGCGACGCGGCGAACGGGCGCATTTTCGGCGCGAGCGGGCACCGCATTTCGCTGTTCAGCGAGCCGGTGCTGGAGCGCTACCTCCACTTCGACGAGCCGCGCATCGACATGGACAAGCTCTTCGAGCTGTGGCCGCACACGCTCGGCGCAGGCGGGTACCCCAGGAACAGCATCCGGCCCGGGCTCGTCTGAGCGGCCGGGGATTCGCTCGCTGCCGCTGGCAGCTCCCCGCGGGGGAGCTGCCCGGCGGCTAGGCGCGGTTGCCGGGGTAGTCGGGGTGGCTGGTGTCGTACCAGATCTCTTTGCGCCAGTGCCAGCCTTCGCGCTCCCAGACGTTTTTCGCGATGTCGGGCAGGTTCACGTAGGGCTGGTGGATCGAGGTGTCGATCCCGTTGCCCATCACGGAGAACGAGTCGAAGGCCTCAAGCCCGTAGCGCTCGTCTTCGCCGAGGAAGATGTAGGAGAGCTCGTCGGCCATCTCGCGCCTCGCCTCCGAGTCGAGTGTGACCTTCATCCGCTTGATGATCTCCTCAGCGGGCGGGAAGTTGTACTGCTCGAGGTTGCCGGAAGCGCCGAAGACGCGCCGCGCGTTCCACAGGCCGGTGGGATCGCCGGTACCGGCGCCGACCCAGATCGGCAGGTGGCCGGGGAACTTGCCCTCAGTCAGCCGCTGAGTGATCGCGTCGTACGGGGCGAGCTCAATGTCGATGGTGATGCCGAGCGCGTTTTCGAACAGCGTCCTGTAGTTCTCGGAAGAGCCGGGGTACAGCCCCTCGAAGATGTCGGCGACGATCAGCGGGAAGTGCGCCCCCTCCATGCCGGCTGCGGAAAGCAGCTCGCGCGCCATCTGGATGTCGCCGTCCTTGGCCGGTCGGTATCCCGGCAGCTGGCGCATCTCGTCCTCGGGGATCGACCAGCCGTGATACCAGTTGAGATGCTGGATCGCTGAAGGTTTGCCCGCGCCGAGATAGACGAAGTCGATGATCGCGTCACGGTCCATGGCGAGATGGAAGGCGTAGGGCACGCGGCGATCGAGCCAGGGGTTTTCGTCCCACTGGGTGTTGTAGTTGAAGCGCATCGACAGCGGCAGGACGACCGCGCGCTCAAAGCGGACGTGGTCGGGGAAGTCCTCGGCGATGCCTTCGATCACCGGCAAGAGTAGGCTGGTCTCATCGAGCTGGCCGCCGCGGTAGGCCGCCTCGATGGCGGTCTGATCCTGTAGCAGATGCCAGGTGATGCTGTCGAGGAAGGGCATCTGCTGGCCATCGAGCGACTGCCAGTGGTCGGGGTAGCGCTCAAGGTGGATGCGCAACTCGGGCTCGAAGGCGGTGGGGATGAACGGCCCGGTGCCCGAAACGAGCTCATGGTTGGTTTGCTCGTCGAGCCATTGCTGGTCCCAGAGCTCGAGCGCCTCGATGGAGGTCATGAACGAGTAGCCCATGTGGACGGTTTCGAGGTAAGTCGCGTCCGGGCCGTCGGTCTTGCAGATGAGCGTTTGCTCGTCGGGCGTGTCGACCGATTCGGTGCTCTGGTAGTCGGCGGCGCGCCAGAAGCGGCCGTCGGGCAGGCCATCCGGGTCGACGGCGAGGATTTGGCGGATGATGTTCGCCGAGGCGTCGTGGGAAGTGAAGGCGCGCCCACCCTCGGTCGGGTAGCGGTCCCAGAAGCGCGCGCCCTGATCGAAGCTGAAGATGTAGGTCTCGTCGTCCGGGATCTCCGGCAGCGAGGCGATGTCGGCGACGTAGACGGGGCCCTGGTTGTCGTAGATCTGGACGAGACGGCCCATCGAGTCGTTGAAGATGTGGAACGGCGTGGCCAGGTTGGCCTTGTGCGGATCGAAGCCGTCCCAGTTGGGCGGAATGACCACGCTGTAGTTGCCGCCGTACTGGCGCGCGGGGGCGGCCTGCTGGACGACCTGCTGTTCCTGCTGCTGCTCGTCCGCCGGCGCGTCCTGCTGATCGGCCTGGTCGGCCTGTTGGTCGGCTTGCTGCGTGGGCGTTTGCTGCTGTTGCGTCTGTTGGGCGGCCGGTTGCTCCGGCTGGTCCTGCTGCTGGGGGACGGCGACGGCCTGCTGCGCGTCGTCATCGTCATCGCCGCAGCCGACCAGGGCGAGGCCGGCTGCGCCGACGCCCGCCCGCGCGGAGGAGCGCAGGAGCGCGCGCCGACTCAACCGCTGCCGCCGCATTCGCTGCCAGTAGTTGCGTTCCGACATTTCAGTTCCCTCGCTCTCGTTCCCAGTGGGGGAGCAGGGTAGCCGATTTGTCAAGTGCTTTGCAGAGAGGGTGCGCGTGGAGAACGCGGGCGATTTGGAGCGGCGCGCTGCTCAGTCGCCGCCGGCGGCGAGCAGGCCCACCTCTTCCACGCCGGCGAAGTTGGGCAGCGTGGTCAGACTGGGCTTCTCCGGCTCCTCGAAGGCGGGCATCACCTCGGCGGCGAAGCGGCGCAGCGAGGCGAGGATTTTGTCGTGCGGCACGACTTGGTCGAAGTTAATCAGAAAGACCATGCGGTCGACGCCGACGGCTTCCCACTGGCGGAGCGCGTCGATCACCGTGTCGGGGTTGCCGATCGGGGTGCCTTGCTGGAGCGGGCTGAGCACGTCGCCGGGCCGGTCGCGCAGCTGGATCGCGCTGGCCTGCGAGCTGTAGGCGGGCGAGGGGTAGATGTTGCCGACGCCGACGAGGTGCGCGGCGGCGTTCATGAAGGCCGCCGCCCCGGCGCCGCCCAGCTGCATCGCTTCCTCGTCCGACTCGCCGCAGTACATCCAGCCCACGCCGTTGACGCAGTTGTTGACGAACTTGCCGACCGGGTCGGCGTTTTTGATCACGCGGCGGTAGTCGGCGATGCGCTGCTCGTACTGGTCGGGGGTGCCGATCGAGACGCCGAGCAGGCCCATGCCGCGCTCTGCCGCCTGGATCGCGGTTTCGGGGCTGGAGACGGCGACCCACATGGGCGGGTGCGGCTTCTGCACGGGCTTGGGCAGCACGGCGCGCTCGGGCATCGAGAAATACTTGCCCTGCCAGCCGGCGATTTCGTTGGTCCACATGTTGGGAATCGCGCGGATCACCTCGTCCCACATGTCCTTGGTGTCGTCGGGCTCGACCTGGAAGCCGCCGAGTTCGGTCCAAGTGGCGGCGCGGCCGGTGCCGAATTCGAGCCGCCCGTTGGAGATGATGTCGAGCGCGGCGGCGCGCTCCGCGACGCGAGCCGGGTGATTCACCTCCGGCAGGCAGAGCGCGATGCCCTGGCCGATGTGGATGTTCTCGGTCTGCGCTGCGGCCGCAGAGAGGAAGACTTCGGGGGCGGAGGAGTGGCTGTACTCCTCGAGGAAGTGGTGCTCGACCTCCCAGACCTGGTCGAAGCCGAGCTCGTCGGCGAGGCAGATGTGCTCAAGCGCCTGGTGGTAGGCGCGCCACTCGGAGATGTCGCTCCAGGGGCGCTGGACGGAGTGCTCGTAGAAGATGCCGAATTTCATCGCAGACCTCGCAGTTGGCGTCCCTCAGGCTGGTCCGGAGGGCGGGCGGGATTGATTGTGTCCCGCCCATAGTGTACCGCCGTGCGCCAGATGCTAGCATCAACGGCGCCGCGTCTGCATGCGCGCGGCCAGAGGATGCGGGGAGTGTGATGTCGGTCGCCATCGTCTGCGATTCTTCGGTCGATCTGCCGGCGGGGCTGCTCTCGGAGCGGGGGCTGCGCGCCGCGCCGATCGGCTACGCGCTGGGCGCGTCGCACTATCGGCAGGGCGAGCAGAGCGCCGAGGAGTTTTACGCGGCGGTCGCGCGGGGCGAGCGGCTCACGCTGAGCGGGGTGACGACGGAGGACTGGGAGGCGCTGTTCGAGGAGGTGGGCAAGGAGGTCGACGAGGGGGTTGTCTGCCTGTGCCAGGCGTTCGGCTCGTCGAGTCCGTCGTTCGACGCGGCGGAGTTCGCACAGCGCCGCGTACAGCACTTTCACGAGATCGAGGTGCGGGCATACCAGACACCGCGCTCGACGGCGGGCTACGCGGCGATTGCGCTGGCGTTGGCGCGCGTGTCGCAGCGCGGCGGCGGACGTGGGGATGTGGAGGCGGCGCTGGACGCGATCACGGTCAGCGCCGATGTCTTCATGCTCGCGCCGGATGTTGGGGGGTTGGAGCAGGCGGGCGAGCTGGCGGCGGTCGAGTCGGCCAGTGGAATCGGCCCGCTCGATTTCGGCGTGCCCGTCTTCCGCGCGCGCGACCGGATCAAGGCGGTCAGCCTGGAGGACGACGACGAGGCGGCGGAGGACGCGCTGCTGGAGCGGGCTGCGGTCGCGCTGGGCGGCGAGCCCTCGATCGTGGTCGTCACGCACGCGCAAGCGCCCGACGCCGCCGAGCGACTGCGGGGCAAGGCCGAGGCGCGGCTGAACTGCGCCGACCTACAGGTGACCGAACTGGGCCCGACCGTGGGCGGGCTGCTGGGCGCCGGGGCGTGGGGCCTCGGCTTCTGCCACGCGCCGCCCGACTGAGCCAGACCGGGAGAGAAGGGACGCCGCCATGCCGGAGACCGGCTTGCTGGACAGCGCAGGCATCGCCGCGATCAGCGCGCAGACCGATGCGCCCGAGCCGCCCTGGGAGATCGCGGAGGCGATTGTCCAGCAGGCGACATTTGAGGTGCGCGTGCCGCAGGCGCGACGGCTGCTGCCCGATATCGTGACGCGCTCCGCGCCGACCTACGCCAAGATCGCGGTGATCGACCGCGCCGACTCGCCGGTCGGGCCGTACCGCGAGGCGCTGCTGATGCTCGGCTGCCGGGTGGGGATGCTGCCGGCGCAGTACGTCGCGGCGTCGCTGGTGACGACCGAGGCGGCGCGCGACGCGACGGCGGCCTACTGGCGCTACCGCCCGGAGGTGGGGCGGATCGATTTCGAGCGCGGCGCGGACGCGCTGCGCTCCACGGTGCACATCGCGGACGGCTTCACGATTTCGCTGGAGTCGGCGCTGACCAACGCGGCGGCGGCGGGAATCGTGCGCTACGACCCGCTGCTGGTCGTGCAGCCGGGCGAGGACGGCCCGCAGGCGTTCGAGGCCCCGACAGAACACGAGGTGCGCGAAGCCTGGATGGCGCGCGCCACCGCGCCAACCTACGAAGGCGGCGAGCGCGGCAATGTCTGGATTCAGCTGCGCTCGCACCATCCAATCACCGGCTTCGTGGCAGTCGAGAGCCAGAAGATGGACGCGGCCACAGCGGTGCAGCCGCTGACGATGGGCGGCTGAGCGGGGGGCGCGGGGGCGGTGTTTGGTGCTGGCCGCGGCGAGATACCCGCGGCGAGCGCGGGTATGACGGATCTTTTTGCGCGGGTGTGGTGGGGCGATTTTGCTTGGGTGTGGCGGGAGGAGGAAGAGTGAACATGTCCTGGGCGGCTGAGCGGGGCGTGTGGGGCAGGGCGGGCGTATGATCTTGGGTAACCGCAGGTTGGAGCAGCATCGCGTTGGCTGAGGCCATCGGCGCAGGTTTCCGCCATCGCTCTCACGACTGACTCCCCGCGCGCCCCGCGAGGCGGAATTTTCTACGGCTGGTGGCTGCTGATCGCCTCCGTGGTTGGGATGGCGATCGCCAGCGGAGTCTCGTTCTGGGTGTTGGGCTACTACGTGACACCGCTGGAGGAGGAGTTCGGCTGGTCGCGTACGCTGTTGCAGACGGGCATCTCGATCTCGCTGTTGATCAGCGGGGCGGCGTCGCCATTGGCGGGGAAGGTCGTGGACAGCCGCGGGCCGCGCTTCTCGATCATCGCGGGGACGATTCTGACCTGCGGCACGTATCTACTGCTGGCGACGACGTCATCGATTGTCGAGTGGTACCTCTACTCCTCGCTCAACGCCTTCTTTCGCGGGTTTATGTTCTACATCCCGTTCCAGGTGCTGATCTCGCGCTGGTTTGATCGGAAGCGCGGGCGTGCAGTGGGGATTATGGCGATGGGCTTCTCGCTTGGCGGGTTCATCGCCCCGCTGATGCAGCAGATCATCGACAGCATCGGCTGGGAATCGTCGTTCATCTTCGCGGCCGTCGTGTTGGCCGCCTCGTTTCTGCCGATCGGCCTGTTCGTCGTGCGTAACTACCCGGGGGACATGGGGTTGGAGGTGGACGGCGAAACGCGGCCGATCAGCGCGGCGCGGCGCGGTCCCGCCGCGCTGACCGGGCTCACGGTCGGACAAGCGGTGCGCACCTGGAATTTCTGGGTGATCGCGTTCGCGTTCATGACGTTCTTTTTTGCAATGTTCGGCTGGATGTTCAACGGGGTCCCGGTCTACGAGTCATACGGCATCTCGCGCGAGACGATTGGGCTGCTGCTTCTGCTGCAAGCGCTTGGGGGGTTGATCAGCCGGCCGATTTTCGGCTATCGGGCGGAGCGGATTCGCAGCGTGGAGTTGGCCTCGGTGGGGCTGGCGGCAGTGATGGCGACGGGGCTTGCGATTCTGCTCGTCACGGGCGGTTCGTGGCTGGGGATCGGGCTGTTCGTGATGTGCTGGTTCGTCGGTTCGGCGGGCGGGCCGGTTTTGGAGCCGCTGATTCTGCCGCGCGTGTTCGGGCTGGCGCATTTCGGCGCGATCATGGGCACGATGTTCATGATCGAGACGATCGGGCAGTTTCTGGTGCCGACCGTGGGCGGGGCGATCTACGACGTAACGGGGGGCTACGACCTGCTGCTGATTGTGTTCATCGGCTCGCTGGGCGCGTCGATGGCGCTGTTTGCGCTGGCGCACATTATTCCGAACCCGCGGATTCCTTCGCCGCGGGTTGCGGTGGAGGGCGCGGTGCGGCTGGTGGCGCGTCGGGCGGTGCAGCATGTCGCGCCGCGCGAGCGGGAGGCGGTTGGCGACTGAGGGCGGTTGGTTCCTGCCTGCGCAGGAATGACGGGAAGGGGGCGCAGGAATGACGGGAGGGGCTGGGGTGATGGGAAGGGGCTGGGTTCCTGCCTGCGCAGGAATGACGGGAGGGGGCGGAGGCGCTAGAAGATGCCGAGCTCGAACTTGGCTTCGTCGGAGGCCATTTCGCGGGGGTCCCAGGGGGGGCTGAAGACGATTTCGGTTTCGACCTCGTCGACGCCTTCGACGGTGGAGGCGGCCTGCTCGATTTGGGCCATGATCATGGGGCCGACCGGGCAGGCGGGGGTGGTGAGGGTGAAGTTGATCTTCACGGCGTGCTCGGCGGACTGCTCGATGCCGTAGACGAGCCCGAGGTCGACGATGTTGATGCCGATTTCGGGGTCGAAGACGGTGCGGAGGGCGTCGAGCACCTGCTCCTCGATGGGCTCGGCGGTGGGCGTGTCGGCGGCGGTGGTCATGCTGATCTCCTGAGCGGTGGGGCCTGCGGGCGCAGTCTAGTTGCTGGTGATGCGGGTGGGGATGTCGTCGTATTCGTCGAGTTCGTCGCCGGCGGCGCGGGCGAGGGCCTGGTCGAGCACCTTCCAGGCGAGCAGGCCGCACTTGATGCGCACGGGGAAACGGGCGACGCCGCTGAGCGCTTCGAGGTCGCCGAGGTCCACGGCGTCGAGGTTGAATGCGTCGTCGGTCAGCATCGCCTGGACATGGCCGGAGAGTTGGCGGGCGTCATCGAGCGAGCGTCCGGCGAGCGCTTCGGTGAGCATCGAGGCGCTGCTCTGGCTGATCGAGCAGCCCGCGCCGCCGAAGCGCAGCGCGGCGACGATGTCGTCCTCGAGCAGGATCGAGAGTTGGATTTCGTCGCCGCAGGAAGGGTTGAAGCCCTCGGCGGCGACGGAGGCGGCTTCGAGCGCGCCGCGGTTGCGCGGCTGGCGGTAGTGATCGAGGATCACGTCGCGGTAGAGGTCGTCGAGGTCGACGGGGTTCTGCGTTTCGCGGTTGGGCATCGTGCAGTCTCCCTCGGTTCAGCGCGCGGCGGGCAGGCCGAAGCGCGCGCCGGCCTCGCGCAGGCCGTCGACCAGCGCGTCAATTTCGGGCTCGTGGTTGTAGAGGTAGAAGGATGCGCGGGCGGTGGCGGGTACCTGGAGGGCGCGCATAAGAGGCTGGGCGCAGTGGTGCCCGGCGCGCACCGCGACGCCGCCGCCGTCGAGGATTGTGGCGATGTCGTGCGAGTGGATGTCGGCGTAGTTGAAGGCGACGACTGCGCCGCGCCGGTCGGCGTCGGGCGGGCCGTAGATTTCGAGCCCTTCGATGGCGGAGAGGCGATCGATGGCGTAGGCGGTGAGCGCGTGGTCGTGATCGCGGACGGCCTGCATGCCGACGGCGGAGAGGTAGTCGAGCGCGGCGGCGAAGGCGATCACGTCGGCGATGTTGGGCGTGCCGGCCTCGAATTTGTGGGGCAGCGGGGCCCAGGTGGATTCTGCGCGGTTGACGACGCTGATCATCTCGCCGCCGCCGAGGAAGGGGTCGAGGTCGGCGAGCAGTTCGCGCCGCCCCCAGAGCACGCCGACGCCGGTGGGGCCGAGCATTTTGTGCGCGGAGAAGGCGGCGAAGTCGATGCCCAGCGCGTCCACATCGAGCGGCATGTGGGGGGCGCTCTGGGCGGCGTCGAGGATCACCGTGGCGTCGACCGCGCGGGCCATTTCGACGAGCTCGGGGACGGGCGCGATCGCGCCCAGCACGTTGGACATGTGGGCGACGGAGACGATTCGGGTGCGCGGATTGAAGAGCGAGCGGGCCTGATCTATGTCAAGCTCGCCGTCGGCGCTGAGTTCGATGAAGCGCAGGCGCGCGCCGCTGCGCTGGGCGAGCAGCTGCCAGGGCACGAGGTTGGAGTGGTGTTCGAGTGCGGAGAGGATGATCTCGTCGTCGGGGCGCAGCCGCGCGCCGAGCGTGTAGGCGAGCAGGTTGAGCGACTCGGTCGTGTTGCGGGTGAAGACGATTTCCTGCGTGTGCCGCGCGCCGATGAATTCGGCGGTCTTGCGGCGGCTCAGTTCGTAGGCGGCGGTCGCTTCTTCGGCGAGCGTGTGCAGGCCGCGGTGGATGTTGGCGTTGGTGTTGGCGTAGTAATCGGTCAGCGCGTCGATCACCTGGCGCGGCTTCTGGGTGGTGGCGGCGTTGTCGAGGTAGACCAGAGGCTTGCCGTTGACCTCGCGGCGGAGGATCGGAAAGTCGGCGCGGATCGCCAGAGGGTCGAGCGCGGCGGCGGTCATGCGTCCCCCGACTCGGTTGGCAGCTCGATTTGCAGCTCGCCGTCGACCAGCGAGACGGGGAAGCAGTCGACGCGGCCGACGGCGGGCAGAGTGCGGGCCTGGCCGGTGGTGACGTCGAACAGCGCGCCGTGGCGGGGGCATTCGAGCATTTCGCCGTCGAGCTCGCCCTCGCCGAGCGGTCCGTCGTCGTGCGTGCAGCGGTTTTCGATCGCGTAGAGCTCGCCGGAGGCGAGGCGGCAGAGGGCGACGCTGCGCCCGGCGATTTCGACGACGCGGGCGGCGCCGGCGGGCAGATCGTCGAGCGGGCCAAGTCGATGCGCGCTCATTCGCTCACCACCGTATGCGGGATTTGCAGCTGGGCTTCGATCAATTCGTCGATCACCTCGCGCAGGTGCTGGTCGGCGACGCCGTCGACGATCTCCGCGAGGAAGCCGCGCACGACCATGCGCTCGGCGATTTCAGGCGCGATGCCGCGGGACTGCAGGTAGAAGAGTTGCTCGGCGCTGACCGGGCCCACCGCCGCGGCGTGCGAGCACTTGACGTCGTCGGCCTCGATCTCCAGCACCGGGATCGGATCCGCGCCCGCGCCCTCGTCGAGCAGCAGGTTGCGCATCGTCTGGAAGGCGGAGGTTTTTTGGCCTTCGGGGTCGATCCGGATTACGCCGTATTGAACGGCGTGCGATTCGTCGGTGAGGACGCCGCGGATCAGCAGTTCGCTGCTGGCGTTGACGCCGCTGTGGTGCTGGCGGGTGATGTGCTCGATGTGCTGATGCCCGCGCCCGGCGAAGACGCCGTGCAGTTCCGCGCGGCCGCCCTGCTGGTCGAGTTCGAGGTCGATGCGCTGCTTGTCCAGGTCGCCGCCGATCGAGACGGAGGTGTAGCTGAGCAGGGCGTCGCGGCCGATTTCGGCGACGGCGGTGGTCAGCGCGGCGGCGTCGTGACTCCAGCGCTGGACAGTGGCGAAGCGGACATTGGCGGCGGCTTCGGCGGCCAGCTCGACGGTGTGGTGGACAAAGGGGATTGCGCCGTCGCCGCGGAGGTCGCCGGGCGGCCCTGCGCCGGCTTCGATCACGGAGGCGGCGCTCTCGCGGTCGGCGGCGACGAGTGTGTAGGCCCAGAGGTCGGAGCCGTCGGCGGGTTGGGTGGTGAGGTGGAAGATCGAGTGGTCGATCTGCAGGCCGGGCGGGATGTAGCAGAACATGCCCTGGGTCCAGAGCGCCGCGCCGAGCGCGCCGTAGCGGTCGAACGCCGGCGCGTGGGTGCCGCCCAGCCAGCGGCGGACGAGTTGGGGGTACTCGCGGGCGGCGCTGGAGAGCGGCGCGAGCAGCAGACCGGCCGCTTCGAGGTCCGAGCGCAGCTCGGCGTGGGCGGCCAGACCGCCGACGTGATGCAGCAGTCCGGCGCGCTCATGCGGGGCGAAGATGTGGGCCGGCAGCGCGCCGTTGCTCGGCGCGGGCAGCGCGGATTCGGCGCGGCGAGGCAGACGTTCGGCGGGCGTGCGCCGCCAGGCTTCCTCCTTGCCGCTGGGCCAGGGCGTCTCGAGCGCGCGGCGCAGCGCGGCCTGCCGCCAGTCGCGCAGCCAGGACGGCTCGTCGAGCGCGACGCTGATCGCTTCGGCGCGATCGGCCAGCCCGGCCGGGAGGTCGTCGGTGGGAGCGGTAGCCAGCGCGGCGTCGCTCATGGGGTCGCGCTTTCCAGGCTGCCCGGTCTTCGCGGCGGGCGGCGCAGGGATCGAAGGGCTCGATTAGCCAATTGCGCCGTCCATCTGCAGCTCGATCAGGCGGTTCATCTCGACCGCGTATTCGAGCGGCAGCGACTTGATGATCGGCTCGACGAAGCCGTTGACGATCATTTTGGTCGCCTCTTCCTCGCTCAGCCCGCGCGCCATCAGGTAGAAGAGCTGCTCCTCGCCGACCTTGGAGACGGTCGCTTCATGGCCGATATCGACCTGCTTTTCGTCGATCTCCATCGTCGGGTAGGTGTCCGAGCGGGAGTGCTCGTCGAGCATCAGGGCGTCGCAGCGGACATTGGAGCGGCAGTTCTCAGCGCCCTCGTAGACCTTGAGCAGCCCGCGGTAGGTCGAGCGCCCGCCGTCCATTGAGAGGCTCTTGCTGGTGATCACCGAGGTGGTGTTGGGCGCGGCGTGGACGATCTTCGCGCCGGCGTCCTGGTGCTGACCCTGTCCGGCGGAGGCGATCGAGAGCACCTCGCCGTGCGCGCCGGGCTCCATCAGGTAGACGGCCGGGTACTTCATCGTCAGCTTGCTGCCGAGGTTGCCGTCGACCCAGGTCATCACCGCGTCGCGCTGCGCCACGGCGCGCTTGGTGACCAGGTTGTAGACGTTGTTGGACCAGTTCTGGATCGTGGTGTAGCACACGTTGGAGCCGGGCTTGCAGATGATCTCGACGACCGCGCTGTGCAGCGAGTCGGAGGAGTAGATCGGCGCGGTGCAGCCCTCGACGTAGTGCACGGACGCGCCCTCGTCGGCGATGATCAGGGTGCGCTCGAACTGGCCCATGTCCTCGGAGTTGATCCGGAAGTAGGCCTGCAACGGGATGTCGACCTCGACGCCGGGGGGGACGTAGATGAACGAGCCGCCGGACCAGACGGCGGTGTTGAGCGCGGCGAACTTGTTGTCGTTGGGCGGGATCACGGTGGTGAAGTACTCGCGGACAAGTTCCGGGTGCTCGCGCAGCGCCTGGTCGGTGCCGAGGAAGAGCACGCCCTTCTCTTCCAGGTCCTCGCGGATGTTGTGGTAGACGACCTCCGAGTCGTACTGCGCGCCCACGCCGGCCAGCAGACCCTGCTTCTCGGCCTCGGGGATGCCCAGCTTGTCGTAGGTGTCCTTGATGTACTCGGGCACGTCGTCCCAGGACGACTCGTCGCGGTCGGTGGCGCGCACGTAGTAGTGGATGTTGTTGAAGTCGATCTCGTTGAGCTCGCCGCCCCACTGCGGCATGGGGCGGGCGTTGAAGTGGTCCAACGCCTTGAGCCGCAGCGCGCGCATCCAGGCGGGCTCCTCTTTGATGTCGGAGATCGTGTTGACGACCTCGGGGCTGAGCCCCTTGGGCAGCTTGAGCAGCGCCTCGACATCGTCGTGGAAGCCGAACTCGTACTCGCTGCGGGGCGTGACCGGCGTCGATGCGGTGGTCATGCGGTGACCAATCCTTCCTCGCGGACCGGCTCGCGGCCCTTGAGCGCTTGAAACGGTTCGTAGCCGTCCGCCTCGAGGCGTTCGGCCAGGCTGGCGTCGCCCGACTCGACGATCGCGCCGTCGATCAGGACATGCACGTGGTCGGGTTGGACGTAGTGCAGGATGCGCTGGTAGTGGGTGATCAGCAGGATCGCGTTGCTGTCGGAGTGGAAGGCGTTGATGCCCTCGGAGACGATTCGCAGCGCGTCGATGTCGAGCCCGGAGTCGGTTTCGTCCATGATCGCCACAGCGGGCTGGAGCAGCCCGAGCTGGAGGATTTCGGCGCGCTTCTTTTCGCCGCCGGAGAAGCCGTCGTTGACATAGCGGCGGACGAATTGTTCGTCGATCTGCAGCTCGCCGAGCACCTGATTGAGCGTCTGGCGGAACTCGCGCACGGGAATCTCCTCGCCGCGCCGGGCGCTCATCGCGCGGCGCAGGAAGTTGATCATCGAGACGCCGGGCACGTCGGTGGGGTACTGGAAGGCGAGGAAGAGTCCGGCGCGGGCGCGCTCGTCGGGCGCGAGCTCGAGCAGGCTCTCGCCGTTGAGCCGAATGTCGCCGCCGTTGACGGTGTAGCGGGGGTGGCCCATCAGCGTGTTGGCGAGGGTGCTTTTGCCTGAGCCGTTGGGGCCCATGATCGCATGCACCTCGCCGGGGCGCAGGGTGAGCGAGAGGCGGTTGACGATCTGAATGTCGTCGACCGCCACGCGCAGGGCGTCGATCTCGAAGAGCGGAGCTGTCATGCGCTCGCGCCGCCTTTCCGGTGTGGTGTGTGGTGGAAACTCACGATGTGGGGTCAGACCGCCTGTTGCTCGGGCAGCGGGTGCAGGGGGATGACGTACTCGCAGCCGGGATCGCCGTCGGCCAGGCGGCCGGTCTGCTCGACGCTCCGCCCGACAAGCTTCTCGATCGTCAGCCGGTCCGCTTCGCAGACGCAGTCGTTGGCTGCGGCCGCGCCGATGTAGGGGCAGGCGTTGTTGACGAGGTGGATGCCGTCCTCGGCGCGCTCCCAGCTGTCGAGGATGCCCTCGGGGCGCAGCGCCTCGACCACATCGTCGACGCGCTGCTCGAGGCCGCCCTCGTGGACCTCCTCGCGGTGCGCGTCGGCGACCTGGTTGGCGAGGGCGTCGGAAAGAGCCTGGGGCGGGATGCGCAGGCGCACCATTTCGGCGAGCAGGCGCTCGGTCAGCTGCGGCGAGCGGTCGCGCACGGCGCGCACGCCGTCGTCGGTCGCGCGGTAGAGGTAGGAGGGGCGCCCCGGTCCGCGGCGCAGCGCCTCGACTTCAAGCAGCCCTTCGGCTTCGAGCCGCTCCAGGTGGCGGCGCACGGTCGCGTCGGAGATGCCGACTAGGCCGCTCAGCGCGGCCACGGTCGCGCCGCCGACATCAACCACATGGCGCAGCAGGAGTGAACGGGTGCCGTCTGGTCTCACGATTACCGCCTTCCGCCTTTAGCTGAGTTTATCACTCTGTATTGCGAGAAAGGATCGTCGGTCTGTGCGAAGGCAAGCTTGGCTACATCCGGCGGGGGAGATCAGCCGGGTTCGGTGCGTGCGGCGCGGCGTGGCAGAGGGATCAGGACGGGGCGATCGATGTCGGGGTGAGGCTGGACGGCGAAGTCGAGGCCGAAGACGGGGCGGAGGATTTCGGGGTCGAGGGCGATTTGCGGGGCGTCGCAGCAGACCAGTTCGCCGCGGTGGAGGATGGCGGCACGGTCGGCGTAGGCGGCGGCCAGGTTGAGGTCGTGCAGCACGGCGACGATCGCCGCGCCTTCGGCGGCCAGCTCGCGCAGCAGGTCGAGGACCAGGTGCTGGTGGCGGGGGTCGAGATGGGCGGTCGGCTCGTCGACGAGGATGATCGGGGTTTCCTGGGCGAGGACGCGGGCGAGGGTGACGCGGGACTGTTCGCCGCCGGAGAGGGTGGGGTAGGCGCGCGGGGCGTATTCGCGGGTGGCGGTGAGGCGCATGACATTGTCGGCGAGTTGGGCGCCGTGCTCGCGCTCGCCGCGCTCGCCCTCCCACGGGGCGCGGCCCATGCGCACCACCTCGCGGGCGGTGAAGAGAAAGGGCAGGTGGCTGCTCTGGGGCATCACGGCGCGACGGCGGGCAAGCTGGCGCGGGGTGTAGTCGGTGAGCGGTCGGCCGTCCATTTCGACTCGGCCGGTGGTGGGCGCGGCGTCGCCGGCGAGCAGGCGCAGCAGGGTGGTTTTGCCGGCGCCGTTGGGGCCGACGACGGCGACCAGCTCGCCGCCGTGGAGGTCGAGGCTGACCTCGCGCAGCAGCTCCTTGCCGTCGACGGCGAAGCCGACGGAGCGTGTACGCAGGGCGGCGGTCTCGGGGGCGGCGGTTTCGGGCGCGTTGGTCACTTGCGCTCCTCCGGGAGCATCCCGCATGGGCCGCGGCGGCTAGAGCTCGATCTGCATACCGTCATACGCGGCCGCGACGCTGCCGGCAAATGCGGCCTGGGCCTCGGCGCGCGCGGCTTCGCGGTCGCTGTCGAACCAGAAGTGGGTGAGCACCAGCCGGGCGACGCCTGCGGCGCGGGCCAGTTCAACGGCTTGCAGGGCGGTGAGGTGTCCGCGCACGGGGCCGTCTTCGGGCTCATCGAGGGTTGCTTCGCAGAGCATCAGGTCTGCGCCGCGGGCGAGGGCGGCGACATTGTCGCTGGGCGCGGTGTCGCCGGTGTAGACGAGCGAGCGGGAGCCGTCGATCCGCACTGCGTAGCCGGGTACGTAGTGGACGCCTTCGACGAAGCGGGCGGTCAGGCCGTCGGCGAGCGTGAGCGCGCCGCCGGGGGGGTACTCCTCGACGATGAAGGTGTTTTCGAGGAAGTCGGGGGGGAAGTGGACGGCGGCGAGCACCTCGGCGAAGCGTGCGCGTCCGCCGGGCGGCAGGTGGAGTCGGACGGTGGGCGCGGGCAGGCCGGCCATGTCGCGGGTGAGGCGGAAGCGGAGGGGGAGGACATCGATGAAGTGGTCGGCGTGCATGTGGGAGATGATGATGTGATCGATGTCGGCGTCGGGGCGGCGTTCGAGCAGGGCGGCGGCGGCGCCGTGCCCGCAATCGAGCAGGAGGCGCCGCCCCAGGTCTTCGAGCAGATAGCCTGAGCAGACGCCGCCGGGGGGCGGGCAAGCGGCGCCGGAGCCCAATACGGTGAGATGCATCGCGTCCCATTTCGCGCATCGCCGGAACCGTCGCGGCAGGCTGCGGCCCGGCCGCTCCGCCGATCTCGCCTGCGATGCTTAAAGCTTAGGCAATGAACGACCAGCTCAATGTCAATCGGGCAGCGCAGGGGAACTCGACGCCTGGGGCGCACGGGGCGCGCGGGTTGTGCGGCGACTGCCGCTGGGCGCGGCGGGTCGTGAACCGGCGGGGCAGTGAGTTTCTGCTGTGCGGCAGGCAGCGGATCGATCCGCGCTTCCGCAAGTATCCGCCGCTGCCCGTGCTGTCCTGCGCGGGGTTTGAGCGCGGCGAGAAGTCGTTATGACGCCCGGCGGTCCAACAGGCAGCCCGATCTGGCTGCGCAGCTTCTCGGATATCGCCTGGCGGCTGCTGGTGGTGGCGGGCCTGCTGATTCTGCTGGGCCTGGCGGCGGCGCGGTTGCGGCTGATCTTTCTGCCGCTGCTGGCGGCGATCATTCTGGCGACGGCGCTGCTGCCGGCGAAACGGGCGCTGCGACGGCGCGGCTGGCCCAACACGCTGGCGACGATTGTGGTGGTCGGGGGCGCGGCTGTGGCGCTGGCGGCGGTCGGCGCGGGCGCGGCGGCGACGGTGGCCGCCGATTTCAACGAGCTGAACATCGACATCGAAAACGGCTTCAGCCGCCTCGCGGAGGGAATCGCGGACTCGCTGGGCATTCCCCAGGAGCGGATCGACAGCGCGATCGATGACGTGATCGAGGCGGCGCGGGGCAACGCGGGGACGCTGGCGGGCGGGCTGTTCAGCGGGGTGCTGGTGCTGGCCGAGGTCGTCGCGGGCGGCGCGCTGATGCTCGTGCTGCTGTTCATGATTGTGAAGGACGCGGAGCAGATGCAGCGGGCGATCGCGCGGCGGCTACAGCGCGGCAGTCGACGCGGCTTCCTGGCGCTGAGCTCGTCGATCTGGACGACGCTGGGCGGCTATTTCCGCGGGGTGCTGGCGGTGGCGCTGATCGACGGGGTGCTGATCGGAATCGGGTTGGCGATCATCGGCGTTCCCTTCGCGCTGGCGCTGGCGGTGCTGACGTTCTTCGGCGCGTTCATCCCGGTGATCGGGGCGATTTTGGCCGGCGTCGCGGCGGTGCTGGTGGCGCTGGCGACGGAGGGCGTCGGCGCGGCGATCGGCGTGGGGGTGTTGGCGCTGGCGGTGCAGCAGATCGAGGGCAATGTGCTCGCGCCGATGATTTTGGGTCGGGCGGTGTCGCTGCATCCGGCGGTGATTCTGATTGCGGTGGCCGTGGGCGGCGCGCTGTGGGGGATTCTGGGCGCGTTCGTGGCGGTTCCCGTGGCGACGATCGCGGTGACTCTGCTGGACCACTACACAGCGCGCAACGTGGCTGACGCGGAGGGGTGAGGATGGGGCTCTGTGCTGGGCTCGGCGAGATACCCGCGGCGGAGCGCGGGTATGACGGATCTAGAAAGGGGATTGGAGGCGGGCGCTGATGAGGTTGGCGATGGCGGGGAGGTTGGTTTGGGCGGGGAGCTGCTCGCGGCGGGAGCTGCGAAGGAAGACAACGGCGGAACCCTGGGAGAAGACGATGACCTGGGTGATGTAGCGGCCGCCGGCGTTGCCGTGGAGCAGGCGGACGGCGAGGGCAGCGGAGCCGACGGCGGGGGGCTCGGTCGGCAGCGCCTGGACCAGGGCGTGTTCGGGGCTGGTGAAGAGCAGCGCGGTTTCGGGCGGCTGTGCGGCGAGGTAGCGCACCCAGGCTTCGGCGGATTCGGGGCTGATGTCGGTGAAGACGTGGATCCAGAAAGATTCGCCTTTGGCGCCGGCGGCAGGCACGTAGATGCGGCCGTCGTTCCAGAGTGAGCGGCGGGTAAGGGCGGCGAGGGCTGGGTCGGGGATGCTGCGGATCCAGTCGGCGACGCCGGCGACGAGGTTGGTCGCTTCGAGGTGCTCGCCGACGTCCTGCTCGGTGAGGACGAGCAGCTGGACGGGCGGCGGCTGGGGTTGGGTCTGTTGTTGGGGCGTGACTTGTTGTTGGGGCGGGGCGGGGCTTTGGCAGGCGGTCAGCGCGAGGGCGGCGGCGAGCATGAGGGCGGCGACGGCGTGGGCGCGGGGGCGCGGGGGGGGCACGCTAGGTGTCCAGATCGTCGGCGTCGGCGGCGCGCAGGATGACGCGGAAGGTGGTGCCGATGCCGGAGCTGCTGAGGACGTGGATTTCTCCGCTCTGGGCGAGCACGAGTTCGCGCGCGATGGCGAGACCGAGGCCGGTGCCGCCCTGCGCGCCGGGGCGGTCGGACTTGTAGTAGCGGTCGAAGAGGTGGGGGATGGTCTCTTCGGGAATGCCTACGCCGGTGTCGGCGACGGAGATGCTCACGCTGGTCTCGCTCTCGGCGCGCGCGCTGAGGGTGACGTTTCCGCCGGGCGGGGTGTGGCGCAGCGCGTTGTCCACCAAATTACCGAGAACCTGCTCGATGCGGTCCCAATCGCCCAGTGCGTCTGGGGCGTCGGTGGGTTCGACGGCGAGGTTGACTTCGAGTTCTTCGGCGCGGAGGGCGAAGAGGTCGCCGATGTGGTCCATGATCACGCCGAGCGCGACGGGCGCGCGCTCGACGCGGACCTGGCCGGCTTCGATGCGGGAGAGGTCGAGCAGGCCTTCGACGAGTCGGAGGAGGCGGCGCGATTCGTCTTCGATGATGCGGTAGGCATTTGGGCGGCCTTCTTCGTCGACGATGTCGTCCATGAGCGCGCGGGAGAAGCCGTTGATCGAGGTGAGCGGAGTTTGGAGGTCGTGGGAGACGTTGGCGAGGAAGTCGCGCAGGGCGGTCTGCTGACGCTCGACTTCTTCGGTCATCTGGTTGAAGGACTGTGCGAGTTCGCGCGCTTCCTGGGAACCGGCGACGGCGACGCGCTGCTGGAGCGCGCCCCGGGCGACGCTGCGGGCGGCGGCGGCGACCAGTTGGACGGGCTGGTAGATGGTTCGAGAGATGATCAGTCCGATGATGAGGGCGGCGAGGGCGGCGATTGCGCCGGCGAGCAGGAGGCGCGGGGCGAGGTCGGCGAGGGCGGCGCTTTGAGACTGGCCGACGACGGCGACGGCGACGCAGCAGAAGGCCTGCGCATCGGCGAGGGGCAGGGCGACGACGATGTAGGTGAGTTGTTCGCCGCCCGGTGCGGCGACTTCGCCCTGGCGGGCCCGGCCGGGTTGGAGGCCGCGCAGGTCGATGTCGAGCCGCTCGCCGGCGAAGCGGTTTTCGCGCTCGTAGATGCCGGCGACGCGGCCCCGACGGGTGAGGCCGAGGACGAGCACGTCGTCTTCGTCGGCGATGGAGCCGGTGACGCGGGAGGTGGTTTCCCAGATCTGGAGCAGGCCGGCGAGGGTTTCGCTTTCGCCGGGCTGGGCGAAGATTTGGGGTCCCCAGGCTTTGGCGATTTCGCGGACGCGGGACTGTTCGAGGCTTTGTTGGTAGTCGCCGAGGACGACGTAGAGGGAGATGCCGGTCGCACCGAGGGTGACGAGGATGATGACGGCGAGGGTGAGGTAGATGCGGGCGCGGATGGTGCGCGCGCGCAGGCGCGGCGGCCAGCGCAAAGAGGGGCGCAGCGAGGTGGTGCGGGGCACTTTGGGCTACCAGGGGGCTGCCGGGGAGCTACCGGCCGCCGCTCTGGGTGCGCAAGCCGCCGGCCGGGACGAGTTCGTGGTCTTCGGCGAGGGTGAGCTTGTAGCCGACGCCGCGCAAGGTTTCGATCACGAGCGCGCTGCCGGCCAGCTTCTGCCGGACGTGGTTGATGTGGACGTCGACGGTGCGGGTCTCGCCGCTGAAGGTGTACCCCCAGACGAGGCTGAGCAGCTGTTCGCGGGACATGACGGTGTTGAGGTTTTTGGCGAGGGTGAAGAGGAGGTCGAACTCCTTGGTGCGGAGCTTGAGCCGTTGGCCGTTGAGTTCGGCTTCGCGCTGCTGGCGGTTGAGGGTGAGGCCGCCGACGCTGACTTCGAGGCCGGAGCGCTGGATGCCGTCGGTGCGCCGCAGGATGGCTTTGACGCGGGCGACGAGCTCCTTCGGGTTGAAGGGTTTGGTGAGGTAGTCGTCGGCGCCGAGTTCGAGGCCGGCGACTTTGACGGTGTCCTCGCGCCGGACGGTGAGCATGAGAATGGGGACATCGGAGTGCTGGCGGAGCGCCTTGGTGACCTCGAAGCCGTCGAGCTTGGGCATCATGAGGTCGAGCACGACGAGGTCGGGCTGTGTGGAGATGCCTTTTTCGAGCGCTTCGCGGCCGTCGGCGGCGAACTCGAGCTCGTAGCCCTCGCGGGACAGATAGAGGCGGACCAGTTCGCGGATATGCGGCTCGTCGTCTGCGATCAGGATTTTCATCAGCGCCTCGGGCCACGCCGCCAGGCTGTTCCCACTATAGGCACATTGCGGGGCTTTCGCGCTACCCCGTTGATATGCTCGGTGTGGATGCCCGCCGTCGGGGGATGGGAGAGCGACGATGCCGCGTGAATTGCCGCCTGGTGTGGAGGTGCGAGCCGCGAATGCGGAGGAGATGGAGGATTTCCGCTTCGTGGCGAACATTGCGCTGGGGGAACACGGAGTTGCGGAGCGCGATCCGGTGAATTGGCTGCGCCCGGAGTGGACGACGTGCGTGTTCGAGCATGGGCGGTTGTCGACGACGTTCGGGGCGTGGCCGTTTTCGATGCGCTTCAACGGCGAGCGAGCGGCGATTGCGGGAGTGACGGCGGTGGGGACGCTGCCGACGAAGCGCCGGCGGGGCTATCTGCGGGCGGCGATGGAGCACGCGCTGGCGGAGCAGTACGAGCGCGGGCAATCGCTGGCGGCGCTCTACGCCTCGCAGGCGGCGATTTACCAGCGCTACGGCTATGCGGTCTGCTCAACGCGGTGCAGCTACGAGATTGATCCACTGGATTTGCACTTGGTCCACTGCCCGGAGCCGACGGGCGAGCTGAGCGTGGGCAATGCGGCCGATCTGCCGGACGATGCGCTGGTGATTCGGGATGTGTACCGGGAGTTTGTGGAGCCGCGGAACGGGCAGATTCACCGCGGGCTGGCGACCTGGCATGCGGAGGCGCTGGCGGAGCCGGGCGACATCCATGAGGGACCGCTGCGCTGCCTGCTCTACGAGGAGGAAGGGCGGACGCTGGGCTACATGCTGTACACGAGCCGCGAGCAGCGGGAGTACAACGCGCTGACCGGAGGGCAGCGGGACCACCACACGCAGGTGCGGGAATACGGCTGGCTGACGCCGGCGGCGTACATCGCCATGTGGCGTTACATCGCGGGGCATGATCTGGTCTGGCGGATTTTCGTGAACGATGCGCCGGAGGATGATCCGTTGATGCACTACGCGCGGGACCCGCGCACGCTGCGGCGGAAGACGATGGACGGGATTTTGGCGCGGGTGGTGGATCTGCCGCGGGCGCTGACGATTCGGCGATATGCGGCGGAGGGGTCGGCGACGCTGCGGGTGCGCGATGCGCTGTGCGAGTGGAATGAGGGGACATGGCGGCTGGAGGTTGGCCCGGAAGGTTCGGATGTGCGGCAGACGGACGCCGAGCCGGAGCTGAGCCTGGATGTGCATTCGCTGGCGCAGCTGGCGACGGGGCATCTTTCGGCGAGCTATCTGGCGCGGCTGGGTCGGATTGAGGCGTCGGATCGGTCAGCGTTGCAGCGGGCGGACCAGCTGTTTGCGACTGAGTACCGGATGCACTCGATGAACCACTTCTAGGGTGCGCTCACACTTCAGAGCTCCGTCATACCCACCCTCTTCACGTGCCTCACACCTCTGGAGTTGCGGCGCTAGCCGCCGAGGAAGGCGTTGACCTTCTGCAGCATCGCCTCGGGCTCCTCAACCTGCGGCATGTGGCCGGAGGCGGAGAAGAGCGCGACTTCGCTGCCGGCGATCGCGCTGTTGAAGTCCTGCGCGTACTGCGGCGGCACCAGCCCGTCCGACTCGCCCCAGCAGATCAGCGTGGGCGAGGCGATGCGGTGGATGCGCTCGGAGAGCCGCTTGTCGGGGATCGGCCAGAGGAAGCGGGCGGCGGTTTGCAGGTTCTTGGCCCGCTCGACCGTCGCCACGCGCAGCTCGTCGGGGTCCTCAGGCGGCGGCGCGGTCATCATCTTCGCGCCGGGGTGTTCCTGGTCGTGGAACAGCGCGCCGACCAACTCGTTGGGCATCATCGCGAAGAAGTCGACAACCGGGTAGTCGTCGTTCCAGAGGCCGACGGGCGCGATCAGCACCAGCCGGGAGACGCGCTCGGGCCGCATCGCGGCGACCTCGGAGGCGAACCAGCCGCCCATCGAGTGGCCCATCACGATCACGTCGCCGCTGACGCCCATCGCGCCGAGGAAGTCCCAGTAGAAGCCGAACACATCGTGGTGGTCCATGAGCCACTCGACGCCGGTCGAGCCGCCCGTGCCGGGCAGACGCGGGGCGATCACGTGGTAGCGCTGCGAGAGCTGCTCGAGGAAGGGGTCCCACATCAGGCCGCCGGCTCCGTGGATGAAGAGGAGGTCGGGGCCGGAGCCGGCTTCGAGCACCTCGACGTTGAACCGGCCGTTGACTACCGAGACGGTCTTCTCTTCCATGACGTTTCCTCACTCTGCGTCTCTGCGACATGGCGGCGCGGGCCGCTCGCAGTTCGCTTGCCGGATGCGGGCACAGGGCGGGTCCCTGTCGGGCCGCCGCAGCGCAGGCTAGGAGCGAGCCGCCCGAAGTGTCAACCGACAGCGCCGCGAACTGACGCGGCGCCCGGGGTTAGGCCCTGTTCACACTTCCGCCACGCCCGCGCGAGCCAGATCCGCCACGCCCGCGCGCCCCATCTCCGTCACACCTAGATCCGTCATACCCGCGCTTGCCGCGGGTATCTCGCCGTGCTGCGCACCAAGCCCCGTTCCCACCGCCCAACCCCGCACATCCCCCGTTCCGCCATACCCGCGCGAGCTAGCTCCGTCATACCCGCGCCCCGCCGCGGGTATCTCGCCGTGCTGCGCACCAAACCCCGTTCCCACCGCCCCAACCCCGCACGCCCCCGTTCCGCCACACCCGCGCGAGCTAGATCCGTCATACCCGCGCGAGCCACTCCGTCATACCCGCGCTTGCCGCGGGTATCTCGCCGTGCTGCGCACCAAGCCCCGTTCCCACCGCCCCAACTCCGCACGCCCCCGTTCCGTCACACCCGCACGCCCCCGTTCCGCCACACCCGCGCGAGCTAGATCCGTCACGCCCGCGCGAGCCAGATCCGCCATACCCGCGCGAGCCAGATCCGCCACACCCGCGCGCCCCATCTCCGTCACACCTAGATCCGTCATACCCGCGCTTGCCGCGGGTATCTCGCCGTGCTGCGCACCAAGCCCCGTTCCCACCGCCCCAACCCCGCACGCCCCCGTTCCGCCACACCCGCGCGAGCCAGATCCGTCATACCCGCGCTTGCCGCGGGTATCTCGCCGTGCTGCGCGCCAAGCCCCGTTCCCATCGCCCAACCCCGCACGCCCCCGTTCCGCCACACCCGCGCCTCATCTCCGTCACACCCGCGCGAGCTAGATCCGCCACGCCCGCGCCAGATCCGTCATACCCGCGCTTGCCGCGGGTATCTCGCCGTGCTGCGCACCAAGCCCCGTTCCCGCCGCCCAACCCCACGCGCGCCCTCTCCGCCATACCCGCGCGAGCTAGATCCGCCACGCCCGCGCGAGCCAGATCCGTCATACCCGCGCTTGCCGCGGGTATCTCGCTGTGCTGCGCACCAAGCCCCGTTCCCGCCACCCAACCCCGCACGCCCCCTTTCCTCGACCCAGGTGCCGAGCCAGCGGATGCGCCCGTTCCCACCGCCCAACCCCGCACGCCCCCGTTCCGCCACTCCCGCGCGGGTATGAGACGGGGCGGGGGCAAGCCGCTTGCCCCCGCCCCGCCTCCGTTACTCCCCGTCCAGCCAGAGGACGTCGCCGCGCTCGATGGCGAAATCGACGGAGCCGGAGTTCAGCAGGCCGTCCGTCTCGCCGTAGCTGATCCACTCAAGGCCGTCCCACTTGATCAGGCGCGCCACGCCTTCGAGCTGGGCGTACAGCTCCGAGGCGGTGGTCGCGCGGGAGCCGATCCAGGTGTTGAATGTGCCGACCGTGAGGCCGACGAGCGGATCCAGCGGCGGTGGCGGCGGCGCGGCGACCATGATCGACTGCGCCCCGCTGACGCCGTCCGCTTCGGCCGTCACGTACGCCCCGCCGACGCCCACCGCGCGCAGCGTGGCCGTAGCCTGCCCGTCGCGCGTCCGCTGCTCGGACTGCGAGAGCAGTACCAGCGTCACGTTCGTGCCCGTGCTCTGCTCGGCGAACGTCACCGGCGTGCCGTCGGGCACCGGCGCGCCGCTTGAGTCGGTCACCGTCGCCGTGAGCGTGACCGAGCCGTCCAGCTCGATCGCGCCCGCCGGATCCGCGCTCAGCGCGACCTCCGCCGCGCCGCCCGTCACCACCACCGTCTGCGTCGCGGTCAGCTTGCCCCTGCCCGAGCCCGCGCTCAGCTCGAGCGTGTACTCGCCCGACGCCAGCGGAGCGGACCGGCCCGCCGCGATCGTCACCCGCGCCTGCGGATTGCCCCCGCTGAGCAGCAGCGCGCCGTCCGCGGCGCCGCCTGCGCGCAGCGGCCAGACCACCCCGGCCTTGCTGCCGGCGACCGTCTTCCCGTCCGAGTCGGTCAGCTTCGCGCTGTAGCGCGTGCTCGGCACGGTCGCCTTGTTGTCGCCCGCGTCCGTCGCCGAGACGACCAGCGTCGCGGCGTTGCGCTGATCGGCCGACTCGCCCGGGTCATAGCCCAGCAGCGCCGTCGCCGGCTGCGAAATCGCCAGCGCCGCCGGCGGACCGCTGAACGTCACCGTGAACTGCTCCGTCTCGAAGGTCTCCCCCGTCGCGCCCGACACCACCGCCCAGACCCGCGCCGTGCCCGCCTTGGCCGCGCCCGGATGCGTCAGCGTCAACCGAATCTGATCCGTGTTGGCGGCCGTCAGCGCCGTCGTTGCGTCGGCGATTTTGCAGGCGGAGGGTGCGCCGCCGGTGGCGCAGGCTTCGCCGCTCGCGGAGCCCAGCCGCGCGCTCAGACTGCCCCGCGTGGCCGTCAACAGCACCGCCGCCGCCGCGCCCTTGGCCGAAGCCTTGCCGTTCTCATTCAGCAGCTTGAGCAGCAGCGTCGTGCTGCCGCCCGGCTCCACCACGGCCGGCTGCGGCCGCCCGGTCGCGGCGTTGGTGTCGAAATCGAACTCCACTTGGGCCAGTTCATCGACCTCGCCGATCGTCACCTCCAGCGTGTCGCGCAGCGTCACCGGATCGCCGCTGCCCAGCTGCACCGCGACGACTCCGGAGATGCTGAAGGATCCGTCGGGCGTGCCCTGGGGGATCACGATGGTCGAGTCGGGCAGCGTCAGCGGGCAGCTGGCGGTGCGCACGCCGTCGACCGTGCGCAGGGTGCAGCCGCCCCCGTTGCCGTTCGACATGGCCGGGCCGGTCAGATAGACCGGCGCTCCTAGAGCACGGGAGAGCGCCACGCGCGAGCCCGAGGTCTCATGCGCCAGAAAGCCGTAGTACGTGTTCGGGAGCCTCTCGGGCGCCGCCTGCCACCTGCGTGCCGCGTTGCTGGCCCAGCTGCCGTCGCTCGGCCGGGTGATGATCAACAGCCGACCCGAATTGACGTCGTGGCTGCTATCGCCGGACACCACCTCGGTCCCGTCGAAATTGAACGAAATCAGCGCGGTAAGGATGCTTGTATCTGTCCTTGAGAACGTGGCGCTGGACGTGGTCAGGTAGCCGCCGTTGAACGTCTTCCAGCCGTCAGCCGAATCCTGCTGGAACAGATGGATGGTGCCCTGGTCGCGGGCGTCCCCCACGGCGACGACGGCGCCGTCGGGCGAGACGGCGGTGGCCGCGCCGAAGTTATCGTCGTCGCGGTTGGGCCAGGCCGCACTGGCCAGGATCGCGGCGGGCTCGGTCCAGCGCCGCAGCGGGCCGGGCGAGTAGTGCGTGGCTTGGCGAAAGCTGGTCGCGTCGGTTTGCGCCGCAATCAGCGTCTTGGCGTTGCCCTCCGCGTCGCGGTCCGCCCGCGGCGCGTTCGCCCAGCCGCCCTCGGGCGCGACCCAGACGAACGCATCGCCCCCGTTCTCGCGCCGGTTGCCGCCGGTGAAGCCGCCGCCCGGCGTGTCGCTGCCGTAATCCTTCGTATCCGCGCCCGCGACGAGCACCCGCCCGTCGGCCGAGAGCGACACAACGGCGTCGCCCAGATTGACGCCGTCCCCGGGTCCGGCGATGTTGGACCAGACGCGCGAGCACCAGGCGTCGCAGGTGCCGGCGGCGCCGGGGTTGAACGGCATGTTCGAGGTGCTGGTACCGAAGCTGGGCACCGCGGCCACGGTCACCTTGACTCCGTCGGCGTAGGTAATGTCGCCC
Organism: Dehalococcoidia bacterium; assembly: GCA_965203165.1. Lineage (GTDB taxonomy): Bacteria > Chloroflexota > Dehalococcoidia > Bin125 > Bin125 > CATQGW01. The sequence continues at coordinate 2,280,188 of OZ241849.1, forward strand.
CAGTCTTCGCCCGCGCCGTCGGGCCGGCTGTAGACGTAGATCGCGCCCATCTCGTTCATCCGGGGCGCGCTCACCGCGAGCGTGCCGCCGTCGCGCGAGAAGGCCGCCGTCGCGCCGTACCAGGCGCTGACCGTGCCGTGGCGATTGTTGGCCTCGGCCGGCGTCGGCTGCATGGAACCCTGCGGCGTCACCGTCACGCTGTCCGCGCTCCAGTCCAGCCGGAAGATGTAAAGCCGCCCCAGCCCGCTGTTGTCGCGGGAGGAGCCGACGAACAGCCAGGCGCGGTCCGCGCTCTCGTGCCAGAGGGCCATGGCGGAGCCGGTGTATCCGCCGACGCTCGGGCTCGAGCCGGTGGAGCCGAACCCGATGTGGAAGCCGCTGGCGGCGCCGGCCGGCCGGTTGATCGTCGCCTTGTGCTCCAGCGTGTAGGAGTCGAAGATGAGCAACAACTCGTTGTTCGTGCGAGTGATCAGGGTGCGCCCGTCGAGCGCCTTGGCGATCTGCTGGGTTCCACCGGGGGCCGACGTGATTCTGGAATAGAGCGGCTTGTGGCCGGCGATGTCGAGCCGCCGCCGGTCGGTGCCGTCCCAGATCGCCGCGCCGCCCAGCCGCAGGTTCGAAGCGGCGACCGACGCGGCGGGCACATCCAGCGAATACGCGGCGTAGCTGGGCAGGCCGACGGGCGGCGTAATCGGCGGCTCCCAGCGGAAGCGCAGCTCGGCCCGGACGGTGGCTTCGCTCCCGGCGGGGATGATGTTGTCGGAGTCTTCGGCCAGGCTGAGCGCCAACTCGAATTGGTTAGGGTCTCCATCGGCGGCGGCCGGCGCCAAGGGCAGCAGCGCGGCGGCGAGCAGGGCGATCAGCGCGCCCAGGGCGAGCAGGGCGAGCAGGCGTTTGGTATCCCCCCCCCCCCCCGAGAATGGTGTGGATCACAGCGGCCATGGCACTCTCCTGATCAGCTACGCAGGCTCGGCTGCTGCGTCGGGAAAGGCTACCAGAATTCGCCGCCCAATCCACCACCCTCCGCGCAAATGAGCTCCGTCACACCCGCGCAAATGAGCTCCGTCATACCCGCGCTTGCCGCGGGTATCTCGCCGCGCCGAGCACCAAGCCCCATCCCGCCACCCCCGCGCCCCAAAGCTCCGCCACACCCACGCTCCTCATCCCGTCACACCCGCGCAAACAGAGCCGTCACACCCGCGCAAATGAGATCCGTCATACCCGCGCTTGCCGCGGGTATCTCGCCGCGCCGAGCACCAAGCCCCGTCCCCACCCCCCCGCGCCCCCATCCCGCCACCCCCGCGCCCAAAGCTCCGTCATACCCGCGCAAATGAGAGCCGTCACACCCGCGCAAAAAGCTCCGTCATACCCGCGCTTGCCGCGGGTATCCCGCCGCCCCGAGCACCAAGCCCCGTCCCCACCCCCCCACGCCCCCATCCCGCCACCCCCGCGCCCCAAAGCTCCGTCACCCCCGCGCCCAAAGCTCCGTCACCCCCGCGCCCAAAGCTCCGTCACCCCCGCGCCCCAAAGCTCCGTCATACCCGCGCTTGCCGCGGGTATCTCGCCGCCCCGAGCACCAAGCCCCGTCCCCACCCCCGCGCGCCCCCCATCCCGCCACACCCACGCCCCCCATCTCGCCACCCCCGCGCCCAATCCGTCACACCCGCGCAAATGAGCTCCGTCATACCCGCGCCCAAAGACCCGTCATACCCGCGCTTGCCGCGGGTATCCCGCCGCCCCGAGCACCAAGCCCCGTCCCCACCCCCGCGCGCCCCCCATCCCGCCACACCCACGCCCCCCATCTCGCCACCCCCGCGCCCAATCCGTCACACCCGCGCAAATGAGCTCCGTCATACCCGCGCCCAAAGACCCGTCATACCCGCGCTTGCCGCGGGTATCTCGCCGCGCCGAGCACCAAGCCCCGTCCCCACTCCCCCGCGCCCCCATCCCGCCACACCCGCGCCCCAAAGCTCCGTCATACCCGCGCCCAAAGCTCCGTCATACCCGCGCAAATGAGATCCGTCATACCCGCGCTTGCCGCGGGTATCTCGCCGCGTCGAGCACCAAGCCCGTTCACGCCTCCCCACCCCCGCTCAAGCGCCATCCAAGCGCCCGCCGGACACCCGGGGTGGGGCGCTGCGCGGGTATGACGGAGAGGAAGCGTGAGTCTCTCCTAGAGTGAGCCAATGCCTGCGCTGCCGCCGGAGACTGTTCGCGCCTATGACATTCGCGGGCTCGCGCCCGGGCAGATTGACGCGGCGGCGGCCGAGCAGGTCGCGCAAGGCTTTGCCGCCTGGCTTGGGGAGCGCGGCGGATCGAGCGCCGCAGTGGGCCGCGACGCCCGGCCGACATCGCCGGAGCTGTACGAGGCGGTCGTCGGCGGCCTGACCGCCGCGGGGATCACAGTTGAAGCGCTGGGGCTCTGCCCCACCCCGGTGGTCGGCTGGGCGGTCGATCAGCTCGAGCTGGGCGGCGGGCTGATCGTCACCGCCAGCCACAACCCTCCCGAATACAACGGCTTCAAGCTGCTCGGCGCGGAGGCGCTGCCGCTGCTCAGCGATGAGATTGCCGCGGTCGCGCGGGGCGGTGAGCGGCGCTCAGCGACGCGCGCGGCGCGGCACGACCGCGACATTACGCCCGACTACCTCGAAATGCTCGCGGCGCGCTTTCCCCGTAGCGGGCTGCGCGTCGCGGTCGATCCGGGCAACGGCGTGGTGGGCCGCACCGGGCCGCCCGCGCTGGCGGCGCTGACCGAGGCCGCGCACGCCATTCACCACACGATCATGCCCAGCGGCCCGCACATCGCCGATCCGCAGGAGCCGTCGACGATGATCGACCTGGCCAACGCGGTCACGACGTTGGGTCTGGACCTGGGCATCGCCTGGGATGCGGACGGCGATCGGGTGGGCGTGGTCGATCACCTCGGCCGCCGCTACGAAGCGGATTGGCTGACCGCGCTGCTGGCGCGTCCGCTGCTGGAACGTCGGCCGGGCGCAACCGTGCTGCTGGATGCGAAGGCGTCGCGCAGCGCAATCGACGACATCGCCGCGCACGGCGGCTCGCCGCAAATTGCGCCGACCGGCTATCCGCGCTTTCGGCGGCGGATGCGGGAACAGCGGATCGCGTTCGGCGGCGAGACGAGCGGGCACATCATGTTCGGCCCCGAATACCTCGGCGGCGAGCGCTACCCATGGCTCGACGACGGCGTCTACGCCGCCTGCGCGCTCGCCTGCTGGCTGGACCGCAGCGGGCAATCGCTGGCGGAGGCGGCGTCCGCAATTCGGGTGCGGCCGGCGTCGCCCGAGCTGCGCCTGCCCTGCCCCGACGAGCAGAAAGCGGCTGTGGCGGCGGCGATCGGCGACTGGCACGCCGATCGCTTCGCGGTGGATCGCAGCGACGGCGCGCGGATCGACTACGGAGACGGCTGGGCGCACGCGCGCCCGTCCAACACCGCGCCGGTGCTCAGCCTGCGCTTCGAGGCGGACACGATCGGGGCCTACGCCCAAATTCAGGAGCAGTTGCTGGAGGCGTTGGCGGGGCAGCCGGGCGTGGGAGAGCGTGAACGGATCGGGGCGAAGCCGACGCTGGGACCTCAGCCGCCGTCCTGAGCTTCGGCTTGCGCGTGTTCGTCCTGCTGCTCGGCTTGCTGCTGTTCGGCGGCGGCTTTGGCGGCCGCCTCGGCGCGCAGCCTTTCGCGGCGCAGGATCATCGGGGCCGGGTGACTCTGGCTGATCAGCAGCACGCGGAAGCGCTGTGCGAGAGGGCGGATCTCCTCGGGGATTGCGCCGCCGAACAGGATGATCGAGCGGATGCGGCGCAGGTGGACGGCGATCTGGTCTTCAACGTGCAGCACGGCGCGGAGTTTGATCAGGCTGAAGACGGTGCGGCGCAGCTCGTCGTAATCAGCGCCTTCCAGGCAGACTTGCACGAGGGTGACTTCGCGGTCGGCGAAGAAGGCAACATCGCACTCGTCGCCCGAGGGGAACCAGCGCTCGGTGACGGCCACCGAGTTGGCCGGCGCGGCGACGCGCCGGGGGTGGGCGGCCGCCCATTCTTTGAGCCAGCGGTGGTCGGCGCTCTCTTTGCTGCCGGGGCGCGTCTTGGTGGGCGGCAGGCCGAAGCTGTAGATGCCGGTCTGCACCCAGTCGTAGGCCGCCACGGCGGCGAGCGTTTCGGGGTCGGGGTCGTCGAGCAGGCTGATGAGGCGCGGCGCGTCGGGCCAGGCGTCGTCGATGCGGGCCTGCACCTGCGCGGCGAAGTCGGGCAGGTCGTCGAGCTCGGCCTCGATGCGCGCGGCGGCCGCTTCGGGATCGGCCGGCTCGCCCTTGCGCGCGGACTTGCTGAGGAAGCGGAACAGCGCCCGCTGCTGGTCGAGCAGTCGATCACGCTCCCGGTCGATTCGTTTGGCCATCGCGCGCCTCCGACTCATAGGCTAGTGGGCGGAGGACGGCGATGGATACGCCGCGCGAGATCTTTCGGGCGTACGACATTCGCGGGCGGGCGGAAGGCGCGGGCGCGCCGCTGACGGCGGGGCTGGCGGAGGCGATTGGGCGGGCGTTCGCGGCGATGCTGTCGGCCAATGCGCAGGACGCACAGTCGGCGCAGTGCGTGGCGGCGGGGGATCAGCGGGCGAGCACGCCGGCGCTGCGGGCGGCCTTGATTGCGGGTCTGCGGGCGGGCGGCGTGGATGTGCTCGAGATCGGGCTGGCGCCCTCGCCGCTGGCCTACTGGGCGGCGGCGGAGCGCTGCCGCGCGGAGCGGCCGACGGCGGCGGCGATCGTGACGGCGTCGCACAATCCGCCCGATCAGAACGGGGTGAAGCTGTTGCATCCCTCAACGCTGCCGCTGCTCCCGGAAGAGATCCAGGAGCTTGGCCGGCGGATCGAGCGCGGCGATTTCACATCCATGAGGCGGGGCGGGCTTGCGGCGTGGGATCCGATTCCTGAGTATCTGGCTGGCCTCGCGCAGTCCGCGGAGCGTATTGACGGCCTGCGCGTGGTGGTGGATCCGGGCAACGGGGTTGCGGGGCTAACCGGCCCGGCGGCGCTGTCGGCGCTCGGCGCTCGGGTTGAGGTGATCAACGGAGAGCTGGCGGTGGAGCCGTCGCATCCGGCGGATCCGCAGCATGCCGAGAATGTGGGGCAGTTGAGGCGTGCGGCGCGCGACTCGGGGGCGGCGATCGGGTTCGCCTGGGACGGGGACGGGGATCGCCTGGGCGTTGTGGACGGGCGGGGGCGGCGGGTTGATCCGGATCGGGTGATGGCGCTGCTGGCGCGGGAGCATTTGGCGCACCGGCCGGGGGCGCGGATTCACGTGGACGTGAAGACATCGCAGGCGGTGATCGAGGACATTCGGGCGCACGGCGGGGAGGCGGTGATGGGCCCGGTGGGGCATTCGCTGGCCAAGTGGGCGATGCACAGAGACGGGATGGATTTCGGCGGGGAGCCCAGTTGCCACTACTACACGAGGGTGGCGCGGCCGGCGCACATTACGGATGACGCAGTGCGGGCGGCCTGCCGCGTGGCGGCGATCTGCGCGCGGGGCTTGGCCGGCGAGACGGCGACGCTGGAGCAGCAGCTGGACGCGATTCCGTCCTGGCGGGCGTCGCCGGAGGTGCAGCTGCCCTGCGCGGACGAGCGCAAGTTCGAGGCGGCGGCGCGGATTGCGGGCCTGTTCGCGCGGCGCGGTCCGGTGCTCGAGATCGACGGGGCGCGGGCGGATTATTCGCGGATCGAGCCGGGCGCATGGGCGTTGGTGCGGGCGTCAAACACGAATCCGGTGCTGACGGTGCGTCTCGAGGCGCGCACGGAGGCGGCATACGAGCGGGTGCGGGAGGATCTGCGGCAGGTTCTGGAGCAGGCAGGGCTGGACGCAGCGGCGCTGGCAGGGCTAGACGCGGCGGCGTTGGCGGGGGTGGAGCCATAGCGGTAGGGGGGGGGGCACTCCCCGCTTCCGTCATACCCGCGCTCGCCTCCGTCATACCCGCGCCCCGCCGCGGGTATCTCGCCGCGCTGAGCACCAAGCCCCCTTCACGCCTCCGCCACCCCCGCTCAAGCGCCATCCAAGCGCCCGCCGGACACCCCCGCCCGCCCACTTCCGTCACACCCGCGCAAAACAGCTCCGTCATACCCGCGCAAATATAGCTCCGTCATACCCGCGCTTGCCGCGGGTATCTCGCCGAGTTCTGCACCCAAGCCCCGCTCCGCCTCCCCCACACCCCCACAACGAGCGCGGAACGGGAGAGGCGGCGAGCGAGTGTGGTGGCGCGGCGGCGAGCTAGCTCCGTCACACCCGCGCAAAACAGCTCCGTCATACCCGCGCAAATATAGCTCCGTCATACCCGCGCAAAACAGATCCGTCATACCCGCGCTTGCCGCGGGTATCTCGCCGAGTTCTGCACCCAAGCCCCGATCCGCCTCCCCCACGCCCCCACAACGAGCGCGGGACGGGAGAGGCGGCAAAGCCAGCTCCGTCATACCCGCGCTTGCCGCGGGTATCTCGCCGAGTTCTGCACCCAAGCCCCGATCCCCCCCCCGCCCCCGCAACGAGCGCGGGACGGGAGAGGCGGCAAAGCCAGCTCCGTCATACCCGCGCTTGCCGCGGGTATCTCGCCGAGTTCTGCACCCAAGCCCCGATCCGCCCCCACAACGAGCGCGGGACGGGAGAGGCGGCGCGCGAGTGTGGCGGAGCTAGCTCGCGCCCCGCTACTCCCCGTCCAGCCAGAGGACATCGCCGCGGCGGATGACGAAGTCGACCGAGCCGGAGTTCAGCAGGCCGTCCGTCTCGCCGTAGCGGAGCCACTCGATGCCGTCCCACTTGCTGAGCTGGGCGACGCCCTCCAGGGCGTCGTAGAGCTCGGCCGCGCTGGTGGCGCGCGGGCCGGTCCAGATGCTGTAGGTGTCGACCGCGAGAGCGGCGATTGCGTCGTCCAGCGGCGGCGGCGGCGCGGCGGCGACGGTGATCGCCTGAATCTCCGCGACATTGCCGGTTTCGGCCCGCACGTAGGCGTTGCCCCGGCCGACCGCTTGCAGGGTGGCCGAGACCCGCCCCTCGCGCGTCCGCTGCTCCGACTGCGAGAGCAGCACCAACACCACGCTGGTGGTGCCCGCGCTCTGCTCGGAGAACTCCACCGGCGTGCCGTCGGGCACCGGGTTGCCGTCGGCGTCCGCCAGCGTCGCGCTGACGGTGAACTGATCGCCCACCGTCAGCGGCCCCTGCGGCTCGCTCAACTCCAGCGACGCCGGAGGCCCGGCCACCGTGAATGTCTGCCGCCCCAGCAGGTTGGAGCCCAGCTGCAGCTCGAGGGTGTACTCGCCGCTCGCCAGCGGTTCATCGGCTGCGCGGTCCACGTTGACCCGCACAAACTCGTTGCCCGCCGCGTCCACACGCGGATTCTCGGTGCCGCCGACGGGCCAGACGATCGTGACGCCGCGAGTGACGCGCTTGCCGTCGGGACCGGTCAGGTGCGCGCGCGAGATCTGCCGCTGCGGCTCCCCGGCGGTCTCCGGCGGGACCTCTATGCCCAAGCCATCGATGCGCCGCGGCACTGTCCGCGCCGGCTCCGGAGTGGGCAGCGGCACCGCGTTGCCCTGCTCATCGAGCGCGCCGACGGTCAGCAGCAGCTCGTCGCGCCGATCACTATCGGTGCCCGCCTGCTCCGCGCCCTCGGCCGACTCCGCGTTGACGCTCAGCACGCCGGCGTGGGGCGCGCTGATCACCAGCTCCGCCGCCGGTCCGACCAGGCTCACCGTCACCCGCTCCGTCGTCAGAGTCGCGCCCGGCGCCCCGTTTTGCTCCGTCCCCAGGACCGTCGCCCAGACCCGCGCCTCGCCCACCTCGTCCGCGCGACCCTTGTGCTCCAGCTTGATCAGCGCCTCTCCCGAATTCGTCGCGGTCAGCGCCGAGCCCGGAATCCTGCAGACCATCTGCCCGCTCACCGCGCACGCGCCGCCCTCGACCAGCGAACTCAGCGCGCCGCGAGTCGTCTGCACCAGCACTTCAGCCACGCTTCCGGTCGCCGCCGCCTTCCCGTGCTCGTTCAGAATCTGCAGCCGCAGAACCGTATCCTCCCCCGCTCCGATCGACGACGGATAAGGCCGATCGTCCGCGGGGCCCGGGCTGTTCTTGTTGACCGCGAAGTCGAGCCGCGCCTCGGCCACCTCCCGCACGACGCCGATCCGACCCTCAAACTGCCCTTGCAGCGCCTGCGTCTGACCGCCGCCGACCGTCATGCTCAGCTGCCCGGTGATCCTGAATGTCCCATCCGGGGCGCCATCCGGCACCTCGGCCGTCTGGCTGCCCGGCAGGCTCAGCGGGCAGGTCCGCGTGTACACGCCGTCCAGCAGCTCGCCCCGGCAGCGCGTCTCGGTCAGCGTCGTCGTGTCGCCGGGCAGCGGCAGCAGCCAGACGCGCGAGAGCAAGGCGTCGGAGTCGCTGTAGGGCTCTGAGACCACCATCAGCACCTGGGAGTCGACGGTGGTGAAGTGGATCGAGCGTCCGAAATGCGCGCCCTCCGCCTGCTGCGGCGAGCAAACCTCGGTCTGCGACCCATTCGCGTTGCCGCCCCAGGTCGCCCCGACGCGGGTAAACACATAGACCCCGCCGCGGCCGCCGACATCCTCAACGCCGTCGGGCAAGGGGCAGACTCTGCCGCTGTGGCTCCCAGAACTATAATAGCTGTGGCCGACATTGCCCATCGCCAGGCGGGTGCCGTCGGGGCTGATTGCGACCCCGCCGTGGAGCGCGCCCGTGCCGGGATACGGGTTGTAGTTGTAGTCGCCGGTAACCAGGCGGGGTCCTCCGTCCCAGGCGCTCGCCGAGGCCTTCGTGTAGCCGTAATGCCAGGTGTTGGAGCCCACGAAGACCGTCGAGCCGTCGGGCGTCACGCTCACCTGCAGGCCCAGGTACAAGGTGCCGAAAAAGCCCGTGCCCCAGGGAAAGTTCGTGACGAGGGTCCCGTCCTCGTCGACGATTCGCCTGGTCGGGCCGGGCGAGTAGTGGCTGGCCCGGGCGAAGCTGCTGGCGTCGGCGCCGGCGGCAATTTCGGTCTGGCCGGTGGTGGCGTCGGGCGCGGCCGTCCAGCCCCCGCTCGGCGCGACGAACACGAAGGCCGCGCCCTGGTGGACGCGACCCCTAAAGTAGCCGCTGGAGCATTCATTGACCTGGTGGCCCGGGAAGTTGTTGCGCAGCGGGGCGGGCGCGCAGCGGGCCCACGCCTTGTAGGGCGCGCCCACGACCAGCACGGTCCCGTCGTTGGAGATCGCCAGGCCCGAGCTGTGCCCCAGGCCGATCGTGTGGTCGCCCGCGTAGCCGCCGAAGCCCACCCCGTTGTAGACGGTGGTTTCCGCGTCTTCGTAGAGGAGCAGGGTGGCGACTTCCATGCAGTAGGCGTCGCAGGAGGCGCTGAGCCAGTTGAAGGGGCGGGTGGCGGCGATTTGGGCGGCGCTGGACCAGTCGCCCCAGGCCGGCGTCTCGACGGGCGTGACCTTGACCCCGTTGGCGTAGGTGATGTCGCCCCAGTCTTCGCCCGTGCCGCTGGGCTTGGAGTAGACGTAGACGGCGCCGATGCCGTTCATGACGGGCGCGCTGACGGCCAGCGTGCTGCCGTCGCCGGAGACGACGACGCTGTGGCCGTAATTGGGGTAGTCGTCGCCGGGCTTGTTGAGATACTCGCTGGAGGGCGGGCTGAGCGTGGTTTCGAGGGTGACGGTCGGGGGCGAGGCGCTGAGGTCGGCCTTGTAGACGTGCAGGCGGCCGACGCGCTCGCGGTCGTCGACGGCGTCGAGCCGGGAGCCGATGAAGAGCCAGAGGTTGTCGTGTTCTCCGTCTCCGTCTGCGTCTTCGGCCCACATATCGAGCGCGTCTTCGGCGTTGGTGTGAGGCAGGGTGACGCCGCCGAAGGAGCCGGCGGCGGTGCCGGCGGGCGGGTCGATTTTGGCGACCTCTGCGCCGCAGAGGTTGATCAGGTGGGCCGTGTTGGGCTCGGTCTCCGCGTCCTCCGCCGCGCCGGAGCCGCGCGCCGTGCCGGCCAGATACTTGCCCGCCACCGCCTTGACCACGAAGGAGGGCCGCGGCGTCGTCACGCTCGCCGGGCTTTCGATCGGATCCGCCGGGTCCGCCGATTTGATCAGCGAGAATGTCTGATCGGCAATGTCCAGGCGCCGGCCCACCGAGCCCGCGCCTTCCCAGGCGGTCACCCCTACGCCGCCCAGGCGCAGGTTCGCCCCGCTCACCGCCAGGTTCTCGCAGTCCATCAGCAGCTGCTCAGCGGCAAAGCCGCCGCGATCGTCGGTGTGCCCGCCGGTGAAGCGGAGTTCGGCGCGCACGCTCGCCTCGCCGCCGGGCGGCACGATGTCGTCGGAATCGTCGACCAGCCCGATGGTCAGTTTGAGGTCCGGGGGGAGTTGGGCGCGGGCGGAGTCAATCGCAAGCAGCGCAGCAGCAAGCAGCGCGGCAAGGCCGAGCAAAGCGGCGGCGAGCGGCAGAGTACGCATGGACCACCCTCCAGGCAGGTGCGGATGTGAGGTAAGGCTACGGTAGCAAGGCCGGCGCTATGGCGCACACGGTTTTTTTCTGTCGCGCAGCCCGCGCAGAGGCGGCAGGCGCAGCTTGGTGCGCGCCGCGCCCGGCGCGCGCGGCGCCTGGTGCGCGCGGCGCCTGGTGCGCGCGGGGCTTGGTGCGCGCGGCGGCGAGATACCCGCGCGCCCGCCGCCGTCACCCCCGCGCCCGCCCACTCCCGTCACACCCGCGCCAATGAGATCCGTCACACCCACGCCCCAGCTCCCGTCACACCCGCGCCAATGAGCTCCGTCATACCCGCGCTTGCCGCGGGTATCTCGCCGCCCCCAGCACCCAACCCCGTTCACGCCTCCGCCACCCCCCCCGCCCGCCTACTCCCGCCACCCCCGCGCCCGCCCCTTCCGTCATACCCGCGCCAAAAAGATCCGTCACACCCGCGCCCCAAAGCTCCGTCATACCCGCGCCAAAAAGCTCCGCCACACCCGCGCCCCAAAGCTCCGTCATACCCGCGCTTGCCGCGGGTATCTCGCCGCCACCAGCACCCAAGCCTGTTCACGCCTCCTCCACCCCCCCCCGCGCCCGCCCACTCCCGTCACACCCGCGCCCCAAAGCTCCGTCATACCCGCGCTTGCCGCGGGTATCTCGCCGCCACCAGCACCCAACCCCGTTCACGCCTCCGCCACCCCTCCGTCCGCCCCCTTCCGTCACACCCGCGCCAATGAGATCCGTCACACCCGCGCCCCAAAGCTCCGTCATACCCGCGCTTGCCGCGGGTATCTCGCCGCCACCAGCACCCAAGCCCGCTCACACCTCCTCCACCCCCCCGCCCGCCCGCCCCCTTCCGTCACCCCCGCGCCCCAAAGCTCCGTCATACCCGCGCTTGCCGCGGGTATCTCGCCGCCACCAGCACCCAACCCCGTTCACGCCTCCGCCACCCCCCGCGCCCGCCGCCGCCACCCCCGCGCCAATGAGATCCGTCATACCCGCGCCCCGCCGCGGGTATCTCGCCGCGCTGAGCACCAAGCCCCGGTCCCCTCCCCCCTCGCTCAAGAACGTGACATCAGGCGGCGGGAAGCTTGAAGGCTTGGCCGAGGAGTTCGTAGGAGCGAATGCGAGCCTCGAAGTCGTGGGTGATGGTCAGGACGATGAACTCGTCCACATCGTAGGTGTTGGCCAGCTCTTCGAGGCGGCTGCGGACTTTTTCGGGGGAGCCGTGAATGCTGCGGGCTTGCATGTAGGCGAGGTAGTCGAGTTCCGGTTGGGTGTAGGGGAAGGCCAGCGCTTCTTCAACGGAGGGGATGCCCCCGCGCACGCCGCGGTTGCCCTGCACGCGCCAGCACCAGCGGCTCCAGCAGAGCCGCTCGGCCGCTTCGTCGGTTTCGGCGACCGTGACGGAGACGCCGAGGCTGGCCTGCGGCTCGGTGCCGACGGGCGAGGGCTGGAAGCGGTCGCGGTACTTGCGCACGACCTGCTCCCCGCCTTCGGGGGAGATGAAGTGGGCGAAGCAGAACGCCCAGCCGAGCTCGGCGGCGATATGCCCGCCGTAGTGCGAGGAGCCGAGCATCCAGAGGTCGGGCATGGGCGCGTTGGGCGGCGCGGCGTGGACGCCGCGGTACTCGTGGTCGGGCGGGAGGTCGTCGGCGAGCCAGCCGTAGAGGTCGAGCAGTTGCTCGGGGAAATGGTCGATGCCGAGCGCGCCGGGGCCGTGGACGAGCGCGCGCGCCGTGCGTCCGTCGCTGCCGGGCGCGCGGCCGACGCCGAGATCGATGCGGCCGGGAAACTGGGTGGTGAGGGTGCGGAAGTTTTCGGCGACCTTGAGGCTGCTGTAGTGGGGCAGCATGATGCCGCCGGAGCCGACCCGGATCCGCTCGGTGCGCGCGGCGACTTGGGGAATCAGGATTTCGGGCGAGGCGCAGGCGAGCGAGCCGGCGTTGTGGTGCTCGGCCAGCCAGTAGCGCGAGTAGCCGAGCCGGTCGCAGGCTTCGGCCAGCTGAAAGGTCTCGGCGATGGCCTGGGCGGCGCTGCCGCCGGCGCGAATGGGGATTTGATCCAGCACGCCGAGTCGCATTGGCCCGCCTCCGTGTCGCAGCGTACATCCGCCCTGCGGCGCGCAGGCTTTAGGCTTGAAGCGCCATGACAAACGACACGAATCACTTCAACGAGGCCAGCCAGCGAATCATCGACGCCTGGGAGGGGCGCGCGGTCGAGGACTATGTGAGCGCCGCGACGCGGCAACTGACGGCCGGCAGCCTGATCGACTGGGGGCTGGCCGGGCGGCAGCTCAAGACGGACGCGCCGCCGATCTCGCTGCGGGGAGGAATCCCCGACGCGGAGACGCAGCCGCGCGAGCAGTTGCTCGCGGCGATGCGGCGCGTGCTGGCGGAGCCGGGCGACGCGGCGCTGGTCTACGGCGGTCCGCAGGGCTTCGAGCCGCTGCGCGAAGAGATCGCGCAGTTCTTCGCGCCCAACCATCCGGCCGCTCCGGGGGCGGATTGGTATCTGCTGACCAACGGCGCGGCGGGAGCGATTGAAGCGGTCTGCTCGGCGCTGATCGATCCGGGCGATGTGGTGATCAGCGAAGCGCCGACATTCGCGGGCTCGCTGCGCACGATTCGGGGGAAGCAGGCGGACGTGATCGGGGTGGGGATGGACGCGGAGGGGATTCGGCTGGATCGGCTCGAAGCGGCGCTGGACGCGGTCGAGGCGGGGGGTCGGCGGGTGAAGCTGATCTACACGCAGCCGACATTTCAAAACCCGACGGGGTTGACGGCGACGCTGGAGCGGCGGCTGGGTCTGCTCGAGCTGGCGGCGCGGCGGGGAGTGTTCATCCTCGAGGACCACGCCTACTCGGAGTTGTGGTTCGACGGGCCGCCGCCGCCCACGCTGTCGGAGTTGAGCCACGGGCACGGGGTGTTCACGATCGGAACATTCTCGAAGGTGATCGCGACGGGCCTGCGGGTGGGCTGGGTGCAGGCGCGGCCGGAGTGGGTGGGCGCGCTGCTGCCCTCGCGCTTCGATATGGGCAACAGTCCGTTACTGCACCGGATGATTTACGAGTACATGTCGCGCGGGGATTTCCGCGAGCATGTGGAACGAATGCGGGCGCTGTACCAGCGCAAGGCGGAGACGCTGGCGGACGCGCTGAGCGATTTCGGCGAGCCGTATTTCGAGATCACGCGGCCGCAGGGCGGGTTCTTCCTCTGGCTGCGGCTGCGCGAAGGACTGAGCGCCGAGCGAATTCACGACGCGGCGACGGAACAGGCGGTGTACTTCGGGCCGGGCGACCGCTTCTACCCGAACGGCGATTTGGGCGGGGATCCGCAGGCGATTCGGATCGCGTACTCGTGGCCGCCGCTGGAAACGCTGGAAGCCGCGGCAGGGCGGATCGAGCTGGCGTTCGCGGAGGCGGCCGGCTGAGATGGCGACCGGTGGTCCCGCTCCGAGCGGCGCAATTGAGTTCGACGGCGCGCAGATCGGGTATACAGTGCGGCGGCACTCGCGGCGCAAGCAGATTGAAGTTTCAGTCGTCGATGGCGCGCTGTTGGTGAAAGCGCCGCACAAGCTGCCGGACGCGGAAATCCGCGCGACGGTGGTTGATCTGATCGGGCGGAACAAGGCTTGGCTGCGCGAGCAGCTGCGTCCGGCGCGGCGCGGCGGGGAAACCCGTACGCCCGCGCCGCGGGGCGAGGTCGAGTTCGACGGCGAGACGCTTGAGTACTTCACCCGCCGGCATCCGCGGCGCAAGCGGACCGCGCTCGGGATTGATAACGGGCGGTTGCTGGTGCGAGCGGGGCCGCGAATCTCGGATGCGCAGATTCGCAAGGACGTACTGGAGATCGTTCGGGAGCGCGGAGACTGGATCCGCAAGCAGCTCGACCGTCCGCGGGTGCGTCCGCTGTGGTTTGAAGTACGCGACGGCGGCAACCTGCTCTATCTGGGTGAGCGCTATCCAGTGCGCGAGGATCCGAGCGCGCCGGAGGCGGTGATGCTCGACGAGCGCGGTTTTCGGCTGCGTTCGGCGGATCCGGCGGTGGTCAGGCGCTGGCTCTGGCGGCGGGCCGAGCAGGAAGTTAAGCAACGGATTACGCGCTGGTCGCGGGAGATCGGCGAGCGTCCGTCATGGGTGCAGGTCGTCGATGTGCAGAGTTACTGGGGACAGGCGAACGTCGAGACGCGCGAGATTAACTTCAATTGGCGGTTAATCTTCGGACCGGAGCAGCAGCTCGACGACGTGGTGGTGCATGAGCTATGCCACCTGCGGATTGCGGGGCACCAGCGAGATTTCTGGGAGCTGGTCGAGCGGTTCAGGCCGGGCGCGCGCAAGCGCCGAGCGGAGTTCAAACAGATTGCGGCGGAGATGGTCTGGGATCCAATGCGCTCGCCGATACGTCGGTCGGGCTTTGCGCGGGAGCCGTGGGCCGAGGAGGACGACTGGTAGGGGCGCCAGTCGCCGCGAGAGGGGCGCGGCGCAGGCGCTTGGTGTATGATCAGGGCATGACCACCCGCGCCAGCTATCACGTCGAGACCGCGAACGAGTTCCAGGCGAAGGCGCATGCCTATCTCCGGGAAGGCGACCTGCTACAGGCGTCGGAAAAGGGCTGGGGCGCTGTGGCTCGGGTGGTCAAAGCCGCCGCGGAGACGCGCGGCTGGCGGCACAGTTCGCACGGCGATCTGTACCGCGCCATCGACCGTCTGGCAAAGGAATTGGGCGACGATCGGATTCAGAATCTCTTCCGCTCAGCCAGCGCGCTGCACCAGAACTTCTATGAGGGGTACATGCCCGAGGGGGCGGTCGCCAGCGGTCTCAAGGACGTTGAGGAGATCACCACCCTGCTGGCGGCGTTCGTCGACTGAGCGGCAGCCTGCCGCGCCTACTCGCTCAGCTCGGTTCCGGTGCCGTGCAGCCAGCGGGCAGCCAGCCAGGGACATCGGTGGGCCGTTGTAGATCATCCAGCAGGAAATGATTCCGGTATCGCTCAGCGCGCAAGTGCGATAACCGCCTCACGCTGATAGGGCGATGCCCACCTGTGAGCGGCTGCGTTTGGCCGCCCTGACACGTCTGCCGAACAGTCAAGCGCACCCGCCTCGCGCAGCCAGCGCTGCCTCGCAGGCTAGCTTGGACTACGTGGGCTCCTGCCTGCGCAGGAATGGCGGTAGGGGATGGTTTGTGGGTGAGTGCTGCTGGGGTTAGTCGGCTGGTTGCGGTTCCGGGGCAGGCTCCTGGAGGAAATCGGGAACTTCCTGGCCGGCGTCGCGGAACGCTTTGGCGAGAATGTCGTTGCGGCTGAAAGAGACCGCGCCGCCGCCGGAGGCGACCCATTGCTGGGTGCCGTGGACCGAGTCGAGCTGCGACTGGAAGCGCGGCGCCACGTAGCGGGCGAAGAGCTCGTAGGAGCGGCGGATGCCTTCGCGGTCGGCCCACTCGTGGGCGAGCATCATCAGCCCGCCAAAGCCGCCGGAGTTTTCCTGCAACCCTTCGATCACGGCGATGGCGTCGTCGGGCGTGCCGATGATCGCGCCGCCGGTTTCGACCGCGCCCTCGGGCGTCTCGGCGGAGCCGGGCAGCACCGCACCGAGCGTGTCGCGGAAGTAGTCGATCTGCCAGGCGCGCCAGCCCTCGCGGCACTCCGCGAAGGCGCGCTCGCGGGTCTCGGCGATGTACATGGGGATGACCATCCGCCACTTGTTGCGGTCGACCGCCGTGCCGTGGCGCTCGGCGGCCTCTTCCACCTCGATCCACTGCCCCTCGAGGTTGCTGCGCCCGCCCGGCAGGTAGACGCCGATGCTGAGCATCCCCATGCCGTATTTCCCGGCGACCTGGCGGCCGGCGGGGGAGACGGTGCTGGCGACAGCCATTTCAAAGTGCGGCTTGGTGTAGGGCGAGACCTGGAGACGGGCGTCGACCAGCTTGAACCAGTCGGTCTCCATGTTGACGGGGCCGTCCTGGCGGAGCAGGGCGTAGATCGCTTCGAGCGATTCGTCCATGCGCACGCGCTGAGTGAGCGGGTCGATGCCCATCATCGCGGCGTCGGAGGAGAGCGCGCCGGGACCGACGCCCATCATCGCGCGGCCGCGGGTCATGTGGTCGAGCTGAATCATGCGGTCGACGGCCATCAGCGGGTGGTGGTAGGGCAGGCTGACGACGCCGGTGCCGAGGCGGATGTTGCGGGTGCGCTCCGCGGCGGCGGCGATGAAGACCTCGGGCGAGGCGATCAGCTCCCAGCCGGCGCTGTGGTGCTCGCCGATCCACGCTTCGTCGTAACCGAGCTGGTCGAGCCACTCGAGCAGCTCGAGGTCGCGGTGCAGCGCCAGCGAGGGGTTTTCCCCGACGCGGTGGAAGGGCGCCATGAAGATTCCGAAGTCCATTCTTCCGTCGCTGGCCATCTGCGGGCTCCTTCCGCGGCGTTGAGCGGCATTGGGCGGCATTGAGCCGCGCCGCTGCCTATACTCGGCTGGTAGCCGCAGTCTAGCCGCGCAGGAGGCATAATGGGCCGCTTCGATCCGACGATTGACTGGCGCGAGGAATACGCGCGGCGGCTGTGCGCCCCGGAGCAGGCGGCGCGGCAGTTCCGCTCGGGCGATCACCTGTGGATGCCGCCGGGCCACGCCTCGCTGCCGATCCTGGAGGCGCTGGCGGCGCGCAAGGATGAGCTCGAGGGCGTCGAAGTGCGGGCGGTGATCGTGCCCGACGCGGGCTGGTTCACCGAAGAGCACATGCGGGCGTTCCACCTCGCGCCGCAGTTCGGCACGCTCTTCGACCGCGAGGCGATCAACGCGCGAATCGCGGATTACCACCCCTACTGGCTGGTCGGCATTCACAAGGCGTGGGATGCGGGGCGGGAAGATGAGGCGTGGCCGATCGATGTCCTGCAAATCCGCGTCTCGGAGCCGAATGAGGCGGGCTACGTCTCGCTGGGCGGCAGCGTGTGGGACGGCGTGTCGTCGGCCAAGCGCGCGAAGAAGGTGATCGCCGAGGTCAACCCGAACGTGATCGAGACGTTCGGCGATTCGTGGCTGCACATTTCGGAGATCGACCACTTTGTGCCGGGCGACTCGCCGGTGGTGGTGGATCTGGAGCATCCGCTGCCGAGCGATGTAGACTTGGGCATCGCGCACCACGTGGGGGAGTTGGTGCGGGACGGCGATACGATTCAGGTCGGGGTGGGCTCGCACACGGGCGCGCTGCCGCGGCTGGGCGCGTTCGACCAGCGGGAGAACCTGTCGTACTTCGCGGAGCTGACCGTCGAGGGCCTGGTGCCGCTGGTCGAACGCGGGGTGATCACGGGGAAGTACTCGGATACGCATCCGGACAAGTTCGTCGCGACGGTGATCGGCAATACGCCGGAAGAGCACGCAGTGGTGCATCGCAATCCGGCGTTCGAGACCTACGGAATCGAATACCTGCTGGATCCGCGCCAGATTGCGCGAAACGAGCGAATCGTGGCCATCAACGGAGCGCTGACGGCGGATCTGTCAGGGCAGATGGGGGTGCATACGATCGGGCCGCGGGTCTACGCCGGGGTGGGCGGTCATCTGGCATTCGCGCTGGGCGCGTATCTCGCGCCGAAAGGACGCTACGTGGCCGTGCTGCCCTCAACTTCGCGCGACGGCGCGATTTCAACAATCATGCCGCAGTTCGAGCCGGGCCAGATCGTAACGGTGCCGCGCGATATCGCAGACACGGTGGTAACGGAGCACGGAATCGCGCGACTGCTGGGCAAGACGGTGCGCCAACGCGCCGAGGAGCTAATTGCAGTAGCGCACCCCGATTTCCGCGGAGAGCTGCGCGCAGCAGCGCAGAAACTGTTTTGGCCGTAAGGAACGAAGGATCTATAGCGGCAGACACATTCACTGGAAAGTACGATCGCGAACCAGTCGGTAATCGGCTCGCGAAAGCCGATGGTGCCAGATCTCATCCGACAGCAGTGGTCGATCGCGATGCCGCCTGCCGGTCCACCACAAGGCGTTCTCGACTCGGGCGCCGAGGTCGCGCGCCAGTCTGATCGCTGGCACGAAGTCGGTGTCAGTTGAGCAGACGACGCCCACATCGTAAGAGCACTGGTGGGCTCCGCTAATCAAATCGATCGCCAGATTGACGTCAACGCCCTTTTCTTCAAGCCGCTCGCGTACTGCGCCACAGACGGGGCACTTGACGCGCCGCCGCTTTAACGTGTGCTCGAAGACCTCCACAGGCACCTCGGAGCGCCGCTTCCACATCTCATGCTGTTGACGCACTGCCGCGTTCAGCTCGACATCGTTGGCAACAGACGGCATGCCTCGATAAACCCGGACTTCGGCGAGCACTCGCTCGCCGAACGGGCCGGCCTTCTCGCAGATAAGCCGCCCCAGCTCGTCAGGCCAGACTTCGCCAAAAGCGAGTGGCGCGCCCCAGCGGTGCCATGCGCGACGCGCGCTCCAGTACACATTCTCGTAGTCGACGAACAGGACTACGCGATCCGGCACATCCACTCCCGCCGATTAGAGGCCCTCACCACGCGCCACGCCCGCAGAGTCGAAGAGACCCCCGCCAGTGCGGCGCAAGCGCCGGACGGCGGGGAAGATTTACACTCGCCGTTGGGCGAGGCTTCTCTAGTGTACAAGACTGGCACCGGATGTAAAGCGGCCTGTTCGCCGCTTTACATATTTGATCTGTGGGGCGTCTTGCAGCTCCCGCCGTGCGGCGCGGAGCGCCGCACGGCGGGGCGGATTGGCGGGCTTGCGCCCGCCTGCTCATTATGCGCTGCGGCTTCGGCGAAGTCAAGCTGGGCCCCCTGCGGCTATTCTGTGCTTGCATTGGAAGGTGAGCGGTCAATGGCGGAGACCAAGCGCATCGTCTGCCTGGCCAACTCGCGCAAGGGCGGGGCGCACTGCGTGGCGGGGCGCGAGATCGTGGGCAACCGCTTTGGCGGCTGGCTGCGTCCGGTGGGCGGCTCAAACGGCGCCGTCGCCGCGCCCGACCGCTGCTACGCCGACGGCTCCGAGCCCGCGCTGGGCGACGCAATCGAACTCTCCCTGAACGAGCGCGAGCGGCGGCGCGATCACCAGCAGGAGAACTGGATGCTGGACCGCGGCAAGCGTTGGGAACGGCTCGGCCGCGTCCCGTGGCGCAGACTCGCGGAACTAACCGAGGGCGACGAGCCGCTGTGGATTAACGACGCGGCGACCGATACCGCCTATGGACTGAACAACTGCATTTTCGCATCCCGAGTGCGGGGCATTTCGACATCGCTGCGGTTCATCCGCGTGCAGCGCCTGCGGCTCTACGTCGAGCGCGACAGGCGCAACCCGGATCATGATCGGCTCGACGGGCGCTTCACGCTCGGCGCGCACGAGTATCGGCTGGCCGTGACCGATCCCGTGTACGAGGCCGAGTACGGAACGCGCCGAAGCGGTTCTCACGACCTCGGCGAATGCCTGCTTACGATCAGCTTGGGCGAACCGTTCGGCGGACGCTGCTACAAGCTGATCGCGGGCATCATCGAGCGGGAGCGTTACGAATGAGCGCGCTCGAAGTTTTCACGGTCGGCCATTCCAATCGGTCGGAACTCGACCTGATCGAGTTGCTGCGCCGGCACGAGATCAACACGGTGGTGGATGTGCGCTCGACGCCGTACAGCGAATGGTCGCCGCAGTTCAACCGAAAGGCGATCGCCGCGACGCTGAAAGGGCACGACATCGCCTACAGCTACCTCGGCGACGAGCTGGGCGTGCGCAGCGATGATCCGTCGTGCTACGACGAGGAAAACCGCGTCGTCTATGCGCGGCTGGCGGCCACTGAGCAGTTTCGGCGAGGGCTGCGGCGCGTTGTGAAGGGCGCGCAGCGGCGCAAGCTGGCGCTGATGTGCTCTGAGCAGGACCCGATCGACTGCCACCGGTCGATCCTGCTTGGGCCCGAGCTCAAGCGGCTCGACGTGGCCGTGTCGCACATTCGTCATCCCGACGGCGAACTGGAGTCGCAAGACGCGCTTGAGCATCGGGTGGTTGAGTGCGACGAGCCCGATGGCCTTAACCAAGCTAACATGTTTTCGGATGAAGCCGAGCGCATCCGTGATGCATTGGAGAAGCGAGGACAGCAAATAGCATACGTTCGCCCAGCGGACAACTCAGAACGGCGGGAGACGGCGTGAAGATTTACACGATCGGCTTCACCAAGAAGTCCGCCGCGCGCTTCTTTGAAGAGCTGCTTGAGCCGAGCGGCGCAAAGCGGCTGATCGACGTGCGCATCCACAACTCGTCGCAGCTGGCGGGCTTCGCCAAGGCGGGTAAGACGGGCGGCGATCTGGCCTTTTTTCTGCGCCGCATCTGCGGGATGGACTACCTCTATCTGCCGCAGCTCGCGCCGAGCGCGGCGCTGCTCGACGACTATCGCAAGAACAATCTGCCCTGGTCGGCGTACGAACAGCGTTACGTTTCGCTGCTCGACTCGCGCAATGTCGCGGCGCTCGACCCGGCGCTGTTTGACGACGGCGTGCTGCTCTGCAGCGAGGCCGAGCCGGATCATTGCCATCGGCGGCTGGCGGCGGAGTATCTACAGCACCGCTGGGGCGGCGTGGAGATCGTCCACCTCGGTTAACCGGCGCGCTCCCGAATCCACTCGCCGATATTGTCGACCGCCTGTTGGCCCTCGGGCAGCATCGGGGCGAACGCCTGCCAGACATGGAACATATCGTCCCAGATTTCCTCGGTGACATCCACGCCGGCGGCGCGCGCTTTTGCTGTGAGGCGAGTGGTATCGCGGCAGATCATTTCGACCGCGCCGGTCTGTAACAACAGCGGCGGAATGCCCGCGTAATCGGCGTAGAGCGGCGAGACCAGCGGATTGGCGCGGTCGGCGTCGCCGGCGTAGAGGTCCACCCAGGCCTGCGAGGCGGTGATTGCGACGCGGTTGTCGGGTATCGTCGGGTCATTCAGCCCTTCGGAGGCGAGCTCTTCGGGCGTGGCGGCAAGGTCGGTCCAGGGGGAGAGACAGATGCCGCCGGTCGCCTGGCGCATGCCGCGGTCGCGCGCGGCGATCAGCGCCGCCAGCGTCAGACCGCCGCCGGCCGAGTCGCCCGCGACAAACACGGAGTCGCCCTCGCCCGCGCTGTCGGGGCCGTTGGCCCAGACGTACTCCAGCCCGGCCAGCGCATCGTCGACCGCTGCCGGAAAGGGATGCTCGGGCGCGAGGCGGTAGTCGAGGCTGAGCACGGCGCAACCGCCGGCGCGGGCGATATCGGCGCAGAGGCGGCGATGGGTCGCAAGCGAACCCATCACGTACCCGCCGCCGTGGACGTAGAGCACGCGCCGATTGGGGTCGCAGCCGGGCGCGGTAACCCATTCGCCGGGCACGCCGTTGGCGTCGACCGTGGTTACCCGCACATCGTCGTCGAGCGGGAACGCGCCCTGCTCCATCGCGGCGCGCTGCTCGGCGACGCTCATGCTGCTCAGATCGCCGATCATCCCCTCCGTCGCTTCGCGCATCATGGCGACGACCTGTTCGTACTCCTGTGAGGGCATTGTGCGCTCCGTTTCGTCGGATCGGTCGGCGTTACCAGTCCAGCTCAGACGGGGACGGGCGAATGCTGGCGCACCCACTCGCCGATGCGCTCGATCGCCTGCTGGCCTTCGGGCAGCATCGGGGAGAACATGTGCCAGACATGGAACATCTCGTCCCAGACCTCCTCCGTAACTTCGACGCCGGCATCGCGGGCTTTTTGGGCGGCGCGGGTGGTGTCGGCGAGCAGTACTTCGTAGTCGCCGACCTGCATCAGCAGCGGGGGCAGGCCGGCGTAGTCGGCGTAGAGCGGCGAGACGAGCGGATTGTCGGCCTCCGCGCCGCCGATGTACATCGCGGCCATACCCTCAATCCCGCCGTCTTTGCTGATCATCGGGTCCTGCTCGGCGCGGGTTTGGTAAGTCTCGCCGGTGAGCGCGAGGTCGGTCCAGGCCGAGATGCAGACGCCGCCGTCGGGCATCGGGACGCCGCGCTCGCGGGCGGCGAGCAGCGTGGCCAGGGTCAGGCCGCCGCCCGCCGAGTCGCCCGCCACGAACACCGCGTCGGGCGCGCCCGCGCCGTCGGGGCCGTTGGCTTGCGCGAACTGCAGGCCGGCAATCGCGTCGTCGACCGCGGCGGGGAAGGGATGCTCGGGCGCGAGGCGGTAGTCGAGATTGAGCACTGCCGCCTGGGCGGCGCGCGCGATCTCCTCGCAGAGGCGGCGGTGCGTCGCGCGCGTGCCGATCACGTAGCCGCCGCCGTGGACGTAGACGATCCGCCGCGCGGCGTCGGACTCGGCGACCGTAACCCACTCGCCGGGCACGCCGTTGGCGTCGACATCGACGACCGTCGCGGCCTCGGTCGCGGGGAAGCCCATGTTGGCGTTCATCCGCTCGCGCAGGACATCAATGCCGGCGCTGGGGTCGAGCGCGTCGGGGTCGCGGTTCGCCGCCATCAGCTCCAACACTTTTTGCAGTTCCTGAGAGGCCATTGCCGTCCGCCTTTCCGTTGGCTGTCGTTCCGGCTGCGAGGGCAGGGTAACCGAACGCGCGGGGCGCGCGCGCAACCGCTATCCTCTCCCCATGCGCATCCTCACCAACCCGCTCGGCAACACGCTCAACGACAAGCTCCGCTCGATCGGGCAGATCGAGGCGGACGGCTTCGCGGGCGCTTGGCTGCCCAGCATGGGCCACGACGCGATGACGGTGCTGGCGCTGGCCGGGCCGCGCACAGAGCGGATCGAGCTGGGCACCTACGTCGTGCCGACCTACACGCGCCATCCCGTGCCAATGGCCCAGCAGGCGCTGGCGACCCAGATCGCGAGCGGCGGGCGCTTCACCCTGGGCCTGGGGCTGTCGCACCAGGTCGTGATCGAGGACTCGTGGGGGCTGGATTTCTCGCGCCCCGTCGGGCACATGCGCGAGTATCTGAGCGTGCTCCAGCCGCTGCTGCGCGGCGAGCAGGTGGATTTCGAGGGCGAGCATTTTCGGGTGCATTCGCAGCTGGAATTTGCCGACGCGCAGCCGATCAGCGTGATCGTCGCGGCGTTGGGGCCGCAAATGCTGCGCGTCGCGGGGCGGCTGGCCGACGGCACGGCGCTCTGGCTGGCGGGGCCGAAATGGATTGAGGATGTGGTGCTGCCCGAAATGGGCGGTGCCGCGCGCGAGGCGGGGAAGCCGCAGCCGCGCGTGATCGCGGGCGTGCCCGTCGCGTTGACGACCGACGCCGAGCGCGCCCGCGAGCGGATTGGGCGGGCGTTTGCGATGTACAACACGCTGCCCAGCTACCAGCGCGTGATCCAGGGCTCCGGCGGGCAAGGGCCGGCGGACCTGGCGATCGTGGGATCGGAAGAGGAGGTCGAGCTGGAGCTGCGCCGCTGGCGCGATGTCGGCGTGACCGACTTCTACGCGGCCTGTGACGGGGCGACGGCGGAGGAGCGGTCGCAGACGCGCAGCTTCATGGCCGCGCTGGCGCCCGAACTCTGAACCGACGCACCCGCAACCGACCCGCTAGCCTGCGTGCTGACCCACCCATTCCGAGCGGAGGCCCCCATGTCCGTGTTCCTCGAAGTCCGACACCGCATCACCCCGATCACCAACACCGCCTTTGACCTGTTCGTCGATTTCTACGCCGAGACCGTGGCCCCCGCGATGGACCGCCACGGGATCGATCTGATCGGCGCGTGGAAAGTGAGCGGCGGAGAGATGGGCTGGGACCTGAGCATCCACCGCTACGAGGACATGGCGCACGCCGAGCGCGCCCTGAACTCGCTCGGCAAGGACACCGCGCTCTGGTCCGCAGTGGAAAAGCTGCGCGGCGAGCTGGAGATCGAAGAGACCACCAAGTTCGCCAACCGAGTGTCCTACGGCACGGAGGAGCGTCTGGAAGCCGCGCTGAACGCGCAGCCGCAGCAGCCGCGCCAGTACATGCTGGCGGTGCTGCAAACGGCGACGGGCGGGCTGCTGCCGGCAATTGACCAAATCGGCAACCTGGTCGACACGCTGGAGCCGACCGGCGCGCTGCAGCTGGCGACGGCCTACGCGACGCGAATCGGGCGCACGGGAGAGCTGACCGATTTGTGGATCATGCCCGGCGGCGCGTCGGGCATGATGGAGTATCGGGCAGGGGACCCGCTGCGCGAAATCATCGAGCCGCTCCGCGAGCACGCCCCGGAGGAGTCGATTTACTACCTAAACCCGCTGCCCTACTCAAAGCTGCAGTAGCAAGACCTACTCGAGAAGCTGTAGTAGCAGGGCTCTACTCGAGAAGCTGCAGTGCAGGGCTCTACTCGAAGCTGCAGTAGCAGGCTTGGGACCTGTTCACGCTTCCCTCTCCCGTCATACCGCGCTCCTATCCGTCATTCCTGCGCCCCTATCCGTCATTCCTGCGCAGGCAGGAACCCACCCACCTCACAACACCCGCCCCCTCCCCCAATTCATCCCTCCCCCTCTCAGGGGGGAGGTTAGGTGGGGGGTGGAACGCCACGAGCATCCGCTGTCGCTGCTTCACACCCCGATCGCCCCCCACACCCCTATCCATCATACCACGCCCCTATCCGTCATACCACACCCCTTTCCGTCATTCCTGCGCAGGCAGGAACCCACCCACCTCAACACCCGCCCCCTCCCCCAATTCATCCCTCCCCCCTCTCAGGGGGGAGGTTAGGTGGGGGGTGGAACGCCGCGCGCGAGCGCCAACCGCTCTCTCCTACACCCCGATCACCCCACCGTCATTCCTGCGCAGGAATGACGGTGGAGGAGGCAAGCAAGCTCACGTCGCCATGCGGCGGACGATTTCGTGAGTGAGCTCTACCCCCATGTTCAGGTTTTCGATGGTCAGATGCTCGTCGTTGCCGTGGAAGCCGGCGGCCTCTTCGGGCGAGAGCAGAACGGGAATGAAGCCGTAGGCGGGAATGCCGCGCTGGCGCAGGAAGCGGTTATCGGTGCCGCCGACGCAGACGCCGGGAACGACGGTGGCGTCTTCGACAGCTTCGGTAACGACGGTTTCGATGGTGCGGTAGAGCTCCGTGTCCCAATCGACGGCGACGGGCTGCTCCTGGCCCCAGTCGGAAAATTCGACGCTGATGCGGTCATCGTCGATCACTGCGATCACCTGTTGCCGCCAGTCTTCGCGGTCCTGCCCGGGCAGCAGGCGGCAATCGATGGTGGCCTCGCTTTTGGCGGGGATCACGTTAGCCTTGATGCCGGCGTTGATCATGGTGACGTTGAGCGTGTTCAGGAACATCGCGTGCGCGCCGGGGTGTTCCTTAACCAGCGTTTCGAGCTGGTCTTCGCTATCGATTGGGGGAATGCGGTTGTCGGCGGCGAGACGGTCGAGCCAGACTCGGGTTTCGGGGGTGATCGTCACGCCGCGCTCCCAGGCGGCGAGGCGCGCGAGGGCGTTGACGAGGTGCACGGCCGAGTTGTCGTAGTGCGGGCGGCTGCCGTGTCCGGGCGTGCCGACGGAGGTGAGGCGCAGCCAGCAAATGTCCTTTTCGTTGGTGGCGACCGAGAAAATGTTGGCTTCTTCGCCGAGCAGTTGGGTGGAGCCGGAGCCGCCTTCGGAGAGCTCGAATTCGACGTCGACGAGGTCGGGGCGGTGTTTGCAGAGCCAGTCCATGCCCCAGACCGAGCCGGCCTCTTCATCGGGCACGCCGCAGAAGACGAGATCGCGCTTGAGCCGGGCGCCCTCGCGCTTGAGCAGCAGCATCGTGAGCAGATGCATGATGCCGCAGCCCTTCATATCGACCGCGCCGCGCCCGTAAACTTTGCCGTCTTCGATCACGCCCTCGAAGGCCGGCTTGGTCCAGTAAGCCTCCTCGACGGGGACGACATCGGTGTGGTTGCAGAGCATCATGGGGCGCTTGGAGCCGTCGCCGCGCAGCCAGGCGAAAACGGCCTCGCGGTTCGGCTGGATTTCGACGTATTCGGTTTCGATGCCCTCGGCTTCGAGGATCGCGCCGAGCCAGCGCGCGGCGGGCGCCTCGTTCCCGGGCGGGTTGGATGTGTCGATGCGGAGGTACTCGACGAAGAGGGAGAGCGCTTCGTCGTAGACGGTCGGCCAGTGGATTGGCATGGGTGGGCTCTCCTCGGGCGGCTATGGGCGGGCGCTTTGCTTCGCTTTGCGGTGACGGCGATCGGAATCTACCAGCTGCGGGGCGGGGCACGACGGATCGCTGAGGGCGTGTTCACCCCCTCCGTCATTCCTGCGCCCCTTCCTCCGTCATTCCTGCGCCCCCTCCTCCGTCATTCCTGCGCCCCCTCCTCCGTCATCCTCTGCGCCCCCTCCTCCGTCATCCTCTCGCCCCCTCCTCCGTCATACCTGCGCCCTCCTCCGTCATACCTGCGCCCCTTCCTCCGTCATCCTCTGCGCCCCTCCTCCGTCATCCTCTGCGCCCCCTCCTCCGTCATTCCTGCGCCCCCCCCTCCGTCATTCCTGCGCAGGCAGGAACGACGGAGGGCGCGCGGGTATGACGCTGCCAAACGCATCGCCGCCTTGAACCATCAACCAAGCACATCCACCAACGCGCGGACGGCATTCAGCTGCTCGTTGATGGCGTCGATGTCTTCCTGCGTGTAGCCCGCCGAGCGGAGAATCCGTTTGGGATCAATCAGGACCGCGCCGCCCTCGGGATCCGTCCATTCGGGCAGCTTGAACATGCGCTTGCCGAGCTCGTGCAGACTCATTGCGCCGAACTCGGCGTGGATCGCATCGAGCACCTCGATCTCGTAGTCGGAGAGCTCGTCGCGGCAGATCGGCTCGCAGTGCCGCACAGCGCGATCGCTGCCGCAACGCAGCAGCGTGCCCCACGGCGAGTTGGGCGCGTGCTCGGAGCGCCGCAGGCGATCGAACACGCCTTCGAGGATCAGCCCGAACGGCATCGCGACGAATCGGTCGCCGGTGATTGGGTGCGCCGCATCGCGCAGCGCGCGGCGATCGGCGAGGTAGAGCAGCTTGGCCAGCTGGACATCGCCCATCGCGCCGCCGCGGCGATGCAGTAGCCAGGCCGCCGCCTGCGCGGCCTTGCGCTCATTGAAGATGAATTCCATCGTCGGCCTCCAGCGGCGATGCGGCGCGGCGGGCCCTGCTCAGGGCCACGCTACAGGGTCCGCTCAACGCGGAGCGCGGCCAATGCCTTGAGATCGCTTAGACTCGCGGGGCATTCGCTGAATCCAGGCCAGGAACAGGAGCCGAGATGACCGACTACGAAAACGTCCTTTACGAGGTGCGCGACGGCAAGGGGTACGTCACGCTCAACCGGCCGGAGAAGCTCAACGCGCTGTCGATTGCCCTGCAGGACGAGCTTTCCAGCGCAATGTGGGAGGCGGACAACGACACCGCCGTGCACTGCGTGATTCTGAGCGGCGCGGGGCGCGCGTTTTCGGCGGGCTACGACCTCACGGCGGGGCGCAGCGACCCGACCGAAACCTACGACAAGGTCTACCGCGGGCGCGCGACGTTCGACGACGACACATGGGGAATGGAAAAGGCCCAGCGCGCGCGGATGGCGATCTTCGACATGCACAAGCCGGTGATCGGCAAGGTGCACGGCTACTGCCTGGCCGGCGGCACGGACCTGGTGCTGCTGAGCGACATCATCATCGCCGCCGAGGACGCGGTGATCGGCTTCCCGCCGGTGCGGGCGATGGGCGCGCCGCCCGCGCACATGTGGCTCTACCACGCCGGTCCGCAGTTCGCCAAGCGGATGCTGCTGACGGGCGACAGCATTTCGGGCGCGGAAGCGGCCGCGCGCGGGCTGGTGCTGGAGGCGGTGCCCGCCGAGCAGCTCGACGACGCCGTCGAGGAGCTGGCCGACAAGATGACGATGATCGACCCGGAGCTGCTCTCGGCCAACAAGCGGATCGTCAATCTGGGCCTGGAGATCATGGGCGCGCGGACGCTCCAGCGGCTGGCCTCGGAGAACGACGCGCGGGCGCATCTCGCCCCCAGCGTGCGCGAATTCGGCAAGATGTCCCGCGAGCTCGGGCTCAAGGCCGCGCTGGAATGGCGCGACAACAAGTTCGGCGACGGCCGCGGCAGCACCGCGGCGCAGCAGCGCAAAGCCTCGGCCCAGAGCTGAGCGCCCAACTCGGACGCCCAGCGCAGACCCGGCGCAGACAAGGACAGGAGCGCGCCATGGCCGTGCCGGATCGCTTTCGGCTCGACGATCGGGTGGTGCTGCTGACCGGCGCGGGGCGCGGCCTGGGCCGCGCGGCGGCGCTGGCCTTCGCCGACGCCGGCGCTGCTGTGGCCGGCGCGGCGCGGACCGCCGAGCAGCTCGAGGAGACGGCCGCGCTGCTGCGCGAGCGCGGCGGGCGGGCGGCGGTCTTTCCCACCGATGTGACCGACGCCGACGCAGTCCAGGCGACGGTCGAGCGAACGCTCGACGAGTTCGGCCGGATCGACGTGCTGGTCAACAACGCCGGCGGCGGCGCGCAGGGCGACGGCGCGCCGCTCGAAGAACTGAGCGACGAGCAGTGGCGGCGCGGAATCGACCTCAACCTCACCTCGCAGATGCTCTGCGCCCGCGCCGTGCTGCCCCACATGCGCGAGCGCCGCAGCGGCGTGATCATCAACGTCGCGTCGGGCTTTGGTCTGCGCGGCGGGCGGTACAACTGGATGTACGTCTCGGCCAAAGCCGGCGTGGTCAATCTCACCCGCTCGCTGGCCGTTTCCTACGGCCCCGACGGCGTGCGCGCCAACTGCATCGCGCCCGGAATCTTCCCGCACACCGAGCAGGCGCTGGCGGTTTGGCGCGGCGGCAAGTACATCCCCGTCGGGCGGGTCGGCCTGGCCTGGGAGATGGGACCGCTGGCGGTCTGGCTGGCCTCCGACGCGGCGGCGGGGCTGAATGGCGAGACGATCGCGCAGGACGGCGGCGGGCTCTCGGCAATCGGGCCGACCGGCTGGGCCCCCGTCGTCGCGCTGGAGGATGCCGACTGATGCCTGAGACAGCGCCCAGTACACCGAGTGAGGAATTCGTTCCGCGCCCGAATCCCCAGCCCAACGAGCCGATGTTCGGCCTGGACGGACGCGCCGCGCTGGTCGTCGGCGGCGGCGGACCGCTGGGGCGGGCGGCGGCGGCGGCTCTCGCCGAGGCGGGCGCGGATGTCGCCGTGGCCAGCCTGCGCGCCGGCGCGAGCGAGATAATGCGCGTCAACTCCGTCGCCAACGAGGTCTGGTCGCTGGGACGCGGCAACCTGGCGATCACGCTCGACGCCGCCGATCCGGTCAGCGTCGAGGCGGCGGTCGGGCGGGTGCTCGACGAATGGGGGCGGATCGACATCCTGGTCAACGCGGGGGACGCAGTGCAGGCGGCGCCGATCGAGCAGATCGAGCTGGAGGTCTGGCAGCGCGCGCTGGAGGCGAATCTGCTCGCGCCGACGCTCTGCTGCCGCGCCGTGGGCCGGCACATGCGGCTGGCGGAATATGGCCGCATCATCAACCTCGCTTCGGTGCTGGCCTCGCGCGGAATGGCGAACACCACCGCCTACGCGGCGGCGCAGGCAGGCGTATTGGGCCTGACCCGCGCGCTGGCGCAGGAGTGGGCGCGCACGGGAATTACCGTGAACGCCGTACAGGTCGGCTTCTACGAGGGCCAACGCGGTTTCGGGGACGATCCGCAGCGGGCGGCCGCGCTGGCGCGGATGCTGCCCGCGCGGACGCTAATCGAGCCCGCCGATGTCGGCGCGGCGGTGGTCGCGCTGGCGGCCGATTCGGGCTTCATCACCGGCGAGGTGATCGCCGTCGACGCCGCAGCCGGCGCGCGCGTCTGACCGATATTCAGGCAACGACGAACAGCGAAAGGCGCTGAAACAATGCCGACTGCAGGGCCGACCGACAGTTGGGGGCTGCCGCTGACGACCTCCGAGGACGCCGCGGCGCACTACCGCGACGGCGTCGAGCGGATGCTCGGCTATCTGCCCGGCGTCGCCGAGGCGCTGGAGGCGGCGATCGCCGCCGATCCCGCGTTCGCGCTGCCGCGCAGCCAGCTGGCGCTGTTTCACCTCTTCCGCGGCGAGGTGGCGCAGGCCGGCGAGTACGCGCGCGAGGCGGAGCGGCTCGCCGAGCGCGCCGGCGAACGCGAGCGCCGCCACATCGCAATCCTCGGCGCGCCGATCACGGGGCGCGGCGCCGAAGCCGCGCAATGGATCGACGAGCACCTCGCCGAAACGCCCCGCGACGCCCCGATCATCCTGCAGTGGCTGGGCGCGAACTTCTACGGCGGCGGCCTGCAGAAGCGCGAGCGCATGCTGGACCAGTTCGACCGCCTCGCGCCCGCCTTCGGCGACGACTGGTGGTTTCTCTCCTGGCACGCCTTCGCCAACCACGAGCTGGAACAGCTCGACCGCGCCGAGGCGCTGGTCGCGCGCAGCCTCCAGCTGCGCCGCTCCAACGGCCAGGCGGCCCACGCCCACGCGCATGTCTTCTTCGAACGGCACGACGCGCCCGGCGGCGCGGACTGGCTGGGCGGCTGGCTCGACGAGTTCCCCCACCGCGCCGGCTTTCACCGCCACCTGACCTGGCACCAGGCGCTCTTCCTGCTCGCCAACGGACGCCCCGCCGACGCGCTCCGGCTGCACGACGACAGCATCCGCCCCGGCGCGGACGAAGCGGGCGACGCGATGGGCGCAGTGGCCGACGGCGCGTCGCTGCTCTGGCGCTGCCGCCTGCACGACGGCGACGCCGATTTCGACTGGCGCGAGCTCGCCGCCTTCGCCGAGCGCGCCTTCCCCCGCGCAGGCACGGTCTGGGTCGATGTCCACCGCGCGATGGCGCTCGCCGCGCTGGGCGACGAGACCGCGATCGGCTCGCTGCTCGACGGGCTGCGCGCCGCCGGCGAGCGCGGCCACCCCACCGCCGACGCAGTGGCGCGCCCGGTCGTCGAGGCGCTCTGGGCCTTCGGCGCGGGCGACTACGCCGCCGCCGCCGACGGGCTTGCGGCGGTGCGCGAGCAGCTGGTCAGGCTGGGCGGCTCCAACGCGCAACGCGATGTGTTCGAGGAAACGCTGGTCGAAGCGCTGCTCCGCGCCGGCCGAGCCGATGAGGCGCAAACGCTGTTACAGGAGCGGCTGGAGCGCGGCGCGACGCCGCGCGACCTCTTCCGCGCGGGCCGCGCCCAATCCGCGCGCGGCGAACTAAAAGCCGCGCAGGCGTCGCTGCGCCGCGCGCGCGAACTGTGGTCCGAGGCGGACCCCCAGAGCGCCGAGCTGCGCCGGCTGGACGGGTCGCTCAACTGATGCCCGCGCAGCCCGCCGCGCCCGTCCTGCCGCGCCCCGACGTCGTCGCTGAAGACGACCCCGCCGACCAGCCCAACAGCGAGCTCGACAAACTGTTTCACCTGATCCTGCACGACTCCGACGATCACACATATCAGTACGTAATCGAAATGCTGGGCGCAGTGTTCGGCTACTCGCGCGAAAAAGCGTTCGCCATCGCCTCGCTAATCGACGGCCAGGGCCAGGGAATCGTAGAGACGGCCGACTACACGACAGTTAAAGATCACCAGGACCAAATCCACGGCTACGGCCCCGACCCGCGCATCCCCCACTGCAAAGGCTCGCTCTCAGCAACAATCGAAGAAGCGCCCTAAAATGCGCAAGGAGGAGGACACCTGATGGCGCTGCACGAGGTGATCGAGGAGGTCCGCGAAGCGATCGCGAGCGGGGACGCGCGCGATGCCAACGAGCAAGAGGCCAAGGCGTGGTTCATCACGCCGAGCACACTTGGGCGGGGTTGTGGCTCGGAGTTGCGAAGGCCGTATACGAGCGACACTCGCACGATTTTGAGCGTGCATTTCAGCTCCGCGGCCGGAACCGACAGTACATCGCTTCGTCAAGCGAAACCCACCGCCAAAGCCGTCGTATCGGCACATCATCGTACTACGCGGATGTCAATCTAAGCGCAATTCAGTGCGTGCGGCGGGCGCGCGACTTGCTGAGGCTGTTCGGGTACCGGGATGACGACCTTGAGGTGATCGAAGAGTGACGACCTGGAGCGCAGCCGCGGATAGGGGCGCTTTACTGCTCAACGCCCGCGACGCTCCAAGGTGCGTTCACACCTGCCTACGATTCCGTCATTCCTGCGCAGGCAGGAATCCCCAGTCCCAACAGCCGCCCCCACCCCCAATTCATCCCTCCCCCCTCAAAGGGGGGAGGTTAGGTGGGGGGTGGGAGCCACGACCCTGCGAAGAGCTTGCGAGATCGCCCGGATTCCCGTCTACACAGGAATGACGACAAAGGGCGCAAAATGACGGAGAGGATGCGGCCGCTGATAGGGGCGCTTTACTGCTCAACGCCCGCGACATTGCTCAACGCTCGCGACGCTCCAAGGTGTATTCACACCTGCCTACGATTCCGTCATTCCTGCGCAGGCAGGAACCCCCACCCCCAACAGCCGCCCCCACCCCCAATTCATCCCTCCCCCCTTTGAGGGGGGAGGTTAGGTGGGGGGTGGGAGTCACGCCCCTGCGAAGCGCTTGCGAGATCGCCCGGATTCCCGTCTGCGCAGCAATGACGACAAAAGGACGCAAAATGACGGAGAGAATGCGGGAGCGGCGGGCGTGGGGCTCTGTTGCGTAGGGATGACGGCAGTGTGAACAGGCCCTAGAATGCGGGGGGGAGGAGGACAGCCGATGGCGCTGCGCGAGACGCTCGAACGAGTCCGTTCGGACATCGCCGATGGGCATGCGAACGGCGCGAACGAGCAGGAAGCCAAGGACTGGTTCATCACGCCGATCTTGCAGGCGCTCGGTTGGCGTGGGCCCGGCCGAGTTCGTCTCGAGCTTCCGGCGGGGCGCGAGCGAGTCAAAATGGACTTTGCGCTCCAGGGCCCCGATCGCAAGAGCGTCGCGTTCATCGAGGCCAAAGTTCCTGGAGCCGAACTGTCCTCCCATGTCGGACAGGTGATGAACTACGCCTTCTACGAGGGCGTGGACATCTGCGTGCTGACGACTGGCGTTGAGTGGTGGTTGTTCTTGCCGTACGAAAAAGGCCAGCCGATGGATCGCCGTTTCGCTGTACTCGATCTACAGAGCGACGACGTAGACCAGCTGGCGCTGCTGCTGGAGTCGTGCCTTGGGTACGAAGCGCTGACCAGCGGCGAAGCAGAGCGGCACGCCAAAGACATTCTCGCCGCGCGTCAGAACGAGAAGCGCTTGATCGCCGAGCTCCCGAGCGCGTGGCGGCGGCTGTTTGACGGCCCCAATGATCTCTTGATCGAACTGGTGCAGGGTGAAGTCCGCAAGGGAATCGGGTTTGCCCCGAGCGAGCAGCAGGTCGCAGAGTTCCTGCGAGAGAAGGCGCCGGATGAGAAGATCACTGGCAAGAAGCGCAAAATGCCCGGTGAGTCGTACCAGTGCAGCAAGTGCGGTGAGACGAAGCCGAAGGACGACTTCTACTGGCGGTCTAACGGCCGGCGCCTTTCGGCTTGCAAGGCCTGCCAAAAGAAGCCAAAAGCGTCGCCTGGGCGTCAAAACGCAGAGCGCGATGCCGAGATCGTCAAGCTGCGCAACGATGGTATGACGTATCGCGAGATCGCGCAGCGCTTCGATCTCTCATCGGTTCGCGTACTGAAGATTTACCGTCGCGAGACAGATAGACGAGCACAGCAGACTCCGCCACGCCCGCAGTCATCGCAGCGCGGCAAAGCGCCAAGGAAGCGCGTCACTGGGTTCGTTCTACATGGCCAGCAGCATCCGGCGGCCAGCTGGAAAGATGTCTTTCTCGGCGTTGCCGAAGCCCTGTACACGCTGCATAGCGCCAACTTCGACCACGCAATGCAACTCCGTGGCGCTACTCGGCAGTACATCGCCCGCTCGGAGGAAGACCTCTTTGCGGCGCAGCGAATCGGTACGTCACCTTACTTCGCCGAAGTCAATTTCAGCGCGAAGGACAGCGTGCGACACGCCCGCAAGCTGCTGGAGCTGTTCGGCTACAAAGGCGACGATCTGGAAGTGCTCGAGGAATAGCGCTGACCACAGACGCGAAAGGAGGCCGAACATGGTTCGCCTTGATGATCTGCACCCGGAAGAGGCTGAGGGAATGCGCCGCGCGGTGCAGCGCTTTCGGTTCCCCGATCTCGACTCGACGCCGTGGCTGACGCCGCCGCCGCTTGCGGAGTCGACGATTGCGCTGGTCACCTCGGCTGGGCTGCACCGCCGCGGCGATCAGCCGTTTCGCTTCGGCGACGGCGGCTACCGACTGATCCCGGACGATGTCGATTTCGCGGAACTGGTACAAACGCAGGTCAGCGTGAATTTCGACCGCACGCATTACCAGCAGGATGTGAACGTCGTACTGCCGCGCGATCGGTTGCGCGAGCTGGCGGCGGCTGGCGAATTGGGCGGCGTCTCGCCGTGGCACTACTCGGTGCTCGGCTCCAGCCCCGACCCGCTCAACCTGGCGGCGGCGGCGGATGATATGGCGCGGCGAATGCGCGACGCCGGCGTGCATAGCGCCGTGCTATCACCCGTTTGACCGGCCTGCTCAGCCGCCGTCGGCGTGCTCTCCCACTTCCTCCAGCGAGCCGGAATCGCGACTACTGGAATCAGTCTGATCCGCGAACATACCGAAGCCGTTCGGCCGCCGCGCGCGCTTTGGGTGCCGTTTCCGCTGGGCCGCCCGTTCGGCGCCGCGGACGCTCCCGACTTCCAACGCGACGTACTGCGCAGCGCGCTGCGCCTGCTCGAAACCGCGACAGAACCGACGATTGCGGATTACCCGCACGACGCGCCGGGCGACGCCGCGGCCGGCGTCTGGGCCTGCCCGATTGTGTTACCGCAACCCGACGCGAGCGACCTCGAACGGGCGCTGCGCACCGAGGTCGACTTGCTCATGCCCTGGTACGAAGAAACGCGCCGCCGCCGCGGGCGCACGACTGTTGGTATGAGCGGGGCAACCCCCGAAGAGCTCGATGCCGTCGTCGCCTTCGTCATCGCTTGCGCCGAGGGCGCGGGCTTCGCGCAGATTCCGCCCGCCGCCGCGGGGCCCAACTGGATCCACGCGATGCCGCTTCTGCTGCGCTACGTCGTGGAAGATCTGCGCGCGTTCTACCAGGAAGCGGTCGCCTCGCGGCCCGGTCCCGACGCTCCCTCGCACCACGCGCTGCACAGCTGGATTTTCGAGCAGACGGCGCTGGGCCGGGCGCTAACTCAGATCGGCCGCCAGATCGACGCTGCGGGCGAGCCGCGACTCGTGCCGATGCGCGGATTCATCATCCCCGAGGGCTTTTGGGAGAGCGGCGTCACCTGGGGCGCGCCGCCCGACGGCGAAAACCCCGTGAACTTCATCCGCCGGGCGCAACCGTATCTGATCGGCGAAGAGGCGTGAGCGAGCAAGCGAGCGAGAATGTTACGGCGTCGCCCGACCGGCTGCTGGACGGTCTCCGAGCGCATTTCGGCTTCGCCGAATTCCGCCCGTTGCAGCGCGAGACGATTGAGCACCTGCTTGGCGGCGGCGATGCGCTGGTGCTGATGCCGACAGGCGGCGGGAAGTCGCTTTGTTATCAGCTGCCCGCGCTGATCGGCGACGGATTGACGCTGGTCGTCTCGCCGCTGATCGCGCTGATGCAGGATCAGGTGCGGGCGCTGCGCGCCAACGGCGCGCCCGCCGCGTTTCTCAATAGCACGCTTTCGTCGCAGGAGGCCTTTCGCGTGATGATGGACGTGCGGCAGCGCGAAACGCGCCTGCTCTACGTCGCGCCGGAGCGGCTCAACACCGACAGCTTCGCGGGATTGTTGGCGGCGAACCCGCCCTCGCTGATCGCGATCGACGAGGCGCACTGCATTTCACAGTGGGGGCATCAGTTCCGCCCCGACTATCGCCAGCTGTCGCAGCTCACCGAGCGCTTCGCCGACGTGCCCGTCGCCGCGCTGACCGCCACCGCCACATCGCGCGTCGCCGCCGACATCGTGCAGCAGCTGCGCCGCCCCGAAATGAAGACCTTTCGCTCCGGTTACAACCGGCCAAATCTGACCTATCGGGTCGTGCCCAAGCGAGACTCGAAACGCCGATTAATTCAATACCTGCGGCGCGACCCGCAAGCGCCGACGATCATCTACTCGCTGCGCCGTGCCGATACGGAAACCGTCGCCGGCCAGCTGGAGGAAGCGGGCATCGACGCGCTCGCCTACCACGCCGGGCTGAGCGCCGAGGCGCGGGCGGATGCGCAGCAGCGCTTCGATAACGACGAAGCGTCGGTCATCTGCGCCACCGTCGCGTTCGGCATGGGCGTCGACAAACCTGATGTGCGCCGCGTCATCCACCTCGACATGCCGGAGTCGATCGAAACCTACTACCAGGAAACCGGCCGCGCGGGGCGCGACGGCGATCCCGCGGAATGCCTGCTCTTCTACACGCCTGGCGTCTGGCATCAGCGGCGCTACTTCCTCGATCAGCTGGAAGATGCAGACGAACGCGAGCGCGGCTTCCAACGCCTGCGCCAGATGATGAACTACTGCGAACTGAAATCGTGTCGGCGCGGCGTGCTGCTGCGTTATTTCGGCGACGACCCGCCCGAAGGCGGCTGCGGCGCCTGCGACAACTGCCTGCGCGACGACGACCCGACCGAAACAGGTGAAGAGAGCGCGTCCGCCCGGCGAATTGTCGGCCCCAACATCGATCGGCAGCGCGCCGCCGGGAATCCAACGCCGGCGCTGTCGGAAATGAGCGAGGACGAGCGCGACCTGTTCGAGCGCTTGCGGGAAGTCCGCCGCGAGCTCGCGCGGACGGAGGGGCAGCCGGCCTACGTCATCGCCCACGATCGCACGCTGCGCGCCGTCGCCCGCGCGCGTCCCCGCTCCGAACAGGAGTTACTGAACGTGCACGGCTTCGGCCCGAACAAAGTCGAGCGTTACGGTTTCGACCTGCTCGCGGCCGTCGCTGCTAGCGCGCCGCCGGAGCCTGAGCCGGCCGAGCAGCCGACGCTCGCCCCGCAACAGCCGTCCGCGCCGCCGCCGTCCGACGAAGCGGTACTGGAAAGCTGGGAGCAAACGCTCAGACTATGGCGCGAGGGCTGCTCAATTTTGGCCATCGCCGAGCGCCGCATGCAGGCGCCGCAAACGGTGTTGGCGCACCTGCAAACGGCGATCCGCAACGGAGAAACGATCGATCTGAGCGCCGAGCTGCCATCCGCCGCGCGGCTCAACGAAATCCGCGCCGCGCTGGAGGCGAGCGAAAACATCAGCGCGGCCCACGAGTGCTTGGGCAACCGCTACTCGCGTTTCGAGCTTCGGCTGGTGCGCATAGATCAGGAATCGCGCGGCGGCGGCAACCGCTAGGGCATCGCGCGGCGGCGGCAACCGCTAGGGCAATCGTGCGGCGGCGGCAACCGCTAGGGCAATCGTGCGGCGGCGGCAGCCGCTAGGGCCTGTTTATACTTCCGTCATTCCTGCGCAGGCAGGAACCAGGCGGTCTCCAACATCGGTACGCATCTCGACATCTCGATAGGCTGCCCACGTAACGTTTGAGCGCCGCTGGCGGTCTGGAGTGGGACGAAGTTTCGTCGTGCGCGGTGGGTTCCTGCCTACGCAGGAATGACGGAGGGCGGCGGACTCGGAGGGAATTGTGGGTACGCTCCGAGCGGGCGGGCTGATTTACGACGCTGCCGCGACGCCGTTGGTAATAATAATTGTGCGGTGCAGCCGCGAGGGGATCTTTGGGCCCGGCAGCAACACGCCCTGGAGATTGCAGGGGTCGGCGGCGGCGATTTCGACCGGCGCGTCCTGCTCTTTGGCGCGGCGGCGCAGCGCGCGCATTTGGTCAATGGCCTCCGGCAGCGCGAACTGCTCGCCGATCAGCCCCTGGATGAAGCGCCCGCCGCGAATCTCGCCCCGCGCTTCGAGCCGCCGCAACGCGCGCAGGATCTCGCGCCAGGGCATTTGCAGCGACTCGCGCGTCATCAGCTCGCGCGAGAGCAGGCCGTAACGGTTGAGCAGGATGCGCGCGATCGCTTCGGCCTGCTCATCGGCGATTTCGGGATCGGGCTCGTCGGCCACCGCGGCCGGCAGCGGAGCCCAGCGGCCGGCCGGGCCTTCGCCAATGAAGACGCCGCCGCCGCCGTAGCGCGGGCGGCGCGAACGGCGGCGGCGGGCACCGGCGGGACGCGACAGCTGGCGCAGCCCCTGGAAGCCGTCGGCGTGCGCCAGCCCGGCCGCGATCAACTCGCGCAGCCCGTTTTCCACATCGGTGGCGATTCGCCGCGTGCCGTCCACCAACTCGTCGAAGAAGAGCGCGCCGCGCTCGCGCAGCAGCCGGTGGATCGCACCCGCCGCGCCCTGAAGCTGCTCGACCGGGTCGGGCGTAGGCGGCGGCGCGGCGCGCCCCCGCGCGGCCGGCGGCGGCGCGGCCCGGCGAGCGGCCGCGAGCAGCGTCGCAAAGTCGCGGCGCAGCGCCAGCGTGATCGGAGTCGCGCGCGAGGGCGCGGCGCCGCCGTTGCGCTTGCCGTTGGACGGCGGGCGGGGCGTGAGCCGCGCCCAGGTCGCTTCGCCGGCGAGACAGAGCTCGTCGAGCCAGGCCTCGCGGTAGTCGCGCACCCGCCGCGCGAGCAGGTCGCGCTCCCAGGCTGCCGCGGGCGCTTCAAACCCTTCAAGGCGCTGCACCACCGCGCGCACGCCCGCCTTGCCGCTCAGCTGCGTCTCCGGCGTGAGGTGCTGCCAGCGCAGCAGAAAGCGCAGGTAATCCTGCGCCGAAACGGGCTCAATCTCGGCGCGCAGGCGGCTGATCGTATAGCGGTGAATGCGCGCCAGCAGCCGTCGGTCGCAGTACTCCTCGGGCGGCTCCCCCGGCGCTGAAGCGCCGTTGAGCGTGGTATGCGGCGTGAACTGCCCGCGCATGATCTCGCCCAGCGCCTCCAGCTGGCGCAGGCCGTACTCGATGTCGTCGCCCGGCAGCCCGCAGCGCCGCCCCAGCTGATCGGCCGTAATCGGGCCCACCACCTCCATGTGCCCGCGCGCCAGGCGCACCCGCGCCTCCTCGCGGTCGGCCGCGGGAATCGCCGCGCCTTCGGGCAGCTGGAGCGTCGGCGCGACGGCCGCGTTGGGCAAGAGCAGCTGCGCCGACGGGAGTTGCTCGGCCGCGAAGCAGATCTCCCGCTCGCCGCTCGATGCGCAGGCCGCGCGCCCGGCCGCGATCAGCTCGTCGAGCAGCTCGCGCGGCGCGGGCAGGCAGTCGACGCTCAGCGCGACCAGACCGAGCAGCAGGTCGTGCAACTCCTCCGCGTCGCGCACCGGCGGCGCGGCCTCCTCGCGCACCCGCTCAATCGCGTCGGCGTCGAGCTTGCCCAGATCGCGCTGGTGCTCCGGCAGGCTGCGCCGTGTCATCACCGCGCGCGCGCGCCGCTCCTCCAGCGGCGCGTCGTCGAGGAAGCCGAACGGATTGACGTTGATGATTCCCTGCGCCATCGGCGAAGGCGTCACGGTGTCGCGCGCGTGCAGGCGAATCTCGCCCGCCTCGACGCGATCGAGGATTTGCTTCAACCCTTCGGTGTCGATCGCCTCGTGCAGGCAGTCGTCCATCGTCTGCGCGATTAGCGGATGGTCGGGCACTTCCAGCGGGCCGGACAGATTCTCCTGGCAGCCGACCTGGGCGGGGAAGACGGCGGCGAGCAAATCGTCGGCGATCATCCGCTGGATGTTGGGCGGCACCTGCTTGCCCCCGCGGCGGCGCGGCACGGCCAGCGCGCGCGTGGCGGCCCAGCGCCAGCGCGTGTTCCAGAACGGGGCGTAGAGCACCGCCTGGCGCAGCGACTGCTCGACATTGGCCGATTTGAGGTACTCGAACGCCTCCTCGAGCGGGAAGGACTGCGAGGGGCCGAGCGAGAGAATGATCGCCTCTTCGTTGGCTGCCGCCTGCAGCTCGAAATCGAAGCGCACGCAGAAGCGCTTGCGCAGCGCCAGCCCCCAGGCGCGGTTGATGCCCGAGCCGAACGGCGCGTGAACGACCAACTGCTGCCCGCCCGCCTCGTCGAAGAAGCGCTCAAAAACCACGTCCGTGTCGGAGGGCATGAGCCCCAGCGCGTCCTGCGCGCCGCCGAGGTATTCGAGCAAC
Source organism: Dehalococcoidia bacterium (assembly GCA_965203165.1). Taxonomy (GTDB): domain Bacteria; phylum Chloroflexota; class Dehalococcoidia; order Bin125; family Bin125; genus CATQGW01. The sequence goes on from OZ241849.1 coordinate 2,320,724, forward strand.
TGCCCGGCGGCGGCGGCGTTCATCCCGCAACTGCGCTGCAGCTGCGCGCTGGCCGTCTCCAGATCGTCGAGCTGCGCGGACACATCGCGGCGCAGCTCGCCCACAGCGGTCGAGAGTTCAATGCTGCGGCCCGGCGCTTCGCCCAGCCAGAAGGGAATCGTGGGCGGCGCGCCGTGCGCGTCCTCCACCCGCACCACGCCCTTGCCTTCCACGCGGCGAATGCGCCACGAGGTGGTGCCCAGCAGGAAAATGTCGCCCGCCTGACTCTCGATCGCGAAATCCTCGTTGACCGTCCCGACGAACGCGCCCTCAGGTTCCTTGACCACGCGGAAATCGCCGGTTTCGGGAATCACGCCGCCGTTGAGCAGCGCCGTGAGCCGCGCCGCGCGGCGCGGGCGCAGCATGCCGTGAATCCGGTCGCGGTGAATCAGCGGGTGCGAACGCCCGCCGCCCTCGCCCACGCCGTTGGCCAGCATGTCGAGCGTCTCCGCGTAGCTCTCGCGCGTCAGGCAGCGAAATGGCGCGGCGCGGGTGAAAATGCGGTAGAGCTCCTCCTCCGCCGTCGGCTCAGCGGAGACCTCGGCGACGACCTGCTGCGCGAGCACCTCGATCGGCGCTTCCGGCTGACGGATGCGGTCCAGATCCCCCCGACCCACCGCGCGCACCATCGCCGCGCACTCGATCAGCTCGTCAAGCGCCGTGGGAAAGAGCGCGCCGTGCGGCGTGCGCCCCAGCGCGTGGCCGGAGCGCCCCACGCGCTGCAGGAACGTGCCGATGCGCCGCGGCGAGCCGATCTGGCAGACCAGATCGATCGTCCCGATGTCGATCCCCAGCTCGAGCGACGCCGTCGCCACCACCGCGCGCAGATCGCCCGACTTGAGCCGCTGCTCCATTTGGTGGCGGCGTTCCTTGGCCAGGCTGCCGTGATGGCTCGCCACATGCTCCTTGCCGACCCGCTCCGTCAGCCGATGCGCCACCCGCTCCGCCAGCGCCCGCGTGTTGACGAAGATCAGCGTCGTGCGGTGCTGCTCGATCAACTCCCCCAGACGGTCGTAGATGCTGTCCCACAGGTCGTGCGTGGGAATCGCCGCCAGCGGTACATCGGTCGTCTCCACCCAGAGCTGCAGCTCGCGCTGGTGCCCCAAATCGAGAATCTGGCAATCCAGCGGCGCGCCGTCGTCGTCCAAACCGGTCAGAAACGCCGCGATCTGATCCATCGGCTTCTGTGTCGCCGAAAGCCCGACCCGCGCCGGGCGACGCTCGGCGACGCGATCCAGCCGCGCCAGCGAGAGCGCCAGATGGCTGCCCCGCTTGTCGCGCACCATCGCGTGAATTTCGTCCACGATCACCGTCTCTACCGTGCGCAGCGTCTCGCGGCTGCGCTCCGCCGTGAGCATCAGGTAGAGCGACTCCGGCGTCGTGATCAGAATGTGCGGCGGGCGCTTCACGATCGCCTGCCGCTCCGCCGCCGGCGTGTCGCCCGTGCGCACCGCGGTGCGGATGCGCGGCATCGGCGCGCCGCCCAATGCGCTCTCCTCCGCCCGCGTCCGCGCCAGCTCCGCAATCTCCCGCAGCGGCTCCTCGAGATTGCGCTGGATGTCGTTGCTCAGCGCCTTGAGCGGCGAGACGTAGAGGATCCGCGTCTCATCCGGCAGCTCGCCCGCCTGCTGGCCCAGCCGCACCAGATCATCGATCGCCGTGAGAAACGCGGTCAGCGTCTTGCCCGAGCCGGTCGGCGCGGCCAGCAGCGTGTCGCGCTGCCCGGCGCGGATCGCCGGCCAGCCCGCCGCCTGCGCATCGGTCGGCGCCCCAAAACGCGCGCGAAACCAGTCCGCCACAAGCGGGTGGAAGTCGGCAAGCGCATCAGGGCCGGTCGTCGCGGTGGTCATATGTGCGACAGCCTAGCGTCTGCCGCTGGCAATCTACAGTAGTGGTCCCCAACCGCCGCCGCAGCCCCGCTGCGGCGGCGCAGCGCGCTAGAATGCGCGTGCGAAGCTGGCGCAGCTGTCCGCCGGGAGGCGTCGTGAATCTCCGCAACCGCACGATCTACATCGGCGACAATCTGCCTCGGCTGCGCGGCATCGACAGCGAGAGCGTCGATCTGATCTACCTAGACCCGCCATTCAACAGCCGCGGCGAATACCAATGGCCAATCGGCACGGAGAGCGCGGCGCGGGTTGACTCTGCCGACGGCGGCGATCTGGACGATGACGCCCTTGAGCGGATGGTCGCGGCGGGGGGCGGCAGCGCGTTCAAGGACGCTTTCACCCTTGATGATCTCGATGTGCGGACGCTCGATCAGCTGCTCGAAGACGGCGAGCCGGTCGGCTACGTGATCGCTACCGCGGGGCAGGTGGTCGGTTCCGGTACCCAGGCGTACCTGACGTTCATGTGGGAGCGGCTCGCCGAAATGCACCGCATCCTCAAGCCGACTGGCAGCATCTGGCTGCACTGCGACCCGACCGAGGGCGCCTGGCTCAAAGCGCTGCTTGACGCCGTCTTCGGACGCGCGCGCTTCCGTAACGAGATCATCTGGCACTACTACAACAAATTCGCGGCGGGAACCAAAGTGTTTGGCCGCAACTTCGATACGCTGTTCTTCTACGAGAAGTCTCCGAGCGCGACTTTCAATCCGCTGCGCGAGGAGCGCGAAGAGCCGACCCGCCAGCTGATCCGCGAAAGCGTCGACGGCGTGCTGCGCAACAAGCGCGACGAAGATGGCAACCTGATGTATCAGGTGGTTACCGACCGCAAGGTCGACGCGGTGTGGCGCATCCCGACCGTCGTACCCGCCTCCAAAGAGTACATGCAGTGGGACACGCAGAAACCGCTTGCACTGCTCGAACGGATCGTCGCCTCCTGCTCCAATGAGGGCGATCTCGTACTCGATCCATTCTGTGGCTGCGCGACCGCCTGTGTCGCCGCCGAACGCCTGCACCGCCAGTGGGTGGGCATGGACCGCTCGCCCCGTGCCGGCATCCTCGTGCGCAAGCGCCTCCGCGAGCAGGACGAGGGCATCGCGATCTGGGCGCAGGACGTCGTCGTCACGCGCGCCGTGCCCGAGCGCACCGACATCACCGAACCGCCGATGAGCAAGTCCGAAATCAAAGCAGCGCTCTTCGAGCGGCAACAGACCGACGGCAGCGACCTGGCCGCCTGCGCCGCCGCCGAGCTCGGCTGCCCGCACCTCCTGCCCATCGAACTGCTCGAGATCGACAGAATCCGCCCCGGCTCCGCCGGCGGCGAATACACCCTCGCCAACACCCAGCTGCTCTGCGGACGCTGCAACCGCACCAAAGGCAACCGCGACATGGCCTACCTCGCCGAGCGCCTCGCGGCGCTGAGCAGGTGAAGGAGTCCCCCATGCCAATCCACCGGCCAAGCCGGGCGTGCGGCAGGCGGCTCTACCCTGCGGCTTCCGTCAGCCCTCGCCGGATTCCAGAGCGATGATCAGGTCGAGCAAGCCCTCCGGCTCCCAGGAGCGGTTGCGGCGCGATTCGCTGAGCCGGGTCAGCACGCCGGCTTGCTCCAGCTGCGCCATCCCGTTGTTTACCGCCTGGGGGGTTCGGCCTGTCGCTTCGACCGCCATCGGCACGGAGATCACCGGGTGCGCCGGTAACACATCGATAATCGCCCAGGCGGCCGCGTCGGCGCGCGGGTTGACCGCTTCGCGCAGCCGCTCACGCCAGAAGTTGCGCAGATCGGCGACCAGCTCGCCGTAGCGCGCCGCCTGCTGCGCGGCCTGCGCCGTCGCTTCGGCGAAAATGCCGACCCACTCGGCTACAAAGTCCTCGCGGAACATCGCCAGCCCGTTGATATAGCGCTCGCGGCGCTGGGGCTGCCAGAGCGCCACGCTGATCGGCGGTACGAATGCGGGGGCGAGTCCGCGCCGACGCAGCAGCACCTGCACCAGCGCCCGCCCGGTGCGGCCGTTGCCGTCGTCGAACGGGTGAATCGTCTCGAACTGCGCGTGGGCGATCGCCGCCTGCAGCAGCGGCGGCAGCTCGTCGGCGTTGCAGAAGCGGCAGAGGTCGTCCAGCAGCGGGGCGACCTCTTGCGGCGGCGGCGGCACGTAGGCCGCGCCGCAGGGGTTGTAGTCGTTGCCGCCGATCCAGTTCTGCGCGGCGCGCAGCCGGCCCGCGTTGCGCCAGCTGACGCCTCGCGCCAGCAGCGCCTCGTGGATGGCGCGCAGGCCCTCGGGCGTCAGGCTGTCGGCGCTCGCCGCCTGCTCGACCGCCAACTCCATCGCGTCGATGTTGGCGATGATCTCGGCGGCCTGCTGGCCGATGCTGCGGCCGGCTCGCCGGCGGGCCTCGGCGCGCGCCAGCTGGCGCGCGTCGGCCTGCATCCCCTCGACTTTCGAGGAGGCGATCGACTCAGTGCGCAGCAGCAGGCGGGCCAGCGCGGTCAACTCGGCCCCGGCGGAGCGGTTGAGCTCAGCCACGATTCGCTCGCTCTCGGAAATGGCGCCGACCACCTCGCCGGGCAAGTCGAAAACGGCGTCAGCGACGGGATCGGGAATGAACGACTCATAGCTGCACGCGCGCCGATAGCGCGGCGGCGCATAGAGGGTCGGATCATGTTTCCAGACACTGCGAACCAAGCGGCCTCGCATAAGGGCTCTCCCGATCCGAGATGTGCTTAATCAAGCTTAGAGGCGATCCTTGACCAGCTCAGCTCGCATAATCAAGCTTAGAGGCGATCCTTGACCAGCCCAGCTCGCCTAATCAAGCTTAGGCATGATCCTTGACCAGCTCAGCTCGCCTAATCAAGCTTAGAGGCGATCCTTGACCAGCCCAGCTCGCCTAATCAAGCTTAGGAGCGATCCTTGACCAAGCGCGCCGCCTTGGTCAAGGTTAGGGCACGTTCGCGCTCGTCTCTTGGCGCTCCCGCGCCCCCCCACGTCATTCCTGCGCAGGCAGGAACCCACGCCCCCCCCACGTCATCCCCGCGCCCCCTCCCCCGTCATTCCTGCGCAGGCAGGAACCCGCCCCCCCACCCGTCATTCCTGCACCCCTCCCTTCCGTCATTCCTGCGCAGGCAGGAACCCACGCCCCCCCCACGTCATCCCCGCGCCCCCTCCCCCGTCATTCCTGCGCAGGCAGGAACCCGCCCCCCCACCCGTCATTCCTGCACCCCTCCCTTCCGTCATTCCTGCGCAGGCAGGAACCCACACCCTCCCACACCCGCACATCCTCTTCCCCAATTCATCCCTCCCCCCTTCCAGGGGGGAGGTTAGGTGGGGGGTGGAAGCCCCGAGCCACCGCCACCAGCCGTGCGCGCCCTGATCACCCATCCCCCTCCCCCCCACCCGTCATTCCTGCACCCCTCTCTTCCGTCATTCCTGCGCAGGCAGGAACCCGCACCCCCCACGTCATTCCTGCACCCCCCTCTTCCGTCATTCCTACGCAGGCAGGAACCCGCACCCCCCCCCACCCGTCATTCCTGCACCCCTCCCCTCCGTCATTCCTGCGCAGGCAGGAACCCACACCCGCACACCCCCTTCCCCAATTCATCCCTCCCCTCTTCCAGGGGGGAGGTTAGGTGGGGGGTGGAAGCCCCGAGCCGCCGCCACCAGCCGTGCGCGCCCCGATCACCCATCCCACTCTCCCCCTCCGTCATTCCTGCGCAGGCAGGAACCCGCACCCCCCCACGTCATTCCTGCGCCCCTCTCTTCCGTCATTCCTGCGCAGGCAGGAACCCGCGCCCCCCACGTCATTTCTGCGCCCCCCTCCGTCATTCCTGCGCAGGCAGGAACGACAAAGGGGGCATGGCGCGATGAGCGCAAACAGCACCTAGAGATGCTTCAACACCCCGCCGTCAATCTGGAAAACTTGCCCCGTAATGTAGCCGGCGGCGGGGGATGCCAGATAGACCGCCAGCGGGGCGACATCATCGGGCGTTCCGAAGCGGCGCATGGGGATGAAGCGCAGCAGCAGATTGTCGTCGGGCTTCGATGAACCGCGGCCGGGCGAGTGCTCGGTCCAGCCCTGCACGATGGCGTTGACGGTGACGCCCTGCGGGGCGAGTTCCTGGCTGAGCGCGCGAACCAGGCCGATCACCCCGGCCTGCGAGGCGGCGAAGGCGGAGGTGTTGGCCAGGCCGCGCGCGGCGGGGGCCTCGAGCAGCGCGATCAGGCGGCCGGGGCCGCCGCGGAACTCGCGCGCGGCGCTGCGAAAAGCCGCGTAGGTTCCGCCCAGATTGGCGCTGAGCAGACGCTGCACATCGGCGTCGAGCGTCTTGCCGAGCGGCGCGGCGAACCATGCGCCCGGCGCGGCGACGGCGATCTCCAGGCCGCCCAGCTGTTTGGCGAGCTTGCGCGTGGCCACGCGCACATTGGTGCCGTTGGCCAGATCGACCGCCTCGGCGGGGCCGCCGCCGGCGGCCTTTTTCATGCGAAACATCGAGCTGCCGCCCGTCTCCGCGCTGGTCACGGCGACCCGCGCGCCCGCCTCCCGCAGACCGGCCGCGACAGCGGCGGCGGCCGGGCGCTCCGCGCCGTAGACGATCGCCCGCTGCCCGGAGAGATCCCAGCCTTGCAGCGCGCCGTCGGCGACGGGCGGCGGCGCGAGCGGATTTCGCTGCGTCATGTCGCCCCCTGCCCAATCTGGCCAATGCCGGCGGTGACATCCCAGCCGGTCGGCGCGAGGCCGCCGGCCAGGCCGCCGCCGTCGATCACGAACGCCTCGCCGGTCACGTAGGCCGAGGCGTCGGAGGCCAGATAGACGGCGAGCGGGCCCAACTCCCAGGCTTCGCCGACGCGGCCGGCCGGAATGCGCGCGCCCTGCTGCCGCGCCGTCTCAATCTCCTCCGGCTGCTCGAGAGTCCGCTGTAGGACGAAGCCGGGCACGATGCAGTTGACGCGAATGTCGTAGCGCGCCAACTGCGTCGCCAGCCCCTGGGTGAGCGTGATCACCCCCGCCTTGGCCGCGCCGTAGACGATCAGCCGGGCGTCGCCGCGCCGCGCAGTGCCGGAGGCGACGGTGATGATCTTGCCGCCGCGCTCGTGAAAGTGGACCGCGGCGGCGCGGGCGCAGTAGAACGCGCTCGACAAATTGGTGTCGATCGTGTCCCGCCAGTCCGCGTCGGAAATTTGGTTGACCCGCTTGCCGGCCGACGCGCCGCCCCCGCCGGCGTTGGCGATGAAGACCTCAAAACCGCCCCACTCGGCGATTGTCTGGTCGGCGAGCGCGTCGACTTGCTGCGAATCGGTGACATCGGTGGGGATCACGAGGGCGCGGCGCCCGCGGCTGCGAATCTCCTCGGCCACGGCCTCGATCTGCTCCGGGGTGCGGGCGGCGCAAACCACATCAGCGCCGGCCTCGGCCAGGTGCAGCGCCATCTGCCGGCCCAGGCCGCGCCCTGCGCCCGTCACGATGATCCGCCGACCGTCCAGCCGCAGCGACTCAAGCATTGCGCCTCCGCCCGTCCAGGGGACTCCGGCAACTCGTGTGAGCGGAGCGATAAGCGCCGCTCCCGACAGTGCCAAATTAGTCCATAGTGGGCAAACGCGGGCCCGGACGAGGAAACCCTGTGTCGAGCAGATCGCACCGCCTCCGCATCCTCATCGGCATCGCCGCCGCCGCGCTGATCGCGGTGGGCTGCGGCGCCACCGCGGACGATGCGCCGGGCGCGGTGGGCGCGGCTGACGCGCCGGCGGCGGTGGAAACGATCGCCCCAACCGAGCCGAGCGCAGCGGTGGACGAGGAGACGACCATTCAGGCCGATTGGTGGGTGACATCGGCACGAAGGTCGATTCCCGCCGACGCTGTCGGCACGCCGCGTAAAGACCTTGAAGCCGGAATGCCGGCGGCGGCCTCGGCGGCGCTGGCCAAGGCGTACTACGCCTTTCCCGATATTGCGGTGATGGCGATCGCGCCCGACCTGCTCGCCGTCTGGGGGATCGGCCCGCCGCGCGGCGGCCGCGCGGCCGCGGTGGAAATCTGGTGGATTGAGCGGGGCGGCGCGACTCGTCTCGCCGCCCTGGAGCTGCCGCCGGGCGGCGCGTTGCAGGACGGCGGCGCGATTCGCATCTGGCCCGGCGCGACAGCCCGGCGCGCCTGGCTGGAAGTCCGACTGGAGCTCTCCGGCGAGACGGGCGGGGAGAGATACGACTTGCTGCTCTGGGACGGGAGCGAGTTGCGGCGCGTCTTCGAGCGCTCCGACGCCGCGCCGGGATCAGCCGCGCAGCTGCGCGATCTCGATGGGGACGGCGATCCTGAGATCGTGCTCGATCGCAGCGAGCCGGACCGCTTCTACGCCGCGTCGGGCATCGGCGTCGGCGACGCCGCGGTGTTGCGGCTGGCCGGCGACCGGTTCCGCGAGGTGCGCAGCGGAGCGCCGGATGCGACGCTGGGCGCGGCCGCGCGCGACGAAGCGCTGGCCGCGCTCGACTACGCGGAGGCCGGGCTCTGGCGGATGGCGATGGAGCGAGCCGAAACAGCCGCGCAGCTCGCGTTGAACAATCCGCAGCTGATGTGGAACGCGATCGTGATCAGCGAGCGCGGCGCGGCCGCGCTCCGCGCTGCCTCGCGCGTGCGCCTGCACTGGCTCGCGCTGCTGCTCGCCGGCGACTGGAGCGAGGCGGTGGAGCATTTTCGGGCCCTGCCCCTGGCGAGTCAGATCAACGCCGCAGAGGCGCTGCGCGGCACCCCGCTGGCCGGCTACGAGAGCGGAGTCGCGGAGTTGGTTCGAGCCCGCGCCACGCAGGCGCTCAGCGCCGCCGATCGGCTGAGCGCAGAGCAGGCCGCGCCAATCTATCTGATGCGCGGCCTGGCCCGCTGGTGGCTGGGCCACGGCGTCCTGTCATCCGCCGACGACCTGGTCGAAGCAATCGCAGGCTACGCCCCCCAGTCAATCGTCTACGACCTGCTCTGGGTAATCGGCTACCGCGGCGGCTAGGCCCCGTCCGCCCCTCCCGCCATCCCTGTCCCCCACACACAACCACCCAAAATCCCTCCCCCTCCATCCCGTCATTCCTGCGCCCCTCCCCGTCATTCCTGACTTCTCTTTCCGTCATTTCTGCGCAGGCAGGAACCCACCGCACCCCTCCCGCCATTCCTGCACCCCCTCCACCATCCCTGCCCCATCTCATCATCCCTGCACCCCTCCCGCCATCCCTGCCCCATCCCATCATCCCTGCACGCCTCCGTCATCCCAGCGCCCCCTCCCCGTCATTCCTGCGCAGGCAGGAACCCACCGCACCCCTCCGTCATCCCCGCGCCCCCTCCGTCATTCCTGCGCAGGCAGGAACCCGCGCTACCTCCACCGTCGCCCCCCATCCCCAATTCATCCCACCAACCCCCCGCCTCACCCCACTCCCCCCCTTCCCCAATTCATCCCTCCCCCCTTCCAGGGGGGAGGTTAGGTGGGGGGTGGGCAGCCGCGAGCCACCACCCAGCGGCCGAGCGGCCGCCCGCACCCTCCGGAGCGCATCCACGCCTCCGTCATTCCCTCGCCCCCTCCGTCATTCCTGCGCAGGCAGGAACCCACCGCACGCCTCCGCCATCCCCGCGCCCCATCCCGTCATCCCTGCGCAGGCAGGAACCCCCGCTACCTCCACCGTCGCCCCCCTTCCCCAATTCATCCCATCAACCCCTCACCCCACTCACCTCCATCCCCAATGCATCCCTCCCCCCCTTCCAGGGGGGAGGTTAGGTGGGGGGTGGGCGGCCGCGAGCCACCACCAGCGGCCGAGCCGCCGCCCGCACCCTCCGGAGCGCATCCACGCCTCCGCCATCCCCGCGCCCCCTTCCGTCATTCCTGCGCAGGCAGGAACCCACCGCACCTCTCCCATCATTCCTGCACCCCTCCCGTCATTCCTGCGCAGGCAGGAACCCACCGCACCTCTCCCATCATTCCTGCACCCCTCCCGTCATTCCTGCGCAGGCAGGAACCCACCGCACCCCTCCCACCATCCCTGCGCCCCTCCCATCATTCCTGGCCTCTTTTCCGTCATTCCTGCGCAGGCAGGAACCCGCGCTACCTCCACCGTCGCCCCCCATCCCCAATTCATCCCACCAACCCCCCGCCTCACGCATCCCCCCCATCCCCAATTCATCCCTCCCCCCTTCCAGGGGGGAGGTTAGGTGGGGGGTGGGCGGCCGCGAGCCACCACCCAGCGGCCGAGTGGCCGCCCGCACCCCCCGGAGCGCATCCACGCCTCCGTCATTTCCACGCCCCTCCCGTCATTCCTGCGCCCCCTCCGTCATTCCTGCGCAGGCAGGAACCCGCGCTACCTCCACCGTCGCCCCCCATCCCCAATTCATCCCTCCCCCCTTCCAGGGGGGAGGTTAGGTGGGGGGTGGGAGGCCGCGAGCGTCCACCAGCGGCCGAGCGGCCGCCCGCACCCCCCGGAGCGCATCCACGCCTCCGCCATCCCCGCCCACCCCTCCACCATTCCCGCGCCCGCGATCGCTATCATTTGCCCGAGCCTTGCCGCGGGCCCGACCGGGCGCCGCGGCGCAAGCGGAACAACCAAGGAGTGCTGGCAATGGCGATCGGGCTGACAGTCGAGTTCACGGTGGGCGAAGGCAAAGCCGAAGCGTTCGAAGCCTTCATGGCGGGCGCGACGGCGAAGGTCAAGGCGGAGGACGCGGGCTGCAACGCCTACGACCTGTTCCGCAGCGTGGACGACGACACGCGCTACCTGCTGCTCGAGTCGTGGGCGAGCCAGGCGGATCTCGACGCGCACGGCACCTCGGAGGCGATGGCCGGAATGGCCGGCATCCGCGAATTCACCACCGCGCGGCCCGTGCTGCACCGCTACGACCTGCCCGACTAGCGCCAACCACTCACACTGCGAGCCACGCCGCACGCAGCGGGGCAACGAAGGGAAGAGCCGATGCCGGAACAAATGGGCGCTGAACTGCTCGCACGCCAGATGGTCAAGGAGGGCGTCGAAGACCTCTTCTACATCATGGGCGGGCCGATCATCGAAGCGGCGGGGTTCTGCGCGGAGCACGGCATCCGCACGATCGACTGCCGACACGAGCAGGGCGCCGCCATGGCGGCGCACGGCTACGCGCGAGTCAAAGGACTGCCGGGCGTCTGCATGGCCGCCTCCGGGCCGGCCACCACCAACCTGCTGACCGGCGTCGCCAACGCCTACCTCGACGGCGTGCCGATGGTCGCCCTGGGCGGCGCGGCGGCGTTCTCCTCGTTCGAGCGCGACGACTTTCAAGAATACGACCAGCTGGCGATGGCCGCGCCCGTGACGCGCTGGGCGAGCCGCGTGACCCACTCCGCGCGAATGCCTGAGTTCTTCAACCTCGCCTACCGCGAAGCGCAGAGCGTCAAGCCCGGCCCGACCTACCTCGACCTGCCCGGCGACACGCTCTATCACCAGAGCGACGATGAAACGGTCTGGTTCCCCGAAACGGGCCTGCCCAAGTCGCGCCCCGGCGCGGATCCGGACGAGGTGCAGCAGGCGATCGAGCTGCTCGCGCAGGCGGAGCGCCCGATCGTCCTCACCGGCAGCGGGATCATCTGGTCGGGCGCGCACGCCGAGCTGCAAGAATTCGTCGAGACGACCGGCATTCCGTTCTGGACCACGCCGCAGGGCCGCGGGGTAATCCCCGAGGATCACGAGCTCTGCTTCCTGGCGGCGCGCAGCATGGCCTTCCGCGAGGCGGATGTGGCCCTGGTGGTCGGCTCGCGGCTGAACTTCGTGATCGGACAGGCCGCGCCGCCCCGCTGGTCCCCAGACCTCAAGGTCATCCACGTCGACACCGACCCGACCGAGATCAACCACAACCGCGAGGCCGCCGTCGGGATGGTGGCCGACGCGAAGCGCGCCCTGGTCGCGCTGACCGCGGCGGCTCGCGAAGCCCAGCTGAAAGCGCCGACCGACTGGCTGGCGCAACTCCGCGAGTCCGACGACAGCCGCCGCGCCGAGTATCTCGACCTGGCGCACTCCGAAACGGTGCCGATCCACCCCCTGCGGCTGGCCGACGAGGTCGTGCAGCGCATGGACCGCGACGCCATCGTCTGCGTCGACGGCAACGCGACGCTCGCCTGGGCCCGGCAATACATCCCGTCCTATGTGCCCGCGGCGCGGCTCAACCCGGGGCCCAACGGCTGCATGGGCGTGGGGCTGCCGTTCGTGCTGGGCGCGAAAGCCGCCGCCCCGGAGCGGCAGGTGATCGGCTTCGTCGGCGACGGCTCGTTCCTGATGAACGTCCAGGAGATCGACACAATGACCCGGCACAACCTGCCGGCGACGATCGTGATCTGCAACAACGCCGGCTGGACGGCCGGCTCGAACGACACGCCGGGCCGCTCGCTGGGCTACAGCCAGCGCTACGAGGACATCGCCGTGGCGCTGGGCGGCCACGGCGAGCACGTGACCAAGCCGGAGGGAATCGGCCCCGCGATCGAGCGCGCCATGGCCTCCGGCAAGGCCGCCGTGGTCAACGTCGAGGTCGAGCAGCACGCGATGCCCGGGCAGGCCCGCTTCGGCGGCTACTCGGCGACGCTGAGCCGCTAGCGCGCTGAACCGTTCACGCCAGTCGTTAGGAGGCAACCAATGGCCGCAGTACCGCTGCAACTCGCCGACCTGATCGGCGCGCCGCACTTCGCGCATCTCGTCACGGTCAACCGCGACGGCTCGCCGCAGTCGTCGCCGATCTGGATCCGGCCCGAGCGCGTCGCCGCCGACGGCTCGATCGAGTCGATCTTCTTCGTGACCGGGCTGCGCTACCGCAAGACGCTCAACATGCAGCGCGAGCCGCGCGTGGCGCTGTCAATCCACGACGCCGCCAATCCCTACCGCCTGCTGGAAATCGTGGGGCGCGCCTCGCTCGCGACGCGCAGCTCATGGGACGAGCTGGACGCGATCTCGAATCAGTACATGGGGCGCGATTACCCCTTCAAAGGCGACGATCCCGCCGGCTGGCACGTGACGGTCGAAATCGAGCGCGCCTCGCAGCCCCCCGAAGCCGAATTCGATCCGCCGCCGTCGGTCGACAAGCCGCCCAAAGACTCCGACCTGCTCAGCCCCCCGCATTTCGCGCACGTGGCGACCGTCAGCTCGACGGGGCAGCCGCGCTCATCGGTCGTCTGGCACCGTCGCGCGGAGGGCGGGGGCGAAAACGACATCGAGTTCTGGACCGGCGCGGAAACGCTCAAGACGCGGCATCTGCGGCGCAACCCGGCGGTCGCCGTGAGCATCCACGACGAGGCGGACCCCTACCGCTACACGGAGCTGCGGGGCACGGCGGAGATCACGCCGGTTGAGAACCACCAGCTGCTCGACGAGCTGACGCCGCACTACTGGCGGCTGGAGCAGTACCCCGCCGAGGCGCCGATGGCCGGGGCGATCATTCGCGTCAACGCGAGACACCGCGTGGGCTGATTGGGACCGGAGCGAGGCTTCGTCGCGTGCGTGGTTCTGCCTGCGCAGGAATAACGGGGCACGGGGGTGGTGGAAGCGGCTGGGATGCAGGTGCGGTGCTCGGCGCGGCGAGATACCCGCGGCGAGCGCGGGTATGACGGGTCTAACTTTGCGCGGGGTGACGGGGGCGGGACAGTGTGAACGAGCCTCGGTGCTGCCGACAGGCGCTCTTGAAAAGTTGTACCTTGCGCGTAGAGATGGCGGCCGCGCCGCGCGGCCGCGGGATTTGGAGGCGGCAAGATGGCCGACACACACGAGATCGCGCTGATGGCGCACCTGATGCGGCGCGCCGGGTTCGGCGCGGACCGCGACGAGCTCGAGCGGCGCGTCGCCCAGGGCTATGAGGCCGTCGTCGAGGAGCTGGTCGACCCGCCCGCCGATGTCCCGCGCGCCGATGTCGACGAGCTCTTCCGCTATATGCCCTCGCTCGCCTCCGGCGGCCCGGTCACCACACCGGGCGCGGCCAACTGGCTGTTCCAGATGGTCAACACGCAGCGCCCGCTGGAAGAGAAGATGGCGCTCTTCTGGCACCATGTCTTCGCCACCGGCAACTCCAAGGTGGACAACGACAACCACCTGATCGCGCAGATCGACATGTGGCGCGATCACGGGACCGGCAACTACCGCGACCTGCTGATCATGCTGGCGCAGAACCCGGCCATGATTTACTGGCTCGACAATCACGAGAACCACAAGCGCGCGCCCAACGAAAACTGGGGCCGCGAGCTGCTCGAGCTGTTCTCGCTCGGCGTCGGCCACTACACCGAAACGGATGTCTTCGAGTGCGCCCGCGCCTTCACCGGCTGGACGATCGGCCCGAAGATGCCGCGCGTGCCCAACCACCGCTTCTTCTTCCAGTACGAGTTCCGCCCCGAGGAGCACGACTACGGCGAGAAGACATTCCTCGGCCGCAGCGGCAACTTCAACGGCCTCGACATCATCGACATCATCCTCGAACAGCCCGCCTGCCCGCGCTTCATCTGCCGCCACCTCTACAACTTCTTCGTCGCCGACGAGACCCAGGTGCCGGCCTGGAACATCGAACCGCCGCGCGACCCGGAGGCGATTGAGTACCTCGCCGGCGTGTTCGTCGACTCCGGCTTCGAGCTCAAGCCGGTGCTGCGTGCGCTGTTCAACGCCGACTTCTTCAAGGAGGCGGTGTTCCAGAAGGTGAAGAGCCCCGTCGAGGTCGTCGTCGGCACGCTCCGCCTGACCCAGGACCTGCAGGGACCGCAGCCCGATCTGCCCACCGTCGGACAGGAATCGGCGCACATGGGCCAGAGCCTGCACAACCCGCCGAGCGTGGAGGGCTGGCAGACCGGCCGCGACTGGATCAACAGCGGCGCCGTCGTCGGGCGGATCAACTTCGTCGCCGACCGGGTCAGCAACACCGAGCTGCCCGGGGTGCGGCGGATCATCGAGCGCGTCGCCGCCTCGAACGGACACCAGATGACGCCCGACCAGCTGGTCGACCAGTGCGTCGACCTGATCGGTCCGCTCGATGTCTCCGAGCGCACGCGGCTGGAGCTGATCAACCACGCCGCCGAGGAGGGCGAGCTCTCCTGGGTGGGCGATGACGGTCGGCAACGCTCCTCCGAGCGGGTCGGCGAAATGCTCGCCCTGATCGCCGCCACCACCGAATACCAATTCGGCTAAACCGACCGACCCACGAGCAGACAAGCGAGCGAGGAGGCCCGCACCGATGACTACCGCCAGCAAAGACCCCGTTCTGGTCATCATCCAGCTGACCGGCGGCAACGACTACATGAACAGCGTCGTGCCCTACGCCGACGGCCACTACCGCGACGCCCGCAACGGCGCGTTGTGCATCGGCGAAGACGAGGTGCTCAAGATCGACGACCAGTTCGGTCTGCATCCCACGATGGCGCCGCTCAAAGAGCTCTACGACCAGGGCGACATGGCCCTGATCCACGGCGTGGGCTACCCCAACTCGCCGCGCTCGCACTTCCGCTCGATGGACATCTGGCACACCTGCGAGCCCAACAAAGTGGGTACCGAGGGCTGGGCCGGCCGCGCCATCCGCGACCTTGATCCGGCCGGCGAAAACCCCGTCACCGGCGTCTACATCGGCCAGGGCCTGCCCCGCGCGCTGGTCGTCTCCGGCGTGCCCGTCGCCTCCGTCGCCGACCTCTCCACCTACGGCCTGCTGACCGGCATCGAGCAGGAGCAGCAGCGCGACAAAATGCTGCAACGCTTCGTCAACATGTACGGCCGCGCCATCGGCACCGGCGCCGTGCGTGAATACCTCGGCCGCACCGGCCTTGACGCGCTCAAGGGCGCGGACATCCTCAAGGAAGGTCTGGGCCGCTACAGCTCGGATGTCGAGTACGGCACCGAGCAGATCTCGCGCAACCTGCGCGATATCGCCACGATCCACTGCGCCGACCTCGGCACCCGCGTCTTCTACACCCAGCTGATCGGGTTCGACACCCACGCCAACCAGCAGCCCGTCTTCGACAAGCTCTGGACCGACCTCTCCCGCGCGATCGCCGACTTCTGGGACGACCTGCGCGCGCACCAGGCCGACGACAACGTCACAATGCTGCTCTTCACCGAGTTCGGGCGGCGGGTGCGCGACAACGGCTCCGGCTCGGATCACGGCGCCGGCGGCGGCTGCTTCGTGATCGGCCCCAATGTCCGCGGCGGCATGCACGGCGAGTTCCCCAGCATTGCCCCCAAGGACCTCGACCAGGGCGACCTGGTGCCGAACCACGACTTCCGCGGCGTCTACTCGACCCTGCTGCAGGACTGGCTCGGCCTCGACCCCGTGCCGATCGTCGATGGGCAGTTCGAGAAGCTCAGCTTCGTCGACCCGCTGGTCGGCGCGGCCTAGAAGACTCGAAACAGGCGGGAGACCGATCATGCTGACCAAATCCGTCGCCGGGCGCACCTGGCACTTCAGCCACTCGATCGGCCACTTCGTCGGTCCCGAGGGCTTCACGCACTCCACGCCGATCACGACTACGCACGACGGCATCATCTACGTGGCCGACACCGGCCTTGCCGAGTACGGCAGCGTCGGCACGCTGGGCACCGTGATCCGCCGTCTGCGGATCGAAGATGAGTTCCTCGCCGAAATGGGCCGCGGCGACACCGTTTGGCCCGAAGGCCTCGCGCTCTGCCAGGACGGCAATGTCTGGTGTACCGACGCCTACCAGCACTTCGTGGTCGGCTACGACCGCGAGGGCAACGAGATCGGCCGCTGGGGCGAGTACGGCTCCGGCGAAGGGCAGTTCAACCGCCCCTCGGGCATCGCATTCGACGCCGACGACACGGCCTACGTGGTGGACAGCCTGAACCACCGCGTGCAGCGCTTCAGCAAGGACGGACAGTTTCTCTCGACCTGGGGCAGCGAGGGCAGCGACGAGGGTCAGCTGAGTCAGCCCTGGGGGATGACGATCGACCAGGAGGGCGCGTTCTACATCGCTGACTGGCGCAACGACCGCGTGCAGAAGTTCACGCCCGACGGCGAATTCCTGCTCCGCTTCGGCTCGCGCTTCGACGGCGTGGACGACGGCGGCGCGCTCAACCGCCCGGCCGATGTGGCGGTCGACAGCGAGGGCGATGTGTATGTGGTCGACTGGGGCAACGACCGGGTCCAGATTTACTACCCCGACGGGGACATCATCTGCGGCCTGTACGGCGACGCGCGCGTTTTCTCCAAGTCCGCCCAGGCCGTGATGGACGTCAACGCCGACTACATGCGCGCTTTTCAGCGCGTCAATCCCTACGAACTGATCAACCTTGGCAAGTTCGACCGTCCGCGCGGCATCGCGATCGACGGGCAGGATCGGATCGCGGTGACCGACGGCGCGCGGGGCCGGGTGCAGGTCTACGCGAAGGATCACGATTACGTGATACCGCAGTTCAACGCCTGATTTGCCGGGGGACTGAGGCATCGTCCGTCGGCTGAGGCATCGTCGGGGGCGTGTGCTCTTGCGCCCCCTTCCGTCATTCCTGCGCAGGCAGGAACCCAGGCGGCATCCAGCGCTTGATACGCGCCACGCTGCCGCGACGGTCCACCAAGCCGCTTCCGTGCCCCCGCCGAGCTTCCAGCGCCAAGCTGAGCCGCGCGTACTGCGTGGGTTCCTGCCTGCGCAGGAATGACGGGCCTGTTTCGCGCGGGCGTGACGGATCTGTTTCGCGCAGGCGTGACGGATCTGTTTTGCGCGGGCGTGACGGGCCTGTTTCGCGCGGATGTGACGAGGGGGTGGGCGCAGCGGGAAGCGCGAGCGGGCGCTAGCCCTGCTCTTCGCCCATCTCCGCCGCCGCCGCGACCATCTCCTCAGGGGAAACATCGCGGATGTGCTGGGTGAAGACCCAGTGGTGGCCCTCGGGGTCGACGGCGCGGTAGCTGCGGTCGCCGTAGAACTGGTCCGTCGGCTCTTCCAGGATGGTCGCGCCGGCGGCGCTGGCCTGGGCGAAGTGGGCGTCCACATCGTCGACGTAGACCATCACCTGGCTGTGGAGGGCGGCCAGGTCCTGCGGGCTGGCCTGGCCCATCTCGGGGAAGGCTGAGGCGAGCATCAGGACATTGTCGCCGAGGTGCAGCTCGGCGTGGCCGAGCACGCCTTCGCCCATCTCCATCTGCATGCCGGCCTCGAAGCCGAACGCCGTGGAGAGGAATTCGACCGCCGCCGGGGCGTCGGCGTAGCTCAGGTAGGGGATGACCCGCTGGTTGCCTTCGGGGGGATTCTGGACCACGGCGCACCTCTTTCGTTCGGGCTTTCGTTGCGGCTCGCGTTACGCATGTTCTAAACGCTAGCGGCCGCGGCCGCGCGTCGCAACGGCGGTCCACCGTTTTCCACAGGGCGCTTCCACAAGACGTTTCCACAAGGCGGAGCCGAGCTCAGGCGATCACGGCGGCGTCGCGGAGTTGGGCGATTTCGTCGGGGCGGTAGCCGGCGGCGGCGAGGATCGCGTCGGTGTCGCGGCCCAGCGGCGGGGATGAGCCTTGCGCGGCCAACGGCGTCTCGCTCATCTGCAGCAGCGGGCCGACCTGGCGCTGCGGGCCGGCGAGGTCGTGATTCAGCTCCACGATCATCTCGTTCGCCGAAAGCTGCTCGTCGTCGCGCAGCTCTTCGGCGAAGCGGATCGGGCCGCAGGGGACGCCGCACTGCTCGAAGCGCTGCAACCACTCGGCGGTGGTTTTGGCGCGGACCTGCTGCTCCAGCTCGCGCACGCGCGCCTGGCCGGCGGCGAGGCTTTCGGGGTTGGTCATGTCGAAATTCGGGTCCGCGAAGCCGAGGAAGTCGGTCGCCAGCGCCTCGCGCACTTTGGCCCAGAGCGAGGGCGAGAGCGCGCCGATCGCGACCGCGCCGTCGCTCGTCTCCCAGCAGCGGTAGTAGATGTTGACCGAGCCCTGGGCGCCGCGCTGCTGGTAGGCCTCCTGCAGATCGGCGTAGCTCGCGCCCGCCTCCCGACGCGCGGCGACCTCGGACATCTTGGCCGCGACCGCTTCATCGGCGGCGGGCAGCTCCATCAGGACGCTGCCCTGCAGCGCCAGCGCCGAGTTGAGCAGCGTGGTCTCGATCATCTGCCCCTCGCCGCTGCGCTCACGGTGGTAGAGCGCCGCGCAGACCCCCCAGGCCACGACGATCCCCGTCGCGTAATCAGCGACGGGTGTGGCGATCGGCTGCGGTGCGCCGTTGGCCGGGTCGAACTTGCCGTCCAGCGCCATCAGTCCGGAGACGGCTTGGGCGACGATGTCGTAGCCGGGCCGGGCAGCCCAAGGGCCGCGCCGACCGAAGGCGGTGTTGTCGACATAAATCAGATCGGGCTTGAGCGCGCGCAGCGTGTCGTAGTCGATCGCCAGGCGGGCGGCGACATCAGGGCGGTAGTTGATCACGACGACATCCATCTGCGGGACGAGTCGATGCACGATCTGCTGCGCGGCAGGCTCGCGCAGCGCCAGCGCGAGTGAGCGCTTGCCGCGATTCAGCGACTGGAACCACTTCGACTCGCCCGGCATGAACTGCGAGAACTGCCGCCAGGCTTCGCCCTCGGGCGGCTCGACCTTGATCACGTCCGCGCCCATGTCGGCGAGGTTTTGGCAGCCGAACGGTCCGGCGATGATCTGGGAGAACTCGAGCACGCGGACGCCGGCCAGCGGGCCGCTGTGCGCGCCTGATTGAGGCTCGGTGTTGTCGCTGCGATCTGCGCGTTCCGTCACGTTGTACCCTCCGATTCTGCGAAGCCCCCGGCCGAACCGCCGGGCAACCTGCAAAGTATGCAGCGTTCGCGACGGATGCGCCCATGAGACTACTGCCGATTGCCGCCGCCGCCCTCGCCGTGATCGTGGCGATCGGCCTCGCGCTGACGCTCGACGGCGGCGCCCCGACTGCCCCGACCGCGCCGGCGACGCGGTTCGTGGAGGTGACCGAGCGGGCCGGGCTCGATTTCGTGCAGCACGCGGTGCGCCCGCCGGGCGAGTGCATGTTCGACGACATCCAGAGCGAAGCGCGGGGCACGTTCTGCGACGCGGAGCGGATGACCGGCGGGGCAGCGGCGGGCGACTTCGACGGCGACGGCTACGTCGATCTGGTGATCACGCGGCTCGACGACTACGACCTGCTGCTGCGCAACCGCGGCGACGGGACATTCGACGATGTGTCGCGCGCCTGGGGGCTGGAGCGCTTCCGCGAGGCGACCAACGGCGCGGCTTGGGGCGATATCGACAACGACGGCGATCTCGATCTGTTCGTCACCGCGGTCGGCGGCGTGCGGCATTGGCTGTTCGTGAACGAGGGCGAGGGCGGCTTTGTGGAGGCGGCGGTGGAGCGCGGCGCGGCGCTGGATACGGGCGACCGGCGGATCGGCTTCAGCGCGTCGTTCGGCGATTACGACGGCGACGGCTGGCTCGATCTGCACATCACCGAGTGGCGGCCGTCGCAGCTGGTCGGCGAGGGAGCGACGGGCGTGCGCCTGCTGCGCAACCGCGGCGCGGAAGCGCCCGGCTGGTTTACGGATGCGACGATGCAGGCCGGCGTGAACATGGTCGGCGTCCGTTCGCAGACGCAGGACATTCTGACCGAGGGCACCTTCGCGTTCGCGTCGGGCTTCGTCGATCTCGATGGCGACGGGCTGCTCGACCTGACGGTGGCCTCGGATTTCGGCACGACGCGGCTGTTCTGGAACAACGGCGACGGCACATTCAGCGACGGCACCATTGAGGCCTGGGTCGGCACGGCGCAAAACGCGATGGGGCTGACCTTCGGCGACTACGATCTGGACGGCGATTTCGACTGGTTCGTGACCTCGATCTTTCAGCGCAGCGGCGGCAGCCCGGGCACCGAGGGGCCGGGCGCGCGCGACGGCAACCGGCTCTATCGCAATGAGGGCGGGCGGCGCTTCGCCGATTACACCGATGCGGCTGGCGTGCGCAACGGCGGTTGGGGCTGGGGCGCGGCGTTCTTCGACGCGGAGAACGACGGAGATCTCGATCTGGTGATGACCAACGGGATGGAGATGATGCCGGGGCACGACGCGGACTCGATGCGCTATTGGGAGAACGACGGCGCGGGCGTGTTCTCGGGGCGCAGCACCGTGGCGGGGCTGGATGATCAGGGCGACGGCAAGGGTTTGCTGGTGCTGGATCTGGAGAACGACGGCGATCTGGACATTCTGGTGCTGAACAACGGCGCGCGCCCACTGCTGTTCCGCAACGAGAGCGCGGCGACGGGCAACTGGCTGCGCGTCTCAACGGAGGGGGTGCAGAGCAACCGCGGCGGCGACGGCGCGCGGGTGACGGTGCGCGCCGCTGGAATGCCGCCGCAGGTTCGCCAGGTCGGCGCGGCCTCGCACTTCCTCGGCCAAAGCGACCCGCGCCTCCACTTCGGCCTGGGCAGCGCGTCCCGCGCAGTGGTCGAGGTCTACTGGCCGGCCAGCGGAGTCCAAAGCCGCTACGACAACGTGCCTGCGAACAGCTGGATCCGCATCCGCGAAGGCGCGGCGGCGTTTGAACTCGTTCGCCGCTGAGTGGTTTTGGGAGGGGTGGAAGCCTCCGCGCAGCTACCACCGACCGCACACGGGCGCGATCCGACATTGCGTGAAAATCCGAGCGGCATTGACCGCGCCGCCGGCGCGCGCGTAGCTTGCCTGAGTGACGAAGGCGACAACCAATGCGTGATCTCCGCATTAGCCGACGCGGTTTTATGCGGGCCGCCGCGCGGGCGGGGATCGGCGCGGCGTCGCTGGCGGCTGTTGGGGCTTCGGCGGCTGATGCGGTCGATTCGCCCGCTGAAGACCCGCCCGACGCTGAGGCGGCAGCGGACGAGACGAATGAGGTTGTGCGCGGCGGCGCGCTGCGCTTCGCGATGCCGACCGAGACGCACGATTACTTTGATCCCCACCGAGCCTTCTTCGCGCCCACCCAGTTCTGGATGGGGCTCTACATGAACCACCTGATCCGCTGGCGAAATGAAGAACGGGGCGTCATGGAGGCGGACATCGCGTCGCTGCCCGAGATGCCGGACGATGAGACCTACGTCTTTCACCTTGACCGCGGAGCGCGCTTCTGGGATCGGTTTCCGACCGACGGCGGGCGGCAGGTGACAGCGGAAGACATCCGCGTCAACTTCCAACGACAGATCGAGGACTTCGGTATCAGAGGTTTCAGTGATGACGGACATTTTCACAGCGCGCGTGCGTTTCACAAGACGGCCTCAATGGAGACCCCTGACAGTTCGACATTCGTCGCCAAGACGAACGGGGCGGATGCCACTTACCTCGGCGCTACAGCGCTGCGGGAGTTCAGCTGGATTACGTCGCCCGAAGCGATTGCGGAGTTCGGCGATCGCTGGCGGGACGAATCCCACAACATTGCACTTTCGTCCGGCACGGGCATGATGATTCCGCTCGGATATTACCCGGAGCAGGGTTTGCTCATGGCGCGAAACCCGGACTACTGGAAAACCGGCCTCGACGGTCAACCGCTGCCGTATTTCGACCTGGCTGTGGTTTACAACCTCTACCTGCCCGAGGCCATTGAAAGCGCGTATCGGCGCGGCTACTTGAGTAGCGCCATGCTTTCGCGCGAGCAGATCGACGGCATTCTGGCCGACCTGCCCAACCACCAAACGGCTGAGACTGGAAACGGCTTCACCGTTGTCACATCAATGGGCACCTACGATCCAGCTTGGGGAGGCGCCGACGGTCTGGGCAACCCCTACGCCGATCGGCGTTTCGCCTATGCGATGCACCTCGCTGTCGACCGCGACCTGATGATCGACGCCGTGTATTCGGGAGAGGCGAAGCTTTCGGCGACCTCATACTGCCCCTGGTTCAGTACGGGTTGGACCATCCCGCCCGACGAGCTGCACGAGATCCCCGGCTTTCGAGCGGACCGCCAGGAAGACATCCAGCTCTGCCGCGAGCTGATCGCCGCCTCCGGCTTCGATACTACCCGCACCGTCACGATCTACATCCCCGACATCTGGGAGCAGACCTACCCGGGCATCTCCGAGACGACGCAGAACATGTACGAGGATGCGCTCGGGTTCAACGTCGATCTGGATATTCAGCCGTACTTCGTGTTCAACCAGCGTTGGGTCGAAGGTTCGTTCCCCGGACATGCTCCTGCTTGGACCAACCCGCCCAGGGAACTTGACCCAACAGCGGCGTTCACCGCCTCGTTAAAGGTCGGAGGTACCAACAACTACGCAAAGTATAACTATGCCCCGATTGAGGAGATCGTCGATCGAATGACGGCCACATTCAACGTTCAGGAGCGCCGCGAGCTTGCGCGGCGCGTGCAGCGGATCGGACTCGGCGCTGATGACGAGCACGGATTGGACGGAGTGTTCGACTCGTTCGGCGTGATGAACCTGATCAGGCTGCAGGTGCAGTGGCCGTACGTGAACAACTCGGAAGATGTCTATCAGTGGGCCCACGCCTCGCACCGCCACGACGAGACATGGCTGGATACCGCGCACGCCGATTATCCGGCGTAGGCTGAGGCGTCGCGCGGCTACTCAGTGCTGATCTCCTCGATCAGCGCCATCAGGCGCTCCAGATTCTCCAGGCGGTCGCGCACGGTGTCGCCTTCTACGCCGGCGCGGAGGGTGTTGACGCCGGCGTCCTGGTAGACGCGGAGGCGGTCTTTGACATCCTGCTCGTTGCCGATGCAGTTGATCTTCAGCGCCAGCTCGACCGGCACGCGGTCGCGGGCTGTTTCGCGGTCGCCCTCGATCCAGAGGCGCTGCACCTCTTTGGCGGAGTCGGCCCAGCCCTGGCGGCAGAAGGCGTCGTTGTAGAAGTTGGTTTTGGCCGAGCCCATCGCGCCGAGCGTGAAGGCGATGCCGCGGGCGTGCTGCTTGGCGGTGCGCTCTACGTCGTCGGTGAAGACGACGCCGGCGGCGACTTCGAGGTCGATGTCGTCGAGCGAGCGGCCGGCGCGCTCCGCGCCCGCGCGGATGTCGTCGAAGAAGACATCGGCGGTTTCGGGGATGAAGCTGGTGCCCAGCCAGCCGTCGGCGATTTCGCCGCAGAGCTCGAGGCTGCGCTGTCCCAGCGAGGCGAGGTAGACGGGCGGCGGCTGGCAGGGCGGCGAGCCGGAGCGGATCGCCTTGCCCTCGCCGCCCGGCAGCGGCAGCGTGTAGTGCCGCCCCTCGTGGACGAGACGCTCGCCGTTGCAGACCTTGCGCACGATTTCGGCGGTTTCGGCGAGGCGGCTGACCGCCCCCGCGAAGGGCACGCCGTGCCAGCCCTCGACGACCTGCGGGCCGCTGGTGCCCAGCCCCAGCCGGAAGCGCCCGCCCGACATCGATTGCAGGCTCATCGCGGTCATGCCGACCAGCGCCGGTGTGCGCGTGCCGCCCTGGATGATTCCCGTGCCGAGGCCGATCGTCTCGGTCTTGCCGGCCAGCCAGGCGAGCGGAGTGATCCCGTCGTAGCCCCAGGCTTCAGCGGACCAGATGGAGTCGACGCCGAGCTTCTCGGCCTCCTGCGCGTAGAGCGCGGCGCTCTCCCAATCGTCGATGTGATCGCGGTGCAGTCCGATGGCGACTTTCATTGCGGGTACCCGTCGCTCTCCTGAATGGCCGCGACCTGGCGGGCGTGGTCCTGATCGTGGACGCGCTGGAAGATGAACCAGGCGCGCCCGTGCAGCGGGCCGAAGAAGGGGTGCGCGACGAGGCGTTCGAGGTTGGGCGGTTCGGGCACATTGCGCGTGACGCCGGCGAAGGTGATCGAGTCCTCCACGAGCGCGTTGCGCAGCGCGCCCCACTCCAGCTGCGCGTCGCGCTTTTCGGGATCGACCGCGCCGATTGCCTGCGCCTCGGTATTCGGCTCGCGGCCCTGGGAAAGCGCTTCGACCAGCTCGTAGGTGCGGCGCGAGCCGTCCAGCACGTGCTGGGCGACCTCCGCAATGCTCCAGTCGTCCGCGGCGGGCTTCCAGGCGGCCTGCTCGGGCGTCACGCGGGCGATCGAGTCGAGGAACTCGATGCGCCCGGCCACGACGCGCGGCCAGAGTTCGAGCCAGCTGTATTTCTCGGCCTGGCCCAGCATGTAGGAAGAGACGCGCTGGGCTTCGTCGTCGCTGATCGGTCGTTGCGGCATCGCGGCGCTCCTCGCTAGCGGCCCTGGAACTGCGGGTCGCGCTTCTCCATGAAGGCGCGCACGCCTTCTTTGAAATCGTCGCTGCCGAACAGCGGCAGCAGCTGGAGATAGATGTGGTCGACGGCGGCTTCGAACGGCTCGTCCATGCCCAGCCGCATCATCCGCTTGGTGGCCTGGACGGAGAGCGGCGCGTTGGCGGCGATTTCTTCGGCCAGCCCGAGGGTGACATCCATCAGCTGGTCGTGGGGGACGACCTGGTTGACGAGGCCGGCGTCGAGCGACTCCTGAGCGTCGAGCACGCGCCCGAGGAAGGCGACCTCGGCGGCTTTGGCCCAGCCCAGCAGGCGGGGCAAAATCCAGGTGCCGCCGCTCTCCGGCAGCACGCCGCGCCGCGCGAAGACGGCGCCCATCTTGGCCCGATCGCTGGCCACGCGGATATCGCAGAGCAGCGCCATGTCCATCCCGTAGCCCGCGGCGGGGCCGTTCAGCGCGCAGAGCACGGGCTTGTCCATGCGGTTGAGCACCACCGGCGGGGCGTCGCGCAGGTCGAACAGCGAGTAGCCGGGCCGCGAATCGCCGTCGCCGCCCATCCGCGCCTGCTGGTCGACGAGGTCCAGGCCGGCGCAGAAGCCGCGCCCGGCGCCGGTCAGCACGACCACCCGCACCTCAGGGTCGCGCTGGCAGGCGATCAGCTGCTCGGAGAGCGCGGCGAGCATCGTCCCCGAAATCGCGTTGAGCCGTTCGGGGCGGTTGAGTGTGATGATCGCGATGTTGCCGCGCTGCTCAACGAGCAGCTCGTCGGTCGCGGTCGGCGCTTCGGCGGTGGTCATGGGCAAGTCCTCTTCACTGCACCGCGCAGTCTACCCGCGCGCCGCCTGCAAGCGGGCAGGCCAAGGCGGCCAGGGCCTGTTCACACTTCCCTCCCCGTCATCCCGCGCAACAGACCCACCGCCCGCGCCCTCACCTCCGTCGACCCGCGCTTGCCGCGGGTATGACGGCAGAGGGGCGCGGGCGTGACGGAAGTGTGAACAGGCAAGCCCTTAACCCACACCCCCGCTACTCCGCGTGAATCCGCTCCAGGAACGAGCGATCCAGCGCCAGCTCCAGATCCACCGGACGCTCCATCGCCTCATACTGCAGCAGCACCTCCTGCAGCGCACCGAACTGCTCCGTCGTGAACCAGCCCAGGCCGTTCTGGTCTGTCAGATCCGACACCGCGTTGGCCAGCTCCGTCTCCAGAATGAACAGCTCGTGCTCCAGGTCCGCCTCTTCGGGGATGAACTTTTGGGTCGACTCGATCGCCGCCGCCGGATCGTCCAGCGCGAACTCGAACGCCCGCAGCGTCGCCCGCAGGAAGCGCTCCACCCGCTCCCGGTTCTGCTCGTCCTCCAGGTACTCCTCCGTCACGATGTAGACCACGCCCAGCGTCGGCACTCCGTAGTCGGCCGCCTCGAACACATTGATCTCCGCGCCCATCACCCGCGTCAGCGTGTCCGGCTCGTTCGAGAGGAAGACCGGATACACATCCACCTGCTGCTCCACCACCACCACCGGATTGAAGCCCACCGAGACCAGCTCCATGTCGTCGGTGCTCAGCCCGTGCGCGTGAATCATCGCCAGGAACTCGGCCTGCACCTGCCCCTTGAAGCCGACCAGCTTGCCCGCGAAGTCGGCCGGCGACTGAATCCCGCTCTCCTCCAGCACCACATAACCGAAATCGCCGCGCTGCCCGAACAGGGTCACCGCGACCATCGGCGCATCCGAGTCGGAGCGCAGCTGCATCATCTCCGAGGCCGGCAGCGTGGTGATGTCGATGTCGCCCGAGAGCAGCAGGCTCTTGTGCTCGCCGGTGGCCGCGTGCTCGATCTCGACGGTCAGCCCCTCTTCGGCGAAGAAGCCCTGGTCTTCAGCGACGTAAACGGCGACGAAGGGCAGGTTGGCCTGCGCCCGAAACCCGCCCATGTAGCGCATCGTGAGCTCTTCCGGCTCGCCGTCGCCGCACGCGGCGAGGGCGGCGCCGACCAGCGCGATCAGGGTCAGCGTGGCGAGCAGCAGGAAACGGGGACGGCGGACGGAAACAGACACGGCAATTCTCCAGAACGATGCGGCGCGCGGCCGCGAAACGTGGGTGCGTCCGGAGAATCTCGAGGGGCCGGCCGGCGATCCGGTGCCGCTTCCGCGGGGTTGCCGCGGCGATAGCGACCGCGCTCAGCGTATGCCGCTTTGCCGCTACGTGCTATGCGCTATGCGCGACAGCCGCTCACTCGCCGCGCCCGTCGGCCGGGTGCAGATCGCGCAGCACCGCGCTCTTGTACCACCAGCCGTCCACCGCGTCGCGGCGGAACTCCGCGATCAGCCGATGCTCGCGCCGCACCTTCAGGTCGGTGCCGAGGTCCACATCGTCGGCTTCCATTTCCAGAACCAGCCCGTCGGCGCTGAATTTGATCACCACCGTGTCCGACTCGGCTGGCGCCTGGCGCTGGGGCAGGCGGCGCTCGGCGCGCTCGGTCGCCTCGCGCGGCGCGGCCTCGCCCTCCTCAGCCTCGGCCTGCTGCGGCTGCTCGTCCTCGTCGCGCATGGCTGCCTCCCTCTCAGATATTCGCGGATGATTGGCTGACGCGCCAGGACCAGAGCCGCTCGCAGACGATCAGCGCCGTCGAGAGCGCCACCCCCAGCACGGTCAGCATCAGCACTGCGGCGAAGACTTTGAACAGCCGAACCTCGTTCTGCTCGATCCGGATGACCGAGCCCAGCCCGCCCTGGCCGGCGGTGAAAAACTCGGCGACGACCGCGCCGATCAGGCTCAGTGTGACGGAGATTTTAAGCGCGGCGAACATGAAGGGGATCGCGGCCGGCAGCCGCAGATGGCGAAAGATCTCCCACTGCGAGGCGTGCACGCTGCGAAAGAAGTCGTGCATGCGCGGGTCGACATCGCGGAATCCGGCGATGGCGTTGATCAGCACCGGGAAGTAGGTGATCAAGGCGGCGATCGTGACTTTCGGCTCCCAGCCGTAGCCGAGCCAGATGATCAGCAGGGGAATCACGGCCACGACGGGGGTGACTTTGACCATAATCGCGATCGGCAGCACGGCCCGCTCCAACAGCTGGGAGTGCGCCACGCCGGCTGCCAGCAACACGGCCACGCCGGTGCCCAGCGCCAGCCCGCCTACGGAAACCGCCAGCGTGCGCATCCCCTCCGAGAAGTAGCGCGGAAACTCGACGAAGAACTCCTCGATCACCACGGTCGGACGCGGCATCACGAATTGGCTTACATCAGCGGCGCGGACCCAGATTTCCACCGCGACGCCGGCCAGCAGCAAGGCGAGCAGCGGCGGCAACAGATAGGGCAGCGCGGCGCCCAGGTCGGGCAGCGCCAGCGGCGGCCGCCCCGCTCGCGCCGAGCGCTGCGAGAGCGTCGGCGCGCTCACGCAGTCGCCGCCGCGAGCTCGACGCCCAATGCAGCGTTGGGCGCGCCGCTGCGCAGCGCCGCTCGCACCGCCGCCGCGTCTTCCAAAAATCGCTCCGACTGCTCGTGTTCGGGCGCGCGCGGACGCGGGCTGTGAATCGGAATGTCCGCCACAATCTCGCCCGGCCGCGGCGACATCACCAACACGCGGTCGGCCACCGCCACCGCCTCGTTCACGCTGTGCGTGACGAACACGGCCGAGCGCGGCCGCTCCGCCTGGGTGGGAGCCACCGCCCAGAGATGGAGCAGCTCGTAGCGCATCTGCTCGCGGGTGATCTCGTCCAGCGCCGCGAACGGCTCGTCCATCAGCAGCAGCGGCGGATCGAGCGCCAGCGCGCGGGCAATCGCGACCCGCTGCTGCATGCCGCCGGACAGCGCGTCGGGCCGAAAATGGCGAAACTCGCCGAGCCCCACCAGCTCAATCAGCTGGGCGATCGAGGCTCCGTCGCGAGTGCGGGTCGGGTTGAGTTCGCGCCCCAGGCGGATGTTGGCCTCGACATCGCGCCAGGGCAGCAGAGCCGGCTCCTGAAAGACCAACCCGATCTCTTTCAGACGCTGCGCTTCCGCCGGCTCGTCGCCGAAGATCGTGATCTGTCCCGCAGTGGGCGCTTGCAGCCCGGCGATGACCCGTAGCAGCGAGGTCTTGCCGCAGCCGCTCGGTCCCACCAGCGAGACGAACTGGCCGGCGGGAATCGTAAGCGTGGTGGGCGCGACTGCCGGCAGGGGCGCGCCGTCGGCGCTCGCGTAGGTCAGCGCGATGCCCCGCAGGTCCACTGCGTCGCCGCTCAACACCATCGCGCTGCCCCTGATCCGGCTCTGATATCGTGCGCGCGGCGCAGACTGCACCTCCCCAATGCAGCCGGCCACAGGCTGCCAGCATACGCCCAGCCCCGGACGGGAGCCTCAATTGACCACCATCGGCTTCATCGGCGGAACCGGCCCCGAAGGCCTCGGACTGGCCATGCGCCTCGCCCTCGCCGACGACCGCGTGCTGATCGGCTCGCGCCGCCCCGAGCGCGCCGCCGACGCCGCACAGCAAATCCGCGACGCCCTCGCCGCCGTCGGACGCGAGGCCGACGCCGACGGCGGCGTCAACCGCGATGTCGTCCGCGAGGCTGAAATCGTCGTGGTCGTGGTGCCCTTCGACGGGCACGAAGCGACGCTCAACGACCTGCGCGACGGCATCGGCGCCAAAATCGTCGTCGACGCCGCCGTCCCGCTCCAATTCGTCGATGGGCAGCCGGGCATCACCCCCGTCGAGCAGGGCAGCGCCACCGAGCAGGCCCAGGCGCTGCTGCCCGACGCCCGCGTGATCGGCGCATTCCATAACCTCAGCGCCCGTAAACTCCAGGCGCTCGAAAACGAAATGGAAGGCGATGTCCTGATCACCGGCGACGACGCCGAAGCCAAGCAGACCGTGATCGAAATAGTCGAGCGCATGCCGCGCCTGCGTCCGGTTGACGCCGGCGCGCTGGTGATGTCCAACTTCGTCGAGGGGTTGACCGCCCTGCTGCTCAGCATCAACCGCCGCTACAAGGCGCAGGCCGCGGTCCAGGTCGTGGGCATCGACGAGTGACCGCCCCGCCGTCTGAATACCGCGTCTTCGCCGTCGGCGGCATCCCCGAAGTCGCCCAGGGCGACGATCTCGCCCAGCTGATCGATGCCGCCCTGCGCGCCCAGAACACCCCGCTCGAACGCGGCGATGTGCTCGTCGTCACCCAAAAGATCATCTCCAAGGCCGAAGGCCGCGTGATCTCCCTCGACGATGTGCAAGCCGGCCAATTCGCCGTCGAGTGGGCCGAAGCCTGGGACAAGGACCCGCGCGCCGTGGAGCTCGTCCTCCGCGAGTCCGCGCGGATCGTCCGCATGGCCCGCGGGCTGATCCTCGCCGAAACGCGCCACGGCTGGGTCTGCGCCAACGCCGGCGTCGACCAGTCCAACGTCGGCGGCGGACTCGCCGTCGCCCTGCTCCCGCTCGACTCCTCGGCCTCGGCCGCGCAAATTCGCGCCGGCCTGCGCGAGCGCGGGCAGCCCGATGTGCCCGTGATCGTCTCCGACACCTTCGGCCGCCCCTGGCGGCAGGGACTCACCAACATCGCCATCGGCGTCAGCGGCATGGAGCCGATCCACTCCTACATCGGCGAATACGACGAGCAGGGCTACGACCTGCGTGTCACCGAGATGGCCTGGGCCGACGAATTCGCCTCCGCCGCCGAACCGGTGATGAACAAACTCGATCGCGTCCCCGTCGCCGTGATCCGCGGCCTCAACATCCCCGTCGTCGAAGCCGACCACAGCGCCCTCCTGCGCCCCCCCGAGCAGGACCTCTTCCGCTAGCCAGGCTGATCGCAGCCGCCAAAACGAAAGCGCCCCGCCATGGTTCAGTGGACCAGCCAAATCACCGCCCGCTTCGACCACCCCATCGAGCATGTCTGGGCCTACGTCAGCGATGTCCGCAACCAGGACCACTGGGTCGCTGGCATGTCCGACTCCAGCGTGGTCGGCGGCGGCGATATCGGCCTCGATGCGCAGGTCGTCGCCACCAACAACGGCCGCGAGCGCATCACCGCCCAAATCACCCGCTTCGACGCGCCCCACAGCGTCGCCTGGCATGCGCCCGACGCCGGCATCCCCTACCTCACCGAAATCACGCTCGCCGAAGAAGGCGGCGCCACCCGCTTCACCTACACCGTCACGCTCACCAGCCGCAACGCGCTTCAGGCGCTGTTCTTCGGCCCGCTGCGCCCGCTCTCCAACCTGAAAGCCCGCAGCATGCTGCGCGAAGAAATCGTCCACCTCCGCGCCGCCCTCGCCGACGCCTGACGGAGCGCACAACATGGTCAGCCTCAGCGCCTCCGTCGAACTCGAAATCGCCCGCCCCATTGAAGATGTCTGGGCCTACGTCAGCGACGCTCGCAACCAGGACCACTGGGTCGACGGAATGTCCGAGTCCGAGCTGGTCGGCGGCGGCGAGGTCCGCCGCGGCTCCGAAGTCCGCGCCGTTTACACCTACGGCGGCGGCAGCGCGCCGGTCGTCATGACCGTGACCGACTTCCGCCCGCCGCGCCGGCTCGCCACCGAGGCCCACCAGGGCCCTTTCCCCTTCAGCGCCCTCCTCGAACTCGACCGCCGCGGCTCCTCCGCCACCCTCGTCCGCAACTCCCTCACCGCCGGCAGCGACCACATCGTCACCAGCTTCATGTTCCGCGTCCTCCCCTTCATCGTCCGCCCCATGATGACCAAACAACTCAAAAAAGAACTCACCCAACTCAAAACCATCCTCGAAAACACCCCCTAAACCCCGCCCACCCCTCCGCCACTGCCCACCCCTCCCCCAATTCATCCCCCTTCCTCAATTCATCCCTGCCCCCTTCCCGCCATCCCTGCCCCCTTTTCCGTCATTCCTGCGCCCCCTCCGTCATTCCTGCGCAGGCAGGAACCCATCCATCACCACTCCCCACCCCTTCCCCAATTCATCCCCCCTCAATCCACCCTCCCCTAATCCATCCCCCTTCCCCCAATTCATCCCTCCCCCTCTTCCGCCATCCCTGCGCCCTTTTCCGTCATTCCTGCGCAGGCAGGAACCCACCCACCGCCACTCCCCACCCCTTCCCCAATTCATCCCTCCCCCCTTTCAGGGGGAGGTTAGGTGGGGGGTGGGCGCCCCGAGCCAGCAACAACGCCAGTCCCCTCGCCCATCACACCCAGTACATCCTCCACAAACGCCTCCGAATCCGTAGGACTCACATAGTAAATCCCTCCACGCCGCGTAGTCATCCGCACGCCGTCCGTAAACCGATTCGCCAATCCGCGCCCGCCGCCCCAGCCGAGCACCCGCGGTATGAACGGAACCCGAACAACCTCCGCAATCTCCGCCCACTCCAACTCCGCCTTGATGACAATCCCGGCCCGAAGCGCCAGCGATCGCTCCGTCAGGTCGTGTCGCGTGCGGAACGCCGCGTGCAGCGGCAGCAGCACCAGCGCCGTAATCGGCAACGCCAAAAACACGCCGATCAGCACCCGCGCCGTCGCATCGTTTCCCGCCAAAATTGTACCGACGCCGGTCCCAGCACCCAGCAGAAACACGAAGATCAACAGCGCCAGATAGCCCCGCCCAGGCCGCGGACAAATTTGGTTACGCGGCATGCCCATCACATCCGCCCACGCCGCGCGTTCTCCGCGCGCAACCCACTCAAGGTCAGCTTGTTCGACTTAATCCGATTACAGGGCCCGCACAGCATCAGCCTGTTCGAGATGTGATTCAGCCCCCCATCGGAGCGCGGCGTGTTGTGGTCCAGATCAAGGTAGAGCGGATCGTCGAACTCCCGATCGCAGCCCGCGCAGACAATGCCTTTCTGCTCGATCAGGAACTCCTGCATCTCCTGGCGGCTCATCTTTGGGCCGGGCGGCTCTGCGACTTGAACCTTGAGCTTGAGCGGCGGCGATGCAACCGCCCCGTCATCGGAGCGCACGGGCGGCGCGGTGCTGTAGCCGACTTCCGCCACTCGGATCGGGCGGTCGCCCAAGCCCAGCGATGCCAGCCGCTTAAGCACGGTCTCGTGCGCCTTGTCCCAGATGTCGATCCCAACCCATTGCCGCTGCAAATTCTCCGCTGCGACCGGCGTCGTAGCGCAGCCGCAGAACGGATCAAGCACAAAGTCGCCCTCGTTCGACGACGCCTTGATGATCCGCTCGTAGAGCGCGAGCGGCTTCTGCGTCGGATAGCCTGTGCGCTCGGCCGCGCGCCGTCCGACCGGCGACATCCCGTCGCGGTCTTCGAGCCAGTAATCCTCAGGGACCTTGCCCTTTTCGCGGAACTCGCCGACAGCTTCGGGCGTCAGGTTGCCGCCGATCCCGCCGCCGCCCGGCTCTCGGTGCTGCATATTGAGCTGTTTGTAAGGAATGCGCACCGCGTCGCGGTTAAACACCGCCGCCGGCGATTTCGCGTAGAACAGCAGCGTATCGTGTTTGCGCGGAAACCAGCGTGTGACGTTGCCCGGCCCGGTGTAACACCAAACGATCTCGTTGCGAAAATTCTTCCGCCCGAAGATCGCATCAAGCAGCGTCTTGGCGTAGGCCGCCGCCGTATGGTCGATATGCAGATACAGGCTGCCGTCCTCGCGCAGAATGCGGTGCATCTCCAGCAGCCGCACGCCGAGCCAGCAGAGAAACGCCGCCATATCCTCGCCGCCGGCGACTCTGGCCGCCCCAATCACCTGCCACACCGCCGGGCAGTCGTCCTGAATCGCATCCACCCACTCCGAATGCACATCCACATCCCAGCGCCAGCGATCCTCGAACTTCGCCCCAGCCGCCAGACTGTCCGGCGTCGCGTGAAAATCCCGCCCCTTGTTGAACGGCGGATCCGTCGCGATCAGCTGCACCGTCTCCGAGTTCATCCCCCGCAGAAACGGCAGGTTGTCGCCGTGATACAGCGTGCGATTGGCGAAGTTGGGCGTGCCCACCGATGGCTCCTGTCTGGCTGCGCAAGCGCTCGTTTCATAGTATACACGTTCGGAGACCAGGCCCCAACCACGAGCAGACCGGCGCGTTCAGCCCCCAATGTGCTGCGCAAACCGCCGATTGAACTCATCGGTCAGCGCCCGCTCGATCTCGCTCGCTTCCCGCGTGCGCTCCAGCGCCGCCAGATACCCCGCTCGGTCATCCTCCAGCAGCGCCTGAAACTCCGCGTTAAACCCGCCCGCCAGATTCGCTACCGCCACCAGATACCGACGATGCCAGCCCGCCGCCTCTTCCGGCGGCTCCAACGCAAACAAATCATCCCGCAGCTGCAACCAGCGCGGCACCCCCCGACGCAAATGCTCGCGCCGCGCCCAGCAGGCCGCCTCGTCCCCGTCGCGGCAGGCGATGCCCGCCTCAAGCGGCATAATCTCCTCGAGCTCCGCGTCCGCTACAGCCGAGAGCCGTAACACATCCCCGTAGTAACCCGGCGGATACTCCGAGCCGCTCCCGCCCAGGTCGAGCGAATACAGAATCACCATCGCGCCGACAAAGCCGATGATCGCGCCGATGATCGGAATGATCAGCGTCGCCCGGCGGCGTCGCCCGCGGCGGCGGCGCGGCGCGCTCAACTCAGTCAAACCCGCCCACTCACTCAGCCAGATCGGCCAGAAAAGCGCGCACCGCCTCGGCGAACGCCTGCGGTTGGTCGCCGGCGACGGAGTGCCCCGCCTCGGCAATCGTGACCAGCCGCACCGACTCCACCGCCTCCGCGAAGCGCTCCGCCTGCTCCCGCTTCAGCACCGGACTCTTCTCCCCGTGCAGCAGCAGCGTCGGACAGCGCAGCCCTCGCGCCGTCTCCCAGATGTCGCCGCGGCTGTCCGCCACCCCGCGAAACTCCGCCTGCCGAAACCGCTCGTCGAACTGCTTCGCCAGCTTCCCTTCGGGCGTCTCCCGCAGCGACACCGCGAGCCGCTTCCGAATGCCCTCCTTCGAGCGGTACGGATAGTACTTGTGCGTGCGCTCCACCCAATCGTCGAGCGAGTCCATCTCATACGGCCCCGCCACAAACTGCCGCACCTGCTGCGCCCCGTCCACCGTCACCTCCGGACCCACATCCACCAGAATCAGCGCCCGCAGCGCCTGCGGATGCCGACTCGCGAACGTCATCGCATTCATCCCGCCCATCGAGTGGCCGATCACGATCGGACGCTCCAGCCCCGCGCGCTCGATGAAGCCCCGAATGTCGTCGGCCATATGGTCGCGCGAGTAGTCGGCCAGCTCGGCTGCCCGATCCGAAAGCCCATGCCCGCGCTGGTCGAGCGCGTACCAGTGCAGCCGATCCGAGAGCGCCGGCGCAACCTCGTCCCAGGAGTGGCAATTCAGCGCGAAACCGTGCAACGCGACGGCGGGGGCGTCGGCCGCGCCGCCCCAATCGAGATAGTGCAGATCGAGGCCGTTGACGTTGGCCGTTCCGTCGCGCGGCGCTGCTTCGCTCATGGTCTTCGCCCCTCCGTCGGTATCCGGGCGCTGGCGGAATCTGAGCATAGAGCGGCGCGGTTAGTCTGCGGCGGTGGCGGGCGAAGACTGGCTGGCGTTGGGCGACGCGGAGCTGCTGGCGCAGTGCCGCTTTGACCGCTTCCGCGTCTCCGGCCCCGGCGGGCAGCACCGCAACCGGCGCGACACCGCCGTGCGCCTCGTCCACACCCCCAGCGGCGTCAGCGCCCAGGCCTCCGAGCGGCGCTCCCAGGCGCAGAACCGCCAGACCGCCCTCGCCCGCCTCCGCCGCGCCATCGCCCTCGAGATCCGCCGCCCCGTCTCGCTCGACGCCTACCATCCCCCGCCCGCCCTCCAGCGCATCCTCCCCGGCGCGCGCCAACGAATCGGCCCGCGCCACCCAGATTTCTGGGCCGGCGCCCAGCACCTCCTCGACCTCTTCGACGCCCAGGACGCCTCCCTCGCCGACACCGCCGCCGCCATCGGCTGTTCGACCAATCAGTTGGCACGCCTGATTGGAGGCGAAGCGCAGTTGCTGCGCAAGGCCAACGAGTTGCGCGAGCAGCGAGGGTTGGGGCCGATTCGGGTGTGATGCAGGTGCGTCAGGTGAGTTCTGGCGACCACGCATCCACCTCAATCTCCACCAACATCGAGCGCTCAATCAGCCCCGACACCTCCACCAGCGTCGCCGTCGGACGACTCCCCCCGAAGCGCCCCTGAAACACCGCCGCCACCGCCGGCCAATCCCCAACGTCCACTACGTAAATCCGCGCCCGCACCACCTGATCCATCGAAGCATCGAGTTCGCGCAGCGCCCGCTCGATGATTTGGAAGATGCGCTCCGCCTGCGCGCCCGCCCCGCCGGGCGTCACCGAACCATCCGGCTCCACCCCGACAGTCCCCGAAACGCAGACCAGCGGCCCGCTGCGCACCGCGCGGCAATAGCCCACCCGCTCCTCATACGCGCCGCCGCTGCTCACCTCTTGCCGCCCGCCGCTCACCCTGCTCCCCCAAGCGCCCCCTGCATCACCCGCGCCGCCGCATGACCGCTCCGCACCGCCGACTCCATCGTCGCCGGCCAGCCCGTATCCGTCCACGCCCCGGCCAGCGCCAAATTCCCAATCGGCGTCCGCGCCCCCACCCGATGCGCCAAAATCCCCGGCGACGGCCGAAACGTCGCCTCCGCCTCCTTCACCACCCGCGCCGCCAGCAGCTCCACCTGCCGCGTCCGTCGCAGCGCCCGTCGCAGACCATGCCGTGCCCGCGACACAATCTCCTCCTGCGGCAAACCCACCGCCTCATGCGCGCCGCTCAGCGAACACGTCACCCACTGCTCCGGCCCCGGCCAGCCCTGCAACCGCGAGCGGTTGAACACGAACTGCACATTCGGGTCCAGCACCGCCGCAAACTCCCGCTGCATAATCGGCGCGCTCCACTTGAGGTGAACGTTGACAATCGGACTCGTCCTGAACTGCCCCAGCCGCCAAAAAGGCTCGCGCACGCGCAACTCCGCCGGCAGCGTCTCCAGCGCCTGGCGCGGCGGCAGCGCCAGCACCACCCCGCCCACCGGGACGCGCTCGCCCCCGCTCGTATGCACCGCCGCCGCCCGCCCCTCCGCCAGCTCGATCTGCTCAACCCGAGTCCCCAGCCGCGCCTCCGCGCCCGCCGCCCGCGCCCGCCCCAACACCGCCTCCGCAAGCTCCCCCAGCCCTCGCCGAAACAGACCCAAATCCCCCGCCCTTGAATGCCGCAGAAACGCCGTCTGGCAGACCTGGACCGCCTGCGCCGCGCTCACATCCGCCGAGCGGTCGTTGCAGGTCGGCAAAATGATCAAATCCCAAAACCGCTCCACAATCCGCTCCGTCTGCCCATGCTCCAGCAGCCAATCCTCAAACGAGCGCCGATCCAACTCCCGCCGCCCGCGCTCGTCAATCCCCCGCATCGCCCCCACCGCCCGCCCGATCCGCAGCCGCGACAGCCCATCCAGATGCCGATAATTCAGCACCGACCAGGCCAAATGCAGCGGCGCGGGCGCAAGCGGCCCGAGCGACGCAATCGCCCCGCTCAACCCGCTCGCCGGATCCAGCACCCGCACATTCAGCGCCCGCTGATACGACACCATCCCCCGCAGGCCAATCCGCCCCAGCAGCGCATCCAACGCCGTGCAGCAGCGCATCGTGATGTGCTGCCCGTTATCCAGCGACACCCCATGCTCCGGATCCACAAACGAAAACGCCTTCCCCCCCGCAAACGGCCGCCGCTCGAACAGCGCCACCGAAACCCCCGCCTCAGCCAAATCCAACGCCGCCGTCAGCCCCGCCAGCCCCCCGCCAACCACCGCAATAGGCTCCGCCTGGGCAGGGTGCTGCATTGCATCACGGTACCGGAGGAGCGGCGAATAGCCCGCAGGCGGGCGGCGCGGGTATGACGGAGCTGGGGCGTGGGTGTGCCGAAAGCATGCGCGGTAGGGAAATGTGAACAGGCCCTAAGGCAGCACGACCAGCGGATCGATGTACCAGTCGTGGTGATGCACTTCGAGGTGCAGGTGCGGACCCGTGCTCATCCCCGTGTTGCCGTTGTAGCCGATCGTCTCGCCGCGCTGCACCAGCTGGCCCTGCCACACGGCGAAATCCGTCAGGTGGGCGTAGATCGTCGTCCAGCCGCCGGGATGCTCGAGCTCCACATAGAGGCCCAGCCCGCAGCACGGATCGCCGCCCACGAATGTCACCAGCCCGTCGGCCGCCGCCGTAATCGGCGTCCACATGTCCACCGCCACATCCAGCCCGCGGTGCCGGTACGAGCAGTCCCAGTTGCGGCACAGCCCGAACCCGTCCGTCAACGTGCCCACCACCGGCCAGTGGAACTCCGGCATCTCGAGCGGCAGGATGATCTCCTGTCCGATCACGATCTCGTTCGCGTCTACCACGCCGTGCGCCGAGTCGGCCAGAATCGCGCTCAACTCAACTCCGTGCAACCGCGCGATGCGTTGCAACGTGTCGCCCGGCTGCACCGTCACCAGCAGCCCCTCGCGGTGCGGTACCCGCAGCACTGTCCCGGCGCTAATCCAGTCGTCGGGCGACAGCCCATTGTTCGCGATCAGCGTGTGCGGCAGCACGCCCAGCTCGGCCGCGGCGTATTGCACATAATCCGAGTTTTGCACCGTCAGATCGCTCGACACCACCGGCGGCGGCTGCGTCCCGCCCAGGCGCAGAATTTCGCCCTTGTGAATCGTGTCTGTCGCCGACGGATTCAGCGCCCGCAGCTCATCGAGCTCCAGCCCGTACTGCTGCGCGACCGCCGTCAGGCTGTCGCCCGCCACCACGGTGTGCGTCCGCTCCCGCGCCGGCACGGCCGGCACGGTGCCCGGCGCGCGGACCAGCGCGGCGATCCACGGCACGACCAGCACCTGCCCCACATAAATCCGGTCCAGACTCACGTCCGGGTTCAGCCGCCGCAGCTCGGTGAGGTCGATTCCGTGCCACTCCGCGATCTGCGTCGCGTTGTCGCCGCCGGCCACAACGTATTCGTCCAATGTCTGTGCGCCGTCGTCAGCCGTATCCAATGCCGGCAGCAGGGCGTCGGGCACCGGAATGCGCAGCACTTGTCCAATCCGCACCACCGCCAGGCTGTCCCGGTTCGCCTCCTGGAGCGCCTCCAGCGTCACCCCGAACCGCTGCGCGATCCGCGTCGCGTTGTCCCCCGCCTCCACCGTGTACGACATCCCCACCGTGCTCACCGGCCGCTGCGACATGCCCGCCGTCACCGCCGCCTGCTGCTGCGGCGCAGTCGTTGTCTCGGCTGGCGGCTCGCCGGAAATCACGACCTCAGCGCCCACATGCAGCCTCTGCGGATCGATCTCCGGGTTGAACGCGAGCAGCTCGTCCTGATCAACGCCGAAGCGATTGGCGATGCTCCAGAGCGTGTCGCCGGGCTGCACTTCGTAGGTGCGCGGCGCTGCGCCCGATTGTCTGCCCGACTGCACGTTCGGGGTCGGCGAATCATCGCTCGCCGACGCGCTGCTCGCGCTCGCCTGCGCCCTATCCGTCTGTGCATTGTCCGGCAGCAAGAGCTCCTGCCCCGCCCGAATCTCATCCGACGATTCGATCGCGCCATTCAGCGCCAGCAGCACGCTCACGTTGACCCCGAACCGAGTCGCAATGCCCCAGAGCGTGTCGCCGGGCTGGACCGTGTAGGTCTCTGCCCGCGCCGACCCGGCCAGCGCCAACAACGCGGCCAACGCAACCACTACCGCGCCCAGGGCGGAGATCAGTCGCGCCGGTCGGGGAGTGGTGAACATCGCCTGCTCGCATCAGTTCGCGTCGGATTGCGCGGTGCGTCTATCGCTGCCTCACTCTATGCAGCGCCCGTCGCCGCGCAGTGTTGAGCGCGTGCTAACTTTCGCCTGTGGACACATAACCGCCTGTAGGGCGATCCGAAGGGGGATAACCGATGAGCTACGAGACGATTGAGACCGAACGCCGCGGCTCCGTGGGCCTGATCCGCAAGAACCGCCCCGAAAAGCTCAACGCCTGGACGCGCCGCATGGCCGCCGAAGAGCGCGCCGCGATTGTGGACTTCAACAACGACCCTGATGTCGCCGCCGTCGTCTTGGCCGGCAACGGCCGCGCCTTCTGCGCCGGCCTCGACCTCCAGCAGCAGCAGGAGGATGTGAAGAGCGGCGAGGCCGCCCGCCGCGCCGGCGAAGGTCCCGACGAGCATGACGAGACCTGGGTCGACTTCTGCGTCGGCAGCAAACCGCTGATTGCTGCCGTGCACGGCTACGCCGTCGGCGTCGGCGCGACCACCATCCTGCCCTTCGACTTCCGCATCGCCGGCGAGAGCGCGCAGTTCGGGTTCCGCTTCGTCAAGAT
Organism: Dehalococcoidia bacterium; assembly: GCA_965203165.1. Taxonomy (GTDB): domain Bacteria; phylum Chloroflexota; class Dehalococcoidia; order Bin125; family Bin125; genus CATQGW01. Next base: position 2,360,988 of record OZ241849.1, read on the forward strand.
GGGCCTCCTGCCCGAAGCCGCCAGCACCACGCTGCTGCCGCGGTTGGTCGGCATGGGCGCAACGCTCGACTGGTGCCTGACCGGCCGCTTCGTCGGAGCCGAGGAGGCGCGCGAGGCCGGACTGGTGCGCGATGTCGCGCCCGACGACGAGCTGGTCGACCGCGCGCTCGCGCTGGGCGAAGAACTGGCCGAAAATCCGACCGCCACCCTGCTCCGCGTGAAATCGTTGTTTTCGCAAAATTCTCTCGAACAGGACATTCGGGTAGTGCAACAACGCGAGGGCGAGGCCCTAGAGTGGGCTATGCAGACGCCGGAGCACCAAGAGGCGATCCGCGCATTCCTCGAGAAGCGCCCGCCCAAGTTCCAGCGCTGAAGTGGCGGCAATGGGGTGACTCGGTTGGGAGACCGAGAATGTCCGAGCAAGTCGGCACGCACAGCGTGCCCATCGGTGGCGGCGATGACCGCGAGCGGCCGCCGGAGTTGGAGACACCCCGCAGCGCGGCCGCACCCTTCGAGCCCGTCGGCTCGATCCCCCAGATGGATCAGAAGCGCGGCCGCGGCTGGCGCCCCTGGGCCATCATCGGCGTCGCCATCGCCGTCCCCGCCGCCGTCGCCGCCGTCCTCGTGACGACGCTCGGCAGCAGCGACACCCCCGCCGCACAGCAGGCCGCACAGACGCCCGCTCCGGCGCCCGTCGTCGAGCAGTCCACGACGATCCAGCCGCCCGCTGCGCCCGTCCGCACCGCGGCGCCGGTGAGCACCGCGCCCGCCACGCCCGACCGCGCGACTGCCGCCGGGACCGCCTCCACCGCGAGCGCCACGCCGACCGTCTCACGGGCCGACGCGGCCGCCGCAGCGGTGGCCTCGGAGAGCGCCGGCACGGCCGCCGCCGCCGAAGTCGCCGAGCTGGCCACCCCGCAAGAGCGCCTCTACGCCTGGGCCGACACCACCCAGGTCACCGTTGTCGAGGGCGACAGCCTCTGGGGCCTGGCGCTCGAATACGGCACCACGGTCGAGGCGATCTCGATGCTCAACGGCATCTCCGACCCGTCCGAGCTGTCCGTCGGCGCCGTCCTCTCGATCCCGGCCGGCTTCGCCGAGAGCCTCGCGCCGGTTGAGCAGGTGGTCGTGGAGGAATCGGCCGGCTCGTCGGAGACTGCCGCGAGCATGGCCACGCGATTCGAAACGACCCCGCCGGCCGAGACGCCGCTGGCCGATTGGCCGAACGTGGTCGAGTGGACCATCCAGCCGGGCGACAGCCTCTCCGCGCTGGCGACCACCTTCGAGACCACGCCTGAGGCGATCATGACGCTCAACAGCATCGCCGACGCCAACCTCGTCTACGCCGGCACGACCATCCGCATCCCCGTCGGTTACAGCGGCGACGAGGCGGCGGCGGCCGCTGAGACGACCGGCGCGTCCGAGGAAACGACCAGCGAGCCGGAGACCACCACCACGCAGCAGGCCGCCACGACCAACGCGGCGGACGAGCTGGAAGAGGCCGCCACCACGCAGCAAGCCGCCACGACCAACGCGGCGGACGAGCTGGAGGAGGCCGCCACCACGCAGCAGGCCGCCACAACCAACGCGGCGGACGAGCTGGAAGAGGCCGCCGCGCCGGCGAACGAAAACACCGGCGGCGACTCCCTCGAAGAGGAGGGCAGCGGGAGCGGCTCCAGCGACGGCGGCGACTCTCTCGAGCAGTAGCCAGGAGGGCCGCTCGCCCGTCAATGGGAAGAGCGAGCAGGCCGCGATTCCCCGCCGCCCGGCGGCGGGGAATCGCGCGGCCGCCAGGCCCAGCCGACGCGAAACGCCGGCGCTTACCCGTCAGCGCTGACTGTGCGGCTGCTGAAGCGCCATTGGCCGTCGACCTTGACCAGCGTGTCGTTGTAGCGGCCGGTGATCATGCTCTTCGCGCCGTCGTTGGTCTGGATCAGGTTGAGGTAGCAGGTGTGGGTGGCGGAGTCGCCCTCGCCCTCGACGATGTGGTTGTTGGTCCAGTGGCGCGCGCCGGCCATGCCGGTGCCGAAGCCGGCGGCGAACTGGGCCAGCGCTTCGTGGCCCTCCTGGACGCCCTGGGCGGTGTTGAACGTGCCGTCCTCGGTGAAGGTGCCGGCCCAGGCTTCGGGGTCGCCGTAGTCGATGGCGTGGTTGTAGCGGGCGGCGAGTTGCAGGATTTCCAGCGTGTCGGCGGCGTCGAGCGGCATGGGTGGGTCCTTTCCCGTGAGAGGTGTGTACGCCGCGCAGGATAGCGCAGCCTCAGCCGCCGTGCAGGCCGTCCAGCAGGCCGGCGGCGCGGGCGGCTTGCAGCTGTTGGGCGACGGTTTCGGCGGAGCGGTGCGCGCCGTGCTCGAAGAGCAGCAGCGTGAGCAGCGCGACGCTGAGCGGCTCTTCGGCGGCGTAGCTGCGCCAGAGCCAGGCGAGCTGGGCTTCAGGCGTTGCCTCGCCGGGGAACTCGTGTGCGCGTTGAGTGGCGGCTGCCAGCAGCGCGGGCAGGCGCTCGCGCTCGTGGTCGGTCAGTTGGACGCGCGGAGGCACGACTATGCTCTCCAGGTGGGCCGCAGGCCGGCGGAGGTGAGGGCGCGCAATGGCGGGACCGCTCGCAGGCTACCGAATTCTCGATTTCACCCGCTTTCAGCAGGGTCCCTACGCGACGGTGATGCTCTCGGACCTGGGCGCGGAGATCTGGAAGGTGGAGCCGCCAGGCGGCGATCCGGGGCGCGGGGTCGACTCGACGGGCGAGGAGTTCAACCGCTATTTCGAGGCGCATGATCGGGGCAAGCGCTCGATTGTGCTCGACCTGCGCTGCGAGGCGGGGCGCGAGGCGGCGCTGCGAATGGCGGCCAGGGTGGACGCGGTGATCGAGAACTACCGCCCGGGCGTGATGCAGCGTCTCGGGCTGGGCTACGAGACGCTGCGCGAGGTCAACCCGGCGATCGTGATGGTCTCCGCCTCGGCGTTCGGCGCGCTGGGGCCGCAGGCGGGCGAGCCGGGCTACGACGTGATCGGGCAGGCGACGGGCGGGGTGATGACGCTGCACGCGGCGAACGCCGAGGCGGAGCCGGTCACGCTGCCGGGCGGCTTCGCCGATCAGGTGGGCGCAATGCAGGCCTGCGTGGCGATGCTGGCGGCGCTGCTGGAGCGCGAGCGCAACGGTCAGGGAGCGCGCGGGCAGCAGGTGGATGTCTCGCTACTGGGCTCACAGATCGCGCTGCAATCGGTCTACCTGACGGGCTACCTGCGCACGGGCGAGCAATCATTTCACCGCCGCCGGCGCATGCCGACCTTCACCTTCTACCAGGCGGGCGACCGGCGCTGGTTTGTGCTGGCGGTGATCGACCCGCGCAACTGGGGCGCGCTCTGCCGACTGCTGGAGCATCCGGAATGGGAGGATGATCCGCGCTTCTGCGACGCGGCGGCGCGGATGGCGAACTCGGACGCGCTGGAAGCCCTGCTTGAAGAGGCGTTCGCGCAGGACGATCGCGACGGCTGGTTGCGGCGGCTGCGCGAGGCCGACATCCCCTGCGCGCCGGTCAACGACTACGAGGCGCTGGCGGCCAGCGAGCAGGTCTGGGCCAACGGCTATCTGACCGAGCTGGCCGACGCGCAGGGCGCGACGCGGCGAGTGGTGGGGATGCCCTGGCGCTTCTCTGAAACGCCCGGCGCGGTGCAGGGGCACGCGCCGAAACTTAATGCCGACGCCGACGCGATTCTGGCGGCGTGCGGCTACGACGCCGACGAGATTGCCGAGCTGCGCGCGCGGGGCGCGACCCCGCCCGCGCCAGTGAATGGAGATGCGAAATGAGCGAGACGCCGCAGCAGGTGCGGGAGTTTTGGTCGCAACGGCTGGGGATCGACGCGGCCGCCGCCGACAGCGTGCTCTCCGCGGCGCTCTCGCGCGGCGGGACGTTCGCCGAGCTGTATTTCGAGCACAAGCGCAGCGGCGCGCTGAGCTACGAGGATCAGCGGGTCGCGTCGGCGCAGTCCAATGTCTCGCAGGGCGTCGGCGTGCGCGTGGTGGAAGGCGACGCGGTGGGCTACGCCTACAGCGAGGATTTGTCGCCGGAGGCGATGCGGCGCGCCGCGGCGACGGCCGCGCAGATCGCGCACGGCGCAGAAGATGAAGTAGCGCCGATCGACATTACGGCGGCGTCCTATCCCGCCGATCGCTACGCCGCGCCCGCGCCGACGACCGACGCGCCGCTCGCCGAAAAAGTCGAGCTGCTGCGCCGCGCGGACCTGGCGGCGCGAGAGTACGACGCGACGATCGGCTGGGTGGAAGCGTCGCTGGTGGATGAGGAGAAGCGGGTGCTGATCGTGCGCAGCGACGGTCGGATGGTCGCCGACTTTCAGCCGCTGGTGCGGTTCAACGTGTCCTGCCGCTCGGACCTGGACGGCGAGCGTCGGATGGCGCGCTGGGGCGGCGGCGGGCGCATGGGGATGGCCTACTTCGAGCAGCACAGCCCCGAAGCGCTGGCGCAGGAGGCCGCCCGCCAGGCGCGGCTGCAACAGGACGCGCAGGATGCGCCGGCGGGCGCGTTCCCGGTGGTGCTCGCCGCCGGCGACTCCGGCATCCTGCTGCACGAGGCGGTGGGGCACGGACTCGAAGCCGATTTCAACCGCAAGGAGACGAGCAACTACTCGAAGCGGATTGGACAGTCGGTCGCCTCGCCCCTGGTTACGGTGCTGGACGACGCGACGCTGAATGAGAGCCGCGGCTCGCTCAACATCGACGACGAGGGCAACGAGGCGGGCCGCAACCTGCTAATCGAGGACGGCGTGCTGGCGTCGTACATGCAGGATCGGATTTCGGCCGAGCATTTCGGCGTGGGTCCGTCGGGCAACGGGCGGCGGCAGTCGTTCCGCCACATTCCCATGCCGCGCATGACCAACACGTACATGACGGCGGGCGAGGAAGACCCGCAGGACTTAATTCGGCGGGTCGATTTCGGCATCTACTGCAAGGCGTTCTCCGGCGGGCAGGTGAATATCTCGAACGGGGATTTTGTCTTTTCCGTGACGGAGGGCTACCTGATCGAGCAGGGCGCAATCACCGCGCCGATCCGCGATGTGAATCTGATCGGCAACGGGCCCGACGCGCTGAGCAAGGTGACGGGCGTCGGCCACGACCTGGAAATGAGCGACGGGCGCTGGACCTGCGGAAAGGACGGCCAATCGGTGCCGGTCGGCGTGGGCATACCGACGGTGCTGGTTTCGGAAATGACGGTAGGCGGAACGCAGCTGCGCTCCGGCGGCGGGATGTCGGCCTGATGGCGGTGGAAGAGCGCGGAACACTGGAGTTGGCGGCGCAGCTGCTCGAGCTGGCGCGGCGCGCGGGCGCGGAGCAGGCCGACGCCGTCGCGGTCGCCTCGACCAACTCCTCGACCGAGGTGCGGATGCAGCGAGTGGAGAAGATTGAGGAGGCGGCCTCCCGCGCGGTCGGCCTGCGGGTGATCGTGGACGGCCGGCAGGCGGTGGTTTCGACCAGCGATGTAACAGACGCGGCGCTGGCCGAGACGGCGCAGACCGCGCTGGAACTGGCGCGGGTTTCGGAGCCGGACCCGCACGCGGGGCTGCCGGATCCGGCCGAGCAGGCCGGCCGGCCGGCGGAATTGGGGTTACACGACGAGGCAATTGCCGAGCTGGACGGCGAGGAGCGCGCCCGCCGCGCGCTGGCCTGCGAGCAGGCGGCGCTGGACGCCTCGCCGCAAATCGGTAACAGCGGCGGCGCGGCGTTCAGCACGCGGTTGAGCGCGTTCGCACTGGCCGACAGTAACGGTTTCGCGGGGGAATATCGCGGCGCGTCGGCGTCGCTCTACGTCGAGGTGATGGCGCAGGAGGAGGACGGACGGCTGCGCAACGCGGGCTGGTTTACGGCGGCGCGGCAGCTGCACCGCCTCGAAGATGAGGCGTCGGTGGGCCGCGAGGCCGCCGCCCGCGCGCTGCGCCAGCTGGGCGCCGAAAAGGGCGAGACGCGCGAAGCGCCCGTCGTCTGGGAGCCGCGTATGGCGGCGGGCCTGGCGGGGATTGTGGCGCAGGCGGCCAGCGGCGAAGCGCTCTACCGCGGCTCCACCTTCCTGGCCAACCGCGAGGGCGAGCCGGTAGCCTCACCGCTGCTATCGATTGACGATGATCCGACGTTGCCGGGCCAGTTGGGCTCGCGCCCCTTCGACGGCGAGGGCGTCAGCACGCGGCGCAATCCGCTGCTCGAAGCGGGCGTCTTCCGCGGCTTCCTCTTCGACTGTTACAACGCGCGGCGGCTGAATGCCGTTACGACGGGTTCGGCGGTGCGCGACGTGGGCGGGCTGCCGATGATCGGCTCAGGCAATCTCATCATCGCAGCGGGGGAGACGCCGGCGGAGCAGATTGTGGGCGACGTAAAGGATGGGCTCTACCTGACGGCGCTGATGGGTTTCGGGATCAATCTGACGACGGGGGACTTTTCGCGCGGCGCGGCGGGGATTCGGATTCGGAACGGGGAGCTGGCCGAGCCGGTCAGCGAGATCAACGTTTCCGGGAATTTGCGGGAGATGCTGCGGGGGATTGACGCGGTGGGCGATGACCAGCAGTGGTTCGGCCAAACAGCCGCTCCGACGGTGCGGATTGAGCGGATGACGATCAGCGGGGTGTAGAGCGCGGCAATGCCCGTCGTTCTCGGTGGCTTGCACTAAGGTCGCTGGATCGTCTACCATCTGCCTAACGGGCCGACCGGCACCTCCGAACTTGGAGGATGAGATGGCTGACCGCGCTGAGCTGATCGCCTCACTGCTCCAGAGGCCAGAGGGCGAGACCCTTGACTTCAAGGCGACGGGCTACGGCTTCCCGAAAGATTCCTCAACGGGTCGTGCAAGCTCTGGCGCACCAAAAGACGATCGCAAGCGGAACTTCGTGAAGGATCTGGCATCTCTGGCGAACACCCCGCGATCAGAGGATGCTCATCTAGTCCTTGGGGTCGGGCAGAAGCCAGATGGGACCGTAGAACCCCGGGGCCTTGAGGGACCCGATCGAGAGGTAGACGACGCTGACCTACAGAGCATCGCTCGAGGCCTGCTGAACAACTGCCCGCGGTTCCTCTATGAGGTCGTCGATTACGATGGCGTCTTCCTCGGCTTGGTCACCATTCCCCCTGACCTCAGCACTCCCTGCACGCCAAGCCAGACGATCGACAAGGGGTTCCGCGAGAACGTCATCTATTACCGCAGCGGTTCACAGAACGCGGAAGCCGTGGCCGAAGACGAGAAGGCTCGAATCTGGAGGCATTGGCTTGGTGGGACGACACCATCCTCGGACGACGAGAACAAGTTCGCAAGTCCGCCTGCCTGGGAGCAATACTTGGCGCAGGTGGCGCATCTCGAATCGTCTGGTGTGCGTCACATCCTCTTGGTGGACGCGGGATTCGATGATCTGACGAGCCATCTGGCAGGGCTCGGCACCGGTCCCTGGTCAGCAGTGCTTGACTTCGATCCGCACAGTGACGCGCAAGGGATTCTCTCCCACGCCAAGGCGAACATCCAACAGCGTCGCGTGTTGAAGCTGCGCACCAAGGGCGACCCACCGCGCGATAGCGACCTGTCTGCGCGGTCAATGACTTGGTACTTCGTGCGAGGACTCGACGGACGCGAAGAGTCCCTGCCGCGATCAGACATCCAAAACCCGTTCCTCGAATGGCGTCGCGCTTACGGCCAGCTGCTGAACGAGGAATTCGAACGGTGGGCCGCGCAGCTGAGCCCCCAAGAGGTTTATGTCACCGTTCTGTGGAATGACGCGGCTCTGAACGACTACCTCAACGCCGTGCTCGAAAGAATCGACTCCGTGTTTAACGCGGGATCCGTCGTGGCTCGGTACGCCTTCGTCACCGCCGACATGGCATCGTGCCACGATCTTACCGACCTCTACTCGCAAGCGGATGACGATACGGGTGGGCGCCCCATTGAGATGGGGCCTGATCTGTTCGCCCGCGCAGTTGAGCAGCATGTCGCAGGAACGACAGGAGATCCGGAGAAGACGACGGTGCCGGCCGCTGGCGGCGTAACCCTTGAGCTGGAACCCGATTTGGCCAACAGAGTGGCTGAAGATGTGGAAGTCGTGTCGATCGGCGTGCAGTCCGCAACGGCTGACCCCGACGTGAGCTCATTCCTTCGGGGCGGGACAGTGACGTGGCTGGCGCTCGATCTGCGAAAAGACGCTCAGAGGACCATCACACAGGACATCGAAGAAGCTGTCCGATCAGATCTGGGTGCCGACAATAACGGACCACGGCGGACGCGACGGTTGAATCTGTACCATCGGCCAGGTGCTGGAGGAACGACCGTTGGTCGGCGGATCGCTTGGGACTTCCACAAGCAGTTCCCTACTGGCTTGCTCCGCCGCTTCTCGCCAAACAGCACCGTTGAGCACCTGGCGTTGCTGCACGGGCAAACACGCTTGCCGGTCCTGCTCATCGCTGATGGCGCGAACATCACCGAGCGCGAACTGGATGACCTCTTTGACGAAGCGCAGGCACGACGTCTACCGGTCGTCATGTTAAACGTGAGGCGGCGACTGGAACGCCAGAAGCGTGCTGAGCGTGCGTTTGATCTCGACTCGACGCTTGATTCAGACGAAGTAAGACGCTTCGCTGACACGCTGTCAACCGACATTGACAGTCAATCACGCAAGGACGAATTGGCTGCCTGGGTCAAGAACCGTGACCGGCGGCAGCCTACCCCAGTGTACCTCGCGCTGACGGCATACGAGGATGAGTTCCACGGCCTTGACGCTTTCGTGGGCGCGCGGATCGCCGCGCTTGACCCGCAGCGTCGAGATGCATTGTTGTTCGCCGCAATCGCTGATTACTACGGTCAGCGCGGAGTATCGTCACGCGCGTTGCGCAAGCTCTTGGGCCTCGAGAGCCGCGAGTACTCCGATTTGCGAAAGCTGTTCGGCGACAGCACGGCGGAGCTGCTGATCAACGAACCGGATGATCGATGGCGCATCGGGCACTCGCTCGTTGCAGAGGAGCTCATTCACCAAGTGCTGAGCCCAGGCGAGGGCAGCGATCCCCGAGCGTGGCGCAATCGGTTGGCTGACGCAGGCGCGAAATTCATTCGGTTCTGCCGTGGCAGCGCACAAGCGGTCGTCAGCGATGAGATGAGGGATCTCGTCGCGGCTGTCATGGTCGCGCGTGACGGAAGTGAGTTCTTGGGGACTGCGCGGGAGGCGCGGAACGACTTCTCGTGGTTCGTTGAAGACGTGCCAAACCTACAAGCCCAACACCGGGTGCTCGGCGAACTCGTGAGCGCCAACGCATTCCCTGACGAGCATCACTTCTGGCTCCATCTGTGCCGCCTACGGTGGATGCGCCTACAGGATTTCGACCTGGCGCTGGATGCTGCTGAGCGAGCCGTAGACCTGTCGGACGGCAGGGATCCGCTCGTGATGCACCAGCGAGGGATGGTCCGAAGAGGACAGATCTACAGGATGCTCGACGACTTTGGCGGCAAACAGATCGAGCTGCCGCAGTTGACCGAGTTAGCTGAAATAGCAGAGCGTGCGTCGGCTGACTTTCGTGAGTCGCGACGGCTCAACCCAGAGAATGAGCATGGCTACATCTCTGAGGTGCAGATGTTGTTGCAGCTCTTGAACCGAGTGTCGCGAGGCATGTCGGTCGCGGAGTTCGTGCAACGTCGCGGTGTGCCGCCATACCTGCGTGACGCACTGATCGAGGTGGAGGACCTGCTGGAGAATGTCCGGCGACTACGCGAAGGTCGAGAGCGAAGTCGGTACGAAGAAGAACAATCCGGCCGGCTGGCACGACTGTATGGCGACTTTGATCAGGCCATACAGCAGTTCAACAATCTGCTGGCGCGGGAAGATGTTCACCGGCCGTCTGTGCGACGACTAATCGCGCGAACCTACTATGCGCGGGCAAACCACGATTGGTCGCAGATCCGCACCAAGCAGGTTGACCGCGTAGTCGAGCTCCTTAAGGAGAACATCGATCAAGAAGGCGCGCACGAACGCGATCTGCGGATGTGGATGCAGGCCATCCGGTTCACTAGCCGACCACCGACGGTCACAGCCGTCCTTGAGCAGGTTGAGTATTGGCGCGCTCGCGAAGATGCGTCGATCGACGCGACGTACTATTCGTACCTGCTCAGCGCAATCCTCGCGATGCAAGGCGACTTCGCGGCGCGAGATGCTCTGCATGAACTCGTCGAGACGTCAAAGGCGGCTGCGCCGCGTGGACGTACCCGGAGGTTGAGTTACGAGTGGATCGGGCGCGGTCAGGGAATCGAGCAATTGGTGCATCAATCCCGGCTTGGAGACTGGCGAGGCGGGGCTGGCGCAGACGGCTTCTGGGAAAATGACCAGCTACTGCGACGCGTAAATGGACGTGTGCGCCAGATCCAAGGCGGCCAAGCCGGCGAGATCGAACTCGAGGGCGGCGTCGTGGCGTTCTTTGTGCCGGGCGCTGTACGTCCCAACCAGTTGATTCGCGGAGACGACGAGAATCGTCGCGTTGAGGCGTACGTGGGATTCAGCTATGACGGGCCGCGGGCTTGGGAAGTGACGACAGCAGACGACTGACATAGTCGTGTAGCACCGTCACTTCACGGACACCACCGCCGAAGAGCGCACACTCACCGCCCCGCCCTCCTGAACAATCTGCAGCTCCAGATACACCTCCTGCACTGCACCGGAATTCTCCACCCGCGTCACATTACCCACGATCGTAATCGGATTCCCGTGGTAATCAGGCCGCCGAAACGCCGATTGCAGGCGCACCAACTCGCCGCCGGGCTGGGCGAGCTTGCGCAGATACGAGATCAGCAACCCCGATTTCATCTCCGCCGGCACGATTGGACCGTCCAGCCCTGTCGCTCTGGCCGCCGCCGCGTCGTAGAAGATCGGAATGCCGAAGCCCGTCGCATCGAGGAAGCGGCGCACCTGCTCGCTGGTGGGGGTGAGTTGCAGTTCGGGCAGGGGCGCGCCTTCGCGCAATTCGGGCAGGCGAAGCGAAGCCGTCACGAGGTCGGTTAGTTAAACGCGATGGTGGCGGCGGCGCGGACGGAGCGCTCGCCCTGGGGGTTGTCGATGTGCAGCTCCAGGTCGGCGTAGCGCTTGCCGTCTTCTTCGCGCAGTTTGGTGACTTCGCCGCCGATCGTCATTTCGACGTTATGCAGGTCGGGGCGGCGGTGATTGAGCTGGAGGCGGGTGATGGTGTGCGCGCCGAACTGGCGGCGCAGGTACTGATCGAGGAAGCCCTGCTTCATGTTGCCGGGGATGATCGGCCCGGGCAGGCCCATCTTCTCTTTGGCGAAGTCGGCGTCGAGGAATTGCGGACCGCTGTTTCCGGTGGCTTCGCAGAAGGCGAGCACCTGGTCGGTGTCGGGGGTGCGCTGCTCGTTGGGCAACTCGCCGCCCTCGCTGAGCGATTCGTAGTTGAGTGGCATTGGTGCGTTACTCCCCGGTGTGGCGCTGCTGGAAGTGGGTGACGGTGCGGCGCACGCGGGCCACTTCGTCGCCGTGCTGGTTGGTGTAGACCCATTCGTGGTGGACGAAGAGGGAGTGGCCGACGCGCCCGCCGATGCGCTCCTGGATGTCGGCGACGCGGGGCACGATGGTCATCGTGTCGCCCAGGTGGATCGGCGCGGCGACCTGCCAGGCGTCGGCGGCCATCAGCGCGCGCTCGGGCGCGTCGGGCACCGAGAGTTGCCGCTGGCGCGTGCTGGTGGTGAGCAGCGCGTAGGTGGGCATCGGGCAGGCGGCGTCGCCGGCTTCAACGGCGGCGAGCAGGTCGGCGTCGTCTTCGTTGAGCGCGCGCATCAGGCGCAGCACGCGGTCGCGGTCGATCGTGTCCTGGGCGGGTTCGCCCTCGGAGCCGATCGCGGCTTCCATCGCCGGGGTGATCAGGCTTTCGTCGTCGGACATGGGCAAGGCTTTCGCTGGGCGGTGGCGTCGCTGCGCATTATCGCGCGGCTGGGCGGCTTGGACAATTGGCGTGTTCACACTTCCGCTGCGCCCACACCCTCGTCGCGCCCACGCAACATAGATTCACCACGCCTTCCACCGTCATTCCTGCGCAGGCAGGAATGCGGGAGGGGGCGTAGGTTCCTGCCTGCGCAGGAATGACGGTGGGGGCGCCGCTCAAGGACAGTCGCCGCCCAAGTAGGCGTCGAGGTCCTGGCAGTGCTCGATGTAGTGGTGGCTGACCGTGCCCTCGACGAGCTGGTTGATGGTTTTGCCCGGACCGAAGCGCGCGGGATCGACGGCGGCGATGTTCTCGCGGAAGCGGACGTGCTCGGTCTCAAACGCAGCGCGGGCCTCAGACCAGGGCTGATCGGCGCGGTCGCGCACGAATTGGATGTTCCAGGTGTTGAAGTCGTCGTAGCTGACGCCGTCGGGCGTGGGGCGCTGGCCCTGGCGCATCCGCTCGACGGCCGCGTTCATCTCGGCCAGCCAGCCGTGGATGTGGTGCAGCAGTTGGAGCACCGACCAGTCGCCGATCGCGCCCTGCCAGGTGCCGTGCGCTTCGTCGATGCGGTCGAGGCGCCGGCGCAGCTCGGTTTCGGCGTGGTCGATCTCCTGCAGGACTGTTTTACGGTCGGTCATGGCGGGCTCCCTTCGGCGGGGGTTGCTACTCGGGCAGGATCAGGCCGCCGGGGCCGAGGCGCTCGCCGGGGCCGACGCCGCGCTGTTGGAGGGTTTGCAGAATGAAGGGGTTCTGGCGGCGCTCGTCGCCGAGCGTGGTCTGATCCATGTGGCCGGGCAGGACGATGGTCTCGTCGGGCAGTTGCAGCAGCTTGTCGACGATGCTGCTCATCTCCTGCGCGTAGTCGCCGCCGGGCAGGTCGGTGCGGCCGATGCTCTGGCGAAAGAGGGTGTCGCCGCTGAACAGGATGCCGTGTCCGAAGAAGGAGACGCTGCCGCGCGTGTGGCCCGGAGTGTGAATGGTTTCGAGGCGCACGCCGTCGACCTCGATGGCGTCGCGCTCGGCGATGTAGTGATTGGGATCGGGCGGCTGCTCGACCTGCATCCCGAATTGCGCGGCGCTTGCGGCGGCGCCGCGCAGGATGTCGAGGTCGTGCTCGTGCATCAGAAACCCAGCGCCGCTAGCGGATTGCACGCCGCGGATGCCGAGCACGTGGTCGAGGTGCCCGTGCGAGGCGGCGATCAGCTTGATTTCGACGCCCATATCTTTGGCGAGGTGGATGATGTCGTCGGCCTGTTCGCCGGGGTCGATGCAGATCGCCTCGCGCGTGCGGCGGTTGCCGATCACCCAGCAGTTTTCCTGGAATGCGCCGACAATCAGCCCGCGCACCTCGATTTCGTTGACCCAGTCCTCGTGGTCGGGCATGTCGGTGATATCGCTCACGTCGCTGATCAGGCGTCGCCGCGCAGCAGGCGGTCGATTTCGTCGAGCACCTCGCGGCTTTCGAGTTGCGGCTCGTCGGGCTGCATGCCGCCGCGCTCGCGGTCGTTGCGCTCTTCCAGCGAGCGCACGTAGTCGCGCACATCGGGCTTGTCTTCGAGCGCGTCGTCGACCTCGCGGCGGTAGCGCTGCATCGCGCGTTCGAGGTGCGAGAGGTCGAAGTCGATGCCGTAGATGCGCCCGAGCTGTTCGAGGATCGCCTTGGTCGCGCCGGGGTTGTGGCGGCTGGTGACGTAGTGCGGCACCGACGCCCACAGCCCCATGTGATCAAGCCCGGCTTGGCGGCAGGCTTCGCCGACGGAGCCGACGATGCCCGTAGGCCCTTCGTAGCGCGAGGGTTCGAAGCCGAGCTGGCGGGAGCGCGTCAGGCTAGAGGAGCCGCCCGAGATGCTGGTGGGGCGGGTGTGCGCGACATCGGCGAGCAGCGCGCCGAGCGTGAGCACCTCGCCGACCTCAACCGCGCGCGCCACATCGAGGATCAGCCGGCAGTAGGCGCGCCAGCGCAGGTCCGGCTCGGTGCCGAGCCCGAGGATCAGATCCCGCTCGGCGCTGGGCAGGCGGAGCACGGTGAAGTCGGTCACAGGCCAGACCACTTCCCGCCGCGCATCGTCGCCGTCGATCCATTTGACGGTGGGGCGATGTTCGGTGAAGACGAAGAATTCGTCGGGGTCGATAGAGGCGAAGGCGGGGGTTTGGGCAAGGTTGCGGAGGTACTTCACCGCGTCGGTTGCCGCGTCCGCAGCATCATTCCAGCCAAAGAAGGCCAGCACGAGCACAGGATCGCGAAGTCCGTCAGGGGTTTCGGAGTAGCGCAGCGCATCCATCCCGCCAGCATAGCGCCGCGCCACCCGCGCAGAAGCTGCGCGGGAGCGCGGAGTTGATGCGCGGGTGTGACGGGAAGTGGCGTGAGGTGGCGAAGGCGGCGATGCTTATTCGAGGGCGGCTTGGAGGCGGCGGCGGATGTTTTGTAGGTGGGTGGTGTCGGGGGTGGCGTAGATGAGCTGGGCGCGTTGGGCGTAGTCGTCGCGCTCGCGCCAGTTGGGGGAGGCGCGTTCGATTAGGGCGTCCAGCTCTGCGGCGGCGGAGAGGGCGGGCCAGGCGGCGTCGGGCGGGGTGGCGCGTTGGGCGGGGTGGAGGATGCGGTCTAGTTGGGGGATGATGGAGGGGGCGAGTTCGGGGAGGCGCGCTTCTAGGTGGGCGCGGGCTAATGCGTCTAGGTTGTCCACTGCTTTCCACAGTTCGTTGGGATCGCGCTCCGATAGCGCGAACGCTGCTGCGGCGGCGTCGGCCAGGGCGTCGATGCGCAGGATGCGAGCGGCGGCGCGGAGGCGGCGGGGGAGGCGGAGCGGGTCGGGGGGTTCGCCCAGGGCGGCGTTTATGGCGGGGGCGAGGCCGTCTTGCAGGGCTTCGACGGCGAGCACGGGCGGGCCGCCGGCTTCGCAATCGTCGAGCGCGACTTTGGCGGCTTGGAGGGCGCGGCGGATGCGCTGCTCGCGGCCTTCGGCGGAGTGGTAGCGGTCGCGGAAGGCGGGCAGGAGGTCGCGCAGCGCGGCGTCGGTCAGCCGCAGCGGAGTCAGCCCGGCCAGCGTTCCGGCCAGCGGCTCCTGGGCCAGCAGCGCTTCGAGCTCCGTCAGCAGGCCGGTCGTGATTCGATCCACGACGTAGGGGACTTCGCCGTCGTAGGCGATTGCGCCCTGATCGAGGCGCGGCTGTTCGGCGTGGGGGAACACCACGATCCGAAGCAGCGAGGCTTCCCAGGCGATGCCCGCGGGGTAGTCGCCGGCGACGGCGAGGCCGCGGATGGCGTTCTCGCGCCCGCGCAGGCGGGCGCCGATTCGCTCGGCGCGCTCCCGCCAGTCGGAGGCTACGGGCCAGGCCGGCGGGGGCGGCGCGTGGGACGGCATCGCGTTCAGAAGCCCCGGTAGCGGTTGGCGATGGGGAAGCGGCGGTCCTTGCCGAACGCTCTTGGCGTGATTCGCAGTCCCGGCGCGGCCTGGCGGCGCTTGTATTCCGCGCCGGTGACCAGCGACATCACGCGCTTCACGTCGTCCTCGGCGAACCCGGCGGCCACGATGTCTTCGAGCGAGCGGTCTTCCTCGACGAACGCCTGCAGGATCGGGTCGAGCCGCTCGTAGGGCATTAGCGACTGTTCGTCGAACTGGTCCGGGCGCAGCTCGGCGCTGGGGGGCTTTTCGATCACGGTGATTGGCACCACTTCGCGCCCGGCGCGCTGGTTGGCGTAGCGGGAGAGCTCGTAGACGAGCAGTTTGGGCACGTCCTGGATGACCGCCAGCCCGCCGGTCATGTCGCCGTAGAGGGTGGTGTAGCCGGTGGCGGATTCGCTTTTGTTGCTGGTGGTGAGGACGAGCGCGCCGAGCTTGTTGCTCAGGGCCATCATCAGCACGCCGCGGATGCGGGCCTGGAGGTTTTCCTCGGTCACATCGGCGGGGAGCCCCTCGAACACGGGGCCGAGCGTGCCCAGCATCGCCTGCATTGAGTCTTCGATGGGCAGAATGTCCAGCTGGATGCCGAGGTTGTCGGCGAGGGCGCGGGCGTCCGAGACGCTGCCTTCCGA
The DNA here is from genome assembly GCA_965203165.1 of Dehalococcoidia bacterium. Taxonomy (GTDB): domain Bacteria; phylum Chloroflexota; class Dehalococcoidia; order Bin125; family Bin125; genus CATQGW01. The sequence continues at coordinate 2,376,977 of OZ241849.1, forward strand.
GGAGTAGCGGGAGGGCATTGACACGCCGCGGACGTGCTCCGCGCCCAGCGCTTCGACCGCCAGGACTGCGGTGATGGTCGAGTCGATCCCGCCCGAGAGCGCGATGATGACCTTTTCGAAGCCTGTTTTGTGGACATAGTCGCGGGTGCCCAGCACCAGCGCTTCGTAGACCTGCGCGACGGCCGGCCTGGGTTCCGCGACCTGGCGTTTCAGCGGCGGGCGCGCGGCCTCGGAGGCCGCGCCCACGTCGGTTACGCGGCCCTCGGCCTGGGGCAGCCGTCGCAGGCGCGGGTCGTGCAGCCGCACCTGGCGCACCGCCTCGATGTCGATGTCGACGCAGAGCAGTTGTTCCTGGAAGAGCTCGGCGCGGCTGAGCAGCTGTCCGGCGGGTCCGAAGACGGCGCTGCCGCCGTCGAAGATCAGGTGATCCTGGCCGCCGACGAGGTTGCAGTAGGCGGTGGCGACGGCGTTGTCGGCGGCGCGCGTGGCGAGCATTTGCTCGCGCTGGGCGGACTTGCCGGCGTGGAACGGCGAGCCGTTGATGTTGACGATCAGCTCCGCTCCCGCCAGGCACTGGTCCTGCATCGGTCCCGAGGAGTACCAGATGTCTTCGCAGATCGTCACGCCCACTTTCGCGCCGGCGATCTCGAACAGCTGCACGCCGCCGCCGGGGCGGAAGTAGCGGGCCTCGTCGAAGACGCCGTAGTTGGGCAGATACTGCTTGTGGTAGACGCCGCGCAGCCGGCCGCCGCGCAGCACTGCGGCGGCGTTGAACACGTCGTGCGCGTAGTCGACGAAGCCGACGATCGCCGCGACGTGGAGTCCGCGCGTGGCTTCGCGCACGCGATCGAGCGTGCGCAGGTTGTGCTCGACGAAGCCCCGGCGGAGCACGAGGTCTTCGGGCGGGTAGCCGGTGAGCGCGAGTTCGGGGAAGGCGACGATGTCGGCGCCGAGCGTCTCGGCGGCCTCGATTTGGGCGATGATTCGGTCGGCGTTGCCCTCGAGGTCGCCGACGGTGGAGTTGATCTGCGCCAGCGCGCACCGCAAATTTCGCACTCGCAGGCCCCCTCTCGCGGGATTCAGACTATCGCACGCGCGGGGCGAAATTATGCTGTGCAGACCGTGACCGCAGCAGCCCAGCTCCGCGCAACGACATTCCAGTGGCCCGGCGGGCGCGGGGTCGCGCAGATCGAGCTGGATGTCGAGCCGGGGCGCTGGATCACGCTGCTCGGTCCCAACGGGGCGGGCAAGAGCACCATCCTGCGGCTGATTGCGGGCCAGCTTGAGGCGCAGCAGGGGGAGTTGCGCGTGTTCGGGGAGCCGCCGGGCGCGGGCGCGCGGCGCAGGATCGGCGTCGTGTTTCAGGAGCCGACGACCGACGATCTGATGACGCTGCGGGAGACGCTCGATCTGCACGCGCGGCTGTTTGGGCTGGCCCGCGCCGAGCGGGCGGAGCGGATTGCCGAATTGCTTGACGAGCTGGAGTTGGCCGAGCGCGCGGGCGACGCTTGCGCGACGCTCTCCGGCGGGTTGCGCCGGCGGCTGGATTTGGCCCGCGCGCTGCTGCACCGTCCCGCGCTGCTGCTGCTCGACGAACCGACGCTGGCGCTCGATCCCAGCTCGGCCGAGGCGATTTGGGAGCGTCTGCGCGGCCTGCGCGACGGCGGGTGCGCCGTGTTGGTCGGCTCGAACGACACCGCCGAGGCGGAAGCGAACAGCGACGAAGTGGTGTTCATCGACGACGGGCGGATCGTCGCGCGCGGCGCGCCGTCGGAGTTGACCGCGGCGCTGCGCAGCGACTCGGTTGAGCTCGACTGGCCGGGCTGCGGCGCGGCGCAGCTGGCCGAGCTGGAGCGTCTGGAAGGCGTGGGGGCGCTGCGCAGCGCGCCGCCCATCGTGCATCTGACGGTGGATCACGCCGCTTCGTTCGCGCCGACGCTGTTTCAGCGCTGGGGCGGCGAGATTCGCGGAATTCGGATTCGCGAGTCGAGTCTGCGCGACGCCTGGTTTCAGATTGTCGGCCGGCCGCTCGACGGGGGGAGCGAATCGTGAGCGCGGGGCTGGCGGCCTGCGCGGCGCTGCTGCTGCGCGATCTGCGCGCGGTGGCGCGCTCGCGCTCGCAGCTTTACTCGTCGATTCTCTTCCCGCTGATGTTGCTGGCGCTGCTCGGCGCGGGGGTCTCGGACGGGCTGCGGCCCGCGTCGCCGCTGCTCGGCGACGGGGATTACACCGACTTTCTCGCGCCCGGGATGATTGCGATGACCGCGATTTTCGCTTCCACTTTCTCGAGCGCGGGCTTCTACCGCGACCGCGAGACGGGGATGCTCCAGGCGCTGCTGATTTCGCCGCACGGCGCGCGCACGATTCTCTTCGGCAAGGCGCTGGCGGCGGTTGTGATCGGCAGCGCCCAATCGTTCGTCGTGCTGATTTTCGCCGCGGTGATTCCGGGCATCGCGCTGTCCTGGCAGTTCGGCTGGCTGGGGGGCGCGGCGACGGTCGTGGCGGCGATCATCGGGCTGAATGTGCTGCTCAACGGCCTGGCGCTGCTGATCGCGACCCGCGTGCGCACGATGCAGGGCTTTCATCTGATTATGAATTTGGCGCTGTTTCCGCTGTTTTTCCTTTCCGGCGCGTTCTTTCCGCTGGACAGCGCACCGCAATGGCTGCGGATCATCAGCTACGTCAATCCGCTGACCTACCCCGTCGATCTGATTCAATACGCATCGTGGGCGCAAAGCCCGGAGGGGCTGCTGGGCCCGGCGATTGACGTTCCCGTGCTCGCGGCGCTGGCGCTGGCGGCGATCTGGCTCGGTCTGCGGCGCGCGCCGGCGGCGGTTCAATGAGGCGGCCCGCCGCGCTTGCCGCCGCGCTCGCGGCGCTGCTGGCCGGGCTCGCGCTGCTGGCCTGCGGCGGGGAGGAGCCGCGCGTCCTGACGGACGCCGACGCGCCTTTCGTGCCGGTGCTGCACACGACCGATTTGCGGGTCGGGGACGCCCGGATCGTGCTCGGCCTGCTCGATCGCAGCGAGGAGCCGCGCTTCGCGGCCGACGCGGACTTTCAGGCGCGGCTCTTCGAGCCGACCGAGGGCGGCATTCGCTACCGCGCCGAGCTGGAGCTGGAGCGCGTTGAGTATGAGGGGCGCGCTTACTACATCGCCCGCGGGGCGCCGCTCGACCACGCGGGGGACTGGGCTGTGGCGGTGACTGTTTCCGGCTCCGACGGCGCGTCGCAGAGCAGCCCGCGGGTGGGTTTCCCGGTGCGCCCCACGGGAGCTCGCCCGCAGATTGGCGATGACGCGCCGGCGCTGCCCTCGCCGACGCTCGACGATGCGCCGATTGAGCAGCTGACCGCCGCTCCGGATCCGGTGGCGCTGCTCTACCGCCGCTCGGTCGCCGAGTTGCTCGCGGCGAAGCGCCCTTTTTTGCTGCTGTTCGCCACGCCGCAGCGCTGCGGCGGGCAGCCGACTTGCCGCCAGGCGCTGGCGCAGGCTGAGCGGATCGCGCGCGCGGGGGCGCTGGATGTGGTTCATGTCGAGCCGTTCGGGCGTCCGCGTGAGGCGTCTTTGCAGGCGCGGATTGATGCGCTTAATGAGGCGTGGCAGATTCAATCTGAGCCGCAGTTTTGGTTGGTGGACGCGGGTGGGAAGATTGTGGGGCGGTTGGCGATCGCCGCTGGCGACGCCGAACTCGCCGCGGCAATCAACGCTCCACGCAACAACTCCGCCGCACCCTAGATCCGCCACACCCGCGCGCCCCTCCGTCATACCCGCGCTCACCGCGGGTATCTCGCCGCGCCCAGCACCCAGCCCCTTTCGTTCCCACCGCTGTGCTTACGACGCAGAGCAGGGCTACAGATAGACTGCCGCCCATGGCCACACGCGAAGACACGATCAACATCGCGCTGGGGGAGGTGCTCGCCGATCTGCGCAAGGGGTGGACCGTTCGCGCTGAAGAAACCGGCGGCGTCCTGAAAGAAGGCGGGCGGCCCGATGTTCTGGTGCTGGAGAGCGCCGGCTGGCCGGTCGTCGTGGAGGCGGAGCGCGAAAACCATGCGAACGCCGAGCAGGACGCCAAAGCCCGCCTCCGCAAGCATCCCGCCGACAGCGACTTCCCGATCGAGACCGCCATCGCGCTGGTTTATCCGCCGGAGCTGCACGACGTGAACGGGGCGAAGCTGCGCGCCGCCATCCGCAGCACGGACCAGCTCGAATACGCCCTTTACACCGCCAGCGAGAGCGGCGTCCCCGACCGCCTGCCCGAAAGCGGCTGGCTGACCGGCGGCGTGCGCGACCTGGCCATGCTGATCCACCGCGCAGCCGCGCCCGCGCCGCGCGTCGACCGACTGGTGACCACGCTTGAGCACGGCGTCGGCTCCGCCGCGGGCGCATTCGAGCGCAAGCACGGCGAGCGCAGCGGCGCAGGCATAGGGCCGCAGATCGCCGAGATTCTGGGCCAGAGCGACGATCAGGGAGGGCAGACGCGGCTGATGGCGATGACGGTGCTGATCAACGCGCTGATCTTCCACGAGTCGCTCGCGCAGGCCGCGTTCGCCATTAACGACGATCGTCCTGTCGCCCCTGTGCAGCAATTCGATTCGGCGGCGGGTTTCAACCAGCAGCGCATCATTGAGGAGTGGCGGGCGATCCTACAGGTCAACTACTGGCCGATTTTCGCCACTGCGGGCGCGATTCTCGAACGCCTGCCGACCGTGACCGCCAACGCTGTGTTGCAGCCGCTCTGGGAGGCTGCGCAGGATTTGATTCGCGGCGGTGTGACGCGCTCGCATGATCTGACAGGTGTGATCTTTCAGCGGCTGATCGCCGATCGAAAGTTTCTGGCAACCTATTACACCCGTCCGGCCGCTGCGGCGTTGTTGGCCGGGTTGGCGCTCACGCCGGATCGGACTCCGCGCGCCGCCGACTGGGGCGACGCCCAGGCGGTTGCGGCGCTTCAGATCGGCGATTTCGCCTGCGGTACGGGGACGCTGCTCGCCGCCGCGTATCAACGCATCTCGCTGCTGCACGAGTTGCACGGCGGCGATCCGCGCCAACTGCACGCGCCGATGATGCGGGACGGCCTGGTCGGTCTTGATGTGCTGAACATCGCAGTCCACCTCACGGCGACGATGTTGGCGGGGAGCCATCCCGCGACCCCGTTCGACGGCGACTGCCTCTTGACGATGCCCTACGGCACGCAGAACGGCGACTCGACCGCGATCGGCTCGCTCGATCTGCTGCCCGCGGAAGCACAGGGAAATCTGCTCGACGCGGCGGTAGCGATGACCTCAGGCGGCCAGGCGCCCAAAGAGGTTCCCGATCTGGTCTCGCGGCTGGGGCACGAACAGTTCGATCTGGTGATCATGAATCCGCCTTTCACCCGCTACACGGGGAACGAGGGTTTCAAGATCGGCGCAGGCAACCCGGCGTTCGCCGCGTTCGAGACTACCGAAGCGGATCGCGATCGGATGCGCCGCGCATTGCAGCGGGCGCGGGGCAACGGCGCGTTGGCCGGCGGCAACGCGGGCTTGGCGGCGGATTTCCTGGACCTCGCGCTGCGCAAGGCGAATGCGAGCGGCACTCTTGCACTCGTGCTGCCGCTCAGCGCGCTCAGCGGCGTCGACTGGCAAGCCGCGCGCACTGCGTTGCGAGAGAGGTTCGATGATCTGACGGTGGTAACCGTCGCGGGAGCGAAGTCGGACGACTCGTCGTTTTCGGCCGATACGGGGATGGCCGACTGCCTGGTCGTTGCTCGTCCATCAGGCGCGATGGGCGATCACCTGCCCACCGAACGCGCGCGCTTCGTCGTGCTGGATGCGATGCCGAGATCCTCCCAGGAAGGCACGCTGTTGGCCGCCGAAGTTCTGAGGATGACCTCGAACGGATCGATCGCTCGGCTGGAAAACTCCACCAGCAGTACGGCGCTTCGGCTCGGTGATTCGACGTACGGATCCATCGTCGACGCGCCGTTGCCCAACGGTGGACCCTGGCCAATCGCGGGCGTCGCCGACGTACAGCTGGCGGCGGCGGCTCACACTCTCGCGCTGAGCGGCACCGTCCCTCTGTTCTTCGAGGAAAACGGAAGAGAGCATATTCCAATCACGTTGGTCGGCGAGATCGCGGAACGTGGTCCGTACCACATGGACATCAACGCAGCGAATGACGATGGCACCGCACGCGGTCCGTTCGACATCGTGCGACCGCCGCGCGACGCTGCTCCAACGTACCCGGTGCTCTGGGCGCATAATGCGAAGCGCGAACGCTCTCTGTATATCGAACCCGATTCCCAGGGGGAGGTCAAGAACGGGACGACTGAGGCCGAACGCAAGGAGATCCGCGCAAAGGCAGGCTCGATCTGGAGGTCCGCGACACGCGCCCACTACAACCGCGACTTGCGGTTCAACTCGCAGTCGCTGCTCGTCGCAATGACTGAACGACGAAGTATCGGCGGTCACGCTTGGCCTTCGGTCGTCTTTGCGGATCGCGATCATGAGTACGCTTTCGCGCTCTGGTGCAACTCGAGCGTTGGCCTCCTCCTCCACTGGTGGTCGACGAACAAAACGCAGGCGGGACGCGGGCGCACGAGCGTAACCGCCATTCCCAACATCCCGACGCTCGACACGCGCGCGCTGACGGAGGAGCAGCACACGGCAGCGCAGGAAGCGTTTGAGGCGATGCGCGACCTCCGCTTCCTTCCGTTCGACCAGATCGACGAAGACCCAGCCCGCGCCGAGCTGGATCGACGCCTACTCGTAGATGTGCTGGGCCTGCCCGCCTCGCTCTGCGAGCCCGACGGCCCCATCGACCTACTCCGCCGCAAGCTGGCCCGGGAGCCCCAAATCCACGGCGGCAAAAAGTCGCGCGTAGTCTTCACCGACGAGGGCGAGAAGACCGAGCGTCGCCACGACCGCGACTAGAGCGCGCCACCACCCGCACTCTCACCTCCGCCTCACCCGCGCCACACCTCCGCCCCACCCGCACCACACTTCCGTCATACCGCGCGAGAAAGATCCGTCATACCCGCGCTTGCCGCGGGTATCTCGCCGCAACCAGCACCCAAGCCGCTTCTACGCCGCCGCGCCACACTTCCGCCCCACCCGCGCCACACTTCCGCCTCACCCGCGCCACACTTCCGTCATACCCGCGCGAGAAAGATCCGTCATACCCGCGCTTGCCGCGGGTATCTCGCCGTAACCAGCACCCAAGCCGCTTCTACGCCGCCGCGCCCCACCTCCGCCTCACCCGCGCCACACTTCCGTCATACCCGCGCAAGAAAGATCCGTCATACCCGCGCTTGCCGCGGGTATCTCGCCGTAACCAGCACCCAAGCCGCTTCTACGCCGCCGCGCCTGCTCAGCCCCTACACCAGCACATCAAGCCCGACGGCGACGAACAGCACGAAGAGGTAGGCGATTGAGGCGAAGAAGAGGCGCATGGGGGGGGCTTGCTCGCGCCAGACTTGCCAGGCGACCCAGAGGAAGATTGCGCCGCCGATGGCGGCGACTGCGGCGTAGCACCAGCTGAGGTGCCCGCCGGCGGGGCCGAGCAGGCTGACTCCGGCCATGCCGATGGAGTAGAGGAACAGCTGCCGCCGCGTCTCGCGCTCGCCGGCGACCACGGGCAGCATGGGGATGTTGGCCCGCGCGTAGTCGTCGCGGTACTTGAGCGAGAGCGCCCAGAAGTGCGGCGGGGTCCACATGAAGATGATCAGGAAGAGGATGACGGGGGTCCAGGTCAGTTCGCCGGTGACGGCGGCCCAGCCGACCAGAGGGGGGATTGCGCCCGCTGCGCCGCCGATCACGATGTTCTGCCGCGTGCGGCGCTTGAGCAGGACGGTGTAGACGATCACGTAGAAGGCGACGGCGGCTTCGGCGAGCAACGCGGCGGGCAGGTTGACGGTCAGCGCCAGCTGGACGCCGCCCAGCGCGGCGAGCGCCAGGCCCCAGACGAGGGCGTGCCAGGGTTGCAGGGCGCCGCTGGGCAGCGGGCGCTGCGCGGTGCGCTGCATGATTGCGTCGATGTCGCGGTCGAACCATTGGTTGAGCGCGTTCGCGCCGCCGGCGGTGAGGATGCCGCCGAGCAGGGTGAGCAGGATCAGGTCGAGCCCCGGCCAGCCGTTGGCGGCGACGACCATCGTGGGCACGGTGGTGACCAGCAGCAGCCCGATGATGCCGGGCTTGGTCAGCTCCCAGAGCGCGCGGGCGACGGCGAGCGCGCTGCGTCCGCGCGAGGCGTCTGCGGCGGGCGGCGCGGGTTGATCGCACGCGGGGCGCTCAAGTGTGAGCGGGCCGCTGAGAGGGCGTTCGGTCATGCGTCGCTCTCGCTCCCCCTGGTCGCGCTCGTTGCCGCTTTGGCCGGAGCGGCGCGCAGCCACCCTGCACGGTACGACGCGACGGTCGCAGCCGCAGCCGTGGAGGTCCAGACGATGGATCCGAGCGAGAGGTGCAGGGCCCGCACCCAGGCGTCGAAGTTGATCCAGATCATCGCCGCTCCGAACGCGATTTGGGCCACGAACAGGGTCGCCGCGATGTGGGTGAGCAGGGTCAGGCCGCGCGAACGCGGGCGCAGCATTACGACGCCCATGCCCGCTGCGAGCAGCGCCAGCGCGGCGACGGCGACCAGCAGTCGGTGGCTCATATTCCACTGAGCGTATCCCCCGTCGGGCCAGAGTCCGCCGATGCAGAGCGGCCAGCGGTTGCCGCAGGCCGCGCCGCCGGGCCCGACCTGCGCCGGGAGGTCGGGATTCGAGCCCACGTGGGTGACATAGGAACCGACCACCACCACCGCGTAGACCAGCATGGCGCAGAGCAGCGCGATCCGCGCGAACGTCCGCGCCTGCGCGGCAGCGGAGCCGCCCAGCGGCTGCTGCGCGTCGTCGTCGGAGGCGGTCGGCCAGTCGAACGCGCCCAGCCAGGAGACGGCGATCAGCATCACGATGATCATCGCGGCGGCGAGGTGCAGCGTGACGATCAGCGCTTCCAGCTGCTCCGTCACGGTCAGCGCGCCGAGCGCGACCTGCACGGCGAGCATCGGCACGGCCAGCGCGGCGGGCAGCCAGACGCGGCGGGGGCGTCGGCGCCAGGCGTAGACGGCGTAGGCGAGGATGAGCAGCCCGATGATCGCCGCGGCCAGGCGGTGGGTCCATTCGAGCCAGACCTGGTGCGCGGCGAATTCGCCGAAATCTCCCGTCGGAATGACGCTGCCGTAGCAGCCCGGCCAGTCGGGGCAGGCCAGTCCGGAGCCGGTCACCCGGACGATTCCGCCCAGCGCGGTCAGCGCGAGCAGGCCGATCAGCAGGGCCAGCCCGGCGCGTTGGAATCCGTCAAGCCGGCTCACGCCCCACATCACGCTTCGCCTCCGCTTCCCCGCGCCTGCTGCATGGCGCGCACGCGGTCGCCCTGGCGGCCTTTGAAGCCCTCGCGCTCGGCCCAGAAGTAGACCGTGAGCATGATCGCGATCACGAACATCATCGAGCCGGGCACCCACATAATGCCCGCGCCGAGCCGCTGGTCGGTCAGCGCGTCGGGGCCCCATTCGCGCAGCGCGGCGGCGAGTTCATAGGTTTCGTAGATCGGCTCGCCAACGCTGGTCAGGATGAGTCCCAGCCCGATGTTTTGCAGGATCGCGATCACCAGCACGAACAGCCGCCAGACGTGGGCGGGTCGCAGCCGCGAGGCGTCGACGCCGATGATCAACCACCAGAAGAGCACGCCGCCGAGCAGGAAGACGCCGTGTTCGAGGAAGTGCAGGGCTTCGCTGCCGATTGCCGCGTCGTAAGCGGCCGGCAGGTGCCAGGCCCAGATGCCGAGCACGAAGATGAGCAGCGCGAGGGGCGGGAAGGTCAGCCAGCGGACGAGGCGGCTTTCGAGCAGCGGCACGAGGTAGTCGCGGCGCACGCGCGGGCTGGCGGCGCGCAGGGCCAGCGTGGCCGGCGCGCCCAGCAGCATCAGGGGCGCGACGATCATCGTGATCAGGATGTGCTGGAGCATGTGCACCCAGAAGAGGTCGTCGCTGTAGCTGTCGATCGGCGAGATCAGCCCGAGCAGCATCAGCAGCCAGCCGGCGGCGAAGCACCAGGCGTGCCAGGCGGGGAAGTGAAAGCGCGGCTCGCGGCGGCGCAGCCGCAGGTAGGCCCAGGCGTAGAGCGCGCCGGTGATCAGGACGAGCAGGAGGCCGGGCGGGTCGGCGCTCCAGGTGGTCAGCACGGTGAGGATTTCGCCGGATTCGGCGGCGCGGCCGTCGTGCGCCAGCGCGGCGGCGGGCGCGGCGGCGAGCAGCAGCGCGGCCGACGCGGCGGCGGTGCGCGCGTTCACCTCTGCGGCGTCTCAGCTGAGGAAGAAGACCAGCGGGAAGATGACCAGCAGCCAGACGAAGCCGACGAAGTGCCAGTACAGCGTCGCCGCTTCCACTGCGGTATTCCGCTTGGCGTCGAAATGCCCCAGCAGCCCGCGCACGAACTGGGCGAAGATGAAGACCAGCCCGCCGATCACGTGCGCGCCGTGGAACCCGGTCAGGGTGTAGAAGGAGGCGGCGTAGGTGCCGTCGGCGATGCCGAAGCCGGCCGCGCCCCACTCGAAGCCCTGGTTGATGATGAAGGCGGTGCCGACCACCAGCACGATGCCCATCATCCAGAGCATCAGCCGGCGGTTGCCCTTGCGGATCGCGAACGCCGCGATCTGCATGGGGATGCTGGTGCTGACCAGCATGACGGTGAAGAAGATGGGGAGGAATGTGTCGCCGTGGACGCGGGGGGCGCCGTTGGTGGGTTCCCAGTGCAGGGTGTCGGCGTGCAGCGCGAGCATGGCGGCGATCAGTCCGGAGAAGAACATGATCTCGGAGAAGATGAAGAAGATGATTCCCCAGAGGGCGGGGGGCATCGCTTCATCGCCGACCAGGAAGCTGCGGACGGGGTGGACCCGCCGCGCCGGAGCGGATGCGGCCATCGTCAGCCTCCCGCCTGTTCCGCGTTGTTCGCCGCGCCGCCGTTGGAGGGCGCGTGCCCGTGGTAGTGCTCGTCGTCGGCCAGGCGCTCACCGAAGCGCAGGTCGAAGAGCGGCCGCTCCGAGCGGATCTCGGGCAGCGAGTCGAAGTTGTGCGGTGGCGGCGGGGAGGTCGTCGCCCACTCCAGCGTGGTCCCTTCCCAGGGGTCGCTCGAGGCGCGCTCGCCGAACTTGAGCGAGTAGAACACGTTGAAGAGGAAGACCATCATGCCGGCGGCGGAGACGAACGCGCCGATCGTGGTCAGCGTGTTCATCAGTTCCCAGCCGGGGTTGGCCACGTAGTCGTTGATGCGGCGCGGCATGCCGTCCAGGCCGAGCAGCAGTTGGGTGAAGAAGATCACGTTGACGCCGATGAAGAGCAGCCAGAAGTGCAGCTTGCCGAGGCCCTCGTTCATGAACTTGCCGAACATTTTGGGGAACCAGTAGTAGCAGCCGGCGAGGAAGCCGAAGGTGGCGGCGATCGACATGGTGTAGTGGAAGTGGCCCACCACGAAGTAGGTGTCGTGCAGCGCGAAGTCGACCGGGACTGCGGCGTGGAAGACGCCGGTGATGCCGCCGATCAGGAAAAGCATGAGGAAGCCGACGCTGAACAGCATGGCGGTGGGGTAGATGTTGGAGCCGCGCCACATGGTGGCGATCCAGTTGAACATCTTGACCCCGGTCGGCACCGCGATCAGGAAGGTCGCGCCCATGAAGAAGGGCAGGAAGACGCCGCCGGTGGTGAACATGTGGTGCGCCCAGACGATGAAGCCGAGCAGGCCGATGGCGATCAGCGCCAGCACCATCGAGCGGTAGCCGAAGATCGGTCGGCGGGTGAAGACGCCGAAGATGTCGGAGACGATTCCCATTGCGGGCAGGATCATGATGTAGACGGCCGGGTGCGAGTAGAACCAGAAGAGGTTCTGCCAGAGCAGGGGCTGCCCGCCGGAAGAGGGCTCGAAGAATGCGCCGCCGGCCCCGTTGCGGTCGATGAAGCCCATCACCAGCGCGGCGGCGAGCACGGGCGTGGAGAGCAGAATCAGCAGCCCGGTGACCATCGTGGTCCAGGTGAAGAGCGGCATTCGCCACATCGTCATGCCGGGGGCGCGCAGCTTGAAGATGGTGACGAGGAAGTTGACGGAGCCGAAGATCGAGGCCTGGCCGAGCAGGATCACGCCGATCAGCCACATATCCATGCCGGAGCCGGGCTTTTCGGCGTTTGCGCCGCTGTCCAGGGTGATGGGCGGGTAGGCGGTCCAGCCGGCGGAGGCGGTGCCGCCCTCGACGGCGAAGGAGAGTGCGAGCAGCACGCCGCCGAAGAGGAAGATCCAGAACGAGAGGGCGTTGATGCGGGGGAAGGCCATATCCAGCGCGCCGATTTGGAGCGGCATGGCGTAGTTCATAAAGGCCGCGCCGATCGGCAGCAGGAAGAGGAAGATCATCACGCTGCCGTGCATCGTGAACAGCGAGTTGTAGGTCTCCGCGCTGATGATCGTGCCGGTCTCCATCAGCTCGGTGCGCATCACCAGCGAGAACGCCAACCCGACCAGCCCGAACGCGCCGGCCGCCCAGAGGTACATGATTCCGATCTTCTTGTGGTCGACGGTGGTCAACCATTCGAGGATCGTTCGCCAGGCGGCGACGCCCGCGTACCCCCCCGTCGTCTGCGCGCCGGCCAACGTCGCCATTGCCGCTCCTCCTTCAGCCCTCGGTTGCGCGGCGGCGGGCTAGCCGCCGGCCGCGATTGTCTCGGCCAGCTTGGACGGTATCACCAGCTCGTCGGGCGGACGCTCCACCGTCTGCAGCCAGGCGTAGATGTCCGCAATCTCCTCGTCGCTGACATCCTCCGGCGGGAAGGCGTTCATCGCCTCGAACGGCTGGCGGTACTGCTCCACGACCCGCTCCAGCGGGACGATCGTCTGGGCGATCGTCGGGCCCACCAGGCCCTCGCCGCGGTCGCCGTGGCAGACATTGCAGGTGAGCGAGAAGAACAGCTGCTGGCCGTTGACCGCGTTGCCCACGGCGCCCTCTTCGACCGGCGCTTCCTCTTCGCCCCCGAAATCGCCCTCGACCGGCTCGGCCAGCTCGGGCGTCTTGGCGGCGAACCAGTCGCGGTAGTCGCTCTGCGAGAGCGCGACGACGGAGAAGATCATCCGCGCGTGGTCGCGCCCGCAGAACTCCGCGCACTGGCTCTGGAACTCGCCTGTCTCGTTGACCCGCACCCACATCGTCTGCACGCGCCCCGGCACCGCGTCGAGCTTGTAGAGGAACTGCGGCGTGTAGAAGGCGTGCAGCACATCGCTGCTGGCGATGTTGAAGCGGATCATCGTGCCCACCGGCACCGTCACGATCGGGGTGTTGTCGGCCGCCTGGAGTCGTCCTTCGGGGACGGTGTCGGTGCCGTTGAAGACGCGCATTACGTCCGCGCCGCGCTGGTGGCGGATCGGCACGGTGCCGTTGACGGCGCGCTCGACGGTGACCACGTCGCCCTCGCGGGCCGTGACCCGCATGTGCTCGACGCCCAGCTTGAGCGTCATGAACGGCTGCACCATCGAGGGGTCGCGCAGCAGGATTTCGGTTTCGGCGGGGTCTTCCGAGAGGCCGTCGGCGAGCGCGGTGCCGAGCGGCACGGCGTAGTTGAAGGCCCAGGCCCACTGGCGGCCCTGCACATCGATTTCCACTACTTCCTCGTCGGGGTCCGCCGCCGATTGCACATCTTCCAGCACGACGAGCGAGCCGATGAAGAGGGCGACGACGATGACCAGGGGGATGACGGTCCAGAGCACTTCGGCGGTGTTGTTGTGCGCGATCTGGGTGGGGAGTTCGTCGTCGGATTTGCGCCGGTAGCGGAAGACGACCCAGAGGATCATGGCTTCGACGATGACGAAGACGGCGACGCCGATGCCGAGCACGACGAAGAAGAGCACGCGGATGTCGTCGCCCTGGTCGGAGACGGCGGGCGGGAGCGCGACCTGGGCCAGTGCGCCCTGGGTGAGCGCGAGCAGGCCGAGCAGCGCGCCCACCGCGATCAATCCAACACGTAGCCCGGCATGCCCCAGTCGGCTGCGCCAGAGTCGCTGCATCCGCATCGCTGCCCCTCGTCTCGTCTCTCTGCGCGCTAGTGCGACGGCTCGCCGGCCAGGGCCGGCGCCGCTTCGCTTGCCTCGTGGTCCGCTGCGTGATCGTCGTGTTCGGGCTGCTCGAACGCCCGCACATCCTCCCACCACCAGCCTACGCCCCCCACCACGATCAACGTGATCCCCGCGCCCAGCAGTTCGGCCGGGAAGACCGCGCCCAGCCCGGTCAGGATGAGGCCGAGGGCGAAGATGACGGGCGACATGCTGGGCGGCGGCATGTGCACGCCGGGGGGCGCTGCCGCTTCGGGCATGATTTGGAGCGGCTGCTGGCGGAACTCAGCCGGCCCACCGGCCTCGTAGTAGCCCATGTCCTCGGTGAACCAGCGCAGCGCCGACAGGCCGATCAGGGCGATGCCCACGCCGAGCAGTTCGCCGGGGAAGACTGCGCCGACGCCGGTCACGATCAGCCCCAGCGCGAACATCAGCGGGGCCAGGCTGGGCGGCGGCAGGTGGGTGGAATGGTCGTCGTGCTCCGCGTCGTGCTCGGCATGGTCAGCGTGCTCGCCCTCCGCGCCGGAGGCGAGCTGCAGCAGCGGCGGCGAGATGTCGGGCTTGGGCGCGACGAGCGCGGGCAGGTCGCCGCTGCGGGAGGCGGGCAGCGGCTGGAGGTAGCGGTCGACGACCGCGACGCGCTCGGCGCGGTAGGCCATCGGGCGCAGCGCGGGCGGCAGCAGCCCGGCAATAGGCTTGAGCAGGTCCGGGCCGCTGTAGGCCTCGCTGATGTCGATTCCGAACGCCTGCGGGCGCTGGCGGAAGGCCATCAGCTTGTGCAGCGTGATTCCGTGCAGGCGGCAGAGCCGCATCGCGCGCCCGGCGTGCCCGGTGGGCACGTAGAGCACCAGCGGGGCGGCCTTGGCCAGCGCCGCCCAGCGCTCCGAGGCGATTTCGCTGGTGATTTCGTGGGTCAGCGCGATGTCGGCGATCAGCGAGATGAAATGCCCGGGTTCTTCGGTGACGACGATGTCGGGGTAGAGCCAGCCGCCGGACTTGACCTGCACGCCCATCGCGCGGTTGGGGAAGTTCACGCTGACCTCGCGGTCGGGGAACTCGGCGTTGGGGTAGCCGTAGCGCGCGGCCACGATTTGCTCGAGCACCGCGCCTCGCTTGGTCCGCGCCGCGTTTGCGGTGGGCATTGTCGGCTAATCCTCCCGCGGCAGCGAGCTCGCCGGGCGCTCCATCCTGCGTGCTGCTACCGTCATAGTCTTCCCGATCCTCGGCTCACACTCAAGCGGCGTTGGATGAAGCGGCCGTTCAGACGGCGCGCGGTTCCTGGTTGACGGGGATGTAGCGCGGGCGGTAGATGGCCACGCCGCGTCCTCCGCGGGCGCGGGTGCGCTCGTCGACGATTTGCGCGCCGATGCCGGCGATCCGCGACCAGCCGAACAGGGTGGTGTAGTAGTCGGGATCGGTGAAGCCCAGCGCGTTGATCAGGCTGCCGGAGACGAGGTCCACGTTGGGGTAGGGATTCTGCACCTTCGGGTTCTCCTTGAGCACCCGAATGCCGGCCTCGCGGACGGCCTTGACGGCGTTGAACCAGTGGTCGTCGGGGCAGAGCTCTTCGCCGACGCGGAGTTGGACTTTGGCGCGCGGGTCTTCCTCGCGCAGGACGGCGTGGCCGAAGCCGTAGATCAGATCGCCGGCGGCCATCCGCGCGCGGAGCTTTTCGACGGCTTCGTCGACATCGGTGGTGTTGAGTTCACGCACCATAAAGAAGCAGTCCTGGTTGGCCATGCCGTGTCGCGGGCCGGCGAGGCCGTTCATCGCGGAGACCATCGAGCGGTACATGTCGGCCAGGCCGCTGGCGACGGCGCGTCCGGTGAAGGTGGAGAGGTTGCCGCCGCCGTGGTCGGCGTGCAGCACGTAGTAGACGGAAAGCAGGCGGGTCAGGGCATCCGCGTCGCCGCCGGGCATGCCCAGCATGTGGACGAAGTTGGCGACGTAGCCCAGCTCCGGCCTGGAGGGGATCAGCTCGCCCCAGCCCTCGCGCAGGCGGAAAATGGCGGCGAGGGTGGCGGGGATGCGGGCGACGAGGTTGAGCGCGTCGTCGTAGAAGTTGTCGGTCTTGCCGGCCATGCCGAGGATTTGGATGGAGGCGGCGAAGAGGTCCATGGGGTGGCCGGACATGGGCATGGCGCGGAGGGCGTCGAAGACGGCCTGGGGGACTTCCGAGCGCTCGGCGATGTCGTCGGTGAAGGCGGTCTTCTGCTCGGCGGTGGGCAGGGACTTGTTGAAGAGCAGGTAGATGATGTCCTCGGCGGGCATGAAGGCGAGGTCGGCGATCGGGTAGCCGACGTAGGAGACGCCCTCCTGCGGGTCCACGTAGCTGGTCTCGCAGGTGCCCACGGGATACCCGCGCAAGCCGGTATCGAGGTTGGCGTTGGTGATTGTGAACTCGATGTCGGGCAGTTCGGCCATGCTGGTCACCTCTCCGGTTGGTCTTGGTCTCGTTTGGGGCCGCGCTCCAATGCCGCGGCGTGGGCAGTCGGGTGGGCGTCAGCCCTCGACAGACACGACCTCATAGCGCATCGTGCCGCGCTGAACTTCGATTTCGACGATTGCGCCGACAGTGGCGTCGACCAGGCCTTTGCCGACGGGGCTTTCGACGGAGATGCGGCGCTGTTCGGCGTTGACTTCGGTGGGGCCGACCAGGGTGTATTCCTGCACCTGGCCGGCGCCCGCGTCGAGCCGCCGCACGCTCACGGTGCTGCCCAGATGCGCGCGCCCCGCCGTGCCGCCCGCGCTGATCACCGCGTGGGCGATCTGGTACTCCAGCTCGTTGATGCGCGAGTTGAGCCGCTCCTGGTTCTCACGCGCCGCCTCCAGCGGCGCGTTCTCGCGGATGTCCTTGTCCTCCCGCGCCTGCGCGACGGCCTGGATCGCCGCCGGCAACTCCTCTTTGTGGCGCTCGAGATCCTCCTTGAGCTGCTGCAAGCCATCCGCCGTCATCTCGAAGCGCTCGGCCTCCTCGTGCTCCAGATTGCCCCGCGCCGCTGCTGCGGATCTGGCACTCTTCACCCGCAGGTAGTTGCCGAGGTTGGCGTCGGTGTAGCCGCGGGTCTTCCAGCAGAAGCGCAGGAAATCCTTCACGGGCATCAGCCGCTCGGCGTCATCCGTCGCGTTCGCCCCAATCGTCTCTTGAAACGCCTCCAGCCCACGCGGCGTCAGATCTGCGATGGGCAAGCGGGGAGTGAAGTGGGTGACGAACTTCGTCACTGCACTCCGCGCTCCCTCGCTAAACGGCGGCGCAGCCTTCTTCAATTCCTGCTCCGCGGCCATCTGCTCCAGTTCCGCCTCCGTCGACTCCTGCTCCGCGGCTTCGGGGGACTCTGCGCCCTTCACCCGTGTCTCTGCGTCCTTGAGCTGCTGTCGCGCGTGCTTGAGGCCCTGTTCCGCCGCCTTCAACTTCAGCTTCAATTCCTGCTCCGCGGCTTTGAGGTCCTCTGTGTCCTTGCTCTGTTGCAGTGCGTCGTTGGCCCGCCGCAGTGCATCCTCAATCCCCTGCTTTGCCGCCGCCGACTCCTGTTCCGCGGCTTTGGCGTCCTCAGCGCCCTTCACCCGTGTTTTTGCGTCCTTGACCTGCTGTCGCGCGACCTTGAGTCCCTGCTTTGCCGCCGTCACCTTCTGCTTTGCAGCCTTGGGGTCCGCTGCGCCCTTCGCCTGTGTCTCTGCGTCCTCAACCTGCTGCTGTGCGCCCTTGAGGTCCTGTTCCGCTGCCGTCAACTTTCGCTTCGCGGTCTCGGGGTTCGCTGCGCCCTGCTGCATCAACCCTGCATCCTCGACCCGTGTCTCTGCGTTCTTGACCTGCCGCAGCGCGAGCTTCAGGTCCTCAACCTGCTGCTGTGCGTTCTGGAGACCCTGTTCCGCCGCCGTCAGCTTCTGCTTCGCAGCTTCGGGGTTCGCTGCGCCCTGCTGCATCAACCCAGCACCTTTCACCCGCGCCCTTGCGTCCTCAACCTGTTGCAGTGCGCGCTTCAGTTTGTCGACCCGCTGCTGCGCAGCCTTTTGGTCCTCTGCGTTCTTGACCCGCTGCTGCGCGAGCTTCAATTCGTTCTTTGGCGCTTGCCGCTCTCGCTCCTCGAAATATTCTGAGGCGGCCTCGCCGACCGTCATGACCTCCTTGCGCGGCGCGCGGAATTCGCCCTCAACGACATCGTCGACGCCATTCGCGGTCTTCACGTCATCCTCCAACATCGTCGCGGTGGCCTCGATCGTCATGGTCATCTCCGACTGTGTGCGGTCGTTGGCTGAGGTTCTGGACTCCATCGTACCGAACGGTGCGGCACAGCTCGCCACGACCGCGGGTAAGTGCGGCTCTCTGGCAGCTTATTCTACCCCGCTGCCTGCGATGTGGACTCCGGCGCCCACCACCGAGCTCGAACGCCTGATCGCCGCTGCCCTTGACAACCTCGGAACGCGGCGGCGCTGCGCCTCCCGCCCGCGCCCAACACCAGCTCGCGAGCTGGCCCCGCGCGCCTCTGGATCATCCTTCAACAGACACGACTTCGAAGCGCATCGTGCCGCGCGGCACCTCGATTTCGACGATCGCCCCGACCGTCGCGCCGATCAACCCTTTGCCCACCGGACTCTCAATCGAGATGCGACGCTGCTCCGCGTTCACCTCAGTCGGGCCGACCAGCGTGTAGAAGTTGACACGGCCGCCGCCCGCGTCAGGCCGCCGTACCCCGACCGTGCTGCCCAGGCACACGCGGCCGGTCTTCACTGGATCGACAACCTTCGCGTCGTTGATCAGGGTCTCGCAGGCATCCGCCCATGCTCGTATCTGCTCAAGCCGGTCACCAATTGCTGTCGGCATCTGCTGCTGGAGAATGCTCAATTCCGCTTTCAGCCGCTCCAGTGCCGCCGCCGTCATCTCGAAGTGCTCCGACCTCTCGTGCCCCTGATTGCCCCGCGCCGCCGCTGTGGCGGCTCTGGTGCTCTTCACCCGCAGGTGGTTGCCCAGGTTTACGTCCGTGTAGCCGCGGGCCTTCCAGCAGAAATGCAGGAACTCCTTGACCGGAAGCAGCCGCGCAGCGGCGTTTGCCCCGATCGCATCCTGAAACGCCGCCACCCTGTGCGGCGTGAGCTCGGCGACGGGCAAATCGGGGGTGACCTGAGTGACGAACTGGGTGACAGCGCTCCGCGCTTGCGCGTCAAACGGCGGAGAGCCCTTTATGGAGAGCAGCGCGGCGCTCCGCGCTCCGCTCAGCTTTTGGGCGCGCTTCTTGCGCCGCTGCTCGCGCTCTTCGCTCCATTCGAAGTATTCGGAGGCCGCCTCCCCGACCGTCTTGACCACCCTGCGCGGCGCACGGAACTCGCCCTCCACGATATCGTCACCCTTGATCATCATGGTCTTCTCCCACCGTGTGCGCTCGAACGCCTGATCGCCGCCGCCCTTGACGTCTCCAGGACGCGGCGGCGCTGCGCGCCTCCGGATCATCCCTCAACCGACACGACTTCGAAGCGCATCGTGCCGCGCGGAACCTCGATTTCGACGACTGCCCCGACCGTCGCGTCGATCAAACCCTTACCCATCGGACTCTCAACCGAGATGCGGCGCTCCACCGCATTTACCTCAGTCGGGCCGACCAACGTGTACTCCTGCACCTGTTCGCCGCCCGCGTCGAGCCGCCGCACGCTCACTGTGCTGCCCAGGTGCGCGCGCCCCGCCTTGCCGCCCGCGCTGATCACGGCATGGGCGGTCTGATACTCGAGCTCGTTGATCCGCGCGTTGAGCTGCTCCAGGTTCCCGCGCGCCGCATCGAGCGGCGCGTTCTTGCGGACCTTCTCGTCCCCCCGCGCCTGCGCGACAGCCTGAATCGCCGCCGGCAACTCCTCTTTGTGGCGCTCGAGATCTTCCTTCAGCTGCTGCAAGCCTTCCGCTGTCATCTCGAAGCGCTCGGCCTCCTCGTGCTCGATCTGAGCGGGAGCAGGGGCGAACGCGGCGGTTTTGACGCGCAGGTGGTTGTCCAAATTCGCCTCGGTGTAGCCGCTCTTCCAGCAAAAGCGCAGGAACGCCTTGACCGGGAGCAGCCGCGCGGCGACATCCGCCGCGTTCGCCCCGATCGTCTCCTGAAACGCCTCCAGCCCACGCGGCGTCAGATCTGCGATGGGCAAGCGGGGAGTGAAGTGGGTGACGAACTTCGTCACTGCACTCCGCGCTCCCTCGTCAAACGGCGGAGCGGGTTTGGCGGGCGGCGCATCCTCCCAAATCTCCGCCAACATCTGCGCGCGCCTCTCACGCTGTTTCTCGCGTCGTTCACACCACTCGAAGTATTCAGAGGCGGCTTCACCGATCGTCGTGTCCACCTTGTGCGACGCGCGGAACTCGCCCCCAACGATGTCGTCGTCGCCCTCGATCGTCATGGTTATCCACATACCGAACGGCCCGGCGCAGCTTGCCGCGCCCGCGCCCAAGCGCGGCTCTCTGGCAGCCTATTCTACCCCCTGCCTCCGATGACCACTCCCCCGCCCACCGCCCAACTCGAACGCCTGATCGCCGAAGCCGCCCCGCGCCTTCCCGCGCGAACGCAGCGCCAGCTGGCGCTCTGGCTCGGTGCGCTGCTGGCGCAGCCGCGCAATCTGACCGGGGTGGCGGAGCCGGCGGCGGCGGTGGCCAAGCATGTGCGGGAGCCGCTGCGGGGCTTCGAGGCTGTGCTGCAGGCGGACATCGCGCTGCCGCACGGGGCGATGGTCGATGTGGGCAGCGGCAACGGCGCGCCGGGCCTGCCGATCGCGCTGGCGTATCCGGAGCGCCCGGTCACGCTGCTCGATTCGCGGGCGGCGGCGGCCGAGTTTCTGCGCACGCTGCCCGAGTTGTTGGGCGCGCCGCAGATTTCGGTTTGGGAGGGGCGCGCGGAGCAGGCGGTGGAGCTCCGCGAGCGGTTTGCGGTGGCGCTGACGCGGGCGGCGGCGCCGCCGACGGTCGCGCTGGAGCTGACGATCCCGCTGCTCGACCTGGGCGGCGTGCTGATCGCCTGGGCGCGCCCGCCCGCCGACCGGGCGGGGCTGGCGGCGGCGGCGGAGCGGCTGGGCGCGGCGCTGACGCCGCTCGATTCGGGGGTCGAGCTGATTGCGGCGGTCAAGTCTGCGCCGACGCCGTCGCGCTACCCGCGCCCGTGGCCGCAGATTCGGCGGCAGCCGCTCTGAGCCGCAGTTTGCAGAGCGCGGGGTGGACGAATTCGGGCGCGATCCACAGCGGGCGCTTGCGGAGACTACGATCGAGGCCGATGTCTCTCTCTGTTCAGCTCAACGGACGCGGCGGCGGCGGCTCGACGGAGACGCGGCGGCGCTATGCGCGCAATTTGCGCGTCTATTACCTCTTCTACGGTTCGAGCGGCTTCCTGATCTGGCTGCCGATTTGGATGGTCTACCTGATCGACGGGCGCGGCATGTCGCTCACCCAGGTGGCCCTGATGGAGTCGCTCTTCTGGATCACGCTGGTGATCGCGGAGGTGCCGACCGGAGCGATTGCGGATCGCTGGGGGCGGCGCACCTCGCTCTTTCTGGGGGCGTGCGGCTTCACCATCGCCTCGGTCGCCTTCGCCTTCAGCGCCAGCTACCCGATGCTGATGCTCTCCTACGCGATCATGGCGACCTCGATGACGCTCTATTCCGGCGCGGGCCATGCGCTGCTCTTCGACACGCTGCGGCAGCTGGGGCGCACCAACGAATACGAAAAGCATGTGGGGCGCTCGGAGGCCGGGGCGTTCGGCGCGATGCTGGCGGCGACGATGCTGGGCGGTCCGCTGGCCGCGCTGGTCGGCTTTTCCAACACGATTCTGATTGGCGCGTCGGCGATGGCGGTGGCGGCGGTCGTGGCGCTGCTGCTGCGCGAGCCGCCGCGCAGCGAAGCGGAGTTCGCCGGGCAGGCAGCCGGTCAGCCGAGCAGCCAGTCGAATGGGGCGGGCGGCGGCGCGAACGCGCGGACGGGCGACCCGCCGCCGCAGAGCGTGCTGCGCAACATGCTGGTCGGCTGGTTCACGGTCTGGCGGCGCAAGGCGCTGTTCGCGATCATCATTTTCGCCACGCTGATGAGCGTCGTCTTCGAGATGCCCGAGTTTTTCCTCCAGACGTTCGTGCGCTTCCAGGGCATCGACCCGCGCGACGCGCTGGATACGGGGTTTGTTTACTCGGGGCTGATCATCCCGCCGATCGCGGGGATGGTGATCGGCTCGCTGCTGGCGGCGGGCGTGGCCGGGCGCTTCGGGGAGCGGCGCGCGCTGCCGCTGCTGCTGCTCGCCGGGATCGTGCTGTTCGTGCCGCTGATGCTGTGGAACTCGCTCTGGGTGATCATCGCGATCGCTTTCGTGGCGGTGCTGCGCGGGATGATTCGCCCGATCGCGACGGGCTACATCAACCGCCGCATCGCGTCCGACCAACGCGCCACGGTGCTCTCGATGTTCGAGTTGTCGATGGGCGCGCTGATGGCGGCCTGCACGCCGCTGGTCGGCAGCGCCGCCGATCTGTTCAGCTTCCAGTGGGCGTTCGCGCTTTGCCTGGCGGTGCTGCTGGTGGCGGGCGGGCTGTTCGCCTTGACCTGGCGGCGCGCGCACGCGCGCGAGCAGGCGCGCAACGGGATCGCGCTCAACTTCGTGCCCGCGCCGCAGGCGACGAACCCGCGCGCTCCCGCGCCCGTAGCCGCCGCCGCGGCGCCCACCGACATCAGCGGTCCCCCGCTGTCCTGACCGACCCGCCTGACCGACCCGGCGCGCGCGCCGCGACGATCGAAGCGCCATGTCCATCCCCCCGACGCTCAACGGCTCGCTCAACGGCCACGGCGCAGGCTCGCTGTTCGACGCGCGGCGGCGCTTCGCGCGCAACCTGCGCGTCTACTACCTCTTCTACGGCGCCACGGGCTTCCTGGTCTGGATGCCAATCTGGATGATCTACCTGATCGACGGGCGCGGCATGTCGATCACCCAGGTGGCCGCGATGGAGTCGATTTTCTGGGTCACGATTGTGATCGCGGAGGTGCCGACGGGGGCGATCGCCGACCGCTGGGGGCGTCGGGTTTCGCTCTTTCTGGGCGGTTGTGGTTTCACCATCGCCTCGATCTTCTTCGCTTTCAGCAGCAGCTACGAGATGCTCGCGGTCTGCTACGCGATCATGGCGCTGGCGATGACGCTGCATTCGGGCGCGGGGCACGCGCTGCTCTTCGACACGCTGCGGCAGCTGGGCCGCACCAACGAATATGAAAAGCATGTCGGGCGCTCGGAGGCGCTCTCGTTCGCGGCGATGGTCGCCGCGATGCTGCTCGGCGGCCCGCTCGCCGCGCTGGTCGGGTTCACCAACACGATTCTGATTGGCGTGGCGCCGATGGCGGCCAGCGCGCTGATCGCGCTGCTGCTGCGCGAGCCGCCGCGCCGCGAGGCCGAGATCGCATTCCAGGCCGCCGGCCTCAGTGGACAGAACGGCCAAAACGGACAAAATGGTCAAGGCGGGCAGGCGCCCGCCGCCGCGTCGACCGCGCGCAGCGTGATCGGCAATATGTGGGTGGGCTGGCTGACCGTCTGGCGGCGCAAGTCGCTGCTCGCGATCATCCTCTTCGCCACCTGCATGGTCGTCTTCATCGAGATGCCCGACTTCTTCATCCAGCCCTTCGTGCGCGAGCAGGGCATCGACCCGCGCGAGGCGGTCGACACCGGCTTGCTCTACTCGGTGCTGATCATCCCGCCGATCGCCGGTCTAGTGGTGGGCTCGCTGCTGGCGGCGGGCGTGGCCGGGCGCTTCGGCGAGCGGCGCGCGCTGCCGGTCGTGCTGCTCGTCGCGGTGCTGCTCTTCGTCCCGCTGGCGCTGTGGAACTCGCTCTGGGTGATCGCCGCGATCGGCTCGCTGGCGGTGCTGCACGGGATGATCGGGCCGATCGCGACCGGCTACATCAATCGCCGCATCCCCTCCGACCAGCGCGCCACCGTGCTCTCGATCTACGAGCTCTTCACCGGCCTGCTGATGGCCGGCTGCGTCACCTCGATCGGCGTCGTGGTCGACGGCTTCAGCTTTCAGGCCGCTTTCACCGTCTGCCTGGCCGCGCTGCTGGTGATCGGCGGCTGCCTGGCCGTCTTCTGGCGTCGCTCGCACGCGCGCGAGCAGGCGCGCAGCGGGATCGCGCTCAGCTCGGCGCCCGCGCCTCAGGCGACGACTTCGCCCGCGCGCAGTTCGGCGATCGCCTCGGCGGTGAAGCCCAACGACGCCAATAGCTCGTCGCTGTCCTGACCGCGGCGCGGCGCGCCGCCGCGAATCCGGCCCGGCGTCGCGCTGAGCTTGGGCGCGACGCCCGCCTGGCGCATTTGCCCGCCCTCGGGCGTCTCGACTTCCACCACCATTCCCCGCGCCAGATTGTGCGGATCGATCAGCGCCTCATCGAGCGAGAGCACCGGCTTGGCGCAGACGTCGATTTCGTTGAGCAGCTCGTGCCACTCGTCGGCGGTGCGCGTGCGAAACGCGGCGGCGAAGCGCTCCGCGATCTCCGCGCGGCGCTGCGGATCCGTCGCGCCCTGATCGGCGATGAACTCCTCGCAGTCCAGCGCGCGGCACAGATTGGCGTAGAAGTAGGGCTCCATCGAGCCGACCGAGAACCAGCGCCCGTCGCTGGTTTCGTAGACCTGGTAGTGCGGCGCGGCGCCGTTGAGCATGTGCGCGGCGGGGCGCATGTCCGCGCCCGCCCCTTCGTGCCCCGCCAGCGCCGAGGTGATCAGCGAGAGCACGCCGTCGGACATCGCCAGATCGATGTATTGCCCCTCGCCGGTGCGCTCGCGGGCCTGCAGCGCGCAGAGGATTGCGAACGCCGCCATCAGCCCGCCGCCGGCGAAATCGGCGATGATGTTGACCGGAATCGCGGGACGCCCGCCGGCCTCGCGATCGCCGATCATCCCCAGCGCGCCGCCGGTCGCGATGTAGTTGATGTCGTGCCCCACATGCGCCGCGTAGGGACCGCTCTGGCCGAAGCCGGAGAGCGAGCAGTAGACCAGGCGGGGGTTCAATTCGCGCAGCGTTGCCCAGTCCACGCCGAGCCGCTCAACCACGCCGGGGCGAAAGCCTTCGAGCACGACATCGGCCGATTTGGCCAGTTCGTAGAAGATGCCGCGCGCCTGTTCGGACTTGAGGTTGAGCCCGATCGAGCGCTTGCCCCGACCCAGCGCGTAAGACGAGTAGCGCCGCCGCTCTTCGTTGGGGTCGGGCGCGGCCTGCGCCTCGGCGCTGCGCCGCCCGCCGGGTCGGCCGGCCTCCTCGATCAGGATCACCTCCGCGCCCATGTCGGCGAGCAGCATCGAGCAGTAGGGCCCCGGGGCCAGCCGCGAGAGGTCGAGCACGCGCAGCCCATCCAACGGCCCGTCAAGTCGCCCGCTGAGCGGCCCGTCGAGCCGCCCGCCATTCCGCGAACTGTCAGTCATCCTGAGCCTCCCTCATTCACACCGCGCCAACTGCGCGATCAAGGCTACGCCCCATTCGCACCCGCCTCCCCTCCCCGTCACTCTCGCGCCCCTCCCCCGCCCCACCCACGCGAGCTAGACCGCCACACCCGCGCACCCACCTCCGTCACACCCGCGCGAGCAAGATCGTCATACCCGCGCTTGCCGCGGGTATCTCGCCGCGACCAGCACCAAGCCCCGCGCCCAGCTCCCCCGCGCACCCACCCCCGCCACACCCGCGCACCTAGATCCGCCACACCCGCGCTCGCCACCCCCGTCACACCCGCGCGCCCCTCCCCCGCCACACCCGCGCGAGCCAGATCCGTCATACCCGCGCTTGCCGCGGGTATCTCGCCGCGCTGCGCACCAAGCCCCGCGCCCAGCTCCCCCGCGCCCCAAGCCCCGCCACACCCCCGCGCTCCCACCTCCGCCACACCCGCGCACCTAGATCCGTCATACCCGCGCTTGCCGCGGGTATCTCGCCGCGCTGCGCACCAAGCCCCGCGCCCAGCTCCCCCGCGCCCCAAGCCCCGCCACACCCACGCACCCACCTCCGTCACACCCGCGCGAAAGAGATCCGTCATACCCGCGCTTGCCGCGGGTATCTCGCCGCGCCGAGCACCAAGCCCGCGCCCAGCTCCCCCGCGCCCCAAGCCCCGCACCCAGCTCCCCCGCGCCCCAAGCTCCGCCACACCCGCGCTCGCCACCCCCGTCACACCCGCGCGAGCTAGACCGTCACACCCCCGCGCCCCAAGCCCCGTCACACCCCTGCGCCCCAGATCCGTCATACCCGCGCTTGCCGCGGGTATCTCGCCGCGCCGAGCACCAAGCCCGCGCCCAGCTCCCCCGCGCCCCAAGCCCCGTCACACCCGCGCGCCCCAAGCTCCGTCACACCCGCGCCCCAGATCCGTCATACCCGCGCTTGCCGCGGGTATCTCGCCGTGCCGAGCACCAAGCCCCGCGCCCAGTTCCCCCGCGCCCCAAGCCCCGCTATCACGCAGGCGCCCCACTGGTGTACAGTGACAACCGTGAACCACACCGCCAACCTCCCGACCGCCGCCCAACGCGCCCGCCGCGCGGCGGCGGCGCTTGCGCGATCGGGGGGGGGGGGGGGGGATAAATTCCTCCCGATCGCCCTCGCGATCGCCGCGCTCCTGCTCGCCGCACTGACCCTCGCCCAGGCCGCCACCCCCACCTCAACCGGCCGCTATCTCGCGCTCGACGCGGGCGGCGAGCATCAATGCACGCTCCGCGCCGACGGCCTAATCCGCTGCTGGGGCGGCAACTCATCCGCGCTGCGCGATGTTCCGGAGGGCCGTTACGCGGCGGTGAGCGCCGGGGCGTGGCATAACTGCGCGATTCGGCGGGGAAGTGGGGATGTCGTCTGCTGGGGCAGCGACTCGAACGCGCCTGACGGCGCGTTCGTTGATGTGGCGGTGGGCTGGCAGTTCGCTTGCGCCGTGCGCGATACGGGCCAGCTCGAGTGCTGGGGCACCAGCAGCTTCGGGCGCAGCGTGCTCGATTATGGGCAGGCGGACCCGCCAGAGGGGGAGTTCAGCGCGGTTAGCGCGGGCTATCTGCACGCCTGCGGGCTGCGCGTTTCAGGCGAGATCACCTGCTGGGGGCGCGGCAGCCTTGGGCGCGCTGATGCGCCATCGGGAGTCTTCACGCAGGTGAGCGTCGGCACGACGCACAGCTGCGCGCTCCGCGAGAGCGGCGCGGTGGAGTGCTGGGGGCTGAACAACTTCGGCCAACTCAACGCGCCGTCGGGAGTCTTCACACAAGTCAGCGCGGGGGCGTGGCACTCGTGCGGGCTGCGGGAGTCGGGGGCGATTGAATGTTGGGGGGATGATCGCTATGGGCAGTCCAACGCTCCGTCCGGACGCTATGTCGCGGTGAGCGCGGGGATGCGCCATTCGTGCGCACTAGGCCGCGCGAGTGCTCGCTGCTGGGGCGGACAGGATGATCGCCTGCCTGAGCTGATCGCAGAGCTCGCGCCGACACCGGCTACTCGGACCGTCGCGGATAGCTCAAGCGGCGACGATGGCGGCGCAACGCCGGACCCTGTGACGCCAACGCCAACTCCCACACCCACGCCGACACCGACTCCGACGACGACTTTTACGACGCTGAGCGCGGGCCAGTTTCACACCTGCGCGCGGCGCAGTACGGGGACGATCGATTGCTGGGGCAGTAACACGAACGGCCAGGACGCCGATCCCTCCGGCAGCAGCTTCACTGCGGTCAGCGCAGGCACCTCTCAGAGCTGTGCGCTGACCAGCGCCGGCGCGCTCTCCTGTTGGGGATTGAGTACTGCGCGTCCGACCACGGCGCAGGCGCAATCCAGTACGTTCACGGCGGTCGCTGCCGGCAGTGTGACCTGCGCCATCCGCAGCGCGGGCACGCTCGCCTGCTGGGGGACGACCAGCTTTACCGATAACATGCCGCCTGCGGGCAGCAGCTTCACAGCGGTGTCGATGGGCGAGAATCACGGTTGCGCGCTGAGCAGCGCGGGCGCGATCTCCTGTTGGGGCTACAACGCCAACAATCGACTCAACGCGCCCTCGGGCAGCGGCTTCAGCGCGGTAAGCGCCGGCGGCTCGCACAGTTGCGCCGTGACCAGCGCCGGCGCGATCGTCTGCTGGGGTGCGGACAACTTCGGTCAGAGCAATACCTCCACGCTGACGGGAACGTTCACTGCGGTCAGCGCGGGCCGGTTCCATACCTGCGGGCTGCGCAGCACGGGGGCGATCGAGTGTTGGGGCGCCAGCGGCAATGGCCGGACCACGGTCCCCGCGGGCACCTACACGGCGGTCGCGGCGGGGCACAGCCATACCTGCGGCATCAAGACCGACGGCGCGATTGCCTGCTGGGGTCTGAACACGAGCGGGCAAGCGCCACCGACGGGCGTGTCGCCCTGAGGGGGTTCCTGCCTGCGCAGGAATGACGGAGGGGGCGCGGGAATGGCGGTTGGGGGGCGCGAGGGTGGCGGGGAGAGGCGCAGGAGAATGACGTGGGTGGGTGTGGGCGGGCTATGGGCTGTTTGCCCAGGCTCGGCGGCGTAGGGGTATGTGGAATAGCCAGAGCGAGGCGAGGCCGACGATTGAGATTGGGATGAGGACCAGCGCGTGCAGCGTCGCCGCGTAGGCGATCGCCGCTTCCTCCGCGCCTACGCCGGCGTCCAGGTCGCCCAGTTGAGGCAGGTAGATCAGCAGCACGGCCTTGGTCGCCCACTCGAACGGACCGACCCCGCCGCTGGTCGAGGGCGCGGTGATCAGGATGTTGGCCGCGGCCGCGACGAGCAGGTAGACGGGGAAGGGCAGGCCGAGGCCGAAGGCTTCGCCGACCATCGCGTACATCACGGCTTCCAGCGCCCAGGCGATCAGGCTGGTCCAGAGCGCGCCGCGCACCTGGGCCGGGTTGGCCTGCGCGCCCATTCCGGCGATGACCGGGCCGAGCCAGCTTTGGATTCGCTCCGCGCCCCAAGGGATGCGGCCGACGACTCGCGCGAGCATTTCTTCGGCGCGCTGTGGATGCCGCGCGACGGCGCCGAAGAGCAGGAACGCGCCGATCATCCCGAAGACGAGGAAGCCCATTCCGGCGGTGAGCGCCGGTCCCGCCCAGACCATTCCCCCGACCGCGGCGAGGCTGCAACCCACGCCCACGCAGAGGAAGACCGTCAGCATCAGCCCGTCGTAGACGCGCGTCATAAAGATGCTCGAGAGTCCGCTCGCCCGCGAGATGTCGTGGCGCTGCGCGAGCACGTGCGCCCGCACCAGTTCGCCGGTGCGCAGCGGCAGCACGTTGTTGACGCCGAAGCCGATCGCCACGATCGGGAAGAGCCGCCACCAGGCGATCGGCTGGAGGTGGCGCAGGAGGTAGTGCCAGCGGGCGGCGCGGGCGGCGATGCCGGCGAAGTAGACGCCGAGCGCGGGGACGATCCAGAGCGGGGAGGCTTCGGTGAAGGCGCGGGCGACGCCGCCGAAGTCGGTGTTGCGCAGGAAGAGCAGGATGAAGCCGCTGCTGACGGCGAGGCCCAGCAGCGGGCGCAGCCAGGGGGCGCGAAGCGCGCCCATCGCTCAGCTGGCTTGGAGCCGCCGGCCCGGTCGGCGCAGCGCCTCGCGCAGGCGCTCTTCGCTGCGGCGCGCGGCGGCTGCCAGCTGGGCGCGCCGCGCCGCGGCCGCCCGCCAGGCGCTGCGGCTCAGCTCGACGGCGAGGAACGCGATTGCGGCGACGCCCGCTCCGGCCAGGATGTCGGCCACGTAGTGCTCGCCGAGGTAGACGAGCGCGAAGGCGAGCGCCAGCGAGTAGGCCAGCGAGACGGCGACCAGCGCCCGCGAGCGCAGCACCAGCCCGATCAGCACGGCGACGAAGGAGGCGGCGAAGTGCAGCGAGGGCATCGCCGCGCTGGGGTTGGGCTCGGCCAGCGCGTCGAACGCGCTGGTGTAGAGCGACTCGCCGAGAATCGCGGGGCCGACGTTGTGCATCGCCCGCACCACGCCGTCGAGCAGCCCGTTTTCCGCCGCCATCCAGGGCGGCGCGGTGGGGGTGAGGAAGTAGAGCGTGACGCCGAGGTAGAAGACGGCGGTCATGGTCAGGATCACCCGCGCGGCGTGGCGCCGCGCGAAGAGGTACGCGCCCAGCACCACGGCGTGGGGGAAGACGAACCACATCCAGTGGACAAAGGCGGAGACGTAGGCGATCCAGCCCGGCTCCGGCCCTACCCCGCCGAGCCGCGCCTGCAGCCAGGCCGAGGGCGCGACCCCGCCGAACATCCACAGCTCCCAGTCGATCACGTAGTCGGAGAGCGCCGCCGCGCCGGTTTCGTCGGCGGCGTCGCGCAGTTGGGTGAAGAAGGCGAGGGCGACGAAGTAGGCGGCGAGCAGGCCGCCCGCACCGCGCTTTCGCCCGAGCAGAAACGTCGCCGCGACGGCGGCTCCGATGATCGGCGCGAACACGGTCGAATCCAGCCCCGGCCCCAGCCGCAGCGCAACCGCGGCCAGCCCCGCCGCAATCGCGGCGCACAGCCCCGCCAAGACCAACCGCTGCCGAAGCTCCGCTCGCACGCTGCCGACACCCCCAAGGCATCCGAGACCCGTGCGATCATCGTAGCGAGCTCGGCCGCAAGGACGCAGAGGGTTGGTCAGGGCGTGTCCACACTTCTCCCTCTCTCCAAAACTCCGCATTCCCACACCCTTGCTCGCCACACCCGCGCGAGCAAGATCCGTCACACCCGCGCAAGCAAGATCCGTCATACCCGCGCTTGCCGCGGGTATCTCGCCGCAATGAGCACCAAGCCCCGTCCCCGCCTCCCCCGCGCAAACCAGATCCGCCGCACCCGCGCGCTACCCCGCGCAAGCAAGATCCGCCACACCCGCGCGAGCAAGATCCGTCACACCCGCGCGAGCAAGATCCGTCACACCCGCGCAAGCAAGATCCGTCATACCCGCGCTTGCCGCGGGTATCTCGCCGCAATGAGCACCAAGCCCCGTCCCCACCTCCCCCGCGCAAAACCAGATCCGCCACACCCACCCCCAACCTCAGCCACACCCGCGCAAGCCAGATCCGCCACACCCGCGCGCTATCCCGCGCGAGCAAGATCCGTCACACCCGCGCGAGCCAAGATCCGTCATATCCGCGCGAGCCAAGATCCGTCATACCCGCGCTTGCCGCGGGTATCTCGCCGCAATGAGCACCAAGCCCCGTCCCCGCCTCCCCCGCGCAAAACCAGATCCGCCGCACCCGCGCGCTACCCCGCGCAAACAAGATCCGTCACACCCGCGCGAGCAAGATCCGTCATACCCGCGCTTGCCGCGGGTATCTCGCCGCAATGAGCACCAAGCCCCGTCCCCGCCTCCCCCGCGCAAAACCAGATTCGCCGCACCCGCGCGCTACCCCGCGCGAGCAAGATCCGTCACACCCGCGCAAGCAAGATCCGTCATACCCGCGCTTGCCGCGGGTATCTCGCCGCAATGAGCACCAAGCCCCGTTCCCACCTCCCCCGCGCGAGCCCCACCCGAGCGCAGCCGGACGGTCCGGGGTGAGGTGGGGTGCTGCGCGTGGGTCCCCTACCCGCGCAGGAATGACGGAGTGGGGGCGGGCCTCAGTCCCAGCTGGGCTTGGAAGGCGCAGCCGAGCCCGCCGCCAGAGCGCGGTCGTGCGGCGCGTTGGCGCGCGCGCCGCGGAAGTCGCGGAAGGGGCCGTCGCGCCACTCGAGCGCGCCCTTCAGCCCGTCGCGCTCCACGCGCATCCGCCACTCGCCCGCCTCCGGGCGGTGCTTGCTCATCGCCTCGACGTCGGTGCCGGAGATCATCGCGGTCTTGTAGCCCTGGATTTCGTAGGCGCGGTTCACCGAGCGCTTGGAGTACATCAGCAGGTGGTTGTCGATGTGCCCCATCCGCGCCGCGAACTCCTGGGTGAACTCGTCGAGGTCGTCGGCCGGCAGGCAGTAGTTGGCCCAGCCCCAGCGGTACATGTCGGCCCCGGAGTGCGGGTCGCCGAGGTAGGCGAACTCGCGCGCCTTGGCCTGCGGCAGATGCCAGGGCGCCCACATCGCGTCCATCGTGCCCATCGCGCGCACGGGCGGATAGCCGACCTGGCAATCTTCGGCGATGATCCGCAGGTCGCAAGCCGAGGCCAGCTCGGTCGCGCCGGCCAGGCAGTAGCCGTGCACCTGCGCGATCACCGGCTTGGCCAGCTCCCAGATGATGAAGTTGCCCATCACCGCGTGGCGCGACCAGTCGTAGTGCTGCGGGTGGGTCGTGCCCGTGTCGGGCAGCCGCGTCCACTCATTGACGTGCGGGTTTTCGGAGGGCGAGGGCTGGAGGTCGTAGCCGGCCGAGAAGGCGCGCCCCGCCCCCTTGATCACGACCACCCCGATCGCCGCGTCGGCCTCGGCCCGCTTGAGCGCGTGGAACATCTCGCCCCGCAGCTCATTGGAGAGCGCATTGAGCTTCTCCGGGCGGTTGAGCGTGACCGTCGCCACGCGGTTGTCGGCGTCGTAGAGGATGTGGTCGTAGGACATGGCGGCTCCGTTGGGCGGGAAACTGGTCTGGCTGCCAACGCAGTATAGGGTGGGCGGCTGCTACCCTCGCGCAAGCGAGGAGCTGCCGATGCCGGGTGAGCCGTCGGTCCTGTTTGAAGTCGCCGATCGCGTCGCGACGGTGACGCTCAACCGCCCCGAGGCGATGAACGCGCTCGACCCTGAGACGATCGCCGCCCTCGCCGAATGCTGGGCGGAGATTCGCGACAACCCCGAAATCTGGGCGGCGATCGTGACCGGCGCGGGCGACCGCGCCTTCTGCGCCGGCGCGGACTTGAAGAAGACGATCCCCAACCGCCCCGATCAAGGCGCTTGGCAACTCTTCCAGCCCGGTGCCCGCAACATGATCGACGACGGCGTGCAGATCTGGAAGCCGGTCATCGCGGCGGTCAACGGCTACTGCCTGGCGGCGGGGATGACGCTGCTCAGCGCCTGCGACATTCGGATCGCCTCGGAGCGCGCCCGCTTCGGTCTGCCCGAGGTGCGCTGGGGCATTTTGCCCACGCTGGGCGCGACGCAGCGGCTGCCGCGCCAGCTGCCCTGGGCGGTGGCGATGGAACTGCTGCTGCTGGGCGAACAGATCACGGCGCAGCGGGCCTACGAGTGCGGCCTGGTCAATCGCGTCGTGCCGCAGGAGCGGGTGCTGGCCGAGGCGCGCGCGGTGGCGGAGCGGCTCACGGCCGGTCCGCCGCTGACGCAGCGGGCGATCAAGGAGGCCGCCGTGCGCGGCCTCTCGTTGCCGATCGATGAGGGCATCCGGCTCGAGGCGCTGCTCTCGCAGCAGGTGCGCCGCACGGAGGACTTTGTCGAGGGCCCCAAAGCCTTCGCCGAGAAGCGCGAACCCAACTACCGCGGCGCCTGAGCCGCGGCCGGTCACAGCAGGACAGGTAAGGAGCGGCGACGATGCAACTTGGTTTCGGTGCGCAGATCCCGGGCAATCAGACCGACTGGTCGCTGATGCGCGATGTGGCGCAGACGATGGACGCCACCCGCTGGAGCAGCGCGTGGACCTACGACCATTTCGTGCCGCCGCTGGCGTTCATGGACGAGACGGGCGATTCGCTCGAAGGCTGGATGACGCTCGCGGCGATCGGCGAAGCGACCACCACGCTCAAGCTGGGCACGCTGGTCAGCGGCGTCACCTACCGCAATCCGGGGCTCGTCGCCAAGATGACGGCGACGCTGGATCACAACACGCGCGGCCGCGCCATCCTGGGCATCGGCGCGGCCTGGCACGAGCGCGAGCACGCCGCCTACGGCTGGGACTTCCCGCCGCTCAAAGAGCGCTCGGATCGGCTCGAAGAGGCGGTGCAGCTGATCCGCGCGCTATTCCACGCCGAAGGACCGGTCGATTTTCAGGGCGAGTACTACCAGCTGGACAACGCGCCGTTCGCGCCGCGTGTGCATCCCGACCACGAGGACGGCTTCATCCAGATCATGCTGGGCGGCAACGGCGAAAAGCGCACCCTGCGCACGCTGGCCCGCCACGGGGACATCTGCAACGTGCGCGGCACGCCGCAGGAGGTGGAGCGCCTGATCGGGGTGATTCACCAACACTGCGAGGACGCGGGCCGAGACCCGTCGGAGATCGTCCTGACCACCGTGATGCGCCCGGCGCTGGTCACCGAGCAGTCCAAAATCGACCGTCTGCGCGAGGTCCACGGCGCCGGCATGACCGACGAGCAGAAAGCCGGCCTCCCCATCGGTCCGCCCGACCACCTGATCAAGGTCTTCGAGTCCTACGCCGCCGTAGGCATCGTCGGCTTCGTCTTCGAGTCGATCCCCAACAACCCCCGCCTCTACGAGCAGTTCGACGAGCAGGTGCTAGCCGCCTTCGACTAAGCGCCCCGTCCGCGCCTCCCGCCGCCCCCGCGCCGCAACTCCGCCGCCCCGCGCAAACGCCTCCGCCGCCCCCGCGCAACAACTCTGCCATACCCGCGCAAAATTAGATCCGTCATACCCGCGCTTGCCGCGGGTATCTCGCCGCAATGAGCACCAAGCCCCGTCCCCACCTCCCCCGCGCAAGCCAGATCCGTCACACCCACCCCCCACCTCAGCCACACCCGCGCAAACCAGATCCGCCGCACCCACGCGCTACCCCGCCGCACCCGCGCGCTACCCCGCCATACCCGCGCGCTACCCCGTCATACCCGCGCGAGCAAGATCCGTCATACCCGCGCTTGCCGCGGGTACCTCGCTGTACCCGGCACCCAACCCCGCCATCGCCCCGGCGCCCCTCCGCCATTCCTCGCAGGCAGGAACCCAAGCGCGCGACAACGCTTCAGTTCGGGTGCAGCCCCAGCGCAGACAGTCGGCGGGGCTCTGTGCTGTGCTCGGCGAGATACCCGAGGCAAGCGCGGGTATGACGGAAAGGATGCAGACTCACCCGTTGATATCGCACCCCAGAAAGACGCGGTCGCTCCGAACGCAGGCGTCCAGCACGGAGAACGTGCCGGCAGCCGGATCCACCACCACATCCCCAGGATCCGTAACCGCCCCGATCAGCGCGGCTTGCAGCCCGACCGGCTTGGGGTGGACGCCCTTCTGGTTCGGGACCGACTCCGACCACACATCAGGAATCGTATGCACCCGCCAAACGCCCTTCGCCCGCCGCGGCGCTTTCTGGAGGACCACGAGGTGCTCGGACTTACGCCGCGTGCGGTAGCCCATCCCGATCCGCTGCTTGTCCCACGTGATCATGTCAACCACATCGAGCGACGTATCGGCCAGCCAGTCGCGGAAGCCGGTGCAGAGGTGGAACTTGTCCATCCAGAGGAAGAGATGGCCGCTCGCGATCAGGATGCGGTCGAGCTCGCGGATGAATTGAGCGATCAGCTGATCGCTCATCTGCGGCAAGGCGGCTCGCGCTTTGCCGCGGGTTTCGCCCTCGTTGCCGTAGGCCAGATGATCGAGCACGCCGCGGTACTGCGGATCGAAGAAAGCGGCGGGAATCGCCGCGGCGGGCAGACGCCCCAGCAGTTCAAGCCCGTCCAGCTTGAGCCGCGCGTTGGGCGTCAGTCCGTCGGGCAGGGCGACATGCAGCTGGCGGGCGGTGCGTTGCGTGTGTGCGGATACGTCGTGCGCCATGCCGTCATTCCTCGTCGCCCACCAGCATAACAGCTTGAGCGAACAGTTATTCTACACCACAAAGGCAAAATGTGCAAAACGGCTTGATCGGGTAGCCTGCGGGGCGGCTGGCGGGCTTGGCCTGCATTGGGAGAGGGGAGATCCGCGATGATGAGGTTGGTGTTGACGCTGCTGGTCGGCGCGGCGCTGGGCGCGCTGGCGCTGGGCGCGGCGCTCTCTGGGGGGCACGGCGCGGATGATGTGCGCGTCTCGCTGCGGCCGCTTGATGACGGACGCTCCGAAGTCGCCGTCCAATTCCGCCAGTCCGACGGCGCGTGGGGCGAGCGGATTCGCCCCGAGCTGCGCTTCGTCCCGCCCGACGCGGAGGCGGGCCGCTGGCTGAACAGCTCGCCCGTCGCGATCCCGCAAGCGGAAGAGGCGGAACAGCTGAGGCTGGGCCTGCTGCTGCCCTTCAGCGGACTGAACGACGGCTACTGGGGCAACAACGCGGTGCCGCCGATTGAGCTGGCGCTCAAGCATGTCAACGAGGCGGGCGGCGTGTTCGGGCAGCCGGTGATCCCGGTGCGCGCGGACACCGCGACCGACCCGGAGCAGGCCGGCGCGGCGGCGCGCAAGCTCGTCCGCGAGCAGGGCGTCACCGCCATCGTCGGACCGCTCTACAGCCTCGTCGCGACGGGCATCGGCGACGATGTGCCGGGCGAGCTGCGCGTGCCGTTCGTGATGCCCGGCGGGGCGTCGCCGGCGATTTCCGAGCTGCGCGACGACGACTTCCTCTTCCGCGCGATCATCTCCGACACATTCATCGCCGACGAGCTGGCCAAGCTCGCGCACGACGAGGGGCACCACGAGGAGATGCTGGTCGCCTACTGGGACGAATCGTGGGGGCAGCATGTGCTCAAGGCCTTTGAGCGCCACTACGACGGTGAGATCCGGCGCATCCCGCTGACGCCGCACGATGCGGCGGGCGCGGCGACCGCGGCGGCGCAGGCCGCGGCCACGGGCATCCGCTCGCTGGTGATGCTCAGCGACGTCGACGACGCCAAGGATTTCTTCCGCGCCACGCCCGCCGACGCCTACGACTACATCCTGCTGATCCCGGCGCTGCGCGATCCCGAGGTCTACGCGGTCAATCCGGAGCTGCTCAACGGGGCGCACGGGGTCGACTACCTCGGTCTGCATGTCAGCGAGGCCGAAGGGCACTGGGAGGAGCAGTTCACGGCGGAGTTCGGCGTCGCGCCCAGCTACGTGCAGCGCGAGGCCTACGACGCGGCGGTGGCGGTGATGCTCGCGGCCGAGTACGCCGGAGTGAACGACGGCGTGGCGATTCGCGACGCGCTGCGCACCATCGCCAACCCGCCCGGGCAGCGCTATCCCGCCTCCGCTGCCGGCATCCGCGACGCGCTCGCCGCGATTCGCCGGGGCGAGGACATCGACCTCGACGGCGAGGCGACGGCGCTCGACTGGGATCGCAACGGCGACATCGTCAGCGCGCACATCCAGATCTGGCGCTTCAACGAAGGCGGCGAGATCGAGGTGATCCGCGAGTTCGAGGATCGCATCGAGGATCAGTAGGCGCGGCGCAGCCGCGCCTGCCGCAGCAGCCCTAGCGACAGGAAGC
The DNA here is from genome assembly GCA_965203165.1 of Dehalococcoidia bacterium. Lineage (GTDB taxonomy): Bacteria > Chloroflexota > Dehalococcoidia > Bin125 > Bin125 > CATQGW01. The sequence goes on from OZ241849.1 coordinate 2,414,243, forward strand.
GCCCGATGTTCAAGCTTTTCCTGACGCTGCTGGCGGGCGCGCTGCTCGGCGCGCTCGCGGTCGGCGCGGCCTTCTCGACCGGCCTGCTTGGCGGCGAAGTCCGCGTCTCCGTCCGTCCGCTCGAAGATGGGCGCGCCGAAGTCGCGGTCCAATTCCGCCAAGCCGACGGCGCGTGGGGCGAGCGGATTCGCCCTGAGCTGCGCTTCGTGCCGCCCGACGCAGAGTCGGGCCGCTGGCTCAACAGCTCGGCAGTGCCCATCCCCACCACGCAAGAGCCGCTCAAGCTCGGCATGCTCGGCGTCTACTCCGGGCCGCTGGGCGCGCTCGGCGCGGCCACCGAGCACGGCGCGACGCTGGCGGTCCGGCACATCAACGCCGCCGGCGGCGTCTTCGGCCGGCCTGTTGAGTTCGTCGCCGCCGACACCGCGGGCGACGATCAGACGGCGGTCGCGGAAGTGCGCCGGCTGGTTGAGCAGGAGGGCGTGCATGCATTCGTCGGGCCGCTGACCAGCCACGGCCTCTCCGCGGTCGGCGAGACGATCGCCCCCGAGCTTCAAATCCCCTTTATCTCGCCCTCCGCGTCGTCGCCCGCGATCAGCTTCCTGGACGACGATGGGTTCGTCTTTCGCACGATCATCTCCGACGCCGCGCTGGCCGACGCGCTGGCGCAGCTGGCCGAAGACGAGGGCTACGACGAGCTGGCGGTCGTCTACCGCGACGATTTCTGGGGGCGGCATCTGCACCGTCATTTCGTCAGCCACTACACGGGCGCCGCGAGCTCGGTCGCGCTCGCGCCCGACGGCGACGATTACGCCGCGCAGATCGCCGCGGCGGCGGCCGGCGGCGCGCGCACGCTGGTGTTGATCACCGCGCCGCGCGAAGCGCAGGCGGCGATCGCGGCGGCGATTGAGCAGGACCTCTTCGACAATTTCCTCTTCGAGCACACCAACCGTTCGCAGGCGCTCTACGACGCCTACCCGCAGGCGCTGGAGGGCGCGAAAGGGATTGGCTACTCGGGCCGGCACCTGACTGAGGCCGAGGGACATTGGGAAGCGGATTACCGCGCCGCCTTCGGCGCGGAGCCGCGCTCGCCGTTCGCGCGCGAGGCCTACGATGCCGCGCTGGCGCTGATGCTCGCGGCGGCCTGGGCGGGCAGCAGCGAGGGCGCGGCGATCCGCGACGCGCTCTACACGATTGCCGACGCGCCCGGCCGGCGCGTGCCCGCCTCGGCGGCGGGCGCGGCGCAAGCGCTGCGGGCGATCGCGGCGGGCATCGACATCAACCTCGACGGCGAGGCGACGGCGCTCGACTGGGACGAAAACGGCGACATCCTGCGCGGGCACATCGTCGTCTGGCAGTTCGCCGAGGGCGGCATCCGCGAACTCAGCAACGAGCTGATCACGATCGAGGCGGACCGCACCGTTGCCTCCGAAGCGCTGACGATCGGCTATCTGAGCGACTACAGCGGCCCCATCGCCGAGTTCGGACCGCAGTTGGAGAGAGTCGCCCGGCTCGCCGTCAAGCATCTCAACCAGGGCGGCGGCGTGCTGGGCCGCGAGGTGCGGCTGGTGATCGGCGACACCGGGCTCGACGCGGACCGCTCGGTCGAGCAGGCGCGGGGGATGATCGAGGTTGAGGGCGTCCAGGCGATCGTCGCCGCCCTCGCCGCTGAGCAGGCGATCGCCGTGGCTGAGTCGGTCGCCGCGCCGGCCGAGATTCCGATCATCTCGCCCACCGCCACCGCCGTCTCGCTGGCCGCGGCGGAGGACAACGACTTCCTCTTCCGCACCACGATCTCCGACACCGCGCAGGGCCCCGCGCTGGCCCGGCTCGCAGCCGATGAGGGCTACACGAACGTCGCCGCCCTCTACATCGACGACCCCTACGGGCGCGGCCTTTCCGAGGCGTTCCTCGACGCCTGGGGCGGCGACGCGATCGCCGTCGCAATTCAGGGCGGCGCGCAGTCCTACCGCGACGAGCTGGATCGGGCAGCCGCCGCCGGCGCGCAGGCGCTGATCGCGATCGCCTACCCCGCCGATGCTGCGGTCTTCGTCCGCGAAGCGCTCGACGGCGGCATCTTCGAGCGCTTTCTGTTCGTCGACGCCACGCGCAGCTTGGGCCTGCTCCAGGCGGTCGGCGCGGAGCGGCTGGAGGGGATGAAGGGCACCGCGCCCGCGAGCGATCCCGACAGCGCATCGCTGGCCGCGTTCAACGCCGCCTACCGGGCGGAGTACGGCGAGCTGCCCGGCATCGCGTTCGCGCACGAGACCTACGACGCCGTAATCGCGCTCGGCCTCGCCGCCGTCGCGGCCAATTCCACCGACGGCGCAGCGATGCGCGACCAGCTGCGCGCCGTGGCCGGCGCGGGCGGGGCAGTCGTAGAGGCCGGCCCGGCCGGCGTCGCCGCCGCCCTCCGCGCGCTGCGCAACGGCGAGGACGTCAACTATGAGGGCGCGGGCGCGTCGCTTGATTGGGACGCGGCCGGCGATCTGGTGCGCGGCCGGATCGGCGTCTGGCAGTTCGCCGAAGGCGGCATCCGCGAGCTCAGCAGCGAGCCGGTTGCAATCGAGGCGGAGTAGTTCTAGACCCGTCATACCCACCTCCGTCATACCCGCGCCCGCCCCACCTCCGTCATATCCGCGCCCGCCCCACCTCGGTCATACCCGCGCTTGCCGCGGGTATCTCGCGGAGTTCTGCACGGAGCCGCGCCCGCCCCACCTCCGTCACACCCGCGCCCGGCCACCTCCGTCATACCCGCGCTTGCCCCACCTCCGTCATACCCACGCACGCCCCACCTCCGTCATACCCGCGCACGCCCCACCTCCGTCATACCCGCGCTTGCCCCACCTCCGTCATACCCACGCACGCCCCACCTCCGTCATACCCGCGCATGCCCCACCTCCGTCATACCCGCGCTTGCCGCGGGTATCTCGCGGAGTTCTGCACGGAGCCGCGCCCGCCCCACCTCCGTCATGCCCGCGCACGCCCCACCTCCGTCATACCCGCGCTTGCCGCGGGTATCTCGCGGAGTTCTGCACGGAGCCGCGCCCGCCCCACCTCCGTCATACCCGCGCCCGCTCCACCTCCGTCATACCCGCGCTTGCCGCGGGTATCTCGCGGAGTTCTGCACGGAGCCGCGCCCGGCCTCCTCCCTCATTCCGGCGCTGAAGCGATGGAGATGCGTGGGGGGTGTGCGGGACGGGGCGGCGGAAACGGGGCGTGGTGCTCACCACGGCGAGCTACCCGCGGCAAGCGCAGGTATGACGGGATGCCCACTATGTGCAGTGCGCGGCGCATTCTTAGCGCGCGTGTGGGTTAGGCTCACAGCATCAGTGCGCGAATTCCGATTCGGGCGTCCCCAGGACGGGGCGCCGATCACGCATCAGGAGGAGAACGCGATGTCACGAACGATTCGAGGCGCGGCGCGGGGGCTGGGGCTCCGCGCGGCCGCGCTGGCCACGCTGCTTGCGCTGGCCGCCGGCCTGATCGCCGCTTGCGGCGGCGACGACGAGCAGCAACAGCAGCAGGTCGCCCAGCAAACCCCCGCCCAGCAGCAGGATCAGCCCGCGCAGCCCGCGCCGAGCCAGGACGAAGAGCCGCCCGCGCCGACCGGCGACCCGCTCAAGATCGCCTTCCTGGCCGACTACTCCGGCGCGATCGCCGAGTTCGGCCCCGCCATCGAGACCGGCGTGCGGCTGGCGGTCAAGCACCTCAACGACGCCGGCGGCGTCTTCGGGCAGGATGTGCAGGTCGTCACCGGCGACACCGGGCTCGACTCGACCCGCGCCGTCGAGGAGGCGCGCCGCCTGATCGAGGTCGAGGGCGCGCACGCGATCGTCGGCCCGCTCGCCAGCGGCATCACCCTGGCCGTCGCCGAGTCCGTCACCGGCCCGGCCAACATCCCGACCATCTCCCCCTCGGCCACCTCGCCGCAGATCACCCTCGCCGACGACAACGGCTTCCTCTTCCGCAGCACCGTCTCCGACGCCGCGCAGGGCCCCGTGCTGGCCCAGCTGGCCGCCGATGAGGGCTACTCCAACGTCAGCGTGCTCTACGTCGACAACGCCTACGGGCAGGGCCTGGCCGACGCCTTCCTCGAGGCCTGGGGCGGCGAGAGCGTCAGCGTCGCTTACGCCGAGGGCCAGACCTCCTACCTCGCCGAGCTGCAGAACGTGGCGGGCGCGAACGGCGAAGTGCTGATCGCGGTCGGCTACCCCACCGAGGCGCAGGTCTACATCCGCGAGGCGCTCGAAAACGGCATCTTCGACACCTTCCTGTTCGTCGACGGCACCAAGAGCCAGGACCTGATCGACGCGATCGGCCAGGGCTTCCTCAACGGGATGAAGGGCACCGCGCCCTCGAGCGGCCCCGAAAGCGACTCGCTGCGCAACTTCAACGCCGCCTATACGGCCGAGTACGGCGAGCTGCCCTCGATTCCGTTCGTGCGCGAGGCCTACGACGCGGCGGTGGCGATCGGCCTGGCCGCGGCCAGCGCCGGCTCAACCGACGGCGTGCTGCTGCGCGACCACCTGCGGATGGTCGCCGCGCCCGATGGCGCGGTCATCTCCGCCGGCGCCGAAGGCGTCGCCGCCGGTCTGCGCGCCTTGGCCAACGGCGAGTCCGTCAACTACGAAGGTGCCGCCACCACGGTCGACTGGAACGCCGCGGGCGATGTCACCACCGGCTTCATCGGCGTCTGGCAGTTCGCCAACGGCGCGATCGAAGAGGTCAGCGTTCAGGCGATCGACCTCGGCGCGGGCGCCAGCGTCGCAATGCCCACGCAGCGCTCGGGCGAGGACGCGCCCTCCGACGACGCGCCGATCGTGATCGCCTGGCTGGCCGACTACAGCGGCCCGCTGGCCGAGTACGGGCTGGAGATGGGCAACGGCGCGCAGCTCGCGGTGGATCACATCAACGCCGCCGGCGGCCTGCTGGGACGCCAGGTCGTGCTCGTCACCGGCGACACCAACACCGATCCGACCCGCGCGGTCGAGGAAGCGCGCCGCCTGGTCGAGGTCGAGGGCGCGGTGGCCATCGCCGGCCCGGTGGCCAGCTCGACGACGCTGCCGGTCGGCGAGTCGATCTGCGGCCCGCTCCAGGTGCCCTGCGTGACGCCGGCCGCGACCTCGCCGCAGCTGAGTCTGGCCGACGACGACGGCTTCCTCTTCCGCGCCACGCTCTCCGACGCCGCGCAGGGCCCGGTGCTCGCGCAGCTGGCGGTCGACCAGGGCTACCAGCGGGTCGGCGTGCTGTACCGCGACGACCCCTACGGGCAGGGTCTGGCCGAAGCCTTTGAGGCGTCCTTCAGCGGCGACGCCAACCTCGTCTCCTACCAGCCGACCGCGCAGCCCAGCTACCTCGCCGAACTGCAGCGCGCCGCCGAGGACGACGCGGAAGCGCTGGTCGTGATCGCCTTCGAGGAAGCCCAGGTCTTCATCCGCGAGGCGCTCGAACAGGGCCTCTTTGAGGACTTCCTCTTCGTCGACGGCAGCAAGAGCCAGGATCTGATTGACGCGATCGGCGGCGAGTACCTCAACGGCATGCCGGGCACCGCGCAGGCGCCGGGTCCCGAGACGCCCTCGCTGGCCGCCTGGCAGGACGCCTACATCAGCGCCTACGGCGCGCTCCCCGCGCTGCCCTTCGTGGCCGAGTCCTACGACGCCGCGATGGTGCTGCTGCTGGCCATCGAAGCCGCCGGCAGCACCGACGGCATCGCGATCCGCGACGCGCTCCCGATTGTCTCCTCGCCCGGCGGCGAGATCGTGATCGCTGGCGAGGCCGGCGTCGCGGCCGGTCTCGCGGCGCTGCGCAACGGCTCCGACATCGACTACGAGGGCGCGGCCACGACGCTCGACTGGAACGAAGTCGGCGACGTGACCAGCGGCTACATCGGCATCTGGCGCTACGCCGACGGTGGCATCGAGGAAGTGGAGCAAATCCCCTTCAGCCTCGAATAGCCGCGGCTTCCACAGCCCGAACGAGCGGCCCCGCCTCACACACACATAAGGCGGGGCCGCTTCGCGTCTGCCGCGCCCCCGCCGCGCTGCTACGACGGCGCAGGCTCAGTGTCCTCCTCCGCCGGCTTGCGCGGCCCCTTGCGCACAAACCGACTCACCCGCGCCTGCTCCGCCAGCAGACCCTGCGGACGCCAGAGCAGGAAGATCACGATCAGCGCCCCGATGATCAGCTGCCGCACCTGGAACACCCGCGAGCCGAGCCAGTCCGGGAAGCTCTCCTGGAACAGCGGCACGCCGAACCAGAAGAAGCCAACCGCCAGCGCGCCCAACAGCACGCCTTTGTGATTGCCGCTGCCGCCCACAATCACCATCGTCCAGACGAAGAACGTGCCGATCACGTTCGAGAAGCCGCCCGGCGCGATGCTCTTGATCTCGTGCGCGTAGAGCCCGCCCGCCAGACCCATCAGCACCCCGCCCAGCACGAACGCCTGAACCCGAAACGCCACCGTGTTCTTGCCCGCGGCGCGCGCCGTGTCCTCGTTGTCCCGCACCGCCCGCAGCACCCGCCCCCAGGGCGACGCGCCCGCGCGCGAGACCAGCCAGAAGACGAACGCCACGAACAGCAGCGCCACCACCAGCGCGAACCAGCGGTAGTCCTCGCCCGGCGTGATCTGGTCCGCGATCCCTTCGAGAAAGCGGGGCAGTCCGTTCAGCCCCCGCGCGCGGTTGACCAGCCCGTCGACCGAGTTGGCGATGCTGCGCAGGATCGCGGCCACGCCGATCGTCATAATCGCCAGGAAGTCGTCGCGCAGCCGCAGCATCGGGATGCTCAGCAGCAGTGCCAGCACGCCCCCCGCGATCGCCGCCATCAGCCAGCCCACCGCCACCGGCGCGCCCCAGCCGCCGATGTAGCTCTCCAGCGCCTGCGGTGGATCCAGCGTGAAGATCGCCGACACATATGCGCCCGCCATGAAGAACGCCGCCACCCCGAAGTTGAGAATGCCCGCGCCCCACTGCGTGTTCAGCGCCAGCGCGAGAATCGCGAAGAACGAGACCGTGGTCAGGAAGCCGACGGTCCAGTTGACCGCGCCGCTGAACGTGACCAGCGTGGGGAAGAGCTCTTCGACCGGCATCAGGCGTCCCGCCCAAACAGCCCGCGCGGGCGCAGCAACAGCACGGCGGTCACGATGATGAACGGAATCGCCGGCTTGAAGCCCGTATCAATCCAGCGCGTCGAAACCTCCTGGCTGATGCCCACCACCAGCCCGCCGATCAGCGCGCCGCCGGGACTGCCGATCCCGCCCAGAATCGCTGCCGCGAAGAGCGGCAGCAGCAGCACGAAGCCCGAGTCGAAGCGCACCTCCGTCTGAATCCCCAGCATCACCCCGGCCAGCGCCGCCAGCAGACCGCCCAGCGCCCAGGTGCCCATCCGCACGCGATCCGTGCGGATGCCGCTCGCCTCCGCCAACTCCGCGTTGTCCGCCGTCGCCCGCATCGCCTTGCCGAACCGCGTGCGGTAGAGCAGCAGATACACGCCCAGCCCGATCAGCAGCGTCAACCCGATGATGAAAATCTGATCCGGCTTGATCCGCACGCCCTCGGTGATCTCGATCGCCTTGTGGATGCCCGGCGTGAAGCGGAAGTTGCTCGGCCCCCAGATCAGCTGCACCAGCGCGCGAATCATGATCCCGATGCCCAGCGAGGCGATCGCGAACACGAAAAACCCGCCCCCGCGCTGCCGAAGTCTGCGATAGACCAACCGCTCCAACGCCAGCGCCAGCCCGACCACGACCACGATCGCCAGCAGCCCCCCCAGCACCAACCCCCAGCCGAACGAGAGCGGCCCGAACGAGCCGCCCTGAAAACCCAGATTCGCGCCCTCCACCGAAACCACGAACAACACGACGAACATCGCCGCCGTCATGCTGTCCCCAAAGGAGAAATCGCCCACGCCGAGAATGCCGTAGACCAGCGTCACCCCCACCGCGCCCACGGCGATGATCGAGCCCACAATCCAGCCGACCAGGACGAGCTGCGCGATCTCGATGTCGGGCTCCCCTCTAACCGCGTTCCGCGCCGGCCGGCGCGAGCGTGTCGTCGGCGGAATCGCCGCCCCCCCCCTCATTGCCCTCATCATCGTCTTCGCCCAGCCCGCGGCCGAGGAAGAGCCGCCCCACATCGCCGCTGGCCAGCATCTCTTCGGCTGGCGCGTCGAGCGCCTTCTCGCCGTTCACCATCACCACCCCGCGATCGGACCAGCGCAGCGCTTCGGTCGCGTTCTGCTCGACCAGCAGCACGCCCACCCCGTTCCGGTGAATGTCCGAGACCCGCTCGAAGATCTCCACCCGCGCCGCCGGCGAGAGGCTGGCGGTCGGCTCGTCGAGGCAGAGCAGATGCGGATCCAGCATCAGCGCGCGGGCGATCGCCAGCATCTGCCGCTGCCCGCCCGAGAGCCGGCTGGCCCGCTCACGTGGACGCTCGCGCAGCACCGGGAACATCCCCAGCACCTCATCGATCCGCTGCTCGAGATCGCCGTGCCGGCGGTAGCCGCCCATCTCCAGGTTCTCGCGGATCGAGAGCGAGGCGAAGACGTTTTCGCGCTGCGGCACGTAGCCCACCCCCGCCGCGACCATCCGCGGCGCGTCCAGATCGCTCACGTCGCGCCCCGCCAGCCGACGCTCGCCCGTCACATACGGCAGCGCCCCCATCAGCCCCTTGATCAGCGTCGATTTGCCCGCCCCGTTCGGCCCGATGATCGTCACGATCTCGTCCGCGTTCATCTCCAGATCGACGTCGTGAATGATGTCGATGCCGGAGACGTAGCCCGCCGTCAGGCCGCGGATCTGCACCAGCGGCTCCGCACCGTTGGCGGTGAACGCCGCGTGCGCCGCCCGCGCGGCCTCGTCGCCGCTTTGCTCGCTCTGTTCGCTCCGCTCACTCATGATGCGCGCCCCGCAGGTAGGCCACCTCGACCTCGGGATTCGAGAGCACATCGTCCGCCGCGCCGATGTCCAGCACCTGCCCGCGCGCCATCACCACCACCGGATGGCAGAGCTCGCGCACCAGATCGAGATTGTGCTCGATGATCAGAAAGGTGATCCCGAACTCCTCGCGGAAGCGGCGGATGTCGTCGCTGATCCGCACCAGCAGCGAGGGGTTGACGCCCGCGGCCGGCTCGTCGAGCAGGATCATCTGCGGGTGCGTCATCAGCGCGCGCCCGAGTTCGAGCAGTTTGCGCTGCCCGCCCGAGAGAGTGCCGGCCTGGGCGTAGGCCATATGCCCGAGCGCGACCAGCTCCAGCACTTCGTGGGCGTGCTCCTCCAGCGCGCGCTCCTCGCCCCGCACCCGCCAGGGGGTGAGCCAGTTGCGCCAGATCTGCTCGCCGCTCTGCTCCGACTCGGCCAGCATCAGGTTTTCCAGCACCGTCATCGTTTCCAGTTCCTGAGGGATCTGAAACGTGCGCACGAGGCCGCGGCGAAAGACGCGGTGCGGCGCCATTCCGGTGATGTCCTCGCCGCGAAAGCGCACCCGCCCGCCGCTCGGCCGCAGGAAGCCGGCCAGGCAGTTGAAGCAGGTCGTCTTGCCCGCCCCGTTGGGGCCGATCAGCCCCGCGATTACGCCCTGCTCGATCGCAAAGCTGGCCCCGTCGACGGCCCGCAGCCCGCCGAAATAGCGCGCCAGATCGTCCACTTCCAGAAGCGCCGACATCGCCCCGCCCGCCCCTCAGCCCGGCGGCCAGGACAGCGCGCGGCCGCCCAGCACATGCAGGTGCAGATGATCGACCGTCTGCCCCGCGTCCGCGCCCACATTGATCACCACCCGCCAGCCGCCCTCCACAATCCCCTCGCGCTGCGCCACGATCTCCGCCGCCTGCAGCAGATGCCCCAGCAGCGCCGGGTCCGCCTCCCCCGCCTCGTTCAACCCCGCAATGCCCTCGCGCGGAATCACCAGCACATGCACCGGCGCCTGCGGATTGAGATCGCGGAAAGCCACGCAGAGCTCGTCCTCATAGACCAGATCGGCGGGGATCTCGCCGCGCACAATCGCCCCGAACACGGTGTCGGACGATTGCTCGCGCCGCTCCAGCGCTCCGGGATCGGCCATGGCGCGTCCTCCGCTCGTGCGCCCGCATTGGCGCGTACGCTAGCAGCGCCGCGCGCAACCGACGGATAAGCTGCGGCCATGAGCGCCCCCGAGCAACCCAACCTCGTCCTGATCCGCCACGGCCAGAGCGAGTGGAACCTGCAAAACCGCTTCACCGGCTGGGTCGATGTGGACCTGAGCGCGAACGGCATCGAGGAAGCGCGCGCCGCCGGCCGCCAGCTGGCGGCCGCCGGCATCGAGTTCGACCGCGCCTGGACCTCGCTGCTCAAGCGCGCGATCCACACGCTCTGGATCGTGCTCGACGAGCTCGACGCCGCCTGGCTGCCGGTCGAGCGCCGCTGGCGGCTCAACGAGCGCCACTACGGCGCGCTGCAGGGCCTCAACAAGGCCGAAACCGCCGCGCGGCACGGTGAAGAACAGGTGCAAATCTGGCGCCGCTCCTACGACACGCCGCCCCCGCCGCTGCCGCGCGACGACCCGTCGCACCCCCGCTTCGACCCGCGCTACGCCGAGGCCGCAGAGCTGGACCTCGCCCCAGACGCGGAGTCGCTGCTCGACACCCTCGAGCGCGTGCTGCCCTGCTGGGAAGACGAGCTCGCCCCCGCCCTCCGCGACGGCGAGCGCCTGCTCATCGCCGCCCACGGCAACAGCCTCCGTGCCCTGATCAAGCACCTCGAAGGCATCAGCGACGACGCAATCAGCGCCCTCAACATCCCCACCGGCCAACCGCTCGCCTACAAGCTCGACGCCCAGCTCAACGTGACGGCGCACGGCTACCTGGCCGAAGAGTCCGAAATCGCCAAAGCCGCCGCCCGCATAGCCGCCCAAGCCCGCGCCCCCCGCTAGCGCGCCCCCAATAATTCAGAGATCCGCCACACCCGCGCCACACCGCCTCCGCCACACCCGCGCCACACCGCCTCCGCCACACCCGCGCAACACCGCCTCGCCACACCCGCGCCACACCGCCTCCGCCACACCCGCGCCACACCGCCTCCGCCACACCCGCGCCACACCGCCTCCGCCACACCCGCGCCACACCGCCTCCGCCACACCCGCGCAAACAAGATCCGTCATACCCGCGCTCGCCGCGGGTATCTCGCCGTGACGAGCACCAAGCCCCATCCCACCTCCCCATCCCCACCGACCCCACCCTCCGCCCCATGCACAGCCCCCTCTCCCACGCCTCCGTCACACCCGCGCAAACAAGATCCGTCACACCCGCGCCACACCGCCTCCGCCACACCCGCGCAAACAAGATCCGTCATACCCGCGCTCGCCGCGGGTATCTCGCCGTGACGAGCACCAAGCCCCATCCCACCTCCCCATCCCCACCGACCCCACCCTCCGCCACACCCGCGCAAACAAGATCCGTCATACCCGCGCTTGCCGCGGGTATCTCGCCGTGACGAGCACCAAGCCCCATCCCACCTCCCCATCCCCACGACCTCACCCTCCGCCCCATGCACAGCCCCCTCTCCCACGCCTCCGCCACACCCGCGCAAATCAGATCCGTCATACCCGCGCCACACCGCCTCCGCCACACCCGCGCAAACAAGATCCGTCATACCCGCGCAAATCAGATCCGTCATACCCGCGCTCGCCGCGGGTATCTCGCCGTGACGAGCACCAAGCCCCATCCCACCTCCCCATCCCCACCGACCTCACCCTCCGCCACACCCGCGCAAACAAGATCCGTCACACCCGCGCCACACCGCCTCCGCCACACCCGCGCAAACAAGATCCGTCACACCCGCGCCACACCGCCTCCGCCACACCCGCGCAAACAAGATCCGTCACACCCGCGCCACACCGCCTCCGCCACACCCGCGCAAACAAGATCCGTCATACCCGCGCTTGCCGCGGGTATCTCGCCGTGACGAGCACCAAGCCCCATCCCACCTCCCCATCCCCACCGACCCCGCGCCTCCGCCACACCCGCGCAGGAATGACGGAGTTGTGGCGGCGGGTGCAGCGCGAACGGCGTCAGGACATGACGGCTTCGCGGTACTGCCGCACAGCCTCAATGTGCTGGCCGACCCCCTCCAACCCCGCGTTCATGCTGGCGACGGAAATCTGCGTTGCCCCAATCTCCTCCCAGCGCTGGAGGTGCGAGCGCCAGAGGTCGGGGTTGCCGCCGCGGAACTGGGCCTGCGGCTCGACGCCGAAGCTGGCAGCGTCGCGGCCGGCCTCGGACAGGTAGCCGCGCAGCCGCTGCATCGCCGCTTCGGCGTCCGCGTTCGGCGGCGAAACCGGGAACCAGCCGTCGCCGATCCGCGCGCAGCGGCGCAACTGCGGCTCGGCGTGGCCGCCGAACCAGACCTCGATCGGCGCCGTCGGGCGCGGCTCGATGCCCGCCGCGGTGACCTTGTGAAACTCACCCTCGAAATCGACGACCGCATCGCTCCAGAGCCGCCGCATCAGCTCGACCTGCTCCTCCTGGCGGCGGCCGCGGTTGCGGAAGTTCTCGCCCAGCGCCTCGTATTCGACGTGATTCCAGCCGGAGCCGATGCCCAGCCGGAAGCGGTTACCGGAGAGCACCGCAAGCTGCGCGGCCTGCTTCGCCGCCAGCGCCGTCTGGCGCTGCGGCAGCACCAGCACTGCGGTCGCCAGCTTGAGCCGCTCGGTGACCGCCGCGATGTAGCCGAGCGTCACGAACACCTCGTGAAACGGGCTGTCTTTGGTGTAAGGCGCGCCGGCCAGGTCGGTGTGCACGCTGATGTCCGCGCCCAGCACGTGGTCGTAGATCAGCAGATGCTCGAAGCCCAGCGCTTCGACGGCCTGCGCGAAATCCCGAATCGCGGCGGGGTCGGTGCCGATTTCGTTGGTCGGCAGCACCGCTCCGAGTGTCAGTTGGGTGGCCATTGCGCGTGTTCCTCTCTGTATGCCGTCAACGCCTGAGAGGGTAGCCTGAGCACTGGGATTGTGGACAGGATGTGGACAGGAGGACGCCTGTGAAACGTTGGATCGCGCTGCTGCTGGCCGCCGCGCTGGCCCTGTCGCTCGCCGCCTGCGGCGGTTCGGACGACGCGCAGCAGCAGCCGGCCGCGCAGGATTCCCGCTCGGAAACGGCAGCGCAGGCGCAGGATGCCGCGCAGACGCCCGACGCGAGCGATGAACAGGAGCCGCTGAAGATCGGCCTGCTGCTGGACTTCTCCGGCGGGCTGGCCGAATTCTGCGCCGAGATGCAGCTGGGCGCGGAACTGGCGATCAAGCATCTCAACGACGCCGGCGGGGTGTTCGGCCAACCGGTTGAGCTGATCGTGGCCGATACGAAGCTCGAGCCGCTGCTGGGCGTCGAAGAAGCGCGCCGGCTGGTCGAGATCGAGCAGGTGCACGCGATCGTCGGCGCGCTCTCCAGCGCGGTCACCCTGCCGGTCGCCGAGAGCGTCAGCGGCCCCTCGGGCGTGCCCCAGATCGCGATGGGCACCTCGCCTCAGCTGAGCATCGCGGACGACGACGATTTCCTGTTCCGCACGACCCTCTCCGACATCACCCAGGCGCCGGTGCTGGCGCAGCTGATCCGCGAGCGAGGCTTCGACAACATCGGCGTGATCTACCGCGACGACCCCTGGGGCCAGGGCTTCGCCGAGGCGCTCGACGCGGCCTGGGACGGAGCCGCGGAGCTGGTCGCGATTGATCCGACCGGGCTCAGCTTCCTCTCCGAGTTGCAGCACTCGGCGCGAAACGGCGCAGAGGCGCTGGTGCTGCTGGCCTTCACCGTGGAAAGCGAAGTGATTCTGCGCGAGGCGATCGAGCAGGGCGTCTACGAGCAGTTCGTCTTCGGCCCGGTCGGCCGCAGCATCGCGCTGCTCGAAGCGGTGGGCGTGGAATACCTGGCGAACATGTACGGGACGGGGCCGATTCCGTCGCCGCCGACCGACTCCTCGCGGGCCTGGGAAGCGGACTTCGAGGCCGAATACGGCCGCCCCGTGGCCGAGCCGTACGTCAAAGAGGCCTACGACGCGGTGATCTCGCTGGCGCTGGCTGCCCAGCGCGCCGGCAGCGCCGAGGGCGCGGCGATCCGCGACCAAATGCGCGCCGTCGGCGCCGCGCCGGGCGCCGTCGTCACGGCCGGCTCCGCCGGCGTGGCGGAAGGCTTGCGGATTGCCTCGGAGGGCGGCGAGCTGGATTACCAGGGCGCGGCGGTGACGCTGGACTGGGACGAGAACGGCGACCTGAGCCGCGGCTACGTCGGCATCTGGCGGTTCACGCCGGAAGGGACGATCGAACTCGTTGAGGCGGTGCCGTTCGGCGAGTGAGGGAATCCGAAAGCAAGGAGCGAGTGATGCGCAACCCCCGCGAATTTCTGCGGCCGCTGGTAATCGGCGCGCCCGACCCGCCCAGGGAAATCCCGACCTACCCGTCGCGGATGATCCACTTCTTCGACCCCAGCAACGAGCGGATCCGGGCGCGGCTGCCCGAGCTCGCGCCGCAGGTGGACATCCTGCTGGGCAATCTGGAGGACGCAATTCCGCCCAACGCCAAAGAGGCGGCGCGGCGCGGACTGATTGAGGTGGGGCAATCGCTGGAGTTGGGCGGCGCGCGCCTCTGGACGCGCGTCAACGCCGTCGACTCGCCGTGGTTTCTCGACGACATGCTGGAGCTGACCGAGCAGATCGGCGATGTGCTCGACACGGTGATGTTGCCCAAGGTCAACGGCCCGGAGGAAATCCGCTTCCTGGATCTGCTGCTGGCCCAGCTGGAAGCGCGGCACGGTCTGGAGCGGCCGATCCTCATTCACGCGATTCTGGAGACCGCGCAAGGCGTCGCAAATGTCGAGGCGATCGCCGCGTCGAGCCCGCGGCTGCAGGGCATGAGCCTGGGACCGTCGGACCTGGCCGCGTCGCGCCGAATGAAAACGACGCGCGTGGGCGGCCCGCATCCGGGCTATGTCGTGCGGACCGATGGCGGGGAGTCCGGCGATGAGGAGCGGACGCCGTCGCTGCAGGATCCGTGGCACTACACGCTGGCGCGCATGGTGGACGCCTGCGCGGCCAACGAGATTTATCCGTTCTACGGTCCGTTCGGAGATTTCGGGGACCCGCTGGGCTGCGAGGATCAGTTCCGCGCGGCGTTCATTCTGGGCTGCGCCGGGGCCTGGACGCTGCACCCGAACCAGATCCCCATTGCCAAGGCGGTCTTCCGCCCGCAGCCGGAAGAGGTCGCGTTCGCGCGGCGCGTAGTCGCGGCGATGGAGCTGGCCGGCGGCTCAGGCGGCGTCGCGGTAGTGGACGGAAAAATGCAGGACGACGCAACCTACAAGCAGTGCCGCGTGCTGCTCGACCTGGCCGAAATGCTCTCCGCGCGCGACCCCGAGCTGGCCGCGCTCTACGCCGAGTAGGCGGCCTCAGGCCGCGCGCCCGCGCGCGGCGGCCTCTTCCTCCGCCGCGCCCGAGAACCAGCGAATCGCCTCGCCGGAGAAGCGCGCGATCAGGTACTTCCCCACAAAAGCCGCGACGCTGGCGGTGATCACGATCGCCCATTCGTCGGCCGACATCGGGCGAAATTCGAAGAAGGAGCGCAGCGCCGGGGTGTAGAGCGTGAGGATGAAAACCCCCAGCAGCGCCACGCCGAAGAAGGTCACCAGCGCCGGCCGCATCAGCTTTTCCCGCGATGCGCCCTCGAACCCGATCACTTCAACCATGTAGCCCAGCCCGACAATCCCGATCGTCGAGGAGACGAGCGTGCGGGAGTCTTCGGTCGCGCGGCCGAGCAGCCCCTCGGTCAGCAGATGCACCGCGACCGCGGAGATCGCCAGCGCCAGCGCGGCCGGCAGCGCGAAGCGCAGCGTGCTCGCGAGGAAATTCTGCCCCGCGCCCGGCGGCGGCGTGGTCAGCGTGATGAAGACCGCCGGAATGCCCAGCGTGAACAGCGCCGTGAGCGAGCCGTGGCGCGGCAGGAAGGGAAACTCGAGCCCCATCATGTTCGCCATAAAGATGATCAGGAAGGCGTAGACGCTCTTGGTCACGAACAGTTTGCAGAGCTGCGCGCAGTTGCCCAACACGGTCTGCGCGACCCGCGCCCCCTGCACAAGGGCTTCAAAGGAGTCGTTGCGCAGCACGATGCCCGCGACGCCCCGTGCGGTGTTGGTGCCCGATTCCATCGCCACGCCGACATCGGCCTCGCGCAGCGCGCGCACATCGTTCTGGCCGTCGCCGACCATCGCGACGTAACGCCCGCGGCGCTTGAGCGCCGCGACCAGCTGCTCTTTCTGCTGCGGCGCAATGCGCCCGAACACGCTGTTGGCGATCGCCGCGTCATCGAATTCCTCCGCCGTCATGCGATCCAGCTGCGGACCCGAGACGAGCCCGCCGGACAGCGAGACGCCGAGCTGCTGCACCAGCGCGGCCACGGTCGCGGGGTTGTCCCCGCTGATGATTTTCGGCTCGATGCTCAGCTCCTCCATCAGCCGGAACGCGCGGCCGATTTCGGGCCGCAGCTGGTCGGCGATCGTGATCAGCGCGACGATCCGCATCGGGGGCAGCTCGTCCAGTTCGGGGTTGGGCAGGAAGGGCGCTTCGGCGAGCGCGACGCCGCGCAGACCGCGCGCGGTGGCACGCTCGTATTCCTCGATCAGCTGATCGCCGTTGGCGCAGGCCCGCAGGATGCGCTCCGGCGCGCCGAGCACAAAGATGCGCTCCTCCGGGCCGAGCGCCAGCCGCGCCGCGCTCCAGCGCCGCTCCGAGTTGAACGGCACGGTCTCGACGGCGCTCGCGCCGTTGCTGAAGTGGCCGGCGGCGTCGGCCAGCGCCCGCGCCGTGCGGTTGTTGTCAACGGTTTCGAGCGCGAACGCGCCGAGCCAACCGCGCAGACTGCGCCCGCCCTCGCCCCAGCGCACATCGTCGACCACCAGCCGGTTGGCGGTGATCGTGCCCGTTTTGTCCAGGCAGATCGTGTCCACGTAGTTGAGCGCCTCGACCGCCGTGTTGTCTTGCACGAATGCGCCCATCCGCGCCACCCGCAGCGCCCCCACCGCGATCGCCACGGTGATGCCCAGCAGCAGACCCTCCGGCACGACCGAGGTCGCCGTGGCGATCACCGATTTGATCGCCTCGCCGATCGCCCGGTCGTTGACGGTGAACGAGATCAGCAGCAGCGCCCCAAGGATGATCGTGGCGACCATCAGCACCCGCAGGATGCGTCGAAAGCGCAGCTGCAGCGGGGTTTCGATGCGCTTCAGCTGGCGGGCGTCGGCGGTCTCGCGGATCGCGCGCGATTCAGGGCCGATCTGCTGCGCGCGGTAGTAGCAGGAGCCGCCCGTGCAGAATGCGCCCGATTCGAGCTCGTCGCCCGGCCCGCAGCGCACCGAGCGCGTCTCGCCCGTGTTGATCGACTCGTCAATCTCGGCGGAATCCCAGACCACCGGGCCGTCGGCGACAACCTGATCCCCGGAGCGCAGCAGGACGAGATCGTCCTGGACGACATCGGAAGCGAGAATTTCCTGTTCGACGCCGTCGCGCACGACGACGGCGGTGGGCGCGGTGAGCGCCACGAGGTCGCGGAGCTTGTGAGTGGCGCGGATTTCCTGCACCGCGCCCACGATCATGTTGGCCACGACAATCAGTCCGACAAAGCCCGCGTCGCGCAGGTGGTCGCCGGCGCTGTCGACGAAGCCGAGCACGACCAGCGCGCCGATCAGCCCGAAAAGCACCATGTTGAAATAGGTGAAAACATTGGACCGAATGATGTCGAAGTCGCTGCGGGTGCGCGCGGTATCGCGGTTAACCAGCCCGGCCGCGAGCCGCTGTGCGGCTTCGGCGGCGCTCAGACCGATCAGTTCGGGCTTGACGGCAGGCGCGGCCGGCTCGGCGGGCGCCGACACGGGAGCGGGCGTGGCGCTCGGCTGCGGCGCCGCCCCGTCGGTCTCGCGGATCAGCGGCGGCGGCGCGGGCGCGTCCGCGTCGACCAGCCGCAGCGTGGGCAGCGAGTCCGCCACCGCGATGGTCGAGCTGCGCTCGGCCGCCGCGTAGGGATCGGGCAGCGCGTCTCCCGCGGGGGCCATGCCGCCCCGGCTGCGCGACTGCTCGATCAGCTCCAGCTGCTGCGCCAGGCTGCGCAGCTGCGACTCGCTCAGCGGCGTCTGCCCCTCCTCAAGCGCGGCCAGATCGAACACCCGCGTTTCGTCGTCGCCGTTGGCCGTCATAAAGGCAGTGTAGGCGCGGGCGGCGCAGGGACGGCTACTCGCTCAGCGCGCGTTCCAGGCCGGCCAGGCGCTCGGCCCGCCGCGCGCCGCTGCGCGCCCGCAGCCGCGTAAGCTGCTCAAACGCCAGCGCCAGAGCGAAAACGGCGGTCTGCGTCAGCACCACCGTCGCGCCCGATGAGACATCCACAAACCAGGAGATGTAGACGCCCAGCCAGCCGGTCAGCACGCCGACCAGGACGGCGACGAGAAACAGGCGCGGAAAGGAGTCGGTCAGCAGCCGCGCAGTGACGGGCGGGATCACAAGCGCGGCGGCGATCAGGGTGACGCCGAGGATCTGCAGCGAAGCGACGACCGTCGCGGCCAGCGCCACGGCGAACACCGCCTCGACCCGGTTGATCGAGATGCCGTAAGCGCCGGCCACCGCGCGGTCGAAGGTGATGAAGACGAGCGGTTTCCACCAGAGCGTGAGCAGAACCGCGATCAGCGCGGCCATACCGAGGGTGATCCAGAGATCCTGCTGGGAAATGCCCAGAATTTCGCCGAAGAGCGCGGCCTCGAAATCGCGCGTGAAGGTGCGCGCGCGGCTGATCACCGCAATGCCGATCGCAAAGGCCGCCGTGGTCACGATGCCGATCGCCGCGTCACCGCCGATCTGCGGGCGCCGCGAAGCGATGTTGATCATCAGCACCGAGATCGCGCCCCAAACGCTCGCGCCGATGAAGAAATTGATTCCGCTCACAAAGGAGATCACCGCGCCGCCGAAGATGCTGTGCGCCAGCCCGTGCCCGATGTAGGCCAGGCGGCGCAGCACCACGAAGACGCCAATCGCGGCGGTGACGCCGCCGACCAGCGCCGCGGCGATCATCGCCCGCTGCATGAAGCCGAATTCAAACGGTTCAAGCATTGGGCGGGCCGGGTTCGACAATGGTGAGGTCGGCGGCCGCGGGCGGCGACGGCTCGTCGTGCGCGCCGGGCGCTTCGGGCGCTTCCTCGGGCACCGGCAGGACGTAGGTCTCCAGGCCGCGCTGGACGACCAGCATGGGTTGCCCGTAGGAGCGCTCAAGCAGTTCGGGTTGCAGCACCTGCTCGGCGGTTCCGTCGGCGAGGATCGTGCCCTGCCCAAGGCAGACGAGCCGCGGCAGGTGCGAGGCGACGCCGTTGAGGTCGTGCGTGGTGAGCACGATCGTGACGCCGGCCGCGTTGAGCTCGCGCAACTCGTGCAGGATTTCGTGGCTGGTCTTGATGTCGACGCCGCTGGTCGGCTCGTCGAGCAGCAGCAGTTGAGGATCGGAGATCAACGCCCGCGCCAGAAAGGCGCGCTGCTGCTGCCCGCCGGAGAGTGCCCGGATCGGTCGGCGGGCGAGCGGCAGGATGCCGAGCTGGTCGAGCACTTCCCGTGCGCGCCGCCGCGCCCGGCGCCCCGCCCAGGGCGTCCAGCGCCGCTCGCGCCAGGCGCCCAGCAGCGCGACCTGCTCGACGGTGATGGGGAAGTTCCAGTCAACGGTCTCGACCTGCGGCACGTAGCCGATGCGCAGTTGCCCGCCCCCGTTGGGCGCGCCGCGCCGGCTGCGGCCCGCGTAGGTCTCGATATCGCCAATCAACGCCCGCAGCAGCGAAGTCTTGCCGCACCCGCTGGGACCCACGACGCCGATCAGGTCGCCGCGCCGAACGGTCAGATCGAGCCGCCGCAGCGCCACCTCGCCGTCATAGCCGATGGCAAGGTCCGAAAGCTCAATCAGCGAACGCTCAGCGGCCATCGGACGCCGCCCAAACATCGCGCACGTCAAAGCCGTCGAGCGCTGAAGGATCGCCGTCCAACTCGGCGACGATCGTGCGCACGTTTTCGACCAGCATCGCGATCAGCGTGTTTTCAGGATCGCCGCGCCGGCCCGGCAGGTCGTCGTCGCTCAGAGTCGAGACCTGCACGACGCCCGCCTCGCGGGCGATCGTCTCGAGCACCTCGGAGGGAAAGACTTCCGAGCCGAAGATGGCGGGCACGCGGGCCTCGCGCAGCTGCGCAATCAGCGCGGCCACTTCGGCGGGGGACGGCTCGGAGAAGTCGGACGGCTGCACCGCGCCGATCACTTCCAGCCCGTAGCGGGGCGCGAAGTACGGGAACGAATCGTGGTAAGTGAGCAGCTTGCGCCGCTCGGGCGGGATCGTCGCGGTCGCGCGGGCGATCGCCTCGTCCAGCTGCGCGAGCCGCGCGGTGAAGCGCTCGCTGTTGCGGCGGTAGACCGTCGCGCCGTCGGGATCGAGCGCGATCAGCGCGTCGCGCACCAGCTCGGCGTAGACGGCGGCCAGGTGCGGCGCGGTCCACAGGTGCGGATTCGGGTTGCCCTCGGAGCGCGGAAAGGAGAAGTCGTAGACGTATTCCTCCGGCGGGAGAGCGGAGTCGCCCAGCAGCAGGATCGGCGCGTCGTCGTCGCGGTTGGCCTGCGCCAGCTCAAGCGCGGGCAGCTCGAGGTTCAGGCCGTTGAGCACAATCAGGTCCGCGCGCGCGATATCCGCCGCGGCCGACGGCGGCGGGTCGTACGTGTGGCTGTTGACCCCCTCCGGCACCAGCCCAACCACCAACACCCGCTCGCCCCCAACATTCTCAACAATGCTGCGCAGCGGCGCAACGGTAGTCACAACGCGCAGCCGCGAGTCATCATCAGAACCCCCGCCGCAGGCCGCAGCCAGCACGACGCAGAGCCCAAGCAGAGCAGAGAAGGCGGCGCGCAGCGTCGGTGCGGACATGGCAGGCAGCTCCACACCGCCAGCCTACGCGCGCCGCAAGCCTGTTGCCACCAATTGCAAGAAGACAGGCGCATGAAAAGTCAAGCGGATCGCCCAAGGCGCGCGAGATCCGCCGCTGCCCCCAGCGCCACCCCCACACCCCCTCTCCGCCACCCCCCACTCCTCCTCTCCCGCCACACCCACACCCCCTCTCCCGCCACACCCGCTCTCCTCTCCCGCCACACCCACTCCCCCCTCCCGCCACACCCACTCCTCCTCTCCCGCCACCCCCGTCCCCCCTCTCCCGTCATACCCGCGCCCCCCTCTCCCGCCACACCCACGCTCCCTCTCCCGTCATACCCGCGCTTGCCGCGGGTATCTCGCCGCGACAAGCACCAAGCCCCACGCGCCCACCGCCGCCGCTACACCCGCCTCCCCCATTCCCACCCCTCCTCTCCCGCCACACCCGCCCCTCCTCTCCCGCCACACCCACTCCTCCTCTCCCGTCATACCCGCGCTCCCTCTCCCGTCATACCCGCGCTTGCCGCGGGTATCTCGCCGTGACGAGCACCAAGCCCCGCGCGCCCACCGCCGCCACACCCGCCCCCATACCCGCGCTCGCCGCGGGTATGACGAAAATGGGAACAGCCCCTACCCCTTCAGCGCTTCCAGGATGCCGGCGAACTTGGCGGGATCCTCCTCCATCACGTTGACGGAGTGCAGCTGGGCGCCGGCGGACTGCTCCTGTTCGAGGCGCTCGACGCACTCCTCCGTCGTGCCGACGAAGCCGAACTGGTTGAGCATCTCCTCGGGCAGCGCGGCCGCCGCGGCGCCGGCGCCGCCGTCCTTCCAGGCGACGCGGACGGCGTTGGCTTCGTCTTCGTAGCCCTGGCGCGAGAGCTGGCGGTAGTAGAACTCGCCCATCCGCGCGCAGTAGAAGGCGAGCGTGCCGGCCTGTCCGGCGCGGGCGCGGGACTGGTGCTCGGGCGAATTGGCGACGGTCACGCCGCCGGGCGCGCGGATCGTGAAATCGGCGGGATCTTTGCCGGCCTCGCGCGCCCACTGGTTGACCTGGTCAACCTCTTCCTTGAGCCGATCCAGCGGGATCATGATCGGCAGCCAGCCGTCGGCGATTTCGGCGGTCATCCGCACGCTGCGGGGGTTGAGCGTGGCGAGGTAGATCGGCAGCTGCTTGCGGAAGGTGTCGAAGCGCAGGGTGAAGCCGCGCTGCAGCGAGAAGATGTCGCCGTCGTAGTTGAGCGGCGCGCCGCTGAACAGCAGCTTCATGATTTCGACGGTCTCGCGCATGCGCTTGAAGGCGGGCTGGAAGGGGACGCCGTGGAAGTGCTCGATGACGAGCGGGCCGCTGTTGCCCAGGCCGACGATCACGCGGCCTTCGGAGAGCTCGTCGATGGTGGCGAAGTGCTGCGCCAGCGCGGCGGGCGTGCGGGAGTAGATGTTGACGATGCCGGTGGCGACCTGCACGTTGTTGGTGCGCTCGGCGAGCTGGACGAGGGTGGTGAAGGCGTCCTGCCCCCAGGCTTCGGCGACCCAGAGCGAGTCGATGCCGGCTTCGTCGGCGATCTGCGCGCGGGTCAGCGCGGCCTCGCGGTCGAGCGCGCCCTGCCAGTCGAAGTTCATCCCGATTCGCCGCGTCATGGTTCGTCCTCCTCCAGCTCGCCGCTTGGCTGCCCCAATCCTACCCGCAACGTTCAGCTCGTCGTCGCGGGTGCGTCGAACCGCTGCAATCGCGCTACTGTTGGCCTTGCATCCAGTGCTCAGCCCGGAAGGGCATCTGAGGAGGCTGCCCACGACCCGAGAGTCGGACTAGGATCAGGAGCGCACATGCCTGATGGCGCTGGGTACCCATACGACGGCCGTCTCTTTTCGGCGTGGATGCTGGGGTGCAGCCTTGTCGTCGGCAACGCCGCGATCGTGCTCGTGGTCTTTACCGTCGTGATTCCGGCGGCCTGGCTCGGAATCGTCGTGAGTCTGTGCATCTACAGGACTCGGCGGCGGTTTCTGCTCGGCGTCGCCGGCGGCGCGCTGATGCTCTGGCCATTCTTGCTGAGGTACCTCTGAGGTCGGGCGGATGCCCTAGCCGGAGAAGCGCCAACGGGTGGCGTTGCTCGGGAAGCCGGACTCGCTCCAGGCGATCGCTTTGCGCAGCTCCAGGCGGAAAACGGGAAAGCCCTCCGCCATCGGCGGCATCTCGTATTTCTCGTTGAATGCCTGGAGCACCGCGGGGCTGAGCGGAAGCTGATCGAACCGCCCGTCGAGCAACACCACATCATCGCCGCTCTCAAGATGGACGGCCGCGCGCGGATCGCGCACGATGTTCTTCGCCGTCAGCGACTCCACATCGGTCAGAAAGTGAAACGCATCCTCCGCCCAGACGCCCCAGACCGGTACCGAATGCGGCCGCCCCGACGGGCGCGTAGTGGCGATCCAGTAGTTCCGCTCGCCCGCAAACCGCTCAACCACATCACCCCAGTCGATCGGCCTGAACGGGTGCTCAGGGTCCCCCACGCCAAAACTGGGCGGCATCTCCGGGCGATCAGGCTGAGGCGCTTGGGGCATCGCAATTCCTCCACGCCGCAAGTCTAGCGAGCGGGATCACTCGCGGTCGGACTGGTGGTTGGCCTCTTGCTGCCCGACTTCGGGGTGGGCGCTCCAGGTCTCGAAGGGCTCGTCGGAGGCGGCGAGCGTGATTGCGCGGGACTCGCCGGGCGCGAGGTCGCCGGGCGTGGTGGGACCCAGCTCGATGCCGTTGGAGAGATGCACTTCGATGCGCACTCGCGTGAGCGCCGCGTCGGTGGTGTTCTCGACCGTCCCGCTGAATGCGTTGTCGGCCTCGGAGTAGGTCAGGATCAGCCGCGCGCCGTTGCGCGTGCGGTCGTAGGTATCGGCCTTGCCCAGCTGCTCCGCCGACTCCTCGCCCTCTTGCTGGTGCTGTCCCGACTGCTCGCCTTGTTGGCCGCCGTGCTCGCCCGGTCCCTCGCGCGACTGATGCCCGTCGCCGCTCTCCGAACAGGCAACGGCAACGAAGAGCAGCGCCAGCGCGGTGTAGATGGTCCGTCGCGTCATCTGTCGGCCCTCCTCCCGCGTCTCACTCAGGAAGCCTACGCAGCGCGCGTCTACGTTCCGTCAGCGCGATGTCAGGAGTTGGTAAGCGCTAGCGCCTGTTCACAATTCCGTCATTCTGCGCCCCCCAACCGTCATTCCTGCGCAGGCAGGAACCGCGCAGAAACACCGGCAGCGCAAACACCCCTACAGCGCCTCACCCAGCGCGTCGTAAGTCCCGAGGTACCAAAGATTCCCCTCCGGGTCCGCCAGCGTGAACGCATGCGAACCGTAGCCCGTGTCCTCCAGCGGCTGCATCACCGTCGCCCCGGACGCCTGCGCGCGCGCGTAAATTTCGTCCACCTGGGCCGCGGACTCAGCGGTCAGATTGACCGAGCCATGGCGGTAGGAAAGGTCGTACCAAGCCTCAGCCTCAGGCTCCACCGAGCCGAGCATGATCAGGCTGCCGCGCCACTCAATCTGCGCGTGATCGATCCGCCCGCCCTCGCCGGGCGCAACGAAATGCTCGGTCATGCCGAAAATCTCGCGCAGCCAGGCAATCGCGGCCGGCGCGTCGTCATAGCGCAGGCTGGGAATCACGGTCTGCCGGGATGCTTCGGACATCGTGCGTCACTCCATCGGCGCGAGCGGATCGTAGGTGCCGAAATGCCACATGTTGCCCTCGGGGTCCGCGGCGGTGAAGGCGTGCGAGCCGTAATCGGTGTCCTCGATGGGAACCATGATCTTCGCGCCCGCGGCCTGCGCCCGCGCGTACAGCTCGTCGACCTGCGCCGCGGACTCGGCGGCGATGCTGACCGAGGCGTGGCCCGCCGTGTGGCTGAGAAAATCGTGCCCCTCAACGCCGCGCTGCGAGCCCAGCATCACCAGACTGCCGCGCCACTCGAGCTGCGCGTGATCGATCCGCCCGTCCTCGCCGGGCACCACGAAATGCTCGTTGAAGCCGAACGTGTCGCAGAGCCAGGCAATCGCGGCGGGCGCGTCGGCGTAGCGCAGCGCGGGGATGATCGTCTGGTGCGGTGTCTCGCTCATGGCTGGCCTCCGTTCACGATGTCACTCTAGACAACGGCTCGTCGAGCAGCGCGGCCAGCTCGGCGCTGGTGTGGACCGGCGCGCTGCAGGCGAAGCCGCGGCAGACATAGGCCGTGGCGCGCCCCTCAACGCCGGGCTTGTCGGCGAGCTGCGGGACCGCGCTGGGCGCGTCGGCCCGGCGCTGCATCAGAACCGTGGAATGCGCCCCGCCGCGCAGCGCCGTGCGGCGCATTTCGCGCAGCTCGGGGTCGGCCGGGTCCCCAATCAGCGCCACGCTGCGGTGCGCTTCGAGCCAGTCCAGCGCCGCCACAAAATCCCCCAGCATCGTCGGCGCGCGCTCCAGAAAGGCGCTGAAAGCGTTCCGCATCGCCTCGACGCGGTCGGCCCACTGACCCTCGGCGGTGAGCGCGTAGAGCCGCGCCAGCGCCCGCGCCGCCAGCGCGTTGCCCGAGGGCGTCGCGCCGTCCTGCGTCGGCTTGCGCCGCGCAATCAACTGCTCCCCGTCGTGCGCGACCCCGAAAAACGCCCCGTGCTCGTCGTCCCAGAACCGCCGACACAGCTCGACCGCCAGCTCTTGCCCGTGCCCAAACCAGCGCTCGTCGGCGGTCGCTTCGTAGAGCGAGAGGCAGCCGTTGGCCAGCGCCGCGTAATCCTCGAGAAAGGCGGGCACGGAGGCGCGCCCGCCGGCGTGGATGCGCAGCAGGCCGCCCTCGGCGTCGCGCAGCTCGCCGAGAATCCGCTCCGCGGCGCGCTCCGCGGCGGCGATAAAGCGCGGCTCTTCAAGCAGCGCCCCCGCCCGCGCCAGCGCATCGATCGCCAGCCCGTTCCAGGCCGTGATCACCTTGGTGTCGGTGGCCGGCGGGACCCGCTCGGCGCGTTGCGCGAGCAGCGCCGCGCGGCTGCGTTCGAGCGAGTCGCGCAGCGCCTCCGGCTCAATGTTCAGCCAGCGGGCGGCGGCCTCCGCCGCGTTGGCGACATTGAGAATCGTCTTCCCCTCAAAGTTTCCACCGATATCCACACCCCAGTAGCGGCAGGCGATCTCCGCGTCGTCCGCCGGCAGCAGCTCGAACAGCTCCTCGCGGGTCCAGACGAAATACTTGCCCTCAACGCCCTCGGAGTCCGCGTCGGTCGAGGCGTAGAACGCGCCGTCCGGCGTTTGCAGACCGTCCAGCAGGTACTCGCAGGTTTCGGCGGCGATGCGGCGAAAGAGCTCGTCGCCCGTCGCGCTCCAGCCGTCGAGATAGAGCGGAATCAGCAGCGCGTTGTCGTAAAGCATCTTCTCGAAATGCGGCACGAGCCAGACCTGGTCCACGGCGTAGCGGTGAAAGCCCCCGGCCAGCTGGTCGTAAATGCCGCCCTCCGCCATCCGGCGCAGCGTCAGCGCGAGATGCTCGCGCGCGCTCGGCGCGTCGGCCGCCTCCGCATCGAGCGCCTCTCGCAGGATCAACTGCAGGTAGGCCGGCTGCGGAAACTTGGGCGCGCCCCCGAAGCCGCCGTGCTGCTGATCGCGGTTTTGCAGCAGCTGCGCGGCCGCGCGCCGGCGAATCGCGGCGGCGGACTCGCTCGACTCCTCCGCGGCCAGCTCGACGCGCAGATTGAGATGCTGCGTAAGCTGCTCCGCCTGCTGCTCGACCTGCTCGCGCTGCTCGCGCCAGGCCCGCGCCACGCCTCGCAGCACATCCGGCCAGCCCGGCATCCCCGTGCGACCCTGCGGCGGAAAGTACGTTCCGCCGAAAAACGGCCGACCATCAGGCGTGCAGAAAATGTTCAGCGGCCACCCGCCATGCCCGTGAATCAGCTGAATCGCCTCCATGTAGATGTCGTCCACATCAGGACGCTCCTCGCGATCAACCTTGATGCTCACGACCAGCTCGTTCTGCAGCGCCGCGATCTGCTCGTCCTCGAACGACTCCCGCTCCATCACATGGCACCAGTGGCAGGCCGCGTAGCCGATCGAGACCAGCACCGGCTTCTCCTCCGCCCGCGCCCGCGCCCACGCCTCCTCGCTCCAGGGCTGCCAGTCAACAGGGTTGCCCGCGTGCTGCAGCAGATACGGCGAAGTCTCCCCCGCCAGTCGGTTGGTGTGTTCGGTGGCCATAAATGCTCCGTCGCAGGACCCGCCTGAGGCCCGCATAGCGCCCACGCTAACAGCGCGTCCGCAGATCGCTATCGTTGCGCAGAGAAACGGCAGGCGCCATGACTGAGCCGCTGAAGGTTGGCCTGATCGGGACCGGCTCGATCTCGCGGATGCACCTGCCCGGCTACCAGCTCGCGCCCGACGAGGTGCGGCTCACCGCGGTGTGCGATATCCGCGAGGACGCGGCGCGGCGCTTCGCCGACGAGGCGGGCGTGGACGCGGTGTTCAGCGACGCCGAGCAGCTGCTCGCGCAGTCGGATGTGGACGCGGTCGACATCTGCACGATCCACGACCAGCACGCGCCGCTGGCGATCGCCGCGGCGCGGGCGGGCAAGCATGTGCTGCTCGAGAAGCCGATGGCGATCTCGCTCGACGAGTGCCGCGCAATTCTGGAGGCGACGGAGCGGGCGGGCGTGACATTCATGGTCGCGCAGCAGTTGCGCCACGTGCCCAGCTATGTGGGTCTGCGGCGGCGCATCCAGGCGGGCGAGCTGGGGCGCATCTGGTCGGCGCGCTGCGACACGTTCCTGACCGCCGCGCTGGAGGACGGCCGGCAGCCGATCGCCCCGGGCGCCGGCTGGTGGGGTTTCGACGGCAAGCGCGGCGGCGGGGGCGTGGTGACGATGCTTGCGGTGCACCATCTCGATCTGCTGCGCTATCTCGTGGGCGAGGTTGCGCGGGTGGACGCGCGCAGCTGGACGGGCCATCCGAGCTTCAGCAACGGCGCGGAAGATCGCGCCGCGGCGACGCTGGAGTTCGCCAACGGCGCGGTGGGGCAGCTCACGGCCAGCTTCAGCAGCCGCACGCCGTGGGCGTTTCAGCTGATGCTGCTGGGCGAGCTCGGCAGCGCCTGGACGCCGCCGCCTGAAGACGGATCGCCGCTGGCCGCGCACCGCGCCCCGGCGGTGATCGCCAGCGCCGCGCAGGATGGGGAGCGCGGCTTTCGCGGCGCGCAAAGCTTCGAGCCGATTGAGACGGACGACCTCGGCTTGCCCACCGATGATCCCTACATCAACGAAATCCAGCATTTCGCGCGCTGCTGCCTGGACGGCGGGGAGCCGATCAGCAGTGGGCGCGACAACATCGAAACGATGAAGATTGTCTTCGGCATCTATGAGTCGGCGCGCTCAGGCGCGCCGGTGGATCTGGCGGCGCTTTAGTACCTGTTCACACTGCCGTCGCACCCGCGCCCCCATGTCATACCCGCGCAAGAAAGATCCGTCATACCCGCGCTCCGCCGCGGGTATCTCGCCGAGTTCTGCACCCAAGCCCGTTCATCTCCCACCACCCCCCCTCACGGCGAGCGCGTCGCCGGCGCCTGGTCTTCGATGTTTCGGCCCCAGCAGGCGATCGTCCCGTCGGTCTTGATCCCGCAGGTGTGTGCGTCACCGGCGCTGACCGCGCTGTACGTCCCCGCCGCGACCGTCGTCCGACTGTTGCCGCTGTCTCCCCAACACGAAATCGCCCCCGCGCTGCTCAAGGCGCAGGTGTGGATGCCGCCGGCGCTGACCGCGCTGAAGCTGCCGGCCTGATCGGCAGCTTGACTTTGGGCGTTTTGCCCCCAGCAGTCGATCGCGCCGGTGCTGGTGATCGCGCAACTGTGGCTGCCGCCCGCGCTCACCGCGCTGAAGCCGCTGCCCGAGGGCGGAGATGTCCGCCCATTGCTGCCCAGCCCCCAGCAGGAGATCGCGCCGTTGGTGAGCAGGCCGCAGCTATGGTTCGAGCCGACGCTGAGCGCCGTGAAGCTGCCCGACGGATCGTTGCTCTGGGTATGCAGATTGTTGCCCCAGCAGGAAACAGCGCCGCTGCTGCTCAGGCCGCAGCCGTGTTGGTCGCCGGCTCCGACCGCCGTAAAGCTGCCCGAAGGCGCGTTGGTCCGCTGCGCCGTGCTCAACCCCCAGCAGGAAATCGTACCCGCTGTGCTCGCCGCGCAGGTGTGCCAGTTGCCCGCGCTGACGGCGGTGAATGTGCCCGAGGGCGCGTCGCTGACCTGGCTGTGGGTGTTGCTTCCCCAGCAGTCGATCGTCCCCGTGCTGCGCAGCGCGCAAGTGTGCCGCCCGCCCGCGCTCACTGCGGTGTACGTGGTCGGCGTCGGTGTGGGAGTTGGCGTGGGCGTCGGCGTGGGCGGGTCCGGCGTTGTGTCGCTTTCGTCCTCGGCCGAAACATCCGCGACCGTCCGAGTAGCCGCTGTCGGCGCGAGCTCCGCAATCAGCTCAGGCAGGCGATCATCCTGCCCGCCCCAGCAGCGTGCGCTGGCGCGGCTTAGGGCGCACGAGTGGCGCATCCCAGCGCTCACGGCGAGATAGCGCCCGGATGGAGCGTTGGACTGCCCGTAGCGGTCGTCGCCCCAGCACTCGATTGCGCCATTCTCACGTAGCCCGCACGAGTGCCACGCTCCAGCGCTCACCTGCGTGAAGACTCCCGACGGCGCGTTGAGCTGGCCAAAGTTGTTCAGTCCCCAACACTCCACCGCGCCGCTCTCGCGCAGCGCGCAGGAGTGCGTCGTCCCCGAGCTCACCTGCGTGAAGACTCCATCAGGCGCGTCGGTGCGCCCAAGGTTGGCACGCCCCCAGCAGGCAATCGCGCCCGTCGTCCGCAATCCGCAGGCGTGCAGATAACCTGCACTCACGGAGGCGAACTCGCCCTCCGGGGGCTCAGTTTGGCCGTAGTCGAGCACGCTGCGGCCGAAGCTGCTGGTGCCCCAGCACGAGATCGCGCTGTCGCTCTCGCGCACCCCACAGGCGAATTGCCAGCCCACCGCCACCTCAACGAACGCGCCGTCAGGCGCGTTCGAGTCTCCGCCCCAGCAGACGACCTCCCCGCTGCCCTGCCGAATCGCGCAGTTGTGCCACGCCCCGGCGCTGACCGCGCTGTAGCGCCCGTCGGGAACGTTGCGCAGGTCGGCAGAGTTGCCGCCCCAGCAGCGGATTACGCCGTCGGCGCGCAATGTGCATTGATGCTCGCCGCCGGCATCAAGCGCCAGATAGCGACCAGTGGATCCGGGCGTAGCGGCCTGGGCGAGAGTCAGGGCGGCGAGTAGGAGCGCGGCGATCGCGAGGGCGATCGGGAGGAATTTATCCCCCCCCCCCCCCCGATCGGGTAAGCGCCGCCGCCGCGCGGCGCGCGCGTTGGGCGGCGGTCGGGAGGTTGGCGGTGTGGTTCACGGGTGTCACTTTACACCAGTGGGGCGCCTGTGTGATAGCTGCGCTCGTCGCGGGTTCCTGCCTGCGCAGGAATGACGGAGGGGCGCAGGAATGACGGAAGTGTGGATGCGTCTTGGAGGGTGCGGGCTGCCGCTCGGCCGCTGGTGGACGCTCGGGGCCTCCCACCCCCCACCTAACCTCCCCCCTGGTAGGGGGGAGGGATGAATTGGGGACGGGGTGGGGGATGTGTGGATGCGTGGGTTCCTGCCTGCGCAGGAATGACGGAGAGGGGCGCAGGAATGACGGGTGGGGTGCGGGCGCTGCGTATGCTCGGCGTATGTGCGCTGAGGATGGTACTGAGCCGCCGATTGCCGGGCCGCTGGAGCGCGCCGCACAGGCGCTCGGCAACCGACTCCCGACCGTGCTGCGCGGCAACGCGCCGCACGCCCGTTGGCTGATGGCCGAGGTGCTGGGCACGTTCGGGCTGGTGTTTTTCTGCGCGGGCTCGGCGCATGTGAACTGGTGGGCGGGCGGCAATCTGGGGATGCTGGGGGTGGGGCTGGTCAACGGGTTCGGCGTGGCGGTGATGATCTTCGCCTTCTGGAGCATTTCGGGGGCGCACCTCAATCCCGCAGTTTCGCTGGGGCTGTGGCTCTCGGGGCGGCTGCCGGGGCGGCGGCTCGCGCCCTACGTTGGGGCGCAGCTGGCCGGCGCGCTGATCGCCGGGTCGGTGCTGCACGGACTGTTCCGCAACCACACCCGGAGAGGGCGTCTCGTCGCTCGGCGCGAACATGCCCGGCGGCCCGCTGATGCAGGCGTTCGGGATGGAGATCGTGCTCACGTTCTTCCTGGTCTACGCGATTCTGCTGCTGGCCGAGCGGCGCAGCATCGGGCCGGTCTTCGCCGTGGCGATCGGGCTCTACGTCGCGGCGGCGGTGGCGCTGGGCGGCGACGTGAGCGGGGCGTCGATGAATCCGGCGCGCGCGTTCGGGCCGGCCGCGCTGGCCTGGTTCTGGGCCGACCACTGGGTCTACTGGGTGGCGCCGGGGCTGGGCGCGGTCTTCGCCGCCATCTTTCACGTGGCGCTGCGCGAGCGCACACAAGCGGCTGAGTAGCGCTCAGCAGTCGATCCCGGCCGTGCGCAGCGCGATTCGCAGGGCGCGGTAGTTGCTGCGCGTGAAGTGGAAGGCGCGCATCCCGATCGCCCGCGCGCCGGCGGCGTTCTCCTGGAGATCGTCGATGAAGAAGCAGCGCTCGGGCGGCTCGCCGATCTGGTCGGCGGCGAGCTGGAAGATGCGCGGATCGGGCTTGCGCATGCCGACCTCGCCGGAGACGACGATCGCGTCCCACTCGATCTCGGTCGGCGATCTACTCAGAAATGTCTCGCGGAAGTCGTCGGGCGCGTTGCTGAGCACGCCGATCTTGCAGCCGCCGGCTTGAAGCTCGCGGGCGAGCTCGAAGTTGGGCAGGTGATAGCGCCAGGGCTGCGCGTACCAGGCGTCGAGAATTGCCTGGACATCGCCGACGGGATCGGTCAGCCAGGGCGCGAGGCGTTGCTCGACGCCGCGCTGCCAGCGCTCCCAGTTGCCCTCGCCGGTCTCGATCGCGTGCCACTCGGGGATTGTGTAGAAGGCCTCGATCAGCGCGCCGGGCGGCAGATTCCAGCGCTCGCCGATTCCGTCGTAGGCGTCGGCGTCCATGCGGATCAGGACGCCGCCAAAGTCGAACAGCACGGCGCGTTGGTTGGTCATGGCGCCACCTCCCGCGACAGGGTACGGATGAGTTGGATGATGCGCGACGCGGCCTGCGAGAACGGGTGGGCCGCGCCCCAGGCGGCCGCGGCCTCGCGCATCGCGCGCAGCTCGCCCGTCTCGTGCGCGGCGGCGGCGCGGCGGAGCGCCGCGGCGAAGTCGGTCGCGCGCCCGCGGGCGATCCAGCCCGTTGCAGGCGTGATGATCGCCTGCGCGCCCTCGTGGTCGGCGGCCAGGATGGGCGCGCCCGAGGCGAGCGCCTGGGCGATGGTCAGTCCGTAGGCCTCGTAGAGCGAGGGCGAGCAGAGCAGGTCGGCGGCGGCCAGCAGCTCCCACTTGAGCGGCGCGGAGACGTAGCCAGGGAAGCGCACGGGGATATGGCGCAGTCGCCGCGCCTGGCGGCGCAGCTGCTCGAAGTAGGCGTCGCCGCCCATGTAGGCGGGCGCGCCGGCGATGGTCAGCTCGAGCCGCTGCGCCGTCGCGGGCGACTGGCGCTCGATCAGCGCCAGCGCGTCGAGCAGCAGATCGAGCCGTTTCTCCGGCGAGATGCGACTGAGGGTGAGCAGCTGCATGCGGTTGCGATCCGCGCCGATCGCGGCCAGCGCCGCCGCTCGCCGCTCGCGGCGCTGCGGATCGGGCTCGCCGATTACGCCCCATTCAACGATGTGCGAGCGGCGGGCGACATCGCTCTGCGGATAGCAGGCGGCGAGGGAGGCGGCGAGCGGCGCGGAGGGCGTCACCAGCGCGTCCGCGTGTTGCGCGGCCTCGCCTTCTTTCTGCCAGACCAGGCGCGCGATATCGGGCGCGAAACGGGTCAGCTCAAGGCGCTCCGCGCCGCGCCAGAGCGCCGCCGCGCGCGCCGCGCCGATCGGCAGCGAGCGCAGATAGCGGCGGGCGAAGAACTCGGCGACGACCACGTGGAAGAGCACGATCTGGCGGAAGCCGCGCCGCGCCAGGGCGCGAAAGGGCGGGCCCTCGCTGACATCGTTGGCCAGCACCACCGCGCCCGCGGCGGGAAGCTCGGCGAAGAAGCGGTCGAGCGCCGCCTGCCATTCGAGGGCGAAGCGGGCGTAGTCGCGCTCGCCGAGCCGCAGCAGCCGCTCGGCGTCCCCGCCGCGCAGGGTGGGGACGGCCAGCGTGCGGCGGCGGCCGGCGACCGCGTCCACGGAGCCGGGCGTGAGCAGCGTGTAATCGATCGCCTCGCGCTCGAGCTGGGGCAGCAGCGCTTCGAGCACGGCCACGCCGCCGCCCACGGGAGCGTCGGCGGCGCTCAGCGCGCCGGTCGCGGAGGTGATGTAGAGCCGCGTCATCGCTGCTGCGGACTGTAGGCGGAACGCAAGCAGAGCACAGACGGAGTGTGGGCGCCGCGCCGCTACGCTGCAAGGGCGGAGGCGACAATGACGCTCAATCTGGACGGTCTGATGGTCGCGCAGGTGACGCCGTTTACGCGCAACGGCGCGGAGCTGGACCTGGAGTGGGTAGCCGGCCACCTCGAATGGCTGCGCGGCTTCGGGATCGACGGAGTGCTCACGCTGGGCACCAACGGCGAGGGTCCCTCGGTGGGGCTGGACGAACGCCGCCGGCTGATCGCGGCGGTCGCCGCGGCCGCGGGCGGAATGACGGTCGTGGCGGGCGCGACGATGGTCTCGCTGCCGGACACGATCCGCGCCGCCAACGACGCGCTCGACGCGGGCGCGCACGCCGTCGCGCTGCTGCCCCCGTACTTCTTCAAAAACATCGAGGCCCAGGGGCTGGTCAACTGGTTCTCGACGGTGCTCGAGTCGCTGCCGGGCGGCGCAAAGGCGCTGCTCTACAACATCCCGCCGCAAGCCGGACTCGACATCCCGGACGAGGTGCTGCTGGCGCTGCTCGAGCTGCACGGCGATCTGCTGGCGGGGATCAAGGACTCGTCAGGCGACGCCGAGCGCACCCGCCGCTATCTCGAGCTGGTGCCCGAAAGCGGCCCGGGCAGCGAGTTCCGGGTGATGGCGGGGGCGGACCAGGCGCACGCCGCGCTCTACGGCGTGGGCTGCGTGGGCGGGGTGTCGGGCCTGGCCAACGCGGTGCCGGCGCTGGTCAGCACGATCCAATACGCGCACCGCAACGGCGGCGACGCGGAGCGCCCCCAGCGCCAGCTGAACGAGCTGCACGCGATTCTCAACTCGTTCCCCAAAGTCGGCGCGCTGAAGCAGCTGCTCGCCTTCACCAGCGGCCTGCCGCTAACCCACGCACGCCCCCCCTACCGCGATCTCAGCGAGCCAGAAACCCGCGAGTTCGAGCAAGCAGTAGGCCGCTACCTAATCGGCGAGCCGCCCTAGCGCCCGTCCACACTTCCCGCTCTCGCCCTCCCCACACCCCTCGCCGCCCCCGCGCTCCAGCTCCGCCCTCCCCGCGCTCCAGCTCCGCCCGCCCCACGCCCCAGCTCCGTCATACCCGCGCCCCCTTTCCGTCATACCCGCGCCCCCTTTCCGTCATACCCGCCCTCCAGATCCGTCATACCCGCGCTTGCCGCGGGTATCTCGCCGCGCTGAGCACCAGGCGTCGCCCCACCTCCCACACCCCTCGCCGCCCCCGCGCCCCAGCTCCGCCCTCCCCGCGCCCCCTTTCCGTCATACCCGCGCTTGCCGCGGGTATCCCGCCGCGCCAAGCACCAGGCGCCGCCCACCTCCCACACCCCTCGCCGCCCCCGCGCCCCAGCTCCGCCATACCCACGCCCCCTTTCCGTCATACCCGCGCTTGCCGCGGGTATCTCGCCGCGCTGAGCACCAGGCGCCGCCTCGCCCCTCACACCTCTCGTCCCCCCGCGCTCGCCGTGCCAAGCACCAGGCGCCGCCCCACCTCCCACACCCCACGCCCCAACTCCGTCATACCCGCAGCGAGCGCAGGCGCGGCGGAGCTGGTGGCGCGTGCGCCGCGCGCGGCTATTCTGGGGCAGTCCAACAGCCAGGGGAGGCCGACGATGGTGCAAGCGCAATCTGAATCTCAGCGGAACATCGAGGAGCGCTACCCGCGCTCGGCCTCGCTGCGCGACGGGCACAAAATCTCCCTGCGCCTGATGCAGCACAGCGACTCCGCGGCGATCCTTGAATTCGCCCGCAGCCTGCCCGCCGACGACCTCCTCTTCCTGCAGCGCGACATTACCCAGGCAGCGTCGGTCGAGGAGTGGATGCGCGAAATTGAGGCGAGACGGACATTCACCGTGTTGGGCTTCGACGGAGACGAGCTGCTCGGCGAGGGCGACCTCCACTACAACGCGGCCGACTGGACGCGGCATTTGGGCGAGATTCGCCTGTTGCTCTCGCCCAAAGCGCGCGGGCGCGGGCTGGGCCGCGTGCTCGCCGAAGAAATCTACGCCATCGCCCAGCAGCTGAAACTCGAGCTGCTCACGGCGCGGATGGTGCTCGACCAGGCCGCCGCCCAGTCGGTCTTCCGCCGGCTCGGCTTCCAGCGCGAAGCCGTGCTCTGGGACTACGTGATCGACGCCGACGGCAAGACGCACGACTTGCTGATCGCCACGCGCCGGCTGCAAGGGCCGCGCCGCAGCTGATCGCGCGCTACTCGTCCCCCAACCCGTACTGCCGATTAAACGCCGCGTAACGCCGCGGATCCAGCTCCCGCTCGCCAAGCTGCGCGTAGCTCTCCGGATAGCGCCACGCTCGAAACAGCCAGCTGCAGTTCATCCCCAGCTGCGGCGTCAGAAACGGCGAAATCCACTCCCAGACCACATCGCCGCGCCGCGCCGCCTCGAAAATCCGCCCCGACGCGCCCTCCGTAATCAGCGTATTCCCGTTGCCCAGCCGCGCCGCGCCGGAAATGTGCGCGCTGAAAAACTGCTCGCGCGGCTCGCCCTGCCAGGTCCACGCGATCTCGTCGTTCTGCGGGTTGACCTCGATTACCCGCGAGTAGGTCAAATCCAGCGTGCGGTGCATCCCGTTATCGAAAATCAGCACATTGCCCGACGCCTGCGCCGTCGCGTGATGCTGATGCGAAATCTCCGGCCAGCCGAACTCCCAACCCAATCGGGCCTCGCCGTCCTCTCCCCGATCGACCCGCCCGACCAGCGAAATGCTGCGCGCCGAAAACAGAATCCCGCCCTCCGCGTCCACATCAATGCTGTTCGCGTGCGACCATTCCCAGCGCCGCTCGAACGGGCAGATGCGGTGCCGCCGCGGATCGAGCAGACGCCACAGCTGGATGCGGTCCAGCTCTGCCCCGCCGCCGTCCAGCTCCACGATGTCGTCGCCGATCATCCAGTCCGGCGTATAGCGCCGCGCCACCCGCTGCCCGCCCCGCACCCGCTTCGCAATCTCAGCGTCGATCGGCGCCCACTCCAGAATCAGCGTGTGCCCGTTCTCCAGGCGCTGGAAATCGTGGTGGAGCGCGGGGTTTTGGATCACCGACAGCTCGTTGCCCTCCCAATCCAGCTCGCGCAGCGAAGAGCCGCCGCCGCCCAGCCAGCGGTACACATCCGGCGGCTCCGGCGGCAGCAGCTCGAAGCGCCCCACCTGCGGACGCGGGCGGAAGCTGTCGGGCGGATCCGCGCACAACGCCAGCAGATTCCCGTTGGGCAGCAGCTCGACATTGAAGCCCACGCAGCCCTGAAAGTCCCAGCGATGCACCGCCCGCCCCTGCAAATCGAGCAGCAGCGCAAACTCCCCGCCCGCCGGCGCAACGAGCGTGTACCCCCGGAACGCCCGCGCCGCATCGAGGTGCGTCAACCCCACCGGACGGTGAATTGGCCAGCCCATGCCGCGCAGGGTAGCGCCCGCGGACGCGCGGCGGCTGGCGTAAGTCTCGCTTGACTGAAAGGTTTGAGCATGCCTAAGCTTTCGCCCAAGCGTTGGCCGCCGCCCGCCCGGGAGGAAACGCGCATGCGTCTACGCAACATCACGAATCTCGGGAAGGTAAACCTCCCCCTTTTGGCCCTGGCCGTCGCCACCGCGGCGCTGCTCGTCGCCACCGGCCAGGCTCAGGCGCAGAACACGTGTCGGCCGGTAGAGCACCTCGGTACGCTGGGCTCCAATCAAACCGTCCTACGTGTCGGGGCTCTTACCTCGTCGACCTGCTACCACACCTTCGATCTGGCGGGCCAAGGTAGGGTCACAGTCACAGTCTCGTCCGACGCCTTTGACGAAATCGCCGGGATCGGCACAGCGGCTGGCGAAATTTTCGCACTTTCGAATCGCTACCACCCGCAATCTGAAACGGTTGCTCGCGTTCTGCCCCCGGGTAAGCACAGCGCGATTGCGGGAGCGGCATCGTGGGACGCGAGACGTGGCGGCTACGAGCTGAAGATCACAACGGGCGAGCTGGAACCCGCCGGGCCCGGCCAACCCGAATCACCCGTCGCCGGCGGCGGCGCTGCGACCGATGCCGATTCGCCAACCACCGTGCGCGGCTACGTGATTGCGCGAGTGCATCCACTGCCCGAAAACGATCGCCGGGGCGCCTACCGCATCGAGTTCGGGTTCCTTTCCGCCGAGGTGCTCGCCAGCGGGACCGACCGGACAGCCGTCGTGCAAGCCAACGCGCATCTGCTCCCGCCGAGCCGATATCTCAACGAGGCAGTCATGCTCAAGCGGGCGCGGGCCAACGATCGCCGCTGGCTGCGCAGCAGCCCTATCGACGTCTTTCCCTTTGAGGGAGACGCCGCGACGCTCAGCGGCGAGCCGCTGTTGACCGGCCGCGTGATCGCGCGTTGGAACCCCACCTCGGGCGGCCGGTTCCGCGTCGAGTTCGGCTTTCTGCCTGAGTGGGCGTTTGAGGCGGCGGGCGCCGACACCCAACGAGCCGTCGAGCTGCACGCCAACTTGCTGCCGAATCCCGGCCGCTATCTCTCTGAAAGCCGCATCAACAGCGAAGCCAACCGCAACACGCCGCGCTGGCTCGCGAGCAGCCTCGTTACCATCGGCGGACCCGTTGCGAACGACCGCTGCACCGGCCCCATCGCGATCACCCCGATCACTACGCCGCTCACGCTCTCCAGGGGCGAGACGATCAACGACGAGTCGATCGCGATGATCAGCGGCGAGCTCGGCGAAACCTTCACCCCCGTTACCGTCGCAGGATTGCCGCCGGGCCTTGAGTGGGATCTCGCCGAGACGCGGTCCAGCGGCTGCGAGCACCAACTCACCGTCTCCGGCACGATCTCCGCCTCGGCCGCCGCGCGCAACTACACCGTGCAGATCACGGCTGAGGGCGTGAGCGGCAGCGACAGCGACACGTACCAGGGCATCACCGTGACCGGCGAAGCGTCGCCGGAGATCACCATCAGCTGCTCGCCTTCGTCGATCGAGGAAGGCGAGAGCGCCAGGTGCGCCGTGGAAAGCAACAGCGGCGGCCAAATCTCTACCTACTCGTGGAGCGCCGCCGGCGGCTCGCCGAGCAGTGATTCGAGCCGCACGTATCAGCCTCGCTTCAACACGGCGGGCACGTACACGGTCTCCCTGGCCGCGAGCAACGCCGGCGGCAGCGACGACGCCTCGACCACCGTGATCGTTGAGCAGGAACCCGTAGAACGTCCGCGAATCAGCATCAGCTGCTCACCCTCTTCGATCGACGAAGGTGAGAGCGTCACGTGCGAAGTCAGCCGCAATCGCGGCGGCGAGATCGACGACTACTCGTGGAGCGGCGGTTCGGCGAGCAGGAATTCCGCCTCAACCTACAGCCCCAGTTTCAGCCGAGAAGGTCGCTACACTATCTCGCTGACCGCGAGCAACGACGGTGGCGACGACAGCGACACCTACCGGATCACTGTTACCGGCACCGACGAACCGCCGTCAGGCCACTTCAATTGCCGTCCGCCGGCAACTGAGGTGGGCTCGGCCATTCGGTGCGAGTGGAATCGTACCGGTGGGGACCCGGCAACATCTTGGGAGTGGAGCGGCGGCGACTCCAGGGGTTCAGACGCGACCTACCGCCCAAGCTTTAGCTCGTTCGGCTGGCAAACCGTCAGCCTGACGGTGAGCAACTCGGGTGGGCGTAACAGCTACGCGGCCCGCATCCGCATCGCAGCCACCCCGCCGCCGAGCCTGTACGGCCGCTGCGGCTCCGACGGGATCAGGGTGTATTGGTTCGATCGCTCCAGCTACCAGAAGCGCCACATCGACATCACCGGCGATCAGGCCACCGCAATATTCGGCATGGACTGGTGGAACAACATCGGCTACATGAGTCAGAGTGCCTGCGACAGCTGGCCGACCGGACCCGCATTGACCGGACGACCGCCAAGCCGCTGATGCTCCTCCGCTGCCAACGGCCGCACTTCCGACCCGCCCGCGGCGCGGTGTTGAAATCCGTGAACGCCCGCCCTACAATTCCAGCCATGCGCAGATCAGCCGTCGCGCGCGATGTCCGGGAGGGATTGGCATGCCGGCCACGTTTTGCCGTTCACGATCGCGGGGGGGGGGGGGGGTGAAAACCCTCCTGCTCACGCTGCTTGTCGGCCTGGCGGCGCTCGCCGGGTTGACCCTCTCCGCCGCGGCACAGCCCGGCGGCGACGGAGCGGCTGACGCGGACCCCCAGGGCCGCATCATCGCCCGCATCCAGGACCGCACGGGCGACGACGGCGTGGACGATTACCGCATCGAGTTCGGCTTCTTCCCCGAATGGGCGATGGATGACAAAGACCCGTGGTCGGAGGCCGTCGCCACATGGTCCGACTGGCTGCCGCGCTTACGCTACCTGAACAAGACCGTCATCGACCGCCGCGCCGCCGCCGACAACCGCCGCTGGCTGCGCAGCTCGCTGATCAGCGTCCCCACCAGCGCGCAGCGCAGCGGCGGCGGCGCACAACTTGAGGACGACGGGGCCAGCGGGCAGAGCCTGATCGAAGGCCGCGTGATCGCCCGCTACCACCCCGACTCCCGCGGCCGCCTGCGCGTCGAGTTCGGCTTCCTGCCCGAGTGGGCCTTCATCCGCACCGCCGACACCGAAGAGGCCGTCGAGCAGTACGGCGGCGACTTGCTCCCCCGCTCCCGCTACATCAGCGCCTCGATGATCGAGAGCCGCCGCGGCGTCTGGCTGCGCAGCTCCGCGGTCGAGGTCCCGCTGCGCGCCCCGGTGGTCGTCATCGAACAGCCGCAGGCTCCGGCGATCGACAGCATCAGCTGCTCGCCGTCGTCGCCGACGGTGGACCAGAATGTGACCTGCACGGCGGCGTTGAGCGGCGGCGATCCTGACACCTACGCCTGGAGCGGCGGCGCCTCCGGCGGCGACACTTCCACATACAACACGAGCTTCAGCTCGTCCGGCGGCAAGACCGTCTCGCTCACCGTAACCAACAGCGCCGGCAGCGATACCGAAACGATTACGCTCACCGTTGAGCAGCCGCTGCAGGCGCCGGCGATTGATAGCATTCGCTGCTCGCCGTCGCAGCCCGTGGTGGACGAGAACGTTACTTGCGCGGCGACTCTGAGCGGCGGGGAGCCGGATACCTACGCCTGGCAAACCGCCAACGGCAGCGGCGCCGTCGCCGAGCACTCCACCAGCTTCGGCAAGGCGGGCGAGTACGCCATCTCGCTCACCGTCGCGAACGCCGCCGGCGACGACAGCGAATCGATCACCCTGACCGTCTCCGACGAGCTGCAAGCGCCAGTCATCGACAGCGTTAGCTGCCCGTCCTCGGCTGCGGTGAACGAGAGTATCACCTGCACGGCAAGCAACAGCGGCGGCGCGATTGAAAGCTACGCCTGGACCGACAGCGACGGCGGCTCGGGCAGCGGCGCGTCGTACTCGACCAGCTTCAGCTCGACCGGCGCAAAGACCGTCTCGCTCACCGCGCGCAACGCGGCCGGCAGCGACAGCGACTCGACCGGCGTGACCGTGACCGGAGCGCCGCAGATCAATATCAGTTGCCCGTCGACGGCTGATGTGGGCGAGAGCGTCGCCTGCACGGTAAGCAACAGCGGCGGCGCGATCGACAGCTACAACTGGAGAGACAGCGATGGCGGCTCCGGCAGCGGCTCGTCGTACTCGACCAGCTTCAGCACTTCGGGCGCGAAGACCATCCGGGTGACCGCGCGCAACTCGGCCGGCAGCGACAGCGACTCGGCCAGCGTGAGGGTGGCCGGAGCGCCGGTGATCAGCGTCAGTTGTCCATCCTCGGCTGCGGTGGACCAGAGCGTCGCCTGCACCGTGAGCAACAGCAGCGGCGCGATCGACAGCTACTCCTGGAGCGACAGCGATGGCGGCTCCGGCAGCGGCTCGTCCTACTCAACCAGCTTCAGCTCGGCCGGCGCGAAGACCATCCGACTGACCGCGCGCAACTCGGCCGGCAGCGACAGCGACTCGACCACGGTGACCGTCGAGGAGGAGATCGAGCCGCCGGAGATCAATATCAGCTGTCCGTCGTCGGCTGCGGTGTACCAGCCGAACGTCGCTTGCACGGTGAGCAACAGCGGCGGCGCGATTGAGAGCTACGCCTGGAGCGACAGCGACGGCGGCTCGGGCAGCAGTTCATCGTACTCAACCAGCTTCACCACCGCGGGCGCAAAGACGATCTCGCTGACCGCGCGCAACTCAGCCGGCAGCGACAACGCCTCGGCCACCGTCGAGGTCCGGGAGCCGCCGCTGATCAGCGTCAGCTGCCCGTCGTCGGCTGCGGTGAACGAGAGCATCACCTGCACCGTGAGCAACAGCGGCGGCCCGATCGACACGTACGCCTGGAGCGACAACGGAGGCGGTTCCGGCAGCGGCTCGTCGTACTCGACCAGCTTCAGCACTGCGGGCACAAAGACGATCTTGCTGTACGTGCGCAGCTCGGCCGGCAGCGACGAGGGCGAGGCCGGCGTCGAGGTGCGGGCGGCGCCGCCGCCGGTCCAGCTGCCGGATGTCAGCATCAGTTGTCCGTCGTCGGCTGCGGTGGACCAGAGCGTCGCCTGCACGGCGAGCAACAGCGGCGGCGCGATCGACAGCTACGCCTGGAGCGACAGCGGCGGCGGCTCAGGCAGCAGCTCGACCTACTCGACCAGATTCCACACTTCGGGTGCAAAGACCGTCTCGCTGACCGCGAGCAACCGCGCGGGCAGCGACAGCGACTCGACCACCGTCGAGGTGCGGGCGCCGCTGTCGCCGCCTGTGATCGACAGCATCAGCTGTTCGTCGTCGCGACCCGATGTGGACGAGATCATCACCTGCACGGTGAGCGCCAGCGGCGGCGCGATTGACAGCTACACGTGGAGCGGCGGCAGCGGCAGCAACAGTCACGGCGGCCGTCGCGGCGCGACCTACCGCGTCAGCTTCGTCTTTGACGCCACGGAAAGAATTCGGCTGATCGTGCGCAACGCGGCGGGCAGCGACCGCGAAACGATCTGGATAGAGGTCCAGCCGGTGAGGCCGTACATCGTCATCAGCTGTCCGTCGTCGGCGGGGGTGGACGAGAGCGTCACCTGCACGTTGCGCAACAGCGGCGCCGCGATCGACAGCTACTCGTGGAGCGACAGCGACGGCGGCTCAGGCAGCAGCGCGTCGTACTCGACGAGTTTCAGCTCGTTGGGCGCGAAGACGGTCTCGGCGACCGCGAGCAACTCAGTGGGCAGCCACAATGCCCGGGCCACCATCAATGTCCTGCCGGAATTGCCGCAGATCAGCATCAGCTGTCCGTCGTCGGTTGTGCTGAACGAGAGCGTCGACTGCACGGTGAGCAACAGCGGCGGCGCGATCGACCGCTACGTATGGAGCGACAGCGACGGCGGCGCCGGCAGCAGCTCGTCATACTCGACGAGCTTCAGATATACGGGCCAGAGAACGGTCCTGCTGTACGCGCACAACGCAGCCGGCCACGACTCTGACTCGGTCATCGTGGAGGTTCGGGCGCCGCCGCAGCCGGAGGTTCAACAGCCGGATGTCAGCATCAGTTGCCCGTCGTCGGCTGCGGTGTACCAGCCGAACGTCGCTTGCACGGTGAGCAACAGCGGCGGCGCGATTGACAGCTACGCCTGGAGCGACAGCGACGGCGGCTCGGGCAGCAGCTCATCGTACTCAACCAGCTTCACCACTGCGGGCGCAAAGACGATCTCGCTGACCGCGCGCAACTCAGCCGGCAGCGACAACGCCTCGGCCACCGTCGAGGTCCGGGAGCCGCCGCAGATCAGCGTCAGCTGCCCGTCGTCGGCTGTGGTGAACGAGAGCATCACCTGCACCGTGAGCAACAGCGGCGGCCCGATCGACACGTACGCCTGGAGCGACAACGGAGGCGGTTCCGGCAGCGGCTCGTCGTACTCGACCAGCTTCAGCACTACGGGCGCAAAGACGGTCTTGCTGTACGTGCGCAGCTCGGCCGGCAGCGACAACGGCGAGGCCGGCGTCGAGGTGCGGGCGGCGGCGCCGCCGGTCCAGCTGCCGGATGTCAGCATCAGTTGCCCGTCCTCGGCTGCGGTGAACCAGAGGGTCGCCTGCACCGTGAGCAACAGCGGCGGCGCGATTGACAGCTACGCCTGGAGCGACAGCGGCGGCGGCTCAGGCAGCGGCTCGTCGTACTCGACCAGATTCCACACTTCGGGTGCAAAGACCGTCTCGCTGACCGCGACCAACAGCGCCGGCAGCGACAGCGCTTCGGCCGGCGTGAATGTCATCGCGCTGCCTGTAATCACCGTCAGCTGCCCGTCGACGGCCGATACGGGCGAGACCATCACCTGCACGGTGAGCAACAGCGGCGGCGCGATCGTCCGCTACATCTGGGTCGCCAGCGACGGGGGCTCGGGCAGCGGCTCGTCGTACTCGACCAGCTTCAGCTCGGCCGGCGCGAAGGGGATCCGGCTGACCGCGCGCAACGCCGCCGGCGCCGCCAGCGACTCGACCACCGTCGAGGTGCGGGCGGCATCGCCCTGAGCCGATCACAGCCGCCGCGGAGCAGCGTCACCCCGCCGCGACCAGCGGCAGCACCTCCGACGCGACCCGCTCGCACTCTTCCCGATGCGGGTAGCCGCTCAGGATGAACTCGCTGAAGCCCAGCTCGCGATACGCGGCCAACTCCGCCGCCGCCTGCTCCGGCGTCCCCACAATCGCCGTGCCCAGATTGACCCGCACTCGGCTAATGCCGTTCCAGAGGCGCGCGCTGAGGCGGTCGTCCTCCACCCGCCGCGCTTGCGCCGCCGCGCCGACCATCGCCGTGCCCCGCACCGACGCCGCCCGCTGCGCCAGCACCTCGGGGTGGGCTTCCGAGAGCAGCTCCTGGGCGG
Organism: Dehalococcoidia bacterium; assembly: GCA_965203165.1. Taxonomy (GTDB): domain Bacteria; phylum Chloroflexota; class Dehalococcoidia; order Bin125; family Bin125; genus CATQGW01. The sequence continues at coordinate 2,458,491 of OZ241849.1, forward strand.
CTTGCCAGGCGGCGGCTTCCGTCTCGCGCACCACCAGGTGGGTGCGCAGGCCGAAGCTGGGCTCGCGGCCCTCGGCGGCGTAGGCGGCGCGGGCGCGGTCAAGCAGCGCCGCCATCTGCTCGCGCGGCTGAATCCAGCAGAGCAGCACATCGCCGCGCCGCGCGGCCAGGCGCAGCGCAGCGTCCGACGCGCCGCCCAGATACCAGGCCGGCGCGGGCGCGTTCGGGCGCGGCGAGACGATCGCGCCGCGCAGCCGCACATGCTCGCCCGCGTAATCGAGCGGCCCGCCCTCGCGCCAGAGCCGCGCGCAGGCCTCGATGAACTCATCCGCCTGCCGATAGCGCGCGCCATAATCCAGCGTCGCGCCGATCCGCTCGTTGTCGCCCTGGATGCCGCCCGGCACGATGTTGATATCGACCCGCCCGCCGGAAATCTCGTGCAGCGTCGCGGCCTGCTGCGCGAACAGCCCCGCCGGCAGCGCGCCCGGCCGCACCGCGATCAGCAGGCGGATGCGCTCCGTCGTCGCCAGCAGCGCCGCCGAGGTGGTCCACGTCTCGGCGATCGGCGCCGACTGCTCGAACAGCCCGTTGGCCAGCCGCGTGGGGATCAGCAGCGAGTGGAAGCCCAACCGCTCGGCGGTCCGCACCACCGAGCGCAGGTAATCAAACGTCGGCGCGCGCTCCGCCCGCAGCGTCCCAATCCGCGAGCCGTCGCCGTCAATCGGCACAAACCAGGAGAAGCGTGGGGCGTCGTCGCTCATGCGCACAGCGTAAAGCGTCGCGCGGCCCCACTCACTGCCGCACGCAGCTGACCGTCCAGCTGCCCACGGCTTGCACTTCGACATCGATCGCGCCTCGAAAGGTGAACAGACCGCTGCCGACGACGATCCGCTTTCGGGCGGACCACGAGGACACGATCTCATTGGCGGCGACTTCAAACCCGGCGTCGCGGCCTATCATTTTTACGATGAAGTTCTCGTCGCCGTACCGCCCTGTGTTGCCGGACACTCGGCTTTCGCAGAAGTAGACTCCATCCGCCAGCCGCATCGTCTGTACGTCGTTGCCCGTGCCGCTGATCGTTGTGGTTGCGCTCGGGTCCCCGCTCGCCGCTGCGCCGTCGGAAACTGTTACGGGTATGGGGCTGCTGTTCAGCCAGCGCCCCGGGGTTGCGTCGGAGGGAAAGTACCGGGCTGAGGGGAACGTGCGCTGCCCCCAGGAGCCGTCGGGCTGGCGTTGCTGCAACGCGAACTCCACCGCGCCCCGCTCCGAGTCGAACCGCGCCGTGATTCGCACCTCCGTCTCGGATTGCGTGACCTGCGCGAGGCCGTACCCACCGGCAGCCAAACCGATGGCAAGCAGAGCGATCAGCGCCCACGTACCCGTGCGAATTTTGGACATTTCGATCCTCCCCTCGTTGCCTGGTCCAAATTGTACCCCCGCAGCACGGAAATGGCGCAGCGCGGCGATTAGGCCGTGTTCGCGCATATCGCCCACTCACCGCCGCCGCTACGCCCGCCTCCCCTCCGTCATTCCCGCGCCCCCTTCCCGTCATTCCTGCGCAGGCAGGAACCACCACCACCACCCAACTTCCCACCTCCCCAATTCATCCCTCCCCCCTCTCAGGGGGGAGGTTAGGTGGGGGGTGGGACGCCACGAGCCGGCGACTACGGCCGTGCCAGCCCCAATCGCTCACTCAACCGTCAGCGCGAGAGCGGCGCCTCTCCGTCATCCCCGCGCCCCCTCCCCGTCATTCCTGCGCCCCCTCTCCGTCATTCCTGCGCCCTTTTCCGTCATTCCTGCGCAGGCAGGAACCACCACCACCACCCAACTTCCCCCTGCCCCAATTCATCCCTCCCCCCTCTCAGGGGGGAGGTTAGGTGGGGGGTGGGAGGCCACGAGCCCGCGACTACAGCCGTGCCAGCCCCAATCGCTCACTCAACCGTCAGCGCGAGAGCGGCGCCTCTCCGTTATTCCTGCCCCCTCCCTCCGTCATTCCTGCGCAGGCAGGAACCACCACCACCACCCAACTTCCCCCTGCCCCAATTCATCCCTCCCCCCTCTCAGGGGGGAGGTTAGGTGGGGGGTGGGAGGCCACGAGCCGGCGACTACGGCCCCGCCCAGCCCCAATCGCCCACTCAACCGCCAACACGAGGTCGGCGCCTCTCCCGTCATTCCTGCCCCTTCCCCCCGTCATTCCTGCGTAGGCAGGAACCACGCAGCGGGCGCAATCGCTCTCGCTCCCCAACGTTCGGCGGCGGCGCAGGCTGCCGGGATACCGAGGCACGCACCGACGGCAGAGATCGCCTGGTTTCCTGCCTGCGCAGGAATGACGGTAAGTGCGGGGGGGGGGGGGGGGACGGAGAGGGGGCAGGAGTGACGGAGAGGCCGCGGCACAACCGGTGGCGCTTGCTCGGGACTCCCACCCCCCACCTAGCCTCCCCCCTAAAAGGGGGGAGGGATGAATTTGGGAGGAGGGATGTTGCTGAGGTAGGCCGTCGAAGTGTTGAAGCGCACACTGGCGGCGGAGACCGCCTGGGTTCCTGCCTGCGCAGGAATGACGGTAAGTGTAAGCGCGCCCTAGTAGCTGCCGCAGTTAACGAGGTTGAGGTGGACGGGCGTCCTGGCGAAGGTGTCCAGGTTGAAGACATCCTCGTTGACGCCGCGATAGCCGATTCGGACGGCGAGCGATCCACCGTCAAGCACCTGCGGCCAATCCGCCTCGATTTCGCGGCCTTGGAAGTAGACCGCGGGCACCTCGCCCAAAAACTCTACGTCCAGCGTCCTACGCATCACTTCTCCGTCGTCAAGCCGCCAGATGACTTCGAGTCGATCTGCGAAGCTGATGTCGCGCTCTAGGCCCAGGAGCCGGAATCCAATCGCAGCTGAGCCACTCTGGAAGCAGACGACGTCAAGCAGCAAGTCGCCGTTTGGTCCTCGCATACGCACGTCGGTGCGCACATCGCCTGTGAAGGCGTCCTCCTTCGCCTCGTACCAGACTGGCGTCTGGAGAGTAGCCGTTTCGAAGTTGCTGGCCACGACTGGCTCGTAGTTCACGGCGATGCGCACCGTATCCACGGCACTGTCGGTGCCGTCGCTGACAACGAGCCGGAAGCTTAGAACCTGCGCTTTCTGTGGAGCGGTAAAGCTCAGTTTGGCGGCAGCGAGGTTGCTGAGACTCACCTCTTCGCCCAACACCTGCGTCCACTCGTAGGTGATGCTGTCGCCGTCGTCGTCCCGGCTTCCGCTGCCGTCCAGCGTCACACGAGCGCCGTGGTCAACCGTTTGAGGGGCTCCCGCGTCGGCGACGGGCGGAAGATTGCGGATTGTGAACGTGACTGTATCGGGCTCGCTGTAATGCTCTCCGTCGCTGACCATGAGCGAGAAGACCAGCACCCCCAATTCGTTCGGCGCCATGAACGAGGGCGTCGCTACGGCCGCATCCGAAAGCTCAACAGGCGGGCCGGAAGTCTGCGCCCAGGTGTAGGTCAGGGAATCTTCCGAGGCGTCGTCGCTGCCTACGCCGCGCAGCGAAGCTTTCTGCCCTCGTCCGATCTGCCGATCTAGCCCGGCCTCGGCAATCGGCGGCGCGTTGACGAACGCGAGGGTGAGCGTGTCGGTGTCCGATGCTCCCGACTCGTCGGTCACGCGGAGCTGGAATGTCAACCGCTGTTCTGTCCGTGGCGAGTCGAAGCGCGCTTCGGCAGAAGCGGCGTTGCGCAACGCGACAGCCGGCCCGGCAGTCTGAGTCCACTCGTAGGTCAGTCGGTCGCCATCAGGATCGCGGCTGCGACTGCCGTCTAGCGCGACCTGGCCAGGCCTGAGGTCGTACGCACCGTCGGTCCCGGCGTTCGCAGTCGGCGCTCGGTTAGGCGGCGGTGGGGGCTCTACCTGCTCTTCGTCCGCTTCCTGCTGGGGGCTCGATTGATCCGCAGGTTGTGCAACCTGCTGCTCGGCAGACTGTTCTACGGCTGCTTGATCGGGCGGATCGCTCTGCTGAGGCTGGGCAGCGGGTTGTGCAACCTGCTCAGCTTCTTGTGCGCCATCTTCCCCTCCGCAAGACACAGACAGGAACACGATTGCGACTCCGACGATGACGGCCAAGAGGGCGGGAATGCGCTTCATCGGTGGCTCCTGTTCAGTCTGCCAGGAAGTCTCGCACGGTTTGTAGAAACTCATCCAACTGGTCGTGATGCACCCAATGCCCCGCATTCGCGATACCAACCTTCTGCGCCTGCGGAAACGAATCCGTGCGCTCATCCTTCGCCGGATCCCCCGCGCTCTCCAGACCGCTGATCAGCAGCGTCGGCATCCGCACCCGCCCCCAGATTTCCTCCGCGTCCGCCTCATTGAACGGATACGGCGACGACGAGCGGGCGTAGTTATCGAACTTCCAGGCGAACGTGCCATCCTCATTCTGATTGACCGCGTGCGTCGTCAGATGGCGCGCCTGCTCGTCGCTCAGGCGCGGGTTGGCCTCCTGCATCCGCGCTACGGCGTCTTCCAGCGAGGCGTAGCGGTGCGGCAGGCGTCCGGCGAAGCCGTGGATGCTCTCGATCCAGGACGACATGCGCCGGTCGGCGGGCGTCTCCGAATGCGCCTCGGTCTGGCTGCGCGAGGGGCCGAGGCCCTCAATCGCGATCAGCCGCGAGACCCGCTCGGGGTAGATGCCCGCGTATTCGAGGCAGATGCGCCCGCCCAGCGAGTGGCCCAGCAGCGTCACCGGCGCGAGGTCGTTCTGCCGCACCAGCTGGGCCAAGTCGTAGACGTAATCGATCATCGCGTAGCCGGAGCCGATCACCCACTGCGAGTCGCCGTGGCCGCGCAGATCGGGCGCGATCACGTGATAGCGGTCGCGCAGCGCCAGCGCGACCCAGTCCCACGAGCGGCAGTGGTCGCGCCCGCCGTGCACCAACACCAGCGGCGGCGCGTCGGGGTTGCCCCAGTCGACATAGTGCAGCCGAAGGCGCTGCGAAAAGTAAGTGTGCGAAGCCGGGTAGTCGTTCAGCTGAGGCATAGAGCGAGCCTATCCGACGCCTGGCGACGCGCCAGCTGTGCGACGGCTCAGGGCTGCGCGGCGGCTCAAGAGAGCGCCAGGTTGTTGCGGTGGACCACATCCGCGCCGAACTCGTAGCCGAGGATTGACTCGATCTCGCTGGAGCGACGGCCGCGGATGCGCTCGACATCGGCGGCGGCGTAGTTGCTCAGGCCGACCGCGATCTGCTCGCCCTGCGGATTGCGCAGCGCCACGATGTCGCCGCGCTTGAAATCGCCCTCGACGGCGGCGATGCCGGCCGGCAGCAGGCTGCGCCCCTGCGAGCGGATCGCGCGCGCCGCCCCCTCATCAAGCGCGAGCGCGCCGCCCTCGCCGAGCCCTGCCAGCAGCCAGCGCTTGCGCGACTCGCGCACATCGGCGCCGGCCGGAATTCGGGTGCCGATTCGCTCGCCGCGGGCGATGCGCAGCAGCACATCGGGCTCGCGCCCGTTGGCGATCACCACCGTCGCGCCGCTCGACGACGCCCGCTGCGCCGCCTCCAACTTGGCGCGCATCCCGCCCCGACCGCGCGCGTCGGGCGGTCCGGCCAGCGCCAGCAGCTCGCCCGGCCGGCGGATTTCGGGCAGCAGCCGCGCGTCGGGATGGCGGCGCGGATCGCGGTCGAACACCCCGTCCACATCGCTCAGCAGAATCAGCAGCTGCGCGTCGATCAGGTTGGCGACCAACGCGGAGAGCGCGTCGTTTTCGCCGAACGCGCCGCCGCGCAGCTCGTCGTCGGCGACGACGTCGTTCTCGTTGATGATCGGCACGACGCCGAAGCGCAGCAGCCGCAGCAGTGTGTTGCGCACATTGAGGTAGCCGACCCGCTCGGCGACATCGACGCGCGTAATCAGCGCCTGCGCGGCGGTCAGATCGTGGCGCTGGAGCAGCTGGTCGTAGCGCTCGATCAGGTGCGCCTGGCCGATCGCCGCCAACGCCTGGCGCTGGCCGATGCTCGAGCCGTCGGCGCGCGCGCCGACCCGCGCCCGGCCCGCCGCCACCGCGCCGCTGGTGACCACGGCGACCTCGACGGAGGCGCGGCGCAGCTCGGCGATCTGCCGCACAATGTCGTCCAGCACGAGCGGATCGATCCGCTCGCCGCCGCCGGTGAGCAGGTTGGTGCCGAGCTTGGCGATGATTCGTTGGGCGCGCATCAAGCGGATTCCCGGCGCGGCGCGTGCGGCATACGCGCCGCGTCGCGGATAATCACCCTATGCAGATCGAGATGAAGGCGCACATCGACGTCAAGCACTGGCTGCGCTGGTGGAGTCTGCATCTTAGGTGGCTCTGGCAGGACGCGAAGCTGCTCACCGCGCGGACGGGCCGCGAGTTCCTCGACGACCACTGCACCCAGCTCGCCGCCTCGATGTCCTACTACATCATGTTCTCGCTCTTCCCGCTGGCGATCCTGCTGGTCTCGATCGCCGGGCTGATTTTGACCAACCAGGAGGTGCAGGATCGCTTCGTCGAGGGGCTGCTGGCGGCGCTGCCCGTCTCGGAGGGCGCGGGGCGCGAGAGCCTGCACGCGCTGATCGACCCGATCGCGCAGGGGCGCTCGGCAATCGGCCTGATCAGCATCTTCGGGCTGGTCTGGGGCGCGTCGGGCATGATGGGCGCGCTGCGCCACAGCCTCAACACCGCCTGGGACCACGACCACCGCCGCCCGTTCGTGCGCGGCAAACTGATCGACTTCGCGCTCGTGCTGGGCGTCGGCTACCTGCTCGCGATGTCGATCGCAATCACCATCCTGCTGCGCGTGGCGCGCGAACTGAGCGGCGATGTCGCCTCGGCGCTCGGACCGTTCGGCAGCGGCGCGAGCGAAATCGTCAACCTGATCAGCATCCTGATCCCGTTCCTGCTGACCACAATGACCTTCACCCTGGTCTTCAAGCTGATTCCGAGCGTGCCGGTGCGCACGCGCGACGCGCTTGGCGGCGCGCTGCTCTCCGCCGCGCTGTTCGAGCTGCTCAAGCACGGCTTCGCCGTCTACCTGCGCAACTTCTCCAACTACGACGCGATCTACGGCTCGCTGGGCGCCACGATTGCGCTGCTGTTCTTCATCTACCTCGGCTCCTGCGTGCTGCTGCTGGGCGCGGAGCTGGCCTCCGAGCTGCCGCGCGTGCTGCACGGCCACTATGACGACGAGCTCGACTCAGTCACCGGCGGCCGGCAGGGCCCCTGGTACCGCCGCGCGCTGCTAGCGGCCACCGGCCTGGTGCTCGACGACGGCGCAGGCAAGGACACGGGCCAAAACCCCGAAGCAAGCGCCGCCCGCCAACAGCGCCGCGAAGAAGAACGCTCCGAGCGCCTCAAACGCTAGCCCCCTCCGTCATACCCGCGCAAACACCCCCGCCACACCCACACCTCCCCCGCCACCCCGCGCAAACCCACCCCCACACCCGCGCAAACCCGCCCGTCATACCCGCGCAAACCCGCCCGTCATACCCGCGCAAAATAAGATCCGTCATACCCGCGCTTGCCGCGGGTATCTCGCCGCGCCGAGCACCCACCCCCGCTCCCGCCTCCCACACCTCCACCACCACCCCGCGCAAACCCGCCCGCCACACCCGCGCAAAAAAGATCCGTCATACCCGCGCTTGCCGCGGGTATCTCGCCGAGCACCCAGCCCCGCTCCCGCCTCCCACACCTCCCCCCGCCATACCCGCGCAAACCCGCCCGCCACCCCGCGCAAACCCGCCCGCCACCCCGCGCAAACACCCCCACCACCCCGCGCAAACACCCCCGCCACCCCGCGCGAAATAAGATCCGTCATACCCGCGCTTGCCGCGGGTATCTCGCCGCGCCGAGCACCCAGCCCCGCTCCCGCCTCCCACACCTCCCCCGCCATACCCGCGCAAACACCCCCGCCATACCCGCGCAAAATAAGATCCGTCATACCCGCGCTTGCCGCGGGTATCTCGCCGCGCCGAGCACCAAGCCCCGCCCCCGCCTCCCACACCTCCACCACCACCCCGCGCAAACACCCCCGCCACCCCGCGCAAAATGAGATCCGTCATACCCGCGCTTGCCGCGGGTATCTCGCCGCGCCGAGCACCAAGCCCCGCCCCCGCCTCCCACACCTCCCCCGCCACCCCGCGCAAACCCGCCCGCCACACCCGCGCAAACCCGCCCGTCATACCCGCGCAAAGCCAGATCCGTCATACCCGCGCTTGCCGCGGGTATCTCGCCGCGCCGAGCACCCAGCCCCGCCCCCGCCTCCCACACCTCCCCCGCCACCCCGCGCAAACACCCCCGCCACCCCGCGCGAAATAAGATCCGTCATACCCGCGCTTGCCGCGGGTATCTCGCCGTGATCAGCACCCACCCCCGCGCTTCCCCCTCTCGCCACCCCCGCGCAGGCAGGAACCCCTCACGGCGACCGCGTCGACGGCGCTCGGCCCTGGCCCGTATTGCCCCAGCAGGTGATCGCGCCGTCGCTCCTGACCGCGCAGGCGTGCGTATCGCCCGCGCTGATCGCCGTGAACGTACCCGAAGAGGGCGCGTTGCTTACCTGGCTGTTGCTGTTGCGCCCCCAGCACGAAATCGCGCCCGCGCTGCTCAACGCGCAGGCGAAACTCGAGCCCGCGCTGATCGCCGTGAACGTGCCCGACGCGGGCGCGTCGGCGCGCTGGCGGTGATTGTCGCGCCCCCAGCAGGCAATCGCCCCCGCGCCGGTCAGCCCGCAGGTGAAATTCGAGCCGACGCTGATCGCCGTGAACGTCGCCCCGCTCGGCGGCGTCGATTGGCCTCTGTCGTTGCTGCCCCAGCAGGCGACCGCGCCGCTGCTGCGCAGGCCGCAGGCATGAACGCTGCCCTGGTCCGCGCTGATTGCGGTGAACGTTCCGCTCGCCGGCGACGTGAAATAGATGTTGGTGCCCCAGCAGCTGGCCGCGCCGCTGCTGTTCAGCGCGCAGCTGAAGTTGGAGCCCGTGGCGACCGCCGTGAATGTCCCGCTGGTCGGCGCGGTGGCCCGACCGTTGGCGTTCTGGCCCCAGCAGGAGATCGCGCCGGCGCTGCTCAGCGCGCAACTGTGAAATTGCCCCGCGCTGATCGCCGTGAACGCGCCAGACGAGGGCGTGTTGCTGACCTGCATGTCGTTGTCGTAGCCCCAGCAGTCGAGCGTGCCCGTGCTGCGCAGCGCGCAGGAATGCGCCCCGCCCGCGCTGACCGCCGTGAATGTGGTCGGAGTCGGCGTCGGTGTGGGAGTTGGCGTCGGCGTCGCAGGCTCCGGCGTTGTGTCGCTTTCGTCCTCAGCCGAACTATCCACGACGGTCCGAGTAGCCGTTGTCGGCGCGAGCTCCGCAAGCAGCTCAGGCAGGCGATCATCCTGCCCGCCCCAGCAGCGAGCGCGAGCGCCGCCCAGCGCGCAGGAGTGGCGCATCCCCGCGCTCACAGCGACGTAGCGCCTGGATGGGGCGTTGGACTGCCCGTAGCGGTCATCGCCCCAGCATTCGATCGCCCCCGACTCCCGCAGTCCGCACGAGTGCCACGCCCCTGCGCTGATTTGGGTGAAGACGCCTGAAGGAGTGTCCAACTGCCCAAAGTTGTTCAGCCCCCAGCACTCCACCGCGCCACCCTCGCGCAGACCGCAGGAGTGCGTCGTCCCCGCGCTCACTTGCGTGAAGACCCCCTCAGGCGCGTCAGTCCGCCCAAAACTCCCGCGCCCCCAACAGGCGACTTCGCCTGATGTGCGCAGTCCGCAGGCGTGGAGATAGCCCGCGCTAACCGCGCTGAACTCCCCCTCCGGCGGCTCCACCTGCCCGTAGTCGAGCACGCTGCGCCCAAAGCTGCCGGTTCCCCAGCACTCAAGCTCGCTGTCGCTCTCGCGCACCCCGCAGGCGAACTGCCAGCCGGCGGCGATGTCGCTGAACGCGCCGTCAGGCGCGTTCGAGTCGCCGCCCCAACAGACGACATCCCCGCTCCCCTGTCGAATCGCGCAGTTATGCCACGCCCCTGCGCTCACCGCGGCGTAGCGCCCCTCCGGAACATCGCGCAGATCAGATGAGTTGCCGCCCCAGCAGCGAATCACCCCGTCATCGCGCAATGTGCATTGATGCTTGCCACCCGCATCAAGCGCCAGATAACGCCCCACGGATCCGGGCGTAGCGGCCTGGGCCAAGGTCAGTGCGGCGAGCAGCAGGACGGCGATCGCAAGGGCGATCGGGAGGAATTTATCCCCCCCCCCCCCCCGATCGCGCAAGCGCCGCCAACGCGCGGCCGGCGCGTTGGGCAACGGTCAGCTGGCGGGCAACATGCTTCACGCCCCAAACTCTACACCCGCGCCGCCCCGCCGTCATACCCGCGCCCCCTCCCGTCATACCCGCGCGAGCAAGATCCGTCATACCCGCGCTTGCCGCGGGTATCTCGCCGAGTTCCGCACGGGGCCCGCGCACCGGCTCCGACAGCGTTTGGGCCGCGGAGGTCTGGGGCGACAGGAGAGGATGGGGGAGGCGTGAACGGGGCTTGGTGCCCAGCGCCCCGTCACACCCGCGCCCCCTCCCGTCACACCCGCGCCCCCTCCCGTCATACCCGCGCGAGCAAGATCCGTCATACCCGCGCTTGCCGCGGGTATCTCGCCGAGTTCTGCGCGGTGCTGGCGCACCTATGGGGCGGCGGGGGAGAGGGAAAGTGCGAGAGGCGCGCCTTCAATGGACTCGGATGTTTGGTGGTGGTGCGATGGGTCGGCGGCGTGCCGGATTTCCGTCGCCAGCGTCTCCGCGGCGATCAGCGGCTCGAAGGCTTGCAGCGCCGCGCTGAGCGCGGCGTCGTCCGTGGCCAGCGCCAGCTGAATTCGGTCGGCCAGGTGCAGCCCGCTCTCGCGGCGCAGCGACTGCACGCGGTGGATCACCTCGCGGGCGAGGCCCTCCTGCGCCAGGGGTTCGCTGATCTCAATGTCCAGACTCACGCTGCACAGCTCGTCCTCGGCGCCGGCGCTGTTCGCGCCGCCGCCCGCCTCGCTCTCAATCAGCAGGTCGTCGCGTCCCAGACTGACGCCCTCAACCTCGACGGTCTGTCCGGCTTCGACGGCCTGCGCGATGTGCGAGGCGAGTTCGGGCGCGAGCGAGCCGAGCGCGCTGCGCAGCTTGGGCAGCTGGGGTCCGAGCCGCGGGCCGAGCACGCGCAGGTTGGGCTTGATCGTGTAGCGCCGCGCGCCTGAGCCCGCTTCCGCCAGCGTGACCTCTTTGACGTTGAGCTCGTCGGCGATCGTCGCCGCGTGGCGCTCGACGGCCTCCGCGTCGGCGGCGCCGGACACCGCGACGCTGACCGAGGCGAGCGGCTGCCGCACCTTGATCCCGGCGTTGCTGCGCGCGGCGCGGCCCAGCGAGGCGACGCGCTGCACCAGCGCCATCTCGGCGTTGAGCCGCTCATCGATCTGCGCCGCGTCGGCCTGCGGCCAGTCGGCCAGATGCACCGATTCGGGCGCGTCCGCGTCCTGCTCGGCGACCAGATTGCGCCAGATTTCCTCCGCCAGATACGGCGTCATCGGCGCGAGCAGCCGCGCCAGCGTGGTCAGCACCGTGTAGAGCGTTTCGTAGGCCGCGGCCTTGGCTTCGCGATCAGCCGCAGCGCCGCCGCGCGCCGACGACCAGAAGCGGCGCCGGCTGCGGCGCACGTACCAGTTGCTCAGCCCGTCGACGAAACGCTCCAGCGCGCGCGCCGCGTCGGTCGCGTCGTAGTCGTCGAGCGCGCCCGTGACCCGCTGCGTCAGGGCGTGCAGCTCGCTGAGGATCCAGCGGTCGAGGTCGAGCGGCTCGGCTACCGCGCCGCCGGGCCGCCAGCCGTCAATGTTGGCGTAGGTCGCAAAGAAGGCGTAGGTGTTCCAGAGCGTGAGCAGGAAGCGGCGCTGCGCTTCGCCGACCAGCCGCTCCGAGAAGCGGCGCGGGTTGCCGGCCGGCGAGGCGACGTAGCAGTACCAGCGCAGCGCGTCCGCGCCGTGCGCGTCGAGCACCGACCAGGGGTCTACCACGTTACCGCGCGACTTGCTCATCTTCTCGCCCTGCTCGTCGAGGATGTGTCCGAGCGAGAGCACGTGGCGGAAGGAGGTCGGTTCGGGCACGGCCTCGGCGCGGTGCAGCAGCACGGCCTCGGCGTGCAGCGAGTAGAACCAGCCGCGCGTCTGATCGACCGCCTCGCAGATGAAGTCGGCCGGGAAGCGCTCGGCGAACAGCTCCTGGTTCTCAAAGGGGTAGTGCCACTGCGCGTAGGGCATCGCGCCGCTGTCGAACCAGGCGTCGGCGACCTCCGGCACGCGGCGCGCCTCGCCGCCGCACGCCTCGCAGCGGATGCGCACCGCGTCCACCGTCGGGCGGTGCGGATCGCTCAGGTCGGGCGGATCGCCCAGCGCGCGGCTGCGCAGCTCGTCGAACGAGCCCACGCAGTCGGTTCGGCCGCAGGCGTCGCAGCGCCAGAACGGCAGCGGCGTGCCCCAGTAGCGCTCGCGGCTGATCGCCCAGTCCACGTTGTTCGAGAGCCAGTCGCCGTAACGCCCCCGCCGGATGTGCTCCGGATGCCAGTGGATCAGGTTCTCGTTGCTGTCCAGCAGCGAGTCGCGCAGCCGGCTGGTGGCGATGTACCAGGACGGCTTGGCGTAGTAGAGCAGCGGCGTGTCGCAGCGCCAGCAGAACGGGTAGGTGTGGCGGATCGTGTGCTGCCGCAGCAGCCGCCCGCGCTGATCGAGATCCGCGATCACCTCGTCGTCCGCATCCTTGACCCACTTGCCCACGAACGAGGGCCCTGCCGCCGGGTCGCCAGTGATGATGCCGCGCAGATCGACGGGCTGGCGGAAGAGCAGCCCCTGGTCGCGCCCCAGCAGGTAGTCGTCCTCGCCGAACGCGGGCGCGATGTGGACGATGCCCGAGCCTTCTTCCATCGAGACGAAATCGGCGCTCACGACGCGGCGCGGCGGCGGTTCGCCGTCCTCCCACTCGACCAGCCGCGCGCCGTCGAAGCGCCACGCGCGGTTGCCCCACTGCTCCGGCTCGTAGAGGCCGTCGTAGGTGATCCCCTCGAGCTCCGCGCCCGGGATCCGCGCGGCGATCCGCGCGTCCTCCGCGCCCTCCACCTCGCTCAGCGCCGCGTCGACCAGCCGCTCGGCGAGCAGCAGCCGGCTGCCGTCGGGCAGCTGCGCCGCCGCGTAGCTCTCTTCGGGCGCGACCGCCAGACCGCTGTTCGCGGGCAGCGTCCAGGGCGTCGTGGTCCAGGCCAGCAGATCGGTCGGGCCGTCGTGCCGCAGCGACGCCGGCAGCGAGTCGTCCTGCGCGCGGAAGCGAATCCAGATGCTCGGATCGGGCGTGTCCTCGGCGTAGCCCTGCGCCACCTCGTGGCTCGACAGCGAGGTCTCGCAGCGCGGGCAGTGCGGCGTCGTGCGCCGCGCCTCGTAGATCAGGTCCTGATCCCAGAGCGTCTTGAAAATCCACCAGCAGGACTCGATGTACTCCGGCGTGTAGGTGCGGTAGGCGTCGCTCATGTCGATCCAGAACGCGACGCGGTCCGTCATGTCCTCCCACTGCTCGACGTAGCGCATCACCGACTCGCGGCACTGCTGGTTGAAGCGCTCGATGCCGTAGTCCTCGATCTCCGCCTTGGAACTCAGGCCCAGCTCGCGCTCGACCTCAAGCTCGACCGGCAACCCGTGCGTGTCCCAGCCGCCCTTGCGCGGCACCCGCCGCCCGCGCATCGTCTGGTAGCGCGGGAACAGATCCTTGAAGACGCGCGAAAGCACGTGATGCACGCCCGGCGCGCCGTTGGCCGTGGGTGGACCCTCGTAGAACGAGAAGACCTGGTCAGCAGGCCGCTGCTCGATGCTGCGGCGGAAGATCTCGCGCTCGCGCCAGAAATCGCGCGTCTCAGCCTCCAGCTGCCGGTGCGGCAGCAGCGCGTCAACCGGTCGGAAGGGGGTTTGGGCGTCGCTGGTGTCGTCGGTCATGCGCGGGCTCAGACGCGGCTCCGCTCGCTGTCGGGGAGTTGAATGCCGGGCTTGGGCGGAATCAGTCCGTTGCGCAGGTCCTGGCTGATGTTCTCGACCTGGCAGGGCCGCTGCCCCCAGCGCAGCTGCATCTCGTCCAACTGGTAGCCGAGCGTGAGAATGCGCTTCACGGTGGAGCAGAAGACGGGCCGGTCCCCGCGCGGCAGGAACGGCACCTCGATCGTGTCGCCGCACATCGCGCAGGCCGCCGGGTGGAACTGCCGCGGGGTGCGCCCGCCGAACGAGGCCGCGCCGCGGTAGTTCGTGTAGCCCGCCGTCGCCTCCGGGGCGGTGCGGGAGTTCTTGCGCGCGTTCCGGCAGTCCGGGCAGCGCACCGGATCGTGCTGAAGGCCCTTGCTCGCGTAGAACTCCTGCTCCCCGGCGGTGAACACAAAGTCCCGCCCGCAGTCGCGGCAGACGATAGATCGGTCCTGCATGGCCATCGCGTACCTCTTCGGATCAGGCTGCTGACTTTCGACGATATCAGAGCCGCGGCTAGCCGCGCGACGCGAAGAACCGCTGCTCAATGCGCTCGAACAGCGCCGAGGCCTCCTCGTGCCGCAGAATCAGGCAGACCGCGGCGTAGACCACGCCGCCGCCGATCACCCCGACCACCAGAGCGAAAGGCGACTCCGCGCCGAAACGCGGGTCGCCCTGCAGCAGAGTCAGGAGCACGAACAACACCTGCGCCATCAGCGCGGCGGCCAGCACGGTCTTGCCCAGCGAGACGAGCAATTCGCGCGAACACAGCGTTCCCCGCAGGCGCGCGTTGAGCAGCGCGAAGAGCAGCGCCGCCTCCCCGATCGTCGCCGCCGACAGCGCCAGCGCCAGACCGCCCAACTCCATCCGATCAACCAGCGCCGCGGCCAAAATCAGGTTGGTCAGCATCGAGCCCACCGCCAGCGCCACCGGAGTCCGTGTGTCGCCCAGGACATAGAAGCCCCGCGAGAGAATCTCGATCGCCGCGTGCGCGAAGAGCCCGATCGAATAAAAGAGCAAAGCGTCCGCGACGAGCTGCGTGGCCGCAGCGTCGAACGCCCCGTGCTCCAGGAGGGTTTTGACGATCGACTCGCGCAGCATCAGCATCCCCACGCTGGCGGGAATGCTCAGAAAAAGCGTGAAGCGCAGCGTGCGGCTCACCATCTGCTGCACCGCGTCCGCCCCCCCTTCCGCCGCCCGCTCCGCCAGCGTCGGAAAAATCGCCGTCGCCAGCGACATCCCGAACAGCCCCACCGGGAACATCAGAATCAGCCAGGCGAAATTGAGCGCCGAGATCGAAGAATCGCCCACCAGCGAACCGAAGAAGGTCAGCGCAATCAGGTTGATCTGCGCCGCCGCCAGCCCCAACATCCGCGGACCCATCAGCCGCAGCACCTCGCGCACCGCCGGATCCCTCAGGCTCAGCGCAGGTCGGATGCGCGCCCCCACGGCCGAGAGCGCCGGCAGCTGAATCAGCAGGTGCGCCGCGCTGCCCGCGATCACCCCAATCACCAGCGCCTCAACGCCCAACCGCGCCGGCAGAGCCAGAGCGCCGAGAATGATCGCCAGGTTGTAGAGCATCGGCGAAATGCCCGGCAGCAGAAAATGCCGCCGCGCATGCAGCATCCCCGTCAGCATCCCCGAAGCGGCGAACAAAATCGGCGACAGCAGCAGCAGCCGCGTGAGCAGCACCGCGTCGGCCAGCACCGCGTCCTGAATCCCGCTGTCTTCGCCCAGCCCCGGCGCCAGCGCGGGCACAATCCAGGGTGCCGCCAGGAAGATCACCGCGGCGAACGCAATGGTCCCGATCATCACCCAATTCAGCACGATGCTGGCCAGCCGCCAGGCCGCGTATTCGCCCCGATCATTCAGCACCCGCGCGAACACCGGAATGAACGCGCTCGCCAGCGTCGCCCCGGCGAGCAACTGGAAGACGAGATCCGGCAGCCGCATCGCCACCCAGAAAGCGTCGAGCTCCACCGTCGCCCCGTACTGATCCGCAATCACCACCGCCCGCGCCGCGCCCAGTAGGCGGCTGCCCAGAAACGCCAGCCCCAGCAGCAGCGCCGCCCCGGCCACCCCGCCGGCCGAGCCGAAGAGCAGATCGCGCAGCGGCGGGCGCCGCCGCGCTCGGCGCGCTCGGCGCGGGGAACGGGGAATGCTGGGGATGGCGATGCGAGCCGACCGTTCCAGCCCCGGAGGGCATGGTGGACACTGAGGAGCGCGCTGGCTACGATAGCTGCGACGGACGAGGAGGAAGGCCGTGCCCAACAAGGCCGCCGCGAAGAAATACCTGCGCGCCTCGCAGCGCCGACGGATGCGCAACAAGCCCGTGCGCAGCTACGCCCGCACCACCATGCGCGCCGCGCTGGAAGCGATCGAGGACGCGACCGACGCCGCCGCCGACACGGGCGGCGACGCCGACTGGGATCAGGCCGAGGCGCGCATCCGCCTGGCCGTGAGCGCGCTGGACCGCGCCGCGCAGAAGGGCGTAATCCACGCCAACACCGCCGCCCGCCGCAAGTCCCGCCTGCTGCGACGCTTCCACCAGGCCCGCAACCCCGAAACCCCCACCCGCCCCCGCACGCCGCCCCCGGAGCCCGCCCGCATCTCCTAGCGCCGCCCACGAATCAGCTCCGTCCCCCCCGCACCCAAACTCCATCCCCCCCGCGCCCAAACTCCGTCACCCCCGCGCCCAAACTCCGTCACCCCCGCGCCCAAACTCCGTCACCCCCGCGCCCAAAAAGATCCGCCACACCCGCGCCCAAACTCCGCCACCCCCGCACCCAAACTCCGTCACCCCCGCGCCCAAACTCCGTCACCCCCGCGCGCAAAAAGATCCGCCACACCCGCGCAAAAAGATCCGCCACACCCGCGCAAAAAGATCCGTCATACCCGCGCTCGCCGCGGGTATCTCGCCGCGCCGAGCACCAAGCACCGCCCCCACCTCCCCAGCCCCACGCAGCAACTCCGCCACCCCGCGCAAAACAAGCTCCGCCACACCCGCGCAAAAAGATCCGTCACCCCCGCGCCCAAACTCCGTCATACCCGCGCCCAAACTCCGTCACCCCCACGCAGCAACTCCGTCACACCCGCGCTCAAACCCCGCCACACCCGCGCAAAAAGATCCGTCACCCCCGCGCCCAAACTCCGTCACCCCCACGCAGCAACTCCGCCACCCCGCGCAAAACAAGCTCCGCCACACCCGCGCAAAAAGATCCGTCATACCCGCGCTCGCCGCGGGTATCTCGCCGCGCCGGAGCACAGAGCCCCGCGGGACCCTTGATGCCAGCCCACACCCCTCCACGGCTCAGCCGCAAGCTGCGCGGCGGACTGCCTGGTCAGGCTCCGCTCAGCGCCTTTGAGAGCGGGGAGCCGTCGCGAATCGCCTTGATCTCATAGCGCGTGCTGCGAAACTCAACCGTTTCCTTCTTCTTCCCCTTGCCCCGATTGAACTTCCCGCCGTAGACGACGACAGGGCGGAATCGCACGCGCAAAGAAGCGTTGAGCAGCAGACGCTGTTCCGCGATCTGCGCGCCGCCCCTGAGTTGCTCCGCAACCTCGGCGAGCTCCACATCGCCGCTCTTCAACTCGATTGGTGCGATCTGCTCATCGCCCGAAGCCAGGATGAAGTCGCACCGACGTATCGCCGGGTCGGTGCTTAGCTCGTCGCAGTCCAAATCTACGAGGACTCGCTCCCTGGGCAGCCCGCCAAGACCCGCCGACACACCTTCTTTCCCACAGCGGGTCGCCCGGCACGACTGCGGTGTGTTCGCCCGCACCGCGTCGACCAGAGCGCTCATTCCGCGCCCCGATCGGCGATGCGATTGCCGATCTCCGCCCACATGTTGTACATCTCGTCTGCCACCTCGTCGTAGCCGCTGAGCAGGCCGCCCTCGTCGGGATTGACCTTCAGCTCCTGCACGACCGATCCACGGCGCTTCGCGTTCGGCTTGAACAGCCAAAAACCGACATCGTCGGGCGACAGCGCCGCGTCGGCGCCTCGGAGCCCTTCACGCTCCGCTTCGGAAAGTCCCGCAAGACGAACCAGGTTGGCGAACTGGTCGAGCACCCATTCGCTATGGGTCGTAACGATCACGCGAATGCCGGCGTGAACCAGCCGCACCAGATGGAGCGCAAATTCCGCCTGCATCGCCGGATGCAAGTGCGACTCCGGCTCCTCGATGATCAACGTATTACCAGGCCTCACGTAGTGGCGCAGATACAGCGCCACCGGCGCAAGCTCCGACACCATCGACGAACTGGTCAAAATCGGCAGCTCGCGATCCAGTCCTGCTGGGCGATAGAAGAACGTCGGGTAGTTCGCCTCTGTACGCTTGACGACAATCTCGCCGCCGAGCACATCCCGCTCAAGCGCCGATGCGAGGACATCGCCGTCATCGGTGGCCGGATGTTCTTCGTCGTCGATCCCGATCAGCTCACGCAGAAAATCCCCTATCACGCCCGACAACGGTGGTGCGTCGTCGATCCCTGGTCCCGACACACGGCTGATCGTCGCTCCAACTATCGTGCGTTGGGCTTGTATCACGCCTGTCCGAGATGCCGGCAGATAGTAGGCGGAACGGCTGAAAGGCTCCGCGGAATGCGCGATCGCAGATTCGGTGAGCAACGTGATCACCTGGCTTACCCAGCTCGTTCCTTCTGGAGTATCGAGTTCAGCGAATCGCCCTAACGACCGCACGGCAAATAACGCTAATGCCAGAGCGGACGTAGTATCCGAGAGTTGAAGGTCTACTTCAGGCGGAACCGAGAGCGTGAATTCGTGCGATTGACTTTCACCACCGCGCATCGAGAATTCGTACTCGATTGGCGATTGCGCTCGCCCACCAACTGCTTGGCGTTGCCTAACGACGATTCGCGAACCGCTCCCGCTTCCGTCCCGCACCAGCCGTGCAATATCCCTTCCAACGCCGAAGCAGCGAGCAAGCCCTGTTGGCAACGCACTGCCCAAGTCGCCGCTTGAGCGTATCACCTCACGCACGAGATCCGCGACATCAGGTGGCAACGGGCCGACGTTACTCGGCGAATCCGGATACGGATCTTCAGGTTGCGTCTTGGCCCATTGCAGCAGCAGATCGGCCGACTCGACCGCAATCTTGCGGTTGCGTTCGCCACGCCACAACCGTGCTGACGGGTCCAAGTACCCCGCAAAGAGCGAGTGCAAGGCGTAGATCAGGATGGCCAGGTACGACTTCCCCGTGTTGCTCGGACCCACGAAGACCGTGAGCGGGCGCAGCTCAATGTCGGCCTCGACGATCGGGCCGAAGTTGGTCACCTTGAGACCAATCGTGCGCTGCTCGCCGGCTTCGCTCACGACCGCTCTCCGCTCTGTCGCGACAATGACAGCCTACCACATATGTGACAGATCGGCCGGTGCCTCTCCAAAACCATCTGCGCTCTTGACCACCCCCCAACGCGGACGCGATAAGATGAGAGGGCGAGGGAAACCATGCGCGCCCTAATCTTCGAACGCCCCGGCCAAATCCACGTCGCCGACATCGCCGACCGCGACCCCGCGCCCGGCGAAGCCCTGCTCGAGGTGCGCGCCGCGAGCGTCTGCGCCTCCGACCTGCGCGTCTTTCGCGGCGAAAAACACGCCGCCGCGGGCGTCGTGCCCGGCCACGAAATGGCGGGCACGATCGTCGCGCTGGGCGAAGGCGTCGAGACGCTGCAAATCGGAATGGACGCCGCGGTCTACCCGATCATCGCCTGCGGCGGCTGCGCCTTCTGCCGCCGCGGGCTGCGCAACCGCTGCGCCAACCGCCGCACCCTCGGCTACGACGCCAACGGCGGCCTCGCCGAGCGCGTGCTGCTGCCCGCCGCGCTGGTCTCGCAAGGCCACGCCGCGCCGCTGGCGCGCGGCGTCGCCTTCGAGCGCGCCGCGCTCACCGAACCGACCGCCTGCGTGCTCAACTCGCTCGAATCCTGCCGCTTCCGCGCCGGCGCGAGCGTCGCGATCCTCGGCGCGGGCCCGATGGGGCTGCTGCACGTCGTGCTGGCGCGCGCGCTGGGCGCGGGCGCGATCGTGGTCGCCGAGCCGGTCGAGTCGCGCCGCCGCGCGGCCGAGTCGGTCGGCGCGGACGCCGTCGTCGACGGCGATCCCGAAGCCCTGCGCGGCGCAGTCGAGGAAGCCACCGCCGGCGAGGGCGCCGACATCGTGATCGTCTCCGTCGGCCTCGACGGCCTGACCGAAACCGCGCTGAGCGTCGCCGGCCGCCAAAGCTCGGTCAACCTCTTCGCCGGCTTCCCGCCGCAATCGGAAGCCACGATCGATGTCAACGCGCTGCACTACGCCGAAATCTCGCTGACCGGCACGCAGAATGCGACGCCCGATCAGTTTCGCCGCACCGCCGCGCTGCTGCCCGCGCTCGACGGGCTGGATCAAATCGTCTCGCACCGCTTCGCGCTGAGCGACGCGGACCAGGCGTATGAGTCGCGCCGCGACCCTGCGGTGCTGAAAACGCTCGTGCTGCCGGACGGCGCGGCCTCATGACGATGCAGGAACCGACGCAGTCGTTGGGCATCGGGACGGCGCTGCGCGAGGCGCGAATTCGGCGCGGGCGTTCAATCGGCCAGGCGCATCAGGCCACCCGCATCGCGCGCGACTACCTCGAAGCGCTGGAGGCGGAGGACTGGTCGAAGCTCCCCGCGCCGCCCTTCGCCCGCGGCTTCCTTTCGTCCTACGCCGACTATCTCGGCCTCGAAAGCGCCCCGCTGCTCGAACGCTTCCCGCTCGCCCCGACCGCGCCCGGCGAGGGCCTGGATCCGCCGCCCAACGCGCCGCAGACCGATCAGGCGGCGCTCGCGCACAGCGCCACCGAGCGACTCGAACGCCCACGCATCCATCTCGGGCAGTGGCTGGCCGCGGCTGTCGTGATCCTCGTCGTGATCGCCGGCGTTGTCGCCGTCATCACCTTCCGCGACCCGGTGATCGCGCCACCGGAACCGCGCGAAGTGCCCGGCATCAGCGGCGGCGTGGACATTCGCGCCGACGCCGAAGCCGTGCTCAGCCGCCCCGAAATCAGCCAGGACCCGCTGCCCGACCTGCGCCAGTACACCGCCCGCGAGGCGATCAATTACGTCCAAAACACCGGCGCGCCCTTCATCGTGTTCACGGTCTACGACGAGGCGCTGGCCGGCGCAGTAATTGAACAGGCGCCGGAACCAGGCTCGCAAATCCCCTCCGACGGCGCGGTCACGCTGGTCATCAGCCGCGGCCCGCGCGTCGCGCCCTCGGTCGACGGCGGCTGACGATGCGTTATCACATCGTAACGCTCGGCTGCCCCAAAAACACGACCGATTCGGCCCGTATCGCGCGTTCGCTGGAGAGCGCCGGCCACCGCGCGACCGCCGTTCGCCGCGACGCCGATCTGGTACTGCTCAACACCTGCGGTTTCATCGACGAAGCGAAAGAGGAATCGGCCCAGGCCGCTGCCCAGCTCGCCGCCGAGCGCGCAAGCGGGCAGCAGCTGTTCGTAACCGGTTGCTGGTCCGAAATCGAGCGCGAGCAGGTGCAGGCGACGGTCGACGTCGATGCAATCTTCGGTATCGAAGCCTGGAACGACATTCGCGCCGCGCTCGGCTCCGGCGAAGAGCCGGCGGAGCGCGATATTCCCGCCGGCGGCGTCGGCCAGATCGGGCAGCCTTCGGCCTACCTCAAAATCTCCGACGGCTGCGCGCGCCCCTGCACGTTCTGCAACATTCCCCAGATCAAGGGGCGGCAGTTTCGCAGCACCGCGCCCGACGATCTGATCGCCGAGGCGCGCGAGCTGACCGATCGCGGCGCGCGCGAACTCGTGCTGGTCGCCCAGGACAGCACCTCATACGGCTCCGAGTGGGGCGACCCCGACGGCCTCGCGCGGCTGCTCGAGCGGCTCGCCGCCGAGGTGCCCGCCGCCCGCTGGCTCCGCCTGATGTACGCCTACCCCGGCTTCGTCACGCCCGCGCTGATCGAAACAATGGCGGCAATTCCCCAGGTCTGCCGCTATCTCGATATCCCCCTCCAGCACGGTGCCGTCGCAACGCTGCGCCGAATGAAACGCCCCCATAACATCAAAATGGTGCGCGAAACGCTGGAGCGCCTGCGCGCCGCGATGCCCGATATCGCAATCCGCACCACATTCATCGTCGGCTTCCCCGGCGAGACGAATAACGAGTTCGCCGAACTGCTCGACTTCTGCCGCGAAGCGCGCTTCGACCGCGCCGGCGCGTTTACCTACTCCCCCCAACCCGGCACGCCGGCCGCGGCGATGGACGGGCAGCTGTCCGAGCGCGTCAAGCAGCGCCGCTACCGCCGCCTGATGACCCTGCTCGAACAGATCGCCGCCGAGCGCAGCGCCGAACAGGTCGGCCGCGAGCTCGAAGTGCTCGTCGAGTCCGAGCCCGGCCAAACCACCGAAGACGGCGCCCCAATCTTCGCCGGCCGCAGCTACCGCGAAGCCCCCGAGGTCGACGGCCTAATCTTCTGCGACGGCGCCGCAATGCCCGGCTCAATGCCCACCGTGCGCATCACCCAAGCACTCGGCCACGATCTCTGGGCCGCCCCAATCGCCGGCGAGCGTTAGAGCCGCTCGCGCATACCTCAAACATCGCCGCCCTAACGCAAACAACTCCGCCACACCCGCGCAAACATCTCCGTCACACCCGCGCAGAACCAGATCCGCCAAGCCCGCACTCGCCTTTCCGCCAAGCCCGCACTCACCTTTCCGTCACACCCACGCGAGCAAGCTCTGTCACACCCGCGCAAACAACTCCGCCACACCCGCGCAAACAACTCCGTCACACCCGCGCTTGCAAGATCCGTCATACCCGCGCTTGCCGCGGGTATCTCGCCGAGCACAGCACCGAACCCCCACCCCGCCCCGTCGCCCCGGCCCGAGCGGGACCACACCCTACAAATGAATCATCTCCGTCTCAACAACTACCACTTCCGCGTCGATCGCCAACCACTCGCCTTTCCGCCACACCCGCACTCGCCTTTCCGTCATACCCGCGCTCGCCGCGGGTATCTCGCCGCGCCGAGCACCAAGCCCCGCCCCCACCTCCCCAGCCCCACGCAGCAACTCCGCCACCCCGCGCAAAACAAGCTCCGCCCACCCGCTCAAATGAGCTCCGCCACACCCACGCAAACAACTCCGCCACACCCGCGCAAACAACTCTGCCACACCCGCGCTCAAACTCCGTCACCCCCGCGCTCAAACTCCGTCACCCCCGCGCTCAAACTCCGTCACCCCCGCGCTCAAACTCCGTCACACCCGCGCAAACAACTCCGTCACACCCGCGTAAACAACTCCGCCACACCCGCGCGAGCAAGCTCCGTCATACCCGCGCTTGCCGCGGGTATCTCGCCGAGCACAGCACCAAGCCCCCCCCTCGCCCCCTCACCCCCGCGCTCAAACTCCGTCACCCCCGCGCTCAAACTCCGTCACCCCCGCGCTCAAACTCCGTCACACCCGCGCAAACAACTCCGTCACACCCGCGCAAACAACTCCGTCATACCCACGCACGCAAGCTCCGTCATACCCGCGCAAACAGCTCCGTCATACCCGCGCTTGCCGCGGGTATCTCGCCGAGCACAGCACCGAGCCCCTACCCCGCCCCATCGTCCCCGCCCGAACAGGACCACACCCTACAAATGAATCGTCTCCGTCTCAACAACTACCACTTCCGCATCAATCGCCAACCGCTCAACAAAGCGCCCGATGCTCTGCGCGGCGCGGTGGCTATGCGCCTCCGAGTTGGAAACAGTAACAAACACCAGCGACGCCCTAGCGGGATCATCAAGGTCGCCGACTTCCGCAACAGCCGCATTAAACTTGTTCCGCACCCGATCGCGCACGCGCCGCACCACCGCGCGTTTGTCCTTGAGCGAGGCCGACTCGAACAGCGCCAGCTCGATCCGCAGAGCGCAGACGACGGCGCTCACGGCGGCGGCTCCGGAGCCGCCTCCGGCGCTTCGAGCGGCAGCGCCGCCTGCGCGGCCGGCGGCGTCTCGCCTTCCAGCGGCGGCAACTCGGCCAGCGCGCCCAGCGCGAAATGATCGAGGAAGCGGGGCGTCACGCTCCACAGCAGCGGTTGGCCGGGCGCTTCCAGCCGGCCGACCGGCTCAATCAGGTCCCGCGCCCGCAGCGTGCGCAGCGCGCCGCCCGAGCCGACCCCCCGCGCCTGCTCAATCGCGCCCCGCGTGATCGGCTGGCGGTAAGCGATGATCGCCAGCGTTTCGAGCGCCGCCTGCGAGAGGCGGTTGGGCGCTTCGAGCCCCAGCAGCCGCTCCACCCACGGCCCCGCCTCCGGCGCGCTGACCAACGCCGCCGTAGACCCATACCGGCGCAGCCGAATGCCGCGCCCGCGCTCCGCCGCAATCCGCCCCAGCGCCTCCTCCACGGCGTCGGGCGAGACGCCGCAGACGCGCGCCAGCAACTGGATTGTCGGCGGCTGCTCCGCCACCAGCAGCAGCGCCTCAAGCACCAGGGCCAGGTCGTCGGGCCGCTGCGGCGGCTCGCTCGGCGGCGCGTCAGCCGACGGCGTGTTGTCCGCTGGCGTGGCGTCGGAGGAGGTGCTCATTGCGCAGCCGCCCTTCCCAGGGCGGCGGGCGCATCCCCGCCGTCGTCGGTCAGCCCGATGATCTCCACCGCCGTCAGCCGATTGAGCGGCGGCGCGCCGCCGGCCCAGTGCGCCGCGACGGGCACGTAGGTATCGGTCAGCCCGCGCAGCCGCTCGCCGTCGAACGACTCGAAGAGCACCGGCGCGGTCTCGCCGACCAGCCCGGCGCGAAACCGCTCCGCCTGCTCGGCCGCGAGCCGGCGCAGCCGCCGCGCCCGCCCGCGTTTGAGCTGCGGCGCGACATCATCCTCCAGCAGCGCCCCGCTCGTGCGCGGCCGCGGCGAATAGGGAAACACGTGCATATCGGCGAACGCCGCCTCGCGGCAGAGCGCCTCGGTCCGCTCGAAATCATCCTCGCTCTCGCCGGGAAAGCCGACGATTACGTCGGTCGTGATCGCAGCCCCGGTCGCCGCCGCGCGGATCTGGTCGAGCGCCGTGAGGAATTGCGCGGCGCTGTAGCGCCGCCGCATCCGCCGCAGCACATCGTCGCTGCCGCTCTGCAGCGCCAGGTGAAAATGCCGACAGAGCCGCGCATCCTGCCAGCAGGCCAGCAGCTCGGGCGTGATGTCCTGCGGCTGAATCGATGAATAGCGCAGGCGCGGCGCGTCGGTGCGGCTGAGCAGCGCCTCGAGCAGCCGCGCGGCGTTTGCCCCGTCGCCCCGATCGCGCCCGTACGCCCCCGGCTGCGTGCCCGTCAGCACCACCTCTTGCACGCCCTCGGCGACCCGCTCGCGCACCTGCTCCACGATCGCATCGATCGGCACGGCTCGCTCGCGCCCGCGCACACTCGGCACGATGCAGAACGCGCAGACATCGTCGCAGCCCTCCTGAATCTTGACAAACGCCCGCGTGCGGCCGGTTGATTGAGCCGTCGCCTGAGCCGGCTGGGCCGCGCCGCCGGCCGGCGCGCGCGCCAGCTCGCGCAGCACCGCGTCGGCCGCCGACGCCTTCTCCGCGTTCGGCACCACCGCGTCGACGCCCAGCTCCGCGAGCAGCGCCGCGTCGGCATGCTGCGCGTAGCAGCCCGTCACGACCACCGGCGCACGGGGAGAAAGCCGCCTGGCCAGCCGAATCAGCCGCCGCGCCTTGCGGTCCGCCGCATGCGTCACGCTGCACGTGTTGATCAGCCAGGCGTCGGCCTCCGCCGGGCGATCCACGGTGACGCAGCCCGCCCGTTGCAGCGCGCGCGCCGCCGCCTGCGTCTCGGCCTGGTTCAGCTTGCAGCCGAGCGTCAGCGCGGCGACCACCGGCGGACGCGGCTGCGGCGCAGTCTGAGCGGGCATGGGCGGCGCAACGCTCCTTTGCGAGCTACCATATAGGCGCGCGCAGGTTGCGCGGCAGCGCAGAGGAGCGCTCCAATGGTGGAAGTCGGACTGGCCATTCTCTTCATCGCAATTCTGGTCGGCGCGGACCGCCGCCGCTACGAGCGGCTCGGCGAGCGCATGCGCGAGGTCGTCGACTGGCTCGACCGCCCGGAGCAATAGGCGGCATAACGGCGCGGCTTGACAATCGCCGCACGCGCGTTCTATGATTGCGGCACAACGCCCACTCCACCCAGGGAGAGCGAGGTGCGCAGATGACGCCCGCAACCCAAACCCGAGACGGCCGCCCCGCGCCCCCCAAACCCGCGCAAAGCATCCAGCCCGCGCCCCTCAAACCGGCGCAAGGCATCCAGCCCGCGCCCCTCAAACCGGCGCAAAGCATCCAGCCCGCGCCCCCCAAACCGGCGCAAAGCATCCAGCCCGCGCCCCCCAAACCCGCGCGCGGCATCCAGCCCGCGCCCCCCAAACCGGCGCAAAGCATCCAGCCCGCGCCCCCCAAACCGGCGCAAAGCATCCAGCCCGCGCCCCCCAAACCGGCGCAAAGCATCCAGCCCGCGCCCCCGAAACCCGCGCGGGGCATCCAGCCCGCGCCCCTCAAACCGGCGCAAAGCATCCAGCCCGCGCCCCCGAAACCCGCGCGGGGCATCCAGCCCGCGCCCCTCAAACCGGCGCAAAGCATCCAGCCCGCGCCCCCGAAACCCGCGCGGGGCATCCAACTGACGCTGGCCGCGCGCCCCGCGCCGTATGCGCCGTCGCGCGTCCTGGCGCTGCCGCACCCGCCCTGCCCGATCTGCGCCGGCCCGACTGCCCGCCACGCCGGCCGCGCCGTCTGCGTAGTCTGCGGCCACGGCGCCCGAGACGCCCGCCCGCCCCACCACCCGCGCCGCCACCCCAACTAGCACAACGAAGGCGCGCCCACACTGCCCGCTCCCGCCGCCCCCGCGCCAAAAGTGCCCCGCCGCCCCCACGCCAAAAGCGCCCCGCCAGACCCACGCGCCAAAAGCGCCCCGCCAGACCCGCGCCAAAGCGCCCCGCCGCCCCCGCGCCAAAAGCGCCCCGCCGCCCCCGCGCCAAAGCGCCCCGCCAGACCCACCCCAAAAGCGCCCCGTCATACCCGCGCCAAAAGCGCCCCGCCAGACCCACGCCAAAGCGCCCCGCCAGACCCGCGCGAGCAAGATCCGTCATACCCGCGCTTGCCAGATCCGTCATACCCGCGCTTGCCGCGGGTATCTCGCCGTGACCAGCACAGAGCCCCGCTCAACCTCCGCGAACCAGCCCCCCAACCCACCCCACCCGCCGAACACAGCCGAACAACACCGAACACCCACCGCGACCAGATACAGACCACCACCCCAACCCGCGCCTGAGAAAAACATCCCCGAACACCGCATCCACCAGATCACCAACTCGCCGCGGCTTACCAAGACCTACCAAGCCTGACCACGCCAAAGCGCCCCGCCACCCCCGCGCCAAAAGCGCCCCGCCAGACCCGCGCCAAAGCGCCCCGCCAGACCCGCGCGGCAAGATCCGCCATACCCACGCTTGCAAGATCCGTCATACCCGCGCTTGCAAGATCCGTCATACCCGCGCTTGCCGCGGGTATCTCGCCGTGACCAGCACAGAGCCTCGCTCAACCTCCGCGAACCAACCCCCAACCCACCCCAGCCGCCGAACAAAATCGAACACCCACACCCACCGCGACCAGATACAGACCACCCCCCCAACCCACGCCGGAGAAAAAGATCCCCGAACACCGCCCCCACCAAATCACCAACTCGCCGCGGCTTACCAAGACCTACCAAACCTGACCACCCCAAAGCGCCCCGCCGCCCCCACGCCAAAAGCGCCCCGCCGCCCCCGCGCCAAAGCGCCCCGCCAGACCCGCGCCAAAGCGCCCCGCCGCCCCCACGCCAAAAGCGCCCCGCCAGACCCGCGCCAAAGCGCCCCGCCAGACCCGCGCGGCAAGATCCGCCATACCCACGCTTGCAAGATCCGTCATACCCGCGCTTGCCGCGGGTATCTCGCCGTGACCAGCACAGAACCTCGCTCAACCTCCGCGAACCAGCCCCCCAACCCACCCCACCCGCCGAACACAGCCGAACAACACCGAACACCCACCGCGACCAGATACAGACCACCCCCCCAACCCGCGCCGGAGAAAAAGATCCCCGAACACCGCATCCACCAGATCACCAACTCGCCGCGGCTTACCAAGACCTACCAAACCTGACCACGCCGAACCGCCCCGCCTGACCGCGCCAACGCGCCCCGCCGCCCCCGCGCCAAAGCGCCCCGCCGCCCCCACGCCCGCAGACCCGCCACACCCACGCCCGCAAGACCCGTCATACCCGCGCCCCAGACCCGTCATACCCGCGCCTGCCGCGGGTATCTCGCCGAGTTCTGCACCCAAGCCTCGCGCCCCCTCCCGTCATTCCTGCGCCCCTCCCGTCATTCCTGCGCAGGCAGGAACTCACGTCAGTGGCTCGGCCGCCCTCGGCTGGCGCCGCCGCCAAGCGCGAAGCCGCCGAGCAACGCCGCCGCCAGCGCAGCGAGTACAAGGCTGGCCCGGCGGTCCTGTCGCAGCAGATGATCAAGCATTTCGAGGCAGGCTAGCGATGACGCCGGGACCAGCGGCGCGCGCCTGTGGCGCGCTCGGCGCGGGCGGGGTAGTGTGAAAGAGGCGCGGGCGCTGGCAGGCACGGGCATGCGGGTTGGATCGGCGGCGCGGCGAGCGGGGCTGCTCGCCGCGATCCTGGCGGCTTTAATCCTGAGCGCCTGCATCTTCGGCGGCGAGTCCGAGCGCGATCTCTCCGAATACTTCCCGCAGGCCGAAGAGCAGACGCAGCAGCAAGCCGCCGGTGAACCGTCGGACGCCCAGCAGCAGGACGCCGCCGGCGCGGCCCTGCCGCCCCCGGAGCGCCTCGAAGACCTTGAGCGCGCGCCCGCCAACGCGCTTGAAGCCGTCCAGCGCTTCTTCCACCTGCTCGCCACCGACCGCCTGGCCGACGCCTGGACCACCATCAGCGTCGAGGGCAAAGAGCGCTACGACGCCGAGCGCTTCGCCCAGCGCTACCGCGATATCTGGACTGAGGCCACGATCCGCGGCTTCAGCTGGGAAGTGGTCGAAGGCGACGACGTCAACGCGCCCGCCTTCGATGTCATCCTGCGCTACCAGACGACATTCTTCGGCGAGATCGAGGAGCGCGTCTTCACGCCCGTGCTGCGCCAGCCGCACTGGGTGGTCGACTGGTCGCCCGACCTGATCTTCGACGGCCTTGGGCCCGAAGGCTTCCTGATCCGCACGCTGGTCGAGCTGCCCGAGCGCGGCCGGATCCTGGACCGCAACGGCGAGGTGCTGGCTGGCGAAGCCGAAGTCGCCATCGTCGGCGTCTATTGGGACGCGGTCACCGACGAAGATTTCGTGATCGAGTTCTTCGTCGAGCGGCTGGGCATGGAGGAGGCGGATGTGCGCGCGCTGATCTACCAGGACTTGCCCAGCTACCAGTTTCTGCCCGTGGCCGAGCTGCCGATCGGCACGCCGAACGAGCTGATCGAGGAATACGAGCAGCTCTCCGGCCAGGGCATCCTGGTGCGCCGCGAGACGCGCCGCTGGTATCCCTACGGCGAGACGGCTTCGCACGTGGTCGGCTACCTGCAGGAGATCAACGCCGAAGAGCTGGAGCTGCGCTTCGCCGAGGGCTACCGCGCGGGCGACCGGATCGGGCGCGACGGGATCGAGTACTCGTTCGAGAACGCGCTGGCCGGGCGGCGCGGCGGCTCGCTCGCGATCATCGACGCGGCCGGCCGCCCGATCCGCGAGATCATCGCCCGCCCCGCCGCGCCCGGCTCCGATGTGCGCCTGTCGCTCGATGTGCGCGTGCAGCAGCTGGCCGAGGCCGCCTTGGGCGAGCAGCCCGGCGCGGCGGTCGCGCTCGATCCGCGCAACGGGCACATCGTCGCCATGGCCTCCTACCCGCGCATCGATCCCAACGCGATCGCCGACGGCTTCACCCAGGAAGAGGTGGACCTCTATTTCAACGACGAGCGCCAGCCCTTCATCAACCGCGCGACGGAGCAGGTCTACGCGCCGGGCTCGACCTTCAAGTCGATCACGCTGGCCGCGGCGCTCGAAGAGGGCGGCTACGAGGTCAGCGACCGACTCGATTGCCCGGCCTCCTGGATGGGCGTCGGCGACGAGCCCCTGCGCAACTGGAAAGAGGAAGACCAGGGCATGATCAGCCTGGCGCGCGCGCTCGCCGAGTCCTGCAACACGGTGTTCTATGAGATCGGGCTGCAGCTGGATCGCCGCGACGACCGCCTGCTGCCGTCGATCGCCGCCGGCTTCGGTTTCGGCGCGCCGACGGGCGTGGTCGGCCTCGGCGAGGAGTCGGGCGTCAACCCCTCGCCCGCCTGGAAGCGCGACGCCCTGAACGAGTCCTGGTACACGGGCGACACGCTCAACACCAGCATCGGGCAGGGCTTCGTGTCGGTCACGCCGCTGCAGATGGCCAACGCCTACGCGGCGATCGCGACCAGCGGCGTGCTCTTCACGCCGGTGATCGCGCAGTCGATCGAGCCGGCGGGAGCGCCGCCGGAGGTGATCGAGCGGCGCGCAATCAACGTGCTGCCCGTCTCCGCCGAAACGCTCAGCCAACTCAAGGCCGCCCTGCGCGGGGTGGTCTCGCAACCATTCGGCACGGGTTGGGGTCCGTTCAACGGCAGCGCGCTGCGCGTCGCGGGCAAGTCGGGCACCGCCGAAGACCAGGTGATCGACGCCGAGACGATCGCCACGGTCAACGAGCAGCAGGCCGCCCAGCAGCAAGCCGAACAGGCGCAGCAATCGGAGCAGGAGCAGCCCCCCGAGCAGGTCGGCCCGTTCTTCACCCACGCCTGGTTCGCGGCCTGGGCGAATCACGACGACCCCAAGCTGGTCGTGGCGGTCGTGCTCGACGACGGCAAATCGGGCGCGGACGACGCCGGGCCGATTGCGCGGCGCGTGCTGGAAGGCGCAATCCTGACGGGCGCGGTACCGTAGCCCAATGCAGCGCTCCCGCTTCCGCCGCCTCGTCGCCCGCGCGCTCGACGAAATCCCAGACCAGCTCGCGGAGCGGATGGAAAACGTGGTGATCCTCGTCCGCGGCCGCCCGGAGCCCGAAGACCTGGCCCTCGTCGGCCTGCGCCCCAACGACCTATTGCTCGGCCTCTACAGCGGCCGCCCGCTCACCACCCGCGGCAACTACGGCGAGGTGCTCCCGGACCGCATCTACATCTACCAGGAACCAATCGAAGCCATCTGCCATTCCGAGCAGGAAATCGTAGAGCAGGTGCGCGAAACAGTGCTGCACGAGGTAGCCCACCACTTCGGCATCGACGACGACCGCCTCGACGAAATCGGCATCGCCCCAAGGCAGGACGCCCACATCCACCCCGAGCCCTCCCACCCCCGCTACGCCCCCTTCCTCTAGGCCCTGTTCACACTGTCGTAACCACGGAGGTGCGAGGCTGCGAACCAACGCCACCGATCCTGCACGCCCCGATCGCCCACGCCCGCCCAACCGTCACCCGCCGCACACCCCAACCACCCCAACCGTCACCCGCCGCACACCCCCACTTCCCCCAACTCCTGCTACGCTCACACCAGAACAGGAGTGCCGAACCATGCCCCTCTCCCCACAACAACCCCGACGCGCCCGCCCCGCCGCCAACCCCAGCCTCGCCAACGGCTGCCAAAACTTCCCACCGCCAACCCCTCCGGCGCACCCCGAACAACCCTGAACAAACCCGAACAAAACCCGAACAAACCCGAACACCCCGCCCAAGATCCGTCATACCCGCGCTTGCCGCGGGTATCTCGCCGAGCCCAGCGCAGAGCCCCGAGCCCGCCACCACCGCCACCCCCCACTTACCAAGACCTACCAAAACCTACCAAACCTGACCACGCCGGATCACCCCAACCAGATAGAGAGCAGCCCCAACCAGCCGCCAACCCGCCGGACCCCGCCCACCTCCGCCACCCCCACACCCCGCTTACCAAGACCTACCAAGACCTACCAAACCTGACCACGCCGGATCGCCCCGACCAAGATCCACCACCCCCACGCAACCAAGATCCGTCATACCCGCGCGAGCAAGATCCGTCATACCCGCGCTTGCCGCGGGTATCTCGCCGAGCCCAGCACAGAGCCCCGAGCCCACCACCGCCACCCCCCACCCCACTTACCAAGACCTACCAAAGCCTACCAAACCTGACCACGCCGGATCACCCCGACCAGATAGAGAGCAGCCCCAACCAGCCGCCAACCCGCCGGACCCCGCCCACCTCCGCCACCCCCACACCCCGCTTACCAAGACCTACCAAGACCTACCAAACCTGACCACGCCGGATCGCCCCGACCAGATAGCGAGCAGCCCCAACCAGCCGCCAACCCGCCGGACCCCGCCCACCTCCGCCACCCCCACACCCCGCTTACCAAGACCTACCAAGACCTACCAAACCTGACCACGCCGGATCGCCCCGACCAAGATCCACCACCCCCACGCAACCAAGATCCGTCATACCCGCGCGAGCAAGATCCGTCATACCCGCGCTTGCCGCGGGTATCTCGCCGAGCCCAGCACAGAGCCCCGAGCCCACCACCGCCACCCCCCACTTACCAAGACCTACCAAAACCTACCAAACCTGACCACGCCGGATCACCCCCACGCCATCACCTCCGCCACCCCCACCCAACCAAGATCCCTCATACCCGCGGGTACGACGAGAGCCCAACCACGCCCTACCCCCGCAGCCGCCCCAGGACCCGCTCGACCGCGGCGGCGACCAAATCGTCGGCCTGCGCCATCGCCTGCTCTACTGCCATACCCGAAGGCGTGGACTGCTCGCTGTCGCTGAGGCCGGGCAGCCGATCACCGCCCTCGATCAGGCCGCAGATGGCAACGCAAGGCTTGCCCGCGGCCTGCGCCAACAGCGCCACGCCGGCAACCGATTTTCCCCAGGCCGACTGCGTGTCGAGCCGCCCCTCGCCGGTCAGAACCAGATCAGCCTGCGCGACCCGCTCAGCCAAACCAATCGCCCCCGCCACCGCCTCGAAGCCGGAGACCAGCCGCGCGCCGCAGAACGCCGCCAGCCCGCCCGCCAGACCGCCCGCCGCCCCGCCGCCGGGCAGCTCCGCAATGCGCACGCCGAGATCGCGCTCCACAATCCCCGCGTAGTTGGCCAGCGCGTGATCCAACTCGGCGACCGCCGCCGCGTCCGCGCCTTTCTGCGGCCCGTAGACGGCGCTCGCGCCGTCGGGCCCGATCAGCGGATTTTGCACATCGCAGAGCACCTCGATTGTGGTGGCTGCGATGCGCAGGTCGAGCGCCGATACGTCAATTCGCGCCAGCTGCGCCAGCGCGCCGCCGCCGGGCGCCAGCCGGCGTCCGGCCTCGTCGAACAGCGCCGCCCCCAGCGCCGCCGCCGCGCCCGCGCCGCCGTCGTTACTCGCGCTGCCTCCGACGCCGATCAAAATGCGCTCAACCCGCGCGTCGAGCGCGTGGGCGATCAGCTCGCCCACGCCGTGCGTGGAGGCCCGGCGCGGATCCAGCCGATCAGGCGCGAGCAGCGTCAGCCCCGCAGCCGCAGCCATCTCGATCACCGCGCTGCGACCGTCCTCGATGCGGCCCCACCGTGCGTCGACCGGCGAACCGAGCGGACCGGAGACGCGCGCGATGGAACTGCGCCCGCGCGCCGCGCGGACAATCGCCTGCACCGTGCCCGGACCGCCGTCGGCGAGCGGCGCCGCATCGAGCTCCGCTTCGGGAAGCATCGCCCGCGCCGCCCCGGCGAAGCACTCGGCCGCCTGCACGGCCGTCAAGCTGCCCTTGAACTCCTGCGGTGCGATCAGAATGCGCATCGCACCCTCCGCCGCGTTAACCCAGCCCCGTCAGGCGCACCGCGGCAATCACCACGATCGCCGCCGCCCAGAGCAGCGCCGCCAGGCGAATCCGGCGGTACAGCGAGGCGACGCCCCCAAGTTTGATGAAGCCGCCCGCCCAAAGCACGGAGAGCACCAGCAGCGCGACGAGGAAAATCATGCCCGCGTTCATCGCCCTCAGCCTAAGCCAGTGGGCGCAGCCGCGCGGCTGCGGTTACACTACGTGGCAACGGCGTCAGAGAGGGTGCAACATGGACTATCGCGAAGACCAAACGATCGTCGACTTCCGCCAGGAGGTCCAGGACTTCATCACCGGCAACCTGCCCGACGACTGGGGCTCGCGGCC
This sequence comes from Dehalococcoidia bacterium, assembly GCA_965203165.1. Lineage (GTDB taxonomy): Bacteria > Chloroflexota > Dehalococcoidia > Bin125 > Bin125 > CATQGW01. The sequence continues at coordinate 2,492,673 of OZ241849.1, forward strand.
GCAGGGCGAGGGCTACGGCGAGGCCGTCTTCGCCACTACCCGCGCCTTCCAGAGCGAGATGGCCAAGCGCCGCTGGCTGACGATGGCCTGGCCCAAGGAGCACGGCGGCCTCGAAGCGCCCCACTCGCAGCAGATGGTGATGGCCGAGGAGATGGCCTACCACCGCGCGCCCGGGGCCGGCGGCAACATGGGCGTCCAGTGGGTCGGGCCCTCGCTGATGCTCTACGGCACCGACGCCCAGAAAGACGAGCACCTCGCGCGGATCGCCGACGCCGAATCCTGGTGGTGCACGCTCTACTCCGAGCCCGGCTCCGGCAGCGACCTCGCCTCGCTCCAGACGCGCGCGGTGGCCGACGGCGACGACTACGTGATCAACGGCCAGAAAATCTGGACCTCCGGCGCGCATGTCTCCGACTGGGGCTGGCTCGCCGCGCGCACCGACCCCGACGCGCCCAAGCACAAGGGCATCACCATGTTCATGCTGCGCATGGACACCCCCGGCATCACCGTCCGCCCGCTGATCAACATGGCCGAGGGGCACGGCTTCAACGAGGTCTTCTTCGAGGATGTGCGCGTGCCCAAGACCAACGTCGTGGGCGAGGTCAACCGCGGCTGGTACCACCTCGCCGTGGCGCTCGACTTCGAGCGCTCCGGCATCGGCGCGTTCGCCGGCGGGCGCCGCACCGTGGAGGAGATCACCGAGTTCGCCCAAGACAACCCGCAGCTCGTGGATGCCCGCCCCGCCGTGCGCTACGAGCTGGCCGAGCGCGCCATCGAGGTCGAGGTCGGCACCTATATGGCCTACCGCATCGCCTACATGCAGGAGCACGGCGTGGTCGCCAACCACGAGGCCTCGATGTCCAAGCTGTTCGGTTCCGAGCTCGGCCAGCGGATCGCCAAGACCGGCATGGACCTGCTCGGCATGGGCGGCGCGGTCTGGAGCGACGGTCCCTACGCCGCGCTGCAGGGCCGCCTGAGCCGCAGCTACGTCAGCGCGGTCAGCTCGACGATCGCCGCGGGCACCAGCGAGATCCAGCGCAACATCATCGCCACCCGCGGGCTGGGCCTGCCGCGCGGCTAACGCTGCGGGCGCAACCCTGCGCCCACAGCGCCCAGCTGGAACCTTTTCCCGCGCCGCAGCGTCAGGCTCAGTATGCCGACACCACGACCCAGCCGCCGGGCCGCGCCGACGATCCTCGCCCCGATCGCCGTCGTGGCCGCTGTCCTGCTCGCGCTGAGCGTCGCCGCGCTGATCCCCGCGCCGTCCACCGCCCAGCCGACCGACAGCTGCGCCGGGCTGCTCGCCTGGTATCACGCCGCCGCGCGCTCACCCGCAATCGTCTTCGGCGAGGGCGTCGAGGAAGAGTGGGCGGAAGAAGCAGCAGTAGAAGCGGACGCGATGGCAGGGGATGGAGGCGCCGTTTTTCCCCAGTCCGGCGGCGGTAGTGGTGCTCGCCGGAGCAGCGCCGAAAGCGCGCCGGCTGATCTCGGCGCACGTTCCGAGACGGGCACCAACGTGCAGGTCGCCGGCGTCGACGAATCCGACATCGTCAAGACCAACGGCTCCGAAATCTTCGTGATGCGCAACGACGGGCTGATCGTGGTCTCCACCGCCGGCGACGCCCCCGGCATAATCGGCGGCCTGCGCTTCGGCGGCTCCTACGCCCGCAACGCCGACGGCCCGCGCGAGATGCTGCTCGCCGGCGACCGCCTGCTGACCTTCCGCAGCGTCGCCTACGGCCGCGCGAGCTCCGGCGAGCGCGGCACTCAACTGCTCGAAATCGACGTGAGCGACCCGACCCGCCCGCGCGTCCTGCGCACGCTCGACACCTACGGCCGCTTCGTCACCGCCCGCCTCGTCGGCGACGCCGTGCGCGTCGTGCTGACCCACGACGGCGTCAACAGCCCGTTCCTGATGCCCGATGAGAGCGGTTGGTGGTACGACGATCGCCGCTGGCGCGAGCGGGTCGAGCGCACCTCGCTCTCCACCTGGCTGCCGATCTTCTCGCTCGTCGATCACGTCAACACACGCTGGCGCTGGGGTCGGCTCGCGCCCTGCGGCGCCGTGCGCACCGCCGAGCGCGCCGACCCCGGGATCGGCACCGAAACCACTCTGCTGCTCAACTTCGATCTGGCCCAGGGCATCGGGCAGTGGGGCGCCGCCGGCGTGGTCGGCGCGACCGACGCCGTCTACGCCAGCCGCGGCGCGGTCTACGTCGCCATGCGCGACTGGCGCAGCTGGAGCGCCGCCGACACCACCATCCACCGCTGGGATCTGCCCGGCGGCGGCGATGCCCCGCGCTACCGCGGCGAGGCGGTCGTCGCCGGCGAACTGGTCAACCAGTTCGCAATGAGCGAATACGACGGCCACCTGCGCGTCGCCAGCACCCGTTTCGATGTTTGGCCCACCACCAACCTGCTCACCACATTCGAGATCGAGGACGACGGCCTCAGCCAGCTGTCGCTGCTCGAGGGGCTGGGTCCCTCCGAGTCGATCTACGCCGTGCGCTTCCTCGGCGAGCTGGGTTACGTCGTCACCTTCCGCCAGATCGACCCGCTCTATGTGCTGGACCTCTCCGACCCCGCGGAGCCGACTGTCGCCGGCGAGCTGAAAATTCCCGGCTTCTCCGCCTACCTGCACCCGCTGGGCGGCGGCCTGCTGCTCGGCATCGGGCAGAACGCGGACCCGCGCACCGGACAACCGCTGGGGTTGCAAGCCTCGCTCTTCGACGTGTCGGAGCCGGCCGAACCGACCCGGCTGGCGCAGGTCGATCTCTCGCGCGGTTCGCGCAGCGTCAGCTTCGAGCACCGCGCCTTCACCTACCACCAGGGCCGCGCCTACATCCCCGCCTCGCCGACCAACGACCTGTTCGCGCTGCGCGTCTCCGAGGACAGCCTCGAGCTCGAGCGTCAAATCACCGCGCAAGCCCCCGTGCTGCGCTCGCTCCCCATCGGCGAGCGCCTGCACCTGCTGCTCGAAGCCTCGCTCGCCACCCACGACCTCGCCAGTCTCGAACTCCTCAGCGGCGTCTACCTCGTCCCCCCATCCAACTAACGCCCACCTCACGCCTCCCTAAACCACACCGCTCCTACGCAAAGCACTCCGCCACCGCCCCCACGCAAAGCACTCCGCCGTACCCACGCAAAATGAGATCCGTCATACCCGCGCAAAACACCTCCGCCATACCCACGCAAAATGAGATCCGTCATACCCGCGCAAGAGGATCCGTCATACCCGCGCAAGAGGATCCGTCATACCCGCGCAAGAGGATCCGTCATACCCGCGCAAGAGGATCCGTCATACCCGCGCTTGCCGCGGGTATCTCGCTGTTTTCAGCACCCAACCCCCTTCACCGCCCCTGCACCTCTCGGCTGCCGCTTGGTGATGTGACGAGAGGTGGCCCCTGTGCTGGACCCGGCGAGATATCCACGGCCAGCGCGCGTACGACGGAGGATACCTCAGAAATGACGATACAAAACGATCTCATCAACGACCGTTCAATGACACCGCCGCCGCCGGCTCATACACCGGCCGCTCCACCGCCCCCGCGCAAAACACCTCCGCCATACCCACGCAAAATGAGATCCGCCACACCCGCGCGAGGGAATCCGTCATACCCACGCGAGGGAATCCGTCATACCCGCGCGAGCGGATCCGTCATACCCGCGCTTGCCGCGGGTATCTCGCTGTTTTCAGCACCCAACCCCCTTCACCGCCCCTGCACCCCTCGGCTGCCGCTTGGTGATGTTACGGGGGGCGTGCCCCGTGCTGGACTCGGCGAGATATCCACGGCCAGCGCGGGTACGACGGAGGATGGCGCAGAAATGACGATACAAAACGATCTCATCAACGACCGTTCAATGACACCGCCGCCGCCGGCTCATACACCGGCCGATCCATCGGCCGCGTGCGCAGCGCGCCGTTCCACTCGGCCTCGATCCGCTCGACGCCGATCTCGTAATACTCCCGATCCAGCTCCGCCCCCGCTGCCCGACGCCCGTGGCGCAGCGCGCCGACGGCGGTCGATGCGACGCCCATGTACGGATCGAGCACCAGATCGCCCGGCTCCGTCATCGAAAGCACCAGCCGCTCCACCAGCTCGACGGGAAACTGGCAGGGATGAACCGTCTTCTCCACGTGATTGTGCTTCACGTTGGGGAAAATCCAGACATCGCCCGGGTTCTTGCCCAGCGGATTGCCCGACAGCTGGCCGGCGCGCGGTCCCTTGAAGTAGCGCTTGTTCGGGTACTTCTGCGGCACCCGGATCGGATCCACATCGAAGTAGTAGCGATCCGACTTGGTGAACCACGAAATCGTCTCATAACGCCCCGAGAGCCGCTTGGTGCAGTGCAGCCCATGCTCGAAATGCCAGACGATCCGATTGCGCATCCGCAGGCCCAGCTCGCGGAAGATTGGGAAGAGCAGCGCGTCGAGCGGAATAATTTCGCCGCGCCGCACGTAGTTGCCCGTCTGCCAGCAGAGCGAGCCGTCCTCGGCCAGCGTCCGCGCGCACTCCGCGATCACTCGCGCCTGATTGGCGACGTAGTCGTCCAGGCTCTGCGCGTCCTCGTAGGCCTTGCCGATGTTGTAGGGCGGCGAGGTCACGACCAGCCGCGCCGCGCCGTCGGGCAGCTGCGCCAGAAAGTCGAGGCACGGTCCGAGGCGGAAGCAGCAGTCCGCCCGCGCGTCCCACCCGCTCGACATCCGCAGCGCCCGCCGCCGCCCAATCGCAGCAGCCAAATCGTCAGCCATAGCCAGTCCTCCCCGCAAACAGCCTACCAACACCCTATCCTTTTCGCGTCGCTATCCGAGCGCCGCACCGCGAGGACTCGGCGTAACCGCGTATCATGGTGCGCATCCTCGACAGTGCGGAGGGCGACTGTGCTGAACCGGCAGGCGGCGAACGCGAAGCGCAATCAGGCGCGGCGAAGATCGCTCAGCTTGGCCGCGTGCGCGGCGCTGCTCGTGGTCGCAGCCTCGCTTGCCGCAGCGCGCGTGGCTGCGGCGGAACCGCCGGGCAGATTCGCTGACTGCGCCGCCGCCCTGTCTCACTTCCACGAAGCGGCGCTGGGGACGCCAATGTTCATCGACCTTCCCCCGGGCTGGTCTGAGAAAGACGCAGAGGCATACGCCGCGTCGGAAGCGAGCGACGCGGTCGTTGAGGCCCCGGCCCCGGACGCCGCGCGAGACGATGGCTTTGAGACCGCTGTCTTCGAGACGGACGGGCGGCGAATCTATGCGCTGCTGCCCGAGGCCTTGTGGGTGCTGGAGCTGCGCGGCGATCGCCCCGAGATCGTCGCCAGCCTGGAATTGGAGCTCGGCGATGGCGTGAAGGAAGACATTCCAAGCGATCTGATTTTGGTCGGCGCGAAAGCCTTTCTGTTCCGCTCAGTGCGCTACGACATCCCGAAGGAATTCCCGAGCGACGGCCTGGAGATCATCGAGTTGGACGTCAGCAACCCGCGCCGACCGAGTCTGGTCCGCACGTTGTCGATCTCCGGCGGGCTCATGTCTGTGCGGCTTGACGGAACGAATCTGCAACTCGTGATTGCGCACTACGGCGTGGCGGACTGGTAGGTATGGCACGAGTACGACAAGGCGCTGCGCTTCGAGTCGAACGACGATTTCGAGAATTGGGTTCGGGGCAGCACGATCGACGTCTGGCTGCCCAGCTACTCGTTGACCGAACGGTCGAGATCCCCGTCGGAGTGGGCGCCCCTCGTGCCATGCGAGCGCTTGATGTCGTATGACTACATCGATGTGAACGATGTCAGGGTACTGCTGTCTTTCGATGCGAATCGCGGTCTGGCGCACTGGGGCGCAGTCGCGCTGGCAGCCTGGCCTTGGGAGACGTACCAGATCGCCAATGCAGTCTACGTGGTCGACTACGGCATCCAGGAGACGCACATTCACCGCTTCGACCTGTCGGGAGCAGACTCGGTGACGTATCACGGCAAAGCTAGCGTGGCCGGCGGATTGGTCTGGGACGGTCGGCTCGCTCAGGCGTCGCTGAGCGAGTACAAGGGATACCTACGCATCGCCAGCAATCTCAGGTACCCCCTGGAGGAAGAGGGTTGGCGGATAACCACGTTCGCGATCGAACCGGAAGGGCTGCGGCGCGCGGCAACCTTCGACCAGCTCGATAGCGCAGTGAACGCCGACGCTGTGCGTTTCCTGCGAGAACGAGCCTACGTCGTGTCGAGCTCGAACGATGTGCTGGACCTGAGCGAACCTGAGACCGCAACTGTGCTGGGTCAACTGAACGTCATGCATGGCGGCTATCTCGATGGCTTGCAAGTGTTCCCACTCAGCGATCGGTTCGTGCTTACTGTAGGGGATCACGGCTTTTTCGATTGGGACAACTACCCGACCACTGTGGTTTCGCTGTTCGACCTGGTTGATCCGCAACACCCCATTAAGCTCGACAGTATTGAGCTCCTGCGTCTTGATCGCGATCACTGGTTCAACGCCGCAGGCTTCGAGTACCATGACGGCACGGCGATCATCCCGATTGGGCTGCGCTTTCCTCGCTACGGCGAGGACTGGGATGGGCCCTGGGTGGTGTACATGTTGCGTGTGCGGCGCGATGGGCTGCAAGTTCTGGGAACGATCGAGACGCCCTCTCCGCTGCGCGACAGCGTTCAGGTCGGCAGCCGCCGCATTATCTTCACCGCGCGAGAGATTGGCGGCTTCGATGTTGCGACGAACGCGGTGTTGGACTGGACGACGTATGAGCACCTGCTGCTGCGCTGGAACTACGGCGGCGGCGCATCGAAGCTGGGGCTGCCCGTGTGCGTCCCGTGGTTCGAAGTCCCTCATCTGTCGAAACGGACGCGGGTTCCCGTATACTGCGCTGGCCTGAATGATTGGGAGACTGGCGATGCCCGCTGTGTTCGATGAAATCCGCGTGCTCGACCTGACCAGCGGGCCGGTCGGCGGCGTGGCCACGATGGTGCTGGGCGACTTCGGCGCGGAGGTCGTCAAAGTCGAGCGTCCCGGCGGCGACCCGCTGCGCTCGCTCGCCGCCGCCCCGATGTGGCTGCGCGGCAAGCGCAGCGTCGAACTCGACCTCCAGACCGACGCCGGCCGCGCGCGGCTGCGCGAACTCGCCGCCGCCGCCGATGTGGTCGTCGCCACGCTGCGCCCCGCCAACCGCGAGCGGCTCGGCGCGGACTACGCGACGCTCGCGGCCGACAATCCCGGCCTGATCTACTGCTCGATCACCGGCTTCGGTCCGCGCGGACCCTACGCCGACTACCCCGCCTACGAGGGTCTCGTCGCGGCCAAGTCGGGCCGGATGCAGGGCTTCACCGGGCAGCGCAAGCGCGAGGGCCCCGGCTTCGCCGCGGTGCCGGTCGGCAGCCACGCCGCCTCGCAGGGCGCGGTACATGGGATCGCCGCCGCGCTGATCGAGCGTGAGCGCTGCGGGCGCGGCCAAATCGTCGAAACCTCGCTGCTGCAGGGAATGCTGCCGTTCGACCTGCTCCAACTGCTGCTCACCCAGCTGCACGAGCGCGAGCCGGACGTCTACCCCGACCTCCTCGTGATCGGCGGCGGGATGCCCACGCTCAACTATCACCCGGTGATGGCCGCCGACGGGCGCTGGATCCAGCTGGGCAACCTGCTCGAGCACCTCTTCTACGCCTTTATGGACGCCGCCGACCTGACCGAGCTGTTCGCCGAGGAGCAGTGGCAGGGCGGTCAGGAGGCGTGGAGCGAGCAGGCGCTGGAAGCAATGCGCGACCGCATCCTCGAGCGCATGCAGGAGCGCACCGCTGAGGAGTGGATGGATATTTTCCGCGCCTCCGGCAATGTCGCCGCCGAAATCTTCACGCCGACCAACGACGCGCTGGCCAACCTCGACATGCAGGCCAACGGCGATGTCGTCACGCTCGACGATCCGCAGCTCGGTCCTGTGCAACAGCTCGGCCCGATCGCGCAGCTCGAGCAAACGCCGGCGCAGATCGCCCGGCCCGCGCCCGCCGTCGGCGAGGCGAACGGCTTCAGCTGGCCGCCGCGCGAGGGCGCGTCCACTCCCTCGCCCAACGGCGCGCGGCCCGGCGGCAAGCCGCTCGACGGCGTCACCATCCTCGAGTTCGCCACGATTATCGCCACGCCGATCGGCGTCTCGATGCTGGCCGACTTGGGCGCGCGCGTGATCAAGGTCGAGCCGATCGGCGGCGATCCCTTCCGCGGAATGGGCGGCGGCCCGCTCACCGGGATGCTCGCGGCCAAGACCAATGCCGCCAAAGAGAGCATCTGCATCGACCTCAAGAGCGAGACGGGCCAGGCGATCGTCGCCGACCTGATCAAAGAGGCCGACGCGATCGTTCACAACTACCGCCCGGGCGTGCCCGAGCGGCTGGGCATCGGCTACGAAACGGCCAGCGCGCTGCGCCCCGGCATCGTCTGGGTTTCGGCCAACGGCTACGGCGCGAACTCGCCCGGCGCGCGCCGCCCTTCGGCGCACCCCGTGCCCGGCGCGGCCGTCGGCGGCGCGCTCTACCAGGCCGGCGCCGCGATGCCGCCCGCAGCCTGCGAGGGACTCGACGAAATCCGCGAGGCGTCGCGCCAGCTGATGCGCGCCAACGAGGCCAACCCCGACCCCAACACCGGCGTGCTGGTCGCCTCCGCAACCCTGCTCGGCCTCTACGCCCAGCGGCGCAGCGGGGTCGGGCAGCGCATCTTCGTCAACATGCTCGCCGCCAACGCCTACGCCAACGCCGACGATTTCGTCGCCTACGAGGGCAAGCCGCCCCGCCGCCAGGTTGACCCCGAACTCTACGGACTCTCCGCGCTCTACCGCCTCTACCCCGCCGCCCAAGGCTGGGTCTTCCTCGCCGCGCCAACCGACGCCGAGTGGCAAACCTTCTGCGAAATCGCCGCCCCCCAGCTCGCCAACGACCCAAGATTCGCCGACGCCCACAGCCGCGACGCGCACGACGCCGAGCTCGCCGAAGCGCTCGCCGCAGTCTTCGCAACCCGCCCCGCCAACGAGTGGGAATCCCTGCTCGCCCCCCACCGCATCGGCTGCGTCGCCGCCGACGCCCAAAGCGCCGGCCAATTCTTCGCCCACGACGAGCACATCCAGCAAAACGGCTTCGCGCCGTTCTCGGAGCACCAACGCCTGGGCAACCTCCGCCGCTGGGGCCCGCTCACAATCTGCGCCGGCGGCAGAGACGATTACGGCCCCGGCGTCCTGGCGGGCGCAGAGACGGACGCGATTTTGCGCGAGCTTGGCCGCGGCGAGGCGGAGGTCGCAGCACTGCGCGAGCAGGGCGTGGTGTGGTCGGAGCCTGTCCATCTCACGGCTTCTTGACGGAATGAGGATCAGAGTTGACGCTCCAAACCTCTCCCCCGATACTCGCAGCCATCAGGAGCCCGCATGCCCGAATCTGACGCCGCCCCACCCGTTGACGACGATCGCGTCACCGATGTTGACGGCCGTGAGGTTGACGATGTGACTCTGAATTGGCTCGCGTTTATCGCGTTGCACATGGAGGAAGAAAACGACTTCGAAGACGACGATCTGCTGGATGACCTGTTGCTTGCGCTGGGTTACCGCGACGAGCTGGAGCGCGAGACCCTGAGACAGCCCCGGCAGCCGCACGTCATTGCGCTCCGGGACACGCTGGAGCGTCTCGAGGGTGCGGGTCTGATCAGCAAACGCGCCGACCCTGCGCTGACCTACCACTTGGTGCATGAGGTCGTTGACGCCCTTGAGGAGGTCACGGATCGAATCGGGACGATCTGGAGTGACGTGGGCGCAGACGCAATTGACTCCAAGGCAGAGCTCGGATGGCTCACCATCATCGCGTTGCGCATCCAGGATCGCAACCAGGTATCTCGCGATGATCTGGACGAAAAACTGGCCAGCCTGTTAGGCGACCACAGCCAAGACGCGCGGCGTATGGCGCTTACCACGTTGCTCGCAGAGCTCGAAGACTACGACTACACGCAAGAGAGCAACACCTCCATCTGGAGGCGGGTACTCGGACAGGGTTGGGCGCTCACCGACCGTGCCTGGGGCGGCGTGTACTCACTTCGCGACAGCTTGCTGTCCGATTTCGCTCACGACCTCCTGTTTGAGGAGCCACCCTCTACCGTCCGAGGCTTGAACTTCACCGCGGATGCGTCTGAGTCCGACGAGGCCGAAGCGCAGGAAACAGACGCTGATGGCGACGCTAGCGAAAGCGCCCGCCTCTCCGATCGAGACGCGACGCCGGCGCCAGAGGAAAATCGGTCCGGCGCTCGTGCGGAATCAGATGGCGTTGCTCGGCGAAGAGGCAGCGAGAGACCCCCGGCTAGCGCCGGATCCCCCGAAGCAGCAGCATCCGTTTCGTCGTCCCCGCACGGCGAAGTGATCGTTTCCAACATTGACCTGTGCAAGGCTGTGCTCGCGTCGTTCATCGAACATCAAGGAGAAACGCTGAGCGAGAGGGAGATCGCGGACGAAGTCGCCGATCGGCTGAATGTCTCGGAAGACTACCGCAAGCGGCCCGTTCCTCCATGGGTCCATCCGGATGCCGGATGGCTTAAGCACTACAGCCTCAAGTGGCTCCACCGTGACGATGACGAATCGGCTGAGACCCATGAAGGTGAGAGCGAGGGCGACGACCGAGAGGGAAACGACAGTGATCCGCACGACGGTCGCGAGGATCGACGCCCGGGGCTGTACGAGTACCGATTAGAGCACGTCTTCCGTGCGCTGTCGATTGCACAGACCAGTCTGATTCGTGATGCAGGCGTTGACGGCGACGCGAAAGAGAGCTACTGGTCCATTTCAGGCGCCCTCGCGGGTTTCGCAGAGTTGGTAAGCGACGCCAACGCCGCCCTGACAACGATCACCGACATGCTCGCGCCGAGTAACGACCGCGGCGCTGCCTTGCGTGCATACTTCGAAATGCACAACTACGAAGGCTGGTCCCCTGAAGACTGGATGGAGGAAATTTTCAACCGCATGAGTGGGGATATCGGCCCGTTCATGTTCGAGCTGCTCATCAAGGACGTGCTCGAACAGGAAGATGGCGTGGACGCGGAGGCCCAGGCACCGAACAGCTACCTCGACGAAGCAGGTGTCGATGTCGTCGTGTCCAAGCGGATCGAAAGCCAGAGCGCCGTGAGCTCCTTGGACCCTGAGCGGATCAACCTGCTCGTGCAATGCAAGCGCCACTACAGGAACGAAATTTCACCTGACGCCGCTGCCAAGCTGTTTGCGACCACAATGTGGTTGCGAGGTGATCCTAAGTTCAAGGTCGCTGGCGCGCGCCTGGCGTTCTTCGGCGATCTGTCGCGCGAGGCCACTTGGACATTCTGGGCTCTGAAGTCAGCCTGGGATGTGATGGAGAAGGCGGTACGCGACACTGGAAACGGTGGCTCAGGAGAACAGACGCGCCCCGACCTGACTTGGGAGATCTGGGACGGGCAAAGGGTCTTCCAGTTGATGAAGGAGCGTCAAGTCGGCGTGACAGTCGATAACGGTGGCGGCAAGGAAACCGTCACTGTGGACGAGGCGTATTTCAAGAAGCTCCGAGAGGCGGCAGCCTCTGCCGGAGAAGCAGTGAGGCGCAAGAAGCGTGCCGTCGCGGCACGAAGGTGACCGGGTGCGCGGTGACAAGATGCCCAAGCATTCGGGCGCAGCGCGCTTGGCGTGTGTGGCGCTGGCCGGCCTGCTGATTGCCGCGGCGTTGTTTCACAGCGGATGCAGCGATCCGCTGCCCGACGACCAACGCGCAACGCCAAATTCCGACATTGACACGGCGGAAATTGACCAGACCGTCTCTCAACAGGCTCAGGCGATCGAGCCCACAGCCTCGACTCAGGATGTCAACGCTCCAGACACCGCAGCAGACGCAAAGTTGGACGAAGTCGGAGCGGCGCAAGCCGAGCAGGCCGAGGCCGAAGACCGCAGCGCCGTTGCCGCAGTAGTGAGCGAGCCGTCACCCCAAGCGGAGCCGCAAGGCCTGGAATTCACGCTGCCCGAGTCGGCCGAACCAGTCAACCTCTACGCCGGACCCGGCGTTGATTGGGCGGTCCGACGCATAATCCAGCCGTCCGAAGCCCTGACGATCCTCGGCCGTGCCCCTCAAAGGGTGTATGGGTTGGTGACGACTTGGCTGAAGGTCGAGCTTTCCGACAACATCGGCGGCTGGCTCCGCACTGAACAACTGGCGCTAGATCCGGCCCAACTGGACAGCCTGCCGGAACTCCACATGCAAAATGTGGAACAGACCGTCGTGGTTCGCAGCGGCGCGTATCTCCGCGATTCGCCGGATGTCCTGGCGCTGCCGGATTGTCAAATCTCCTCCACCGCCGAAGCGAGAATCAATGGCCGCGCTCTCGATGGACAGTGGTTTCTCGTGAACTTCGACCGCGTCGTCTGCATTAATCGTAGGAGCCTACACGGCTCCTGGGTGGACGGCGGCTGGGTGCGCGCCACACAGGTTGAATCGGCGTCAGTCCTCGCTGAAGTCCCGATTGTGCTCCGAGACGGGCGTTGGTCGTTTTCCTCCGACCCGAAACTGCCGCCATCGAACGAAAACGACGGAAAACAGCTCGGGTGGGAGTCGGCGATCGAAGAAGGCGATACCAGCGTTCTTCGATCACCAACCGGTGAGCACGTTCTCGTGCGCAAGATTGACTCCTTCTCTTCACCCGACCACGGCTTGCTCTCGATCATCGACCGAAGCGGTCGTCGCACCGATATCGGCAAGCTCTACATGTATTACCAAAGTGGGCGCTACTACCCGTTCGGAGGACAAGCGCACTGGTCGCCCGACGGACGCACTATCGTCATGGTCGATTTTGGACGCCCCAGCTGGGCGCCCACCGACCATCTGGATTTCTGGTTGTACGACCTGAACACAGAGCAGAGCGTTGATCTGCGAGGCCCGGAGTCATCCGTATTCGTCAGCTACTACAGTGCCCGCTTCCACCCTGACGGAAGGTCGATCTATGTGATCAGGTGCGAACACGCGCCAAGACAGTGTGCGTTGGTTCGACTGACGCGCATAGGCGGCGACTGGCCAGGTTTCACGCCGATTCCGCTAAACGGCCCGTACCTGCTTTCGGCGTGGTACGGTTCGATCATCACCACCACGCACGAGTCCGGCCTTCTTTGGAGCAACCAGGGCGAGCTGCTCGGTGAGCGCCGCGGCTCCGGGTTTCACTGGCTGCCTGACGGTGAGCGTTTCGCCTACTACGCCGACGGCGAGTTCGTGATTGAGCATCTCTCAGCTGGTGTCCAGACGCGACTCAAGCTCCCTGCGAGACTTTTCCCGCTTTCGTCCCCTCAGTGGTTGCCCGATGGACGCCATTTCGCAACCATCACGCGCATTCCCAGTTGGCGATGGGGGCTCTCGCAGGACATAAAGCAGCTGCGCATATACAACCTGCGCGGCGAAGTGGTCAGCGCGTACCACCTTTCCGGGTGCGCCGATGTGGAGCGGCTCATGGATCCACCCCGAATGGTCATCGACACCAACCCCGCCTACTGTCACCGTGGACAGTAGGCGGGGCTGCGCCTCGGTGGTTCTCCACGCAAACGCCGCAGCGCCTAGAATGCCGCTGAAGACGGATCGGAGGTCGGCCATGGGACTCAGAGGCGAAGCAGCAATCGTCGGCATTGCCGAATGGAAGCCGGAACGGCGGCCGGCGGCCCCGCCCATCTTCACCCTCGAGCAGTGGGCCCGCCTCACCCGCGAAGCCCTCGACGACGCCGGGCTCTCCCCCGCCGATGTTGATGGCATCTGCGCGACCAACATCCGCGAGTCCGACTCCTTTGTGCCCTCGACCATCACCGAATACCTCGGGCTCGAGGTCAACTTCGCCGAAGTCGTCGATCTTGGCGGCGCGAGCTGCGCGGCGATGGTCTGGCGCGCCGCGGCGGCGATCGAGCTGGGCGTAGCCAGCGTCGTCGTGATCGCCGCGCCTTCCTGGCCCTCGCCGCGGCCGCCCAATCCGCCGGCGGGGCCGAGCAGCTGGCGCTTCGGCGCGTCCAGCGCCAACTACGGCTCGCCCCAGGCCGAGTTCGACATCCCCTACGGCAATGTCGCGCAAAACTGCGGCTACGCCCAGATCGCCACGCGCTACGGCTCGCAGTACGGCTACGACCCGCGCGCGCTGGCCAAGATCGCCGTCGACCAGCGCATCAGCGCCAACCACAACCCCCACGCCGTCTTCCGCGACAACCCGATCACGATCGACGACGTGATCAACTCGCCGATGATCGCCGACCCCCTGCGCATGCTGGAAATCGTGATGCCCTGCTTCGGCGGCGCGGCGCTGATCGTGGCGAGCAAAGAGGTCGCGCAGCGCATCTCCAACCGCCCGATTTGGATCACCGGTTTCGGCGAGCGCGTGCTGCACAAGACGCCGACCTACGCCGCCGACCTGCTCGAAACCGCGCTGCTGCCCGCCGCCGAATCCGCCTTCCAGATGTCCGGCCGCACGCGCGAGGATGTGGACCTGATCGACGTCTACGACTGCTACACGATCACGGTGCTGATGACGATCGAGGACTCCGGCTTCTGCGCGCGCGGCGAGGGCCAGCAGTTCGTCCGCGAGCACGACCTCAGCTTCGCCGGCGATTTCCCCTGCAATCCTTATGGCGGGCAGTTGGGCTTCGGGCAGGCCGGCCTGGCCGGCGGGATGTCGCACATCACCGACGCCGCACGCCAATTGATGCGCCGCGCCGACGCCCACCAGGTGGCCGACGCCGATGTCGCGTTCGTCACCGGCAACGGCGGGCTGATGAGCGAGCAGGTCGCGCTGATCCTGGAGGGCGGCTAACCAATGCCCGACGCACCGCCCAACGCACAGGATGACGAGCCGCAGCGCCCGCTGCCGCAGCCAATCGAGCGCACCCAGCCGTTCTGGGACGGCCTGCGCGAGCGCAAGGTGCGCATCCAATACTCGCCCTCGTCCGATCAGTGGGTCTTCTACCCGCGCTCGCACGCGCCGCTGACGCTCGCCGACGACCTCGAATGGCGCGAGATCGACGGCGCCGGCACGCTCTACACCTTCACTATCGCCCGCCGCCCCACCGCCGCCGAGTTCGCCGGCGACGAGCCGCAGATCATCGCCGTGGTCGAGTTGGATGAGGGCCCGCGCCTGACCAGCACGCTGGTCAATGTCGCCGAGCAGGACATCCGCGTGGGCATGCGCCTGCGCCCCGTCTTCGACGACATCGACGAGCGGACCACGCTGCTCCGCTACGAGCCGGCCGAGTAACGCATGCGCGCAATCGCAGTGCTGCTGATCTGCGCCGCCGTGAGCGCGTCCACAGCCATCGCCTGCGGCGGCAATGAGCCGCAGTCGCAGCCGCCCGCAGCCCAGCCGCAGCAGGCAGCCGAGCAGCCGGCGCAACCCGCCCAGCCGGCCGCCGCCGAAGAGGTCGCCGAACCCGAATCGGCCGTCGAGCAACCCCAAGCGACGGCAGATCAGCAGGCCGCGCCCGCCGAGACTCCGCAACAACCCCGGCCGGAGACGGAAGAAATCGAATTCGTCGAGGCGCTGGACGGGCGCAGCTTCGAGCAGCCGATCGAGCTGCTCGCCTGGCCCGGCGATGGGCCCGGCGACGCGACCGGCGGCCTGCTCGTCGCCGAACAGCGCGGCGGCATCTCGCTCTACGCCGCCGACGGCTCCGTGCGCGGCGTGCTCGACCTCAGCGAACAGGTCGTATTCCGCGGCGAACAGGGGCTGCTCAGCGTCGCGCTCGATCCCGAATTCGCCGACCACCCCTACCTCTACGTCTGGTATTCCCCGCGCGGAACCAACCTCGCCCGCCTCTCGCGCTTCCCCGTCGAGGGAACCCAGGCAAACCCCAGCCGCGAGCTGATCATCCTCGAGGTCGAGCAGCCCTTCACCAACCACAACGGCGGCGCGGTGCGCTTCGGGCCCGACGGCATGCTCTACCTCGGCATCGGCGACGGCGGCGCGGCCAACGATCCGCGCGGGCACGGCCAGAACGCGCAAACGCTGCTGGGCACGATCATCCGCATCGACGTGCGCGGCGCGTCGGCGCAGTACCCCTACCGCATCCCGCCCGACAACCCGCTGCTCGGCGTTGCCGGCGTGCGCCCCGAAATCTTCGCCTGGGGCATGCGCAACCCCTGGCGAATGTCGTTCGACCCCGAAACCGGCGCGCTCTGGTACGCCGATGTCGGCCAGGACCGCGTCGAGGAGGTCGGGATCGCCGCGCCCGGCGGCAACCACGGCTGGAACGTCTTCGAGGGCACCGAGTGCTTCGGGCGTGAGGACGACTGCGCCGCGCTCGATCACATCCCGCCGCTCGCCGAGTACCGCCACGACCTGGGCTGCTCCGTGACCGGCGGCGTGGTCTACCGCGGCGCGGAACTGCCCTGGCTGCAAGGCGCGTATCTCTTCGCCGACTTCTGCTCGGGGCGCGTCTGGGCGCTCGAAGCGCGCGGCGAGGGTTGGCAAATGCGCGATCTGGCGCAGCTCGATGCGCGAATCGCCTCGTTCGGCGTCGACGCCGCCGGCGAGGTCTATCTGCTCACCTTCCGCGCGCCGATCCTGCGCCTCCGCGCCGCGGGCGGGTAGCATTGACCAGAGCGCAATCCGCATCCTGAGGGAGGCCGGCATGACCCAATCGCGAGCATTCGGAACCACGCCGGCACCGGAAATCCCCGACGGTCTGACCTGGCTCAACACGGGCCGCGACCTGAGCATGGCCGACCTGCGCGGGCGGCTCACCATCCTCCACTTCTGGACCTACGCTTGAATTAACTGCCTGCATGTGCTTCCGCAGTTGCGGAAGCTGGAGCGCCGCTACGCCGACACCGTGCAGGTGGTCTCGGTGCATTCGCCCAAATTCCCCACCGAGCGCGAAACCGCCAACCTGCGCCAGGCCGTGCTGCGCCTGCGCATCGAGCACCCCGTGCTCAACGATGCCGACTTCCAGTTCTGGCAGCGCTACGGCGCGCGCGCCTGGCCTACGATCTTCTTCATCGACCCGCGCGGCAACGTGATCGGCCTGCACGAGGGCGAACTGACTGAGGAGATGGCTGCCCCGCTGATCGACGGCTGGCTGGCGGATTACGACGCGGCCGACGATGCCGACGGGCCGTTGCTCGCCCGCGAACCGCTCGCTCTGACCCGCGAAACGGGAGCCCAAAGCGCGCTCTCCTTCCCCGGCAAGGTCGCCTGGGACGACGCGAGCGGGCGGCTGGTCGTCGCCGACACCAACAACGACCGGATCCTGGTCGCGGACATCAACGGCGATGTCTCGCTGGTCGTGGGCGGCGCGGGCGTAGGTTTCGAGGACGGCTCCGCCGCCGCCGCGCGGTTCAACCAGCCGCAGGGCGTGGCGATCGACGGCGACGCGATCTACGTCGCGGACAACGAGAACCACGCCGTCCGACGGATCGATCTGCCATCCGGGGAGGTGCGCACGATCGCCGGCACCGGCGAGCAGGCGCGCATGCTGCCCGCCGGCCAGCCCGCCCACGAGACCGCGCTCAGCTCGCCTTGGGATGTCGCCGTGCGCGGCGGCCGGCTCTACATCGCCATGGCCGGCATTCACCAGCTCTGGTCGATGGACCTCAACGCGGGCGACGCCGCGCCGGTCGCGCCCTGGGCCGGCAGCGGACGCGAAGGAATCGTCGACGGCCCGCGCGAGCAGGCCGAGCTCGCCCAGCCCAGCGGCCTGGCCGTAGGCGAGTCGGGCCTCGCTTTCGCCGACAGCGAATCCAGCGGCGCGCGCCAGGTCAGCTGGGACCCCGACGGTCGCGTCGAGACGTTCATCGGCAAAATCGGCAGCCTCTTCCACTTCGGCGACGAAGACGGCGGCCGCGACCGGGCAAAGCTCCAGCACCCGCTCGACCTCGCCTGGCTCGGCGACGAGCTCTACGTCGCAGATACCTTCAACCACAAGATCAAGCAGGTCTACCCGCGCATGCAAAGCGTCCAAACCCTGCTCGGCGGCCACGGCGACGCCCTGGGCGCATTCTCCGAAACAGCCCTGAACGAGCCCGGCGGCCTCTGCGCCGGCCCCAACCGTTCCCTAATCGTCGCCGACACCAACAACCACCGCATCGTCCAGCTGGACTTGCCCTCCGGACGCTCACGGGAGATCGAGCTGCGCATCCCGCAGTAATCCCCCCCCCCCCCCCCGCCTCCACCACCCCACACGGCCACCCCATCGCCCCCACCTCCGTCACGCCCACGGAGCCTTCTCCGTCACCCCGCGCAGCCTTTTCCGTCATACCCGCGCTCCGCCGCGGGTATCTCGCCGAGCAGAGCACCAAGCTCCACACCCGCCTCCACCACCCCATCGCCCCCACACCCGCCTCCGTCACGCCCGCGCGACATTCTCCGTCACGCCCGCGAAGCCTTTTCCGTCACGCCTGCGCAGCATTCTCCGTCATACCCGCGCTCCGCCGCGGGTATCTCGCCGAGCAGAGCACCAAGCTCCGCACCCGCCTCCGTCACGCCCGCGCAGCATTCTCCGTCACGCCCGCGCAGCTTTTTCCGTCACGCCCGCGCAGCATCTCCGTCATACCCGCGCTCCGCCGCGGGTATCTCGCCGAGCAGAGCACCAAGCTCCACATCCGCCTCCACCACCCCATCGCCCCCAGACCCGCCTCCGTCACGCCCGCGCGACATTCTCCCGTCACGCCCGCGCGATATTCTCCGTCACGCCCGCGCAGCTTTTTCCGTCACGCCCGCGCAGCATTCTCCGTCACGCCCGCGCAGCATCTCCGTCATACCCGCGCTCCGCCGCGGGTATCTCGCCGAGCAGAGCACCAAGCTCCGCACCCGCCTCCACCACCCCACGCGGCAACCCCATCGCCCCCACACGCAGCACTCCCTAAGCCGCGCCGGGAGGCGCGACGACAAGCTCGCCCGACTGAATAACGTAAACAGGAGTATTCAGCGCGCGTATGTCGGCGGCGGGGTCGCCTGCGAACGCCGCCAGATCCGCAACCTTCCCCTTGGCAATCGAGCCGACCTGATCGCTCATCTTGAGCGCCTCCGCCGTCTGCGCCGTCATCAGCCGCAGCGCCTGCCAGGGCGAGAGGCCGACCTCCTCGACGAACGCCCAAGCCTCGGCGGGGGCGCGGTCGAAATCGGCGTAGGCCATCCCCATATCGAGGCCGGAGGTGAAGCGCACGCCGCGCGCGTGCATGTCGCGGAAGACCTCCAGCCGCTGCTCGCGGGTCGGCGCGTTGCCGCGCATCGACGGGTTGCGGCGCGGCGGCGCATCGCCGCGATCGCGCGCTTCGGCGGCGAGCAGCCCGAGGCCGATCGTCGGATTAACCCAGATGCCCTCATCGGCGATCCGCTCGGCCAGCTCTGGGTCGTAGTCAAGCCCGCCGTCGGCCTCCGCCGCGAGCCAGCCGCAATGAATTAAGTGCCGCACGCCGGCCTCGACCGCCGCGCGGATGCCGGCCGCGGCGTGCGCGTGCGCCGCGACATCAAGCCCCGCGGCGTCGGCGGCTTCGACGATGACCGCCAGCACATCCGCCGGATATTGCAGCGAGCGCGGGCTCGAGCTGGGCGTGAAGTTGCCCCCACTCGCCATCACCTTGAGCAGGTCCGCGCCCTCTTCAATGTGGCGGCGCGCCATCGCCGCGACCTCTTCGGGGCTGTCCGCCTCGCCGCCCCAGAACCAGCAGTGGTCGCGCGTTCGCGTGATCGGCGCGCCCGCCGCGAGCAGCCGCGGGCCGGGAATTACGCCCTCGGCGATCGCCTCGCGGATCGCGAAGACAACCTCATTCCGCGCCCCAAGGTCGCGCATCGTCGTCACGCCGCTGCGCAGCGCGGTGCCGACAGCCGCAGCGGCGCGGAGCAACCCTCGCTGCGGCGGCTCCTCGCTGATGATGTCGAACGCATCAATACGCGGCGGGCAAGGAATGTGAGTATGCGCTTCAATCAGGCCCGGCAGCAGCGAAACATCGCCGAGATCAATGGTCCGTTCCGCGGGCGCCCGCTGCGCCGGCAGCACATCGCGAATGCGCCCGCCCTCAACAGCGACGGCATGATCAGGCAGCCACCCATCTAGCGCCGCATTGGCAACCCGCGCCGCCCGCCAGAAGCGCATCGACCGTTCACCCGCGCCGATGTCCGCGCCCGCCGCGCTGGCGCTCGTCATCTGCTCAGATCCACAACGCGCCTGGTACCGCCCGCTGGATAGCGCAGCTCGACAAACTGCGTTTCCGGCGGCGCATCGCCAGCAGGGAAATAGAGGGCTCCGTCGTGCGTGCCTCCAATCACCAGGATGACGCCTTCCAAAGAGTCATCCGGTCGGCCCCCGAACGAAGGCGCCTCGGCAAGCTTGTAGATGCGCCCGTTTTCGTCCGGTGCGGAGACCAGCTCGATCTGATCGGCGGTCCAGGCACTCGCGGTGTAGTCGTAACTCCACTCATCGATAACGGCGAATACGGTCACGGCGACGCGGTAGCGGATGTGGAAGTTTTCGCCAACTCGTTGCGGCTCGCTGCGGACGATCATCTCGAAGCGATCCTCGCTCTGCGGGCGCTCAACTGTGATCCGGTCGCCGATCGCGGCGATCTCGCTGCGATCCACCTGTCCGTCGCCGTGATTGGTCAACGTGTCGCCGCCACCTTCAGGCTCCAGGCAGCCGGCCTCCTCAAGCGCGGCGCGAGCGTTTGAGGACAGGCTTTTCTCTGCTTCTTGGGTGATCCCTCCAACGATCACCAAGGTCGCGATCAGGGGAAACATGCTGTACGCCGCATCTGGGTCTTCTTGTTGCGCGATTGCGATGAGCGCTTCTACAGCGTCGATCGTGCCGTCGTGGTACTGCCGTACTTCCTCGGGCGGATTGATCGATGTTGCCTCGTTGAGCAAGCTCTTGAACACTTCAGCCGCGTCGCTCCAGGTGCCCGACTCCAACTCTGACAGGTCGTCGATTTCCCGAGGCATCGCACACCACTCAGCGTATTCCTCCAGCGTCAAGGCGCTGCTGCTGCTACAGGCGGTTGCGAGCAACAAGAGCACAGCCGCAAGCGCAGCGCCCAACGCTTCGAGTCCAGACTTCCGGCCCGTCGGCATCCGCTCAGCGCGCTTTCCAGTCGGCGGGGCGCTTTTCGCGGT
Source organism: Dehalococcoidia bacterium (assembly GCA_965203165.1). Classification (GTDB taxonomy): domain Bacteria; phylum Chloroflexota; class Dehalococcoidia; order Bin125; family Bin125; genus CATQGW01. The sequence continues at coordinate 2,513,752 of OZ241849.1, forward strand.
AGGCGGCGGGGCCTTCTTTGGCGTCGGTGGTTTCGCGCGCGACGCGCCGCATCGTCTCGCCGAAACGGATCGCCTGCACAAACGGCAGCTCCTGGCCACGGTGCGCCACCTCCTTGGTCGCGCGGACGGCCAGCGGCGCGCCTTTGCAGAGCCGCTCCGCGAGCGCCCGCGCCTCGTCCAGCAGCCGCTCATGCTCGACGACCTTCCAGACCAGCCCCATCTCCTTCGCCCGCTGCGCGTCAACGCGGTCGCCGATCAGCAGCAGCTCCATCGCGTGGTGCCAGGCCACCTTCTTGGGCATGCGGATCGCGCCCTGGATGGTGGGCACGCCGATCTGCACCTCGGGGAAGCCGAACTCGGCGCGATCGCTGGCGATCGCGAAATCGCAGGCCGCGACCAGCGTCAACCCGAAGCCCAGCGCATAGCCGTTGACCGCGGCGATGGTCGGTTTCCAGATTTCCATCCCGCTCTCCAGCGAGGTGAGCGAGGGCACCTCCCAGAAGGTGTGCTCCTCCGGCGGCGCGGGGCTGCGCAGGTCCGCGCCCGCCGAGAACGCGCGGCCCGAGCCGGTCACGATCGCCACCCAGGCCTCGTCGTCCTCGCGGAACGCGCTCCAGGCCGCGTTGAGGTCCTGCCGCAGCTCATGGTTGATCGCGTTGAGCGCCTCAGGCCGGTTGTAGGTGATCGTTGCGATGCGCCCATCGCGCTCGTAGAGAACGGTGTCGGTCATGTGCAGCTCCTGCTCCAGGCGGGTTGCCCGTCACGATACCGCCCCCGCTCAGAGCGGCTCCGCGCCCTCGCTGAGGATGTCGAGGTATTCGCCGTAGGCGAAGATGCGGTCGCGGCGGCGGCCGGTGATTTCTCTGACCATCTGCAGCCGGACCAGATCTTCGGTCGCGCTCGCGGCGGCGGAACGCGAGAGGCCGGACTGCCGCTCAATCTCGCGGATCGTCAGGATCGGCCGCCTCATCAGCGCCTCGTGCGCTCGGAGCGCTGAGCCGGATCGACGTCCGAGAGAGCCCAGCACCGCGCGATCGCGCTCGAACAGATCGCGCAAGCGGATCGTCCTGTCGTAGGCGTCGTCGGCGGTCATGGCGACGCCCTTGAGGAAATAGGCGAGCCAGGCCTCCCAGTCGCCGTCGCGGCGCACGCTGTCGAGCAGGTGGTAGTAGCTGGGTCGACGCTCTTTGAGATAGAGACTGAGATAGAGGACCGGCTCTCGCAGGACCCGCTCGCGCTGGAGCATGAGCGCGATCAGGAGCCGCCCAACGCGCCCGTTGCCATCGAGGAACGGGTGGATCGTCTCGAACTGCACATGCGCCGTTCCCGCCCGGATCAGGGGCGGCAGATCGTCATCGTCGTTGATGAACTGCTCCAATTCGGCCATGCAGTCGTCGATTGCATAGGGCGGCGGCGGGACGTATGCCGCGCTGCTCGGCCGCCCGCCGCCGATCCAATTCTGGCGCTCCCGAAAGCGGCCGGGCGACATGTCGGCGCCGCGCCCGCTGCGCAACAGGATGCGGTGGAGCTCGCAAATGAGCGGATTACTGATCGGTTCGCCTGCCTGCGTGTGCGAGAGGCCGTGCTGGAGCGCGCTGACGTAGTTCGAGACTTCGCTGACATCGTCGTGCGGCGCGCCGGGCGCTTCTTCCAGCTCGAAGAGCAGCAGGTCGGACAGCGTTGACTGGGTGCCTTCAATCTGCGACGACATCACGGCTTCGCGGCGAACGTAGGTGTAGATGAAGAGATCGGGCTCGGGCAGAAACGGGGTGATTCCGTCAAGCCGCCCAAGCGCGAGGTTGGCGCTGTCGAGAGCCGACTGGAGGCCGCCCAGGTCGATCGGGGGAAAAGGCGGCAGAGGATCGGGGACGAACGCCGGGGCTTGTTCGTCGCCGTCGGGGATGTAGACCGTCTGGCCTGTGCTCGATCTCTGCATGTCGGCGGCTTTCGTGGTGCATGGCGCTGACTGGAGTCAGGCGGCGCTCGCAGCAATCGTGAGTTCCAGGCGAACTCGCGATTGCCGTCGCGGCTATGTCGGAACTCGCGATAGCGCGGCTCGCTATGCCGAGTTTAGCGCGAACTCGCGATTGCCGTCGCGGCTATGTCGGAACTCGCGATAGCGCGGCTCGCTATGCCGAGTTTAGCGCGAACTCGCGATTGCCGTCGCGACTATGCCGGAACTCGTGATAGCGCGGCTCGCTATGCCGAGTTTAGCGTGAACTCGCGATTGCTGTCGCGGCTATCACGAGTTGCAGCGCATCACTCCGCCTGCAACGCCCCCAGATGCTCCGCCGCGAACTCGCCCAGCAGCGCCTCCGGGTCGGCCGTGGCCGGATGCAGATTGGCGATCGCGTGGTCGAAGCCCAGCGCGCGCATCTCGCCCAGCCGCTCCGCGGCCTCTGCGAGCCGACCCTCCTCCAGCACCGCGATCCGGTTGATGCCCAGCCGCAGCGCCGCGGCTTCGCGCCCCGCGTCGGACGCCGCCTGCCGCACCCGATCCCAGTCCGCCGCCAGCGTGTCCAGCATCGCCGGGTTGGCCAGATAGCCGTCGGCCAGCCGCCCGACCCGCTCCAGCTGGCGCGGATGGTTGCCGCCCAGCCAGATCGGCACGCGGCGCGGCGGCTGCGGACGGCAGTACCAGCCCTCGGTGTCGTAGAACTCGCCCTTGAACGCGCCCACCTCGCCCTCCCACAGATCGCGCAGTACCTGGAGGTACTCGTCCATCCGCGCGCCACGCCGATCAAACGGCATCGAGAGCACCTCGAACTCTTCCTTCCACCAGCCCACGCCCGCGCCCAGAATCACCCGCCCGCCCGCCAGATGATCGAGCGTCGCGATCAGCTTGGCGTGCAGCACCGGCGCGCGCATCGGCAGCACCAGCACCGCCGTGCCCAGCTCGACCCGCTCCGTCACCGCCGCCGCGTAGGTCAGCAGCGTGAGCGGCTCCAGAAACGCGCTGTCGGCCGGCACCAGAAAGCGCCCATCCTCGCTGTAGGGGTAGTCCGAGCCCTGATCGGGCCGCAGCACCACGTGGTCGAACGCCCAGAGCGAGTCGAAGCCCGCGCCTTCGGCCGCGCGCGCCACCCGCGCGACCTGTTGCGGCGATGCCGCCGGACCGACCTGGGGGACGTAGACGCCGACTTTCATCCTGCTCCTCCTCCGCTGCGCGGGCGGTAGCATCGCCCAATGCTCCGCAGTATCGCGCACTCCCCGATCCTCTCGTGAGCGAGTTGGGCGGGCGGCGCTTCGAGCGCCCGCCGCTGCGCCGCGTCTTCGCGATCCGCGACTACCGCCTGCTCTGGTCCGGCGCGCTGGCGATGATCATCGCCCAGCAGCTGCGCTTCCTCGCAATTCCCCAGTGGGTGCTCGATGAGACGGGCGAGTTCGCCCAGGTCGCGATCATCGGCGCGATCCAACTGCCCGTGCAGATCGTCGCCGTGCTCTACGGCGGCGTGCTGGCCGACCGGCTCGACCGACGCTGGCTGATGGCCGGCTCCAACGCGGTCGTCTTCGTGCTGCTGGTGCTGCTGGCCGCCGCCGCCAGCGCCGGCATTCTGCGCATCTGGCAGACCTGGGTCGCGATCGCGATCCTGGCCGCGCTCGCCGTGTTCGTCGCCCCTGCCCGCGCCACGATCACCCCGCGCGTCGTGCCCGAGCGCTACCTCTCGACCGCCGTCACGATCGACACCGGCACGCAAAACGGCGGCTGGATTCTGGGCAACGTGCTCTTCACCGCGATTGTCTCCGTGATCGATGTCACCGCCGCGCTCTGGGCCGCGGCCGGCTTCGCCGCCGTCTCGGCGCTGATGCCGCTGCTGATCCGCACCGCCGCCAGAGCCGCGGGCGCCAACCAGGGCGCGCTGGCCAGCGTCATCGCCGGCGGGCGATTCGTCGCTCGCCACCCCATCCTGCCCGGTCTCTTCCTGCTCGATTGGGGCATCACCGTCGTCTCCTACTACCGCGAAATCCTGCCCGTGCTGGCGACCGGTCTGTTCATGGCCGGCGCGGGCGCGGCGGGCGGATTGGGCACCGCCAACGCCGTCGGCTCGGTCGGCGGCATGCTGCTCGCGCTCTTCCTCGTCCACGAGCGCGCCAAAGGCGTGCTCGTGCTGATCGCCTCGCTGGTCTACGCCGCGCTGCTCTTCGCGATGGGCGCCGCGCCCTGGCTCTGGCTCGGACTGATCGTGATCGCCATGCTCGGCGCCGCCGACGCCGTCACCGTCGCCGTGCGACAGTCCACCGTGCAGCTGACCACGCCCGACGAGATGCGCGGGCGCGCCTTCTCCTTCATGGTGCTCGCCGCCCAGACCGCCAACAACGTCGGCATCATCTGGGTCGGCTTCTGGGCCGGCTCGATCGGCGCGCCCAACGCGATGCTGCTCGGCGGCGCGCTCGGCATCGCCGCCACCCTGCTGATCGGCCTGCTCTGGAAATCCGTCCGCGCCTACCGCGCCCCAGCCGCCTGACACGCCTGACCCGCCTGCACACGCTACGCTCGCCTCACACGCGATCGGGGTACGGAGGCCGACGATGACCACCGCCGCAACGGGTTTCGGCCCGGGACTGTTCGACTTTCTCGCCGAGCTCGAGCTGAACAATCGCCGCGACTGGTTCGAGGCCAACCGCGGGCGCTACGAGTCCGAGCTGCGCGAGCCCGCCTTTGAGCTGATCCGCGCCGTGCGCCCGCGCCTGGCGAAGATCTCCCCCGCGATCACCGCCCGCGACGCCAAGGTCGGCGGTTCCCTGATGCGCATCCACCGCGATGTCCGCTTCTCCGCCGACAAAGCGCCCTACAAAACCAACGTCGGCATCCAGTTCCGCCACCGCGCCGGCAAGGATGTCCACGCGCCCGGCTACTACGTCCACCTCTCGCTCGACCACTGCTTCTTCGGCGCGGGCAGCTGGATGCCCGACCGCGACGCCCTCGCCGCCTACCGCGAAGCCATCGCCGAGCACGACAAAGCGTGGAACAAGCTCGCCAGGCGCTACCAAAAGTCCCCCTGGCGCATCGACGGCGACAAGCTCAAGCGCCCCCCAAGAGGCTGGAGCGCCGACCACCCCATGATCGAGGAGATCAAACGCAAACACTTCATCGCCGTCCGCGATTTCACCCACGAAGAAGCGCTCAGCGCAGAGTTCCCCGCAACAATCGCCAAATGGTGCAAAGAAACCGCCCCCCTAATGCAATTCCTCTGCACCGCCGCCGCCCTCGATTTCTAGGGCCCGTTCACATCAGGCGACAGCTTCACCGCTTCGCTGTGCAGATCGAAGCTCGTTCGCCGAGACGAACGCACGGTGCAGGCGCGGCAGCAACTTCGCCATTAGGGTCTCGTACTCGTAGAACAAGTCGTTGACCGACGACCCTTGCTGCTGCTTTCGCGTCAACACATCCCGCACGACCGTCGCCGCCAGAACCTCAGCGAGGATCATTCGCCCAGCTACAGAGTCTTGCCCGGGCAATCCCTTGGCAGTAGAGCCGATGTAGCGTTCAACGACCGGCGAGCTTGTGTTGACGAGCACGGCCGCGCGATCTTGGCTGAACCAGCCGCGGTACGGCATGTCGGGTCGCTCGTCGAACTCGATCTTCAGTCCATCGATGCCCCGAGCTGTGACCTCAACCCGCGCAGAGGCCTGCTGCGTCGCCAACGAAGCGGAGAGCCGACCGCGAGATCCAACGCCCGAACCGCTGAGCCCGATTGAGCAAACCGCGGCCTGGCGCGCGCGATCGAACGCGAAGACATACGATCCTGTCTGGCGTGTGATACCGGGGTCGCCCGCCAACTCGATCAATGGTCGGACATCGCCGTCGGCGACCAGGTCCCAGGGCGCATACAGATACGCAGTACGCCGTCCACCGTCCTTGATCGTGTACTTGCCGTGGTTGAAGGACAACTCCTCAACTGGTGGAACTTCGCGGCGCTCCCACACCGCAACGCCATGCACCATCTCGGTGCCGTGGCGCACCGTTATCTGAATCGTCGTCCCTTCGGCCTCCGGCTCGAGTTTGATCGACTTGCTGAAGTAGTCACCGCGATCGATCAGCGTTTCTCTGGTGGGTTCGGCTGACGCGCCGTCTTTGGTGAGTCGCACGGTCACGGTCGGTTCACCGGCCTGAGACAGAGTACCGGGCGGAGCGCTTGCCGGGTCGGCGGGTGGGCGATACCGAATAACCAGGCGCGCCGGCTTATCGGGTTCGACCACACGCCTTGACGGAATCAAGGTCAGCCCGACCTCTTCGCGTTTACCCTCGATCGTATCGCCCTCTGCCGGATCCTCCTCCTCACGCATAAACTCAGTCATGACTTTCTCGGCTTCGTTCAGCCGCTTGCGGAGATCATCGGACACATGCGGGGCAGCGGCGGAGTCAGCTTGTGCGCGGAGCCGCTCGATGTGCGGACGTAGAGCTTCTTCGATGGCCGAGTACAGCGCGTCAATGAACGGATGCTCGCCCCGATCAACGAGCCCGTCGCGGTCACGCGATACCAGCCGAACCGGGTTCTCTTCAGCGTGATCCAGTTTTTGCGCCGCGCGCTCGTCGTACGCGCGAATCAAGGCGCTGATGCCAGGTACGTCGACGGCCCCGAAGAGCCGCGATAGGTGAAGCGAATCTGGCTCGCGGTTGAATTCGCCGCCGTCGAAAATGTCGTACGCGGCTCGGTCGGACGTGATTAAGAGCGAGTGGCGCCAGTACTGCCGCCGTTCGCCGTCCAGGAGTGAGTCGGGGGCTTCAGACAGCGAGACCACCGCCGATTCGCCGGGGTAGCCAGGAATCGTGATGATCTGCTCGTGAACCAGTGGCGTACCCGGCGGCTGAGGGTATGACAGACGCTCGGTGGCACTACCGCGTCCAGCGTTCACGAGCACTTTGCGGCGCCGCTTGTCGAGCAGGATCGGGCGCAATGCGTAGTGTCGGCTCAGACGTTGCTTCAGCGTCGCCTGTTTGGGAATGCGGACTTTCCGTTGGATCTCGAGGGTGACAAGTGTGCCGTGCTTCCGTCGCGCGGTAGGCCGAAGAGCCGTCATCTTGGTCTTTGTCGTCGGGCCGCCTTCGTAGAGAATCTCGAACAGCGAGTGTTCGCCGCCCTTCCATGACTCCCAACTCATCGGTCCGAAGTGCACGGCATCCCTGCCGCCCCGGCCGAACAGGCCGCGTACCCGGTACCCGCTCAGAAAGCCGCTCGTTACGTCGCCAAGCCGGCCGAGTCGGTTGTCCATCTCGGCGCGCGTCATGCCCTCAGCTTCGTCGCGGACCATCAGTACCGGAAATTGTTGCGCCCCGCGTCGCCGCTGAATGGTGATCAGGATGTCGCCGTCGAGCCCCGCGCGTTCGTACGAGTCATCTGCGTTCGTCACCAGCTCGACGAGCGCACGCATGATGTCTGATCCCATCGCGCGCTCAATGTCGTCGCGGAAGCTGCGCTCCGTGAACGTCAGCTCGCCGTAGACCGGGCCCTCATCAGCCACGACAGGAAGCCCTCCACATCATCTAGCTCTGCCGAGCGCGCTGCGGCCGACAGGTCTTCAGCTTTGCGCCTTACCGCGGTCCACTGCGCGTCAGGCAGCAAGCGTACAGCATCGGCAACGAGCTCCTGCGGCGGCGGTTCGCCGCCAGCCTTCCACGCCTCGAAAAGCCGATGCCGACGCAGCCGACGAAGCGATTGGAGTTCCGGATCAGTCAGCTGGGATGGACCGCTGACGGACGCTTGACCAAGTTCCTGCTCATGTTGATCGCACCATGCGATTCCCGCAGGAGTCAGGATCCAGTTCTCTTTCCCGCCACCGGCGACCAACTTGCCGTTCTTTGCCTTCTTCGCGTCGGTTAGCGCATCAAAGGCCGTCTTGTCACTCGGATAGCTCGGATGCTTCTTCCACGCGAAGCGGCGCGGAGCCATCTTGAAGCATCGCAAGGCGACATCTTGCGTCGTCTGCCGGCTTGTCGCGCCACCCAAGGCGCGCAACGCGAGCACCGCAATACGGGGATTCGGTAGTCGTGCGATGCCCGTGTTCGGATCTGATGCGCTCACGCCGTTGCTCCAAAAGCCTCAGCCGCTCCTCAGACCTGATCGTACCCTGTGACGGAGCTTGAGCACCCGCGAGACCGCGAAAGAGGTGAACCATGACCGACCAACCCACTCCCCCCGGCATGCCCCCCGAGGCCCCCGCCCTCGAGGCCGAGCCCATCCCGCCCCCCAGCGACGCCCGCTTTGTCGTCAAATCGCCCAACGACATTCCCGAAACCGTGGGGCGCAACATCCACGCGCGGCGCATGTTCAGCGCCGCCGAGGGGCGCTTCGAGAGCTCGCTCGCCTTCGTTCTCTTCAACCGCCTGCCGGTGGGCGAGACCAACGTGCGCCACATCCACGAGGATGTCGAAAAGGTCTACTACTTCCTGCGCGGCAACGCCGAGATCGACTGCGGGCCCTGGCGCGCCTCGGCCTCCGCCGGCGACTTCCTCTTCTTCCCCGCCGACATCGCCCACCAGATCCGCAGCCTTGGGCCTGAGGACCTCGAGTTCGTCGTCTGCGCCGCCTCGACCGTCGGCGAGGCGCGCGGCATGTCCGACGGCGGGCTGCTCGACTCATCGGCGGAGGACGCCTCATGACCGACATCGACGCCACCGAAATCCTCCCGCTCGAACCGCTGCGCGCGTTCGGAACCGCCGTCTACGAGGCCTGCGGCGTGCCGCCCGCCGACGCCGCGCTGACCGTCGAAATCCAGCTCACCGCCGACCTGCGCGGCGTCGACACGCACGGCTTCCAGCGCTTGCCCTGGTACGCCGGGCACCTGCGCGCGGGGCGCTACAACCCCACGCCCAGCCTGGCCACGATCCGCGAGACGCCCGTCTCGCTGCTGGTCGACGGCGACGGCGGCATCGGCCAGCTGGTCGTCGCCCGCGCAATGCAGCGCACCATCGCCAAGGCGCATGCGACCGGGCTGGCGCTGGGCGCGCTGCGCAACTCCAACGACTGGGGCATGGGCGCTTACTACCCGATGATGGCCGCCGCCGAGGGCTTCGTCTCCTTCTGCACGACCACCTCGGTGCCCACGCTCGCCCCGTTCGGCGCGCGCACGCGGATGACCGGCAACAACCCGATGGCGTTCGCCGCGCCGCGCGCCGCCGGGCCGCCGATGGTGCTCGACATGGCGCTCACCCCCGTCGCGCTGGGCAAGGTGATGCGCGCCCGCGCCGAAGGGCGCGAGATTCCCGAAGAGTGGGGTTTCCTCGACCTCGAAGGCCAACCGACGACCGATCCGCAAACCGCGCTGGGCGGCATCATCCCCGCGCTCGGCGCGGTCAGCGCCTACAAGGGCACCGGCCTCAGCCTGTTCATGAACACGCTCGCCGGCGCGCTGCCCGGCGGCGCCCACTCCGCCGCCGTCGAAATCGGCCGGCGCGGACAGTTCCTTCTCGTCGTCTCGCCCGATCTGTTCGGCGAGGCGGCCGAGTTCGAGGCGGCGGTGGACGACATCTGGCGGCAGGTCAAGGCGGCTGATCCGCTCCCCGGCGTCGCCGAGGTGCTCGCTCCCGGCGAGCAGGAGCAGCGCACCTTCGAGCAGCGCAGCGCCAGCGGCCAAATCGCCTACCCCGCCTCCACCGTGCGCGAACTGCGCCAACTCTCCGCGGAACTGGGCATCGCGCTCGATGCCTAATCGCTTGCCCCACGCAATCCGCCTCGTTGCGGCGCTGATTCTGGCGGTCGCAGCCGCGCTCGCCGCCTGCGCCGAAGACGAGCCGCCGCAGCAGTCCGAGCCGCCGCCGCCCGCCCAGTCGGAGCAACAGCCCGCCGATGAGCCGCAACAGCAGGCCGAACCGAGCCCCGCGCAGCAAGCGCCGCAACCTGCCGAAGAGCCGCCGGCGGACCAACCCGGCGACGGCCTGCCGTTCGCCCAGGACGCCGAGCTGCTCGCACGGCTGCGCATCGAGCCCGAGTGGGACGGCGATGTCGACTACGACCGCGACACCTACCTGCCGGGCGGCTGGGGCGACGCGGACGGCGATGGCTGCAACACGCGCGAAGAGGTGCTGATCGCCGAAGCGCGGGGCATCACCGCAACAAATCAGTGGTGCCGCCCGCTCGACGGCTCCTGGTGGTCCTGGTACGACGAAATCGAGTTCGACGACCCCGGCGAGCTCGACATCGATCACATGGTGCCGCTCTTCGAGGCGCACCACTCCGGCGGCTGGCAGTGGTCCGAAGCTCGCCGAATCGAGTTCGCCAACGACCTCGACGAGCCCGCCGCGCTGACCGCCGTCTCGGCGCGCAGCAACCGCACCAAGAGCGCCGACGATCCAGCCGAGTGGCGCCCGCCAGCCCGCTCCGCATGGTGCCAATACGCCCGCGACTGGATTGTCGTCAAACTGCGCTGGTATCTCGCCGCCGACCAAGCCGAGGCCGCCGCCCTGCGAACGATGCTGCAAACCTGCGAAGCAAGCCCGGACGAGCGCCCGCCAGAGCGCCTCAACCTCCCCGTGCAGCGCATCGAAATCGAACCGCCCGAAGAGCAAGCCCAATCCAGCGGAACCCCGTTCGAACTCCGCGCGACCTACGAGTCATGCGAAGCCGCCGAGTCCGCCGGCGAGCCGCGCGTCCAGGGCGAACAAGGCCGAGGCCAAGGCTTCCCCGCCGAAAAAGTCCCATCCGCCCGCGACGGCGACGAAGACGGCGTGGTCTGCGAACGCTAAATCCCCGCCGCCGCCCCCACTTCCCCCACCCCGCGCAGAATTAGATCCGTCATACCCGCGCTCGCCGCGGGTATCTCGCCGTTCCCAGCGCAGGGTCCCGCCCACCTCCATCGCACCCGCCCGCGCTCTGCGATGGGTCGGATTGATGTCCGGCTGGCAGACACGGCCGCTAATCTATGAAACGCTTCGCTAGGAAACGGAAACCCCATGAGCGACTCCGCCGGCCCAGAATCCGCCGCCCAAAGCGAAACGAGACACCTGCACGACCGCGGGCAAGCGCTCTTGGAACGCGGACGCGCCCTCGATCGTGAGTCGCGTTCTTTTGACTTTCGCAGCGCGGCACTCGACGAGCGCGAGGACGCTCTCGGCGCAAGGCGCGCAGCGCTCAATGAACGGGGCGCTGCGATTGATCGCGACTATGGCGATCGCACTATGCGTTGGCCGCCAGGCGACGAACGTGCCACGGAGTACGCCCGACGCCATATTGAGCTCGGTGTCCGCGACGACCGAAACCGGGAACGCGCTGAACGCCTCCGCGCGGAGGAACAGGCGATAGTCGATCGCGCAGGTGATGACGATCCGCGCATGTTCGACATTGAGATGCGCAAGTACCGCCTGCAACGCGACGAGCTGCTCGATGCGGTTGCTGAAACTACTAATGACTACCTCGCGTTGCACAACGATCTGCTCGCGCATGTGCGCGACGATTCTGTCTGGGATCTGGTCGGGGCGGGAGATGCTGAGTCGACCGCGGCGTGGCGAGAGGAAATGGCCGCGTGGATGCTGCTCGAGATCGATCTGGTAGAGGATCGTCAACAGTTCGTCTCCGATCACAAGGAACTCGCGCGATCAAGGGAACGACTCCAGCTAGACGTCGAGCGAAACCAGATCGAGCGAGACAAGTTGTCCGCGGACATTGACGCGTTCTACGGCGACCAAGCCGATTGGTTTCGCGAGTTCGCCAAGTCCTACGAGATCGACAAATCGGTACGCCAACGATGGATGCGCGACATCGGTCGCCGGACCGAGCGGGTGACATCGCCGGTCTGGGGGACAATGTTCGAGCTCTTCTGCGCCGAGCTGCTCGAGCAGATGGGCTTTGACGAGGTCAAGTGGCAGGGCGGCACGAACGATGCAGGTGTCGACATCTGGGCGGACGAAGCGAGCTACAGCGGCGACATCACGAAGCTGGCTGTCCAGTGTCAGTTTGGAGGCAACCAAGGCTCAGTCGGCCGAAACAAGGTGATGCTTTTCCACGGCAATCTGACGATGGCGGACCGTTACCACCGCGCCGTCGTCATGACATTCGGGCGCATCGAGAAAGGTGCGCGCGAGTTCGGCGAAAAGAACGGCGTCGAATTTTGGGACGGACAGCGCCTCTGCGAGGAGATGGCGCTCAAGAAGCTCGGCTTGCAGTTCGTCCACGGACCCGACGGACACGAGCTAGCGATCGACGGAGAGTGGTGGGACGAGCTGATCGCTCGCGCGCAGGCGGAACACGAGAAGCGCAAGAAAGGCTGAGCTCGCCCGCCAAACCTCAGCGCGGCGAAAGCCCATGCTCGCGCTCGGCGCTCTCCGCCCGCACCAGCGCCGCGATCGCTGCCGCGCCTGCGAGCCAGCCAACCCCAATCAGCGCCCACAACCCCGCCTCCAGACCCAACCCCGCCCAGAGCGCCGCGAACGCGATCGCCCCGCCCGCCACCGCCAGCGGCTCCGCACGCCGATCGACCAACGACGCCGCCAGACAGACCGACAGCAGCAGCCCCGCCGCCGCCGACCCCCACCACGCGCTCTCCAATGCCGCAACCGCAGCTACGACCGCAACCACGGCGGCCAATGCCGCCACCCGGCTCAGTGTTGTGCTCATGTCGCCGCCCCAATCGCCCGCAGACTACTCCTCTCCGCGCCCTGTCAAACCCCCCCGCGCGACAGAATGGCGTTACGCGCCGCTACCGTGCGCACTGAGGAGGAGACATCGTGGACGAGCGCGAACAACGCATGCGTCTGGCCGCCTTCGCCCACGTCGAGCGCGTCAGCCGCGCCAACGGTGGGCTGACCGGCGACCAGCTCAACGCCGGCTTCTCGTTCGAGGGCGACTACATCCCGCTCGTGCGGCGGCAGCAGGGCATCGGCAAAGTCGGCGCGATGCGCCACCTGCTCTCGCTGCGCACCTCCTGGCTCAAGAGCAGCTCGATCTACACCGACCAGTCCGCCGCCCACGAGCAAATCTTCTCCAGCGCGGGCGAAATTCCCTACGACTTCGCCAAAGGCGGCCCCGACCACGAGGCCAACCGACACCTCTACGACGCCTGGGAGTTGGAACTCCCCGTGATCTACTTCCTCGCCGTCGCGCAAGGCTTCTATCACGCCTTCATGCCCGTCTGGATTGTCGACTGGCGCCCCAACGACGGCGAGTACGGCCAGGTCCGCCTCGCCTTCGGCCTGCCCGGCGGCGACCGCCCCGTGGCGGCCGCCGAGCGCCGCGCCGGGCTCGTCGCCGCCCAGCGCGGCCTGCAAGGCGCGCGCTTCCGCGAGCGCGTCGTCGACGCCTACCGCCTGCGCTGCGCGATCTCCGGCGAGGGCGGCCGCAGAACCGCGGTCGAGCGCAGCCGCGCCCGCCGCCTGCTCGGCGTCTTCGAGCTCAACGGCGAGCGCGAGGCGTCGCGCTCCCCAACCCACGGCCTGCTGCTCACCAAGCTGCACCGCGCCGCGCTCGACGCCCACCTGATCGGAATCGACCCCGACTACCAGGTGCGCGCCTCCCAGCGCCTGCTCGCCGAGTCCCGCGACCCACTCTCCAACGCCCTACGCGAGCTCGACGGCGCAAAGCTCCAACTCCCCAGAAATCCCGAGCACCACCCCAACCGCGACCTGCTAGCCGCCCGCTTCACCGACTTCCTCAACGCCCACTAAGCCCCGTTCCCCTCCCCCTTTCCGCCACCCCCGCGCCCAACTTCCTCACACCCGCGCCAAAAGCCCCGCCACACCCGCCCCAAAAGCTCCGCCACCCCCGCGCCAAAAGCTCCGTCATACCCGCGCCCAGCTCCGTCACGCCCGCACGAAAAGCTCCGTCATACCCGCGCCCCGCCGCGGGTATCTCGCCGAGCACAGCACCAAGCACCGTCTCCGCCTCCCACACCCCTTCCACCACCCACACACAACAGAGTCCCGTCACCCCAACCTCCCTCACACCCGCGCGAAAAGCTCCGTCACACCCGCGCGAAAAGCTCCGCCACACCCGCCCTCTCTCCGTCATACCCGCGCGAAAAGCTCCGTCATACCCGCGCCCCGCCGCGGGTATCTCGCCGAGCACAGCACCAAGCACCGTCTCCGCCTCCCACACCCCTTCCACCACCCACACGCAACAGAGTCCCGTCACCCCAACCTCCGTCACCCCCGCGCCCAACTCCGTCACACCCGCTCCATCCAGCTCCGTCACATCCGCGCCAAAAGCTCCTTCACACCCGCGCGAAAAGCTCCGTCATACCCGCGCCCCGCCGCGGGTATCTCGCCGAGTTCTGCACCCAAGCCCGTTCATCTCCCACCCCACCCCTCACGGCGAGCGCGTCGTCGGCGCCTGGTCTTCGGTGTCGCGGCCCCAGCAGGCGATCGTCCCGTCGGTCTTGATTCCGCAGGTGTGGGAGTTGCCCGCGCTGACCGCGGTGTACGTCCCCGCCGCGACCGTCGTCCGACTGTCGCCGCTGTTGCCCCAACACGAAATCGCCCCCGCGCTGCTCAAGGCGCAGGTGTGGCTGTCGCCGGCGCTGACCGCGCTGAAGCTGCCCGCCTGGTCGGCGGCCTGACCGTTGGCGTTCAGCCCCCAGCAGTCGATTGCGCCGGCGCTGGTGATGGCGCAACCGTGGCTGCCGCCCGCGCTCACCGCCGTAAAGCCGCTGCCCGAGGGCGCGTTGCGCCGATTGCCGCCGCTGTGCCCCCAGCACGAGATCGCGCCGCTGCTGCTCAGGCCGCAGCTATGGTCCGCGCCGACGCTGAGCGCCGTGAAGCTGCCCGACGGATTGTTGCTCTGGGTGTGCAGATTGTTGCCCCAGCAGGAAACCGCGCCGCCGCTGCTCAGGCCGCAACTGTGCGCGGCGCCGGCCCCGACCGCCGTAAAGCTGCCGGCCTGGTCGTCGGCTCGGCCGTCGGTGCCCAACCCCCAGCAGTCGATCGCCCCGGCGCTGGTGATCGCGCAGGTATGCCAGTCGCCCGCGCTGACGGCGGTGAACGTGCCCGAGGGCGTGTCGCTGACCTGGCTGTAGGTGTTGCTTCCCCAGCAGTCGAGCGTGCCCGTGCTGCGCAGCGCGCAAGTGTGCCGCCCGCCCGCGCTCACCGCTGTGTACGTGGTCGGCGTGGGCGTGGGCGTGGGTGTGGGCGCTGGCGTTGGCGTGGACGGGTCCGGCGTTGTGTCGCTTTCGTCCTCGGCCGAAACATCCGCGACGGTTCGAGTGGCGCTCGCCGGCGCGAGCTCCGCGATCAGCTCAGGCAGGCGATCATCCTGCCCGCCCCAACAGCGAGCGCCCGCACGGCCCAGCGCGCACGAGTGGCGCATCCCAGCGCTCACAGCGACATAGCGTCCCGACGGAGTGTTGGACTGCCCATAACGATCGTCGCCCCAGCACTCAATCGCGCCCGACTCCCGCAGCCCGCACGAGTGCCACGCTCCCGCGCTCACTTGTGTGAAAACGCCCGACGGCGCATCCAGCTGCCCGAAGTTGTTCAGTCCCCAACACTCCACCACGCCGCCCTCGCGCAGTGCGCAGGAGTGCGTCGTGCCCGAGCTCACCTGCGTGAAGACGCCATCGGGCGCGTCGGCGCGTCCAAGGCTGCCGCGGCCCCAACAGACGATCTCGCCCGTCGTCATCAGCCCACAGGCGTGGAGGAAGCCGGCGCTAACCGCGCTGAATTCCCCCTCCGGCGGCTCGGCCTGTCCGTAGTCGAGCACGCTGCGCCCAAAGCTGCTGGTTCCCCAGCATTCGAGTTGGCCCGTATCGCGCACGCCGCAGGCAAACTGCCAGCCGACGGCGATCTCACTGAACGCGCCGTCAGGCGCGTTCGAGTCTCCGCCCCAACAGACGACTTCCCCGCTCCCCTCGCGGATCGCGCAGTTGTGCCACGCCCCGGCGCTCACCGCCGCGTAGCGACCTTCCGGAACATCGCGCAGCTCGGCGGAGTTGCCGCCCCAGCAGCGGACGATGCCGTCAGCGCGGAGGGTGCATTGGTGCTCGCCACCCGCGTCAAGCGCCAGATAGCGGCTGGTGGATCCGGGCGTAGCGGCCTGGGCAAGAGTCAGGGCGGCGAGCAGCAGCGCAGCGATCGCGAGGGCGATCGGGAGGAATTTATCCCCCCCCCCCCCCCCCCCCGATCGGGCAAGCACCGCCACGCCGCGGCGGGCCTGCAAAGCGGCAGTCAGAGAGTCGGCAATGCGCTTCACGCCCGCCACTCTACACCACCACCCCGGCCCGCGCGCAACACTCTATCCTGTACGTAAGCCGACGCGGCGCGGAAGGATGGAACAATGGCCAGCAGCATCTACTACTCGTGCGACTCCCACGTGGTCGAAGCGCCGGAGGTCTTCGACGGCCTGGTCGACCGCTTCGGCGACCGCGCACCGCGCGTCGTCGACAAGTGGAAAGACCGCGACGCCGTCTTCGTCGCCTGGCCCAGCATCGACTTCGCCATGTCCGTCGGGCGGCTCGGCATCGCCGGCGCCAACCTCAACCTGCCCGAAACCAAAGAGAAGATCGCCCGCGGCTGGGACCTGATCAACCCCGGCGTCAAAGACCCCGTCGCACGCCTCTCCGAGCAGGAGCAGGACGGCATCGTCGGCGAGGTCATGTACCCCTCGATCAACATGCTCACCTACATGGTCGACGACGTCGAGGTGGTCAGCGCGGTCTTCGAGCGGCACAACGACTGGATCCGCGACTACTGCTCGCACGCGCCGGAGCGGCTGATCGGCGTGGGCTGCATCACCCTGCGCGATATCGACCGCGCCGTCGCCGAGCTGCAGCGCTGCGCCAACATGGGCATCAAGGGCGTCGCGATCCCCTGCACCGCGCCGGCCGACAAGCCCTACTCCGACCCCTCCTACGAGCCCTTCTGGGAGGCCGCCGAAGAAATCGGCCTGCCGCTCACGATGCACATCTTCTGCGGCTCCGAACCCGGCATGAGCCTGCCCAAAGAGTGGGACCAGGTCGTCTCCTACACCCTCGCCCACGCCGCCGCCTGGAACACCGTCTCCAATCTGGTCACCTCGGGCGTCTGCGAGCGCCACCCCAAGCTGCGCTTCGTGATGGCCGAGTGGGAGACCGGCTGGATTGCCCACGTGCTGCAGCGCTGGGACCACGCCTACTACCGCGCCCGCGCCGTCGACCAGACGCCCGAGCTGCCGATGCTGCCCACCGAATACTTCCGGCGCAACTTCATGGTCACCTTCGAGGACGACGACATCGGCGTGCAAACCCGCGAGCAGATCGGCGTCGAAAACCTGCTCTGGGGCAACGACTACCCGCACCACGACGCAATCTGGCCCAACAGCCGCAAGATCCTCGACGAGATCATGGCCGGCGTCCCCCCGGAGGAGGAAGAGGCGATGGTCTGGGGCAACGTCCAAAAGCTCTACAACATCGACCGCGCCGCCCTCCCCGCGTGAGGCGGCGCGCCGAAGGCGCGTGAACTGTCAACGACAACGATTCTGACGCCAGATTGACAGTTCCCGACTGCCGGACCGCAACGCGCTGCCCGCGCGCAGCCTGGCAGTTCGGCAGCCGAGCGTTGATCTCGCGTCCAACTATCAATCTGAGAGCAACCGATAGGAAACTGATAGTTGAGCAGGTCAACGGCGTCGCGTTGAATGCCCCGTCCGTCGCAACTATCATTGTGAGAGAAACCGATAGAACACCGATAGGTCGATCATGCGACTGCCCCGGCCTGCGCCGCTCGTGCGATCGCTCACGCAGGACTTCGCGGCGCTCGATCCGGCCGCCCAGATCGATCTGTTCGCCGAACTGTCGCCGGTCGATGACGCCGGACGCTATCTGCCGTGGGACGAAGTTCGCCACCGCACGCCGCCCGAGCGCCAGACGCACCGCACCTGGTGGCTGTCTCTGTCTACGGCTCGCCGCAGCGCCGCGGTCGAGCTGCCGCTGCTTGGCAAGGCCGGCGTCCCTTTCTGGTTCAGCAACGCGCCTCCGCTGCTTGCCGCGCTGAGCCGGCTGGACCGCGAACTCGGTGGCCATCCGCTGTCCAGCGACGGCCACCTCTCCCGAGACGACCGTCAACGTCACCTTGTCCACCTGACGATCGACGAATCGATCCGTTCCAGCCAGCTGGAGGGCGCCAACACCAGCCGCTTGATCGCCCGCGAAATGCTCCGCGACGGCCGCCCGCCGCGCGACCACGGAGAGCGGATGATCGCCAACAACTTCGCCGCGATGGAGCGGGTTGAGCAGTGGGTCAACGAGGGACGGACAATTGATCTTGACGCGATCCTCGCCCTGCACCGGACCGTGACCGACGGAACCCTGTCTGCGCGCGATGTCGGACATCTGCAAACCCCGGATGACGCCCGCGTCTACGTCGTCTCTTCCAGCGGCGGCGTGGTTCACCAGCCGCCCCCCGCAGCCGAGCTGCCGGAGCGGATGGAGCGCCTCTGCGCGTTCGCCAGCGACGAGTCGGACGACCCGCTCATTCATCCCGCCGTCCGCGCTGTGCTGCTCCACTTCATGATCGGCTACGACCATCCCTTCGCCGATGGCAATGGGCGCACCGCCCGCGCCCTGTTCTACTGGTCGCTGCTCCGCTCCGGCTTCTGGCTCGCTCCCTACCTGTCCATCTCTCAGTTTCTCCTTGAGGCGCCCGCGCAATATTCACGCGCGTATCAATACGTGACGGCCGACGCGAACGACGCCACCCACTTCCTCCTGCACCAGCTGGAGATACTCCTGCGCGCCGCCGACCGGCTGCGCCAATACCTCCGCTCCGAGCAGGCGCGCTCGCTCGCCCTTGATCGGGCCGCCGTCGGCCTCAACGACCGCCAGGCCGCTGTGATCCGCGAAGCGTTGTCCGACCCGCACCAGCGCTTCACCATCGCCCGCCAGCGCCGCGAGCACCGCATCTCCTACGCCGTGGCGCGCAGCGACCTGCTGGACCTCGAGGCCCGCGCACTGCTGACGAAAGTCCGCACAGGCAAAAAGTTCGTCTTCCGCCCCGTCCCCGACCTGGCCGAACGCCTGTCAACGGAGTCGGAGGCGTGATGCCGCGCAGGCTGACCGGCTGCTGATCTATAGAATCTACATTCACTTATAGTTGGCTGACATCAGCCGACGGGTCGCTTGCGGCTCCTTGGCCTGATCTATAGAATCTATATTGACTTACATTTCACCGAGAGTTCGCTGAGGGAACGCGATGAAGCGTCCAGCCCCGCCGCCGCCGCTCGATCGCCTGACGCGAAACATTGGGTCGTCCGCCTTGGCCGCGGCCTTGGAGAGATCTCAGCCCGTCGACGGCCAGGGGCGCTACCTGCACTGGGACGAGCTGCGCCACCGGCGGCCGCCCGACGGCCTGAGCCTTGAGCAATGGTGGCTGGGAATGTCGTTCGCCCGCCGTGCGCTGGCGCGCGATGCGCCGCTGATCGATCGGGGCGGGCGGCCCTTCCGCTTCAGCAACGTGGACCGCGTGCAGGAGCTCGTCCACCGCATCGACCAGGAAACGAGCGGGCACATCCTGATCGACGAGGCGGTGACCAGCCCCCAGGCCCGCGATCGCTATCTGGTCAGCTCGTTGATCGAAGAGGCCATCACGTCCAGCCAGCTGGAAGGCGCGAGCACCACGCGGCGCGTCGCCAAGCTGATGCTCGAGAGCGGGCGCACGCCGCGCGATCGCGACGAGCGAATGATCCTCAACAACTACCGCGCCCTGCAACAGGTTGACCGCTGGGTGCTCGAACGCGCCGACTTCACCGCCGAGCGGGTCCTTGACCTGCATCGCATCGTGACTGAAGAAACGCTTGATGATCCGCTCGACGCGGGCAGGCTGCAAACGCCCGACGAGGAGCGCGTCGCGGTGCTCTGGTCGGACCAGCGCGCCCTGCACGCGCCGCCCGCGGCCGCGACGCTGCCCGACCGCCTCGAAGCGCTCTGCGCCTTCGCCAACGACGGCCCGCCCGACGGCTTCATCCACCCGGTCGTCCAGGCGATCCTCGTGCATTTCGCGCTGGGTTACGACCACCTCTTCGTCGACGGCAACGGCCGCACCGCCCGGGCGCTGTTCTACTGGTCGATGCTCCGCTCCGGTTACTGGCTCTCTCAGTTCCTCGTCATCTCCAGCATCCTGCGCCTGGAGCCGGCTGCCTACTCGCGGGCGTACATGCTGGTTGATACGGACGACAACGATCTGACCTACTTCGTCCTCTATCAGCTCGATGTGCTGATGCGGGCAATCGAGCGGCTCAAGGACTATCTCGCGCGCAAAATGCAGGAAGCGCGCGATGTCGAGCGGCTTCTGCGGGGCGCGCACGGCTTCAACCAGCGCCAGATAGCGATGATCGGCGACGCGCTGCGCGAGCCGACGATCGCGTTCACGATCGCCCGCGAGCAGCGGCGCCACCGCGTGTCGTACCCCACAGCGCGGGGCGACCTACTCGATCTCGAGCAACGCAACCTCTTCACAAAGCAGCGCATCCACCGCACATTCGTCTTCCGCCCCGCGCCCGATCTGGCTGAACGCCTCGGCGGGGCAGTGCAGTAGGCTGCGCAACGGAGGGCGCTCATGCCGTCAGATCGTGAGGAAGCAGGACTGCCGCCATACCCGGAGCTGCGCTGGGTGACGTTGCAGACGATGCGCCGCATGCCGCTTCCGGCGTCAAACGCCGAGATCGACGATGCTGTCGCAGACACCCTTGATCTGACCGCGGAACAGCGGACCGTGATGCACAAGCAACGCTCCGGCGCCCGCCAGACAGAGCTGGCGTACCGCGTTGCTTGGGCGCGTACGGCGCTGAAGGTCGCAGGGGCTATCGACAACACTGGCCGAGCGGTGTGGACAGTAACCACCAAGGGATACCAAATTCGCCGCGATGTGATCAACCAGCGCTATGAGGCGCATCTCGCTGAGCGCGCGGCGCAACGCAAGAACAACCAACGGACGTCGTGTGACCCGGCCCCATTGGACGATAACGAACGCGAGTCGCCGGCGGATGTCGACTGGAAAGAACAACTGATAGAGCGGCTCGGCAATTTGTCGCCTGGCGGATTCGAGCAGCTAACCGGCCGCCTGTTGGTCGCTGCGGGTTTCCACGATGTCAAGGTGGTTGGGCAGAGCGGCGACGGCGGCATCGATTGCGTCGGCATGTATCGCCTGTCGCTGGTCTCGTTCCCGACCTATGTCCAGTGCAAGCGCTACCAAGGTGCCGTAGGAGCCGGCATGGTCCGCGATCTGCGCGGCGCGATGGTGGGACGCGGAGATCGTGGACTGCTGATCACTACCGGCACTTTCACCAGCGGCGCACGGTCGGAAGCGACGCGCGACGGAGCGCCGCCGATTGAACTGATCGACGGCGACACTCTCTGCGAACTGCTGAAGCAGTACCAGCTTGGAGTCAAAGTCACACAGCGTACGGTCGAAGATGTCGATATCGACGACGAGTACTTCGGAAGGTTCGACCAATGACCAACCAACCCACAGTCGCCGTACTGCCCGGCGACGATGCCGCGCCTGAAGCCGTGCATGCCGCGATGACCGTGCTGCACGCGATGGAACTGCCCATCGAGTGGCGCGTGCTGCCCGATGGGGCGGAGATTGCGCGCGCGATGTCGCGCGAAGAGGGCGAGGCGATGGTGCGGCAGGCGGCCAACGAATGCGACACCGTGCTGTTCGGCTCCACCAACGGGCAGACGCCCGGCGTCGGGTACTTCCGCTGGGGCCGCGAAACGTTTGCTAACGTCCGCCCGATCCGCTGGCGGCCCGGCTTCCGCTCCCCGCTCGCGCAGCCTGAGGGGATCGACTACGTGATCGTGCGCGAAAATCTCGAAGACCTCTATGCCGGCATCGAGGGCGACCTGACAGAGGTTGCCGCCTCCGGCCTGGCCGACGGGCCCCGTGTGGGCGGCGTCTCCCGCACCCCGATCGCCGGCGGCTTCAGCCACTTCGCCGAGGCCGAAGGGCGTTACGCAATTAAGTACTTCACGCGCGCCAACGTCGAGCGCGTCGCCCACTTCGCCTGCCGCCTCGCGCAGCGCCGCCGCGAGCAGGGGCATCCCGGCAAGCTCACCTGCTCGGCGAAAACCAACGTACTGCGCCGCACCGACGGCTGGTTCGTCGAAATCGCCGGCGAGGTCGCGGCCGGCTACCCCGACATCGAGTTTGAAACGTTTATCGCCGACGATTTCGCGCGCCGCCTGGTCGCCAGCCCGCACGACCTCGATGTGGTGCTGCTGCCCAACCTCTACGGCGATATTTTCTCCGACGAGGGCGCAGGTACGATCGGCGGGCTCGGCCTCGCGCCCTCCGGCTGCTTCGGCGACGACTGGGCCTACTTCGAGTCCGTCCACGGCACCGCGCCCGATATCGCCGGCCAGCACCGCATCAACCCCACCGCCACAATGCTCTCCGCCGCGATGATGCTCGACTACCTCGGCCTGCCCGAGCAGGGCGCGGAACTCGAGCGCGCCGTCGAAGCGACCTACGCGACAGGCCAGCGCCTCACCCCCGACCAGGGCGGCGACGCATCCACCGAGCAGTTCGCCGAAGCCGTAATCGACGCGCTCGCCTCAGCCTAGCCGGGCAAGGTCTGGCGGGAGCGCATGGGAGTCGAACCCACCCGAGACGGCGCGGGCCGCCCCGCAACGGTTTTGAAGACCGGGAGGGCCACCGGGCCCCTTCCGCTCCCCCTGTCGTTGAGCTTACTCGACTGGCTGCGACTGCCGTCGCCGCCGTGCGAGCAATCAGCCAGGGCTGGTGGTCAACGCAGGATGCATGTCGCGCTCGCCGACGAGCTTCTGCAAGGCACGGGATAGCCGCGGCGACTCGTGTTCGAGCCCGCTAATCTCGGCGTGGGATGGGAAGTCGTCCAGCGGCGCGTGGCGGATGCGCACTTGTTGATCCGGCTCTGTCGCCACTGCGCTCTTGGCGCGCCCGACATTGATGACGGCGAATCGCCCGTTCCGTCGCAGTGTCAGGTTCGCGCCGACGTTTCGACGCAAGTCGTCAAAGGTCTTCTCGTTTTCCGCATCGCCGAAGTGCTCGACCCAGATGACGGAGAGGGGAACCTCAAGCGGTTGCGGGACAAATGCCTCCAGGAGGGGGAGCCCGTCAACGACCATACGCGGGCTGCAATACCGCGCGACGTGATCGGATTCCGGCAGGTCGTCGCCGGTCATCGCGGCGGGAGCCGACGCACGTAGGGTTGGATTGCCGCATCGGCCTCAGCGGCGCTGAGCGTGTCGTTGATCGGCGCGCAGCCGGGGGCGCTGTTCGGTTCGTCGAACGCGGCGTAGACGCGGATCAGGCCGTTGTGTAGGAACGTCATCGCGAGAATGCCGTCCGGGCTGAGGAACCACTCGATCTGAATTGTTCCATCCGGCTTCACGCCGATCCGAGGATCGGGAAGCTTCTGGTTCCGCTTCAGCAGCTTGGCGAACGAGCGCAGCGACTCGATGTCGATCGGCGCTTCATCCGGGTCGTCGCCGTCCAGACTGAGCAGGCACGCAACCCGCTCGGCAACCGCGCTGCGCCGCGCTTCGAGCTCGCGAATGATCGCGGCTACCCGCGGATCGGCTGTTGAAGAGTGCTCGGCGGCTGTGGTCATGAGGCTCTCGTTACGCTGGCGAGGGACCCGTCCAAGCAGCCGAATGGCGGCGCGTCAAATGGACCGATGCGTTCATGATAGCCGAAGGCGGACAGCGACGGCGAGCGAGGCGATCATTCCAGCTCCGCCGCCACCCCATCCAGCAGCCGCCCCAGCATCGTCGCTGTCGCGCCGAAGATGCGGTGGCCTTCGTACCAATATTCGCGCATTAGGAACGTCGTACCGTCCTCGCGGGTGCGCTCCTCGTAGCTGGTATTGGCCGGGTCGAGCAGGTGCGACAGCGACGGAGTGATCACCTCCGCCACCTCCACCTCCAGCGGGCGAAACCGATACGGCGCGCGATCCAGCAGCCCGACGAACGGAATCACGTGAAAATCGGTGATTGTTCGGTAGTGGCTCTGCTCGCCCAGGATTTGCACGTGCTCCGCGAGAATCCCGACCTCCTCGTCGGCCTCGCGCAGCGCCGCTGCGAGCGGCGTCTCGCCCGCGTCGAGCGCGCCGCCGGGGAACGAGATTTCGCCCTTGTGATGCTCAACCTGCTGGCTGCGCACGGTCAGCACGATCTGCGGGTCGTCGTAAGGCAGCACGGCGATCAACACCGCCGCCGCCCAGCTGCCCGTGCCCTCCGCCATCTTTTCCACGCTGTGCGCGCCGACCGCGCGCCGGACCGCAGCGAGCGTCGGAGTGTCGGCGACCTCGGCGTTGCTGGATCGTTCGCTCATTTCCACCTCCTCCGGCTGCCCCGCTCTACTGTTACTGCGGTGATGCTAACCGACGTAGACTTCGGCCTGCGCCGGCGCAATAGCCTCAGCCAGCGCCGTTTGGAACTCGCCCCAGCGATTGTCGTAGCTCGACGAGCGGAAACGCACATGCAGACTCGACGTCTCCGCGTTCTGGCTGCTGCTTTCGTGCTTCATCCCCTGCAGGTTCGCGCCGAGGAATTCGAGCAGCGCGGCCTCGTGCTCGGTGTAATCGGCCGCCGGCATCGTCACGATCAGATCGCGCCCCGACGGCAGCAGCGAGCGCAGCGAGGAGCCGCCCAGGAAGCGTTGCAGCACCAGCACGGCGAACGCGATCGCGAACAGCAGGCCGATCATCTCGTAGTTATAGGTCGCCGCGCTGATCGACGACGCGATCACGAGCAGGAGATAGCCGATCTCGGCCGGATCCTTGACCGGCGTGCGAAAACGCACGAACGAGAGCGCGCCGAGCAGCCCCAGCGAGAGCGGCAGCGAGTTCTGAATCGCCACGAACAGCACGGTGATCGCCGGCCCCGCCAGCAGAAACGTGCGGTAGACGCCCGCCCCGCGATCCCAGTCGCGGTAGAAGATGACGTACATCGCCCAGGCCGCGAGCGACGCCGCCAGCGAAACCAGCATCGCCACCGCGAACGATGAGAAGGAGATATCGGAGATCGGGCCGAACCACTGGTTGATGTCCATACGTGCGCTCCGCTCGTCTGATCGTCGTATCTGTTATGCGCCGCCGCGCCAGATGCGCGGGGTGATGCGCTCGACGGCGATGGCGTATTTCGAGTGCGCCTCGCGGCGCAAACCGAGTCGCTCCAGCCCCTGCAGCCGGGCCGGCAGCGGACCCGCCGATTTCAGCTCGAGCACCGCGCCGTCGGGCACATGCAGCCAGGCGGAGCCGCGCCGCGCCGAGGCGGCGCGCACCCGCGAATCGATCGAGACGCGCAGGCCGCTCGCGGCGTCGGACCAGCGCCGTCGCTCGTAGCGGATCAGCGCGGTCGGTTCGAGCGTCGGCGCCGCCGGCGCGCCCAGCTCGCGCAGCGCGTCGCTCAACTGCCCGCGCCCGGGCAGGCGCATCCCCTCGGCCAGCTCGACGCCCGCGTCGACCTCGAGCCGCAGCCGCAGCTTGCGCCCTCGCGCGCCCTCGCGCCGCTTCAGTTCGAGCCAGCAGCCGGCAGCCGCGTCGACGGGCGCGCCGTACCAGCGCAGCCGCAGCTTCGCCTTGCCCCAGAAGCCGTCGGCCGCCTCCCAATAGGCGTCGAGCGACGGGCTGTCGTAGTAGCACGACGTAATCACGCCGCGCGGATAGTCGGGGTCGGGCGCAATCCGCGCGCCGATCCAGGCCGCGAGCAAGTCGGCGCGGCCCTCGGCGATCGGGTACTTGCGCTCCTCGCGCGCGCCTCGCTCGTCGAGCGCCGCACCCGGAGCGGGCGAGCCTGTGGATGAAGGGGCTGAAGTGGCCATCAGGAGATGTTAACATCGCAATCACGAAGGCGCTGCCCATGCCACCACGCGACGACCTCCGCCGGCCCATCTCTCGCCGCGCCCTGCTCGCGCTGCTCGCCGCCGCCGCGCTGCTGGCCGCGGCGATCGGCATCGCCGCCACCGACGACTCGCTGCCGCCGCCGCCCGACCTCGCGGCCGACGCGGCGCGCTTCGGGGTCAACCAGGCGCGCAGCGACCCGCGCGGCTACGTCTTCGACCTCGAACAGGTGCGCACCTACTCAATCGAAATGGCGCCCGCCGAGCTCGAGCGGCTGCGCGCCAACCCGCGCGCCGAGCAGTACGTCCGCGCCTCGCTGAGGCTTGACGGCGAGGTCTGGGCCGACGTCGGCGTCCGCTACAAGGGCTTCTTCGGCCTGCTCTTCACCTGCTTCGACGAGCGCGGTCGCCAGCTCTGCCCCAAGCTCGCCTACAAAATCAAGTTCAATGAGTACGAGCACCGGCAGCGCTTCTACGGAATGAAGCGGCTCAACTTTCACCCGATGAAGGACGACGCCGCGCAGATGCGCGAGGTGCTTTCCTACGAGCTGTTCCGCGAGTTCGGCGTCATCGCGCCGCGCTCGGTTTACGCGCGGCTCGAGCTCAACGGCGAGCCGCTTGGGCTGTTCACGCTGACCGAGGATATCGACGACCGCTTTATGGCGGACCGCTTTTCCGATGGCGGCGAGGGCGTGCTCTACAAAGAGGTCTGGCCGACCAGCTCGCGCACGGCGCTTGACATCGCCGAGCTGCAGGGGCGAGTCGGCGTCACCGCCTCCGCCGAGCCCAGTAACGCCGGTCCGGCCAACGCGCGGCTGCCCGCCGGTCTAACCGAAGCCGTCGCGCGCAACCCCAACGACCTGCCTGCCACCGGCTTTCTCGATTTCGCCGATGCTCTGCTCGGCCACGAGGACGACGACGCGGCACGGCTGACCGCGCTCGAACGCAATCTCACCGATATCGACGCCTTCTGGCGCTACCTCGCCGTTGACCGCCTGATCGACAATTGGGACGGCATCGTCGCCTGGTACTGCGTGCCGCAGTGCCAGAACCATAACTACTTCTGGTACGAGAACTCGCGCAGCGGACGGTTCACGTTGATCCCCTGGGATCTCGAACAGTCCTGGCGCGATCCGAGCCCGATCCGAACATTCTACGATATGCCCGACTGGGACGACCTGCACCGCAGCTGCCGCACGCGCAAGGTGTTCTGGGAGCTCGACGCCGTCGCGCCGTTCTGCGATCCGTTGATCGGCGCCGCGTCCCGCGCCGGGCGAAGCGAGTACATCGCCGCCTCGCGCGAGCTGCTCGAAGAGCAGTACCCGCTCAAGCGCCTGCGCCGGCGAATCGACGAGCTGGCGGCGATCATCAAGCCGCACGTGATGATGGATGAGTTTGGGCCGGGCGAGCGCGAATGGCGGCGCGCGGTCGAACTGCTGCACAGCGAAGTCGAAGCGCGCTTCACCTATATCGCCGACAAAATCGCCGCCTGGGACGCCGAGCAGCAAGGAGCCGACGACGATGCCTGACCTGATCATTCGCGGTGCGGAACTGATCGACGGCACGGGCGCGCCCGCGCGCGCCGCCGATATCGTCGTGGACGGCGATCGCATCACGGCGATCGGCGACCTCTCCAGCCAGACGGCGGCGCGGGAGATCGATGCTACCGCCCTGACCGCGGCGCCCGGCTTCATCGACACCCACGCGCACTCCGACGGCATCCTGCTGCACGAGCCACAGCATGCGAGCGGGCTGCTGCAGGGCGTCACGACCGAGATCATCACGCAGGACGGACTCTCCTACGCGCCGCTCTCCGCCGAGCACCTGGAATCGTATGGGCGCTACCTGGCCGGGCTGCTCGGCCCGCCGCCGACCGGCCTCGACATGTCCAGCATCGCCGCAATGCGTCAGCATTACGAAGGCAAAGGCTGTAATGTCGCCGTGCTCGCGCCGCACGGCCCAGTGCGGCTCTCCAGCATCGGCTTCCGCGACGCGCCGCTGGTCGGAGACGCGCTGGCAACGGCGCAGCGGTTGATCGCCGAAAGTCTTGAACAGGGCGCGCTCGGCTTCTCGACAGGGCTCTCCTACTATCCCAACTCGTACAGCGACACTGATGAGTTAGTCGCGCTGAACGAGATCGTCGCGGCCCATGGCGGCGTCTACGTCGTTCACGTGCGCAACCATAACAACGATCGCGCGCCCGGCGGCAGCGGCATCACCGAAGCGCTGGAAATCGGACGGCGCACCGGCGTCGCGGTGCACGTCTCGCACTACCGCACGCATCCCAACAACGCCGGCCAGGTTGCGGAGTTGATGACCGAGATCGACGCCGCCAAGGCGGACGGCGTCGATGTGACGCTGGAAACGTACCCTTACGCGGCGCCGGCGACGGTGCCCGGTTACTTTCTCGCCGGCGAATTTCACGAAGGCGGAGTGGACGCGCTGCTGGAGCGTCTGGCCGACCAGGAACTCCGGCCGCGTCTGCTCGAATCGCTGCGCACGCTCTTCCCCGGCGCCCTCGCCGGCTCGGCCTGGACCTGGATTAACCACCCGAATCTGCGCCGCTTCGAGGGCATGTCGATGGCCGACGCCGCGGCGTCGCAAGAGCTCAGCGTTGAAGAGCACGTGCTGGAGGTGATGCTGGAAGCGGGGCTCGCCTGCGGATTCCGTTATCTGCCGCCCGACAGCGTGAGCGTGACACGGCAGATCGAGGCGGACGTGATGGCGCTGCTGCGCCGCCCCGATTACACCGTCGGCAGCGACGGCATCCCCTTCGTCGACGGCATGCCGCACCCCCGCGCCTACGGCACATTCCCGCGCATCCTCGGACGCCTGCGGCGGCGGCACACGATCCCAATCGAGCACCTCGTGCGCGGCGTGACCGGGCTGGCGGCGGAACGCTTCAAAATTACCGACCGCGGCGTGCTGCGCGAAGGCGCGTTCGCCGACATCGCCGTCTTCAACGCCGATACGTTGACGGACACTGCCTCGTACGAGGATCCCAAAGCCGAGCCGGCCGGGATGGAGTACGTGGTCATCAACGGAGCGCTCGCCGTTGATCAAGGCCGCGCGACCGGCGTCCTGGCAGGTCGCGCCGTGTCGTAACCGTTACTGCACGACGCCGTCAATCAGCAGCTCGGTGAACTCTTCCTCGCTATAGCCGAGCAGCTCGCGGTAGACGTACTCGTTGTGCTGGCCCAGCAGCGGCGCGTGCGTGGGCGGCGGAGCCGGTGTGTCGGAGAACCGCCAGGCGGGAGTCTCGTAGCTCACATCGCCGATCACCGGATGCTCGCTCCGCCGCCAGTGCTCGCGGTGCGCTAGCTGCGGATCATCCTGCACGTCGCGCATCGCCGCGACGCGATGCGCGGGCACGCCGACCGACTGTAGCGTCTGCTCCACCTCCTCGACGCTGCGGGAGCAGGTCCAGGCCGCGATCAGCGGCTCCAGTTCATCCTGCGCCGCCAGGCGTTGCGCCGCCGATGCGTAACGCTCATCGGCGGCGACCAAGCCGTCCTCCGAGATCACGTTCGCCAGCGCGCGCCACTGCTCATCATTCGTCGCGGCGATTGCGCACCAGCGATCGTCGCCGGCGCAGGAGAATACGCCGTGCGGGGCGTAGCGGAGATCGCGGTTGCCCAACGGCGGCTGCACACGACCCGTGTTGAGCGCGTCGATCAGAGTCGCGTCGAGCACCAGCGACGACGCTTCGAGTTGCGATACGTCGATGTACTGCCCTTCGCCCGTGCGCCTGCGATAGTCCAGCGCCGCCAGCAGCGCGATGATTGCGACATGCGTCGCAATCCAATCGGTATACGCCACGCCCGTGCCGACGGGTTGGCGATCCGGCCAGCCGGTCAGCGCCGTCACGCCCGCCGTCGCCTGGAGCGTTAGGCCGAAGCCGCGAAAGCCCGCGTGCGGCCCCGTCTGCCCCTCCATCGACATCGACGCCATAATCAAATCCGGCTTGACGGCGCGCAGGTCGTCCCAGCCCAACCCAATCCGATTGAGAAAGCCGGGCGCGAACGACTCGGTCACGACATCCGATACGGCGACCAGCCGCTTGGCGACCTCCACCGCTCGCGGGTGCTGCAAATTCAGCGCCATGCCCCGCTTGCCGCGGTTGAACTTGGCGAAATACGCGCTGCCGTCCAATGAGCGGTCGCCGGCCGGTCGCGGGCCGCCGGAGCGAAACGTATCGGGCTTGAGCGACGACTCGATCCGGATCACCTCCGCGCCGTGGAACGCCATCTGCATCGTCGCGTTCGGCCCCACGCCGACCCAGGCGAAATCCGCGATTCGCACGCCCTCAAAC
This sequence comes from Dehalococcoidia bacterium, assembly GCA_965203165.1. Lineage (GTDB taxonomy): Bacteria > Chloroflexota > Dehalococcoidia > Bin125 > Bin125 > CATQGW01. Next base: position 2,543,784 of record OZ241849.1, read on the forward strand.
ACCCGCAGCGCATCCGCTCGCTCATCGCCCATATGCTATTCCCTGTCTGTCTCGCCGCCCCGAAACACCGCCGACGCGAACGTTGCTGTTAGCGCCCCTGGAATTGCGGCGCGCGCTTTTCGGCGAAGGCGCGCGCGCCCTCGCGGTGATCGAGCGACTGCCGCAGCAGCGACTGATTCAGCTCTTCCAGTTGCGCCTGCGAGCGCACATCCTGATTGACCGCCGCATAGATCGCGCGCTTGGTCAGCCCCGCCGCGAACGGCGCGTTGGACGCCAGCCGATCGGCGAGCGCCAACGCCGCCGACGTCAGCTCGTCCGGCGGATGCACCGCGTTGACGATGCCCAGCCCGAGCGCCCGCTCGGCGTCGATCGGATCCGCAGTCCAAAACAGCTCCAGCGCGCGCGAGTGCCCGACCAGCCGCGTCAGCGTCCACGATGCTGCCCAATCCGGCGCCAGGCCGCGCCGAATGAAGGCGGGATGCAGCCGCGCCGCGTCCGACATCAGGCGAATGTCGCAGGCCAGCGCGATGGCGAAGCCCGCGCCCGCCGCCGCCCCGTTGATCGCCGCGATCACCGGTATCTCGAGCGCCTGCAGCTCCGCGGCGAAACCGTAACGCAGTTCGGTGCTTTGCAGCCCCGGCTCGGCCTCCGCCGCCAGCGCCGCGTCGCGGTTCGACATATCCGCGCCCGAGCAGAAACCGCGCCCCGCGCCGGTGATCAGCAGCGCGCGCGCCTCGCGGTCATCGCTCAATTCCCGCGCCAGACTGCGCAGACCATTGCGCATCGGCCCGTCCAGCGCGTTGAGCTTTTCAGGGCGATTCAGCGTGGCGACGACCACGCCGTTGCCACGCCGCTCGACCAGCAGTGATTCGTTCGCACCCATTCGGTCACGCTCCTTCCGATGATCCAGCCAGCGTTCAATGTTATTCCGCCCCGGCGGCGAGCGCCGCCAGTTCGTCGTTATGCTGCCCGAGCGTCGGCGCGGGCCGCTCAACCCATGGCGTGCGGGAGAGTACGGCCGGCGCGCCCGGCATGCGCAGCCGACCCAGCGCGGGGTCTTCGATATCGCAGAAAAACGCCCGCGCCGCCAGTTGCGGACTCGCGACGATATCCCGCACCGTATTGACCGGCGAAATCAGCACGCGGTGCCGCTGCCCCGACTCGTACAGCTGCTGACTGCCGCGCGCCGCAAAGAATGCCTCGATCTCCGCTTCGAGCGCCGCCACCTCGTCATCATCGGGCAATACCGAGCCGGCGATCGAGATATTCGCCCAGTACTCGGCGTCGAAGCGCGGTTCGACGCTCTCGGCGCGCATCCAGGCAGCGAGATCGTGCATCCCGCGCGGCATCCGCACGAACGCGACGTAACCATCGGCGCTGGGATAGACGATCCGCGTCGCCCGGTCGGCGAACGCGCGCGCGCCGCCCGCCCGCTCCGTCTCAATCCCGTCCATCTCCCAGTAGAGCCGCGCGTTGCCCAGCGTGTTGGCCATCGCCGCCTGCATGGCAACGTCAATGTGCTGCCCGCGCCCAGTCACATGACGCGCATGCAGCGCGATCATCGCCGCCGAGCCCGCGTTGAGCGCCGTCAGCGCGTAGGCCTGCTCCACGCTGGGACGCAGCGGCGCGCGATCGCGGTCGCCGCAGAGCGACATCAGCCCGCCCGCCGCTGCGCCGATCAGGTCCGACGCCGCCCAGTGCGCCTTGGGCCCCGACTGGCCAAACGGCGTCATCGAGACGTAGATCAGCTGCGGCGCGAGCGGTCGCAGCTGCTCAAAGCCCAACCCGCGCCCGCTCATCGCGCCCGGCGGGTCCGACTCAAAGAGGAAGTCCGACTCGCGCGCCAGCGCCCGCAGCCGCTCGCGATCCTGCTCGTCGTCCAGGTCGAGCACGACGCTGCGTTTGCCCGCGTTCATCTGCGCCCAATAGAGCGAATCGGAGCGCGAGCCGCGCTCGTCTCGGTCGGCACCGCTCAGAAACGGTCCGCGCCGTCGCGAAGGATGCCCGCCGGGCGGCTCGACCCGAATCACATCCACGCCGAAGCCGGCCAGGATGCGCGAGGCCAGCGCGCCGATCTCGGCCGTCAGATCCAGCGCGCGGTAGGGCGCCAGCGCAGCCGCTTGCCCAGCTGCTTGCGTTGCTTGCTCAGTCGTCATTCGCGCAGGCTATCGCCCGCCCGCGATGTATGATCGCCTTTCCGCCGCGAACTCGGCGCAATGGGAGAGAGAAACCAATGGATCGCGTGATTCGCGCGGCGATCATCAACGTCACGGGCTACGTCGGCGCTGAGCTGGCGCGGCTGCTCGCGCAGCACCCCAATTTCGAGATCGTCTGCGTCACCGGGCGCTCCGAGGCCGGCAAGCGGCTGCCCGAAGTCTTCCCCCACCTTTGGTCGCTCGACCTGCCGATCGTCGCCGAGGTCGAGGGCGAGGTGGATGTGATCTTCTCCGCGCTGCCGCACGCCGCCGCCGCCGAGCGGCTGGCCGGCTACGTCCGCGGCGGCGTCCCCGTCGTCGACGCCAGCGCCGACTTCCGCCTCTACGAGCTCGAGCGCTACGAGCAGTGGTACGGCGAGCACCCCGCGCCCGAGCTGCTCGCCGACTCTGTCTACGGGCTGCCCGAGCTGCACCGCGACGCGATCCGCGAAGCGCGGCTGGTCGGAGTGCCCGGCTGTTACCCGACCTCGGCCATCCTCGCGCTCGCCCCGCTCGCCGAAGCGGGCTGGCTCGACGGGCGCACGGTGGTCGACGCCAAGTCGGGCGTCTCCGGCGCGGGGCGCGGACTCAAACTCACCTCGCACTTCTCCGAAGTCGACAGCTCGCTCAGCGCCTACGGGCTGGCCGGCCACCGCCATCATCCCGAAATGGTGCAGGAGCTCTCCGCGCTGCAGGGCGCGGCGGGCGAGGACGAGGTGGCGGTGACATTCGTCCCGCACCTGATCCCGATGACGCGCGGCATCCTCGCCACCTGCTACCCCGCACTGCGCGACGACGCGCTGCCCGCCGATCCCGGCGAGCGCGCCGCCGCGCTGCGCGAACGCTACGAGCAGTTCTACGCCGACGCACCCTTCGTCCATGTCGCCGACGCGCCGCCCGCGACCAAGCAGACGCTGGGCGCGAACTCCTGCCTCGTCTACCCGACGGTGGACGCGCCGACCGGCGAGGTCACCGTGATCAGCTGCATCGACAACCTCGTCAAAGGCGCCGCCGGTGGCGCAGTGCAGTGCGCCAACCTGATGTTCGGCCTCGCCGAAGATGCCGGCCTCTCCCGTATCGGCGTCTATCCATAGCCTCTCGCAACCTGCTTCAGCTCAAGGAGCGACCGATATGAGCGACTCCGCCAGCGCCGGCGCGATCACCGCGCCGCTCGGGTTCAGCGCCGCCGCGCAAACCGCCGGCATCAAGGAGTCGGGCCTGCCCGACCTCGCGCTGCTCGTCTCCGACCGTCCCGCCGCCGCCGCCGCGCTCTTCACCACCAGTCAGACCCAGGCCGCGCCGCTTGCGGTCAGCCGCCGGCATGTCGCCGACGGCGCGCTGCGCGGGGCGATCATCAACTCGGGCAACGCCAACTGCGCGACCGGCGCGCAGGGCGTCGCCGACGCGGAGGCGATGACCAGGCTGGCCGCCGCCAACATCGGCTGCGAGGCCAGCGATGTGTTCGTCAACAGCACCGGCATCATCGGACACTTCCTGCCGATGGCCCTCATCCACGCCGCCGTGCCGCTGCTCGAGCCGCGCTCCGACGGCGGCGCCGATTTCGCCCGCGCGATCATGACCACCGACACCTTCGCCAAGGAGGCCGTCGCCTCCTTCGAGGCCAACGGACGGAGCTACACCATCGGCGGTTGCGCCAAGGGCGCGGGGATGATCCACCCCAACATGGCCACGATGATCGCGCTCTGCGCCACCGACGCGCCAATCGAGCGCGAGCTGCTCGACGCCCGCTTCCGCTACGCAATCGACCGCTCGATCAACATGGTCACCGTCGACGGCGACACCTCGACCAACGACACGGCGCTGATCCTCGCCAACGGCGCGGGCGGCGGTCCCACAATTCGCGCAGACGACGAGCAGGCGGTCGCCGCGCTCGATGACGCGCTGGCCGCGGTCTGCGTGCCTCTTGCCAAGATGATCGCAAGAGATGGCGAGGGCGCGACCAAACGGATCGAGATGACCGTCAGCGGCGCGCGCCGCTGGGAAGACGCCCGCGCGATCGCCCGCACCGTCGTCACCTCGCCGCTGGTCAAGGCCGCGCTGAGCAAGGCCGACCCCAACTGGGGCCGCGTGCTGATGGCCGCCGGCTACGCCGGCGTGCCCTACGAGCTCGACCGCCTGCGCGTCTGGATCGGCGACCTGCTCGTCTTCAACGGCACCGCCACCGGCGTGCCCGACGCCGAAGCCTCCAAACAAACCGTCGGCCCCGAAGTCCAAATCCGCCTCGACCTGGCCGCCGGCGACGCCGAGGCCACCGCCTGGGGCTGCGACCTCACCGAGGAATACGTCCGCTTCAACGCCGACTACGTCACCTGATGGAAGGTTGACAAAATGTGGGAGATGATCGTCGCAGGGGTCAGCAGCCTCCTAGGGCGTTTGTTCGGGCCGGCGCTGTGGCGTTGGTGCATCAACCGATTCGGTCGCCCGCCAGTATGGACGACGCTAGACGTCAATCCGCATTATGCGCCGCATTTCGGAGCGCTCGCTACGACTACACCGTATGTCCAGGGCGAAACCATAAACCGCAGCGAACTTGCGTACCTTTCCGGTATGCCGATCACCCTCTCGATCGGGAATACCGGCGCAGGCTCTGACGCTCGAACACTCCATGTCCGAGAGGTAACCATGAGGGTGCTCGAATATGTTCCACTGGCGCAACATGCAGCCGAGCACGACACTCTCGTTGCTTTGCAAACTGTGCAAGCAGGTGGGAGAGGAAGCGATTACGACGCCAATGTGCGGTTGTCGGTCATGGAGACGATGTCGCTACCGCTGCTAAACCGTGTACGGCGTACCGACCCTAAAGCACCGACCTATTTGACCATTCTGCCAGATGACTTCGTGGAGGTGACCTTGCAGATCACCGCACGACACGCCGGTCGATATCTGATCGCCTTCGATCTGGCGATTCAATGGGGAAGTCGACGAGCGTCTGTCAAGGTGCGAGACCAAATGTGGATCCTAGAGTCACCGAGCGTAGCTTGGATAAACCACGCGGTGTTCGTGTACGAACCAACTGGGGATGTCCACGAAGATTCGATTCGGGCCGCCCAAGCGATATGGGAGGAATGGCTTCGCTATAAGGAACCTGTGACATTGGCCGACATCGAAGGCCGCAAAGCACAGGTCCGCAGCGCAGGTGGCGACTTGCTGTGATGATCGGCGACCTGCTCGTCTTCAACGACACCTCCACCCGCGTACCCGAGGCCACCGCCTAGGGCTGCGACCTCACCGAGGAATACGTCCGCTTCAACGCCGACTACGTCACCTAGGACCTGTTCACACTTCCGTCGTGCCTGTGCCCTTTCCGTCATTCCTGCGCAGGCAGGAACCCACGCAGCAGGGTGCTCAGTTTGACGCAGGACATTCGGCGGCGGCGTGGAAGTGGCTTTGGCGGGCCGTCGCAACATCGCGGCGCGTAGAGCTGCTGGAGGCCGCCCGGGTTCCTGCCTGCGCAGGAATGACGGGAGAAGGGGCGCAGGAATGACGGAAAGAGCGCAGGAATGACGGGAGACGGAAGTGTGAACACGCGCTAGGTTCGCCACTGGTCCACCTCGCCAACCGCAACTCCGCTACTGCAAAGGCAGCGGCGGCTGCCACCACGACGGCCGACCGCTCACCTCGATCGCGATGACCCACTTCACCCACCAGTAGCCGCGCCGGCCGGGCGCGACCAGCCGCAGCGGCGCGCCGTGCCCGGCGCTGAGCCGCTCGCCGCCTACGTGCGTCGCGAGCAGCAGGCCCTCCGCCTCCTCAAGCGAAAAGCGCCGACTGAAGCCCGTCGCCGAGCGCACTACCACGCTTTGCGCGTCCGCTGCCGCGCCGACCTGCTCCAGCAGCGCACGCAGCGGCGCGCCCGACCAGTCCTGCCGCGTGTACCATCCGCCCGTGCAGTCGAGCGTCGCTCGGCGGCTCGCCCCGATCTGCGTCTCCAGCTCCGCATAGCTCAGCCGCAACGGCCGCTCGACCTGACCCTCGACGCTGAGCCGCCAGCGCTCGAGATCCACCCGCTGGCGATCGTCGCTCAGCCATTGCGTCACCGGAAAATCGTTGCCGCGGAAGCTGCCCCGCTCGCGCGAGCCGGTGAACCGCCGCGCCTCACCTACAGCCCCCGCCGCGCCCCACAGCGCCAGACCTGCGACCCCCACCGCGCCCAGCCGCAGCGCATTGCGGCGGCTGGCGAAATCGCTCCGCCGGGGCCGCGACCAGCGCGCCGCCGCGTGCAGCAGCAGCGGCACGGTAATCGCCAGCCCCAGCGCGGTGTGCAGCACCAGCGGGCGCAGCGAGCCGTAAAGCGGCACGCGAATCGGCCCGCTGTCCGCCAGCATCCACCAGACGCCCGTGCCCACCGCGCCGAGAAAGATCACGCCGAGCAGCACCGGCGCGAACGCCCAGACTCCAGCCCCGCGCCGCGCAAACGAGCGCGCCACAATCCGCCACTTCCAACCAATCAGCGCAACCAGCGAAAAGCCCGCCACCCCATGCAGCCAAAACACCCAGCGCCCCGAAGGCTCCCCAACAAGAAACCCGCCAAGCCCCGAGGCAAGCTCAACCAGCAGCAACCCCAGAATCGCCAAATTCGTAGTCCGCGCCGTCACAGCCCATCTCCTCCACCCCCAAAGCTACGCCCTCCCCCGCGCCGCCGCGCCGCCACCTCCTGCACCTGCCCTTCCTCACGCCGCCGCGCCGCCACCCCCTGCTCCGCCCTCCCCCGTGCTGCTGCCTCGCACCCCACGCAACAACTCCGTCATGCCCGCGCAAAAATAGATCCGTCATACCCGCGCTCGCCGCGGGTATCTCGCCGAGCGCGGCACAGAGCCCCGCGCGGCTCCACAGGAACGACGGAGCCCCCGCTCAACACCTGCCCCAGCTGTTCGGCGCCGCTCGGATGCCACCTGCGCGGAGGTGACGAGCGAGGGTATGGGAGGCGGGAGCAGTGCTTGGCGCTGGTTCCGGCGAGATACCCGCGGCGAGCGCGGGTATGCCGGAAAGAGAGACGTGGGGTAAGTGAAGCGGAATTGGCGGCGCGATGCTGGGCAAACGGACCCTGTCGGGTAGGCTGCGGGAGTGAATGCGAACGCTCCTCTCGTCGTCAAGGTCGGCGGCAGCACGCTTGGCGAGCATGACACCTCGCTGCGCGACTGCGCGGCGCTGCACGCCGCCGGACGGCGCGTCGTGATCGTGCACGGCGGCGGCGCGGCCGTGACCGATTGGCAGGAGCGCCTCGGCGCAGCCGCCGGCTGGGTCGACGGCCTGCGCACCACCACCGCCGACTCGCTCGAAGTCGTCGTCGCCGTCCTCGCCGGCCTGATCAACAAGCGCCTGGTCGAGCAGCTGATCGGCCTGGGCGCGCCGGCCGTCGGCGTCAGCGGCGTCGACGGCGGCGCCCTGCGCTCGCCGCAGAGCGCGCGGCTCGGACTGGTCGGCGAGACGCCCTGCTGCGACCCCTCGCTGATCGAGTCGCTGCTGCGCGGCGGCCGCCTGCCCGTCGTCGCGCCCGTCGGCCTCTCGACCGACGACCCGCCGCAAACGCTCAACATCAACGCCGACAGCGCCGCCGGCGCAATCGCCGAAGCGCTGCGCGCCGAGACGCTGCTCTACCTGACCGATGTCGAGGCCGTGCTGGACGACACGGGCGCGCCGCTTGCGATGCTCGACGCGGACGCGGAGGCGCGGCTGCGCGCGGACGGTACGATCCAGGGCGGAATGCTGCCCAAGCTGGCGGCCGGCCGGCGGGCGCAGCAGGCGGGCGCGCGAGTGCGAATCATCGACGGGCGGCAGGCCGGCATCGTGCGGCGCGCGGTCAAAGCCCCCGACGCTTCGCTGGGAACGGCGCTGATCTAATGACGAACGGCAAAGTCAGCGGCGCGGCGGGCGTGGACGGCTGGCTGCCGCTCAACCCCTGGGATCGCCTGCTGCAGCGCGTCTCGGGCGGCTGGCGCAACGGCGGCGACAACGGGCACGGCGAGGTGCCGCCCTCCGACGAAGGCCGCAGCGGGCAACTCGGCCCGCCCCCGCCCGTCTTCCGCGAGGGACTCGGCGTGGGCGGCGGCGGCGACGATGACGAGCCGCCCCCCTACACCGCGGGCGAGGGCGGCCAGCCGCCCCCGCGCCGCTGGTGGTCCCGCGTGGTCGGCATCGGCTCCGCGCTGCTCGTCCTGCTGATCCTGCTCAACATCGGAATCGACCTCTACGTCGATCGCCTCTGGTTCGACGGCGTCGGCTACCGCGAGGTCTTCGACACGCGGGTCGGCGCGCAAATCTGGCTCTTCTTCGCCGGCTTCGCCGTCACCGCGCTGGTGATCGGCGGCAGCCTGACGCTCGCCTCGCGCCTGCGGCTCGACGCCGACATCGAGCCGATCGACGATCCCGGCTTCCGCCGGCTGATCACAATCATCGCCGTCGTGGCGACGATCCTGCTGGCGATCATCTTCGGCTCGATCGCCTCCGGCCGCTGGGAGCAGATCCTGCTTTTCCTCAACGCCCAGCCGTTCAACGTGCAAGACCCGCAGTTCGGCCGCGATATCGGCTTCTACGTCTTCGATCTCGAAGCGCTGCAATTCATCAAAGGCTGGGCCGTCGGGCTGAGCATCATGGCGATGCTGACCACCGCCGCGATGTACGGCGTGCGGCTGCTGCTCTACCGCGGCCGCGCGCGCACCACGCTCCCCGTGCGAATCCACCTGGCGCTGCTGATCGCCGCGGTCATGGCGATGTTCGTCTGGGGCTACTGGCTGGCCCGCTTCGAGCTGGCGGTCAACCCGGCCGGCTTCGTCTTCGGCGCGACCTACACCGACGACAACATCCGCGCGCCCGTGCAATACCTGCTGATGGCCGCGGGCATCGTGGTGATCGCCGGCGTGCTCTCCTGGCCGCTCCACGAGCGGCTGCGCTTCGCCGTCGCGCCGATCCTCGCGCTCGCCGCGATCAGCATCGTCGGCGCGATGATCCTGCCCAGCATCATTCAGCGCTTCACCGTCGAGCCCAACGAGCTTGAACGCGAGACGCCCTACATCGAGCGCAACATCGCCGCGACCCGCGCGGCGTTCGGCCTGGACGGGATCGAGGAGCGCGAGTTCGCCGCCAACGACGAACTCTCCGATGCCGACCTGGCGGCCAACCCCGAAGCGCTGAGCAATGTCCGTCTCTGGGACCACCGCCCGCTCAACGACACGCTCAACACGATCCAGACGATCCGCCCGCTTTACGTCTACCCCGATGTGGATGTGGACCGCTACGTCACGGGCGATATCGAGCACCAGGTCTTCCTCGCCGCGCGCGAACTCTCGCAGGCCAACCTCCAGCCGACCCAGCAGTCCTGGGTCAACCGGCGGCTCCAGTTCACGCACGGCTTCGGCGTGGTGATGTCGCCGGTCGATGAGGTGACCGGTCCGGGCGAGCCGGAGTTCTGGATTTCCAACATTCCGCCGGAGGTGGTCGAGCAGACCACCAGCGGCCCGCTCAACCTCGAGATCGTCGAGCCGCGCATCTACTACGGCGAGGCCACCGACGCCTACGTGATCGCCAACACCAGCGCCGAGGAGTTCGACTACCCGCTGAGCGGCGACGAGCTGGCCGCGGCGGGCGACACCGACGAAAGCCAGGCGACGACGCGCTACTCCGGCGAGGGCGGCGTCGAGCTGGGCGGCTTCTTCCGCCGGCTCGCCTTCGCCTGGTCCTTCACCGACACCAACATCCTGATCTCCGGCTCGCTCTCCAGCGAGAGCCGCATCCTCTTCCGCCGGCTGATTCAGGAGCGCGTCAACACGCTTGCGCCGTTCCTCGCGCTCGACGCCGACCCCTACATCGTCGTCGCCGACAACGGCCGGCTCTACTGGATCCAGGACGCCTACACCACGACCGACCGCTACCCCTACTCGCAGCCGCACGCGGTCGGCTTCAACTACATGCGCAACTCGGTCAAAGCGGTCGTCGACGCCTATCACGGCACCGTGGACCTCTACATCGTCGACGACGCGGATCCGGTCGTTCGCGCCTGGGCCGACATCTTCCCCGACCTGTTCAAGCCCGCCTCTGCGTTCCCGCCGGACCTCGTGCGGCACTGGCGCTACCCGCAGGACTACTTCCAGGTGCAGGCCGACCAGTACCTCTCCTACCACATCGAATCCGCCCGCGGCCTGTTCACCCGCGAGGACCTCTGGGCAATTCCGCAGGAGAAGCTGCGTCAGCAGGAAATCCCGGTCGAGCCCTACTACGTCACCCTGCGCCTGCCCGACCAGGAGCGCCCCGAGTTCCTCCTGATCCTGCCCTTCACCCCGCGCAACCGGCTGAACAGCATCGCCTGGCTGGCGGGCCGCAGCGACGGCGACAACTACGGCAAGCTCTTCGCCTTCCGCTTCCCGGCCAACAAGAACGTGGACGGCCCCTCGCAGATCGAGGCGCGGATCGATCAGGACGTCTCGATCTCGCGCCAGTTCACGCTGCTCGGGCAGCAGGGCAGCGAGGTGATTCGCGGCAACCTGCTCTTCATCCCCGTCGGCGAGTCCTACGCCTACGTCGAGCCGATCTACCTGCAGGCCGACAACGCGCGCTTCCCCCAGCTCAAGGCGGTGATCGTGGTCAACGGCGACACGATCGCCTTCGAGGACACGTTCGCCGACGCGGTGCAGGTCGCGCTGGGCACGCAAGCGCCGCGCGGGCTGACCTTCACTGGCGGCGGCGCGGAAGCCACCCCGCAGCCGGCCGCGCCGCGCCCGCCGGTTGAGGACGACGATCGCCCGCCGCTCGTGATCGAGGGCACCGCCGCCGAGCTGGCCGCGCAGGCGCAAGAAGTCTTCGAGGAGGCGCAGGAGCGGCTGCGCGCGGGCGACTTCGCCGGCTACGGCGACGCCGTTGAGCGGCTCGGCGCAATTCTCGAGCGGCTCGCGTCAAGCACGGAATAGAGCGCGACGGCGCGGCCCTGTGCGGTCCGCAATGCTCGGCTAGGATTTAAATCCGCCTGCGCGAAGAAACCGCGCCGCGCCATGAGCCGCGGCCGTCAGACCTGAGGTGCGCCATGCCCACCACCGCCGAACGCGAATCCACCGTCTTCATGATGTCCGCCGGCCGCCTGCCCGTCACGCTCGTGCGTGGCGAAGGCACGCGGGTCTGGGACGAAGACGGCGCGGACTACCTCGATTTCGTCGCCGGCATCGCCTCCGACAGCCTCGGCCACTGCCACCCCGTGATCGTCGATGCGATCAAGTCGCAGGGCGAAACCCTGCTGCACGTCTCGAACTACTTCTACACCCTGCCGCAGCTCGACCTCGCCGACGCCGTGCTCGAGGCCAGCGGCATGTCCCGCATCTTCTTCTGCAACAGCGGCGCGGAGGCGACCGAAGGCGCAATCAAAATCGGCCGCAAATGGGGCATGACCCGCAAAGAGGGCGCCTACGAGATCATCACCATGGAGCAGTCCTTCCACGGGCGCACCCTGGCCTCCGTCTCCGCGACCGGCACCCCGCGCTACAGCGAGCCCTTCCGCCGCGTCGACGGCTTCCGCCACGTGCCGTTCAACGATGTTGACGCGGTCCGCGCCGCGGTCGGCCCGCAAACGGCGGCGATCCTGGTCGAGCCGCTGCAGGGCGAGGGCGGCGTCAATGTCGCCGACCCCGGCTACCTGGCCGCGCTGCGCGAAATCTGCGACGAGCACAACCTGCTGCTGATGCTCGACGAGGTGCAGACCGGCATCGGCCGCACCGGCAGAATGTTCGCCTGGCAGCACGAGGATGTGCAGCCCGATGTGATGGCGCTCGCCAAGGGCCTGGGCAGCGGCGTGCCGATCGGCGCGGTCGTCGCCAACGAGCGCGGCGACATCCTCGAACCCGGCGACCACGGCACCACCTTCGGCGGGCAGCCCTTTACCTGCGCCGTCGCCAACGCCACCGTGCGCCACATTCTGGCCGAGCGCATCCCCGAGCAGGCCGCAGCCAAGGGCGAGGCGCTGATGAACGACCTGCGCGCCCTCCAGGACCGCCACCCCGCAATCAGCGAGGTGCGCGGCCAGGGGCTGCTGGTCGCGATCGAATTCAGCGCCGAGCTCGGCCCCGCCCTGGTCGCCGCCTGCCGCGAGCGCGGCCTGCTCTGCAACGTGGTCAAACCAAACACCCTGCGGCTCGTCCCCCCGCTCACCGTGAGCGATGATGAGCTCGCCGAAGCGGTCGGTATCATCGACGCGGCGCTCGCCGCCGTGAGCGACTGAGCCGCCCCCCGAAGGAGTCGTCGTGCCCAATCGATCCAAGCGGGTAGTGCTGGCCTACTCCGGCGGCCTGGACACCTCCGTCGTCACGCGCTGGCTCACCGAGCACGGCTGGGAGGTCTACTGCCTGACAGCCGACGTGGGCTTCCTCGAGGCCGACGCGGAGCTGGAGACGCGCGCGCTGGCGGCGGGTGCCGTCGGCTTCGAGATGCTCGACCTGCGCGACGAATTCGCCCGCGCCTTCTGCTTCCCCGCGCTGATGGCCGGCGCGCTCTACGAGGGCCGCTACCCGCTCGCCACCGCGCTCGCCCGCCCGCTGATCGCCAAGGCGCTGGTCGCCGTCGCCCGCGAGCAGGAGGCCACCGCCGTGGCCCACGGCTGCACCGGCAAGGGCAACGACCAGGTGCGCTTCGATGTGGCCGTGCAGGCGCTCGCGCCCGACCTGGAAATCATCGCGCCCGTGCGCGAGTGGGAACTGACCACCCGCGAGTCGGAGATCCTTTACGCCAACGCGCACAGCATCCCGATCACCGCGAGCACCGAAAAGCAGTACTCGACTGACGAAAATCTCTGGGGCCGCTCGGTCGAGGCCGGCCCGCTCGAAGACCCCTGGAACGAGCCGGGCGACGACGTCTGGGAGTGGACCGTGAATCCGGCCGACGCGCCGGACGAGCCGCGCTACGTGGAGATCGGCTTCGAGCGGGGCAAGCCCGTTTCGCTGGACAGCGAGGACCTGGACCCGGTCACGCTGATCACGCGGCTGCACGAGCTGGGCGGAGCGCACGGCGTGGGGCGGGTGGACATGATCGAGGACCGCCTGGTCGGGATTAAGTCGCGCGAGGTCTACGAAGCGCCCGCCGCGACGGTGCTCAACGCCGCCCACATCGCGCTCGAGTCGATGACGCTGAGCAAGCAGCAGATCCGAATCAAGCACCGCCTGATGCAGGACTACGCCGACCTGATCTACGACGGCCTCTGGTACACCGCGATGCACCAGGACCTCGCCGCGCTGACCAAATCGATGCAGCGCCACGTCAGCGGCGATGTGCGGCTGAAGCTGTACAAGGGGCAGGCGACGCCGGTCGGCGTCCAAAGCCCCAACAGCCTGTACCGCTACTCGCTGGCGACCTACGATGAGGGCGATGCGTTCAACCAGGAGTCGGCTGTGGGCTTCATCGACATCTGGGGGCTGCCGATTCGGGTGCAGGCGCAGCAACAGCTGCTCCAGCAGCCCGGCGGCCCGGACCAGGTCAGCTCCGGCCGCACCGAATAGCCAGCGGAGAGCGAAGTGAGCGCGGCATGACCACCGACGCGACCCAGGCCGACATCCTGATCGAGTACGAAAGCGCGGTGCCCAAGCTCAACGGCGCCGACGCCGCCGACTTCCAGATTCGGCGCGAGAGCCACGCCACCCTCGAATGCGCGCTCTACCTCGCGCTCGACGCCCGCCAACTGTTTGAAGCCCGCTGCGGCGAACTGTCCGACGACCAGGCCCAAGCCCTGCTGCGCGCCATCGCCGCCGACTGGTACCCGGCCGTGATGGCCGGCGGCGCAGAGCCCCCGGCCATCGCCGTGATCCGCGCCCGCGATCTCAACGACGACCTGGTCGCCGCCGCAATCAGCGCGGCCGGCCTGCCCACGCTCGGCGACGATTAAGCTCCCGCTCGTGACCGACGCACCCGATCCCTCCGACGCCCCCGCCGAAAACGACCTGCAACGCCTCTGGGGCGGGCGCTTCGGAGAGACTCCCGACGAGTTGATGGCGAGCTACACGGCCTCGATCAACATCGACCTGATGCTCTATCAGCAGGACATCGAGGGCTCGCGCGCCCACGTGCGGATGCTCGCGCGGCGCAAGATCATCGAGCAGCAAGACGCCGACAAGATCCTCGCCGGGCTGGATCAGGTCGAAACGGAGATCGACCAGGGCGAGCTCGAAATCCACATCGAGCTGGAAGACATCCACACCCATGTCGAGGCGCGGCTGGCCGAAATCATCGGCCCCGACGCCGCAGGCCGACTGCACACCGGCCGCTCGCGCAACGACCAGGTCGCGCTCGACACGCGCATGTTCGTGCGCGACGCCGAAGTCCGCGTGATCGCCTCGATCCAGGTGCTGCAAATCTCGCTGATCGATATCGCCGAGCGAAACATCGAGATCTACATGCCCGGCTACACCCACCTCCAGCGCGCCCAGCCCATCCTGCTCGCGCACCATCTGATGGCCTACGTCGAGATGCTCGATCGCGACGCCGAGCGCTTCAGGGACGCGGTCGGACGCGCCGACATCATGCCGCTCGGCTCCGCCGCCCTGGCCGGCGCGGCCTACCCGCTCGACCGCGAGTGGGTCGCCGAGCAACTCGGCTTCGAGCAAATCAGCCGCAACAGCATGGACGCTGTCTCCTCGCGCGATTACATCCTCGAATTCCTCGCCCACGCCGCGATCTGCATGGTCAACCTCTCCCGCCTCAGCGAAGACCTGATCCTCTGGAGCAGCAGCGAGTTCGGCATCCTCCGCCTCGACGACGCCTTCACCACCGGCTCCTCGATCATGCCCCAGAAGCGCAACCCCGACCTCGCCGAACTGGCCCGCGGCAAAACCGGCCGCTCGATCGGCTACCTCACCGCCGTGCTCGCCACCGTCAAGGGCCTGCCTCTTGCCTACAACCGCGACCTACAGGAGGACAAAGAGAGCCTGATGAACTCCGTCGAAGTGCTGCTCGGCACGCTCCAGATGCTCGCCCGCGCGCTGCTCACCGCGCAGTTCAACGGCAAGCGCGCCCGCGCGATGGTCGACGACGATCCGTTCATCCTCGCCACCGACTACGCCGACTATCTGACCCGCGGCGGCGCGCCCTTCCGCGAAGCGCACCGCGTGGTCGGCGAACTGGTGCGGCTCTGCGAAGCGAGCGGGCGCGGACTGCGCGAACTCTCGCTCGACGAACTCCGCGCCGCCCACCCCGCCTTCGGCCGCGACGCGGTCGGCATGACCGTGCGCGACGCGCTCGCCGCCCGCGACCTGCCCGGCGGCACCGCCCCGCGCCGCGTCCGCCAGGCGATCAAGGAGGTCAAGGAGCGCCTCCAGCTCATGAAGCTGGCTGACGAGCAATGACGCCGCGCCGCAAGATCGAGATCGCGCCCTCGATCCTGGCCGCCGACTGGACGCGCATCGGCGAGCAGGTGCGCGAGGCCGAAGCCGCCGGCGCGGACGCGCTCTCGCTCGATGTCATGGACGGCGCGTTCGTCCCGCCAATCACCTTCGGTGCGCAAATGCTGGCCGCGATCCGCCCGATCACCGCCCTGCCAATCGAGGCGCATCTGATGGTCGAGCAGCCCGAGCGCCAGATCGACGCCTTCGCCGAGGCCGGCGCGAACTGCATCACGATCCACATCGAGGCCACCCGGCACCCCCACCGCGCGCTCCAACAAATCCGCGCTCACGGCTGCGAAGCCGGCATCACGCTCAACCCCGGCACCCCAATCGCCGCGCTCGATCCGCTGCTCACCGAGTGCGACCGCATCCAGATCATGAGCGTCAACCCCGGCTGGGGCGGCCAACAATTCATCCCCAATTCGCTAACCAGAATCCGCGACGCGCGCGACCGGCTCGACGCCGCCGGCCGCCCCGAAGCGCCAGTCGCCGTAGACGGCGGCGTCAACGCCGACACCATCGCCCAAATCACCAATGCCGGCGCAACCTGGCTGGTCGCCGGCTCCGCAGTCTTCAACAACAAAGAATCAGTAACCAAAGCCCTCCAACGCCTCCGCCAAGCCATCCCCGCCTAAAAGCCCGCCCACCCAAGCAATACTCCGCCACCCCCGCACACACCTCCGCCGCCATACCCGCGCAAGACCACCTCCGTCACACCCGCGCCCAAGACCTCCGTCATACCCGCGCAAAAAAGATCCGTCATACCCGCGCTTGCCGCGGGTATCTCGCCGCGGTGAGCGCCAAGCTTGTCCTCGCCTTCCACACCCGCGCAAAAAAGCTCCGTCATACCCGCGCTTGCCGCGGGTATCTCGCCGCGGTGAGCGCCAAGCTTGTCCTCGCCTCCCACACCCGCGCAAAAAGCTCCGTCATACCCGCGCTTGCCGCGGGTATCTCGCCGCGGTGAGCGCCAAGCTTGTCCTCGCCTCCCACACCCGTGTAAAAAAGCTCCGTCATACCCGCGCTTGCCGCGGGTATCTCGCCGCGGTGAGCGCCAAGCTTGTCCTCGCCTCCCACACCCGCGCAAAAAGATCCGTCATACCCGCGCTTGCCGCGGGTATCTCGCCGCGGTGAGCGCCAAGCTTGTCCTCGCCTCCCACACCCGTGTAAAAAAGCTCCGTCATACCCGCGCTCGCCGCGGGTATCTCGCCGCGGTGAGCGCCAAGCACCGTCCCCTCCTCCCGCACCCTCGCTCCACCACCCCACGCAAGCGCCAGCCGCGCGCCACCGGACATCAGGCGGGGCGCTGCGCGAGTATGACGGATCTAGGGGCGCGCCCTAGCCGCTGAGCCAGAGGACGGCGCCGGGCTGGATCGCGAAATCGTCGTCGCCGCGGCTGTAGCGCAGCCAGCGGTCGATCGACCAGAGTTGGATTGAGCTGATTTCGCTCAGCGCGGCGAGCAGCGCGGAGGCGCTGGTTGCGCTCGCGCCCAGCCAGGTGGCGAGGCCGGGCGCGCCCTGGGTGCTCAGGCTCTCGCCCAGCTGCGGTTCGCGCTCGGCTTCGGGCCCGGCCGGCGGGGCGGCGGCGATGCGGAGCAGCGCGACATCGCTCACGCCGCCCGACTCCGCGCTGACCACCGCGGTTCCCGCGCCGACGGCGAAGAACATCGCTGTCGATGCGCCGTCGGTCGTCGCTCCATCCGCCGCGAGCCGCACCAGCACCGCCGTCTCGCTGGTGCTGCGCTCCGCCCAGCTGACCGGCGTGCCGTCGGGCGCCGGGTTGCCCTCGGCATCGCGCAGGGTTGCTGTGAGGGAGATCGTGCCGTTGACCCGCAGCTCGCCCGTCGGCTCGCTCAGCGCGACCGAGTCGGTCCCGCCGACGACGGTGAATTTCTGCGTTGCGGTCTGGCCGGCGGTGCGCAGCTCCAGCGTGTAGACGCCGAGCTTGAGTGGGGATTCGGCTGCGGCGGTCACGCGGACCGTCGCTTCGACCGCGTCGGCGGTGTTGCGAGTGAAGCGGTCGTGCGCATCATCGGCATCGTCGCCGTCTTCAGTCCAGACCACGCTGATTCCGCTTGTGACGACCTTGCCGTCGGGTCCGCGAACGACGGCGCGCGGGGCGCGGTAGGGGAGCTCGACGCTGTTGCC
Source organism: Dehalococcoidia bacterium (assembly GCA_965203165.1). GTDB lineage: Bacteria > Chloroflexota > Dehalococcoidia > Bin125 > Bin125 > CATQGW01. The sequence continues at coordinate 2,561,491 of OZ241849.1, forward strand.
TGCTGCGTCGGCTGCACTGACGGTCAGTTTCAGCACATCGCGATTGTCGTCCGCATCCGTGGCGGCGCGGAGCAAGCTACCGCTGGGTTCGCTGATTGCGAGCGACGCCGCCTCGCCGGCAAAGCTGACGCTCAGCGTGGGCGGGGAGAAGGTTTCGCCGTCGATGGCGAGCACGCTGACGCGCACCTCGCCGCGGCCGCTCTTGTTCGGGCCGGGGTGAGTCAGGGTCACATCGATCTCGTCGGCGTTAGCGGCGGTGATTGCGGATACGGGAATCTGGCAGGCCGCGCCGCCGCCGCCCACACAGCCACCGCCGATCCGCGTGCTGAGCGTGCCGACGCTGGTCGTGAGCAGGATCGAGCCGATGCTGCCCGCGGCGGAGGCTTTGCCGTTTTCGTTGAGGATTCTCAGGCGGAATTTGGTCTCGCCGCCGACGGGGACGTTGGCCGGATACGGCTTGCCGCGGTTCGCGCCCCACGCCTGCTCGGCGAAGTCGAACTGCACCTCGGCGACTTCGTCGATCGCGTTGGGCGCGACGACAGTCACTTCCAGCGTGTCGCGGTACTCGCGTCCGTTGACGGTGATCACGCCGGAGATCGTGAACGTACCGTCGGGCGTGCCCGCGGGGATGTGGATGGTGGCGTTGTCGAGTTCGACGGTACATCTCCAGTCGGTCTGGCCGTCAACCGAGACACCCTTGCAGGTGTCGGGGTTAGCAGCGCTGTAGGTTTGCACCGTCTGGCCTGCGATGGTGAGGCGGCGGCGGCCGGACTCCCACTCCTGCGAGCCTGCGACGCGCAGGACGCCGTCGGATACGTGGATGATTTGACCTTGGCCGGTATAGGTCAGCTCGGCACCGACCCGCAGGGTGGAATCCGTCGGGACGATGTTGTCGGAGTCCGCGGGCAGATGCAGGGAGAGGGCAAGAGCGTCGGGCGGTTCGGGGTATGCGCCGACGTTGAAAACGACGAGGATGCCCGTTAGATCACTATTCGTTAACGCCGTCACCCAAGTAGGGCTCCCGTCGGCGCCGACCGCGACTCGATATGTCGCTGACGCCGCGCCGGATGTGGTCTGAGTGTCAGCGGACACAAGCGTCAGTGTCGGCGGCGGCATCACGCTCCCGAGAACCCAGGTAATCGCCGTACCATCGGATACCGCCGCGCCGTCGGCATCGGTGACGGTAGCAGTGACTGTGATCGTTTCGCCGATTTTGAGAGGTTTCCACGACGGCGCGCTGCTTGCGAGCGTTACGCCGGCGAGGGATTCGGTTGGCCACGTGGGTGGGACGTAGACGAGCGTTGTACCCATCGCTCCTCCGGCTCGAGCGGTTGCCAGGACGCCTACCGCGCCGGTAGAGGTCACCGCGTAGGTCGCCAAGGCCATTCCGTTCGCGGTCACGCGATCCACGGAGATCGGCGTGAATACAGCGTTCGCTCCGCGCGCTGCGGCCATTTCCCAGGCGACCGGCGTGTCATCCGGCACGGGCGCGCCGTTGGCATCCGTGATCGTCGCCGTCGCCGTAAACCGGCCGGCAGTTCGCGCCGTATCTGCTCCGCCCGCCAGAGAGATCGCTGCCGGATCGGGCGGCTGAGTGTCGGGCGGCCCACCAACGTGAAGCTGTTGTGTGGCGTTCACAGAGCCTGATGTCACAGTGATCGTAGTCGTCCCCCGGGCAAGGACAAGGTAGCGGGCGTAGGCTTTGCCAGCGGTTGTGGATGTGTCTCTCGAAAGAAGGATAAGAACATCACTGCCGAGGGACCAAGTGACAGTCGTCTCGTCGGATACAGGGTTGCCGCCGGCATCGGTGGCGGTGACTTTCAGCTCGAGATGACTGCCGATCGAGAGTGAACCGAGCGGCTCGCTGATCTCGATCGAGGCGGGCGGGCCGGGCGTTTGGGCTTTAGCGGGGGCGAGGGTCAAGGCGGAAGCGACGAGGAGCGCGGCGAGCGCGAGCAGGGCCAGAACTAGCGTCCCGTACCCCCCCCCCCCGCGAAGTTGGTAGTCGAGGTCATGCTTCCGCTCTCCGGTCGGACGGCGCGGCGCGCTTCCGCGCAGCCTTGGCCGTGGGTGCTTTGGCGCAGGCTAAGCATCGCGCCGGGGTTGCGTCAACTCGTGGGCTTATGTCGCCATGTGGGCTGAGGCTGGCGGCGCCGTTGCGTGGCGGCGGGGTTTGCGGCAGGCGCGAACACACCCCTACCCAAGCGGCTTCTCATAAATCCGATACGTCTTGTAGACCCGCGCCTCGGTGCGGCGCAGCGCTGAATTCAGCAGATCATTGTCCTCCAGCACCCAGCCCAACTCTGCCCAGTCGTAGCCGCGCGCGCGCCCGCGCACGTGAATTTCGGCCGTCAGCATCACGCCGAGATGCGCGAACTCGCGCGTGCGGTAGCGCTCGCGCACGCCGAGCAGCATCACCCGCCCGCTGCGCGGCCCGCGCCGCAAGCGCCAGAGCAGCTTCGCCCAGCCGAACGGCAGGAGCCGCCCGTCAATGTCGTGCGCGCACTCGTGGAGATTGGGAATCGCGATCACCATCGCCGCCGCCTCGCCGTCGATCTCCACCATCGCCGTCAGCGACGGATCGGCGAACTGCACCAGCTCCTCCGCCAGCCGATCGGCCTCTTCCTCGGTGATCGGGATCGAGCCCCAGTTCCGCTTCCAGGCGTCGTTGTAGATCTCCGCCGCCAGGCGCACATCGCGGCGCAGATTGCGCTTCTCGAACGGACGCACCCGCACCCGCGGCATCGCATGAATCCGGTCGTAGGCGCGCTGGCGGCGCTCCTCCAACTCCGACGCGACCGGGTAGCGGTAGGCCCAGAGATCCTTGACCTGCGCGTAGCCGTTGCCTTCGATCAGCGTGGGAAACCAGCGCCGCCCGTGCGGCATCGCGATCATCGGCGGCGTCTCGAAGCCGTCCACCAGGCAGCCCGCCTCGTCGTTCAGCGAGAACGAGATCGGCCCGCGCGAAAACTGCGCGCCTCGCTCGCGCAGCCAGCCCTCGGCCGCCTCGAACAGCGCCGCCGCCGCCTCGGCGTCGTCAACGCAGTCGAAGAAGCCGAAAAAGCCGGCCCGCTCGCCCCACTTCTCGTCATGCAGCGGATTGATCTGCGCCGAAATTCGCCCGATCGGCTCGCCGTCGCGCTCAGCCAGGAACAGCTGCGCCTGGCCGTAGCGCAGAAACGGCGTGCGCCGCGGGTCGAAGCGATCGCGCATCACCCGGCGCAGCGGCGGAATCCAGGTCGGGTCGCCGTCGTAGACGCGCCAGAGCACATCAATGAACGGCTGCGCGCCGCTCCCCAAAGGGATCCGGCGGATTCGCAAACTCACCGATCGCGCGTGGCGGCGGACATCGGCGGGTTCAGTCCCAACGGCGGCGGCTTCCGCGATCCTCGTAGCGCCCGCCGCCGCCACCGCCGCGCCCGCCGCGGTCGTCGTAGCGCGGCTCGCGCCCGCCCCCGCGATCGTCGCGGTAGCCGCCGCCACCGCCGCCGCCGCGGTAACCGCCCCCGCGATCGTCGCGGTAGCCGCCGCCGCCGCCACCGCCACCGCCCGGAGTGCGCGGCCGCGCCTCGTTCACGCGCAACGCGCGACCGTCCATGTCCGCGCCGTCGAGCGCGTCGATCGCGCCTTGGCCGTCTTGGTCGTCCATGTCCACGAAGCCGAAGCCGCGCGAGCGGCCCGTGTCGCGGTCCTGCGGAATCACGCAGTCATTGACCACGCCGTGCTGCGCGAAGAGATCGCGCAACTCCTCGGCGGTCGTTCGGAAGGGGAGGTTGCCCACATAGATTCGCATGCTGTCGTTCTCGGTCCTTGTCCTCGAGCGGTGCTTCCGCTCGCGTGTCGGTCGGTCTCTGCCTCGGGAAACGATCTGCCACGGGTCGACCGGCGTTGAGGCGCCGCCGCCGAACCGCTCTCCAACTGTCTCTGTGATCTGTGCTCGGTCGGCCTCTCTTCTTCATCGCCCCGGCGCGCGCGCTCAGGCCGCGATCCGCTTCAACATCGTGCGGAGGCAGGATGTGCAGACATTCATCCGCACCTGCTTCCCGTCGATCGTGATCCGCTTGCGGTGCACATTCGGCTTGAACGTGCGCGAGGTGCGCGGCGCCTTCCGCTTCCAGCGCCCGGAGTGCTTGTGCCGAATGTTGCGTCCGAAGCTGGTGCGCTTGTCGCACACATCGCACTTGCCGGCCATTGCTGCGATCCTCGCCACCCCACCCTGTCGCGCGGTACTGGGGACGTTGCTCCTCGCTGCACGTACCATACCAGTCTGACGGCGCTGCACAATCCGCCCGCCACGCGGGCTGACAAATTCGCCACAGCTGCGCCCCTGCCGGAGGCTCCCCATGTCCGATCAGCTGGCTGAGATCGACGCCCGCGCCTGGCGGCGGATGCTGGCCGGCGCCGCCGGCTGGGTCGCCCTGCACCGCGACGCGCTCAATCGAATCAATGTCTACCCCGTGCCCGACGGCGACACCGGCGCAAATCTGGGCCGCACCCTGGCCGCAGCCAGCGGCGCGCTGGAAACGCTGGAGCAGGACGCCCCGCTCGCCGACACAGTGCGCGCCGCATCCGACGCCGCCCTGCTCGGCGCCCGCGGCAGCTCCGGCGTGATCGCCTCGCAATGGCTGCGTGGGCTGAGCGCGGCCGCGGCGCAGCGCGAGCGAATCGACGCCGCCGCGTTGCGCGCCGCGCTCGCAGCCGGCGCGGATGCCGCCTATGCCGCGCTCTCCGAGCCCCGCGAGGGAACGATGATCAGCGCCGCCCGCGCGGCAGCCGAAGCAGCTGCAGCCGATCCGACCGACTCCCCGTCAGCGCTGCTCGACACGGCGCTTGAGGCCGTCGCGCGCCACGTCGAGCAGACGCCCGAGCTCAATCCGGCGCTGGCCGGCGCCGGCGTCGTCGATGCGGGCGCGCGCGGACTCGAGCTGGCCATGCGCGGTATGTGCGCCGCCCTGCGCGGCGACCCGCTGCCCGCCGCCGCGGCCGACTTCGGCGACATCGACGACGCCTGGCTCTCGCGCCGACTCGACGAGGGCGGCGGGCTGGAGGGCTTCTGCACCGAACTGATCGTCGCCGGCGCGCAGCGCAGCGACGCGCTGCGCGAGGCGCTCGCCGAAATCGCCGCCGGGCCGCTGGAGGGCGAGGGCGAGGAAACCGTGATGCTCGCGCCCGACGGCGATCGCCTCCGCGTCCACCTGCACACCAACGAACCCGAGCTGGCCTACGCGCAACTCGAAGCAGAGGGCGAGATTCGCGCCTTCTGGGCCGTGGACATGCGCGCGCAGGCGGCCCGAATGCACGAAGGCGAGGAGGATGCCGCAGTACTCGCCGTCGTGCAGGGCACCGGCTTTGTGCGCGCCTTTCGCGAGCTCGGCGCGGCGGCACTACTCAGCGGCGGCGCCTCCGACAACCCCAGCGTCGAAATGATCCGCTCCGCCGCCGAATCGACCCACGCCGCCGATGTGATCGTGCTGCCCAACCACCCCAACGTGATTCCGGCCGCGCAGCGGGCCGCCGACGGCGATGATCACGCGCGCCTGCACATCGTCGCCAGCGACACCCAGGCCGCCGGCGTCGCCGCGCTGATCAGCCGCGTCGGCGGCGTGCCGGCCGAGGACGCCGCGGCGGAGATGGAAGAAGGCCGCGAGGCCGTGCTGGTCGGCCAGGTCAGCCGTGCCGCCCGCGCCGTTGAGGGCGCGATTCCGCTGCGCGAAAATCAGCCCTTCGCCCTGCTCGGAAAGGAGATCGCGGCAGCCGGCGAAAGCACCGCCGAGGCCGCGCTCCAGCTCGCCCGGCGGATGGTCGAAATGCAGCCCGGCAGCTCACTGCTGACCGTCTTCTTCGGCGCAGAGCCTTCCGACGAGGACGCGGAGGCGCTGGCCGAGGCCATCGCCGCCGAGACCGGCCTCGAAGTCGATCTCGTCTGGGGCGACCAGCCGCACTACCCATGGCTGCTCGCGCTCGAGTAGCCTTGCCCCGTTGCCGCTGCCCACCTTGCCGTGCGGCCAGACGCTCAGTATGCTGAGCGATACGGGAGCGAACGAATGTCCGTTCACGTCGTCACCGACTCCACCTCCGGCCTGCAACCCAGCGACGCGATCAGCGTCGTGCCGCTGCACATCCAATTCGGCGATCAGGTCTTCGAGGACGGCGTCACGCTCAGCCACGAGGAGTTCTGGCGGCGGCTGCCCGGCGCCGCCGACCCGCCCACCACCTCCCAGCCCTCCGCCGGCGCGTTCCGCGATGTCTACGCGGCTCACGCCAACGCCGACGCCATCGTCTCCCTGCACCTCAGCGCGGAGCTCTCCGGCACGCTCGAGTCCGCCCGCCAGGGCGCGGCGCTGCTCGAAGACGGACCGCCCGTGCACATCGTCGATACCCGCAGCACCTCCTTCGGCCTGGGCTGGGCGGCCGAAGCCGCCGCGCTCGTCGCCGCCGCCGGCGGCAGCGCCGAAGCCGCCGCCGAGCAGGCCCGCCGCACCGCCGAGCGCACCCGCATCATGCTCTTCGTCGAAACCCTCGATCACCTGCTGCGCGGCGGCCGCATCGGACGCGCCCGCCACCTCGCCGGCAAGATGCTCCGCGTCCGCCCGCTGCTCGAACTGTCCGACGGCGTGATCGTCGATATCGAGCGCCCGCGCACCCGCCGCAAGGCGATCGACCGCCTCTTCGAGCAACTCATGGCCGACGGCGCGCCCGACCGACTGGCGATCCTGCACGGCGACGCCGAGGACGACGCGCAGGCGCTGGCCGCGCGGCTCCGCGCCGCCCTGCCCCACCTCAGCATCGATGTCGCGCTCTGCAGCCCGGTGATCGGCGCGCATGTCGGGCCGGGCACCGTCGGCGTCGGCGCGCTGGCGCCCGAGCGGTGACTGCGCCGCAGTCCGCCGCCGCGACCGAAGCGCTGCTCAAAATCCTCGAGCGGCAGCGCCGCAACGACTACGCCCATCCAGCTCTCGCCGCCGCGCTCGACAGATTCCTCAAGCGCGAGCTGTCCGGCGAGCTCGGCTCCAGTCCCCAGCGCCGCTGGCTCAAGCAGCTAGTCGCGCGCCTGCCCGCCGCCGGCTACGCCTCGCTGACGCCCGACCAGCGCCGCGACTGGCACACAATGGTCGAGCGCGCGCTCAACGGCGCCGCGCCGCCCGACGCCCAGGGCGACGCGAAAGCCGCCGCCTCTCCGCCCGCTCAAGGCCGACAGCGCAGCCAGCGGGCGGAGTCTGGCAAGCCCGAGGCTGAAACGCCCAAGCGCAGCTCGCCCAACCGCTCCCGACGCCCGCGACCGCCCGAAGGCGAAATCGCCGACGACTTGGAGACCCCCGCGACGGCGCTGGGGCGCGTCTCCGCGCCGGCTCGTCGCGGGCTGGAAACGCTCGGCGTGCAGACCGCCTACGACCTGATCTGGCACCTACCGATTCGCCACGAAGACTTTCGCAATGTGCAACGCATCGCCGACTTGCTCTTCGACAAGGCCGCCACGGTTGTGGCGCGCGTCGAATCGAGCAGACTTGTGCGGATGCGCAAAGGGCGCGTGGCGACCGAAGCCGTGCTCTCCGACGGCACCGGCAGCATTCGCGGCTGGTGGTGGAACCAGCCCTACCTGCACAAGCAGCTTACGGCGGGGCTGCGCGTCGCCGTGTCAGGCACGGTGCGCCAGCGCGGCCGGTATCTCCAGTTCGACTCCCCGCTCTGGGAGCGCCTGAACGAGTCCGACGACGACTCGCTTGAGGACAACCCGCATGTCGGCCGGCTCGTGCCGGTCTATCCGCTTACGCGAGGGCTGCCCAACCGCACCGTGCGCCGCCTCACCTGGCACGCCGTGCGCGACTATCTGCCGCTGCTGGCGGAGTCGCTGCCGCCGCGCATCCTGGAGGAGACTGGTTTCCCCGGTGAGCGAGAGGCGCTCCGCGTTATGCACTTCCCGAAGCGCGAAGAAGAGATTGAGGTAGCCCGCGAGCGACTCGCCTTCCAGGAGCTGCTCGCCATCCAGCTCGCCGTGCTCAGCCGCAAGCGCGAAGCGCGACGACGCAACGACGCCCCGCGCATCGCCATGGACGGCCCCTTCCTCGACAACTTCCTCGGCGCGCTCCCCTTCCAGCTCACCCGCGCGCAATCCAACGCGCTCACCGACATCCGCAACGACATCGCCCGCAGCGAGCCGATGGCGCGACTGCTCCAGGGCGACGTCGGCTCCGGCAAGACGGTCGTCGCCGCCGCCGCAATGCTCGCCGCCGTCAAAGCCGGCTACCAGACCGTCCTCATGGCTCCCACCGAAGTGCTCGCCTCCCAGCACTACCGCACCTTCGAGCGCCTCTTCGTCGGACGCGGCGAATCCGCCCTCTACGACTTTGAAGTCACTCCCGCGCTCGGACGCCGCGTTCGTATGGCCCTGCTCGTCGGCAGCATGAGCGACGCCCGGAAGCGCGAAGTGCGCGAGCAAATCGAGGCCGGCGAACTCGACCTCGTCGTCGGCACCCACGCGCTGATCGAAGAGAGCACCGCCCTCCACAAACTCGGCCTCGCCGTCGTCGACGAGCAGCACCGCTTCGGCGTGCTCCAACGCGACGCCCTGCGCAGCAAAGGCTCGCCTCACCTGCTCGTGATGACCGCCACGCCCATCCCCCGCACGCTCGCGCTGACCATCTACGGCGAACTCGACAACTCCACAATCGACGAGCTGCCCCCCGGGCGGCAGCGCGTCGCCACCCGCGTGATCGAGCCGCACCAGCGCGATGAGGTCTACGAGCGCATCCGCGAAGAGGCCGCCGCCGGCAATCAGGCCTTCATCATCTGCCCGCTGATCGAGGAGTCCGACAAGCTCGAAGCCGCCTCCGCCACGCAGGAATTCGAGCGCCTCTGCAACGGCCCCCTGGCCGACCTCGCGCCGCGCATGCGCCTGCTGCACGGCCGAATGCCCGCCGATGAGAAGCAGGCCGTGATGGCCGATCTCACCGCCGGCGCAGCCAGCGTGGTCGTCGCCACCATCGTCGTCGAGGTCGGCGTCGACCTCCCCCGAGCGACGGTGATGGCGATCGAGGCCGCCGACCGCTTCGGCCTCGCCCAGCTGCACCAGCTGCGCGGCCGCGTCGGCCGCAGCGACCGACCCTCCAGCTGCTTCCTGATCTCCGACACCGAGCTGCCCGAGGCCCAGAAGCGGCTGCGCATCATGGAGCGCACCGCCGACGGCTTCGAGCTCGCCGAAGTGGACCTCGAGACGCGCGGCCCCGGCGAATACTTCGGCACCCGCCAGGCCGGCCTGCCCGACCTGCGCGTCGCCAAGCTCACCGACCACCGTCTGATCAACCTCGCCCGCAACTGGGCCAACCGCATCCTCGACGAAGACCCCCACCTCCGCGCTCCCGAGCACCAGCTACTCCGCCATCGCGCCGGCGGCATCAACGTCTCCGGTGCCGCCGCCGTCCACTAAAGCGCCCGCTGATATCCTGAGGGCTTACCGCGTTCTTGAACGAGCGGGGATGCCCCAACTATGACCAGCGACACACGCGAACTGGTGCGCGACGCGCTCGACGACGCCCTCCGGAGCGCCCAGCAGGACGGCGCGCTGCCCTCCGTGCCCGCGCCCGAAATCCGCGTCCAGCGCTCGCAGAGCCCCGAGCACGGCGATTACGCCTGCAACCTCGCGATGCGCCTGGCCGGCGCGATGCGTATGCCGCCGCTCGAAGTCGCCGAGGCGATCGTCGCCCGCGTCGAGCGCCGCGACCTGCTCGCCGACGCCGAGGCCGCCCCGCCCGGCTTCATCAACCTGCGCATCCGCGCCGACTGGAAGCGCGCCCGACTGCTCGAAGCGATCGCCGCCGGCGACCGCTGGGGCTGCGCCGCCGAGCCGACCGGCGAGCGCGTGCAGCTCGAGTTCGTCTCCGCCAACCCAACCGGCCCGCTGCAGGTCGGCAACGGGCGCGGCGCCGTGCTCGGCGACGCCCTCGCCGCAGTGCTCGATGCCGCCGGCTGCGAAGTCGAGCGCGAATACTACGTCAACGACGCCGGCTCGCAAATCGGCCTCTTCGGTCGCACCCTGCTCGCCCGCTACCTGCAGGCGCACGGGCGCGAGGCCGACTTGCCCGAGGGCGGCTACGGCGGCGCGTACATGATCGACCTCGCCGCCCAGGTCGCCCAACAGGAGGGCGAGCGTTGGCTCGACGCCGACCCAGAAGCGCCGCCCCGTGAGCTGATCGACCGCGGCCTCGAGCTGATGCTCGACCAAATCCGCGCCGACCTGCTGCTGCTGGGCGTGAGCTTCGACCGCTGGCAGTCGGAGCGCGCGCTCTTCGAGCCGACCGAAGACGGCGCGGAGCCGTCGTATCAGTCCGCCATGTCGCTGCTGCGCGAGGGCGGCTTCGTCGTCGAAAAGGACGGCGCGACCTGGTTCCGCTGGGACGCCGGCGACGACGAGGACGACGTAAAAGATAATGTCCTGGTCCGCAGCAGCGGCGAGCAAACCTACTTCGCGACCGATGTCGCGTATCACTACGACAAATTCCTGCGGCGCGGTTTCGACCGCGTGATCGACGTTTGGGGCGCGGATCACCACGGCCATGTGGCGCGCACCAAGGCCGCCGTCAGCGCCGTGGGCGGCGACGGCGAGCGACTCGAAGTCCTGCTCTACCAGCTGGTGCATCTGCGCCGCGGCACGGAGCGAGTGCGCATGTCCAAGCGCACCGGCGAACTCGTCACGCTGCGCGAACTGGTCGAAGAGGTGGGCGCCGACGCAACCCGCTTTTTCCTGCTCCAGCGCTCGGCCGACGCGCAGATGGATTTCGACCTTGACGCCGCGGTATCGCAGGACCCGCGCCGCAACCCCGCCACATACGTGAAGTACGCCCACGCCCGCTGCGCCGGCATCCTGCGCTCCGCCGCCGAACAGGGCGTGAGCGCCTCCGCCGATCACCTCGACCTGCTCACGCACGAGCGCGAGGACGCGCTAATCAACGCAATCCTCACGCTGCCCGAACTGATCGCCGATATGGCCGCCCGCCGCGAGCCGCACCACCTCACCACCTACGCGCAGGAACTGGCGCAGCAGTTCACCCAGTTCTACGACGCCTGCCGCGTGCTTGACGCCGCCGAGCCCGCCCGTTCTGCCGCGCGGCTCACGCTCGTTGAAGCGGCCAAGTGTGCGCTCGCCGCCACCCTGCGCCTGATCGGCGTCTCCGCGCCTGATGAAATGTAACGCCAACCCCCAACATCCGAAACACCAGAGAGGAATCTGCGCCCATGCAGGACCGCGTCTTCGCCGGCATCCGCGCCACCGGACGCCAGCACATCGGCAACTACCTCGGAGCCATCCAAAACTTCGTCGCGCTGCAGGACCGCTACGAGTGCATCTACTCGATCGTCGATCTGCACTCGCTCACCACGCTCACCGACACCGACAAGCTGCGCGCCAACGTGCGCGAAACAGCGATGGACTTGCTCGCAGCCGGCATTCGCCCCGAGGAAACCATCCTCTACGTGCAGAGCCACGTGCCCGAAGTCTCCGAACTGCACCTGCTGCTGAGCATGGTCACGCCCAACGGCATGCTGCTGCGCGTCCCCACGTTCAAGGAAAAAGTGCGCTCCCAGCCCGATAACGTCAACTACGGGCTGGTCGGCTACCCCGTGCTGCAAACCGCCGACATCGTGCTCTACCGCGCCAACAAGGTGCCCGTCGGCGAGGATCAGCTGCCGCACCTCGAACTCGCGCGCGAGATCGTGCGGCGTTTCAACCGCCACTTCGGCGATGTCTTCCCCGAGCCGGAAGCGGAACTGACCAACGCCCCAATGGTGCTCGGCTTCGATAACCGCAAAATGAGCAAGTCCTACGGCAACGCGGTCGATATGGCCGCTACCCCGGAGGAGACCGCCAAAGTCGTGCGCGGCGCAATCACCGATCCGCAGCGCGTCCGCCGTACCGATCCCGGCCGCCCCGAAGTCTGCAACGTCTACTCCCTGCACGGCGTCTTCGGCCCCCAGCGCCAGCCCGAAATCTACAACCAATGCACCACGGCGGGCATCGGCTGCGTAGATTGCAAGTCCCAACTGGCCGAAAGCATCAACAACACCCTCGCCCCAATCCGCGCCCGTCGCGAGGAGCTGGCGACCCACCCCGAGCAGGTGGATGAGGTCCTCGCCGAAGGCGCCCAACGCGCCCGCCGAATCGCCCAAGAAGTCCTAACCGAAGTCAAAGACGCCGTCGGCCTGCCGCCAGCGCCTGCCTGATCGCGTAATGACGATAGAACCACCTCGGCCGACCATCGCGCAAGCGATCGCGCTGTACCGTCTGCTCGGTCGCGGTGCGGCGGCGGTTTCATTCGCAGATGATGTACTGACCATCGCGGATGGCCGCAGTCGCGTTGAGCTACCGTTCGGCGATATCGATAATGTCATCGAGGACCGATCGCCGCTCTGGGCGCGACTGACTGTCCACACGACACGCGGCGCACAGCACGCCGTCGGTGGTTTGCAGAAACAGGAGGCGGCGCTGCTCGCTTCGGCGCTGCGCGAAGAGGCTGGGCGGCAGGCGGGAAAAGTCAGCGAGCGCATCGTCGCGCAGCAGGTCGAGCTCGATCGTGCGCTCGTGGGCGAACGCTATCTGCGCTATGACGAGGGCGAGCAAATTCGGCAGCAGACCGCCTTGGCGCTGAGCAGCGCCGACGCTGCCATCGTGCGAGCGCAGCTGCGAAGCAACGCATTACAGGCCTATAACCACATCGACGCCTTGACAGTGCCCGACCAATTCGAGCGCGCCCGCGCCGAAGCGAACCGCCGCTATACGGCGGCGGCGCTGCCAGCTGTGCATGATGCGATGTCGGCGTTGTTCGGGATGACGCCGACGGACGAGCAGGCGGCGGCAATTGCAACCGAAGAAGAAGCGACGCTCGTGCTCGCCGGTGCCGGCACAGGTAAAACGAGCATAATCATCGGCAAAATCGCGCACTTGGTCCACAACGAGGGAGCGCTTGCTGAGGAAATTCTCGTTCTGGCGTTCAACCGCAAGGCGGCGGAGGAGATTCGCACACGGTTGGGATCTGATTTCAGCGGCGTCGCGGTTCGCACATTCCATGCCTTCGGGCGCGAGATCATCGGCGATGTCTCATCCGCGCCGAAAATCTCGCGGCTGGCGGAAGACCGGCTGGCGCGCAGTGAGGCGTTCGATCGGATCATCGACGAGTTGATGGAATCGCCGTCGGATTCCGACGCGCTGGCGCAGTTCGCCTCTTACCACGGCCAGCCGTATCAATCGCCGTTCGATTTCGACAGCTTTTCCGACTATCGGAGCTACGTGCGCGGCATCGAGTTGCGCACACTGAGCGGCGAGCAGGTGAAGAGCTACGAAGAGCTGGAAATCGCCAACTTCCTTTCACTCAACGGGATCGCTTTTCAATATGAGGCGCCCTACCGCGTCGACACGGCGGACCCTCGGCACCGACAGTACCAGCCCGATTTCTACCTGCCGGATTACGGCATCTACATCGAGCACTTTGCGCTGGATGCGGACGGAGAGCCGCCGTCGCACTGGTCGAACTACGGTGACGGCGTGCTGTGGAAACGGAATCTGCACGAGAAGTACGGGACGCCGTTGATCGAGACATACAGCTGGCAACAACGGAACGGTTCACTGCTGCCGACCCTGGAGAACAACCTCCGAGCGCATGGCGTGCGCTTCGAACGAACGCCCGTCAAGCAGCTGCTGAACAACCTGCGACGCATCATTGCTTCGTGGCTGGGGCAATTGCTCGCAACATTCCTCAGCCTGGTCAAGACGGCCGGACTGACGATGGAGCAGCTGCGCCAACGCGCAGCGAACTTGCCTAACGTGGTGCGCAGCGAAGCGTTTTTGGATCTGTTCGAGCGCGTCTGGGAGCGCTACGAGCAGATGCTGCGCGCCGAAGACGCGATCGATTTCGACGATCTGATCAACAACGCGGCCGAGACAATTCGGCTTGGGCAGTGGAAATCGCCGTTCCGCCACGTGCTGGTCGACGAGTTTCAGGACATCTCGGCCGGCCGGCTGGCGTTGCTGGAGGCGCTCAGAGGCCCCGGCGTCGTGTACTTTCTGGTCGGCGACGATTGGCAGTCGATTAACCGCTTCGCCGGCAGCGATGTCGGCTTGATGACGCGCTGCGGCGATCAGCTCGGCTTCGTGCAGCGCTGTGAACTGGCCCGGACCTTTCGATACGGCGAGTCGATCATTCGCCCAACCAGTGCGTTTATCCAACGCAATCCGGAACAGACGCGGCGCTCGCTGCACGGCGCGGAACGCGGCAACGACGGCGGGCTGGTGATCGTAGCTGCCGCGGATCAGATTGCCGGCGCAGCCGAGGCGCTAGCCGATATCGCCGCTCGCGTATCGCAACAGCAAGAGGCTTCAGTGCTTGTCCTTGCCCGCTACCGAAGGAGTCTGCGGAACCTCCGATTGCGCTCGCCCCGCTCCAACATTCGACTCGAGTTCAGCACAGTGCATGGCGCCAAAGGGAGCGAAGCCGATTACGTGATCGTGCTTGACCTGCTGGATGGACGCTCTGGCTTTCCCTCGAAGCGAGAGGATGATCCACTGCTCGGCCTGGTGCTGAGCGAATCGAGTCCGTTCCCGTACGCCGAAGAGCGCCGCCTGTTCTACGTGGCGATTACGCGGGCGCGGCGGCGCGCGTACTTGGTTGCGGATGCGCTGCGCCCATCGACATTCGTGCAGGAGTTGCGACGCGAGCAACCCGATATCGCCCGGCTCGGCGCGTTCGCAGCCGACGACGCGCCGCCGTGCCCACGCTGCGACGGGCGCCTGGTCGTGTCGCAGAGCGGCAAGACGCGACGCTGCACCAACTATCCGCTCTGTGAATATCAGGCCCGGCGCTGCGGCGAATGTTCACGCGGCTTTCTGATTGTGGGCGGCGGGCAGGCCGCGTGCTCCAACGACGCCTGCGCGGTGCCCGTCGCGATCTGTCCGCGCTGCAAAGTCGGCACGCTGCGGTTGATTGAAGGTCCCTACAGCGCGTTTTGGGGCTGCACTGAATATTATGCCGAGCCGCCCTGCGCATACCGCCGACCGCTGGGACAGCCCGGCCCTATAGGGCGGGCGCGATAGCGCGTCAGCCGGTAGAGCGGGCAGCCAGGGTTGCGCCGGCCAAGGCCGCCGCCGCCGCCACCGCAACACCCAGCACGACATATAGACCAACCTCCAACCCATCGCGCTGGCTCTCCAGATCCCCTATCGAAGACCGGCGCGACTCGACCACCTCGGCGTAAGTTTGCGCAATAGGCGACATGATCGACGCCTTCCCGCGCAGATACTCCACACCGTGCAGCAGCGCGATCGCCGTCTCTCGATCGCCAACCTCCACAGCCTCAAACGCGCGGCGCTCCAGATCCACGAGCGAGTTCGAGTTCGCCTCCGCTTCCGCGAGCAGCGCCGCTTCGGAGGCGGTCAGCCCGGCGCGCTCGCGCAGCTCGGCCAGCGACATCGCCTCACCGCCGCTGCTCGGACGCTCGCCCTCGGGCAGCACGAAATCCCAGTACACCCAGGCGTAACCCTCCGGACGCGGCGCGTCGCCGTTGCGGATCTCGAGTATCTCGTTGAAATACTCGCGGAAGCGCTCGTCGCCGCTCACGGCGTAGAGCCGCGCCATCCGCGTCAGGTCGTCCGATTCCTGCCGCAGCTGCGAGGCCAGCTCGACGGCGTGCGCGTTTTGCACGCGCAGATCGTCCAAATCACGCCCCGTCGAGGCCAGCGCCGACAACAGCCCGATCGCCGTGATCACCAGCGCCAACAGCAGCAGCGCGCCGCCGCGAAGCGCCAGCTGGATGCGTCGTTCGCCGAGCTGCATGCGGCGCTACCCCCGCTTCGGTTCGAGCACGACGACCGGAATCTCGCGGTCGGCCTTGCCCGCGCGCTCGGCGTAGTCGTTATAGGGCGCGAACGACTCGGCCATCTGCGCGAAGAGCCGCTCGCGCTCCTCGCCCTGCGCGGTGCGCGCCGTAGCTTCCATCTGCTCCGGCCCGACCATAATCCAGACATCGGGGTTGGCGTCGAGATTCAGATACCAGGCCGGATGCGACGGCGCGCCGCCCTTCGAGGCGACGATCACATACGCGCCGTCCGCCTCGCCGTAGATCAGCGGCAGCGTGCGCTGCTCGCCCGAACGCCGCCCGGTCGTCACCAGCAACAGGCAGGGAATTTGCCCGCCGCCGTCGGGGCGATCCCACATATGCCCCTCCGCGCCGTCGCTGTCGAGGTACTGCTGCGTGTGGTTGCGAACCCATTCTTGCGCGTCCTGCGGAACGGTGAAAACGGACATGTAGCACTCCTCTACTGCTGTTCGCGGTCTTTCCGACCTGCCGCGCGGCTCAGGGCCGCACGCCGGCCTTGGCTTTGACGCCCAGTGTGCGGGCGACGGATTCGTAAGCGTGCTCCAGGAAGCGGTAGATGTAGGAGCGCGTCTTGCGCGGGTCGATGATGTCCTCAATGCCGAACGCCTCCGCGGTGCGGAACGGGTTGCGGAATTGCAGCAGATGCTCCTCGATCTCGCGCCGCCGCTTGTCCGGGTCCGGCGCGGCTTCGATCTCGCGCCGATAGGCCGCCGCGACGCCGCCCTCGATCGGGATCGAGCCCCAGTCGCCCGAGGGCCAGCCGACGCGGTAGTTGATGCTGCCCACGTTGGCTGTCGCCTGGCCCGCCATACCGTAGTTCTTGCGCGTGATCACCGTGAAGACCGGCACCGTCGCCAGATAGGTCGCCCAATAAGCCCGCATGCCGTGGCGCAGCGTGCCCGTCGCTTCGGCTTGCGGACCGAGCATGAAGCCCGGCACGTCGGCCAGAAACACCAGCGGAATGTGAAAGTGGTCGCACAGCTCGACGAAATGCCCCTGCTTGTCTGCGGAATCCGCGGTCATCGCGCCGGCCAGCATCCGCGGGTTGTTGGCCACGATCCCCACGACGTAACCGCCGACGCGGGCGAAAATCGTATGCACGGTCGAGCCGAACTCCGGCTTGACCTCGAAGTACTCGCCGTCGTCCACAATCAGCTCGACCACGCGCCGCATATCGTAGGGACGGGTCCGCTTGCGCGGTACGATCGAGAGCAGCTCCTGCTCCTCACGGTCGGGCGGATCGGCGCTCGGCAGCACGCGCGGCTGCTCGTACACGTTGCTCGGCATGTAGTGCAGAAACTGTTTCATCTGCCGCACGGCGTCGTACTCGTCCTTGGCGCGGTTATCGATCGCCCCCGAACGCGCGACATGCACATCGGGGCCGCCCAACTCGTCTTTGGTCACCTTTGCGCCCAGCGCGCGCTCGACCAGCGGCGGCCCACCGGCGAAAAGCGCGCCGCTCGGCGTCATCACCGTAAAGTGCCCCAGCATCGCCCGCGCGGCGACGCCGCCCGCCGTCGCGCCGGCCACGGAGAAAACGAGCGGCACCTCCTGCCCCGCGCGAATGTCCGGCCCGAACACATCGAACGAGCTGGGCAGATGCCCGTGCCCGTCGCCTTCCGCGGCCACATTCGCCCCCGCGCCTTCGTGAAAGACGATCAGCGGAACGCGGTACTCCCGCGCCATATCGGCGAGAAAGAGGCTCTTAAAGCGCTCCTGCGTGGAAATGTCCGCAGCGCCGCCAGAAACCGTGAAATCCTCGCCGCCCACGACCACCTTGCGCCCGTCCACCGTCGCCAGCCCCCCGATGTAGGGCAGCGGTTTGAAATCGACGAACTTGCGATCCTCGTAAGTCCCGTAGCCCGCCAGCCCGCCGATTTCGTGGAAGCTGCCCGGGTCGGCAATCGCCTCGATCCGCTCGCGGATCGTCAGCTTGCCCAACTCGTGCTGTCGGCCGACCCGCTCCTCGCCGCCCATCTTGAGCGCGAGCCGACGCCGCTCGTTCAGCTCGTCAACCTCCGGCTGCCAGTCCTGCGACCGGTCCTGCGAATCGGGCATGCGGCTCCTCGTCTCTCGGGGCCAATCGATCCAATTGAGCGCAAGCTACCAAACGCCGGCGCCCCAGTGGGAGTGACGGGCGCGTCAGTGGGGCGACATCGCGCCCATCCAGCCCACGACCAGCGCCAGCAGCCCGGGGCAGAGCAGCGCGCGCTGCCACCAGAGTCGCTGCTCCGTGACCTGCCGCAGCAGGGCGACGGTTGAGCCGACCGCGCAGAGCAGCAGCCAGGCCAGCGGCGCGTAAATCCACGCCGCCTCATAGCCGTCGAGGTTGATCGACGACAACGCCAGCGCCAGCGCCAGCGCGACCGCCGCCCAGGCCGTCGGCACCGCCGCGTCGATCCCCGCCCAGTGCAGCAGATTGCGCGAGCCGTCCGCGTCGTCCCGCTCGAAATCGGGCAGCTTGTAGACCACGAAGAACGCCAGCCCCGCGGCCGCGCCCACCGGCGCGACCCACCAGAGCGCCCCGCTCGCCGCTCCGCTCGAGCTCCCGCCCACCAGCGCCGCGCCGAGCGGAATCAGCAGCGCCGCCAGCGCGAAGCAGGCCGCGCCGCCCATCGCGCCGCGCCAGGCCTGGCTGTAGACGCCGGCCGTGGCGGCCAGAGCCGCCGCAATCAGCAGCGGCTGCCAACCCAGCGAGCCCGCCAACGCCAGGCCGCCCGCGGCCAGCGCCGCCGCAACCGTCCGCGCCGCCCGCGCGCCGACGATCCCCGTGGGCACCGGCCGCCAGACGCGCACCAACGAGTCGCGCCGCCCATCCGCCGCGTCGTTGACCAGCGCCGCCGCCGCCGCCAGCAGGCCGATCGCCAGCCCGTAGCGCAGCGGCTCGTGCCACGCGCCCCCGCCGTCGGTCCAGGCCAGCACGCACAGCGCCGCCGTCAGACCGATCGCCGGCGCGGTCAGCGGGCGCGAAATTCGCAGCCAGCCGTAGGCCGCGCTGCGCCGCAGAGTCGAGCGTCTCATCCCGCAGGTATAATCGCCTGCGCGCCGCCAGTCACTACGACGCCCATCACCAGACGCGGCGCAGCGCTTGGAGCGACGCCCATGGCCATCA
Organism: Dehalococcoidia bacterium; assembly: GCA_965203165.1. Classification (GTDB taxonomy): domain Bacteria; phylum Chloroflexota; class Dehalococcoidia; order Bin125; family Bin125; genus CATQGW01. The sequence goes on from OZ241849.1 coordinate 2,580,461, forward strand.
TCAACTTCGTCCGCGACTACGAGCGGGTCGCCAAATTCCAGCTTGGCCGCTACGTCGGCATGAAAGGCCCCGGCCTCGTCTGGATCATCCCCGTCATCCAGAGCGGGCACAAGGTCGACCTGCGCGAGCAGTACTTCGACGTGCCCCCCCAGCGCAACATCACCAAGGACAACGCCGGCGTCGATGTCGACTTCGTCGTCTACCTGCGCGTGATGGAGCCCGAGCGCACCGTGCTCGAGGTGCGCGACTACCTCGGCGCGGCCCGCCAACTCGCCACCACCACCCTGCGCGCCGTGATCGGCGAAATGGACCTCGACGAGGTCCTCTCGCGCCGCGACGACATCAACGCGCAGATGCAGGTCAAGCTCGACGATGTGACGAACCGCTGGGGCGTCAAGGTCACCGCGGTCGAAATCCGCGAAATCGAGCCGCCGCCCGCCATCTCCGAGGCCATGACCCGCCAGATGTCCGCCGAGCGCACCCGCCGCGCGCAGATCACCGAGTCCGAAGGCACCCGCGACGCCCAGGTCAACGTCGCCGAAGGCGAGCGGCAGGCCGCAATCCTGCAGGCCGAAGGCGAGAAGCGGGCCGCGATCCTCCAGGCCGAAGGCCACCGCGAGGCGCAGGTGCTCGAAGCGACCGGCTACGCCGAAGCGCTCGGCCTGCTCAATGAGGCGGCGTCCACGGCGCACGGCAACACCATGGGCCTGCAATACCTCGAGATGATGAAGACGCTGGGCGACAGCAGCAGCACCAAGTGGGTCATCCCCATGGAGCTGACCAACGCCGCCCGCGCCATCGCCGACCGCCTCGGCATCTCCGCCGCCAACCCGCCCGACGGCGCCTAACTCCGCGCGCATGCCGAGCGCATGACAAGTCAGAGCGCGCCGCGCCGCGACGAGGTCTTTCGGGATCAGGCGGCGAAGCAGCTGCAGGAACAGCGTGCGCAGCGTGAAGCGCTCGATCAGCAGATCGCCAACCTGCAGGCACAGCGCGAGGCGGTAAGCGCGGGCATCGAGCGGCTGGAAGATCTGCTCGCGCCTTCCACCCGCCCGGTGAGCGAGCCTCGCCCGCCGTACCTCCACGAATGCAAGCCCGAACAGCCGCTGGCGGCGATCGATGCGGCGATCTGCGTGCTCCGCGCCGCGGACGGGCCGCTGCACTTCAGCGAAATCACCCGCCGCGCGCTGGACGCCGGCCTCTGGGCGAGCAAGGCCCTCAAGCCGGAAGATTCGATGAAGGGCGCGTTGAACGCCCACATGAGGAATGCGGGCGAGGCGTCGGCGTTCCGCCGTGTCGGGCCGGGCCTGTTCGCCCTGCGCGATGCGGAGGAAGATGCGTGAGAGGCTTTACGGCGGTTCTGCGAGGTGATCGCGGCGCGCGATGGGCGAGCCTTGGGCATCGGTCACGCGCCCGAGAATTCAGCGCCCGCACATCCCGGCCGGAATCCGCCGCGGGCTGAGGCGCAGATCGCCGCCGGCGACGCGGAAGGTGGAGTGCGCCCCCGGATCGGCCGTGAGACCATCCTCGCGGAAATATATCTCGCAACTGTCGAGCCCGAAGCTCAGCCGGTAAGAGTCGTCGACAGGCGCGGCGACCGCGAAAGAACCGTCGCTGCGCACGGGTGCCGTCGCCACGCATTCGCCGTTCAACGCGCGGCAAGCCGAGATGTACGTATGGCTGAAGGGTTGCCCGTCGGCCCGCGCAATTCGCCCGATGATTCGCCAGGAGCAGACATGTTGCGGCACTCGCATCGTAACGCCGCCCACATCGGCGCCGCTAATCCGAATTGGCGTCGCCTCCTCCAGGTAGGGCGTCGCCCCGCCTGTGCGGTAGAAGACGGAGCAGCCTTCCACCAGCTCGAAACGCACGGAATATTCGCCGGGAACAGGGGCGGCCACAGCAAACGATCCGTCGAGCGCGCTGCGCTCATCTTCGCTGCAGTGATACCTCGTCGCCTCGCACGCGGACACGGTCACGCCGGCAAGCGGCTCGCCGCTGGAATCAACGACCCGGCCGCGAATGCCCCAGCCGCAGGCGTCGGCGGGCAGTCGGATCGTAACATCGGCTGCGCCCGCGGCCGCGCTGACCAGCGTCGCGTCGGTGTAGAACTCCGCGACGCCGCTGCCCGCGTAATGCCGCCGGCAATCGTCGTTGATCTGGATCGAAAGGCGGTGCATTCCCTCGCTCTTGGTGGCGAGCGAGAATCGACCACTCGCATCCGTGGTAGTGGGGGCGGGCCACTCGTTGTCGGTACCGTACTCGACTCGGGTCGCCTGTACCGTCAATCGGGCGAGCGGCGCGCCGGACGGTCCGAGCACGCGCCCGCGAATCCGGCCGGGCGGACCTTCCGTATTCTCAATCGCGGCCGGCCCAATCCAGTCGTTGAACTCGGTGTAGAAGTCGGCGGTGGAGACGCCGAAAGCATCTTCAAACACATCCTCCCAATCCAGCTTAGCCGTCCAGCGCCCGTGCGGGCCTGAGCTGGTCGGCGTCGTGCGCCGCCAGAACTCGATCCAGGCGTCGTCGGACCCGACGCGCTCGTTGAGCCGGCTGATCGCCAGCCAGCCGAGCCGGTAAGGCCAGTCTTGCGTGTCGCCGTGAATGGTCTCCGCCAGAGGCGGCCCGCCGATGGCGAGGCTGCGGACCTCCTCGTGCCGCTCGTCCCAGTCGGCCTCGCCGAGGGCTACCAGGTACACGTCTGTGGCCCACTCGGCGGCGCCCTCGTACACCCAGAGCGGCGGCCAGAGGTTGTCGCCGGTCAGCTGCGAATGCACGAGATGGAAGTACTCGTGCGCCAGCAGCGCCACCCAGCTGATCTCCTCTCGACTTGGCTGGCCCAGCACAGTCGCATCCTTGCCCGGAACCAGGTTGTTGTCGAGCCAGCCGGGGACGGAGTTCCACTGGCTAATCAGTCCGTCGGCGCGTTCTGGTTCGAGGCCGCGATCAATCGCCGCCTGGCGCAACCCTTCGCCCGACGCGGGCATCCAGATCTCATACGCCGAGCCGTCCGCCTCGATACCGAACTCTTCGCGGAAGAAAGTCAAGAACGAGGGGATGAGCCGCTCAGCCCTCTGGCGCGCATCAGCCGACGCGCCGCCGGGGAAAACGAGCCGCGGCGCAATGCCCGTCGGCTGAAGCCAGTTGACCGTGCGGCTGACCCGCACCCACAGCGCCTCCCCCCGCCGCACGCCGGAAACCGCAGAACGATAGCGCTGATTTGCGGCATCCCAGCGGCGAATCGAAACAAGCGACGCGCCGATCCCCTTGCCAACAGCATCGATCGTCGCGCCGTCCGTCCCGCTCCACGCGACCAGATTCCAGCCCGTCCAAAGCCGCACCAGCCCGCGCGTCGGCTCGGTCGAGCGCCGCCAGACGAACGACTCGCCGCCGCCCAGTTGCAACCGCAAACCCATCCCCGCGCTGACCGCGCCCAGGCCGCCCGCCCAGTCCGGCGCCCCGCGCCCCGCGACCAGCCAGGCGCGCAATTCGGAATCCCACGCCCAGACCGCCTCCAGCCGCGGAATCTCGCGGAAAAGCTGCGACACCGGCGTCGTCTCGCCCGTCCAGCCGACCAAATTCACGCCCGGCTCCAGCCGCGTACTCGTCTGCGACGGACCCTGCGCCGCTACCGGAGCAATCGCCGCCAGCAGCGCCAGCGATAACGCCATTCGCCTCAGCGCCGTCATTCCCGCGGGCCCGCCAGCTGGCGGATGAACCCGCTCAGCTCCCGATGCACCGTCTCCGGATCCTCCGCCAGACCGTGCCCGCCGTCGGGAATTAACACCATCCGCTTCGGCTCCAGCGCCCGCTTGTAAATGTCCTCGCTGGCCGCGTGATGCAAAATCCCGTCCGCCGTGCCGTGTACCAGCAGCAGCGGCTTGCCCAACTGCTCCACCTGCCGCGTCCCGAACAGCTGCGGCGAAAGCGAGACGACCCCGCAGACCATCGGCAGGATTTGCCCCGCCTTGATCACCACCGCGCCGCCGAACGAATGCCCCACCAGCACCACCCGCTCCGCGCCCACGCCGCCCAGAAACGAGCACGCGCCCAGCACATCCAGCACGCACTCCTCAAACTCGCCCGCCATCCGGTAGTGGATGCGCAGCGTCGAAACGCCCTGCGCCGGCAGCTCGCCCGCCAGCCGCTCATAGACGCGCCCCCCAGGCCCGATCACCTCATGCTCGCCGCCCATCGCCCCCGAGCAGAACACGACCGCCCCAGGCTGCCCCTCGCTCACATCCAGCAGCGCCGCAATCTCCCCCCGCGTAGTCCCCAGCCGCAGCTCCAGCCGCGTCTGATCCGCTTCCCCCCCATCAACCACCCGCGGCCGCGCCTGCACCTGCGTAATCCGCAAGCTGGCATCATCGCCCCCTCCCCCAGGCCGCGGCGCATCAGGCAATTCACTCATACAACCAATGATACCCGCCGCCGGCCCACAGCGCTCCCAACCCACGCTCCACCCCCTCCGCGCAACCACCTCCGCCAGCCCGCGCGAAAGAGACCGTCCCGCGCGAAAGAGACCGTCTCGCGCGAAAGAGATCCGTCATACCCGCGCTTGCCGCGGGTATCTCGCCGAGCCCAGCACGGCGCCCCGCGCGCGCCTCCGTCATTCCTGCGCAGGCAGGAACCCAGGCGATCCTCACCGCCCGTACACGCCTCGACATCCCGACGGCCCACCTAAACCACTCCCCCGCCACCACCGAACATTCAAAGCCAGCACAGCAACGCCCACCACGTAGATTCCCGCCCACGCAGGAATGATGGGGGTTCCGCGAGCCCCCTACGCGCTGTCGGTCGCGCCATCCTCCGCAGGCGGAGCCGAATCAGAAAAGTGGCTGTTGATGTAGGGCGTAATCTCCCTCGGCCGCAGCGGCGTTGCCCCGGGGCCGGTGCGGATGTAGAACTCGTCGTCTTTGCCGACGTAGACCGGGAAATTGGACTTGTCGCAGCGGATCACGAGCACGCGCTCGTTGCGGTACGAGGTGAATTCAGGATGGACGCTGCCCCAAACGTTCGCGCCGATCTGGTCGTTCACGATGTTGCGCAGGTGTAGCCCCATCTTGTCCTCATCCAGCACCTTGTCGTCGTCGAGAAAGCGATCGTTGTCGAGACCAAGCGGATTCCCATCGTCGTCCACACCAATGACGAGTGTGCCGCCATCAGTATTGAGGAAGGCCGCGATGTTCTTGAGTGCTTCATGCTCTATGTCCTTGTCGGGCTTGCCAGTGTGGAGATTCACTCGGAGCGTCGACTTGAACTCGACGGTCTTCGACTCGCCAGCAGCGATCATTGCAGCAACCTCATCATCGGGCCGAGCAGCGCTTTGCGCCACAACCCGTTGCTGTTCAGGCGACAGCCCACTTATTGACGGATCAAGAGCGAGAAGCTTCAGGCGTAGTCTCCGCAGTGCGCGCGGCAGTTCGCCCGTCAGTCGGTTCCGGTCCAGCCGCAAGTCGGTGAGGTTTGGGAGCTGGCCGAGTTCGGCTGGGATCGCGCCGTCCAATTGGTTTCCATCCAGCTCCAAGCTGGTGAGGTTTGGGAGCCGGCCGAGTTCGGCTGGGATCGCGCCAGCCAATTGATTTCCACCCAGCCGCAAGTCGATAAGGTTTGGGAGCTGGCCGAGTTCGGCTGGGATCGGGCCAGCCAATTGATTTCCACCCAGCCGCAAGTCGGTGAGGTTTGCGAGTTGGCCCAGTTCGGCTGGGATCTCGCCGGTCAGCTGGTTTCCGCCCAGCCGCAAGTCGGTGAGATTTGCGAGCTGGCCGAGTTCGGCCGGGATCGTCTCCGTCAGATGGTTTTCGTCCAGTCCCAAGCCAGTGAGGTTTGTGAGCTGGCCGAGTTCGGCCGGGATCGGGCCAGTCAACTGATTTCCGGTCAGCCACAAGCCAGTGAGGTTTGCGAGTTGGCCCAGTTCGGGCGGGATCGGGCCAGTCAGCTGGTTTTCGTACAGCCGCAAGTCGGTGAGTTTTGTAAGCTTGCTCAGTTCAGGCGGGATCGCCTCGGTCAGCAGGTTTTCGTTCAGCGACAAGCGGGTGAGGTTTGCGAGCTGACCCAGTTCGGGCGGGATCGTTCCGGTCAGCAGGTTTTCGTTCAACCACAAGTCGGTGAGCCTTGTGAGCCTGCCCAGTTCGGGCGGGATCGTTCCGGCCAGCTGGTTTCTGCCCAGCGACAGATTAGCGAGGTTCGTAAGTTTGCTCAGTTCGGGCGGGATCGGGCCGGTCAACTGGTTTTCGTTCAACCACAAGCTGGTGAGGTTTGCGAGCTTGCTCAGTTCGGCAGGGATTTCGCCGTCCAGCTGGTTACCGCTCAGATGCAAGCTGGTGAGGTTTGTGAGTTGGCTCAGTTCGGGCGGGATTTCGCCGGTCAGCTGGTTGCCGAACAGCTGCAAGCTGGTGAGGTTTGTGAGTTGACCCAGTTCGACCGGGATTTCGCCGTCCAACTGGTTTCTGTTCAGCCCCAAGCTGGTGAGGTTTGCGAGCTTGCTCAGTTCGGGCGGGATCGCGCCATCCAGCTGGTTACCGAACAGCTGCAAGCTGGCGAGGTTTGTGAGTTGACCCAGTTCGGGCGGGATTTCGCCGTCCAACTGGTTTTCGCCCAGCTGCAAGCTGGTGAGATTGGTGAGTTGACCCAGTTCGGGCGGGATTTCGCCGTCCAACTGGTTTTCGCCCAGCCGCAGGCCAGTGAGCTTTGTGAGCTTGCCCAACTCGGGCGGAATCGCGCCAGTCAACTGGTTTCTGTGCAGCTGCAAGACGGTGAGCTTTGTGAGCTTGCCCAACTCGGGCGGAATCGTGCCCTTCAACTGGTTTCCGTTCAGCCCCAGTCCAGTGAGGTTCGTGAGCTTGCCCAGCTCGGATGGGATCGCGCCGCTCAACCGATTTCCGCTCAGCCACAAGCCAGTGAGGTGTGTGAGGTTACCCAGCTCGGGCGAGATCGTGCCTGCAAGACGGCAGTCGGCGAGGTTCAATTCTCGCAGGTCGGTGAGCTGACAAACCCATGCCGGCATCTCACCGGCGAGGTCATCGGCATGCAGATTCAGCACGCCCTCGTCCGTGATGCGGTCACGCACCCACTCGGGCACGGTACCCTCACCGTTGGTGGGCTTCGTGAGCTCGCCCAGTTCGGCTGGGATCGTGCCCGTCAGTTGGTTTCCGTTCAGCCCCAAGCTGGTGAGCTTTGCGAGTTGGCCCAGTTCGGGCGGGATTTCGCCGGTCAATCGGTTTCCGTTCAGCCCCAAGCTGGTGAGCTTTGCGAGTTGGCCCAGTTCGGGCGGGATTTCGCCGGTCAATCGGTTTCCGTACAGCTGCAAGCGGGTGAGGTTTGTGAGTTGGCCGAGTTCGGGCGGGATTGCGCCGTCCAACTGGTTACCGCCCAGCCCCAAGCGGGTGAGGTTTGCGAGTTGGCCCAGTTTGGGCGGGATTTCGCCGGTCAGCCGGTTACCGCCCAGCCCCAAGCTGGTGAGCTTTGCGAGTTGGCCGAGTTCGGGCGGGATTGCGCCGGTCAGCCGGTTACCGCCCAGCCCCAAGCTGGTGAGCTTTGCGAGTTGGCCGAGTTCGGGCGGGATTGCGCCGTCCAACTGGTTTTCGCTCAGCCCCAAGCCGGTGAGATTGGTGAGTTGGCCGAGTTCGGGCGGGATCGCGCCGGTCAAGTGGTTGTCGCCCAACCACAAGGTGGTGAGGTTAGTGAGTTGGCCGAGTTCGGGCGGGATCGCGCCACCCAGACGGCAGCGGGTGAGGTTCAACCCTCGCAGGTCGGTGAGCTGGCAAACCCACGCCGGAATCTCGCCGCCGAGGTCCTCGCCGCTCAGATCCAGCACACCATCGTCTGTGATGCGGTCAAGCACCCACTGAGGCACGGCATCCTCGCTGCCATCGCCTCGTTGCCCCGCTGCGTCACCGTCGTTCATGGTCGCCCCTCAGGTCTGCGGCGCAGGATAGCAGGGCGCACGGAGCGGGCGATAGAGGCGGGAGCGGGGAGCGAGGCTTGGCGCTGGGCACGGCGAGATACCCGCGGCGAGCGCGGGTATGACGGATCTCTTTCGCGCGGGGGTGACGAGCGGAGAGCGCGGGGGTGCGGACATGAGGTGCGAGAGCCCCTACTTCACCAACGGCGCATTCCGCAAAAACCGCTCAATCCGCTCCAGCGCATCCTCAATCTCCTCATACGAAGTCGCATAGCAAGCCCGCACATGCCCCGCCCCCGCCGCCCCAAACGCCGTGCCCGGCACCACCGCGACCTGCTCCTGCAATAGCAGCTGCTCCGCGAAGGTCTCCTCGTCGTAACCGCTGCCCGCGACCGACGGAAAAGCGTAGAACGCCCCGCGCGGCTCCGCGCAGGTCAGCCCGAGTTGGTTAAACCCCTGCCACATCAGCAGCCGCCGGCGATCGTACTCCTCGCGCATCGCGATAACATGTTCCTCGCCGGAGCGCACCGCCTCAAGCGCCGCCCATTGCGCCAGCGTCGGCGCCGACATCATCGCGTACTGATGAATTTTGAGCATTCCCGCGAACAGGTCGGGCGGCGCAGCCGCCCAGCCGACCCGCCAGCCGGTCATCGCGTGGCTCTTCGAGAAGCCGCCCAACGTAATCGTCCGATCGCGCATCCCCGGCAGCCCCGCCAGCGGCGTGTGCTCCGCGCCGCCGTAGACCAGCCGGTCGTAAATCTCGTCGGAGATCACCAACAGATCGTGCTTGACCGCCAGCGCCGCGATCGGCGCAAGCTCCTCGCGCGAGGGCGCAGCCCCGGTCGGATTGGCCGGGTAGCCGAGCAGCATCGCCCGCGTGCGCGGCGTAATCGCCGCCGCCACCGCGTCGGGGTTGAGCGCGAAACCGTCCGCCGCCTCCGTCGCGATGGGCACGACCGTCCCGCCGGCCAGCACCACGGCTGGCGCGTGCGCCGCGTAGGACGGATCGGGCACGATCACCTCGTCGCCCGGATTGATGATCGTGCGCGCGGCGAGATCCAGACCCTCCGACACGCCCGTCGTGATCACCATCTCCGTCTCAGGGTCGTACTCCAGCCCGTAGCGCCGCTCGAGTTGCGCGGCGATCGCCTCGCGCAGCTCGCGCAGCCCGAAGTTCGAGGTGTAGTGCGTCAGGCCCTGCTCGATCGCCCGGATCGCCGCCTCGCGAATCGGCCAGGGCGTCACGAAATCCGGCTCGCCCACGCCCAGCGAAATCACGTCCTCCATCGAGGCGATGATGTCGAAGAAGCGGCGAATGCCGGAGGCGGGCACCGCCTGCACGCGCTCGGCGATCCGCGCCGCGCGCAGCTCGGCGCGCGGCGGAGGCAAGCGGTCGCCGGTCGACAGGCTGGGCATCGAACTCGCTCTCGCTCCTGCTGAATGTCGCCTACAGCACGACGCTGCGGCGGGCGCTCTCGTCTTTGCCCTCCAGCATCACGCCGTCTTCCTTGAAGCGCCGCATCAGGATGTGCGTCGTGGTGCCTTTGACGCCCGGCATCGTCGCCAGGCGGTCGGAGATGAAGTCGGAAATCTTGCCCATCGAGGGCGCTTCGACCATCACCAGCAGGTCGTACGCGCCCGACACAAAGTAGACCGTGCGCGCCTCGTCGAAGCGCGAAATGCGCCGCGCCAGCCCGTTGTAGCCGAGATTGTCCTGCGGTTCGAGCGAGACCTCGACCAGCGCGTAGATCGTCGACAGCCCGAGGCTCTCCCAGTTGATCCGCGCCCCCCAGGAGATGATCATCTCCCGCTCTTCGGCCTCGGCGATCTGCCGCAGCACCTCGTCTTCGCTCAGCCCCGTCTTGGCCGCAAGCGCCGACGGCGAAAGCCGCGCATCGCGCTCAAGCGCGCGCAACACCGTGTCCAGTGGCGATTCCATCTGCGTTCCCGGCCCCGTTCCATAATCATCCTATGTCACCGCCGCCCCGCGCTCCCACAAAATCCCCAAGCACAGCGTAAATCCTGCGTTATCTCTACCCGTCGCTGCCGCATCCTACCCGCCGTCAAAGGGCTCGACGGCGGGCAGGTCGTTCCGCTTGCGGTAGTCCGTGCGCCCCGGCGGCCCCAGCGTGAGCGGCAGACTGTCGTCGGCAGCGTCCAACAGCGGCATCCAGCGGCGGAACTGCGCCGCCAGATCGGCAAGGTAGGCGAGCGCGTAGTCGTCGGCGTAGAAGTTCCGATGCGCGTCCCTGGCGCCGCGGAACAGATTCCCGATCTCCGCATCGCCCGCCTGCGCAACGACGTACTCGGCGATCACAATTCCGTCGGCGTGGGTGCGGTAGGGCCAGCCGCGCCGCTCAGCGAGCGCGTACAGCCGGTGCGCGAACGCCCCCCACAGCTTCTCGGACGCCTGGAGGCGATCCTCCTGCGCGATCATCGCCTCGGCTTCGTCCAGCATCCACGCGCTGATCGCCAGGTGATCTTTCTGGGGAACTGCGGACGTGGCGCTGACCATTGCGCGATTCCTCCCGCCTCTCCGAATGGTATTCGGATCCTGCTTCCTCGCTCAGCCCAGCTCAGGATGCCGCGAGGACCAATCGCCCAGCTGCTCAAACGCGTGCGCGGCCCGCAGCAGCAGCGCCTCCTCGTTGCGATTCGCAATCAGCTGCAAACCGACCGGCATCCCCGCCTCCGCAAAGCCGCACGGCAGCGAAATCGCCGGCAGACCCGCAATGTTGGCCGGAATCGTGTAGATGTCGTTGAGGTACATCTGATACGGGTCGGTGATCTCCCCCTGCCGAAACGCCACCGTGGGCGTCGTCGGCGCGACGATCAGATCCGCCCGCTCGAACACCGCGTCGAACTCCCGCCGAATCAGCGTGCGCACCTTCTGCGCCTGCAGGTAGTAGGCGTCGTAGTAGCCGGCCGAGAGCGCGTACGCGCCCAGCAGGATGCGCCGCTTCACCTCGCGCCCGAAACCCTGCTGCCGCGTCGCCTCCATGTCCTCCCACATGCTCTCCCCGCCCCGCGCCGCGTAGCCGTACTTCACCCCGTCGTAGCGCGCCAGATTGGCCGAGCACTCCGACGGCGCGAGCACGTAGTAGACCGGCAGCGAGTAGCCGACCGACGGCAGCGACGCGCCGCGATCCAGCGACGCCCCCGCGCCGCTCAGCAAGTCGATCGCGTTTTCCACCGCCGCCGCCACGCCGTCGTCCATCCCCTGCCCGTCCGCGCCGCGCTCGAAGAACTCGCGCGGCGCGGCGATCCGCAGACCGTCCAGCCCCATGCCCAGCTGTGCGCTGAAATCGGGCGCAGGCTCGCCGCTGCAGGTCGAGTCCAGCGGATCCGGCCCGGCGATCGCCTGCAGCAGCAGCGCCGCATCCTCCACCGTCCGTGTGAACGGTCCAATCTGATCGAGCGAGCTGGCGAAGGCGATCAGCCCGTAGCGGCTCACCCGTCCATATGTCGGCTTCAGCCCGACCACCCCGCAGAACGCCGCCGGCTGCCGAATCGATCCGCCGGTGTCCGAACCCAGCGCGGCGACGCACTGCCCCGCCGCCACCGCCGCCGCCGATCCGCCCGAGGAGCCGCCCGGCACGCGCTCCGGATCCCACGGGTTCGCGGTGGGAAACCAGGCCGAGTGCTCGGTCGACGAGCCCATCGCGAACTCGTCCATATTCGTCTTGCCGACCGAAACCGCGCCCGCCGCGCGCAGCCGCGCGACGCTCGTCGCGTCGTAGGGCGGCGTTAGCGTGTCCAGCATCCGCGAGCCGGCCGTGGTCCGCACGCCCTCCGTCATCAGCACATCCTTGAGCGCGATCGGCACGCCCGTCAGCGCCCCGGTCAGTGCGTCGGGCGCGTCGCCGCTGCGCAGCAGATCGTCCGCCCGCGCCGCCGCCGCCAGCGCCTCTTCCTCGGTCACCGTGACGAACGCGCGCACCTGCTCGTCGGTCGCCCGAATCCGCGCCAGCGCGGCCCGGGTCAGCTGCGTCGAAGTCGCCTCCCCCGCGCGCAGCAGCCGCGCGGACTCGGCAATCGTCAGCCAGCGATCGACATCGGGAGCGCTCACGATTGCTCAAGCACCGCCTGCACGCGGAAATAGTCGGCCTCGCGCTGCGGCGCGTTGGCCAGCACCGCCTCAACCGGCAGCGGCGCGCGCGCCGCGTCCTCCGCCTGCACGTTCAGCAGGTCCGCGCCGTTCGCCGTCGGCGGCACGCCCTCGGTCTCCACCGCCGCCAGCGCCTGAATGTGACTCAGAATGCCCGCCAACTCCGCGCGGAACTCTTCCACCTCCTGCGGCGTCATGCCGATGCGCGCCAGCGACGCCAGATGCCGCACCTGGTCCGCGCTGAACGCCTCAACATCCGACGCCTGGGAGTCGCTCATGCCCATTCGCCCCTCACCCCGCCGAGTATATGCAGCGCCGCAGCTGCGCTCGAATTTACCCCGCCCGGCGCGAGCTGGGCTACTGTGGAAGCGGCGGAGCTTCACGCGCGGCAGGCGGAATTGTGGCTGATCGATACGGGCGCAGCGCAGCGGCGCGGCGGCGCGCGCGGCGCCGCATGCTCATGCGCAGCCGCGGCCAGCGCCGCGAAGACGCCGCCGCGCCCTCCTCCGCCCGCTACTGGATGCTCGCTGGCGTCGCCGCCATCGCCCTCGCCACCCTGCTGATCGGCGTCGGCGCGGCCGCCGCCTACACCATCTACCGCGGCTTCGCCAACGACCTCCAGGACCCCGACGCAATCGTCGAAACCCAGCGCTCGCTCGGCACCAGCCGCATCTTCGACCAGGCCGGCCCCGACGGACTGCTGCTCTACGAATTCGCCGACCCACTCACCGGCCTCAGCAACCCCGTGCGCCTCGGCGAAGTCTCCCAATACATGATTGACGCCACTGTGGCCACCGAAGACGCCTCGTTCTGGGAAAACCAGGGCATCAACCTGCGCGGCCTGATGCGCGCCGCCTGGGAAAACTTCGGCATCGGCAGCTCCGACTTCCTCGGCGGCTCCGGCGGCTCCTCGCTCACCCAACAACTGGTCAAGAACGTCCTGATCCCCGTCGAAGAACGCACCGGGCGCACCGCCCAACGGATCCGCGGCAAAATCAAAGAGACGATCCTCGCCGTCGAACTGACCGACGAATACTCCAAAGAACAAATCATCGAGTGGTACCTGAACAGCATCTTCTACGGCAACTTCTCCTACGGCATCGGCGCCGCCAGCCAGCGCTACTTCGGCAAACCTCCCGCCGAACTGACCCTCGCCGAGGCCGCCATGCTTGCCGGCCTGCCTCAGGCCCCCTCCCTCTACAACCCAATCGATCACTTCGACCGCGGCAAGCGTCGCCAGGCCGACGTACTCGACCTCATGGTCCGCCACGGCTACATCAGCCAGGACGAGGCCGATGCCGCCAAGCTCGCCCCGCTCGAATTCGACTCCCGCGAATTCGAAATCGTCGCGCCGCACTTCGTCCTCTACGTGCGCGACGAAATCATCGCCCTCTGCGAGCGCGGGCACATCCCCGTGCCCGACTCCGTCGACGGCTGCGAGGGCCTGCTCTCCAACGGCGGGCTGCGAATCACCACCACCCTCGATATCCAACTCCAGGAAATGGCCGAGCGCGAACTCGAAGCCGGCATCGCCGGCTTCGAAGAAGCCACCGGCGCCCACAACGGCTCGCTGATCGCCATCGATCCCGCCAACGGCCAAATCCGTGCAATGGTCGGCAGCCGCGACTTCTTCGCCGAAGAACTCGATGGCCAGGTCAACCTCGCCACCGCGCACCACTCGCCCGGCTCCTCAATCAAACCCCTCACCTACCTCGCCGCCCTCCAACTCGACCCGCGCAACTGGCACCCCGGCGCCGTCATCTGGGACGTGCCCACCCGCTGGATCGAGGCCGACGGCGCCGTCTTCATGCCGACCAACTTCGACGGCGTCTACCGCGGCCCCGTCACCCTGCGCAGCGCACTCGCCAACTCGATGAACATCCCCGCCTTCCGCGTCGCCGCACAACTCGGCGTCCACTACCTGCTCGACTCGCTGCACAAGCTCGGCATCACCACCATGCACGACCCGGGCAACTACGGCCCCTCCATCACCCTCGGCGGCGGCGAAGTCTCCCTGCTCGATATGACCTACGCCTACGCCGCAATCTCCCAGAACGGCATCATGCGCGGTCAGCCCACGCTGCGCGACCTGCCCAGCGGCTACCGCTCGCTCGACCCGGTCGCCGTCCTCGAAGTGCGCGACGCCAGAGGCGAAATCGTCTACCGCTACGCCCAACCCCAGCAGCGCGCCGTCGCTCGCCCCGCCCAGAGCTACCTCATCACCGACATCCTCAGCGACAACAACGCACGCTCCCTGCTCTACGGTCTACAGAGCAACTTGCTGCTCGACCGCCCCGCCGCAGCCAAAACCGGCACCGCCGGCGACCCCGGCCAGAACGATGTGCGAATCGACTACTGGACGATCGGCTACACCCCGCAACTCACGGTCGGCGTCTGGGTCGGCAACGCCGACAACGAGCCAATGACCGGCGGCTCCTCCTCGCGCACCGCCGGCCTGATCTGGCGCAATGTCATGCTCGCCGCACACGAGGGGCTGGACGCCGAGCCCTTCCTGCAGCCCCCCGGCATCCACCGCGCCGAAATCCATGCCCCGCAAATCCCCCGCTGGAACGGCGAGGGCGGCCTGCGCAACGGCTGTGAGCGAGTCGTCGAAGAAATCTTCATCAGCGCGCGCGTCGCGCCCCCAACCGAGAACGCCGTCTGCGTCGAAGCAGCCCTCGACCGCCGCACGCTCCAGGAAGCCACCGACGAAACGCCCGCCGCGTTCGTCGCCGAGGGACGCTGGCTGACTCCACCCGAAGGCGACCGCTCCGCCGCTGTCTGGCTGCGCCGCAACCATGTCGCCTGGCTGCGCGAGGGCGCGACCAGCGAAGCCAACGCCCCGCTGCGCCTCGACTCGCCCCTCGACGGCGCAATCGTCGCGCGCGGCCCGCTGCTGATCAGCGGCCGCGCCGCATTCGACGACCAGGAGCGATGGACGCTCACCGCCCAGCGCATCGCCTCCGACGACCCGCCGATCGTGCTCGCGGAGCGCGAAGACATCGTCGAGTCCGGCGTGCTCGCCCGCTGGAACACAGCAACCTTGCCCGCCGGCGTCTACGCCCTGCGCCTAACCGTCGAAGACAGCTTCCTCGGCTCGCTCACCCACCAAATCCAAATCGCCCTACCCGCACCACGTCCCGCCGTCCCCACAACAGTCTCCGCCCCCGCCGCCACGCCCCCCGGCCCGCGCGCCAACTCCCTCCCCCCCTAGCTCCGTCATACCGCGCTCGCCCCCCGTCATACCCGCGCTCGCCTCCCCGTCATACCCGCGCTCGCCTCCCCGTCACACCCGCGCTCGCCTCCCCGTCACACCCGCGCTCGCCTCCCCGTCATACCCGTGCTCGTCCCTCCGTCATACCCGCGCTCACCGCGGGTATCTCGCCGCGGTGCGCACCAGCCCACCTACCGCCACACAAACTCCGCTCACCCCCCCCCGTCATACCCGCGCTCGTCCCCCCGTCATACCCGCGCTCGCCCTCCGTCACACCCGCGCTCACCTCCCCGTCATACCCGCGCTCGCCTCCCCGTCATACCCGCGCTCGCCGCGGGTATCTCGCCGCGGTGCGCACCAAGCCCACCTACCGCCACGCAAACTCCGCACGCCCCCAACCGTCATACCCGCGCTCGCCTCCCCGTCATACCCGCGCTCGCCGCGGGTATCTCGCCGCGGTGCGCACCAAGCCCACCTGCGCCACGCCAACTCCGCTCGCCTCCCGTCATACCCACGCTCGCCCCCCCGTCATACCCGCGCTCGCCGCGGGTACCTCGTCGCGGTGCGCACCAGCCCACCTACCGCCACACAAACTCCACACCCCCCCCGTCATACCCGCGCTCGCCCTCCGTCACACCCGCGCTCGCTCTCCCGTCATACCCGCGCTCACCTCCCCGCCATACCCGCGCTCGCCTCCCCGTCATACCCGCGCTCGCCTCCCCGTCACACCCGCGCTCGCCTCCCCGTCATACCCGCGCTCGCCCCTCCGTCATACCCGCGCTCGCCTCCCCGTCACACCCGCGCTCGCCTCCCCGTCATACCCGCGCTCGCCCCTCCGTCATACCCGCGCTCGCCCCTCCGTCATACCCGCGCTCGCCCCTCCGTCATACCCGCGCTCGCCCCTCCGTCATACCCGCGCTCGCCGCGGGTATCTCGCCGCGGTGCGCACCAAGCCCACCTACCGCCACGCAAACTCCGCACGCCCACAACCGTCATTCCTGCGCAGGAATGACAGAACAGCAACGCCGAAGCTGAAGCGTCCTGAAGCAAATCGAACCCCGAGAGATCAGCGCGCTTCCAGCACTGACATCGCTTCCGCCGCGGAATCGATAACGCGCACCGCGGCGACGAATTCAACAAGCGACGCCGACCGCGCCCGCAGATTCTGTAGCAACGGTCCGTAAGGGCTTACCGCCCCCGGCCGATCCGCGTACCCGCCGCGAAATGCGAAGAACGCCTGATTAATCCGCCGATACGACGCCCCCAGCGCCGCCAACTCGCCGCGCCCAGCCTCCATCCGCGCCTCCGCCGCAGCGACGCGCCCCTCCGCCAGCAGCGCATCCACCTCCAGCCGCAGATCGCGCAGCGTCGCCGCCGCGGCGCTCGGCGGCGCCTCGAGCTCTGCCGCCGAGCGCAATTCGGGCGCGCGGCCGGCCGCCAGCGCGCCCAGTTCGTCGCCCACAATGTCCGCCACCGTTTCGTTGATCGTGCGCAGCTCGTCCGACTCGAAATAAGCCCGTCCCAGCGGGTGAAAAATCAGATAATGGTGCATCCACTCGTGCGCCGCCAGCCGCAGCGCGTCGTACCAGTCCGCCCGCGGGATAATCAGCGCCGGGTACGTCGCCACCCCGCCCACGCCGCCGATCCAGGCCGACCATTCGCCCTCCGCCTCGATCGTGGCCTCGATTTCGCCGTATTCGCTGCGCGGCAGCTGGGGCGAGAGCAGCCGCGACGCGACCAGCCGAATCTCGTCGCGCCGCGAAATCGCCAACACCCGCGGCGCGCGCTGCAACTCCAGATCCACCGGCGGCCAGACGACCGTCTGCGAGCGAAACAGCGGCAGCGGCGTCGCCAGCCCGGCCTCCGACACCGCGTCCGACACCGCACGCTCCAACGCCCGCTCGACGCACTGGGCCTCGCGCCCGTCCAGCGCGTCGGCGCCGCCCGCCAGTCTGGCGAGCGCTTCCCGCGGATCGCAGGACGGCGCGTCGTAGATCGCGCCGCCCGCCAGCATCAGCCAGCGGTTGAGCGCGTATTGCAGCTCCCAGCGGATTAGCGTGAAGCGGCGTCCTTCCGACGCTTGCCCGATCGCTTCCGTCAACGGCGAGGCCGCGCCCGCGCCGCCGCCCAGCTGCGCGGCGGTCAGCGCGGCGATCGAGGCGATTGCCGCCAGCAGGCCAACCGCGAGCAGCGCGGCGGCGATACGCTGCCTGAGGCGGCGCGGGTACGGAGCGGACATGTCGGAATGTTAGATGCGCAGTCGGGCGCGCCCGCGGTGGGCGGCGGGTGGCTGCCCGCGAGGCGCGAGGCGCGGCTGCTCGCCGCGGCGATCGACCTCGTCGTGGTCGCGCTGCTCGGTGCGCTCTGCGCAGCGCTCGCGCTCGCCGCAATGCTGGCCCAGGTTGACCCGTTTGAGGCCGACCCCACGCTCGGCCAATGGCTGGTCGGCTACGCCGTGGCCGCGCTTGGGCTGCCCGCAGCTGCGCTCTACATCGCGCTCGCCACGCTGCGCGGCGGCACGCTCGGCGCGCGATTGCTCGGCCTGCGCGTCGCGGAAGCCGCGCCCACCCGCGTCCTGCTGCGCGCCCTGCTTTGGTGGCCGGGCGGCATCGCCGCGATCGCCCTCTGGTGGCCCTGGTTCGATCCGCAAGGCCGCGCCCTCGTGGACCGCATCAGCGGCACGCGCCTGCTCGAACGCGCGGCGGTGCTGGAATCGACCGCTTCGTGAACCGTGCCGTGCCCGAAGCCTCGCTGCGCCGCATCGGCGGCGCACCCACACCGCAGCGCCGCGTGGGCATCGGACGCTGGGCCGTGCTCTCCCTCGCCGCGCTCGCCACCGCATTCGCCGCCGTCACGATTACCGCCGCCCAAATCACCGAGCGCGAGACCGCCGAAAGCCTCCTCTCCCGCGTCGGCCGCGCCCTCTTCGAAATCGACGCCGCCGCCGTCACCGCCTGGGACGAACTGACCGACGCCGCCGCAGCCGGCGAGCCGCTCAGCCTCGACGAGCTCCCCCTCGCGCTGGAGCTCTCCGCCGCCGACCTCGCAGCAGGACCGAGCGCCCTGGCCGACATCCTCGCAGCCCGAGCAGCGCGCAACCTCTACGACGGCGGCTTCGATGCCTTACTCGAAGAGCCGCGCGGCGTCACCGACTTCTTCTCCGATATCTCCGTCTTCGCCGGCACCATCGGCCGCCTCACCGCCGGCGGCCGCACTCTCGCCTCCGTCGCACTGATCGTCTCGCTCTGCGTCTTCGTGCCGCTCGCTCTGGGCGCGCTAACCCAGGGCCGCGGAGTGCTGCGTTTCCTCTCTCTCGGCGGCGCACTCGGCGCGGGCGGCCTGCTCGCGCTCGTGATCGGTGTCGTCGTCGAAGCCCGCTTCAACACACTCCGCGCATCCGCAGCCGACCCCCTCCTGGCCGAAATCTACGCCGTCGGCGTCGACGTCTCCGCGCTGCTCACCCGCAACGCCGGCATCATCGCCATCCTCGGCGCCGCTCTCATCGCCGTCGCTCTACTGGCCAACCAACTGCAACGACGCCTCTAACCCGCAACCGCAGCTCCCTATCTCGCAGAGCGAGGGCGTGCTTTAGTCTGGCGGCGGCGCCGCCCGATGCCGCCCTGTGTGTGGAAACCACCCGAGGAGTTGACCAATGGCCGTCCCGCCCAACACCCTGCGCGAAAAGCTCGACGCCGGCAAACCCACAATCGGCACCCACTTCCTCTTCAACGATCCCGACATCCCCGAAATCATCGGCGACGCGGGCGTGTTCGATTACGCCGAGTACGTCGCCGAGTATTCGTCGTTCGACATGCGCCTGCTCTACCACATGGCGCGGGCGGCGCAGTGCGGCGGCAACCTGCCGCTGATGATCAAGCTGGACCAGGCCAACGAGACCTTCTGGGCCCAGGCCGCGCTCGGCGCAGGCTTCAAGGCCGTGCTCTTCACCGACATCCGCACCCCCGACGATGTCCAGCGCGTCCACGAAGCGGTCCGCCCCGACAACCCGCAGCGCGGCGGGCGAATGGGCGTCAAGACGCGCCGCCCCGCCTTGGCCGGCTATCAAGCCGGCGGCTACGGCGAGGACCTCGACTCGATCGTGACGGTGATCATGATCGAGAAAAAGGCCGCCGTGGACGACATCGACGCGATCCTCAGCGTCGCCCGCGACCTGAAGATCGACATGACCCAGTGGGGCCCGAGCGACTTCGGCTTCTCGCTCGGCCGCGCGCCGCAGCCCGACGAAATCCGCGCCAACGAGGAGCTGGTGATCCGGAAGTCGCTCGAATACGGCGTCGCCCCGCGCATCGAGATCGGCGCGGTCGATCAGGCGCAGCGCTACATCGACATGGGCGTGCGCCATTTCTGCATCGGCTGGGACCGCTTCCTGCTGCAAGCCGGCTACGCCGCGCTCGGCAACGGCCTCCGGTCCCTGCTCGACGACGCCTGACCCTGGGCAGGATTCCGATGTCCGAGACCTGCGATGTGCTGGTGATCGGCGGCGGTCCGGGCGGGGCCGCCTGCGCGACGCTGCTCGCCAATGGCATCTAGCCGCGCCGAGCACCACCCCCCGCACCCGCTCCCACACCTCCACACCCCGCTCCCCATCTCCACACCCCGCTCCCCCACCTCCACACCCCGCCCCCTCCGTCATACCCGCGCCCCAGCTCCGTCATACCCGCGCCCCAGCTCCGTCATACCCGCGCCCCAGCTCCGTCATACCCGCGCCCCAGCTCCACCATACCCGCGCTCTAGCTCCACCGTACCCGCGCTCTAGCTCCGTCATACCCGCGCTCGCCGCGGGTATCTCGCCGTACCGAGCACCAATCCCCGCACCCGCTCCCACACCCCCACACCCCGCCCTTTCCGCCATACCCGCGCCCCAGCTCCGCCATGCCCGCGCCCCAGCTCCACCATACCCGCGCCCCAGCTCTGTCATACCCGCGCTCTAGCTCCGTCATGCCCGCGCCCCAGCTCTGTCATACCCGCGCTCTAGCTCCGTCATACCCGCGCTCGCCGCGGGTATCTCGCCGTGCCGAGCACCAACCCCCGCCACCCGCCCGGGTACGACGAAGCGCCGCGCGGGCGCGGCAAAGTGAGCGGCAAAAGCGAACACGCCCTACGCTGCCCGGATGCAAGACCGCTACACAGGCGACGTAGGCGATTTCGGCAAGTACGGCCTGCTGCGCCAGCTGTGCGGGCTGTGCGATGGCGACGCCGGGCAGCTGAAGCTGGGCGTGGTCTGGTACCGGCCCGATCCGGCGAGCGTGATCAACGATCCGCTTGATGACGGCAAGCACACCACATACTTGTCCCCGAAGCACGAGAAGCAGTTCAAGCCTTGCGATCCGCAGCTCTATGAGAGATTGCGCGTCATTGTGAAGCGCCGACAGCGCCGAGTCTCGGTCATCCGGACATCTGGACTATTGGGTCCTGGTGCCCAGTTCTACGAAGACTGCGTCCCAGGCCCTGATGGGATTGCTCACGGCGAAGCTGGCCTCGTTGACAGGCTCCGTTGGGCGGAAGATGCGCTGGGGGCGACAGCGGGCTGCGATCTCGTTTTTCTCGACCCCGACAATGGGCTCGCGCCAGCTTCGGCGCCGATCACGTCGGCCAAAGCGCCCAAATACGCCTACCTCGAAGAGGTCGGCAAATGGTCGAAGCGCTGCCAATCCCTCGTGATTTATCACCACCTCGGCCGAAACCGCCCCCACCGCGATCAAATCGCAGGCTGGCTCGAGTGCTTGCGCGACGAGTTCAAGTCCCACGACATCTTCGCGCTCCGCTTCCGCCGCGGCACCTCACGCGCCTTCTTCGTCCTGGCAACGGAATGCCACGCGCACACCCTGCGGAAGCGCGCGGAGGCGCTGACTGCCGCGCCGTGGAGCAAGCACTTCGATCTGCACGGGTGACCCGCGCAAGTCCGCGTCCTCACGCCCGTAACTGCGGCGCGACCTCCGCGGCGAACCGCTCGCTCGACTGCGAGTCCGGGTCGGCCGGGTCCAGCGGCGAGCCTCGCAGGATGAAGCGGTCGACGCCCAGCTCAATCAGCTCGCCGAGCCGCTGCACGCAGTAGTCGGGCGGCCCGAAGACGCCGAATGAGCGCTCGAACTCGGCCGGAATCACGCCCGACTGCGCGCTGCCCGGGCGGCCGTGCCCGTGCATGTCGTAGGCGTCGTGAATTGCCCCCAACACCGCTCGCTGCTGCTCCGTGGCCGGACCCACCACCTCGCCGTACATGTTCGAAAAGCGCGCGAACAGCGAGACCTGCCCCGCGCCGATCCGCATCGCCTCTTCCGGGTCGTCGTGCACCACCAGCGGCAGGTACGCCGCGAACGGAATTTTCGGCGGCAATCCCGCCTGCTCGCGCGCGCTGCGCGCGACCTCCATCCCCCAGCGCGTCCGCTCCACATCGCAGCCCACGTTGAGCGAAACCCGATCGGCCTGCCGCGCCGCCGCTTCGATCACCCGCGGACCCGTCGCCGCCACATCCACCGGCACCTTCGGCCCCATCGCGCCCATGTAGTAGATGCGGCTGGCCGCCGGCGTGTCCGCCAACCCCAGCGCCTCAACATCGGACTCGTCGAACGCCACCTCCTGGTTGCGCAGATAGCCCTGCAATTGCGCCAGGTAGCGCTCAAACGGCGCGACCGCGTGCGGCGCGAGGCCAAGGTGCGCCAGCGCCGAGTCGCCGCGGCCGATCCCCAAATGCGCCCGCCCGCGGCTCTCCGCCTGAATCGCCGCGATCGCCGAGGCGGTCACCGCGGGGTGCCGGGTGTAGGAGTTGGTCACCCCCGTGCCCAGCTGGATTCGCGTCGTCGCGTGCGCCGCCAGCGCCATCGAGACGTAGCAGTCCGCGACCAGATTCTGGCTGTCGACGTAGACGATCCCGTCGTAGCCGATCTGCTCCGCCCGAACCGCCTGCTGCACCCCGTCGAAGACGCCCGGATCGTCGCTCGTCGGCCGCCCGGCGCCCATCGTCCAGAATTCCGCTGCCATTACGCACCTCTCAATTCAGCCCGATTCAGCTCAGCCCAATTCAGCGGTGTCGACGCTGCCGCTGCCTCATGCCCGCAGCTGCGGCGCGACCTCGCCCATGAACCGCTCGCTCGCCACGCTGGCCGGCTGTGACGGATCGATCGGCGCGCCGACCAGGAAGAACTTGTCCACTCCCAGCTCGATCAGCTCCCCAAGCCGCTGCGCGCAGTGGTCCGGCGGACCGAAGATGCCGAAATCGCGCCCGAACTCGGCCGTCACCGCCGCCGCCTGCGCGCTGCCCGGACGGCCGTGGCTGTGCATGTCGTAAGCGTCATGCACCGCCGCCAGCACCGCCCGCTGCTCCTCGCTCGCCGGCCCGACCACCTCGCCGTACATGTTCGAGAAGCGCGCGAAGAGCGAGAGCGAGGCCGCGCCGATCTCCATCGCCAGCTCCGCATCCTCGTCCACCACCAGCGGCACGTAGGCCGCGAAGGGAATCTCCGCCGGCAACCCCGCCTCCTCGCGCGCGCTGCGCGCTACCTCCATCCCCCAGCGAATCCGCTCCGGGTCTGCGCCCACGCTCAGGCTGACCCGATCGGCGTGCCGCGCCGCCGCCGCGATCACCCGCGGGCCGGTCGCCGCCACATCCACCGGCACCTTGTTGTCGAGCCGCTGAATCCAGCTGATCCGGCTCGCTGCCGGCGTGTCCGCCAGGCCCAGCGCGTCCACATCGCTCTCGCCGAACGCCACCTCCTCGCCGCGCAGATAGCCCTGCAGCTGCTCCAGGTAGCGCTCGAACGGTCCCACCGCGTGCGGCGCGAGCCCCAGATGCGCCAGCGCCGAATCGCCCCGCCCGATGCCCAGATAGGCCCGCCCGCGGCTCTCCGACTGCACGCTGGCAATCGCCGACGCCGTCACCGCCGGATGCCGCGTGTAGGAGTTGGTCACGCCGGTGCCCAGCTTCAGCCGCGTCGTCGCCTGCGCCGCCAGACCCATCGCCACGTAGCAGTCGCCCGTCAGATTCTGGCTGTCGACGTAGATGATCCCGTCGAAGTCCAGCTCCTCCGCCCGCCGCGCCTGCTGCACGCTGTCGAACACCGCCGGATCGTCGCTGCTCGGCACCCCGCGCCCAAACGTCCAGAACTCAACCGCCATGGGATCAACCTCCTCCGCATACCTTCGGAACGCCCTGAGTATAGGAAGCGGCGGCGCGCGGCTAGACTGATCCGACTAACGCTGAGAAACGGAGGCATCCATGGTCACCGCCAACGCAGACTGGCTCGCCGCGACGATCGAGCCCGCGCTCGATCCCGAGCTGCCGATCATCGATCCGCACCACCACCTGTGGGACTTTCGATCCGAGCGCGTCTACTCGCGCTACTTCCTCGACGAACTGCTCGCCGACACGACCGACCTGAACGTTCGCCAGACCGTCTTCATCGAGTGCAGCGCGATGTACCGCGCCGAGGGCCCCGAAGCGCTGCGCCCCGTCGGCGAAACCGAGTTCGTCGCCGGCGTCGCCGCGCAAAGCGCGAGCGGCCTCTACGGCGACATGCGCGCCTGCACCGCGATCGTCGGCCACGCCGACCTCAAGCTGGGCGCGGCGGTGGGCGAAGTGCTCGACGCGCACCTCGCGGCCAGCCCGCGCTTCCGCGGCATTCGCCACCACGCCAGCTGGGACGCCAGCCCCGATGTGCCCAACTCGCGCATCGAGCCCGGCCCGCAACTGTTCCTCGACGCGACCTTCCGCGAAGGCTTCGCGGAGCTGGGCAAGCGCAACCTCAGCTTCGAGGGCTGGCTCTACCACCCGCAAATCCCCGAGCTCACCGACCTCGCCCGCGCCTTCCCGGACACGACGATCATCCTCAACCACCTCGGCGGCCCGCTCGGCGTCGGCCCCTACGCCGGGCGGCGCGACGAGGTCTTCGCCGAGTGGCGCGAGACGATCGCCGAGCTGGCTACCTGCCCCAACGTCGTCGCCAAAGTCGGCGGCATTCAGATGACGATCAACGGCTTCGGTTGGCATGAGCAGGAAGCGCCGCCCTCCTCCGACGATCTGCTTGAAGCCAACCGCGCCTGGTACGAGCACACCATCGAGCAGTTCGGCCCCGAGCGCTGCATGTTCGAGAGCAACTTCCCCGTCGACAAGCTCTCCTGCGGCTACACCGTGCTCTGGAACCAGTTCATCAAGCTCACCGCCAACGCCCCCGCCGCCGACCGCGCCCACCTCTTCCACGACACCGCCCTCCGCACCTACCGCCTCAGCCCCTGGTAAGCGATCAAGACCTGTTCGTCTACCCCACACCCTCGCTCGTCACCCTCGCGCAAGCGCCATCCGAGCGCCGCCCACCCACCGCCCTCGCAGGTAATCCATGACCATCGCCTCTGACACAGGAGGGCAGTAGGTAGCATTGGAGCTGAGCGGGAGCGTTGCTTCGGGGAGGCGGCAAGCATGACGACCAGCACCGCGCCATCTGCGTCGATCGCTCCAACCGCCGCTCCGCCGGGCTGGCGGCGGCGGCTCTACCTGCCGTCGTACCGCACGCGCGAAGCCGCGCGGCTGGCCGAAGTCCACCCCAACACGGTGCGCAACTGGTTCTACGGCTCCTGGCGAGCCGACGGCGAACGATGTCCCGTCTTCGCTCAACCGACGACGCCCGGCGCCAATCTCTCCTGGCTGCAACTGGTCGAGACCGCGTTCGTCGCCGCCTTTCGGCGGCAGGGCGTCTCGCTCGCCGCGCTGCGCCGCTCCTATGAATATCTGATCAAGGTCTTCAACACGGAGTATCCATTCGCGCAGCTTCGTCTCCGCACCGACGGCGCGCACGTGTTGAAAGAGCTGGAGCAGACCAACGATCTCGCGCCCGGCCTGATCGTGACCGACCAGGCGGGGCAAGCTGTCTGGTCCGACCTGATCATGAACCGCCTCTACGAGTTCGACTACGAGGAGGGGCTGGCCGTCGTCTGGCATCCGCGGGGGCGCGATGCGCCGATCGTGATGGATCCGCGCATCGCCTTCGGCGCGCCGATCGTGCGGCAATCGGGCGTGCCCACCTGGGTCTTCCGCGAGCGAATCGAGGCCGGCGAGTCGCTCGCTGAAATCGCCGACGACTTCAGCGCGGAACCCGCCGAAGTCGCCGCCGCGCTGAAGTTTGAAGGCGTCTCGCTCGCCGCATGACCTACTTCTTCGACCGCACATTCGGGCGTTCTCTGCCGCTTGCGCTCGGCCTGCTGGATCTGCCGGTCGAGTTGCACGACACCTACTACGCGCAAGACACGCCCGACGACGAGTGGTTGCCCGAGGTCGCTGCGAAGGGTTGGGTGATCCTCACGGAAGATCGTCTGGAGCGGAACGAGCTCGCCACTCGCGCGATCCTGGATCACGGGGCCGCCTGCTGGATCGTGCGAACGAGTCGATTGCGCCGCCGCGGCAAGGCCGAGTTCCTCCTGCGGCACTGGGACAGGATCGAGGCGATCGCGCGCCGCGAAACAGCGCCCTACGTGATGCGTCTTGATCCCCGCGGGAAGTGCACGCGCCTGCTCCCGGAGCCGCGCGTGGATCTGCGAGTCGACGATGCGCAGTAACGTACACACGCAACGCACAGCGCAAGCGGAGGCGCAAGATGACCGATCAACCCCTGATCTACGAAAAGGACCACGCCAACAGGCGCGCCCTGATCACCTTCAACCGCCCCGAGCGGATGAACGCCATGAGCCCCGACCTGCTCGCCCTGCTGGGCGAAGCGACCGAGGACTTCAACAGCGATCCAGACCTCTGGGTCGCGATCGTCACCGGCGCCGGCGAGCGCGCCTTCTGCGCCGGCGCCGACCTCAGCAGCACCATCCCCAACCGCGCCAAAGCGACCCGCGAGCAGCCGCTCGAAGTGAGTGAAACCCGCTCGCTGCACGGCGTCCACAAGCCCGTCCTCGCCGCGGTCAACGGCTACTGCATCGCCGGCGGGCTGGAATTCATGCTCGGCACCGACATCCGCGTCGCCGCCGAACACGCCGAATTCGGCCTCCAGGAGGTGCGCTGGGGCATCGTCCCCGCGGGCGGCTCGCACATCCGCCTGCCGCGCCAAATCCCCTGGGCCTGGGCCATGGAACTGCTCCTGACCGGCCGCCGCCTCAGCGCCCGCGAAGCCCTCCGGTGCGGGCTGATCAACCGGGTCGTGCCGCAGGACGAACTGCTGCCCACCACCCACGCCATCGCCGACCTGATCTGCGCCAACGGCCCGCTCGCCGTGCGTACCGCCAAGGAAATTGCCGTGCGCGGCGCGATGGGCATGTCCTGGGAGCAAGCCTGGAGCCTCGAATCAGTGCTCGCCACCCGCGCCTTCGGCAGCGAAGACGCCATCGAAGGCCCCAAAGCCTTCATGGAAAAGCGCGCCCCCCAATTCAAGGGCCGCTAAATCCGCTGAGGCCGCGACAATGCTCGCTCCCGACGACCTGCACGGCACGCTCTTCTACGGCGACAATCTCGCCGTGCTTCGCGAGCAGATCCCCGACGCCTGCGTGGACCTGATCTACCTTGACCCGCCGTTCAACTCCAACGCCGGCTACAATGTGCTCTTCCGCGATGAGTCGGGCCGCGCCTCCGGCGAGCAGATCGAGGCGTTCGACGACACCTGGCACTGGGGCGCGGACTCCGAGGATGCGCTGGCCCAACTGCTCGCCGGCGCAGGCAGCGCAGAACATATGATCGTGGGGGGGGGGGGTAGCCAACCTGCTCGAAGCGCTCGTTGAATCGTTCGGGCGCAACCAACTCACCGCCTACCTCGCGATGATGGCGATCCGCCTGGTCGAGCTGCGCCGCGTGCTCAAGCCCGACGGCGCAATCTACCTGCACTGCGACCCCACCGCCGGGCACTACCTGCGCATGCTGATGGACGCGGTCTTCGGCGCTGATCGCTACCGGGCGCAGATCACCTGGAAACGGACTTCCGCACACAGCGACTCCTCAACCTTCGGGAACATCTGCGACCTGCTGCTCTTCTACGGCGGGCAAGGCGTTCGGACCGATGATGTGCGGGTGCCGCTCGATCCGGAATACGTCGCCCGCCACTACCGCCACGAAGACGAGCGCGGGCGCTATCGGCACGACAATCTGACCGGCCCGCTGCACAGCCAGCGGCGCGGCGTGCCCAGCACCGAACCCTGGCGCGGCTACGACGTATTCGCGGCGGGTCGCTGCTGGTCGGTGCCCAGGAGAGGTGCCTACGCCGAGTTCATCGATCGCGAGCTGATCCCCGGCTACCGGAGCATGGAGGGCATTCATGAACGGCTGGACGCGCTGGCGGAAGCGGACCTGATCTACCGGCCGAGCAAGCCTGGCGGGATGCCCAGCCTGAAGCGCTACCTGCACGCCAACCCGGGGCAGGCGCTCTCCAACCTCTGGGACGACATCCCGCCGCTCAACAAGCAGGCCGCCGAAGCGACCGGCTTCGACACGCAGAAGCCGCTCGCGCTGCTCAAGCGGATCATCCAGGCGTCCTCAGACGAGGGCGATCTGGTGCTCGATCCGTTCTGCGGCTGCGGCACGGCGGTAGTCGCCGCGCAGGATCTCAACCGCCGCTGGGTCGGCATCGACATCACGCATCTGGCCGTGGGGCTGATGGAGCAGCGCCTCCGCGCGCTGGCCGCCGAGCCGCGCGTGATCGGAGCGCCGACCAGCCTGGACGCGGCACGCGACCTAGCCAAACGCAGCCGCTTCCAGTTCGAGACCTGGGCCGTCACGCGCCTTGAAGGCTTCCACCCCAACGCCCGCCAGGTCGGCGACGGCGGGATCGACGGGCGCATGCGCTTCGTCAAGCGCCAGGATGTCGAGAAGACGGAGTACGGCCTGGCGGTCGCGCAGGTCAAATCGGGCAATGTGTCGCGCAGCGACGTCGACGCCTTCCGCACGGCGCTGGAGCGCGCAGGCGCGGATCTGGGCGTGTTTCTGACGCTGGAACCGCTAGCCCCCCGCCACGGCGCATGGGCCGAGGCCAAGCGCGCAGGCCGCGTGGCCATCGCCGGCCGGGAGTACGACAGGATCCAAATCTCCTCGATCGCCGACTACTTCGACGAGCGGCGCGTGGACCTCCCACCGCCGCTGGCCCAGGCCAAGCAGCGATTGCTTTGAGCGGCGGGCGCGTATCCTGCGTCCCACATCGGCGAAAAGGACGCCACGCCATGAACGAACAAACCGCCTACGGCGCCGACACCCTCCACCCCGCGATCCGCTCCCGCTTCATCGAGGGCGTCAACGGCCTCACGATCCACGCCCTCGAAGCGGGTGATCCGAACCACCCCCTGCTCCTGCTCCTCCACGGCTTCCCCGAGCTCGCCTACAGCTGGCGGCGGGTGATGCCGCTGCTGGCCGAGGCCGGCTACTACGTCGTCGCGCCCGACCAGCGCGGCTACGGACGCACGACGGGCTGGGACGCCGACTACGACGGCGACTTGCGCGCCTACGGGATGTTCAACCTGGTGCGCGACACGCTGGGCCTCGTCGCGGCGTTGGGGAAACACTCAGTCGCCTCGGTGATCGGGCACGACTTCGGCTCGCCCGTCGCCGCCTACTCGGCGCTGATCCGCCCCGACATCTTCCGCTCGGCGGTGATGATGAGCGGGCCGTTCGTCGGTCCGCCCTCGCTGCCCGCGGGCGAGTACCGCGGCTCCGGTGCAGCCGGCTCCCCCACGATTGCGCAGGAACTAGCCGCGCTCGATCCGCCCCGCAAGCACTATCAGGCCTACTACGGCACGCGCCCGGCCGACGCCGACATGCGCAACGCCCCGCAGGGCGTCCACGATTTCTTGCGCGGCTACTACCACATGAAGAGCGCCGACTGGCGGGAAAACCGCCCCCACCCACTGGCCGAGTGGAGCGCGGAAGAGCTGGCCAAGCTGCCCAACTACTACGTAATGCAGTTGGGCGACGACATGCCCGAGACCGTCGCGCGGGAGATGCCGAGCGCCGCCGAAATCGCCGCCTGCGAGTGGCTCAGCGAGGCCGAGCTGGCCGTCTACGCCGAGGAATTCTCGCGCAACGGCTTCCAGGGCGGCCTGCAGTGGTACCGCGCCGCCCGCGACCCCGCCTGCATCGCGCAGCTGCAAGTCTTCAGCGGGCGCGCGATCGACGTCCCCACCTGCTTCATCGGCGGCGCAAGCGACTGGGGCGTCCACCAGTCGCCCGGCGCCTACGAGCGAATGCCGCAAGAAGCCTGCCCAAAGATGCTCGCTCGCCATCTGGTCGAGGGCGCCGGCCACTGGGTGCAGCAAGAGCAGCCCGAAGCCGTCGCCGCGCACCTGCTCGCCTTCCTCAAAAAAGCCTCCGCATCACCGGCTGGCGGGGTTTGAGGCATACGTGAACAGACCCTAGCTGTCGGCTGATTCGTATGGGTGCAGGCGGTAGAGATCACTCATGCGATGTCCGATCAGCTGCATCCGCAGGTCGTCGTCGAGCGCGGGGAAGAGCGAGCGGTTGATTGACTCTTTGATTGCGCCGAAGTAACCGTGGCGCTCCTCGCCCAGCGCGGCCAGCCGCTCAGCCAGCGCATCGACCTCCTCGGTGAGCGCGCCGGGCTCGGCGACTTTCGTGATCAGCCCCAGGCCGGCTGCTTCCTGCGCGGAGATGAAACCGTCGTCGAAGATCAGCCGCGTGGCGTGCTTGAGCCCCACGTATTTGGGCAGGAAGGCCGTCGCGCCGATCACCATGCGCAGCTTCGCTTCAGGGTCGGCGATCGCGTAGTCGGCCGCCAGCATCAGGTCGAAGCCCGAACCCATGCAGTAGCCCTGCACCGCCGCGATCACCGCCTGCGGGATGCGCCGCAGCAGCGTTTGCAGGCGAAAGTAGGGGTGCCGCTCGAGATTGAAGGCGGCGATATGCGGCGCGTGGTAGGGGTTTTGCCACGGATAGTCGGCGATCCGGCCGTCTGCGCCCTCGCTGACATCGTCGCCCGAGCAGAACGAGCGCCCGGCGCCGGCCAGAATCAGCACCTGCACGGAAGGATCGCGCCCCACGCGGTTCACCAGATCGACCATCGCGTCGCCGACCTCGGTGTTGATCGCGTTGTGACGCTCCGGACGGTTGAGCGTGAGCCGCGTGATCGGCCCGTGCTCAATGATCAGTTCGTCGCTGGCGTTGCTCATGGAGAACTTCCCATCTTCGTGCGCTGTTCGCGCCAGAGTGTAAATCACTCGGATCGCGATCGGAACTGCGGCGCAGCGCTGGTACCTTCGCGCCAGCCGCTTGCGCCGCGCGAGCCGGCTGCGCGGAGGGGACTTCCGATGACCAAGTACGTCTTTTTGCCGCCGATCGACGACGACATCCGCAGCTGGGCGCGGCGGATGGCTGAGGCGCTGCCGGAGCTTGAAATCGTGATCGCCGAGAACGAGGCCGACGCCGCCCGCGAGCTGGTCGACGCGGACGCCGCCTACGGCGGTGTGCCGCCCGAAACGCTGCCGACCGTCGAGCGGCTGCGCCTGCTGCAAAACCCCTTCGCCGGGCCGCCGCCGGGCTACTACTACCCCGAACTCGCCGAGCACCCTGTGGTCGTCAGCAATCCGCGCGGAATCTACTCCGACCACATCGCGCAGCACATCCTCATGTTCATGCTGGCGCTGGCGCGCGGGCTGCCCTACTGGAGCGACGCCCAGGCGCAGCGGCGCTGGAATCCGCAGGCGCGCAAGCGAGGCTACGTAAACCTGGCCGACGCGGCGGTGCTGATCAACGGCGTGGGCGGCATCGGCGCGGAGACCGCGCGGCTCTGCGCGGCATTCGGCGCGCGGGTGATCGGCGTCGACCCGCGCCCCGAACACGACGCGCCCGCCGAGATCTTCTCACCCGCGCAGCTTGACCAGCGTCTGCCCGAAGCCGATTTCGTCGTGACCACTGTTCCGCACACGCCGGAGACGGAGCGGATGTGGAACACAACGCGCTTCCGGCGAATGAAGCGCTCGGCCTACTTCATCAACATCGGGCGCGGCAAGACCGCCAGCCTTGACGACCTCGTCGCCGCGCTCGAAGCGGGCGAGATCGCGGGCGCGGGGCTCGATGTCTTCGAGACCGAGCCGCTGCCCGCCGAGCACCCGCTCTGGCGGATGGAGAATGTCCTGATCACACCGCACATCGCGGTGGCGGACGCCGCGGACCTGCCGGAGCGCCGCTACGAGCTGATCGTGGAAAACGCGCGCCGGCTGCTCGAGGGTCAGGAGTTCCTCAACGTGGTCGACAAGGCGAAGTGGTACTAGAGCCTGTTTGCACTTCCCCATCCCTCAAGCTCCGCCACACCCGCGCCCACCTCCGTCATACCCGCGCCCACCTCCGCCACATCCGCGCCCACCTCCGCCACATCCGCGCCCACCTCCGCCATACCCGCGCCCAGCTCCGTCATACCCGCGCTCGCCGCGGGTATCTCGCCGAGCCCGGCACCCAACCCTCTCGCCGTTCCCGTCCCGTGCAAGCAGGAATGACGGCAGCGCAGACAACGCCTCAGCCGAGTGTTTCGCCGGTTCGGGGAGGCAACGCGCCGACGCGAATGCGCTCTTTCTCGATCACTGAGAAGTGCTCTGCCCAGTCGTCGCGCGTTTGAAGATCTGCGGCGAGGATCGCCGCGATCGTATCTGTGTCAGCTCTGATGCGCAGGAGAATCACACCGGGTGTCGCCGGCAGTCGTCGCATGAACACGAGAGCGCCGAAGTCTTTGTCCGCCGTGATCAGGATTCGATTCGTTGCGACCGCTCGCGCCAGGACCTCCTCATCGGGCGCGCCAGGCTGCTCTTCGGTGATCCAGGCAACGTCATGCCCAAGACCGCGGACGACGTCAACAACAGCTCGATCAAGACTCTCGTCGGCGAGGAAGCGCACAGCCGGCTACGACGCCCTGACGCCGGATGTGATCGGGTAGGCCATTTCCAGTGCCAGACACTGGCTGGCATAGTGCAGGCAAGCGAGCACATCGTCCCTGGTCAGCGTCGGGTACAGGTCGACGAGCTCGTCGGTCGTGCAGCCGTCGGCAAGCCGCTCAATCACCAACTGCACCGAGATCCGCGTGCCCCTGACGATCGGCTTGCCCACCAGGATCTCGGGATTCAGCTCGATCCGCTCTTCCCAGCCCATCTCGTCGCCTCCCGCTATCCGTTCGCCACAGTCTACCCGCCGCGCCTGTCCCCCGCCGCCTCTTCCCCATCGCGCTGGGGGCGGTAGACTTGATCGGTGAGCAGCGGGCGGGAGTAGCTCAGTCGGTAGAGCATCTGCTTCCCAAGCAGAGGGTCGCGGGTTCGAGTCCCGTCTCCCGCTCCAGCCGCACCGCGCGAGAGAGACACGACAGCAGACAGCAGACAAGGACAAGGGAGAGCGCCATGGAACTCCGATTCAGCGAAACCGAAGAGCAGCTGCGCAGCGATGTCCGCAGCTTCCTGCTCGACAACATCCCCGAGCTCGACGGCCCCGCCGGGCCGGGCGGCTCCGGCGAAAGCTCTTCCGACGACTTCGAGAAGTCCAAGGCCTTCAACGCCAAGCTCGCCGAGCGCGGCTGGATCGCCCCCGCCTGGCCCACCGAGTACGGCGGCCTCGGCGCCTCGATCACCGAGCAGATGGTCTTCAACGAGGAGTTCGGCTACCACGGCGCGCCCGACACCGGCACCCGCGGCTTCGGCGTCGGCATGATCGGCCCCACCCTGATCATCCACGGCAACGACGAGCAGAAGGCCGAGTACCTGCCCAAGATCACCTCCGGCGAGCACATCTGGTGCCAGGGTTACTCCGAGCCCGGCAGCGGCTCCGACCTCGCCTCGCTCCAGACCCGCGCCGTGCGCGACGGCGACGACTACATCATCAACGGCCAGAAGATCTGGACCTCCGGCGGCCACCGCGCCAACCAGATGTTCTGCCTCGTCCGCACCGACCCCGACGCCCCCAAGCACAGGGGCATCTCCTTCCTGCTGATCGACGACATCAAGAACACGCCCGGCCTCTCCGTCCGCCCGCTGATCAACATGGCCGGCCGCCACCACTTCAACGAGGTCTTCTTCGAGGATGTGCGCGTCCCCGCGCGCAACCTGATCGGCGAGGAAAACCGCGGCTGGTACGTCGGCATGACGCTGCTCGACTTCGAGCGCTCCGGCATCGGCACCACCGCCGGCCAGCGCCGCACGCTCGAGCAGATGACCGAGCACCTCCAGAACGGCGGCTCGCACAAGCGCGACGACTACCGCCTCGGCCTCGCGGACCTGGTCGTCGCCAACAACGTCGCCAAGTACCTCGGCTACCGCATCGGCCACATCCAGGCCTCCGGTCAGGTGCCCAACTACGAGGCCTCCGTGATCAAAATCTTCCAGTCCGAATTGGGCCAGAAGATCTACAACTACGGCATCGCCATGCTCGGCCTGGGCGGCCAGCTGATCCCCGAGGAAGCCAGCGCGCCGTGGGGCGGCGACATGCCCGAGCAGTACCTGCTCGCCGTGCCCAGCACAATCTACTCCGGCACCAACGAAATCCAGCGCAACATCATCGCCACCCGCGGCCTCGGCTTGCCCCGCGCCTAGTCGGAGTACGGAAGGGCGCACCTGCCAATGCCTGCCGAGACGGTCGCCCCGCCGCTGCTGGCGCTTCACGCTCCGCCACAGCCTGACGGAGCGACGACGCTGCGGTTGCCCGCCGAATGGCTGCTCAACGACGACGCGCTCGAGCAGCTGGACCAACTCAACCCCGGCTGGCGCATCGAGCGCGGCTACAACGGCGAACTGGTGATCAACATGGGCGCGACCGGCTGGAGTCCCAATGTGTGCTCGTGGATTTGCGCCCAGCTGCACCTCTGGTCGTACGCCGGCGGAGGCGGCTTTGTGCAAGACTCCAGCGCCGGCTTCAATCTTGACGACGGAGAAGGGCGCACCCCCGAATGGGAGCCGGACGCATCCTGGATCAGCGAAGCGCAATTCGCCGCCGCGGGCCGCCGCCCGCCTCTGTCCGGATTCTGGAATCTCTGCCCCGCCTTCGTCGTAGAGGTGATGTCGCCGCGCGACTCACGGCTCGCCCAGCAGCGCAAGATGGAAGGCTGGCTTCACTTCGGCGCGCAACTCGGCTGGCTGATCGATCCCGAAGCGCAAACCGTCTCGATCTACCGCCCCGACGCGGATGTCGAAGAACTCAATCGGCCGACCCGTGTCAGCGGCGACCCGCTGCTGTCGGGTTTCGAGGTCGACTTCGCCCCGATCTGGCAAATGATCGAAGCCGCCGACTCCGGCGACCAATAACAGGCGCAGGCTGGGCCGCGATTGCGGGAATGGAGTAGCGCAATGAAGGTCACACTCGCGCTGCTCTGCGATTCCGCCCACATCGCGGCCGACGGACGGCTCAACATCCGCGGCCAGTTCAGCCAGATCGCCTCACCGGCGTTCCCCTGCGAGCTGCCGCTGATGCATCTCGCGCTGCGCTTTGAGGCTTGGCCGTCGGATGCCGGCGCAGAGCGCGAACTGCTGGTCCGCCTGGTCAACGCCGACGGCAATCGGATCGGCGAACTCGGCGGCCTGCTGACCGTGCCGCCCTTCGGGCCGTCGGGTGAGCAGTCGGGTAATTCCTCGGACAGCCCGACCATCTTGCAAACAGTCGTGCCCCTGCCCAACGTTACCTTCCCGGAGCCCGGCGCCTACGCGCTGCACCTGCTGATCGACGGCGAGGGCTACCGCAGCGTCGGCCTGGACGTCATCCCCGCCATCCCGCTTGAGGAGGTCGCCAATGCCCGCTGATCTGGCCGAACGGACAGAACTGGCCGTTGCCTGCGCCCACCGCCCACCACCCGCCACCGTCGCGCCCGCCGCCGTCGCGCCCGGCGCCGTCGCCTGCGAGTTCCGCGCCACAAGCGTCTGGGGCGTCTTCGACGAGGTCCGCCCCGACTCCGCCTACTTCTGGACCCGCGAATGGCAGCAGGGCGAGCGCGAAGCGGATGAGGACATCAAAGCCGGCCGGTTGATCTCCTTCGATAACGCTGACGATGCGATGGAGTATCTGCGCAACCTGGCGAACGAAGATGACGCCTGAGTTCACCCCGCGCTTTAGTCGCCAGCTGGTACGGAAACACAAACGCTCGCCCGACCTGGCCGCGGCCGTAATGAGGACGGTTGACCTCGTGATGAACGACCCACAGAACCGCGGACTGAATGCGCATCTGCTGGATCGCCGCCAGCGGATTTGGGAAGCCTACGTCACGAAGGCGACTCGCATCACCTACCAGTTCAGCGAGGATGGCATCCTGTTCCGTGCCAACTGCCGTCACGACATCATCGATCGCGGCCAGTGGTAGCTAGACCGTGCAAGGAACAGCAATGCGCCACCTCTGCCTCGCGCTGGCCTCGCTGCTCCTCGCCGCGCTCGTCACAGCCTGCACCGACCCAATCCCCGAAGCGCCGTCCGAGTGGATCAGCAAACCGCTTGAGGGCCAGCCGAAAGAGCCTGCCGAAGACGCGCTGCGATCGCTAATGACTGCGGAAGCCGAGATCACTGTCGAAGGTTCAACTGTCCGTTACATCGGCGTCATCAACGGCCGCTCGACGTACAAATTCCTCGAACTTGTGCGCGGCGCCGAAGACCGGATCGATACGCTAATCATCAACTCCCCCGGCGGCGAAACCCGCTCCGCCCGCCGCATCGGCCGCTGGATCCACGAACACGGCGTCACCGTCGTCGTCGATGAACTCTGCTTCTCCTCCTGCGCCAACTACATTTTCACCGCCGCTCCCAAAAAGATCATCCGCGAGGGCGCATACGTCGGCTGGCACGGCTCCGAGCAGCAAGACCGCTACATCACCGTCACCCTCGGTCCGGGCGGCGGCATCGACTCCTACGATGCAAAGTGCAACACCGAAGAACAAATCGCAAACCCGGACCAACCGCCCTCGTCCATTGATGGACGCACCGTGACCATCATGGGTTTCGACACCGCCGACGAGGAAGAGTTCCTTGAACAGATCGGCGTCTCCGCCGACGCCCTCCTCTACGGCCTGATGCCCGGCCGGTGCGAGCACTACCTCACCGCCGAAGTCGCCGGCTGGACATTCACCATCGAAGACATGGCCGAATTCGGCATCGCCAATATCGCCTACGAAGGCGCCGACTACCCCGCTCCCCACCGCCCCCACTTGCCCCCAATCATCCTCTACGACCTCGACGGCGCCCACCACCGCCTCTTCGGCGCTCAGCCCGCCGACCGCTAAACGCCTCCGCCTCAAATCACCTCATCGTCCCGCAGTCGCGTAATCTCCTCCCAGCCGTAACCCAGCTCCAGCAGCAACTCCTCCGTATGCTGCCCCAGCTCCGGTGCAGGGCCCCGTGGTTCGATCCGCGCGTCCGACATCTCGATCGGCGCGCCGACCACCGGCAATTCGCCCAGCGACGGATGCTCAACCGTTTGGATGTACCCGTTCGCCCGCGCCTGCTCGCTCTGCACCACGTCCGCGTAGCCGTGTACGGGCGCAACCAGAAAATCCGCCGGCTCGAGCAGATCAAGCCACTCCTGCGTCGGGCGGCGCGCGAAAATCGCATCCAGCGCCTCTCGCAGCGGCTCGGCATGCTCAACCAGACCTTCCAACGTCGAGAAGCGCGGATCCGCACCCAGTGCCGGCGCGCCCAGCAGACCGCAAAACTCCGCCCAGCGGTCGGGCAGCACCCCCGCCAAACTTAAGTGCCCGTCGGCCGTAGGGAAAACGCCCCAGGTGCCCACCTGGATCAGCGTGTGGCCGCGCCCCGCGTGCGGCGGCGGCGCGCCGGTCAGCGCATGATGCGTAATCTCCCAGGCCTGCATCGCGATCACCGTGCCGTACAGCGACAAGTCCACCTGCTGCCCCTCGCCGCTCACGTCGCGGTAACGCAGCGCCGCCAGAATCGCCAACGCCTCGACCATCCCCGCCGTGTGATCGGCCACCGCCGCCCCGGCCGGATGCGGCTCCGACGCGCTGCCCGTCACGCTCACAATCCCGCCTATCGACTGCCCCAGAATGTCCCGCCCCGGCCGCTCCGACCAGGGGCCGCGCGCGCCGAACGCCGACGCTGTTACGAAAATGATGTCCGGCTTCGTCTCGCGCAACTGCCGATAGCCGATGCCCAGCCGCTCCAGCACGTTGGGACGCCAGTTATTGACCACCACATCGCTCGTAGCCGCGATCTGATGCACAATCCGCACCGCCTCCGGCCGCTTCAGATCCAGCGTCACGCTCTTCTTGCCCCGGTTATGCACCGTGAAATAGGGGCTCAATCCCTGCAGCTCCGGGTTGGGCGCGACCGCGCCGCGCGACAGCTCCCCCGTCTCGCGCCGCTCGATCTTGATCACCTCCGCGCCCATATCCGCCAGAATCGCCGTCCCCCACGGCCCCTGAATCTCCTGCGTGAAATCGAGGATGCGCACGCCCTGCATAATCTCAGGCATCGCTCTTCCTCCCTCCGTTCCGGACCCGTTCGCCCCGGAACTCGCCCTAAAACGTAATCACGAACCGCCCCCGCGTCCCGCCCGCCTTCAGCCGCCGATGCGTCTCCGCCGCCTCCTCCGCCGGATACGTCGCCGCCACCCGCAGCGTCACCGCCCCCTCCTCGACCTGCCGCCGCAGCGCATCCAGCAAATCCGCGCGACGGTCGTACTCGAACACCCAGGTCACGTGGAACGCAATCTCCCGCTCGCCGTTGCCCCGCCAGCCCCGCACACTGGCGAAACCCCCGCCGTCGCGCACCGCGCCCACCGCCAACTCGTTCTGCACCGCCCCGTCCGCCAGCGCGTCCACCCCCTCAGGCATTATCGCGCGTATCTGATCCGAAATATCGTCGCCGCGCGGCACCACCACATCCGCCCCCAGCTCGCGCACCAACTGCTCGTCCTTCGGCGAAGCGTCGCCGATCACCCGCAGCCCGTCCGCCTTGGCCAGCTGCACCACATAACCGCCGTAGCAGCCCGCCGCCCCCGTCACCGCAAGCGTCTGCCCCGGCGCAAGCGCCAGCTGGTCCAGCGAGAGCCGCGCCGTCAGCGCGTTCATCGGCAGCGTCGACGCCTCCGCGTGGCTCGCACCCGCCGGCGCGCGGCAGACCGCATCCGCCTTCAGCACGATGCTCTCCCGGTACGCCCCATGCGCCCCGCTGGGAATCACCATCGCCATCACCGCGTCGCCCACCGCCAGATTGGTCTCCGTCCCTTCGCCGATCTCGTCCACCACGCCCGCCGCATCCATCCCCGGGATGTACGGCGGCGGCCCCGACGCCCGCAGCGCATCCGCCCGCGCGCCGCCGCGCACAAACGTATCCGTCGGATTCACCGTTGCCGCATGCACCCGCAGCCGCACCTCGCCCGGCCCCGCATGCGCCTCCGGCAGCTCCACCACCTCCAGCGCCTCCGGCCCGCCGAACTCCATCACGCCCACGCCTCGCATAGTCATCCCTCTCAGTCATCGCGCCGCCCCGCGCGGCGCACCCGCAGGGTAAACTGATCGACACCACTGATCAGCGCGAACGCGCCGGACGGCGAGCCGCGCGGCATCACTCCCTCCACTATTCGCCGCCGCCGCGTTGTTCCTCCCTGCGCTGACCGCCGCCTGCGCCAACCACATCTCCACCACCGCGCCCCTCCCCGCCACACCCGCGCGAAAGAGATCCGTCACACCCGCGCCCCGCCCCGCCATACCCGCGCGAAAGAGATCCGTCATACCCGCGCCCCGCCGCGGGTATCTCGCCGAGCCCACCACCCAGCCCCGCCCCTATCCCGGCATTCCTCCCCGTCCCACCCGCGGGTATTCCTGCCTGCGCAGGTAGCATGACCAAAGTATGAACACGCCCTCAGTCGCCGGCCGCGGGCAGCGGCGCCGCTTCCGGCTCCACGATCGCCTCGGCGTGGGCCGGCGGGTGGCCGCCGGTGAAGCGCAGCAGCGCGTAGCCCAGCACCGCGGCGACGATCGAGGCCGCGAAGATGCCCATCTTCGCCACCTCCTCCAACGCCATGGCACGCTCCCGCTCTGCGCCGGCGAGGGACGGAGCGATGGGGAAGGAGAGGTCGGCGATGAACAGCGCGACTGTGAAGCCGATCCCGGCGAGCAGCGCCGCGCCGGCGATTCCCGGCCAGTTCAGCTCGGGCGGCTTGAGCGCGATCTTGAGCTTCACCGCGACCCACGAGAATCCGACGATGCCGACGAATTTGCCGACGATCAGACCGAGGAAGATGCCGAACGCGATGCTGGAGATATCGGAGTCGACGGCCTGCCTGATGCTCTCCTCGCTCAGCACGATGCCGGCGTTGGCCAGCGCGAAGATCGGCACCACGACGAACGCCGAGATCGGCGCGATCATCTCCTCCAGCCGCTCCAGCGGACTCATCCCCTCGTGAGAGACGT
This sequence comes from Dehalococcoidia bacterium, assembly GCA_965203165.1. Classification (GTDB taxonomy): domain Bacteria; phylum Chloroflexota; class Dehalococcoidia; order Bin125; family Bin125; genus CATQGW01. Next base: position 2,620,007 of record OZ241849.1, read on the forward strand.
GGCGAATGCTGCGCAGCGCCTCCTGCGAATCGTGCTCCGCGACGCGCGGATCCTCGTCGGCGATCGCGTGGCGGAAGCGCTGCAAGAAGTAATCCACGCGGCGCGCGGTGCCGCCGGGGTCGTAGAGCGAGCTGGCCGGCACGATCAGCCCGAGGATCACCCCCGCCAGCGGCGAGTGAATGCCGGCTTCCCAGAGGGTCAGCCAGAGGAACACGCCGCCGATCGCGTGCGCGCCGAAGTGCCGCACGCCGATCTGGCGCAGCACCAGCAGAAAAGCGATCGCGCCGAGCATCCCGCCCAGCCATTCCACGCGAATGCCCTCGCTGTAGAAGATCGCGATGATCAGAATCCCGCCGACGTCGTCGGCCACCGCGAGCGTGAGCAGGAAGACCTTGAGCTGCACCGGGATGCGCGGCCCCAGCAGCGCTAAGACGCCCAACGCAAAGGCGATGTCGGTGGCGACGGGGATGCCCCAGCCGGGTCCGCCCGGCCCGCCGATGTTGAGCAGCGCGTAGAGCCCGGCCGGGATCAGCATCCCGCCCAACGCGGCGAGGATCGGCAGCGCGGCGCGGCGCGGATTGCGCAGCTCGCCGTGCACCACCTCGCGCTTGATCTCCGCGCCCACCACGAGGAAGAAGAAGACCATCAGCACGTCATCGACCACATGCACGAGGTGGACGCCGTGCCCGCTTTCCTCGAACGCCCAGATGCCGATGTCGAACGAGATCGGGGTGTGCCAGAAGTCGTAGTAGGAGCCAGGGTCGACGTTGGCCCAGATCAGCGCGATCAGGGCGGCGATCACCAGCGCGATGCCGCCGGCCGCCTCGATCTGCATGAAGCGGAGCGTCGGCTCCACCACGAGGCGGCGAAGCGGCCCGGTGCTTTCGCGCCAGGGCGGTCGGTACAGGTCGGCCATGCAGCGTCTCCCGCGCCGCGCGTGGCGCGGGCGCAACGCGCAGCCTATCCAACCTACGGGGTTGGGTGAATGAGGGCGGCGCGCTCAGATGGCGAAGTAGCGGGCTTCGGGGTGGTGGACGATTAGGGCAGAGGTGGACTGTTCGGGCTCGATTTGCCACTGCTCGGAGAGCGTCGCGCCGATCCGCTCGGGTTCGAGCAGCCGCCAGAGCTGCTGCTGGTCTTCGAGATTGGGGCAGGCCGGGTAGCCGAACGAGTAGCGCGCGCCCTGGTAATCGGTCTTGAACAGATCCTGCGGGGTCGCGCCGTCGGCGGCGTTGATGCCCAGCTCGGCGCGCATGCGGCGGTGCCAGAACTCGGCCAGCGCCTCGGCCAGCTCGACCCCGAAGCCGTGCCAGTAGAGGTAGTCCTGGTAGCGGTCGGCGGCGAACAGCTCGGCGGCGCGCTCGGAGACGCGCCGGCCCATCGTGACCACGTGAAAGCCGACCACGTCGAGCTCGCCGGAGTCGACCGGGCGGAAGTAGTCGGCCAGACAGAGTCCCTGCTTGCCCTGCTGGCGGGGGAAGGCGAAGCGGGCCAGTTCGGCGCGCGCACTGGCGGCGTGCTCGGGCGCGTAGACGATTAGGTCGTCGCCATCGGATTGCGCGGGGAAGTAGCCGTAGACGACGGCCGGTTCGAGCACGCCGTCGGCCAGCGCTTCGGTTTGGAGCCGGCGCAGCGCCGGGCGGGCGTCGCGCTCGACGAGCTCCGCCCAGTCCGCCTGCGCGTCTTGCCCGTTGCGGTTGCGGAAGCCCCACTGCCCGCGGAACAGCGCCGTTTCGTTGATGTAGGGAAACAGATCTGCCAGCGCCAGCCCGTCCTCGCCTTCATGCACGACGCGCGTCCCCCAGAACGGCGGCTCGGGGACGCGCTGCGCGGGCGCGGTGCGTTGCGGCTCGGTCGACTCGGCCGGCGCGGCCTGACGCTTGGGCCCACGTGTCGAAGCGGCGCGGCGCGGCGCGATCTCATGCGGCGGCGGCTCGCCCGCCGCCAGCGCGTTCATGATCCGCAGCCCTTCAAAGGCGTCCTGTCCGTACCAGACGCGGCCCGCGAAGCACTCGCGCAGGTCGGTCTCGACGTAGCCGCGGGTCAGCGCCGCGCCGCCCAGCAGGATCGGCCAGCGCTCGGCCAGCCCGCGGCGGTTCAGCTCCTCGAGGTCTTCGCGCATCACCAGTGTCGATTTAACCAGCAGTCCGGAGAGCCCGATCGCGTCGGCGTCGTGCTGCTCGGCGGCCTCGATGATCGGTCCGATCGGCTGCTTGATACCCAGGTTGACCGTGCTGAAGCCGTTGTTGCTGAGGATGATGTCGACGAGGTTCTTGCCGATGTCGTGGACATCGCCGCGCACGGTGGCGAGCACGATCGTGCCCTTGCCGGCGGCGTCGCTGCGCTCCATATGCGGCTCCAGCCAGCTCACCGACGCCTTCATCGTCTCCGCCGACTGGAGCACGAACGGCAGCTGCATCTTGCCCGCGCCGAAGAGATCGCCGACCTCTTGCATTGCCGGCAGCAGCAGGCCGTTGATGATCTCCAGCGCGGGGCGCTCGCGCAGCGCCTCATCGAGATCATCGTGCAACCCCTCGCGCAGGCCGTCCACGATCCGCCGATGCAGCCGCTGCTCAACGCTCAGCTCGGCGAGGTCGCTCTCCTCGCGGCGCAGGCTGACGCCCTCGAACAGCGCCATGAACTCGACCAGCGGGTCCGCGCCGTCCACCCATTCGTTGTGGATTAGCCGCAGCGCCGCCTCGCGCTGGCGCGCGTCGATCTGGTGCGCGGGCAGAATTTGGGCGGCGTGGACGATCGCTGCGGTCAGCCCGCGATCAACCGCTTCCTGCAGGAAGACGCTGTTGAGCACCTGCCGCGCGGCGGGGTTGAGCCCGAACGAGATGTTGCTGACGCCGAGGATCGTCTGCGATTTTGGGAAGCGGCGCGAGATTTCGGCGATCGCGTCAAGCGTCTCAATCCCGTCGCGGCGCAGGTCGTCCTGCCCGCTGCCCAGCGGCAGCGTCAGCGCGTCGAAAAACAGGTCCTCTGCGGACAGGCCGTAGTCCTCGGTGGCGATGCGGTGGAGCCGCGCGGCGATCTCGACCTTGCGCTCGCAGGTGCGCGCCTGGCCCTGCTCGTCGATCGAGAGCGCGACGACGCCCGCGCCGAAGCGCACCGCGGCGGAGAGCGTGCGGTCCAGCCGCGAGCCTTTGTGATCGCCGTCTTCCAGGTTGATCGAGTTGACGATCGCCTTGCCGCCGATCAGCTTGAGTCCCGCTTCGAGCACCGGCGGCTCGGTCGAGTCGAGCATCAGCGGCAGCGTGGAGAGCCCGCGCGCCTTGCCGACCAGCCGCTCCATGTCGGGTACGCCGTCACGCCCGACGAAGTCGACGCAGAGGTCGGCGACATGCGCGCCCTCGCCGGCCTGGTCGCGCACGACATTGGCCATCTCTTCCCAGCGCTCCTCGTCGAGCAGCCGCTTGAAGCGGCGCGAGCCGTTGGCGTTGGCGCGCTCGCCGACGATCAGGAACGAGGCGTCCTGCTTGTAGGGCACGGCGCTGAACAGCGAGGCCGCGCCGGGCGCGAGCCGCGGCTTGCGATCGGTGTTCCCAGCACGTTGCGCGCGTTCGACGCCGCGCACCTGCTCGGAGACCGCCCGCACATGCTCGGCGCTCGTGCCGCAGCAGCCGCCCACGATGCTCACGCCGTACTCGCCGATGAATGCGGCGAGCGCGTCGGCCAGGCCGTCGGGCGTGAGGTCGTAGACGGTTTGTCCATCCTCGACATGCGGCAGCCCGGCGTTGGGCGAGCAGAGCAACGGGAAGGGCGCGTTCTCTGCGAGGAAGCGCAACGGCTCGTGCATCAGGTCGGGCCCGGTCGCGCAGTTCAGCCCGACGCCGGCCAGCCCCAGCGGGGCGAGCGCGGTGAGCGCCGCGCCGATTTCGCTGCCGACCAGCATCTGCCCGGTCGTCTCGATCGTGACGGTGGCGAAGATCGGCGTATCCAGCCCGCGTTCGGCGAGCGCGTCGCGGCAGGCCAGGATCGCCGCCTTGCCCTGCAGCAGGTCGTAGACGGTTTCCACCAGCAGCGCGTCCACGCCGCCGTCGAGCAGCCCGCGCGCCTGCGCGAGGTAGGCGGCGTGCAGCGGGTCGAAATCGATCTGCCCCAGGCTGGGCAGCTTGGTGCCCGGCCCGAGCGAGCCGATCGCAAAGCGCGGCGCGTCGGCCTCGCTGAACTTGTCGGCCGCCGCGCGGGCGTGCTCCGCCGCGGCCTTGTTGATCTCGTACGTCCGCTCTTCCAGCCCGTACTCCGCGAGCGTCACCGCCGACGCCCCAAAGGTGTTGGTCAGCACGGCGTCCGCGCCCGCCTCGAGATAGCCGGCGTGCAGCTCCCGCACCGCCTGCGGGCAGCTGAGGTTGAGCACCTCGTTGCAGCCCTCAAGCCCGTCAAAGTCCGAGAGCGGCAGATCCATCGCCTGAATGCCGGTGCCTGTCGCCCCATCAAGGACGATCGTCCGCTCCGCAGCAACATCGAGCAGTGCAGGTCGGCGCATACCCCCAATCCTACCGACCCCCGCGGCAGCCTCCGAGTCGGCAAATGTCGCGGCCTGTGCACACCAGATCCCTCATACCCCCGCAAGATCAGGCCCCCACCACCCCCGCGCAAAAAGTCCCTGCGCCCCCCGCGCAACAGAAGCTCCGTCATACCCGCGCGAGCAAACTCCGTCATACCCGCGCGAAGAGATTCGTCATACCCGCGCTTGCCGCGGGTATCTCGCCGCGCCGAGCACCAAGCCCCGTCCCAACCTCCCACACCTCCCTCCGCCACCCCCACGCAAAAAGTCCCCACCATCCCCGCGCAAAGAGCTCCGTCATACCCGCGCGAAGAGATCCGTCATACCCGCGCTTGCCGCGGGTATCTCGCCGCGCCGAGCACCAAGCCCCGTCCCAACCTCCCACACCTCCCTCCGCCACCCCCACGCAAAAAGTCCCCACCATCCCCGCGCAAAGAGCTCCGTCATACCCGCGCGAAGAGATCCGTCATACCCGCGCGAAGAGATCCGTCATACCCGCGCTTGCCGCGGGTATCTCGCCGCGCCGAGCACCAAGCCCCGTCCCAACCTCCCACACCTCCCTCCGTCACCCCCGCGCAAAAGGTCCCCGCGACCCCCGCACAACAGCAGATCCGCCACCCCCACGGCAAGCGCGGGCACGACGAAAGCCCGAACGCGCCCTAGCGGCGGCGCAGAAAGCTGAGCGGCCCGCTGCTGCGCTCGGCCTCCAGCTCCGCCTGCGCATTCGCCAGCTCCGTTTCCGCCCGTTCGGCCTGGCGGCGCAGGCGGTTCATTTCTTTGCGGCGCTCGTCAAAGGCGGCCTCATGCTCCACGAGCGCGGCGTCCGACTGCTGCCGCGCGGCCTCGGCGTCTGCAGCTGACTGCTCCGCGGCCTGTAGGCGGGACGCGGTCTCTTCTAGCCGGGCGGCGAGCGCGTCGCGCGCCGTTTCCGCCTCCTCGAGCGATTGCCGGACGGCCGCAAGCTGCGCTTCGGTTTCGGCCGCCTGCGCCGCTTTGCCCGCCGCCGCTGCGCGCTCGGTTTCGGCCTGCTCCAGCTGCGCGGTCAGCTCGGCGATCCTGCTGCGCAGCGGCTCCTGTTCCTCGTCAAGCCGCGACAGGCGCTGGGCGAGCCGCTCGGCGTGCGCCTGCGCGTCAGCGGCGCGGGCCGCAGCCGCCCGCTCGCGCTCCTCGTAGACATGCGCGCGCTCAACCGCAGCCTTGCGGCTCTGCTCGGCGCGCTCGGCCTGCGCGCGCGCCTGGCGCAACTGATCGGGCAGGCTGAGACTCATCCGCGCTACCCCCCGGCGCGCACCTGATCAATCGCCGCCTGCCAGCGCGACTCGAGCTGCGAATCGCGCACCGTTTCGACCACGTAGTCGCCGAATTCGGCCGTCGTCGCGCCCGTGTCGCGGCCGGTCATGACCAGCTTCTTCTCGTATTGGCCGCAGAGGTCCATGGCCTTGTCGAGGCGTTGGCCGAGCTCGACGTAGCCGATGTGGCTGAGCAGCATTGCGCCGGCGCGGAGCATCGAGGACGGGTCGGCGTAGATGTCGCGCCCCTCGCGCACCATGCGCGGCGCGGAGCCGTGGATCGCCTCGAACATCGCGGTCTTCGTGCCGATGTTGGCCGCGCCGGCGGTGCCCACGCCGCCCTGGAACTCGGCTGCTTCGTCGGTCAGGATGTCGCCGTAGAGGTTGGGCAGCACGAAGACCTCGAAGTTGGAGCGGCGCTTGGGGTCGACCAGCTTGGCGGTCATGATGTCGATGTACCAGCCCTCCCACTCGATCTCCGGATAGTCCTCGCCCACCTCGCGGGCCGCGTCCAGGAACGCCCCATCGGTGGTCTTCACCACGTTCGCCTTGGTCACGACCGTGACGCTCTTCTTGCCGTTCTGTTTGGCGAACTCGAAGGCGGCGCGGATGATCCGCTCGTTGCCGGGATCGGAGAGGATCTTGAAGTCGACGTTGAGGTCGCCGACGCTGAAACCCTCGCTGCCGACGGCGTAGAGGTCCTCGGTGTTCTCGCGGAAGAATGTCCAGTCGATGCCCTCGGCGGGCACGCGCACGGGGCGGACGTTGGCGAAGAGGTCGAGCACCTTGCGCATGGCGACGTTGGCGCTCTCGATGTTGGGCCAGCCGTCGCCCTGCTCCGGGGTGGTGGTCGGGCCCTTCAGCGTCACGTCGCACTCGTGGATTTCGGCCAGCACGCCCTCAGGGATGGCGGCCAGCTCCTCTGCGCGGCGCTCGATCGTCAGGCCGTCGATCGTGCGGAAGGCGACTCGCCCGGCCGCGACGGGATCGGCCAGCAGCTCTTCGAGCACGCGCTGGGACTCGCGGGCGATGGACGGTCCGATGCCGTCGCCGCCGAGCACGCCGATCGTGATTTTGTCGAGCGCCGCGTAGTCGGTGGGCGCGCCCTGCGCCTTGATTCCGTCCACCCGCGCCTGCTGCGCGGCGAGCAATTCGCCGAAGCGCTGCTCCGCCTGTTCGATGCTGTCCAACTGGGGCATTGCGCCTCTCTCTTTCACGCCGCGCCGCAGGCTTGCGGTGGGCGCACGCGCAGCATACCCGCCCCAGCCCATCGCGCAGCGGGCAACCTGTGAACGGACGTTCCCCGCGCAAGCCGGCAGTCGCCCGCGGTGGCTGATCATGGGAGAGGAGGCTTCGACCGCCATCTTGGTTGCGGCGCTATGTTGTCGGCAGGGTTATGAGCCGCGGACGCATCTTCGAAGCGTTGCAGGAGGCCGGCGTCGCCGAGGACGCGGCCGACCTGATCGCGGAGCTGGTGGAGCGCGACCGCACGCACCTGCTGACGAAAGCAGACCTGGACGCGGCGATGCTGCTGTTGCGCACGGAACTCGAGGCCAGCGGACTCCAGCTGCGCACCGAGCTGGAGTCCGCCGTCAATCTGATCCGCGCCGAAGTCGATAAGGCGGTTGCGCTGCTCGATCACCGCATGTCGACGCTCAAGCAACAGATCACCACGCTCGATGAAAAGGTGGACCGCGAGTTCAAGCAGGTCCGCGAAGACCTCGCCAGTCTGCGCGAAGACCTCGTCGGCCTGCGCGGTGAAGTCGTGGGCGTGCGCAGTGAAGTCGCAGATCTGCGCACGGAGATGAACGAGTTGGCTCGCGAACTGCGTGGCGAGATGGGCGAGTTAGCTGTCAGCCTGCACGGCGAGATCGAGGCGGCGCGCGCCGAAGCTCGCGAGGACCTGCGTCAGGTCCGTGTCGAAATGCGATGGCTGTTCGGCATCGTGATCATGCTGCTCATCGCCTTCTTCAGCTTCTATCTGGCCCGCGGCGGCATCTGAGCGCCGCTCCGCCGCTGGGGACCGTTCACACCTCCGTCATACCCGCACAAAACAGACCCGTCATACCCGCACAAAACAGACCCGTCATACCCGCGCAAGCCAGACCCGTCATACCCGCGCGAGATAGACCCGTCATACCCGCGCGAGATAGATCCGTCATACCCGCGCGAGATAGATCCGTCATACCCGCGCTCGCCGCGGGTATCTCGCCGTGGAGAGCGCCAAGCCCGCTTGTCGTCGCTCAAACCCCGCACGCTCACGCTCCCTCCTGACATACCCGCGCCCCTCTTCTCCGTCATACCCGCACAAAACAGACCCGTCATACCCGCGCAAGCCAGATCCGTCATACCCGCGCTCGCCGCGGGTATCTCGCCGTGGAGAGCGCCAAGCTCGCTTGTCGTCGCTCAAACCCCGCACGCTCACGCTCCTTCCTGACATACCCGCGCCCCTCTTCTCCGTCATACCCGCGCAAGCCAGATCCGTCATACCCGCGCTCGCCGCGGGTATCTCGCCGTGGAGAGCGCCAAGCCCGCCTGTCGTCGCTCAAACCCCGCACGCTCTCACGCTCCCTTCCGTCATTCATGCCTGCGCAGGAATGACGAAAGCATGAACACGCCCTAATGCCGCGGACCCTGACGGCCGGCTACCGGCTTGCTCTCGGCGAACTCGCGGCTGTTGGCGGTTTCGGTGATTACGGGCTCGTAGAGAGCCAGCGCGGGCGGGCCGTCGAGCACCTCGCCGATTGCGCCTTGGGCGTGGGCGAGGCGGAAGGCGTCGCTGCGCGTCCAGGCGTGGAATGCTTCGGGGCTTTCCCACTGCGAGAATGAGATGTAGTCGCCCGCCTCGGCGCCGCGCAGCAGCATGAACTGCACGAAGCCCGGCACATCGGCCAGATAGGACTCGCGCTGCTTCCAGATTTCCTCCCACTGCTCCTCGCGGTCGAGCTTCACCCGAAAGCGGTTCATGGCCAGGTACATCAGCGTCCACCTCTCTGTCGCTCCGCCGCGCGGCGGCAGGCGTCGTGTGTGTAGGGAGTAACCGATCGGCAGTTTACGCTTGAGGCGCGGCAGGCGTGGTTGGACGAGGAGCGGCAGATGATCAAAATCGCGGCGCTCGGCGCGATGCTGGGCTGCGCGGCGCTCGCGCTGGCGGCCTGCGCGGGCGGCGTCTCGCAGGAGGACTACGACGCGCTGGCGCGCGAGGCGGCTGTGGCGGCCGCGGCGGCGCAGCGGGCGCAGGTCTTCGCGGCGTTGGAGCCGCTCGACCCGCTCCGCTACCACGAGCTGGACGCGCTGATCCGCAACGAGGCGCGCGTGCCGACGGCGGCGATCGTCTGGGCGGAGCGGGCCCGCGAGAGCTTGCGCTGGGTGGACTGGCCGAGCGATCTGGCGGGCCATGTCGAGCAGTACGCCGAGTGGCTCGACTCGCTGCTGGCGGCGCTGCTGGCCGACGACGCGGAGGCCGCCGGCGAGCCGTCGCGGATCGTCCACGCGCTGGCGCATACCTTTGAGGCGGCGCTCGAAGCCTGGCTCGACGGCCGCGCGGTACCGGCCCCGCCCGAGCTGGCCGGGCTCGAACCTCCCAGCCACGCGCATTCATCGGCAAGCGATGACGGCATGAGCATGGACGATGAGCAGGAGCACGAGTCGCACGACGCGCAGAATGGCGGGTAGCGCGGCGGTGCTGGCCGGGGCGTTCGGCGCGCTGGGCGCGTTGGCGGCGCTGTGCGCGGCGCTCGCGCTGACTGCGCCGGCGGCGGCGCACGCCGCTTACGCCTCGTCCGCGCCTACCTTTGCCGAAGTGCTGGACTCCGCGCCGGAGCAGATCGAGCTGCGCTTCACGCAGCAGCTGTTTCGCCGCGAGGGCGCGAACGCGATGCGGCTTGAGCGCAGCGACGACGGCGCGGCAATCGCGCTCGGCGACATTGTGATCGACAACGCCGACCGCGCCCGGATGCGCGCCGCGCTGCCTGGCCTGCTCGCGCCGGGGCGCTACCTCGTCGCCTGGCAAAATCTTTCCGCCGACGACGGCGACACGGATCAGGGCAGCTATCCGTTCTACGTCGGTCGCCCGCCAACCGCTGAGGAAGAGGCCGCCGACCGCGCGCTGGCGGCGGCATTGCTGATTGCCTACCCGGACGATGATGCGCCCGCAGCGGCGGAGGAAGCGGAGTCGGAGCAGCGCGCGCCGACGGTCGTGCGGCGCGAGGCCGAGCCCGCGGGCGGCGTGGCCGCGTCGGCGATCGCCTGGCTGGCGCTGGGCGGGGTCGCGCTGCTGGCGCTCGGCGCGAGCCGGCGGCGCTGGAGCCGCGCGCCATGAGCGCCCGATCGTCCGCCGCGCTCTCGTTCCTGCTGATCGCGCTGATCGGGCTGGTTGCCGCCGCCTGCGGCGGCGGCCAGCCGCCGCGCCCGGCCGCGTTGCCCGTACCCGGCGTCGCCGCGTTCACCGTGGGCGTCGACCTCTGGCTGCGCGAGGACGGGGAGGAGCGGCTGATCGTGGAGGTAGAGGAGGGCCGTCAGGCGCTCGCGCCGGCGATTGCGCCCGACGGCGAGCGGATTGCGTTCGTGCTCTTCCAGCTGACCAGCGGCGAGGGCTTTACGGTCGGCGCGGACCTCGCGATCTACGACCCGGACGAGGGCGTGCGGATCGCGCTCGAACACCAGCAGCGCTCGGAGTATTTCTGGAATCCGCGCTGGACGCCGGACGGCGAAGCGCTGATCTACACGCGCGAAGCGCCGGGCATGGAGATCGCGATCGAGCGGCTCGACCTGGCGACGGGCGAGACGCGCGTGCTGCGCGAGCGGGCGCGCGACGGCGACCTCTCACCCGACGGACACCGGCTGGTTTTCATCGACGATCCCTACGGCGGCGCGGCGCGGCTGATGGTGCGCGACCTGCAACGCGGAACCGAGTACCCGCTGGACGCCGCCGGCGACTGGGAGATCCAGGTCTTCCGCATTCCAAAGTGGACGCCCGACGGCGAGTGGATCGTCTTCGCGGGCTCCGTGCAGCTGGAGTCGGTGTCGAGCGTCGCAGCGTTTGACGCCAACGGCCCCGAAGACATCTGGCGCGTGCCCGCCGGCGGCGGGCGGCCCGAGCTGATCGCCGCGATCACCGAGGATCAGCCGGACTTCGCGATCGCCGGCGACGGGCGCCACCTGCTGGCCCGCGGCTCGTTCGGCGTTTACGTCGTCTCGCTCGCCGCGCCGGGCGCGCCCTACGCCGTCGCGCCGGGTGAATTTCACGGCTGGCACGACTGGCGCGGCGCGCTGAGCGAGGCGCAGTGGAACGAACTGATCGAGCGCGCCGCCGCTGGTTCGCAATGAGCCGCCCAGCGCACCCGGCATCGTTCGCGCGGCCGGCCTTGATCGCGCTGCTGCTCGCCGTTGCCGCGCTGGCGCTGCTACAGGACGCCCCGCGCGCCTCCGCGCACGCGCTCTTGGCGCGCGCCGATCCGCCGATCAACGCCGCGCTGCGCGAGTCGCCCAGCGCGATCACCCTGTTCATGACCGAGCCGCTGCAGCGCGAGTACAGCAGCGTGCAGGTGCTGGACAGCGGCGGGCAGCGCCGCGACATCGGCGCGACCGAATTCTTCGAGCTCGACGCCACCCGAATGCGCGTCAATGTGCTGCGGCTGACGCCGGGCGTCTACACGGTCGTCTGGCGCACGCTCTCGCAGATCGACGGACACACCTGGAACGGCTCCTATGTCTTCTCGGTGCTCAACCCCGACGGCAGCGCGCCGGCGGGCGCGGGCGTGGTCGTCGAGCTGGGGCGGCCCGGCCCGCCGGCCGCGGCCGACGCCGCGGTCAAGGCCGTCGGGTTCGCCGCGCTCTTCCTGTTCGTCGGCGCGGTCGCGTTCTGGTTGGCCGCGGGCGGACTGCCTGAAGTACGCGGCGGACTGGTCGAATCGGCGGTCAAACCGCTGCTCGCGATCGCCGCCGCGCTGGGCATCCTCACGACCGGCTACGAGGCGGTCGCCGCCGCGCTCGAGTTGGGCGGCTGGGGGCTGCTCGACGATGTGCTCTTCGACACTCGACTCGGGCTCTGGCTGCACACGCGCTGGTTCGCGCTGATCGCCGCAGCGCTGTTGCTCGCCTGGCTGCAGCGCCGCCCGCGAGCCGCCGCGCCCGAATGGGCCCGCCGCTCGCTGGCGGCGCCCGCGATCGCCTGGCTCGCCTCGACCGCCGCCGTCTCGCACGGCGCGGCGCTGGCCGCCGGCGGCATCTGGGGCGCGCTCTTCGACGCGCTGCACCTGACCGCCGCCGCGCTCTGGATCGGCATGCTCGCCGCCTTAATCGCCGCGCTCCGGCGTGGGCGGGGCGACGCCGATCCGCAGCGGCGCCCATCACGCACTGCGCGGATCGCGCTGGTGCGGCGCTTCTCGCTGATCGCCGCCGCGACCGTGCCCGTGCTGCTCGCGGCCGGATTGCTCGGCGCGTTGATCCAGATTCCCGACGCGCGCGGCCTGGTCGAGACCGACTGGGGCGCGGCCTTCATCGCCAAGCTGGTCGCGCTGCTGCTGCTGTTCAGCGCCGCCGCGCTCAACGCGGTTCTGCTGCGGCCCCGCTCGGCGCAAGGCGACGCTCGCGCCGAGCGCTGGTTTGCGCCGATGATGCGGATCGAGCTCGCGCTCGCCGCCGTCGTGCTGGTGATCACCGCCGCGCTCACCCAGCTGCCCTCGCCCGTCAGCGCGCTGCCCGACGCCGAGCAGCGCGACAACACGATCACCCGCACCGTGGCCCGCGCCGATGTGCTCGCGCAGATTGTGATTGCGCCCAATCTGGTCGGCTTCAACCGCTGGGAGGTGCGCCTGACCGACGCCGCCGGCGAACCGCTCGACAACCCCGTCGAAGCCGTCCGGCTGCGCTTCCGCTACGACGATCCGAGCGTGGGCCCCGTCGCCGCGCCGACCATCGCCGAGGGCGGCGGCGTCTTCAGCCTCGAAGGCGCGTACTTCGGGCTGCCCGGGCGCTGGACCGTCGAGGCCGAGTTGCGCCGCGCGAGCGGCGACGACCTGCTCGCCGCCGTCGAGAGCGAGGTCGTGCCCGGCTACCAGACCGTCCTGCCCTGGGAGACCGGCGCGCCCGGAGCGCTGGCGCTGCCCTTGACGCAAATGGACTGGAACGGCGTCGGCGCGCTCTGGGCGTTCGTCATCGGCGGGCTGCTGCTGGCCAACCGACGGCACTTGCGCGACCGCTTCGGCGTCCGCGCCGGCGACGCCTCGCTGGCCGGCGGCGGGCTGGGCGTCATCGCCGCCGTCGTGCTGCTGACCGGCCTGCACGTCGATCCCGGCCGCACGCTGCAAAACCCGGTCGAGCGCAGCGCGGCGTCGGTCGAGCGCGGCGAGCTGCGCTTCGCCGCCAGCTGCGCCAGCTGCCACGGCGAGACGGGCGCGGGCGACGGCCCGCTCGCCGACACGCTGCCCGCGCCGCCCGCCAACTTCACCGTCCACGTGCCCTATCACCCCGACGGCGTGCTCTTCGCCTGGATTACGGACGGCATCCGCGGCACCGGCATGCCCGCCTGGCGCGACCAGCTCAGCGAGCAGGAGCGCTGGGACCTGGTCAACTTCCTCCGCGCCCGCTTCGACCCGATCAGCGCCGCCATCCGCTAGGCCCTGTTCACGCATCTAGACCGTCATACCCGCGCGAAGCTAGACCGTCATACCCGCGCCAATTAGATCCGTCATACCCGCGCGAAGCTAGACCGTCATACCCGCGCGCCGCCGCGGGTATCCCGTTGCGCACAGCACAGAACCCCAGCCCCCAGCTCCCCCCAACCGCATTATCATATCCAGAAGAACGAAAGTGCGAGACAATGCCCACCTCCCCGAGCGCCAACCAACTCCCCCCTCAAACCACAGCCGCCCGCGCCGGAGCATCGCTTCTGCCGCCCTCCAACACCCCGAACAAACCTGAACAAACCTGAACAAATCCGAACGAACCCGAACACCCCCAAACGCCCCGACCAGATAGGGACGCCTCGTGAATCACCCCCGAACACCCCGAAAAAACAAAACCCTGAACAACATCGTCGCCCACCCGCGCGCCACCCCCGTCATACCCGCGCCCAGATCCGTCACACCCCTGCACCCACCTCCGTCTCACACCCGCGCTCGCCACCCCCGTCACACCCGCGCGAAAGAGATCCGTCATACCCGCGCTTGCCGCGGGTATCTCGCCGTGACCAGCACCAAGCCCCGCGCCCAGCTCCCCCGCGCCCCAAGCACCGCTATGACGAAAACGCAGCACTGGTGTAGAGTGACAACCGTGAACCACACCGCCAACCCCCCAACCGCCGCCCAACGCGCCGGCCGCGCGTTGGCGGCGCTTGCCCGATCGGGGGGGGGGGGGGGGGGGGATAAATTCTTCCCGATCGCCCTCGCGATCGCCGTCCTGCTGCTCGCCGCACTGACTCTTGCCCAAGCCGCTACGCCCGGCTCGGCTGGCCGCTATCTGGCGCTTGATGCGGGCGGCGAGCACCAATGCACGCTGCGCGATGACGGAGTGATCCGCTGCTGGGGCGGTAACTCCGCTGAGCTGCGCGATGTTCCGGAGGGGCGCTACGCGGCGGTGAGCGCTGGCGCTTGGCATAACTGCGCAATTCGGCGGGGGAGTGGGGATGTCGTCTGTTGGGGCGGAGACTCGAACGCGCCTGACGGCGCGTTCATTGATGTGGCGGTGGGCTGGCAGTTCGCCTGCGGCGTGCGCGAGAGCGACAGCGAGCTCGAGTGTTGGGGAACCAATAGCTTCGGCCGCAGCGTGCTCGACTACGGACAGGCGGAGCCGCCGGAGGGGGAATTCAGCGCCGTTAGCGCGGGCTACTTGCACGCCTGCGGCCTGCGCGTTTCGGGCGAAATCACCTGCTGGGGCCGCGGCAGCCTTGGACGCGCTGATGCGCCTGAGGGCGTCTTCACGCAGGTGAGCTCGGGGACCACTCACTCCTGCGCCTTGCGCGAGAACGGCGCGGCGGAGTGCTGGGGGCTGAACAACTTTGGGCAACTCAACGCGCCGTCGGGCGTCTTCGCGCAGGTTAGCGCGGGAGCCTGGCACTCATGCGGACTGCGGGAGTCGGGCGCGATCGAATGCTGGGGCGATGATCGCTACGGGCAGTCCAACGCTCCATCGGGGCGCTATGTCGCCGTGAGCGCGGGGATGCGGCACTCCTGCGCGCTGGGCCGTGCGAGCGCGAGATGTTGGGGCGGACAGGATGATCGGTTGCCTGAGCTGATTGCGGAGCTCATGCGAACCACGGCTACTCGGACGGTCGCGGATAGTCCGAGCGACAGCGAGGGTGATACGATTCCGGACCCTGCGACGCCCACGCCAGCCCCCACGCCCACGCCGACCACGTTTACCGCCGTGAGCGCGGGCGACACTCACGCCTGCGCGCTGCGCAGCACCGGCACGATCGTCTGCTGGGGAGCAAGCGGTCTCAACCGCCTCAACGCTCCGACGGGCACATTCACCGCCTTGAGCGCCGGCAGGTCGCATACCTGCGCGCTGCGCAGCAGCGGCGCAATTGAGTGCTGGGGAGCGAGCAGTAACAATCGCCTCAACGCGCCTTCGGGCAGCTTCACCGCGCTGGCCAGCGGTCCTGATGCCGCGCATACCTGCGCGCTGGCGAGCGGCGGCGCGGTCTCCTGCTGGGGCGCCAGTACATTTGGTCGGATCGACGCCCAGACGGGTACCTTCAGCGCGGTCAGCGCCGGCGGGACACACACCTGCGGGCTGCGCGGCACCGGGGCGAGCCACTGCTGGGGCGACAGCACCGGCGGGAAGACCGCCACGCAGACAGGCACATTCACTACCTTGAGCGCCGGCGGCACCCACACCTGCGGGCTACGCAGCACGGGGGCGATCCACTGCTGGGGTCAGAATTCTTACAACCAAAGAAGCGACGCGCCATCGTCGGGCACGTTTACGGCGATCAGCGCCGGCACACACCACGCCTGCGCGCTCAGCAGCGCCGGCGCAATCACCTGCTGGGGCCGCAACAACCACGACCAAACCACGGTCACCGCGGGCACCTATACCGCCGTCAGCGCCGGCTATGAACACACCTGCGGCCTGAAGAGCGACGGCACGATCGCCTGCTGGGGCAACAGCGCCAACAACCGCCTCATGGCCCCGTCGCCGTAGGCCACTCCGCCCCCTAGACCGTCATACCCGCGCTTGCCGCGGGTATCTCGCCGTGACCGGCGCCAAAGGCCCGCTCAGCCGCCCTCCGCCGCGCCGAAGAGGCCGTGCCGGCGGCGGTAGTGGCTGCCCGTCGGCGGCTCCAGGTTGGGCGGCAACTCGCGCTCGGCGGCATCCAGCAGCTCGATCAGCGCGCGCACCTCTCCGAGCGCGGCGGTGAAATCGTCGTCTTCCCAGCTGTCCTCGTAGAAGTTCTGGTGCGCGCCCTCGGCGACCATGAACAGGGCGCCGATTTGCGGCCTGCCCGAGCGGTTGGCGACATGGCGGGCGATCGCCCGCCCGTCGGCGTGGCTTTGGTGCGGCCAGTCCCGCGCCGCCGCGAGCGCCTTGACCCGGTGCGCCGCCGCGCCCCACAGCTTTTCCGACGCCTGTAGGCGGTCGCCCTGCGCGATCATCTCCGCCGCGTGTTCCAGCAGCCGTCGGCAATGGGCGATGTGCGTCTCAACGGGCGGGGTGGGCTCATCGCCGGCGCGGATGCTCATTGCACGATCACTCTCGTCAAGGCGGCGCGAACGTTGCGCCGCTTGCCCCCATTGTGCCACATGCCGCCGCCAGCTGATATGCTCGCAGCAGCGCCCCTGACGGGCGGAGCGAAGCGGAGCAGAACATGGTCACCTCAATCGAAAACCCCGGCCTCTACTTTGACTGGCTGAACCTCGAAACGGACGACGAGTTCGAGGCCGAGGCGGGCCGCAAGGGCATCACGCTGGCCTCGATCAACCAGCGCATGGCCTCTGTGGAGGGGCATGACGAGGCCGACTCGCGCTCGTTCGCGCCGCGCGGCATCACCGCCGACCCGCGCTCCAACGCCCACGCGCGGCAGTACCGCGACAAGGGCGATGTCTGGTCGGAGAGCGCGATGCTGCTCTACGAAGAGGCGCTCCAGCGACAGTGGTCCAGCGCGCGCGACATTCCCTGGGACACGATCGGCGACCAGCCCGACGACATTGAGCGCGCGATGTGTACCCTCTGCACCTTCCTGACGCAGGTCGAGTTCATCGCCGGCGATGTGCCCGGCCGCTTCCTCGAGACGGTGCATCCCGACTTCTTCGAGTCGCAGCTCTTCCTCGGCACGCAGCTGATGGACGAAGCGCGGCATCTGGATGTCTTCCGCAAGCGCGCGCTGGTCAACGGCGGCGGCCTCTCGCCCGCCGGGCTCGGCGCGGTGGGGCTGCTGGCGATCGACGACTTCACCGAGATGACCGCGATTCTGCACCTCTTCGCCGAGGGGCTTGTGCAGTCCCTCTTCCGGATGGGCGAGTTGATCGGCCAGAACGAGGCCGAGAAGCGGATGTTCCGCCTGTCGGCGCAGGACGAAAGCCGCCACCTCGCGTTCGGCGTCACCCACACCAAGTACACCGTCGAGACGCAGCCCTGGCGCAAGGAAGAGCTGCACCACTACCTCGACATCAACGAGCGCGTGCAGAACACGCAGGCCGGGCTGACGACCAACCCGATCACCGGCGAGGCGCTGGCGGTGCTGGCCGGCGGCGGCATCGAGCACCTCGACGAGGGCTACAACCTCGTGCTGCTGATGCGCAAGAAGCAGATGAACGAGTACTACCACCGCCTGCAGGTGGTGGGGCTCGGCGACCGCCTCGAGCGCATGGCGCCGGAGATGCGCGAACTGATCGACGTCTAGAACGGTCCCGGGGACCGCTCGCCAACGCAGTCGCAGCAGGGAGGCAGGGCATGGAGCTCAGCCAGCCAGTCAAAATGCGCGCCGCCGCGCGCGGATGGTCCAAAGACCTGATCGCCCGCATCGAAGGCTCGCCCGCCCCGGTCAGCCAGATCGAGGCGCTGCTCCAGATCGACATCGATCCCGAGCGGATCGGCAAGTGGCTCGACTTCGTCGAGACCAACCCCGATCACCCCTTCGGCACCCGCGCGCAATTCGTGATGTTCCAGCCCGCCGGCGAGCAGGGGCTCAAGCCCACGCCGTCGGAGGACGGGATGCGCCTGACCGATGTCGACATCGGCTCCTACGCCAACGTGCCCGACCTCTGGGATCTGCAGAACGACACGCCGCGCGGCACGCGCCCCGTGCCCGGCCTGCACATGCCCGCCGGCTACTCGATCTACGACCGCCACGAAGTCTGGGCCGACGGCGTCGGCGATCTCTACGAAGACGCGATCCGCGACCGCTGGATCCCCGCAACCGACCTCGACTGGGCGAACCTGCCCGAGCTGTCGCCCGAGGTGGAGCGCGCGACCGGCCAGGTCTGCGCCGTCTACTCCACCTACGGCATCATCGAGCAGAAGATCATCAGCAAGTGGCTCGAGGAAATCTCCTACGGCTTCCACGAGGTCAAGCTGTTCCTCGCCACCCAGGTCTACGACGCCGGCCGCAAAGTCGAAGCGCTGCGCAAGCGCGCCCTGCTCGGCGACGGCCTGATCGGCAAGGCGCCGCTGGCCGATGTCACCAACAGCTGGTACGCCGCGCTCACCTTCACCGACATGATGGTCGCGCTCAACGTCGTCTACAAGTCCTACGAGGTGACCGCCTTCGAGGCCGCCGCCGACTGGGCCCGCAGCGATTTCGACCGCGATCTGTTCAGCCGCCTCGCCGGCGACTCGCACCGCCACCTCGAATACGGGCTCAAGCATCTCGAGTGGTACAACCGCTACGCCCGCCGCGCCGACGAGCACATCGGCATCTTCCTCGCCAAGGCCGAGGCCGGCCTGGCCAGCGAGATGGCGCAGTCCAACGTCGAGCGCGAAGCGCTGGCGGTGCTCTACGCCGACGGCGTTGAGCGCATCGAGGTGGGCGTCGAGCAGTTGGGCAAGCTGCGCGAGCGCCAGTACCGCGACTACGTCACCCGCCTGCACCAGGCCGGCATCCACCGCCACGGCGACGCGGTAGGCATCCTCCCGCTGGCCGCCCAGGACCCGCTGCTCGCCAGCCTCAACCCCCAGGCCCTGGTCGAAGGCAACGTAGCCACCCGCCAGTCCTGATTAGATCCGTCATACCCGCGCTCGCCGCGGGTATCTCGCCGCGCCCGGCACAGAGCCCTGCGCCTACCCCCCGGACCCCGCCCAACCTACCAAACCTGACCACGCCAAACAGAAGATCCGCCAGACCCGCGCAAAAAGCTCCGTCATACCCGCGCAAAAAGCTCCGTCATACCCGCGCTTGTCGCGGGTATCTCGCCGAGCCCGGCACAGAGCCCCGCCCCCACCCCCCCGGACCCCGCCCAACCTACCAAACCTGACCACGCCAAACAGAAGATCCGCCAGACCCGCGCAAAAAGCTCCGTCATACCCGCGCTTGTCGCGGGTATCTCGCCGAGCCCGGCACAGAGCCCCGCCCCCACCCCCCGGACCCCGCCCAACCGACCACGCCTACCAAGACCTACCAAGACCTACCACGCCAACCCACCCCGACCAGATAGAGCGCCGCCCCAAACCAGCCCCACCCCCCCGGACCCCGCCCAACGCCGCATCACCATCGCGCACAGCGCTGTTCGCCCGCCGCTTCCCGCCCAGCTACCGTACCCCCATGGACATTGACATCGCCTACGAGCTCGGCGGCCCCGCCGACGCGCCCGCCGTCCTCTTCGTCCACGGCATCCTCAGCTGCCGCGCGCACTGGCTGCTCAACCTGCCCGCCTTCCAGCAGCGCTACCGCACCGTCGCCATCGAGCTGCTCGGACACGGACGCTCGCCCGCCCCCGACGACCCCGCCGAATACCATCCCGACCGCTATGTGGAGCGCTTTGACGCGCTGCGCGAGCTGATCGGCGCGCGACGCTGGTTCGTCGTCGGTCAGTCGCTCGGCGCGGCGATCACGCTCAACTACGCGATGTCCCGCCCCGACGACGTGATCGCGCATGTCGTGACCAACTCGCACTCCGCCTTCTCCGGCGAGGGGCGCGTCCGCGACCCCGAAGCCGCGCGGCAGCGCGCCGCCCAAATCTCCGATGGCGGGATCGAGGCGGTCATGTCGCATCCGCTCTGCCCGCGCCGCGCCCGCGCGCTCTCCGACGACGAGCGCGCGCAGTTCGACGCCGACATGCGCCGCAGCACCCCGATCGGCATCGCGCGGACGATGCTCTACACCTCGCCGCACACCGCGATGCGCGAACGCCTGCCGCACAACACCGTGCCCACTCTGCTGATCGCCGGCGACCGCGAAGAGGCCTTTCGCCCGGCCCGCGAGTGGGCCGAGCAGCACGCCGCCAACATGCGCGTGATCCGCGTGCCCGCGCCGCACGCCGTCAACCTCGGCGCCGCCGAGCAGTTCAACGCCGCCGCGCTCGACTTCTTCGGCGAGTTCGATTCGCGCCCTGTTGACGCTGCCGACACCGCCGACGCGGCCGGGTAGGGCGGCCCGGCGATGGAAGCAGCCGTCGACTTCACCCCGCTGCTGCTCGTCTCGGCGCTCGCCGTGCTCGTGCCCTTCGTCTGCTGGCGGCTGACCGGCGGAATGCTCCCCGCCGTCGTCGGCGAGGTCATCGTCGGCATCATCTTCGGACGCCCCCTGCTCGGCATCATCGAAGACAACGAGTGGCTCACCTTCCTTGCGCTGTTCGGCTTCGCTTATCTGATGTTTCTCTCCGGCCTCGAAATCAACCTCGGCGTGATCGCGCGGCGGCCCGGCGATCGCTGGTGGATCCCCACCATCGCGCTGCGCCAACCGCTGATCTCCGGCGTGCTCCTGCTCGCGCTTTGCGCCGCGGCCACCTGGGGCTGCTTGGTCGGCCTCGAGCGCTTGGACATGATCACGTCCGAGCAGATTCCAATGCTGCTCTTCGTGCTGCTGGCGACCGCCGTAGGCGTGATCGTGCCGGTGCTCAAAGACCGCCCCGATCTGCGCGGCATCGCGCAGCCGCTGCTGGTCGGCGGCTTCCTGCTGGAGTTCGCCGCGATCGTCGGCGTCGGCGTGGTCGCCGCGCTGGAGCGCGACGGCATCGGCTGGCGCTTCGCGCTGCTGCTCGCGATCCCCTGCGCGCTGGGCTTGCTGCTCTGGGTGGCCAGCTACGGCGGCGGGCGCTTCCCCGTCGTACCCCGCACGATGCACGAGCTTGCGCAAACCTCCTCACAGCTCAAAATCCGCGCCGCGCTCGCCCTGCTCGTGATGTTCGTCGCGCTCTCCCAGGTTGTCGGCGCCGAGTTGGTGCTGGGCGCGTTCATCGCCGGCCTCGCGGCGACCGCGATCTCGCCCCGCCACGGCTCGATCGTGCGGGTCAAGCTCGACGCGCTGGGCTACGGCTTCTTCGTCCCCATCTTCTTCATTCACGCCGGCGCGACGCTCGACCTCGGCGCCGTCTTCGACTCCTGGGACCACTTCCTGCTCGCCCCGCTGCTGCTGGCGATCGCTTTCGGCGCGAAGATTCTGCCAGCGCTGCTCGGACTCGCGCCCGCCTTCGGGCTGCGCCGCGGGCTGGCCGGCGGCGCGCTGCTCAGCGCCAACCTCAGCCTCGTCCTGGCCGCCGGCGCGATCGCCGAAGAGCTCGAGATCATCGACGCCGGGCAACACGGCGCGCTGCTGCTGATGGCGCTGTTGACCACGGTCATCGCGCCGCCGCTCTTCGCCTGGCTGGCGGGCCGACCCGCCGCCGAGCCGGCCGCCGGCCGCGTCCTGCTGATCGGCGGCGGATCGCTCGCCGACGCGCTCGCGCAGCGGCTCGCCGACGCCGATCGCGCCGTCGAACGGCTCACCACCTCCGACGCGCTCGAAGCCGCTGACCTGGACGGTGTCGACGCCGCAGTGATCGCCAACCCTGCATCGTCCGACCAGGCCGTCGACATCAGCCGCGTGCTCCGCGCCGCCGATCCCGACTTGCGAATCATCGCCTGGCTGCCCGCGCCCAACCCCTACCTCGAGACGCTTGAAGTCGAGACGCACCTGCCCGCCGAAGCGGCCGCGCTGGCGTTGGAGAGCGCCGTTCTGCGGCCCGGCTTCGACGGCGCATTGCGCAACCCCGACTCCGGATTGACCGAAACCATAATGCGCAACCAGCACCTGCACGGGGAGATGTTGCGCGGCATCGCGCTGCCCGGCGGCGTGCGCGTGCTGGTCATCCTGCGCGGCGGCGAGGTCGTAGTCCCCGACGGCGACACGCCGCTCTACCTGCACGACCGCGTCGCGCTGGGCGGCGATCCGCCGGAGGTCGCAGAAGCAAGCGTGTTACTGGGCGACCCATCCGGCGGCACCCCGCTGGACGCCCTCCGCGGCGTCAGCGGCCGCTAGGCGTTTAAGCGGATGCGGCAACGCCGCGCCACCGCCTGCGACGCAGATCACTCTGGGAAGAACGTAGACAGGAACGTAGATCCCTCAGGAACCATGAAGTCAAGCAGAGCAAGGTAGAGTTTCTCCATTGTGTCGCCGCTAACCATGCCAATTCGTTCCTTCAGTCGCCCTCTTTCGATCGTGGTAACTTTGTCGACCATCAGGCGAGAGCGCTTGTCAAGTCCGTTGACCTGGCTGGCCACCACTGGGATCCGGTAGAACGCCTCGGCATCGTGTGTCGTGAGCAGACAAACGGTGACAGAGTCCAAGTCGCCGAAACTGGCCACGTTCTGTACAACCACCGCAGGGCGGGGCTTGCTTCTCGCGTAATCGTCATCGTCGTCTTGGATGGTCCACACTTCTCGGTATGCGTCTTCCGCGGCATCACGTTCCGGAAGTATGAACGCAAGCAGGTCGTAGAAGAAGCGGTTCAGCGTGTCACCGTCAATCGCCCCAATTCGTTCTTGGAGTCGCTCCCTATTGATTGTGGCGACCTGGTCGAACATTAGCCGAGAGTGCTTATCAAGCCCGTTGGCCTTGCTGGCTTCCACTGGAATCCCGTAAGGAGCCAAGGTGTGGTTGTCCTCCATCAGCGGACATACAGTGACCGAGTCCAAGTCGCTGGATTTCGCATCGTCCTGCACGACAACCACCAGCCCGGACCTGGTTTTCGCGAGGCCAGTGCCGCCGCGAGCAGTCTGCGCTTCGCTGTGCGGAGCTGCCCTGCCAACACCATCGCACCGCCAGATTTCTCCTAGCTCAAGTGCGAGGTTCGGTTCGGTTCTCGCGTGAATCATCTCACGCCTCGGCCGCCAGCGCTCAGTCTGAAGGGCGGTTCATCGAGATAGTCTCGATGAACTCCAGGTCTTCGGCCTCCTCAGGGCTTTGCGCGATCTCCAGCGTCTGGCGCCGGGCCTCAGCGATGAATTCCGCGGAGCCCCGCTTTCGCCGACGCTCACGGAGCGCCAGAAGCAAGGACTCGATCTCTGGCTGCGTCCCTGCCTGCGGGTTAACGCCCGGTACCTCATCGTGCGACTGAGCTCTGAGCGCCATGCAAGCCCTCCCGCCCCGTCCGGCATTCAATGAGTCGAATGCCCACCTGACGCAAAGGTAGCGTCAGCAACATTGCCCGTCAAACGTTAGCAGCGCCGCCAGTTCCCCATGGCGCCCCAAAAGCGTTCAGGCAGAGGCCGCGACATTAGGCCGTCCCGCCGCCTGCTCTGCGCCGATGCCCGCGAGGTGGCCGAGGTAGATCGGCACCAGCGGCAGCACGCAGGGTGAGATAAACGAGACGAAGCCGCCCACGAAGGCGATCAGCGCCGAGCCGAGATTGAGGTCGAGCATCTCATCGCCGTCGTTGGCGAGAATGTCCACGCCCAGCGAGCCCAGCGCTTCGTTCAGCACCACTACGCGGTCCAGCGCGATCAGCATCCCGACGAAGATCAGCAGCACGCCCGAAATCACGCCGACCAGCGGCATCCAGCGGTTCATCTTGCGCAGGAAGTTGGTCGACGCGCCCAGCGCAAGCCCGACCAGCAGGAAGGGAATGCCCAGCCCCGCCGCGTAGCAGATCAGCAGGACCACCGCCTGAAAGAGCGACGCCGAGTCCAGCGCGAGCACCAGAATGCCGGCCAGAATCGGCCCGACGCAGGGCGTCCAACCGACCGAGAAGGCCACGCCCACGACCAGCGAGCGCGCGTAGTCCGCGGTGGCGCGGATGCCCGTCGCGCGCGGCGCAGCCGAGGCGGGACCTGCCGCGCCGCCGACCTGGAAGCTGCGGTAGAGGAACTCGATCCGAATCACGTCGGCGAGGTGCAGACCGAGGATCACCAGCAGCGCGCCGGCGATCCGCTGGAACCAGACCAGCTCATCGCTGAACGCCGAGCCGAGCGCCCCCAGCAGCGCGCCCAGCGCGACGAAGACCACACTGAAGCCGAGCACGAACGCGGCAGCGTGGAAGAAGACCACGCGCCGCGCGCCCGTTCCGCCCGCCGCCATCGTCCCTGCAACTGCCATGCCGCAATCCTACTCCGCGCAACGCCGTCGCGCCCGTTTGCGTCCTGCCTACTTGAGGCCGGCGTCCTCTTCGGCGGCTTCAAGCGTGGCCATGACCGACTTGAGTCCGAGCCCGCGGTTCTTCGCGCGGAAGAGGTAGTCGGCGGCGGCGCTGGCCATCGGCGCCGCCATCCCCTCTTCGCGCGCGACCTGCACGGCCAGCGAGACGTCCTTGGCCGCCCACTGGAGAAAGAACGGCGGGTCGTCGTAGTCGCGTTCGAGCAGGCGCGGCATATTGCCCACGTAGGGGCGGGCCGATGCGACGCTCATCACCTCGTAGGCCCGCTGCGGGTCGAGCCCCGCCTTCTGCGCCAGCACCGTCGCCTCCATCAGCACCTGCGCCGAGGTGATGCCGAGCATGTTGTTGATGATCTTGGTCAGCGCGCCCATGCCCAGCTCGCCCATGTGGAAGACGTTGTTGCCGATGCATTCGAGCACCGGCTTGTACCTGTCGAATGCCGCCCGGTCGCCGCCGACCATCACCGCCAGCTCGGCGCGCTCCGCGCCCACGACGCCGTTGGAGACCGGCGAGTCGAGCAGCGTCACGCCGTGCTCGGCGGCGCGCTCGGCCAGGCGGCGCACGGTCGAGGGCAGATTGGTGCTGAGGTCGAAGCAGACCAGCCCCGGCTCCGCGCCCTCGAACACGCCGTTGCGCTCGCGCAGCACCGCCTCCACTTCGGGCGGCCCCGGCAGCGAGGTGAGCACCACCTCGCACTGCGACGCCACCGCCGCGGGCGACTCCGCCCACTGCGCGCCGAGCTCGACCAGGTTGGCGGTGTGCTCCTCAACGAGGTCGTTGACGACGACGTGGTGCCCGCCCTTGATCACGTTGGCGCACATCGGGTTGCCGATGTTGCCCGTCCCGATGAATCCGACATCCACATTGCACCCCTCTCAGCGCGCTGGCATCAAGGGCAGGCTACCGCGCTCAGCCGTGCCGCCGCCGATAGTGGCGGTCGTCCGGCATCGCCAGGTCGGACGGCAGCGCCCGGTTCGCCTCATCCAGCAGCTCGATCAGCAGACCGATTCGAGCGAGCCGCGCCGACAGCTCCTCAAGCGACATCTGGTCTACGTAGAAGTTCTGATGCGTTTCGACGGCGACCGAGAACAGGTCGGCGATCTGCGGAACGTTCGACTCATTCGCGATGTGCCGGGCGATCACGGTGCCGTCGGCATGGCTGTCATACGGCCAGCCGCGCTCGACAGCAATCTCCTTGAGTCGATGCACCGCCGCGCCCCAAATCTTCTCGGAAGCTTGGAGGCGTTCGTCCTGCTCGATCATCTCCGCAGCGTGCCTGAGCATCCGCTCGCTGTGGATCGCGTGGCTCTCGATCGGGTCGGTGGTGGTCATGATCATCCCCCGACGCTCTCAGGCGTCCACATCAGGGTAGCGCGGCTGCATCGCGCTCAGCCGTGCCGCTGTCGGTAGTGGCGGTCGCCCGGCATCGACAGGTCGCCCGGCATCGCCCGATGCGCCTCGTCGAGCAGATCGAGCAGCGTGTGGATGTCCTCAATGCGCTCAGCCAGCTCGTCGGTCGACATGCGATCCTTGTAGAGGTTCTGATGCGTCTCAACCGCAAAGCCAAACCGGATCGCAATGTCGTGCTTGCCCGTTTGGCGGGCGATGTGCCGGGCGATCACGGTGCCGTCAGCGCGGCTGTCATAAGGCCACCCGCGCTCAGCGGCGATTTCCCTGAGCCGCTCCGCTGCCGCGCTCCAGATCTGCTTGGAGGCTTGCAGGCGGTCGCCCTGCGCGATCATCTCGGCGGCGTGGTCGAGCATCCCCCGGCTGTGGCTCGTGCGACTCTCGATCGGGTCCGTGGTGGTCATGGCGTGCCCTTGCATCTTGCCGAGTTGTGCAGATCCAGGGTAACGTGGTTTCTTAGGGACCGTTCCTGGTCAAGGGTCCGAAATTGCAGGCTTGGTTGCACACACCGCGGCGATACGCTATATTACATGTAGCCGCCGGCCGGATCGGCAACAAGCAAGAAGAGACGAGCAAGCAAGTAAACAAGAAGCACCAACCTACGAGTAAGGACCGCCAACCGCTAAGGAGCATGACAGTGACAAGCAGCAAAACCACCGCCCTGAAGCTGAACTCGCGGCGCATGTGGATGCGCAACATCAAGACAAAGTCGGCAGCTAAGCGCGAAAAGAAGCTCGCGATCAAATGCGAGAAGATCAAGATCGACCTCGCGGCGCTTGCTGAGCTCAAAAACGAGCACCCGATCTTGAGTCAGGAAGATCGCCAAGCACTCGACGAGCTCAACATCGAAGGCGCGGGCAAGAAGCGCGAACTTGCTGTGCTGCAACAGGAGCGAAAGAAGCAGCAAGCGATACTCGCTCGAGAGTGCAGCTTCAGATCGCGATCGAGCGCATCCGACGCCGCGTACGAGGTGCTGCTCGAATCCGGGGAGCCGCTCCACTACCGAGAGATCACGAAGCGCATGATCGAATCTGGCCGCTGGGCGTCCGATGGCCGCACGCCGTCCAACACCGTGAACTCGGCGATCGTGACGGATCGGCGTTTCGTGCGGGTGTGGCCCGGCGTCTACGGTCTGCGCGAGTGGCCGGAAGACGCGGTCTAACCGCCTCCCCCAGCTACCCTGCCACAATGCAACCACCCCTCCACGGCCTCCGCGTACTCGAGCTCTCCGACACCCCCGCAGCTGCCTACGCAGGCCGCCTCCTCGCAGGGATGGGCGCGGAGATTGCGCTCATCGAGCCGCCGGGCGGCTCTGCGCTGCGTCGGCGCGGCGCATTCCGCGGCGACATCCCCGACCGCGAAGGCTCCGCGATGCAGCTGCACCTGCAGCGCGGCAAGCGCTCGCTGCGCCTCAACCTCCGAACAGCCGCCGCACGGCGGCTGTTCGCAGCCCTGCTCGAAGACGCCGACGCCCTGATCACCGACATCGAACGCGCCGAATACGCGCAGCAGGGCCTCGATCCCGACGCGCTGCACGAAGAGCATCCACATCTCCAAATCTGCACCATCACCCCCTACGGCTGGCGCGGGCCAAAGGCCGACTGGCTGGCGAGCGAACTGACCGCCTACGCCGCGGGCGGCTACCTGCGAATCACAGGCGACCCCGAGCGCGAGCCGGTCAAAGCCTGGGGCGAGCAGGCGCACTTTCAGGCCGGGCTGCACGCCGCGCTCGGTCTGCTCGCCGCGCTGCACGCGCGCGACGACGGTCGCGCGGAGGGGCAGCACATCGATGTCGCCGTCGTTGAAGCCGTCGCCTTCCTGCTCGGCGGCGGCTACCAGAATGCCTGGTTCCGCGATGAGGAGCCGATGCGCAACGGCCCGCGGCTGGTCGGCTTCGGGCCGGGCCAGCTCTATCCCAGCACGATCCGCCCCTGCGCCGACGGCTGGGTACACGCGCACTGCAACAACCGCTATCCCGAGCAGATGGCGCTGCTGTTCGACGAGCCGCGCCTGGCGGAGCCTGAAATGCTGGCCTCACTGATGGGCCGCGCCGACGAGGTGGACGCGCTGATGGCGCCGCTGCTCGAGCGCCTGCCGCGCCGCGAGATCGTCGCGCGCGCCCAGGAACTGCGCCTGCCCTTCACCGAGGTGCTGCAACCGTCGGAGGTGCTGGCCGACGCCGACGGCCACCACGCCGCGCGCGATTTCTTCCGCGAGCTGCGCCTGCCCGACGGCTCAGCCGCGCAGGCGCCCGGCGCGGCGGTGCGCTTCGACGCGACCCCCTGGCGCGAGGGCGATCCGCCGCGGCTCGGCAGAGACGCGCAGTTGCTCGACGCGACGCCGCACGAGCGCGTTCGCTGGAGGCGCGCCGGTGTCGCTTAAACCGCCGCTCGCGCCGTATCCCCAAATCGAAGCGGCGGCGCGCCCGCTCGCCGGCCTGCGCGTGCTCGACCTCACCGTCGCCGTCGCCGGCCCCGTCGCCACCCTGCTGCTGGGCGCGCTGGGCGCGGAAGTGCTGCGAATCGAAGCGCCCTGGGCCCGCCCCCGCCGGCCCGCCTCGGCGCTGCCCGCGCCGCCCGACGGGCCCGACGAGCCGTGGAATCGCGAGGCGCGGCTCAACGAGCTGGCCAATAGCAAGCGCTCGGTCGCGCTCAACCTCGCCGTCCCCGACGGACGCGATGTCTTCCTCGATCTGGTCAACATCAGCGATCTGTTGGTCGAAAACTACTCGCCGCGCGTGCTGGGCAACTTCGGGCTGGGCTGGGAGACGCTGCGCACGCGCAACCCGCGGCTGATCTACGTGCGCATGCCCGCCTTCGGCGCGTCGGGCCCCTGGCGCGACCGCATCTCCTACGGGCCGGGCATCGACGCGATGAGCGGACTCTCCTGGCTGACCGGCTACCGCGACGGCCCGCCGCTCAAGCCGGGCAACTTCTACTGCGATCAGAACGCCGGCCTGCACGCCGCCGCCGCGGCGATCGCCGCGCTGCGCGCGCGGGAGCGCGACGGCGTGGGCCAGATCGTCGAGCTGGCGATGCTCGAAGGCGAGCTGCAGCTGGTCGGCGACGCGCTGCTGGCCGCGCAACTGACCGGCCGCGAACCCTCGCGAATCGGCAACGAGCACAGCTCCTGGGCCCCGCACGGCGTCTATCCCGCGAAGCCCACAGCCGACGATCCCGATGCCTGGATCGCAATCGCCTGCCGCAACGACGTCGAATGGGAGGCATTGCTGGGCGTTTGGCGCGATGACGCGGCAGCCGTGGATCCGCGTTTCGCCACCGCGCTGCGCCGCTGGAAGCACCGCGCCGCGCTCGACGCGCTGCTCGCACAATGGACCGCGCAATTCGAGGCGCTCGAGCTGGCCGAGCGGTTGCAACGCGCCGGCGCGCCCGCCTCGGCCGTGATGGGCGCGCGCACGCTGCTGCGCGATCCGCAGGTCGCCGCGCGCCAGGCGGTCGGCGCGCTCGAACATCCCCAAGTCGGCCCCTCACCCGCGCCGCAGGCCGCCTATCGCCTCTCCGAAACGCCCGCGCCCCCAAAATCCGCCGCCCCGCTCTTCGCCGGCGGCACCCGCCCCGTGCTAGCCAATCTGCTCGGCTATTCCCCCGAGCGAATCGACCAGCTAATCGCAACCGGCGCCGCCGCCGAAACGCTGGAATAGACGCTGGCCTAGAATCGCGCAGGCGAGGAGTGGGCCATGGGCATTCGCAAGCCTTGGATTGCGGCGACGGCGGAGGCGATCGGCGCGGTGCCTGCGGTCGTGGGCGTCTACGAGCTCGCCGACGCCGACGGGGCGCTGCTCTACATCGGGCAGGCGGGCGGGCGCGAGCCGTTCGGACTGCGCTCGCGCCTGGCCGCCCACTTCGGCGGCGGCGAGGCCAACGCCGTGCTGCGCGAGCGGGCCCGCAGCTTCCGCTGGGAAGCCAACCAGCAGTACACCACCCGCCGCCTGGAAATGTTGATGCAGTATCAGCGCGACGAGCGGGCCGATTGGCCGCCCGGCAACGCGGCCGGCGACTGGCGCGATATGCCGCGGCTGGGGCGGCTGCGCCGCTCCGACGACGTGCCGCGCCAAGGAGAGGACGGCTGACAATGGACGGCGGTTTCACAAGCCTGATGTCGGAAGAGCAGCGGATGATCACCCAGGCCGTGCGGCGCTTCGTACGCGAAGAGGTCGTCCCGCTGGAGCGCGACCTCGACCCCGACGCGGTCGAACTGCCGCCGGGCGAACTCGAGCGGCTCAAGGACATCGTGCGCGGAATGGGGTTGTATCACATCGACGTGCCCGAGGAGTACGGCGGGCCGGGGCTGCCGCTGACCACGCGCGGGCTGGTCGCCGAAGAGATGTCGCAACACCGCGCGGGGCTGTATCTGCCCTGCTATGGCGCGTTCGGCTCGGCCGGCCTGGCCCAGCTCTACTCCGCCGACGACGACCAGAAAGAGCGTTACCTCTACCCGATGCTGCGCGGCGAAAAAAGCGCCTTCTTCGGGCTGACCGAGCCGAGCGGCGGCTCCGATCCGGCCCGCGCAATCCAAACGCGCGCCGTCAAAGACGGCGACGACTGGGTGCTCAACGGCTCCAAGCTGTTCAGCTCGGGCGCCGATCGCGCCGATTTCGGCCTGGTCTTCGCCCGCACCGATCCAGCCAAGGGGCGGCGCGGCATCTCCGCGTTCCTGGTCGACACCGACACGCCCGGCTTCGAGGTGCGGCGCGTCGTCCACACCCTGCGCTCGGCCAACTACGGCACCGAGCTGTCGTTCGACGATGTGCGCGTACCGGCCGCCAATCTGCTCGGCGAGGAGGGCGGCGGCTTCTCGCTCGCTAACAACGCGCTCACCCGCCAGCGCATCCCCTACTCCGCAAGCTGCGTGGGCATCGCCGTCGCTGCCCAGGATCTGGCAATCAACTATAGCAAGCAACGCGAAACATTCGGCGCGCCCCTGGCCTCGCGCCAGGCGATCCAGTGGATGGTGGTCGATAACGAAATCGATATCCGCACGAGCCGCTTCATGTACCTGGCCGCCGCCGAAAAAGCGGAGCAGGGCGAGCCGTTCCGCTTCGAAGCCGCGATGGCCAAGCTCAGCTCAACCGAAGGCGCAAGCCGCGTAGTGGACCGCGCCATCCAAATCCACGGCGGCATCGGCGTGACCAAAGACCTCCCCCTAGAGCGCTGGTACCGCGAAATGCGCATCCGCCGCATCGGCGAAGGCCCCAGCGAGGTCCAAAGAATCATCATGGCCCGCGACCTGCTGGGCACCGGCAGCGGCTAACTCCGGCTTTCTCTGGCGGACCTGGGGAACAGGTCCGTCATACTCGCGCAAGCTAGATCCGCCATACCCGCACGAGCTAGATCCGCCACACCCCGCGCAACCCACCACCGCCACACCCCGCGCAACCCACCACCGCCACACCCCGCGCAAGCTAGATCCGCCATACCCCGCGCAAACCACCACCGCCACACCCCGCGCAAGATAGATCCGCCATACCCGCGCAAAAAGATCCGTCATACCCGCGGCAAGCGCGGGTATGACGGAGTTGGGGGCGCGCGCTAGCGGCTGTCCAGCCAGAGCACCGTCCCACGAACGATGCTGAAATCGGTCGAGCCGGAGTTGAGCAGGCCGTCCGTCTCGCCGTAGCTGACCCACTTCACGCCGTCCCACTTGCTCAGCTGCGACACGCCCTCCAGCATCCCGTAGAGCTCCGAGGCTCTGGTCGCGCGCGGGCCGGTCCAAGTGTTGAAGGCGTCGATGGTGCGGCCACCTCCGCCCCACCCGCGCAATCCACCTCCGCCACACCCGCGCAAGATAGATCCGTCATACCCGCGCTGAATAAGATCCGTCATACCCCGCGCTGAATAAGATCCGTCACACCCGCGCAAAAAAGATCCGTCATACCCGCGCTTGCCGCGGGTATCTCGCTGAGTTCTGCACGGAGCCCCGCACGGCCTCCTCCCCCATCCCGGCGCAGGAATGCCGGAAGGAGGCGCGAAGCGCCTCGGGTGCCGCGCACAGCGAGATACCCGCGGCAAGCGCGGGTATGACGGAGGTGGAGGCTAGCGGCTGTCCAGCCAGAGCACCGTCCCGCGAACGATGCTGAAATCGGTCGAGCCGGAGTTGAGCAGGCCGTCCGTCTCGCCGTAGCTAACCCACTTCACCCCGTCCCACTTGCTCAGCCGCGACACGCCCTCCAGCATCCCGTAGAGCTCCGAGGCTCTGGTCGCGCGCGGGCCGGTCCAGGTGTTGAAGGCGTCGACCGTCAGGCCGGCGGCGGCGTCATCCAGCGCCGCCGGCGGCGGCGCGACGACCGTGACCGGCTGGATCTCCCCCAGATTGTCGGCCTCCGCACGCACATAACCGCTGCCGAGGCCCAGCGCGCGCGCGGTCACCGAGGCCTCGCCGTTGCTGGTCAGCTGCCGCGACGGGCTGAGCAGCACCAGCACCGTGTTGGGGCTGATGCTCTGCTCGGAGAACATCACCGGCGTGCCGTCGGGCGCCGCCGCCCCGCTCGCGTCGCTCACCGTCGCCGTCACCGTGATCGTCGCGCCCGCTTCGATGACGCCCGCCGGCTCCGCGCTCAGCGCGATGGCCGCCGCGCCGCCCGTGACGATGATCGTCTGCGTATCGCTCACCCGGCGGCCGCCTGCTCCGGCGCTCAGCTTGAGCGTGTACTCGCCCGCCGCCAGCGGCGCGGACGCGCCCGCCAGCACCGTCACCCGCGCCTGCGGGTCGCCGTCGCTGAGCACCAGCGCGCCGTCCTCGGCGCCGCCTTCGCGCAGCGGCCATTCGACCGAAGCCCGCGAGGCCGCGACCGCCTTGCCGTCGGAGTCGCTCAGCGTCGCGCTGTAGGACCCATCCGGTACGCTCGCCTTCGCCCCGTTCGAGTCGACCGCCGAAACGACCAGCGTCGACACGTTGCGTTGGTCCGTCGCTCCGCTCGGATCGCGGCCCAGCAGCGCGGTCGGCGGCGGCGCAATCGCCAGCTCGGCGGCAACCCCGGCGAAGCTGATCCGCAGCGGCTCGGGCTCGAACACCTCGCCGCCCGGCCCGATCACGTCGACCTCGACCACCGCCTCGCCCGCCTTACTCGCGCCCGGATGCGAGACGGTCAGCCGAATCTTGTCCGAGTTGGAGCCGGTCAGGGCGGTGTTGGCGTTGCTCAGCTGGCAGGTATCCCCGCCGGCCGCGACGCAGGCCTCGCCCGCGGCGTCGCCCAGCGCGGCGCTCAGACTGCCCCGCGTGGTCGTGAACAGCACATCCGAAAGCGCGCCCTTCGCCGACGCTTTGCCGTTCTCGTTCAGCGCCGAAAGCAGCAGCGTCGTGCTCCCGCCGGGTTCGACCAGGCTCGGATAGGGCTGGCCGGTCGACGGATCGTCGGCGAAGCCGAACTTCACCTCCGCCAACTCGTCGACCGTGCCGATCGTCAGCTCCAGCGTGTCCCGCAGCGTCACCGCAGAACCGCTGCTCCGGCTGACCTGCAGCGCGACTTTGCCGGTGATCGTGAAGGGTCCGTCGGGCGTGCCCTTGGGGATCACGATCTCGGCGTTGGACAGAGTCAGCGGGCAGGTCGCGGTGCGCACGCCGTCGACCGACGTGACGGAACACCCGCCGCCGCTGCCGTTTGAGGTGGTCAGGCCGGTCAGGTGGACGCGCG
The DNA here is from genome assembly GCA_965203165.1 of Dehalococcoidia bacterium. Taxonomy (GTDB): domain Bacteria; phylum Chloroflexota; class Dehalococcoidia; order Bin125; family Bin125; genus CATQGW01. The sequence goes on from OZ241849.1 coordinate 2,653,376, forward strand.
AGCCATAGCCCTGGGACATCGCCACGCGGCGCCCCGTGAGCTCATGCGCCGCAAAGCCGTAGAACTTGTTCAGCTCCCGGTGGAACTCCCCCACCCACCGCCTCGCTGCGCTGCTGGTCCACACTCCGTCGTCCTGGGGCCGCTGGCTGAAGACCTGCAGCGCGCCTCGCTGGGCATCTCTGTTGGTATCGCCGGTCACCATCTCGGTCCCGTCGAAATTGAACTGGATCCACGAGTTTCGGACACGCCCGGCATTGGAGTAGGAGACGCTGGGCGTGGACAGGTAGCCGCCGTTGAACGTCTTCCAGTCGTCGGCCGAATTTCGCTGGAACACGTGGAGGGTTTCGCCGCTGCGCAGGTCCGACGCGACGACGACGGCGCCGTCGGGCGAGACGTCGACGGCCTGGCCGAACCAATGCGCTCCGCGACCGGGCCAGGTCTGCGGGATCAGGACCGCGGCGGGTTCGGTCCAGCGTCGCAGCGGGCCGGGCGAGTAGTGCGTGGCGCGGCGGAAGTTGGTCGCGTCGGTTCGCGCGGCGAACAGCGTCCTGGGGTCGCCGTCGGCGTTGCGATCGGCGCGCGGCGCGCTCGCCCAGCCGCCGTCGGGCGCGACCCAGACGAACACTTCGCCCGCGTTGTTGCGCCGGTTGGCGTTGGTGGGCCGCATGTTGTTGGCGAATTCCTTCTCGCGCGCGCCCGCGACGAGCACGCGCCCGTCGGCCGAGAGCGACACGCCGGCGTTGCCCAGCTCGACGCCGTCGGGGTTGCCGGCCAGATTGGACCAGACGCGCTGGCACCAGTCGCCGCAGGAGCGCGGGTTGCTCGCGCTGTAGGCCACGGTGGGGTCGAAGGGCATGGTCGTGACGCTGACGCCGAAGCTGGGCACCTCGGCGGCGCTCACTTTCACCCCGTCGGCGTAGGTAATGTCGCCCCAGTCTTCGCCCGGGCCGTCGGGCCGGCTGTAGACGTAGATCGCGCCCATCTCGTTCATCCGGGGCGCGCTGACGGCGAGCGTGCCGCCGTCGCGCGAGATGTCCACGCCGGCGCCGTAGCGGGGGCCCGAGGTGCCGACCGGCCGATTGCTCGCCTCGGACAGCGGCGGCGCCAGCGAGCCCTGCGATGTCACCGTCACCCCGTCGTCGTCCCAGTCCAGCCGGTAGATGTGCAGCCGGCCCATCTGGCCGCGCCCTTCCACGGTTTCATTCCAGGAGCCGACGAAGAGCCAGGCGCGGGCGGCGGTCTCGTGCCAGAGGGAGATGGCGGAGCCGACGAAACCGCCTTCGAAATTGCCCCCGGCGGTGGAGCCGAAGCCCTCGTGGAAGCTGCCGTTGGAGCCGGGCGGCCGGTTGATCCTCGCCTTGTGCTCGAGCGTGTAGGAGTCGAAGATGTTCAAGAATGCGTAGTTGGTGCGGATGACCAGGGTGCGCCCGTCGAGCGCCTTGGCGATCTGCCGCTGCGCGCCGGGCGTGGAGGTGATGCGGGAGAAGAGCGGGTTTTGGGTGGGGATGGCGAGCCGCCAGCTGCGGGCGTCGTTCCACTCCAGGAAGCCGCTGAGCCGCAGGTCCGAAGCGGCGACGGACGCGGCGGGCACGCCCAGCTGAAAGGTGGTGTAGCTGGGCAGGCCGGGAGCGAGGGTGGCCGGAGTGGGCAAGCTGAAGCGCAGCGCGGCATTGATCGTGACTGTGCTGTCCGGGGGCACGATGTCGTCGGATTCGTCGGCGGCGCTGAGCACCAGTTCCATGTCGCCGAGGTGGCCGTCGGCGGCGGCCGGCGCGAGCGAGAGCGCGCCCGCCGCAAGCAGCCCCAGCAGCGCGCCAAGCGCGAGCAGGCGAGCTGCCTTTCCTCGCGCGAGAACGGAGCGAATCAGAGCGGCCATCAGCGTCCCCCCAATCAGCCACGCAAGCTGCGCATACAGCAAAGGCTACGCTACCAGAAACCCACCCCACAACGTAACCACCGCCAGCCGGTCCACCGCCCACCCCCGCGCGCCCCCTCCTCTCCCCGTCACACCCGCGCTCCCTGCTCTGCCCGCCACACCCGCGCGCTCCCCCTCCCGCCACACCCGCGCGCCCCTCCCCGCCGCCATACCCGCACCCGCGCGAGCAAGATCCGTCACACCCGCGCAAAGAGATCCGTCATACCCGCGCAAAGAGATCCGCCATACCCGCGCAAAGAGATCCGTCACACCCGCGCAAAGAGCTCCGTCACACCCGCGCCCCTCTTCCGTCATACCCGCGCTTGCCGCGGGTATCTCGCCGCGCTGCGCACCAGCCCGCGCCCCCGCCGCCCAACCCCGCGCGCTCCCTCCTCTCCCCGCCACACCCGCGCGCCCCCGCCGCCATACCCGCGCGAGCAAGATCCGCCACACCCGCGCAAAGAGATCCGCCACACCCGCGCAAAGAGATCCGTCATACCCGCGCAAAGAGATCCGCCACACCCGCGCAAAGAGATCCGTCATACCCGCGCTTGCCGCGGGTATCTCGCCGCGCTGCGCACCAGCCCGCGCCCCGCCGCCCAACCCCGCGCGCTCCCCCTCCCGCCACACCCGCGCAAAGAGATCCGTCACACCCGCGCAAAAAGATCCGCCACACCCGCGCAAAGAGATCCGCCATACCCGCGCAAAGAGATCCGTCATACCCGCGCCCCGCCGCGGGTATCTCGCCGCGCTGCGCACCAAGCCCGTTCCCGCCTCCCCCGTCGCACCCACGCAGGAGCCGGGAAGGCAGGCCGCGCGGGGCTCCGTGCAGAACTCAGCGAGATACCCGCGGCAAGCGCGGGTATGACGGAAGAGGGGCGCGGGTATGACGGATCTCTTTGCGCGTGGTCAGGTTTGGTAGGTCTTGGTAAGTCTTGGTAGGCGCAACCGGGCTTTAGTCGGCGGATGCTTGGACCTCCTGCGCGCGCCGCTCGGCGCAGCGGCGCGCCGCGCGACGGTAGCGCTGGTTGTCGGGCGGAGCCAGATCGAGCGGCAAGGTACGGTGGGCGTCGTCGAGCATCGCGCAGAGAGTCAGGACATTCGGCATCCGCAAGCGAATGTCATCCGGGTGCTGAAGGTCGTCATAGAAATTCACGTGCAGTCGTTCGACGGCTTCGAATCGGAAGAGGAGTTGAGGCGGATCGACGCCGAGCGCCTCATCGATGCGATTCACCAGCTGGTGCGCGATGCCATGCTCGCAGTAGTACCAGCGGCGGGCGTCGGCGAACACCCTGAGCCGCCGCGTCACCGCGCCCCACAGCTTCTCACACACCTGCGCGCGCAGCTCTCCGTCGATTTCCGCGTCCGGCCGCGCCAGGATCTCCGCCGCCGCGGCCAGCAGGCCGTCGCTGGTGCGGAGGTGCGGCTCGAGGGGGGGCTGGGGCGGGTGGTAGGGGATTGGTTCGGGGGCGGCCATTACGTCGCCTCCTGCGCTCGCTGGGCCTCCTCCTGCGCGCGGCGATCGGCGCAGCGGCGCGCTGCGCGGCGGTAAGGCTGGTTGTCGGGCGGGGCCAGGTCGAGCGGCAAGGTGCGGTGGGCATCGTCCAGCATCGCGCAGAAGGCCTGGATGGTCGGCACCCAGAAGCGAATGTCATCCGGGTACTGAAGGTCGTCGTAGAAATTCACGTGCAGCCGTTCGGCGACGGCGAAGCTGCGGCTGAGCTCGGGCGAGTCTGTGCCGAGCGCCTCGTCGATGCGCCGCACCAGCTGGTGCGCGATGCCGTGTTCGCAGTAGTACCACTCGCGGGCGTCCGCGAAGACTTTGAGGCGGCGAGTGACGGCTCCCCAGAGCTTCTCGCACACCTGCGCGCGGAGCTCGCCGTCGATTTCGTCGTCCGGGCGCGCCAGGATCTCCGCCGCCGCCGCCAGCAGGCCGTCGCTGGTGCGGAGGTGCGGCTCGATGGGCGGCTGGGGCGGGTGGTAGGGAATCGGTTCAGGGCTGGCCATTGGGTTTCCTGCCTGTGCGCGGCACATGGGCAGGGTATCACCGCGCCCAACCCCTCCCGTCATACCCACGCCCCATAGAACCGTCATACCCGCGCGCTCCCCCTCCCGTCATACCCGCGCAAAGAGATCCGTCATACCCGCGCTTGCCGCGGGTATCTCGCCGCCCCGAGCACCAAGCTCGTTCCCACCCCCTGCCGCACCCGCGCCCCGCTCCCCCTCAGCCCCGCAACTTGGTACCGTTGCACCAGATCGACTGATCGATCGCAACAGCAGGCGACGGGAGGGCGGCGATGACGACGGCGACTTCGAGGCTTGACGAGATCGACCTGGTCACGCCGGACCTCTGGCGCACGCGCGGCTATCCGTGGCAGGAGTGGTCCCTGCTGCGCCGCGAAGCGCCCGTCTACTGGTACGAGCGCCCCGATGTGACGCCCTTCTGGTGCATCACCAAGTACGACGACATCCAGCGCATCTCGGGCGACCCGGAGACGTTCATCAGCAGCAAGCGGCTGGTGATTCGCACGGGCGGCTCGGGCGACGGCGCGAGCGGCAGCACCGCCATGGATCCGACCCTGGCGATCCCCAATCTGATCAACATGGACCCGCCCAAGCACGGCAAGTACCGCGCCGTGACCAACCGCCGCTTCTCCCCGCGCGGAATGCGCATCCTCGAAGAGCGAATCGACGAGATCGCGGAAGACGCGATCGATCAGGCGGCCGCGCACCTGCTCGATCCGCTCACGCAGCGGCGCGAGGCGGAGTTCGTCTCCGATGTCGCGGCCAAAATGCCGATGGCCGCGATCTGCGAAATCCTGGGCGTCGATCGCGGCGCCTGGCCCGACATCTTCCACTGGACCAACGAGTTCCTCGGCTCCGAGGACCCGGAGTATCAGCAGGGCCGCACGCGCCGCGAGACCTGGCAATCGGGCATGCTGGGCCTGATGGGGCACTTCACCGAGCTGATCGCGCGCAAGCGCACCGAGCCCGGCGACGATGTGCTGACCACGCTCGTGCAGGCCGAGGTGGACGGCAAGCCGCTGCCCGATATGGATGTCCTCTCCTACGCGATCGTGCTGATCCTGGCCGGCAACGAGACGACGCGGAACGCGACCTCGGGCGGCCTGCTGGCGCTGATCGAGCACCCCGAACAGTTCGCCCGGCTGCGCAGCAACCCGGCGCTGCTGGGCGGCGCGATCGAGGAAATCCTGCGCTGGACCTCGCCCGTGATCCACTTCGCGCGCACCGCGACGCGCGATGTCGAAATTCGCGGCACCACGATCCGCGAGGGCGAGTCGCTGGCCATGTGGTATCCCTCGGCCAACCGCGACGAGGACATCTTCGACGCGCCCGACGCATTCGACATCGAGCGGCAACCCAACGAGCATCTGGCCTTCGGCGGCTACGGCGAGCACTACTGCCTGGGCGCAAATCTGGCGCGCCTCGAGCTGCGCTCGATCTACAGCCATCTGCTCGATCGGTTGGACGAGATTCGGCTGGAGGGCGAAGTCGAACGGCTCGGCTCGGGCCTGATCGGCGGGATCAAGCGCCTGCCGATCAGCTACGCCGTGCGCGCCGACTAACCTGCCGACGAACCTGCGGGGCGGCGGTTCGACCGACGAGAGGCGATCCGATGCGCAAGTCGCTGACCGGCAAAGAGCGCCGCACCCTGCTCAGCGATGTCCGCGCCTCCAACGAACTCAGCTACGTCTACCGGCGCTCGCTGTATTCGTATCTCGCGCATGCCGGCGTCCCCGACGATGAGATCAGCGATCTGAACGACCTGCTCCGCGCGGTGATCGCCGCCCAGGTGCGGCTCAACGCGACGATCAACGAGCTGTGCGAAGAGGTCGAGCGCCAGGCGGTGGTCACGCTGCTGCCCAAGGAACTCGTGCCGCTCAACGACCCAGACCGGGACCCGCACGCCGACGAGCTGCGCAAGTGGCTGCGCGATCTGGCCGACTCGCTCGCCGACCGGCGCAGCCAACTCCTTTCCGAAGACTGACGCGGGCGCGCTTCACGGGCGACGCTCGAACGGAGGAACGGGTATGAACAACAACGCCGAAATCGTCGAAGTCGAGGTCGATGGCGCGGTGCGTACCGTAACGCTCAATCGCCCCGAAAAGCGCAACGCGCTGAACAGCGAGATGCTGGAGCGGCTGCACGCGGCGTTCTCAGGTCAGCCCGCCGCCGAAGAGCGGGTCGCCGTAATTCGCGCGGCCGGACCCGTCTTCTGCGCCGGTCTGGACCTGCGCGAGCGCGAAGAGGGCCTGCCCGGCGGCGAGGTCTCGATCGAGCAGATGCTCGACGCCATCCAGCGCTGGCCGCTGCCCGTCGTGGCCGTCGTGCAGGGCGACGCAATCGCCGGCGGCAACGAGCTGGCGCTGCACTGCGATTTCGTGGTCGCCTCAACCGAAGCCAGGTTCGGCATGTCGCTCGCCCAAATCGGCCTCGCGCCCTCCTGGTTCCTGGCCAAGAAACTGCTGGAGACGGCCGGCCCCGTCGCCAGCCGTGAAATCCTGCTGCTGGGCGACCGCATCCCGGCCTGGCGAATGCACGAAATCGGCGCAATCGCGAGAGTCGCCGAGGCGGACCACCTCGAAGAGGCCGCCGAAGCGGTTATCAACCGCCTCGCCCGCAACGCCCCGCTCTCGCTCAAAGCAATGAAAGCCCTGTTAGTCCGCGAGATGGACTTCCGCGACAACATCGAGCACGCCGACGTAGACGCACTCGTAGAGCAAGCCCGCTTATCCCAAGACGCCAAAGAAGGCATCCGCGCCCTCTTCGAGCGCCGCGACCCCCAGTTCGGCGGCCGCTAGCGCCGCCAGAAACTTGACAGGACCGCGCGATCTGCCTACCGTGAAATTGCGCGCTGCGGCTGAGGGCGTGTCGGCAACAAGCCCAACAGGCCGTGCAATTGACCAGTCCCGTCATCCGGCGTAGCGCACCGGAGGGCGGGCCCCTTCTCCTCCCTCCCCAATTGACTGTTCGCGGCTTGACGAACGCCAGAGGACGTGCCTATCATTGGCCTGCGCGCTGCGGCTGAGGGCGTGTCGGCAACAAGCCCAACAGGCCGTGCAATTTACCTTCCTCGCCATCCGGCTTAGCGCACCGGAGGGCGGGGGCTTCTTTAGGGATTAAGAAAAGGGAAAAGCCATGCCCCGAGTCTCGCTGTTCATCGACTACCAGAACGTTTATCACGGTGCCCGCAACGCGTTTCATCACGACGATGCGCCTCGCTCGGCAGGGCAGATTTCGCCTCACCACCTTGGCAACCTGCTGGTTGCGAGGCAGCCATTGGCGGGCGGCGTGAGCGAGCGCCGACTGCATGAGGTTCGCGTCTATCGAGGGATGCCCCGGACAGGCGATCGGGGATACGCGGCTGCCCAACGTCAACACGATGCTTGGCGTCGCAGCGGCGTGAAGGTCATCAGTCGTCCCCTTGGAGGTCCTCCCTTTCGGCGTCGCGAGAAGGGCGTTGACGTGGAGTTGGCTCTGGACTTCTTTGCCGGGGCATTGGACGGTGACTACGACGTAGGGATCATCTTCTCCGCCGACGCCGACCTGCTGCCTGCGATTGAGAAGGTCCTCGATCCTGGCCGCGCACTCACCGCGGTTGTGGAAGTGGTGAACTGGTGGAATCCGCCGACCGTCACCGTCCAGTTGGCGAAAGACCTTGGCATCCGCCATCACAGGCTCACAGACGCGGACTACGAACGAGTCCGAGATGACCGCAACTACACCATCGCCGAGGAATAGCCGTCGCGCCGCCGACCTGCGCGAGATGCGGTAGACTGAAGCTGCGCGCTGCGGATGAGGGCGAGCCGACAGAGAGCCCAACAGGCCGTGCAAGGCGGACGCGCCACTTCCCCGTCATCCGGCTTAGCGCACCGGAGGGCGGGGCCTCTTTCATTCTCATTCGACGATGTCAGGATCCTCTTCGTCAAGTGTTCGCCGCACGACCATCCGCACCCACTCTTTTGGCTGCATTCGCGAGAGCCGCGCCTGTTCCTGGATGCGCCGGGCTTCGATCAACTCAGCGCCGTCGTTGAGCCACTGCATCATGAACGACAGCGCATGGCGCTTTCGCTTCCCTGTCTCCGGGTCCTTCGAAGCGCCGCTTGACAGGCCTGCGAGATCTGCGAGCACCTCGCGCATCACCGGTACAATGTGGTCAGTGATCTTGCCCCACGGCTCGCTATCAATGTCCCACCCGGTTTTGTTTTGATTCGGACGGAAGCCGCCACCGGATATCTCGATGGTGCCGAACAGTCGCTGGTTCGTGCCCTTGCCACCGAGGTTGATGCCGAAGGTCTCGCCGTCACTGATCTTCCGTCCGTTGAACGTTGTGCGAAGCCCTGGTTTGATCCGTTCGGATTGACCTGCCGGCAATCGGCGGCGGTCGAGCGCGCCGATATACCCGTCGACAAACACGCGCGGATAGACTTCGCCCGGCTCGATTTCGCGGAACGGAATCGTCTCCAACCACGGGAGGGCGTAGGCGGACAGGGGCACCTGATTCACCCAAATCAAGCAGTCTTCCTGCTCGATCAGTTGCTCGTACGTATCTGTGATCCGGTTACGGAGTACGTCGGTATCGAAACCGTGCTGCTGTAGGCCGCTCAGCATCACCTGGACAAAGCCGGTATCCGGGCCGAGCTCGCTGATCCAGGTGGACGGTGAGATCCGCTCGACCTCGCGAATTTCGGCATCGACGAAATCCTCTCGCGTCCCCCAGTTGTCGTCGCTGAAATGCCAGATCCGGCTGTCGCCGGCTCGGCGGCAGGTGATCTGAATTTTGCGCGCCAGATACATCGCCGCGAGTTTCCCGCCGACATGGAACTGACCGATGTCGTTGATGTCGTGCAGGTCGCCGGCGCCCCAGTTGAGCCAATTCCGCAGCCCATCGAGGTCCATTCCTTCGCCGCCGTAGTCCCGAATAGAGATGCGATCGTTCCGCTTGTCAACCTCGATCTCGATATTCAGCTGGCGGTTGCCCCGATAGTCGATCGGATTGTCGATCAACTCCATCAGCGCTTCAGACGCGGAATTGTAGTTCGTGGCGAAGCTGATCAGCGCTTGGCGGCTGATTCGCTCATGTGCGGTCTCGACCATGATGCTGCGCACTCCCCACCGCGGACGACGTCTGTCGTCCGGCTTCTGCGCAGGATAATCTCGCGCTGCCCTTACCGGAAGAGGGGCGGCTACACCCGTTATCGGTGTGACGTACTCCTACAGCGTCGCCCCGCCGTCCACCGTCACTGTATGACCCGTCACGAACACATTCCGCTCGATCAGCGCCACGATTGCGTCCGCGCAGGTCTCCGGCGTTGCGACGCCGCGCAGCGGCGCCGTCTCCGAGAGCCGCTGGCGGCCCGCCTCATACGTCTCCTCGCCGAGGCCGCCGCGCAGCCAGCGGCCCTCGATGAAGCCTGGGGCGATCGTATTGATCCGAATTTCCGGGCCGAGCACGCGGGCGAGCGACTTGGTAATCACGTTCACGCCCGCCTTCGACGCCGCATAGGGGATGCAGGAACCGCCGCCGCCCGCGCCGGCGACCGACGACACATTCACAATCGCGCCCTCGCCCGCCGCCCGCATATGCGCCGCCGCCGCGCGGCTGCAGTTGAACACCCCGCGCAAATTCGCGCCGATGATGTCGTCCCACACCTCGTCGGTTACCGCCTCCAGGTCGTCGTGCGCGATGAAATGCGTCATCCCCGCGTTATTGACCAGGATCTGCAACGCGCCGAACTCGTCGACCGCCGTGTCGATCAGCCGCCGGCAGTCGGCGTCGCTGCGCACATCCGCCTGCACGGCGATCGCCTTGCCGCCGCGCGACGTAACACCCGCAACGATCTCGTTGGCCGCCTCGGCGCCGCGGTTGTAATTCACCACCACCGCAGCGCCGAGCTCGGCCAGCAGCTCCGCCGTCGCCCGACCCACGCCCGACGACGAACCCGTAACCACCGCGACCTTGCCCGCGATCTCCATGCCGCAGCCCCTACGCGCCGCCGGCTGCGGCGGCCAGACCGGCCGGCATCACCTCGGGTGTGGCGATGTTATAGAGCTTCGCCGCGTTCTCCCACAGGATCTTCCGCCGCGTCGTCTCCGACTGCCCCTCAAGCCCCGCCTCGATCGTCTCCTGCACATTGCCGTAGAGGCAGGTCGGGTGCGGGAAATCCGTCTCGAAGAGGATGTTGTCCTCGCCGATATCCTCGATCAGCTTGCGCGGCGCGACCCGCTCGAACCAGTAACAGGCGTAGACCTGCCGGCGGAAATAGTCCGAGGGCATCATCTCGAACTCCGGCCGCGCCTTGCGCACATCGGCCGCGATGAAGTGGTAGTCGCACGACTCCAGGCAGAACGGCACCCAGCCGATCCCGCTTTCGACCGAGACGAACTTGAGCTCGGGGAAGCGCGGCAGCACGCCCGAAAGCAGCAGGTCCGTCATCTGCAGCCCGTTCGAGAGGAACAGCACGGTCGAGGTGCGCGCGTAGGTCACCTCCGGCCCGTCCACCGCCAGACGCTCCGGCGTGAAGCCGTCCGTGAAATCGCCTGAGCCGATGTGGAACGAGATCGGCAGCCCGGTGTCGGTCGCCGCGTGCCAGAGCGGATCCCAGTGCTTGTCGCCCAGGAACGGCTCGCCGTGCGACTGCGGGTCGCCCGTGAAGAGGATGCCCTTGATCCCCCGCTGCGCCACACGCTCGATCTCCCGAACCGACGCCTCGACATCCCAGAACGGAATCGAGGCGTTGGCCACGAAGCGCTCCGGCGCGGCCGAAATCCAGTCGATCTGGAAATCGTTCCAGGCCCGCACGCACTCCAGCATCAGCTCCGGCTCCTTGAGCTGCAGGAAGCGCTGCGAGGCGAAGCCCGCCACGTTCGGGTACAGCACCTGCGCGTAGACGCCCGTCTCATCCATCAGCTTGAGCCGCTCGTGGACATCGAACGAGGCGGGGTGCGCGTCCTCGTAGGTCGGCGGCGAGTTGGGGAACTTGCCCTTCCAGCCGGCGAACACGCCCGACGGCGCGTTGGCCACCTTCTCATCGCCCACAAACCAGGAGTTGACCCCCTTGTCGTCCTGCTTGACGTGCAGAACGCGGTCGCCCCACTTCTTCGAGACGCGGCTGGTCCAGAGGTCGGCCGGCTCCGTGATGTGCGTGTCGGCGTCAATGAATGTCGTGAATGCCATGGGTCCCTCCATCGTGGCGCAAGCCGTCGGGCGGCCGCTATGCCACGCAGGTTACACGTTTCCAAGCGCGCTTGGGCGGGAGCGCAAGCTCAGCGCCTGTTCACACTTTGCCTACCTCTCAAACTCCGTCATACCCGCGCTCGCCGCGGGTATCTCGCTGAGCTCTGCACGGAGCCCTGTAGGTCTCCCTCGCATTCCCGCGCGCGGGAACGACGGAGGTGTGCGCTGGGTCTGTGCAGGGCGCGAGGGTGTGCGTGCCTGGCGGAGTGGGGAGGCGAGGGCCGGGCTTGGTGCTCACCTCGGCGAGATACCCGCGGCGAGCGCGGGTATGACGAGAGAGGGAATTGTGAACAGGCCCTAGCGCAGCAGCGACTCCCCCTCGATCGCCCGCGCGATGTCGAAATACGAAATCACCACGATGAAGATCAGCAGCATCACGAATCCCGCGATGTGAACCAGCCCCTCCTTCTCCGGCGAAATCCGCTTGCCGCGCCGCGCGATCTCGATCAGGATGAAGAAAATCCGCCCGCCGTCGAGCATCGGCAGCGGCAGAATGTTGAGGATCGCCAGATTCAGGCTGAGCAGCGCGGCCAGCTCGATCAGCCGCACCCAGCCGACCTGCTCGACCACCTCGCCGGTGACCCGCGCGATGCCCACCGGGCCCGACAGATCAAGCGGCTCGCCGCCCGCGATCCAGGAGCGAATTCGGTTGCGCACCAGCACGAACGTCGCGCCGATCTGCTCGAAGCCGCGCGGGATGGACTCCCACACGGAATACCCCCGCGAGATGATCCGCGTCGAGCCGTTGGCCACCGTGATGCCCATCGCGCCCTGCGTGATCTCGATCCGCGTGCCGGCCGGCGGGTAGCGCGGATTCAGCCCCAGCGCCGCGTAGAGCGCGTCGATCCGAATCCCCTCCTCCGCCGCAATCCGCAGGATGCTGTCCTCGGGCTGCGTCACGTAGACCTGCCCGCCGGGCAGCTCGAGCCGCCGCCCGGCCGTCAGCTCCTCGGTCTCCGCGCCCCAGGCCCCGATCACATGCAGCGCCGGCACGCCCAACCGCTCCGCGATCTGCTCCACCGACTCGCCCTCCTGCACGATGTGAGTCAGCGGTTGCGGCGCCAGCCGCGCGTGAACCCCCAGCTCGAAGCGTTCAGCCGCGGTCGCGCCGCTGATCGCGTCGGTCACCGTCTCGCGCTCGACCGTCACCCGCAGGTCCTCGCCCAGGTTCATCTGGATCGCGCGCGTGAGGTCCAGCGCGTTGACGATCTCGCCGCCGTTGACCGCGATGATCCGGTCGCCCGGCTCCATTCCGGCGCGCTGCGCGGGCGCGCCCTCCACCACCGAGGTGACCACCGCCGGGCCGGCCGAAATGTTGTCCGGGATGATCGCGGCGATGGCGAAGAGGAAGATCGGCAGCACCGCGTTGACCGCCGCCCCGGCGGCGAGGATGCCGATCCGCACGAGCCGCGATTGCGCGCCGAGCGAGCGCGGATCAATCCCCACGGTGATCCCGAAGACGGTCACGCGCTCCAGCTCGCGCTCACGGCGCGTACCGCGCTCGCGCCGCTTCGCCCGTCTGCGCCGCTTCGCCTCGCCGACGCTGCGATAGGCGTCCGTGCCCGGCATGGCCGCGGTCGCCGCGACCACATCGTCCGGATCGCGCGGCCTCAGCGAGTAGGTCCAATAGCTTTCGTTGCCGTCGGCCGCGGTGCGGGTGATGCGCATTTCCACATCAAGCTTGTTCAGCGCCTCTTCCAGCCGCTCCGCGAACTGCGCGGGGCTGTGTACCCGCTTGCCGTTGACGTGGGTAATCCGATCGCCCGGCTGGAGCTCGCTGAGCCGCGAGTTGGAGTGGTCCACCTGCTCGACCAGCAAGCCGCTCGCCTCTTCGCCGGTCAGCCGCACGAAGCCGCCGATCGGCAGCCAGTTGATCGAGTACAGCGTCTCCCCGAAGCGCTTGCCGCGAATCCGCGGCGGCAGGCCGATGCCGAACTCCTCGATCCGCACCCCGGCCAGCTTGGCCGCGAAATAGTGCCCCAACTCGTGCAGGATCACCAGCGCCAGCAGAATTCCCACAAACGGCAGAATGGTGGTGAGGACGACCATGGCGGCGCTCAGATTCCCGCTGCGATGCGTTCCCGCGTGACGCGGCGGGCCCACTCATCGGCGGCGTCGATCTGCTCCAGCGGCGGCTCGGCCCCACTCTGCGGCGCGCCCTCGTGCGTGTCCAGCGCGTGTTCGACCAGCGCCGGAATCTGGTCGAAGCGGATCTCCCGCGCGAGAAACGCCTCAACCGCGATCTCGTCGGCCGCCGCCAGCACCGCAGGGTAGGCGCCGCCGGCCAGCCCCGCGCGCATCGCCAGCCGCAGGCAGGGGTAGCGCTCGAGGTCCGGCGCGGAGAAGTTGAGGCTGCCCACCGCGGCCAGGTCCAGCGGCTCGGTGGTCGGACGCAAACGCAGCGGCCAGGAGAGCGCCAGCTGGATCGGCAGCCGCATGTCGGGGTAGCCCAGCTGCGCCTTGACCGAGCCGTCCGCGAACTCCACCAGCGAATGCACGATCGACTCGGCGTGCTGGATCACCTCCACGCGCTCGTAGGGCACATCGAAGAGCCAGCGCGCCTCGATCGTCTCCATCCCCTTGTTCATCAGCGTCGCGCTGTCGATCGTGATCTTCGCGCCCATCTTCCAGGTCGGATGGCGCAGCGCCTGCTCGGGCGTGACTCCAGCCAGTTGATCGGGCGCGAGGTCGCGCAGCGCGCCCCCCGAGGCGGTCAGGATGATCCGCCGAATCTCGTGCTCCTCCTCGCCCCAGAGGCACTGCCAGATCGCGCTGTGCTCGGAGTCGATCGGGCGCAGCTGCCCGCCGCCCGCGTCGGCCGCCGCGCGCACCAGCGCGCCCGCCATCACCACCACCTCCTTGTTGGCCAGCGCGACATCCGCGCCGCGCTCCAGCGCGGTCAAGGTCGGTTCGAGCCCGGCCCGCCCGGCCGTGCCCACGACCAGCACATCGCCCTCGGGATCCGCCGCCATCGCCTCCATCGGCGCAACGCTCGCGCCCACCTCATCCGCGATCGCCCGCAGCCGGTCCTCGCTGGCAGCGCCGCCGGCTCCGTTGCCCGCCGCCCAGATGTAGCGCGGGCGAAACTCGCGCGCCTGCGCTTCGAGCGCATCGAGGTTGCGCCCCGCCGCTAGGCCCAGCACGCGGTAGCGCTCCGGCATCGAACGCACCACATCGAGCGTCTGCGTGCCGATGCTGCCCGTCGAGCCGATCAGAACCAGGGTCGTGGTGTCGCTCATCTCAGGTCCAAGCCAGAAAAAAGTATATGGTCGGCAGCCCGAACAGGAGGCTGTCCAGCCGATCCAGCACGCCGCCGTGGCCGGGAATCAGGTTCGACGAGTCCTTGACGCCCCGCGCGCGCTTGAAGAGCGACTCCGCGAGGTCGCCGAGCTGCGCCGCGAGCGGCAGAACCAGCGCCAGCAGAATCAGCGGCCAGACGCCGACCGCGAGCCCGAAAATCTGGTCCAACGCAAGCACTGCCCCCGCCCCGCCGAGCCAGCCGAAGATCGCGCCCTCGACCGTCTTGTTGGGGCTAATCGCCGGCGCGAGCGGCCGCCGCCCCAGCGTGCGCCCACCGGCGTAGGCCGCGGCGTCGGTGCTCATCACCGCCAGCACGCCCAGCAGCATCCACTCCGCGCCCTCGCCCGGCGTAGCGCGGATCAGCACGATCGCCGCCGCCGGCGCGGCCAGGTAAAGCAGCGCCGCGCTCATCACCGCGCCGTCGCTCAGGTAGCGGTTCAGCCGCGCCGCCTCCGGCGCGCTCTCGCGCAGCGCGGCCTCAAGAGTCGTGGCGGCGAAGACGGACAGCGCGGCGATCAGCAGCACCCAGTGCAGCGGCGCGGCGTCGGTCAGCGCGACGCCCAGCGCCGCGCCCAGCCCGGCCGCGGCCAGCAGAAAGGCCGGCGCGCCGCGGCGCACGCCGCAGATTGCGGCAATCTCGCCCAGCGCGACCAGCAGCGCCAGCCCCAGCAGCGCGGCGAACAGCGGCCCGCCGACCAGGATCGCGCCGACGATGATCGGCATCCCCACCGCTGCGCTGGCCAGCCGCAGCGCCAGCTGGCTGGCGAACCATCGCCGCGCTCTAGCGCCCATTGCGCCCGGCATCGCCATTGGCTGGTGTGGCGCCGTTGCGCCCGCCGAAATTGCGGCAGCGCCGCGCGTAGGCCGCCAGCGCCGCGTCCACATCCTCCGCGCCGAAATCCGGCCACCAGGTCGGCGTGAAGACGTACTCCGCGTAGGCCGCCTGCCAGAGCAGGAAATTCGAAATGCGCTGATCCCCGCCCGTGCGGATGATCAGATCCGGATCCGGCATGTCGCCGGTGTAGAGGTAGCGGTCGATCAGCGCCTCGTCGATCTGCTGCGGCGCAATCCCGTCCGCCGCGATCCGCCGCACCGCGTCGACCAGCTCCGCCCGCCCGCCGTAGTTGAACGCGACGCAGACCGTCATCCGCGTGTTGCGCTGCGTGCGCGCCACCGCCGCGTCGATCTTGCGCCGCAGCGGCGCCGAAAGCGCGTCGATCCGCCCGATGTAGCGCAACTGCACCCCCGCCTCGTGCAGCGGCTGCACCTCGCGGTCGATCGTGCTCGAAAGAATCCTCATCAGCCCGCGCACCTCCGGCCGCGGGCGGCTCCAGTTCTCCGTCGAAAACGCGAACAGCGTCAGGTAGCGGATGCCGCGCTCGGCGAACGCCTCGATCGCCGCGCGGATATTCTCCGTGCCCGCCCGATGCCCGTCGGTCGGGCGCAGGCCGCGCTGCGCCGCCCAGCGCCCGTTGCCGTCCATGATCACCGCCACATGCCGCGGCAGCGCCCGCGCGGGCGGCGGATCGTCGGGAAGCTCGCCCGGAAGATCAGTGGAGAGTTCAACGGGACGGGGAGCGGTGGACCAGCGCGTCATCGGCAGACCTCACTAGACCTCGAGGAGCTCTTGCTCCTTCGCTTCGCCCGCTCGATCCACGATAGCGACATAATCCGTTGTGAGTTTGTCCAGCCGCGCCTCCGCCCGGTGCTCCTCGTCCTGCGAGAGGTCCCCGTCGCGCTGCATCCCGCGCAGATCGTCATGCACGTGGCGGCGAATGTTGCGCACCGCCACCCGCGCGCCCTCCACCTTCTGCGCGACCACCCTGACCAACTCGCGCCGCCGCTCCTCGGTCAACTCCGGCAGCGCCAGCCGAATCAGAATGCCGTCGCTCTGCGGATTAATCCCGATGTCCGACTGCTGGAGCGCCTTGGTGATCGGGTCGAACGCATTCTTGTCCCACGGCTGAATCGCAATCAGCCGCGCCTCGGGCACTGAAATCGTCGCCATCTGATTGAGCGCCATATTCGTGCCGTAGTAGTCCACCCGAATGTGGTCGACCAACCCCGGGTGCGCCCGCCCGGTGCGGATCGACAGCAGCTCGCGCTCCAGCGCAGCCACCGCCCCCCGCATCCGGTCGTCCGCATCCGAAAACGCCAGCTCGATCAGTTCATCGTCAGCCATGACAAAGCTCAAGATAGCAGCGCCGCCCCCGTTCGCGCCGCCGTGCCGCCCTATGCTGGCTCTACGCCGGCATCACACCGACGGGAGTCGCGAGATGGTCACCGCCCAGGCCGAGCCGCAGATCGACCTCGACGCGCCGCTGCCCAACGAGTTCGGCTTCGAGTGCGTCATCCTCCGCCTGCCCGAGGAGTGGAAGCTGACCGAGGATGCGTTCCTCGAGCTCTGCGAACTCAACGAGGGCTGGACCTTCGAGACCACCGCCGCCGGAGAGTTGGTGATCATGCCGGGCACGGGACGAGAGAACAGCAAGCGCGCCGCCGAAATTCTCGCCGATGTGGTGTTCTGGAGCCGAGCCGGGGGCGAGGGCGAAAGCCATCCCGGCGACGGCACGGTGCGCCATCCCGACGGCGTAATGCGCTCCCCCGATGTTGCCTGGATCAGCCCTGAGCGCGTCAACCAGCGGCAAGCGGGCTACGACGGCTTGCTGATCCCCGTCTGCCCCGATTTCATCGTCGAGATCCGCTCCCGCAGCGACTCCGTCGCCCGCCAACAAGAGAAGATGGAGCAGTGGATGGCCTACGGCGCGCGCCTCGGCTGGCTAATCGACGCCTACAACGACAAGGTCTGGATCTACCGCGAAGGCCAGGACCAGCCCGAAGAACTCAACCGCCCCGCCGAGCTGAGCGGCGAAAACGTGCTGCCCGGCCTGATCATCGACATGGCCCGCATCTGGGCCTGACAGTCGCCATTCCCCAATACCCGCGCGAAAGAGATCCGTCATACCCGCGCGAAAGAAATCCGTCATACCCGCGCTCGCCGCGGGTATCTCGCCGAGTGCGGCACAGGCCCCGCGCATCCGCCTTTGCCACCCCACACAACAGCCCCGCCACCCCGACGCTCCAAATCCATTACGCCCACGCAAAAGAGATCCGTCACGCCTGCGCAAAAGAGATCCGTCACGCCCGCGCAAAAGATATCCGTCACACCCGCGCGAAAGAGATCCGTCATACCCGCGCTCGCCGCGGGTATCTCGCCGAGTGCGGCACAGGCCCCACACAACGGCCCCGTCACACCGACGCCCCAAATCCATTACGCCCACGCAAAAGAGATCCGTCATACCCGCGGTGAGCGCGGGTATGACGAAGTTTGAGAGACAAGGAAGCGCCAACGCCCTCTACGAGCGCCGCGGCCGATCCAGCTCCCCGGAGTCAATCACAACCGTGAACGGCCCGTCGTTCACCAGCTCCACATCCATCATTGCCCCAAAGACGCCTGCGGCGACCGGCAGCCCCGCGCCCCTGAGTTGTTCGGCGAAGCGCTCCACCAACGGTTCAGCCGCCTCCGGACGCGCCGCCCCCGTGAAGCTGGGCCGGCGGCCCTTGCGCAAATCGGAGATCAACGTGAACTGGCTGACGACCAGCACCGCGCCGCCGACCTCGGCGACGCTCTCCCCGAAGCGCCCCGCCGCGTCCGCGAAGATCCGCAGCCCAGCGACTTTGGCCGCCAGCTTGTCGACCGTCTCCGCGTCGTCCCCCTCGGCGATGCCGACCAGCGCCAGCAGCCCTCGGCCGATCTCGGCGACCGTCTCGCCCTCCACGCGCACTGCCGCGCGGCTTACACGCTGAAGCACCACCCGCATCGCGCGACCGTCGCTCAGTCGGTCGCCGCCGCAACCTTGTCGGAGCTGCCGGCCGCCTCCGACGCGCTCGAATCGCCCTCGCCTCCCTCGCCGCCGTCCGAGTCGCCGCCCGCTCCGTCCTCGCGGTCTTCGTCGGCCCGCGTCTTCCAGGACGACTTGCGGTTGTCGGTCGAATACCAGCCCTTGCCCTTGAAGACGATCGCCGGCGCGCTGGGGATGCGCTGCATTTGCTCGGGGCACTCGGAGCAGGGCTGCTGCGCGGGGGCGTCCCAGCCCTCCAGCTTCTCCACGGCGTGGCCGCACGCGAAGCATTCGTATGCATATCGGGGCACAGACGTTCCTCACCCTCGAAGCGCCATGGGTAGGCGCAGCGCACGCGACCGCCGTCCGGCGGCGCGCGGAATGAGTGAAATTTACCACGAAGTCCTCGTGCTCGGTCAGATTCGGCGCAATTCGGCTCAAATTGCCGCCGCCGTATGTCGCGTCAGCGCCGCCGCGCGCGTATACTCGGCTGCAATGCGCCCGCGCGGAGGCGTCGCATTGACGCGCGCCAGCACACAGGAGCACGATGCCGAACCAACTCACGATGCGAGACCTGCTTGAAGCCGGGGTCCATTTCGGCCACCAGAAAGGCCGCTGGAACCCCAAGATGGCGCCGTTCATCTACGGCGCGCGCAACGGCGTGCACATTCTCGATCTGGCGCAGACCGTGGAGCGGCTGCAGGAAGCCACGGCATTCGTGCGCGAGACCGCCACCGATGGGCGGCAGGTGCTGTTCGTCGGCACCAAACGGCAGGCGCAGGACGTGATCCGCAACGAGGCCGACCGGGCTGGCATGCCCCATGTGGTGACCCGCTGGCTGGGCGGCACGTTGACCAACTTCGACACGATCCGCAGCCGCGTGGACTACATGATCACGCTGGAGAACCGCGAGGAGCAGGGCCAGCTCGATTTGCTGCCCAAGAAGGAAGCGCTGCGGCTCCGCGAAAAATTGACCCGTCTGCACCGCTACCTGCGCGGCCTGCGCGATATGACCCAGCTGCCCGGCGCGGTGTTCGTCGTCGATGTGCCGCGCGAGCACATCGCGATCGCCGAGGCCCAGCGACTCAACATCCCCATCGTCGCCGTCTGCGACACCAACTGCGATCCGCGCCCGATCGACTACCCCATTCCGTCCAACGACGACGCGATTCGCGCCGTGCGGCTGCTGACCGGGCAGATTGCCGACGCCGCCTCGGAAGGGACGATGCTGCGCCAGAGCGCGATCGAGGACGCGCGGGCTGAGGACGGCCAGCCGCTCGAGCCGATCGGCGCGCCGGCCGGCGGCTGAGGCGCCCTGCGGAGGCGCAAACATACCCAACAAGCCGCCGGGACGGCCCCCAGCCCGCCCCGCCAACCTGAAACGGAGCCTGCACTGTGGCCGTGAGCATCGACCAAATCAAAGCCCTGCGCGAAGAAACCGGCGCGGGCGTGATGGACTGCCGCACCGCGCTCGAAGAGGCGGGCGGCGACATGGACGCAGCGCGCGAGAGCTTGCGCGAGAAAGGCATCGCCACCGCCGCCAAACGGGCCGACCGCACGGCCGGCCAGGGACTGATCGAGTCCTACATCCACGGCGGGCGCATCGGCGTGCTGGTCGATCTGCGCTGTGAGACTGATTTCGTCGCGCGCACCGAGCCGTTCAAAGAGCTGGCGCACGACATCGCCATGCAGGTCGCCTCGATGCAGCCGGCGGCCGTCTCCGCGGACCAGCTGGACGGCGAAGACGCGGAGGCCACGGCGCTGCTGGACCAGCCCTTCATCCGCGACGCCGGCCAGACCATCGCGGACCGGATCAACGACGTGATCGCCTCAGTCGGCGAAAAGATCGAGGTCGCCCGCTTCGTCCGCTACGAAGTCGGCGAGTAGCGCCGCCGCGATGAGCGATCCCCCGCGCCGGGTGCTGCTCAAAGTCAGCGGCGAGGCGCTCCAGGGCGGCCTCTCCACCGGGCTCGACCCCGCCGCCGTGCGCCGCATCGCCTCGCAACTGGTCGAATGCGCCCGCGCCGGCTCGCAAGTCGCCGTCGTCGTGGGCGGCGGCAACATCGTGCGCGGGCGCGTCGCCGCCGCCGCCGGCATGACCCGCATGACCGCCGATTACGCAGGCATGCTGGGCACCATCATCAACGGCCTGGCGCTGCAGGACGCGATCGAGGCCGAAGGCGTCCAGGTGCGCACGATGTCGGCGATCAACGTGCCGACGGTCGCCGAGCCCTACATCCCTCGCCGCGCCCGCCGCCACCTCGAAAAAGGCCGCCTCGTGCTGCTCGTCGCCGGCACCGGGCAGCCGTTCGTCACCACCGACACCGCCGCCGCGCAGTTCGGCGTCGCAATCGGCGCGCGCCGCCTGCTGATGGGCAAGCGCGGCACCGACGGCGTCTACACCGCCGACCCGGCCACCCACGCCGCCGCGCAGCGCTACGACTCGCTCAACTACCGCGACGCGATCCGCCAGAACCTCGGCGTGCTGATGGACACCGCAGCCTTGTCACTCTGCGAGGAGAACGACCTCCCCATCCTGGTCTTCGACGTAGAAGCCCCCAACGCAATCACCCAGGCCGTCCGCCAGGGCGCTGCCGGCACAATCGTCCACAGCGGCCCCACCCACCTCGCCTAGGACCCGCTCGCCCTTCAGAGCCCCGCTAGAGATCCGTCATACCCGCGCCCCACCTCCGCCACACCCGCGCCCCACCCCCGCCACACCCGCACCCCTCTCCCGCCACACCCGCGCAAAAGAGATCTGTCATACCCGCGCTCGCCGCGGGTATCTCGCCGAGCACAGCACCGCGCCCCGAACCTACCAAGACCTACCAAGACCTACCAAACCCGACCACGCCGAACCCCCCAGCCCACCAACCCACCGCGGCTTACCAAGACCTACCAAGACCCGACCACGCCGAACCCTCCAGCCCACCAACCCACCGCGGCTTACCAAGACCTACCAAACCTGACCACGCCGAACCCACCAGCCCACCAACCCACCGCGGCTTACCAAGACCTACCAAGACCTACCAAGACCTACCAAAACCGACCACGCCGAACCGCCCCCGACCAGATACAAACCCCACCCCCAACCGCGCCACAGAGAAGATCCCCGAACAGCGCCGGCTCAGCACATCCGCCATCTCCACGCCCCCTTCTTCGTCACACCCGCGCGAGCAAGCTCCGCCACCCCCGCGCGAGCAAGCTCTGTCATACCCGCGCGAGCAAGCTCCGTCATACCCGCGCTTGCCGCGGGTATCTCGCCGAGCCGAGCGCCAAGCCCTACTCCCGCCTCCCCCCAACCGGCTTAACACCCCCCGGACCAAGCTGGACCAGACTGAACAAAGCCGAACGATTTCTGAACACCCCAACCATCCCTCCCACCACCCCCGCACGACAGCTCTCTTGCGCGGGCATGAGAGTGTCCGTGGCAGCCGCACCGCTTGACAGATCGCCCCCTGCTTTGCAACACTGACGGCATCTCTGTTAGTGTCAGACTGACACTAACCGCAGCTGGGAGCGCACGCGCGATGAGCACCACACTCGTATCCACCACCTACGTCCCTGAGCGGCTGCCGCCCAACCTGCCCAACGAGGCCTGCGAGACCGACATCGCCACCGTCCCCCTCGTCGCCGAGCCGCACCGGCCCGACTGGCAGCCGGAAATCCCCGACGCCTACCTCGACCTTGGCCCGGACGATTTGCGCGAGCGAATCGCCGCCGCCCGCGCGCGGCTGGGCGAACGGCTGGTGATCCTCGGGCACCACTACCAGCGCGACGACATCATCGAGTTCGCCGACTTCCGCGGCGACTCGTTCAAGCTGGCGCAGCAGGCGGCGCAACGCAGCGACGCCGAATTCATCATCTTCTGCGGCGTTCACTTCATGGCTGAAAGCGCCGACATCCTGACCACGCCGGAGCAGACGGTGATCCTGCCCAATCTCGCGGCGGGCTGCTCGATGGCCGACATGGCGCAGCCTGACGACGTCTACGGCTCGTGGGACGAGCTGGGCGAGGTGGTGGACACCTCGCGCGTGGTGCCGATCACCTACATGAACTCGGCCGCCTCGCTGAAGGCGTTCGTGGGGCGCAACGGCGGCGCGGTCTGCACCTCGTCCAATGCCGACGCGGTGTTGTCCTGGGCGTTCGAGCAGGGCGACCAGGTGCTGTTCTTCCCCGACCAGCACCTGGGCCGCAACACGGCCAAGCAGCTGGGCATCGACCCGCGCAGCGAGACCGCCGTGTGGAACCCGAACAAGGCGCTGGGCGGCCTGCGCCCCGAGCGCGTGCGCGACAGCCGCGTGCTGCTCTGGCAGGGGCACTGCTCCGTGCATATCCGCTTCCGCACCGATCAGATCGAGCGCGCCCGCGAGCAGCATCCCGGCTGCCGCGTGGTGGTCCACCCCGAATGCCCCGAGCCGGTGGTCGACGCCGCCGACGCCGTGGGCTCGACCGAGTTCATCATCAACTACGTGCGCAATGGCCCGCCGGGCGTCTACGCCGTGGGCACCGAGATCAACCTCGTGCATCGCCTGCACGAGGAGGTCGCGCACGAGGGCAAGACCGTCTTCTGCCTCGACCCGGTGATCTGCCCCTGCGCGACGATGTATCGCGTCCACCCCGCCTACCTCGCCTGGGTCACCGAGGAGCTGGCCGAGGAGCGCGTCGTGAACCGCATCACGGTGGACGATGAGACGCGCCGCTGGGCGCGGCTGGCGCTCGAGCGCATGCTCGAGATCGTCTAGCCCGAACGCCGCCGGCCGCCCCAATGCCCGACCAGCTGTCCGACCAGTTCGACTTCCTGATCATCGGCACCGGGCTGGCCGGCCTCAACGCGGCGCTGTTGGCCCGCGAGCACGGCTCCGTCTGCCTGCTCAGCAAAGGCGAGATCAGCGAGACCAACACCAACCGCGCGCAGGGCGGAATCGCCGCCGCGATCGCCGCCGGCGACGCCCCGCAACGGCACGCGGAAGACACGATCCGCGCCGGCGCGGGGCTGTGCGACGAGCGCGCCGTGCGGACGCTCGTCGAGCAGGGCCCGGCCGCAGTGCGGCGGCTAATTGCGTTGGGCGTGGAGTTCGACCGCGCAGCCGACGGCGAGCTGGCGCTGGCCCGCGAGGGCGCGCACTCGCAGCCGCGCGTGCTGCACGCCGGCGGCGACCGCACCGGGCTGCACATTCAGCGCGCGCTGGAGCGCTGCGTTGCGCAGGCTGTTGAGCAAGGCGAGATTGATCTGTGCGAGCGCTGGACTGCTGTGGAGCTGGCGATCGAGGCGGGGCGCTGCGTCGGCGCGCTGGCGGCCGATCCGGGCGGGCGGCTGCGCACGATCGCCGCGCGGGCCACGCTGCTCGCGACCGGCGGCATCGGCGCGCTCTACGCCAGCACGACCAATCCTCCCACCGCGACCGCCGACGGGCTGGGTCTGGCGCTGCGCGCGGGCGCGGTCCTGCGCGACCTCGAGTTCGTCCAGTTTCACCCCACCGCGCTGGCCGCGGGCGGCGGCCCCGCGTTTCTGGTCTCCGAAGCGCTGCGCGGCGAGGGCGCGCTGCTGCTCGACAAGGCCGGACGGCGCTTCGCCGCCGACGCGCATCCCGACGCCGAGCTCGCCCCGCGCAGCGTGGTCGCGCAGGCGATCAGCGAGGCGATGCACCGCGACGACGCCGCGCATGTCTGGCTCGACATCTCGCACCGCCCCGCGGAATTCCTGCGCGAGCGCTTCCCCGGCGTCTACGCCGGCTGCCTGGAGCGGGGACACGACCTCACCGCCGGGCCAATCCCCGTCGCGCCCGCCGCGCACTACCACATGGGCGGCGTCTGGACAGACCTCGACGGGCGCACCACAATCAACGGGCTGTACGCGGCGGGCGAGGCGGCAACGGTGGGCGCGCACGGCGCGAACCGCGTCGCCTCCAACTCGCTGCTCGAAGCGGCCGTCTTTTCCGCCCGCGCGATCCGCGCCGCCGCAGAAGCGATGGATGCGCCGCCCACCGATCCGCCCACGCCGCCCGAGAGCGCTGAAGCGCTGCCGATCAGCACAGCCGCTGCCGCGCCGTCCTGGGCCGAGCTGCGGCGCGCCCTCTCCGCGGGCGCGGGCATCGTGCGCGACGCCGCCGGCCTCTCCGAAGCGCTGGCGCAAATGCGCGGCTGGCCGCAAGCGAACGGCAACAGCCCATCGCTGGCGTCGGCCTCTGCCGCAGCGCAGGCGATCGCCCACGCCGCGCTGGCCCGCAGCGAAACCCGTGGCGGCCATCTCCGCGCCGATCATCCCGACACCGACCCGGCCTGGCAGCGGCGGCTCGCCTGGCGCATCGAGCGCGAGTAGCGACCAGGAGGCGGCAATGAGCGCAAAAGCAGTCGCCCCGCTGGACGCCGCACTGGTGCGGCGCCTGGTCGCAATGTCGCTGCGCGAAGATCGCGCGGACCTCGATCTGACCACCGACGCAATCAGCGAATGGCTGGGCGAAGGGCGCGCCGCGATCGTCGCGCGTGCGGACGGCGTCGTCTGCGGCGTCGATTTCGCAGTCGCGGCATTCCGCGCGCTCGATCCGGACTCGGCGATCGAGCTTCACAAGAGCGACGGCGATCAGGTCGCGGCGGGCGATATCATCGGCGTGGCACGCGGTAACCTGCGAGACCTGTTGCGCGCCGAGCGTATCGCGCTCAACTGGCTCCAGCGGCTCTCGGGTACGGCCACGCTCACCGCCGCCGCCGTGGCCGCTGCCGAAGCAGGAGGCCATGCGCGCATCCTCGACACGCGCAAAACCACGCCCGGTCTGCGCGCCACCGAGCGCTACGCGGTGCGCTGCGGCGGCGGACTCAATCACCGCGACGGCCTTTCCGCCGGCATTCTGCTCAAGGACAACCACCTCGCCGCAGCCGCGGCAGCCGGCCGCTCGCTGGCCGATACGGTCCGCGCCGCGCTCCATAACAGCGGTCCCGCGACAGCGGTCGAGGTGGAAGTAACAACGCTGGCCCAAGCCCAAGAAGCGCTCAACGCCGGCGCGCGCGCGCTGCTGCTCGATAACTTCGCGATCGAAGACCTCCCTCCAGCCGTCGCCCTGGCCCACGAGCGCGGAGCAGTAGTCGAAGCAAGCGGCGGCATCACGCTGCCCCAAATCACCAAAATTGCCGCCGCCAACGTCGATTACATCTCCCTGGGCGCCCTAACCCACTCCGCCCCCGCCCTGGACATCGCGCTGGATCTGCAAACCGCCGATACTCCATCAGTAACAGAAAGATAAGCGCAAGAAGCGCCAATGCCGAAAACGTTTACCCACCGCCGGACCGCGCTCGCCAGCCTCGCGCTCGCAGTAGCACTGCTCGCCCTCGCCGCGCTCAGCGCTGCCATCAATTGGCGCTCCGCCGAAGCGGAGGAGGAGCGGCGCGCAGTGGCGATCACGGCCGGCGCGGAGCACGCTTGCGCACTGCTCGACTCTGGTGAGATTGAGTGCTGGGGCAATGACGCTATCGGCCAAGCGGACGCCCCGGCGGGCCATTTCCACGCAGTCAGTGCCGGCGGGAGCCACACCTGCGCACTACGCGAGACGAGCGAGATTGCGTGCTGGGGATGGAACGACTCCGGCCAAACGAACGCGCCGGCGGGGCGCTTCCACGCAGTCAGTGCCGGCGGGAGCCACACCTGCGGGCTGCGAAGCTCGGGCGAGATCGAGTGCTGGGGAAGAAATCAGTACGACCAAGCGGACACGCCGGCGGGGCGCTTCAAGGCAGTCAGCGCCGGCGACCACCACAGCTGCGGGCTGAGCGAGTTCGGTGAAGTCGAGTGTTGGGGATGGAACGGCTCCGGCCAAACGGACGCACCGGCGGGGCGTTTCAGGGCAGTCAGCGCGGGCGGGAGTCACACCTGCGGGCTGCGCGAGTCGGGTGGAGTCGAGTGCTGGGGATGGAATCAGTATGGCCAAACAGAGGCGCCGGAGGGACGTTTCAGGGCAGTCAGCGCGGGCGGGGAACACAGCTGCGGGCTGCGCGAGACGGGTCAGGTCGAATGCTGGGGGCTGGGCAAGTACGGTCAAACCGGGGCGCCGGGGGGACGCTTCCGCGCGGTCAGCGCCGGCAACACCTCTGCGAGCCCGCCCACAGCTTACGTCTGCGGGTTGCGCGAAACCGGCGCGGTTGAGTGTTGGGAAGGCGAAGCAAATCCGTGGACCCTCATCCACAACCATGGCCAGGCGGACGCGCCGGCGGGACTGTTTCGCATCGTGAGCGCCGGCGATGAGCACACTTGCGGACTGCGAATGTCGGGCGCGATCGAATGCTGGGGAGCCGACAGATACGGCCAAGCCAACGCGCCGGCGGGCCGCTTCCGCGCCGTCAGCGCCGGCGACAAGCACACATGCGGACTGCGAATGTCGGGCGCGATCGAGTGCTGGGGAGATAACAAGTACGGCCAGACGGACACGCCGGCAGGACGCTACAGCGCGGTCAGCGCGGGTTGGTCGCGTACCTGCGGACTGCGCGAGTCAGGCGAAGTTGTGTGCTGGGGCAATGACGCTATCGGCCGAACGGACGCAATACAAACGCCGGAAGGGGCCTTCACCACAGTCAGCACTGGCGGCCGCAGCTGCGGACTGCGCGAGTCGGGCGAGGTCGGCTGTTGGGGCTTCAAGCTGTGGGGCCCGGACGCGCCGCCGGGCGACTTCAGCGCGATCAGCGTGGGCGGTTTCTACGGCTGCGGGTTGCGCAAGTCAGGCGAGCTCGAATGCTGGAGATGGGCCTGGGCTCGCGAACAGCGCGCCAGCACGCTGGTAGACGAAGACCCGCCAGCTGGCCGCTTTCGCGCAGTCGGCGTGGGTATTGATTTCGCCTGCGGACTGCGCGAGTCGGGCGAGATCGCGTGCTGGGGCTTCAACCATGCCGGACGCGCCGAAGCGCCGCCGCCAGGCCGCTTCAACGCGATCAGCGCAGGCCGCTATCACGCCTGCGCGCTCACCGCCGAGGGCGCCGCGACCTGCTGGATGGTCTACAACGGCGTAGCCGATGTGCCCGCCTGGCTGCGCCAGCCGAGCGCCGCGCCGGCCGCCGCCGCCAGCGGCCAAATCGTCGCCCGCCGCCTCGCCGATGGGCGGACAGAGTTCGGCTGGCTGCCCGCCGGCGGCGAGCGTATGCTGCCGCGGCAGCGTTACTTCCCCGCAGACGCGCAGGTCGATCGCTGGCTGCATTCGAGCGTGATCGAGGTGGACGGCGTGGAGATTGGCCGGGTTGAGGCGCGGCCGCTCGCCGATGGGCGGATCGAGTTCGCGTTCACGCCGACAGGCGGGCAGCGAATGCTGCCATCGTCGCGCTACTTCCCGGCAGATGCGGCAATCGGCCGCTGGCTGCGCAGTACCGAGATTGAGTTGGTCTAGTAGAGGAGCGATGGTTCGAGGCTAAGCGCTCGGTACTGCGAGATACCCGCGGCAAGCGCAGGTATGACGGAGTTGTTTGAGCGGAAGCAGCGCTCAGGAACGATGCGTAAACCGATAAAGCCGCGCCGGGCGATGAGGCCCGTCAGCCCGAAATTCCTCCGTGGGGCTGATGAAATCCGTCGTCTTGATCCGGCGGCGGAAGTTCCGCTTGTCCAGCGTGCGGCCCAGGATCGCCTCATAGACGCGCTGCAGCTCGCGCATCGTGAAGCGGGCCGGGAGCAGGCTGTAGGCCGCGTCGGTGTACTGGAGCTTGTTGATCAGGCGCTCGCGGGCGGTCTCGATTACCCGCTCGTTTTCAAAGGCCAGCGGCGGCATGTCGTCGAGCGAGAACCAGCCGGGCCGCCAGGCGGTGCGCTGCGCGAGGCGCGCGCGGCGGTGGTCGGTCAGCGCGAACCAGGCGACCGCCACGCTGCCCTCGGCCGGCGAGCGGTCGAGGTCGCTGAAGGTGTAGAGCTGCTCGAGGAAGAGGTCGGTCACGCCGGTTTCTTCGGCCAGCTTGCGCACCGCCGCGCGGTCCAGCGACTCGTCCTCCTGCAGCGCGCCGCCGGGCACCGCCCAGCGGCCCTCTTCGGGCGGAGCGGAGCGCTCGATCAGCAGCACCTGCAGGCGGTCGTCGGCGACGGTGAAGATTACGACCAGCACGGCCACATCGGGGCGCCGCGTGCGCGCGGCCTCAGCGGCCGCGCGCCGCCGGGCGGCGGTCACGATCGTGCCGGGACGCCCTGCAGCGACCACGCGCCGGTGCGCGTCACGGTCACCGTGACCGCGTCGCCCGCGCTGAGCGCGCCCGCGGGCGCGTCGAAATGCACCAGCTTCATCGTGCGCGTGCGCCCCGTCAGCCGCTCGTTGGCCGCGTCCTCGGCGGGCTTGAGCTCCTCGACGATCACCTCGACATCGCGCAGCAGATAGCTCGCGTTGATCCGGCTGGAGACCTCGCGCTGCAGATCCTCGATCGCGTGCAGCCGCTCCGACTTGAGCTCGGCGGGCACATCGTCGGGCTGGCGCTTCTCGGCGTAGGTGCCGGCGCGCGGGCTGTAGGCGGCGACATGCACCTTGTCGAAGCGCAGCTCGGCGAGCAGGTCGTAGGTCGCGCGGAAGTCGGCCTCCGTCTCGCCGGGGAAGCCGACAATCACATCGGTGCTGATCCCCGCCTGCGGCCAGAGGCTGCGCACCTTTTCGACGCGGTCGCGGAACTGCGCCACGGAGTAGCCGCGCCGCATCTGCGTCAGCACATCGTCGGAGCCCGACTGCACGGGCAGCGAGAACGCCTCGCAGACCTTGGGCAGCGAGGCCATCCCCTCGAGGATGCGGTCGGTCATGTCGGGCGGGTAGGAGGTCAGCTGGCGAATCCGCCGCAGGCCGTCGAGCTCGTGAATCTCCGCCATCAGATCGAACAGGTCGGCGTGCTCGGTGCGCGGATCAACGGGCGGCTGATCCTTGCCGTAGGCCTCGACGGTCTGCCCCAGCAGGGTGACTTCGCGCACGCCGCGCGCGAGGTGCGCTTCAATTTCGCGCCGCAGTTCGGCGATCGGGCGGCTGCGCTCGCGCCCGCGCCGCAGCGGCACGATGCAGTAGGTGCAGAAT
Organism: Dehalococcoidia bacterium; assembly: GCA_965203165.1. Classification (GTDB taxonomy): domain Bacteria; phylum Chloroflexota; class Dehalococcoidia; order Bin125; family Bin125; genus CATQGW01. The sequence goes on from OZ241849.1 coordinate 2,682,698, forward strand.
TTGTCGCAGCCCTCGATCACCGGCACGTAGGCGGTGGGGCGCGTCTCATTGGGGAAGACCTGTGGCCAGAATTCGCCGCCGTCGTCCTCGGGCAGCGGCAGGTCCGGCAGATCGAGCAGCTTGATTACGTCGTCGAACTGCTGCGGCTGCGCCCAGGCGTCGACCCAGGGAAAGCGCCTGGCGAGCGGATCGTCGCGGCGCGCGGTGCGCGGGCCGACCATGCAGCCCATCACCGCGACGCGCATCTCGGGGCGCGCCAGGCGCAGCCGCTTGAGCGTGCCCAGCTTGGCCATCGCCTTGTCTTCGGCGTGCTGCCGCACGGCGCAGGTGTTGAGCACGACCAGCTGCGCGTCGCGCGGCTGATCGGTCGGCTCGAAGCCCAGCCGCTGCAGCCCAGCCGCGAGCTTGGCGCTGTCCGCGGTGTTGACCTGGCAACCGACGGTCCAGATGTGAAACTGCGGCATTCGCGGTCCGCCAATCCGGCCGACTTGTCGGCGGATGGGCCGGCGGATGGGCCGGCGGGCGAGATAATCGAGTGGCGGAGGGTGTGGGATTCGAACCCACGACCGAGTCTCCCCGGAACCCGCTTAGCAGGCGGGCGCACTAGGCCACTATGCGAACCCTCCACTACTGAGCGTAGCAGCGCAGCGAGCCGCTGGCGGGCGCTAGGCTGCCTGAATGCAGCGACGGATATCGGCGATGCGTGAACGGCTCGACAGACTGCGCGGCCCATTGGCCGGGCGGCCGGGCGGCCTGCCCGCGCCGTTGGGCGGCCTCGTTGCGCGCCTGGCGCTCTTGGCGCGGACCGCGCTGACGCATCGGGCGCTGGGCCCGGCCGCCGCGCTGGGCGCGATCGTGGCGGCGCTGGCGATCGCCGTGCCGCTCGGCATCGGCACGCAGAGCGACGCCTTTGTGTTGGAGGCCGGCGACGGACACCCATTCGTCGCGGAGGTGGAAGGGAAGGGCGATCGCTGGGTGCTGCTGGGCCACCAGTACCCCACGAATCGCGGCACCTGGGACAAGCTCAGCGAGCGCTTGCGGGCCGAGGGCTACCGCACGATGCGCTGGGACTTCCGCTGCCACGGCGCGTCGCGCTGTGCCTTCAGCGACCGCAAGATCGACGACGGGCCGGACATCTACCACGAGTGGAACGCGGCGATCGATTACGCCGTGGCCGAGGGCGCGCGCGAGCTGTACGGGCTGGGCGCCAGCTTCGGCGGCACCAGCCTGATGCAGGTCGCCGCCGACCGCAGCGAGTTCACCGCCGTCGGCGCGATCTCCAGCCCCAACATGTTCCCCAACCAACCGCCCGAGGAGGACTACCGCCCCGAGCGGCTCGACGGCCTGCGCCGAGTGCATAAGATCACCGTCCCAAAGCTGTTCATCGTCGGCGCGCGCAACCAGTGCGCCTACCTCTACTCGGATCGCTTCTTCGAGCGCTCGGTCGCCCCCTCGCGTCTGGTAGTGCTGGAGTCCGCCCTGCACGGCACAACAATGCTCGACGACAACGAGGTCGGCCCCACAGCAGTCGAGGAGATCGTCGCGTTCCTCGACAACCCATCCGCAATCAGCGGCAAAGAAGAGCGCAACCTGGCCCCCGACGCCGACCCGCAGCACGAGTGCTACGGCGACGGCAGCGACTAGCCCCTGTCCACACTTCTCTCTCCCCACCCCCCACACCCACGCGCCCCAACTCCATCACCCCCGCGCCTGCCTCCTCCGTCATACCCGCGCCCGCCTCCTCCGCCACCCTCGTGCGAAAGCGACCCGTCACCCCCGCGCCCGCCTCCTCTGTCATACCTGCGCCCGCCTCCTCCGCCACCCTCGCGCGAAAGAGACCCGTCACACCCGCGCTCGCCTCCTCCGTCACACCCGCGCCCGCCCCCTCCGCCACCCTCGCGCGAAAGAAACCCGTCATACCCGCGCCTGCCTCCTCCGTCACACCCGCGCTCGCCTCCTCCGTCACACCCGCGCCCGCCTCCTCCGTCATACCCGCGCTCGCCTCCTCCGTCACACCCGCGCCCGCCCCCTCCGTCATACCCGCGCTCGCCGCGGGTATCTCGCCGCGCCCGCCTCCATCACCCCCGCGCACGCCTCCTGTGCCACCCTCGCGCGAAAGCGACCCGTCACACCCGCGCCCGCCTCCTCCGTCACACCCGCGCTCGCCTCCTCCGTCATACCCGCGCTCGCCGCGGGTATGACGGAAGTGTGAACAGGCGCTAGGAGCGGGGTGGAGTGCGCCGCTCGGCTGCCATTTCGACCTGCGCCGCATCCCGGGCCGGCGGCGGGACCTCTCCCCGCGCCCTACCGCAGACCACTGCGAAGATCAGCGCGACCAGGATCGCCGCCGCGATCTCGGCGAGGATGATGTGCTTCGTCATTGCGCCGGGCCGCTCTCAACGGCGGCGGGCCAGTATGCGCAGGATGATTGGCAGGGAGATCAGGGTCGCGGCGAAACCGACTGCGACGCCTACCCAAACGTTAACCGTGAGGCCGAGAATCAGCAGCAGCACGATGCCGATGAGGGGGGCGATCGCGCCGGCCCGCGCGGCTACGCTGGGCTGCTCGCGCAGCGCACCGCCGATCGAGTCGTCGATCGGTTGCTCGTCCTGCGCATCTTCGGGTTCCTGCGGCGGCATTGGGGCTAGCCGGAGAGCGCGGCTTCGAGGCCACGCTCGCGCAGCACTCGGGCCATCGTGCCGCCGATCTCGGCGGGGCTGCGGCTGAGCACCGCGCCGGCCTCTTCGAGCGCTGCAAGCTTGGCCTCGGCCGTGCCGTCCTTGCCCTCGATGATCGCGCCCGCGTGGCCCATGCGGCGGCCGGGCGGCGCTGTCGCGCCGGCGACGAACGCGACGACCGGCTTGTTCATGCGGCGCTTGATGAAGGCGGCCGAGGCCTGCTCGGCCGTGCCGCCGATCTCGCCGATCAGCACCACCGCGTCGGTCTCAGGGTCGCTGTTGAACATGCGCAGCGCCTCGACCTGCTGGGTGCCGATGATTGGGTCGCCGCCCACGCCGACGCAGGTTGATTGGCCGATCCCGGCGCGGGTCAGTTGGTCCACCGCCTCGTAGACGAGCGTGCCGGAGCGCGAGACGACGCCGACGCGGCCGGCCTTGAAGATGTCGGGCGGCATGATGCCCACGCGGCAGTGGGAGGCGGGGTGGATCACGCCCGGGCAGTTGGGCCCGATCAGCCGCGTTTTGGAGCTGGCCAGCGCCTTGCGCACGCGCACCATGTCGTGGATCGGCACGCCCTCGGTGATGCAGATCACCAGCGGGACTTCGGCGTCGGCGGCTTCGAGGATCGCGTCGGCCGCGCCGGGGGCGGGCACGTAGATGATCGAGCAGTTGGCCTGGGTGCGGCGCACTGCGTCCTGCACGGTGGGGAAGACGGGGAAGCCCTCGAAGCTGCTGCCGCCGCGGAAGCCGGGATGCACGCCGGCGACGACATTGGTGTTGTAGGCGAGCGAGCGGCGGATCTGATTTTGCCCCTCGGTGCCCAAGCCCTGGATCATCACCCGCGTGCGGCGGTTGAGAAGAATGCTCATCTGCGCTCTCTCCGATCTGCGGCGCGCGCGACCGCTCGGTTCCGCTGGTTCGCTCTGTTCGCCCTACTTGCCTTTGGCGGCGGCGACGGCCAGCCGCGACGCCTCGCCCAGCTCTTCGGCGGATTGGACGCTGATTCCCGATTCGAGCAGGATTTTGCGCCCCTCCTCGACGTTCGAGCCGTTCAGCCGCACCACGATCGGCTGCTTGATGCGCAGCTTCTTGACCGCTTCGACGACGCCCTCGGCGACGATGTCGACCCGCGCCAGGCCGCCGAAGATGTTGATCAGAATCGCCTTCACGTCGGCGTCTTTCTGGATGATTCGCAGGGCGGAGATCACGCGGTCGACGCGGTTGACGGTGCCGATGTCGAGGAAGTTGGCGGGCTCGCCGCCGTGCAGCATGATCGAGTCCATCGTGGCCATCGCCAGGCCTGCGCCGTTGACCATGCAGCCGATGTTTCCGTCGAGCTTGATGTAGGAGCCGATTCCGGCGCGCTCGGCCTCGATTTCCATCTGCTCTTCCTGCGAGAGGTCGCGCAGCTCTTCGAGCGGCTGGCGGAAGTCGGCGTTGTCGTCGAGGTTCAGTTTCGCGTCGACCGCCACGATGCCGCCGTCGGCGGTGAGCACGAAGGGGTTGATTTCGGCGAGCGTGGCGTCGGTCTCGATGAACGTCTTGTAGAGCCCCTCGAACAGCTGCCCGGCGGGGCGGATCGCCGAGGAGGGCAGGCGGAGGCGCTTGGCCAGCTGACGCCCGCGGAAGGCGGGGAAGCCCTCTTCCGGATCGACGGGCTGGCGGATGATGGCGCGAGGGTTCTGCTCGGCGACCTCTTCAATCGACTGGCCGCCCTCGGTCGAAGCGACCACCACAGGCTTGCCGACGCTGCCGTCGATCAGCACGGCGGCGTAGAACTCGGAGGCGATTTCGGTCTGCTGCTCGATCAGCACGGAGGAGATTTTTGCGCCGCTCGGCCCCGTCTGGTGGGTGACGAGGAAGTGGTTGGAGAGGGCGCGGTACTCCTCGAGGGCGCTCTCGAGGTCGTTGGCGAGTCGCACGCCGCCGCGGCGCGCGCCGACGACCTGCCCTTCGACGGCGGCCGGATCGGCTTCGAGGCGCTTGTACATCGCGGCGGTGCGCCCGGCGGTGGAGACGATGCGGCCCTTGCCGCGCCCACCGGCGTGCACCTGGGCCTTGATCACGACCTTGCCGCCGAGTTCGCGGATCAGCCGCCGCGCGTCGCGCACAGTGGTGGCCTGCCCGCCCTGCGGGACGGGGACGCCCCGCGCGCGGAGCAGCTGCTTCGCCTGATATTCGTGGATGTTCATGGGCGTCCGTCCCTGCCACGCGCCGCTGGCCGCGCGTGTTGCTCAGCCAAGCGAACATACCCGCGCACCCGCCCAACTGCAATCAGCGGGCAGCTCAGGCGTTACGGGAACGGCGTTCCTCCACCTAGCGCAGGCGGTGCGGGACGGCCTCGAAGCGCAGCGGGCGGTCGGCGCCGAAGGGCGGCGCGGGAAAGAGCGCGCTGCGAATCGCGGCGGTGAGCGCGGCCCAGTTGGCGGCCGGCGCGCGGCGGGCGCGGGGCGGCGCGCTGTCGCGGCGGTGCTTCCAGTGGCGCTCCAGCTCGGCGGCGCGGTACTGCGCGGCGTACTGGACGATGGCGGGGCTGATCAGCGGCTCGTGCATGGCGGGTTCCTCTCTCGCTCGCTCTGGTCGCCTGCAATTTCACCGTATGCAGCTGGGCGCTTATGAATTGCCGCGCGCGCCGCAGAACCGCCTCGGAGCGTTGCGGAATTCACGCAGCGTTAGCATCGGGGTACACAGAGACGGCCAGAGACAGAGCTGGACAGAGGCGAAAGGCAGGAGCGCGGAGATGCTCAAGCAGTTCAGGGTTTCGGACGATGTCGCCGTGCGCGTGCCGGGCGACGTGATGCGCGGCGCGGTGCAGGAAATCTTCACCCGGCTGGGCATGCCCGACGCGGACGCGCGGCGCTCGACCGACACGCTGCTCTACGCCGACCTGCGCGGCATCGACTCGCACGGCGTCTCGAACATGATGCGCTACTACGTCGCCGGGCTACAGAGCGGCGAGCTCAACCCCGCGCCGCAGTGGACGCTGGAGCGCGACGCGCCGGCCGCGGCCACGATCGACTGCGACCGCGGGCTGGGCCTGACGGTCGGCCCGCAGGCGATGCAGCTGGCGATCGACAAGGCCAGGCAGACCGGCGTGGCCACCGTGGTGGCCAACAACGGCGCGCACTTCGGCGCGGCCGCCTACCACGCGCAGCTGGCGCTGGAGCACGACATGATCGGGCTCTCGATGACCGTCGGCGGGCTGCTCGTCGCGCCGACCCACGGCTCCAAGGCGATGGTCGGCCTCAACCCGCTCTCGATCGCCGCGCCGGCCGGCGCGGAAGCGCCGTTCATCTTCGACGCCTCAATGTCGAGCGTGGCCGGCAACAAGGTGCGCCTGGCGCAGCGGCTGGGCGAGGACCTGTTGCCCGGCTGGGTGGCCGACGCCGAGGGCAGGCCGATCATGGATCCGCAGCCGGTGCCCGATGAGTTTCTGATGCTGCCGTTGGGCGGGACGCGCGAAATCGGCTCGCACAAGGGCTACAGCCTGGCCGCCTCGATCGACATCCTCGCCGGAATCATGGCCAACGCCGGCTCGGCGCTGCAACGCTTCAACGGCGTCGGCCACCACTTCACCGTGTTCAACATCGCGGCCTTCACCGATGTCGACGAGTTCAAAAGCCACATGGACGAGTACCTCAAGGCGCTGCGCGAGACGCCGCCCGCGCCGGGCGAGGAGCGCGTGCTCTACGCCGGGCTGGAGGAGCACGAAGAGGAGATCGAGCGCAGCGAGCGGGGCATCCCCTATCACCCCGAGGTGATCGAGTGGTTCCAAGCCACGCTGGCGGAATTGGGGCTGCGCGATCACTTCGCCTGAGGCGGCGGCGGCGGATCGGCTTTGGGGAACATGCTCGGCTTGGGCACGTCCTCCCAGAGGCCGGCCGCCAGCCGCCGCTTCATCTCGTCCTGGATGATGCGGTAGGCCCACCAGACCAGGATCAGGCGGATCGGCGTGCCGACGGCGCGCGAGACGAACGGGTACGCGCCCGGCGAGACCTCGTCGAGCAGCCAGACGCGAATCACCCCCATCACGAGGTTTTCGACGACGAAGGCGGCGGTGACCCACATCAGGGCGCGGTTTTCGGGCGGCAGCGCGCGCCGCACGCGCGGAAAGATCTCGCGGATCGCCATCCCCAGCAGCGGCTTGCGGAAGATCAGGCTGATCGCGAAGATCACCGCGATCGCGAAATCGCTGACCGGATCCTGCGCGAGGAAAGCCTTGTCGCTTTCGAGGACGATCCCGACGATCGAGGCTCCGGTGAAGATCAGCAGGCTGAACACGGCCAGCCAGAAGACGGCGCCGCGCTCGGGCTGGAAGCGGCGCTGGACGAAGAAGAGCACGATCGCCGCGCCCCAGGCCGCGCCGATCGCCGGCCGCGTGCCGGCCAGCTCGAGCACGATCACCCAGACGAAGATCGGCAGCAGGCTCAGCCCCACGCTGCGGTCGTACTCCGGAATGCGGCTGTGCCAGCGTTCGAGCCGCTCGTTCCAGCGCTCCAACCGCTCGATGCTGCGCTGCTTGCGGTCGAGCTCCTGCAGCTTCTTCTCGAGCTCGATCAACTGTTGGCGCTCGCTGGCGAGCTCGACCGACTGCTCGCGGCCTTTCTGCATACTCTCGACGTTGCGCCGCCAGGCGCGCACTTCTTCGAGCTGCCGCAGCGTCCACTCCCGGTCGCGCGCGTCGGGCTTCTCGGCCATCGCCGATGCCTAGTGCTTCCAGAGCGGGCTGGCGACGTTGAGGTCCAGCTGCGCGGCCGCCTCCGCCTCGCAGACGGCCCGAATCGTCACCGTCTGGGTCGCCTCCGCCTCCGGCGATGTGCGCGGGTGCTGCTCCGGATACCAGTTGACCTCGGCGATGCCCCACTCGTCGGATTCGACCGTGCGCTCGGTACCGCCGCTGCTGGCCAGCGTGCCCGGGCCGTCGACGATCGTGAACGCGACGGGCGCGCCCGCCAGCGATCCTTCGCGGCTGCTGATCGAGGCCGAGATCATGCGGTAGCCGACTTCGCCGCGGTCCGCCATTCGCACGCTCACCTCAATCGTGTCCTCGGCCATCGCGGGCGCTCCCTCCCTCTGCTGCGGGAGTCTGAGCGTATCAGCGTCGGCGCGGCTATCCTGAAGCCAGCACCACGACCGGAGGCTTCACATGGTCCGTCTCGACGATCTGCACCCCGACATGGCCGCGAATCTGCTCGGTCTGGAGCTGCCGGAGATCGAGCCCGCCCCCTGGATTACGCCGCCGCCCTTGGCCGAGGCCACAGTGGCGATCGTGACCACCGCCGGCCTGGCGCGCCGCGATGACCGACCGTTCAGCCCGGGGGCCGTCGAGTACCGCCTGATCCCGGGCGACACCGACCCCGCCGACCTGCAAATGTCCCACTTCAGCGTCAATTTCGACCGCTCGGCGTTCCAGCAGGACTACAACGTGGCCTTCCCGATCGATCGACTGCGCGAGCTGGTCGACGCGGGCGAGGTGGGCGCGGTCGCGCCGCATCACTATTCGTTCATGGGCGCGCAGCCCGCGCCGACGCGGATGCGGGAGACGGGCGAGGAGGTCGGGCGGCTGCTGCGCGAGGCCGGCGTGGACGCCGCCTTCCTCACGCCTGTTTGACCGTTCTGCACGCGCGCCGTGGGCGCGCTGTCGCACTACATCGAGCGGGCCGGCGTGGCCACCACGGGCATCAGCCTGATCCGCGAGCACGTCGCGGGGATGAATGTCCCCCGCTCGCTCTGGGTGCCCTTCCCGCTCGGCCGCCCGATGGGCCCGGCCGACGACGCGGAATTCCAGCGCGATGTGCTGCGCGCGGGGCTGCGGCTGCTCAACAGTGCGACCGAGCCGACCGTGGCCGACTACGAGCGGGACGCGCCGATGGGCGACCCGGCCGGCGAGTGGGCCTGCGCCGTCGCGCTGCCCCAGCCCGAGCCGACCGACGACGCCGACGCGCTGGCGCAGGGGCTGCTCGACGAGGTGCGGGCGCTCGCGCCCTGGTACGACGAAGGCCGGCGCAGCCGCGGGCGCAGCTCGGTCGGCGCGAGCGGTCTGGGCGCGGATCAGATCGAGCTCATGGCGGGCGAGCTGGCCCGCTTCGCCGGCGGCGCGGAGCCGGCCGGCAACGGCGAGGCCGGCTGGGCGCACCCCGCGCCGGTTCGCTACAAGTTCATGGCCGACGATCTGCGCGCCTTCTACCACGAAGCCGCCGCCGCCCAGCCCGGCGCGCGCCCCGGGTCGGACGCCGATCTCAACGGCTGGGTGTTCGGCCAAACCCAGCTGGGCGAGGTGCTCCGCCTGGCCGCCGACCGCTTCCAGGCAAGCGGCGACCAGCGCGTAGCGACGCTGGCCATCGGCCTCATCCCCGCCGGCTACCGCAGCCGCTCGCTGCGCACCTGGTAAGCGACGCCCAGCCGCGTTCGCTGCGCCCTCGGCGGCCGCCCCCCTATGCCGTCGCTGCACCCGCGCGTCCTACGCCGCCGCACCCGCGTCTAAGGAGACCCGGCACACCCGCACAAAATCGCTTCGTCACACCCGCACAAAATCGCTTCGTCACACCCGCACAAAATCACTTCGTCATACCCGCACAAAATCACTTCGTCATACCCGCGCTCGCCGCGGGTATCTCACCGTCCCAGCACCCAACCCTCTCCCTCGCTCCTGCGCTCCTCTCCGTCATACCTGCGCTCCTCTTCGTCATACCCGCGCTCGCCGCGGGTATCTCGCCGTCCCGGCACCCAACCCTCTCTCTCGCCCCTGCGCTCCTCTCCGTCATACCTGCGCTCCTCTTCGTCATACCCGCGCTCGCCGCGGGTATCTCGCCGTCCCGGCACCCAACCCTCTCTCTCGCCCCTGCGCTCCTCTCCGTCATACCTGCGCTCCTCTTCGTCATACCCGCGCTCGCCGCGGGTATCTCGCCGTCCCGGCACCCAACCCTCTCTCTCGCCCCTGCGCTCCTCTCCGTCATTCCTGCGCAGGCAGGAACCCACGCGCCCGCCCAACCCGCGTCAGTGCGCGTATGTTGCCCACGATCAGGAAAGCAGGCGCGATGCGCAGACGACCACCCACCCTCCCGCTCCGGCTCATCGCCCTCTCGGCATTGCTCGCCGCAGCCGTAGCCGCCGCCTGCGCCGACTCCATTCCCGCTGCCCAGCCGCCCGCAGTCGACTCCGCGCCGCTGGAGGACGCCGCCGCGCGCGTCCAGGCCGCCGCCAGCCGACTCGAAGCCGCCTCAGCCGCACGGCCCGACGCGATCATCATCAACGCGGACGCCCTCCGCCTGCTCGCGCTGCTCAGCCAACTCCAGATCGAACTGGGCATCATCGACACCCTGATCAATCCGCCCCGCGATGTCCGGCCCAGCCGCTGGCCGCTCGAGCCAGAGGACGGCGCCACGCTCGGTTTCGCATCCACCCGCCTCTTCTGGATCCACCATCAGCTGTCGACATTCGCGTCGCCGGCAGAATCGCTGCCGATACTCCAGGAGGAGGAGACCTTGGCCCTGCTCGCAGGGCTGCAGGGCGAATTGCAAATCATCGGGCGCTCCGCCTATGCCGTCTGGAAGGCGCACGAGGCCGGCGAGCCGGCAGCGCCCGCGACCCCTCCACTGACGCTTGAGCGGACAGAGGACATCTACCAACCGCAGACGCGCATCGACCAACTGATCGAAGCCGTCGGAGCGTTCATGGCGACCAGCGGCGCGGGCGCCGCAGCCATCCCCGGCGCGACCTGGAACGCCGTCAATGCGCTCGAACGCCTCGAATGGGCGGCGCGAGGCAACTGCTTTGTGTGGAACTGTGAGGGCGGCCACAGCTACCCATGGGACTTGCGCCGCCGCGCCCTTGCCGTCTACTCGGCGACCGAGTTCCGCAGCGCGTCAACCGAGGTGCGTGGGTACTACCACGATGCGCTCGACGACACGCGCTGTGGCCGTTCCGTTGATGATGGCCGATTCGCAGTGAGCGCGGCCTCTTCTGCGCGGTCCCAACAAGCGAACAGTTTCCGTGATGCGGACTTTACCCCGCAAGACACGTGGCGGTCTCCGTGGCATCATTCCATCCTGTCGCCCAGCTCCCTCTACCGCCGCGTGCTTCTCGCCTGCACGCTCCAGGCTGCTCGCAATGAGAGTCATCCGTAATGCGGAGGGATCTGTAATGCGCGCCATCTCGCCCATGGCCCGGCTTTGGCTCAGCGCCCTCTCGGCGCTGCTCGCCGCAACCGCGCTCGCCGCCTGTAGCGACTCGGCTCCCGCTGCCCAGCCGCCCGCGGTCGACTCCGCACCGCTGGAGGACGCAGCGCAGCGCGTCCAAGCCGCCGCTGACAGAATCGACCAGACAGCCGAACAACTCGAAGCCCCCTCAGCACCGGATACCTCGCAGCTTGACGCACTCTTCATCAACGCCGAAGCCCTGCGCCTGCTCGCGCTGCTCAGCCAGATCGAAATCGAACTGAACATCATCGACGCGCTGATCGATCCACGCCCTGACAGCCGCCCCGGCCAATGGCCGCTCGAACCCGAGACCGCCGCCGCGCTCGGCTTTACGTCCAGCCACCTTGGTTGGATCAACTTCCACCTGTCCGAATTCGCCAGGACATTGACCGAACCCCCGCCAGTCTTCGAAGACGAGTCGATCCTCACTCCTCTCACGGAGCTTCAGGCCGAGCTGAAGCTGATCAGGGACTCCGTGTCCGCGCTCTGGCGAGCGTACGAGGCGGGCGAGCCGCTGGTAGCCCCCGCCACCCGTCCAACGACCGTCGCAAGAACCCGCATCGCCCGACTAATCGAAGCCGTCAGCGCATTCCTGGCCGCACCTCCCTGAACCGCCCCACCCATTACCATCGCATCGCAGGACCCCACCGAAAGGAAGCTCCCAAATGCCCAAAATCATCCAGGCCGTGCCCGTTGAAGACGAACTCCACGAAATCCTCGCCGCCGCCAGCGATGTGAGCATTGTCCCGCCCGGCGCCGAGCGCGCCGACTTTCTCGCCGCCGCAGCCGGCGCCGACGGCATCCTGCTCAACCCCCTGATCCGCGTCGACGAAGAACTGCTCGCCGCCGCGCCCAACCTCAAAGTCGTCGCTACCACCTCCGTCGGCTACGACGCCTTTGACGTCGACCTGCTCACCGCCCACGGCGTCGCGCTCTGCAACACGCCCGGCGTGCTCAACGACGCCGTAGCCGACCTCACCACCGCCTTCATGCTGATCCTCTCGCGCGGGCTGATGGGCTTCGAGGCCTACAACCGCAGCGGCGCCTGGGGCCGGCGCGAGCGCCAGCCCGCGCTCGCCCACGACCCGCAAGGCAAAACCTTCGGCGTGATCGGCTTCGGCCGCATCGGCCGCGAAGTCGCCCGACGCATGAACGCCTTCGGCATGAACGCCATCTGGTACGACATCTTCAACGACGCTCCCGCCGACGCGCCGCCCGCCCAGCGCCGCGAGCTGGACGACCTGCTGCGCGAGTCCGACTTCGTCTCCGTCCACACCGACCTCAACGACAGCTCGCGCCATGTCGTCGGCGAGCGCGAGCTGAGCCTGATGAAGCCGACCGCCTATCTGATCAACACCTCGCGCGGCGGCACCGTCGACCAGCGCGCCCTGCAGCGCGCGCTCGAAGCCGGCCAGATCGCCGGCGCAGGCCTCGATGTGCTCGAACAGGAGCCGCCCGACGCCGACGAGCCGATCGTCGCCCTGCCCAACGTCGTCAGCTTCCCCCACATCGGCACCGCCACCGAAGAGACGCGCTACGCGATGCGCAAGCTCGCCTGCCAAAACGTCGCCGCCGTAGTCAGCGGCCAAATGCCCCCGGCAATCGTCAACCCCTCCGTGCTCGACTGACGCCGCCGCGCGGGAGCCGCTACAATGCTTCGCGTCCGCGAAATCTACGCGGATGCGAAACGGGAGAGCGAGGACCGAACATGTCGATGAACTACTGGGAGCGAATGCGCCGCCGCAATCTGAGCCGTCGCGCGCTGCTGCGCGCCTCCGCCCGCGCGGGCGTGGGCGCCGCCGGCCTCGCGCTGGTCGGCTGCGGCGACGACGATGATGACGACGACGCCCAGGCGCAGGCTGTCGCGCAGTCCGACGACCAACAGCAGCAACAGGCGCAGCCCACCCGCCAGCAGCAGAGCGAAGACCAGGCGGAGCGGCAGGCGCAGACCCAGCAGCAGCAGGAACAGCCCGCCGACGAGGCGCAGGCGGAACAGCAGGAAGCCGCCCCGGCCGACGACATCGACTACAACGCCTCGGCGATCGGCGCCTACGGCGCGTTCCCCCAGATCCTCGACCAGGGCAGCGCGCTCGCGCGCGGCGGGCAGTCCGCCTCCAACAACTACCACTACGCCGCCGTCTTCCCGCTCAACCCCAAGGGCATCGCCGTCTCCGGCGGCGTGGCCGAGTGGGAATTCATCGACGACCAGGCGCTGATCGTCACCGTCAACGAGGGTCGCACCTTCCACAACGGCGAGCCGATCACCGGCGAGGACATCAAGTTCACGATCGACCGCCTGACCAGCAAAGCCGAATACAACCCCGAGTACAACTCCGCCTGGTCCGGCGAGCTCAGCTGGACTGGCGACAACCAGCTGATCGACGCCAGCACGCTGCGGATCGAGCAGGCCGCGCCGAGCGTGGATGCCGCCAACAGCCTCGCCGTCGGCGGCTTCCCCGTCTTCCCCAAGGCCTACATCGAAGAGGTCGGTGACGACGGCTACGGCCAAGAGCCGATCGCCACGGGTCCGTTCAAGTTCGAGAGCTGGGCGCCCGACGAGCGGATCGTCAGCGTGCGCAACGACGACTTCTATAACGGTCGAGACTTCACCGGCGCGCCGCGTCTGCCCTACCTGGCGCGCTTCGAAGCGCGGCTGATCCCCGAAATCGGCGCGCGCGTCTCCGCCCTCGAATCGGGCGAGATCGACCTCGCCAACTCGATCCCGCCCGACCTCGCCGAGCCGCTCGGCGAGTCCGGCGACTACAATGTCTTCTACCACCCCGCCCAGCGCGGCCTCCACCTCAAGCTGCCGATGACGATCGAGGAAGACCCCTACAACCCTGGTCAGCCCAACCCCTGGCGCGACCGGCGGGTCCGCATCGCCGCCAACCTCGCCGTTGACGTGGACGCCATCACCCAGAACATCATGACCGGGCGCGAGAACTACACCTACACGCTCTCGGCGGGTCAGTTCGGCTTCCCTGAGGACCTCAAGGAGCAGCGCTGGGGCTACGACCCCGAGGAAGCGCGGCGGCTGCTCGCCGAGGCCGGCTACGCCGACGGCGTCGAGACCGACCTGATCTACCTCAGCGGCCTCTACACCAACGACCAGCTCTTCATGGAAGCGATCGCCGAAATGTGGCGCGAGGTCGGCTTCATCGTCAACCTGATCCCCGAGGACATCTCCAAGTTCCTCGGTGAAGCGCGCGACAAGGTGCTCACCGCGCCCTACCTGTTCCCCCAGTCGGCGGGCTTCACCTCGCTCGGCTCGTTCGCGATCAGCGTCGACAGCGCAGCCACCTACGAGCACAAGGTCGAGGTGCTCTCCGACGAGCGCGCCGAGGCGGACCGGCTGATCGCCGAGGCCAAGACCGAGTTCGACCCCGACCGCCGCGCCGAGCTGCTCGGCGAAGTGGTGCGCATCCACTACCTTGAGGCATCATGGGTCTTCCTCTTCGAACTCGTGCAGACGCATGTCGCGACGACCCGCCTGGAGTGGGACCCGTTCTTCCTCCAGCCGCCCTCGGTCGAACTCTGGAAGCTGCGCGCGCGCAAGACCTAGCCGGCCCGCGGCGGCGCGGCGGGCAACGATCGAGCCGGGAAGCGTGAGATGATCGCGCACCTCGTCCCACGCTTTCTGCAGTCCATCGCCGTCGTCTTCGTCGTGGTCTCGCTCGTCTTCGTCGGCACCCGGCTGATCGGCGATCCGATCAAGGCCTACTCCGCGCGCAACGCGACCGAAGAATCGATCGAGGCCGCCCGCGAGCGGCTCGGTCTGCTCGATCCCATGATCGTGCAGTACGGCAAATTCCTTGCCAATGTCGTGCAACTCGACTTCGGCGACTCGATCTTCTCCGAGCGGCCCGCGTGGAACGAGGTGCGCGGGCGGCTCTGGGCGACCGTGCAGCTCAGCATTGCCGCGTTCGTCCTGATCATCGCGATCGGCGTCCCGATTGGAGTGCTGGCCGCCGTTCGCCGCGGCACCATCCCCGACCTCTTCGCGCGCGTGCTCGCGCTGGTCGGCCAGGCCATGCCCAACTTCTGGCTCGGCCTGCTGCTGATCTTCATCTTCTCCGTGCAGCTCGGCTGGCTGCCAACCGGCGGGCGCGGCGGCTTCGAAAACCTGATCCTGCCCGCGATCACGCTGGCCGGCTTCGGCGCCGCCAGCGCGATGCGGCTGACCCGCTCCGGCATGCTCGACGTGCTCAACAACGACTACATCCGCACCGCGCACGCCAAGGGGCTCGCCGGCCGCACCGTGATCCTGCGCCACGCGCTGCGCAACGCCCTGCTCGGGCTCGTCACCGTGCTCGGCATCACCCTGGCCCAGCTGCTCGCCGGATCGATCATCATTGAAGTCGTCTTTGCCTGGCCCGGCGTCGGCCGCCTGATCTTCCGCTCGATCAGCCTGCGCGACTTCCCCGTCATCCAGGTCGGCGTGCTCGTGATCGCCGTCTGGTTCGTGGTCATCAACATCCTCGTCGACCTCTCCTATAACTTCCTCGATCCGCGCATTCGAGTGGGGACCAACGCATGAGCCTCGACACCGCCGAGGCGTCGGGCGGCGTGGCGGCGGCCGTGAGCCGACGCCGTCCGCTGCGCCAGCGCCTGCCGCGCGGCTGGCCGCTGCTGCTGCTCTACCTCACGATCGTCGGCGTCTTCGTCTTCGCCGGCATCTTCGCCGACTGGATCACGCCGCACGATCCGACCGACCAGACGCTGGTCAACCGACTCGCCGATCCCGTCTGGCAGGCTGAAGGCAGCTGGGAGCACGTATTCGGTACCGACGGACTGGGCCGCGATACGTTCAGCCGCCTGATCAAGGGCAGCCAAACCTCGCTGATCGTGATCGCCACCGCGATCCCCGGTTCGCTGGTGCTGGGCACCGCAATCGGGCTGCTCGCCGGCTGGCGGCGCGGTCTGTTCGACTCCTTCGCAATGCGCCTCGTCGAAGTGCAACTCGCCTTCCCCGCCCTGCTCTTCGCCCTGCTGATCGCCGCGATGCTCGGCCCCTCGCTGCGCAACGTGATCGTGATCCTGATCGTCTTCCTCTGGGCCCCCTATGCGCGGCTGGTCCGCGCCGAGGTGCTCAGCCTGCGCGAGCGCGAGTTCATCCTCGCCGCCCGCACCATCGGCGCCGGCGACATCCGCCTGATGACGCGCCACCTCCTCCCCAGCGTCGTCAACTCGATCACCATCCTTGCAACGCTCAACATCTCGATCGTGATCATCGCCGAAGCCTCGCTCTCTTTCCTCGGCGCGGGCGTCGGCCCCGAGACGATCTCATGGGGCAAGATGGTCTCCGAAGGCCGCGACCTGCTCAAAATCCGTTTCTGGCTGACCGGCGTCCCGGGCATCACGATCATGATCGTCGCGCTCGTCGGCAACCTGCTTGGCGACTGGCTGCGCGACTACCTTGACCCCACCCTGCGCAACGTCCAGTGACGCGCCGCGTCGCCTCAGGCTCGGAGCCGCCCATGTCCCGGCAAACGTCTTGGCAAACCGAACTCGACGAAATCGAGCGCCGCGCCGAACTGGCACGGCAGATGGGCGGCCCCGACAATGTCGCCTTCCACAAAAGCCGCGGCAAGCTGACCGTGCGCGAGCGAATCGACCTGCTCGTCGACCCCGACGGCTTCAGCGAGACCGGCGTTCTCGCCGGCCGCCCCGAGTGGGACGGCAACGAGCTCGCCGCGCTGACGCCCGCCAACAGCGTCGTCGGCGTCGCGCTCGTCAACGGGCGCAAGGTCGCCGTGCAGGGCGACGACTTCACAATCCGCGGCGGCTCCGCCGACGGCTTCGTCGGCGAAAAAGGCAGCTGGGCGATCCGCCACGCCTACATGAACCGCATCCCGTTTGTGCGCCTGCTCGACGCCACCGGCGGCAGCGTGCGGCACTTTGAAGAACTCGGCCGCACCTATGTCGTCGGCCCCGAAATCGGCGGCGGCGCCGGCGTCGACGACCTCCTCTGGCGCTCCCCCGTCATCTCCGTCGTGCTCGGTTCGGTCGCCGGCGGCCCCGCCGTGATCGCCGCCGACTGCCACTTCAACGTGATGGTCAAGGACACCAGCCAACTCTTCGTCGGCGGCCCGCCCGTGGTCAAGGCCGGCCGCGGCCTGGAGATCAGCAAGGAAGAGCTGGGCGGCGAGCAGGTGCATGTCTACGAGACGGGCGTCGTGCAAAACCTCGCCGACAGCGAAGCCGACGCAATGCAGCAGACGCGCCGCTTCCTCAGCTACCTCCCCCAGAACATCTGGGAGCCGCCGCCGCGCGCCGAAGAACCCAGCGACTCGCCCGATCGCCGCGAAGAGGCGCTGCTCTCGCTCATCCCGCGCAACCGCCGCCGCATCTACGACCCGCGCAAGATCCTCGATCTGACGCTCGACCGCGGCTCGTTCTTCGAAATCCAGCCGCACTGGGGACGCGCGCGAATCACCGGCCTCGCCCGCGTTGACGGCTACCCCGTCGGCGTGATGATCAACGAGCCCAGCCAGAACGGCGGCTCGACCAACCGGCAGGCCGCCGAAAAAGTCACCCGCCTGGTGCAACTCTGCGACACCTTTCACCTGCCGCTCGTCTACTTCTGCGACGAGCCCGGCTTCTCCGTCGGACCCGCCGACGAGCGCAGCGGGCTGATCCGCACCGGCGCGCGCCTGATGCTGATCACCCGCCTCTCCGAAATGCCCTACCTCGTCTTCATCACCCGCCAGGCCTACGGCGTCGCCGGCGGCCTGCAATTTCGCCGCGGCAACGCGCTTTACCGCCGCTACGCCTGGCCCTCAGCGCAGTGGGGCTCGATGCACATCGAGGGCGGCGTCTCCGCCGCTTATCGCCGCGAAATCCGCGAAGCGCCCGATCCTGAGGCCAAACGCGCCGAGATCGAAGCGCGGCTCAACGAAATCCGTTCGCCCCTGCGCACCGCGCACGCCTTCGGCATCGAAGACATCATCGATCCGCGCGACACCCGCCCGCTGCTGGTCGACTTCGTGCGCGACGCGCAAGCGCACATCGCCGCCCAACTCGGCCCGACCAGCCGCATCCCCTACCTGCCCTGAACCGAGACGCGATCACCGCCGCCTATCCTCGCCGCGAAGGAGCACGATGCCCGCCACCACAACAGCCAGCCCCCCGATCAAAAGCCTGCTCGTCGCCAACCGCGGCGAGATCGCCATTCGCATCATCCGCGCCGCCCGCGAGCTGGGCATCCGCGCCGTCGCCGTCTACTCGCCCGACGACGCGGCCTCGCTGCATGTCCGCCGCGCCGACGAGGCGCACGAGCTCAGCGGCGTCGGCGCGCGCGCCTACCTCGATGTTGAAGCGATCGTCGAAGCCGCCAAAGCGACCGGCTGCGACGCGCTGCACCCCGGCTACGGCTTCCTCGCCGAAAGCCCCGCGCTCGCCCGCCGCTGCGCCGCGGACGGGATCGCCTTCGTCGGTCCCTCGGTCGACTCGCTCCAGCTGTTCGGCGACAAAGCGAGTTCGCGGCGGCTCGCCGCCGAGCTCGATGTCCCCGTCCTGCCCGGCAGCGCCGCCGCCGTTTCGCTCTCCGAGGCGGAGCAGTTCTTCGGCTCGCTCGGCGAGGGCGGCGCGATGGTGATCAAGGCCATCGCCGGCGGCGGCGGGCGCGGAATGCGCGTCGTGACCGCCACCGACCAGATCGCCGAGGCCTACGCGCGCTGCCAATCGGAAGCGCAGGCCGCCTTCGGCGACGCGGCGGTGATGGTCGAGCGGCTCTTGCCCCGCGCCCGCCACGTCGAGGTGCAGATCATCGGCGACGGCAGCGGCGCGGCCGCCCATCTGGGCGAGCGCGAATGCAGCCTCCAGCGCCGCCACCAGAAAGTCGTCGAATGGGCGCCCAGCCCCTTCCTCAGCGCCGACGCGCGCCAGCGCCTGACGGCAGCCGCCGTTCGCATGGCCGCCGCCGTCAACTACCGCAGCCTCGCCACCTTCGAGTTCCTCGTGGACGCCCGCGACGAGCGCGACTTCGCCTTCATCGAAACCAACCCGCGGCTGCAGGTCGAGCACACCGTGACCGAGGAGGTCGTCGGCGTCGATCTGGTGCGCGCGCAGCTGCGCATCGCAGCCGGCGAGTCGCTCGCCGAGGTCGGCCTGACGCAGGACGACATTCCCGCCCCGCGCGGCTACGCGATTCAGACCCGCGTGAACATGGAGCGAATCGAGGCCGACGGCGAAGTTCGGCCCGCCGGCGGAATGCTCACCGCCTATGAGCCGCCCTCCGGTCCCGGCGTGCGCGTCGACGGCTACGGCTTTCCCGGCTACGCATCAAACCCCAACTTCGATTCACTGCTGGCGAAACTGATCACCCACTCGCCCTCCGGCGACTTCCCCGACGCGCTGGCGCGCGCCCGCCGCGCGCTGGCCGAATTCCACATCGACGGCATCGAGACCAACCTCGATTTCCTCGACCGCGCGCTCGCGCACGAGGATTTCGCAAACGGAAACATCTATACGCGCTGGGTAGACGACCATAGCGCCGAACTAGCCGCCCCTCTCGCAGCGCCGCCGAGCGCGAACGGACAATCGCAGCAGGCGGCGCCCGCCGGCCTGGCCGGCGCGCAACTCGATACCCGCGATCCGCTCGCGGGATTGAACTACTTCCGCGAGGGCGCGGGCACGCGCGATCGCAGCGCCGTCACCGCCGCCGCCCCCGGCGCGCATCCCGTGCCTCACATCGTCGGGCCGCCCAACACTGCGCCCGTGCGCTCCCCGCTGCAGGGCACGATCATCGAGGTCCTCGCCGCCGAGGGCGACGCCGTGCGCGAAGGCCAGCAGCTGTTCGTAATGGACTCGATGAAGATGGAGCACGTCATCCAGTCCAACATCGCCGGCCACCTCCGTCAACTCACCGTCGCGCAGGGCGACGTCGTCTACGAAGGCCACCCGCTCGCCTTTATCGAAGAGGCCGATGTGGGCGGCGCGATCGAGCAGCGCGAAGAGCAGATCGATCTCGATTACATCCGCCCCGACCTGCAAGAACTGTTCGACGCGCTCGCGGCGGGCAAAGACGAGCAGCGCCGCGAGTGGGTCGAGCTGCGCCACGCGAAAGGCAAGCGCACGCAGCGCGAAAGCCTGGCCGACCTGGTCGATCCCGGCAGCTGGGTCGAGTTCGGCGAGCTCGTCCTGCCCGCGCGCCATCGCATCATGTCCGACGAAGAGATGCGCCGCCGCGCGCCCGCCGACGGAATGATCACCGGCATCGGCACTGTGAACAGCGATCTCTTTCCCGAGGATCGCGCGACCACGCTGGTCGCCATGTACGACGAAACCGTTTGGGCCGGCACGCAGGGGATGATGGGGCACCAGAAGACCGACCGGATCATCAAGTTCGCCGAAGAGCAGGCCACCCCGCTGATCGTCTGGGCCGAGGGCGCCGGCGGACGCTCCGGCGATACCGACTTCTCCGATATCTCCGCCGCCGGCCAGTGGGTGCCGACCTACGACATGATGGCGCGGATCAGCGGCACCGTGCCGATGATCGGCATCACCGCCGGGCGCACCTTCGCCGGCAACGCCTCAATCCTCGGCATCACCGACTGCATCATCGCTACCCGCGACGCCAACATCGGTATGGGCGGCCCCGCCACCATCGAAGGCGGCGGACTCGGGCTCTTCACACCCGAAGAGATCGGCCCGATGTCCGATCTCGGCCCCGCCGGCAGCGTCGACATCCTCGTCGACGACGAATACGAGGCAATCGCCGCCGCCAAGCAGTATCTCTCCTACTTCCAGGGCTCGATCTCCGACTGGGAATGCGTCGACCAGCGCCTCCTCCGCCACGCGATCCCCGAAAACCGCAAGCGCCCCTTTGACGTTCGCAAGGTGATTGAGCAGCTCGCCGATACCGGATCGGTGCTGGAACTGCGCGCCGAGTTCGGCGTCGGCATCATCACCTCGCTGATCCGCATCGAGGGCCATCCCATCGGGCTGATCGCCAACAACAACCAACACCTCGGCGGCGCGGTCGACAGCCCCGGTGCGGACAAACTCTGCCGCTTCGCTCAGCTCTGCGACTGCTTCAACATTCCCATCGTGGTGCTCGTCGATACGACCGGGATGATGGTCGGTCCCGACGTCGAGCGCACCGGGCTGGCGCGCAAGTGCAACAACGTGTTCGTCACCCTGGCCAACGCGCAATCGCCCCGCTTCACCATCATCCTGCGCAAATCCTACGGCCTCGCCGCGCAGGCGATGATGACCGGCAGCTCGCGCGCGCCCCTCTTCGCGCTTGCCTGGCCCACCGCCGAACTGGGCGGTATGAACCTCGAAGCCGCCGTTCGCCTTGGCCAGCGTGCGGAACTCGCCGCGATCGAGGATGTCGAAGAGCGAGCCGCGCGCTACGAAGCGCTGGTCGCCGAAGCCTACCGCCGAGGCAAGGGCATCAACGCCGCCTCGGTGCATGAAAACGACGGCGTGATCGACCCCGCCGACACCCGCCGCTGGATCGCGCGCGGCCTGATGGCCTGCGAAAACCCCGAGCCGATCCGCCGCGGACGCCGCCCCAACATCGATACCTGGTAGCGCCGGAAACGAGGGACAAACCATGCCCGCCTCCGATCCGCTCCCGCTGCACGGCGTCCGCGTCCTTGACCTCGCCGATCACCGCGCCGCGCTTGCCGGCCGCCTGCTCGCCGACCTCGGCGCGAACGTCACCCTGATCGAGCCGCCGCAGGGCGTCGACACCCGCCGCCGTGCCCCATTCGTCGATGATCAGCCGGGCCTCGAACGCTCCTGGCAACACCTCTATTTCAACGCCAACAAACAGTCGCTCATTGTCGATCTCGAAAGCGCAGACGGCGCGGAGCGCTTGCGTGAGCTGGCTAGCTCCGCCGACATCCTGATCGAAACCCGCCAGCCCGGCGAGCTTGCGGCGCTCGGACTCGGTTACAACGATCTGCGCGCCATCAATCCACACCTGATCTACATCTCGGCAACGCCCTACGGCCAGCGCGGGCCGAATCACAACTGGCGCGCCACCGACCTCACCGCGCAGGCGGCGGCCGGCTTGCTCCGCATCTCCGGCGACGCCGATGATCCACCCACTCGCGGGCCCTCTCACACCGCGCACGCGATGACCGGGTTGACGGCCGCCAGCGCCGCGCTGATTTGCCTGCACGGGCGCGATCGGTCGCCCGCCCGCCCCGGCGCGCAGATCGACATTTCAATGCAGGAAGCAACGTCGTTTCTGGTCGTGCAAACTTCCAACCCCAATGTCTGGCTCTGGCGCGGCGAGCGGCCCGTTCGCCCCGCGCTCAGCCAAACGATGCGCTGTATGGACGGCAAGTGGGCCGCCTGCAACATTCGCGGCGACGGACTCGACACCTTCCTTCCGCTGCTCGACGCCGTGGGCATCGAGCACGGCCTCACGCCCGACGACTGGCTCGTCCTCCACGCCGGCGACCGCGCGGTCTGGCGCTACCTCGACAACCCGCTCCAAGACCTCGCCAAACAACTCGCCGCGCGGATGACGCGCGACGACTTCCTCCGCGCCCTGCGCGACGGGCGGCACCCCGCGATGCCCACCTACAGCTTCGACGAGTTCGCCGACTCGGAGCACTACCAACAGGCGCAGCAGTTCCGCGATGTCCATACCGCCCAACTCGGCCACGCGCTGAGCTACAGCCGCAGCCCGCTCGACCCCGTCCAGTCGCCGCTGCCGATCGCGCCTGCGCCGACGCTCGGCTCCGCTAAGCCAGCCTCGCCCGCCGCCGACGGTCCGCGCCCCTCCAGCCCGCAGCAAATGCCGCTCCAGCCTCTTGCCGGCATTCGCGTGATCGATCTCTGCTGGGTGCTTGCCGGCCCGCTCGGCTCGCGCATCCTCGCCAACTTCGGCGCCGAAGTGATCAAGGTCGAATCGTCCGCCCGCATCGATCCGCTGCGCAACCAACCGCTGCCCGGCGGACGCTTCGACGTCGACCTCCCCGATCTCTTCAACGACGCCAATACCAACAAAAAGTCGGTAACGATCGACCTCAGCACGGAGCGCGGCAAAGAACTCCTGCGCGATCTCGCGGCGACCGCCGATGTCGTGCTCAACAACTACAGCGCCGGCTCGATGGAGCGGATGGGCCTGCCCTACGAGCAGCTGCGCGAGCGCAACCCCGGGTTAATCCTGCTGCACCTGCCCGGCGTCGGCGGCGACAGCCCCTGGCGCAAGCTTCCCACGCTCGGCAATCTGCTCATGGCCGCCTCCGGTATGAACTTCCTGATGGGCTTCCCCGACCGACCGCCGCGCGGCGTCGGCGTTGCCTACCCCGATTTCACCTCGCCGCACCTGCTCGTCGTCAGCGTGCTCGCCGCCCTCCGCGCGCGCGAACGCAGCGGCCTCGGACGCGAAATCGAACTCTCACAACTCTCCGCCACCGTCGCCCTCGCCGGCGCGGAATGGATGCGCTACGCCCGCGACGGCCGAATGCCCGAACCGCCCGGCAACCGCGATCCCAACTTCTGCCCGCACGGCGTCTATCCCACCAACGAGGGCGCAGAAGACGACGACCAATGGGTCGCAATCGCCGTGGATGGCGACGACCAGTTCGCCGCGTTCGCCGCCGCGATCGACCAACCCGAGCTCGCCGCGGACCCGCGCTTCGCCGACCACCAGCGGCGCAAGGCCAACGAAGACCAACTCGACGCGATCATCGCCGAATGGACCAAACCCCGCGACCGCTGGGCAATCGCCGAGCAGCTGCAAGCCGCCGGCGTCGCCACCAGCCCGGTCGAAGACCTGCGCGACATGATGGAGCTCGACGAGCACTTCAAAGGCCACTACCAGTACCTGCGCCAACCAACCGCGCCCGACTTCCCAATCGCCGTCGACGGCGAAGCAATCCGCTTCACCCACGAAGACGACCGCATCCTCGCCCGCGCCCCAACGCTCGGCGAGCACAACGAATACGTCCTCCGCGACCTGCTCGGCCTCCCCCAGGACGAGCTCGACGCCCTCATACTCGACGGCATCATCGCCTGACTCGCTACCCTACCCGCAGACGGTTCACGCACCCCCACGAAACGGAGCACTCTATGTCCTGGCGGCCCAAGCGCATGAAGTTCGGCATCTTCCTCGCGCCCTTCCACCGCGTCGGCGAGCATCCCACGCTCGCGCTCAAGCGCGACATGGAACTGATCGAAACGCTCGACGAACTCGGCTACGACGAAGCCTGGATCGGCGAGCACCACTCCTTCGCTCGCGAGCTGATCTCCAACCCGATGATCTTCATCGCCGCCGCCGCCGAGCGCACCAAACACATCAAGCTCGGCACCGGCGTCGTCTCCCTGCCCTACCACAACCCGCTGATGATCGCCGACGACCTGCTCCAGCTCGACCACATGACCCGCGGGCGCGTGATGCTCGGCGTCGGCCCCGGCGCGCTCACCTCCGACGCCGTGCAAATGGGCATCCCCCCCGAGACGCAGCGCCGCCGAATGGCCGAGGCGCTCGACGCGATCGTCCAACTGGCGCGCGCCGACGAGCCCGTCACGATGCAGACCGACTGGTTCTCGCTGACCGAGGCGCGCCTACAGATGTCATGGTACTCCGATCCGCACCCGGAGATGGCCGCCGCCGTGATCCTCACGCCCGCCGGCCCGCAACTGGCTGGCAAGCACGGCATCGGCCTGCTCTCCGTCGCCGGCGCGGAAGACGAGGGGCTGCGCCGCGTCTGGGACTGGGCCGAAGAGTCCGCCGCCGAGCACGGCCGGAGCGTCAGCCGCGCCCAGTGGAAAGTCGTGATGGCGATCCACATCGCCGAGACGCGCGAGCAGGCGATCCAGGAGGTCGCCGCCGGCTACCTCGCCCGCGCCTACGTCGGCGACGCCGGCAACCGCAACGCCGCCGGCGGCCTCTTCGCCGCGCAAGCGCCCACGATCGAGGAAGCGATCGACCGCAACCAGGTGATCGTCGGCTCGCCGCAGGACGCGATCGAGCAGATCGAAGCCCTGCAGGAGCGCTCGGGCGGCGTCGGCGGCCTGCTCGGCATGGCCCACGAGTGGGCCGGCACCCAGGAGACGCAGCGCTCCTACGAACTGCTGATGCGCTACGTCGCCCCGCGCTTCCAGGGCCAACTCGAGCGCATCGTCGCCTCGCGCGACTTCGTCGAGCAGCGCCAACTCGACATCTTCGGCGCGAGCGGCAAAGCGATGGCCAAGGCCTTCGAGGACTCCGGCAAGGAGCTGCCCGACGCCTTCCGCGAGGGTCTCGAGCAGATGGAGAAGGTGCGCGAGGCGCGGGACGCCCAGCCCCAGCCGGCCGGCGACTAGCGCGGCGGCGCGCGTGCAAACCGTCGTCGCGCTGGGCGGCGACCTGCGCGACTCCGAGCTCGTCCGCTCCGCAATCCGCGGCGCCGGGCTGATCATCGCCGCCGACAGCGGCGCGGAGCGGCTGGCCGCGATCGGCATCCAGCCGCACCTGATCATCGGCGACTTCGACTCGCTCGACCCCGCCGAGCTCTTCCGCCTGCGCGCCGCCGGCGTCGAAGTCGTCGAGCATCCCGCGCCGCAGCAGCGCACCGACGCCGATGTCGCCCTCGAGCTGGCGCTGCGGCGAGGCGCGACCTCCGTGATCGTGCTCGGCGCGCTGGGCGGCGCGCGAATCGACCACACGCTCGGCAACCTCAGCCTGCTCTCCCACCCCGGCCTGCGCCAAATCCCCACCTGGGCGGTCGACGGCTGGAGCGCGCTCACCATCCTGCGCGGCGACGGCATCCGCCAAACCCACTTCCACGGCCAGCCCGGCGACTACGTTTCAATCATCCCGCTCAGCGCCCGCGTCGAAGGCGTCACAACCATCGGCCTAAAGTGGCCGCTGGACAACGCAGTATTGGAGCAAGGCCAGGTCCAAGCCGTCTCCAACGAGCTGATCAACGACCGCGCCATGGTACAAATCCAAAGCGGCCTAGCCGCCGCCACCCACCACTTCCGCACGGAGCGCCTTCCCTAGGGCCTGTTCGCACCCCAAAGATCCGTCACATCCGCGCAGGAGTGGGAAAGGAGGCGGCCACGCAGGGCTCCGTGCAGAACTCAGCGAGATACCCGCGGCGAGCGCGGGTATGACGGGGTTGGGCCGCGCCATCGGCGCGGCCCGCTTGGACGTTGCGCCGGCGGATTGGCAGGCGCGACCGGCGTCCCGACCAGCCCGACTAGTAGGCGGGCGCCGGCGCGATGGGGGTGTCGTCGGTCTTTTCGGTGACCAGGCAGTTGGTGGTGAGCACCATGCCGGCGATGGAGACGGCGTTTTCCAGGGCGGCGCGGGTGACCATTGCGGGGTCGGCGATGCCCATCTCGATCATGTCGCCGTATTCGCCGTTGGCGGCGTTGTAGCCGTAGTTGGGCGTCTCGCTGTCCTTGACCGACTGCACGATCACGGAGCCGTCCTGGCCGGCGTTGATCGCGATGCGGCGCATCGGCTCTTCCAGCGCGCGGTTGAGGATCGAGATGCCGGTCGCCTCGTCGCCGTCCAGTTCGACGCCGCCGAGCGCGGGGATGGCGTTGATCAGCGCGACGCCGCCGCCGGGGACCATGCCCTCTTCGACCGCCGCGCGGGTGGCCGAGAGCGCGTCTTCGACGCGGTGCTTGCGCTCCTTGAGTTCGACCTCGGTGGCCGCGCCGACCTTGATCACGGCGACGGAGTTGGAGAGCTTGCCCAGGCGCTCCTGCGCCTTCTCGCGGTCCCAGTCGCTCTTGGCCTGCTCGTAGACGTGGCGGATCTGGTTGACGCGCTCATCGATTTCGGCCGCTTCGCCGCGGCCCTCGATGATGGTGCTGGCTTCCTTGCTGGCGACGAAGCGGCGGGCGCGGCCGAGGTCGGAGATTTCGGCCGTCTCCAGCTGGCCGCCGAGTTGCTCGCTGATCACGGTGCCGCCGGTCAGCGTGGCGATGTCGCCGAGGTTGTCCTTCTGGCGGTCGCCGAAGCCCGGAGCCTTGACGGCGATCACGTTGACGGTGCCGCGCAGCTTGTTGACCGCGAGGGTGGCGAGCGCTTCGCCGTCCACATCGGAGGCGATGATCACGAGGTTCTTGGTGACTTTCAGCACCTTCTCGAGCAGCGGCAGGATGTCGGCCACGGCGGAGACCTTCTTGTCGGTGACCAGGATGTAGGGCTCGTCGAGTTCGGCTTCCATGCGGTCGGGGTTGGTGACGAAGTAGGGGGAGATGTAGCCGCGGTCGAACTGCATGCCGTCGACGTACTCGACCTCGGAGCGGATGCCCTTGCCCTCTTCGACGGTGATCACGCCGTCCTTGCCGACCTTTTCCATCACCTCGCCGATCAGCTCGCCGATTGCCGGGTCGGCGGCGGAGATGCCGGCGATCTGCGACATTTGCTCGCGGGTGGTGACGCGGGTCGCGTTGTCGCGGATGTTGTCGGAGAGCACTTCGACGCCCTGTTCGAGGCCGCGCTTGAGCGCCATGGGGTTGGCGCCGGCGGCGACATTGCGCATGCCCTCGTTGACGATCGCCTGGGCCAGCACGGTGGCGGTGGTGGTGCCGTCGCCGGCGATGTCGTTGGTCTTGGAGGCGACTTCCTTGGCCAGCTGAGCGCCGATGTTGTGGAAGGGCTCCTCGAGGTCGATGTCGCGGGCGATCGTCACGCCGTCGTTGGTGATGGTGGGCGCGCCGAAGGTCTTGGCCAGCACCACGTTGCGGCCCTTGGGGCCGAGCGTGATTTTCACCGCGTCGGCGAGGGCGTCGATCCCCTCGCGCAGCGCCTGGCGGGCTTCCTCGTCGAACAGCAGTGCCTTGGCCATTTGGGTTCCGTCTCCTTGTGGGCTGTAGCGCGCCGCTGCGCGCCGTCGGCTCCGATGCGATCGCTGGGTCTACGGCTGGCACTCGCTTAGGGAGAGTGCCAACAATGTGGATTGTCGCGCACTCCAGGCCCGCGCGCAAGTGGCTGCGTCAAGCTCAATACAGGCGCAACCGCCGCCGGCTCAGGGCAGCAGCCAGGCGAGGCGGCGGAGCGGACCATAACGGGCGACTACGACCGCCTCGATCTGTTCCTCAGGGACGACTCCGTAGGCGCGGCTGTCGGTGCTGCGCGGCGGATTGTCGCCCAGCAGGAACCAGCCGCCCTGTTCACAGGCGGCCGCCCGCTTGATCGAGCGCCGCGCCCCTGCGCGCAGTTCGCGGAAGACGACGATGCGGCCCGGCGCAGGCGGCAGCAGGCGCGCGGAGACGCCCAACAGCCAATCGCCCTCACGCAGCGTGGGCGACATGCTGTCGCCCTCAACCGCGTAGGCGGCGAACAGGCGCGGCCGTCGGGGCCGCCCAAGTCGTGTGGGTGGGCTAGAAGTCGTCGAAATCGAAATCGTCGTGGCTGTGGCCGTGATCGTGGCCGTGCCCGCCCATGCCGGGCATGCCGCCCATTCCGGCCATGTCGTCCATCCCGCCGAAATCGAAGTCGTCGAGGGAGGATGACGCGGCGCCGGTGTGGATCGCCACGCCCGCGCCGAAGACGCGCGCGCCCGCGCCGCCGTCTTTGGGGCAGGGCGGCGTTTCGGGCGCTTGCCCCATTCGCGCGATCAGCTCAAAGGTCTCGCCGCATTCGCCGCAGCGGTAGTCGTAGGCGGGCATCGGTGGTCGCTCCTCTCCAGCTAGGGCAGCATAACGCGCCTATCCTGCGAGTCAGCCCGCGAGCAAGTAGGGGAGCTCGAGATGCCGGACATCCGCGACTTCTGCGACCGACTCTGGAACGGCGAGATCGACACGATCCGCGAGGCGCACCCGATCGGCGGAATGTGGAACGAGCGGCGCCCGGACGAGATCGCCGAGGGGCTGCTCTATTACAAGTCGGTCGCCAGCGCCAACACGCTGGACACGGGCGACGGTCTGGTAATGCTCGACACGGGCACGGAGCAGGACGCGGCGCCGATCTTCGAGGGCGTGCGCCGCTGGCGGCCCGACGCGCCGTTGGCCGCAGCGGTGTTCTCGCACCATCACGTCGATCACGTGTTCGGCGTGAACCGCTTCGACGCCGAGGCGGCCGAGCGCGGCTGGCCCCGCCCGATTGTCTATGGGCAGCGGCAGATCGCGGCGCATTTCGACCGCTACAAGCGCACGCCGGGCTACAACACGGCGATCAACTCGCGTCAGTTCATGCGCCCCGGAATGGAGGCCGGCGGCTGGCTGGGCTGGCCGAGTGAGTTCCGCTATCCCGATGTGGAGTTTGAGCGGCGGCTGCGCTTTCAGCGTGGCGACTGCACATTCGAGCTGACCCACACGCGCGGCGAAACGGAGGACGCGGTCTGGACCTGGGTGCCCGAGCGGCGGCTGCTCTGCCCCGGCGACCTGTTCATCTGGGCGGTGCCCAACGCCGGCAATCCGCAGAAAGTGCAGCGCTGGTGCTCGGAGTGGGCCGCCGGCCTGCGCGAGATGGCCGCGCTGGGCGCGGAGACGATGCTGCCCGGCCACGGCTTTCCCATCTTCGGCGCGGAGCGAATCCGCCAGGCGCTGACCGACACCGCCGACCTGCTTGACGCGATTGAGTCGCGCACCCTGGCGCTGATGAACGAGGGCGCGACGCTGGATCGCGTGCTGCACGAGATCGAGCTGCCCGCCGAGCTGCTCGAAAAGCCCTACCTGCGCTCGGCCTACGACCACCCGGAGTTCATCGTGCGCAATGTCTGGCGCTTCTACGGCGGCTGGTACGACGGCGAGCCCGACCGCCTGCTGCCCGCGCCCCGCGCTGCGGAAGCGGCCGAGTGGGTCACGCTGGCCGGCGGCCTGCGTCCCGTCCTGGAGCGCGCCCGCGCGCATCTCGACCACGGAAATCTGCAACTCGCCTGCCATCTGATCGAGCACGCCGCCGCCGCCGCTCCGAGTCCTGAGGTGCATGAACTGCGGGCGCAGATTTACGACGCGCGCGCCGCCGAGCAGGATTCGTCAATGGCGAGAGGCATCTTCGCCTTCGCCGCCGCCTCGTCGCGCCAAGGCAAGCGCGACGTCTTCAACCCTTAGCGCTTGCCTCAAGCCCCCCACCCCGCGCACAATCGCCCTGCCATACCCGCGCAAGATCACATCCGTCGCGCCCGCGTGAGCAAGATCCGTCATACCCGCGCCCCCTTCCGTCATACCCGCGCCCTCTTCCGCCATACCCGCGCCCCCTTCCGTCATACCCGCGCCCCCTTCCGCCATATCCGCGCCCCCTTCCGTCATACCCGCGCCCTCTTCCGCCATACCCGCGCCCCCTTCCGTCATACCCGCGCCCCCTTCCGTCAGCCCCGCGCCCCCTTCCGTCAGCCCCGCGCGAGCAAGATCCGTCATACCCGCGCTTGCCGCGGGTATCTCGCCGAGTTCTGCACTGAGCCCCGCACGGCCTCTCCCCTCGTTCCGGCACCCCAACTCTTATTCCTGCGCAGGCAGGAATCCAGGTAATAGGCACAGCTCAACTTGGCGTTGAACGTTCAATGACGGAAAGGGGGCACGAGGGTGACGGGAGAGAGGCACGAGGGTGACGGGAAAGGGTGTGGGAGGCGGGGACGGTGCTTGGGTGTAGAACTCGGCGAGAATACCCGCGGCAGGCGCGGGGCTGACGGAGAGGAAAGCGCGGGGTGGCGGGAGAGGAAAGCACGAACATGTCTTAAGGGATACTGGCGGAATGTGGACGCAATGCGCGTTTCGGTGGCTTGCCGCGCTGTTGGCGGTTGTTGCGGTTTCGAGCGCTGTGGTGGGCTGCGGCGCTGCGGAACCGTCCGCGGGTGAAGCACCGCCGGTGGGAGAAGCCGGGCAACGGAGCGGCGCGCAGATATTTGCTGCGGTATGTGCAACCTGCCACGGCGAGCGAGGCGACGGCGCGAGCGATTGGAAGGTGCGCGACGAGGACGGCCGGCTGCCGCCGCCGCCGCTGAACGGCGACGGCCATACCTGGCATCACGCGGACGGCGTGCTGTACCGGATCGTGCGCGACGGCGGCTCGGCGTTCGGCGCAGGCAGCAATATGCCGGCGTTCGGCGAGACGCTGACGCGCGAGGAGATCATCGCCGTGCTGGAGTACGTCAAGACGCTTTGGGCGGGAAAGACGCAGGACGGGTTGGCCATCGGCGATGCGCAGCGGCAGATCAGCGAGGCGGATCCGTATCCGGGAGCGGGAAACGCGAACACGCCCTAATCATCGGCCGGCGGCACGCCGATGGCGCCGTTGGCGCGGAGGGCGGCGATCTCTGCGGCGCTGTAGCCGTGCTCGGCCAGCACCGCGTCCGTGTCGGCGTCCAGCGCGGGCGACGCGCCCTGCGCCTCCAACGGAGTCGCCGACATCGACCACGACGGACCGACCATCGTCTCCGGGCCGGTCAGCGCATGCTCCAGCTCCACCATCAGGCCCAGCGCCTCCACCTGGGGGTCGGCGGTCATGTCCTCCGGCAGGTTCACCTGCGACGCCGGCGCGCCTGCCTCATCGAGCCGCGCGATCCAGTACTCCGTTGTGTTGCCCGCGAAGCGCTCGCTGATCTGCGCGCGCACGCCCGCGACGATCGCCTTGGTCTCCTCCGCCAGCGGGTTGAAATCGGCGTCGGTCGTGGGATCGTGTTCGAGGCCGATCGCGTCGCGCACCTGCTGCTGGTTCTGCGGGGTCACGCAGCCCAGCATGATCGCGCCGTCGCTCGTCTGGTAGCCGCCGTAGTAGAGCAGGAACGCGCCGCCGACCAGCGCACGCAACCCGCCCCGCGACGCCTGCAACTCGCGCCACGATGCGCCCCGCGCGCGGGCCTCCGCCAGCGCCGCCAGCATAGGATCCAACAGCACCGCGTCGGAGACGGGCATGCGCGCGACGAATGCGTTCTGGAGGGTGAGCGCGGAGGCGAGCAGGGAGGTCTGGATGCGCTGCCCCTCGCCAGTGCGCTCGCGGTGGAAGAGGGCGGCGCAGACGGCGATCGCGCTGCTGTAGGCGGCGGAGAAGTCGGCGGGCGTGGTGGCGGTGATCAGGTCGGGCCCGCCGTGCTCGTCGAACTTTTCGTCGCCCGCCATCAGCCCGGAGTAGGCCTGGGCGATGATGTCCGCGCCCGCGCGGTGAGCGCTGGGACCCTCAGGCCCGTAGGCGGTGTTGTCGAGGTAGATCAGGTCCGGGCGCTCCGCGCGGAGCGTCTCGTAGTCCAGCCCCAGCCGCGCCGGCACCCCCGGCCGCGCGTTGATCAGGAAGACATCGAAGCCGCGCACAAGGCGGCGGGCCACGGCCTGCCCGTCGTCGGAGGCGAGGTCGAGCACGATCCCCCGCTTGCCGCGGTTGAAGACGTGAAAGCCCTTGCTCTCGCCGGGCGCGATCTGCCCCAGCAGCCGCATCCCGTCGCCGGCGGCGGACTCAATCTTGACGACATCAGCGCCCATGTCGGAGAGAAAGACGCCGCACATGGGCCCCGCGATGATCTGGGAAACCTCGAGGACTCGGACTCCATCAAGCGCGCCGGCCATGCTCGCCCCTCCTTTGGTGTGTGCCCACAGGCTAGCGTGATCGGGGCCGGCTGCGGCTCGGAGCAGTGCAGCGGGAGCGACGATGGCAGCGATCTACAGCGACGAGGAGATCTCCGCATTGCTGCGCGAGCGCAAGTGGCTCGGACGCGATTGGCGGACACAAATGAAGTTCCGAGAGAAGCGTGGCCAGGTTGAGCGGCAGCTGGAACTGAGCGGCGCAGACGGAACGACGTTCCGACTGATCGTGAGGCGAAACGAAAGCGACCCGACCGACTTTTCTGCGATCTTGGCGGTGGACGATCAGCGCCTCGATCGACTCTTCATCTTGCGGCGCTGCGACGGTCCGAGCCATCGTCATCGGAATGCGATCGAAGGCAACAGCTTTCGAGACTTCCACATTCACGAGGCGACCGAGCGCTATCAACTCGGTGGCTTTCGCGAGGATGGCTTCGCCCGACCCACCAATCGCTATGGCGACGCCGATGGCGCGCTGCGCTGCCTCTTCACCGACGCGCACTTCGATCTGCCTACCAACGAGCCAACCCAACTATGATGGCTGAGGAGCAACATGACCACCACATCCGTCGAGCAAGAATTTCAGATGGGCGTCTCGACCGAGATACGCCTGGAGCCCGACGGGTTCGAGCGGTACCAGGTGGCGACGCCGTTCACGTTCGACGACGGCGACTGCTTCGTGATCGTGCTCAAGTGCGTCAGCGGCTGTTGGGTCTTCTCGGATGAGGGGCACACGATGATGCGCGCCCACTTCGATTGCGGCATCGATATGGACGAGTACGAGCCCGGCGCCGACCGACGCAAGGACGCAATCGCCAATGTCCTGCGCAGGCATCAGCTCGACATCGGGCACGGCGACCTGACCGTTTCCGTGCGCGATGGGTGCTACGGAGAGGCGCTGTTCGATCTGGTACAAGCGATCGATCAGGTCTACAGCGCAGCCTCACTCTAGCGTCGCGCGCCGATTGCGCCTTCCTTGCGGAGGGACGCGATCTCCTCTTCCGAGAAACCGTGCTCGCGCAGGATCGCGTCGGTGTGGGCGTCGAGCGGCGGCGCGGAGCGCTCGCTGCCGGTGGGCGTGGCCGACATCCGCACCAGCGGGCCGACATGGCGCTCAGGGCCGGTTAGCGGATGCTCGATCGGGCGCAGCAGGCCGAGCGCCTCGATCTCCGGATCGCGGCTGATCTCCTCGGGCAGATTGACCTTGGCCGCCGGCGCGCCCTCCGCGTCCAGGCGAGCCATCCACTCATCCATCGTCGCGGTCATGAAGATCGCGCTGATCTGCTCGCGCAGCCGCTCCACCACGGGCAGCGTTGCCGGGTCGAGCGCGTTGAAATCGTCGTCGTCGGTGGGGTCGTCGGTGATGCCCAGCGCGCGGCGGATCTGGCCGCGGTTGGCGGGCGTCAGCGCGCCGAGGATGATCGCGCCGTCCTGCACGGGGTAGCCGGCGTAGTAGAGCCGAAACGCCCGCGTTTGGCGCGGCTGCTCGCGCCGCGCGCGGATGATCTCCGCGTAGCTCGCGCCCTGCGCGCGCAGCTCGTGGATCTGATCCAGCAGCGGCTGCATCAGAATCGCGTCGGAGACAGGCACCTCGGCGATCCAGCTGGCCTGCAGCGTCAGCGCCGCGGTGAGCAGCGAGGTGCTGAGGTATTGCCCCTCGCCAGTGCGCTCGCGGTGGTAGAGCGCGGCGGAGACGCCCATCGCGCCGGCCACGGCGGCGACATAATCAGCCGGCGCGGTGGCGGTGATGTGCTGCGGCGCGCCGCGCTCGTCCACCTTCTCATCGCCGGCCATCAGCCCCGAGTAGGCCTGCACGATGATGTCGGAGCCGGCCCGCTGCGTGATCCGCTTCGCCGCCTCCGCGTCGATCGCCCCGCCGGCGACCTCTTCCGCTGTACCGAAGCCGGTGTTGTGCAGATAGATCAGGTCGGGCCGGAAGCGGCGCAAGGTTGCATAATCGACGCCAATCCGCTCCGGCACGCCCGGCCGCAGGTTGGTCAGGAAGACATCGAAATCGGCGATCAGCCGATGCACAACCTCGCGCCCGCGCTGAGTGTGGAGGTCCACGACGATGCCGCGCTTGCCGCGGCTGAGCGCATGAAACGGCTTGCTCTCGCCGGGCGCGAACTGCGCAATCCGCCGCGCCCCTTCGCCCTCGGGCGGCTCCAGCTTCACCACATCCGCGCCCAAATCCGCCAGCGCCACGCCGCAATACGGCCCGGCGATGATCTGCGCCAGCTCCAGCACGCGGATTCCGTCGAGTGGACCGGGCATCGGCGGCCTCTAATCCGCGCCGGCTGCGAGCAGCGGCTCAAGCTGCGTGAGCAGTTGTGGCACATCGCACCGCACAGTTGCCCAAACGATCTCCAGATCCACCGTCCGGTGCCCATGCACCAAATGCTGGCGCATGCCGATGATGTTCGCCCACTGAATCGCGGAGTTGATGTCGCGAGTCTCGCGGCTGACGTTGGATGCCGCTTCACCGATGACTTGCAACTCGTACTTCACGGCGCTTTGGTGCAATTCGCTGGCATAGAAGTCGTCGCGGGTTAGCCCGGCGGAGTGGTTGAGCGTCTTTCGTGCGGCCTGAACCATGTCGCGGAGATGATCGTCGTCAGTTGGCATACACAGTCTCGGCGACGCCCAGAATCGACTCCTTGAGAATCTCGTCGGCGCTCTGCTCAACGCCGTTCCAGGTGGCCAGGTGGACATTCCGCCCGAGCAGCTCCGTGAGCTGGCGCTCCATCTGCGCGATGTCGAGCAGCGTCAGCCCGGAATTCGGCGTCAGACGCACCAGCACATCAATGTCGCTCTCCGGCCCGAAGTCTTCGCGCAGGACGGAGCCGAAGAAGGCGAACTCGGTGATTCCCCAGCACTGGCAGAATTCCGCGATTTGCTCGCGCGGCAGCTCGATTCGCAGCGGCATCAGCTTGCCTCCGTAGGGTCAGCATAAACGGGATGCGACATCGCCATCGTCATGCGGCATAGACGGTCTCGGCTGCGGCCAGGATGGCGTTTCGACGAATGTGATTGCGGCTCTGCTCAACCGCCTCGCGATCCGCCAGATCAACCTCACGGCCGAAGAGCTCGTGGAGCTCATCCTCCATACGCACAATGTCAAACAGCGTGAGCCCGGCGTCCGCGCCGAACTGCACTAGCACATCAATGTCGCTCTCCGGCCCGAAGTCGTCGCGCAAGACCGAACCGAAGAAGGCGAACTCGGTGATTCCCCAGCGCAGGCAGAATTCCGCGATTTGCTCGCGCGGCAGATCGATTCGCAGCGGCATAGCTTCGCCTCCGTAGGGTCAGCATAGGCTGCATGGAGCTTTGTTGTCGTGGTTAAGCGCGCGAAATCGTTTGCCCTGATCCAACGATGATCTTGGCCAGTTCGAGCACGCGAGTTCCGTCAAGTGGACCGGGCAACGGCGCGGCCTACACGGCATCCGGCGCGATGCGCTGGAGTTGAGCGATCAGGCGTGGGAGATCGCCGTGAACGGTTCGCCAGACGACCGACAGATCGACACGGTAATAGCCGTGTACGAGACGATGCCGCATCCCGACCATCGCCGACCACGGAAGATGATCGTGTTCGGCTCGCGTTTCGCCGTCGATTTCCGACGCGGCCTCTCCGATCACTGCAATCTCACGCATGACCGCGCTCTGATGCAGCCGGGCGCCAAGGAACTCGTCATAGGTCAACTCGCCCATGAACTCGCGAGCATCTTGGGCGGCCTGCAGCATGTCCTGCAGGTATTGCTCATCACTCCGCATACAGGCACTCAGCCGCCTGTAGCGCCGCCGCCCGGCGGATCGGGTTGCTGCTCTGCTCAATCGCCTCGCGGCCGACCAGCCCCACATCACAGCCGAAAATGTCGGCCAACTCGCGCTCCATCTCGACCTCGCAGAACAGGGTGTGCTTCGCCTCGGGCGCATAGCGCACGAGCACATCAAAGCCGCCATGCGAGTCGGCCGCGCCGCGCAGCGCTCGGCCGATGAAGGCGAA
Organism: Dehalococcoidia bacterium; assembly: GCA_965203165.1. Lineage (GTDB taxonomy): Bacteria > Chloroflexota > Dehalococcoidia > Bin125 > Bin125 > CATQGW01. The sequence continues at coordinate 2,719,000 of OZ241849.1, forward strand.
CTCGCTGATCTGCCAGCGGCGGCAGAACTCCGCGATCTGCCTGCGCGGAGCGTCGTTCTGGACCGTCATGAGCATCCCTCCACCTCTTGGCTCATCATAGGCCGCTTGAATGCGCCGGTTGTCGTAGTGTGACGGGGAGGCAGAGGAGTTGTGCAATGCCCGACTACGAGAACATCCGCTACGCGCTCGACGGACCCGTGGCCACGATCACCTGGAATCGCCCCGAGGCGCTCAACGCGATCACGCCCGCGCTGGAGGCCGAGTTCCACGCGGCGCTGGACGAGGCCAACGCCGACCCGGCCGCCCGCGCGATCATCGTGACCGGCGCAGGCCGCGCCTTTTCGGCGGGCTACGACATCGACGGCGGGATCGACAGCGAGGTGGGCGGCGAGCGCACCCCGGTCAGCGCCCATCTGCGCCGCTGGTTCCACTTCTCCTCGCGCAACCCCGACCTGATGATGCACCTGATGACGCTGGAGACGCCGATCATCGCCGCGGTCAACGGCTGGTGCATCGGCGGCGGCTTCTGGTACGCGCTGGCCAGCGACATCACCATCGCCGCCGAAAACGCCGTCTTCGCCCAGCCCGAAGTGCGCATGGTCTCCAACAGCTCGGTGCTCTTCGCGATCCTCGCCGGCTGGAAAATCGCCCACCGCTACGCCTTGACCGGCGACCACTTCGACGCACGCGAGGCGCTGCGGATCGGCGTCGTCAACGAGGTCGTGCCCTCCGAAGACCTGCTTGAGCGCGCCCAGGCGCTGGGCGAGCGGCTCGCGCTCGTCCCGCCCGACTCGATTCGCTACAACAAGCTGATCACCGCGCGCGGCCTCGAGGCGATGGGTCTGCGCAACGCGCTCAATGTCGGCTCGATGCTCTCAACGCTGGTCGAATCGTCGGCCGACGGTCCCGATGTAGCGCACCTCGACGCCGCCCGCCGCGAGGGCGGCTTCCACGCCTTTCTCCAGGCCCGCGACAACCCCTTCCGCCCCGAGCCGTTCGGCCCCCGCAGCGAGCGCTAAAGCGCGAACCCCCACACCGCAACCCCCGCCCCAAAATCCGTCATACCCACGCTCGCCGCGGGGATGACGCCGAGCCAGCACCCAACCTCGCCTCTTCCCCCTGCGGAGCTCCCGCAGGCGGAGCGGCAGACCCGCCGTCGCCTGCTACCCTCCGCTTGAGCGAAGGGAGCCCCCATGGTCCGCGTCGAAGGCCCCTACGACATTCAAGCCGTCCGCGCCGAGTGGATCGGGCGCAAGACCGCGGTCATCCCCGGACGCTACCCCGTCGAATACGACGCCATCCGACGCCACTGCCACATGGTCGAAGACCGCAACCCGCTCTTTCTCGACCCGGAATACGCCCGCCGCACCAAGTGGGGCGCGGTGATCGCCCCGCCCGTGATGACCCGCTACTTCGCCGGTGCCGGCGTCTGGCCGCCCAGCGAAGACGGACTGCGCCTGATGACCGAGGTGCCCACCCGCGGCGCGCGCATGATCAACCTCAACACCGAGTGGGAGTACCTGCGCCCCGCCCGCGTCGGCGACCACCTCGCCGCGCAACTGATCATCACCGATGTCTACGAAAAGACCATTCGCCTCGACCCCCGCTCCGTCTGGATCGAGACCGAGCAGCGCATCACCAACCAGGACGGCGAACTGGTCGCCCTCGGACACAACACCCTTTGCACACACCGCACCCCCGAACAGGTTGAACAGGAAGAAGGAGCGCGCGCCCAATGACCACCCGCAGCGACAACCTCGCCCCCCTCGCTCAGCGCTACATCGAGGACGTACGCGTCGGCGACCAACTGCCCGGCTTTGAACTCGAGCTGGGCTGGACCAAAATGGCCGAGCAAGTCTCGGGCTCGCAGGACTTCTACCCCGTCCACCACGATCCCGGCTTCGCCGCCGAAGCCGGCCACGAAAGCATCTTCTACAACACCGGCTTCACCCAGGCCGCGCTCTGTCGTGTCATCACCGACTGGACCGGCCCCGAAGGCTGGCTGCGCAAATTCCGCTTCGAGATGCGCCGCATGCTGGTGCCCGACGATGTCGTGCAGGCGCGCGGTAAGGTGATTGACAAGCGGGTCGATGATGACGGCGGCGAACTGGACCTCGAGGTCTGGCTGGAGACGGAGCGCTCGGGAGTGACGACGCCGGGCTGGGCGACAGTTCGCCTGCCGCAGCGGAGCTGATCCGGACCAACCATGCCCGAACGAATCGCCATCCTCGGCGCAGGCGCAATCGGCGGCGTGGTCGGCGGACTCCTCACCCGCGCCGGCTACGACATCACCCTGATCGACCACTGGGTCGAACATGTCGAAGCCATGAAGCGGCACGGCCTCCGCCTCAGCGGACCGTTGATCGGCGACATCCGCATCCCCGTCGACGCCCGCCACATCCACGAAGTCCAGGCCATCGACGAGCCGTTCGACCTCGGCTTCCTCGCCGTCAAGTCTTACGACACCGAATGGGCCGCCGCCCTGCTCGCCCCGCTCGTCCGCACCGACGGCGCAATCGTCGACTTCCAGAACGGCATCAACGACGAGCGCGTCGCCGCCGTGGTCGGACGCCAGCGCACGCTCGGCTGCGTCATCACCATCGGCTGCGGACTCTACGAGCCCGGCCACTGCATCCGCACCGACACCCGCACGCTCGGCTTCAAAGTCGGCGAACTCGACGGCCCCCGCAGCGACCGCGCCGAGCGCATTGCCGCAATCATCAACCGCGTCGCCGGCGCAGAGCCCACCGACAACCTCTGGGGCGAGCGCTGGGGCAAGCTCGCCGTCAACTGCATGGCCAACGCCGTCGCCGGACTCACCGGCTACGGCTCCGGCGAAGTCCGCTCGCGCGACGACACCCGCTGGCTCTGCATCCGCATCGCCGCCGAGGTGATCGAGGTCGGCCGCGCCCACGGCCACAACATCGAATCCGTCTGGGGCATCGACGCCCAGCGCTTCGTCGACGCCGCCCACGGCGCCGACTCCACCGAGCTTGACGCCGAGCTGATCGCCGGCGCCCAAGCCCTCGGCGCAGGCCGCCCCAGCCTGCTCCAGGATGTCCTCCGCGGCCGCCGCCCCGAAATCGACGCCCTCAACGGCTGGGTAGTCGAGCAAGGCAAGACGGTCGAAGTCCCCACCCCCTGCAACAGCGCCATCGCCGAGGTGGTGCGATCATTCCCCGTAGGCCAACTCCGGCCCACCCCCGCGAACCTCCAGCGTGTGCTGGAGCAGCTAGACTAGAGGTAAGGAGCAGTCCGACAAGCGACTACGGCGACAGAACAATGCTCACCCACCTCCGCCTGCAGAACTTCAAATCGTGGCGCGACACAGGCGACATCGCCCTGCGCCCGATCACGGCCATCTACGGGGCCAACAGCTCCGGCAAAAGCGCACTCATCCAGGCCCTGCTGCTGCTCAAACAAACCGCCGAAGCAACTGACCGCAACCTCACCTTCCACTTCGGCAGCCCCAACGCGCTGGTGGATCTCGGCGACTTCGCAAGCGTCGTACACCAGCACGACACATCGGCGGCAATCGAACTGTCGCTGGCCTGGGAACCACAGGAGCCGCTTACCCTTGGCGAATCTGCGGCGGACATCATATCGCCTTGCGTCGGCTTCTCCGTACGCGCTGACTTGTGCAACGAATCGGCTGTTGAACCGCAAGAGATAACATACCGGCTTGGCGAAGCAGAGTTCGGAATGAGCCGGCGTCCCGATCCACGCCGCTTCAACCTCATTGCCAGCGGCTCGACCTTCCAGTTTGAGCAGAACCTTCAGTTCCCGCCGCTCGCCGGTGTGTCACGCCCGATCAAGTGTTATGGCTTCCCTGACGACACCCGTCTCTTCTACCGCAACGCCGATTTCCTCCCAAAGCTTGCGCATGCATTGGAGGAGCGCCTCAACGGCATCCACTATCTCGGCCCGCTTCGCGCGCCGCCTCAGCGCGAATACAGATGGAGCGGCATACCCCCAACAGACGTAGGCCGCGTCGGCGAGGCAGCCGTCGCCGCGCTTATCGGCTCTCGGCAAAACGGCACGGACCGAAAGCTGGAAGAACAGATCTCAGAGGTGTTCAGCGAAGTCGGGCTGTTGCGCGAGTTCGGCGTCGAGCAGATCGGCGACAATCCGCTGTACCAGGTCAAAGTAAAGCAGTCGGAGACCGGCCCCGAAGCACTGATCACCGATGTCGGCTTCGGCGTCTCCCAGATCCTTCCCGTCCTCGTGCTCTGCTTCTACGCCCCAAAAGGCTCGACGATCATCCTCGAGCAACCCGAAATTCACCTGCACCCTGCCGCACAGTCCGCATTGGGCGACATCCTGATCGCCGCCCGCAAGCGCCGCAATGTGCAGATCATCGTCGAAAGCCACAGCGAACACCTGCTCCGCCGCCTCCAGCGCCGCATCGCCGAGGAAGACATCCCGCAAAGCGATCTCGGCGTCTACTTCTGCAAAAACGACGGTACCGAATCCAAGCTCACCACCCTGGAACTCGACCCCTACGGCAACATCAAAAACTGGCCGGAGCATTTCTTCGGCGACGAGTTCGGCGAAATGGCCGCAATGACCGAAGCCGCTATCGAACGCCGAGCCACGGACGCTGCCGGGTGACCGAAGAAATCGTCATCGACGCGAACGTACCCGCCGTCGCGAACGGCCTCACACCCCAAGCCGACGACGTCTGCCTCCGAAACTGCCTGGCCGAGCTTCGTCGAGTGCAGAACGAATGCCGACTGCTCATCGACGACGATTGGTTAATCATCAAAGAGTACCTCGGCATCAGCAACCCAACGGCCGGCACCGGCCTGGGCGACGCCTTCGTCAAGTGGGTCTTGAACAATCAAACAAACGAGGCTCGCGTCAGGCGTGTCGTAATCACCCCAGAACCAACTCGCGGCTTCAAAGAGTACCCCGACGACGACGACCTCTCAACATTCGACCGTGACGATCGCAAGTTCGTCGCCGTCGCCCTAGCCAGCGGAACATTCCCCGACATCGTCAACGCCACTGACACCGACTGGTGGGCCCCTCGCCAAGCACTCCAGCAGCACGGCATCAACGTCCGCTTCCTCTGCCCTGAGCTCATGCCGGATCGATGAGCTACACCCCGCCCCCCAACCCGCCGAACTCCGGCAGTACCTTCTCCGAGAAATCCTCGATCGTCCGCAGAATCTGCCCTCGGCTCAGCAAGCCGTTGTACTGCCACATGAACACCCAGCTCACCGGCGTGATATCGAGCATGTTCTGCACCTGCCGCTTGACCGTATCGACCGTCCCCGCGAAGAGCAGACCGCGATCCATCATCTCCTGCGGCGAGAAACCGCGATCGCGGCCCGGCGGGCGCAGCGCGTCGGCGAAGCCGAACGGGGCGAACCAGGCCGCGCCGCAGAACGCCGCCGTGCGCGCCCAGATTTCCATCGCCTCATCGTCGGTATCGGTGATCAGCACATCCCGCAGCACGCCCAGACCCTCGCCCGGCTTCAACGTGCGGCCCGCCGCCGCGGCCTCCTCCTGATACACCTCGTACAGCCGATTCTGCATCTCCGGGTACATCGGCGGCAGAATCGCCGTAATCCCCTCCCGCGCGCACCAGCGAATCGTCCGCTCCGAAGACGCGAACGGCTGGAAAATCGGCGGATGCGGCTTCTGCAGCGGCTTCGGCACCACGCCAACCTGCCGCACGATGTTATCCTCGTCCAGCCCCGCGCCGTACAACCGCGTCGCCTCGATGTCCCACGGCGTGCCCTCCGGCGGGATCTGCCAGGCGTCGCCCTTGTACTCGATCATCTCCTCCGTCCAGCACTTGCGGATGATGTTGAAGTGCTCCTCGAAGGCCGCGCGGTTGGCCGCGTCGATCGCGTCGTGCTGACCCGGCCGCGCCCCGTGTACGCCGTGAATCTGCTGCGCCAGCGTATCCACCCAGCGCCGCTGATACCCGCGCGCGAAACCCGCCAGCGCCCGCCCGCCCGACATATGGTCGAGCATCGCGATGTCCTCAGCCACCCGAATCGGGTTATGCGCCGGCAGCACCACGCCCAGCTGCCCCACCCGAATTCGCTCCGTCTGCATCGCCAGATACAGATCGAGCATGATCGGGTTGGGCGAGAGCTCGAAGCCCTCGATATGGAAATGGTGCTCGGTGAAACCGATCGAGTCGTAACCAAGCGCGTCGCCCGCCTTGGCGAACTCGCTCAGATCCGCGAGCATCTCCTGGTACAGCTCGGGCCGCAGCCCCGCCATCCCCTGCTCGATATCCTCGCGCGTGCCCACCGAAGGGAGGAAGAAGAGGGAAACCTGCATGATGCGCTCCTGTCCGCGGCTCAGCCGCCAGTCCGTTCAAGTCGCCAGTCCGTTCAGCCTGTCAGGCCATTCAGCCTGTTAGATCATCCAGAAAATCGAGCACCGCCCGGTTGAAATCGGACGGGTTGTCGATGTTCGCCGCGTGCCCTGCGTTAGGGATCACCGCCTTCGTCGAGCCCGCGATCTTGTTGTGAATGTAATCGGTCGAGCCCAGAAACGGCTCGTCGTTCTCTCCCACCAGCACCAGCGTCGGTTTCGCAATCCCCGCCAGCGACTGAATCACGCGGTTGTCGAACTGCGCCAGCATCCCCCGCGCGGCGCGCGCCAGTCCCGCCGCCGAACGGTGCGTCGAGACGCGCACCTCCTCCGAACCGCCCAGCGCTTCCAGCCCCCGCTGCTCCAGCGCCTCCGCCCGTGGAAACGCGAAATTCTGGTTCCAGCCTTCGCGCCCCTTCGGATTGTTATAGCCCGGTCCCGTGTCGAACAGCATCAGCGCCCGCGTCCGGCCGGGATGCTCCAGCTGAAACGCCAGCGACATGTAACCGCCCAGCGACAGCCCGCCGATCACCGCCTGCTCCGCGCCCTCCGCATCCAGAATCGCCGCCATATCCGCCACCGTCTCCGCCTCGCTGTATGCCGACGGATCCTCCGGGCTGTCCGTCCGCCCGTGCCCGCGCATGTCCCACGCGATCACCCGCCACTCCGTTGCCAGCGCCGGCAGCTGCCCCGCCCACATCTGCGAGGTCGCCCCGTAGCCGTGGCTCAGCAGCACCGCCGGGCCCGAACCCTGCGCCTCGTAGTAAATCTCCACGCCGTCCCGCTCGATCGTCGCCATCGGCCGCTCCTCGCTCGCGCTGCCTCGTCTCACCTACAACATAGGGCAAGATAGGGCAGCCCCCGCGCGCGCGCAGCAGCGCGTAACCTGTATCCGATTGGAGCCGCCCATGCCCGCCACTCGTGTCGCCAAATCCAGCCAGCCGCGCCAGCCGATCACCTCCGAGCTGATCTTCGATCTGCCCGCCGTCGCCGCGCCCGCAATCTCCCCCGACGGCGCGACCGTCGCCTACGTCGCCTCCCGCACCTCGCGCGAAACCATGTCCGCCGAGACGCAGATCCGCGCCGTCCCCTTCGACGACGCCGACGGCGATCGCCAACTGACCGCCGGCCCCCGCGACGGTTCCCCCGTCTGGTCGCCCGACGGCTCGCAGCTCGCCTTCCTCCGTCCCGCCGATCCCACCGACGCCAATTCACCCCGCCAGATCTGGCTCCTCCCGCTCGCCGGCGGCGAGCCGCGCCGCCTCACCGACCTCCCCTACGCCGTCGAAAGCTGCGTCTGGACGCCCGACGGCGACGCCCTGATCGCCGTCGTCGACGTCGACCCCGCCCACCTCGTGCCCGACGACAGCCAGCCCCGCACCACCGTCGTGCGCAACATCTACTACCGCGGCGACGCGCTCGGCTATCGCGTCGACGCCTGGCATCACCTCTTCCGCATCGCCGCCGACGACGGCGAAGCCGCCCAACTCACCCGCGGCTCCTACAACCACGCCCACCCCGTCCTCTCGCCCGATGGACGCTGGATCGCCTTCGCCTCCGACCGCTCACCCCAGCGCCAGATCCGCCGACCGTTCGGCAGCGAACTCTGCGTCATGCCCGCCAACGGCGGCGAGATCGAGCGCCTCACCCCCGGCGTCGTCTCCGCCGGTCGCCCCGCCTGGTCGCCCAACGGACGCCGCCTCGTCGTCGCCCTCACCCATCCCGAAGAACGCCAGCAGCCCTACCTCTACGCCGTCACTCGCGACAGCGGCGTGCAAACCCGCCTGACCCACAACGATCTCACCCCGCAGAGCGGCGCGTTTCCCTTCGCGCCGCCGCCGCCAATCCGCTGGACCGACGACGGCATCGTCTTCGCCGCCGACGCCCGCGCCCGCTCCGCCGTCTGGCGCGTCCACCCCGGCGGCCGCGAACTCCCCGAGCCGATCCGCGAACAGCCCGAACTAATCAGCGCCATCGACATCTCCCCCGACGGACGCCGCATCGCCGCCGTCGTCACGACGCCCGAGCAGCCCGGCGAGCTGATCACCCAACAGGCCGGTGACGACGACCAGTCCGCCCGCCGCCTCACCTCAATCAGCGCCGACTATCTCGCCGCCCACCAACCCGGCCGCGTCGAATACTTCGAATTCGAGCGCGACTACTTGACCATCCCCTGCGGCCTCATGTTCCCGCCCGAGTTCGACCCGAAAAAGCAGTATCCGCTCCTACTCGACATCCACGGCGGCCCCCACGGCGTCTTCACCGAAAGCTTCCACCCGCTGCACCAGGTCATCGCCGCCGCCGGTTACATCGTCCTGTTCGTCAACCCCCGCGGCAGCTCGACCTACAGCCTCGAATTCACCCACGCCGTCATCAACGACTGGGGCGGCGAAGACTCGCTCGAGCTGCTCGCCGCGCTCGACGCCGCCTGCGAGCGCCCCTACGTCGACTCCGAACGACTCGGCGTGCACGGCTACTCCTACGGCGGCTACATGACCTCCTGGCTGATCGGCCATACCGACCGCTTCAGCGCCGCCATCGTCGGCGCGCCGGTGATCAACCTCGAATCGATGTACGGCACATCCGACATCGCCGTCTCCTGGGGTACTTACGAGTGGGGCGGGCGCCCCGAGGAAAACTTCGGCTGGTACCGCAATCGCTCTCCAATCACTTACGCCTCGAACGTAACAACTCCCGTGCTCCTGATGCACGGCGAAGCCGACCACCGCTGCCCAATCTCCCAGAGCGAAGAGTACTTCGTCGCCCTGCGCGACCGCGGCAAGCGCGTCGAACTCGTCCGCTTCCCCGACTGCGCCCACCCCTTCGTAATCGCCGGCCACCCCAAGCTGCGCCAGGAGTACTACGACCGCCTGATCGCCTGGCTGAACCGCTACGTCTGACCCCTCGCCTACCGCTGGTCGCGCGTCTTCTGCTCCCGCATCACCGCCGCGATCGGCCGCAGCGCCGCCCGCGCTACCCGCTCCGGACGCACCGCCGGCGCCCGAATCCGATCGTAACGCAGACCCGACAGCGCCGCGATCCCCACTACCGCCAACCCCATCACCAGCAGCACGATCCGCTCCCCGCTCGCATCCGCGATATTGCCGAACAACAGCCCCGCCAGCGTCGAAACACCGAACGGAAAGAACGTCAACGCCGTCAACCGCCCGTGATACGCCGGCTCGCTCTGCACCAGCACCTCCGCCGTGTTGACCGCCTGAAACGCGCTAATTCCCGCCCCGATCATAAACATGAACGGAAACGCCACCGCCACGTTCGGCGTCAGCGCCAGCAGCGCAACCCCCGCGCCGAACAGCAGCGCCATGCTGTACATCACCCGCCCCGACCAGGCCGATCCCACAAAGCCGGCCACCGCCAGCCCGACCACAAACGATCCGATCCCCGCCACGCCCTGCAGCACCCCAATCCGCTCCGCCGGCTCGCCCAGCGTGTTCTCCAGCAGACCCGGCAGCAGCACCTGATACGGCTGCCCGAAAATCGAGATCAGCATCAGCGAAACGAGCAGCAGCCGCAGCCGCGGCTGCGCCGCCGCGTAGCGCACGCCCAGCACGATCTCGCGGTAAATCCCGCCCCGCCGCGCCCCCCGCGGCGCGCCCGACGGCATCAACCCCAGCGACGCAATCGTCAACGCCAGCATCCCGAACATCGCAAAATACGCCCCGCCCGGCCCAACGAACGCAATCGTCAGCAGCCCCGTGGCGATCGCCGGGCCGATCATCATCGGCAGCGACAGCGCCGATTGCAGCAGCGCCACCCCGTTGCCCACCAACCGCTCCGGCACAATGTCGCCGATGTACGCACGCCGCGTCGGCCCCGTGAACGCGAACGACGACCCCAGCAGAAAACTCGTCACGACCAGCCAGATGATCGCGATCTGCCCCGTCACAATCAGAATCGCCAGCAGCAGAAAGGCCAACGCGATCACGCTCTGCGCCAGCACCAGCAGCCGCCGCTTCGGCAGCCGATCCGCCAGCGCTCCGGCCAACGGCCCAATCGCCAGCCACGCAATCCCGTTCCCCGCTCCCACCAAACCCACCGCCGCGTTCTCTTCCGTCAGATCGAATGCCACCACGCTCTGCACCGTGAACGACATCGAAAACGCGATGAACGCCGCCACCGTCTGCGCCCAGTGCAGCCGATAGCGGCCCACCGAAAACGCCGCGAATGTCTGTCGCGCCCCAGCTCGTAGCATGCGACTGATCCTATGGGCTGCGCCCCCATCGCCCGCCGCCCACACCGCGCGGCGGGCCGCAAAGGAGACGCTGATGGATGTCGACCAAGCAATCCGCGAGCGCCGCACCGTCGGCGCCTTCACCGACCGCCCCGTCGAGCGCGGCCTGATCGAAGAACTGATCGAGGCCGCCGTCTGGGCGCCCAACCACAAGCACACCGAACCTTGGCGCTTCCACGTCGTCGCCGGCAACGCCCGCGACGAGCTCGCCGACAGCGTCCTCGCCGAGCTCGCCGACGCCGGCGCGAGCCCCGCCAAAGACCCCCGCGCCAAGCTCAAGCGCGCCCCGCTCTTCATCGCCGTCACCCAGACCGCCAAGCCCGACGACCCCGTCCGCGACCTCGAGGACTACGCCGCCTGCTGCTGCGCCGTCCAAAACCTGCTCCTCGCCGCCCACGCCCGCGGCCTCGCCGCCAAATGGAGCACCGGCGCGCTCGCCGAATCCAACGCCGCCAAACGCTGGCTCGGCGTCAACGACCACGACCGCATCGTCGGCTACATCTACCTCGGCTACCCCCCGGAAGACGCGCGCCTGCCCACCTCAACCCGCCAACCCCCAAAGATCACCTGGCGCGCCTGAGCCGCGCTCAGCCCAACTTCCGCACGAACTCTGCGATCGCATCCGCCGCCGCGGCGAAATTTTGCTGCTCGCTGACGCCGGAGCGCTTGCGCGGGGTGAGGCCGTGGTCGCCGTCGATAATCCAGCAGAGCCGCAGATTGGGCGACAGCTGATAGCCGGCGACCTCTTCTCGCGTGCCGTAGGGATCGCGCTCGCCCTGCACGATCAGCGTCGGCGTCGCGATCTCGCGCAGATGCGCCGTGCGCAGCGGCGTCTCGCGGCGCGGCGGGTGGAACGGGTAGCCGATGCAGACCAGCCCCGCGACCTCCGCCGCGTCGGCCAGCACGCTCGCCACCCGCCCGCCCAGCGAGCGCCCGCCGATTATCAGCCGATTGGTGGGCGCGAGATCGCGCAGCACTTCGACCCACGCCCCGACCAGCACCTCCTCGTCGTCCGGCGGCCAGGCGCGCCGGCCCGTCTCCGCCGCGCGCCGCATGTAGGGCAGGTCGAACCGCGCGACGCGCACCCCGCGCTCGCCGATCAGCCGCGCCAGGTCCGCCAGCGAGGGGTGGCTCGACGACGCTCCCGCGCCGTGCGTGAGCACGAGAATCTTCCCGCGCGGCCCCGGCTCGGGCCCGTCGAACGTCAGCGGGGCGGTCATCGCGGCGCGCTACGACCGGCGGCGGCGTCCGCGCCGCGGCGCTTTCGGCTGCGCCGCATCGAGCGGCGCAACCAGCTGCTCGTAGCGCGCCAGCAGATGCTCGACCCGCTCGCGCTCCGATTCAAAGCCGACCCGCGGGCGGTAGAGCCGATCGACATACCGATCGAGGGCGGCATGCGCGCGCCGCAGCGCCGCCGGCATCACATCGGGGTCGTACAGTTCCGCGAGCGTGGCGGACTCGTGCTGGCCGCGGGCGTCGAGCACCGCCTGCGCCAGCTCGGTCAGTCGGTCTCGCTGGCGCTTCGTCGTCGTGGGAACCGGGAATGTGTTGTAGACCACCCCGATCGAGTAACGGTAGCGGCTTTCGAGCCGACCGGCGACGGTGCGCATCCAGGCCATATGCATCGATGACGTGAGCAGCGCGAAGGTGGGCAGCGACGCATTCTCCAGCACGCGAACGAGATTGCTCGGGATCGCCGGCGGCTCCAGCCAGCCGATCGGCACATATTCGCGGCGCTCGGAACTGACTTCCGGAATCACCAGAAACGGCGCTTCGGGAATCACATTGACGTGGTACAGCAGTGGCGTATCCGCCAGCGAGCGCGTCGGCTTGCTGCGGCTGCCTGCCCGAAAATCTCGTACCGCCCGCACACGCTCGCGTAGATCGGGGTTCGATTGGATCAGCGAGGCAGGCGCCCCGTGGAGCCACAGGATCCAGCGGCGCGATCCGTGCAGAAACTCGCGCGCGCCGACGAACGGCCGCACGTACGGCTCGACCTCCGGCGTGGCCGCCAACAGCGCCTCGCGCTCATCCCCATCGAGGATGTAGTGCCCGTTATCGATCGGTTTGGAGCCGATGATCAGTTGCGGCATCCCGTTCAACGGACGCGGCTGCTCGCGAACGACCAGTCTGGGATCGCTGAGCTGGTCGCCGCTGACCAGCAGCGGCGTGATCAGCGCGTGCGCGCTCTCCTCCGGATCGCTCTTCGCGGTTTGATACGAGAACAGCCGCTTCTGCGGCGGGGACTCGCCCGTCTTGTCGAGCCCGATGATCACGACATGCACATGCGCCTTGCCGCGCGCTTCGGAACCCCACTCGAATGTGCGATGCGCGAACGTGATCTCCAGATTGCAGCGGTCGTACAGGATCGGCCACAGCTGCGCGACCTGCTCGCCCTGCGTAATCGAGTTCGTGGCGACGAACGCGATCTTCGTATCGCCGCGCTGCGCGTACTCGCCGGCGGCGATGAGCCATGCCGCCACGTAGTCGAGCGTCCCGCCGCCTTCCAGCTTCGCCGCCCGCTGCACCTGTTCGCGCTGCAAGGCGGACTGCATCTTCGATCCCACGAACGGCGGATTGCCATAGACGAACGTGCATTGTTTCGCCGGGACGACATCGTCCCAGTCGATCTCGTGCGCGTCGGCGCAGCGAATCCGCGGCGAGGTGCGCAGCGGAATGCGCGCGTAGTACTGCCCGAACGCCTCGCCCAGGCGGCGGTTCATGATGTGATCCATCATCCACAGCGCCGTCTCGGCGATGCGGGACGGAAACTCCAGAATTTCGATGCCGTAGAACTGATCGACATTCATCATCGAGAGCGCCGATACATCCTGCACCGCCTGCCGCTCCGCGCCGTGAATTTCGAGCAGCACCTCGATCTCCAGTTCGCGCAGCTCCCGATAGGTGATGATCAGGAAGTTGCCGCAGCCGCAGGCCGGATCGAGGAAGCGCATCTCCCCCAGGCGCTGTTGGAAGCGCAGCAGATTCGCCCGCCGCCGTCCACCGCGCTGCGCGCGGATCCGCTCAAACTCCGCGCGCAGCTCGTCGAGGAAGAGCGGCTCGATCACCTTGAGGATGTTCTGCTCGGTCGTGTAATGAGCGCCCACCGCGCGGCGGTGGTCCGGGTCCATCACCGATTGAAACAGCGCCCCGAAGATCGCCGGCGAAATCCGCGACCAGTCGAACCGCGCCGCCTCGATCAGCAGCCTGCGCAGCGTCGAGTCGAAGTCGGCCGCAGCGATCCGCTCCCTGAAGAGATCGCCGTCGACGAACGGGAACGCCGCCAGATCCGGATCCAGATATGTGGTGCGCCGATTTTCCCGCGTGTTCAGCACCGTGAACAGGCGATCGAGCCGCGGGCCGACATCGGTGCCGTCCGAACTCGTGCGATCTTCGAGATACGAGAGAAAACTCTCCCGCTCGAAGATGCCCGTGTTGTCGGCGAACAGACAGAACACGATCCGCACCAGGAAGCGATCAAGGTCTTCGCCCACATAGCCGGACTCGCGCAGCTGATCGTGGATCACGCCGATCAGCTCGGATGCCTGAATGTTGACCGGGTCCTGCTCGCGGAAGGCGCGGCGATGCACGCCCATCATGAAGCCGAAGCGTTCGATCTGCTCGGGCAGCTCGGCCAGCGTGAAGCGAACATCCTCCTCGAGCTCGAGGTCGATCAACTCCCAGTTCTGGAAGTCGCAGAGCAGCAGATAGCGCGGTCGCTCGTGCTCCGCCAGCGCGTCGAAGTATTCCAACGCCTGCGCCCGCGCGGCGGACAGACTGCGCCCGCTGCTCTTCTGCTCGACGAGCAGCACCGACGGCCAGAACAGGTCGATGTAGCCGCCCGAGTTGTCGAGCTTCTCGACATGCCGCTCGTAGCGCGCGACGCTGCGCCGCTTGATATCGAAGATCGCGAAGAAGTCGTTGTAGAACGTCTGCGTCTCGCTCTTTTCGTAGCGATCGTCGGCGTGCTCGCGGGCGAAATCGGCGGCGCGGGCGCGGAGTTCGTTCCAGGACAGACGCATGCGTGTCGACCGTGTCGACTCTCCGTGGGCGCTCAGCTTGTGCGCGCGATTACCTCGCGCGAGAAGTCCTCGATCAGTTCGCGCGCGCCCTGCGGGCTGTGCGCCGCCAGCGCCAGGTGATCGACGCCGCTCGCCTCCGCCGCCTCGATCTTCTCGATTACCTCGGACGGATGCCCGATGATCCCGGCATTCATCGCCGCCACATCGACGAACTGCTCCTCGCCCTCCTTGAGGAACGAGAAATGTCCCTCGTGGACATCGAGGTAGAGCCGGTCGGTGGGCCGCCCGCGCGCCTCCGCGTAGTCGCTGATGTAGCGGTGGTAGGCAGCCGCCAGATCGGCGTCGCGCAGCGGCAGCTTGGTACCCCAATGCCCCTGCGAGGTCTCCCACAGCGTGTGCGCCGTCAGCACGTCCCACGGACCGACGCGCTGCACGACCCGCTCCGACGCAAGCGTCTCGCCCTCGCGCAGCACGCAGGCCGCGGTCAGCTCGACGGTGTAGGGCTTTTCGTAGGCCCGCCCGACGCTCGCCGCGCCCGCCTCGATCGCCGGGAAGGCGTCGGTCGCCCACTGGCCGCTGCGCGTCGTCACCCAGCCGTCGCCCAACTCGCCGACCACGCCCAACGCCTTCGGTCCGTTCGCCGCCAGGTAGAGCGGAATCGGGTCCTGGATGTTGATGAAGTCCTCGTGGTCGGGGTGGATCAGGCGGATCCAGCGCTCCGCGCCCGTCACGTCGTCGCGGAACAGCACATCTTCGCCGTTGAGCAGATCGCGCACCTGGCGCGAGTACTCGCGGAATTGCGCCACGGGATACGAGGGCAACCCCATCGTGTTGCGCCCGGTGTAGCCGGTGCCCAGCGAGAGGATCACTCGCCCCGGCGCGAGCTTGTTGATCGTCGCCACCGCCGACGCCGTCACCGGCGCGATCCGATTGCTGGGGATCGAGACCAGCGTGCCCAGCTTGATCGTCGAGGTGCGCTCCGCCGCCAGCGCCATCGCCGCGTAGGTGTCCGACCAGATCAGCTGCGAGTCGGGGAACCAGGCGTGGGTGAAGCCGGCCGCCTCCGCGGCTTGCACCTCGCGCCACATGTCGATGTAGGCCGGCACGCAGATCCCGTATTCCATCTCGCCCTTCCTTTCCTCGGCTGTTTCTGCTTGCCGTCCCGCTCAGCCTAGCATCGGCCGGATCACTTCGCGCGAGAAGTCCTCGATCAGCTCCCGCGCGCCCTGCGGGTCGTTGGCGCAGAGCGCGATGTTGTCCACCCCCTCCGACTCCAGGCGCTCGACCCGGCTGATGATCTCGCTCCCCGTGCCGACCAGCATCTGCGACATCAGGCCGGTGTCGACGAACCGTTCCTCGCCCGGCTTGAGGTAGACCATGTGTCCCTCATGCACATCGAGGTAGAGGCGGTCCTCCGGCGTGCCGCGCCCGCGCGCGTACTCGCGGATGTAATTGTTGTATTCGCCGGCCAGGTCGGGGTTGTTCATCCCCAGGTTGGCGCCGGGGCCGTGCGCCGCCTCCCACATCGCGTGGATGCCCGGCACCATCGCCGGGCCGACGATCCGCATCGCCCGCTCCGATGCAGTCGTCTCGCCCTCGCGCAGCACCAGGCCGGCCGCCAAACCGACGGTGTAGGGCTTCTCGGCGCTGCGCCCCGCGGCCTGCGCCGCCGCGGCGATGACCGGGAAGCCCGCCTGCGCGTTGCCGCCCATTCCCGTTGTGACCCAGCCGTCGCCTGCCTGCCCGACCACCTCCAGCGCGCGCGGCCCGTTGGCGGCGATGTAGATGGGGATGCGGTCCTCGAGATTGAGGAACTCGGCGTGCCGCCCGTGGATCAGCCGGATCCAGCGCTCCGCGCCCGTCACCTCGTCGCGGTAGAGCACATCCTCGCCGTCGAGCAGCCCGCGCAGCTGCTGCGCGTACTCGCGGTAGCGGGCGATCGGGTAGGCGGGCAGGCCCATCGTGTTGCGCCCCGTGTAGCCCGTGCCGATGCCCAGGATCACGCGTCCCGGCGCGAGCTTGTTGATCGAGGCCGCGGCGGCGGCGGTGACCGGCGCGATCCGGTTGCTCGGGATCGCGACCAGCGTGCCCAGCTTGATCGTCGAGGTGTGGTGCGCCGCCAGCGCCATCGTCGCCCAGACATCGGAGTAGATCAGCTGGGAGTCGTAGAACCAGGCGTGCGTAAAGCCCGCCTGCTCAGCCGCGACGACCTCCTCCCAGGCATTGATCCAGGAGGGGATTCCGATTCCGAAGTCCATGACGCAGGCCTTTCTCAGCGGAGAGCGGGAATGGGACGAGGGTACCCGATGGGCGCGCGGGAGGCCGAAATGCATGCTCATTCATTCTTCACATTCTTTGCGATGCATTTCGGCCTCTGAAGTGGGCGCGAAAGGCTCGATTCGAGCCTTTCGCGCCTTTCGGCCAATGCCCTTCCGCGTCGCGGAGCCACCTTGGCGAGCGGAAAGGCGCAAACAATGCCTTTCGAGCCTTTCTTGCGGCGCCTTTCTGCCAAGCCGCGAGCGCCGGAATGTGGTCTCATTCATTCTTTGCATTCCTGCGCTACATTTCGGCCTCCGAAATGGGCGTCAAAGGCTCGAATCGAGCCTTTGACGCCTTTCGATCAATGCCTTTCCGCCTCACTGAGCCACTTCCGCCGGCGGAAAGGCGCGGTCAACGCCTTTCAAGCCTTTCTCGCAGCGCCTTTCTCCCAAGCCGCGAGTGCCGGAATGTGGTCTCATTCATTCTTCACATTCCTGCGCTACATTTCGCCACGCCGCGCTCCGCCGCTCAACACATAGTGCGCCGCCCGCCCGCGGCCGCGCAGCTCGACTCGGTCGCCGCGCCTCAGCTCTGCCATCAGCTGGTGGACGCGGAAGCGCGAGTAGCCTGTGATCCGCCTGAGGTCCGCGTTGGTCAACCGCTCGTGCTCCTCAAGCGCATTCAGCACGCGGCGGCGCATCTGCTCGGTGTCCAGCCAGAGACGATCGCTCTCAATGTCCGGGGCCGAAACGAGATGCGCCAGACGATCGGCGAAATGGTAGGCAGTCGTCTTCCCGCGCCCCTGCGCCGCCAGATACCCGCGCCGGCGCAGCGACACGAGCCGCTCGGCGGCCTCCTGTTCCGGCAGCTGGAGCAACTCGGCGGCCGCCCAGCGGTCGAGCATTCCGCGCCGTACAATGCCGCGCAGCACGATCAGATCGTCCAAGCTCAGATTCTCCCCCGCCCGGTTCGCCTCGTAGACGAAACGAACAAAGTCATCGTGCGTCGCCGTCGGGAGCACTAGCGTGACCTGCGACTCATCAGCCTGATAGCGCGGCAAATCCTTGCCTGATCGAAGCGTCTCCTCATAGATGCGGTCCACACCGAGACCTGCGCGGTTGACATAGCCCAGCTGCTGAAAGACATCGGCCAGCAGCGGATTGCGTCGAACCGGCCCGTGCCGCAGGACATTCTCCGGCGTCACATCGCCGACGAACCCGCCCGGGCTGGCGAACTCGACACGGTTCGGATACAGATCGACCTGAATCGACTGGTGCAGAAAGTAGTCGCGGTGGACGAACGCATTGAGCAGCGCTTCGCGCGCGACCATCCGGCTGATGTCCAGAATCTCCAGCTCCTGAAAGCCGGGCGGCTGTACGGTGGTGAGGCGATTCGTCGACTCGAACAACTGCTCCGTCTCGCTCAACAGCGCGAGCAGCGGCAGCCGCAGGTCGCGGCGAAAGTCGTAGCTGGCCGAGTCGCGCCGGCGCAGGAAGATCACCTCGTGATCCGGGACGCAGCGCACGAGCGCGGCGCGCGTGCCGACCAGCAGCACCGCCGCCAGCGTGACATCGCCGCCCGACGTGAGGGCCAGCGCTTCCAGCAGCTGCTCATCGCCCAGCTCGGCGAATTCTCGCCGCCCCTCGTTGGCGGTGATCACCTCGCGCAGCCGCTGGATCTCGCTCCGATCGAGGTCTTCGATCCCAATCTCGGAGATGATCTCCGCCGTGCGATCGCGGCGACCGCGCCGCAGCGCCAGTTCGACCAGCGATTGGCCGGTGAGCGGTTTACTGTCCTTGCCGATCCGAATTCTGGCGACGCCGTCGCTGGTGGTGTGCGGCGGCACGCCGCGCGGTACCCGAATCGCCAGCACCCGGCCCTCAGGCTCCGCCAGCTCCTCGATCTCCACCAACAGATGCGGATCGGTGCCATCGTAGACATTGCGGCGCAGGAGATCGAGATCGACCGGCCCCACGCCGTGGATCGCATCGGCGCGGGTCCGCTTGCCGTCGGCGACGCCCAGCAGCAGGTAGCCGCCTGAGGCGTTGGCGAAGGCGACCACCGTTTCACGGATCGTCCTGAGCTGCGTCTTGTAAGCGCCCGGCGAGTCGTCCCACGACTTGAACTCGATCGTGTCCGACTCCAGCGCGTCAGCCGGCTGGCCGTCCAGACGATCGAGCAGCTTCTTGAGCTCGGCGATGCTGTCCATGAATGATTCTGCATTCTCTGAATGTTGCATCATTCATTGTAATGCAATCGCGCTGCATTTCGGCCAATCAATCGAATCCCATCACCCGCCCTGGTCGGCCGCCCGCAGCCGATACATCGGTGTCACCTTCCACCGCTTCGCCTGTGCCCATTCCCAAGCACCGCGCACCCGGCCAGTAGACAATGCCAAGCCGCGGCGCGTTGATGTCGCGCGGGGTCTTGAGGGAGCGCCCCGCGTCTCGCGTTCGAGCGATCACTTAGGCGGCCAACTCGTCGGACGCTTCTGCACGCCGAGACCATGGGACGGGCTGCACGCCGTAGCTTGTCAGCGCCTCGAGCACGGCTTCAGGCACCCGCTTTCCTCGATCGTTCAGGATCGCGTAGGCGCGTGAATCGCTGGTGCGAATGTCTTTGGTGTCAATCCAGGCAAACGCGACGGTCTGCGCAGTTTGTCGATCGGGGCGGTTGATCGTGCGCACCACCCGCTCCGGCTGCGCGGCTGACTTTGGGATCACGAAGTCGAAGAGATGGTCGAATCCGCTGACGCCGGTGAACTTGACTTGTGGCGTGTAGCGGACCATTTCGGTGTCGAGCCACGCGGCGACATCTTCGTAGAAGAAGCTCTCGACCACCGGCGAGGCGAGGTAGAAGAGATCGTTCACGGCCAGCATTGCCTGAACGAGGTTGTGCTTCTTGAGCGCGAAGTTTTGCGGCGTCGCATGCACCTCGATCGCCTTGCCGTTGCTTTGGACGCCGAAACCATTCAGCGTCGCGCGAAGCAGCCCCTGCCGCTTCGGCGTGCCCAGCGTGCATCCGGATTGTTCGAGATCAACCACGGTGTAGCCGTCGTCAGTCAGCACATAAGCGCCGTTCTCGCGCCGCGCGTAGATCTGGAGATAGTCATTGTGCCGGTCGAGAAACGGCGTGGTGATTTCCGCCCAGTCTCCGATCTCGCGGACCGTGGTCTTGTCGCGCAACCAGCCCCAGTAGGCCTCCAGCAGCGTCTCGATTTCACTCATGCCAGATCAGCTCCCGTTGCTCGACCACGGGCTCGATCACGTTGCAGAAGCGCAAGAAGTCCTCAAGCGTGCGCCACCGATCATTGAGATCGGAAAAGGCTCCTCTGGGAGGCTCAAACGCCCAGCGGTCGCCATAGCCTTCCCGGTAAAGGTGCAGGTGCGTCGGGCCGATCTCGGCGCCATCGGGATTGCGATGCGGCGGGCCGCCGTAGTCCAACCGCGCGAGCACAACGACGCGGCGCGCTCGGTTCTGGTGGGTTCCTTTCGCGAGATTGATCCGGCCGCGGTAAAGGTCGAGCAGAAACTGTTCACGCCGGTTGACCGATTCCAGCGGGATCGCCAACCTCTGGCCGGCCGCCGGAAACTCCCATGCTCCCGCTTCCACGCGGCGCTTCGCCATCTCCAAGAGGGCATCCGCCTCGCCTTGGCTGAGTTCGGAGTCCGTCATAGAGACTCCGCTCTGTCTCCGTCGGAGCCTGTGGAACCCCGCAGCCGATACGTTGGCGCCACCTTCCACCGCTCCGTCGGCGCGCTTTCCTGCCGCGCCACCGCCCGGCGCTGATCCTCACGCTCCATTCGCTTTGCTTTGCGGATGGCGGCGCTGCGCTCGCGCTGCTTGGCGCGCTCGCGCACTGCGCTTGCCAGGCTGCGCTTGCGCCGCACGCCGCGGCTGCGGCTCACGAGGCCCGATTTGACCATCGACTCGAGGTGCGCCTGCACGTTCCCGTCGGCGGCGTGGCGCAGGCGTTTGTCGATGCTGTCGCCGTAGACGGCTTCCATGATCTCCCAGGAGGTGCGCGGCTCGCCCGATTGCAGCTGCTCGAGGATCTGGTCTTCGCGCATCTGCCGGTGGTTCACGTAGAGCTCGAGCCGCTCGCGGGCGTCGTGGATGAGGGGGCCGTGGCCGGGGCAGAGGATGCGCAGGTTGGGCAGTTCGAGCAGCCGCTGGAGCGACGCGCGGTAGGCGTTGATGTCGCCCACCACCGTCGTGCCCACACCCAGAATTGTGTCGCCGGTGAACAGCACGCCGTCTTCCTCGATGTAGTAGCAGAGCGAGTCGACGCTGTGGCCGGGGGTGGTGATCACCTGCGCGCGCACGCCGTTGTCGAGGTCGATCGTCTTGCCGTCCTCCAGCGTTTGCACGTTCTCGGACGGCAAGCGCCCGCGCAGCAGCTTCACGCCGTTGTCCGGCACGGCGACCTCCGCGCCCAGCAGTTCGTTGACATGCTTGAGGTTGCCGGAGTGGTCGAAGTGGTGGTGGGTGATCGCCGCCAGGCCGATCTCGGCCTGCTCGATTGCGGCGAGGTAGCCGCGCAGCATCCAGCGGAACTTGTCGATCGCTTCGCCCGAATCGATCGTCAGCACCTGGCCCTGGCCGACGATGTAGATGTTGGTCGAGCTGGGCCGCATCGGCTCCTCTTCGGGCACCGCGACCATCCGCACTGCGTCGCTGACCTGCATAGTTGCGCTCCTTCCGGAGGGGATCGAGGGGCTCAGAAGCCGGGGCTGGCGATGCCCAGCAATGCCCGCATCGTGATCACCGAGCCCAGATGCGTGTTGCCGTGCGCGATGCAGGTCTGCATGATCTGCTGCGACTTGGCCTGATACCCGAACTGGACGACGCGCACGGTGGATGCCAGCTCGGTCTCGCCGGAGTCGCGCACGTAGGGCAGCACGTCGGCGTGTACGTCGTCGGCGTATTGCAGCAGCGCCGCGACGCTCGGCACGCGCAGCGCGAGGGCCTGCTCGTTGGGCATGTCGGTGCCCTGGTCCACGCGCGGCAGCCCCCAGGCCTCATCAAGCCCCTGCCGCAGCCAGACGGGCGGCTTGCGCTCCTGGCAGACGAAGTTGATGATGTTGTCCTTGGTGCGCGCGTAGTGCCACATATGGAACGCGATCGAGACGGTGTCGTCGGAGTGCCGCCAGTGCAGCTGTTCGTCGGTCAGTTCGCGGACGCATTCGGCGTAGGCGGCGTGAAGCGTCTCCAAAAAGTGGGTGAGCAGTTCCGAGGGTTGCATCAGCTGTGGTCTCCCGCCTGAATTCCGCGGCGCTGGTTACCGCAGGAGTCTAGGGCCTGCGCGCCCTTTCCTCAGTCGGAGGAGGTCTGGGCGGAAGCTTCGGCCTGGCGCGCGCGGCGCTCCGCGCAGCGTCGGGCGGCGTTCTTGTAGCGGTTGTTGTCGGGCGGGGCGAGATCGAGCGGCAGCGTGCGGTGGGCGTCGTCGAGCGTCGCGCAGAGGGTTTGGATGATCGGCACCCAGGAGCGAATCTCGTCCAGATCCATGAGGTCCTCGTAAAACCCATCGCGGTGCAGCCGTTCGGCGGCGGTGAAGCTGCGGCTGAGCTCGAGCGAGTCTGTATCCTGCGCCTGATCAATCCGCCGCACCAATTGGTGCGCTACGCCGTGTTCGCAGTAGTACCACTCGCGGGCGTCGGCGAAGACTTTGAGGCGTCGGGTGACGGCGCCCCAGAGTTTTTCGCAGGCTTGGGCGCGGAGCTCGCCGCCGATTTCGTCGTCGGGGCGGGCGAGGATTGCTTCTGCCGCGGCGAGGAGCTCATCGCTGGTGCGGAGGTGGGGGGCGAGGGGGGGTTGGGGTGGTTGGTAGGGGATGATTGGTTCGGGGGTGGGCATCATCGCGCCTCCTGCTCGCGCCGCTCGGCGCAGCGGCGCGCCACGCGAAGGTAGCGCCGGCTGCTGGGCGGGGCCAGGTCCAGAGGCAACGTGCGATGGGCATCGTCGAGCATCGCGCACAGAGCTTGAACGTTCGGCATCCGGCGACGGATCGCCGCCGGCTCCAGAAGGTCGTCATAGAAATTCACATGCAGCCGTTCGGCGCCGTCGAACCTGGCGGCGAGTTCGGGCGGGTCTGCGTCCAGCGCCTCGTCAATACGATCCACCAGATCGCCCGCCACGCCATGCTCGCAGTAGTACCACTCGCGCGCATCGGCAAACACCTTGAGCCGCCGCGTCACCGCGCCCCAAAGCTTTTCGCACGCCTGCGCGCGCAGCTCGCCATCAATCTCCGCGTCCGGGCGTGCCAGGATCGCCGCCGCCGCGGCCAGCAGGCCGTCGCTGGTGCGAAGGTGCGGCTCAAGGGGCGGCTGGGGCGGGTAGTAGGGGATTGGTTCGGGGGTGGCCATCATCGCGCCTCCTGCCTATACGCAGCGTATCACCGCGCCGCCTCCGCCCCCACCCCGTCATACCCGCCGCCACACCCGCGCAAAAAGCTCCGTCACACCCGCGCGAGAGCTCCGTCATACCCGCGCTTGCCGCGGGTATCTCGCCGCGGTGCGCGCCAAGCCCCGTTCGCGCCGGTGTGACGGGGGAGGCGCGCCCGCGCGCTCACTCCCCCGTCAGCCAGAGCACATCCCCCCGCTCAATCAGGAAATCGATCGAGCCCGAGGTCAGCAGACCGTCCCGCACGCCGTAGCTCACCCAGTCCGAGCCGAACCACTTGCGCACCCGCGAGACGCCCTCCAGATCCGCGAACAACTCCGCCGCCGTGATCGAACCCGCGCCCTCCCACACCGAGAACGCCTCCGGCGCGGTGCTCGTCACGCGCTCCGCCGGCGGCGGCGGCGGCGGCGCGGCGACCGTGATCGACTGCGCGTTGCTCACGCTGTCCGCTTTGGCCGTCACATACGCGCCCCCGATGCCCACCGCGCGCAGAGTCACCGAGGCCTGCCCGTCGCGCGTCAGCTGCCGATCCTGGCCCAGCATCACCAGCACCGAGTTCGCGCCCGTGCTCTGCTCCTCGAACTCCACCGGCGTCCCGTCCGGCACCGGCCCGCCGTCGGCGTCGCTCACCGTGGCCGTGAGCGTGACCGAGTCGCCCTGACCGATCGCACCCGTCGGATCCGCGCTCAGCGACACCGCCGCCGCGCCCCCCGCCAGGCTGATCGTCTGCGTCGCGCTCAGTTTGCCCACGCCCGAGCCGGCGCTCAGCTCCAGCCTGTACTCGCCCGCCGCCAGCGGCGCCGTTGCCGCCGCGCTGACCGTCACCCGCGCCTGCGGATTGCCGTCGCTCAGCACGAGATCGCCGTCCGCCGCGTCGCCTACGCGCAGCGGCCAGTCCACATCAACCTTGGCGTTCGCGCCCGTCAGCGACACCGTCTTGCCCTCCGGATCCGTCAGCTTCGCGCTGTAGCGGCTGGTCGGCACGGTCGCCTTGTTGCCCGCCGCGTCGGTCGCCGAAACGACCAGCGTCGCCGCGTTGCGGCTGTCCGCAGCCTGGCCCGTCGCCGGGGCCGCCGGCGCGTAGCTCAGCAGCGCTGCCGCCGGCTCCGTAATCGCCAGCGCCCGCGCCGGGCCGCTGAACGTCAGCGTGACCGGATCCGTCGCCAGAGTCTGCCCGGCCGAGTTGACCACCAGCACCCGAAGCAGCGTCTCGCCCGCCTGCCTCACGCCCGGATGCGTCACCGTCAGCAAAATCTGATCCGAGTTGTCCGCCGTCAGCGCCGTCGTCGAATTGGCCAGCCGGCAGACCTGCCGCCCGCCCGCCACGCAGGCCTCGTCGCTCGCGCTGCCCAGCCGCGCGCTCAGCGTGCCCCGCGCCGTCGAAAACAGCACCGACGCCGCCGCACCCTTGGCCGACGCCTTCCCGTTCTCATTCAGCAACTGCAGCCGCAGCGTCGTGCTCCCACCGGGCGCGACGACGCTCGGATAGGGCCGGTCGTTCGACGCGTCGCTGTCGCCCATCGTGTCCGTCGCGAAGCCAAAGCTCACGCTGGCCAACTCGTTGACCGTGCCCACGTTGGCCTGCAGCGCGGCGCGCACGTTCTGCGACTCCGTCCCGTCCCCGAAGCGCACTCCCACCGTGCCCGAAATCGTGAACGGCCCGTCCGGCGTGCCCAGCGGCACCGTCACCGCCGTGTTGCCCAGCGGCAGCAAGCAGGTCGTCGTCGTCTCCTCGTTCGCCGTCCGCTCCGTGCAGTTTTCGGGCTGCATGAACAGCCTGGGCTTGGCTGTCATATCGCCGTCGAAGTCGGTGTCGGCGAAGGCGGCCAGGGTGCCGGCGTTGTTGTAGAGCGGGGCGGAGAAGTGTCCGTTGGCCTGGCGCGTCGGCCCCGTAATCACACCCGTGTTGTCGGTCCGCGCGAGAGTTCCCGTCCAACCCGCGGTCGGGCGATCGAAGCGGTAGACCGCCCCGGCGTCCGTCGCCGTCGGATCGGTCATGTCCGCATCCCGATCCTCAATCAGCACGCGGCTGCCGTCGGAGTTGACATCGACGCCCCAGAGGCCCTCCGCGCTGGCCGTGCCCGAAGCCCCCAGCCGGATCGTCCCCGTCGCCGCTGTGGCGTTCGCCCAACCGTCGGCGGGCTGCGTGAAGATGTGGGCCAGTGATGCGTCGCTGGTCAGGGACGCAAACGCGACCACGGTGCTGCCGTCGGCCGAGATGTTGGTCAGCGTGCCGAAGTACGAGGTATTAGTGCGGGAAGTCCAGGCCGCCGGAATTAGCTCGGCGTCGGCCGACTCGACGCGCTTGGCCGGGCCGGGCGAGTAGTTGTTCGCCGGGTCCCAGGCCGCGGCGGTTGCTTGCGCGGCAATCACGGTCTTGCCGGTTGTCGCGTCGGCCGCGGCGCTCCAGCCGCCCGTGGGCGCGTTGAAGATCAGCACCGCGCCTGCGTCTGTCGGGCCGCTCGTGAAGCTGCCGCCGGCGGTGCTGTCGGGGTAGTCTTTCTCAGTGGCGCCGACGGCCAGCGTTGAGCCGTCGCCCGAAAGCTCGATCGACCAGCCGAAAAGCGAATCCGTATTGGCGTTGACCTTGCTGCAGTAGGAGTCGCATTGGTTGTACGCGTCGCCGGTGTTGGTCGAGGTCTGATCAAAGGGGCGGGTAGTGGCGTCGCCGATGGTGCCCCAGGCGGGAATCTGGGCGGGGGTGACCTTGATTCCGTCGTTGTAGGTGAGGCTGTTCCAGCCGCCGGCGGGCTTGGTGTAGACGTAGACCGCGCCGACGCTGTTCATATCGGGCGCGCTGACGGCGAGCGTCTGGCCGTCGGCAGAGATCGACACCGCCCGGCCGTAGTACGGAACGTCCGCGGCGACAACGCGGTTGGTGTACTCGGTCATGGGCGGCGCGAGCGGCGTGGTGATCTGCGTGCTCGTCGCCGTGCCGTTGGCCGCGTAGCTGATCTTGTAGATGTAGAGCTTGCCCACGTTGGTGCTCGCGTTGGGCGCGCCGGCGAAAATCCAGGCGGTGGTGTCGTTTTCGTCCCAGACGGCGACCGGGCGGCTCGTAATTTTGGCGTTCGTTCCGCTGGCGGCGCCCAGCCGCTCGTTGGCTGCGCCGTCGATTTTGAGCACCTGCTTGGGCGGGTCGGCGTTGGCGTCGAAGACGAGCAGTGAGCCGTTGGTGGTGCCGGCGTAGGCGACCAGCGTGCGGCTGTCCCAGGCGACGGGCCAGACGCCGCTGCCGGCGGCGCCGGCGGTGGCGTCGTAGGCGGCGGCGCCGTCCATGGGGATCAGCGTTGTCCCCGCGACGCTGCTGAACAGCCCGCTGCTGAACAGCCCGGTGCTGAACAGCCCGGCGGGGATGGTGTAGGCGGCGCCGATGCCGCGCGCGTCCCAGTCGAGCGCGCCCGAGAGCCGCAGCCGCGAGCCCGCCAGAATCTCCGCCCCGCTCGGCTCGATCGAGCCGCTGTAGCGCAGCTGCGCCCGCACCTCGAACGTGCTGCCCGGCGCGACGACATTGTCGGAGTCTTCGATGATCGAGATGACGAGGGCAGGGTTGTTGTGCCCGTCGGCCGCGGCCGGTGCGAGCGAGAGCATCGCCCCCGCCAGCGCCCCCAGCAGCGCGCACAGCCCCACCAGGCGCAGCCCAACCCCCCCAAGCCTGCGAGAAGTCACCGCAACCATCGCGTCCCCCTATGTATATGCACAGGCCAAGATTGCTGCGCCGCAAAGCACACTACCAGAACGCAACATAAATTGCTCCCCCATCCCCCCAACATCCACCCCCACGCCCTTTAGATCCGTCATACCCGCGCTTGCCGCGGGTATCTCGCCGAGCACAGCACCCAAGCCCCTCCCGTCTCCCACCCCCCGACGGATCTGTGGACGCGGTAGTAAGATGGACATCGCGCCGTGCATGGAGGAGAGGCTGCGATGGCCAGCCGAGAGCCGATTACCTACCACCCTCCTCAGCCGCCCCTCGATCCGCATCTGCGCACCAGCGACGAGCTGCTGGCGGCGGCGGCGGCGATTCTCGCCCGCCCGGACGCAGAGATCGGCGGGGAACTCCGCGCGCAGGCGTGCGAGAAGCTGTGGGGAGCGGTCACGCGCCGGCTCAGGGTCTTTGCCGACGCGCGCCGCTGGTACTACTGTGAGCACGGCGTCGCGGGTGAGTTGGTCGATCGCATTGATGAGGCGCTTGAGCCCGCCCCGCCCGAGCTCAGCGTCAGGTTCGCCGCGGCCGAACGGCTGCATGTGAATTTCTACGACGATCTGCTGAGGCCGGCGAGGATCCGTCGTCAGATGCCGAATGTGCGGGAGTTGTGCGCGATGTTTGATGAGGCCCATCGCACGCTGCCGCTGGATTTGGCTCCGCCGGACAGCCAGCGTTACCGGCGTGCGGCGCGCCGCTGCGCAGAGCGCCGCGAGCGTGAGGCCGGAGCCTCAGCTGGCTGAGGGTGTGGCGGCGCGCTCACCCCGCGCCCAATCACCTCCGCCCCACCCGCGCCCAATCACCTCCGCCCCACCCGCGCCCGACACTCCGCCCCACCCACGCCCTTCACCTCCGCCCCACCCGCGCCCTGTAGCTCCGTCATACCCGCGCCCTCTAGCTCCGCCACACCCGCGCAAAAAGATCCGTCATACCCGCGCTTGCCGCGGGTATCTCGCCGCGCACAGCACCCAAGCCCCTCCCGTCTCCCGCCCCATCCCCACCCGCGCCCGACGCTCCGCCGCCCCCGCGCCCCCACCGTCATACCCGCGCGAGAAGATCCGCCCCACCCGCGCCCTCTAGCTCCGCCACACCCGCGCAAAAAGATCCGTCATACCCGCGCTTGCCGCGGGTATCTCGCCGAGCGCAGCACCCAAGCCCCTCCCGTCTCCCACCCCTCCCCACCACCCCCGCGCAGGCAAGAACCCACCGCGCGGCCCTCAGACGCCACGTGCGGGGAATGCCAGCGCGGGCTGGGTTACCTGGAGCGAGACTTGCTCGTCTGGGCGCCAGCGGCGTGATCCGGAGACTCGCGCTTCCAGGGTTGGGCCGTGCTCGATGGCCACCCGAACCAGCTGGTCGTGACCGTAATACTCACTCGCGGTTACCCGCCCGCGCGGGCCGCCGCCCTGGGGCGGGCGCAGCGAGAGTTGCTCCGGGCGGAGCAGAATGTCCAGCGCCGCGCCTTCGGGCAGGTTCGCCCCCGAACCCTCGACCGCCAGAAGCCCCAGCGCCGTCTCCGCGCCAGCTTCCGACTTGTTCGCCGACCGCGTTCCCGGCAGCACGTTCGCGTTGCCCACGAAGGTGGCTACGAAACGGTTGAGCGGACGTTGGTACAGTTCTACGGCGCTGCCGATTTGCTGGATTTCCCCGGCGCGCATTACGGCGATGCGGTCGGCGAGGCTCAGCGCTTCTTCGCGGTCGTGGGTGACGAAGACGGCGGCGGTGTGGGCGGCGCGGAGGATGCCGCGGAGTTGGAGTCGCAGGCTGGCGCGGAGGTTCTGGTCGAGGTTGGAGAACGGCTCGTCGAGCAGGACGGTCGCGGGGGCGGGGGCGAGGGCGCGGGCGAGGGCGACGCGCTGCGCCTCGCCGCCGGAGAGTTCGTGGGGGTAGCGGTCGGCGAACTCGGCCAGCCCGACCAGCTCCAGCATTTCCGCCGCGCGGCGCGGCAGTGGCGCGTGCCGCAGCCGGCGCACTCCCGCCCACGACGTTATCGACGGCATCGACGCCCCGCGCCCGCTCAGACCGAACGCTACGTTTTGCCCCACGGTGAGATGGGGGAAGAGGGCGAAATCCTGCGCGACCATGCCCACGCGCCGCCGCTCGGGCGGCAGCCAGACGCCGGGACCGACCACCGTGCTTCCCGCCACTCGCACCAGGCCCTCGTCGGGCCGCTCGAAGCCGGCCAGCAGGCGGAGCAGCGTCGTCTTGCCGCAGCCGCTCGGTCCGAGCACGCCGAGCAGCTCGCCGCTGCGCAGCTCGAAGCCGACGGAGCGCGCCGCGGTCGTGCGGCCGAACCGCTTCGACAAGCCCTCCGCCACGATCGCCGCCGGCTCAGCCACGGAGCAGCCTGATCCGCCCGAACAGCAGCGCCATCGGGGCCGCCGCGCAGAACACGAGCAGCAGCCCAGCGGCGGCGGCGCGGGCGAGATAGACATCCTCCTGATCGGTCCAGACACGCGTCGCGAGTGTGTCGAAGCCGGTGGGCGCGAGCAGCAGCGTGGCGGGCAACTCCTTCATTGTGGTCAGAAACACCAGCGCAAACCCGCTCACCAGACCCGGAACGATCAGCGGCAGGGTCACGCTGAGCAGCGTTCCGCCCGGGCCGCGGCCCAGGCTGCGCGAGGCCTCTTCGAGGCTGGGCGGGACGCGGACCAGCGCCGCGCGCAGCGCGCCCACCGCCTGGGGCAGAAACAGCACCGCATAGGTGAAGACCAGAATAACCAGTGTCTGATACAGCCCCGGCGCGACCCGCAGCGAGAAGAAAATCATCGCAAACGCGACCACCACGCCGGGCAGCGCGTAGCCCACGTAGGAAGCCCGATCGACCAAGCCCGCCAGCCAGCCGGGCCGCCGCACCACCACGATCGCGATGGGCAGCGCCGCGGCGACCGCGACGCCGCCCGCCAGGGCGGACGCCTCGACCGAGCGCAGCGCAGCGCCGCCCAGTCCGCTGAAACTCTCGCCCTGGCTGATCCCCCGGGCCAGCCAGTGCAGCAGCACGCCCAACGGAAGCGCCAGCGCGACCGCCGCCAGCGCGCCCAGGAAGCCCAGCGCCGTCCAGCGCCGCCGGCCCAGCTGCGCGATCCGCGGCGTCCGCGCCGCGCCCGCGCCCAGCCGGTGGTAGCGCTCCCCGCGCCGCCGCTGCGACGATTCTACCGCCAGCACCAGCGCCGCCAGCGCGACCAGCACCAGGCTCAGCACCGCCAGCGAGGAGCGGTCGAACGTGGTCCCGAAGCGCACGTAGATCGCCCGCGTGAAGGTGTCGAAGCGCAGCATCGACACCGCCCCGAAATCGCTCACCACGTACAGCGCGACCAGCAGCGCGCCGGCTGCGAGCGGCACCCGCAGCTGCGGCAGCGTCACCCGCCGAAACGTTTCCCAGCCACTCCGCCCCAGCGAGCGGCTGGCCTCCTCCAAGGCCGGATCCAAATCGCGCAGACCGGCGCGCAGCACCAGCAGCATGTAGGGGTAGCTGAACAGCGTGAGCACCAGAAACGCGCCGCCGAAGCCGTAGAGCTCGGGCAGCGCGTCGACGCCCAGCGGCGCGAGCAGTCGTTGCAGCGATCCGTTCGGCCCCAGCGCGGCGATCACGGCCAGTCCCGCCACGTACGACGGCACGGCCAGCGGCGCGACCGTAATCACGCGCCACCAGCGCGCGCCCGGCAAATCGGTCCGCTCGGTCAGCCAGGCGCAGGGCAGCGCGATCAGCCCCGATGCGCCCGTCACCGCCGCCGCCAGCGCGATCGTGTTCAGCAGCAGCCGCAGCGTGTCCCCGCTCAGCGCGTCCGACCACGCCGCGCCGTCGGCCGCGGCCGCGCGCACCACCAGATAGATCAGCGGGATGCAGGCCGCCGCGCCCACGGCCAGGGCGAGCAGCCAGACG
The DNA here is from genome assembly GCA_965203165.1 of Dehalococcoidia bacterium. Taxonomy (GTDB): domain Bacteria; phylum Chloroflexota; class Dehalococcoidia; order Bin125; family Bin125; genus CATQGW01. The sequence goes on from OZ241849.1 coordinate 2,749,860, forward strand.
ATCGGGACGCGCCCCAGCGCATCCTGAACAAGTTGAACGAGGGAGCGCGGCGGGCGGGACAACGGGACGCTGCTGAGGCTCAACAGATTCGTCCCGTCATCCCGCCGCCGCGCGGTGGGGCGCTTCGTGCTACGCGGTCGTGGCCAGCGTAGCCGACCGCCCGGTGAGGGGCGGTCGGCTATTAGGGGAGCGCGCCGACCTCCTGCAGCAGCCCGAGAGTGCCCTCCAAGTCAGCGAGCGAGGTGAGCGCCAGCGACGGCGGGTCGAGCTCGTTGAGAGGCGCGAGCTCGGGCCGCGCGGCGATCCCCGCGGCCAGCGGGTACTCGCTCGTCTGATCGCGGAAGTATTCCTGCGCTTGCGCTTCGAGCAGGTACTCGATGAAGCGCAGGGCGTTGGCGCGGTTGTCGGATGCGCTGAGCATGCCCACGCCGGCGATGTTGATCAGCGCCCCGGCCTGGCCGGGGTCGGTGAAGTGATTGGCCGCCGCAAACTCCGGATCCTCGTCCAGGAAGCGGTAGAGGTAGTAGTGGTTGACGAGCCCGATATCCAGCTCGCCGTCGTGTACGGCCTGCACCTGCGGCGAGTTCTTGGGGTACTCGCGCACCTCGTTGGCGATCATGTCGCGCAGCCATTGCTCGGTGGCGTCCTCGCCGTGGATCTGGCGCATGGCGGTGACGAAGGCCTGGAAGGAGCCGTTGGTGGGCGCCCAGCCGACGCGCCCGCGCCACTCGGGCTCGGTGAGGTCGAAGATCGATGCGGGCGGGTTGGGCACGCGCTCGGGGGAGATGACGAGGACGCGGGCGCGGCCCGAGGTGCCGATCCACTTGCCGTCGGAGTCGCGGAATTTGGCGTCAACCCGGTTGAGCAGGTCGCTGGGCAGGGCGGCGAGGGCGGCGGCGTCGGCCAGCGCGCCGAGCGCGCCGGCGTCCTGCGCGTAGAAGACATCGGCGGGGCTGCGGTCGCCCTCTTCGAGGATTGCGACGGCCATCTGTGCGGTGCCGGCGTAGCGGATGTTGACCTGGATGCCGGTTTCGGCTTCGAAGCGCTCGATCAGGGCGCCGACGAGGCTCTCGCCGCGCCCGGAGTAGATCGTGATCTCGCCCGGGTCGTCGTCTGCGGGGTCGGCGGCGGCGCTGGACTGCGCGGCCCGCTCGGCGGCGTCGGCCGCGCGCTCTGCCGCCTGCGCGGCGCGTTGGGCGGCGGCGGTGGCGGCGTCGCCGCTGTCGTCGGAGGCGGAGCCGGCCTGCTGGGCGGCGCTGCGGGCATCCTGCGAGGCGTCGGCGGCGCGCTCTGCGGCCTGCGCGGCTCGCTCGGCTGCGGCTGCGGCGCGTTCAGCGGCGAACGTGGCGTTGGCTGTGGCTTCGGGGTCGTCGGAGGAGCAGGCGCTGAGCGCCAGCACCGCGACGAGCAGGGCGGCGAGCAGTGGCGGGGCGGAAAGCCGGAGCAGGCGGCGGAGTCGTGTCATGAGGTCTCCTTTGCGTCACGCCGAATTTCGGCGACAGGGAGATCATGACAGTTTTTCGCACTTTGTGCAAGTAACCCGCGCGGAGGGGCGCGGGCGCGCTACCAGGACGACTTCCGCACGCCCGGCAGCAGGCCCAGCGAGGCCATCTCGCGGAAGGTGATGCGGGAGAGGCCGAACTTGCGCATGTAGGCGCGGGGACGCCCGGTCACCAGGCAGCGGTTCTTGAGTCGGGTGGGGCTGCTGTTGCGCGGCAGCTGCTGCAGCTGCCAGTGGAGGCGCTGGCGCTCCGCCGGATCCTGCGCGTTCTTGATCTGCTGCTTCAGCTGCGCGCGGCGATCCTTGTACTTCTCGTACATCGCGCGCCGCTTCAGATCGCGGTGAATGTTGCTCTTGCGTGCCACTCGCTGCTCCCGCTCTGCTCCGGGTTGAACTCAGACTGAGCCTAGCTCAGTCCGACGCTTTGCGCTTCTCGATCTTGCGCCCCTCGCGCTCCTCGAGGCGGCCCAGCGCGCGGCCTTTGTCCGGCGTCGGGTCCGGCCGCTCCCCGTAGGCCTCGCGGCCTTCGTGGTCGGCGGGCAAGTACTCGGTGATGGGAAGACCTTCCTCATCGCAGAAGAGCAGTCAATGGCAGTATTTCCAGCGCTGCATCTCCTCGCAGGGGCAGATCCAGGTCGACGACTTGGCCTCTTCGGCCTTGTCCTCGTAGTAGTTGCAGGGGCAGAGCGGGCGGCCCACCTCGTCGATGTGCTTGGCCAGCCCGATCACCAGGAATTCGGTGATCTCCTCTTGGGGGTGGAGGTGCGTGCCGCTTTTGTCGGCGAAGTTGCGGACGAACTTCCACATCTTGTCCAGGTTCTTCTGCGAAGCCTGGCTGCGGTCGTCGTCGCTGGGCTGCTCGACATCGGGCATGATCAGTTATCCGTATCCTGGCGCTGGCGGAGGAAGTTTTCGAGCCCTTCGATCAGCTCGTCGGCTGAGGGCAACTCCGACTCCACCGACGGCTGCTCCGCCTGGGCCGGCGCGGCGCGCTCCAGCCGCGCGACGTACTCCCGCAAGTCCGCGTTCTCCTCCAGCACCTCATCCAGCTGCTGGTGAAACTGCCCGATCATCTCGTCGAGCGGATTCAGATCCAGCGGCACATCGACCATCTCCGTCACCACCCGCAGCAGCGCCCGCGCGCCCACCGGATTCATGATGTCGGGCAGATAGTGCGGCACCGCCGCCCACAGCGACACACCGCCGATGTTGTTGCGCCGGCAGTGATCGTGAAACACCCCTACGATGCCCGACGGTCCCTCAAAGCGCGACGGGCGCATGTTGTACCGCTCCGCCAGGTCCGGGCTGTTCGCCGAGCCCGTCACCGCGACCGGCTGCGTATGCGGCGTGCCCGACAGCACCGCGCCCAGACTGATCACCAGCTTCGCATCGATCGCCTCGACCAGCTCCGTCATCGCCCGCAGGTACCGCTTCCAGCGGTAATGCGGCTCGATCCCGAAACCCACCACCACATCGCGCCCTCCGGCCGTCCCCAGCCGCACAAAGTTCGTCTTGGGCCAGACGATCACCCGCTGGCCGTCGCGGTAGCGAGCCATTGGCCGCGCTTCCGTGAAGTCGTAGAATTCCTCCGGGTCGATCGTCGCAAACGGAGCATCGCCCAGTTGCTGGGCCAGGAAATGCGCCGCCGTCGACGCGGACTCGCCCGCGTCGTTCCAGCCCTCCCAAGCCATGATCAGAATGGAGTCGCGCAGATCCGGCAGCGATTCGATGACGAGATCGGAGTGTCCAGTGAGCTCTGCCATGTGCTCAGTCTACCCGACGTTTGGGAACGGTGGCGCGCGGTGAGCGAATCTCCTGCCGACCACACTGCCAATCAGGCCGCCGCGCTCGCCCGGGCCTGGGCCGCCGCGGTGCGCGGCAACCGCGACCAGGCCGAGCGGTTGCGCGAACAACCCGACGGCGGCGACCACTACGCGCCCATCGCCTCCGTCTTCCGCGCCGACCCCGATCGCAGCGGCGACGAGACGCTCGACGCGCTCCGCGAAATCGCCCGCCCCGATGATGTGTGGATCGACATCGGCGCCGGCGCGGGGCGTTTCGCGCTGGCCCTGGCCCGCTCCGTGCGCGAGGTGATCGGCATTGAGCCCAGCCCCGCGATGCGCGCCGAGTTCGAGGCCGCCCGCGCCGAATACGGCATTCGCAACGCCCGCATGCTCGACCAGCGCTGGCCGACCGACGCCCCACCCCAGGGCGACGCGGCGCTGATCTCGCATGTCGGCTACGACATTGAGGAGATCGGGGCGTTCCTGGACACGATGGAGCGCGCCGCCCGGCGGGAGTGCGTCGCTATCCTCTTCGAGTCTGCGCCGGGCGTCCTCTTTCATGAGCTGTGGCCGGCCGTGCATGGCGAGCCGCAAATTGCGCTGCCCGGACTCAACGACCTGATCGCGCTGCTCGAGGCGCGCGGCGCGGCGCCCTCCGTGCGCCGCTCCCGGCAGCGCAGCTGGAGCTTCGCCTCCCGCGACGAGGCCGAAGCCGCCGCCCGCCGACGCCTCTGGATCGAACCCGGCTCACCGAAACTGCCCGCCCTGCAGGCTGCGCTCTACGATCTGCTCATCCAGACCGGCGACGGCCAATTCGCCGTCCCGTCGGTCATGACCCAAGGCATCGTCCGCTGGCGGCCGCCCCGCCCGGAAAGGAACGCCCCATGAGCCGCATCGAACCGCTGACCACCGAACAGCTGCTGGAGGCCGCGCCCTACCTCGCGCCGCTCGCCGAGTCCGGCGCGACGCTGCCGACCAGCTTCCACGTCATGGCCCGGCGGCCCCGCGTGCTACAGGAGTTTCAGGGCTTTTTCGGTGCGATCATGCGCGAGGGGGAGGTCGACCCCGGCCTCAAGCAGCTGATCGCGCACATCGTCTCGCGCAGCGCCGGCTGCGCCTACTGCCAGGCGCACACCGGCCACTTCGCCCACACACTGGCCGGCGTCGAGCTGGCCAAAATCGAGGCCGTCTGGGAGTTTGAGCAATCCCCGCTCTTCAGCGAGGCCGAGCGCGCCGCGCTCCGCCTCGCCGCGGCGGCGGGCACGGTGCCCAACAGCGCGACCGACGATCATTTCGAGGAGTTGGGCGAGCACTACAGCCAGAGCGAGCTCGTGGAGATCGTCGCCGTCATCTCCATTTTCGGCTTTCTTAACCGCTTCAACGACACCCTCGCCAACGCTCTGGAGGAAGACGCCATCGGCTTCGCGGCCACGCACCTGGCACAGTCCGGCTGGCGCCTCGGCAAGCACGCCCCCGCGCCCTAGGGCCTGTTCACACTTCCGTCATACCCGCGCCCCAGATCCGTCATACTCGCGCGCCCCAGATCCGTCATACCCGCGCGAGCAAGATCCGTCATACCCACGCGAAACTAGATCCGTCATACCCGCGCGAGCAAGATCCGTCATACCCGCGCTTGCCGCGGGTATCTCGCTGTGGTGTGCGCCAAGCCCCGCCTACGCCAAGTACCCCCGCTCGCCTCCGTAGTTCCCGCGCAGGAATGGGTGAGAAGGCCGTACGAGGCTCCGTGCAGAACTCGGCGAGATACCCGCGGCAAGCGCGGGTATGACGGATCTAATTTCGCGCGGGTGTGCCGGAGTTTCAGAGGTAGGGAAGTGTGAACAGTCCCTAGGGCGTGTTCACACTTCCCCGCCCCCCGGCGTTCAGCGCGGCTTGGGCGGCGGCTCGTCGACGCCGCGGAAGAACGCGGCGCGGTAGAGCTGGGTGTCTCCGCGCAGCCGCTCCTCCCATTCGAGGTCCGTCATGGCTTCTCGCAGACGGATGGTCTGCACCGTGTCCTCGCCGACCGGCCAGCGCATCGGCAGCGGCTGGACGAGCTCCACGATGTCGGCGACAGCGCAGGCGACGCTGCGCGAGCCGGGCCGGGTGGCCGCTCGCTTGCGAAATTCGGCGAGCGCGTGCTCGGCCGACGCCTGATACGCGCTGCGCCCCTCGCGCACCGCCTCCGCCACATCCAGGTTGGTCGTCTGCCAGTCGCTGCGATACATGCCGGGCTCCAGAATCGTCACGTCCACGCCCCAGCGCGACACCTCGTAGCGCAGCGCCTCCGACATCGCCTCGACCGCCCACTTGCTCGCCGCGTACAAGCCCATCAGCGGGCCGACGATCCGCCCCGCCAGCGATGACACGTTGATGATCTTCCCGCCGCCCGCCGCCCGCATTGACGGCAGGACGGCCTGCGCCGCGCGAATCTGGCCCACGAAATTGGTGTCCAGCTCACGCAGGATTTCGTCCTCGCTGAGATCCTCGATCGGCCCGTAGAGCCCGTAACCGGCGTTGTTGAAGAGCACGTCAATCCGTCCGAAGCGCTCCAGCGCCCCCGCCACCGCAGCGTCGATCGTCTCCCGCTCCGTCACATCGCAGCGCAGCACCGCGACGCGCTCCGGATCGATCGCCCGCACCGCCGCGCCGTCGCGCTCCGTGTTGCGCATCGTCGCCGCCGCTCGGTGCCCGCGCGCCGCGAGCTCCTCAACCGCCGCAAAGCCGAACCCGCGCGACGCGCCCGTGATGAAGACGACCTGATCCTCAAGTACCATGCGAACAACCTCCACTCTGGCGGGATGTGTCGGTGCGGAACCTCAGAGTAGCTGCCGGGCCGACCGCGTCGGCCGCCATCGCGCTGCGCGCCGGGATCCGGCGCGGCTGATGGACTGGCTCACCGACCCCTGGCAATTCGATTTCATGCGCCGCGCCCTGCTGGCGGGAGTGATCGTGAGCGCGGCGGCGGGGGTGGTGGGGCCGTTTGTGGTGCGGAAGGGGTTGGCGTTTTTGGGCGACGCGGTGGCGCATACGCAGCTGGCGGGCGCGGCGGTGGCGCTGACGCTGGGCGGGGGCGCGCTGTTAATCACGCTCGGGGCGGGTGTGGCGGCGGTGCTGACGGCGTTGGGGGTGGCGCTGCTGACGATGCGCGGTCGGCTGCGCTCGGATACGGCGATCGGGCTGATGTTCGCGGGGTTTTTCGCGCTGGGGGTGGTGCTGATCAGCCGGCAGCGGACATTCGCGCTGGATCTGGGTTCGCTGCTGGTGGGCAACATCCTCGGCGCGGGAGCGAGCGAGCTGATCGCGATGGGCGTGCTGGCGGGGGTGATCGTGCTGCTCGGGACGCTTTTTTTCCACGAGCTGCGGTTTGTGGCCTACGACCCGGAGATGGCGGCGGTGAGCGGGGTGCCGGTGACGGCGGTGCAGGTGGGTCTGCTGGTGCTGGTGGCGCTGGCGGCGGTGGTGGCGTTTCGGCTGGTGGGGATTGTGCTGGCGGTGTCGGTGCTGGTGGCGCCCGCGGCGGCGGCCGGTCTGCTGGCGCGGCAGCTGATTCACTCAATGGCGCTGACGGGAGTGATCGGGATCGTTGCGACGGTGATCGGGCTGTATCTGTCCTACCACGCGGATTTGGCGGCGGGCGCTTCGATTGTGATCGTGGCGGTGCTGGTGGTGGGTCTGGCGTTCGCGGCGTCGCCGCGGGGTCTGGCGCGGAGCTTGCGGCGGGGCGGTGAGGAAGTGGGCAGCGAGCATCACGAGCGGGGGTAGGGTTCGCGGGTCAGGCCGGCGGGAGAAAGACCTGTTCGCGGTACCAGCGCAGTTCGTCGATGCTTTCGCGGATGTCGTCCAGCGCACGGTGGCGCTCCTGCTTGGCGAACGGCTCCAGATCCGGATACCAACGCTTCACCAGCTCTTTGACCGTGCTGACATCGAGGATGCGGTAGTGCAGCCAGGCATCGAGCCGCGGCATCTGGCGTCGGATGAAGGCGCGGTCCTGGTGGACGGAGTTGCCGCAGAGCGGCGAGGCGCGCTCTTCGGTCCACTCGGCGAGGAACTCGAGGATTTCGTCTTCGGCCTGCTCGATGGTGGTTTGGGAGTCGCGGATGCGTCGGACGAGCCCGGAGTCGCCGTGCGTGCGGCGGTTCCAGGCATTCATGAGGGCGAGTTCCTGGGGCGTGCGGTGGATGGCGATTTCGGGGCCGTGGGCGACGATTTCGAGTTGGGGGTCGGTGACGAGGACGGCGGCTTCGATGATCACATCGCGGTCAGGGTCGAGCCCGGTCATTTCGAGGTCGAGCCAGACGAGGTGTTCGCGGGAAGGAGGCACAGGGTCAGCGGTTCGCGGGGATGGTTTGGAGTGGTCCAGACCAGTTAAGGATGGCGCGATCCGATGTGAGCAGTTGGTGGCCTTCCAGCGCGGTGGCGACGATGATGCGAGCGGCCGGATCGCCATGGAAGTTCTCCAGCGAACCGGCGCGGAGACCAATCTCCGGCGTCACATCGATGATTTTCATCTTCATCCGGAGAAAGTCGCGGAGCATCCTGTCCGGATCTGCGGGAGCAGGCAGGCGATCTTTGTCGCGCAGCATGGCGAGCTCCCAGAACGAGATCGCCGACGCTGCAAGCATGTCCTCGTTACGCGCCTGCGCCATAATCGCGCGCGCTTGCGGTCCCAGACGCGGGTCGTCGACGGTGAACCAGATCAACCCGTTGGTGTCGGCCAGAATCACTTGGTGCGTTCCGTCCGCGGGCCATAGATGTTTTCGAGCTCGCGCTCGAGGAAGGCGTCCACCTCTTCATCGGTGTATAGCGGGCCGTCGAGGTCGTCTGGGAGGTCGACCGGTTGACGCTTCCGGCTGTTGCGGTTCTCCCAGGGCAGCGGCATGAGCGGGCCGTAGGCAGCGAGCAACGCCGACGGCTTTCCATCGTGTTTGTTGATCGAGATCTGCCCGCCGCACTCGATCAGCTCGTCGACCAGCCGCATGCAGTGCTCGCGGAACTCCGCGGCGCTGTCGGTGATTGTGCCGTCGCTCAGGTGATAGCTCTCGGTCGCCATACGTTGCCTCCCGCTATGACGATAGCAAGCGCGCCGCCGGCGGTGCGGCTCAGCGGTCCGCAGGGACGGTTTGGAGCGGTCCGGTCCAGATGAGGATGTGGGTGTCGAGCAGCAGCATTTAGTCGGGCTGTTTGCCGTGGATGCTCTCGCGCTCGCGCTCGAGGGAGGCGTCGGACTCTGCGTCGGTGAAGAGTGGGGAGACGATGTCGCCGGTGATTTTGAGCGTGTCGGCGTAAAGGCTCTAGGGCGGTCCCTGCGGGTAGGGCACGGGGACCAGCCGGGCAATCGTGCGGCCGCCGCGGTTGATGTAGACCTCGGCTGCGCCGTCCTCAACGGCGCGGAGGAGCGTTTCGCTGTCGGCTGCGAAGTCGCAGGCTTCGACGACCTGCGCGCGGCGGTCGGTGTCGTTGCGCTGCTTGCTCATGGGCGTGCCGCCGGTGGGCCGTAGATGTTTTCGAGCTCGCGCTCCAGGAAGGCGTCCACTTCTTCATCGGTGAAGAGCGGGCCGTCGAGGTCGTCGGGGATCTCGAGTCCCTTGTACTTCCCCCAGGGCAGCGGCATGAGCGGACCCCAGGCGGAGAGCAACGCCTCCGGCTTTCCGTCGTGCTTGTTGATCGAGAGCTGGCCGCCGCACTCGATCAGCTTGTCGACCAGCCGCATGCAGTCCTCGCGAAACTCCGCGGCGCTGTCGGTGATTGTGCCGTCGCTCAGGTGATAGCTCTCGGTCGCCATACGACGCCTCCTGCTATGACGATACAGCAGGAGGCGCCGGCGGCGGCGCGGCTTACTGCTCCGCGATGGCCGCGGCGTTGGCGCGGAGCATGTCGAGGTAGGTCAGGACATCGCCCTGGGGCTGAGACCAGATGATTCCCAGCTCGGCGCCGCTCTCCTCGGCGACGCTGCGGATCGCCGTCGACTCGAATTGCGGCTCGCGGAAGATGCGAGTGACGCCCTCGTGCTCGATCAGCTCGATCAGGTTGGCGACGGAGGTGGCGCTGATGCCCTGCTCGGGTCCCTCGACGACAAAGCCGGCGATGGTGAGGCCGTAGCGGCGGGCGAAGTAGCCGAAGGCGTCGTGGAAGGTGACGAGCAGGCGCTGTGAATCGGGCAGGCCGGCGAGCGTCTGGCGGACCTCGGCGTCAACGGCGTTGATCTCGGCGATGTAGGCCTCGGCGCGTTGGCCGAAGTTGGCGGCGGGAGCCAGCGCGTTCAGCGCGTCGGCGATCGCTTCGACCGAGGCGATGGCGAAGTCGGCGTCGAACCAGAAGTGCGGGTCCTCGGAGCCGTGCGCATGGGCGTGCCCGTGGTCGTCCTCTTCGTCCCCATGGTCGTCGTGATCTTCGCCTTCCTCGTGCTCGTCGTGGTCCTCATCCTCTTCGTGCCCGTGCTCGTCTTCGTCGTGCTCATCGTGGCCCGCGTCCGGGGCGCCAGCGGGATCGGCGACGCCGAGGAACGTGATGCGGCTGGGCCGGCCGGGCAGCGCCCACTCTTCTTCGATCTCCAGATCTTCGAGGTGGTAGGCGATCACCCGCGCGCCGGCCGGGTCGGCCAGGTAGAGCATCTCGCCGACGATGGTGAAGGCCGGCGGCGCCTCCGGATCGATCGGGTCGATCAGGTCGGCGACGACGAGCAAGTCGCCGTCGTGCGGGTCGATAATCCGCAGGCGGCCGTCGCGCGTGAGCACGTAGAAGCGTTCGCCGTGCGGGCCGAAGGCCGCGCCGACGCTGCCGTCGGCCGGATCGTCGGCGGATAGCGCCAGCGTGACGCTGCCCGACTCCGGGTCTATCAGCCAGATGCCCTCGTCGGCGAAGCCCGCGCTGTCGCGGTAGGAGGCCCGGCCGAAGAAGGTCGGGCTGTCGTGGTGGCCGTAGACGCTGCCGATTCGCGCGCCCTCGCGCAGCTCGGCCGGGTTCTCGATGAACCAGTGGTCATATTCGCCGCCGTGCGTCTCGAGGAAGAGCACGCCGCCGGCGCAGCCGAAGAGCGCGCCCTCGCTGTTGTGGGACTCGCCGTGCAGGGCGGGGCATGAGCCGTTGCTGGCGTCGTAGATCACGCGGTTGTCGAGGTCGCGCACCTCGACGCCGAGCGGCAGGCTGCTGGGGTTGTCATCGGGGTAATCGGGGTTGTTGGAGGAGACGACGATGTGCTCCTCGCTGACGGCCAACGCGGCGCCGTGCTGGAGCCCCGCGTCGAGCGCGATCGGCTCGTAGGCGCCCCCCGCTTCGGCCAGCTCGGCTTCGTTGATCAGCAGCGCGAGGCCGGGACCGTCGGCGAAGATCGCGGTCCAGCCGTGGCTGCTGACGAAGTGGATCGGGCGCTCGTGGGTCAACTCCAGCGGCAGCTGCGAGATCGGCGACTCGACCAGGTCGTAGTGATCACCGTGGGCGACGAGGAAGATGCCGCCGTCGAAGATGTGGACGCGGTCGTCGTCGTCCTCGTCGCCGAGCGCGAGGGCGAAGCCGAAGCGGTTGCTGGGGCTGGCGTAGAGCCGCGCGCCGGGGGCGGCGACATTGAAGAGCGCAGGACTGACCGTGTCCGTGGTGAGGTCGATCACCGAGACGCTGGCCGCCTCGGCGTCGCTGATCAGCAGGCGGCCGGCCGGCGCGGCGTGTGCGTCCTCGTGGTCTTCTTCATGGTCGTCATGGGCTTCGTCCTCGTCGTGCTCATCGTGGTCGTCGTGCTCTTCGCCTTCCTGGTGGTCGTCATGCTCGTCTTCCGCGTGCGGGTCGATGCTGAGGTCGGAGAAGGGATGCAGCTCGATGCCGGCGGCTTCCAGCGCCTCGGCCAGGACGAGCAGGTTGTCGGTGTTGCTGGTGATCACATCTTCGTAGGCGGCTTCCAGCGTGGCGCCGTTGATGATCACCAGGTCGGCCGCGGCGACATCGCGGACATCGCCGGGGCTGATTTCCAGCGTGTGGACATCGGCGCCGGCCGGGACCAGCGCGACGACCTCAACGCGGTCGCCGCCGATCTGCCGCACCCAGTCGGCGATGATCTGAGTGGAGACGACGACTTGGAGGGGGTCCTGTTGGGCGTCCTGCTGGTCGCCCTGTTGATCAGTCTGCTGGACGGCTGGTTGATCAGCAGGTTGATCCGCCTGGTCCGCCTGCTGATCAGCCGGTGGGCTGTCGGCGGGCGAGGCGGGGGGATCGTCGTCGCCGGAGCAGGCGACCGCGAAGGCGGCCGCGCACAGCGCGACGAGCAGGACGCGGAGCGCCCAGAGAGCGGAGCGGGACATGGAGAACGGGGTCTCTAGGCGCGCTGTTCGGGTTGCCGCTCGTTGCGGCTATTTCCTGGCTGCGCGCAATGCCTTCAGGACGGCCTGTCCGTGGTCGGCGGCGCGGGCGCGCTTCCAGACTTTGGTCAGCTGTCCGTCGGTTCCGATGATAAAGGTAGCACGAGTCATGCCGATGGTCGTGCGACCATAAAGCGTCTTCTCGCCCCACGCGCCGTAGGCCGTCGCCACTGTCGCGCCCTCATCCACCAGCAGCGGGAATGTCAGCCCGTGCTTTTTGCGGAAGTCCCGATGCGACTCCGCTGAGTCGACGGAGACGCCGAGCACTACGGCGTCTTCGTCGGTGATCTCGTCGAGTGTGTCGCGGAAGCTGCACGCCTGCTTGGTGCAGCCCGGCGTGTCGTCGCGCGGGTAGAAGTAGAGCACGACGGTGCGGCCGCGGTAGTCGGCCAGACGGTGCAGCGCGCCGTCCTGGTCGGGCAGCGCAAAGCCCGGCGCGGCGTCGCCAGTTTCGAGTGTGACCGGCATTGCGTTCTCCCTCCCGCCAAGCTAGCGCCCGGCGTGGCCCTGCGCCTGGATGACCGGGCTGCCGTGATGATGAATCATCCGCCATTGGCCGGCTTCGCGCACGTAGATGTTGGTCGCCGCGATCGGCACGGCAGCGACCACCTCACGGCCTGAGACGACGCCTACATCGCCCAGCAGCCGCGGCTGCTCGGCCGCGAACACGATCTTCGGCTGCTCGGGATGCCCGAGGATCGCGCGCCAGGAGCGCAGCACCTCCTCGCGCCCGACCAGCATCGCCCGGTGCGGGTGAATGCAGGTCACTTCCATGTGCTGCGCCCACAGCTCCGCCATCGCCGCCAGATCGCGCGCGTTGAAGGCGTCGTAGAAGGCGCGGTTGGCGGCCAGCACCGCTTCCGTGTCGGTCCGTTGCGCAGTGATGGCCCGTTCCTTCCCCAAGCGAAGCGCCGCGTTAGGCTTGCCCAATGCGAATTCTAGGGACTGCGCTGCTGGGCGGCGTTGCGCTGCTGCTCGCCGCCTGCGGCGGGTCGGACGACGCCCCGCAGCAGAGCGCCGCCGCCGAACCGCCCCCGGCGCAGCAACAGGCGCAACAGCCGGACCAGGCGGAAGCCGCGCAAGCGCAAGCGGCCGAGCAGCAGGCTGCGCCCCCGCAGACATCCTCGCAAGAAGGCCCGCCGCAGGATGAACAGTCCGAGCAGGACGCGCCGCCCGACGACCAACAGTCCGACGCCCCGCTGCTCACCTACCTGCCGCGTGACGCCACGCACACCGACGAGGGCATTGAAATCATCCGCGACAACTACGTGCCCAGCGACATCGGGCGCTATTTCGCCACGCTCTGGGGCATTCGGATCATCGACCTCGACGAGCTGGGCGTCGGCGCGCCGCGCGACGCGATCCCCGCCATCTTCAGTCCCACCTACCTGAGCATTGAGGAAGCCTCGGACCTGTACGAGCCGCAGATCCCGCTGGTGCAGGTGCGGCTGGGCGAAGACGCGCGCGGCTTCCCGTTGGGCATCCTGATCTGGCATGAGATCGTCAACGACACGATCAACGGGCGCCCCGTCGCGGTCACCTTCTGTCCGCTCTGCAACACCGCCATCGCCTACGAGCGCCAGGTTGGGGAGCGCACGCTCGATTTCGCCGTCTCCGGCCTGCTGCGCAACAGCGATCTCGTGATGTACGACCGCAGCACCGAGACGCTCTGGCAGCAGTCCACCGGCCGCGCGATCGTGGGCAATCTGGTCGGCGCGCGGCTGACCGGCGTGCCCGCCACGATCGTCTCCTTCGGCCAATTCCGCGCCGCCTACCCCGACGGCCTGATCATGTCGCCCGAGACCGGCTGGTTCCGCGAGTACGGCCAAAATCCCTACCTCGAGTACGACCGGCCGGAGCCGCGCCCCTTCCTCTACCGCGGCGAGCTCGACGACCGCCTGCCGCCCAAGCTGCGCGTCGTCTCCGTCGAAACCCCCGACGGCGCGGCCTTCGCCTACCCATGGGATTTCGTCAGCGAGCAGCGGGTGGTCTACGACACCCACGATGAGACGCGCATCGTCATCTTCTGGACGCCCGGCACCGTCTCCGCCTTGGACCGCGGGATGATCGCCGAATCCGCCGACATCGGCGCGACCGCCGTCTTCAACCGCGAGCTGGACGGGCGGCTGCTCAGCTTCGAGCTGAACGCGGCGGACGAGAGCGGCCAAACCTTCGTGGATTTGGAGACGGGCAGCGTGTGGGACATCCTGGGCCGCGCCGTATCGGGCGAGCTGGCCGGCGCCCAGCTGGAGCCCGTGATCGCCTCTGACCATTTCTGGTTCGCCTGGCAAGCCTTCCACCCCGACACCGAGATCGTGACCGAATCGGAGCCGGCCTAAGCGCCCGCTCCATTCCCCCGCTCCTGCCACCCCCGCGCGAAACCGATCCGCCAGCCCCACGTCCACAAGATCCGTCATACCCGCGCCAAAGAAGATCCGTCACACCCGCGCAAAAAGAGATCCGTCATACCCGCGCTTGCCGCGGGTATCTCGCCGAGCTGGTCCCCAAGCCCCGTCCCCACACCTCCCACCCCGCACAAAATCGATCCGCCAGCCCCACGCCCACAAGATCCGTCATACCCGCGCAAAAGAGATCCGTCATACCCGCGCGAATAAAGATCCGTCATACCCGCGCGAATAAAGATCCGTCATACCCGCGCCCCGCCGCGGGTATCTCGCCGTGCTGATCCCCACGCTCCGTCCCCACACCTCCCACCCCGCACAAAATCGATCCGCCAGCCCCACGCCCACAAGATCCGCCATATCCGCGCAAAAGAGATCCGCCATACCCGCGCAAAAAGAGATCCGTCATACCCGCGCGAATAAAGAACCGTCATACCCGCGCCTCGCCGCGGGTATCTCGCCGAGCTGGTCCCCAAGCCCCGTCCCCTCACCTCACCACCCCGCACAAAATCGATCTGCCAGCTCCACGCCCACAAGATCCGCCATACCCGCGCGAATAAAGAACCGTCATACCCGCGCAAAAAGAGATCCGTCATACCCGCGCCCCGCCGCGGGTATCTCGCCGTGCTGATCCCCAAGCCCCGTCTCTGCCCCCAAACCCCGCACGCCCCCTCCCCGTCATACCTGCGCAGGCAGGAATCCACGCAGTAGGTGTGGCTTAGCTTGGTACTGGATGTTCGGCGGCGGCGTGGAAGCCGCTTGGGTGCAGAACTCGGCGGGATACCCGCGGCAAGCGCGGGTACGACGGAGCTTTGGGGTGTGGCGGCGCCGGGACCTGAAGCGGCACTCAGTCGGTCGGCGGGGTGGCCTGCCCGTACCTGTTCCTGCCCCAGCATTCGATCGCGCCGTTCTCGCGGATCGCGCAGGTATGCGCGGACCCTGCGGCGACGGCGGTGTAGCTGCCCTCCGGGGCGTCGGTCTGCCCGTACTCGTTCCATCCCCAGCACGCGAGGTCCCCGCTTTCGCGGATCGCGCAGGTGTGCCCGCCGCCCGCGCTGACGGCGATGTAGCTGCCCTCCGGGGCATCGGTCTGCCCCTGCGTGTTGTCTCCCCAGCACGCGATCGCGCCGCGCGCGCGCAGCGCGCAGGCGTGATCGTCGAATGCGGCGCTGATGGCGGTGTAGCTGCCCTCCGGGGCGTCGGTCTCCCCGTAGCGGTTGATTCCTCCCCAGCACGCGATCTCTCCGTTTGTGCGGATTGCGCAGGTGTGTAGGCTGCCGGCGCTGATCGCGGTGAAGCGGACCGGTGGGGCGTCGGTCTGCCCGTCGCCGTTGTCTCCCCAGCACGCGATCTCCCCGCTTTCGCGCAGTGCGCAGGTGTGGTTACCCCCCGCGCTGATGGCGGTGTAGCTGCCCTCCGGGGCGTCGGTTGCCCCGGTCTGGATGAATATCGTCGTTTCTGTTTCTGGATCCCAAGTGGGGTACCCGTTGATTCCCCAGCACGCGATCTCCCCGCTTGTGCGGATTGCGCAGGTGTGGTGCCAACCAGCGCTGACGGCGGTGTAGCTGCCATCTGGCGGTGCGCCCAAGTCCCCTCCCCAGCACGCGATCTCTTCGCTCTTGCGGATTGCGCAGGTGTGATCGTGCCCCGCGCTGATGCTGCTGTATCTGGCGACGGCGGGGCCGATCGTGATCTCGGTGCTCCGCAACCAGCGGCCTACCCGCGCGCCGGCCGGGAAGTAGCGCGCTTGCGGCGCGATCCGCTCCCCATCCGTCGGCGTGAACGCAAACTCAATCCTGCCGTCCTCCAACAACCGCGCGTTGATCCGACCGATCTCCGCGCCGCCGACCTCTACGGGGCTGCTCCGCAACCATCGGTCAACCATCGCATCGGCCGGGAAGTAGCGCTGGCGCGGCAAGACGCGCTCCCCACCGCTGGGCTGCCAGCCGAATTCAACGCGGCCGTCATCAAGGAGTCGCGCGACAATGCGCCCGGTGGCCTCATCGTCATTCTGCGCTTGGGCGGTGGAGATATCGGCGGCGATGATCGCGACCAGGGCGGCCGCGGCCAGCGTGAGGAGCGCTAACGGCAGGAGAAGAGTTTTACCCCCCCCCCCCCCCCCCGCACGAACGTTCGTGTTACCATGACGCTCCCCAACCCCTCCGAACTCGCACGGCGACGGACCGTCGCCGCCACTGCGTGAGGATGCTAGGCAGGCGCCCCGATTGGGTCAAGCGCGGGCGGGACAGAGGTGGTCCCAGGGCCCTGTGCTGGTCACAGCGGGATACCCGCGGCAAGCGCGGGTATGACGGATCTAAATCTGCGCGGGTATGCCGGGGAAGATGGCCGCGCGTATCCCGCTGCGCCCAGCGCAGAGCGCTTCCCTCAGTCCAACAGCTCGACCGCGTCGCCGAGGGCGACTTCGGCGGGTGTGAGCACGTTGGCGTAGGCGCCGAGGTGCTGCTTGGTGTGCTCGATCAGGGCGCGGCCGACTGCGCCGCTGCGCTCCAGGTCGCGCTGTTTGTGGGACGGGACGGAGCAGCGCACTGTTGTTGTTTTGACCTCGATCTCGGCGGCGCCGATGCGCAGGCGGCGGCCGGCCCACTCCACCTCCGGGAGGCCCTCGGCGTCGCCGGTGTCGATCAGGACATTGGGGCGGAAGCGGCGGATATCGACATCCTCGCCCGCGCCGAACCCGCTCAGGCTGGCCAACGAGGCGGTGGTCATGACGTGCAGGGGAAAGCAGTCGAAATAGGTGCCGGGCGGCGTTGAGAACTGCCCCAGCTCCTGGGGCAAGCCGCTCAGATCGGGCAGCGGATCGTCCTCGCGCAGCCCGAAGACCTCGCGCAGCATCGCGATCGGATCCGCATTCGGGTCGCCGGGTGCGCGGCGGTAGTGCGCCAGATCGTCGGCGGGGTGCAGCGGGGTGAGCGAGACTTCGCGCTCCAGCGCCGCCGAGAGCAGCTCGCCCACATTCGCCGCGTCGCCGGCGACGGCCGCGCCGTCGGGCAGGCTGAGTTGCACTCTGGGCGAGCGGCGCTCCGCGGTCGGCTCCTCCACATAACTGGCGGCGCATTGCAGCAGGCGCGGAATCTGCCGCGCGCTGCGCGTCTCGTCGGCCTCGCTGTCGCGCACCGCCCAGCCGCGGTCGCCCGCAATCCCGTTCGCGTCCAGCAGCGATCGCTCGACGCGCTCGCCGCCCATCGACTTGACCGGGTAGCGCCAGATTTCCGCCACATGACCAACTCGCATCGCACACTCTCCGTCCCGAAACGTGCGCCGCGCTACAGAACGCGGCTGCGGGAGAGGGTAGCGAATCGCCAATCTGTACCGATATGGTACTATTTGTCAACATTCGGTCCGACCGACCCCCGGAGATGCCGATGGTCAGCAGCACAGCCGCGCCGCCCCGCACGCACGCCGAAGCAGAGACGCGCTCCGAGTCGCTCGCCTGGCTTGAAGCCGAGGGCATCCACATCATCCGCGAGGTGGCGGCCGAGTGCGAGCGCCCCGTGCTGCTCTTCTCCGGCGGCAAGGACTCGATTGTGATGCTGCGGCTGGCGGAGAAGGCCTTCTGGCCCGCGCGGATTCCGTTTCCGGTGATGCACGTCGACACCGGCCACAACTTCCCCGAAGCGATCGAGTTCCGCGACCGCCGCGCGGCGGAGTTGGAGGTGGAGCTGATCGTCGCCTCCGTGCAGGACAGCATCGACGCCGGGCGGGTGGTGGAGGAGACCGGCCCTCGCGCCTCGCGCAATCGGCTGCAAACCGTGACGCTGTTGGACGCGATTGCGGAGCGGCGCTTCGACGCGCTGTTCGGCGGGGCGCGGCGCGACGAAGAGAAGGCGCGGGCCAAGGAGCGCATCTTCTCGTTCCGCGACGCCTTCGGGCAGTGGGACCCCAAGAGCCAGCGTCCGGAGTTGTGGAATCTGTACAACGGGAGTCTGCGGCCGGGCGAGCACATTCGGGCGTTTCCGCTGTCGAACTGGACGGAGCTCGATGTGTGGCAGTACATCCGCGAGGAGCGGCTGGAGATTCCGTCGATCTATTTCGCGCACGAGCGGGAGATGTTCGAGCGCGACGGGATGCTGTTTCCGGTGAGCGAGTATGTGGAGCGCTTGCCGGATGAGGCGGCGTTTGATGCGGAGGTGCGGTTTCGCACGGTAGGGGACATGACCTGCACCGCCGGGGTGCGCTCGACGGCGCGGACGATTGAGGCGGTGGTGGCGGAGATCGCGGCGACGCGGATCACCGAGCGCGGCGAAACGCGCGCCGACGACCGCTTCTCGGAAGCGGCCATGGAAGACCGCAAGCGCGAGGGGTATTTCTAGGCGTGCCGGGCGCCGCAGAAACCGCCGCGCAGCGAGCGACGCCGACCGTGCTGCGGCTGGCGACGGCCGGGTCGGTGGACGACGGCAAGAGCACGCTGATCGGCCGGCTGCTGTTCGATTCGCGCCAGACATTCATTGACCAGATGGAGGCGATCGAGCGGACGAGTCGCTCGCGGGGGACGGACTACGTCGATCTCGCGCTGCTGACGGACGGGCTGCGCTCGGAGCGCGAGCAGGGGATCACGATCGATGTGGCCTACCGCTACTTCCAGACGCCGCGGCGCAAGTTCATCCTGGCGGATACGCCGGGGCATGTGCAGTACACGCGGAATATGGTGACCGGAGCGTCAACGGCGGATGCGGCGCTGCTGCTGGTGGACGCGCGGAACGGCGTCGTGGAGCAGACACGGCGGCACGCCTACCTTTCGGCGCTGCTGGGGATTCGGCATTTCGTGCTGTGCGTGAACAAGATGGATTTGGTGGATTGGGATCGCGGGGCGTACGAGCCGATTGTGGAGGAGTTGACGCGGTTCGCGGGTCGGATGGGCGTGGAGGATGTGCGGGCCATTCCGATCTCTGCCCTGCACGGCGACAACGTGGTCGAGCGCTCGGCGCGCGCCGACTGGCACGACGGCCCTGCCCTGCTGGCGCTGCTGGAGACGCTCGATGTGAGCGAGCGCGATGCGGGCGTCGGCGGGCGCTTCCCCGTGCAGTATGTGATCCGTCCGCAGCGCAGCGACTTCCCCGATTACCGCGGCTACGCGGGGACGGTGGCGGCCGGCCGGCTGCGGGTGGGCGATGCGGTGCGAGTGCTGCCGGCGGGGCAAGAGACGACGATCGCGGCGATCGACACCTTCGACGGGCCGGCCGCGTTCGCCGAGCCGCCGATGGCCGTCACGCTGCGGCTGGCGGACGATCTGGATGTGGCGCGCGGCTCGATGATCTGCGCCTTGGATGGGAATGCGCAGCCGACGGCCGCGCGGGCGATCGAGGCGCATGTCTGCTGGATGAGCGGGGAGACGGCGATGCAGGAGGGCGGGCGGCTGCTGATCAAGCAGACGACGCAGACGACGCGGGCGCTGGTGGAAGAGGTCACGGCGCGGCTGGATGTGAACACGCTGGATTACGATCTGACGGCGCGGCAGCTCTCGCTGAACGAGATCGGGCGGGTGCGGCTGCGGCTGATGACGCCGCTTTGCGTGGATGCGTATGAGCGGAGCCGCGCGACGGGCGCGTTTATCCTGATCGACGAAGCGACTCGGGCGACGGTGGGCGCGGGGATGGTGAACGGCGCGGAATGACTGGGTGCGAACGATGAGCAGAGCGGCGCGGCTGATCGCGGCCGGCCTGATCGCCGCCTGGCTCGCGCTGCCGGCGCTGTTTGGGGCGGCCTGCGGCGGCGAGCCGGAAGGTCCGCTTGATCCCGACACGCTGATCCTGGCCACGACCACCAGCCTCAACGACAGCGGGCTGCTCGACGAGCTCGCGTCGCTCTTCGCGCAGGAGCAGGACGTAACGGTGAAGATCATCGCGGTGGGCACCGGCGCAGCGCTGCGGATGGGCGAGCAGGGCGACGCCGATGTGCTGCTGACGCACGCGCCGGACGCGGAGCGGGCATTGCTGGAGAACGGCGACGTGAGCGACCGCGTGCTGGTCGCCTACAACGATTTCGTGCTGATCGGCCCGGCAGACGACCCGGCCGGCGTGGCCGGGATGGACGACGCGGCGGCGGCGCTGGCGCGGATCAGCGAGGCGGGCCGGGCCGGCGGCGCGGCGTTCGCCTCGCGCGGCGACGACAGCGGCACGCACAAGAAGGAGCGCGCGCTGTGGCAGGCGAGCGGCGTCGAGCCGGGCGGGGAGTGGTATCTCGAAACCGGGCAGGGGATGGGTGGCACGCTCAACGTGGCGGACCAGCGCGAGGCTTACACCCTGGCCGACCGCGGCACCTTCCTCGCGCTGAGCGGGCGACTCCAGCTGACCGTGCTGGTGCAAGGCGACGCGCGGTTGCTCAACTACTACAGCGTGATGCCCGTCGCCGCCGACAAGCGCGGCATCAACGCGGCGGCCGCGGCCGAGTGGGTGGAGTTTCTCACGCGGGGCGACATTCAGGCGCGGATCGGCGCGTATCGCCGCGTGGAGTACGGACGCTCGCTGTTCGTGCCGGCGGCGGGGGACAGCGAGGCGGCGATCGCCGCGCGGGGCGGCGCGCCGCGCGAGTAGCCTCGCAGGAGCAACCGGAGAGGCGGAGCCTTGGATCTGATCTGGGACGGGCTGCGCGAGGCGGCGCGGCTCTGGGCGCAGGGCGACGCGGAGGTGATCGCGATCACCCTGCGCACGCTGGCGATTTCGGCGGCGGCGACCGCGCTGGCGCTGGCGCTGGGCGTGCCGCTCGGCGCGCTGCTCGCGCTGCGCCGCTTCCCCGGACGCGGGCTGATTGTCGCCGCCGTCAACACCGGGCTGGGCATGCCGCCGGTCGTCGTGGGGCTGGTGATCGTGCTCTTGCTCTGGCGCAGCGGGCCGCTCGGCGCGCTCAACCTGATCTACACGCCCTACGCGATGGTGGCGGCGCAGTTTCTGCTGGCGCTGCCGCTCGTGATCGGCTTTTCGCTCACCGCAATTCAGGCGCTGCCGTCGAAGCTGCTCGAGCAGATGCGCGCGCTGGGCGCGAACCGCGCGCAAATGCTCTGGCTGATCATGCGCGAGACGCGGCTGGGCGTGCTGGCCGCGGTGATGGCCGGCTTCGGCGCGGCCATTTCGGAAGTCGGCGCGTCGATGCAGGTGGGCGGCAACCTGGCCGGCGAGACGCGCGTGCTGACGACCGCGACAGTGCTGGAGACGAGCCGCGGCAACTTCGAGCTGGCAATTGCGCTGGGCCTGATCCTCGTGGTGATGGCCTACCTCGTGAATCTGGCGCTGACCACAGTGCAGCAGCGCCGCACGGTCTGAACGGTCTGAGCGATCATCGTGTCCGACGCGCAGAGCGGCCCCCACCTGGAAATCCGCGATCTCGTCGTGGCGCGCGGCGGTCGCACGGTGCTTTCGATTCCTCAGCTGCGGCTGGGTCGGCGCGAGGTGACGGCGGTGATCGGTCCCAACGGGAGCGGCAAGAGCACGCTGCTGGCGGCGCTGCAACTGCTGCTGCCGCGCGAGCGGGGCGAGCTGCTGCTGGACGGCGCGCCGATCGACGGCGACCCCGTGATGGCGCGGCGGCGGATGGCGGCGGCGTTCCAGGAGCCGCTGCTGCTGAGTATGTCGGTGCGCGAGAACGTCGAGCTGCCGCTGCGCCTGCGCGGGGCGGGTCGGCGCGAGCGGCGCAAGGCGGCGGAGGAGTGGCTGGAGCGCTTCGGGATCGCGGCGCTGGCGCGGCGCGGCGCGCGCGCGCTGTCGGGCGGTGAAGCGCAGCGGGTCAGTCTGGCGCGGGCGTTCGCGGCGCGCCCCGAGCTGCTGCTGCTGGACGAGCCGTTCGCCGGGCTCGACGCGCCGACGCGGGCGCAGCTGCTGGAGGATTTCGCGCAGATTCTGGCCGAGGCGCGGCCGACGACGCTGCTGGTCACCCACGACCGCGCCGAGGCCCTGCGCCTGGCCGACCGCGTGGCGGTGCTGATCGAGGGCCGACTGCGGCAGTGGGGCACGCCGGACGAGGTGTTCAGCACGCCGGCCGACGAGCAGGTGGCGGCATTCGTAGGCGTGGAAAACGTCTGGCCGGGGCGCTTAATCGAAGAGCGCGAGGGCCTCGCAATTTGGCGCTGCGGCCCGCTGACGGTCGAGACGGCCGCCATAACCGGCGCGGGCGCGGCGTTTCTCTGCGTCCGCCCGGAGCAGGTCACGCTTTCGACCGCCTGCCGCGCGGGGGATCCGTCGAGCGCCCGGAACCACGCGGCGGGGCGGATTGTGGGCGCGTACAGCGAGGGCGCGTTCATGCGGGTGACGCTGGAGGTAGAGGGCGGCGAGGGCGCGCGGGTAAGCGCGGATATCTCGCGCGTGTCGTGGGAGGAGTTGGCTCTGGCGGTAGGCCAGCGCGTGGAGGCGGCGTTCAAGGCGAGCGCGGTGCACGTAATCCCCCACAGCGAGGGCGGCGGGGGCTGAGCGTTGGACCCAGCGTCACGCCCGCGCAACCAACTCCGCCACACCCGCGCAACCAACTCCGCCACACCCGCGCAACCAGATCCGTCATACCCGCGCTTGCCGCGGGTATCTCGCCGCGCTGCGCACCAAGCCCCGTCCACGCCTCCCCGCCCCCGCGCAAAACAGACCCGCCGCCCCCACGCACGCCACTCCGTCACACCCGCGCAACAGCCCCGCCACGCCCGCGCAAAGCCCCGTCACACCCGCGCAACAGCCCCGCCACACCCGCGCAAACAACTGCGTCACACCCGCGCGAGCAGATCCGTCATACCCGCGCGAGCAAATTCGTCATACCCGCGCCCCGCCGCGGGTATCTCGCCGCGCACAGCGCCAAGCCCCGTCCCCACCTCCCCCCCGCCCACTCCCGCCCCCGCCGCACCCCAACGCCGCCGTACCCGCGCGCAACCAGATCCGTCATACCCGCGCTTGCCGCGGGTATCTCGCCGCGCACAGCACCAAGCCCCGTCCCTACCTCCCCCCCGCCCACTCCCGCCCCCGCCGCACCCCAACGCCGCCATACCCGTGCTCAAAGAGATCCGTCATACCCGCGCTTGCCGCGGGTATCTCGCCGCGCACAGCACCCAAGCCCCACCTCCAAGTCGCCCAAGCAACACACCAACACCCCACCCCCGCCGCACCGCGCTACATTGACCACATCACCAGAACAGGAGTGCGCAATGAACATCTCCCCCCAACGCCGCAACCGCATCCGACGGGCCCACCAACTCCGCCAACAAGGCCACACCCTCCGCAGCATCGCCCAGCAACTCGGCGTCTCCCACCCCACCATCATCGACGACCTCGCCCTGCTCGAAACCGACCGCATCCCGCTCACCCTCACCATCATCCACGACCTGCTCATCGCCCACAGCCTCGATCTCCACGACCGCGTCAACAGCCTCATCCGGCGCGACCCGCTCCAGCCGCTCACCCGCTTCAGCGCCGCCAAGCCCGACGGCGAACCGGTCAGCCTCGACGCCGAAGCCGGCCCCGAGCAGATCGCCCGCTTCGAAGCCCTCCACGACCGCGCGCTCAACAACGCCCTGCGCGAATTCCGCCTCGCCCTGCGCGAACTCGACCGCGCCACCACCTTCGTCAAAAACCAACCCGCCGACTTCCCCCCCGAACAACTCGCCGCCCCCGACCTACCAACACCTACCAAACCTGACCACGACCAACCTCCCCAGCCGACCGACCCCGACCTACCAACACCTACCAAACCTGACCACGCCCAACCCCCCCAACCGACCGCCCCCGACCTACCAACGCCTACCAAACCTGACCACGCCCAACCCCCCCAACTCGCCGCCCCCGACCTACCAACACCTACCAAACCTGACCACGCCCAACCCCCCCAACTCGCCGCCCCCGACCTACCAACACCTACCAAACCTGACCACGCCCAGCCCCCCCAGCCGACCGACCCCGATCTACCAACGCCTACCAACACTGACCACGCCCAACCCCCCCAACTCGCCGCCCCCGACCTACCAACGCCTACCAAACCTGACCACGCCCAACCCCCCCAGCCGACTGACCCCGACCTACCAACGCCTACCACCACCTACCACGACCAACCCCCCCGACCAGATACGGAACCGCCCCAATCAGCCGGCGCCCCGAACTCCGACCAGCCCGCCGCCCAGCGCCTCACCTTCGATCAACTCCACACCATCCTCGAAGCCGACCCGCCCCAAATCGAAACCCTCCGCCAACTCCTCCAACACCCCGAACGCTTCCCCGAACTCCCCCCCGAACTCCTCCAACCCATGCAGCGCATCATCGCCGACGCCCTCGCCGACCCCGACCCCGTCCCCACCTGACCACCCACACATCCACCACCCCTGCCCCGTCATACCCGCGAGCAAGGGTCCGCCACCCCCACGCGAGCAAGGGTCCGCCACCCCCGCGCGAGCAGACCCGCCACCCCCACGCAAGCAAGCTCCGCCACCCCCGCGCGAGCAAGCTCCGTCATACCCGCGCTTGCCGCGGGTATCTCGCCGCGCTGCGCACCAAGCCCCGTCCACGCCTCCCCGGCCCCGTGCAGGACAGACCCGCACCCCCGCGCGAGCAATGGGCCCGCCACATCCACGCGAGCAAGGGTCCGCCACCCCCGCGCGAGCAGATCCGTCATACCCGCGCTTGTCGCGGGTATCTCGCCGCGCTGCGCACCAAGCCCCGTCCACGCCCCCCCGGCCCCGTGCAGGACAGACCCGCACCCCCACGCGAGCAAGCTCCGTCACCCCCACGCAAGCAAGCTCCGTCACCCCCACGCGAGCAAGCTCCGCCACCCCCGCGCAAGCAAGCTCCGTCACACCCGCGCGAAAAAGATCCGTCATACCCGCGCTTGCCGCGGGTATCTCGCCGCGCTGCGCACCAAGCCCCGCCCACGCCTCCCCGGCCCCGTGCAGGACAGACCCGCCACCCCCACGCAAGAAAGCCCCGTCATACCCCCGCGCAAAGAGCTCCGTCATACCCGCGCTTGCCGCGGGTATCCCACCCAGCTGCGCACCAAGCCCCGTCCACGCCTCCCCCACTTCGCCCAGCGACCCCCTGTGCGCCTCCGTCGTTCCCGCGCGGGGATAAGCGACGGGGCCGTGCAGGACTCCGCGAGATACCCGTGGCGAGCGCGGGTACGACGGAGCTAGTTTGGGCGGTTGGGGTTCGCTTTGCCGGCTTTGGCAAGCTTGATGCCGAAGAGTTTGGCGAGCTCGTCAATGCGCGGCTCGGTGGCGACATGCTCACCGTTGATCAAAATCGTCGGCGTCGAGCGGTAGCCGCCGTTGAGCGCCTCAACCGCCTTGGCCGCATCTTCATCCTCGTCGATATCGATGGCGCGGTAGGCGATTTCGTGCTCGTCAAGAAAACTCACAGCGCGGCGGCTGTCGCCGCACCACTCGGTGGTGTAGACGAGCACATCGCGCGCCTCGCCAGCGTCCTGTTGGCCGCTCTGTTGATCTGTTGCGTCGCTCATGCCGATCAGCCTACCTCAGTCGGGATGATGTGGAGCTTGAGGAAGTTGGTCGGCTGGTTTTGCCCGAGCGGCAGGCCGCCGGTGATCACGATTCGGTCGCCGGCGCGGAGGCCGAGCTCGCGCACGGCGGCGCGCTCGACGTCGCTGATCATCTCTTCGAGGCTGTCGGGCGGCTCGCAAAGCGCGGGGCGCACGCCCCAGAGCAGTTGCAGGCGCTGCTCGACATCGGGCGAGGGCGCGAGCACCACGGTCGGCACGGGCAGGCGGTCTTTGGCGATCAGCCGCCCGCTGCGGCCGCCGGCGGTGAAGGCGATCACCGCTTTGACCTCGGGATGCTGGTCGACCGCCGCGGCGACCGCCCAGGCGATTGTGCGTCCGATATCGCCCGCGCCCGCGCCGGGCAGTCCGGCTGCGCCGCGCGCGGGGTCGCTGGCCTCGGCCGAGCGGATGATGGCGTCCATCATTTCGACGGTTTCCACGGGGCCGCGCCCAACCGCCGTTTCGGCCGAGAGCATCAGCGCGTCGGCGCCGTCCCAGACCGCGTTGGCCACGTCGCTGGCCTCGGCTCGCGTGGGGCGCGTGCGCTGCACCATGCTCTCGAGCATCTGGGTGGCGATGATCACCGGCGCGAGCGAGCGGCCGGCCGCGTCAATGATGCTGCGCTGGAGGACGGGCACCTCGGCGGGGCCGACCTCGACGCCGAGGTCGCCGCGCGCGACCATCGCGCCGTCGGCGGCGCTGATGATCTGCGCCAGCGAGTCGAGCGCCACAGCCGTTTCGATCTTGGCGATCAGAGGGATGTCGCCCCCCGCGTCGGCGACGGCCTGGCGCCCGGCTTCGACATCGGCGACGGTGCGGACAAAGGAGAGCGCGACATAGTCCATCCCGTGCTCAACGGCGAAGCGGGCGTTGGCGCGGTCGACGTCGGTGACCGCTTCCAGCTGCGCGCCGGCGCCGAGCGCGTGCAGGCCGGCGCGCGGCGTGAGCAGCCCGCCGCCGCGCACCTGCGTTTCGATGCGCGGGCCGTTGACCGCTTCGACGCGCACATCAATCTCGCCGTCGCGCAGATAGACGCGGTCGCCCGGCGCGACCTCGTCGACCAACGCGGCGTAGGAGCAGCCGGCGACAAACTCGCCGCCCTCGCGGCGCAGCGGCTCGTCGGAGCCGGCGACGATGGTGAGTCTGTCGCGCCGCGCAACTTCAACCGGAGCGTCGCCGCCTCCGATGCGGATTTTCGGCCCCTGCAAGTCGCCCAGGATCGCAACCGGCTTGCCCGCCGCCCGCTGCGCCGCGCGCACCGCGGCGGTGAGCTGCGACCAGGAGTCCGGATCGCCGTGCGAGAAGTTGATTCGCGCGACATCGACGCCGGCCTCGATCAGGCGCTGAACAGTTTCAAGATCGGCGCTCGCAGGTCCAAGCGTCGCGACGATCTTGGTGCGCCGCTCGCGGTCGCTGGGCTCCGGCATGCGCGCACCTCGTCCGTAGTTGCGCGTCCGATCTTACGCGCTGGCGGCGTGATGGGGGTGTGCGGTCGTCGGCCGCTTGACAGTCGTGATGCGAAGGCGCACAATAGGGACTGCTCAGCCCTTCGGTGCCTTTCCGAGGGGAAACCCCGGATGGAGAGTTAAACCCCGCCCTTCGGTGCTCGCCGACCACGGGATCAACCGGCCATTGCGGCCGACACCGCGCGACGCCCTGACGCACCCTACCGGCGGGCAACGGCAAACCATCCGACACCATCGACGTGGCACCCTACGGCTGAGCAACGCTTCGATCTCATTACCTTCTCCCGGGTTGCGCTGTTGAGCGCGTGGTACCATCCGGCAGATGACCCGCAGGGCGATCGTCTACATTGACTACGAGAATGCGTACCGCAATGCCCGGGACTTCTTTCACAACGGCGATCCCGGGGACGACCGTACGAATGGGCACTTCAAACCGCGCGCGCTTGCGGAGGTTCTCTGCGAGCGATACTCCGCGATGTTTCCTGCGCGCGAGTCATTGAACCTCGAAGCGGTTCGTGTCTTTCGAGGTCGTCCAGTACCACGGTATGAGGCCGCCGCGGCGTCCGCCTGGAGGCGACAAGCCGAGGCGTGGGAAGCCGAAGGCGTCTCGATAACACATATTCCGCTGCACTACGATCCACAGGGCCGCGGTCGAGAGAAAGGCGTCGACATTCTGCTGGCGCTCCATCTCGTTATGGATGCGGTCGAGCGAAACTGCGATGCGGCCATCCTATTCTCCAGAGACAGCGATTTCGAACCCGTTCCTGGAATGGTCGGTCGCCTCCCGGCGCCGCGCCCTGTCGTGTTGGCCGGCGGGTGGACATCCGGGCGCAGGCATTCGGCCTTTCCCACTCGCGAGCGACCGCTGTTAATCGGTCCAGCCGCATACCACGAGCGGTGCGCAGACACGACGGTCTATCTGACGCTGCATCAAGGCAAGCCGGCCACAAAGACGCAGAGGCGTCGTCGCAAGAGGCGGCGAGGCAAAAGATCGGCCGGCTGAGCGTGAAGCGGCAAGGCGTCGGCGTTTGCGATCTCGCAACGTCTCGCCAGAGCCTGTTCACAATTCTCTCTCTCGTTGCCCTCGCGCAACAGATCCACCACCCGCGCCCCCGTCCGTCATACCCGCGCTCCCGTCCGTCATACCCGCGCCCCGTCCGTCATACCCGCGCCCCCGTCCGTCATACCCGCGCTCGCCGCGGGTATCTCGCCGCAGTGCGCACAAAGCCCCACCCCTGCCCCCGCGCCCCGTCCGTCATACCCGCGCCCCGTCCGTCATACCCGCGCTCGCCGCGGGTATCTCGCCGCAGTGCGCACAAAGCCCCGCCCCTGCCCCCGCGCTCCCGTCCGTCATACCCGCGCCCCCGTCCGTCATACCCGCGCCCCGTCCGTCATACCCGCGCTCGCCGCGGGTATCTCGCCGCAGTGCGCACAAAGCCCCATCCCTGCCCCCGCGCCCCGTCCGTCATACCCGCGCCCCGTCCGTCATACCCGCGCTCGCCGCGGGTATCTCGCCGCAGTGCGCACAAAGCCCCACCCCCGCCCCCGCGCCCCCGTCCGTCATACCCGCGCTCGCCGCGGGTATCTCGCCGCAGTACGCACAAAGCCCCACCCCTGCCCCCGCGCCCCGTCCGTCATACCCGCGCTCGCCGCGGGCATGACGGATCTGCTTGCGGGGGTGGGGCGGGAGATGGGGGGGTGTGAATGGGCCTAGCGCCGCAGCGGCTGCATTCGCCGGTATGTCGCCACGCGCCAGAGCCACTCGAAGGGGCCGAAGCGGAAATACTTCAGCCAGACCGGGGACCAGAGCAGCTGCAGCGCCCAGACTGCCAGCACGAAGCCCAGAATCGCGGTGCGGGTCAGGTCGGCGTCGCCAAGCAGCGAGCGCAGCACGATCACGCCGATGATTGTCTGCGTCAGGTAGTTGGTCAGCGCCATTCGGCCCGTCGACTGGAGCGCGTGGTGGATGCGCCGCTGACGGCGCATATTCCAGAGGATGACCAGCGCGATAATTCCCAGCGCGGCGGGAATCGTGCCGACCGTGTTGGGGATGCCGGTCAGCAGGGCGATTTTCGGATCGAAGTCGTAGATTGCGGCGATTGCGACGCCGAGCGCGGCCAGCGGCAGGCCGACGCCCAGGCCGTACAGCGCCATCCGGCGGTAGAACTGCGGCGGCTTCTCGCCGCTGAGCACACCCAGCCGGAACAGGGCGACGCCGATCAGCATCATGCCTACCGCGCGCGCGAAGAAGTCGAAGATGAAGTAGAGGCCCACGCCGTCCGACGAATCGCCCTCGCTCAGCCAGAGCTCGCCCAGCTGCCGCCCATCCGCATCGACGCCGGTCTGCGCCGCCCCCGCCACGATCGGAATGATCAGCACCAGCGCGGCGCCCGTCGCCAGCAGCGCCTTGGGCGGCGCGTTGCGCGCGAGGATCAGAATCGGCGCGGCGACCGCGTAGATCACCAGCACATCGCCGTCCCAGAGCAGCATGTGCAGCACGCCGATGCCCAGCAGCAGCAGGTTCCGCCAGAAGCTCAGCCAGCCAGCGCTCTTGCCCTTGGCGGCGGCGCGATCCGCGAACAGCACGATCCCGGCCCCGAACAGGATCGAGAAGATGCCCATGAACTTCTGGTCGATGAAGATTTCGCCGAGGACGCCGATGGTCCAGTCGAGCCAGGTCTCGGTTCCGTCGGCGCTGAGGTTGAAGTAGGCGGCGGGGGGCAGGCCGTAGGAGACCGCATTCATCAGCAGGATGCCGAGCACGGCCACGCCGCGCAGCATGTCGAGGTGCGTGATCCGCGCCGTCTCGGCGACCGGGCCGGAGTCCGGCGGCGGTTCGGAGGTTGTTGGCTCTGGCATTGAGGGACAGCCTAGCGCTACCCTCGTCTGACTCCACGCACACTCTCACGCAACATGACGAAATGAGGCGCGCGCGATGATCGAACCGGTCGCCGCTGTCGGACGGATGGGCACCGAAACGGCCTTCGAGGTGCTGGCGCGCGCCAACCAGCTCGCCGCCGAGGGCCGCAGCATCATCAATCTGGGCATCGGGCAGCCTGATTTCGAGACCCCCGCCCACATCGTCGACGCGGGCCGCCAGGCGCTGACCGACGGGCGGCACGGCTACACCCCCGCCGCCGGCATTCCCGAGCTGCGCGAGGCGGTCGCCAACGATCTCGAGCGCCGCCACGGCGAGCGCGTCGATCCCGCCGCCGTGCTGATCACGCCCGGCGCGAAGCCGGTCATGTTCTGCACCATCCTGCTGATGGGCGAGCCCGGCGCGGAAATCCTCTACCCCAATCCGGGCTTCCCGATCTACGAGTCGCTGATTCGCTATTCGGGTGCGACGGCGGTGCCAATCGCGCTGCGCGAGCAGGACGGCTTCACGTTCGATCCTGAGCAGGTGCTGAGCCAGATCAACGAGCGCACCCGGCTGATCATCCTGAACAGCCCCGCCAACCCGACCGGCGGCGCGGCGACGCGAGAGCAGCTGGATCGGCTCGCCGCGGGGCTGGCCGAGTGGCCCGACGTCGTCGTGCTGAGCGACGAAATCTATTCCAACATCCTCTACGAGGGCCGCGAGCATGTCACGATGCTGCGCTACCCGGAGCTGCGCGACCGGCTGGTGCTGCTGGACGGCTGGAGCAAGACCTACGCGATGACCGGCTGGCGGCTGGGCTACGGCGTCTTCCCGCCCGCGCTCTTCGCGCACGCCGAGCGAATCGCGATCAACGCCTGGTCCTGCCCCAACGCCGCGACTCAGTATGCCGCCGTGGCCGCGCTTGAAGGCGATCAGTCGCCCGTCGCGCGGATGGTCGAGGCGTTCGACGAGCGCCGCCGGGTGATCGTCGCCGAGTTGAACGAGGTTCCCGGCGTCAGCTGCGTCGATCCGGCCGGCGCGTTCTACGCCTTCCCCAACATCAGCGAGACTGGCATCGACGCACGCACGCTGCAGCGCCGTCTGCTCGACGAGGTCGGCCTGGCGGTGATCGCCGGCACCTCGTTCGGGCAGCTCGGCGAGGGCTACCTGCGCTTCTCCTACGCCGCCGGCCTCGACGAAATCCGCGAGGGCGTCAGCCGTATGCGCCGCCTGCTGGCCGGCTGAAACAGTAACAAAGGAGCGGAACGATGAGCGACAGCTTCGAGTACATCTCGCGCAACCGTCTGGTACTGAAAGACGGCATGCGCCACGCCACGCTGGGCGACGTGCCCAAGCCGGTCGTCTACGGCGTGCAGGGCGCGCTCAAGGAGTACTACGGCGCGCCCGCCGACGCGCCGCCCGTGGCCGCCACGCTCGACCACATCGTCGCCGCGGTCGGCGGTTGAATGTACGGCACTCTCGCGCGGGCGTTGGCCGCGCGCAAGGTCGAATTCGATACCGCCGCCTACAGCGCCGATGTGCTGGGCACGATTCGCGGTGAGCGCAAGGAGACGATTCGGATCACCGGCATTCACGTCGTCTTTCACATTCCCGGGGTGAGCGCGGAGCAGCGCGCCGCCGCCGAGCGCGCCGTGCAGTTCCACGCCGGCGGCTGCCCGGCGCACGAGAGCGTCAAGGACGCCATCGAGATCACCTGGGAGGCCGACTGGGCCGCCGCGCCGGCGCCGTAATGGATGCGCCCGACGGGCTGCGCTACTCCGACGACGACCTCTGGGTTGACGTCGAGGGTGCGCTGCGGCGCGTGGGCGTGACCGACTACGCGCAGGATCAGCTGGGCGAAATCGTCTACCTCGAGCTGCCCGAGCCGGGCGCGCCCGTCGCCGCAGGCGAGCCGTTCGGCGTGATCGAATCCGCCAAGGCGGTGATCGATCTGATCAGCCCGCTCAGCGGCGTGGTGCGGGAACGCAACGACGCTGCAATCGCCCAACCCACTCTGGTCAACGAACAGCCCTACGCCGGCGGTTGGCTGCTGCGCGTCGCGCCGGCGGGCGCGCTGCCGGCCGCCTTAATGCAGGCGGCGACGTACCGCGCGCTGCGCGCCGAGTAGCGCGCCCCTGCTCAGAGCGGGCGGCGTGAAGCCCAGATGACATCCTTGGGCTGGCCGGGCGGTGGCGGCTCTGGCGCGGCCGGCTCGCGGTCGGCCAAATCGCCCATCGTAGACGTAACGAATTCGTCCAGCGGCAGCGGCTTGCCGCCGAGCGTGAAGCGCGCCTCCGGCCCGATGTGCGGCGAGCGGTCGTCCTCCGCCTCTTCCTCAAGCAACTCGTCGGTTCGCTCGTCGTCCGGCATGCGCGCAACGTAGCATGAGGCGGTGCTCGACTACACCGCGCTGGAGTTCCCCGACCCGCCCGCCGACCGCCCCTACACGGCGATCAACATGGTGATGTCCGCCGACGGCCATACGACCGTCGAGGGCTCCGAACGCGGGCTGGGCTCCGAAACCGATCAACGGCTGATGCGCGAGCTGCGCGTGCATTTCGACGTGGTGCTCAACGGCGCGGGGACCTTTCGCGCCTCCGGCACGTCGGCCCGCCTCAACCGCCCCGAACTCGAGCAGTGGCGAACCGAACGCGGCATGCCGCCCTCACCGATCGCCGCCGTGCTGACCCGCTCCGGCGACCTGCCGCCCGAGCGCCGCTTCTTCACCGACCGCAGCTTCGACGCCGTCGTCTACCTCTCCAGCGCCGCCTCTCCCAACGCCCGCAAGCGCCTCGCCGCGCTGGGACGCCCCGTCATAGAAGTCCCGGCGGGCGCGGAGGTCAAGGCCGCCTTCCAACACATGCGCGAGCACCTGGGCGCGCAGCGCGTGCTGGTCGAAGGCGGCGCAACCCTCAACGGCGCAATCATCCAGGCCGGCCTGGCCGACGAGTTCTTCCTAACGCTCGCCCCAAAAATCACAGGCGGCCCCGACCAAACCCCCGCCGTCCAATGGCCCGCCCCCGCCTCCCGCAGCGCCCTGCAACAGCTGAACCTAATCCAGGCCCACACCGATCCCCAAACCAACGAACTCTTCCTCCGCTACAAATTCAGCGCATAGCTTGTTTCGCCCGCGCCTGTAACTCCTGCTCCACTCTCGGCCCTTCCTCTCCGGCTTCTTCCACCACCCCAGCGCAAATCGATCCGTCATAGCGCGGGAGCAACTCCGTCATACCCGCGGGAGCAACTCCGTCATACCCGCGCACAACAATAGATCCGTCATACCCGCGCTTGCCGCGGGTATCTCGCCGCGGTGCGCACCAAGTCCGTTCCCGCCGCCCAACCCCCGCGCGCTCCCTTTCCGTCATACCCGCGGGAGCAACTCCGTCATACCCGCGCACAACATTAGATCCGTCATACCCGCGCTTGCCGCGGGTATCTCGCCGCGGTGCGCACCAAGTCCGTTCCCGCCGCCCAACCCCCGCGCGCTCCCTTTCCGTCATACCCGCGCTTGCCGCGGGTATCTCGCCGCGGTGCGCACCAAGTCCGTTCCCGCCGCCCAACCCCCGCGCGCTCCCTTTCCGTCATACCCGCGCTTGCCGCGGGTATCTCGCCGCGGTGCGCACCAAGTCCGTTCCCGCCGCCCAACCCCCACGCGCTCCCTTTCCGTCATACCCGCGCTTGCCGCGGGTATCTCGCCGCGGTGCGCACCAAGTCCGTTCCCGCCGCCCAACCCCCGCGCGCTCCCTTTCCGTCATACCCGCGCTTGCCGCGGGTATCTCGCCGCGGTGCGCACCAAGTCCGTTCCCGCCGCCCAACCCGCGCGCTCCCTTTCCGTCATACCCCGCACAACATTAGATCCGTCATACCCGCGCTTGCCGCGGGTATCTCGCCGCGGTGCGCACCAAGTCCGTTCCCGCCGCCCAACCCCCGCGCGCTCCCTTTCCGTCATACCCGCGGGAGCAACTCCGTCATACCCGCGCTTGCCGCAGGTATGACGGATTTTGCGCGAACAGCCGCCCCTCCCCTACACCTCCCGCACCAGCTTCTTCAGCGAGTGCAGCTCTTTACCCAGCGCCTTGCCGCGAATCGTGTTGCAGACCTCCCCCACGTACACATCCCCGCGCGAATCCACCGCAATCCCGTGCGGCGCGATGAACTTGCCCGCCTCCTCGCCTTCCTCCGCGTCGCCCAGCAGCGCCAGCCGCTCGCCGTCGCGCGAGTAGATGCTCACCCGGTGGCCCAGGCCTGGCGCGTCGGCCATCCCGCCCATCTCGTTCAGTTCGCCGATGTAGATGTTGCCGTCCGGCGCGAGCGTCAGCCCGTCGGGGCGGTGGATGTTGTTCCACATCGTCACGAACTGCCCCGATTCGCTGAAGATCTGCACCCGATGGCACTCGCGGTCGGCGATGTAGAGCAGGCCGTCCTCATCAATCGCGATGTTGTGCGGGCGGATGAACTGGCCGGCGTCAATGCCCGGCGTCCCCCAGGTCTGCTTGTGTTCGCCGTCGGCGTTGAAGCGGTGTACGCACGAGTTGCCGTAGCCGTCGGTCACGAAGATGTCGCCCGTGCGCGGCGAAACCGCCGCGTGCGTCGGGCGGTTGAACGGCTTGCCGGCCCAGGCCGGCGCGGGGTTGTAGGGATCGCCCAGCGTTTGCAGCAGCTCGCCGTCGGGCGACCAGCGGGTGATCGTGTGCGTCCCGTCGTCCGCGCCCCAAACATCGCCCTCCGGCCCGATCCAGATGCCGTGCGAGCGATCGGTGAAGTTCCCCTGCCCCCACGAGCCGCGCCAGGTTCCGTCGGCGTCGAAGACCATCACCGGGTGCTCGACATTGCGCGTCAGCACGTAGACCGTGTCATCCGCGCCCACGGCGACGCCGGGCGACTCGACCAGCGTCACCCCATCCGGCAGTTGCTCCCAGATGTCCAGGGCTGTGTAGCTGAAGCCGCCGTCGCTGAGTTGCGCCGTCATCGCTCACCTCGAATCCTGCCGAAACGTGTCCCCGCCGTCGTTGGCGCATACCCTAGCGGTTACGCGGGCGATCGGGCGCGGAGGGCGAGCAATGAAGAGCGACGAGTTGCACGAGCGGATCGATGCGGTGGCGCCGCTGGGCTCGGCGGTGCAGCCGAGCTCGGCCGAGTTCCGCGCCAACGCGGAGTGGATGCGCGGCCTGGTCGCCGAGCTGCGCGAGCGCGAGGCGGCCGCGCGCGCGGGCGGCGGCGAACGCGCCGTCGAGCGCCACCACGCGCGCGGCAAGCTGCTCGCCCGCGAGCGCATCGAGCGCCTGCTCGACCCCGCATCGCCCTTCCTCGAACTCAGCCCGCTCGCCGCGACGGGGATGTACCACGACGAAGCGCCCGGCGCGGGCATTGTCAGCGGCATCGGCCGCGTGGCGGGGCGCGAGATCGCGATCATCGCCAACGACGCCACCGTCAAGGGCGGTTCCTACTACCCGATCACGGTGAAGAAGCATCTCCGCGCGCAGGAGATTGCGGAGCAAAACCAGCTGCCCTGCATCTACCTCGTCGACTCCGGCGGCGCGTTCCTGCCGATGCAGGCCGAGGTGTTTCCCGACCGCGACCACTTCGGGCGCATCTTCTTCAACCAGGCGCGGATGTCCGCGCAGGGCATCCCCCAGATCGCCGCCGTGATGGGCTCCTGCACGGCGGGCGGCGCCTACGTCCCCGCAATGAGCGACGAGGCGATCATCGTCGACGGCGTCGGCACGATCTTCCTCGGCGGCCCGCCGCTCGTCCGCGCCGCCACCGGCGAAGAGATCTCGGCTGAAGACCTCGGCGGTGGCATCGTTCACAGCCAGGTCTCCGGCGTTGCCGACCATCTCGCCGGCGACGACGCGCACGCGCTCGAGCTGGTCCGCGCCGCGGTCGACTCGCTGGGCGCAAGCCCGCCGCCCGCGCCCTGGACCCGCGCCGAGATCGAAGAGCCGCTGCACGACCCCGAAGAGCTTTACGGCGTCGTGCCCCAATCGACCCGCCACAGCTACGACGTGCGGGAAGTGATCGCCCGCCTGGTCGACGGCTCGCGCCTGCACGAGTTCAAGCCCTCCTGGGGCGCCACGCTCGTCTGCGGCTTCGCCCGCCTGCTCGGCTACCCCGTGGGCATCGTGGCCAACAACGGCATCCTCTTCTCCGAGAGCGCGCTCAAGGGCGCGCATTTCATCCAACTCTGCGCGCGCCGCAAGATCCCGCTCGTCTTCCTGCAAAACATCACCGGCTTCATGGTCGGGCGGCGCTACGAGCACGAGGGCATCGCCAAGCACGGCGCGAAGATGGTCACCGCTGTGGCCTGCGCCGCCGTGCCCAAATTCAGCGTCGTGCTGGGCGGCTCCTTCGGCGCGGGCAACTACGCGATGTGCGGGCGCGCCTACAGCCCGCGCCTGCTCTGGGGC
The DNA here is from genome assembly GCA_965203165.1 of Dehalococcoidia bacterium. Taxonomy (GTDB): domain Bacteria; phylum Chloroflexota; class Dehalococcoidia; order Bin125; family Bin125; genus CATQGW01. The sequence goes on from OZ241849.1 coordinate 2,786,094, forward strand.
TGGCCCAACGCCCGCGTCTCCGTGATGGGCGGCGAGCAGGCCGCCAATGTGCTGCTCACGATCCGACTCGACAACCTGCGCGCGCGCGGCGAAGAAATGACCGCCGACGAGCAGGCCGAATTCATGGCGCCCACGCTCGAAAAGTACGAGCAGGAGGGCTCCGCTTGGTACAGCACCGCCCGCATCTGGGACGACGGCATTCTCGACCCGCTCGACACCCGCACCGCGCTCGGCGTCGGCATCGCCGCCTCGCTCAACGCGCCGATTCCCGACTCCCAGTTCGGCGTCTTCCGGATGTAGCCCCCGTGCCCGACCAGACCGCCGATCCGCCGACCGAACAGCCGGACGCCGCCGACTCGCGCATGCCCTACCTGCCGGCGCTCGACGGCATTCGCGCGCTCGCCGTGCTGGCCGTGGTGATCTTCCACACCAGCGAAGCCTGGCTCTCCGCCGGCTTCCTCGGCGTCGATGTCTTTTTCGTCGTCAGCGGCTTCCTGATCACCGCGCTGCTCGTCGCCGAGCGCGAGCGGGCCGGCCGCGTCGACCTGCGCGCTTTCTGGATCCGCCGCGCGCGGCGCTTGCTGCCCGCCCTCGCGTTCGTCCTCGCCGCCACCACCGTCTACGCCGTTCTCCTGCTCGGCGACCAACTGCTCACTCACCTCCGCGAGGTGTTCGCCGCCGTCGTCTACGTCACCAACTGGGACCTGATCCTGCGCGATGTCTCCTATTTCGAGTCGTTCGACCGCCCCTCGCAGCTGCGCCATCTCTGGTCGCTCGCCGTCGAGGAGCAGTTCTATCTGCTCTGGCCGCTGGTGTTCGTGGGGCTCTCGCGCTTCCTCTCGCGCCGCCTGGTGCTGGCGATCGTGCTGCTGTTGGCGGCGGCCTCGCTGGTCTGGATGATCCGGCTCTACACGCCCGGCGAAGACCCCTCGCGCGTCTACTTCGGCAGCGACCCGCGCGCCTTCACCATTCTGATCGGCGTCGCGCTCGGCCTCGTCTGGCGGCCCTGGCGCTGGCAGTGGCCCGAGCAGCGCCGCCTGCCCTGCCGACTGCTCGACCTGATCGGACTCGCCGGTCTCGCCGCCGTCGTGCTGATCATGCAGCAGGGCCACTGGCGCGAAGCCTGGCTCTACCCGTGGGGACTGCTCGGCGCGTCCGTCGCCTCCGCCGCGCTGATCGCCGCCGTCGCCCGCCGCCGCTGGGTACTCGGTCGGGCGTTGGGCGCGGGACCGCTGCGCTGGCTCGGCACCCGCTCCTACGGCGTCTACCTCTGGCACTGGCCGGTGTTGCTCGCGCTCAGCTTCGAGCTCGACCTCAGCGGCGTCGCGCTGTTCGCCGCCGGCGCGCCGATCAGCGCCGCCCTCGCGGAAGTCAGCTACCGCTGGGTCGAGACGCCGATCCGGCGCGGCGAGTTCCGCCTGCGGCTGCTCCCGCCGCGCGCCCAGACCGCCGCCGTGTCGGCGGCCGCGGCGGCCGTCTTCGCCGCCGCCATCGTCGGCATCGTCCTGATCGATGCCGACGATTCCTCCGCGCTGGAGAATTTCGCCGTGGTGATCGATGCCGAGGACGCCGCGGCGGCCGAAGCGGCCGAACCAGAGTCGTCGTTCATCGCCGCCGCCGCGCCTGAAACTGAGGCAGACGCAGACTCCGACGACCCGCCCCCGCTGATCATCTCCGGCGCGGACGACGACTCAGCTGAGTCTGCGGAGGATGATCATGCGGCCGAGATTCGGCGCCGCTGGCAGCTGCCCAAGGCGCGCCGCGCTGATGTCGAGCCGCCTGCGCGGGCCGACTCCGGCTCCGACTCCGCACCGCCAGGGCAGGCTGCTTCGGATTCTGCGGGCGACGCCTTGGCGGCGGTCGATATGGACGCGGGGATCGGCCCTGAGATCGGCCCTGAGATCGGCCCTGAGATCGCGCCGGCCACCGCCTTTGAGTTCGGGCTGCTTGTGCTCCCGTCGGAGCTGGAGCGGGGCGGCGGCTCCGAGCCGCTGGCGGAGCCGCCCCTGTTCAGCTACGAGGTGCGCGCGGGCGACTCGCCGCATCGGATCGCCAGGACCTTCGGCACGACCGCAGAGCGGCTGGTGGAGCTCAACGGGGAGGAGATCATGGAGGTTGTCCATGCCGGCGACTTGGTGGTTGTGCCTTGCCCGGACCGGATGCCCTGCGCGGTGATCGAGATTGCTACGCGCGGGCCGGGCTGCGTGAGTTGGAGCAGCCGGCTCGGTGAGGAGCGGGTCTGCCGCGGCGTGGGGGCGCTGATCGGCCTGCCGGCGGCTTTTGCCGCGGAAGGTGGGCTGCTGGCCTCACCGACCGTCTGGGAGTGGGGCGGCAGGAGCGTGCAGTCGGACACATTCGAGCTCAGGCCGGGCGATGTCGACGGCAGCGGCGATCCGCTGATTGTGCGCTTCGGGATCGCGCCGCTGGCGATCGGCGACTCGGTGATGGTCGGGGCCGCCCGCATGTTGAGCGAGCGCGGCCTCGACGTCGACGCCGTCGGCGCGCGCAGCGCGCACAGCAGCATGCGGGCGCTGGAGCGCCATCTCGCCGACGGTCCCCGCGAGGCCGTCGTTTTTCACGGTGTGGGCTACGAATTCGTGGACGAGGAGGATTTTGAGCGGCTGATGCGCATCGTCGAAAACGTCGACCACCTGATCGTGCTGACTCGTCAGTTCCCGCAGCGCGATCCCTGGATTCGCCTGGAGCGCGACGGCAACCGAATGCTGCGCGAGGGCGCGGCGCGATACGCCAAGGTGACGTTGATCGACTGGCATCAGGTGACTGACGGGCGCGAAGATGAGCTGACCTACGATGGGACGCACCTGCGGCCGGCCGGTCTCCAGATTTACGTGCAGATGATTGTGGAAGCGATTGAGGCGGGGCCTTCGGGGGGTGTGGGGCGCGCGCCGGAGTAGTGCGCTGCTACTCGCCGTAGCCGGTGACGTTGACTACGTCGCGGCGCTTGAAGCGCCACTCGCCATTGTGCTTGATGATGATGTCCTCATAGCCGAGTAGCATTGAGGTTACGCCGTCGGGGGTGGGGATTTTGAAGTCGAGGAAGCACTTGTGGCGCACCTCTTCGCCCTTGACCTCGAAGAGGTGGTTGTCGGTGAAGTGCATGCCGCCGGGGAACTGCTCGGCGAGTTGGTGGGCGAAGGCGATCAGCTGGTCGCGGCCTTCGGCGTGGCCGGCGGGGCCGCTGAAGACGCCGTCGGGCGTGAAGGTGTCGGCCCAGCCGGGGCCGTCGGCCTGGTCGACGGTGTAGTTGTAGACGGAGCAGAGGTCGATGATCGCGAAGCGGTCTTCGAGCGAGATGGCGGGCATGGGCGGGTTCCTCTCGTGCGATCGGGCAGGTTGGCGCGCGGGCTGGGCGGGCGGCTCAGTCGAGCACGGCGATCGCTTCGACCTCGATCAGCAGGTCGGGCAGCGCGAGCGCCTGCACGCCGATCAGGGTGCTGGCGGGCGGCGGTCCGTCGCCGAAGACGGCGCGGCGGGCGGCGCCGAGGTCGCGCCCCAGGCTGGGGTCGTAGTTGACGATGTAGACATTGGTCTTGGCCACGTCGGCGATGGTCGCGCCGGCCGCTTCGAGCGCGATTGCCAGGTTTTCGTAGGCCTTTTTCGCCTGGGCGGCGAAGTCGCCCTGGCCGACAATGCCGCCTTCTGCGTCCCAGGCGACCTGCCCGGAGATGTAGACGGTGCGCCGCCCTTCGGCGACCACGACCTGCGAGAAGGTGGGAGCGTTGATCAGTCCGTCGACCTTGAGATGTTCGAGCGCCATGCGGGACTCCTTCGCTGTGCGGTGCGTCCAAGATAGCGCTGTCGGGGGCGGTATCGTGCCCACAGCTGAGCGCGGGCGGGCAAGAGCAGGCAGGGAGCGAACGATGGCGAATGCGGAACGGCTGGAGATGACGCTGGCGGAGGCGATTTACTCGATGCGGGCGATTCGGCGGGTGCGGCCGGATCCGATCGCGGATGAGGACATCGAGTTGATGCTCGACGCGGCGCGGCAAGCGCCCAACGGCGGCAACGCGCAGCCCTGGCACTTTCTGGTGGTGCAGGACGCGGATCAGATTCGCCGCTTCGCGCCGCTCTACCGCGAGGCCTGGTGGGCGAAGCGGGCGGATGCGGGGATTGTGGAGCCCGACGACGAGCGGCTGCAAACGCCGGTGATGCGCTCGGCGCGGCGGCTGGCGGACGAGATCGGCGAGGCGCCGCTGCTGATTTTGCTCTGCGCCACGGCGCCGGGCGAGGCGGCCGCGGCGTCGGTCATTCCGTCGGTGCAGAATCTGTTGCTGGCCGCGCGTGCGCTGGGGATCGGCGGGAACATCACGACGCTGCATTCGTCGGTCGATGGGCGGGTGAAGACGCTGTTCAACATTCCGGAGCAGGCGCAGGTGGTCTACTGCGTGCCGCTGGGCTACCCAAAAGGCCGCTTCGGCCCGCTCAACCGCAAGCCGCTGGCCGAGGTGGTGTCGCAGGATCGCTGGGGCGAGCGGCCGGAGTGGGCGGGGTAGACGATGGCACGGGCACGATTACGCCGCCCCTGAGGGCGGCGCTTTCGCGATAGCGACACTCCGCTATCCACCCGTTGATCGTATCCGGCGCTCGCTGTCTTGCCAAGAGGCGCGGCCACGGCTGCCGAATACTGAAAGCGCCGGTAGCCGCTTGGGCACCGGCGCCGATGGCGAAAGTTCACCATCCACTGAAGCGATCATAGCCCGCACCGCCAGGTGCGTTCACGCTTAGCGCGACTCCGCTGCCCCTGCGCCCTCACACCCGCGCACACCCCTCCTCCCTCCCCGCCTCACCTCTCCCGTCACACCCGCGCGCGCCCCTCTCCCGTCACACCCGCGCCCTGCCTCTCCCGTCATACCCGCGCGCCGCCTCTCCCATCACACCCGCGCGCCCCCCTCTCCCGTCATACCCGCGCTCGCCGCGGGTATCTCGCCGAGTTCTGCACGGAGCCCCGAGCGCGCCACCCCACATGTTCCGGTGGCGCTCAGACGCCACTTGAGCTGGTGTGACGAGCGGGGGTGCGGGAGGCGGGGACACTACTTGGTGCTCGCCGCGGCGAGATACCCGCGGCGAGCGCGGGTATGACAGTAGAGGTGGGGCGTGGGTACGGCGGGTTTGTGGGCGGTGGGGTTTGAGGCTTGCGAAAGCAAGCCCTACGGGATCAGCATGGAGCGGGAGACGCTGGTGTCGCGCTCGTGCCATTCGCTGTCCTCGAAGGCCTGGTTGACCTCGGCCAGCGGATAGGTGTGCGAGACGATCTTGTCGTAGGGGATGTCGCGCTGATTCTTGCGCAGCATGTCCATCATCAGCGGGAGCAGGTGCGGGCGGTACATCACCGAGCCCATGATCTTCTTGCCGCTGAGCAGCAGGGTCGGGTCGATCTCGACCGTGTTGCCGCGCACGATGTCGCCGATCTCGACGAATGTCCCGCCGTTGGCGAGGTAGTCGATCCCCTCGGCGAGCAGCTCGGAGCGCCCGACCAGCTCCATCACGATGTTCGCGCCGCGGCCTTCGGTGAGTTCCCAGACGGCGGCGCGGCGGGTCGAGCGGGTGTTGAACTCCTCGATGTTGATCGTGTGGTCCGCGCCGAACTGCTCGGCCAGCGCGAGGCGCTGGGGCAGGCGGTCGAGCACGATCACCTTGTGCGCGCCCATGTCCTTGGCCATCGCGGTGGCGTTGAGCCCCAGCCCGCCGGCGCCCTGGATCACGACGAAGTCGTTCTCCTTGCAGCCGGCGCGCATCAGCCCCTCGGTCACGGTGCCCATCGCGCAGTTGACGAAGCCAAGGATCTCATCGGGCAGATCGTCGGGCACTTTGTAGACGGGGTGGTTGGGGCGCAGGTGGTAGTAGTCGGCGTAGGTGCCGGTGAAGTAGGGCGGCGCTCCGGCTTCGCGCGACCATGCGCCGCGGTCGGAGCACCAGTTGGGCTCGCCGCGCGAGCACTGGTAGCAGCGCCCGCAGGGGGTGATCGCGGAGTACATCACGCGGTCGCCGACGGCGAGCGGCTTGCCCAGCGAGTCGGAGTCGACGCCGTCGCCGAGCGCGTGGACGACGCCGGTGCCCTCGTGCCCCATCACGCGGCCGTTGGCGGGCAGCGGGTTGTTGATCATGTCGCCGCGCCAGGTGTGCAGGTCGGAGCCGCAGACGCCGGCCTGGGTGATGCGCAGGAGGATCGCGCCCGGCTCTGGTTCGGGCACGGGGTACTCCTCGATCACGAAGGGCTGGCGGTATTCCTTGACAACGACGACGCGTCCAGTGGCCATGCTGCGCTCCTTCCCAGCCTTTGCGTTGGGGCGCAGGCTAGCGATTCCGCGATGGGCGCGGGCTGCGGCTCTGGTATCTTCGCAAGAGATCGAGACGAAAGACGAATTCGAGCTCATGCTTCAGCCCGATCCCTACGACCAGTCGCTGATTGACTCGATGATGCTGCTGACGCTGTGGACCCGGGCCGCGCCCGAAGACGGCGCGCCGTCGATCGGCGATCGCCAACGCTTGATGAAGCTCGCCTTCTTGTTCTCGCACGCGCTGTCGGAAGAGCGGATCGACGCGCTGGGGCTGTCGTTCTTCCGCTGGCACTGGGGCGCCACATCGGACGGCGTGTTTCGGGCCTGGACGTATCTGAGCGAAGCGGGCCTGCTCAGCGAGGATGAGCAGTGGACGGTGGCGGAAGAGGGGGTCAAGTTCGCCGACGACTGGTACCGCGATGTGCTCTGCGCGGAAGAGAACGCGCCGACGCGGGCGGTGCTCGACCGTGTGGCGGCGCGCTGGCGCTCGTACCCCGATTCCGCGCCGCTGGTCGATGCGGCCTACGAGGCGATGGTGCAACCTGAGCCGTCGTTGGCGCCGCTGCCCGTGCGCGAGGTCGAGCAGGGCGATCCGCTGCTGACGCCGGCCAACGGTGCAGCCAGTTCAACGCTGGATGTCGATTGGGACTTCATCGAAACGCTCGGGCTGATGCGCAGCGGTTACTCGCAGGCCGCAATCAGCGCCGCCGAGGAGGATTTCCGTGCCGGGCGATTTTCCGTGGCCTGACGCGCCGGGCTGGGAGGTAGTGCGGCTCGTGGCCGCCCACCGCCCCCGCGATGTCATACATTGTGTGGACAGGGGATGCCATGGAACGACGGCTGAGCATCCGGATGGCAGGGCCTGAGGTGCCGGAGGGCAAGTTCGCGCTCCGCGACCTCCAGCGCATCGTGCATCCGCTTGAGCAGGCGGTGCGCGCGCTGCTCCCCGCGAGCAAGCCGGACGGCGTCCAGAAGGGGCGGCCGCGAAAGCCGCAGGTGCGGTTCTTGCTGTCGGCCATTGAGTCCGGATCGGCAGTCGCCAGCGGCGAGATCGATATGGACCTGGAACCGACCCTGGAGAATTTTGGGGTCGAACCACTCGTCCAACTCGTTGAGGGGCTTGACGGAACGAGTGCCCGGCTTCCCGAGAACTCGCGCCGGCACCTGGACCGAATCGCACAGAACTTGCCGGATGGTGTGGACTACGTCGAGCTGGTTGTGCCCGCCGAAGAGAAGTCGGCCCGCATCTACCGTCGCCGTCCGCCCGATCAGCCGACCGGCCGAGCAGAGAAAGCCGCGACGCTTTCGGGGCGCCTGATGTCCATCGACTTCCGCAACGGCTTTGCCCGGCTGGAGGTGCAAGCGGAACGGCGGCAAAAGGCGGCGGCGCAGATGGTGCTGCTGCGCTTCCCCGACGAACTCGCGAACGACGTACAGCGTTGCGCTCGCCAACAGGTGAGCGTTCACGGCATCGCCATGCTGGACGCGGGCGGGGCGATCGAATCGCTCAATGTCCAGCGAATCCACGTCACTCTCGACGATCGACGAGGGCTTTGGGCGCCCAAGCGGCTGCGTTGGCCGACCCCCGACGAACGGCTGGACAACGTTGACATGCAGGAGTTTCTGCGGACCTCGAGTGAAGAGGACGAGGCATGATCTCCGGCGCGCATGTGGACATCGTGCCCGATACCAATATCGTCATCTCGCTCCTGTCGAATCACCCGGACGAAGTGGAGCGCGCAGAACTCTACCGCCGCCATCTGGAGGGCAAGGCGGCGGCGATCTCATTCCAGACAGAGGCGGAGTTGCAAGTCCAACGTGAGACACAGCGCTGGGACGAAGCGAAGCTGATGAATCATCTCAGCAACTACGAGATTGTGCCGTTTTCCGACGAGCTGCGCGCGTGCTATATCGCGATCCGTTCGGAAGCAGTGCGGCGGAACAGGCGAAACGAGGGACCGCTGGTCAGTCCAGCCGACGGCTGGATAGCCGCTGCGGCGCTGATGCTGGACTGCCCGCTCGTTACGCACGATCGTAGGCTGTCGCAGAGTCCGTTGATCACAGTGATCACCGAGCTGCCCGAAGCGTGACCGCGCGAGTCTTGCGAGGTGGTATCGCAAGCTCGACAGAAAGTACCGGTTACCGCTCGTCGTAGGTTTCGAAATAGCGGGTTTTGACGGCCTTTTGGTTTTCGTAGATCGAGCCCTGACTGGGGGCATAGACAGCAAACGAATCTGCCGCCACGATCGGCCGCATAAGCATGGGCAGGCTGTTAGCGTGCTGCTGTGTGCGGCAGATTGCGTTTGAGAACATCGCTTTCGGCGGCGGCAACGGCTGCCGACATCAACTCATCCAAGACCGCCTCGAGCTTGGAGTAGTCGTAGCTGCTGTTGCGCTGTTTGAGCTTCAAAAATCGACGGACGTAGCCTTGTTTATGCTCCAGTTCTCCCTGGTAACGGCGGAGTTTCTCGTTGTAGCCGGTCCAGCGGACAGTGGGCGTATAGCGCGTATCCCAGTTCAAGTCCAAGTAGCACTCGATGGCCGCAGCTCGTTGGTTGATGTCAGCACTGCCTGCGCCTTCTGGTCCGGCCGTCTTGAATGTGCGAAGGGCATCCAGTGTCGGCAACACCATCGTCCGCATGTTATCTGGCATCGACAGCGTCTTGGCTTCGTCGTGTTTTTCCCAACCCGCAGTATCGTTGTCGTATACGATCACGATATTGTTTTCGATGCCGATGCTCACGAGACCTTGGCAGAATTTGTGGAGGTTGCCAGTGCCGCTGAACGGATACCCTTGCTCCATATCGACGAATCGGAAGAAATCCGCAACGCCGGGGCGAAGAACTGCGAGTGCGCGTTCGATTACCTTTGCATCTGAACTACCCTCAGTCACCACGAGAAACGGTCGGGCGCAACCCAAAGCCTCTATGATCCGCTCACGCTCGACCCATCCGTTCTCGACGACATCAGCGAAGTTCCACGTGACGTCCAGTTGAGCGAGCTGGGCATCTTCAGCCAGAATGCGAAGTATCGCGTATGGCGCGAGATCACCCAAGAACTCGTAGATGTGGTCAAGCTGAGGCTCGGGAGCCGACAGCGGCTCTGATGTTTGATCGCGGATAATCGCCCGGGCAAGGCTGCGGACGAATTCACCTGGTGGCAGATCCGGCCACTCAGCAGCAGCTGAAGTGGCATGGGCGAGTCTCGTGAACATCCTCGTTGTGTCGGAATCGGCACCGGACGCCGCTTCGACAAACGAGAGCGATGTCCAAGCACTATCTGAAGCGGCGGTCAATGCCTGGGCGATCAGGGTAGTTGAGGCTTTTAGGGTAAAACCCAGGAGGTCGAGCCGACGGCTGGTAGCTGATAGCGGGCGAACAGCACTCTCGCGCATTTCTGTAATCGGGTTGTCGTTGCAGTCGACATAGTCGTAGCCAGCCAAGCCGATGTCAGACGTTTGGAATGGAACTCCGTGGAGTTGGCCGGTTCCGTTTTTCGCGTTGTCGATCAGGTGAGCGCCGAGTTGCAGAGTGATTATAGATCCCATGCCACACCTCCAGACTGCTGTCCAGGTCAAGTCCGATGACGCGCCTGGACCGACAGCTGCGTTTGCCGCAGTTGCTATTGATCCTCGTACGTCTCGAAGTAGCGGTTCTTCACTGCCTTCTGGTTTTCGTAGATCGAGCCCTGGCTGGGGGCTGGGGGGAGCGGGAGGTAGGGCGGGACTGCGGTTTGGCGGGGCTGCTCTACGTCTTCGCCGGCGCAGAGCAGGCCCTGGTAGTAGTCGAGGCTCATTTTGCCCAGGCCCTGGATGGGCCAGGCGTCGGCGGCGGCGTAGCCGAAGAGCAGCAGGCGGCGCGGGTTCTCGGAGCGGTTGAGCGCCGAGCCGTGCATCATCCGCACGTGGTGGAAGGAGACGGAGCCGGCCGGGCCCTCGAGGGCGACCGTGTCGCGCTCCATATCCCAGTCGAACTCGCTGGGCTCCACCGCGCCGGTGAAATAGCGGCCCTCGGGGTGGTGGTGGTCGTAAATCTTGCCCTTGTGCGAGCCGGGCACGACCAGCAGCGGGCCGTTCTGCTCGTAGCAGTCGTCGAGCAGGATGCCGGCGGCGAGCAGGTCGTCGTTGGTGTGGGGGTAGAAGGGCCAGTCCTGGTGCCACTCGACGGGCGCGCCGTACTGCGCCTCTTTCATGTTGAGCTTGTCGTTCTGCAGCCGCACATTGGGACCGATCAGGGCGGAGACGACTTCCATCAGGACGGGGTGCTGGGCGAGCTCGCGGAAGAAGGGCCAGTGGGCGTGGGGCGACTTGAGCCGCCGCACGCGGGGGTCGTCGGGCGTGTGCGAGTCCTCGAGGTCGTAGCGCGCGTCGTGGTCGGTCAGGCCGGCGGCCTCGGCGACGATCCGGTCGGTCTCGTCGCGCAGCGCTTGCAGCGTGTCGTCGGGCAGCAGGCTGGGGATCAGCAGGTAGCCGTTCTCGTGGTAGAACTCAACCTGCTCGGGGGTAACGAGCGGTTTGACGGCGGTGGCGGTCGTCGTGGTCATTGGGCGGCTCCTGCTCCTCAGGCGGCTGCTCGGGTTGCAATGCGCGCAGTGTAGGCGATGGCGCGGCTAGACTGCGCGGGTGACCAAGCCAGTCTATGAGCATGCAATTCGCTGGGAGTCGCGCCGTTCGCCGGTGCTCTCGACGCGCGGCGCGGTGGCGGCGAGCCAGCCGCTGGCGACGCTGGCCGGGGTGCGGATGCTGCAGGCGGGCGGCAACGCGGCCGACGCGGCGGTGGCCGCGGCCGCGGCGCTGGCGGTGGTCGAGCCCAACTCGACGGGGATCGGCGGCGACTGCTTCTGCCTCTTCTACCGCGTTTCGGACGGGGCGGTGGAGGCGATCAACGGGAGTGGGCGCAGCCCGGCCGCGCTGACACTGGAGCGAGCGGGCGGCGCGGAGGGTTTCGAGCGGCAGGGCGCGCACGCGGTGACCGCGCCGGGCACGATCGCCGGCTGGTCGGACACGCTGAGCCGCTTCGGGCGGATGACGCTCACCGAGGCACTCGGGCCGGCGATCGAGCTGGCCGAGCAGGGCTTCCCGGTCACGCCGGTGATCAGCCGCGGCTGGGCGAGCCAGGAGCAGCTGCTGCGCGAAAAGGGGCCGGCGGGCGGCGATCTGCTGCTCGGCGAGCGCGCGCCGCGCGCGGGCGAGGTGTGGCGCAATCCGCGCATCGCGCGGGTGCTGCGCGCCGTCGCCGAAGGCGGTCCCGACGCCTTCTACCGGGGCGCGCCGGCGCGGGCGATCGTCGAGGCGCTGGAGCTGCACGGCGGCTGCATGACGTTGGACGATCTGGCCGCGCACTGCTCGACATTCGAGCCGCCGCTCTCGACGACCTACCGCGGCCACACGGTCTACGAGTGCCCGCCCAACGGCCAGGGAATCACGGCGCTGATCGCGCTGAACATCCTCGAGGGGATTGACATCGCGGGGACGGCGCCGCGCACGGTCGAGGCGCTGCATCCGACGATCGAGGCGATTCGGCTGGCGTTCGCCGACGCGCGGGCTTACGTGGCCGATCCGGCGCGCGCCGCGGTGCCGGTCGAGGGGCTGCTGAGCAAGGCCTACGCGGCGGAGCGGCGCGGGTTAATCCAGTCGGACGCGGCGATCGATCTGGCAAGGGCCGGGCAGCCGTCCGCTCTGCCCGGCGGGTCGGACACGGTCTATCTCTGCGCGGTCGACGGCGAGGGCAACGCCTGCTCGTTCATCAACAGCAACTACGAGGGCTTCGGCAGCTGCATCGTGCCCCGCGATTGCGGCTTCAGCTTGCAAAACCGCGGCGCGGGCTTCGCGCTGGAGCCGGGCCACCCCAACGCGCTGGAGGGCGGCAAGCGGCCCTATCACACGATCATGCCGGCGATGCTGACGCGGCCCGACGGCTCGCTGTTCGCCGCGTTCGGGGTGATGGGCGGCTGGAATCAGCCGCAGGGGCACACGCAGGTCGCGATCAATCTGATCGATCGGGGGATGGATCCGCAGGCGGCGATCGACGAGCCGCGCTTTTCGATCCAGACCGACCCACCCAACGGCGACATCTGGGTTGAGGACGGCATCCCGGTAGAGGTGATCAGCGCGCTGGCGCAGCTGGGGCATCCGGTGCGGCCGGCGTCGGGCGCGCTGCGCAGCGGCGCGGTGGGCAAGGGGCAGATCATCGCGCGGGATCCGCAGACAGGCGTGCTCTGGGCGGGCTCGGACCCGCGCGCCGACGGCTGCGCAATCGGGCTGTAGAAGGGCGAGCAAGTTGGCTAGCAGAATCGAACGCATTCGCGCGATCTGGCCCAATGAGGAACGCGACTTCACACCGTGGTTGGCCCAGAACCTGCGCGTACTGAGCGATGCCCTCGGTCTCCAACTCGAACGGCCGCGATGCGAGGTGCCAGTCGGCCTCTATTCGCTAGACGTGTTCGCGGTTGACGCTCTCAGCGACGATGCAGTGGCGATCGAGAACCAGATCGACGAGTCCAACCACAGCCACCTGGGTCAACTTCTCACGTATGCCTCGGGACTCGGCGCTCAAAAAGCGATCTGGATCGCATCTGAGTTCTCGCCTGAGCATCTTCGCGCTCTAGACGATCTCAACCGGACAGCCTCCGATGGCCGCGAGTTCTTCGCAGTCGTCCTTGACGTCCCGGCACGCGCCACACCCAAGAACCCAGCGGTCAAGCTCACTGTCGTCTTGACTCCAGATCGGAAGAAGACTCCGCCCGGCAAGGCACCAGCTCGCAATCGCGGGGGCAAGTACGACCGATTCGCCCGAGATGTCGCGCCACTGTTGGGATCTCAGGGATTCACCCCAGCCAACTCTGCACGTGTTCCGGCCAAGGCTCACGCCTCCGAGCGCTTCTTCTTCGGCGGCTATCGCGATGATGCCGTCTCCTACAATCTGTCCGTCGAAGCTGGAGAGATTCGCGCCTATCTCTTCCACCACGGCGGACGCGCGTCGGAACGTCGCGCATTGCACGACCGCTTCAAGCGTGACGAGCTGCGCATCAAGGAAGCGCTTGCCAACGCAGGGCAGCAGAGTGGTTTTCGGATCAAGCACATCAACCCGCAAGGTATTTTCCGCTGGTTGATCGGAGTCAGTGTGCCGGGATCGATCGACACGCCCGCGGATGCTGAGGCGGCGCTCAATTGGCTCACCAGCTCGATCCCCACCCTGCGGCGAGTCCTTGAGCCGCAGCTGCGCGAATTCCTCAACGGCGACTAATCCGCGGCATCCAGTCCGCTGCGCAGCGGCGCGGTGGGGAAAGGGCAGATCATCGCGCGAGATCCGCAGACGGGCGTGCTCTGGGCGGGCTCAGACCCACGCGCCGACGGCTGCGCGATCGGGCTGTAGGCTGACCCAAGGCGAACGACGGCGGAGGCCGGCGATGAGGCGAACATTCACAGCGAGCGTGGCGCAAGAGGGCGAGTGGTACGTCGCGCAGGCCCTGGAAGTCGATGTCGCGAGCCAGGGGGAGTCGGTGGATGAGGCGCTGGCGAACCTGCGCGAGGCGATTGAGCTCTACTTCGAGCCGCCGCGGGCGACCGACGCCCCTGAGTTGCACCAGATCGAGGTAGAGGTTGCCGCCGGCTAGGGCGCTTTTCTTTTCAGATGGACGGGGTGAAACCTTTCAATTGGACGGTGGGTAAGTTTTCAAATGGACGTCGGTCAACCTTTCAATTGGACGGGGTTGGGTTTACGATTGGACGATGGCCGACGCCGCGCTCTACCCCCGCTACGCCGAACTGCGCCTGGCCGAGGCGCTGGAGGAGTCGCCGATTGTGCTGATCCAGGGGCCGCGGCAGTGCGGCAAGACCACGCTGGCGCAGATCGTGGGCTCGCCGCGCGGCCTGACGGCGGGTGCGAACCCTCCCGCGGGGGAGGGCGCCTATTCCTACGTGACCTTCGACGACGACATCGCGCGCAGCGGCGCGGAGACCGACCCGATGGGATTCATCGCGGGCCTGCCGGAACGCGCGGCACTGGACGAGGTGCAGCGCGTGCCGGGCATCTTCACCGCGCTGAAGCTGGCGGTGGACCGCGACCGCAGGCCAGGGCGCTTCCTGCTGACCGGCTCGACCAACGTGCTGCAGACGCCGAACTTGGCGGACTCGCTCGCCGGGCGGATGGAGACCGTGCGGTTGCACCCGCTGGCGCAGTGCGAGCTCGCCGATCGTTCCGATCGTCCTGAGGCGCGGCTGGAGGACGGGCGCTTCATCGGCTTCCTCGATGCGCTGTTCGAGGGCGGCTTCGAGACGCGGCGCAGCGAACCGCTGGGCGCGGAGTTGCACGAGCGGATCGTCGACGGCGGCTATCCGGCGGCGCTGGCGCGGCGCGCGGGGCGGCGGCGCGCGGTCTGGTACCGCGACTACGTGGAGGCGCAGATGCAGCGCGATGTGCGCGATATGTCGCGGATTCGGACGCTCGAAGCGCTGCCCCGGCTGATGCGTCTGGCGGCGGTGCAGACGGCGACGCTGCTCAACGTCTCGGATCTGGCGCGCTCGTTCGAGCTCAGTCTGCCGACCGTGCGCAGCTATCTCGAGCTGCTGGAGCGGGTCTTTCTGCTCGAGCGGCTGCCGCCCTGGCACAGCAACCGGCTGAGTCGGCTGATTAAGACGCCGAAGCTGCACATCGGCGACACGGGGCTGGCCTGCGCGCTGATGGGGCTCAACGCGGCCGGGCTGGCGCGCGACCCGCAGCGGCGCGGCGCGCTGCTCGAGACGTTCGTCTTTCAGGAGCTGCGCCGCCAGGCCGCCTGGTACGACGCGCCGCTCGATTTCTTCCACTTCCGCGACAAGGACAAGGCGGAGGTGGACATCGTGATCGAGCGGGGCGGGATCCAAGTGGCGGGCGTGGAGGTCAAGGCGGCGAGCACGGTTTCGGAGGGCGATTTCCGCGGCCTGCGTCGGCTGCGCGAGGCGAGCGGCGCGCAGTTCGCCGCCGGCGTGGTGCTGCACGACGGTGAGATCTCGACGAGCTTCGGCGACGGTCTCTACGCGGTGCCCATTCGGATGCTGTGGGAGGCGGCGGGGATTGAGCGCTGATGCGGCCTTGCCATTCGACGGATCAGGTCCGCTCGCGCCGGCGGGCGGCGGCCGCTGCTACGCGGCTGCGCCCGCCAGCCGCGGGATGTCGTCGGAAGCGCGCTCCCGGAAGTCGTTCAACGCGGGGTATTGGCGGTCCGCGTTCCGCATCAGCATGAGCGTCTCTTTCGAACCCAGCTCCTCGATGTCCTCGTGGATGACCAGGCTGATGAACGGCAGGCCAGCCTTTTGAAATTCCAGCAGCGCGATGGTGACGTTCTTGGCTTTGTCGTTGCCTCGCACGCCGAAGACGTAGAAGTCTCTGTCGTTATGCGTCAGTTGCCAGTCGACGCTGATCGGATAGTCGGGCAGCGGAGCGACATCCTGCGTCGGGCTGAACACGGCGAGATCGCCTTGAACGTACTCGGTGAGATCGTCGTAGAACGCGCTGCGCACCACTTCCCGACTCCAATAGCTCATACTCGACACTTTCTGCACGCAGCTGGCGAACTGGAGGATGCTCGCGTAGAGCGAGTCGATGGGCGCATCGAGGTAGAGGTTGCCATTGTCGTTCTGGACGCCGCTGTTAATCAGGATGCTCTCGAGGATGCCGCGGCGGGTCGGAGAATTGATCTCGAAGCTGTACGAGAGGCGCATCAAGGCCATCCCGAAATCGCAGATGCGGACCTGCTCAGTGCCGCGCGGGCTCTGCTGCAAGTAGATGTCCACCATGTCACCGTCTTCGTGCGAGATCGGCGCAATGAGTTGGAGAGCGCCCGGCCGACGCTCGTAGAGGTCGAAACCGCTGTTGAGCGATTCACGGAGCGCTGCCCTGATCGCGTCATTGTTCATTGAACAGCTGCCCCTGCGACAATTCGGGAAAGAAGCCTATGAAATTGCCGTTGATCGGGCGGGAGTGCTTGATGCAGCGTCTGCTCCGCGCATTTGTTGACCCGACTCTGGCAAGTGGCGGAGCAGCTCGCCGAATTCAGTCCGGCCTCTGCTCAACGGCGGCACCCAACCAGTTTCGCGAGCGCCAAGCGATGAGCGTGGAAGGGGGTGGTGGAGCTGGGGGGACTCGAACCCCCGGCCTTTTGACTGCCAGTCAAACGCTCTCCCAACTGAGCTACAGCCCCACGCGCCTGGGCGCTGGGGCCAGCTTAGGTGTGGCGGGCGGTTTGCGCCACTGAATGCGGCGTTTTACGCTTGCGTCACATTAGACGCGCGGTTGACATTGATCTGGGTATTCTGACTGTGATTGACGCGCTGCGACTGCGAGGTCGGCCGCGGCGGGAGGCGGCGAACATGAACGCACTCAGGGAGCTTTGGCGGGACAACCCGTACACGGTGGCGGCGGTGGTGATCGCGCCGCTTGTCTTCGGGCTGGTGTTCGCCGTGATCTGGATTTTCGCCAGGGGCGGCGACGATGCCGCGACGGTGGCGCAGGTTGAAGAGCAGCCGGCGCGCACGCCGGTCGTGGTACAGGTTGCGAGCAGCGCGGAGCAGGAGACGGCTGAGGCGCCCGCCGCGCAGAGCGGCGCGGCCGGCGCGGCGTCTTCGGGGACGACTGCGGCGCAGGCTGAGACGAACGGGCAGGGCGCTGCTTCGTCCGGTCAGGAGTCGGGGCCGGCGGCGGCGGCGGCGGAGGAGGAACCGGTCGAATCTGAGCCGCTGCCGACGCTTGAAGAGGTGTTGGTCTCGGCGATCGACGACTCGACATTCCGCTACGGGACCGAGGCTGAGCGAGGCGCGATTCTGCCGATTGACAACGGCATTGTGCCGTCGTCCGGGCCGCGGCATGCGACTTCCTGGGAGTTGCTGCTGCCGACTGCGCGGATTCGGGCCGACATTGTGTCGCTGGGGCGCACGCCGAGCGGCGCGCTGGGTGCGCCGGACAACCCGTTTGTGGTCGGCTGGTTCGATCTCAGCGCGAATCCCGGCGAGGCGGGCAATACGATTCTCGCGGGGCACCGCGACTACGAGGACATCGACGGCAACATCGGCGTGGGGGTGTGCTGGGAGTTGGATCGCGTGCAGGTCGGAGATCAGATGGTGATTCGCGACGTCGAGCAGAGCATTGCCTGGGTCTACGAGGTGACCGAGTCCGTCGTGGTGGATCCGAGCGATCCGGCTTCGCTGCGCTACCTGACGTACTCCACGGAGCCGATCATCACGCTGATTACCTGCACGGGATCGTTCGATTCCCGGACGCACAACTACTCGCACCGGCTGGTGGTGGTCGCGACGCTACAGGCCACGGCGTCCACATAAGGGTTGCACGACGGTCCCGCCCCTGCCACCCGCACGCTCTCTTCGGCCACTCCCGCGCAAAAATTAGATCCGTCATACCCGCGCTCCCTCCACCACACCCGCGCTTGCTCTCTCGTCAAACCCGCGCTCGCTCTCTCGTCATACCCGCGCTCCCTCTCCCGTCATACCCGCGCTCCATCTCTCGTCAAACCCGCGCTTCCTCTCCCGTCATCCCCGCGCTCGCTCTCCCGTCATACCCGCGCTCCCTCCGCCGTCATCCCCGCGCTCGCTCTCCCGTCATACCCGCGCTCGCCGCGGGTATCTCGCCGCACTGAGCACCAAGCCCCACCCCCGCCTCCTCGCCCTCGCCAAGCATCCCTCCCGCACCCCGCACAGACCTCCCACACACCTCCGTCGTTCCGCGCAGGGCTCCGTGCAGCACTCGGCGAGATGCCCGCGGCGAGCGCGGGTTTGGGGGAGAGCAGGAAGTGTGAACAGGCCCTACCAATACTGGCGGCGCTTGCCGCGCTTGCCGTCGCGCCGCCACTCTTGGGGCTCGGCGGCGCGCTCCACGGCGACGGCGCAGACCTTGTATTCGGGGATGCGCGCTTCGGCGTCGTAGACATTGTTGGTCAGCCAGTTGGCGGCGCTCTCCTGCAGGCGGACGAACGGGACGAAGATCGAGCCGGGCGCCACATCGTCGGTGACGAAGGCGACGCCTTCGAGTCGGCCGCGGCGCGACGCCACCTGCAGCGCTTCGCCGGAGCGCACTTCGATTCGCGCGGCGTCCTGCGGGTGAATTGCGACGCGCAGCTCGGGCCAGCTGTCGACCAGCCCGTCGACGCGGCGGGTGATTGTGCCGCCGTGCCAGTGATAGAGCACGCGCCCGGTGTTGAGCACGAAGGGGTAGCGCTCGTCGGGCGCTTCCTCGCTGGGCGCGGTCTGCCGTACGGGGATGAAGCGGCCTTTGCCGCGGGGAAACTCCTCGCCGTAGAGCCGCGGCGTGCCGGGATGATCGCCGTCGGGGCAGGGCCACTGGATGCCGCCTTCGGCGTCGAGCCGCGCGTGCGAGAGGCCGCCCAGAATCGGCGTGAGCGCGGCCATCTCATCAAAGACCGAGGCCGCGCTGTCGTGATCGAAGCCGGCCACCGAGAGTCCCAGCCGGGCCGCGCTGCGCCGGGCGAGCTCCTGCACGATTTGCCAGTCGGGGCGCGACTCGCCGATCGGCTCGATCACTTTGCGGACGCGCTGCACGCGGCGTTCGGAGTTGGTGAAGGTGCCCTCTTTTTCGGCGAACGAGGCGGCGGGCAGCACGATGTCGGCCAGCTCGGCGGTCTCGTGCAGGAAGATGTCCTGCACGACGAGGAAGTCGAGCCGCTCGATCGCCTCGCGGGCGTGCGCCAGATTGGGCTCGGTCAGCAGCGGGTTCTCGCCGACGATGTACATGCAGCGGATGCCGCCCTCAAGGATCGATTCGACCATGTCGGTGGCGCGCAGCCCTTCTTCGGCGGGCAGCGGTGCGCCCCAGGCCGCGCCGAAGCGGGCGAGCACATCGGGGACAAAGCGCTGATAGCCGGGCAGCGCGTCGGGGACGCAGCCGGCGTCGCCCGCGCCCTGCACGTTGTTTTGCCCGCGCAGCGGGGAGACGCCGTTGCCGACCCGCCCGACCTGGCCGGTCAACAGCGCGAGGTTGAGCAGCGCGGTCGCGTTGGCCGTGCCGTTGGTGTGCTGGGTGACGCCCATCCCCCAGATCAGGCAGGAGCCGCCGCCGGCCTCGCCCAGCGGGCGGGCGTAGGTGCGGGCGGCGCGGCGCAGCAGCTCGGCGGGCACGCCGGAGATCTGCTCAACCCGCTCGGCGTCGTACTCGTCCAGCGCCGCGCGCCAGGCCTCGTAGCCCTCGGTGCGCGCCGCGATGAACGATTCGTCCGCCAGCCCCTCGTCGAGGATCACCCGCGCCATCCCGTTGAGCACGGCCACATCCGTGCCGGGGTACTGGCGCAGCCAGAGGTCGGCGTGGTCGCAGAGCTCGATTCGTTTGGGGTTGAGCACGATCAGCGCCGCCCCGCGCTCGTCAATCGCGCGGCGCATGCGGCTGGCGGCGACGGGGTGATTCGAGGAGGGGTCCGCGCCGACCACGAAGAGGCAGTCGGCGGCTTCGTAGTCGCTGTAGGAGTTGGAGGTCGCGCCGCTGCCCAGCTGCGCGAGCATCGCCTCGACCGAAGGCGAGTGGCAGAGCCGCGTGCAGTGGTCGATGTTGTTGGTCGCCATCACCGCGCGGACCAGCTTTTGCAGCAGGTAGTTGTCCTCGTTGGTCGCTTTGGCGCTGGAGAACGCGCCGAACGCGCCGCGGTGCTCGGCGAACTTCTCCGCCGCGAGGTCCAGCGCTTCGTCCCAGGATGCCGGCTCGAGGCGGCCCGACGAGCGGCGAATCAGCGGCCGGGTGAGGCGGTCGGAGTGGTTGACGAAGGCCGTGCCGAAGCGTCCCTTGACGCAGAGCAGCCCCAGCGACGAGCGGTTCTGCGGGTCGTCGTCGACATGGACGAGTTGGCCGTTCTCGGCGGTGACGCGGATGCCGCAGCCGACGCCGCAGTAGGGGCAGACGGTGGAGACGGTGCGCGGCCCGGCCGCGCCGCGCTTGCCGACCAGCGCGTCGGTCGGGCAGGCAGCGACGCAGGATCCGCAGGAGGTGCAGGTCGATTCGCCCAGCGGGTCGTCGTTGAACGCGGCGATCCGCGCGGCCTTGCCCAGCCCGGCGATGCCAATCGCGCCGATGTGCTGGCGGTCGCTGCAGGCCGAAGTGCAGCGCCCGCAGAGGATGCACTGCGAGGCGTCGAAGCGGTAAAAGTGGTTGCTCTCGTCGAGCGTCGGATTGGTTCGGGCGCGCCAGCGCGCGGGGTCGGCCTCGTGCGCCTCTGCGTGATGCCGCAGCTCGTTGTCGCCGAGCGGCTGTGCGTCGTCGCGCATCGCCAGGGTCAGTTCGAGGATGCCGCGCCGCGCGGCCACGGCGGCCTCGCTGTCGGTGCGGATCGCCAGCCCGTCGCGCAGCGGCGTAGAGCAGGCCGCGGGCAGCCCGCGCGCGCCCTCAATCTCAATCAAGCAGGTGCGGCACGCGCCGAGGGCGGGCCCGTCGGGGTCTTTGCAGAGGTGCGGCAGGTCGATGCCGGCGTCGAGCACCGCATCCAGCGCGGAGCAGTCGGGCGCGGCCTGGATGGTCCGTCCGTTGATGGTGATCGAGACGCTGTCCGCAGCCATCGCCGCCCTCCACGCCTCCGATGGTATCCCAGCTCGCAACAACTCCGTCACACCCGCGCCCCCACCTCCGTCATACCCGCGCCTCCACCTCCGTCACACCCGCGCTCCACCTCCGCCATACCCGCGCGAGCAAGATCCGTCATACCCGCGCTCGCCGCGGGTATCTCGGCGAGTTCTGCACGGAGCCGCGCCTCCGCCGTTTCTGCGCGGACACTCGCGCCGCGCAACGTTCCGCCCCGGATGTCCGGCGGTGCTCGGATGGCGCTTGCTCAGAAGTGGCGGGCGGGGACGGTGCTTGGTGATCAGCGCGGCGAGATACCCGCGGCGAGCGCGGGTATGACGGATCTTGCTCTCGCGGGTATGGCGGCGGTGGCACGCGGTTGTCGGTCCAACTCATCCTCGAGCTGCTGGCGGATGACTGGTCGACTGAGGAAGTCTTGGAGCAATATCCGACGTTGGCGAGAGATGACGTGCTCGTCTGTCTGCGCTACGCCAGCTAAGCATCTGCTCTGGGCGCGCGCAAGGGCTAGCGGCGCCGGGACCTGGGCGGCGCTCAGTTGGGCGGGGAGTTGGTTTGCCCGGCGTTGTTTAGTCCCCAGCACACGATCGCGTTGTTCTCGCGCAGACCGCAGGTATGCTCGCTGCCCGCGCTGACGGCGATGTAGCTGCCCGGCGGGGCGTCGGCTTGCCCGTTGCGATTGTCTCCCCAGCACTCAATTGCTCCGCTCTCGCGGATCGCGCAGGTGTGTAAGAAGCCGGCGCTAACGGCGGTGAAGCTGCCCGGCGGCGGGTCGCTTTGGCCTAGATATTGACCTTGGTCGTCTTTACTTCCCCAGCACACGATTGCGCTGTTCTCGCGTAGGGCGCAAGCGTAGCCGATTCCTGCGCCGACAGCAGTGAAACTGCCCTCTGGGGCGTCGGCCTGTCCCCTGCTGTTGTTTCCCCAGCACGTGATCTCGCCGCTCGTACGCAGGCCGCAAGCGTGATAACGGCCGGCGCTGACGGCGGTGAAACTCCCTGCTGGGGCGTCGATCTGTCCGGTCTCATTTATTCGCCATTCCTTCGCTTCTTCATCTATGAAGGGGTACCCGTTCGTTCCCCAACACACGATCGCGCCGCTGCTCGCGCGGATTGCGCAAGTGAATTGCCCCCCTAGCAGAGCGACACTGACGGCGCTGAAGCTGCCATCTGGAGCGTCGGTCTGCCCGTAGTCGTTCCGTCCCCAGCACTCGATTGCACCGCTCGTGCGGATTGCACAGGTGTGGGAGGCGCCCGCGCTGACGGTGGTGTAGCGGGGCGAGGCGGAGTCGATCGTGATCTCGCTGCTGCGCAGCCAGCGGTCTATGCGAGTGTCCATCGGGAAGTAGCGCTTCGG
The DNA here is from genome assembly GCA_965203165.1 of Dehalococcoidia bacterium. Lineage (GTDB taxonomy): Bacteria > Chloroflexota > Dehalococcoidia > Bin125 > Bin125 > CATQGW01. The sequence continues at coordinate 2,808,313 of OZ241849.1, forward strand.
GGGCAGGATGCGCTCTCCGTCCGTCGGCGTGAATGCGAACTCGATCCGGCCGTCGTCCAACTGGCGCGCGTTGATCCGGCCGATCTCCGCGCCGTCTACCTCTACCGGGCTGCTCCGCAACCAGCGGTTGTGATCAATGCTGGCGGGGAAGTAGCGCTTGGTAGGCAAAACTCGTGAGCCGCCGGCCAGTTGCCAGCCGAACTCAACGCGGCCATCATCGAGCAGGCGCGCGACGATGCGCCCGGTGGCCTCATCGTCGCTCTGCGCTTGCGCGGGCGCGGTGAAGTCGGCGGCGATGATCGCAGCGACCGCGGCTAAGGCTGTGAGAACGGCGATTGTGGCAGCGCGCACAGTGCGGCTCATCGGCGGCTCTTTCGACCGTCGGGCATCATTGGGCAAGCTAGAGCTGGCGCGGGGTTGGCACAAGTGAGCGAAGCTCTGTGCTGTGCTCGGCGAGATACCCGCGGCGAGCGCGGGTATGACGGATCCGGGGCGCAGGCGTCAGGCGACCGAGGGGCCGAATTGGTGGCGGGCGCTGGTGACGGGGTTGGGCGCCATTTGGCCGAGGCCGCAGAGGGAGGCTTGGGAGATGAGGGGGATGAGCGCGTCAATGTCGCCTCGCGCGTCTTCGTCGCCGGCCGCCAGCCGCGCCAGCGCTTCGGACATTCGGCCGGAGCCTTCGCGGCAGGGCGTGCATTTGCCGCAGGACTCGTTGGCGTTGTATTCGCTCCAGGCCTGCAGCGCGGCGGCGATGCCGAAGCGGGCGGGGATGGCGATGATGCCGCCCGCGCCGAGCAGCGCGCCGTGGCCGTCGATTGCGCCGGGCAGGATTTGGGCGTCGAAGTTGGCCGGCGCGAGGAAGCCGCCCGAGGGGCCGCCCATGGTGAGGCCGGCGAGCGGCTCGCTCGGCTCGGCCAGCTCGACGATCTGCGAGACCAGCGTCCCCAGCGGCAGCTCGATGACGCCGCGCTTGCGAAACGCGCCGCTCAGCTGAAGCAGCTTCGTGCCCGGTGCATCCTTCGCGCCCACCTCGCGGAACCAGTCGGAGCCGAACTCGAAGATGTCGGGCAGGTTGGCCAGCGTCTCCACGCTGTTGATCGCCGTGGGGCGCCCCCAGAGGCCGCGCTCGGTGGGATAGGGCGGCTTGAGCCGCGGCACCGCGCGGCGGCCTTCGATCGATTCGAGGATGACCGACTCCTCGCCGCAGACATAGCCGCCCGCGCCGCGGCGGATTTCGATCGCCAGGCCGTCCAGCAGGCCGGCCGACTCGGCGGCGGCGATGGCGGCGCTCACGGCGGCCGCGGAGCGGTCGGCCAGTCCGTTGATGTAGCAGAACGCGCGCTCCGCGCCGAGCACGTAGGCGGCGATGCGGATGCCCTCGACGATGCGCAGCGGGTCCGACTCCATCAGCCAGCGATCCTTGAACGTGCCCGGCTCGCCCTCCTCGCCGTTGGCGACCAGCAGCGGCTGTCCGTTGCGCTCGGCGGCGGCGATCGCTCCGCTCCACTTCAGTTGGACGGGGAAGTAGGCGCCGCCGCGCCCCAGCAGGCCCGCCTGCCCGACCCGTTCGAGCGCCTCCGCCGGGCTGAGTTGCGCGGCCGTCTCCCAGCCGCGCCAGCGCGGCGGGTCTGCGCTGCGCCGCGCCGTGACGCGGCTCAGTCCACCATCCAGCTTGCGCCGCGCGGCGGCCAGCGTGCCGCCGCCGACCGCGCGCTCCGGCGGATCTGCGCCGGCGGCGACAATCGGTCCGTCCTGCGCGGCGGCGCAGAGGAACATGCACTCGTGCTCTTCGACCGCGCGGCCGGCGGCGCGCAGCCGTTCGGCTTCGGCGGCGGCGCCGGCGATCTGGCAGGAGAGTCCGCGGCAGACGCGCGCCAGATCGTCCGGCGGCGGCGCGAAGCGGAATTCGCTGTAGGAGGTGGCGACGGCGTAGAGCTCGGACTTGGGCGTGTGCAGCCAGGCGGCGATGCGCTCCATCCCCGCGGCCGTTAGCCAGCCCTCGAGCTCGTGCAGGAGGTGCAGCGCCGGCAGGGTCTGGGCGCGCTCGCGCGGCAGCGCCGCCAGCGCGGCGTCGAGTTCGCTGAGCGGCGCGTTGGGCGCGTCGTCGGGCACGGCTTCCTCGTTCGGCTGATCAGCGGCTTACCAGTGGGCGTACCATTCTATGCGCGAAAGGGTGAAACTCCCATGTCCGACGCGCCCGACGCGCCCAACACACATGGCGCAGCGCCGAACTCCTACGAGGAGACCTACGCGGGGGGCGCTCCGACCAACCGCTACGGGCCGGCCCACACATTCCTCGGCGTGCCGCGCGCCTCGCTTGAGGACGGGGAGAGTTGGGCGGGGGCGCAGGCGGTGATCGTCGGCGCGCCGTTCGACGCCGGCACGACCTGGCGGCCGGGCGCGCGCTTCGGACCGCGCGCGATCCGCGGCACCGATTATCTGCCCCACACCGGCTACCGCCCGCACCTGACGCTGGGCATCGACCCGCTGCACGCGCTGGGCGTGGTCGATGTCGGCGACATCTACATGCCGCAGCTGGACAGCGAGGGCGGGCTGCAGCGGCTGATGGACGCCTGCCAGCAGCTGGCGGCGGGCGGCGCGATTCCGGTCGTGCTGGGCGGCGATCACACGATTACGTACGCGACCGCCTCCGGCGTGGCGCGGCATCACGGGCCGGGGCGGGTGGCGATGATCCATTTCGACGCGCACGCCGACACGGGCGATTCGGAGGGCGGCCTCTGGGGGCACGGCACGCCGATGCGCCGCCTGATCGTCTCCGGCGCGGTGCGCGGCGACCGCTTCTTCCAGCTCGGGCTGCGCGGCTACTGGCCTGACCCGCCGATCCTCGAGTGGATGGCCGAGCAGCGGATGCGCTGGTTCGACATGAGCGAGATCGTGCGGCGCGGGCTCGACGAATGCCTCACCGAGGCGCTGGAGCGCGCGGCCGACGACTGCGACGGCGTGTTCCTCTCGGTCGATGTGGACGTGGTGGATCCGGGCATGGCGCCGGGCACCGGCACCCCCGAATCGGGCGGTCTGACCTCGCGCCAGCTGCTCGAAGCGGTGCGGCGGGCCGCGATCGAAGCGCCGCTCCTGGGCGTCGACGTGGTCGAGGTTGCGCCGGCCTACGACCACGCGGAGATCACCGCGCTGCTGGGCAACCGCATCGTGCTCGAAGCGCTCAGCGGGATCGCCGTGCGCCGGCGCAACGCGGCGCATCCACCAGAAGGCGGCTAGCTGTCGTAACCACAGAGGTGTGGGACACGTGAATACGGTGGACGGCCGGCCAGAGCGGCGTGCGGGCGGCGACGGTGTTCGGGTTTTGTTTTTTTTCGGGGTGTTTGGGGGTGATTTTTGGGTGCTCCCTATCTGGTCGGGGCGTTCGGCGGCGTTCAGGTTTGTTCAGGGTTGTTCGGGGTGCGCCGGGATGGCGGAGGGTGGGCGGCGACGGTGTTCGGGTTTTGTTTTTTTCGGGGTGTTCGAGGGTGATTTTGGGGTGTTCCCTATCTGGTCGGGGCGTTCGGCGGTGTTCAGGTTTGTTCAGGTTTGTTCGGATTTGTTCGGATTTGTTCAGGGTTGTTCGGGGTACGCCGGGATGGCGGAGGGGTTGACGGTGGCAAGTTTTGGCAAGCGTTGGCGAGGCTGGGGTTGCCGGCGGGGAGGGCGGGTTGGCGTCGTTGCGGGGAGAGGGGCATGGTGATGGCACTCCTGTTCTGGTAAGTGTAGCAGGAGTTGGAGGAAGTGGGGGGTGTGCGGTGGTTCCTGCCTGCGCAGGAATGACGAGGGGGAGCGCAGGAATGACGGGAGGGGGCGCGGGGATGACGGAGGGGGCGCGGTTCCTGCCTGCGCAGGAATGACGAGAGGGGGTGCGCAGGAATGACGGTTGGGGGCGTGGGTATGACGGAGGGGCGGGGCTGGTGTAGAGTGAGGGGCGTGACGCATGGTGCCGACTTCATGACTGCCGGCCAGCGCGCTTGCCGCGCGCTGGCGGCGCTTGCCCGATCGGGGGGGGGGGGGGGATAAATTCCTCCCGATCGCCCTTGCGATCGCCGTCCTGCTGCTCGCTGCACTGACCCTCGCCCAGGCTGCTACACCCGGTTCTACTGGCCGCTATCTGGCGCTTGATGCTGGTGGCGAACACCAATGCACATTGCGCGATGACGGGGTGATTCGCTGCTGGGGCGGCAACTCATCCGAGCTGCGCGATGTTCCCGACGGGCGCTACGCGGCGGTGAGTGCTGGGGCGTGGCACAACTGCGCGATTCGGAGGGAGAGCGGGGAGGTTGCCTGCTGGGGCAGCGACTCGAACGCGCCTGACGGCGCGTTCAGCGAGATCGCCGTGGGCTGGCAGTTCGCCTGCGGCGTGCGCGATACGGGTGAGCTCGAGTGCTGGGGGACCAGCAGCTACGGGCGCAGCGTGCTCGATTATGGGCAGGCGGAGCCGCCGGAGGGGGAATTCAGCGCGGTTAGCGCTGGCTTCCTCCACGCCTGCGGACTGCGGACAACGGGCGAGCTCGTCTGTTGGGGACGTGGCAGCCTTGGGCGGACTGACGCGCCTGATGGCGTCTTCACGCAGGTGAGCTCGGGGACCACCCACTCCTGCGCGCTGCGTGAGGGTGGCGCGGTGGAGTGCTGGGGGCTGAACAACTTTGGGCAACTCAACGCGCCATCGGGCGTCTTCGCGCAGGTTAGCGCGGGGGCGTGGCATTCGTGCGGACTGCGGGAGTCGGGCGCAATCGAGTGTTGGGGCGACGATCGCTACGGGCAGTCCAACGCCCCGTCGGGGCGCTATCTCGCTGTGAGCGCAGGAATGCGGCATTCGTGCGCCCTAAGCCGCACGGGCACGCGCTGTTGGGGCGGACAGGATGATCGCCTACCTGAGCTGGTTGCGGAGCTCGCGCCGACAACAGCTACCCGGACCGTCGCGGATACTTCGGACGAGGACGAGGGCGGCGCAACGCCCGAACCGTCCACGCCAACGCCAACTCCCACGCCCACTCCGACGCCGACCACGTTCACCGCAATCAGCGCGGGCGGTTTCCACACCTGCGCGCTGCGTAGCACGGGCACGATCGCCTGCTGGGGCATCGGCAGCAACAACCGACTCACCGCTCCGTCGGGCACGTTCACAGCAGTGAGCGCCGGCGCCTCGCACACGTGCGCGCTGCGCAGCAGCGGCGCGATCGCGTGCTGGGGTCTGAACACCAACAGCCGTACCACGCCGCCCTCAGGCAGCTTTACTACGCTTGGCAGCGGCCCCAGCGCGTCGCACACCTGCGCGGTGGCGAGCGGCGGCACGATTGAGTGTTGGGGTAGCGACGCCTCTGGCCAGGCTGACACCACCGCGCTGACGGGCACGTTCAGCGTTGTCAGCGGGGGTGGCGACCACAGCTGCGCGCTACGCAGCACCGGGGCGGTTCACTGCTGGGGAGCCGGTCAGACCGCCACGCCGACGGGCACGTTCACCGCTGTCAGCGCCGGTGGCAGTCACACCTGCGGCTTGCGCAGCAGCGGGGCGGTCCACTGCTGGGGCGACAACGCTAACGGTCGGATCGACGCGCAGACGGGCACCTTCACCGCCGTCAGCGCCGGTGGCAGTCACACCTGCGGCTTGCGCAGCAGCGGGGCGATCGAGTGCTGGGGTCTGAACACCAACAGCCAGACCACAGTCGCGGCGGGGACGTACACAGCGGTCGCGGCGGGACATCAGCACACCTGCGGGATTAAGACCGACGGGACGATCGCCTGTTGGGGCGACAACACCCACGGCCAGGCGCCGCCCGCGGGTGTGTCGCCGTGAGCGGTTCCTGCCTGCGCAGGAATGACGGGGGAGGGCGCAGGAATGACGGGTGGAGGGGCGCAGGTTCCTGCCTGCGCAGGAATGACGGAGGGGGGGCGCGGGAATGACGGAGGGCGGGGGGTTGGTGGGGTGCGTGTTGGCGGCGTGGCGTGGGGTTGGTGCTGGTTCGTTGCCTCCCACCCCCCACCTAACCTCCCCCCTGGTAGGGGGGAGGGATGAATTGGGGAGGAGGTGAGGGGGTTGGGAGATGTGTGAGGCGGGTGGGTTCCTGCCTGCGCAGGAATGACGGGGAGGGGCGCAGGTATGACGGAGGGGGGAAGCGCGGTGGGTTCCTGCCTGCGCAGGAATGACGGGATGGGGGCGCGGGAATGACGGAGGGCGGGGGGTTGGTGGGGTGCGTGTTGGCGGCGTGGCGTGGGGTTGGTGCTGGTTCGTTGCCTCCCACCCCCCACCTAACCTCCCCCCTGGTAGGGGGGAGGGATGAATTGGGGAGGGGGAGGGAGCGGGAGATGTGTGAGGCGGGTGGGTTCCTGCCTACGCAGGAATGACGGATAGGGGCGCAGGCTTTAGGCTGTGGGGCGTGTCTGACGCGAACGGCCGCGGGGCGCTCCGCTATGGGGTGCTGCAATTCTTCTCCTGGCCGGGGCGGCGCGTGCCTTTGCCGACCGTCTACGAGCGGGCGTTGCAGCGGATCGATGTGATGGACGAGACGGGCTACGACTGCGTCTGGCTGGCCGAGCACCACTTCAACACCTACAGCGTCTGCCCCTCGGTGCATCTGATGGGCATGCACGTGGCGGGGCGCACGCAGAACATTCGGATCGGCACGGCGGTCACGCTGGCCTCGTTCTACCACCCGCTGCGGATCGCCGAGGAGGTGGCGCTGCTCGATGTGCTCTCGGGCGGGCGGGTCAATTGGGGCGCGGGGCGCGGCTTCGACCAGACCGAGTTTCGCGCGTTCGACGTGCCGGTCGAGGAGTCCTATCCGCGCTTCCGCGAGAGCGTGCAGATCGTGCTCGAGGCCTGGCGCAACGAGCGCGTGACCTGGCACGGCGACTACTACGATTTCGACGAGATCGAGGTGCTGCCCAAGCCGCAGCAGCAGCCGACGCCGCCCTTCTGGGTCGCCGCCGGCTCGGACGACGCGCTCGACTGGGCGGGCGAGCAGGGCTACTCGATCCTGATGGATCCGCACGCGGCGCACGCCGAGATCGGCGAGAAGCGGCGCCGCTACATCCGCGCGCTGGAGAATGCCGGTCACACGCTTGAGGGCCGCACGCTGCCGATGGCGCGGCTGATCGCCGTCGCCGAAACAGACGCCGAGGCCGAAGCGATCGCCCGCAACGGGGCGCAGTGGACGGTCGGCTCCTACGGCGCCGGCAGCAAGGTGCGGAAGGTCGGCGTCGCCCCGCGCGACGACGCCGGGCGCGGCGTGGATCCGGTGCAGCGCTACGTCGACGATGTCGTGATTCACGGCTCGGCGAGCAAAGTGGCGGACACGATCGCCGAGCTGCGCGAGACGATCGCGCTGGACTACCTGATCATCGCGCCCTTCTCGCACGACTCGTTCGTGCGCTTCACCAACGACGTGCTGCCCAGAATCGCCTGACGAACGGAGTACCGCATGGCCTACGAATTCATCACCCTGGAGCGCAAAGGCAACCACGACGGCATCGCCTGGCTCGAGCTGAACCGCCCGGAGAAGCTCAACGCGCTCACCTTCCCGCTGCTCGAGGAGCTGTACGACGCGCTGACGACGCTGCGGATGGATCGCACCGCGCGGGTGCTGGTGATCACGGGCAAGGGGCGCGGTTTCTGCGCGGGGATGGATCACGCCGGCGCGGGGCGCGGCCAGACCGATTTCTGGGATCGCAACCCCGACCCGCTGGTCGGCTCGCCCGCGCCGCAGGGGCACGTCGACAACGAGGGCGGGCGGCTCAACTTCCGCTACGAGACGAAGACCTTCGCCGAGCTGCGGCGGTTGGACATCCCGGTGATCGCCGGGGTCAACGGCGCTTGCGTGGGGGCCGGTTTCGACATGGCCTGCCTCGCCGACCTCGCGGTGGCCTCGACCAGCGCGCGCTACCAGGTGGCCTATGTCAAGCGCGGGCTCTACGCGGACCTGGGCGGCTTCTGGGCGATCCCCAAGATCATCGGCTGGCGCAAGGCGATGGAGATGATGTTCACGGGGCGCTTCATGAGCGCGGAGGAGGGCCACGAAGCGGGCGTGAGCAACTACCTCGTGCCGGCCGAGGATTTCGAGCAGCGGCTGCTGGAGTTCGCCGAGGAGGTGGAGGCGGGCCCGCCGATCGGCCAGAAGGTGGGCAAGCTGATGGCCTACCGCACGGCCAACCTGGACTACGAGAGCGCGCTCGAAATCTCCGGCGCGGTGCTGCCGCTGGTGCAGGAGTCGTTCGACCGGATCGAGGGGGTGCAGAGTTTCGTCGAGCGGCGCGAGCCCAAGTTCTCCGGGTTCTAGGCGGCGAAAGGCGAACTGCGATGTGCCGCAGCATCAAGCGTCTGCGCGCGCGCGAGGGCGAGACGCCGCCGCAGGAGGTGGAGGAGGCGGCGCTGCAATTCGTGCGCAAGGTCTCCGGCATGCGCCAGCCGTCGCAGCGCAACGCCCCGGCCTTTGAGCAGGCGGTCCGGGAGGTTGCGGCGGCCACCGAGCGGTTGCTGGGCCGGCTGCCTCCGCTCCAGCGCTAGCGGGCGGGGGTTGGGGAGGCGGGAACGGGCATGGTGCGCAGTGCGGCGAGATACCCGCGGCGAGCGCGGGTATGACGGGTCTCTTTTGCGCAGGTCTGGCGGGTCTTTTTTGCGCGGGTATGACGGAGGTGGTGGCGCGGGTATGACGGAGGTGGTGGCGTGGGTGTGGCGGAGGTGGTGGCGTGGGTGTGACGGAGGTGTGGGTGCGGGTGTGGGGGAGGGGAGCGCAGGGGGGTGGTAGCGTATGCGGTGTGTATGAACGGGACCCAGGCGCGGCGGGCGCGCGGAGCATCGCATGACCAACTTTTCTCTTTCGGAAGCGGACCGGATGGTGCAGCGGACGGCGCATGAGTTTGCGGCCAATGAGGTGCGGCCCGTCGCGCAGGAGTACGACGAGCGCAACGAGTTCGCCTGGGATGTGGCGGCCAAGGCGGCGGAGATCGGGCTGACCGGCGTGCCGCTGGGCGGGCAGGCCGCGGAGCCGGGCATCACGGCGATGATCACCGCCGAGGAGCTCTCCTGGGGCTGCGCCGGGATCGCCTTGGGAACGCAGGTGAGCGGGCTGGCGGCGACGGCGATCTCGGTGATCGGCAGCGAGGAGCAGTGCGAGCGCTTCCTGCCAATGTGTACGGCGGGCGACGACGGCCGGCTGCGGCTCGGCGCGCTGGCGCTGACCGAGCCCGACGCCGGCTCCGACGCCGGCGCGATCCAGACCCGCGCGGTGCGCGACGGCGATGAGTATGTGATTAACGGCACCAAGCGCTTCATCACCGGCGGCGGCATCGCGGACCTGACGGTCGTCTTCGCCCGCGAGGGCGACGGCGCGGGCTGGCGCGATGTGTCGGCGTTCGTCGTGCCCAACGACGCGCCGGGTTTCTCGCAGCTCAAGGTGTGGGACAAGATGGGCATCCGCGCCAGCCACACGGCGGACCTGGCGTTCGACGAGGTGCGCATTCCCGCCGACCACCGGCTGGGCATTCCTGATCCGGAGTTCCGCAGCGGCGGCAAGGGGGCGCTGGGCACGCTGGCGGCGACGCGGCCCTGGATCGGCGCGTTCGCCGTCGGCCTCGCGCGCGCGGCCTTCGAGTACGCCGCCGATTACGCCCGCGAGCGCAAGACGTTCAACACGCCGCTGATCGAGCATCAGGGCGTGGGCTTCATGCTGGCCGACATGGACATCGCGATCGACGCGGCGCGGCTGCTCACCTGGCGCGCCGGCGAGATGGCCTCGTCGGGCCAGCAGTTCCCGCTGGAGGAGGCGAGCAAGGCCAAGACATTCGCCTCGGACACGGCGATGAAGGTCACGACCGACGCGGTGCAGGTCTGTGGCGGGGTGGGCTTCATGCGCGAGATGCCGCTGGAGAAGTGGATGCGCGACGCGAAAATCTTCCAAATCTTCGAGGGCGCAAACCAAATCCAGCGGATGGTGATTGCGCGGAACATTCAGGAGCGGCATTTCGTCTAGGGGAGCTGGGTACCGCCCGGGCGGAACCTCGCAACAGCGGGGAGCTGACGATGCCGAAGGCAGGGGCAGGCAGGTTCGCGGTGATCGGGCTGCTGCTGGCGGGCGCGCTGCTCATCGCGTGCGGCGGCGCTGACGGCCCGCCGACCGGCGCGGACCTGGAGCAGGCCACGTACCTCACGGAGAGCGCCGACGCGGGCGAAGCGACACTCGAGGATGGCGAGTTTCGCGAGCCGCTCGCGCCCGGCTCGGCCGGCGAGCTCATAATCCAGCTCGGCAAGTGGGCACCCGGCGATCTTGACGGAGAGGGCGGCGGCGACGCCGCGGCGATCACGATCGAGCAGACCGGCGGCAGCGGCACGTTCTATTTCGTGCATGCGCTAGTCGGCGAAGACGGCGATCTGCGCGATGCGGGCGTCGCCTTTCTGGGCGACCGCATCCGGGTTGAGGGCGTTTCAATCCACGATGGCGCGATCACCGTCGCGCTGCTCGACCGCGCGCCGGATGCGGCGATGGCGTCGGCGCCGACGGTCGCGGTGATTCGGCGCTTCACACTTCAGGGCGGAGCGCTGGTGGAGCTCGAAGTCGGCAGCCGCTGATCGCGTGAATGTGCGGGGGCTGTTGCGGATCAGATCAGGCGCGGCTGCTGGGTGCCAATCGGCGGCGGCAGCTCGGGCCGCCGGCCGGCGAACAGGTCCTCGATCGACCAGAGTTGGATTTTCGCGTAGTCCTGGCTGCCGATCCGAACAGTGCCGGCGCGCGCCGCTTCGGCGTGCGCGCCGTGGCGCGGGCCCAGCGCTTCGAGCGTGATGAACACGCCCAGATCGGCGTCGTCGCGATCGAGCGCGGTGACGAATGCGTCGAGGTCGCCGCGGCTGACTGCGCCCGATTTGACCTGCGCGACGGCGCGTCCTCCATAGTCGCGCCCGCCCTCGCCGTTCCTGGCGAAGCGCATCCGCCCGTCGATGCCGCCGTCGCCGCCCGGCTTCGGATTAGGGCGAAAGCCGGCCAGCCGGGTGATCGCCCAGGCCTCGAACTGGAAGGCGCTGCGGCGGGCGAGGTCGCGCGCGCTGATCATGTCCTGGGGCGCGCCGAACACCCGCGCGTCGGCATTCAGTTCGCGCAGCCGATCTTCGACCAGGCCGATCGCGAGGTGCGTGATGTCGATGCCGCACCAGCGCCGCCCGAGCTGCTCGGCGGCGACCATCGCCGTGCCGCAGCCGCAGAACGGGTCCAGGATCAGGTCGCCGGGGTTGGACGACGCTTCGATGATGCGGTGCAGCAACCGAAGCGGCTTCTGCGTGTCATAGCCGACGCGCTCGCGGGCGGAGGGCGCGATGATGCTGATTTCCCAGACGTCGGACATCGGCGCGCCGGGCGACTCTTCGTCCGTCAGTCCAGGCTTGCGGCGGCCGCTGGAGAAATCCGCGACCTGTCGGCGCGTGCCGAACCGCTCCAGCGTCGACTCCGGCAAGTCCTCGTAGAGCTGGTTGAAGATGCGCGGCTCGTCGGCGTCTTTGGCGTAGAAGAAGATCGTGTCGTGCATGCGCTGGAAGCGGTTCTGCTTGGCCGGCCAGCGGCGGTAGCGCCAGACGATCTCGTTCTGGAAGCGGTCTGCGCCGAAGATCGCATCGAGCACCAGCTTGAGCGGATGCGCCGCCGTTGGATCGCAGTGCAGAAAGATGCCGCCGCCGGGCTTCAGCACCCGGTGCAGCTCGACGAGCCGAATGGACATCATCGCCAAATACGCGGTCATCTGGTTGCGGCCCCAGGCGCGCACCAGCGCTTCGAGCAGGACGCCCGCTTGCGGCGAGGTTGCGCGGTCGCTTAGCAGCTCCGCCAGCGCGTACTCGGAGTCGGCGCCCCAATGCCAGGTGTCGTCAAAGGCTTCGAGTTGCGCGGGCGGCGCGTCGCCGGCTTCGTCGCGGAAGAGGATGTTGTAGGTCGAGTCGGACTTGAACGGGGGGTCGAGATAGATCAGGTCCACCGACTCGTCGGGAATCTGCTCGCGCAGAACCGCCAGATTGTCGCCGTAGAAGAGCGCGCCGTGCAGCTGGTCCGGGGTCATCATCGTCGTGAGCCTAGCGTAGCTCTCGGCGCGGGCAGATCAGGCGCCGCCTAGGACCTGTTCACACTTCCGCTGCGCCCATGCCCTCGTCGTACCCGCGCAACGTAGATCCGTCATTCCTGCGCAGGCAGGAACCACCCGCGCACGCCCCCTCAGGCATCCGGCGGTGCTCAAACGCCGCCTCGGCAACCCGTCGGAAAGTCGTGGCGCGTATCCACGTTGGAGGTCGCCTGGGTTCCTGCCTACGCAGGAATGACGGAAGTGTGAACACGCCCTAGAGCGCGCCGGTCCATTCGAGTAGCATCCAGACCATCATGCCGACGAAACCCGCGCCCAGCGCCAGCTGGAACAGAATCAAGAGCTCGGTCGGTCCTCGTCGCGGCATGGGGCGCCTCCCGCTTGACCGCTCGCCGGGCGGTTCCATGCACAGCATAGACGCCGACCGATGACGCTCGCGGAGTGGCGCGATATTGGGTTGATCGCGATCGCGGCGGGCTTCGGCGTGTTCTCGCTGATCTGGCTGATCGTCGTGCTGATCGCCGCGCGGATCGGCTTGCGGGTTGTCCGCGCGCTGCGGCGGGCGCACGACGAGCGGCTGCTGGGCGCGCTGGCGAGCGCCGAGCAGCGCCAGAACGCCTGGCGCGAGGAGGGGCTGCTCGGACCGCGGGGGCTGGTCGAGCTCGCCCGCCGCGCCGCCGCCCTGCGGCCTCGCCAGAAGCCCAAGCCCAAGCGCCGGCTCTGGGGTCTGCTGCCGCCCGCCCGCTGACGGGGCTTCCGCATTCGCCCGTCCGCTGTTTGCCATGCGCGGCTGTGTGGCCTACCCTTGCGCCGATCGCGGCTGTGCGGACGCGCGCCGCGCTACCTGGAAGGGACATGCCATGAAGGCGGCAATCTTCGACCCCGACAATCAGGAGAAAGACGGCGACCGCTCGGTGCTCGAAGTGCACGACATCGATGTGCGCGACCCGGAGCCGGCCGAGGTGCTGGTGCGCACGACGACCAGCGGGGTCTGCCACAGCGACCTGCACTTCGTCGACGGCAAGTGGGCGGCGGCCTTCGGCGGGCTGCCCGCGGTGCTCGGCCACGAGGCCGCCGGCGTGGTCGAGAAGGTCGGCGACGATGTGACCTACGTCCAGCCGGGCGACAACGTGATCATGTCCTTCCGCCCGTTCTGCGGCGACTGCTACTGGTGCCTGCGCGGCGAGCCGAACCTCTGCCCCGCGCCCAACGACGCGGCGCTCTCGCGCAACCGGCTCACCTGGGACGGCCGCCCGGTCGTGCAGATGGCCTCGGTCGGCTCGTTCGGCGAGTACATGCTGACCACGCAGGCCGGCGTGCTGAAGATCCCCGAGGACATCCCGCCGGCCGAGGCGGCGCTGGTCGGCTGCGGCGTGATGACCGGCGTCGGCGCGGCGCTCTACACCGCCAAGGTGCCGGGCGGCGCGATCGTCGCGGTGATCGGCTGCGGCGGCGTGGGGCTGAACGTGATCCAGGGCTGCAAGATCGCCGGCGCGAGCCAGATCATCGCGGTCGACATCCTCGACAACAAGCTCGAGATGGCGGAGAACTTCGGCGCGACCAGCACGATCAACGCCTCCAACGTGGACGCGGTCGAGGCGGTCAAGGAAATGACCGCCGGCGACGGGGTGGAGATCGCGTTCGAGGCGATCGGCAACGTCAACGCCGCGCGGCAGGCGTGGGACATGGTGCGCGCGGGCGGCACGGCCTGCATCGTGGGGATGATGCCGCTCGGCTCGGAGGTCAGCCTGCCGGGCCCCGAGTTCCTGCAGGAGAAGAAGGCGATCGGCTGCATGTACGGCAGCACGCGCTTCCGCGAGCACATGCCGAAGCTGCTCGACCTCTACCGCCAGGACAAGCTGGACCTGACCGGGCTGGTCAGCCGCCGCTTCGAGCTGGGCCAGATCAACGAGGCCTTCGCGGCGATGCAGAACGGCGAGGTCGCCCGCGGCGTGCTGGACATCTCGCAGCCCTAGCCGCCCGCGGAGCCAGGCGCGAACGCCGCCGCCCGCAGGGGGCGGCGTTCGCGTACCGTGGATGTCGGAGCGCGCCATGCGGCTGAACGACCAGATGGAGGACTTTTCGTTCGCCTACATTATGGCGGTCGCTGCGCAAGCAGGCTTCTGGGTTGAATTCCCGCGTAGGGATCGCAGGAGCGTTGACGGTGTCATCCGCTCTGACTTCGGTGCGCAGCCGAGTATTCGGTTTCAGGCGAAAGCCACCGCTCAATCCGTAATGCGCCGCGACGGTATCCGCTTCTCCCTTCCGATCAACAACTACAATGATCTGCGGCAGCAGACGATCATCCCCCAGATTTTGATCGTCGTTCTGCTCCCTGCGGAGACAAGCGGTTGGCTCGCGCAATCGCAAGATGAACTCTGCATGCGGCGTTGCGGTTACTGGCGCTCCCTCGCGGGTGAGCCGGAGGTCCTGAACAAGCGGACGCGCACCGTTCGCATCCCCGCCGCCAACGTGTTTGATGGAGATAGCCTCGCTAACCTCATGGAGCGAGCGAGGACAGGGGATCTGTGATGCAGGTCGACATCCATGATCGCGCGGCGTTGAGCGCCATTCCTGCGCCCAGTCTGCTCGCCTACCTCAAAGCGGCTGACTGGGAGAGCGGAGGAGACTGGGGCAACCGCGCGATTCTCTACACGAAACAGCATCAGGGACGTCAGTGGGACATCCTTGTGCCGCTGAAAGATACGGTCGCGGATTTCGCCCAGAACATGGCCGAGTCCATCCAAATTCTGTCCGTTGTTGAGCAGCGCTCGCAGCTGGATGTGTATCGCGACCTTCTCGCCGCGGGGACTGATGTCATCCGGCTGTCAGCGCTTGATCGATACAATTCGCGCTCATTCTCGCTCCACGACACTGGCCAGCTCTTCGGAGAGGCGCACGCGCTTCTGTCAGCGGCGGCGCGCGCTGCCGAACGTCCGCGCGAGGCGTACCGCGGTGCAGCCTCGAAAGATGTTTCCCACTTCCTGGATCACATCGTTCCCGCGCCAACCGACTTCGACGGCTTCGACCTGACGCTTTATTCGCCGCTCGTCCACTTCGGTCAGGCCGAGCTTCTCTCTGAGACCCCACAGCTCCCCTTTTCTCGCCGCGCGGTCCTCGCATTGGCGAACGGCCTGTCTGCTGCTGAGGAAGCGATCGCCGAGTCACACGCGATCAACTCGCTGGAGCCGTTCGAGCGAGCCGTTCCTGCGGGTGTCAGCGCCAATCTGTGCGCGGCGATCGCGGGATTGACCGAGCAATCGCATGAGTTCGGCTCAGGCTGTTCAGTGGATGTCCGCTGGGCTGCGACACGGCCCCAAGGTCGAGTAGCCAATGCGCGCGTCCCGTTCAGCATTCACTCCGTCGGCACTCTGTACGACGCGAGACAACACTTGCTCGCCCGTGCGTCGTTTTCCGACGAACATGTAGTCGGTGATCCAGTCGTATTGGCTCGCAAGCGTGATCAGCAAGAGGGCCGAGCGCTCGTCTTGCCCGACCGCGCTGACCTCCCGTCTCGTCTCGAAGTCCGACTCAACAAGTCGGACTACGACAAAGTGATTCAGGCATTCCGTCGGCAGGTGAAGATCGAGCTCGACGGCGACATTCACCCCAAAGGCAACGGCTACGAGCTGCGCAACCCGCGCAATGTGCGGCTGATCGAGGGTCCGGGCGAGTGACCGACTTCGACGCCTGGTTGCCGCCCCGCGCGGCGCGGCGCGCTGGCCGCCGCGGAAGCGCCGCCGACGCCCTACGCCAGATCCCCGACCGCGCCCGCGTCGTCGTGCCCGCGCTCTCCGGCACGCCGCTCGGACTGCTCGCTGCGCTTGACGAGCTGCGCGGCGGCTGGACGGAGCTCGAGCTCGCCTGCGGCAGCCTGCTGGCGCCGATCGCCCCGCTCGACCACATCGGCGAGCCCTTTCGCTTATCCACCTACCAGACCAGCGCCGCCCTGCGCCCCGCAGAGGAGGCCGGCTGCCTTGAACACATCCCCGCGTCCTACGCGCAGGTGCCGACGCTGTTCGCGCCCGACGGCGCGCTGCCCGCCGATGCCGTGCTGGCGCAGGTCTCCCCGCCGGGGCCCGACGGACGCCACTCGCTGGGCGCCTCGGTCGGCGGCATCGTTGACGTAATCCGCACCGCGCCGCTGGTGCTCGGCCAGATCAACGCCAACCTGCCCTACAGCTTCGGCGCGGGCGAGCTCGAGCCCGAAGAGTTCGACTGGCTGGTCGAGCTGGACAGCGAGGTGCCGCAACTCCAGCGCGCCGAGCCCGGCCCGGTCGAGCGGCAGATCGCCGAGCAGGTCGCCGCGCTGGTGCCCGACGGCGCGACGCTGCAATTCGGGCTCGGCGGCGTGCCCGAAGCGATCATGGGGCTGCTCGGCGCGCGCGCCGACCTCGGCGTCCACTCCGGCCTGATCAGCGACGGCATCATCGGGCTACATAAGAGCGGCGCGCTGACCGGCGCGCGCAAGGCGACCGCGCCCGGACTGATCATCACCACCGAGGCGGCCGGCAGCGCCGACTTCTACCGCTGGCTGCACCGCAACGAGGCCGTGCGGCTCGCGCCGGCCGGCTATACCCACTCGCTGCTCGTGCTCGCCCAGCAGAGCGGCTTCGTCGCGATCAACTCGGCCGTGCAGGTCGCGCTCGACGGCTCGGTCAACGCCGAGAGCGTCGGCGGGCGGCAGATTTCCGGCCCCGGCGGCCAGCCCGACTTCGCCGCCGGCGCGCAGCTCAACGGCGGCCTCAGCGTGATCGCGCTGCCCGCCACCGCCGCCCGCGGGCGCGTCTCGCGGATCGTCCAGCGGCTCGACCCCGACGCGACCGTGACCACCCCGCGCTACCTCGCCGATGTCGTGGTCACCGAGCACGGCGCCGCGCGGCTGCGCGGGCGCACGCTGGGGCAGCGGGCCGACGCCCTGCGCGCAATCGCCGCGCCGCAATTCCGCGCTGAGCTCGGCTGACGGCGGCTGGCTGCGACTGATTGCGCAAAGGGCGCGACGCAAATTGCGACGCCTGCGCGACATCCGCGCGCCCGCCCGATGCACACTGCGCCGCTTCGCCATATCCTGCGTAAGGATGCACCGTTCCGCACCCTGGAGGAGACCATGCCCGAAGCCATCGAAGACATGCTGGCCAACACCTCGCTGTTCGCCCGCGTCGACCGCGAACACCTCGGCGCCATCTCCGCCTGGGTGCAGATCCAGAGCTTCAACGAAGGCCAGGTGATCGAGCGCGAGGGCGACCTCGGCACCGCGCTTCACGTGATCCGCTCCGGCGGCGTCGACGTCTACCAGGGCTACAACACCGACAACCGGCAGCACCTCGCCTCGTTCGGCGAGGGCGACTTCTTCGGCGAGATGGCGCTGCTGCTGGGTCGCCCGCGCAGCGCCACGATCATCGCCAACGTGCCCACCGAGTGCCTCGTAATCCTGCGCTCCACCTTCGAGGACGAGGCGACCAAGGAAGTGCTCTGGTCGATGCTGCACCACGTCGCGGAGCGCCTCTCCTCCGCCGACGAGCAGCTCGGCGAGCTCGCCTCGCACTAACGCATCCGCCCCGTCAGAGGCAGGCGGAGACGGCGGCGTCCTACCCGCCCGGCGGAAGCGTACTCAAGCGCTGGAGCGCACCCCGGCGCAGGAACACCCATACCCGCGCGTTCGTCTGGCTAGCATCCGGCCGAAGGGGAGTGCGCGATGCGTATCCGGAGCGTGGCGGCGCTGCTCGCGTTAACCGTCGCTCTGTTGTGGGCGGGCGGCGCGTCGGCGGATGGGCCGCTGACGCTGGAGGGGCGCACGGCTTCGAGCCTGACGGTGTCCTGGAGCTGGGGCGGGCAGACGGCTTCGGCCTGGGATCTCGCCTGGCAGGCGCGGGGCGACGATGACGCCGTGGCCTGGCGCAGCGTGCGCAAGACGGCGGCGCAGCGGCGGCACACGATCGAGGAGCTTGAGGCGGGCATGCGTTACATCGTGCGCGTGCGTGCGCTCGACTCCAACGACCGGCCATTCGCCAGCTTGCAGGGAGCCTTCGCCACATCCTCGGCGGCCGCCGGCCAGTCGTTGGATCCGCGCCTCCGGCGCGGCCTTGCCGAGCGCCTGACGCTGGAGCTTGAGAGTTCGCGCGAGCTTTGCACGGCGGGCACGCTGACGGAAATCTCGTGGCAGATCAGCGGCGGCAAGCCGCCCCACAAGCTGCAAGTCGAAGGAACCCCCGTCAACGCGGACGCCGACAACATCCGCATCAACTGCGGCGTGCTGAGCGAAGCCGAGGCCGCGGATGAGGCGGCGGCGCTGGCCGCCAAGCGGGTCACGGCGGTGGTGACGGACGCCAGGGGCGTGCGGCGGGAGGCGGCGCTCGATGTGGCAAGGGCGCGGGCGCTGCCTGCGCTCGACGCTGTCGGAGACATCAGGCCCTATCACGATGCCTTGACCTTCACGTGGGGAGGCATTGATGTGTCGCGCTGTTCCACGGCCGAGTGTTACGCGCTGCGTTGGCGGCCGATCGGTGAGGCAACCTGGAGGATAGCGCTGTTCCAGTTCAGCCCCCATGTTTCGGATGCTCTCGACTTCTACATCGACGGACTGTCGAGCGGGAGGAGCTATGAAGCGGCTACGGCAGCGATTCGAGACCGGATCGAAAACGAGACGCCGGATGCGCTGATCTGGTCGAGCACATTACGCGGCGTAACGCTGACTATCCCCACGGGACTGACAGCGGCGGCGACGTATGACACGGTCACGCTGCGCTGGGACCGTCAGCCGTCGGCGACGCAGTACTATGTGTGGTTAAACGGTGGGGACGGCGGCCTCAGCAACCACATTACCGACGACGATGAGGCGGCCTGGGGGGACCCAAGCAGCGAGTTTCACGAGGTGGTGTTCCGTGATCTGCCAAGCGGCATGGAATTCACCGCCGTTGTCGTATCCGAGTACGCCAGCGACGGCTCCTCGATGGAAGCGACAACGAAGGTTCGTACCCTGCCGATGCCCTCCGACCGCGAAGCGCTGCCGAGAGGTCCACAAAACCTGCGCGTCACGGCGACTCCGACGAGCATCACTGCGACTTGGGACGAGCCCTTCAGTGGAGCGCCGTCCGGCTACATCGTGAGTTTGTACCACCCATCTGTCGAGACGCCTTGGCTTGAGTGGGTGTGGGCTCCTGACCTGACTGTAACTTTCAGCGGGTTGCAATCCAATGTCACCTACCGCCTCGCTGTCGAACAGCTCGGCCCTGTGGCGAATCCTGCTGAAGTCTCCATTGCGACCGGTGATGCACCGCCATCGGCCGCTCAGGGGGCAGCAGGCGATTCGGACGCTGAACAGGAGACTCCGCGCCTCCATTTCTTCCCAATCTGGCCGATGGCTATTGACGGCGACTATGCCATGACCGACGACCCGTTCGAGTGGCGCGCCGGCGACATCGACAACCGCGGAGTGACGGCTTACGCCGCGACCACGGTACTGCGCTACAACGCCTACGATGCCGCAGGCGAGGCGGCGAGCGCGGGCAACTATGCCTTTCTCTCCGACTCGGATGGCGCGGCGAGCGTTGTTGCGACTTACGAAGGCCTGCGCGACGGTACGGCGAAACGTCTGCTGATCCACAAGTCCGACGCACAGGGTGTATCACGGGCAACGCTCTACGACGCGGTCGCGGCGGGCGATTTCTTTGAGTGGCGCGAGTCCGACGACTGCTGGGTGCGCTACCGAGTAACCGAAGTTCTACCCGACCCGCCGGGCGCCGCGCCGCGCAAGCTGCTCGCCGTGGAGTGGACAACCTACGCCTTCAGCGGCTGTAGCGGAGCGATCGCCGTAAACGCCGCCGTTGTGTTCGACTGGGGACCGCTGCCCAATCTCGGTGGCGTCAGCTTGGCCGTGCCGATCCGCCATGGTCCCTTCCAGCTTGCCCCCGAAGACTGGAGTGGGCCGGTCGAGAAAGATCCATTTCGCCCCTGGCCGGCGAATTCCTATGCCAAATCAGTGGTGACCGCAGATCTCGCTGAGGCGCGGCGGCTGCCCCACTGGCGCGATCCGACGCTGCCTTCAGGCTGGACGTTCGTGTTGGCCAGCAGCGGAGATCCTTCCTATGATCCCCCCAACGGATACTGCGCCGGGTGGGCAAACGACCGCGGCTACGGAGGCGTTGAGATCTGTGGCGGCTTTTACCTCGGTCGGGACCGGCCTTGGGAGTCGTCTTGGAATGACGGCCGAGGCGTTGTCGAGACTCGGACGATCGTGGGACGATCGTCGATCGTTGTGTACAGCCCGCCCGGTCCGAATCACAACCGCTACCGCTCGATTCAAATTTGGGTCTATGACTCGACCCCAGGTGCCGTGTACCGCGTGAGAGGGTTGGACTGGACACTGAACGGAAGCAACGTCGACGCCGTTATTGCGATCGCACGCAGCTTGTTTGAGGGAGCGGACTAAACGTACGACGCCGATCTTCTCGACGAATGATCTTCCTGCTCGTCCTACAGCCCCACCGTTAAGGGAACTTCCGCCCCCGCCTGTTCGTCTTGCTACGATCAGCGCAGGAGGATTCCGATGCGCGTCCGGCTCGCTGTGGCGCTGCTCACATTGGCCACGGTCCTGCTCTGGGCGGGCTTGGCGTCGGCGGATGGGCCGCTGATGCTGGAGGGGCGGACGGCTTCGAGCCTGACGGTATCCTGGAGTTGGGCCGGGCAGACGGCTTCGGGCTGGGAGTTGGGCTGGCGGGCGCAGGGCGACTCGGCCGCGGCCTGGCGCAGCGCGCGCAAGACGGTGGCGCAGCGGCGGCACACGATTGAGGAGCTTGAGGCAGGCGTGCATTACATCGTGCGGGTGCGGGCGCTCGACGCCAGCGACCGGCCATTCGCCAGCTTGCAGCGATCTTTCGCCACATCCTCGGCGGCCGCCGAGGAGCAGTCGTTGGATCCGCGCCTCCGGCGCGGCCTTGCCGAACGCCTGACGCTGGAGTTGGCGAGTTCGCGCGAGCTCTGCACGGCGGGCACGCTGACGGAAGTTTCGTGGCAGATTGCGGGCGGCGCGCCGCCCTATTCGCTGCAAGTCGAGGGAGTTCCCGTCAACGCAGACGCCGACAACCTCCGCATCCACTGCGGCGCGCTGAGCGAGGAGGAGGCCGCGGACGAGGATGCGGCGCTGGCGGCCAAGCGGATCAGCGCCGTGGTGACGGATGCGAGGGGCGTGCGGCGGGAGGCGGCGATCGATGTGGCAAGGGCAGCGCCGGCAGCGCCGCCCCAACGCTCCTTGATATACCCGGACACCCACACGCTGCGGTTCAGCTGGCCACTCAGCCCTGATGAGCCGACAGACGGGCCTCCGCTCCTCTACCTCGGCCGCTGGCGGCGTACAGGAACAAGCGAATGGACCGCTTCTCGTCTGTATCGACCATTCGATGGCCTAAGCGTGCCTTACGGTTTCATAACCGATCTCGCGCAATCAACCTCCTATGAGGCGCAGTTCGCAGCGATGCGGCACGAGCTGGAAGCAGAAACGCCGCACGTGCTGCGTTGGTCGCCCGTGTTTCGCGGATCCACAATTGGCGCCCCAAGCGGCGTAACCGCCTTCGCGACGCACGACACCGTCACCGTGACGTGGGACAGCCATCCGACCGCGACTATGTACGACGTGGCGATCTGGCAGGTCGGCGACGAGGAGCCAAGGATATACCGGACGGAGCTATTCGATGTGGCCACTGAGGGGCCGACTGAGGCGGCACCTCAGCACAGCGTTGTATTCCGACGCCTGCCGCCAGGCCGCGATTATCAGGTGAGAGTCGAGTTTGCGGGCATCGATCCCAATCGTGCGCCGCCCTTCACCACAGTTCCGATCCAGACGAAGCCTGCTCCGGTGGCGTGGACGGCGCCGCCCAAAGGCCCCCAGAATCTACGCGCCGCTGCGACATATGACAGCATCACCGTGTATTGGGATCATCCTTCCCCTGAGCCGAATGCGGCCTACGACCTGATGCTCATTCATCCTGAGTATTCGATACCCCGCCACGAATCCACGTACCGCGGAGCAGCAAGCTTCACGTTCTCGGGGCTTGAGCCGGGCGTGCCGTATCGCATCATCGTCACACACACCACCGACGACGTATCGGCCGAGATCGCCTTGTCTACGCCGTCGCTCCCTGACGGCGCTGCACCATCGAGCCATGAGTGGCCATTCCCTACGCCGAACTTCATGTGGCCGTACATCCTCCGGTCCCATCTCTACATGACCACCGACATGTGGGAATGGGCTGGAAGAAAATTTCACGGCGGCCTCGACTTCGGAGGCTTCCCCGACGCCGCTTCTCACGATGATATCGTCGCTTCCGCTCCCGGCCTGGCGCGAGCGTTCGACCTCCGCATTGGCGTCTGCAAGAATGCGGACCTTCCGACGCTGCGCGATAAATTCTGCGCGGCAGTAGTTTACTGTCCGGACGAGTCTCGCCCCTTTGCCGGGCAGTTTCACGTCAGCAACAGTTCCACCAAGCACGCCTGAGGCGGTGAAGTATTCGCCTCTGGCTGCGGATATCTCGCGACCGAGGACAGCGGCATTGTAGTTCTCGTGTTTCACGAAGCCGTCGGTGGTCGACGATTCGTAACTAAGTACGGCCATCTCCGTCCAGGTTACGTATCGCCTAAGCTCACAATCGAGCAGGGACACTCGGCAACGCGACCGGAACCGGTGCGCGTCGCTGCAGGAGAGAAGCTCGGTCGAGAGGGCAATACCGGCTACAGCAAAGGCGCCCACCTGCGCTTCGAAGTGCGAGTGTTCGACGGCTCAAAGGACGAAGTCTCTCGCAACTGGTTCACGAGCGGCGGACGCTTTGTGTTCGGTTGCACCGGCACACGCGTGGCAAAAAGGAGATCCGTACCAAAGTGACTGCATCTGGGATAGATCGGTGACTAGCCCCGCCGATGCTACGCGCGTCGATCCCCGATGGATGAAGACCATCCTCGATCCCGAGTGGGTGCTGCTGCCCCCGCCGGCGTCCACCACGCCGACCGATGCCAGCGGGAGCAGTCTCGTGGCAAACGCAAACAGAGGTCGGCGGGTCTTCGAGTTTACCAAAACTACCGCCACGACTGTCGGCAGCGATGCGCTCGTGATTGACGTGTCGATAGGCGTGTGGCGGCCACGGTTCTATGACCAGCGCTTTGATTGCGGGTCGAGGTGCCATCTGACCGGCATCGTGGGCACGCACGCCGGCGTCGACAAGTACTTCACTCACGTCTCCTGCGCCTCACCTGCAACACAGATAGCCGAAGGCTGGCCTGCAAGTACCCCAGCGAACGCACGATCCGCAGGCGATTTGCCACGGCAGAGCCGACGACTCACTCTGGCTGAAGGATCGCCGTGTACAGTCGCTCTCTGGACGAGCAATGCGCACCACGAGCGCACAGTCAAGAACAGCGGACCGACGCGTCGCGACAACGAATTGTCGGACCCAACGGCGACCGTTACGTGGGTTGCAGAATTGTCAGCCGGGACGAACGTGGTTCGGACGAGCGAGAGCCTGGTCGAGGACGCCTTTGTTCTCTACACGTTCACGGCACGACGCGGCTACACCTACAGCTTCTGCACATACCCGTCGACGGCGAACGCTTGCAGCGACGAGTCGAGCGACGACAACGACGCCCAGCTGCTGATCGTCGGGCCGGCCGGCGAAGTGACCAAGCCCAACGATCAGCGGGATGAGAATGGGCTGACCTGGACTGCGCCTAAGAGCAGTTCGGCGAAGACGACCTACACGCTTGTCGTACGCCGCCGCGAACGCGTCGAGGGAACAGTGCCCAACTACAGCTATCGACTCAAGTACACCATTGAGGAGATCGGTTCCTGTGCGCTGCTCAATATCCCAGAGGTCAGCGTCTGCATCCCGCCCAAACCGACGCCCTCCGTCAGCAACCGCACGCATAACACGGTGACCATCAGCTGGCCCTCGTCGAGTGGGGATAGAAGCACAAGCTTCACCGTGAAGCATGTCACGGGCGCGAACTGCGACGCGGATGGCGTCAAGGAGACCTTCACGCCGGATTCGGCGAGCGCTGCCGGCGGGGTGAGCGGCACCGGCAATCAGGACATCCAGTACCCATTCCCCAACCTCACTGCGTTGACTCCCTACAAGCTGTGCGTGCGCTCCGTGCGCACCATCAGCCCCAGTTTCGTGCTCAAATCCGACTGGGCGTCGGTCCCCGCGACCACCAGGGCGGAGCAACTGCCCAAGCCGGGCGGCACCAGCGTGACGAATGTCGGCCAAACCAGCCTAACGCTCAACTGGAGCGCCGTGGCCGACGCCGGCGGCTACAAAGTGAAGCGCACTGGCTCATCAAGCACCTGGACGCTCCCCAGCACCAGCAGGTCGCACAGGTTCACCGGGCTGAGCTCGGGCACCTACTACACCCTCTACGTCCAAGCCTTGCCCAAAGCAGGCAGCAGCAAAGTCGCCTCGGCCTGGGCGCCCAAATCTCGTCGCACCAATTCGGCGCCGCCGCCGCCCACACCGCAACCTCCGCCGCCACAACCAACGCCATCGCTCACTGAGTGTTTGAGCACTGTTCAAATTCCCACCTACGCTACGTGGCTCAATAACGGCAGCCACTGCCGGTCGGCAACGGCATCAAATCTGTGGGACGCGCTCGAGGACGCGGGGAAGGAGATCGGCTGCATCGGTCTAGCGCTCACGAGTTTTACCTACGTGTACTACCAGCGTTCGGGCAGCGGTTGGTTCGACTTCGCGCTGCCGCACGGCTTTATCCTCTGGCTGAGCAGCTCGGCATGCCCTACCGGCAGCGGCGTTTCCGGCTCAGCCGACGCCGGCGCGCTGAACTGCGCCGAGGCGGCGAAGCCCGAGACGGGCCCGGCCGTGGTCAGCGTGGGCGGCGCAGCCTGCGTGATCGTGCGCGGCGGCGGCGCGGCGCAGGTCTCCGACGGCGAGCACAGCCTCGACCTCACGCTGCCGAACGGGCGCGACTGGGCGCTCTCCGCCGCGAGCGAATTTACGGGCAGCTCGGCAGGCGCGTTCTGGGTCTACGACCTGGCCAGCGGCGGCTGGATCGCCCTCTACCCGCCTGACGGAGCGGAGCTTGAGCGGTATGCGCCTGCTGGTGCTGAAGGGCTTCCCGCTCTGCTTGATGCGGTTGCGGGGGGGGGGGGGGCGGCGGCTGAGTAGAAGAGGCGCTGCGGGATGGCTTGGTTGTCGGGCTATTCGACCAGCCAGGTGTTGTTGCCTTTGACGAGGGCCATGAGGTCGCCTTCGCCCTGGGTGTTGCGGGCGTGGGCGATTTGCTCTTCCAGCAGGGAGCCGTAGGAGGGGGACTGGACCTGGCGGATGATGCCCATGGGGACGGGCATTTCGGGGTAGGCGAGGCGGGAGAGCAGTTGCTGGATGTCGGCGCTGGGGCGATGGGCGTCGTGGGTGAGGACGAGTTGGTGGTCGGGGCCGTCGGTGTCGACGACGCGCAGGCCGGTGGCGGTGAGCGCGAGGCCCTGTTCGTGGTCTTTGCCGAAGGTCATCGGCTTGTCGTGCTCGAGGTAGACGAGGCGGTCGTCGCGCACGCCTTTGTCGGTGAATTCGCGGAACGCGCCGTCGTTGAAGATGTTGCAGTTTTGCAGGATTTCGACGAAGGCGGAGCCTTCGTGTCGGGCGGCGGCTTCGATGGTGGAGGTGAGGTGCTGGGGGTCGGTGTCGAAGGTGCGGGCGACGAAGGTGGCTTCGGCGGCGAGGGCGATGCTGATCGGGTTGAGCGGGCGCTCGGTGGTGCCCATCGGCGAGGTTTTGGTGGTTTTGCCGAGCTCGGAGGTGGGGGAGTACTGGCCTTTGGTGAGGCCGTAGATCTGGTTGTTGAAGAGCAGGATTTTGAGGTCCATGTTGCGGCGCAGGGCGTGGAGCAGGTGGTTGCCGCCGATCGAGAGGGCGTCGCCGTCGCCGGTGATCACGAAGACGAGCAGGTCGGGGCGGCTGAGCTTGAGCCCGGTGGCGATGGTCGGCGCGCGGCCGTGGATCGAGTGCATCCCGTAGGTCTCCATGTAGTACGGGAAGCGCGAGGAGCAGCCGATGCCGGAGACGAAGACCATCTTCTCGGGGGCGACATTGAGGTTGGAGAGGGCGCGCTGGGTTTGCGCCAGGATCGAGTAATCGCCGCAGCCGGGGCACCAGCGGGTGTCGACCTCGGAGGCGTAGTCCTTGCGGGAGAGTTCCTGCTCGGCGATCGGGATGATCGCGCCGTTTTCGGACGGGGCGGCGGGGCTGGAGATGGCCATGATGCGAGACTCCCTTGTGGGCTGTTTGGAGGCTGTCAGCGGCTTTGCGCGCTGAGGATCGCTGCGGTGACGGTTCGGGCGGAGAGGGGCTGTCCGGTGACCTCGTTGCAGCCCTGGGCGTCGACGAGGTACTTGGCGCGCACGAGCAGCTGCAGCTGGCCCATGTTCGACTCCGGGATTAGCACCTGGCGGTAGTTGCTCAGCACGTGGCCGAGGTTCTTGGGGAAGGGGTTGAGGTATTGCAGGTGGGCGTGGGCGACATCGGCGCCCTGGCCGCGGGCGTCGTGTACGGCGGTGAAGGCGGCGCCGTAGGCGCTGCCCCAGGTGAGCACGAGCAGTTCGCCGGTGGGCGGGCCGTCGACCTCGAGTTCGGGGATGAAATCGGCGATGCGGTCGACTTTGGCCTGGCGCAGGTCGGTCATGCGCTGGTGGTTTTCGGGCGTGTAGGAGACATCGCCGCTGACATCGGCTTTTTCGAGGCCGCCGATGCGGTGGGTCATGCCGGGCTCGCCGGGCGGCTGGAAGTGCCGCGCGAGCGTCTCGGGGTCGCGCCGGTAGGGCTGGAAGTCGTCGCGCTCGACGCGGCTGAACCCGGTGTCGATGCGCGGCAGCTGGTGGACATCGGGCACGGGCCAGGGCTCGGCGGTGTTGGCCAGGTAGGTGTCGGACATCAGGATGACGGGGGTGACGAACTGGTAGGCGATGCGCACGGCTTCGAGCACCATGTAGAAGCAGTCGCCGGGGCTCTTGGCGGCGAGCACGCAGAGCGGGCTTTCGCCGTTGCGGCCGAACATGACCTGGAGCAGGTCGGTCTGCTCGGTCTTGGTGGGCATGCCGGTGGAGGGGCCGGAGCGCTGGATGTCGAGCACGATCAGCGGCAGCTCGGTCATCACGGCGAGGCCGATGGCCTCGGACTTGAGCGCGATGCCGGGGCCGCTGGTGCCGGTCACGCCCAGCGCGCCGCCGTAGGCCGCGCCGATGGCGGAGCCGACGGCGGAGATTTCGTCTTCGGCCTGGAAGGTGCGCACGCCGAAGTTGCGCAGGGCGGCGAGCTCGACGAGCACATCGGAGGCGGGCGTGATCGGGTAGGAGCCGTAGAAGAGGTCGAGGCCGGAGAGTTGGGAGGCGGCGACGAGGCCGAGGCCCAGCGCCTGGTTGCCGGTGATGGTGCGGTATTCGCCGGGTTGCAGCTGGGCGGGCGGGACGCGCACATGGGCGTCGGCGACCTCGGTGGTCTCGCCGTAGGCGTGGCCGGCGTGGAGCGCGCGGCGGTTGGCTTCGGCGAGGTTGGGCGCGCGCCCGAAGCGCTCCTCGATCCAGTCGAGGGTCGGTTGCAGGTCGCGGTCGTAGAGCCAGTAGATCAGGCCGAGGGCGAAGAAGTTTTTGGTTCGCTCGGCGTGCTGGGTGGAGAGGCCGAGGTCGCCCACGGCGGCGACGGCGGCGGTGGTGATCGGTGCGCGGATGATGCGGAAGTCGTCGAGCGAGCCGTCTTCGAGCGGGTTCTGGGGGTAGCCGGCCTTTTTGAGGTTGGCGCTGGTGAAGGCGTCGCTGTTGACGACCAGCAGTCCGCCGCGGATCAGCGCGTTGAGATGGGACTTGAGCGCGGCGGGGTTCATCGCGACGAGCGTGTCGGGCTCGTCGCCGGGGGTGAAGATCTGATGCTGCGAGAAGGAAATCTGGAAGGAGCTGACGCCGGCGAGCGATCCGGCGGGGGCGCGGATTTCGGCGGGGAAGTCGGGCAGAGTGCTGAAGTCGTTGCCGAAGAGGGCGGTGGCGTCGGCGAAGCGGTTGCCCGCCAGCTGCATGCCGTCCCCCGAGTCGCCTGCGAAGCGCACGGTGACGCGCTCGCGTTCAAGTGCCGGGGTTGCGGTTTCGGACGACGACTCAGGCATGAGCGAGCGACCTCCTGTGGGCGATGATCTGCGTGGCGATAGGGCGCTGTGGGATCGACTGACGAGGCATCACGGCCTCCGCGCCCCGCTCTCTGGCGGCGGCGTTGTTCACGCGGAACCTAGCCAATTGATCATACTCCTGCAAGCGCTCAGACGCAGCGATTGGCGACATGGATCGGAGCCAATCTTCGGGGCGGCGGGACGGGCGTGGAGGCGGCAGGCGCGCCGCCTCCACGCCCACAGCGGCTCAGCGCGCCGGCTGGAGCAGCTCGCCGAAGATCCGGTCGAGGTCTTCGCGGTAGAAGATCTGCGGCTCGATGGTCAGCCGCGCGCCGCCGAACCAGCCGGCGGGGTCGACGACCATGTGCTCGGCGAGGACCATCGCGGCGGTGACGAGATAGCCCTGCAGCTCCGGCTGGTCCCAGATGACGAAGTCGATCGGTCCCCTGACGCTCTTCTCGTAGGCGTAGCCGCTCAGGCCGACGGCGCCGAACGCCACGTCTGCGCCCAGGCCTTCGATGGCGAGGATGGCGGGCCTGGCGGCATCCGCGCCGAGCGTGAAGATGGCGCCGACGCCGCCCTGGCCGAGGCGCTGCGCGATGAGTCGGGCCGTGCCTTGCGCGTCCTCGGCTGCGTAGATCGGGAACTGCTCGACGGAGCCGCCGTCGTAGGCGGCGTCGAGGCTGTCGCAGCGCTCGCCGAGGGCGACATTGTCGGGCTCGTGGATGACGCAGAGGATGTCGCCGCTGACGCCGTCGGCGGTGAAGGCCTCGCCGGCTTTGCGGCCGATGCCCGCTTCATCAACGGCGATGTGGAGCGCGGAGTTGAATTCGGCGGCGAAGGCGGCGCCGGAGTTGTACGAGACGATGTTCACGCCGGCGTCGCTGGCTTCGGCGAGAGCGTCGCGCACGCCTTCGGGGTCGCCAAGCGTCGTCGCGATGGCGACAGCGTCGCGGTTGATGCATTCGCGGATCGCTCCGCTGAGCTGTTCGCCGTCGGCGAAGTAGTTGTAGAGGCCGAGCGATTCGATGCCGAGGTGCAGGTTGGCGGCGTACGCGGCCTCATCAACGGCGTTCCAGAAGATGCCCCGCTCGCCGTGGTGCAGGATGCAGTAGGTGGACTCGCGGTCGGGCATCAGGGGCGGAATGACGAAGCCGAAGTAGAAGAGCGGGACGTCCAGGCCGGCCTCGGTGCCCACCTGCCCACCGACGATGGTGCCGGGGTAGCTGGAGGCGATGATCCCGCCGGCGGCGTCGCCGGCGGCGACGCGGGCGCGGAGCTCGGCGCGCACCGCGTCGGGGTCGGTTCCCTCGACGAGGGTGACCTTGCCGTTGTAGTCGGCTTCGAAGCCGTCGCAGAGGAGGCGGCGGCCTTCGTTGCGCGGATCGATGTTGATGCAGATGATCGGGTCGTCGCCCTGCGTGTTCAGGAACGCGGCGCCGCGCCGGGCCCAGTCGCCCATCAGGGCGAGCAGATCCTGCCGCGCGACTTCGGCGCCGTCATCGACGTTGAGCTCGATTGGGGAGCTGTGCAGGCGGCGGCCGGTCTCCGCGTCGGGGGGGATGAACCGACGGTTGGGCTCGTAGACGCGCCCCCAGGTTCCGTCGAGTTCGCGCTGTTGGACGCCGACTTCAACGCGGCCGTCGGCCAGGCGCTCGGCGTAGACGCGGATGGCGGACGTCGCGCCGGGCTCGTGGTTGTCGGCGCGGCTGAAGCCGACCGCGAGCATGCCGAGCAGGCTGCCCAGGGCAATCAGCGCGAACGCAATGAGGCCGAGCGACCTCCAGCCGAGCGTCACTGTGCGGTGCATCATGGTCATTCCCTTCCGGTTCTTCCGCCCGCGCCCGATCGGGCCAGACGGGGATTTCCTGCCAGAGCAGACTACACGCTGCGCGGCAGCGCGGCGTAGTGCGTATCCTATAGCGCGCGAGCAGCGCACAGGGAGTGTGCGGAGGCGCAGTGAAGGGACGGCTCAGATGGGCGATCAACTGGCGGGCAAGACGGCGGTGATTACGGGCGGCGCGAGCGGGATCGGGGCGGCGTGCGCAATTCGCTTTGCGGAGGAGGGCGCCGATGTGCTGCTCGCCGATCTGCTGCCGGATCGCGCGGCGGAGACCGTCGCAGCCGTTGAAGCGCTGGGGCGGCGCGCGGTGGTGATGGGCTGCGACACGTCGGCGGAGGCGGACAACGAGGCGCTTGCGGAGCGCGCCGTCGCGGAGTTCGGGCGGCTGGATGTGGTGGTGGCGGCGGCCGGCGTCTCCAACGCGGAGTACGTCAGCGGCGAGTCGCAGGAGCTGGGCGAGGATCGCACGGCGTCGTACATCGCCAACCAGGAGATCGAGCACTGGGAGAAGGTGATGGCGGTCAATCTGACCGGGGTGATGCTGACGGATCGTGCCTGCGCGCGGCAGATGATCGAGCTGGGCAACGGCGGGGCGATCATCAACATCGCCTCGATCATGGCGAAGTTCCCGATGGCCGGGGCGGCGAACTACTGCGTCTCGAAGGCGGGCGTGTGGATGCTGACGAAGGTGCTCGCGCAGGAGTTGGTGCAGGACGGCATTCGGGTCAACGCGATCGGGCCGGGGTTCATCGAGACGCCGATGACGGCGGCGATTTCGGGCGATGAAACGCTCAATCAGTGGGTGCTCTCGCTGACGCCGATGCGGCGCTTCGGGCAGCCGCGCGAGATCGCGAACACGGCGCTGTGGCTGGCGAGCGGGGAATCGTCGTACGTGACGGGGGAGATCATCCACCCCGACGGCGGCTGGTTCACCGAGTAGGTTCGCTGAGGGAGTTCACCGAGGAAGCGAGCGAACCGACGTGAGCACCGCCGCCGCCGAACGAGCTGCCATTGAGGCGATCGAGGACGCCTCGGCCGCGCTGCGTGCGCTGAGTCTGGATATCCACGCGCATCCGGAGGAGAACTACGAGGAGCATCACGCGCACGCGGCGCTGACCGAGTTCTTCGAGGCGCGCGGCTTCGCGGTGCGGCGCGGCGCCTACGGAATGGAGACGGCGTTCGAGGCGGAGCGCGGCGGCGGCGGGCCGCGGATCGGGATCCTCTGCGAGTACGACGCGCTGCCGGAGATCGGCCATGCCTGCGGACACAATCTGATCGCGATCGCCGGAGCGGCGGCGGGGCTGGGCGCGGCGGCGGCGCTTGACGCGGCCGGACTCGAAGGCAGCGTGCGGGTGCTCGGCTCGCCCGCGGAAGAGGGCGGCGGGGGCAAGATCCGGCTGATCGAGGCGGGCGCGTTTGAGGATGTCGGCGCGGCGCTGATGGTTCACCCGGGCACGGGGAACCTGCTCCGCCCGCCGGTGCTGGCGATCGATACCTGCACGGTTGAGTTCACAGGCCGCAATGCGCACGCGGCGGCGGCGCCCTGGGAAGGGCGCAACGCGCTCGACGCGCTGGTGCTGGCCTACCAGGCGATCGGCCTGCTTCGTCAGCAGTCGCAGCCCGATGTGCGGATTCACGGAGTAATCCAGCACGGCGGCGAGAAGCCGAACATCATTCCCGACCGGGCCGCGGCGGAGTTTTATGTGCGGGCCTCGCGGGAGGGGTTGCTGGACGCGATGTGCGAGCGCGTGGCGGCCTGCTTCCGCGGCGCGGCGGAGGCGACGGAGACGGCGATGACGCTGTCGTGGAACGGGCCGCGCTACAGCGACCTGGCATCCAACGCCGCGCTGGCGGAGGTCTTCGGGCGGCGCTGGGCGGAGGATGAGGGCGTCCGCGCGCTCGATCTGGAGGGCCCGCCGCGCGGCGGCTTCGGCAGCACGGACATGGGCGACGTGTCGCACGTGGTGCCCAGCCTGCATCCGATCTACGCGATCGAGGCCGAGGCGGGCAATCACACGCCGCAGTTCACCACCGCGGCCGCGACGGACGAGGCGCACGCGGCGACGCTGCGCGCGGCGCGGGCGATGACGATGACCGCGCTGGAGTGGCTCACAGACAGCGAATTGCGCGCGAAGGCGCAGGCGGCGTTCGACGCCGCGCACGGAAAGGCGGCGCCCAAATGATCGATCACATCGTGCTGGCGGCTCGGGATGTACAGGCGTCGGTCGCCGAAATCGAGGCGGCGACGGGCGTCCGCGCCGAGCTGGGCGGGCGCTTCGAGGGGCGCGGGGTCTACAACCACCTGCTCGCGCTGCAGGACGGCGCGTATCTCGAAATCATCGGGCCCGATCCGCAGCAGCCGGACCATGAGGGGCCGCTTCCGTTTGGGCTGCATCTGAGCGAGCAGACGCGGGTGCCGCACTGGTGCGCCAAGGCGGGCGCGGAGATCGAGCAGCGGGTGGCGAATGCGCGCGCCGCGGGCTACGACCTCGGCGAGGTGCGGCCGCTGGGCCGAGTGCTGGCGGATGGGACGCGGCTGGACTGGCGGCTCAGCATCGGCGGCTGGCCGCCGCTGTTCGACGGGCTGGCGCCGTTTCTGATCGACTGGGGCGACGCGCTGCATCCGAGCGAGACCGCGGTCAAAGGTTGCACGCTGGTCGAGTTTCGCGCGGAGCACCCCGATCCGGCGTCGGTGCAGGCCGCGCTGGACGCGATCGGCGTGTCGCTGCGCGTCGACGCGGCGGCGCAGGCGGCGCTGTTCGCGACGATCGAGGGCCCGCAGGGGCGGATCACGCTGACCTGACGTACGCTGGCAGCGGGAGACGCGCTGTGTTCATTACCCGACTCAAGCTGCACAACTTTCGCAACTTCCGCGACATTGACATCGATCTGCAACGCCGCGTGTTCATCGTGGGCGCGAACGCAACGGGGAAGTCGAATTTGCTCGGGGCCCTTCTCTTCCTGCGCGGTATCGCCTCCGGCGGTGGTCTGCGTCATGCCGGCCGCTACCACCGTCCGCCGCTCGCGTCCCTTCCGCGCATCCGCTCGCTTACCGCGCCGCCGGACGACGACATCGTTTCGATCTGCGTAGAGGTCGCCGAGGAACCTGGTGCGGCCCCTGTTTGGTCCTACAATCTCGCGCTGCGCGAGAGTGAGCAACAGGCGCATCTGCGACTCGCGGGGGATTCTGCGGCTGTCGAATTTGAGCGCGTGATGCACAAAGGGCGAGTCGTGCTGGATCGGCCGGACGAAGACGACCGGCGCGATCCACAGCGGCTCACACAAACTGCCCTTGAGCAGGTTCACGCCAACAGCGAGTTCCGGACGCTCGCCGACTTTCTGGCGTCGATCGACTACTGCGATCCCTCGCCGCACATGTTTCGCATGGCGTCCTTTACTTCACCCGACGAGCGCCCTAGCCGCAGTCTTGCCGAAATCATCCTGGCAACCCCGCCTGAAGCTCGCGATCAGCGACTCGAGTGGGTTGTCAGGTCGCTTCGGACGATCGTGCCTCACTTCGCTGATCTGCAGATAGGCATTGACGAACCTATTGGGACGCCGTACCTCCAAGCGCGCTTCGACCACTGGCAAGACTCAGAGGCCTGGCAGAGCGATAGCGAGCTGTCCGACGGCACGCTGCGGTTGATCGCGTTGTTGTGGGCCGCACAAGAAGATCACGCAGGTCCCTTGCTCATCGAAGAGCCGGAAACTTCGCTCCACGACGGAGCAGTGCGCGTGCTGGCGGGAGTCTTTGCCGGAGTCGCCATGAAGCGGCGACGGCAGGTGTTCGTCACGACTCAAGCGCCGACACTGCTCAGCGACGACGCGATCTCACTGCGCGAGATCGCGCTGCTGCAATACACAGAGGACGGTACCTCGGTTTCTTTCGCATCCGATGAGGAGCAGCTGTGCGCTCTGGTCGGCGCCGGGCATCCGCGCGGTGAGGCCGTCATTCCCTGGGTAGGACCACGAGCGCCTCGTCTCTCGCTGTACTGATGGTTTACATCAGGGCAGCGGTGGAGGGGCGATTGGACGAGGCGGTTGTCCGACGACTCGCAGCGGACGCGGGGATGGATGTCGCCAATGTCTATCGAACCGACGGTCGCGCCAATCTGATCAGTCGTCTCCCCAGTTACGCCGCTGCCGCTCGCCGCGACCCCTGGCTCGTTCTTTGCGATCTCGATCAAGATGAATGCGCGCCGACTCTCGTCGCGGCCGCAGCGCAGAACCCGCCGGAACTGTTCTGCTTTCGGGTCGCTGTCCGGTCCATCGAGTCGTGGCTGTTGGCCGATCCTGGTCTGGCGGCACGACTGGAGATCTCTGCAACGCGACTGCCCCGCGAGCCGGACTCCGAGCGCCACCCGAAGCGGACATTGATCCGGATCGCGCGACGATCCCGAAACCGCGATATCCGCATCGGAGTCGGCGGCTCTCCCGGAACAGCCGACACCCCAATCCTCTACAACGTGATCCTCGGCGAGTTCGTCGAATCGGAGTGGAACCCGCGGCGGGCGGCGGAGCGGTCGCCTTCGTTGGGGCGGGCGATTGGGGCGGTGGAGCGGCTGGCCAGCGCCTAGACTTTGGGGGCACGGAAAGGAACTGCCGAAATGCCTACGCCCGAAGAAGTCGTCACCGCGTTCATGAACGAGTTCGACGCCGAACACCCCGACGCCGAGGCGCTGATCGCCTACTTCACCGAGGACGCGGTCTACCACAACATGCCGATGGAGCCGGCCGTGGGAATTGAGGCGGTCGGCGAGGCGCTCAAGGGCGTCTCGCAGATGACCTCGCGCGGCTGGGAGGTCGTCCACCAGGCGGCCAACGGGGATGTCGTGCTCAACGAGCGCGTCGACCGCTTCCTGATGGGCGACAAGGAGGTCGCCGTGCTGGTCTGCGGCGTCTTCGAGCTGCGCGAGGGGAAGATCGCGCGCTGGCGCGACTATTTCGACCTGGCGTCGTTCCAGGCGCAGATGTAGCGCCGGCGGGCGCTCAACTCAGCTCAGCGTCCGCCCGAGGAAGTCCGCGATCTTGCCAACCGCGTCGCGGCCCTCGGGGAACGCCGCGAACTGGCCGACGAAGCCGTGGATCACGCCGTCGTAGCGGATCAGCTCGGCCTGCACGCCTGAGCGCTCCAGTCTCGCGGCGTAAGCCTCGCCTTCGTCGCGCAGCGGGTCGTATTCGGCGGTGATCACCAGCGCGGGCGGAAGGTTGAGCAGCGTGTCGGCGCGCAGCGGCGAGGCGTAGGGCTCGGCGGCCTGGGCCGGCGTGCGTGTGTAGCAGCGCCAGAACCAGCGCATGCCCTCCTCCGAGAGGCCGACCGAACCGTCGCCGTTGACGCGGTAGGACTCGACATCGAAGTCGCAGTTGGTCACGGGATAGATCAGGACTTGCGCGCGCAGCGGCGGCGCGCCGCGATCGCGGGCGATCAGCGCTGCGACCGCGGCGAGATTGCCGCCGGCGCTGTCGCCGGCCAGGGCGATCCGCGTCGGATCGATGCCCCAGTCGGCGCCGTGTTCGGCCAGCCAAAGCGCGGCGGCGTAGGCGTCTTCGGCGGCGGCCGGGTACTTGTGCTCGGGCGCGAGGCGGTAGTCGGCCGAGACCACGGCGGCCTCGGCGCGGTTGGCGAGCGCGCGGCAGAGCGGATCGTGCGAATCGAGGTCGCCGAGCACCCAGCCGCCGCCGTGGAAGTAGATGATCGCCGGCAGCGGATCGTCGGGGCGCGGCGAGTAGAGCCGCGCCGGAATGCCGCCGGCCGGACCGGGGATGCTCAGGTCCTCGATGCGCGCGACCGGCTCGGGGCTCGCGGGTTTCGCCCGCGCGGCGGCGGAGGCGGCGCGGGCCTCGGCGACGGACAGGGTGTGGAGCGGCGGCGCGCCCGCGCGCAGCGCCAGCGCCGCTTTCGCCTCTTCGGTCAGCGGCATTGCCCGCCCCGATCGCATTGCCGCCGCGCGGCGGCCGCCCGCTCCATGGCTGCGCTTACCAGCGCGCGGTGATGAAGGCCGCCGCTTCCTTCAGCGCTTCGACGCCGGCGGGGTTGACGGCGAACATCATGAACGGGTCGTGGATGTTGCCGTCGTAGCGGTGAACCTGCACCTCGACGCCGGCCTCGCGCATCCGCTCGCCGTAGGCCTCGCCCTCGTCGCGCAGCGGGTCGTATTCGGCGGTCTGGACCAGGGCCGGCGGCAGGTTCGAGACATCGTCCGCCTGGTGCGGCGAGGCGTAGGCCTCCTGCCCGGCCGCGGCGTCGGGCAGGTAGTGATCCCAGAACCAGACCATGCTCGCGCGGGTCAGCAGATAGCCCTCGGCGTTCTCGCTGTAGGACGGCCAGTCGTAGTTGTGGTCGGTGACCGGCACGTGCAGCACCTGGGCGGCGATCGCCGGGCCGCCGCGGTCGCGCGCCATCTGCGAGACGACGGCGGAGAGGTTGCCGCCGGCGCTGTCGCCACAGACGGCCAGGCGCGAGCCGTCGCCGCCGAACTGATCGGCGTTCTCGGCGACCCAGGCCGCGGCCGCGTAGCAATCCTCGGCGGCGGCGGGGTACTTGTGCTCCGGGGCCAGCCGATAGTCGACCGAGACCACGATCGCCTCGCCCAGTTCGGCCAGCAACTGCTTGCAGGTACCGTCGTGCGACTCGATGTCGCCGACGACCCAGCCGCCGCCGTGGAAGAAGACCACCACCGGCAGGTCGTCGCCCTCAGCCGCGTAGACGCGGACGGGGATTTCGCCAGCGGGGCCGGGCACGGCGCGGTCGAAGACGACGGCCGGCTCGGGCGCGCCGGCCTGCATCAGGGCGAAGCCCTGGATCATTTCGCGGGCTTGCTGCGGCGTCTGTTCGGAGATGTCCGGCCCTCCGGCCTCTTCGAGCTGGTCCAACAGCACCTGGACGGCGGGATCGACTGGCATGATGCGCTCCTTTGGAGATTGTGCGGCGCGCGGCCGCTCCGCGCCTGACAAGGATAGGGGCAACGGAGCCGTTCGGGGGCTGTTCGCGCTTCGCTCGCGCGGGTGCGGCGGAGCGGGTCCTACGGCGACGGGGCCATGAGGCGGTTGGTGGCGCTGTTGCCCCAGCAGGCGATCGTGCCGTCGGTCTTGATGCCGCAGGTGAAATCGCGGCCGGCGCTGACCGCCGTGTAGGTACCCGCGGTGACGGTGGTCTGACCGTGGTTGTTTCGGCCCCAACAGGTGATTGCGCCGGCGCTGTTCAGCGCGCAGGTATGTTCAGAACCCGCGCTGATCGCCGTAAACGTGCCCGATGAGGGCGCGTCGCTCCTTTGGTTGTAATCATTCTGTCCCCAGCAGGAGATTGCGCCCGCGCTGCTCAGCGCGCAGCCGTGCGAGCCTCCCAGCGCGATCGCGCTGAATGCGCCTGAGGGCGGCGCGGTGCGGCTGTTGGTGTTGTCGCCGCGTCCCCAACAGGAAATCGCGCCGCTGCTGTTGAGCACGCAGCCGTGATAGTCGCCCAGCGCGATGGCGGTGAACGTGCCCGACGGCGGTGAGCTCTGGTTGTAAAAGTCGTTTCCCCAGCAGGAGATCGCGCCGGCGCTGCTCAGCGCGCAGCTGTGCGCTGCGCCGACGCTGATGGCGCTGAAGCTGCCGCTGGTCGGCGGCGTGGCGCGGTTCTGGCCGTTGTCGCCCCAGCAAGCGATCGCGCCCGTGCTGCGCAGCGCGCAACTGTGGCCGCTTCTGCTTCCCGCCGCCACGGCCGTGAAGTTGGAACCCGTCGGCGGCGTGGCGCGGTTGTTGGAATTGTTGCCCCAGCAGACGATCGTGCCGGTGCTGCGCAGCGCGCAGCTGTGCGACCAGCTCGCGCTGACTGCGGTGAAGGTGGTCGGAGTGGGCGTGGGAGTTGGCGTCGGAGTGGGAGTGGGCGGGTCGGGATTCACAGGATCCGGCGTTGCGCCGCCCTCGTCGTCGCTCGAAGTATCCGCGACGGTCCGAGTAGCCGTTGTCGGCGCAAGCTCCGCAATCAGCTCAGGCAGGCGATCATCCTGCCCGCCCCAGCAGCGAGCGCGCTCGCTGTTTAGCGCGCAGGAGTGGCGCATCCCCGCGCTCACAGCGACATAGCGCCCGGATGGAGCGTTGGACTGTCCGTAACGGTCATCCCCCCAGCATTCGATTGACCCCGACTCGCGCAACCCGCAGCTGTGCCACGCGCCCGCGCTCACCTGCGTGAAGACTCCCGACGGCGCGTTGAGCTGGCCGAAGTTGTTCAGACCCCAGCATTCCACCGCGCCGTTCTCGCGCAGGCCGCAAGAGTGCGTCGTCCCCGCGCTCACTTGCGTGAAGACTCCCTCGGGAGCAGCAGTGCGCCCAAGGTTGGCGCGGCCCCAACAGGCAATCTCTCCCGTCGTTCGCAGTCCGCAGGCGTGCAGATAGCCCGCGCTGACGGAGGCGAACTCGCCCTCCGGTGGATCCGCTTGGCCGTAGTCAAGCACGCTGCGGCCGAAGCTGCTTGTTCCCCAGCACTCAAGCGCGCTGTCGCTCTCGCGGATGGCGCAGGCGAAGTGCCAGCCTGCGGCGACATCAACGAACGCGCCTTGCGGCGCGTTCCCTTCCGCGCCCCAGCAGGCGATTTCGCCGTTCTCTTGGCGGATGGCGCAGTTGTGCCAGTCGCCGGCGCTCACCGCCGTGTAGCGGCCCTCCGGAATGTCGCGCAGATCTGCCTGGTTGCCGCCCCAGCAGCGGATTACGCCGTCGGCGCGGAGGGTGCATTGGTGTTCGCCGCCGGCATCAAGCGCCAGATAGCGGCGGGTTGAGGCGGGGGTGGCGGCTTGGGCGAGGGTCAGGGCGGCGAGCAGGAGCGCGGCGATCGCTAGGGCGATCGGGAGGAGTTTATGCCCCCCCCCCCCGATCGGGTAAGCGCCGCCGCCGCGCGACGGGCGCGTTGGGCGGCGGTCGGGGGGTTGGCGGCGTGGTTCACGGTTGTCACTCTACACCAGTGGGGTGCTTTGGTGATAGCGGGGCCTGGTGCTCGGCACGGCGAGATACCCGCGACAAGCGCGGGTATGACGGGGGTGGCTCGCGCGGGGGTGGCGGATCTAGGTGCGGGTGTGTGACGGAGCTGGGTGTGCGGGTGTGACGGAGCTTGGTGCGTGGGTGTGGCGGGGCTTGGGGCGCGGGGGAGCTTGGCGCGGGGCTTGGTGCTCGGCGCGGCGAGATACCCGCGGCAAGCGCGGGTATGACGGATCTCTTTTGCGTGGGTGTGGCGGGGCTTGGGGTGCGGGTGTGGCGGAGGTGGGGGCGCGGGTGCGGCGGATTTTGGGTGGGTGGAGGTGGGGTTTGTATCTGGTCGGAGGGATTGGGGCGTGGTCGGGTTTGGTAGGTCTTGGTAGGTCTTGGTAAGTGGCGGGGGTGGGTTGGGGGTGGTGGCGGGAACGGGGCTTGGTGCTCGGCGCGGCGAGATACCCGCGGCAAGCGCGGGTATGACGGATCTCTTTCGCGCGGGTGTGACGGGGTGGCTCGCGCGGGTGTGACGGGGTGGCTCGCGCGGGTGTGGCGGGGTGGCTCGCGCGGGTGTGACGGGGTGGCTCGCGCGGGTGTGACGGGGTGGCTCGCGCGGGTGTGGCGGATTTTGGGTGGGTGGAGGTGGGGTTCGTATCTGTTCGGAGGGATTGGGGCGTGGTCGGGTTTGGTAGGTCTTGGTAAGTGGCGGCGGTGGATTAGAGGGTGGCGGCGGGGTGGTGGGTGGGGGCGAGGAGTTGTTTGAGGGTTTGGGCGGTTTCGGGTCGGGACCAGAGGTCGTCGCCGGGGTGGCCGGCGTTTTGGAAGGATTGGAGGATTTCGGCGACCTCCTGGTCGAGGGTCTGTTCGGGGTTGCGTTGATCGGGCGGATGCAGGGGGATTTTGCGGGCGGCCCTATCTGGTCGGGCGGGTTGGGGGCGTTCGGAGTTGTTCAGGGTTGTTCGGGTTTGTTCAGGGTTGTTCGGGGTCTGTTCGGGCTGGTTGGCGGGCTGCTCGCTGGGCTGGGGGGCGTCGGCGAGTTCTTCGGCGGGGTATTGGTTGACGGCGTCGGCGGCGGTTTGGGCGTCGAGTTGGCCGGTTTGGGCGGCGCGGAGCAGGTCGCGCGCGGAGAGGCGGTATTCGCGGAGGGCGGCTTCGAGGGCGCGGTCGCGCTGCTGGAGGTGGCGGATCAGTTCGGCGCTGCTGATGTGTTGGAAGAGGGGTTGGAGGGAGCCGTCGGGGTATTGGGCGGCGAAGGGTTCGAGCAGTTTGAGGGGGTCGGCCATGAGGTCGTGGATGCGTCGTCGGAGCAGGGCGAGGTGTTGGAGCAGGGCGTCCTGTGCGGTGGCGCGGGCGAAGTCGGCCTGGTGTGTTTCGACGGCGCGGAGGTCGTCGTGGATGGTGGTTGGGGAGACGTGGAGTTCGTGGGCGATTTGGCGGATGGTGCGGCATTCCTGGCGGAGTTCGTGGGCGCGGAGGGCGCGTCGGCGGCGCTGCGGGGAGAGCGGCATGGGTGGGTGCGGCCTTTCGTGGCACTGGTGTTCTGTTGTGATGGTAGCAGGGTTTGGGGGGAGTGGGGGCGGTGGGGTGTGTTTGGGGGTGGGCGGGTGTGGCGGATTTTGCGCGGTTGGAGGTGGGGGTCGTATCTGGTCGGAGGGATTGGGGCGTGGTCGGGTTTGGTAGGTCTTGGTAGGTTTTGGTAAGTGGCGGTGGTGGGAACGGAGCTTGGTGCTCGTCACGTCGAGATACCCGCGGCAAGCGCGGGTATGACGGATCTCTTTCGCGCGGGTGTGGCGGGGCTTGGTGCGCGGGTGTAACGGAGGTGGGTGCGTGGGTGTGGCGGTGCTTGGGGTGCGGGGGAGCTGGGCGCGGGGCTTGGTGCTCGGCGCGGCGAGATACCCGCGGCAAGCGCGGGTATGACGGATCTCTTTTGCGCGGGTGTGGCGGGGCTTGGGGTGTGGGGGAGTTGGCGCGGGGCTTGGTGCTCGGCGCGGCGAGATACCCGCGGCAAGCGCGGGTATGACGGATCTCTTTCGCGCGGGTGTGACGGATCTCTTTTGCGCGGGTGTGACGGATCTCTTTTGCGCGGGTGTGACGGATCTCTTTTGCGCGGGTGTGACGGATCTCTTTTGCGCGGGTGTGACGGATCTCTTTTGCGCGGGTGTGACGGGGCTTGGTGCGCGGGTGTGGCGGAGGTGGGTGGGGGGGTGTGACGGTCTGGTTCGCGT
The DNA here is from genome assembly GCA_965203165.1 of Dehalococcoidia bacterium. Taxonomy (GTDB): domain Bacteria; phylum Chloroflexota; class Dehalococcoidia; order Bin125; family Bin125; genus CATQGW01. The sequence goes on from OZ241849.1 coordinate 2,849,524, forward strand.
GGGTGTGGCGGGCGGGGGTGGGGCTAGCGGATGTGGTGGGCGCGCTTTAGGGCGAGGATGCGGGTGGCGGATTTGTAGATTTGGGCTTTGGGGAGCTCGCCTGAGGCTACGGCGTTGAGGATTGCGTCGCGGACGCGGTAGATGTTGGCGAGCGCGTAATCGCCGGCCTGGTTGGCCAGGACGATGATGTCTACGCCGGCCCGGATTGCCTCGATTGCGGCCTGGGTGAGGCTGTATTGCTCGACGATTGCGCCCATTTGCATGTCGTCGGAGACGATCACGCCGTCGAAGCCGAGTTCGCCGCGCAGCAGGTCGGTCATGATCGGGCGCGACAGGGTGGCGGGGCGGCCGCTGGCGTCGAGTTGGCGATTGACGATGTGGGCGGTCATCACCGCGCCGTCGTAGCCGGCGTCGATCAGGGCGCGGTAGGGGGCGAGCTCCGCTTCCCGCTGGTAGGTCTCCGTCACGTCGGTCACGCCCAGGTGAGTGTCGCCGGAGGCGCTGCCGTGGCCGGGGAAGTGCTTGAGCGTGGGGGCGATCTCGCCGTCCTGCAGGGCGGCGAGAAACGCCTCGGCGTGGGCGGCGACCACCGACGGATCGCCGCTGAATGAGCGCTCCCAGCGGCCGATGGCGGGGCTTTCGGGGTCGATGTTGACATCCACGACCGGAGCGAGGTCCCAGTTGATGCCGGCTTCGGCCAGTTCGGCGGCGAGCGCCGCGGCGACTGAGGCGGTTTCCGCGACGGTTCCCGCGCCGAGCGTCCGGGCGGTCGGCACGAGCACGGTGAAGCCGTACTTCTCCTTGAGGCGGTTGACGTATCCGCCTTCGGCGTCGATCGCGATCAGCAGCGGAATTTCGGCGAACTCCTGGAGTTGGGTGGTCAAGGCGCGCAGCTGAGCGGGCGACTCGATGTTGCGCGGCAGTTCGCCGCTGCTCGGCCCGTCGTAGTCGAACAGGACCACGCCGCCGGGCTGCACCTCGCGCAGGAGCGCGCGGACTTCGCTTTCGAGTTCGAGGCCGCGGAAGCCGATCAGCAGCATCTGACCGACGGCCTGCTCAAGGGTGAGCGACTCGGCTTCGGAGCGGCAGCTGATCGCGGGCGCGGCGGCGAGCAGCAGGAGCAGCGCCGGCAAGACGGCGCGCAGGATGCGGCGGGGGCGGATCGCGCCGGTCATATCGGTCGCGCCAAACACCCGCGGCGCCTACGCGCCCTGGGAATCGAGCAGCTGGCGGGTCAGTTCGGCCTGGCCGACGTGCTCGGCGGTGTGGGCCAGCGCGGAGCAGACCACTGCCCAGCCGGTGATCTCGCGCTGCTGGAAGATGTGCATTCGCTCGCGGTCCCACTCGTCCTGATCGAGCGAGGCGAGCGCGTCGTGGATTGCGGCCTGCGCCGCGGTCCAGCGTTCGCGCAGCATCGCGGACGGATCCTCGAAGTCGGCCGCTTTGGCGTCGAACTCGACCTGGCGGGTGCGATCGACCGGTCGGCCGGCCAGCACCTCGACGAAGTTCCACTCGGTCGCGGAGATCGCGTGCGTGGCGAGGATGAAGAGCGAGCTGGTGTCGTCCAGCGGGCGTGCGTCGAGCTGCTCGGCGGTCAGGCCGTCGGTCGCGGCCAGCAGGCGGAAGAGCAGCCCCTCCGCGGTCTCCTCGATTGACTCGATCAGTGTCATGGGCGTTCCTTTCTCGGTGATCCGCTGAGGTCTAGATGATCCGCTGCTGGGCGAAGATGGTGGGCTCGATTGGCCGGCCGGTGTAGGGGTCGGACAGCGCGGGCAGGTTGGGCCGCGCGCCGTCAAAATACTCCTCGATCGACCAGAATTGGGCGCGGGGGTGGCGGTTCGCGCCGACGGCGATTTCGCCCAGTTGGGCGGCTTCGGTGCGCGCGGCGCGCGAGCGCACGCGATCGACGGTGATGAACACGCCGCAGGCCGCGTCGTCGCGCTCGATCACGCGCAGGAAGTCGCGCAGCTCGCTGAGTCTGAATGAGCCGCCGCCCTTGACCTGGGCCAGCACCAGCCGCGCGTCGCGCCCCTCCGGGGCGACGAGCAGCATGCCGCGTCCGTCGATCCCGGCGTCGGCGCCGGGGCGCTGGTTGGCGGCCATGCCGGGGATCAGCATGACGGACCAGGCCTGGAAGTCGAGCCAGCGCTCGGAGGCGAGGCGGCGGGCGCTGACCAGGTCGCGGGGGATGCCCTGGATGTCGGCCTGGATGCCGAGCGCTTCGAGGCGGCGCTCCTGGACGATGTCGATCGCCATTGAGGAGATGTCGATGCCGACCCAGCGGCGCCCCAGCTGGTGGGCGGCGACGACGGCGCTGCCGCAGCCGCAGAAGGGGTCGAGGACGAGGTCGCCGGGGCGCGACGAGACTTTGATCAGCCGCTCGAGCAGGGCGAGAGGCTTCTGGGTCGGATAGCCAAGCGCTTCGCCGCGCCGGGCGCTGAAGTTGGTGAAGCCGGTCGGCGTCCAGATGATGTTCTGGGGCAGCCTGCCGCGGTCGGCTTCGGCGTAGCGCTTCAGGCCCGGCCAGCGTCCGGTCGTGGGGTGATGGATGAGCCCAACCGCGTCGAGCGCGTCCAGCCGCTCGTGAATGTCGGCGATGGCGCGGTAGCCGGGGATGAACTCGCGCTCGATGTAGGCGGCGTAGTCGCCGCTCTTGGGCACGGACCAGACTCGGCCCATTTCGTAGACGTCGTATCCGCGCCAGGGCTGCGTGCTGGGGCTGCCGCGCCGCGCGCGGTGGCGCGGGCCGGTGAGGTCGGCGTTGCGGAAGCGGCCCCGCTCGTCTTCGGATGGGTAGGCGGTTTTGACATCTTCCAGGGCGCGCTGCTCGCGCACGGCGTCGCCGTCCCAGAAGCGCTCGCTGCTTTTGCCGTAGAAGAGCAGATTGTCGCTGATCCGTCCGAAGCGGCGCGAGTCGCTGTGCGCCGTGGCGCGGCGCCAGTGAATGTCGTTGCAGAAGTTGCGCGCGCCGAAGATGGAGTCCATCACGATCTTCAGATAGTGCGCTGCGGTGTCGTCGCAGTGCAGGTAGATGCTGCCGGTGGGTTTGAGCAGGCGGCGAATCTCCGCCAGCCGCTCGCCCATGTAGGTGAGGTAGGCGAGCATCCCTGAGGGGCCGAGCAGGGTCCGCAGCGCGGTCGCGGCCTGGTGCATCGGATGCGCCACGGCGGATTCGAGCTGCATTGAGCGCTGCGCCGCCGCCTCGTCCCAGCGCCAGGTGTCCTCGAAGCCGCGCACCTGCGCCGGGGTGCCGTTCTCCTGACCGAAGATGATGTTGTAGTCGGCGTTGCTGTTGAACGGCGGGTCCAGGTAGACCAGATCGACGCACTCGTCGGGCCAGCCCTGCATCCAGTCGAGGCAGTCGCCGTAGTAGAGCGTCTGGTTGGTCGGGCCTGCGGGATCGTCAGCCATGATGCGCCCAGCTTACAGCGCCGCCATCGTACGGGCGTTCGCGCGGCGGCGGCGCTATACTCTCGCGAAGGTTGCAGCCGGATCGCGGCTGGCGGACAGCTGGTTGGTGAGAGGAACGTCTGATGCGCGCAGACCCGCAGACCGTGGCGCTGAACGAGATGATCGAGACGATGACGGCTCAGGGGAAGCCGTGGCATGAGATGGAGCCGCAGGAGCTGCGCGATCTGCTGGCGCAGGGCGGCGTGCTCGGTCCGCCGCCGGCGCGGCTGGACGACATCGCGCAGGAGCGCTCGATTCCCGGGCCGGTGGGGGAGATTCCGATTCGGGTGTTCACGCCCGAGACGGTGCGGGGCGTCTACCTGCACATCCACGGCGGCGGCTGGGTGATTGGCTCGCACGACGGCGCGGATGAGCGGCTCTGGGCGCGGGCGCAGGCGACGCAGCAGGCGGTGGTTTCGGTGGGCTATCGGCTCTCGCCGGAGCACCGCTGGCCGGCGCCCAACGACGACTGCGAAGCGGCGGCGGCCTGGCTGATCCAGCACGGGCAGTCGGAGTTCGGCAGCGATGTCTTCACGATTGGCGGGGAGTCGGCGGGCGGCCACCTCTCGGCGGCGACGCTGCTGCGGATGCGCGACCGACACGGCTACACCGGCTTCCGCGGGGCGGCGCTGATTTACGGCGTGTTCGACCTGCGGCACTCGCCCTCGGCGCGGCTCTGGGGCGAGCGCAATCTGATCCTCTCCAGCCCGATTATGGAGTGGTTCATCGACCATTATGTGGACCCGGAGGATCGCGACGACCCGGATGTGACGCCGCTGCTGGCGCGGCTGCACGACATGCCGCCGGCGATCTTCGTGGTCGGGACGCTGGATCCGCTGCTGGACGACTCGCTGTTCATGGCGGCGCGCTGGGAGGCGGCGGGGCACGAGACGGAGCTGCACGTCTTCCCGGAGGCTCCGCACGGGTTCGACAGCTTCCCAACGCCGGCGGGGACGGACGCAACGAATCGGGTGAACAATTTCCTGAGCGGGGTGCTGGGGTAGGGGCGCGATTACGATCGCGCCCACTCCAGCCGGACTTCGTGTTCGCGGAGCATCTGGAACGGTCCGATGCAGGGGACCGAAAGGCGGCCGCACAGATCGGGAATCTTGAGGCGCTTGTTCCGTTTGCGGGGATCTTCCGGAGTTTCACGAGTCACGACTCGGTGGTTTCCGGCGACGGCGTATGAGACAAGCTGGAAGTCGGCACCGGCGAGGAACTTCTCTCGGGATTCTGGCGTGCAATCCATCTGCTGAATGGCAGCCCTGACTGTCCGGTGCGCATCCGTAAGCGCCGTTTGAATTGTTGGCGCACTCACTCGCGCATCCTCGCGAAGCCAGCGCGACAGGAGCGGACTGCGCGGCGTCAGCTCATCGCGAACCGCGGGGATCAGCGCCACGCTTTCATCGGTGAGCGCTGTAGCCAGCCAATCCCAGAAACCGGGGCAGAACTCCATGCTGTAGTAGTGGGCGTTCGCATCAATGATGACGTTTGCGTCGATCAGGTCGCTCATGAGCTCAGCACGCCAAGCTCTACGGCGATTTTGTTGAACGTATCGAGCGATGAGATGCCCAGCAGGTCCGACATCTCCTTGTAGCCGGTTTGCCCCTCAAGCGTGCTGGCGACTACGGCGTAGGCGAAACTCCGTCCAGTCCGCTGAAAGAACGTGTTGTAGAAGTTTCCGCCGCCCGACGATTGCTCGCGTTGCGCCGAATGCCATGCTTCGAACCCCGCACGCTCGCGCTCGAACAGCCGTCGATACTCGGTGGAACTGATCAGCTCCGCCGTTCGCAGCCGCCTCAGAACCACCAGGCTGCTCACCTTGTAGTGGCGCGCCAGCCGCTGGAGATCGTCCCCAAGCGTTGTACGTGATGCGGCTGTCTCGCGTGCAAGATCGTCCGCAGGGACCAGTAGTTCGGCGGCGAAGCGATCGCACCACGTTTCGTTGCCGGGCGCGTCCTCAACTCCGACGGAATCGTCGGATACGCCGGACTCGCCCAGCAGCAGGTGGCCAAACTCATGCGCGAACGTGAACATCTGGGAGGCTTTGTAGTCTGCGTTGTTGACGAACACGAGAGGCGCCAGCGGATTGGAAAGCGCGAACCCGCTGAATTCGTCGCGATTCAGCGTGCGGTGCGTGTTGTTGCCGACGACGCCGTTGACCATCACGAGCACACCGGCGGCTTCGGCGCGCTCGCGCACATCCCGCAGCGCTACTTCCCACGACCCTGCGTTCGCGCGCGTTTCAACGCCGAGGTCGGCCAGCCTGGCGAAACGATGGGCTGCCGCGGAGGGGTCATTGCCGATCCTCTCGGAGCCAACCCAATTCAGCTCGGGCTCGCCAATGGCTGTGAGGTGGTCGACGTACCAGGCTTGCTGACGCTGGCAGAGGTAGATGGTGTCGAGCAGGTGGGGGGATGGGCTGCTCGGCGCAGCGCCGCCGCGCACGCGGAAGTCGTCGATCGGGAGATCGTCGGCCGGGGGCGCATCGCCGAAAAAGTGCCCGAACGGCGTGAATGTCGCTTTGGCGAAGTTGCGCAGCTGGCGCTCCGTGGGCTCCTTCTCGCCGCTGCGCCACTTGGGGAGGTCGGCGAATTGTCGCTCAAGCTCGCTCTGAGCGAGGCCAGACCGTTCGCAGGCCCAGTCGATCAGCGCGGGCTTGACGGAGAGTCGGACCGTCGGCATTGCTGCCCCCTCTTCCCCAGTTTAAGGGAGCGGCTCATCGCGGTCCACAGCAGGCCGGGCGCGTTTGCGGCGCGGGGGCGCTAGTTGACGCGCTTTTCGATGCCTTGCCAGTAGGTTTCGCGGAGTTCGAATTTTTTGAGCTTGCCGGTGGCGGTGCGGGGGAGGGCTTCGACGAACTCGATGCGGCGCGGGGCTTTGAAGTGCGCCATCTGCTCGCGGCAGTGCGCGACGATCTCCTCGACGGTCGGGGCGAAGCCCTCGCGCGGGACGATCAGCGCCAGCGGCGTCTCGCCCCACTGCTCGGAGGGCACGCCGATCACCGCGGCCTCCAGCACGGAGGGGTGCTGGTAGAGCACATCCTCGACCTCGATCGAGGAGATGTTCTCGCCGCCGGAGATGATCACGTCCTTGGCGCGATCGACGATGTTGATGTAGCCCTCGGCGTTGACGGTGGCCATGTCGCCGGTGTGGAACCAGCCGTCGACGATCACCTTGTCGGTCTCTTCCTGCTGCCGCCAGTAGCCTTTCAGCACGACATTGGAGCGGGCCACGATCTCGCCGATCGTCTCGTCGTCCCAGTCGACTTCGGCGCCGTCTTCGTCGATCACCTTGACCTCGACGCCGATCACGTCGTGGCCGGCGCGCACCTTGTTGCGGAACCAGGCGGGGCTGCCGGGCTCGATCTGCGGCTTGGGCTGGGCCAGGGTGAGGATCGGCGAGGTTTCGGTCAGGCCGTAGATCTGGATGAACTCCCAGCCCAGCTCGTTTTCGAGGCGCTCGATGAAGGCCTGCGGCGGCGGCGCGCCGGCGACGGTGAAGCGCGGGCGGGTGGTGATTTCGAACTCGTCCTTGCGCTCGAATTCGAGGATGCGGGCGAGCACGGCCGGCGCCATGCAGGCGAAAGTGCAGCGCTCGTCCTGCAATAGGCGGTAGATGTCGTCGGCCTCGGGCGCGCGCAGGACGACATGCTTGCCGCCCATCGCGGTGATCGCGTAGACGCCGCCCCAGCCGTTGGCGTGGAACATGGGCAGCGTCCAAAGTTCGGCGTCGCTGGGCTGAATGCGCAGATGGGCGATGAAGTTGTAGGCGTTGATGTAGGCGTTGCGGTGGGTGATCATCACGCCCTTGGGGCGGGCGGTGGTACCGGAGGTGTAGTTGATGCTGAGCAGGTCGGTCTCGTCCAACTGCGGATCGGCGGGCGCGGAGGTTGGGTGGCTGCCGATCCAGCCCTCGTAGTCGGTCCAGCCGGGCGCGATCTGCGCGTCGCCGTAGGGAATGGCGAGGTAGTGCTCAACGGAGGGAATGGAGGCGCGGATTGGGTCGACGAGGTGGGTGAACTCGGCGTCGACCATCACCACGCGAGCCTCGGAGTGCTGGAGGATGTACTCGAAGTCGGAGGGGATCAGGCGGTAGTTGATCGGGACGATCACGGCGCCGATCGCGGCGGTGGCGTAGAAGGTCTCGAGGAACTGGTGGCTGTTGGGGGCGATGATCGCCACGCGGTCGCCCTTGCCGACGCCCATCGCGGCGAGCGCGTTGGCCTGCTGGTTGACCCGCTCGCCGAACTGCCGCCAGGTGAAGCGCCGGTCGCCGTCGACGACGGCTTCGGACTCGGCGAACAGCTTGGTCGAGCGGCGCAGAAAATCGTTGACGAGCAGCGGGACTTCCATCCTGAACCTCCTCTTTGAGCCTCTTCAGGGCGCCGCCATTATCGCACGGCGATCACCTCGATATCGCTCTCGGCGGGCGCGCCGCGGGTCAGCACTGTGTGCGCGGTGTCGTTGGTGTAGAGCAGTTGGTCGCCAAGGTCGACGCTGGCGGAGAGGGTGTACTCGGAGCGCTCATCGATCTTGGTCGGGTCGTATTCGAGGCGAAAAGCGGCGGGCAGCCGCGTTGCGTCCTCGATGACCTGTTGGGAGATCACGGTCCAGGCGGCGTCGGCGATGCTGGTGTCGGCGAGCGTCACGGTAAGCACTGCGCCGTCGGGCAGCTGCGCATCGCCGCCCTGCCAGACGACGCGGCCGGTCATCACGGTCGTCGCGCCGCCGTCCGGCTGCTCCGCTTGCCCGGCTTGCTCTGCGCCCGTCTGTTCGGCGGGCGAAACGCCGGCGGGCGCGCAGGCCATGGCGAGCAGCGCCGCCGCGATCAGTCGCGCGAGCATGCTTTGCGCCCCTCGCCGCATCGGCGCCTCCTTTCGCCCGCGCCATCATCGCATAGCCTGAGCGGGGAGCGTCATCATGGAAATTGCCGTCATCATTCTCGCACTGCTGGCCACCGCGGTTTTTCTCGGCTGGCTTCGCGCGCAGCGCAGCGCCGGGCTGGCGCGCGAACAGGCCGACGATCTGCGCCGCGAACGCGCGGAGGCGTTGGGCAAGGCCGAAGTGGCATTGGCCACCGCGCGGACGACGCTCGAAGAGCGGGAGCGGGAGTTGTCGGCGAAGTCGGAGGAGCATGAGCAGGCGCGGGCGTCGCTGCGCCAGGCGCAGACCGCGAGCGAGACGGCGGCGGCGGAGCTGGCCAAGGCGAAAGCGGAGCTGGGCGAGCGCAGCGCGGCGCTCGGCACGGTCACCAACGAGCGGAACGAGGCGCGGGAACTGCACGATCAGACACGGCGCGAGCTGGCCGCGACAAAGGCCGAGTTGGCCAAAGTGCGGGCGGATCACGAGGCGCGGCAGCAGGAGATCGACAAGGCGCGCGAGGAGCTGGACAAGCGCTTCAAGGGCATTGCCGCGGAGGTCGCCAAGGCGAGCAATGAGGAGTTCCGCAAGCAGGCGGCGGCACAGTTTGAACAGCACGCGGAGCTGGCCAACGCCGAGCTGGAGAAGCGCGAGCAGGCGGTGGGCAATCTGGTCAAGCCGGTCGGCGAGACGCTGGAGAAGCTACAGAAGCGGGTCGGCGAGATTGAGAAGGCGCGCGAGAATGCGTACGGGAAGGTCGAGGAGCTGATCGGCACGACGCGCGTTCAGCTGGGCGAGTTGCGGGAGACCACCAGCGGGCTGCGTAACGCGCTCAGTTCGCCGCAGCAGCGCGGGCGCTGGGGGGAGCTGACACTGGAGCGGGTGTTGGAGACGGCGGGGATGCGGGAGCACGTCGATTACTCGCGCCAGGCGCAAGCCGCGACCGACGAGGGCGCGGTGCGCCCGGACGCGGTGATTCGCCTGCCGCGCGGGCTGACGGTGCCGGTCGACGCGAAGACTCCGCTGGAGGCGTACCTGCGGTCGCACGAGACGGACGACGAGGCTGAGCGGCGCGTCGCGCTGCACCAGCACGCCAGATCGCTGATGAACCATGCGCGCTCGCTGAGCGCGAAGAACTACACCGAGGCGATCGACGGCAAGTCGCCCGAGTTCGTCGTGCTGTTCGTGCCCACTGAGACAATCCTCGACGCCGCGATGCACGCCCAACCGAGCATCTGGGAGGACGCCTGGAGTCAGCACCGCGTGCTGATCGCCAGTCCTGGGCTGCTGATCGCGCTGCTGCGCACGGTCGGCGTCGCCTGGCAGCAGGAGGACATCCAGCGCAACGCGCAAGAGATTGCGGATGCGTCGGGCGAGTTGTACAACAGGCTGGCGACCTACACCGAGCACGTTGTCCGCGTCGGCAAGTCGTTGGACACTGCGGTGAAGACGTACAACCAGAGCGTGGGTTCGTTTCAGACGCGGGTGCTGGTGCAGGCGCGGAAGATGGAGGAGTTGGGCGCGATCGACGAGTCGCGGCGGATCGCTGATCCGGATCCGATCGAGACCGAGGTTCGGGAGCTGCAAGCGCCGGAGCTCTCGGATGGGAGCTAGTGATGCTGCCGAACGGCTTCAGCGACTACATCGCCTACGCGGATGAGAGCGGCGATCCGTCGCTGAAGCACATCGACGACAACTTCCCAGTTTTCTCGCTTGCGTTCTGCATCTTCCCAATCGAATCATACGTGGAAGAGGTCGTACCAGCCGTTCAGCGGCTGGAGTTCGATTTCTTCGGGCACGACCAGGTCATCTTGCACGCGAACGAGATTCGCAGAAGGAGCGGGCCGTTCCGGATCCTGAGGGATGATTCGTTGAACGATCTGTTCATGAGCCGCGAGCACCGCGTCAAAGTGCGCGCCAGAGCGTGCGGCAAGCGAAAGGCCCCAACGCTTGTCGGGGCCCCGCCGACTGGGAACAAAGCCCAGCCCGAAGCTCGGGCTGCTCTCGCGGCCCGCGCCGACCGGGAAAGCCCGGCCCAATTGCTCGCAAGTGTAGTCCTTCAGCCGAACGATTTCAAGGTGCGGGGGCGGACGGCGCCGTATCCAGGCACCCTGGAGCGCGGGCAAACGAAAGGCCTCGTGCTACGCCGAGGCCCAACGCCGACCGCGTGCTGCGATCTAGAGCGGACGCCGCGGCCACGACGGCCACCCACCAGGCTGAATTCCTGGTTGACCTCAGGTTAGCGAGTTTCCTGCTCACTCGTCGAACGACTTCTGAGGCGCGGGGGCGGACGGTGGCGCACAGAGTGTCCAGAGCGCAGACAAGCGAGAGGCCCCGACCGTAGTCGGGGCCCGTCGTGAGCGGCGAATGCGCCGCCCGCGAAGCCCGGGCGCTCGCTATGCGGCCCGCTTGCCGACTTGCGCCGACTCTCATCGGGGCCCGGGCCGACCGGGAAGACCCGGCCACTGGCATTGTATCAGGGCGCACCAGAGCGCGGGCAAACGAAAGGCCCCGTTGAGAAACGGGGCCTTTCGCCGATCGGGGACTCCCCCCAATCCGAAGCTCGGGCGGTCGCGTCCTCGGAAGGCCCGACGCCCGCGCCGATCGGGAACCCCCCGATCCACTTGGTCTCAGCTTAGGGCGTGTTCACGCATATCGCATGTTTCGCGATTCTCCGCTGTGCGGCGACGCGGGTCTGTGCGGGGTGCGGAGGGTATGCCTAGCGGGAGTGGGCAGGCGTGGGCAGGGCTTGGTGCTGGTCACGGCGAGATACCCGCGGCGAGCGCGGGTATGACGGAGTTGCTCGCGCGGGTATGACGGCTGATTTTGCGCGGGTGTGGCGGATCTGATGTCGCGCGGGTGTGGCGGTTGATTTTTTGCGGGAGTGGGCAGGCGTGGGCAGGGCTTGGTGCTCGTCGCGGCGAGATACCCGCGGCGAGCGCGGGTATGACGGAGTTGCTCGCGCGGGTATGACGGAGTTGCTCGCGCGGGTATGACGGATCTAATGTCGCGCGGGTGTGGCGGATCTGATGTCGCGCGGGTGTGACGGCTGATTTTGCGCGGGTGTGGCGGATCTGATGTCGCGCGGGTGTGGCGGTTGGTTTTGCGCGGGAGTGGGCAGGCGTGGGCAGGGCTTGGTGCTCGTCACGGCGGGATACCCGCGGCGAGCGCGGGTATGACGGAGTTGCTCGCGCGGGTATGACGGATCTAATGTCGCGCGGGTGTGGCGGATCTAATGTCGCGCGGGTGTGGCGGATCTGATGTCGCGCGGGTGTGGCGGATCTGGTATCGCGCGGGTATGGCGGTTGATTTTTTGCGGGAGTGAGCAGGCGTGGGCAGGGCTTGGTGCTGGTCACGGCGGGATACCCGCGGCGAGCGCGGGTATGACGGAGTTGCTCGCGCGGGTGTGGCGGATCTGGTGTCGCGCGGGAGTGGCGGTTGATTTTTTGCGGGAGTGAGCAGGCGTGGGCGGGGCTTGGTGCTGGTCACGGCGAGATACCCGCGGCGAGCGCGGGTATGACGGATCTGTCGCGCGGGTATGACGGAGTTGCTCGCGCGGGTGTGGCGGATCTGATGTCGCGCGGGAGTGGCGGGAGGCGGAAGTGGGAACAGGCACTGGCTCCGTCAGTCGAACGACTTTAGGGTGCGCGGGCGGACGGCGCCGTATTTGCGCAGGTCGGCGATGGTCACGATCTTGCCGGTCCAGTCCGGGCCCTGGGCGACCATCCAGAGACAGGCGTCGGACATGATGATGGGGTCTTCAAACTCCATCTGCTTGACCTGTTCGCCGAGCGTGAAGGCGTAGCCCTCGGAGTAGACGGACAGCTCGAGGCGCAGGCAGTTGACGGAGACGCTGCTGCCGGAGAGATCGTGGGCAAGCGACTCGGTCATGGCCTCGAGCGCGCGCTTGGTGGTGGTGTAGGAGACGCGCCCGAACTCGGGCGAGACGGCCGCGCCGGAGCCGATGTTGATCACCGCGCCGCCACCCGCCTCGGCCATCCGCGGGCAGATCGCGTGCATCAGGTAGAAGGGCGCGTTGACGTTGATGTCGACGGCCAGCCGCCAGCGGTTGCGGGAGCCTTCGAGCGCCTTGCCGGGCGGGGCGACTGCGGCGTTGTTGATCAGCACGTCAACCTGGCCCAGCTCGCTGTAGGTCGTGTCCACGATGCGGTCGATCGCGTCGGCGTCCTGCAGGTCCGCGCCGATCGTGACGCAGCGTTGGCCCGCCTCGCGCACCAGCTCAGCCGTCTCGTCCACCGTGCCGGGCAGCTTGGTGGGCGACTCGGCGGTGGAGCGGGCGACGGCGGCGATGTCGTAGCCGGCCAGCGCGAAGTCGATCGCGAGTTGTTTGCCGATCCCGCGGCTCGCGCCGGTGATCAGCGCCACCTTGTTCGCCATTTTGCCGCCCCTCTCATGCGCGCGTCGTTCGGTCGTCGTTCAGGGCAGCATATACGCGGGCGTTAGACTGCCGCGCGTAGGCCGCCGCGGGGCTGTTGAGCGGTTTGCGGACAGGCCGGCGGGCGAACGAGAGAGGAGGGCTGCGATGCGTCGACCGGGCGGGCGCGGCGCGCTGGGGCGTCTGCGCATCTGCGATTTCACCGGGCAACTGGCCGGGGCTGGCGCGACCAAGTTCATGGCCGCCTTCGGCGCGGAGGTGATCCGGATTGAGGATCCCTCGAACCATGGGCGCTGGGACATCCTGCGCGGGATGCCGCCCTATGTGGACGACCGGCGCGGTCCCGAGCTGGGCGGGCCGTTCAACAACCACAACGTCGAGAAGCTGGGCGTCTCGCTCAACATCAAGACCGAGCAGGGGCGCGAACTGTTCGAGCGGCTGGTCGCCATCTCGGATGTCGTCACGGAGAATTTCTCGGCGGGCGTGATGGCGCGCTGGGGCTACAGCTACGAGCGGCTCAAGGAGCTGCGCGAGGACATCATCTACGTCTCCAACTGCGGCTTCGGGCACTCGGGGCCGTACAGCATGTACAAGACGTGGGGGCCGATCGTGCAGGCGACCTCGGGGCTGACGATGAGCTCGGCGATCCCCGACCAGCCGCCGGCGGGCTGGGGCTACTCCTACATGGATCACACCGGGGCGTATTTCATGGCGATGGCGATCATGCTGGCGCTCCACCACCGCAACGTGACGGGGGAGGGGCAGTACGTGGATGTGGCGGCGACGGAGGCGGCGCTGGCGCTGAACGGTCCGGTGCTGCTGGATTACACGGTCAACGGCCGCCCGCTGCGGCGCGAGGGCTATCCCGACGCGAACCACAGCCTCTATCCGGCGATGGCGCCGCACAACATCTACGCCGCAGCGCCGATCCCGGGCTCGTTCGACGAGGCGTGGGTGGCGATCGCCTGCCGCAACGACGACGACTGGGAGGCGCTGTCGCGGGTGATCGACGAGGACTGGGCGCGCGAGGATCGCTGGCGCGCGCTTGACGGCCGCCTCGCCGGGCAGGAAGAGCTGGACCGGCTGCTGGCGGCGTGGTGCCTGCCGCGCGATCCGTTCGAGATCGCCGAGCTGCTCCAATCGGTCGGCGTGCCGGCCAACGCGGTGCAGACGCCGGAGCAGCGGATCGACCAGGATCCCAACTCGGCGGAAGCCGGGCTGTGGCCGACGATCCGGCAGAAAGAGATGGGCCGGGTGCGGGTGGACGGCATCCCGGTGCGGATGAGCCAGACGGACTGGGAGATGCGGCGCGGCGCGGCGGTGCTGGGCGAAGACAACGACTACGTCTACGGCGAGCTGCTCGGGCTGAGCGAGCGGGAGATCGCCGAGCTGGCGGCGGAGGGAGTGATCTGATGACGGCGCTTTCCGATCTGCGGGTGGTGGAACTCGCCGACCAGCGCGGCGCGTGGTGCGGCAAGCTGATGGCGGACATGGGCGCGGACGTGATCAAGGTCGAGCCGCCCGAAGGCGACCCGACCCGCAAGTGGGGTCCGTTCGTCGACGACCAGCCGGACTCCGAGCGGAGCCTGTGGTTCTGGTACTACAACACGTCCAAGCGCAGCGTCGCGCTCGACCTCGAGAGCGAGGACGGCCGCCGCAGCTTCGCCGAGCTGGTGCGCGGCGCTGACGTGGTAATCGAAACGGACGGCGGCGAGCGGCTGGCCGAACTGGGTATCGACTACGACGATCTGTCTGCGGATAACGCTGGTCTGATCTGGGCCTCGATCACCAATTTCGGGCGCGATTCGACGCGCGGCGGTGAGCAGCACAGCGACATCACGCTGGCGGCCAACGGCGGTTTCGCCTGGATGAACGGTTACGACGACCACAGCCTGCCGCCGGTGCGCGGGGGCGGTCCGCAGGCCTGGCACAGCGGCTCGCACTACGCCTTCATGTCGATTCTGACAGCGCTGCTCTACCGCGATCACAGCGGGGTGGGGCAGTTCATCGACGTAAACATCAACGCGGCGGTGAATGTTACGACGGAGGCCGGCTCGTACTCGTGGCTGGTCGCGCACCAGACCGTGCAGCGGCAGACCGGGCGCCACGCGGGCGTGTCCCCGTCGATGCCGTCGCAGATTCGCTGCAAGGACGGGCGCTACGTGAACACGGGCATCCCGCCGCGGCGGCCGGCCGAGTTCGGCCTGGCGCACGACTGGCTGGAAGAGGAGGGGTTGGTGGATCAGCTGCCGGAAGCGCCGCTGCTGCTGGCGGGCCGCGAGATGGCGAGCTTCTCGCTGGCCGACATCATGAACAACGAGGAGGCGCAGGCGGTGTTCGGCGCGGGCCGCGCGGCGTTCGACCTGCTCGCCTCGAACCTGACCGCCTACGAGTTCTTCACCAAGGCGCAGGGCTACGGCTTTCAGGTGGGCATCATCCACAGCCCGGAGGAGGCGCTGGAGGATCCGCATTTCGTAGCACGCGGAATGCAGGTCGAGGTTGAGCATCCCGAACTCGGCCGAACAGTCACCTACCCGGGCGCGCCGTACCAGCTGACAAAGAGCCCGTGGCGAATTTCGCGCCGCCCGCCGCTGCTCGGGGAGCATACCGAGGAAGTGCTGGCCGAGCTGGCCAGCGAGTAAGGTTGACGAACATGGCAAAAGCACCGAAAAACACGGCCGCAGTGCTTGACGTTCTCAAGCGGTGCGCTCGCGATATGCGCACCATCGACTACGGCGATCTGGCTCAGGAGATTGGACTACCGGACGCCCGCAGCATCCGCTACCCACTCGGCCATATCCGCGACAAAATCTGCCGCGCGCACAACCGGCCGTGGCTGGTGGCGCTTGCGGTCAACGCTCAGACGCGGCGTCCAAGCGGTAGTTTCCTGCCCGAAGGCGTCGATCTGTCAGACGACGACGAGCATTGGTGGCGCGGAATGGTGACGCAGGTCTACGCCTACGACTGGTCGGACGTGACGCTGGACGAGTGAACACGCGCTAACGGCCGCGGGTTTCTGTCTCGGCGAGCGTCGCCCTATCCCGCTCGTAGTCTGCCTCAATGTCCGGCAACAGCGTATAGACCACGAGGCCCATCGCTTTGGCCACACGCGCCGCGTTGCGATCGTGGGTCACGAACGAGAAATCGTGTTGGGCCGTCTGTGCGATCATCCACAGGTCCTCGCCGACGCCGTGTTGGAGACCGAGCCTGCGGCCCAGCCGGTTCGAGTCCACATAATGCCGCAGCATCGCTTCGTCCGGCGCGGGCAATATCTGGGCTCCCTCAAGGAACGCCGCCAGCCGACGCTCACGCATCCGTCCGCGTTTGCCCGCGCGCAACTCGCCCTGCACGAAGTAGGTCAGCGCGGCTGCACGCGATCCAATCAGCTCCTGGTAGCGACCTCCGAGGCGGGTTAGTCCGATCGCTTCGCGTACGACATTCGTGTCGTACGAGACGATCTCCAACTCATTCGCCATCGTCGTCTGCCGGGAACAAATCCTTCAGATCGTCAACGTACGCCTGGCGCTCCTCGTCGCTGTCAAACACTGCACGCAGCCGCTCGGCGAACTCGTAGCCGGTCATCGGCTTGGCACCCGTTTTTTTCCAGTACTCCTCGAGGTTTCGACGCACCTCGGCCGGGTCCCGTACCAGCTCCGGGTCCACATCGCGCAGCGCGAAGATTGTGCGGTCCACAATCTCGCCTTCGAGCGCGGTCTCGTCGAAGTGAACCGCTGCGGCCTCGCCGTCGAGCTCGCGGGCGTCGTTCAGATTGAGCCAGGGCAGGCGCATCAGGTACTCCTGCTGATCGCCGGTGCGCAGGCAGACGCGCAGGTTAGACGGGTCGTACAGGAGCGTCAGATAGCCGTAGAGCACGCGCGAGCGAATCGTGCAGCGGTGCGGCTCTACCCCGTTGCGCGCGGGATTCCAGACGCGCACGGGGGTCGGGATCTCGGGCTGCTCTTGAGTCGTCATGCCTCTAGCCTAGCGCGCTTGCAGCCACTCGGTGATTGTCGCCTGGGCGTCTTTGTCCCAAATTAGGCCGTGGCTTTTGCCTTTAAGCGCGATCCACTCCGCGCGTGGGATGATGTCCGCGAGGGATTGGCCGAACTCGATTGGGACGGTGGTGTCGGCGTCGCCGTGGATGATCAGCGTGGGGGTTTGGATGGCGCTGAGTTCGGCGGTCAGGTCGACGCCGCGCTGGGCGCGCATGTTGCGCAGGGCGCCGGCGGCCAGGCGAATCAGCTCGGTCTGCGGCAGGCGCGCCAGGGCGGTCGCACGATGCCGCCGTGCGGCGGCGAGCGCCGGCTCCTCCTGCTCGAACCCCGCCTGCGGCGGGGTTCGCCACTCTTCTTCATAGGCCAGCACTGCGGCGCGGACGCCTTCGCGCTCGGCGAGATCGAGCATCGCCAGACGCTGGTTCATGGTAGTGAGGCGGTCCAGCACGCCTGCGGTGCGTGCGACGCCGGGATCGGGGTGCATTAGGGCCGCGCCGGTATTGAGCAGCGCGAGGGCGGATATGCGGGAGGGGGCGTCGAGCGCCAGGCGCAGTCCGATGGGGCCGCCGGCGGAGGTCGCGATGACGGCGGCGCGCTCGATCCTCAGATGGTCGAGCAGCGCTACCGCGTCCCGGGCCAGGTCGGCGAGCGTGAAATCCGACTCAACGTATTCGGACCAGCCAGCGCAGCGGCGGTCGTACCAGATCAGCCGCAGATCTGCGGTCGGCGCATGCCAGCGGAGGCGCGGCCCGGTCCAGAGCGTGGAGGCGGGGCCGCCCCATGCGCCGTGGATGATCAGCGCGGGGCGCCCGCGCGGATCGCCGTGTTCCTGATACGCGACCCGGCGACCGCCGATCAGCGCCTGCCGCACCTAGGCGTAGCTCGGCTGATCCTCGATGCCGGGCATAATCCAGGGCTCGATGGGGGCTGTCGGCGGCGGCGCGAAGGTCAGGCCTTCCATTTGAGGCTGGACGCCGGAGAGAGTCAGCTTGAACGGCTCGATGTATTCCGGCGCGCCGTCGACCATCCGAAACGGTCGGTCGTGGCCGGGATAGAGCAGGTCGGAGCGGGAGATCACTTTGGCGATGCTCTCGTTGGCCTGCGCCTCGTTGTAGAAGACCAGCGGGCTGCGGCCGGCGACGGCGACCGCGGCGGTGTGCATCGCGTCGCCGGTCAGACCCGCGACGCCCGCTTCAGTCTCGACCAGCAGACCGATGCTGCCCGGCGAGTGGCCCGGCAGGTCGATCACCCGCACGCCTTTGGCGAGCTCGTCGCCGTCGGACGCCTCTTGCAGGCGGTGCGTCTCGATCGCCGCGCCGGTCCACTGCGGCGTCGCCCAGTCGTTGACATGCGGGGCGCTGGCGTACTGGCGCTCGTGCGGATGGATCGCCATCGGCGTGTTGGGGAAGGCGTCGAAGTTCTGCACGTGATCCCAGTGCGCGTGGGTCATCAGGATGACGTCGATGTCGTCCGCGCTCAGGCCGCGCGCCGCCAGCGCTTCCTGCAGCTGGACGCGGCGCCCGACATGCGCGGTGTCGACCAGCACGCGCCGACCCTCGGACTCGACGAGGATCACGCTGCAAAACGCGGGCGTGCCCGAGTCGGTGCCGAAGGAGTATCCGTGCAGCAGAATGTCGATTGTGGCCATGCCCTCCGCTCCTAGCTTCCCGCCGCTGCGCCGGCGGCGACCCGCGCGCTGGCGTCGGCGTCGTAGTTGATGCTGACCGGCGGGTTCGAGTCGAACGGGCCGTCCAGATCCAGTTCCGCGCCGATCTCGCGCACCGCGGGCATCACCTCGGTGCCCAGCAGCTCGATGCAGCGCATCGAGTCTTCGTGCGTCACGCGCCCGTCGTTGCCCCAGAGCGCGAGGATGCCGGGGCGGGTCTCTTCGAGAATCACGCGCAGCCTGGCGACGCACTCGTCGGGCGTGCCGGCGATGATCTGCATGTTCTCGACCTGGTTTTCGAAGGTGCTGGCGCGCGGCGGCGGGCGGCGGCCGTTCATCACTTCGACCAGCGCTTCGCGGTTGCGCGGCGAGGCGTAGCCAGCCGGGTTGCTCCAGACAGGGTGCGCCAGGCCGGTGAATTCGCCCTGCATCCACATGAACTGCGAGGCGTTCTCCAGCGCCTTCTCGGTCGTGTCGGCGCAGTGGACGCGCAGCAGGTAGCCGCGGTTTTCGGGGCCGGGGTCGTAGCCGACCTCGTGCGCCGCGTCGTCGTAGGTCTGCCAGATGCGCTTGGTCGCCTCGATCGTGGTGTTCAGCGCGATGTAAGGGTAGCGGTGCTTGGCCGCCCAGACGACAGTCTCGCGCGAGAGGACGCCGGGAATCCAGACGCGCGGGTGCGGCTGCTGCAGCGGCGTCGCCCAGGGATTGACCACGCGGTGCTGGTAGTGGTTGCCCTCCCAGCGGAAGGGGCCGGGGCGCGTCCACGCTTCGACGATCAGGTCGTGGGCTTCCTCGAAGCGCTCGCGGTTGAAGGCCGGGTTGACGCCGGTCGCGAGCTGCTCGGTGCCGCCGCCGCGCACGAAGCCGGAGACCAGCCGACCCTGCGAGATCATGTCGATCATCGCCAGCTCTTCGGCCAGCCGAATGGGGTTGTCGGCCAGCGGCAGCGGGTTGCCGAGCAGGACGATTTTGACCCGCTCGGTCGCGCCGGCCAGCACGGAGGCCCAGATGTTGCACTTGGCCTGCATGCAGAAGGGCGCGTTGTGGTGCTCGTTGAGCATGATGCCGTCGACGCCGACCTCCTCGGCGAACTGGTACTCGGTCAGCCGGTCGCGGTAGAGCCGCGCCCCGGCCTCGGAGTCGAAGTGCTCGTTGGAGAAGAGCAGGGCGGTGACCCCCTCATCCGCGGCGTGCTCGTCATAGGCCGACATGGGTTGCTCGGTGAAGTACATCAGGTGCATGGCAGATCTCCAATCCGTCGTAGGGTAGCGCAGACGGATGGGCGGCGGCGGAGACGGTCTGTGTGCGCAGGGCTTGCGACGGCTGCTGCGCTATCCTGCCTCGCAGGACTGAGAGGTCACCATGAGCGCTGATGGCGCAGACGCGGTGCCTGATTGGGTGCTTGACCGCATCACGGACAAGGGCGTGCTGAATCTGAACGGCGAGGACCTTGGCGGCGAGATTCCGGCGTGGGTCTGCCAGATCACCAATCTGCGAGGCTTGAACCTCGCCCGCTGCGGTCTGACGGGCACGATCCCGTCTGAGCTGGGCCAACTCACCAACCTTACCAGCTTGCGGCTGGGCGGAAACCAGCTGGGCGGCAAAATCCCGCCCGAACTCGGCCAACTCACCAACCTCACCGGCCTGTGGCTGAACGGAAACCAGTTGGACGGCAAAATCCCGCCCGAACTGGGCAAGCTCGCAAACCTCACCAACTTGCGGCTGGGCGGTAACCGGCTGACCGGCGAAATCCCGCCCGAACTCGGCCAACTCACTAACCTCACCGGCCTGTGGTTGAACGGAAACCAGTTGGACGGCAAAATCCCGCCCGAACTGGGCAAGCTCGCAAACCTCACCAACTTGCGGCTGGGCGGGAACCAGCTGACAGACGCGATCCCGCCCGAACTCGGCCAACTCACCAACCTCACCAGTTTGCGGCTAGACGGGAACCAGCTGACAGACGCGATCCCGCCCGAACTCGGCCAACTCACTAACCTCACCGGCCTGTGGCTGAACGGAAACCAGTTGGATGGCAAAATCCCGCCCGAACTGGGCAAGCTCACTAACCTCACCCGCTTGGATCTGGGCTGGAACCAGTTGACCGGCGCGATCCCGCCCGAACTGGGCCAGCTCACTAACCTTACCGAGTTGTGGCTGGACGACAACCAGTTGACCGGCGCGATCCCGCCCGAACTGGGCCAGATCACCAACCTTACCGAGTTGTGGCTGGACGGGAACCAGTTGACCGGCGCGATCCCGCCCGAACTGGGCCAGATCCTCTACATGGGCGATCGTGGCGTAGCAGGGCAACGAGTCGATAGCGACGGGACGGCGGTGCCGGTGTGGGTGCTTGACCGCATCACCGACGAGGACGGGTTCTATCTGAGCGGCGAGGACCTCGGCGGTGAGATTCCGGCCTGGATCGGCAAGCTCACAAACCTCACCTACTTGGATCTGAGCTGCAACTACTCGTCGTTGACGGGCCCGATCCCGCCCGAACTCGGCCAACTCACCAACCTCACCTCCTTGAATCTGGGCGAAAACCACTTGACAGGCCCGATCCCGCCCGAACTCGGCCAACTCACCAACCTCACCCACTTGAATCTGGGCAGAAACGAGTTGACCGGCCCGATCCCGCCCGAACTCGGCCAACTCACAAACCTCACCAGCTTGGGGCTGGACGGAAACCAGCTGACGGGCCCGATCCCGCCCGAACTCGGCCAACTCACCAACCTCACCCACTTGAATCTGGACGGAAACGAGTTGACCGGCCCGATCCCGCCCGAACTCGGCCAACTCACCAACCTCACCCACTTGAATCTGGACGGAAACGAGTTGACCGGCCCCATCCCACCCGAACTGGGCCAGATCGCAAACCTCACCCGCTTGTGGCTGGGCGACAACCAGTTGACCGGCGCGATCCCGCCCGAACTCGGCCGACTCGCAAAGCTCGACGGCTTGTGGCTGGACAACAACCAGTTGACTGGCCCCATCCCACCCGCACTGGGTCAGATCGCAAACCTCACCCGCTTGGGGCTGGCCAACAACCAGTTGACCGGCGCGATCCCGCCCGAACTCGGCCGACTCGCAAAGCTCGACGGCTTGTGGCTGGGCGACAACCAGTTGACTGGCGCAATCCCAGTCGGACTGGGTCAGCTCGCAAACCTCACCCGCTTGGGGCTGGCCAACAACCAGTTGACCGGCGCGATCCCGCCCGAACTGTTCAAATCCACAGGGCTCGCCACCTTAGGATACGATGATGACGAGGGACCCTTGCCTGCGTGGGTGCTTGACCATGTCAGGCGGTCTGCTCCCACCAGGGGCGAGCGCTCGCTGCGCCGGCGATGGGACGGGGACTCGCCGGATAGATCTGGAGGCGTGCTGGATTTGAGCGATAAGGACCTCGACGGCGAGATACCGGCCTGGCTCTACCAGTTCACCAACCTGCGAGGCCTGAATCTCAGCAATTGTCGTTTGACCGGCGCGATCCCGCCCGAACTGGGCCGGCTCACAAACCTCACAGACTTGGATCTGAGCGACAACCAGTTGACTGGCGCGATCCCGCCCCAACTCGGCCGACTCGCGAAGCTCGCCAGCTTGCAGCTGCACGACAACCAGTTGACCGGCGCGATCCCGCCCCAACTCGGTCAACTCGCAAAGCTCACCAGCTTGGGGCTGGACAACAACCAGTTGACCGGCGAAATCCCGCCCGAGCTGGGCCAGCTTACGAGTCTCACCGCCTTGTGGGTGAACAACAACCAGTTGACCGGCAAAATCCCGCCCGAACTGAGCTATCTCACAAGCCTCACCGTCTTGCGACTGGACTGGAACGAGTTGGAGGGCAATATCCCGCCCGCGTTGGGCGAGCTCACAAACCTCACCGAGTGGCGACTGAACGACAACCAGTTGACCGGTGCGATCCCGCCTGAGTTGGCCCAACTCACCAGCCTCACCAGCTTGGGGCTGGACAACAACCAGTTGACTGGCGAACTGCCGCATGCATTGCGGAAATTACGACTGGGCTTTCTCGCTCTTGATCCGTCAATAGGCGGCCTGTCGCCTAAACAGCAACGGCTTGTGGCGCGAAGCGCTGCTCGGCCGGATGGCGGGCACGGCGATGAGATTGCTCGAATGATCGCTGCTGGTGAGTCGAAGACCGTCGAGTTCAAGTCGACGCTCCGAGTGAATCTCCACACCGGCGAGCCCGACAATGATATGAGGGACGAGGTACTCAAGAACATCGCGGCCTTCCTCAATACCGATGGCGGCACGCTCATCATCGGTGTGGACGACGACGGGAATCCGCTCGGCCTCGACAACGATGGCTTTCTCGATGACGACAAGGTGCTGGATGAGGACAAGATGGGGCTGCACCTGCGCAACATCGTGAACGACCATATCGGCGCGAACGTTTGGGGCAGCGTCCATCCGGAATTCACCTCGTACCGCAACGAGCGCGTGCTCGTGATCCGCTGCGACAAGTCCAATTTCCCGGTCTACGTCGGCAAAGCCGAAGAATTCTACGTTCGCACAGGCCCAAGCGCGACGGCGCTGCCCACGAGCCAGATTCCGCCGTATGTGAGCAGCCACTTTTCCGATTCGGCCCCGCCGGCGGAGGATATGTCGGTTGACAGCGCGTAGAGCGCTCGCGGAACCTCCGTCATTCTTGGGTAGGCGGGAATCTACGTGGTGGGCGTTGCTGTGCTGGCTTTGAATGTTCGGCGGCGGTGGGGAAGCGGTTTGGGTGGGCCGTCGGGATGTCGGATGTGTACGGTCGGTGAGGATCGCGTGGGTTCCTGCCTGCGCAGGAATGACGATTCTGATGAGGGATGATGGTTTTGGGAGGTGGCTCAGACCAGCGGCCATGGGACGGCGCGGCGGTGGGCGGGGGGGTTGGGTAGATGGCGCTCGGCGAGGGCTTGGTGGGCGCGGCGCTGGAGCATCTCCAGCTCGGGTTCGGAGAGCAGCTCGGCGAATGCCTGGCGCGCGGCGCCGTTGGGCTGGAGCGCGGCCGCGAGGCTTCGTGCTGTACTCGGCGAGATACCCGCGGCGAGCGCGGGTATGACGGAGAGGGCGCGCGGGTGTGGGTGGTGGGGAGGGTGGTTGGTGCGCAGCGCGGCGAGATACCCGCGGCAAGCGCGGGTATGACGGATCTATTTTTGCGCGGGTATGATGGGAGAGGGCGCGCGGGTATGACGGAGGGGGTGCGCGGGTGTGGGTGGTGGGGAGGGTGGTTGGTGCGCAGCGCGGCGAGATACCCGCGGCAAGCGCGGGTATGACGGATCTATTTTTGCGCGGGTATGATGGGAGAGGGCGCGCGGGTATGACGGAGGGGGTGCGCGGGTGTGGGTGGTGGGGAGGGTGGTTGGTGCGCAGCGCGGCGAGATACCCGCGGCGAGCGCGGGTATGACGGATCTATTTTTGCGCGGGTATGACGGGAGAGGGTGGCGTGGGTATGACGGAGGGGGTGCGCGGGTGTGGGTGGTGGGGAGGGTGGTTGGTGCTCGGCGCGGCGAGGTACCCGCGGCAAGCGCGGGTATGACGGAGGTGGGGAGCGCGGGTATGACGGAGAGGGCGCGCGGGTATGACGGAGGGGGTGCGCGGGTGTGGGGGGTGGGGAGGGTGGTTGGTGCGCAGCGCGGCGAGATACCCGCGGCGAGCGCGGGTATGACGGAAGGGGGGCGCGGGTGTGATGGGGGTTGTGGGGCGGGTGTGGGGCAGGTCTTTTGCGTGGGGGGCAGCGGTTGGTGGGGGTTAGCGGTTGGCGGGGTGGGGGTGGAGGTGTTGGTTGAAGTATTCGGCTAGCTTGCGCTCCTGGTATTCCAGGCCGGCGGCGTTGCGGGGCATGTGGCGCTCCTGGGGGAAGAGCAGCAGGTCGTAGTCCCGGTTGGCCGCCGTGAGGGCGGTGATCAGGCGGGCGGTGTGGCGGAAGTGGACGTTTTCGTCGATTCCGCCGTGGACCAGCAGCAGCTTGCCTTGCAGGCTTGCGGCGTGGGTGAGCAGCGACGCTTCGCGGTAGCCCTCGGCGTTGCGTTGGGGCGTCGCCATGTAGCGCTCCGTGTAGCCGGTGTCGTAGCCGTCCCAGTCGGAGACGGGCGCGCCGGCCACGCCCGCACGGAAGAGATCGGGCCGCCGCAGCATCGACATCACCGTCATGTAGCCGCCGTAGGACCAGCCGTAGACGCCGACGCGGGCCGGGTCGATTTCGCCCGCGGCCGCCAGCTGCTCGACCGCCGCGGCCTGGTCGTCCACCTCGATGGTGCCCATCCGCCGGTGCAGCTGCGCCTCAAACGCCAGGCCGCGCCCGGCCATTCCGCGGTTGTCGAGCTTGAGCACCAGATAGCCCTGCTGCGCCAGATATTGGGCGCGCAGATCGACCGTCAAGGGCCAGGCGTCGGCCACCGTCTGCGCGTGCGGTCCGCCGTAGACGGCGAGCAGCAGCGGCGGTGCGCCGCTCGCTGTCTCGTCGTCCGGCGTTGCGCCGCCGGGCGGCTCGTAGAGCGCGCCGTATAGCTCCGTGCCGTCGGCTGCGCGGAAGGTTCGCAGCCTTGGCGGGGTTACGCCCAGCGCTGCCGCGCCGATTTCGGGCTGCTCGAACAGCATTCGAGGGCGGGCGTCCGTCTGGTCTGCGCGCTGCACCGCAATCCAGGGCGGGCGGTCCAGCGATGAGCCCATCGTCGCCAGCCAGCGCCCGTCGCGCGAGAGCGCGGCGCCTTGCACCCCGCCCGGCTCGGTTAGCGGTTCTGGCTCATCGCCGTCGAGCGAGACGCGGTAGACGCGGCGTTGCAGCGGCGAGTCGCAGGTTGCGGAGAGATAGACCAGCCGGCGCTCTTCGTCGACGCCGATCAGGTCCGAGACGATCCACTCGCCGTCGGTCAGCCGCCGGATTGGCGAGCCGTCGGCGGCGCGCAGCGAGAGATGCCGCCAGCCGGTCGACTCGTCGGCCCAGATGAACGAGCCGTCCTCCAACCCGCGCGCCTCATCGCCGATGTTGATCCAGGGCTCTTGCCGCTCGTCGATCAGCGTTTCGCGTTGGCCGTCCGCGGTCCAGGCGAAGAGCCGCAGCCGATTCTGCTCGCGGTTGAGCCATTGCGCGACCAGCCGTCCTTCGGGGCGGCCGGGCTGCGGCCACCAGGCGACTCGCACCAGATAGCCGTCCTCGTCGGGCAGTTCGCGCCACTCGAGATCGCCTCCGCCGGCGTCGATTGTGCCCAGCCGCACCTCCGCGTTGGCCTCTCCGGCGAACGGGTAGCGGTGGCGCTCGACCTCCGGCCGCTCCATTCCCTGATGCACAATCGGGTACTCGGGGACGCCCCGCGCGTCGACCCGCGCGAGCGCGATGCGGCGGCTGTCGCGGCTCCACCAGTGCCCGCGCATCTGGCCGAATTCTTCCTGCGCGATATAGTCGGCCAGCCCGAAGGTGAGGCCGTCTTCGGCTTCGTTGGTCAGACGCAGCGCTGCGCCGCTCTCGCGGTCGAGCGCGTAGAGATCGCCGTCGCGGATGAACGAGACGCGCCGCCCGTCGGGGCTGAGCGACGGCTCGACCGCGTTTTCCGTGTCCTCGAGTTCCTGCGGCTCGGCGCTGCCCACGATCAGGCGCAGCCGCGGCCCGCCCGGGATCAGCAGGACGGCCGGATCGGCGTCGCGCGCCCATGCGTAGGAGGTGACGCCGAGTTCGCGGGTGCGGGTTCGTTCGCGGCGCAGCTCTTCCTCGCGGGAGAGGCCGCCCGGGCCGTCGTCGGGGCCGACCAGCACGCGCCGCTCGCCGCTTTCGAGGTCGACCCGCCAGAGCGAGCGCACCAACCCGCCCGACTCGCTCCACAGCCAGGTCAGCGCGCCGCTGTCGGGCGTGAAGCCGATTGCGGCCGGGCCGGCCATGCCCGGGCGTGGGTAGGCGGCGACCTGCGCGAGGCTCAGACGCCGCTCGTCTGGTTGCCCGCCCGGCTGATCGCTCACGAGGCCAGCGCCTTCTGCCGCAGCGCTTCGATTTCGCCCGCGTCGCTGGGCAGCGCCGCGCTCAGCACTTCGCAGCCGTCATCGGTGACCAATACGTCGTCTTCGATGCGGATTCCCCCGAAATCAAGCAGCCGATCGACGCGCTCCCAGACCACGCTGCCGCGGTATCGCTCGCGGCGCTCCGCATCGGTCAGCAGCGCGGGGATGAAGTAGATGCCCGGCTCGATGGTCACGACGTAGCCGGGTTCGAGCGGCAGGTCCGTCCGCAGCGAGGCCAGCCCGAAGCGGTCTTCGGGCACGCGCCCTTCGAGGTAGCCGGCGCAGTCGTGCGTCGAGAGGCCGAGCATGTGGCCCAGGCCGTGCGGGAAGAACAGGGCGTGCGCGTCCTGCGCGACGAGGTCGTCCGGCGCGCCGCGCAGGATGCCCGCGTCGACCAGTCCTTGGGCGATGGTCGCCGCCGCGCGCAGGTGCAGCTGCTTGTACTCGACGCCCGGTCGGACGGCGGCGATCGCTTCGCGCTGCGCGGCCAGCACCAGCTCGTACAGCTCTCGCTGGAGCGGGCTGAACGCGGCGGAGACGGGGAACGTGCGCGTGACATCGCTGGCGTAGCCGCGAATCTCGGGGCCGGCGTCGATCAGCACCAGATCGCCGTCGCGCAGCACGCGGTCGCCGGGCGAGCCGTGCAGAATTGCCGAGTTGGGCCCGCTGCCCACGATCGAGCTGTAAGCCGTGCGCTGGCCGCCGAAGCGGAAGAACTCGGCTTCCATTTCGATCTGCACATCGCGTTCGCTGAGGCCCGCGCGGGCGGTGCTCCAGGCGCGGAAGTGCCCGGCCACGGCGGCGTCGACCGCACGCCGCAGATGCGCGCGTTCGAGGCTGTCTTTCGCGCGCCGCCGCTCGGCCAGCGCCGCGCCGACCTGCTCCGTCGCCTGCTCGTCCAGCGCCACTTCGAGCGCGGACCAGTTTGATACGCCGTATTCGGCCGCGCGCTGCTCGATGTCGCGGTTGCCCAGCAGCGCGAGCGAGCGCCCGCGCCGCGCGGCCAGCCAGTCGCCCAGCGCCGAGAAGTCGTCCGTCTCCAGGCCGGTGCGCTCCGACTGCTCTTGCGGCGAGGGGGGCTCGCTCATCCAGACGCGGTCCTCGATGGAGAGCGACGGTGTGAAGAGCCGCCAGCCGCCGTCGGCCTCCCAGACCAGGGTCGCGCCGGGCTCGGCGACGCCGGTCAGATACTGAAATTCCGGGTGTGCGTGGAAGTCGTGGAACTGATCGGTGCCGTCGATTGGGATCGGGAGGCCGGCCGCGATGAGGACGGGACCGGCCTGCCCGCGCCATGCATCGGCGACCCGCTCGCGCCGTGCCTTCAGGATGTCCGCGTCGCTGCTCATGGGGGCAGTTTACCCACTCCGCGTGAACTCACCTGCGGCATACCTGCGTGCGCGGGTGTGTGGGGGTGGGGAGGGTGTTGGGTGCTCAGCGCGGCGAGATACCCGCGGCGAGCGCGGGTATGACGGAGCTCTCTTGCGGGGGTGTGACGGAGGGGGTGCGGGGGTGTGACGGGAGAGGGTGTGCGGGTATGACGGAGGGGGTGTGCGGGTGTGACGGAGGGGTCGGTGCTTGGTGCTCGGCGCGGCGAGATACCCGCGGCGAGCGCGGGTATGACGGAGCTCTCTTGCGCGGGTGTGACGGAGGGGTCGGTGCTTGGTGCTCGGCGCGGCGAGATACCCGCGGCGAGCGCGGGTGTGACGGAGGGGGTGCGCGGGTGTGACGGAGGGGGTGTGCGGGTGTGACGAGAGGCGGTGCGCGGGTGTGGGTGGTGGGGTCGGTGCTAGGTGCTTGGCGCGGCGAGATACCCGCGGCGAGCGCGGGTATGACGGAGCTCTTTTGCGCGGGTGTGACGGAGGGGGTGTGCGGGTATGACGGAGGGGGTGTGCGGGTGTGGCGGGAGAGGGTGCGCGGGTGTGGGTGGTGGGGTTGGTGCTTGGTGCTCAGGGCGGCGAGATACCCGCGGCGAGCGCGGGTATGACGGAGCTTTCTTGCGCGGGTGTGACGGAGGGGGTGCGCGGGTATGACGGAGCTCTCTTGCGCGGGTGTGACGGGAGAGGGGGTGTGCGGGTGTGGGTGGTGGGGAGGGTGCTTGGTGCTCGGCGCGGCGAGATACCCGCGGCGAGCGCGGGTATGACGGAGCTCTCTTGCGCGGGTGTGACGGGAGGGGGTGTGCGGGTAGGACGGAGGGGGTGTGCGGGTAGGACGGAAGTGTGAGCGGAGGCTAGGGTTCGCCGGCGGCGAGCTCGATGAGCAGGTCGCCCTCCTCTACTGTTGCGCCGATTGCGCAGTGGACTGCGGCTACGCGGCCTGGCGATGGGGCTGGCAGCAGGTGCTCCATCTTCATTGCTTCCAGCACTGCCAGCGTTTGCCCGGCTTCGACGGCGTCGCCCTGCTCGACCAGCACTGCCGCGATTGTGCCGGGCAGCGGCGCGTGGATGGCGTTGGCGCCGCTTGAGCGCCGCCGCGCGGATGCGGAGCGCTCCCGCTCGCTCTGCGTGAACGCCCAGGAACGCCGCCCGTTGGAGACGCGCACGCCGGCGCCGGCGCGGGCGACCGTCCACTCTGCGCGGCGGCCGCCGTCGGCCAGATTGGCAGCCAGCTCAACGCCCTGCGCGCTGCGCCGCGCGTCGATTTGCCCGACCTCCGCGTCGTCGACGCTGGCCTGCCAGCTGGTCGCGGAGCCGACGACGCGCCGCAGCGCGACATCATGCTCGCGCCCGTGGAAGGCGAAGCGCGCCG
Organism: Dehalococcoidia bacterium; assembly: GCA_965203165.1. Classification (GTDB taxonomy): domain Bacteria; phylum Chloroflexota; class Dehalococcoidia; order Bin125; family Bin125; genus CATQGW01. Next base: position 2,878,633 of record OZ241849.1, read on the forward strand.
CGATCTCCCCTGAGGAACGCCAGCCGCCGATCGCGCCCTCCGCATGCGGCAGCGCTGCGTCCAGCGCCGCGGCGAGCAGCGCTTCTACAGGCGCGGCGGGCGGGTCGAGGTCGGCGCGTTCGAGCCAGTTGATGTCCACGCCGCCGGCTCGGAAGTCGTCCGAGCGCAGCACTCCCAGCAGCTGGGCGGCATTCGTGCGCAGCCCGGTGACGCCCAGGCCGTCGAGCGCGGCGGCGGCCCGCTCGAGCGCTTCCTCGCGGGTTGCGCCGTGCGCGATCAGCTTGCCCAGCAGCGGGTCGTAGTGCGGCGTCACGGCGTCGCCCTGCGCGACGCCGAGGTCGAGCCGCAGGCCGTCCCCTGCGGGCGGCTCGAACCAGCGCAGCCGACCGGTCGAGGGGGCGTAATCGCGGGCGGGGTCTTCGGCGTAGACGCGGCTCTCGATCGCGTGGCCCCGCCAGGCGATGTCCGCCTGCGCGATTGGCAGCGGCTCGCCCATTGCGACGCGCAGCTGCAGCTCGACCAGATCCAGCCCGGTCAACGCCTCGGTGACGGGGTGCTCGACCTGTAGGCGCGTGTTGACCTCGAGGAAGACGAACTCGCCGTCGGGCAGCAGCAGGAACTCGACGGTGCCGGCATTCTCGTAGCCCGCTGCGCGAGCGATCGCCAGCGCGGCCTCGCCGAGCCGCTCCCGCACACCGTCTGGGAGACCGGGCGCGGGCGCTTCCTCGATCACCTTCTGCCGGCGGCGCTGCACCGAGCAGTCGCGCTCGCCCAGCTGCACCGCGTTGCCCTGCCGGTCCGCGAGCACCTGGACCTCGATGTGGCGTCCGTCGAGGATTGCGCGCTCCGCCAGCAGTCGGCCGTCGCCGAAGGCCGACTCTGCCTCGCGGCGCGCCGACGCGATCTCCGCGCGCAGGTCGTCGGGCGGCTCGCGCAGCAGGCGCATCCCCCGCCCGCCGCCGCCGGCGGCGGCCTTGAGCATTGCGGGATAGCCGAGCTCAGCCAGCGCCGCCGCGAGGGCGGCGTCGCCCTCATCCCGCTCCACGCCATCGGCGACGGGCACGCCCGCCTCGATCGCCAGGCGGCGCGCGCTCGCCTTGTCGCCCAGTTGCGACATCACCGCCGCGGGCGGGCCGATCCAGGCGATGCCCGCGTCGGCGCAGGCCTGCGCGAACTCGGGGTTCTCGGAGAGGAAGCCGTAGCCCGGATGCACCGCGTCCGCGCCGCTGCGCCGTGCGGCGTCGAGCAGCGCGGGGAGGCTGAGATAGCTCTCCGCCGCCTGCGCCGGGCCGATCGGGACAGCGGCGTCGGCTTCGCGGACATGCAGCGCGCCGCGGTCCGCGTCGGAGTAGACCGCAATTGCGCGGACGCCCAGCCGCCGACAGGTGCGGGCGATGCGCGCGGCGATTTCGCCGCGGTTGGCGATCAGGACGGATTGCGGCAGCTGCATGGTGGGCATGGGGCGAGTTTAGACTCGCGGCATGCCTGAGGATCTGCACGCCCTCGCCCAGCGCAATTTCGAGGCGCAGCTCGCGGCCAACCCGTATCCCGGGCGCGGGCTGGTGATCGGCAGGCTGGCGAGCGGCGACTGGCTGCAGCTGTATTGGATCATGGGGCGCAGCGCGAACAGCCGCAATCGGCGCTTCGCGGCCGCCGGTCCCGAGCTGCGCACCGAGCCGCTCGATGCCGCGCGGGTCGAGGATCCGACCAACATCATCTACGAGGCGATGCTCGAAGCTCCGGGGCTGTACGTCGTCTCGAACGGCGATCACACGCGCACGATCCACGACGCGCTGATCAATGGCGGGCGCTTCGAGGATGCGCTGGCGACGCGCGAGCGCGAGGATGACGCGCCCAACTACACACCGCGCATTATGGGGCTGCTCGATCTGCGGGAAGGCGCTGAGGCCGCGCGGGTGAGTCTGGCCATCCTGCGCGCCAACGACGCCGATTCGGCGCGGACCGATCGCACGATCTTTCGCCCCGCGCCGCCGTCGCGCGGGCTTGGCTACGGGCTGACGACCTATGCGAGCGATGGCAGTCCGTTGCCGCCGTTTCGCGGCGATCCGCTCTGGCTGCCGCTCGCGGGCGCCTTGGGCGATGCGCTCGACGCATACTGGTCAGCGCTGAATGCGGAGAATCGGATCGCGCTCGCGGCCAAGCTGATTCCGGCCGACGGCGGCGATTCGACAATCCATCTGCGCGGATCCGGATCGGAGCGGGACGATGGCTGAGCAGCGCGATCAGGATTCGGCGCACAAGACACCTGGGGCGCTGGCCGGGCTGACGGTGCTCAACCTCGCCTCGGGGCTCGACGCGGCATACGCGGCGAAGCTGCTCTCGGACCTGGGCGCGCGGGCGATTTGGGTCGAGCCGCCGGAAGGCGCGCCGCTGCGGGGCAGGCCGCCCCTGCCCGACGGCGCGGCGCATGGCGCGATTTTCGCGCACCTGGCGTCGGGCGCGGAGTCGGTCGCGCCGTCCGATCACGTTGACGCGCGGCGACTGTTGCGTTCGCTGTTGGCGCAGGCTGATGTGTTACTGACCGACGGCGGCTCCGAATGGGAGCGGGATTTGCCCGGCGCTCCGCTACCACGCCTGATCAGCGCGGATCTCTCGGCGTGGGGGCGCTCCGGCCCCTGCGCCGACTGGCGCGGCAGCGATATCGCCACCTGGGCGATGGGCGGTTACATGTATTTCACCGGCGAGCCCGATCGGGAGCCGCTGTTGATCCCCGGCAGCCAGAGCGAGATACACGCCGGCGTCCACTGCGCGCTGGCGGTGCTGGCCGCGCTGCGCGAGCGGCGGCGCTCGGGGCACGGGCAGCAAATTGAGCTGTCGCAGCTGGAGGCCAATCTGTCCGCGCACGCCTGGCTGGTGTCGTCGTGGATCGCCAGCGGCCAGCTGCTGCCGCGAACGGGGCATGATTTCACCAGGACGCGCGACGGCTGGGCGCATTTTATGCAGATGGTTCCGAACCCAAACGTTTTTCTGCTGATTGATCAGCCCGAGCGGATCGACGAGGTCGATACCAATAACATCGACGCCTGGCGGCAGGCGGTGGCCGGCGTCTACCGCGATGTGGAAGTCTGGGCGCAGCAGTACGACGCCGAAGAGGTGGCGACGCGCGCGCAGGAACTGCGGGTCGCCTGCACACCGATGCTCGACGCGGCGGGGCTGGATCGTAACGTGCAAATGGCGGCGCGCGGGTGGTGGGAGACGGATGAGGATCCCGAGCTGGGCGAGCTGCGCTTTCCCGGGGCCGCCTACAAGCTGTCTCGCACGCCCGCGCGCCGCCGCGGACCCGCACCGCGGCTGGGCGAGCACACGGCGGCGATTCGGCGCGAGTTCGCGGAGCGATCCGTAACACTTACGCCCAGCGCCGCTCCGACCGACGAGCCGCCGCTCGCCGGACTGCGCGTCGTCGAACTGACCGCTAATTGGGCCGGACCGATCGCCGGCCGCCACCTCGGCGATTTGGGCGCCGACGTGATCAAGGTCGAGTGGGCGGCGCGTCCCGCCACCCGCGCGTTGTTCATGCCCGGCCCTACGCAGGACCCGCAGCGTTACCCCTACGACCGCGCGATGTACTTCAATCTGCTCAACCGTAACAAACGCGATGTCGTGATTGATCTGGCCGCGCCCGAGGGCAAGCAGGTTTTCCGCGACCTGATCGCGCGCGCCGATGTGTTCATCGAAAATAACAGCGCGCGGGTGATGCCCAATCTCGGGCTGGGTTACGAGGCGATGCGCGAGGTGAACCCGCGCCTGATCTACGTTTCGATGTCGGGCTTCGGCGCGAGCGGCCCCTGGCGCGACTGGAGCGCTTACGGCTCGAATATCGAGGCCTCGTCGGGTCTCGCCTCGGTGACAGGCTACGGACCTGAGCAGGTTTACCGCACCCCCGTTTTCTACGCCGATCCGGTCGCCGGCAATCACGCCGCGGTCGCGATTTTGGCCGCGCTGGAAGAACGCGAGCGCTCCGGGCTGGGGCAGTTCGTCGATATCGCGCTGAACGAGGCCGGCGCATGCCACTTCCTCGAAATGCTGCTTGATTACCAAACTACCGACGCGATTCGCCGCCCGCAGGGCAACCGCGACGCGCGGTTCGCGCCGCAGGGCGCGTACCGCTGCGCCGGCGAGGATTGCTGGTTGGCGCTCTCCGTGCAAAGCGACGAGGAGTGGCCGCTGCTGGCGCGCGCTATCGGGCGTGATGATCTGGCCGACGATACTGATCTAGCAGCGCTGGCGGGTCGCCAGTCCCGCCACGATGAGCTGGACGCGGCGATCGCCGCCTGGACATCGCAGTACGAACAGTACGAAGCGGCCTGGCTGTTACAGCGCGCCGGCGTCTCCGCCGCCCCCGTGCTGGCCAACTGGCAAATGCTCGCCGACCCGCACCTCTTCCGGCGCGGTTTCTACATCCCGATCGAGCATTCCGTCGTAGGCGTCTACCCCTATCCGTCCTGGCCCTGGCGCTTCTCGCGCACCCCCGCAAGGGTCGCGCGAGCCGCCCCCCGCTTCGCCGAGCACAACCGCCAAATCCTCAGCGAAATCGGCCTCTCAGAGCGGCAAATCGAAGCTCTCTACGAGCAGGGCGTCACCGCCGACGCCCCAACCGCCCCCACCCTCATCGCCCGCTCCGCGGCGCCGCCGTCGGACGATTGATGTCTCCGGCGTGCTATCCTGCGCCGCGGACCTGAAAGGCCATCATGAGCAACGGCGGCACGGACGCGGTACCCGGGTGGGTGCTTGACCACATCACGGGCGATGGCATGTTGCTTCTGAGCAATGAGGATGAGGATCTTGACGGCGAGATCCCAGCATGGATCGGCCAGCTCACCGACCTTCGAGGCTTGTATCTCATCGATCTAACCGGCACGATCCCAGCTGGGCTGAGTAAGCTCACGAACCTCACTAGCTTTGGGTTGTCCGGCAACCAGTTGACGGGCGCGCTCCCGCCCGAGCTGGGCCAGCTCACCAACCTCACCTCCTTGCGGTTGATCGGCAACCAGTTGGTGGGTGCGCTCCCGCCCGAGCTGGGCCAGCTCACCAACCTCACTGAACTGCGGTTGATCGACAACCGGTTGGCGGGCGCGCTCCCGCCCGAGCTGGGTCAGCTCACCAACCTCACTGAACTGCGGTTGATCGGCAACCGGTTGGCGGGCGCGCTCCCGCCCGAGCTGGGTCAGCTCACCAGCCTCACTGAACTGCGGCTGGACAAAAACCGGTTAACGGGCGCGCTCCCGCCCGAGCTGGGTCAGCTCACCAACCTCACTGAACTGCGGCTGGACGGAAACCAGTTGACAGGTGCGATCCCATCTGAGCTAGGCCAGCTCACGAACCTCACCAGATTGTGGCTGAGCAGAAACCAGTTGACGGGCAGGATCCCTGCCGAATTGGGCCAGCTCACAAAGCTCACCTCTTTGTGGCTGGACGGAAATCGGTTGAGCGGTGCGATCCCACCTGAGCTGGGCGAGCTCACAAACCTCACCTCCTTGTGGTTGGACGGAAACCAGTTGTCGGGCACGATCCCGCCCGAGTTGGGCAAGCTCATAAACCTATGGACGCTGTCGCTCGACTTGAACCAATTGGCAGGGACGATTCCAGCCGAGCTAGGCAAGCTCACAAGACTCATCGGCCTAGGGCTGGGCGGGAACCAGTTGACTGGCGTGATCCCGCCCGAGTTAGGCCAACTCACCAACCTCACCAGCTTGCGGCTGGACGGAAACCAGTTGACGGGCACGATTCCGTCTGAGTTGGGGCAACTCACAAATCTCAGCCGCTTGGAGCTGGATGGAAACCAGTTGACGGGCGGACTTCCGCGTGCGCTGCGGGGACTTCCGCTGGAGTTTCTCACGCTTGATCCGTCAATAGGTGATCTGTCGCCTGAACACCAATGGCTTGTCGCGCAGAGCACGGCTCCTCCCGATGACTAAGACCTGCGTCCCATTCCGTCATTCCTGCGCAGGCAGGAATCTACGCGCACCGCAGCGCTCCGCCTTGCCCAGATCTCCGGCGACGCTCGAACGTTGCTTGTACGGGGACATCAGGACATTGCCGCGCAGGGTGACAGAGGCGGGTACGCGAGGCTGAGTGCTGTGCACGGCGAGATACCCGCGGCAAGCGCGGGTATGACGGGAGGGGGTGCGCGGGTATGACGGAGGGGGTGCGCGGGTGTGGGCGACGGGGAGGGTGCTTGGTGCTCAGCGCGGCGGGATACCCGCGGCAAGCGCGGGTATGACGGGAGAGGGTGGCGCGGGTATGACGGAGGGGAGGGGGCTTGGTGCTTAGCACGGCGAGATACCCGCGGCAAGCGCGGGTATGACGGAGGGGGTGCGCGGGTGTGGGCGACGGGGAGGGTGCTTGGTGCTCAGGGCGGCGAGATACCCGCGGCGAGCGCGGGTATGACGGGAGAGGGGTGCGCGGGTGTGGGCGACGGGGAGGGTGCTTGGTGCTCAGGGCGGCGAGATACCCGCGGCGAGCGCGGGTATGACGGGAGAGGGGTGCGCGGGTGTGGGCGACGGGGAGGGTGCTTGGTGCTCAGGGCGGCGAGATACCCGCGGCGAGCGCGGGTATGACGGGAGAGGGTGGCGCGGGTATGACGGAGGGGGTGCGCGGGTGTGGGCGGCGGGGAGGGTGCTGGGTGCTATGCACGGCGAGATACCCGCGGCAAGCGCGGGTATGACGGGAGAGGGTGGCGCGGGTATGACGGGAGAGGGTGGCGCGGGTATGACGGAGAGGGTGTGCGGGTGTGGGTGGCGGGGAGGGTGCTGGGTGCTCAGCTCGGCGAGATACCCGCGGCAAGCGCGGGTATGACGGGAGAGGGTGCGCGGGTATGACGGATCTCTGAAGTGCGAACAGGCCCTAGCGCTTCGCCTCCGCGGCTTGGTCCAGCATTTCCCAGACGGGGGTGAAATCGAAAGTGAAACCTTCCAGCACCTGTTCGCCGCTGACTGCGGCGGGACGCGGCAGATGCTGCGGCTCTTCGTTGGGGCGGTAGATCCAGACGGCGCGGTTCTGCGGGTCGACCAGCCAGCCGAGGCGTGCACTGAAACGCATCCAGTCGGCCAGTCGGCGGCGCTGCGCGGCCAGCGAATCGCGCGGCGACCGCACCTCCACGACGAACTCAGGGCACACATTCCAGAAGCCCTCCAGCTGGAGCACGCCGCCCAGCGCCTCGAATTGCTCTGCGCTGATCCAGGAAACATCGGGGTTGCGCATCGGCGCGCCGCCCTCGGGATCGATGACATTGAACCCGGCATCCGGCCCCGCAGCGAGGCCGCCGCCGAGATCGTCCGCCCAGATCCCAACACGGATGCAGATTTGGTTGCAAATCCACCAGCTCGGTCCGCCCGATGCCATCGTCAGCACCAACTCCCCATAGTGGCCGCGCTCGACCTTCCACTCCGGATTGAGCTCACCAAGCTGTTCCAGCAGGCCGTCGGTCAGTTTGAGTTCCTTCGGCATGCGCAGCGTCAGCATTTCCCACGGTGCGGGCTGATCCTCAAGCTGATCTGCGACCTGTTCGGCCGGCGCTTCTGCCGGTTTCGTTGCCGTCGCCATCGCCGCGGCTCCTCTCCGCTCTCGCCCCAGCCTAGCCCAGAAACTCGGTGATCAGGCCCGCCAGGGCGTCGGGCTGTTCGGCCTCGGCCATGTGGCCGGCGTTGGGCAGCGTGGCCAGCTCTGCGTTGGCTAGCAGCTGCGCGTAGGCCTCTGCGCAGGCGCGGGGCACCACTGTGTCCTGCTCGGGCTGGATTACCAGCGCGGGAGCCCGCACCGAGGGCAGCAGATGCGGCAGCGACTGGCTGTAGAGGAACGGCTTCCAGGCTGTGCGCGCCGTCATTTCGCGGTTTGCGTCCCAGGCGATCAGCTGCTCGGTGTCGGGCGCTTCGCCGAACAGCGCGTGGAAGTTGGCCGCGTCGTGGAAGCAGCTCTTGACGTAATCCTCGTGCGCTTCGAGGAACTGGTCGCGGATTTCGCCCTCTTCCGGCTGCAAGCCCATCGCGCCGACCAGCACCAGACCGTCCAGCCGCGCCTGGTTGGCCGCCGCCATTTCGGCCGCGAGGAAGCCGCCGAAGCCGAGTCCGACCAGCGAGCAGCGCTCGACCGCCAGCTCGTCGAGCAGCAGTTGCAGCACGGCGGCCAGATCGCGCGGGCTGCGCATCCAGTCGCCGCGCGGCGTGCCGTCCCAGCCGGGCAGCGTGGGCGCGAGCACATCGTGCGACGCGGCGAGCGCGTCGTGGAACGGCAGCCAGCCGGGATCGCCGGTCTCGTGATGGATTATGAGCAGGCTCGCTCCGCTCCCGCCGCGGCGGAGCCGAATCGGGAGGCCTGCGACCTCCACCTGGTGTTCCTGCTGGCTGCTGTCGGACATGGCGCGCTCCGCTGTGGCTGATGCGTGTTCGCAGGCATGGTAGACGCACGCGCGGCTGAGGCGGCCTATGGGCTGCCTGCGGGCTGATACGATCCAGCCCAAACCGAGCAGCAGCGGAGGGTGGGCGATGGCCGAAGCGACAGGCCCGAATGTGTTGACCCAGGCCGAGGCCGAAGCGCGCGCCGCGGCGATCGGCGATGTCTCCTACGCGCTCGACCTCTCGCTCAGCGCCGGGGCCGAGACCTACGACGCTGAAGCCGTCGCGCGGTTCTCGCATGCCGCGCCGGCCGACGGCGCGTTCCTCGACTTCACCGGCCGCGAGATTCATTCGGTCGAGGTCAACGGCACGGAGCGGGCGGCGCGCCATGAGCGCAATCGCCTTTTCCTCGACGGCGCGGATCTGGCGGCGAACAACGAGGTGCGCGTCCGCTACCGCAACGACTACGACCACATCGGCGCGGGGCTGCACCAGTTCGTCGATCCAGAGGACGGCGCGGAGTACCTCTACACCCACTTTGAGCCCTACGACGCGCACCGCCTGCTGCCCTGCTTCGACCAGCCCGACCTCAAGGCGGTCTACGACCTGACCGTGACCGCGCCGTCGGAGTGGGAAGTCGTGAGCAACTACCCCGCCGCCGAGACGGAGTCGGTCGAGGGCGGCGCGCGCACGCGGCGGCGGTTTGAGACGACGCCCCGTTTCAGCACCTACCTGCTCGCGCTCGCCGCCGGGCCCTACGTGCGCTTCGACGACCGCTGGGAAGACACCCCGCTGGGCGTCCTCTGCCGCTCTTCGCTGGAGCAGTACTTCGACGCCGACGAGTTTTTCGAGGTCACCCGCCAGGGGCTCAGCTTCTACTCCGACTTCTTCGACTTCCGCTACCCGTTCGGGAAGTACGACCAGGTCTTCGTGCCCGAGTTCAACATGGGCGCGATGGAGAATGTGGGCTGCATCACCTACTCGGAGCGGATGATCTTCCGCGACCCGCCGACCGAAATTCAGCGGCTCAACCGCGCCGAAGTGGTGCTCCACGAGATGGCGCATATGTGGTTCGGCGATCTCGTCACGATGCAGTGGTGGAACGACCTGTGGCTCAACGAGTCGTTCGCCACCTACATGGCCTACCTCTCGATGCAGCGCGCGACGCGCTTCGGCGACAACGCCTGGTCCGCCTTTCACGCGCGGATGAAAGCCTGGGCCTACGAGCAGGATCAGCTGCCGACCACCCACCCGATCGCCGGCGAAGTGCCGGACACCGACGCGACGTTCCTCAATTTCGACGGCATCACCTACGGCAAGGGGGCAGCCGTGCTGAAGCAGCTGGTCGCCTTCCTCGGCGACGACGGCTTCCGCGAGGGAATGCGCGACTATTTCCGCACTCACGCCTGGGGCAACACGACGCTGGCGGATTTCCTGGCCGCGCTTGAACGCGGTTCCGGGCGCGAGCTGGGGCGCTGGTCGCAGCTGTGGCTCGAACGGGCCGGCGTCAACACGATCGCCGCGAACTTCAGCGTCGCCGACGGCGCGGTCAACTCCTTCACGTTGCAGCAGAGCGCTCCCGCTGACCACCCCGACTTGCGGCCCCACCGCACCGAGATCGCCGTCTACGACGCGGGCGACGACGGCCCCGTGCTGCGCGACGCGGTGCCGGTCGACCTTGATGGCGCGGAGACTGTGGTCGAGGGGCTGGTCGGCGTCGACGCCCCGGCCGCCGTCTTCCCCAACCACGCCGACCACGCTTTCGCCAAGATCGCGCTCGACTTCCGCTCGCTCGCGTTCGTGCGCGAGCAGATCGACCGCTTCCAAACGCCCTTCGAGCGTCTGCTCTTCTGGCACACGCTGTGGGACATGGTGCGCGACCAGCAGTTCGCCGCCGGTCAGTTCGTCGCGCTGGCCGCCGACAAGCTTGTCAGCGAGGACACGCTGGAAATCGCGCAAACCGTCGCCGGCCGCGCGCTTTACGCCGTCGGGCGCTACATCCCCGAGCAGTACCGCCTACAGCACGCCGCCCAGCTCTTCGACCTCGCCTGGGACGGCCTCTTCGCCGCCGCCGAGCAGGACTTTCGCATTGTCTGGGCGCGCATCCTGATCGGCGCGGCGCAGGAACCCGACCGCATCCACCGCGTGCTCGCGCTGGCCGACGACGGCAGCGGCATCGACGGTTTCGAGCTGGACCAGGACATGCGCTGGAGCCTGGTCACCAAAGCCGTCGCCTACAGCCTGACCGGCGGCTTCGAGCGGCTCGCGCCGGAGCTTGAGCGCGACAGCAGCGACCGCGGGCAGCGCGCCGCCGAGACGGTGCGCGCTTCCCGCGCCGACGCCGAGGTCAAGTCCGCCGCCTGGTCCCGCTTCCAGGAAGACCGCGACGCCTCGCTGCACATCCTCAGCGCGGCGATGCACGGCTTCTGGTGGCGGCCGCAGGATGACCTGCTATCCCCCTACGTCGGGCGCTTCTTTGACGAAGTGCGCGAGGTGTTCGCCGAGCGCGACAAGGAATACGCCACCCGCTGGTTCGGCGCGCTCTATCCGGGCCACCTGCCTACCGAGGAAGTGGTGGAGCGTTCCGACGCGCTGCTGAGCGAGTTGGGCCCCGACGACCAGGTGCTCGCCCGCAGCCTGCGCGAATCGCTCGACGAGGTGCGCCGCGCCCGCGCCTGCCAAAACCTCCCCGCGGCGCAGAGCGGATAGGCCGGCTGATGTCCGACGCACGCATCGCCGCCTGCTACCTCTATCCCGTCAAGGGGATGACGGCGCAGCCCGCCGAGACGCTCCAGCTCGCGCCCGGGCAGTCCGCGCTCGGCGACCGCGCCTTTGTGTTTGCCTTCGGCAACGCCGAGCGGGTGGGCTCGATCGGCTGGGTCTCCAAGCGGCAGTCGGTCACGCTGCTCAACACGCCCGACCTGCCCCGCGTCGCGGCTGCGTTCGACCCCGAGCGCGGGGAGATCAAGCTTGTCTTTGAGGGCGAAGAGCGCCGCGCCGACATCGCCGAGCAGCGCCAGCGAACCGCGCTCGCCGACTGGCTCGCCGACGTCGTCCACAGCTTCGCGGACAACCCGCTGCGCGGGCGGCCCGAGCGCGAGCCGCTTGTCCTGCTGGGCGATGGAAGCAGCCGCTACACCGACCGCGGGCCGACCCAGATCAGCCTGGCCGCGCTGGACAGCCTCAATGACCTGGGCAAGGCTGCCGACCGCGAGGTGGACTTCCGCCGCTTCCGGCTCAACTTCTCGCTGGACGACGCCCAGGCGTGGTCTGAGTTTGACTGGGTCGGGCGTCGCGCGCGGATCGGCGCGGATGTGGAAATCGAAATCACCGCGCGGCTCCAGCGCTGCAACGCGATCAACGCCTCGCCCAGCGGCGCGGGACGCGACGCCGAGCTGATGGGCGTGCTCCAGAGCGCCTACGGGCACCTCGACTTCGGCGTCGAGGCCAACGTCCTCAGCGGCGGGCAGGCGGCCGCCGGCGACGCCCTCCAGCTCCTGCCAGACTGAGCGCATGGATCGCTTCCCCGACCGCTCCTGGGACCCACTCGCCGGCGAGATCGAGCGCTGGCTGCTCGAGGGCGAAGTGACCGACGGCGCGCGCATCCCCTACGCCTCGAATCGCGTCTTTCTGGTTGAACTGCGCCACGACGACGCGCCCGAACCCGGCTACGCCGTCTACAAGCCCACCCGCGGCGAGAATCCGCTCTGGGACTTCCCGCCCGATCTCTATCGGCGCGAAGTGGCCGCCTACCGCCTCAGCCGCGCGCTGGGTTGGGCGCTGATCCCGCCCACGGTTGAGCGCGAGGACGGCCTGGAGCTGGGCGTCGGCTCGCTGCAGGCCTACATTCCCACCGACTACGGCTGCACCTTCTTCGAGCTGCGCGAGCGCCAGCCCGACCGCATGCGCCAGTTCGCGCTGTTCGACTGGCTGGCCAACAATGCCGACCGCAAGGGCGGGCACATCCTGCAGGGCGAGGGCGAGCAGCTCTGGGGCATCGACAACGGCCTCTCGTTCCACATCGAGGAAAAGCTGCGCACCGTGATCTGGGACTACGCCGGCGAGCCGATCGCCGCCGCGCTGCTGGCCGATGTCGAGCGTCTCGCCGCAGAACTCCAGCCCAACGGCGCCGCGCGCCAGGCATTCGCCGACCTACTCTCCGAGCCCGAGCTGGAGATGCTCCAGCGCCGCGCCGAGCAAGCCCTGACCGAGCGCCATCTACCCAACCCCCCCGCCCACCGCCGCGCCGTCCCCTGGCCGCTGGTCTGATCTGCGGCGCGGCGGCAAATGGCGGCGGCGGCGCAGTCTGCAAGCGCAACGGGGGATAGAATTGCGGCTGCGAGCGCGGCTTGTTGAACGGAACCTCTGCGATGGCCATTCCCACCACGATGGTTGAGGCGGCAGAACTGCTCGGCGTGGGCATTGATGCCGACGACGCCGCGATCCGGGACCGCTACCGGCGGCTGGCGCGGGTCTATCACCCGGATCAGAATCCGGACGACGAGGCGGCCGGGGAGCGGATGCTGGAGATCAACGCGGCGATGGAGTTGCTGCTGGCGGCGGACGCGCCGGCGGTCGAGCCGATCATCGAGAGCAGCGAGACGCGCAAGCTGACGCGGGTGGAACGGCGGCGCGAAACGCGCATCCGCGAGGCGCTGCACTCGCTGCCCTACGGCGTGTATGTCGTGGGCACCGTCACCGCCGAGGGGCGGCCCAACGTGATGGTCGCGGACTGGGTAATGCAGGTCTCGTTTAGTCCGCGAGTCGTCTGCGTGGCGTTCGAGCGCGACGCGGCGTCGCTCAAGAACGCGCGGGCGACGCGGCAGCTGACGGTCAACATCCTGCCGGAGTCGGGGATGGATCTGGCGTCGGCCTTTCTACAGCCTTCCGATCCGAGCAAGATCAAGGGGCGCAGCACGAACGCGGCGAAGCCGGACAAGCTAGGCGGCGTGGCGCATCGGCTGCTCGAAGGCGGCGCGCCGGTGCTGGACGACGCGCTCGCCTGGGTGGCGGCGGAGGTGGAGCAGTTCGTCCCGGTGGGCGGGCACGTGCTGGCGCTGGCGCGGGTGCTCGACGGGGCGGTGGAGTCGCTTGAGGGGCGTCCGCTGACATCGCTCTACACGGGCTGGGTCTATGGAGGCTGATCAGCCGTTAGCCTTGTGCGGGCGGCCGAGTCGACAATGTTGGGGCGCGTTGGCGCGCGCCGCGGAGGAGGACGCAGTGATCACGCATCTGGACCACATCGGGATCGTGTCGCATTCGCTGGAGCAGGCCGGGGATGTGCTGGTCGACAAGCTCGGCCTGGACTGGGACACGGAGCGCACGCCGCTGCCCAAGGGCGGCTACTTCGCGCCGGAGCGGACCAAGATCTTCTTCGTCAAGGTGAACCTGGGCGAGACGCGGATCGAGATTCTGCTGCCGGACGACAATCAGAGCGGGATCGGGCGCTACCTGGAGCGCAGCGGGCCGGGCCTGCACCACCTGGGCTACGCGAGCGACGATGTGGTGGGCGACACGAAGCTGTTCATCGAGCGGGGGCTGCGCTACATCGATTTCGGCGGGCCGATCGAGGAGATCACGGCGTCGTTCTTTCATCCGAAGACGGCGGACGGCATTCTGACGGAGATCGTGCCGGATCGACGCGCCGGCCGCTAGCGGAGAGGAGCGCGCGGCGTGGCCGAGCGGCGGCTGGCTTTGGTTCTGAGCGGCGGCGGCAACGCGGGCATCTGCCAGGTGCCCTTCATGCAGCGTCTGGTCGACATCGGCGTGCGGCCCGACCTCGTCGTGGGCACCAGCGTGGGCGCGCTCAACGGCGCGTTTATGGCCTTTCACCCGCACGACATCCACGAGCTGCCCGATATCTGGCGCGCCCTGCGCGACCGCAAAATGTGGGACCGCAATGTCTTCTCGATCGGCCGCAATCTGCTGCGGCGGCGGATGAGCCTCTATAGCAACCAGTTCCTGCGCGAGTTGATTACTCCGTTGGTCGATGTCGACGACATCCACGCCGCGGAGATTCCGCTCTACATCTCGGCCGCCTCGCTCAACCGCGGCGAGAAGCATGTCTTTCGCAGCGGTTCGGTGATCGACGCGATCCTCGCCTCCTGCGCGGTGCCGGGGCTTTTCCCGCCGATGCAGATCGGCAGTGAGTGGTATGTCGACGCCGGCGTGGTGACGGGGCTCGATCTGCAAACGGCGATTGACCAGGGCGCGACGGAGATTTTGGCGGTGGATCTCGGCGCGCCGCCGCCGCCGCGGCGCCCGCGCGGGATCATCGATGTGCTCAGCCGCTCGATGGACATCGCGGTCGAGCAGCGCACGCGCTACGAGCTCACGCACCTCGCCAAGCGCGTGCCGACGGTGGTCTGGCGGCCCGGCCTGCAACCCCGCAATGTCGGCTCGTTCGCCGAGGTCGACGAGCTCTACGAAGCCGCGCAGGGCATGGCCCCGGCCCTGATCGACGCCGCCCGCCGCCTGGACGGACGCTGGATCCATAACGTTTTCCAGGGCTCCGTGCCGCTCCACGCCGGCCGCGACTTGTAAGGGCGGTTCGCCCCTTCGTCATACCCGGAGTTACGATCAGACGAGTCGGCGAGGCCGCCACTGCCGGTGTCGGGGAACGTTACGGGTTCTTCGACCTCTTCGGGTTCTTCGACTTCGACAGGTTCTTCGAGTTCCTCCGGTTCCTCGACCTCAGTAGGTTCCTCAACCTCCTCAGTGGGCTCCTCAACCTCTTCGGGCTCCTCGACCTCAGTAGGCTCTTCGACCTCCTTCGGCTCCTCGATTTCTTCGACGGGCGGGGGTTCATCGTTGTCGAGAACAGAGATGGCGGCGATGAATGATTCCTGGCCGTCGGCGAGGGTGAAGTAGTTGGGCGCGGTGTGATCAGCGGGCTGTTCGACCATGAGGATGAGGATGCCGTCGACCTCGTCCTGGTCATCGTCTTGGGTGGGGATGCGCAGCGCCAGCGGCGAGCCGGTCACGGCGTCGGCGAGAGACAGATCGAGCTGGATGCCGTCCACTTGAGGATCGGAGTCGACCAGTTCGGCGGCGAGCATGTCTCCGCCGATGTTGAGGGTGAGGCGAACGGTGCGGTCGGGGAAGAGCGGGGCTTTGGAAATGCGCAAGCGGAAGATGGCGGTGTCGCCCTCGATGACCGAACGGTTAAGTGCTTCCAGCGCGGAGACCTGGGGATCGTCGTCGCGGATGGTGATCTGGGTGCGGTGGACGTAGATGTTGTCCCATTGCCGGTCGTCGCTGTCGGCGTCGAGATACCAGCGGATGATTTCGTCGTCGCTGTCGGCGTCCTGCGGGGCGGTGAGCTTCCAGGTTTGGCGCCGCCACCAGTCGTCGCGCTCGAAGCGGGCCGGGTCGGGCGAGGCTTGGAGTTTGCCGTCGGGGCGGAAGCGGTGGAAGAACTCGATTGCCGCGCGGGGCCGATCGCTGTCGCCCAGGTCGAAGACGCCTTCGGCGGACTGGCCCTCGATGATGGTCAGGTCTTCGAGTTCGGGCGGCTCCAGCGGCG
This sequence comes from Dehalococcoidia bacterium, assembly GCA_965203165.1. GTDB lineage: Bacteria > Chloroflexota > Dehalococcoidia > Bin125 > Bin125 > CATQGW01. Next base: position 2,894,509 of record OZ241849.1, read on the forward strand.
CGGGCAGATTGTCGTTGGGCGGTGGGTCGGCCGGGCCGTCCGGATCGCCGATGGGATCGTCGACGCGCCCGCCGTCGTTGTCGCGCACGGTGACCGACTGTTGGAGCGAGGTGGCGCCGGCGATGGCGAAGGCTTGCGCGCTGGCGGCGGCGGGCGGCGCGAGCGTGACGGAGACGACGCAGTCGGCTTCTCGGACGGCGTCGTCGACGGTTTGCAGCGAGAGCGTTCCGACGCCCTGACCGGCGACGGCGCTGAGGGGGATGGCCTGCTGGAGACCTGCGGCTTCGGTATCGGCGTCGGCGAGCGCGGAGGAGAGGCAATCGCCCGATTGGGCGACAGTCGCGTGGAGACTGCGGCCGGCGACGGGTGGCGGCGCGGAGAGTTGGACGCTGAATTGGGCGGTTTCGCCCTCGGCGATCGACTGGCTTGCCGCAGTCAGAGTGTCGACTTCGGGATCGTCGTCGAGCACCTGCAACGAGACCCAGGCGCCGGTCTGGCCGTCGACGAACGAGTGCGTGCTTTCGATTCGGTATTGGATCGACGCCGAATTGTTGTCGGCGTCGGCATCGGCGTTGAGCACGGCGACCAGCTGGCGGCAGCGCCTCCAGTCGTTGGGAGCATCGGTCGTGCCGCGGATTGTCAGAGAAGCGGGCTCGACGGAGAGCCGATCGGCGTCGGAGCTGGTAAAGTGATAGGTCCTGTCGGCGGGGGCTGAGCTACCAAGCGAGAAAGGGACCTGGACGCGGGTCTGCTCGCGGGCTCGGGCGACGCGGTAGTAGCGGCCGAACTGCGTGACGGCGTCGACGCCGGCGGCGTCGCTGATCGTGAATCCGTTGGGTGTCCAGACATGATTGGCCAGCAGGTTGAAAGCGCAGCCGGACTGGATCGAGTCCGCGGCGCGCACGGTGTAGCGGAAGGTGAGCGTGGCGGTTCCGCTGCCGGCGGCGTAGTTCGCGCGTAAGGTGATGGAGCTGCTGTCCTGCTTCTTGGTGCGAACGCGCAGGTAGGCGGGGTCTGCGCCGTCGGCCTGGGTGACGGTGACCGCTCGGTCGTAGGTGACCAACCAGTCGTACTGGATGCCGACGGCGGCGGAATTCGAGGTTGCACCGGCCAGAACGATGGCGGTGTTGTGTAGGATGCTGACGACCTGCGGCGGCAGAGTTGCGACCGCGGCAGTACCAGCCGAGTCGGTGATCGATGCGCCGCTGGGAAGCTCGACGCCGCTGGAGAGTACGATGGGGTTGCGGCGCGTGCTGGGGAAACCGCTGGGAATGGTGTAACGGAAGACCAGGGTGTCTGTGCCGCTGCCGCTCTGATAGGCGAGTTGAGGGCGCTGAGCGCCGATCGCGAGGCGAATGTAGGGCGCGCCGACGACGGTCACGTTTTCGCTGTAGGTGACGGTCATGTCGATCGGGTCGCCGACGTTGTAGGGGCCGATTTGGTTGTTTTTGTTACTGGTAGAGGAGAAACCTCGCCAGACGATGGTGGGCGCGCCCAGGTCGGCGGTGGCGCTGTAGGTGGAGGCGGTATTCCAGCGGTTGAAACCTCCGGGCGTGAGTTGGACGGAGCTGGCCGGGAGCGTGACGCTGACCGGGCCATCGGCGGTGGGAGTGAGCAGGAATGTCCAGTTGCGGTATGCGGATGTACTCTGAAGGTTGGAGAGCGTGGCGTTGGTCACGCTGAACAAGGCGAGGGTTGGCGTGGTGACGGGGCTGCTGAACTCGATTTCGAGCGTGACCGGCCCGGTGATGGTTGACTCGCCCGCCAACGAGCGTCCGCCGGCGCCGTGCAGGATGGTTTCGACATCGCGTCGGGCGACTTCGGCGGTGCTGCGAATGGTGGAGGTGATGTCGATGGTCTGCGCAGAGGCTTCGGTGAGGAAGAGCGCCGCGAAGCCGGCGAGGGCTATGACGGCGGCGAGGGCCGCGAGCCGTCGCATGGTCCCCCCCCCCCCCCCCCGCGATACGTGGGGTTAACACTGTCAGGCCTCGGGCTCATTCACTGCGTCTGTCTGCGTGCGAGTGGTCGGAGGGTTGGCCATGTAGCCGGCGAGCGCGGCGATCTCCGGGCGCTCCATGCGGTATGTCAGCCACTCGCCCTGGTGGGTCATGCCGAGCCGCTCATAGAAGCGGCGGGCGGGGTTCCAGTCGAGCACAGAGAGGTCGAGTCGGGTCCAGCCGCGCTGATCGGCGATTTCGGCGAGCCGTTGCATCAGGGCGAAGCCCGCGCCGCTGCCGCGGTGTTCGGGCTCGACGTAGAGGTCTTCGAGGTACAGGGCGGGGCGGCCTTCCCAGGTGGAGTAGTGGGGGAAGAAGAGCGCCATGCCGATCGGCGCGCCGCCGCGCTCGGCGATCAGGGTCTCGAAGCGGCGGTTGCCGCCGAAACCGTGCTCGCGGATATCGCGCTCGGTCGTTTTGACGGTCTCGGCCGGCTCGCCCTCGAACTCGGCCAGCCCGCGGATGAAGCGCAGGATCTGCGCCGCGTCGTCGGGGCGGGCGTCTCGAATGCGAACTGTGCTCATTGTCCAGTGAATTGAGGTTGGCGGCGCTCGACAAATGAGGCCTGCGCCTCGGCGACGTCGTGCGGGGCCTGGCGGGCGTGGGAGATGGCGACGATCTCGTTGCGCAGCCCTTCTTCGAGCGTGGCGTTGAGGTTGCGCTGGAGCACGCGCTTGGCGGCGCGCGCGGCCATGGGCGGCCAGAAGGCGATTTGGGCGGCGGTTTCGCGGGCGGCCGCCATGAGCTCGTCGTGCGGGACGCGGCGGTTGAGCAGGCCAATGTCGAGCGCTTCATCGGATTCGACGAAGCGGCTGGTGAGGATCAGTTCGGAGGCGCGGGCGTAGCCGATGATGCGGGGCAGGAACCAGGTCATGCCGGCGTCGGGCGAGAGCGAGCGCTCGAGGAAGACGGTCTTGAAGCGGGCCTTTTCGGAGCCGACGCGGATATCACAGGCGAGCGCGAGGCTCATGCCCGCGCCGGCGGCGACGCCGTTGACGGCGGCGATGGTGGGCTTGTCGATTGCGCCAAAGGCGAGGGCCTGCGCGCCGACCCAGCCGAATTCGTCGAGCCGCGCGGACTGGCTGTTGGAGACGCCGTTTTCGGCGGGGCGCGCGGTGAGGTCCGCGCCGGAGCAGAAGCCGCGCCCGGCGCCGGTGATGATCAGCACGCGCACATCGTCATCGTCGCGCAGCTGGTTGGCGGCCTGCACCATCTCGTCGTGGAGGTCGCGCGAGAGGGCGTTGAGCTTCTCGGGGCGGTCCAGGGTGACGGTGGCGATTTGGTCGGCGATCTCAATGCGCAGGTGTTGGTAGTTGGTCATGACTGCTCTCCTCGCCGTCAAGATAGCCCATTGTCCATAATTCGTGTGCGGAGGTCTTCGACAGGGTCGTGGCGCGGGCAAGCGACGAGGTGGTCGTTGACGATGCCGCAGGCCTGCATGAAGGCGTAGCAGATGGTCGGCCCGACGAAGCGAAAGCCGAGCCGCTTCAGTTCGCGGCTGAGCGCGCGGGAGGCGTCGGTCTGGGCGGGCACATCGGACGGCGCTTGCCGCCGAGACGAGGGTTCGGCGTAGGCCCAGACGATCTGCGTCAGCGAGCTGTCGCGTTCGTGGAGCGCCAGAGTGGCGGCGGCGTTGGCGATCGTGGCGTCGATCTTCCGTCGGTTGCGGATGATGCGGGCGTCGGCGAGCAGGGCTTCGCGATCCTGTTCCGTGGCCGCGGCGATGCGCTCAAGGTCCCAATTCCAGAAGGCGTCGCGGTAGCCGTCGCGGCGGGCAAGGATCGTGCTCCAGGAAAGACCGGCTTGGGCCGAGTCGAGGATCAGCTTGGCGAAGAGGTCGGTCTCATCCACCACGGGCACGCCCCACTCGAGGTCGTGGTAGGCGGCCATCGGGCCGTCGTCGCCGGCCCAGGGGCAGCGCGCGATGTGAGACGATGGGGAGCGCGACACGGTAGACTGCTTTCAGGATGACGAACCGCGGGACGAGGGCGGCATGACGACGAGCGATCAGCCGGCATCGGCGCAAACGATATACCGTGAGGAAACCGAGGCGGAGCACGCGGCGCGCATCCAGCAATACTGGTGGCGTCAGGAGGAGGCGAAGCGCAACGCCTGGCGCAAGGAGCCGCGGCGCTGGCTGCGCCTGCTGAAGGGGGCGTGGGCGGCGATCAGCAGCATCTGGAAGCCGGTGCCGCTGCCGCAGGAGTCGATGGAGCGGATGGAGCGGACGATGCGTCCGCGCGTCAACGGTCCCTCGCCGCCGCCGCCGGGACGCTACCGCAGCGGGTTGTGACGCACCGACGGCGTCAGACATTCAGTGAGACAGCCAACGTCACAACCATCACAGCGATCTTGATGGCTGAGCCAACAGCGAGCCAGAAGAGCGCGTCGCCCTTGCGATCGAACTCGCTGGAGGCATCCAGCACGGCGTCGTTGATGGCCTCGACGTAGAGCCATGCCAACTGGTCGTTGGGCTGTCCGCTCCCTCGAAGCGCCAGCGCAATGGACGGGATGGGGAAGTGCGCCAGGTCTCGGGGCCGCACGGTGCGCCAGCCGAACGCGGCGATGGCGATCATCACCGCGCCGGGCGGGATCACTGCGAGCCACGATGCGTCGAGGGCGGCGATTGCGCCAACGAAGACGCCGAACAGCGCGAGGTCCGCGCCGACGATGAACATCGCCTTGCCGTCGAGGCTGCTGCTCAGGTTGAGCAACGTCGTGAGGTGCGCCTCAACAACCTGCAGCGAGGCCATGCCGCCCGCGTGCTCGTCGTTGGGCTCGAACTCCGCCATGTCGGCAGGCTACGCGACGAGTGGTCGGCGGCGGTGGTAGGCTGAGTGGGCAGGAATGAGGGGCTGAACGATGGCAGGCCAGACCGACGACACACGCAAACCCTCCGTAGACAACAGCGCGCCCGATGACCGCAGCGGCTCCGGCGAAACAGGGCGGCAGCGGCCGCTGCCGCGGATCAAGCCGGGCTGGACGCTCAAGGGGCTTTAGCCACCCCAGACCGCCGCGCTTGCCACGCTCGCCGCCACGTGTCCAATCGTGGTCAGAAACAGCACGAGCGTGAGCGTCGCTTTACGCTCCAGAATCGAGTCCACTTGCGTGCTGGCTTCTGCGATAGCACGAAGGTAGACCCACGCCAGATCGTCGTCGTCAAGACCTTCTTCAAGGAGTGCGATGCTTGACGCAGGCGAAGGGAATTGCGGCACTTTCAACCGCCACAGACTCCACGTTCCGATCACCATCGCAGCCGTGAACAATGCTGCCGGCGCAATGATGCACTCGAGCATCCAACCCAGCGCCACCACCGCACCGATGTAGATACCGATCCCCGCCAGGTTGATCGCCATCAGAAACATCGCCTTGGAGTCGATGGCATCGATCGAGTCCAAATTGGCGCCGAGATGAGCCTGCGCGATCGGCAGCGCTATCTGCGCGCCCGGCGGCGCTTTCCCGATCGGATCGTGCCCACTCACCGCATGGCCTCTCGTTCGCACACTTTCAGCTCCCCTGCCGAGGCTATCGTACGATCCGTGCGGGAGGCTGTGACATGGCCATCGTGCTCGGCGTGACGGGAGCGATTGCGGCGGGGAAGTCGCTGCTTTGCGGGCGGCTGGTTGAGCGCTGGGGGGCGTCGCACTTGGACGCCGACAAACACGTGCATGCGATGTATCAAGCGGGCAGCGACGCGCACGCGCGGATCGTCGCCGAGTTCGGCGAGCAGGTTGTCGCCGCTGACGGTGCGATCGACCGCAAGGCGCTGGGCGCGCTGGTCTTCGGCAACGATGAGCGTCTCGCGGCGCTGCGCGCGGCGATCGGCGATATCGAGGGCGAGTTCATGGAGCTGCTGCGCGAGCTGCGCTCCGCGCCGGAGCCGCTCGCCGTGTTTGAGGCGGTGCGGCTGTTCGAAGGCCCGTACATGGAAATCTGCGACGCCGGCTGGCTGGTCGCGTGCGAGGAGGAGACTGCCCTGCGGCGGCTGATGGCGCGCAACGATCTGACGCGCGGCGAAGCCGAGCAACGTTGGGCATCGGCGACGCCCTGGCGGGAGCGCGCGCCGAAAGCGGACCTGGTGCTGCACAACGACGGATCGGCGAAGGACTTTCTGCGCGCGGTCGACGAGGCCGCGGAGGCACTGCTGCGAGGTTGACCCCCATCCGCATGCGGCGCGCTCTACCCTGCGGGCAGACCGCAGATGACAACGCAGGGAGGCTGCAATGGGCGCGCTCGACGGACTCCGAGTGATCGATTTCGGGCAGTGGATTGCGGGGCCGCTGGCGGCGATGCTGCTGGCCGACCAGGGCGCAGAAGTGATTCGCGTGGACCCGCGCGGCGGACCGCGCTGGGACACGCCGGCCAACGCGGTGTGGAATCGCGGGAAGCAGCGGATCACGCTGGATCTCAAGCAGAGCGCGGACCGCCGCGCGGCGGAGCAGCTGATCGCATCGGCCGATGTGGTGATCGAAAACTTCCGCCCGGGCGTGATGGATCGCCTGGGGCTGGGCGCGGAGCAGATGACGGCGCGCGACGACCGGCTGATCTACCTCTCGCTGCCGGGCTTCGGATCGACCGACGAGCGGCGCGACATCGCGGCATGGGAAGGCGTGATGTCCGCCGGCGTGGGCACATACTCAACGCGGTTGATGGGCGGCGCGACACCGCGGCCGGTCTATACCGCGGTGCCGATCGCTTCGGTCTACGGAGCGTTTGTGGGCGTTACGGCGGCGGCGATGGCGTTGGTGGCGCGGGAGCGCGACGGTCTGGGGCAGCGGATCGAGTCACCGCTGCACGACGCGCTGTATCAGGCAATCGGGATTCGCGGACTGCGTTTCCATAACATCGATCCGTCGCTCCGCTTCGTACCGTGGGTCGGCGCGTACGAATGCGCCGACGGTCGCTGGGTGTTCTTCCACGCGGCGTTTTCGCATTTCATTCGGCAGTTCTGCGAGGCCGCGGGCGTGCCGGAGTGGCTCGGCGAGCTGTGGTCGGACGGGCCGCAGGTGGCGGCCGATGCGGAGCTGGCGGCAGAGGCGAAACGTCATCTGGTGGAGATTTTCAAGACGCGGCCGGCGCTGGAGTGGGAAGCGCTGATCAACGCGGCGGGCCCGCCGACGGTGCGCTGCCTGGACAGCCGCGAGTGGCTGGAGGAGGAGCACGCGCGGGCGTCGGAGGCGGTGGTGCAGCTCGACGACCCGCAGCTCGGCCCGATGCTGCAACCCGGATTGCAAGTGCGGATGTCGGCGACGCCGGGCGCTGTGGGGGCCGCGCAGCATGCGCCCGACGCGGATCGCGATTCGATTCTGGCGGCGCTGTCGGACGCGCCGCAGGCCGCGCCCTACGCTGGGCGGCCGCGGCTCTCGCGGGCGTTGGAAGGAATTCGCGCGCTGGATCTCTGCATCATTCTCGCGGGACCGACCTGCGGACGCACGCTCGCCGAATACGGCGCGGACGTGATTAAGATCGATAACCCCAACCGCGAGGGCGACGTACTCTTCCACGAGGACGTGAATCGTGGCAAGCGCAGCATCTTCCTCGACCTCAAATCGGAGCAGGGGCGCGGCACGTTCCACGAGCTGGTCGATACCGCCGATGTGGTGGTGCAAAACTACCGCCTGGGCGGAATGCGGCGGCTGGGGCTGGGCTACGACGATCTGTCGGCGCAGCGTCCGGAACTGGTCTACGCAACGCTGAATGCCTTCGGCGAAATCGGACCGTGGGCGGAGCGCGCGGGCTGGGAACAGCTGGCGCAGGCCGCAACGGGGATGCAAACGCGTTACGGCGGCGAGGGCGAGCCGACGCTCCAGCCGTTCGCGATTAACGATTACGGCACCGGGATTATGGGCGCGTTCGGCGTCGGGATGGCGCTGTATCACCGCGAGCGGAGTGGACAGGGGCAGGAAATCTATACCGCTCTGGCGCGCACGGCGGGCACGCTGCAATCGGCGTTTCTGCACGGTTACGAAGGGAAGCGCTGGAATGAGCCGCGCGGTCAGGACGCGCTGGGCGAAAGTCCGCTGCAACGGCTCTATGAGGCATCGGACGGCTGGCTGTTTCTGGGCGCCGCGCCGGATCAGCTGGCGGCGCTCGACGGCGTGCCGGGGCTTTCCGGCGTCGCCGCAGCCGTCGAGCGTCTGGAGGCGGAGTTGGAGTGGCGGCTTCGCGCGCGTCCACTAGCGCACTGGCTGGAGCATCTGCGCGGCGCAGGCGTCGGCGCAACGGCAGTCGCCTCAACCGAGGACGCGATGCAATCGGATTACGCGGTGTCGCGCGGGCTTTCGGTCACACGCGAGCACGAGGCCCGCGGGCAGGTGCGCACGACCGGCCCCAGCGCCGCACTGAGCCGCACACCCGCAATCCCAGGCCGCGCCGCGCCAATCCCAGGCTCCGACGAGCAGGCTATTCTGAAGGAGCTCGAAAGGGGCGCGCGATGACCGACCAGACGGACCTCGGGCTCGAACCGGCGGGCGGCGGCCAGCAGTCCGACGACGCTCCTCTCGGCGATGCCGAGCTCTCCTACCGCAAAATCCCGCCTGAGGTGTGGGAGACGATGACGATCCAGGAGCAGATCCGCGCCATTGTCGCCAGCGTGCCGCAGGAGGTCTGGGACGAGATCCCGGATGACGTGAGCTACCAGCACGACTATTACATCTACGGCGGCGGGGAGAAAAAGCCCGAACCGGGCACCCCGGAATACGAGCTGGAGGGACAGGCTCTCGCTGATGCTGCGCGCCGCCACCTAGGCGGGTGCGTCCCCAACCAGGTGGTCGGCTAGAATGGTGGGGGAGCTGGCCATGGCGGAACAAGCCGACTACCTGGCGGAACTGCGCTTCACGGGCGGCATCTACGACTCGTGCGCGCTTGACGAGCGCGCGCTGCGAGAGATCGTCAAGGTGATGCAAGCCATCACCGAGACCGCCAGAGAACTGTGGCGCGCTGACAATCCCAATCGGACACGGATGCCAAAGCTATTCAACGAGTCGAATCAGGTGCATATGCGGGAGATCAGATCCGGAAGCACTGGCGTCTTGTTGGATCACGCGATGCGGGCGGATTCCCAACTCCCCTTAATGCGGCCTACGCTTGACCACGCTGTCTCGTTCATGCGCGATTCATGCGTCGCAGTGCGCAACGGCGATGAGCCGCCACGGGGTCTCACGCCTGCGTTGGTGAAGACATATGCGGCGCTGGGAGCGACGCTCGACTCGTCCACCGCGCTGTCCTTTGCGCCGCCCGACGGCGCCCAAACCAACATTGATCCGCTCCTGCGCAAGCGATTCCGCGAACGGATCCCGGATTCCTACGAAGGGATCGTCGACCTGATCGGGCGGGTGCTCGCCGCCGATGTGCATCGCCGCACGTTTCAGATCTGGCTCGGTCAAACTGAGCATGTCAACGCGGACTTCTCCAGCGACCAGGAGAGCATCATCACGTCGGCTTTGCACGACCACGAGGTCGTTCAACTGCACATCCGCGGATACGGTCGATATCAGATGACAGGAGAACTGCTCCACATCGATCTGGTCGACCAGATCGACCTTCTCGATCCCCATAACACCATGTTCGATCCGAGCGAGCCGTCGCTTTCGGAGATGGTCGAGCGGGCGTTTGCGAACGTTCCCGACGAGGTGTGGGAATCACTGCCGCGGGATCTCGCCGAGCGGCATGACGATTACTTCAGCGGGGCGGCAACATACTGATGGCGGGGATCTTCGCGGACACTGTTTTCCTGTTCGGCAAGGTGAACCCGCAGGATACTCACCACCGCAACGCGCTCGCGGCTGAAGCCGCGCTTGGCGACAGGGAGCTCGTCACCACCAATGCCGTCTTCGCCGAGCTCCTCGCGCTGGCGAGCAAACGAGGCCCGGAGGTCCGCCGCGGCGCGGCGCAGCTCATTCACGAAATGTTCGCCAATCGGAACGTCACCGTCGTCCGCGTGAATCCAGCGATCTTCGCTCGCGGCTTCGCCCGATACGAGAGTATGCCCGATTCGACAGCGAGCCTGGTGGACTGCATCTCGATGGAGGTGATGGACGATCTGGGCATCACGGAAGTGCTGACGGCCGACCGCGACTTCGAGCTCGAGGGCTTCTCGCGGCTGATGCGCAACCCGCGCGAAGCGCACGGGGAATGAGGAGGGCGCGATGGCGGTGAAACAGACTGAGCCTAGCGTCAATCTGGCGTTGGGCAACCTGCTGCGGGGGATGATGCGGACCTGCGAGGTGCGCTCGGAGAACACCGGGTTGATCGTCGATCAGTCCGGCGCGCAGATCGACAACCTGATCACGTCGAGCGGGCGCTCGCCCGTCGCGGTTGAGGCGGAGTTCAGGCCGGCGCGGGACGCCGAGGCGGATGCGGAAAGTCGACTTGGGCGGGCGATCAAAGGCGAGGCGCGAAAGATTGAGGCGGCTGTGGCGCTGCGCTACCCGGCGGCGCTGCGCAGAAAAGCAAACCTCGAACAGGCGCTGCGCGAGGCCAAGCTGTCCTGGTGCGTGCTGTACGACGAAACCGACGAGGATGGCGCCCGCGTGCGGTTTCCGCAATCGGGCTGGCTGGAGGGCGGCATCGACGATCTCGCGGATTTAATTCGCCTCGTTTCGACGCCGCAGCGCGAGGTGGACCGCGCCGCGAATTCGTTGCAGGCGGGCATCGACCGGGCGGCGGGCGTGCTCAACGAACTGCGCGAGAAACAGCAGGGAATCGTGCGGAGCGTCGCGGACCTGTTGGGAATGGATAACGTCGAACAGACGCGGCGGATGGCCTGCGCGATTATCGCCAACGCGCTGGTGTTCCACGGACGGATTGCGGGTATGCACGACGGCGTGAAGCCGCTGCATCTCGTCTGCGGACCCGACGTCGACAATCCGCAGCGCGAGACGCTGGCGGCGTGGGCGAGCATTCTCGAAATCAACTACTTTCCCATCTTCGCGATCGCGCGCGACATCCTCGAGCAATTGCCGCCCCGCGAAACGGCGCTGATCCTCTCCGAGCTGCACAGCACCGCGCAGGAGATCGACTCCGCAGGAATCGATAACGCGCACGACCTGACAGGCCGCGTCTTCCAGCGCCTGATCGCGGACCGCAAGTATCTGGCGACCTTCTACACGCGCCCGTCCTCGGCTGCGCTGCTCGCGCGGCTGGCGGTTTCGCTGTTGCAGATTTCGGACTGGTCCGACGCAGAGGCAATCGGCGCGCTTCGAATCGGCGACTTCGCCTGCGGGACGGGCGCGCTGCTCTCGGCGGTGTACGACCAGATCGCGCTCAAGCACGAGCGCGCCGGCGGCGATCCCGCCGCGCTGCACCGCAGGATGATCGAGGATGTGCTCTACGGTTGCGACGTGATGCCCTCCGCGGTTCACATCACCAGCGCCACGCTGTCGGGCGCTCAGCCGGATGTCGGCTACAACCAGTCGCGCATCTACACAATGCAGTACGGCCGGCAGCCCGACGGAGCGGTCAAAATCGGCTCGCTCGAACTGCTCGAGTCGTCCAGCGAACCTGTGCTCTTCAACACCAGCGATCCCGCACTGCGGACGGGCAGCACGGGGGAAGAGCCGGCAGCGCAGGTGATCGCGGAGATTCCCGACGAGGGATTCGACCTGATCATCATGAACCCGCCGTTCACGAGCAACACGAAGCATCGTGATGCCGAAGACGGCGTGCTGAACGCCGCATTCGCGGCGTTCAATGCGACGCTGGACGACCAGGAAGCGATGGCTGATCGCCTCACAGCCCTGGCATCCGGGACCGCCTATCACGGACACGCCGGCCTGGGTTCCGCTTTCGCGGAGCTGGCGCATCGAAAGCTCAAGCCCGGTGGGGTGATCGCACTCGTTCTCCTCGCGTCGGTCGTGAACGGCTCGGCTTGGCGAAACCTCCGAACACTGCTCGCGGAAGAGTACGACGACTTGTCGGTGCTCAGCATTACCGACGGTGATAGCGATGAACTGTCTTTCTCGGAAGACACTGGCGTAGCCGAATGCCTGATCGTGGCTCGCAAGTCCGAGTCCACGCAACCTACAGGCGGAATCAAGCGCGGAACGTTCACGTCGCTGCGGCATCGGCCGCCCAGCTTCGCCGACGCTGGCGCTATCGCCAGTGGCGTCCTAAGGCGAGAAGAAATCCGGGCGATAGAAGCTGGTCCGTATGGCGGCACGACGATCCCGATCGGCGACGCGACATTCGGCGAAGTGCTGAACGCGCCAGTTGCCGACTCTCGCCTAGGCTGGGGCGCTGCGAGGCTCAACGATGCCGCTGTCGCGCAGGTTGCGCATGCCTTGTCGACAGGGACCCTGGCACTCCCGCGTTCTCAACAGCAACATCACGTTCCTATAGCGCACTTGGGGCAAGTTGGACGCCGTGGTGTTGATCATCAGCTGTTGATCAGCGATGCGCACAACGGGCCGTTCATAAAGGCGCCTCAATCGCCCACGGCAACGTTCCCCGCCCTATGGAGTCATTCGGCGGAACGAGAAACTCGCTTGGTCGTCGCCCCCGACATGGAACTGCGAGTCAAGTCGGACATGGAAGAGAGAGCACTGGACTTGTGGAACGGCGCAAGCTATGGCGACACCAAGTACGCCGGTGCCAGCCGCGCCCACATCAGTCTCGATTTCCGCTTCACATCGCAGCCGCTTGCTTGCGCGTTCACCGACGATCCCTGCCTCGGCGGAACGGCGTGGCCAAATGTGACTTTCGCCGACGACGCCCTCGACTACCCTTTCGCGCTCTGGCAAAACTCCACGCTGGCTCTCGTTCTGTTTTGGTGGCGAGCAAGCCGACAGCAAGCAGGGCGAGGACGAACAACACTTGGACCCATCGTTTCGCTGCCGATTCTGGACCTCCGTCAGCTGAGCGAGGCTCAGATCGTCACGTCGCAGAACATCTTCAACGAATTTCGCGACCTCGAGCTGCAACCCGCGTATCTCGCAGATGCGGATCCCAATCGGGCGTTGCTCGACCGACGGGTGGTCTGCGATTTGCTGGGCTTCGACGAGGAAGTCTACCGCGGGGTGCGGCTGCTGGCGGAGAAGTGGTGCGCGGAGCCGTCGGTACACAGCGGCAAAGCGCGCCCGCCAGGCGCAAAGCTGGTCATCTAGCCGCAGAAGGCGGGCGCGCCATGAAGATCACCTACTTCTTCGAGACGGACACGCTCTACCTTGAGGTGCGGGACGCGCCGGTTGTGGGGACGCGCGACCTAGATGAGGACACGCTGCTCGAGTTCGACGCAGAGGGGCGGCTGTGCGCGATCACGCTGGAGCACGCGCAGGAGCGGGGCGGCGCGCTTTCGTTCGCGCTGAAGAAGGCGGGCTGAGGGAGAAGCACGCGCGGCGCTGTGGCATTCGCCGGCGCCGCTACAGGACAGAGGCTGGCAGGTCGAACCGTCGCTCTCGCCAGGCCAAGGATCGGCCGCTGTCTGCCCACATCCTGCTTGGTGGTGTAGAATTGCGGCCAAGCTGCGGAGTGAGGCCATGCTTGAGCGCATCCACATCGAAAACTACCGCGCCCTGCGCGACTTCGAGCTAGACGGGCTCGCGCCAATCAACCTGCTCGGCGGCCGCAACGGCGCAGGGAAGACGACCGTCCTCGAAGCGCTCTTCTTCGCTCTCGGCTCCCATCAGGGCACCATTGCGCTCAATCGTTACGTCACGCGAACGGAGAATATTGAGGCTGCTTCGCCTGTGCCGGTTCCTGTCTCGCTGTCGCTCGAGCCGTATTGGGCTGCCCTCTTCTCGGACTACGATCCAAGTCTCCAAATCCGAATTAATATTCGGGACAGCGTGCATGGCCCTATCACTGCGATCGTGGCGCGTGATGATAGCGCGCCTGTGCAAGCGCCACTCGGATCCATCTCGCACCCGGCGACGAGCGATCGACTGTCACAACCACGGCTACAGATCGAGTCAGTCGGTCCCGGTGATCTTCGTCGAACCCGCACAGCTACGCTGACCAAAACCGGTATCGAAGTCCTCGGCAGCCAAGAGGATCCGCTTCCGATCGCCGCGGCGATCGAAAACCCCGCAATCCCCCAAGGGATCGAGCACGCCCAAAGGCTGGGCGCGCTCCGGCGCCGCAAACAGCACGACATTTTGATCGATGCCCTCAAAGCCGTCGAGCCGCGAATCATCGGCATCGAAGACTCTACGTCGACCGGCTTTCCCAGTATCTGGGCCGATGTCGGTTCAGGCGAACTCGTGCCGCTATCGACCTTGGGCGGCGGCGCGATGCATATCGCGAGGCTCGTGCTGTCGCTGTCGGCAGCGGAGGGCGGCGTTGCGCTCATCGATGAGGTGGAATCGGGCATTCACCACAGCTCGCTGGTTGATGTCTGGAGGTCGCTCGACCGCGCCGCCGAGCAGTTCGGGACGCAGATCATCGCCACGACGCACAGCTACGAGTGCATCATGGCAATGCAGGAGGCGCTGGGGACCGATCGGGGGCGGTACTTCCGTCTCGACAGGGTCAACGGCTCCGCCGCACCAGTGGCTTACTCGCCCGAAACGCTCGAGACGGCGATCGAGTATGAGCTCGAGGTTCGTTAATGCCAATGCCGCCGAGCCCTATTACGCAGGACCGTCTCTTGATCGTCGAAGGCAAAGATGCCGAGAACTTTCTCGGCGCCATGGTCAGGCACTGTGGTCGAAGAGACATCCAAGTGCAGGAATACGGCGGGATCAACGATCTTTCGAGGTATTTGCGCGCCATCGTCGTCGCGCCCAACTGGAGCCGAGTGGCGACTCTGGGCATCATTCGCGACGCTGAAACGAATGCTCAGTCGGCGATGCAGAGCGTGCGCGGGGCGATTGCGCAAGCCGGAATGTCGATCGACGGAGCCGACCCGCGCATTTCGACATTCATCTTTCCCGACGGCCGACGCCCCGGAATGCTGGAAACTCTGCTCTGCGACAGTTTCGCCGACAGCCCGATCAACGATTGCATCAATGAGTTCCTCGCGTGCAGCACGGAGCGCACCGGCGCGAACGTGAAGCGGATGGAGAAGGCTCGGGCGCATGCCTATCTGGCGACTCGAGAGGATCCCCATGTATCCGTCGGCGTGGCGGCTCAGAAGGACTATTGGGACCTCGGCCACCCTGCGTTCGAGCAGCTCCGCGACTTTATCGCCGGCCTCTGAGGCTGGCGCAGGTGGAGCGTGCGCAGGCGGGCGCGGGGGCGCTACTCTGGCGGCTGGAGGTGGGCTATGGAACGCGCGCTGGCGGATGTGCGGATTCTGGATCTGACGCAGTATGAGGCGGGCACCTCTTCAACCCAGGCGCTGGGCTGGCTGGGCGCGGAGATCGTCAAGGTCGAGCCGCCCGGGCGGGGCGAGCCGGGGCGACGGCTGGGCGGCGGCGAGGATGGGGTGGACTCCGTCTATTTCATCACGCTGAACAACAACAAGCGCTCGCTGAGCCTGGATCTGAAGTCGGAGCAGGGGCGGGAGATCTTCCTGCGGCTGGTGCCGAACTTCGACATCGTGGTGGAGAACTTCACGCTGGGCGCGATGGAGCGCCTGGGGCTGGGCTATGAGACGCTGCGCGAGCTGCACCCGCAGTTGATCTACTGCACCGTCAAGGGCTTCGGCGCGAGCGGGCCGTGGGCGCACACGAAGTCGTTCGACATGGTCGCGCAGGCGACGGGCGGCGCGATGTCGCTGACGGGCACGGCGGAGGGGATGCCGCTCAAGCCGGGCCCGACCATCGGCGACACGGGCACGGGCGTGCAGGCCGCAATCGGGATGCTGGCGGCGCTCTGGCAGCGGCAGCGCGACGGCGTGGGGCAGCGGGTCGAGCTGTCGATGCAGGAGGCGATGACCAACTACACGCGGGTGCCGATGACGCGGCGCTACGTCGCGGGCGATCCGGCGCCGCCCTACGGGGACGGGCAAACCGCGCCGACGGGTCTGTTTCCCTGCAAGCCGGGCGGGCGCTCGGACTGGGTCTGGATCGTGGTCGCCAACAGTCGGATGTGGCGCGCGCTGCTGGAGGCGATGGGGCGCGAGGACCTGTTGGACGGCCACGACCCGCGCGGCATCACGCGGGACGCGGGGGAGGAGTTGCGCGGGGTGATCGAGGAGTGGACGCGGGAGCGGACCAAGTTCGAGGTGATGGAGCTGCTCGGTCGTGCTGGGGTGCCGACGGGCCCGGTGCTGGACAGCGGGGAAATCTACGAAAATGAGCATCTGCGCGAGCGGGGGATGTTGGTGGAGATCGAGCATCCGCAGCGCGGCCCGATGACGCTGCTGGGCTGCCCAATTCGGCTGTCGGCGTCGCCGGCGGCGCATCAGCGCGCCCCGCTCCTGGGCGAGCACACGCAGGAAGTGCTGGCCGCCGAGCTGGGGATGTCAGCGGAGGAGATTGAGGATCTGGCGGCGGCCGGGGTGGTTTAGCGGCCGCCTTGATGATCGCAATCAGCAATCCGTGATCGTCAAGGCGGTTTGATGATCACGGGTGATCGTCAACCGAGCTTGATGATCACAATCAGCAATCTGTGATCGTCAAGGCGGTTTGATGATCACGGGTGATCGTCAAAGTGGCTTGATGATCGCGATCAGCAATCCGTGATCGTCAAGGCGGTTTGATGATCATGGGTGATCGTCAAAGTGGCTTGATGATCGCGTTGGGGCATCCTTTGATCGTCGAGGCGGATAGGCGGGCTATTGGGCTGGAGGCAGATCCAGATCTGCGACATCAAGGAGCTCCTGGTAAGCGAGGAGCGCCGGGGTCCGCCCGCTGCGAGGGCGGTACTCGCGGACAATTCCCCGCTTTCTCAACACCGACACGATCCGTCGAGCAGTGGCGCTCGGGATTCCGGAATCCGCGATGAAGCGGGGCGTGGTGAAGATCGGCGTAGCGTGGAGCTGATCGAGCGCGCGGACTGCGTGCTGCGACTTCACAACATCGGGAATCCACTCCTTGCGGCGCTCGTAGAGGTCGAGGATCGTCGCTGCCTGCTGCTGGTTCTCCGCCGCCTGCTCGGCGACTGCGCGCAGAAAGAACGCGCACCAGCCGGTCCAGTCGCCGTCGCGCGAGACGGCGCGAAGCCGCTCCACGTATTCGGCGCGGTGCTGATCCAGATAGCCGCTGAGATAGAAGCTGGGCGCCGACAGCACGCCGCGCGCCACCAGAAACAGAGGCAGCACGAGACGACCCACACGACCGTTGCCGTCCTCGAACGGGTGGATCGCCTCAAACTGCGCATGCACAATCGCCAGCTGCACGATGGCGTCCCACCCGGAAGCATTGAGAAACGCCTCCCAGGCGTCCATCTCGCTCTGGATCAGCTCATAGGGGCAGGCGAGATAGTCGGCGTCGTCCTGCTTGGCCCCGGGGCGGCCGATCCAGGCCGGCAGCATGCGATAGGTTCCCGGATTTTTGTCGCGTCCGCGCACGCCCTCCATCAGCACGCTGTGCGCGCCGCGGATCAACCATTGCGACATGCCGCCGCCCTCCTGCATCAGGCGGTTCGCTGCGTTGAGGGCGTAGCGATAGTTCAGCACCTCGCGTTGGTCGGCCCGCGCCGGCGTGCTTTCGTCGTCCGTCCGGCCCTCCGCTTCGAATTGCAGCACTGCGGCGACGGTCGTCTGCGTGCCCTCGATGCGGTTTGAGTGGACTGCTTCGCGGAATGCGAGCGGCGACAGCAGGACATCGGCGTTGGGGATGCTCCGCAGCAGTCCGTCGTATCGACCCAGCCCAGCGCTTGCCGGGCCGATCAACGGCGCCAGCGCCGCCCAATCGAGGTCCTGCGGCGGAAACGCGCCAACCTGATACTCGACCGGCAATGCTCCTGCTCCCCGGCGCTAGTCGAGGTTCCAGACACGGGCGGCGTTGCCGCCGATGATCGCCTGCGCCTGCTCGACCGTCTCGCAGGCGTCGATGATGTCCCAGAGCGTGCGCTGGGTGTAGCCGACCGTGCTCTCCGGGTGCGGGTAATCGCTGCCCCAGAGCACCCGGTCGTGGCCGATCAGATCCAGCTGGCGCAGGCCCGACGGATCCTCGATGAACGTCGCGTAGCAGTTCTGGTGCCAGTAGTAGCTGGGCGGGTTGGCCAGCTTGGGCGTCATCTCCGACTCGAACGATGCGTAGACGCGGTCCGAGTCGAACAGCGCCGACGGCACCCAGGCGATGCCGCCCTCGGTGAAGACGACCTGCAGCCCCGGGTTGCGCTCGAAGATGCCGGCGAAGGCGAGCAGCGCGAAGAGGCGGCGGAAAGGCTCGAAGGCGACCACGATGGTCGTCGCCAACCCGCCCTGGCCGCGCGCGTCGAAGGTCTCGCCGACATGGAACGAGAGCGGCAGGCCGGACTCGGCGATCGCCGCCCACATCGGCTCAAGCGCCCGCGCGTTGTAGTAGGTGCGCGCGTGCGGCGGCGGCAGCGAGGGCATCAGCACGCCCTTGAAGCCCATCGCCTGAATTTTGGCCAGCTCATCCCGCGTCGCCTCAGGGTTCCAGTAGTTGAGCAGCGCGAGGCCGTGGAAGCGCCCCGGCTGCTGCGCGCAGAAATCGGCGATCAGCTGGTTGTAGGCGTCCATGCAGGCCTGGATGTAGTCGAAATCCTTGTGGCGGATGATGCCCAGCATCCGCTGCGGGAAGAGGATTTCCTGCTCGACGCCCTCGCGGGTGATCTCCTCGGCGCGGATCTGCGGGTCCCACATCCCCGCGCGGCCCTCGACCATCGTGCTGGGCAGCGCCGGGTTGTCGGTGCTCTCGCCGTCGATCTCGAAGTGGTAGCCACGCTCGGTGAAGCGGCCGCGCGGCGCGCGGTCGCGGTAGCGGGCGGGCATCAGGTCGATGAAGCGGTCGGGCTCCAGCCAGTGGCTGTCGGCCGAGATCACGCGAGTGCCGGCGGGCAGCGGGCGGGTGATCTCGGGCAGTTCGCGCTCGGGCGGCCAGGCGATCTCCGTCTCGCCCCATTCGCGCTGCCGCTCCTGCGAAAGCAGGTGCGCCGGGCTGACCGTCTCGGTTTTGGTGACCATGGTTGTCCTCCGTTCCCTTGCAGGATAACGAGTGCGGGCCGCGCTCTACTCATCCGTCGCCGCGTCGTAGCGCGCGAGCGCGTTTTCTACGACCAGGGCGGCGTCCTCGGGCAGGATGCGGCGCGCCGCGGCGAGTGCCTCCGCGTCGGCTTCGACGCGGCGCTGGTAGGCCTCGCGGCCGCCGTAGCGCCGCGCAATCTCGGCGCGCGGCCAGAAGCTGGTGAAGCCCACGAAGTGCGCCATCAGGTCGGGCGCGCCGTTGTCCGGGTGGCGCGGATTCCAGCCGCCGTGCGATCCCACCGGCGAGGTCAGATCGGGCAGGCGGATGCCGGCCGTCTCGTTGCCGTCGGCGTCGATCTCGGACACAAATCCGGCGTACTCCGCGCCCTCGCGGGCGGGATATGCGCCGACGCCCGACGCGGCCGCCGGGCCGAGGTCGATCGTGCGGATGCGCGAGAGTCGCTTCGGATCCAACGCCACCGGCGCATGCTCGGCGAAGCGGCGCAGCAGATCGGCGCGGCTCATTGCGGTGCCGTCGTCAATCCGCGGGTGCGCCGACGGCGGCGGCTCGACGCCCTCCATAATCCAGCGGTCCAGATGCACGAGCGCGGCCCGCGTCAGCGGCGCGTAGTCGACCACGTTGAAGCCCAGCGCGGCGCGATCGCCGCTGAGCTCGAACGTATCCGTCTGCGGCAGCTCGCCTGAGCCGTGCTGCGTGCCGGCCAGGTGGTAGTGGCGCGCCAGCGGATGCGGCGGCAGGTCACGCGCGCCGCCCGCCGCGCTGGGGTCGATGTGCAGCAGCGAGGCGTCGCCGCGCCAGTACTCCCAGGAGGTGTTGGTCGCCACGATGCGCGGCGTCGCTCCCTGCTCGTCGCTGCGCTTCAGCAGACCGTCGCGCCGCCCCGTCAGCGGATCGCTGAGGATCGTGTCGGCGAACGGGAAGAGGTGGGCGAACGAGGCGCTGAACAGCTGCGAGGGCTGCGCGTAGCGGTGGTTGAACTCGCCGCGGATGCCGCCGGCGATGTGGATGTGCATGCCGTCGAAGACGCGCCCACCGCCCTCCGGATTTTGGTTCAGGCCCAGATAGAGCAAATGGCGCAGGAAGCGGCCGCTTTGGGACGCGCCGTAGGCGATCAGCCGCTCGCGCGGAATCTCCCAGCCGCGCAGGAAACGCGCCGCGTCGCGGAATGCCAGCAGGCCCGCGCCGACCACCGGCGCGTTGGCCGCGGCGTAAACCAGCTCATAGATTTTGCCCGCGCGGAAGCCGCCTTCGAGCAGCACATCGTGCGCGCTGGGGCGCTCCACGCCGTCCTGATCGACCACCGCGAAGCGCCAGCGCTCGCGCGGAATCTCCGTCGGCTCCGCGTCCTCGTAGTCGCGCGCAAACAGCCGCGCCGTCGGATCGCCGCCGTCCGCGGACGGATAGCCGGGCTGTCCGAGATGGCTGATCGGCCACGACGCCGCATCGCGGTTGGGCCGCAGGTCCGCGTACGCCTGTCCCGGCAGCGGCTCGCCGGCGGCTGCGTCGGGCGCGTCGAACCGCAGGATGCCCTCCAACCGTGGCGTGTTCCACTGCCAGGCGACCGACGCCACGGCGAAGCCGCGGCGGAAGAGGAATCCGTCGCCCGGATGCAGCGGATCGGCGAGCGATTCCGCGCGAGGCGCGCGATTGAAGAAGCCCGGCGCGAGCGGCCGCCCGCGATTGGGCACGTCGATCAGCAGCGCCCCGTTGCCCTTCGACGCGTCGACGGGCTGCACCAGCACCAGATCGCCGGAGAACCGCACGCAGCCGTCCGCGCCGCGCGGCGCGCGGCTGAGGTCGGTGATCAGCGCCGCATCCGGCGCGGCGGGATCGACGGCGTAATGCAGCCGCCCGCGCACCAGCTCATAGGCGCCGGTCTCGCCAAAGCTCCGCCCCTCGGCATACGCCTCGCGCTCGAGGACCTCAAACCGCTCAACACTCATCGCGCACCTCCGCTGCGAACTGTCGCCCACGCAGCATCCCACATCAGCGCGCCCTACCGCGCCCCGTCGCGCCATGCCCGCCGATGGGGAATAAGCTTGCCCTCGTGCCTTCCACCGCTCGCTACGCTCGCTCGCTCGCTCGCGCCCGCCGGCCCTACTACGGCTGGTGGGTGCTCGTGGGGATGGTCGTCGCGCTGATCGTCGCCGAGGGCGCGACCTTCGGCTCGTTTGGGGCGTATGTCGAGCCGCTGGAGGAGCGCTTCGGCTGGAGCCGCACGCAGGTCTCGCTGGGCTTCTCCGTGACTGTGGGCACGGTCGGGCTGTGCGCGCCGCTGATCGGCTGGCTGGTCGACCATGTGGGGCCGCGCCGGCTGATGCTGATCGGCGCGCCGCTCTGCGCGGTCAGCTTCGCGCTACTGGCCAACATGACCCAGCTCTGGCAGTGGTACGCCTGGATTTCGCTCAACGCGCTCGCGCTGGGCTGCGTCGCCTACATCCCCGCGCAGGCGCTGGCGGTGCGCTGGTTCGACCGCCACCGCGCCGCGGCGGTCAGCGTGATCGGCGCGTCGCTCTGGGTCGGGCAGCTGGTAATGCTGCCGATCGTGCAGTCGATCATCAGCGCGCTGGGCTGGCGCGATGCGTTTCTCTACTCGGGCGTGATGGTGCTGGGCGCATACGCGATCGCGTTTCTGTTAGTGCGCGACCAGCCGCCCGAAGGGCATGCGGAATTCGAGCGGCCGGAGGAGCCGCAGCAGACCGCGCCGCCGATTGTCGGTACGGCGGTCGGTGTGACGACGCGCGAGGCGCTGCGGCACCCGCTCTTCTGGTGCATCGTGGCGGGGTTGATGCTGTTTTTCTTCGTGCTGTTCGGCTGGCTCTCGCAGGCCGTGCCGTATTACCGCTCGGTCGATTATTCGGTCAGCTGGTCGGCGACGTTGGTCTCGATTACCGCGGGCGGCGCGGCGGTCTGGCTGCTGGTTGCGGGCTCGCAGCTAGAGCGGGTGCGGCGGCCCGAAATGGCCGCGGTGTTCTGCACGGCGCTGCTCACGCTCTCGATGCTGGCGCTCTGGATTAGCGGGGGCTCGATCGCCGGCGTGGCGGCGCACATCCCGCTCTACGTGCTGGGCTACGCCGCCGGGCCGCCGATCGAGGCGCTGCTCTTTTCGCGCGCGTTCGGCCTGCGCAGCTTCGCGACGATTATGGGCACTGCCTTCATGTTCGAGACGGTCGGCATCTTCGCCTCCCCAATCATCGCCGGCGAAATCTACGACCGCACCGGCTCATACGATTACGCGCTGCTGCTCTACGCCGCCTGCGCCGGCGCGTCCTGCGTCATCTTCCTCATCGCCTCGCGCATCCGCCAGCCGCTGGCGCGCTACCAGACGGCAGCCCCGCAAGCTGAGTCGGTCGCGGTCGACTGAGCCGCCTACCGGTCAGGGTACCAGTCGTACCACCAGCCCATAACGTCGGGGAATGAGTAATTGAACTCGAAGATGTGCGCGAGCACGAGGGCGACCACGATCAGCACGAACGCAGAGCGGGTGTAGACGCGCGCCCGGCCGGGCGGCTGCACCAGCAGCGCAATGAGGATCAGAATCATCCCCGCGGGCCACAGCGCCAGCGATGCCTCGAAGCGCCCCAGGTCAAGGGTGCCGTAAGGCATGAGGCGCACAATCAGCTCCGAGAAGTAGATCGCGGTGGCGCCCAGCACGGCGCACGCCGCCGCAATCGCCGTGCGGAAGCTGGTGGAGCGCAGGCGCGCCGCCAGATTCGATGAGCGCGGCGATTGCGTTTCGCCGTCGGGTTCGAGTCGGTCGATCATCGTTCGCCTATCGTTCGTTTGCGTCTGTGACCCCTTCACCGGGTTAACTGAAGGAGGCGCGTACTTCTCATACCCTGAACCAGAACGCGAGCGGCAGCACAGCCGCCCAGTGTATGACCGCGCCGACGATCAGCAGTTTGAGCGGCAGCCACGCGAGCGGCCGATTCGGCAGGTACCACGCTCCCACAAGCACGACCGCGCCGGCGGCCCAAATCAGCGGCATCGTGTCGTACCAAAAGAGATGGCTGTAGGTGTGGTAGGTCTGGGCGAACATGTACGCTGCCAGCCCCAACACGATCAGCCAGGCTCCATGCCGCCAGTTGTCCCCGCCGCGCAGGAGCTTGGTCAGGAGTGTTCGTGGCATTTGCGCTCCTCAGTCCAGCTGCGCCGACGAATGTCGTCACGGCCACCAGACTACGCGGCTGTAAATCGGGTAGTCAATCGCGAAGCGGTAGATCAGCGCAAAGATGACGACCAGGGCGGCGAATCCCAGCCTGGCCAGCGTGCGGCTGCGCCCCGGCGGGTGCGCCAGCAGACCGGTCATAAACAGGCTCACGCCGAGCGACCAGAGCCAAAAACTTGCCTCCACCAGAGAGTCCGCCAGCGAGGCGCCTCGCCAGGCGTAGAGCATCATCGCGATGTAGACGCCTGCCGCGCCGAGAGCGTAACAGCTGATCGCCAGCAATTTGCGCCGCCGGGTGGGTTGAGTCTCGCTTGCCTGCGGTGACTGGGGTTGCAATGGTCGCCCCTCTTCGGCGTTAAACGCCTTGCAGCGGCCACCAGCGGGCGACCGGAATGATGACGCAGAAATAGATCGCCATCCCGGCGATAGCGGCTTTCGCCGGGATCAGCGCCGCGGGGCGGTTTGGGATGTGCCAGGCCGCCGCGATCCCCAACGCGGCGGCGAAGAAGCCGAGCGGCGTCGCTTGCATCCAGACCAGGTCCAGCGGGAACGGATGCAGCATCGTGATCAGGTAGGCGATCCCTGCGAAGCCGAGCAGCGTGGCGGCGGTGCTCCAGTCGTTGCCGCCGCGGATCAGGCGAGCGAGCGCAGGACGCATCGATCACTCTCTCCCAGGTGAGCCGACAGCAGTGCGGAGTGCGGGCAGGATAGTGAGCAGAGAGGGTGGTCGGGGAGAGAGGATTTGAACCTCCGGCCTCTTCGTCCCGAACGAAGCGCGCTGCCAGACTGCGCCACTCCCCGACGCGGCGGACTCTGCGAGTGTATCGCGCCGCGCCGCTCTCGGCCAACTTGCGCTCCAACTCCGTCCCACCCACACCCGCGCGAGAAAGCTCCGTCGTGCCCGCACTTGCCGCGGGGGTGGCGAGCGAGGGTGTGGGAGGTGGGGACGGTGCCTGGTGCTCAGCGCGGCGAGATACCCGCGGCAAGCGCGGGTATGACGGGGCTTTCTCGCGGGTATGGCGGAGCTCTTTCGCGCGGGTATGACGGAGCTCTTTCGCGCGGGGGTGGCGGAGCTCTTTCGCGCGGGGGTGGCGAGCGAGGGAGTGGGAGGCGGGACGATGCCTCGTGCTCAGCGCGGCGAGATACCCGCGGCGAGCGCGGGTATGACGGGGCTCTTTCGCGCGGGGGTGGCGGAGCTCTTTCGCGCGGGTATGACGGAGCTCTTTCGCGCGGGGGTGGCGAGCGAGGGTGTGGGAGGCGGGGACGGTGCTTGGTGCTCAGCGCGGCGAGATACCCGCGGCAAGCGCGGGTATGACGGGGCTCTTTCGCGCGGGGGTGGCGGAGCTCTTTCGCGCGGGGGTGGCGGAGCTCTTTCGCGCGGGTGTGGCGAGCGAGGGTGTGGGAGGCGGGACGGTGCCTGGTGCTCAGCGCGGCGAGATACCCGCGGCGAGCGCGGGTATGACGGAGCTTTCTCGCGCGGGTATGACGGAGCTCTTTCGCACGGGGGTGGCGAGCGAGGGTGTGGGAGGCGGGACGGTGCGCCTGGTGCTCAGCGCGGCGAGATACCCGCGGCAAGCGCGGGTATGACGGGGCTCTTTCGCGCGGGGGTGGCGAGCGAGGGTGTGGGAGGCGGGGACGGTGCTTGGTGCTCAGCGCGGCGAGATACCCGCGGCAAGCGCGGGTATGACGGAGCTTTCTCGCGCGGGTATGACGGAGCTCTTTAGCGCGGGCATGGCGGAGCTCTTTCGCGCGGGGGTGGCGAGCGAGGGTGTGGGAGGCGGGGACGGTGCTTGGTGCTCAGCGCGGCGAGATACCCGCGGCGAGCGCGGGTATGACGGGGCTTTCTCGCGGGTATGGCGGAGCTCTTTCGCGCGGGGGTGGCGAGCGAGGGTGTGGGAGGCGGGACGGTGCGCCTGCTGCTCAGCGCGGCGAGATACCCGCGGCAAGCGCGGGTATGACGGGGCTCTTTCGCGCGGGTATGACGGAGCTCTTTAGCGCGGGCATGGCGGGGCTCTTTCGCGCGGGGGTGGCGAGCGAGGGTGTGGGAGGCGGGGACGGTGCGCTTGGTGCTCAGCGCGGCGAGATACCCGCGGCGAGCGCGGGTATGACGGAGCTTTCTCGCGCGGGGGTGGCGGAGCTCTTTCGCGCGGGGGTGGCGAGCGAGGGTGTGGGAGGCGGGGACGGTGCGCCTGGTGCTCAGCGCGGCGAGATACCCGCGGCAAGCGCGGGTATGACGGGGCTCTTTCGCGCGGGTATGACGGGGCTCTTTCGCGCGGGGGTGGCGAGCGAGGGTGTGGGAGGCGGGGCGGTGCCTGGTGCTCAGCGCGGCGAGATACCCGCGGCAAGCGCGGGTATGACGGAGCTCTTTCGCGCGGGGGTGACGGAAGAGGGAAGTGTGGACAGGCCCTAGCGGCGGTCGTCCTGGCCGTCGTAGATCGGCTCGTTGACGTAGACGTCGCCGTTGCGGATTTTGATGTTCCACAGGCAGCGGTGGTCGGTGCAGACCCACGCCTTGTAGTGAACCGCCGCGCCTTGCCCGCCGAAATCGGAGAGCGGCACCAGCACCCCGCTGTCGCAGGCCGTACACCTCGGCCAGCCCAGCTGCCCCATCTGCGCAGTCGCTTCGTCGGCCATGCCCCTCCTCTACTTCCTAGGCCGCGCGCTCGTCGGCATCCACAGCGTCGTTCCGCGGCGCGTCCTGCAATTTCCAGCATAGCGGGCGCGGCGCAATGCGGCGCTAGCGCCCGGCTGCCGCATCTTGGGCCGCGGCCTCCTCGGCCTTGCCGTCTTCCGCCTGCCACTGCGCGCGGCGGTGGAGGAAGTATTCGTAGGCGTCGGCCAGCGCCAGCCAGGAGGCCTCGATCACGTCGGTCGAAGAGCCGACCGTGTTCCAGGTGCGCACGCCGTCGGTCGACTCGATCAGCGCGCGCACCTGCGCCTCGGTGCCCGCGTCGGTGTCGAGGATGCGCACCTTGTAGTCGAGCAGCGAGACCCGCCCCAGCTCGGGGTAGGCCTCCATCAGCCCCTTGCGCGCCGCCTGGTCGAGCGCGTTGACCGGCCCGTTGCCGTCGGCGGTGGTGTGGAAGTGGTCGTCGCCCACGCGGATTTTGGTCACCGCCTCGGCCAGCATCAGGCTCTGCTCGTCCGCGCCGTTGACCGCCGCCGCGGGCGCGTTGGGCCGGCGGCGCTCGACCACGAGGAAGTCCTCGAGCTCGAAGGGCGGCGAGTAGTCGGGCCGCGAGTGCAGCGCGAGCAGCTCGAAGGAGGCCTCCGCCCCCTCGTACTGGAAGCCGCGGCTCTCCATGTGCTTGACCCGCTCGAGCAGCGCGGCCGATTCCGCGGCGCTGAGCGGCAGGTCGTGGCCCTGCTCCGCCAGCTTGTAGGCGATGTTGCGCTTGCCCGACAACTCGGAGACGAGCACCCGCCGGTCGTTGCCCACAATCGCCGGCTCGATGTGCTGGTAGGTGGTCGGATCCTTGACGATCGCGGCGACGTGATAGCCCGCCTTATGCGCGAAGGCGCTCGCGCCGACGTAAGGCGACTGCCCGGCGAGGGGGCGGTTGGCCAGCTCGGCGACGAAGCGCGAGGCGGCGGTCAGCTCGCGCAGCTGCTCGTCGCTGACGACTTCGATGCCCATCTTCAGCTGGAGATTGGGGATGATGCTGGAGAGGTTGGCGTTGCCGCAGCGCTCGCCGTAGCCGTTCAGACAGCCCTGCACCTGCTCGACGCCGGCGGCGACCGCGGCCAGCGAGTTGGCTACGGCCAGGTCGCAGTCGTTGTGGACGTGGATGCCGAGCCGCGCGTCGGGCAGCTCGGCGCGCACGCGCGCGACCGCCTCGGTGATCTGCGGCGTCAGCGCCCCGCCGTTGGTGTCGCAGAGGATGAGGTAGAGCGCCCCCGCGCGGTGGGCGGTGCGCAGCACCTGGAGCGCGTAATCGGCGTCCTCCGCGAAGCCGTCGAAGAAGTGCTCGGCGTCGAAGTGCACCTCGCGGCCCAGCCCGGCCATGTAGGCGACCGACTCGCGCACCATCGCCAGATTCTCCTCGCGCGAGGTGTCGAGCACCGACTCGACCTGCGAAGCAATCGCCTTGCCCACGAAGGTCACGACCGGCGTCCCGGCGTCGCGCAGCGCGACGACGTTGAAATCGCTCTCGGTCTCCGCGTTGGGCTTGCGCGTGCCGCCGAAGGCGACCAGCTGGGCGCGCGTCAGCGGCTGCTCGCGCATCCGCTCGAAGAAGGCCTTGTCCTTCTCATTGCTGCCGGGGAAGCCGCCCTCGATGTAGTGGACGCCAATCTGGTCGAGGCGCCGGGCGATGGCGATCTTGTCGGCGAGCGAGAAGGCGATGCCTTCCATCTGCGAACCGTCGCGCAGCAGAGTGTCGTAGAGGGCGACGCGCGGCAAGTCGCGGTCGGGGCGGGCAAGCGTGTCGGAGGCGGTCATCGGCGGATTCCAGTCGGTTGGGGGATGGGGCAAGTGCAGCAGGCGTCGGCGTCGTGGGGCGCGCTCACCCGCCAATGCCAACCGCTGCGAAGATCGCAGCGGCGGGTCCCCCCAGGCAAACAACCGATGAACGTCGCGCAGTCACATCAGACAGCCTACACGCTCGCCCGCTCCCGGTTAAGCGCCAGCAGCCCGGTCAAGCGGAGCGACGAAATCGCGCGGATGCGGGCGTCAGAGACGCCCAAGGGCGGCCTCGACCACATCGAACGACGCCTGCTCGAACACGAGCTGGAACGTCCCGCGCATCGGCCCGTCGAGCACCGTCACCTCGCCGTAGCTGACGGGCTCCTCTTCAATGTTCTGCGACGGATTGAAGGCGGACTGGAGCGCCTCAAAGACGCGCTCTTTGTATTTCGTGTCCTCGGTTTCGGCCAGGTGATTCCCCTTCGTCTCGAACACGAGCAAATGCGGCTGCCCGTCGCGCTCGCCGGCCATCGCGATAAAGTCGGGCCAAATCCGCTCCGGCTTCCAACCCCGCAGGTAATACTCGCCGCGCTGGCGGACGCTGATCCGATGCCACCAGTGCAGCGCGCTCTGCTCATCGAGATACCGCGCGAAGCGCTTTTCGAGTTCAGAGTCGAACTGCTGGGCGATGACCGGCACGAACAGACTGAGCTGGAGCGGCCGCCCGGGGCTGCGCTCCAGCGAGGAAGCGTCCGCCGGCAGCAAGACCTCGTAGGCCTTCTCGTTCAACCGATGCCGCGGCGTTGATGCGTCGAGATCGAAGCGAATCTCGCCGTCCCGAACTTTGCCCCGGAAGATCCGCTCGGCGGCCGACTCCAGCTGTGCGCGCACCTCAGCTCGCATCAGCTCGACCAACATCGCCCGCTGGCGATAGATCTGCTGCTCCGACTGATCCGCGTCGCGCATGTCCTGAATCATGTCCGCCGCGATCCGCGCCGCCTGCCAGGCATTCGGTACGAGGTCGGAGATGCGGCGCGCGTACCAGGAGAGGTGAACCGCCGTGTCGACGTAGAGCTCCGCCGTGTCGGCTTCGATCGCCGTCGGGCCGTCGTCGTCGACATCCACGACGCCCCGCTCAACCTGGGCCAGCTGCGGCAGCGAGCTTTGCACATTGCCCACCCGAATTTCCGACCAGTCGATTCGCGGCAGAATGTGGCGCTGATAATCGAGTTCGGTCCACTCGCCGCCTTCGACATGCGACACCTTCGGCAGGAAGATCTCTTTCTCTTTGAACTGCTCGCGGCGCCGAATCTCGACCGCGACCAGATCGTCGGCGTCGCCCAGCACCTCATCACCGAGACCGCTGAGACCCTCTCGCTCAAGCCCCAGCTTGACCCGCGCCATCGCCTCGCCCACGCCCGTGTTCCAGCAGTATACGTAACACTGATCCAGCGCCTCCCGGCCGCTACGCTGCGCGTAGGGCTGCCGCATCACACGCCCGACCAGCTGCGTGATCGCCTGCTGCGCCTTCGTGTTGTCCAGCATCACCAGCAGATACGCGAACGGGCAGTCCCAGCCCTCCATCAGCGCGGCTTTAGTGATGATCCAGCGAATCGGCGAATACTCCGACAGGAGATCGACGCCCGTGATTTCATCCACTTCGGCGGACTTGACCGCGATCTGCTCGGTCTGAACGCCCAGCCGCTCGAGCTGCTCGCGCACATCTTCGGCGTGAATTCGCTCGCCGTCGCGTTGGTTCTTGCCGGTCCGTTCGACCCGCACGACGGCGATCGGGCGCACGTAACGCCCGCCGTTTTCGAGATGCGCCCCTGCTTCCCGTTCTAGCCGCTCGAGCTCCTCCAGCGACAGCGCCAATGTCTGCTGCCAGTCCGCGTTCGTGACCGACTGAACCTGGATCGGCAGCTTGATCATCTCTTCGCGCTTCAACGCCGGGCCGTCGATATCGACCAGTAGATTGCTGATCCCTTTCGACGGCGTCGCCGACAGCTCGATCACCAGCTGCGGGTCGAAGCGGTTGATCGCCTGCACAAACTCCTCGGTCGCCGCCGATTTCGAGCCGTACGCCTTGTGCGCCTCATCGAGCACGACCACCGGGCGCAGCATCTTGAACACGTTCGACAGGCTCTGCACGACCGAACCGCGCTCGGACAGCCGCTCAAGGTCGGGATGCGCGCTGAGCAGCCGCGCCTCGCGCAGCGGGTCGTCATCCTCAGGGAAAAACGCCGGATAGCGGCCCGAATCGCGGAACATCCGCAGAAACTCTTTGTTCTTCTTTTGATTCGCCGCCTGCAGCGAAACCAACATCACGCACAAATAGTTCTCCACATCCGCGCGGGTGAACAGGTCGTCCTTTTCCAGCATCTTCACCCGGCCGCCGCTGGCCCGCTCCAGCATCACCCGATACGGATGCTCGCGGTTCCACAGCGTCGCCTTCGTCTGCGCGTAGATCGCCTTGCTCGGCACAATCCACAACACCAGCCCCGTCGGCTCGCTCAGCCGCTCCAGCGCCGCCGCGCCCAGCAGCGTCTTGCCGCCGCCGGTCGGCACCTTGAAGCAGACATGCGGAATCGGGCGCCCCGCGCCATCGGTGCGCGCGGTGTACTCGCCCGCGCCCGCCGGCAATTCGCCTCGATCGCGCAGCTCGGTCCAAGCGGCGCGCGGGTAATCGCCGACGATTTTCAGCGCTTCCGGCGGCAGGTCAAGCCCGGCCGCCTGCTGCGCGTTCGATTTCGCCTCCGCGCGGCGCAGCGCATCCAGCCAGCGCGTAAACGCATCCAACGCCTGCGTCTGGTACTCCTTCAGCTCCATCGCCTGCGCTCCCCTCAGCGAGTCCGGTAGAGCTCGAAAGGCAGCTGGCAGAACACAATGCGGCGCTGGGTCAGGTCGCGCTGGCTCATCAACTTGCCCGCCGCGAAGACGATGGCGCTGCGCTCCCGTTCGGCGATCACATCGG
Source organism: Dehalococcoidia bacterium (assembly GCA_965203165.1). Classification (GTDB taxonomy): domain Bacteria; phylum Chloroflexota; class Dehalococcoidia; order Bin125; family Bin125; genus CATQGW01. The sequence goes on from OZ241849.1 coordinate 2,925,050, forward strand.
CGAATTCCCAGCCCAGCATCGCCTCGTTGCCGCGCAGCCAGTCGGCGTCGGGCCGATAGCGCAGGTAGTAATCCGTTTCCTCATCGCTGTAGAAAGGTTCATCGTCGGCCATCTGTCGGATCGGCTCGGGCGCCGAGCGGCCGCTCGCCGTGTAGAGCAGATGCGCGGCCAGCTGCTCGAACTCGGGCAGCGTTTCGCCGGCGAGCATCTCTTCCGGATCGATCGGATCGCCCAACGTGCAGTAGGTGAACGAGCCGCCCAGCCCCTCGCGCAGCGCGTCCTCTTTGGCCTCAGGCACGCCGCGGATCACGCGGCGTACACGCTCCGCGGTGATTGTGTCGGCATAATCTTCGCATTCGACCAGGATGAACCTGCGGTTGCCGCCGTCTTCCTTGTTGAGCGCCAGCACGGCGTGCGCAGTTGTCCCGCTCCCGGCGAACGAGTCGAGCACGATGGCGTTCGGGCCAGCCGCCATCCGCAGAACCCGATCAATCAGACCGACCGGCTTCGGTGTGTCGAACTCCGAAGGAGCGCCGAAGATCTCCGCAAGTTCTGTTGACGCATTGCGATTTAACGGGAACGCTCCGTGCTTGTCCGCCTCCCAGATAGTTGGCCACGTATATCCCGGGCGAGCGTCGTTTAGGAAGCGTTTCCGTTGAGGTGCGCCCTTGCCGTCTCGGCCGAACACCACATCACCAGAAGCTATCATCTCGGCGACGCGAGCCTGATTGTGAATCCAGTTCCGATTCGATGGCGGAAAATGCTCTTCGCCAGTGTCGGGATTAATGATTCCGTAGTACAGTGAGTCGACCCACCTGCCGCCGCGAGTATTCCCGTGCAGTTGTTGTAGACGCCATGGGCCGCGCGGATCATCGTCCGGATTCGAGAACTGCTCCTCAGCGTCCTCCCGCGGTCGAAGCATGAGATGAGGTTCCGAACCGTAGATCAAGACTACGTCGTGTACGTTGCCGATCGGGCGATCGTTCGGAGGGCCACCGCGCTTTTTCCACGTCACGGACGCGATGAACTGCTTTTCGCCCCATAGCTCATCCATGAGCATTCGGAGATGGTGCTGCTCGTTGTCATCGATCGAGATGAAAATCGCGCCGTCATCAGCCAACAGCTCTTTGAGCAGCTGCAGGCGCGGCCACATCATGCAGAGCCACTTGTCGTGCCGCTGTAAGTCTTCGCCGTCGACCGGGCTGTTGTCGGCGAGCCACTCCCGCATCAGCGGGCTGTTCACATTGTCGTTGTAGGTCCAGCCTTCGTTGCCCGTGTTGTAGGGCGGGTCGATGTAGATGCAGTCCACGCGCCCGGCGTAGCGCGGCAACAGAGCCTTGAGCGCGTGCAGGTTGTCGCCGTGGATGATCAGGTTGTCGTCAGGGACGGAAAGGGGCTTACCCCCCCCCCCCGAAGAACGCACGTGCGAATATTCCGACTTCGAGGCGTCGGTGATCAGCGGCCGGTGCGGGACCGTCAGGTGATGGGCGTAGATGTGCTGCTTGCCCCTGAAGTCGAGCGTCGGCATCGCGGCCTCCCTCTGGCCTGCGCACAGGCTAGCGCGAGCCAATCATCCCGTCCAGCTTCAAAGCCGCGCCACGCCCCCAACAAACGCGATATGCTGGGCTGAGCGCAGCACGAATGGGGGTGCCCAAGTGGGTGAGATCGTCGTCAACATCGAGCTGGAAAACGTCAAGGACCGCGAGATGGCCGAAGACGGAGAACTTCCCGAAGCCGACATCCGCCGCGCCACGCTCCCCGCCGTTGCAGACACCGGCGCGATGATGCTCGCGCTGCCAGAGGACGTGGTCAGCCAGCTCGGAATTCGACAGCGCAGCAGCATCACCGCCACCTACGCCGACGGGCGGCAAGGCGAGCTGCCGGTCGCGGGATCCCTGATCGTGCGGATCGGCGATCGCTCCATGTCAGCCGACTGCGTCGTCCTACCCCAGGGTACCGACGCGCTAGTCGGCCAACTCATAATGGAGGGCCTCGACCTGGTAGCCGACTGCGTAGCCCAAACGCTCCACCCGCGCCCCGAATCCCCCGATCGCCCGCTGATGCGGCTCTAAGTCCCGTTCGCACAGACCCTGCGCGCCCTCTTCCGTCATACCCGCGGCGAGCGCGGGTATGACGGATCTCTAGTGCCGAAACAGCCGATGGCCGGTTAGCGCCATGGCGATGCCGTAGTGGTCGGCGGCGGCGATTACGTCCTTGTCGGCGATGCTGCCGCCGGGCTGGAGTATGGCGCGGACGGCGCTGGCCTGGCAGCGGTCGATGTTGTCGCGGAAGGGGATGAAGGCGTCGTGGCTGAGCGCGTTGCGGAAGCCCGCAATCCACTCGGCGCGCTCCGTCTCGCTGAGCGGCTCAGGCAGCGGATCGATCACCGTTGCCAGCTGCTCGCGCTCCGGGCCGGAGAGCTCCGCCCAGGCGATGAACTGCTCGCGCGCGTTGATCCGGTCGGCGCGGCGCAGGCCGCTGCGCAGCGGCGCGTCGAGCACGCGCGGATGCTGCTGGAGCATCCAGCGATCCGCCTTGCCGCAGGCCAGCCGCGTGCAGTGGATGCGCGACTGCTGGCCCGCGCCGAGCCCGATCACCTGCCCGTCGCCGGCGACGCAGACGGAGTTGGACTGGGTGTAGCGCAGGGCAATCGTGGCGATCAGCAGGTCGCGGCGCTGCTCGGCGGAGAATTCGCGCTCGCGAGTGACGACGTTCTCAAAGAGCGCGTCGCCGATCGGGCGCGTGTCGGCGGGCTGCTCGAGGCGCACGCCGAACAGCTCGCGCCGCTCCGTCGGCGGCGGCTCGAAATCGGGATCGGCCTCAAGGATCAGATAGCGCCCGCCCTTCTTGGCCTTGAGCAGCTCGAGCGCGTCGGCGTCGTAGCCGGGCGCGATGACGCCGTCGGAGACCTCGCGGCGCAGCACCCGCGCGAGCGAGAGATCGACAGCGTCGCTGACCGCGGCGAAGTCGCCGTAGGCGGAGGTCAGATCGCCGCCGCGCGCGCGTACATAAGCGGCGGCGGCGGGCGAGAGATCATCATCGCCGACGAGGTAGGCGGCGCGCAGCGCGTCGCTGAGCGGCAACCCGATCGCCGCGCCGGCGGGGCTGACGTGCTTGAACGAGGCGGCGGCGGGCAGGCCGAGCGCCGCGCGCAGCTCGCGCACCAGCTGCCAGGAGCTGAGCGCGTCGAGCAGATTGATGTAGCCAGGCTGCCCGTTGAGCAGGCGAAAGGGCAGCGTTTCGCCCACAACCGGCTCGTAGGAGGCGGGCGCCTGGTGGGGGTTGAGGCCGTAGCGGAGCGGATGCGGCACGGGCGGCGCCGCTCTAGGCGACCAGGTCGCGCAGCGCCGGCTCGAGCTCCGCGTGCCGGAAGGCGTAGCCGGAGGCCAGCGCGCGGTCGGGCATCACCCGCTGGCTGCAGGTCAGCACCGTGGATGCCTCGCCGAGCAGCAGCTGGAGCGCCGGCGGCGGCACCGGCATGAACGCCGGACGCCCCAGCGCCGCTCCGAGCGCCCGCGAGAAGTCCGCGTTGCGCGCCGGCGACGGCGCGGTCGCGTTGACCGGCCCCGACAGGTCGGTCGTCGTCAGCGCGTGCATGATCAGTCCCACCACATCGTCGATATGCACCCAGGACCAGAAGTTGCGCCCGCGCCCGATTGGGCCGCCCAGCCCGAAGCGGAAGGGCAGCAGCAGCCGTGCGAGCGCACCGCCCTCGGTCGAGAGCACGATGCCGAAGCGCAGGTTGACCGTGCGCACCGCGGCGTCCTCGGTCGCGCCCTCCCAGTCCTGGCAGAGGCGGGCGAGGAAATCGTTGCCCGGCGCGGTGTTCTCGGTCACGACTCGCTCGCCGGTGTCGCCGTAGTAGCCGATCGCCGAAGCGGAGACGAGCGCGGCCGGCTTCTCGCCCGATTCGTTGATCGCTTCGACCACCTGGCGGGTGCGCTCGACGCGGCTGCTGCGCAGCTCGGCCTTGCGGCTGGCGCTCCAGCGCTTGTCCACGATTCCCGCGCCGGCCAGATGCACCACGCCGGCCGCGCCGGCGACCGCGTCGGTCAGCCCCTCCCAGCCGATCCAGTTGACGCCGGCGATCTGCGGCTGCTTGCCCGGGTCGCGCGAGACGGCGGTGATCTGCGTCGATCGCTCGCGCAGCGTTGAAATCAGCGCGGAGCCGACCAGTCCGCTCGCGCCGGTGACGACTACCTGCATGTCGGCGGCTCCTCTCCCGTGCCTGCCTGCGCGCGCCTGCCTAGCCGCCCATGTTGGGCCGCACCGGCGGCAGGCCATGCATCCCGCGGATCAGGTTGATCTCCCCGCGGTGTCCGTTGAGGTGCGTGCAGAGGTGCAGCGTGATCGACTCGCCGAGCGTCTCCTGGCGGTCGCCAAGCTGCACCTCGCGCTCCAGGTCGGCGTCGCTCAGCCCGCCCAGGAAGGACTGCGTGTTGGCGTTGACCTCGTCCTGATACTGCCAGAACGCATCCAGGTCGGTGATCCGCACCGCCGAGGCGTCCTCGGTGGACTGCCCGGTGCCGAAGCCCTTTTCGGGCAGCCCGGTTTTGGTCGCCCAGCCGCCTTCGTTCCAGATCTCCGGCTTGCCCTGCCAGACCTGGTTGACGAGCAGGTCCTCGATCCGCGCGGCGTGCCAGAGCACCCAGGCGACCGAGTGGCTCTCGCCTTCGGGCACAAAGTGCAGCTGCTCCGAGCTTTGCCCCTCGCGGGCGTCGCGGAAGCCGCCCTGGATGAAGGTCAGCATGTCCTTGATGTAGTCGACTGCGCCGCTCATGCTCTGCTCCGTTCCGCCGCTATCGGCCGCCGCCGGGGCGGCTTTCGTTGTCCTCGGGAGGGTCGGGCTCGCCCGACTGTTCACTCGCCTGTTCGTCCGCTTCCTGCAAATTGGCGAGCGCCGCATGCGCCGCGTCGAGCGCCTCGTTGGCCGCGTCAAGCGCCTGTTCTGCGGCGGCAAGCGCCGCCTCGTCCTTGGTGTTGCGCGCTTCTTCGGCGGCGGCGCGCGCCTTCTCTACCGCGGCGCGCGCCTTTTCTGCGGCTTCAAGCACCTCCAGATCTGCGGCGCTCAGTTCAGGCTCGGATGCGTCGAGCGCCTCGCCGATCGCGGCCATCACCTTGGGATCGAGGAGTTGTTCAAGGTCGGGCATGTTTTCGAGCCCGGGCGGCGCGTCCTCCGAGTCAGAGTCGAAGCCGAACGCTCGGGCCAACTCCTGCCTGACCGCGGGATCCATGCCGCCGAAGTCCATCAGCCGCTCGGCGAGGTCGCGCATCTGCTGCTCGTCGACGCCCATCGAGGACAGCGTGTCGCGCAGCAGGCGGCGCACCTCCTCGTGCTCCTGGCGGATCAGCGCGTCGGCCAGCTCGAGCTGCGTCTCGATCGCGCGGAAGCCCAGCCGCCGCTGGGTCTCCTCTTTTTCCAGCAGCGTCGACATCAGCCGCGTGAAGAGCGTGGTCGTGCGCGCGATCCGCATCCGGTCGTCGGGGTGCTCGGGGAACTCCCCCGTCACGGAGACTTCAAAGCCGGTGCGTTTGTCGGTCGCGACGTATTGGTCAGGCATGCCCGCAGTGTAGCTGGCGCGGCGCTTGCGGGGGCGGATCGCCTGGATCGTCCAGATCGCTCAGGCGCTCGCCGCCAGCCAGGGCGTCAGCGCCTCGAGGAAGCCCGGCGTGTTCTGCGAGTGGACATTGTGCCCGCAGTCGCTCACCTCGACCAGCCGCGCGTTGGGCAGCCCCGTAACGAACCGCTGCGCCGCCTCCGCTTCGAGGATGTTGGAGCGCTCGCCGCGAATCAGCAGAGTCGGGCCGGCGAAGGCGTGGAAGCCCTGCGCGACATCGCGCCGCTCCGAGTCGGGCCGCGCCCGTTGGCGAAACTCCGGGTCGTGCAGCAGCCGGTCCGACTTGCTCACGTAGCGCCCGTCGGAGCGCTGCACGAGGTTGTAGCGGGCGGTGCGCTCGATGTGCTCGCGCGAGCGGAACGGGTCGTAGGCGACGACCCGATCGATGAACTGGTCGAGCTGATCGAACTCGGTGTTGCGCACGACGAAGTTGCGGATCGTCTCCGCGCCGCGCTGCGAGACCTCAGGGCCGACGTCGACCAGCCCGACCGCGCGGGGCAGCGTCGGTTCGAGCGCGGTCAGCCGCATCGTGACCATCCCGCCCATCGAGTGGCCGACCACGATCGGCGCGGCGACGCCCTCCTGCGCGATCAGCGCCAGCGCGTCGCGCGCCATCTGGTCGGGCGCGTACTCCGCGTCGCGCGCCCACTCGCTGTCGCCGTGCCCGCGCTGATCGAGCGCGTAGATGTGGTAGCGGTCGGCCAGATGCAGCGAGACGAGGTCCCAGGAGTGGGCGGACTGATTGCCGCCATGCAGCAAGAGCAGCGGCGGCGCATCCGGCTCGCCCCACTCCAGCAGGTGCAGACGCAGGTGGTTGATCACCACGTTGCGCGAGACATAGCGCACCCGCGGCGCGTGCCCGACCCCAAGGTCGGCCGCGCTCTCTAGCAGGCTGGCGAACTCGTCGGTCCCGGTCAGATCAACCGAGTCCGTAGTGGCCGCAAAGGTGTTGAGGTACATGGCCCCTCCGGCCTGCGTCCAGTCGCGCAAGCAGCGCCACAATACCGCACGGCGCGCAAAAGAGACCTGTCATACCCGCGCCCTCACCTCCGTCATACCCGCGCTTGCCGCGGGTATCTCGCCGCGCCCAGCACAGAGCCCCGCGTGCGCCCAGGCGTTCCTGCGCAGAACCCCGCCTCGCCCCAGATGTCCGGCGGCGCTCGAATGTCGCCTGAGCGAGGAGGATGGAGGCGGAGACGATGCTTGGTGCTCACCACGGGGAGATACCCGCGGCAAGCGCGGGTATGACGGATCTCTCTGGCGCGGGCATGACGGATCTCTCTGGCGCGGGCATGGCGGTTTTTTCTGGCGCGGGCATGACGGAGGTGAGGGTGCGGGTGTGACAGATCTCTTTTGCGCGGGTGTGACGGTTTGCTCTGGCGCGGGCATGGCGGTTTGCTCTGGCGCGGGTGTGGCGGTTTGCTCTGGCGCGGGTGTGGCGGTTTTTTTCTGGCGCGGGCGTGGCGGTTTGCTCTGGCGCGGGTGTGGCGGTTTGCTCTGGCGCGGGTGTGGCGGTTTGCTCTGGCGCGGGCGTGGCGGTTTTTTTCTGGCGCGGGCATGGCGGTTTGCTCTGGCGCGGGCATGACGGAGGTGAGGGTGCGGGTGTGACGGGAGAGGAAAGTCCGGGCACGCCCTAGCATTGGGGGCGACGCCGCTGTGTAAGGAGCCCGAACGATGCCTTTTGCCAATCCCGAACTGCTGGTCAGCACCGAGTGGCTGGCCGAGCACCTCGATGATCACGACCTGCGCCTCTTCGAATGCACCGTGTTTCTGCGCCCGCGCGACGGCGGCGGGTACCGCGTCGAGAGCGGGCTCGCCGAATGGGAGGCGGGGCACATTCCCCGCTCGGGCTTCCTCGACCTACAGCGCGACTTCTCGGACAACGACCAGCAGCTGCGCTTCATGCTGCCGAGCCCGAATGCCTTCGCCGAAGCCGCCGGGCGGCAGGGGATTTGCGAGACGGACCGGATCGTGCTCTACGACCGGCTGGGCAGCATGTGGGCGGCGCGGCTCTGGTGGATGTTCCGCGCGATGGGCGGGCGCCGCGCCGTCGTGCTCGACGGCGGCTGGACCAAGTGGCTCGCCGAAGGCCGCCCCGTCTCCACCGCGCCCCCCGCCTACCCGCCGACCACGTTCCGAGCCCGCTTCGACATGGCGCGCTTCGCCCACCGCGAGGAGCTGGTGGAGACGCTCGATGGGGACAAGCGGCGCACCTGCGTGGTCAACGCGCTGGGCGCGGAGCAGCACAGCGGAGCCGACGGCGGGCGCACCTACGGGCGGGCGGGGCACATTCCGGGCAGCGTCAATGTGCCCGCGATGGAGCTGATCGACCCCGAGACGCAGACGTATCTCGACGCGGAGACGCTGGCGGCGCGCTTCGCGGATGTGGGCGCGACGCCCTACAAGCGGATCATCACCTACTGCGGCGGCGGCATCGCGGCCAGCAACGACGCCTTCGTGCTCTCGCTGCTCGGCTACCAGAACGTGGCGGTTTATGACGCCTCAATGTCCGAATGGGCCGCGGATCCGTCTTTGCCACTGGAGACGGGCGGGTAGGATACGCAGCAGCGCTCGAAGGGGAGGGGTTTCGGATGAACGGCTTCCAACTGGGATTGGATGAGGTGGGCTCGCCGGCGAATTTGCGGGCGTATCTCGCGGAGCTGATCGGCACGATGCTGTTCGTGGTGCTCGCGACGGGCACGGCGATCGCGGTCTCGGTCGCCGCCGGCGGCAGCACGAACTGGGGGGTGTCCGGGCTGGTCGCCATCTCAGTCGCGCACGGCCTGGGCATCGCAGTGATGATCTACGCCACGCACAACATCTCCGGCGGGCACATCAACCCGATCGTGACCGTGGCCTTCATGCTGACGCGGCACATCAAGATCGGGCCGGGGCTGGTCTACGTCGTGTTCCAGTTCGCCGGCGCGATCCTCGGCACCGCGCTGCTCTACGCAATCGTCCGCGATGAGATCGGCAACATCACGAATTTCGGCGCGCACGCGATCAACAGCGGCGTGGTCGGCGAGGGCGGCGCGTTCCTGGTCGAGATCATCAACGGCGCGGTGCTGCTGGCGGTGATCTACGCCGTCGCGATCTCGAAGCGCGGCGCGGGCGTCGCCGCGCCGCTGGCGATCGGCCTGACGGTGATCCTCTTCCACCTGATCTTCATCCCGATGACGGGCGCGTCGGCGCACCCGGCGCGCACCTTCGCGCCGGCGCTGCTCTCCAACGCCTTCGACTCCTACTGGGTCTACGCGCTGGGCCCGACCGTTGGGGCGATCATCGCCGCCGTCCTCTACCACCACCTCTTCCGCGCGGGCGCGGAGGACGAGCCGGAGGCGTAGCGCGTCGGCATACCTGCGCTCCGTCGCGGGTATCTCCCTCAGCCCGATGTTTCCGCCGACCTTTCCGCCAGCCTTTCTGCCAGCCTATCCGCCAGAAAGGCCGCCGCGTCGGCGAGGAACTTCTGCGGCTCGCTGAACATCGGCGCGTGGCCGCTCTGCTCGAACGGGTTGAGCGTTGCGTTGGGAATCGCCTCGGCCATCGCCTCGGCCGCTGCGAACGGCGCGATGGGATCGTTGCGCCCGTGAAAGATCGCCGTCGGCAACTCGATCCGCGGCAGAAACCACTCCAGATCGCACGAGGCGCGGCTGGCTTGCGAACCCTCCCAGCAGGCCTCTGTGATCGGCTCGAACGCGACGCCCCAGCGATGCGGCTGCGGCTCGCGCCCGCGCTCGGGCGGTTGCAGCGGCTCGCCGCCGAAGCGCGGCGACGGCGGGCCGCCCACCGTGACCAACGCCCGCGCCCGCGCCTGCCCGTGGCGCTCCAGGTAACTCAGCGCCGTGCGCACCCCCAGCGACCAGCCCACCAGACCAAAGCTCGTCAACTCCCGCTGCTCGACCAACTCCGCCAGATCGTCGGCGAATGTCTCGATCCCGTACGCCGCCGGATCGTCCGGCGCGTCCGACGGCGCGCGCCCGCGGTGATTCAGCGCCAGGCAGTGAAAGCGCTCGCTCAGCGCGTCGATTGCGTCCGCCCAGAGCGAGGCGTTGCCCTGCGTCCCATGTACGAACAGCACGGTCGGCAGCGTCGGATCGCCCTGCTCGTGGTAGAACAGCCGCAGCCCGGCAATCGTCGTAAACGGCATCGCATTACCCTCCAATCCCCGCTTCAGATTATCCTCGCGCAATGAACGACGACCCGTCCGGCCTGCCCGTCGAAGCGCTCGACACGCCCGCGCTGCTCGTGGATCTCGACGCATTCGAGCACAACGCGCGTCTGATGGCGACCTCCTGCCGGCGCGCCGGCATCGCCTGGCGTCCGCACGTCAAGGCCTGCAAGACGCCTCAGCTCGCCCAGATCCTGATCGAGTGCGGCGCGGTCGGCCTGACCTGCGCCAAAGTCTCCGAGGCCGAGGCGATGGCCGACGGCGGACTCGACGACCTGCTGATCGCCAACGAGGTGGTGGGTGAGCGGAAGGTCGCGCGGCTCGTCGATCTGGCGCAACGCGCCAAGCTTTGCGTCGCCGTGGACGACGAGGCCAACCTCACGATGATCGCGCAGCAGGCGGAGGCCGCGGGGGCGGTTGTGGATGTGTTGGTTGATGTTGATGTCAACCTGCACCGCTGCGGCGTCGCGCCCGACGACGCGGCGGCGCTCTGCCGCCGCGCTACGGAACTCGACGGCGTGCGGCTGCGCGGCCTGATGGGCTACGAGGGCCACGTGATGGGCATGGAACCGCTAGAGAAAGAACGCGAGACGCGCGTCTCCGGCGAGCTGTTGCAGCGCGCCCGCCGCGCCGCGGAGGCTGCGGGCATTCCCGTCGGCGTGCTCAGCGGCGGCGGCAGCGGCAACTACCGCTTCGTGCTCCGGCAGCGGCTGCTCACCGAGCTGCAAGCCGGCGGCGCGGCGCTGATGGATCTGACCTACGAGCAGATGGGCGTCGAGGGCCACCGTCGCGCCTTCGCGCTGTCCGCCCAGGTCGTCAGCGCCAGCCAGGGCCGCGCGGCCGCCGACGCCGGCTGGAAAGCGACCGGGCGCCACACCGGCCTGCCGCAGGTCGTCGCGCCCGCAGGCGCGCGCTGCGTCGGCCTCAGCGCCGAGCACACGCACCTCGCGCTCGACGACGGCGCGAGCGTTCGCCCCGGCGACCGCATTCGTCTGATCCCGCACTACTCGGACTCGACGATGCTGCTGCACCGCACGCTCTACGCGCACCGCGAGGGCGTGGTCGAGGCGGCCTGGCCGATCACAGGGGCGGGCGCGCTGCAATAGCGCGGACACTCAGTCGATCGCATCCGCGAGTCGCTGGGTGAAATCCTCAACAGCAGCGAGGCCATCGGCCACGGATTCTTCGGACATCCAGCCCTCGTAGAAGTTCTGGTGCAACGCGCTCGCGGAGTGGAACAATCTTCGCAGTTGCACATCGCCCCGTTCGTCGACCAGTCGATCAACTGCACGGTAGAGGTCGCCGTGTGAGGTGTGCCGCCAGCCGCGTTCCTCAGCGGCGGCCTTGACTAGCTGCGCCGCGCCCCCCCAGCCTTTCTCCGAAGCCTGCAAGAGATCGCCCTCGTCCAGATAGGCGCGCGCCTTGAGCAGGAACGTGACGGCGGTCTCGGTGTGGTAGGTAGAGCGGGTGGTCATGGCAGTTTCGATTCTATCATGCCACTAAATGCGGCTGCTCAGGCGATGAGGTCGTCCAGACGACGGGCGAACTCCTCAACAGAGTTCAGCCCCGCTGCCACGGATCCCGCAGGCATCCAACCCTCGTAAAAGTTCTGCTGCAACGCGCTGGCTGAGAGGAACAGCAGGCCCACTCGCTCGTCGTCCAATTCGGTGACAATGCGGTCAACCGCTATGAAGAGGTCGCCCTCCCAAGCATGCGGCCAGCCGCGCTGCTCGGCGATCGCCTCGACCAGATACACGGCGGCCTCCCCGCCTTTTTCTGAAGCTTGGGAGAGGTCGCCCTCGTCAAGGTAGGCGCGCGCCTTGAGCAGGAACGTGGCGGCAGTCTCGGTGTGGTAGGCGGAGCGGGTGGTCATGGCAGGTCCGAGGCTATCACTCGCGCCTGCCGCCGTCGGCGCGGTAGGATTGTGCCCATCGTGGAGGATGCGCGCACATGCTGAGCCCCTACCGAGTGCTGGACCTGAGCGACGAGCGCGGACTGCTGGCCGGGCAAATTCTGGCCGACCTCGGCGCGGATGTGATCCTCGTCGAGCCGCCCGGCGGCAGCCCCGCGCGCGGCATCGCGCCCTTCGCCGGCGACCAGCCCGGCGTCGACCGCTCGCTCTTCTGGTGGGCCTACGCGCGCAACCGACGCGGCGTCACCTGCGACATCGACACCCCCGCCGGCCAGGAGCTGATCCGCCGGCTCGCCGCCACCGCCGACTTCGTGATCGAGTCCGACACGCCCGGCGCGATGGCCGCCCGCGGACTCGGCTACGACGACCTCCGCGCGATCAACGACCAGCTGATCTACGTCTCGATCTCCGCTTTCGGGCAGGACGGCCCCAAGGCCGCCTACCAAGCGACCGATCTGACCCTGATGGCCGCGGGCGGACCGCTAATTCTGGCCGGCGACGCGGGCCAGGAGCCGGTCCGCGTCTCGGTGCCGCAGGCCTGGCATCACGCCTCGGGCGAGGCTGCCTCCGCGGCGCTGGTCGCGCTGCACGCCCGCCGCGCGATCGGGCGCGGGCAGCAGGTCGACATCTCCGCCCAGCAGTCGGTCGCCGCCGCCACGATGTCCACCATCGTCTCGCACGGCATCGGCGCGGTCGAAACCCAGCGCGTCGCCGGCGGGATGGTCGTCGGCCCCTTCCGCGGCAAGCTGATCTGGCGCGCCGCCGACGGGCACATCTCGCTCACCTTCCTCTTCGGCAGCGGCATCGGACCCTTCAGCCAGCGCCTGATGAACTGGATCTACGAGTGCGGCGAGTGCGACCAAGCCGACCGCGACCTCGACTGGATCGGCCTCGGCGCGCTCTTCCTCAGCGGCGAACTGGCGCTCAGCGAGTGGGACCGCCTGCTCGGCGTCGTCGGCAAGTTCATCGAGCGCCGCAGCCGCGCCGAACTCTTCGACGAAGCACGCTCGCGCGGCCTGCTGATCGTCCCCGTCACCACCGTCGACGAGGTCGCCGAGAGCGAGCAGTTTGAGGTCCGCGAGTTTTGGCAGACTCACCAAATGCCCGGCTGGGAGCAGCCCGTGCGCTTCCCCGGCCCGTTCGTCCGCATGACCGGCGGCGCGCCGATCAGCTACCGACGCCGCGCGCCCACGCTGGGCGAGCACAACGCCGAGGTCTACGGCGAACTCGAAATTGACGCGGAGCGCCTCGCCGCGCTCGCCGCCGAAGGGGTGATCTGATGACCGCTGCGCAACCGTCGGGACCGCTCGCGGGACTCAAGGTCGTCGATCTGATGTGGGTCGTCGCCGGCCCCACCGCGACCCGCATGCTCGCCGACTTCGGCGCGACCGTCGTGCGCATCGAGAGCGCCAACCGGATCGAGACAGCCCGCGGCATCGGCCCCTTCCATAACAACGAGCAGGGGCTCGACCACTCCGGGCTGTTCGGCAACCTCAACGTGAACAAGCTCGGACTCTCGCTCAATCTCGCCAGCGAAGCGGGGCGCGAGGTGCTGCTCGACCTGGTCCGCTGGTGCGATGTGCTCTGCGAGTCCTTTTCGCCCCGCGCGATGCGCGGCTGGGGCATGGACTACGAATCCCTGCGCGAGATCAAGCCCGACCTGATCATGCTCAGCACCTGCCTCTTCGGGCAGGACGGCCCGCTCTCCAACGTGGCGGGCTTCGGCACGATGGGCGCGGCGATCGGCGGCTTCATCGCCCTGGCCGGCTCGCCCGGGCAGGACCCTGTCGGTCCTTACTCGGCCTATACCGACTACCTCAGCCCGCGCTTCTCCGCCCCCGCGATCCTCGCCGCGCTCGATCACCGCGAGCGCACCGGCGAAGGCTGTTACATCGATCAGGCGCAGGCCGAATCCTCGCTGCACTTCATGAGCACCGCCCTGCTCGATTACACCGTCAACGGCCGCGTGCCACAACTCGTCGGCAACGCCGACCCGCAAATGTCGCCCCACGGCGTCTTCCGCGCCGCGGGCGACGACGAATGGGTCGCAATCGCGGTGCGCCATAACGACGACTGGCGCGCGCTCTGCGTCGCGCTCGGACGCCCCGAGCTGGCCGACGATGCGCAGTACGCCGACGCCGAATCGCGCCGCGCCGACGCCGACCAGCTGCACGCCGTAATCGCCGAATGGACCGCCCAACGCTCCGCGTTCGAGACCGAGCGCATCCTGCAATCGCTCAATGTCCCCGCCCACGTTGTGCAAACCAGCGAGATGGCCTTTGCCGACCCGCAGCTCGAGCACCGCGGCCATTTCGTCCGCCTCGAACACCCCGTTCACGGCGAGGCGGTGGTGGAGGCCGCCAAGGGCTACCTCTCCGAAACCCCCGCCCAATACCGCACCAGCGCCCCCACCATCGGCCGCGACAACGACGAGGTGTTGCGCAACATCCTCGGCTACAGCGACGAGCGCATCGCGGAATTGGCCATCGCCGACGCGCTGACCTAGCGCCCCCGCCGCGACACCTACTGACGAGACAGGCATGAACGACTTCGAAGACTTTCTGTGGATCGTGATCGTGGCGATCGTCGCCGTCCACATCGTCTTCGGCATCATCTCGGCCCGAGTCGCGTCTGGAAAGGGGCGTAGCCCGGATCTCGGGTTCTTGGCTGGGTTTCTGCTAAACATCTTTGGGCTGATCGTTGTGATGCTCATGCGTCCGTCAATCGAAGCGGAAGCCCAACGCCGCATCGAGGTTGAGCGGGAATACGAGCGGCAGCAACGACCTAAACCGAACCCTACTGCACACGCGACCGATGCCGAGCAGGAATTTGGACGACAGCGACGATCTAGATCTGACTCCGCTGCGCATGCGACCGACGCAGAGGGTCACCGACGCGCGACGATCTCCATTCGGCGTGCTCGCTACGGAGACGTGATAGACCTGCACGTCATCGTGCTGTCAACGCCCGACCAACGCGCTCGCGGACTCAGCGTTCTCGCGTCGGAAGCCGTAATGGAAGTACTCTACTTCTGGCCGGAAGGGGGCATGCATAAAGTTGAGTTCTTGAACCCGTACTCGAGAATCAAGATGCATGTCGCTGTTGTCGATGCCGAGGACAGGATCGAAGAGTTTCTAACTCTGGCCGCAGGTGACAATTCCGTGATCGAGCCGACTAGCTCTGTTGGCTCGGCAATCGCCTTTCGCGCTTGGCGCTTCGAGGGTCTCGACATCGACATCGGCGACGAAGTCGTGCTGCCTGATGAACTCCGCGCCCTGATCTGGGGAGCCGAGTAAGCGGGCGAGCGCACACCGCGTCGCGCGCTTCCTTGCTCTACCCTCTCCGTGCAGGCGATGCGCAGACGAACGGAGCAAAGATCATGGCAGACCGACTCGCAGGCAAGACCGCGGTGATTACGGGGGCCGGCTCCGGCATGGGGCAGGCGACGGCGGAGCTCTTTGCGGCCGAGGGCGCGAACGTGCTGGTCGTCGACCGTTGGGAGGAGCGGGCCGAGCGCGTAGCGGCGGGGATTGGCGGGCGGGCGGCGGCGTTTGTGGGCGATGTCGCGCAGGGCGAGGATGTGCAGGCGATGTTCTCGGCGGCCGCCGAGCGCTGGGGGCGGATCGACGCGATCTACAACAACGCGGGGATCGGCGGGCGCGAGGACAACGTGCGCGACTGCCCCGAGTCGGTCTTCGACGAGATCATGGCGATCAACCTGCGCGGCGTCTGGCTGGGGATGAAGTACGGCATTCCCCATCTCGAAGCGGCGGGCGGCGGCTCGATCATCTCGACCGCCTCCGTCGCCGGCATCTCCGGGCTGGCGGGAATCGCCGCCTACTGCGCGTCGAAGGGCGGAGTGATCGCCCTGACCCGCGCCGCCGCCGGCGAATGGGCCTCGAAGGGCATTCGGATCAACTGCATCTGCCCCGGCGTGATCGCGACGCGGCTCGGCGACGACAGCCAGGGCCCGCAGGACGCGGCGCAGCTGGACCGTCGGCGCGAGCGAGGCACGGAGATCACCCCGCTGGGCCGCAGCGGCGAGGGCCTGGACATCGCCAACGCCGCGCTCTGGCTCGCCTCGGACGAGTCGTCATTCGTAACAGGCCAGGCAATCGTGGTAGACGGCGGCTGGACAGGCGTAGACGCGCGTTTCCCCGATCTAACGGGCCGCAGCTTCGCTTAGGGGGCTTCGTGCTGGTTGCGGCGGGATACCCGCGGCGAGCGCGGGTATGACGGATCTTTTTTCGCGCGGGTGTGACGGATCCTTCTTCGCGTGGGTGGCGGGTCCTTTTTCGCGTGTGGGTGGCGAGCGGGAGGGCGGGGCTTCGTGCTGGTTGGGGCGAGATACCCGCGGCGAGCGCGGGTATGACGGATCTTTTTTCGCGCGGGTGTGACGGATCCTTCTTCGCGTGGGTGGCGGGTCCTTTTTCGCGTGTGGGTGGCGAGCGGGAGGGCGGGGCTTCGTGCTGGTCGCGGCGGGATACCCGCGGCGAGCGCGGGTATGACGGATCTTTTTTCGCGCGGGGGTGACGGATCCTTCTTCGCGTGGGTGGCGGGTCCTTTTTCGCGTGGGGGTGGCGAGCGGGGGAGCGGGGCTTCGTGCTGGTTGGGGCGAGATACCCGCGGCGAGCGCGGGTATGACGAGCGGGGGCGCGGGTGTGACGGGCCCTTTTTCGCGTGGGGGTGGCGAGTGGGAGGGCGGGGCTTCGTGCTGGTTGGGGCGAGATACCCGCGGCGAGCGCGGGTATGACGAGCGGGGGCGCGGGTGTGACGGATCCTTCTTCGCGGGGGTGGCGGGTCCTTTTTCGCGTGGGGGTGGCGAGCGGGGGCGCGGGGTTGGCGGGGCTTGGTTGCGCGCGGCTTAGGTGGTTGCGGACCAGCGGGTGACGCGCTCCGGGATGAGGCGCAGCAGCGGGCGCTCTTCGAGCGCCATCGCGGCGTATTGCGGGTAGCGCTCGCGCAGCGCGGCGATGGCGGCCGCGGCGCGCGGCGCGTCCCAGACTTGCGGCCACCAGACCTCGGCCGGGCCGCGCAGCAGCGCCCACCAGAGCTGCGACCAGTCGTCGTCGTAGTGGTCGATCAGCAGCGCGGCGCGGGCGTTCTCTTCGATGTTGCGCAGGCGGCGCAGGCGCAGCGTCCGTTTCGGCTTCTCGTCGATTGCGATCCAGATCGCGTCGTCGTGCAGCGCGTAGACGACCGGCATCAGGTGCGGGTCGGCCTCGGCGGAAGCGGTGGCGAGGTGCGCGCTGCGGCTGCGCTCGAGCAGCCCGCGCACATCCTCGAGCGAGGCCGGCACGCGGCGGCGCTACCAGCTCGGGCGGCCCGGATCGCCGCCGTAGATCTTCCAGTAGTCCGACTGCTCGCGCAGCTCCTGGCAGCGCGGGTCGTCCCAGAGCTTGCGCACCAATTCATCGAGGAAGTCCAGCACCCCCTCGGGCAGCCGCTCGTTGTCCAGATAGGTCTTGCGGTGCTCCAGCGCCGCCTGGCCCGGATTCTCCGAGAAGCACCAGGGCGCGCCGGGATGCTGCAGGACGTAGGTGTCGATCGGGTTCGCCGTCAGCGGGTCGAGGTTCATCCCCGCGTCGCGGTTGAGCACCTTGGCCAGCTGCTCGGACATCTTGTCGGTGTTCTCGGTGTCGAGCTCGATCAGCGCCATGATCCGATCCTTCCATACAGCCGGCGCGCAACTGGCGCACAGCTTTCGCGCACGCTGTGGTCGTTTCAGTATGCCAGATGCGCGGCGGCGGCGTGCGAACGCTAGGCTGTGCGCAGCAGACCATCGGACGGAGGCCAACCATGCCCGAGCGCAGGCAACTCAGCGACGCGGAGATCGAAGCGCGCCTTTCCGAGATCGCCGGCTGGTCCTACGCCGACGGCTCGCTGCGGCGCACGTTCCAGTTCGCCGATTTCGTCGCCGCCTTCGGCTTCATGTCCTCAGTGGCCCTGGCGGCCGAGAAGCTCGATCACCACCCCAACTGGTCCAACGTCTACAACACGGTCGAGCTGGCGCTGAACACGCACGACGCCGGCGGCGTCACCGATTTCGATTTCGCGCTGGCCGCCCGGATCAACGAGCTCGCGGGGGCGTGAGGCGCCGCGCCCAGCCCCGTCACACCCACGCTCGCCACGGCTATCTCGCCGCCCCCATTCCGTCATTCCTGCGCAGGCAGGAACCGCTCAGGGCGACACGCCCGCCGGCGGCGCCTGACCGTTGCCGTTGCGGCCCCAGCAGGCGACCGTGCCGTCGGTCTTGAGGCCGCAGGTGTGCTCATGGCCTGCGCTGACGGCGGTGTAGGCGCCCGCGGCGACGGTAGTCTGGCCTGCGTTGTTGCGGCCCCAACAGGTGATCGCGCCGGCGCTGGTGACGGCGCAGCTGTGCCAGCCGCCCGCGCTGATTGCCGTAAACGTGCCCGACGAAGGCGCGTTGCTCGTTTGGTTGTACGTGTTCTGACCCCAGCAGGAGATCGCGCCGGCGCTGTTGAGCGCGCAGTTGTGCGTGCCGCCCGCGCTGATCGCGCTGAATGAGCCCGACGGCGGCGCGGTGCGGCTGTTGCTGCTGTCGCCGCGTCCCCAGCAGTGGATCGCGCCGCTGCTGCGCAAGCCGCAGGTGTGGTGATAGCCAACGCTGACGGCGGTGAATGTGCCCGTCTGCGCGTCGGTCCGGCCGTCGGCGTTGGAGCCCCAGCAATGGACCGCCCCGCTGCTGCGCAGGGCGCAGCTGTGCCCTGCGCCGCCGCCGACTGCGCTGAAACTGCCGGTCTGGTCGGCGGCTTGCCCCTCAGCGTTCCGGCCCCAGCAGTCAATCGCGCCGGCGCTGGTGACGGCGCAGGTGTGCCAGCCGCCCGCGCTCACGGCGCTGAATGTCCCCGTCGGATCTGCGCCTTGGCCGGTTGCGCTGTCGCCGCCCCAGCAGTCAATCGTGCCCGTGCTGCGCAGCGCGCAGGTGTGCTCCCTGCCTGCGCTCAGCGCGGTGAACGTGGCCGGCGTCGGTGTTGGTGTGGGGGTGGGAGTGGGCGTCGGCGTTGGCGGCGCAGGGTCCGGCGTCATATCATCCTCGTCGCCGCTCGAACTATCCGCGACAGTCCGAGTAGCCGTTGCCGGCGTGAGCTCCGCAATCAGCTCAGGCAGGCGATCATCCTGTCCGCCCCAACATCTCGCGCTCGTGCGGCTTAGGGCGCACGAATGCCGCATTCCTGCGCTCACAGCGAGATAGCGTCCCGTCGGCGCGTTGGATTGCTCGTAGCGATCGTCGCCCCAGCACTCGATTGCGCCTGATTCGCGCAGGCCGCAGCTGTGCCATGCTCCGGCGCTGATTTGGGTGAAGGCGCCTGACGGGGTGTCCAACTGGCCGAAGTTGTTGAGACCCCAGCATTCGGCTGCGCCGTTTTCGCGGAGGGCGCAGGAGTGGGTCGTGCCGGCGCTGACCTGGGTGAAGATTCCCTCGGGCGCGTCGGTGCGTCCGAGGTTGTCGCGACCCCAACAGGCGATTTCTCCCGTTGTTCGCAGTCCGCAGGCGTGTAGGTAGCCGGCGCTGACGGAGGCAAACTCGCCCTCCGGCGGCTCGGTCTGGCCGTAGTCGAGCACGCTGCGTCCGAAGCTGTTGGTTCCCCAACACGCAATCTCGCCTGTCTCGCGCACACCGCAGGCGAACTGCCAACCGACGGCCACCTCAACGAACGCGCCGTCAGGCGCGTTCCCATCCGCGCCCCAGCAAACAACCTCCCCACTCCCCCGCCGAATCGCGCAGTTGTGCCAAGCCCCTGCGCTGATGTCGCTGTAGCGCCCGTCAGGAACATCGTGCAGCTGGGATGAGTTGCCGCCCCAACAGCGAATCACCCCGTCATCGCGCAACGTGCATTGATGCTCGCCGCCGGCATCAAGCGCCAGATAGCGCCCCGCGGAGCCGGGCGTAGCGGCCTGGGCGAGGGTCAGAGCGGCGAGCAGGAGCACAGCGATCGCGAGGGCGATCGGGAGGAATTTATCCCCCCCCCCCCCCCCGATCGCGCAAGCGCCGCCAACGCGCGGCCGGCGCGTTGGGTAGTGGTCGGGAGGTTGGCGGTGTGGTTCACGGGTGTCACTCTACACCAGCGTGGCGCCTGCGTCATATCGGTGCTTGGGGCGCGGGGGAGCTGGGCGCGGGGCTTGGTGCTCGGCGCGGCGAGATACCCGCGGCAAGCGCGGGTATGACGGAGCTCTTTGCGCGGGTGTGACGGATCTGGTTGGGCGGGTGTGGCGGAGCTCTTTCGCGGGGATGGCGGTGCTCTTTGCGCGGGGGTGGCGGTGCTCTTTCGTGGGGATGGCGGTGCTCTTTCGCGGGGGTGTGACGGCGTTGGGGTGCGGCGGGGGTGGGGCGTGGGGGAGGTGGGGAAGTGGCTTGGGTGCTGAGTTCGGCGAGATACCCGCGGCAAGCGCGGGTATGACGGAGCTCTTTGCGCGGGTGTGGCGGAGCTCTTTCGCGGGGGTGGCGGAGCTCTTTCGTGGGTGTGGCGGAGCTTTTTCGCGGGGATGGCGGAGCTCTTTTCGCGGGGATGACGGAGCTCTTTCGCGTGGGTGTGACGGCGTTGGGGTGCGGCGGGGGTGGGGCAGGGGGGAGGTGGGGAAGTGGCTTGGGTGCTGAGTTCGGCGAGATACCCGCGGCAAGCGCGGGTATGACGGAGCTCTTTGCGCGGGTGTGGCGGAGCTCTTTGCGCTGGGGTGGCGGAGCTCTTTCGTGGGGGTGGCGGAGCTCTTTCGCGGGGGTATGACGGAGCTGCGCGGGGGTGGCGGGTTTGTTTGCGTGGGGGCGGCGGGGGTTAGAGCCAGTGGCGGAGTTGGGCGCGGGTGGCGTTTGCGCCGCTGATGACGATGACGATTTGCTTGCCCTGTAGGCGCTCTTGAGCCTGCTCGGCGGCGGCCACGGCGACTGCGCCGGCGGGCTCGGCGATGATGTGCTGGGCGTCCCAGAGCAGGCCGATCGCCTCGATGATCTGGGCGTCGTCGACCAGCAGAAAGTCGTTGAGCGAGGCGCGCAGGATGCCCAGCGCGAAGGGGAAGGGCACCGCGGTGGCGATGCCCTCGGCGATGCTCGCGTTGGGGCGCGGCTCGACTGCGCCGGAGCGCCAGGCGTCGTGCGCGGCTGGCGACTGCGCGGACTGCGCGGCCCAGATTTCGGCGCGATGCGCCAGGCCGTCGCGCACGGTCGCCCAGCCCGACGCGCCGGTGCCGCCGCCCAACGGGAGAATCACGAGCTCGGTCTCGGGCTGCTGATCTTCGAGCACCTCGAGCGCGGCGGTGGCGACGCCGGCGATCAGCAGCGGTTCGTCGACGGGCTCGACGTAGCGCGCGCCGCGCTCGGCGGCGAACTCCTCGGCCTGGGCGCGGGCGGCGTCGAAGCGCTCGCCGACCAGCTCGACCGCGCCGCCCAGCCGCTCGATCGCCGCGATCTTGTCGGTGTTCGCGTCGGTCGGCATGAAGATCGTCGCCTGCGCGCCGACCGAAGCGGCGGCGAAGGCGAGCGACTGCCCGTGGTTGCCGGTCGAGGCGGTGACCAGTCCGCGCGCCAACTCCTCGCGGCTCAGGCGGCTGACCAGGTGCAGCCCGCCGCGCACCTTGAAGGCGCTGGTCGGCGTGACGCATTCGAGCTTGAGCGAGACATGCGCGCCCCAGCGCTGCGAGAGCGCGACGCTGTGGACCAGCGGCGTGGGCAGCGGCAGACGCTCGCCGATGATCGCGGCGGCGCGGCGCGCATCGTCGAGCGTGGGCGCGATCAGCTGGTCGCTCGGCTGGCCGGTCATGAGCGGTACCTGGCGCGCTGGGCGTCCTGCAGGCTTTCGATGGTCTCGGCGCTGCGGAAGTAGATGTCGGGCGGGTCCCAGCCGTTGAGCCCGGCGTAGGTGTCGATCTGGCTGCGGTGATGGATGTCGTGTTCGAGCATCATCATCAGCACGCGCCAGCCGGCCAGCGAGCCGTCGGGCGTGTCGATCATCGGCACCTGGCGCGAAAGTCCGTCGGAGCCGACCGCGCCCACCAGCTCGCAGAAGCGCTCAAAGCTGGTGTCGAGCGCGGGCGCCCAGAGCTCGGCGCGGCTCACATCGGGCGGTTCGGGCGAAATCCAGCCTTCGAGCCGGTAGGCGCTGGCGAAATAGAGCCGCGAGCCGCACATGTGGCCGATCAGCTTGTTGATCGACCAGGCGTTTTCGCCCTCGCCGCCGCTCGGCGTCCAGCCGTCGGCCTCGGGCGGCAGCGCGGTCACGTCGCGCACCGCGCGGCGGTTGACCGAGCGGAAATAGCGCAGGAAGCCGTCGAGATCGCTGAACATTGGACGCCTTTCGGACTTGCCAGGCCGGTCGTCAGGTCTGTCGGACCGGCAGCGCGAGCTGCTCCTGCTGCCTGTCTGGCTCAATGGTTGGCTCAATAGCCGGCTCAATAGCCGGCTCGTGGGGCAGCAGCAGGTCGGGGTCGTCGTTGCGGACAGAGTTGACGCGCGGCGAGACGGCGGCGCTGGTGAAGGCGTCGTCGGGCGCGGCGTCCAGCAGCGAGCGCAGCTGCGCGGGGTCGGTCAGGCGCGGATCGAGCCAGGCGTCGAGCCGCTCGTTGGGCAGCACGACGGGCATCCGCTCATGGATCGCGGCGAGCTGCTCGTTGGCGGCGGTGGTGATGATCGTGAAAGTCGTGATCGATTGGACGGCGTCGCCGTCCCCGCCGTCGCGCGGCGTCCAGCGCTCGTAGAGGCCGGCGAAGAGGAACGGCTCGCCGTCGGGGCGGTGGATCCAGTGGGGTTGGCGCTGCTCCTTGGGCCCGGTCCACTCGAACCAGCCGTCGGCCGGCACGACGCAGCGGCGGCGCTCGAAGGCCGGCTTCCAGACGCGCGACGACTCCAGGCTTTCGCAGCGCGCGTTGATCTGCCGCGCGGCGCGTTTGGCATCTTTCGCCCAGCTGTTGATCAGCCCCCAGTTGGCGTGCTCGGCCGCGAAGTCCTCGCGCTCAAAGCGCACGATCAGGTGCTCGTTGGTCGGGGCGATGTTGTAGCGCGGGCGGTAGCGCAGCGACTCGAAGATGAGCGGCGGCAGCTGGTAGGCCGCCGCCGCGGCGTCCAGCGCGTCGACGGTGAGGGTGAAGCGTCCGCACATCGCAGGAACAGTGTATCGCGCCCGCTGGCGTTAGGCTGAGCTGCATCCTGCGTGTGCTCGGATGCCGACGGCGGCGAAAGGACTTGCGAACGATGGCGACCGTGATGCTCGAGAAGCGCGACGACGGCGTGGCGCTGATTACGCTCAACCGCCCGGAGCGGCTGAACGCCTTTGGCGAGGATCTGATTGCGCGGCTGGTGGGCGCGCTGGAGGAATGCGAAGACGATCCGGATGTGCGCTGCGTGGCGCTGACCGGCGCGGGGCGCGGCTTCTCGGCGGGCGCGGACATCAACAACATGAGCGCGAGCAGCGATCGCCCGCGCCCCGGCCCGGGCGTGGGCAACCGGGTCGGGCACCGCAACCAGGTGCAGACCTCGGGCATGCTGCACGAGATGGGCACGCCGACGGTGGCGCTGGTCAACGGCCCGGCCGCGGGCGGCGGGCTGGGCCTGGCGCTGGCGACCGACTTCCGGATCGCCTCGGACCGCGCGCGATTCGTCACCGCCTTCCGCAACATCGGCGTGTCGGGCGACTACGGCTGCGCCTGGTTCCTGCAGCGGATGGTGGGCATCACCAAGGCGCGCGAACTGCTGATGCTCGACCGGCGGATCGACGCCGAAGAGGCGGCGGCGCTGAACATCGTCACCGAGGTCGTGCCGCACGACGAGCTGATCCCCCGCGGGCTGGAGTTCTGCCGCGAGATCGCGCAGGGCCCCACGGCGGTGCTGGCGATGATGAAGTGGACGCTGAACTTCGGCGCGAACGCGAACCTCTCGGACTCGCTCTACCAGGAGGGCGCGCATGTCGCGCTGTCGTTCACAGGCGAGGACAACAAGGAGGCGGCGCAGGCGTTCCTGGAGAAGCGGCAGCCGGTCTTCGTCGGTCGCTGAGCGGGTACTCCGCGAATTGGCCCTTAAAGACCGAACCCGGGGCGCAGGAAGCCCCGGGTCGGCCCAGGAGGCAGAACGGGGTGAGCGAGAAACCCCGTCCTGTGGTGATCTCGCCGGGCGGAGCCCGACGCGATTCCCTCGTTGGGAGGGGCCACGGCAACGGGGCGATGCGCGGATTGCGCGCGGGCGCGTTCAACAAAATCGCCAGCCGCGAAGATGCGCAGCCGGCGACCGATGACGCGCTACTCCCTCGGTCGCCTACGGGGTTAGCTGACGGGTTCGGCGCGAGAGAGTGCGCCGCGGAGCTTGCGCTCCGTTCACCCCGTCGCCGCGCGGTTGCCCGTGCGGCGAGTTTGGGTCCCCCGCTCCCCGACAGCCAATGCCGTCGGGGATTCGGCCCAATATTCAGTTGTGTCGACAGCGTAGCAGATCCCGCTGTGTTCTGTCACGCGCCCCGGAGTTGTCCACCGCCCGCTCGCTGAAGCTGACCGGTCCAAGGCGGCGGGGCTGGGTTTAGCGCGCTCTCAGAGGCCGCCGCGGACGACGTAGTAGGCCGCGAAGGCGATCAGGAGGGCGATCACGATTCCGAAGAGCCAGCGGGTTTCGGCGCGGAGTCTGCTGAGGTCGCGGCGACTTTCGGCGCGCGATGCGTCGTTGTGCTGGCCTGCTTCGGCGCGCGCGGCCTCGATTTCTCCGCGCAATTCGCGCAGTTCGGCGCGCAGGTGGCGGCCCAGGTCGCCCAGTTCGGCGCGGAGCGTCGTCAGGTCTTCGCGCAGCAGCAGCAGTTCACGGCCGGCCTGCTGATCGAACGCTGCGATCTGCTGATCGAGTTGCGCGACGGCTCTGCCCAGTTCAGCGCGGAGCAGTGCGACGGCCTCATCGACCTCGGACTTGAGCAGCGCCGCGGCCTCTTCGAGGTCGTGCTTGGTCACCTGGCGCGCGCCGTCGGGTTCGAGGAATCTGGCGATCAGCGCGGCGGCATCCTCGGCGACGCCGGCATCGTGGAGCGCTTTGGTGATTTCATCGTGTTTCATGCTCATGCGCTCAGGCTAGCGGCCGCGGCGCGCCGTGCGCGCCGCCGGCTTCTTTTTTCTACAGTCTCCGTAACGGCGCTTTACGGGTGAGCGCAAGCGTCCTGGGGTGTGTTCACGCTCAGTGCGGCTGCGCTGCGCTCATCTCCCCGGGTCCGTTGCACCTGCGGCGAGCGCGGGTGTGGCGGAGGTGGGTGTGAGGCTGTGCGGGGCTTGGTGCAGGGCGCGGCGAGATACCCGCGGCAAGCGCGGGTATGACGGATTTGCTCGCGCGGGTATGACGGATTTGCTCGCGCGGGGGTGGCGGAGCTGCTTGCGCGGGGGTGGCGGAGCTGCTCGTGCGGGGGCGACGGAGGTGGGTGTGAGGCTGTGCGGGGCTTGGTGCAGGGCGCGGCGGGATACCCGCGGCAAGCGCGGGTATGACGGATTTGCTCGCGCGGGTATGACGGAGGTGGTGCGCGGAGGTGGGGGTGTGATGGAGGTGGGGGAGGCGGGGGCGGGGCTTAGGGGTCGCAGCCCAGGGCCAGGAGTTCTTTGCGGAGGTCGTTGATGCGGTCGTAGATTTGGCGCAGCTCGGGGTTGCCGGGGCCGAGCGGTTGGCCGGGCTCGGGCGGGAGGCGACCGGGCAGGCTGTCGGCGAGCTCGTTGAGCCGCTTGCGCTCGGCGCGCATTTCTTCGCAGCGGGTCTCGTTTGTCATTGCGGTCTCCTTGTTCAATCCGATGCGGATCGCCGTTGGCGGTGGGCGCGGTCGAGCGCTTCGGCTTCGCTGCGCGGGAGCGCCGGGCGGGCGCGGATTTGGATGCCGCGATCCTGCGCCTCGAGCTGGATTCGCGTCAGCGAGGGCGCGTCGGGCGTCTCGATGATCAGCGCCAGCTCGTCGGCGTCGAGCAGCAGCGCTTCGACCAGCCGCCCGCCGGTCATTCGCGCCGATTGCTCGAGCGCGGCCAGCGCCTCCGCCGCGCTCTCGCGCGCGGCGGGGTCGTCGGTCCAACGTCCGATGGCCAGATACAGCGGCATGCAGGCTTACCATAGCCGCCGAGCGCGGAGCATCGTCAATCGGAGGGATTTGCATGGCAGCGAACAGCGAGCGAGTGGGCTTTATCGGTCTCGGCATCATGGGGCGTCCGATGGTCGCCAACCTGATCGCGGCGGGCTACACGCCGACGGTCTGGAACCGCAGCCGGGCGGGCGTCGACGCCTGCGTTGCGCTGGGCGCGGTCGCGGCCGAATCGCCGCGCGCGGTCGCCGAGGCGTCGGATGTGCTGATCACGATCGTGACCGACAGCGGCGATGTGCGGGAGGTGCTGGTCGACGGACCGGGCGGCGAGGCCGAGCGTGCGGCGATCGGCGGGCTGGCGGCGGGCGCGGTGGTGATCGACATGAGCACGATCAGCCCCGCGGTCACGCGGGAGATCGGGGCGCGGCTGGCGGAGCGCGGCGTGCAGCTGCTCGACGCGCCGGTTTCGGGCGGCGACACGGGCGCGAAGGCGGGGACGCTCTCGATCATGGTCGGCGGCGAGGCCGAGGCGCTGGAGCGCTGCCGCCCGATCCTCGAGGCGATGGGCAAGACGATCACCCACTGCGGCCCGATCGGCGCGGGTCAGACGGTGAAACTCTGCAACCAGGTGGCGATCGCGGGCGCGCTGCTGGGCGTCTGCGAAGCGCTGGCGCTGGCGCAGAAGTCGGGCGTGGACGCGGAGCGGATGCTGGAGGCGATCAGCGCGGGCGCGGCGGGTTCGTGGCAGTTGTCGAATCTCGGCCCGCGGATCGCGGCGCGGGATTTCGCGCCCGGCTTCATGATCAAGCTGATGCAGAAGGATCTGCGGCTGGCGCTGGAGGCGGGCGAGGATGTGCGCCAGCCGTTGCCCAACACCGCGTTGGTGCGCCAGCTCTACTACCAACTCCAGGCACAGGGCGCGGAGGAAGAGGGCACGCAGGCGCTGGCGCGGGTCGTTGAGGCGCTGGGCGCGACGACGATCGGGGGGCGCTGATCCGTCGTACCTGCGGGGGCGGGGCTTGGGTGGTGTGCTCGGCGGGATACCCGCGACAAGCGCGGGTATGACGGATCTTTTTGCGCGGGTGTGACGATCTTTTTGCGCGGGTGTGACGATCTTTTTGCGCGGGTGTGACGATCTTGCTCGCGCGGGTGTGACGATCTTGCTCGCGCGGGTGTGACGATCTTGCTCGCGCGGGTGTGGTGGATTTATTTGCGCGGTGTGGTGGGGTTGTTTGTGCGGGGGCGGCGAGGTTGTTTGTGCGCGGGGGCGGCGGCGCTTGGGTGCGAGTGTGGCGGAGGTGAGGATGGGGCTTGGGTGATGTGCTCGGCGGGATACCCGCGGCAAGCGCGGGTATGACGGATCTTGCTCGCGCGGGTATGACGGCTCTTGCTCGCGCGGGTGTGGCGGGGTTGTTTGCGCGGGTGTGGCGGGGTTGTTTTTGCGCGGGGGCGGCGGAGTTGTTGGTGTGGGGGTGGCGGACCTTTGTTTGTGTAGGGGTGGCGGGGGCGGGGCGGCTGGGGGTTAGCCTCGGCGCGCGCTGGCGCCGCCGCCGTCGATTGTGTGCATTGAGCCGCTGATGTAGCGCGAATCTTCGCTGCACAGCCAGGTCACTAGCGCCGCCACCTCCTCCGGCTCGCCGTAGCGGCCCAGCGGGATGCTCGACGCGAACATGTCGTGCACCGCCTCCGGGTTGTCGGGGTCGAACTGCCGCTCCAGCGAGCGCATCATGCGCGTCTCGATCGGCCCCGGGCAGACCGCGTTGACCCGAATCTCCGGCGCGAGCTCGGCGGCGGCCGACTTGGTCATTCCCACCACCGCGTGCTTGCTCGCGCCGTAGGCGATGATGCCCGGCGTCGCGGTCAGCCCGGCGATCGACGCCGTGTTCACGATCGCCCCGCCGCCGCTCGCCCGCATCGCCGGCCCGACATGCTTGAGCCCGAGGAAGACGCCCTTGAGGTTGACCGCGATCACCCGGTCGAAATCGTCCTCGTCCAGCTCCCAGAGGTTGGCGCGCACGCCTTCGATGCCGGCGTTGTTGAAGAACGCGTCGACTCGCCCGAAGCGCTCCACTGCCTGCCGCACGTAGTCCGCGACCTGCTCCTCCCGCGTCACGTCGGCCTCGACCGCCAGCACTTCGCCGCCCGCGTTGGTCACCGCGGCGACCGTCTCGTCCAGCGCCGAGCCCGCCAGGTCGACCGCCACGACCTGCGCGCCGTCCTCCGCGAAGCGCACGCAGGTTGCCCGCCCGATGCCGCCCGCCGCCCCTGTCACGATCGCCGCCTTGCCCGTAAATCGGTCGCTCATCATTCACCGCCTTTCGCTGCTCAAGATAGCCGTTAAGCCGCCCTGCGAGTCCGGCGCGAGCCGGACGGGTCAGAACAGCGGATCAGACCAGAGCGGCGCGGCCCAGAGCCACGCCGCCGCGCCCGCGCCCAGCCCCAGCGCGGCGACGCCCAACTCGGGCAGCCAGCGGACGCGCCCCAGGCCGCCCAGCGTCGGCAGCCGCCAGAGCAGCAGGCCGCAGAGCACGCCCATGATCAGCCCGCCGAAATGCCCGCCGATCGAGATGCGCGGAATCAGCAGCGAAAGCACGATGTTGATCACGAGGAAGATGAAAATCCCCGAGTCCTGCCAGCGCACGCCGCCCGCCCGCTCGGCCACCACCACGGCGCCCGCGACTCCGAACACCGCGCCCGACGCGCCCGCCGTCAGCCCGCCCGGCGAGGCCAGCAGCGCGCCCAGCGCTCCACCGAACAGGCAGGCCGCGTAGAGCAGCGCGAACCGCCACGGCCCGATGGCAGGCTCCAGCATCCGCCCGACCCACATCAGAATCAGCACGTTCATGCCCACGTGGATTAGCCCGTAGTGTAGAAACGCGCTGCTGATAATCCGCCACCATTCGCCCCGTACGGCCACCTCGAAGCCGTTCAGCGCGAAATCGCGGTGCACCGATGTTGCGCCGCCGCCCCAAACCTCGAACGAGCCGGTCAGCGCCAGCACAATCACGAACACGATCAGATTGGCCGCGATCAGCGCCTGCGTCACCCGCACCGGATCGCTCGTCAGCACCGCCCGCCGCTGTCCGCGCGACGCCTCGCGCACGCACTCCACGCACTGATAGCCCACGGGCGCCTCGACCATGCACTGCGTGCAAATCGGCCGCAGGCAGCGCTGGCAAAGCACGCCCGCCCAGCGGTCGTCATGCCGAAAACAAACCGCATCGCGCGTGCTCATCCAATCAGCCTACTAGCCCCTCACCCCCGCGCCGCGCGGGAACCGAACGGCGCGCCTGGTCGTCTGGCTAGCATCGGGAGTCGGAGGGCTCGAATGCGCTTGGCGGCGGCTGTCGTGCTGGTTGGGCTGCTTGCGGGGCTGCTCGGCGCAGCGGGGCTCGCGCGGGCCGATGGACCGTCGGAGTCGAGCGAGCCGCCCGTAGAGGGCTGGTCGGCCGATCCGCGCCTCTGGCTGGCTCTGATCGAGTGGCGGCAGCGTCTGAGGCTCGAGCTGGCGAGTTCGCGCGAGCTTTGCACGGCGGGCACGCTGACGGAGGTCTCGTGGGAGATCGCGGGCGGCGCGCCGCCCTATTCGCTGCAAGTCGAGGGAGTTCCCGTCGCCGCGGACGCGGACAACGTCCGCATCAACTGCGGCGCGCTGAGCGAAGCGGAGGCGGCGGATGAGGCGGCGGATCTGGCCGCCAAGCGGGTCACGGCGGTGGTGACGGACGCGAGGGGCGTGCGGCGGGAGGCGGCGCTCGATGTGGCAAGGGCGCGGGCGCTGCCTGCGCTCGACGCTGTCGGAGACATCAGGCCCTATCACGATGCCTTGACTTTCACATGGGGAGGCATCGATGTGTCGCGCTGTTCCACGGCCGAGTGCTATGCGCTGCGTTGGCGGCCGATCGGTGAGGCAACCTGGAGGATAGCGCTGTTCCAGTTCAGCCCCCATGTTTCGGATGCTCTCGACTTCTACATCGACGGACTGTCGAGCGGGAGGAGCTATGAAGCGGCTACGGCAGCGATTCGAGACCGGATCGAAAACGAGACGCCGGATGCGCTGATCTGGTCGAGCACAGTACGCGGTGTAACGCTGACTATCCCCACGGGACTGACAGCAGCGGCGACGTATGACACGGTCACGCTGCGCTGGGACCGTCAGCCGTCGGCGACGCAGTACTATGTGTGGTTAAACGGCGGGGACGGCGGCCTCAGCAACCACATTACCGACGACGATGAGGCGGCCTGGGGGGACCCAAGCGGCGAGTTTCACGAGGTGGTGTTCCGTGATCTGCCAAGCGGCATGGAATTCACCGCGATTGTCGTATCCGAGTACGCCAGCGACGGCTCCTCGATAGAAGCGACAACGAAGGTTCGTACCCTGCCGATGCCCTCCGACCGCGAAGCGCTGCCGAGGGGCCCACAAAACCTGCGCGTCACGGCGACTCCAACGAGCATCACTGCGACTTGGGACGAGCCCTTCAGTGGAGCGCCGTCCGGCTACATCGTGAGTTTGTACCACCCATCTGTCGAAACGCCTTGGCTTGAGTGGGTGTGGGCTCCTGACCTGACTGTGACTTTCAGCGGGTTGCAACCCAATGTCACCTACCGCCTCGCTGTCGAACAGCTCGGCCCTGCCGCGGGCCCGGTGGAGGTATCGGTGACGACGACTCGTCCGCCGTCGGATGCGGCAGATGCTATCCCGCCGACGTCTCTGAATCCAGAGCCTCCACCTCCGTGGCCGCCGCCGTGGCGTTGGACACACTCATGTTTCCTGGAAACGCTAACCGCGCGCAGCGCGGGAACTCCCATCGCCGCTCGTTCGTTTCGCTAACATTAGAGACCGAGAGGACGAATAATGCGTATCCGGATCGCAGCGGCGGCACACGATTGAGGGGCTTGAGGCGTGCGTGCGTTGCATCGTGCGCGTGCGGGCGCTCAACGCGAACGACCGCCCCTGGGAGACCTGCGCGGGGTATTTGCTACCAAGCAGTCCGGGCCGCGCATGCTGCGCTGGCGCACGGTGGGCGCGGAGACCGCGCTGGGCGATCTCCCGCCTGCCGTCGTTTGCTAGCATTGCAGGTGGAGGGTGAGCGCGATGCGGCGTTGCGCGCTGTTGCTGCTGATTGCGCTGGCTCTTGCGCTGCTCGCGGTGGGCGCGCAGGCGCAGGAGCGCGGCGACGCGGCGGGCGACCCACCCGCGGCGCCGCGCATCAGCAGGCTGAGCTGGAGCGGATTGACGATCCGCGCCGAGTGGAATCCGGTCGCGCGCGCGACGGGCTACGACCTGCGCTGGACGCCCGAAGAGCAGCGGCGGCGGCATCTCACCGTCAGCGCGGAGCGCGCGGTGGACGGCTCGCCGGCGGAGGTCTCCGCGCTCTGGGCGGGCCGCTGGCGGGTCGAAGTGCGCGCGCGGATCGGCTCGGGTCCGAGCGCCGTGCGCGGCGCGTGGTCGCGCCCGCGCATTGTGCGGGTCTACGACGCGCCGCCGCGGCTCGAGGTGGAGCGCTTCGACGGCGAGTACGCGCGGCTCAACTGGACCGGGGTGGGCGCGAGCTACGAGCTGGAGTGGGGCGAGCGGGGCAAAGCCAAGCAGTTCGCCCGCCGCGACGGGCGCAGCCCCACGCTGGAGTTGGGCCCGCTGGAGGGGGGCAAGACCTACGAGTTCCGCGTCCGCGCGCGCGACGGGGCGGGGCGCAGCGGCTACTCGCCGACGGCGGTCTTCACGCCGACCGGCTGGCGGGGCGGCCGCCCGGGCGCGGGTTACGTGGGTCGGATCGGGCAGATTTACGCGCTCTGGTTCCCGCAGCGCGGCGCGGAATGGTACGAGTTGAGCTGGATCAACGCGGCCGACCCCACGGAGACGGCGCGGGTGCGGGTGGGCACGGCGACGAGCGGCGGATCGCGCCCTCAGGTGCCGGGCCAGATCGGGCGCGAGGGCGGCTTCGAGAACGGCACCTGGAATGTGCGCGTGCGCGCCGGCCCGCGCGGCGTCTGGTCGCCGCTCTACCCGCTGACCCTCTCGAACCAGCCCGAGCGCCTCACGCTGGAGCTGGAGAGTTCGCGCGAGCTCTGCACGGCGGGCACGCTGACGGAGATCATGTGGAAGATAAGCGGAGGGTCCGCCCCTTATGCGCTGAGCGTCGAGAATTCGGCAGTTGACGTAAGCGCGGACAACGCGCGGATCAACTGCGGCGCGCTCCCCATTGAGCCCCTCACAGGCGAACTGATCGCCCGTCAGGCGAAGACCTTCCGCGCCTCGGTCAGCGACAGCCGCGGCGTCACTACCACCGCCGCGGTGACGGTGACACTGACCGCACCGCCCTATTTGATCGCCGATACGACTCTGCGCTACGAGACTTACGACGCCGCGGGTACAGCGGCGAGCGCGGGCAGCTACGCCTTCCTCACCGACGCGGACGGCGCGGCAAGTGTTGTTGCGACCTACGAAGGCCTGCGCGACGGCTCCGCGGAGGGATTGCTGATCCACACCTCCGACGCGCAAGGCGCATCGCAGCGGTCGCTCTACGCGGCGGTCGCGGCGGGCGACCTGTTTGAGTGGCGCCAGTCCTATGATTGCTGGGTGCGCTACCAAGTGACCGAGGTCAAACCCGATCCGTCAGGCGCGGCGGCGCGCAAGCTGCTCGCCGTGAAGCGAATGAGTTACGCCTTCACGGGCTGCAGCGGCGTGATTTCCACGGACGCAGTCCTGATCGCTTGGGGTTCGCTACCCGATCTGGGCGGTCCGAGCCTCGCCGCGCCGCTGCGCCACGGTCTCTTCCAGCTCGCCCCCGAAGACTGGAGCGGGCAGGTTGAGCAATATCCGTTTCGGCCCTGGCCGGGGAATTCCTATGCCAACCCTGTAACAACCGCAGATCTCGCTGAGGCGCGGCGGTTGCCCCACTGGCGCGATCCGACGCTGCCTGCGGGCTGGACACTCCTGTTGGCCAGCAGCGGGGATCCTTCCTACGATCCTCCCTACGGCTACTGCGCCTTCTGGGCAAACGACCGTGGTTACGGCGGAGTCGAGATCTGCGGCGGTTTCTACCTCGGTCGAGGCCAGCCTTGGGAGTCGTCTCGAAATGCTGGTCGCGCCGTCGTCGAAACTCGGATGATCGCCGGCCGCCCGACCATCGTCGTGTACAGCCCGGCCGGTCCGAATCACAACCGCTACCGCGTGATTGAGGCTTGGGTCTATGACCCGGCCCCAGATGCCGTGTACAACGTGATAGGCTTCGACTGGACGCTGAACGGAAGCAACGTCGACGCCGTCATCGCGATCGCGCGCAGCCTGTTTGAGGAGGCGGACTAAGCATGAGGCAGCGACGATTCACGCTCGCATCCATGTGCCTGGCGCTGTCCTGGTTCTGGCTGTTCGGCGCTGCTGGGCTTCCCATTACCACGGCGCAGGACCCTCCCCTGTACACATACGATGTGTTGCCCGGGATCCAGCCCGGTGGAGCCAGCACCACGGGAACCTACGAAGCCGCTGACGTGGCCTTGACCCAAGGATGGCATTACACGAGGGAGAACGCGATTGATATCGGCTCATCTCCCGCAGGCACCCCGGTCTATGCGGCCATCCGCGCCATCGAACCCGACTCGCTGGTTACCGCCACGGTCAGGTGGAGTGCTAACAGGAATGGCTGTAAGTACGTGTCTGTCACCTTCGTCCGGACCACAGCGGATTCTCAGGAACTTCTTGGCGAAGTTCGCTATCTGCATACGAGCGAATCATCAGACCTGCAAGATGGACAAGCTGTCCCACTGCCCACTACTGCCGATGCGGTTGCAGTGACACAAATCGGATCACTTGTGCATGCGCCATGGATTCGGGTTGGTGCGCGAGGCGATGACTGGAGTAGTAAAATTGCTGCCGAGATCGATCGTCGCCTGACCGACGGAGTCAGCAATCCCCTGGATAAGAGTAGCGGTCTCGGCAATGTCCAAACGGTGACGGTAGACGGAAATTCGTTCCGGGTTCGACAGATGTTCGGCGACTGGTACGAACAGAGCTGGCGGACAGAGCGGGAAAGGTTGAAGCTTGGGTCTACCGATGGACCAGAATGTGCCTCTACCGGGCCGCATCTCCACCAAGCAGAGAACCTGGCGGAAGGAAACAATCTGTGGCGCAACGCGGACCGTGCCGAAAACCTGGACGACGACGGGTTCGGGTTCCCCGTAGGTCAGATTGATCATGATCCGCATAAAAAGCTGCGGTTCTGCTCCGATACGTGGGTGTTCAGGCTGCAGTCGTCGCAGACGGCCCCGCAGGCGTCTCCTGTACAGCCATGTGGCGCGCCGACCGCAGCGCCCGCCAATCTCACTGCCGCTGCGGGCAATGGACGGATCGCGCTGCGTTGGGATGATCCGAATGGCGAGACCATCACCAGGTATGAGCTCCGGAGGCGCCTGAGCGATGCGTCGTCGGAGGATGAAAAACCGTGGGGTGAAGGGTGGAAGCCGATTCCCAGGAGCGGCGCCGGCACGATCAGCCATACCCTGTCGGAGGGATTGACCAACGGAACTACCTACACGCTGCAGGTTCGCGCAGTCGGCGCGAACGGATACGGGCCTGCCGGCACCGTCAGCGCCAGGCCCTCCGCCAGCATTCCACCGGCGACGGCAGACCCGGCGTTGAAAACGTTGGCGCTGTCGGGCGCGTCGTTGGCGTTCGATTCCACGAAGACGAGCTACGCAGTGACGGTGGATGACGATCTGTCGCGCACCACGGTGACGGCGACGCCGAGCAACTCGCGCGCATCGTTGACCATTACGCCGAGCGACGCCACTCCGAACACGGACGCGCATGACGTCGATCTGGCCGTGGGCGTCACCACGATTACGGTCGCGGTCGCCCACGAAGGAGAGACGCGCACCTACACCGTGACCGTCACTCGCCCTAACCCGCTCGTGGCTCCGGTCGTCAGCACCTTCAATGTTTCCGGCACGACATTGACGGGGACCTTCACCTGGGCCGGCTCATCTCCGCGCTTTCTCAGGTGGACGCTCTACTCGGCGCCCAGCGAGGACGGTGCCTATAGCGCGGTTGGCAGTGCGGTGGAGGATTCGCAGACGCCTGTCGTCTTCAGCGGGCAAACAAGCAATCGCTGGTACAAACTGCGCGGTCAAGCCTGCGAACACCGCACAGATGTGGGGGCGCGAGGGGCGAGCGCAGGCGGTCGGCAAGCGGTCCAGCTTGTCACAGTCTGCGGCAGCTGGAGTGCTTATTCGTCGGCGAAGGAAATCGAAGGATCGCCGCCTTGCTCGGCCGCGTTCGGCGCTGAGGGCGCTAGTGGCGAGTCCGGTGCGGCCGCGGACACAACGGTAGTCTGCACGCCTGGAAGCCCGGCTAACCTCACGGTGGGCAGCGTGACGGACAGCAAGGCCATATTGCGCTGGAACAAGGCGACCGGCGCGGACGGCTATGAGGTGCAGATCGACGGCGCGGATGTCGAGACGACGCTGGGTGAGAACGCGACCAGCTACGAGTTCACGCTGCCGAGCGCCGACACCGCCTACCAGCTTGGCGTGGCGGCGAAGCGCGGCGACCAGCTGTCGGCGTTCGCCACGCTGACGCTGCTCAAGCCGCCCAGCAGCATCACCCGGAGCACAACCATCCACAACTCCGTCAAGTACACCTGGGCCGACGGCAACCCCACCGGCAGCGCGACCGGCGCGGAGGTCAAGATCGGCGCAAGCGGGACCAGGCAGACCGCGGACAGTACGACATACCACACGTTCGACAACCTCTCCGCCAGCGAGGAGTACACCTTCTACATCCGCCTGAAGAATAACCAGGGTCCCTCCGCCTGGCGCACCGCGACGGTCACCACCCCTGCGCAGCCTGCGCCACCACTGCCACCGACCTGCGCCGCCGACGAGTCGACGAAGTCGTCAACGACCCAGACCGTGACGAGCACGGAGACCCGTTGGGCATCGGCCAGGGTGTATGAGTACCTGGAGCAGCGTACGAAGTCGCAGGCGCAGGTGCGGAGCGTCACGTGGAACAGCAGCACATGCACATGGAGCGAAGGCGCGTGGCGGAACAGCGGCAGCCCGAGCTACAGCGTCTGGAGCGCGACGGGCGCCGAGCGCTGCAAGGAGCCGTACGCAACCAAGCTCCCAGAGACAAAGACGGAGACGGTGACCGGGCAGCAATGGGTGCTGCGCGGAACGACGGCGTACCAACAGTCGCGGACCGGCACGGAGCATTACTCGCGCACTGTGACCAAGACCGGCCCGCGCGCCTGCGGCTGGACCAACCCGGCGTGGGGTTCGCCTGATCGCACCGCTTGGGGCGGCTGGACGGACACCGGCACATCCAAGACGCGCCCGGCAAGCGTGGAGACGGAGAATCGGAGAAACGGCACAGTGACCCGCTGGAGCGTCGGTTCGAGCAGCGCTTGCCCCGAGATTGAGCAGACGCAGCGGCGGCGGACGCGCAGCGTCAGCTTCAGCTCAACTGCTGGGTGGGTGGAGGGGTCCTGGAGCGGGTGGGGCACGCCGTACCGCGTCGGCTGGGCGCGCAATGGATCCTGCTTGGCCAAGCCGGCGCACGATGTTGTGACAGTGCGGCTCTGGGGCACGTGGAGCAGGCCGCGCTGGGTGCGCGAGTCGAGTCCGATTATCTGCCTTGAGCATGAGGAGAAGCGGCGTTCCTACAAGTACGCCTACTACTTCCGTCCGCATGTCTGGAGCGGCACTGCGGAAGCGTGGGTGGACGGACGGCGAAATGCGACGCCGTACTTCACCGAGCCGGACTACAGCCGCTGGACCGACTGGGCTCGGACAGGCACCTTCCGCCTGTGCCCGCAACGATCCAGCGGCGCGGCGGGACAATCTGAAACCGCGGAGCGCAAGCCCGCGCAGCTCGCCGCCGGCGACTACAAGCTCCAGTGGGGCGACAACGTGATCGGGTTTACCGTGCCGGCCGGCGCGACGGTGGAAGTGCGCAGCCGGCGGCTTGATTCGGGCAAGGACGCCGCGGTGTTCAGTGTCGCCGGCGGGGCCGAACTGGTCGTGACGCCCGACATGCTGGCCGAAGACGCGGCGACTGGCCTGGCCGACACCAGCGACCCGACGCTGGCCGCGCTCTCGTCCTCGTTGGCGCTGGTGCAGGCCGACGCCGCGCAAGCACCCGCCGCGACAGAGACGGCCTGCACAGAAGCGGCGAAGCCTGAGAGCGGCGCGATACCTGTTGATCTGGCCGGCGAAACCTGTGTGATCGTGCGCGGTGGTGGCGGTGTCAGCGTCGCGCTCGGCACAAACACGCTCACGTTGACGTTGCCCGCGGCGCGCGACTGGCTCGTGTTTGCAGCGCCTCAAAGCAGCGCCGATGCGGAGAGCGCATTCTGGTTCCTCGATCTCACAACCGGCGGCCGAATCGTGCTCAGCCCCAGCGACGGATCTGAACTCGAGCGCCACATCCCCGCCGACGCCGCAGGCCTCCCCGCCCTGCTCGACGCCATCGCCGCTTCCGCTGCGCCGAGCGTGTATCCTGCGCCTGACCCCTGAATGGTGAGGAGTGCCACATGAAGTTCCACTGGTTCAACCTGATGCCCTGGCCGCATCTGCCCGACGACTTCCGCGAGACCAACCGCTCCGTCTGGGTGGATGTCGACTCGCGGCTCTACGACCCCGTCGAGGGCCACCGCGTCTACCACGAGTACCTCGACCAGCTCGAGTACGCGGCGCAGCTCGGCTTCGACGGGATCGGCGTCAACGAGCATCACCAGAACGCCTACGGGATGATGCCCTCGCCGCAGATCATGGCCGCGACGCTCTCGCGCCGCACCAAGGACGTGACGCTGCTGCTGCTCGGCCAGTCGATCGCGCTCTACAACCCGCCCACCCGCGTGGCCGAGGAGATGGCGATGCTCGACGTCATGTCGGGCGGGCGGCTGGTCGCCGGCTTCCCCGTCGGCACCTCGATGGACGACAATTTCTGCTTCGGCTCCAACCCGGCCACGCTGCGCGACAAGTACCAGGAGAACCACGACCTGATTCTGCGCGCCTGGGCGGATCCCGACGTGTTCGCCTGGAACGGCAAGTACAACAAGATCCGCTACGTCAACCTCTGGCCCCGCCCGATCCAGAAGCCGCACCCGCCGATCTGGATCCCCGGCGGCGGCTCCGTCGAAACCTGGGACTTCTGCGCCGACAACGGCTACAACTACTCCTACCTCTCGTTCAATGGCTACGTGCGCGGCGAAGCGCTGATGCAGGGCTTCTGGAACCGCATGGGCGAGATGGGCGTCGAGTTCAACCCCTACCAGGGCGCGTTCGCCCAGCAGATCGTCGTCGCCGAAACCGACGACCAGGCGCAGCAGCTCTACGAAGAGCACCTGCAGTACTTCTTCGACAAGTGCCTGCACGTCCACCCCGGCTTCGCCGACGCGCCCGGCTACCGCACGGAGAACACGATTCGCGCCGGCCTGCGCGCGGGCGGCTCGCAGGGGCTGGGCATCGCGCACACGCTCAGCTGGGATGACTGGGTGCGCGAGGGCTACATCGTCGCCGGCTCGCCCGACAGCGTCACCGAGCAGCTCGAGAGCCTCGCCAACAAGCTCCAGGTCGGCCACCTCGTCTGCCTGCTGCACTGCGGCGACATGCCCGACGACAAGGCGCGGGCCAGCACCAAGCTGATGGCCGAGCAGGTCATCCCCCGCCTGCGCCACATCTGGGACGACTACGAGGACCACTGGTCGCCGCAGCCCATCCCGCAGAGCCGCCAGTCCACGCCTCAGCCGGTGGGAGCGATTTAACCGATGGCCGAACTGCAAAGCATCACGCTGTCGCCGACGGGCCAGACGGCGCACCTCTACGACGCGGGCGACGGCCCGCCCCTACTGCTGCTCCACCCCGTCACCGGCATTCCGCGCTGGGGCGAGCTGCACGAGACGCTCAGCGCCCGCTTCCGCGTCATCGCGCCCTTCCAGCCCGGCTGGGGCCCGGCCAAAGACGACCTACCCGATGTCGATAACAATCTCGACCTCGTGCTGTTCAACGTCGACCTGCTCAACACGCTCGGCGCGGAGCGCGCGCATGTCGCGGGCGTCAGCATCGGCGCATGGATCGGCGCGGAAATCGCCGCGATCCGCCCCGATGTCGCGCAGTCGTTGACCCTCGTCAACCCGCTCGGCATCTGGTCCGAGCAGCACCCCGGCGAAGACCCCTTCGCGCAGCACCCCGGTTGGCCGACCGCCGTGCTGTTCAGCGACCCCGAGCTGCGCGCCAAGCTGCTGCTCGAAGGACGCGACCAGCTCGACGCCTACGTTGAAGAGCTGCTCGACCTGCGCGCCTCGGCCAAATTCCTCTGGCCGATCCCCGACACCGGCGTCGAAAAGCGCCTCCAGCGCATCGACTGCCGCACGCTGGTCGTCACCAGCGGCAAGGACAACATCGTCAGCCTGCCCGTGGGCGACATCTGGCGCGCCGGCATCCCCGGCGCCCAGCAGCGCGAGATCGCCCAGTCGGGCCACCTCGCCGACCTTGAAGCCCCCGCCGAGCTCGCCGAGCTGATCGCCAGCTTCGCCCTACAGGGCGCAACCGCGTAGCCGGGCTGCCGGCGGAACCAATCGCCGCCCCGCAGCGTCAGGCTGGCATCAGGGGAGCGGAGGCTCCGGATGCTGCGTCGCGCCGCGCTCGGTCTCATCGCACTTTTCGCCTGCGCCGCCGTCGCGCACGCGCAGCAGCCCACCGAGCCGCTCACGCTCAAGCTCACATCGTCGCGGCAGCTCTGCACCGCCGGCACGCTGACTCAGGTTTCCTGGATCATCAGCGGCGGCGCGCCGCCCTACGCGCTGACGATCAACGGCGAGACGGTTCATGCCGATGCGCTGCACGCGCTCGCGTCTTGCGGTTCGCTGGTTGAGGATGATCTCGAATGGCTGCTGGGCATCGGCCGCCAACGCCACGTCACCGCCGTGGCGACCGACTCGCTGGGCGCGGCGGCCACAGCATCGGCGCGGCTGACGCTCGCCGCCGCGCTCGCCCCGCCCGCCGATGTGCAATCGCGAAGCTTTCTGGTCTGGCTCCACACACCGGTACCGGTGCGGTTCGAGTTCGGCGATCCACAGATCAGGACGCGCTGGCGCGCCGGAACGCCGCCATGGCAACCCGCTGCTCGCTACATGCTGCTGCGCTGGCGCGTGCAGGGCGCCGACCGTTGGGCCTACGAGGCGCCGGCGCCGGTCGAGCGCTTCGAGTCCGAGCAGCTCCACAAGTGGTCGGTCGATAAATCGCTGATCGACCGCGTGCTCGAAATCCAACTCGCGCACCTACGCGGCGGCGTCGAGCAAGAGTCTCCGCACGCGCTCCGCTGGTCGCCGCCGCAGCTGATCTCCGCCGCGCCGCCGCCGCGCAACATCGTCGCAAAAACGACGCACGACACGATCACCCTCTCCTGGGGGCCAAATTCGCCGGGAACGCATTACACCGCCGCGCTGTCGGCCGGCGGCTCCGACTCTCCCTCGTGGGACATCGATGTCGGACCGACATGCCCCTGCGAGGCGCAATTCGACAGCCTGCTGCCCGATACCTGGTATCGAGTCCATGTCGGATTCGCCGAAGGATACATAGATCCACCGTGGTGGTTCGAGGTGCGCACGGAACCAGCGCCGCCGGGCTGGTCGGCGGACAACCGACTGCCGCGGAACGTCGAGGCGAAATCGGTCGAAGAAGGACTGGAGATCACCTGGGAGCCGCCGCTGGCGGGGTCCGAGTTCGGCTACTGGATCTGCGCTATTTCTGCCGCCGAGCCGTTCTTGCGGTACGAGTGCCGTTCCGTCGATGCGGGAGAGCGACGCTATGTCCGTGCCATGCAGTCGCCAGTAACGGGCACCTACCGTATTCGAGTCAGCCACCAGTCGATCCCGGCGGCAACGGCCGAGCGAATCGTCTACCTTCCTTACTCCGAAGCCGCGGACGCGGTCTCAGGGTCTCCGCCTCCGCCCCCGGATGTGCGGCACGAAGGCTGGCGACCTGCTCTCATTCAGCCGCCTGAGTCGTATGTGCTTCTGAACAAGTCAACCTTTCGTTTCTTCTGGGACGACGCTGTCGAGGCAGAACGCGCCGAGCTCGAGTGGGAGCACCAGGACCGCCCAGTGAGACTGCAAATGTCGGCGGATGACAGGTCGCCGTACTTTTCGGTCGACACGATCGGGCCCGTGGCGTTCCGGGTCCGCTACCTGACCGATGGTGTCTGGGCACCATGGTCGGCGCCCACTCGACCGCCGCTCACGCCCGATCCGCCGTATCGCGTTCGAGTCGACGAGCACGGCGGCGAGTTGAACGTCGAATGGCGCCCATCGGTCCACCAACAACCAGTCGATGGTTACCGCGTGTATATCTGTTGCCCGAACTCGGTCGAAGAGGTCGTCGACGCCGGAATGGAGACATCGATCTCTTGGCCGATCAGCGCCGACGAAGCAGAGTACTCCGTTGCGGTGACAGCCTATAGCGACGAGGGCGGCGAAGGACCGCGATCTCACACCGATACCTATCGCGCTGGTGAACCGTTGACCCTCGGACTTTCCTCCAGTTACGATTGGTCTGAACCATGCAAAGCCTCGCCTGGGTTCAAACAGCGTGTGGACTGGCAGATCACCGGCGGTTCCCCACCATACCTGCTCGCCTTCGGCGACGACGCAGCCTTCGAAACCCTTGAACGGGAGGGTGCAGTGGTGGTCGACTGCCGCACCGACTTCGACCTCGACTCATCCGAGAAGCATCTCGTTGATGCGCATGTGACAGACTACAGAGGGCGCTCGGCGTCCGACTCCACGGAGATCAGGTACTTCGCCACCGAACCAGAGCAGGATCAGGAACGCCAATTGTCGATCCGGTTGGCTCGAGTCAGCGTCCACAGGACCCACATCTGGCTCGCTTGGAGCTGCTGGGAATTCTGGGCTCGTGTTCTCCCGCTCGCGCTGCGCTGGCGCAGCGACGAAACCAGCGCCTGGACGTACATGACGCCGGATCAGTTCCTACAACGGAACTACGTCGACAACCGCTGCCGTGGGCAATGGGTTGGAGTTGAACCGTCAACGCGGTACGAATTCCAACTCGCGTACTACAGAGACGCAGCGCTGGAGCAGCTTGACTGGACGCCGAGTCGGCACGTGACGACGCCTGGGCCGCCAGCCGATGTTCGCCTCGAGGCGGACGCGAGCGGCGTCGCCGTTTCCTGGCGGGCGCAGGCCGACGCCTGGGCGTACCAGGTGATCCTCCGCACTGCGGCCACGTCGTGGTGGACGTATCACGAGCCGAGCGGTCAGCGGGTCGAGCGGGTGCTGTTCCCAAACTTGCCGGCCGACGTCGATTACGAAATCGAGATCATCACTCCTCCGCTCTCCAACGGCGAAGAGAGGCTCATCCCGAACTTCTGGCCGCCTCCCCATCTCTACCACGAGTGACGTTCAGCCGCGCGAACCGCTATCCTGCACCGCACACGATCGGAGGCGCGCAATGGCGACCACATTCGGACTCACCCTCTCCAACCGCGGTGTTGTGACCGGCTCGAGCACCATCGAGGATATGCTCACTCTCGCCCGGCTGGCCGACGCCGACCAGGCCTGGGACAGCATCTGGGTCGGCGACTCGCTGCTCGCCAAGCCGCGCCTCGACGCGCTCGGCCTGATGTCCGCGCTGGCCGTGCAGACCGACCGCGTGCGCATCGGCCCCGCCTGCTTCGCCAGCACCCCGCTGCGCCCCGCCCTGCTGCTCGCCTACCAGTGGGCCTCGCTCGACCTGCTCAGCGGCGGCCGCTCCATCTTCGTCGCCTGCATGGGCGCGCCCGGCGCCGGCGGCGGCGATATGGACGACGAATTCGCCGCCTTCTGCGTCCCCACCGAGTCGCGCATGAAGCGAATGGAGGAGGCCGTCGAAATCCTGCGCCTGCTCACCAGCGAAGACGATGTCTCCTACCACGGCGAGCACAACGACTTCGAAGGTGTTACGATCGAGCCCCGCTCCGTGCAGCGCCCCATCCCCATCTGGATCACCTCCAACCCCGCGCCGCACCTCGGCCGCAACCGCCGCAACGGACTTGGCCGCGTCGCCCGCCTCGGCGACGGCTGGATGACCACCTTCCAGCCGCCCGAAATCGTCCGCGAATACCGCGCCGAGATCGGCCGTTACGCCGCCGAAGCGGGCCGCGAACTGCCCGACAACTTCGAAACCGCCGTCTACTACAACATCAACGTCAACGAGGATCGCAGCGCCGCGCTGGCCGAAACGAAGCGCTACCTCGACGCCTACTACACCACCGACTACAGCGAGGCGCAGCTCAATCTCTGGGCCGCCATGGGCTCGCCCGAGCAGTGCGCCGCCGACATCCGCGAGTACATTGCCGCCGGCGCGACCACCATCACCCTCCGCCTCTGCAGCGCCGACCAGCAGCGCCAGTACCGCCGCGTCACCGAAGAAGTCCTGCCCGCCCTCCTCTAGCCGCGCGCGCCGGGGGAACAATCAGCGCCGCTCCGGCGTCTTGCGGGCGAGACGCTCGAAACGGAGGCGCAGCGATGAGGCTTCCACTCGCGCTTGGCCTGTGCGGCGCGCTGCTCGCCGCCCTTGCAACCGGCTGGACCGTCGCGCACGCCGACGAACCCGACGCCGCTGAAAGCCCGCCTACCCCATTGGAAGTAACGTTCTACGCTGATGCGTCAGTCTGCACCGCCGGCTCGATGATGCAAGTCCACTGGCAAATCAGCGGCGGCGCCGAACCCTACCAGGCAACGCTCAACGGCGAGCCCGTAGACGCATCATCCAACAGCGCCCCAGTCCCCTGCGGCCCTGCCTACGACATTCCCGCCTGGCTGCGCGGCATCGTCCAGCCGCCGCCGATCAACATCGATCTGACCATCCTCGACGCCGCCGGATCCGAGGCAACTCACGCTCTCACTCTCAACCGCGCCCCGCCGCTCCCGGCGCCTACAGTGGATGCAGGGCCGATCCCCGGGTGGACCTACCGCACGCTGATCACCGCACATGCACACGGCGTCGGTGTGAACCAGGTTCGCCGTTATCTCATTCGCTGGCGTGCGCAGGGAAGCACAGTCTGGAACTACCATACCGACACCGCGCTGCCCGGCTCGAGTGGGCCCGATTATTTGCTGTACCACGAGACCGAAATGATCGGCGTGCGCGTGGCCGTCGAGGTCGCCCAGGTGCGATCTTTGGCCGAATCTGCGACGCTTAATCTACTCAATTGGAGCGAAACGGCGTACGCGACGACAGCCTCGCCGCCAACCGATCTGTCCGCTCGTGCGACGCACGATACCATTACCGTCTCATGGGGCCCAGTCGTCGAGGGATTGGCCTGGAAGGCTAGTGTGAGCCCCGTGGGTCGCCGGGATCGAGACTACGACCGGCGCCATGGAGCCTGGGATCGGTCGGAGTGGTCACAGAAGGCTGTCGGACCTGCGCTGCCCTATGAGGTGAGCTACGACGGACTGTTGCCCGATACCCTCTACAGCGTCCGAGTCGCGCTCGATGACAACTGCGATAGCTACGGCTGGGATGATGAGTTGTGCGCTTCAACGCAATGTCTTTCGGTGCGCACCCCGCCCGCGCCGCCGGGCTGG
The DNA here is from genome assembly GCA_965203165.1 of Dehalococcoidia bacterium. GTDB lineage: Bacteria > Chloroflexota > Dehalococcoidia > Bin125 > Bin125 > CATQGW01. Next base: position 2,969,359 of record OZ241849.1, read on the forward strand.
TCGAGGGAACCTCGCCGTCCCCAAAACGTTCGGGCGACCGCGCATCCAGGCGGTGTCGGATTCGTCGTGGCCTGGGACCCGCCACTCGAAGGCGAAGAACGAGCGTACGAGGTGATCGCGCACGAGTATGGCACGCCTCGCCCCGATCCGATCACGCCGGTGGGGGGCGTTGGAGGGCCAAGCTATGTGGTGAGACTGCCGCGGGACACCACCTACGAGGTGTTCGTGCGCCATCTCGGCATCGAGGACGAAGAGACGCGAGTGATCGTGGAGCCGCGATCAACCGAGTCCGAGAGCATCGACGAGTACATGACGCTGCCCGACTGGCATGTGGAGCATCGCTACCCAGACTACGGCGAGCGCAGTCGCGGCTACAAGTTCGTCGTCACCTGGGACACTGAGCACAGAGGCAAAATCGTCCAGGTCCGCTGGCTGCGCGATGGCCACGCGATGACGCAATCAGCTGAACAACCGCCGATCGTGATTTGGACCGCCGATCCCGGTCCTTACCCGTTCCAATTGCGCCTCCGCCGTGGCGAACTTGGTCCCTGGTCGCGGTGGTCGTCGGCGTTGCGAGTATCCGCGAAGCCGCCACCGCCCGAGTCGCTCTACGTGCGGGAGCAGCAAGGAGTGTTAATCGCATCCTGGCCGCTGCCGCCGGCAAGTCCGCCGGGGTACTTCTCCGATGCTCACGATCTCCTTCGCGGCCTGATCGACGGCTTCCGAGTGTACCTGCATCGAACCGGCGAGCAGGTTCGAATGCTCGATGTTGGGATGGCGACCAGCGCCGAGTTTCCGATTCCCGCTGACAGCGGCGAATACGAAATCCAAGTCGCCTCATACAGTGATTCGCTCGGCGAGGGCCGCGCGACCTCCCAGACTTTCTCGCAATCCGTTGGCCCGACCCTGTACATGAGCAGCGCATATGACGATCCAGGTCACTACGATACGTTGACCTGTGACCGGGTCGGCGGTGTCCCGGCGCTTGTTTCTTGGCGCATTCAGGGCGGCGCTGCGCCATACACCATTCAGGTCGACGGTGGTCCAGCGACCGTGACGAGCGACCATGAGGGGCTGCTGGAAGTCCACTGCGACACCGAGGACATGCAACGCGAGGTCCGGACCGAAGTCCGTACCGTGGTGACGGTCACCGACGCACGCGGACGTACGGATCGGGACGGAATTCGCTACATCATCATCGACCTCCGCGACGATGACGGTGAGCCGATCAGCCTCGCGGAGAGCTGGCATCGACTGTGGCCCTCATTGGCGCTCAGCCGCTTCTACGTCCAGAGCGACTCGCTTCTGCTGCGCTGGAATCGATGGAACGGAAATGTCATGTGGCAGCAAGACCGCCACTTGCGCTCGTTCGTTGTCCGCTGGCGCGAAACCGGCGCGCAGGCCTGGCATTATCGCGCCGCAGACGGCGCAGAGGCGATTAACTGCGGGGGCAGCTCGTCCAAGTGGACCTTGGATGAGCTCGCTCCGAACACCGAGCACGAGGTCCAGATCGCAACCTATTTCGGCGCCGACGACCTCACACAACCCAACCAGCTCGACTGGACCGAATCCCACATCGCCCGAACCCTGCCCGACGCAATCCACCCCACGCTGCAACGCCGAGATTCCGACATCATCGTCTCCTGGCCCTCAATCGCCGAAGCGACCGATTACGCCGTCGCCCTCCGCGCCGACGGCATCAGTTGGTGGAAAGTCTATGAACCGCAGGGCAACGACCTTGAGCAGGCCGTATTCGTCGACATACCCGCCGCGCTGGATGCGGGTCTGCGCGCCGAAATCGAAATCACGGCGGCCATCAGCGCCGATCAGGGCGGGCCGGTCATCGAAGACTACGCCTACTGCGACTGACCCAACCTGCTACCCTGCGAGCAGCCCGCAACCAGTCAACGGAGCACCGCCATGGCCAGCCGCTACATCCACAGCAACGGCATCCGACTGCACGCCCTCACCGCCGGACCGCGCAACGGCGACCCCGTCCTGCTCATCCACGGCTTCCCCGAGACCAGCTACGAGTGGCGCAACCAAATCCCCGCGCTGGCCGACGCCGGCTACCGCGTCATCGCCCCCGACACGCGCGGCTTCGGCAAATCCGACAAGCCCCACGGGCGCTACTCCCGCAAGCTCCTCGCCGACGACATGCTCGGCCTGCTCGACCAACTCGACATCGAGCAGGCCGCCGTCGTCGGCCACGACTGGGGCGGCATCATCGGCTTCAAACTGATCATCGACCACCCCGAGCGCGTCTCCCGCGCCGCGCTCATGGACACCCTCTGCACCGTCTGGCTGCCCCAGGCCATCCACGGTTTCTGGTTCAAGGCGCGCCCGCTGCCCGAGCGTTTCTTCGCCCGCTACCACAAGGAATTCATAGCACAGATTTTCGGCGGCGATCCCGGCGTCGAGCTGCCCGGCCCGCCGCAATCGCCCTGGGGCTACGCCTCGCGGCAACTCGCGCCCAACCGCTGGGCGACCGACGCCGACATTCGCGCCTACCAGCGCGCCTTCCGCGACCCCGACACCCAACGCGCCGCCATCTCCTACTACCGCCACGCGCTGCCCTTCCACCGCATCATCGCCGACAAGCGCCGTCGCGGCGGCCTGCGCTTCGATCGCCTCTCCGCGACCGAAGTCGGCCAGGTCTGGCGCACAGGACTCGACCAGCACCTCTACGGCCGCGAGTACATGGACTACGGCCCCGAAGATCGCGGCAAACAATTCCCCGGCCCAACCCTCTGGATGTACGGCGACCCGTCCAAGCGCTCGCGCCCCGGCGTAACCCCCGCCGGCAACCCCTTCTTCGACCAGTTCCCCATGTACTTCCCCGACCTTCGCGCCGAGCCCGCGCCCGGCGCAGGGCATTTCTTCCCCGAAGAAGCGCCCGACCACACCAACCGCGTACTACTCAAGTTTCTCGCCGACACGCCCGCGAAACGGAGGACCGAATGACGCACCGAGAGAGCGGCGAACTCGCCCTGCAACTGCTCCGCCAGCTCACCCAAACCGTCGAAACCCTGCTCGCGATGCAGGAAGACGACCTCGCCTTTCCCACCGCGCACGGCTGCGCGATGGACGGCGGCATCCGACGCCTGCTCATCCATAACGCCGAACACGACCGCATGCACGCCGGCGCCGTCTCCACCGCCCGCTACACCGCCAGGCGAATGCAGGAATCCGAGCTCGGACGGCTCACCCGCGAACTGATCCGCGAGCGCGCCGAATTGGTCGGACAACTGCTGCAGATGCCCGACGAGCTGCTCGACGCCAAAGCGCCCAACGACGACTGGTCAATCCGCGAGCACGTCGAACACACTCTCTACTGGGAAAACAACTCGATGACCCAGGCCGCAGCCGAACTCGCCGACGCCCAATGACGCGCGAGATCACCCCGGAAAGCCCGGCGCTCCGCCGCAGCGCCCAAACGCTGCTCGACCGCCACGCCGAGAACACCTCGGAGGCCGACATCCGCGGCGCGCTGCGCGACTTTCTGGTCGCCGCCAAGCTCGCCCGCCGCGCCGATATCCAGATGGAAAGCAAGGCCGGCAGCGGCAGAATCGACCTGGAGTCCGACGATCTCGTGATCGAGGTCAAGCGCCGGATCGGCAATCGACTCGACGCCACCGACGATAACAAACAGCAACTCGACGACTACCTCCGCGCACTCGCCGCCGAAGGTAAACCGCCCCGCCTCGGCATCCTCACCGACGGCAAGTACTGGCTGCTGCGCCGCCCCGGCGCCGCCGCCTGGAGCGCCGCGCCGCCCTACGCCTTCACGCTTGAAGACGCCAACCGCGGTTACCACCTCTACGAATGGCTGCGCGACGAATCGCAGGCATTGGAGCGGAGTGAACTGACGCCCACTGATGAGGAGGTGCGCAAACGGCTCGGCCCCGGCCCGCGCTTCGAGCAGCACCTCCAGTCGCTCCGCGAGCTGTACGAGCAGCGCCGCGACGAACCAACCATCGCGATCAAGCGCCGCCTCTGGCGGCGACTGCTCGCCGCCGCGCTGGGCGAAGTGATCGAGCACGAGGATAACCTCGACGACCTGTTCCTCCGCCACACCTACCTCTCCGCCGTCGTCGCGCTCGCCCTGCAATCCGCCTTCGGCATCAATATCGTCCAACATGCGCAGCGCGACCCCGCCGAATTGCTCAATGGCCAGCTGTTCGTTAACGAAACCGGCGTGCGCGGCGTCGTCGAGTCCGACTTCTTCACCTGGCCCGCCGAAGTCGAGGGCGGCGCATGGCTGCGCGGACTCGCCCGCCGCGTCGACCGCTTCGATTGGACCCGCGCCGAGTCCGACGTCGCCCGCATCCTCTACGAAACCGTCATTCCCGCCGACGACCGCCGCCGACTCGGCGAGTATTACACCCCCGACTGGCTCGCCCGCGAAATCGTCGACGCCGTCGTCACCGATCCGCTCAACCAGCGCGTGCTCGACCCCGCCTGCGGCTCCGGCTCATTCATCTTCGCCGCCGTGCGCAAGTATCTCGCCGCCGCCCGCGCCGCGCGCCGCAAACCCGACCGCGTGCTCGACGGACTGCTCACCCACGTCACAGGCATCGACGTACACCCCGCCGCCGTCCACCTCGCCCGCGCCACCTGGACCTTCGCCGCCCGCGAAGCCCTCGAACGCGCCCGCGGCGCCAGCGCGGACGACGTTACCGTGCCCATCTACCTGGGCGACTCGCTTCAGCTGCGCACCGAGACCTCCGGCCTCTTCGCCAGCAGCACCGTAACAATCGAAATCGAAAACGACGACGGCGATCTCGAACGCAACCTCAGCCTCGAATTCCCCCGCGCGCTCGTCGAGCAGGGCGACTGGTTCGATAGCCTCATGACGCGCTTCGCCGAAGAACTCGAGCAGGGCGGCGACCCGCGTCAGGCGCTCGACGATGTCGGCATCCCCGACGACGCCGACCGCCCCATGCTCGAACGCACCGCCGACACTCTCGCCCGCCTCCACGCCGACGGACGCGACCACATCTGGGCCTACTACGCCCGCAACCTCGTCCGCCCCGTCGCCCTCCGCGCCGACCCCGTAGACGTAGTCGTCGGCAACCCGCCCTGGCTCACCTACAACCGCACCGAAGCCGTAGTCCGTTCCGAACTCGAGCGCCAAAGCAAAGCCGTCTACGATATCTGGACCGGTGGACAATTCGCCACCCACCAGGATGTAGCGGGATTGTTCTTCGCCCGCTGCGCCGATCTGTACCTCAAGCCGGGCGGCGTCGCTGCGATGGTGCTCCCTCACAGCGCGCTGCAAGCCGGTCAATACCGCAAATGGCGCGACGGCAGCTGGGGCCCAATCAGCGTCGACTTCACCATCCGCCGCCCCTGGGACCTCGAGCGGATCGAGCCGAACACATTCTTCCCCGTCCCCGCATGCGTCGCCTTTCTACGTCGCGTCGACGGTGACGCGAAACCGCTGCCCGCCGCAGCCGACCGCTGGCGCGGCGAGCAGGGCGGCCCGTTCACCCGCGAAACCATCCCGCTCGCCGACACCTCCGGCAAGTTCGCCTCCCCCTACGGCGACCGCGCCCGGCAAGGCGCAACGATCGTGCCTCGCTGCTTCTTCTTGGTGAATGTTGGAGAGTCGCGTGTCGCCGTCAGAGCGCAGAACGTATCCCGAACATCCCCCCGCCGCGGCAGCCAGGACAGGCCGCCCTGGAAAGACCTGAACCTGGACAAACTCGCCGACCAGCCGATCGAGCGAGAGCACATCTGGGATGTTCACCTCGGCGAGACCGTCGCGCCCTACGTGCTGCTCGATCCCCTCAAAGCAGTGCTGCCGCTCTCCAACAAAACCGGCGAACTCGTCAAGAAGCCCGACGGCCTGCTCGGACTCGACCCCAATCACCTCGGCACGCGCATGCGTCGTCGCTGGCGTGAGCTCAACGAGCTTTGGGATGAGCACAAGGGGGCCGACAACGCACTCGACTTGCTCGGCAACATCGACTACGTGAGCAAGCTCAGTACTCAACGTGCGCCTGATATGCGACCGCTCTATCGAACCCGGGTAGTCTATACGTCGTCTGGTCGCCCGACTGCCGCTGTGGTCCAGGATGAGCATGTGATCATCGATCATAAACTCTATTGGATCCCATGCGCCACAGCGGACGAGGCCAACTACCTCGTTGGCATCATCAACAGCCGTGCGCTAGAGGAAGCGGTGGCTCCGCTCAGGCCCAAGGGCCAATTCGGCTCCCGCGACCTGCACAAGCACCTCTGGCGTCTCCCCATCCCCGAGTACGACGCCGACAACCTGCTCCACCGAGACATCGCCGCCGCCGCAGCCGAAGCAACCGCAGGCGCAACAGCGCTGCTACAGGAAGTCCAAACCACCCGCGCCGCCCAGGGCAAATCCACCAGCGCCACCATCGCCCGCCGCGAAATCCGCAACTGGCTAGCCCAAAGCGCCGAAGGCCAGCAAGTTGAAACCCTGGTCGCTCAGCTGCTCAAGTAGGCCGATCAACGCCTGCTGTACGTATCTTTTTCGCGGCGCAGGACATCCGTAACGATCACCGACAGTTCCGCGTCGCGGATCTCATAGAAGATGCGCCAGGGACCTACGCGAAACCGCCACGACTCCTGATCGAGTTTGATCGCCCCGCGCATTCGCGGCGCATCGGCGAGCGCGGATATGCGCCGCGTGATTCTACCCCGGTACGCAGTATCGACGCGGCGGAGATGCCGCGCGGCGCGGGGCGTGAAGCTGACTCGATAGGGGCCGCGCGGCGTTGACGTCACTCGCCGCTCGCCCGCTGATCGGCGAACAGCTCCTCAATCGGGATCGTGTCGCCTGCGCCGTCTTCGTCGAGCTCGCGGCGCAGTTCGGCCGCCCACTCGCGATCCGCCGCTTCCTCGTCGGGCGTGAGCTCATCAAGCCGTTCGAGAAAGCCGCGGCGGCACAGGCCGACGACGGCGACGGCGATCGAGACGGCGTCGCGCGCCTCATCCAGTGTGTTGGGCAACTCGGCTCCGCCGCCGTGGCGATGTTGCGACCGCCACACCTCATCAAGCATGTCGGCCAGCGCTTCGACAGTCTCAGCGCTGCGAAAGCGAGTATCCCATTTCTCCGGCTTGCCGCGCAGTGCGGGGATCATCTTGCCCAAAGACGGCATGGGATCATCGGGCGCGACGATTGGGGCCAGCACGCCCTCAACGGCCTTGACAGCGGCTGCGTACGCCTCAACCGCCGACGGCTCTTCGCGGCGCCACGCGGCGCTCCAAGCCGTGTGGATGTCGGCTGCGACCTGATCATCACCTTGCGCAGCCAGCTCGACAGCAGCGTGCTCGGCATCGAGCGTTCGCTGGATCAGGCTCTTGCCATCGGGCGCAACCCGCCAGGCGGAGCCGCCTTCATCGAGCATCTGCTCTAGCTGCTCGACACGGTAATGTTGGTAGCCGGAGAGCTCACTGGTTTGCAGTAACCAATCTGCCATGTTGAGCAGCTCGTTGGGGTTCTCGTTTGCGAAATTCTTCATCTCTGAGTTTGAGCTCACAGCCAGCCTCAGTGCGACGCACATACGCTGACCGCGCGAGTTGAGCATGTAGGAATGCGTGCTTGACTTCCTGGAGATGATGTCTGGGCGGCACCAATCCCAGAGCGGGTCCTTCAGATGCGGTCCAACATCTTTGGAGCGCACGCTGTAGTCGCGCTCGTCCATTCCATGACGAGCGAGCAGCGGGGTGAAGGGTCGGTTCTCAGAGCTCACGCGCACACCTCCGTTCGTCGTCGTGCTCCGCCATCTTAGCGCATCCGCGCCCGGCTCGCCGAGAGCGACGTGGCCGCCAACCGCAACGCCGGCCACCTCGCCGCTCAGCTGCTCGCTGGCGCCTCTTCCAACACCGCCGAAGGCGGGTGATAGCTCAGGCGCAAGTCGAAGTAGTGCAGAATGTCCAGGCCGAGCAAGCTGGGCATATCCCAGTTGTCCCAGAGTCCGTGTGCGCCAGGCTGTCGCGGGCTTGGCCTCATCAGAGCAACGCCGAGTGTGATGGGAACCGGTCGGTCATCTTCGTCGAAGAGTGCGATTCGCGCTTGTCGAACGATGGTGGATGCGCCGCCACCGGCGCCGACCATCTCAATGACCTCCTCCTCCGGATCGAAGACCATTTCGAGATAGCGTTCTTCGAGTACGGAGTATGCGTCTCTTGGGCTGAGAGTCGTGAAGTCGGCGCCGGTGTCGAGTCGGAAGTCAACCATGCCCAACGCGCCGTCGATCTCAACCTCTGCGCGCACAATCGCCGCCGCAGTCGAGCGGAGGCTGGGATGTGGTGGGGTCGCATCGAGTTAGTGTTCCTCGACATGCGCGGGAATTCGCCGGGTCACAGGATCCACGCGGCCACCTTGCGCCGCTCGATCATCGCGGCCTTGCGTTGCACGCTGGCAAGCTGACTGCGACGCTCGAAGAGCTTCCCCAGATTGTCAAAGGTCTCGACCGCGCCGCCGCTGTGAATGAGCAGCCACTCGTCGGGATGCTCCGCGAAGAGCGCCGCGGAATGCTCGGTGAAGTAGTCGAAGTTTCGCCGGTGCTCGTCCCACATCGCCTGGCGCGCGGCATCAATGCGCAGATCCGCACTCGGATCGTGCATCTCGGACTTGGTCATGTGGCTCATGAGGCCTCCTCTCATGAGTGTCGTCTTGTAGAGGCAGCATACCCTCCGCTGCCGCCAGCCGCAACGCCGACCACCTCGCCGCTCAGCCGCCCGCCGACGCCTCCTCCAGCACCGCCGAAGGCGGGTGATAGCCCAGCTGCAAGTCGAAATACTGAAGCACATCCCGCCCCAACAAACTCGGCATTAACCAGTTGCCGTGCTCGCCGGTTGCGGAGGAATAGGCTCGGCAATTGCAACAGGTGCTGTCAGAGCGATGTACCCACCTGCGTCGTCCGTAAACCGTAGGCTCATCGGGCTCATGATCATGCGTGCTCCAGCTGAGCCGACGCCGATCGATTCAAAGTCGCTGGCGAGCCGCGCGAAGTCGATGGCGGCGTAGGACTCACCGAGCAGCGCCCACGCATCCCGAGGGGCAAGAATCGTGAAGTCGGCGCCCGTGTCGATCATGAAATCCACGCTGGGTGCGTCGTCCCTGTCGCCGATGCGGACACTTATATACGGCGCAAGCGGGGCAGCCGGGTGATGGTACGGACCGTGCGCGCGATGGAAACCGGAGACCCGCCGTGTCATCGGGTGAAGAACACCGAGGGGATCATCGGCCACGGGCGCTTGATCTCGAATAACGCGGCGGCGCGCGTCACACTGTCGAATGTTTCGCGCAGATCGTTGAGTTCGAGCAAGTCCTTGGACGCGACCACTTCACCGCCGCTGTGGATCAAGAGCCACATCTTCGGGTACTTGGCGAACAGCTCTTCTTGGTGACGCTCAAAGAACTCGACATTGCGCCTGTGTTCGTCGTGGACAGCGCGGCTTCGTTCGTTGAGCGGGCCGCCGCTCTTAATCACCGGCGGCGTGGAGAATGGATCGGGTGGCGGTGGGTCAGACGGTTGTCGAGGGCGCGCCTCGATCACTGCGCCGCCCCGCTGCACCGTGTCGAGCGCCAGGCGTTGGTCATTGAGCGCCATCAGGTTGTCCGACGCAATCACTTCGCCGCCGCTGTGAATCAGCAGCCAGTCTTCCGAGTGCTCCGCAAACAGAGCGTCGCAATGCGCCTCGAAGAACGCGCGGTTGCGCTCGCGCTCCGCGTGCATGCCGCGGATCAGCTCATCCACGGCTGGGCTGCGCTGCGCCGGATCGGCCGCCACGGTCGTCGGCTGGGTCATCAGAACGCTCCTTGCGCATACAGCATAGCGCGCCCGCACGATGGCCGCATGGGGAGCCCGGCGCCTCAGCCGCCGGAAGGTCTCTCTATCAGAGACACCGAATCTGCGCCGTAGCTGACATGGAGGTCAAAGTGGTGGAGAATGTCGCGTCCCAAGAGGTTTGGCATCCACCAATTGTCTGGCTCTTCGACTTCTTGCAGGTCCGGTATCGACCCCTCCCGTCGCGCCAGACGGCGTCGTCGCTCCCTGCGGCGGTGCTCTGAAGGAGAGGGGAGCGGCTGGGCGACAGCTACCACAAGCGGTATCGGAATTCGCTGACCATGATCATCCCGGAACATGATCTGAGCATCCAGGAGAAAAACTCGAGCGGCGAGTTGCCCAACGCCGTGCATCGCCAGTGAGCGTTGCGGGTCGTTAAAGTCCAGGCTTTCGTAGCGTTCTTCACCGAGCAACTCATTCGCCTCCACAGGTCCGAGAGTTGTGAAATCTGCCCCGCTGTCGATCATGAAGTCGACCGTCTTGGACTGGCCGCCGATCTCAACATCAACGGCGACGACGGCGGGTGGAGATGCGGAAAGAAGCTGATGCGCCGGCGGAACTGGCCAGAGCGCGCCGCGGACTCGTCGCGTCACAGAATCCACGCGCCAGTCTTGCGTCGCTCGATCATCGCCGCACCGCGCTGCACATTCCCGAACGTGTCGCAGCGGTCAAACAGGTCCGCGAGATTGTCGAAACCCTCAACTTCGCTGCCGCTGTGGATCAGCAGCCACTGATCCGGATGCTGCTCAAAGAGCGCCAGCCCATGCTTGAGGAAGTAGTCCAAGTTCCGCTGATGCTCGTCCCACATCGCGTCGCGCGCATCCTCGGTGACGCATCGTTCCGCAGGGCTGCCCGCTTCCGGCGGAGTCGCTTGACTCATTTGCGGCCCCTTTCTCTCCTCTGTCCTGTAGTGCAATGTACCTTTTCGCCGGCCAGCGGTGCAACGCCCGGCAGCCGGCGTGCTGCCCGTTTCGCGCTTCTGACGGCTTTACGCATGGTTTACGTGGCATGCGCCGAGCGTCGGTTGTCCTGTTCGAGTCGCCCTGACTAACTCTAGACTCCACCCATGCCACGCTACGACGCTGCCATCATCGGACTTGGCGCGATGGGCTCCGCCGCGGCCTGGATGCTCGCCCGGCGCGGCCTCAGCGTCGTCGCCTTCGACCGCTTCCGACCGCCCCACAACCTCGGCTCCTCGCACGGCGACACCCGCGTCATCCGCGAGGCCTACTACGAAGACCCCTCCTACGTCCCGCTCGTCCAACGCGCCTACGAACTGTGGGGCGAACTCGCCGCCGCGACCGACCGCCAACTGCTCCGCCAGACCGGCGCGCTGATGGTCAGCGAGGCCGACGGCCTGCTCGTCCCCGGCGCGCTCGCCAGCGCCCGCGAGCACAACATCCCCCACGAGCCGCTCAGCGCCGCGGAAATCCGCCGCCGCTTCCCCGTGATGGCCCCGCGCGAGTCGCTGATCGGCCTCTTCGAGCACCGCGCCGGCGCGCTCGACATCGAAGGCTGCATTAGCGCCCAGCTCGAGCTCGCCGCGCGCAACGGCGCGGAGCTCCGCTTCGACGCCCCAATCGAACGCTGGACGCCCACCGACCTCAACGACCTCGAATCCCCCATCGAAATCCAAACCCCCGACGGCGTCGTCGCCGCCGACCGCCTGATCCTCACCGCCGGCGCTTGGACCGCCTCGCTGCTGCGCAAGCTCGCGCTGCCCCTGCTCGTCTCCCGCCAGGTCATGTTCTGGCTGCGCCCCAAAGGCGATGCCGACCGCTTCCAGGCCGGCAACCTGCCGATCTGGATGTGGGAGCGCGGCCGCCAGGACTTCGGCTACGGCCTGCCCGACTTCGGCAACGGCGTCAAAGTCGGCCACCACTTCCCCGACGAAGCCGTCGAGCCCTCCGACTACGACCGCAACATCCACCCCCGCGACGAAGCCACCATCCGCGCCTGGCTCGGCGACACCCTGCCCGACGCCTCCGGCCAAATTCTCCGCGCCGAAACCTGCCTCTACACCAACACCCCCGACGCTCACTTCCTGCTCGACCTCCACCCCAAGCGGCCCAACATCGTCGCCGCCTGCCCCTGCTCCGGGCACGGCTTCAAATTCGCCCCCGCCATCGGCGAAGCCATCGCCGACCTCGCCATCGACCGACGCTCCCGCCACGACCTCCACCTCTTCCGCTTCGAGCGTCTGCTCGGCGCCGACGCCGCATCGGCCGCCGGTTCCTGAGCAATGCCGCCTCAACGGGTCGCGGTCGTCGGCGCGGGCGCGGTGGGCGGCTACTACGGCATGCGCCTCGCCGAGGCCGGCTGCGATGTCCGCTTCCTGCTCCGCCGCGATTACGACGCCGTCGCCGCCGACGGACTCCGACTTGTTAGCCCCCTAGGCGACCTCCACCTGCCCAGCCCGATCATCGCCCGCACGCCCGACGAGCTCGCCGCGCGCGGCCCGGTCGACTGGCTGCTCGTCGGCCTCAAAGCCACCGGGCTCGACGCCCTCCCCGCCCTCGCCGGCCCGCTCCTCTCCCCAGAAACCCGCGTCATCGCCCTGATGAACGGCCTCACCATCGAAAGCGAAATCGCCGCGCTACTGCCCGACCGCCAAATCTTCGGCGGCATGGCCTTCATCGGCGTCCACCGCGGCGAGCCCGGCCACATCCTCCACCTCGAGTTCGGCGCGCTCAACCTCGGCCACCACGGCGACGACCCCGCCCAACTCGCCGACGCAATCGCCCTCTGGCAAGACTCCAAAGTCGAAATCCGCCCCGAACCCTCCCTGCTCAAAGCCCGCTGGGAAAAGCTCGGCTGGAACATCCCCTTCAACGGCCTCTGCGTCGTCGCCGGCGGCGCGTCCACCGAAACCATCATGTCCGACTCCGCCCTGCGCGACGCCGCCCACCGCGCCATGCGCGAAGTCGCCGCCGCAGGCAACGCCGACCTCGCCGCGCGCGGCCAACCCGCACGCATCGACAGCGACGCCCTCTGCGACCGCTACCTCACCATGACCGCCGGCATGGGCCCCTACCGCCCCAGCACCGTGCTCGACTTCATCGACGGACGCCCCATGGAGGTCGAGGCCATGTTCGAGACCCCCGCCCGCCGCGCCGCCCAACTCGGCGTCCCCACACCCAACATCAACACCCTCGCCGCCCTAGTCCGCCAGCTGGACCACCGCCCATGAGCCGCCTGCGAACCGTGGCCGACTGGCTGGAGCGGATACTCCGCGCGATCCTCTGGGCGCTCGAACAGCGCCTCGCCATCGCCGCCCTCGCGCTGCTCGCCGCAATCGTCGTCGTCGCCATCCTGTGGTGGCAATCGTCCGACGAAGTGCGCAACTTCGGCCTGCTCGCCGGCGGAGTCGTCGCCGTCGCCCTCGCAATCTGGCGCAGCAGAGTCGCCGAGCGCCAGGCCGACACCGCCGAAGCCACCCGCCTCGACGCTCGCTTCGAGCTCGGCTTGCGCATGCTCCAGGACGAGCGGGAAGCAATCCAGCTCGACGGCCTCTCGATCTTGGAGCGGCTCCTGGCCGAGTATCCTGACGCCTACGGTTCGCAGATCGTCGAGCTGATAGACCGCCACCTGACCAGCCAACACATTGGAGACACCGATGACAACCTCTGAACGGGTGCAGGATCTCGTTTCGCGCCGCTGGCTTCGCCCTGTCGGGAGGACGATCGTCAGAGTCCGAACCGACCCCAAGCGCGCCGCCAGCCTCCATCACGTCCCGATCGACTGGCGCGGCAGCCGGCTGCTCGGCATCGACGCCGACTACGGCAACTTCGTCCGCGCCAAACTCTGGAAAACCGACCTCTCCCACGGGCGTATGAACTACGCCGACTTCACCGAAGCCGACCTCGCCGGCGGCAGCCTGCACAAATCCAAGCTCGCCGGCGCCACCTTCCGCGACGCCGTCCTCGCCGCCGTCGACCTCCGCCGCGCCGACCTGACCAACGCCGACCTGACCAACGCCGACCTCGCACACGCCCAACTCCAGGGCGCCGACCTCGCCGACGCCACCCTCGACGGCGCGGACATCAGCGGCGCAATCTTCGCCGACGACCAGGCCGCCGCCGTCGGCCTCACCCAGGCCCAACTCGACCGCGCACGCGCCGAACCCGACGAACCGCCCATCCTCGGCAACGCCGCCGACGCCCAAACCGGCGCCCCGCTCACTTGGCCCGACGCGCCGCCCAGCGCGCAGCCCCGCGAACAATGAACGAGTACAAACAGGCCGTCCGCGACTACCTCAAGGCGATCGCCGCAGTCCGCAGCGTCGGCACCCCCGAACTCTCCCACTACACCGCGCTCGATAACCTCTTCGACGCCGTCGGCGCGCAACTCAAACCGCGCGTCCGCGCCGTCGTACACCACCAGGAGACGGGCCGCAAGCAACCCGATCTGGGTCTGTTTTCGCAGAACGCCGGCGAGTCGCCCGATCGCGGCGTCGTTGAAGTCAAGGGCATCACCGCCGATCTTGACGAACTGATCGACTCCGAACAGGTCAAGGACTACTGGACCGAGCACCAACTCGTACTCGCCACCAACCTCCGACAATTTGCTCTCATCGGCCAGGACAGCGCCGGCCAACAGGCTGTACTCGAACGCTATTCGCTCGCCGACAGCGCCGAAGAATTCAGCGAACTGCTGGCGCGTCCGCAGGCCACGGCTAGCCGCCGCGGCGTCTCCCTCGGCGAATACCTCGCCCGCATAATGGAGCACCGCACGACGATCGCTGAACCGCGCGAATTGGCACGCCTGCTCGCCTCCTATGCCCGCGACGCCCTCGCCCGTGTTGGCGACGCCGAAGCCGAAACCTCGCTCAAGCCCATCCGCGAGGCGCTCGAACAGGCGCTGGGCATGCAGTTCACGGGCGACGACGGCAAAGGCTTCTTCCGCTCCACCCTCGTGCAAACCCTCTTCTACGGCGTCTTCGCCGCCTGGGTGCTCTGGGTCCGCAGCCAAAACGATCAGGACGACCAAAACGACCAACGCGATCAGGACGACGAACGCTTTCGCTGGCGCGATACCGTCGAATACCTGCAAGTCCCCGTGCTCGGCGTCCTCTTCCACCAGCTCACCGACCCCGGCACGCTGAAACGGCTCAATCTGGTCGACGTGCTCAATTGGACCGAAGCCGCGCTCGCACGCGTCGACTCCGAAACGTTCCTCGCACGCTTCGAGCAGGGCGAAGCCGTGCAGTACTTCTATGAGCCTTTCCTCGAAGCCTTCGACCCCGAACTGCGCAAACAACTCGGCGTCTGGTACACCCCGCGCGAAATCGTCCAATACATGGTCGCCCGCGTCGACCGCGCCCTGCGCGACGACCTCGGCATCACCCACGGCCTCGCCGATCAGCGCGTCTACGTGCTCGATCCCTGCTGCGGCACCGGCGCGTTCCTCGTCGAAACGCTACGCCGCATTGCTCGCTCTCCGCACGGGCTCGGCGCCGGTGCCGGCGAAGCCCTGCGCCTGGCCGCCCAACATCGCGTCTTCGGTTTCGAAATCATGCCCGCACCGCTCGTCGTCGCTCACCTCCAGATCGGCCTTGCCTTGGAGCAACTCGATGCAGGCCTCAAGGAAAATCAGCACGCCGGCGTCTTTCTTACCAATGCCCTCACCGGCTGGAAGGAAGATGGCACTGAGAAATTGCCGTTCCTGGAGCTGGAAGAGGAACGCGAGCGCGCCAACGAAGTCAAGCGCGAGCGCCCCATCCTCGTCGTCCTCGGCAACCCGCCCTACAACGGTTTCGCCGGCGTCGCGGTCAAGGAGGAGCGCGAGCTCACCGACGCCTATCGCGAAGTGCGCGGCGACGATCTGCCCCGCCCTGAGGGGCACGGACTCAACGATCTCTATGTCCGCTTCTACCGAATAGCCGAACGCCGCATCGCCGAACGCACAGGACAGGGCGTCGTCTGCTTCATCTCCAACTACTCCTGGCTCGATGGCCTCTCCTTCCCCGGCATGCGCGAACGTTACCTCGACGCCTTTGACGCCGTGCGCATCGACTCGCTCAACGGCGACAAGTATCGGACGGGCAAACTGACGCCCGACGGAGACCCGGATCCGAGCGTCTTCTCGACGGAAGAGGATCCAATCGGAATTCAGGTCGGCACCGCGATCGCCACCCTCGTGCGCAAGCGTGAGCACGCAGGAACCAGCGAGGTTGGATTTCGCAACCTGTGGGGCGCGAGCAAGCGTGCGGACCTGCTGGAGTCGGCGGACTCGGAGCCCAACCAGATGTACGAGTCCGTATCGCCTGTCGCAGGACTAGGCTTGCCGTTCACGCCGACGGCGGTACGTGGCGACTGGTTCAACTGGCCGTCGCTGGTCGATCTGTTTCCGGCCCAATTCCCCGGCGTGAAAACCAGCAGAGATTCGTTCTTGGTCGACATAGACCAAGACGCGCTGATGGCGCGTCTGGCTGACTACTTCGATGCCAGCGTCGCTCTCGAAGACTTGGCTAGTCGCTACCCCAGCGTCGCGAAAAGCACTAAGCGGTTTGACGCGCCTGCCACGCGCAACGCACTGCTCGCACGAGGCGGTCCTGAAGCGTCTGGCTTCATTCGATACGCCTATCGGCCGTTCGACGACCGATGGCTGTATTGGTCGCCCAACAGCCGACTTCTCGATCGCCCGCGACCCGAGTATCAGCCACATGTGTTTCCCGGCAATGTCTGGATAGAAGCACGCGAGCGCGAGTCGTGGAGCGAGTACGCCAGAGGAACGATCACGCGGCACATGGCCGACAATTTCGGCAACGGCCTTTCGAGCTTCTTCCCTCTCTACCTGCGCGACGATCAGTTCGGCGAGTCCGTGAACGGCGTAAAGCGAGTCGCCAACCTTAGCGACGACGCGTGGCGATACTGCGAGCGGATGCGGATTGAGCCGCCCGACCTGTTCAATCACGTGATCTCGATCCTGCACGATCCGGCGTATCGGGCGGCAAACGCCGACGCCCTGCGCATGGGCTGGCCCCGAATCCCCCTCCCCGACGACCGAGACGCCCTGATCGCCTCCGCCGAGCGCGGACGCACCCTCGCCCGCCTGCTCGACACCGAGTCCGACGCCGCCGACCTCCTCGACCACAACATCGCCGTCCCCACCAAAACCGACGGCTCCAACATGAAAGACGACGACTTCAAGCTCACCGCCGGCTGGGGCCACTATGGCAGAGGCGGCGCAGTAATGCCCGGCCAGGGCCGCATCGAAGACCACGGCGACACCGTAAACATCCACCTCAACGACCAAGCCTACTGGTCAAACATCCCCAAACCCGTCTGGCAATACCGCCTCGGCGGCTACCAAGTCCTAAAAAAATACCTCTCCTACCGCGACCACAAAGTCCTGGCCCGCCCCCTAACCCTGGATGAGGTAAGCTGGTTCTCGGAGGCCACCCGTCGCATCGCGGCACTCCTGGAGATCGTCGAATGAAGCGCGCAAAGTCGCTGTGGCCCCTGATCAAGTCCCGGCTGCTGAAGCCATGGCGCTGGGCTAACGACCTCAGCAAGCGCGCTGCGCTGTTCGCCGAGGCCAACATGGCGCCCCTAGCCATCCTCGCGTTGGCCATCGTGATCGTCGCCTCTGTCTTTTTCTGGGATCAGGCAGAGGACATCCGCAACGTTGGCCTGATCGTCGCAGCCATCATCGCGTTGCCGATCGCGATCTGGCGCAGCAGGGTGGCGGAACGACAGGCGGACATCGCACAACAAAGCGTGCTGAACGAGCGCTATCAGAAGAGCGCAGAAATGCTCGGCAGTGCGGTGCTGTCCGTCCGACTGGGAGGAATCGCTGCGCTGGAGCGCCTGGCCTTGGAACACCCCACACAGCACCACTCTGAGGTCATGAAGCTGTTGTTCGCGTTCATTCGGCAGCCAATAGAAGATTCGCAAGCCCGTAACGTCCCAACGTTGAATATGAGGGGCTCTCGCCAGGATGTGCAGGCGGCCGTTGACGCGGTAAGAGCGTGCCGTTCGCAGAACCGCGCCGCTGAGACAAGCTCGATCTACTGGATCGATTTGCGTGGTGCGAACCTGCGAAAGGCCGATCTCACCAACATCGACCTGTCTGTTGCGCCTGTGACAGAATGGCATGGGATTGCCAGTGGCTCACTTGATGCCCCGAATCGCCGAGCAGTTCTGTCGCATGCCGATCTCTCGAAGGCGCATCTCGGTCTTGCGAAGATGTCGCGCTGCCTCTGCGACGAAACCAACTTCACCGACGCGGATCTTGGAGGGGCCAAATTGCAGCAGGCTGCGTTTCTACTAGCCAACTTGCGGAACGCGTCTCTGGCAGCAGCTGATTTGACTGGTGCGGGGTTCTACAGTTCGGATCTCCGCAATGCTACCTTCCGAGACGCGAACCTGTCTGGTGCTAAGTTCGCCGAGGAGTCTCCGGGCGATGCAGGTTTGACCCAACGGCAACTGGACGAGGCATGCGCAGATCCGGATGCCCCGCCAGAACTGATCAAGATGGTCGACGCCGAGACTGGGCACGTGCTGGCATGGCGCGGCAAGGAGTGCGAAAAAACCTTCAGGAAACTGAAGCTGGATCCACTTTTGTGGTCGTAGTAGGCGACGAGTGTGCTTTGCCCAAGTCGTGAGCGGCTTGCATTTTGAGCTACGCATCGCCGTGGCCACTGAATACAGTGCATTGGCGATGATCCCAGCACGCCGTCGAGATGCTCGGCAGCTCCGTGCCGGCGATCCGCGTCACCGGCCTGAACGCCCTGCGTCGGCTCGCAGCCGAGTATCCTGACTCCTACGGCGGCCGAGTCGAGGAGCTCTTTGATGCGCTCCGCCAGTTTCCAGTCGAGGACGACCATGACCACGATTGAACGCTCAATGTACGAGCCCGACATCCCGCCCCGGCTGCCGCCCGACCAGCAGGGCATGATCGCCTTTCGGACGGACCCTGAGCAGGCCGCGCAGCGCAAAGTGCGGCGAATCGACTGGCGCGGCGCGCGAATGCGCGGCCTCGAGGCGATCGAGGGGCATCTGGTCGACGCGCGGCTCTCTTATGCCGATCTCTCGGACGGCTGGCTGGGCAAAGCCAATCTCTCGCAGGCCCGACTCGTACACACCAACCTGGCGCGGACGAACCTGGTTGGCGCCAACCTACAGGAAGCGGCGCTGCGCGAAGCGGTGCTGATCGACGCTGATCTGAGGTACGCAGACCTCGGCGATACGACATTGACCGACGCCGACCTGACGGGCGCGAAGCTGCAAAACGCAAACTTGACCAATGCGGACCTGATGGGCGCAAATCTCTCGGGAGCCGACTTCATCGGCGGAGGCGTGCAATCCAAGTCTTGCGGTCTGACGCAACGCCAGCTCGACTCGGCCTGCGCCGACCCGGCTTGCCCGCCGCTGATCGACGGCCTCATAGACGCCGAAACCAGCAAACCACTCGTCTGGCGCGGCAAAGCCTGCAATCGCCCCCAGTGACGAGCGGGCGCCGCCCAAAACGATCGTGGGCCGTCAGGCGGGGCGCTCACTCCGCGGCCGTCGCCCGGCCGCACGCGCCCGCCCCAGATCGTGCGCCGCCTGCATCCGCAGCCAATGCTCCGCTGTGCTCCCAAAGGCCTGCTCGAACCGAATCGCCAGATCAGCCGTAACCGGAGCCTTGCACTCGCAGATCGCCGTGAGCGTCTGCTCGTCAACCTGTAGGTGCTCCGCCGCCTCAGCGACCGTCAGCCCCAGCGCCTCGATGCAATCTTCGCGCAGCGTCTCCCCCGGATGGTGCGATATCCGGCGCGGCATCCCTACGCCGCCCGCTCGATCCGCTTGATCGAGACCTGCTCAACATCCCGCCGCGCCTGCGCAAGGTCGTGCGCAACCTGCATCCGCAGCCAGGCCTCCGCGCTGCCGCCGAACGCCTTGTCGACGCGCACGGCGATATCCGCCGTGATCGGCGCCTCGCGCCGACAGATCGCGGCCAGTGCCTCTTCGTTCACCCGCAGATGCTCCGCCGCCTCAGCGACCGTCAGCCCCAGCGCCTCAATGCAGTCGCGCAGCAGCATGCGCCCGGGGTGCGGTGGGTTGAGCATCGGCATGTTCGCAATCCTCGGCGGCGAATCCTGGTGATCACTGATCGAGTGTATCCCGATTGAGCACCGACAGCGCCCCACACCACTCCCCGATCGCCGCCGCCCGCGACTCCTCCGTGTTCCAATGCAGCGGACGCGGACTCGTGCTCGGCAGCGCCACCGTCTTCGCATCCAAACCCCCGAAATGACGCCGCCACTCCCGCTCCCGGCGGCCATTCAGCAAAATCGGAAACGGCCCCCGCTCCCGCAGCAGCAGATCAACCCGGTTGACCGCCTGGTCGCGAATCCGATCGTCCCCCGAACCTTCCCGCCGCACCCGTTCGTACAAATCCCACACACCCAGACCGACCCGCCGCAGCTCCGCCGCCCGCCGCTCATACGGCGCAGCCGCATCTGCGATTACCCCGCAGCGCTCCAGCACCCGCCAGAACCAGTTTTGCGGATGCGCGTAGTATTGCCCCGCCTCCAGCGACGCGACGCTCGGAAACGAGCCCAGCACCAGCGCCCGCAGCCTGCCCTCCGGCAGAATCGGCGGCAACCCTCGCAGCAGCGGCGACTCTTCGGCCGACGTCGGCTGGCCTACTTCCCCGCGATCACCGGCGCGCCGCCGATCACCCCCGCCGCCTCCAGCTCCTGCATCTCGCCCGAGCCGAGCCCCAGATCGTCGCTCAGCACATCCAGCGTGTGCTCGCCCAGCAGCGGCGCGCGGCGCAGCGGCACCTCGCTCGCCGACATTCGCGGCGCCCAGCCCAGCAGCCGAATTGGCCCGTAGTCCGGATGCTCCAAGTCATGCACGAAGCCGCGCTCCTCAAAGTGCGGATTGTGGAACAGGTCGTAGGTGTCCAGCACCGCCGACGCCGGCACCCCGGCCGCCCCCAGCTCCTCCATCGCCTCCCACTTCGTCCGCTGCCGCGTCCACTTCGCGATCTCCGCGTAGAGCTCCTTGCCGTTCTCGTTCCGCTTCCACATGTCCTCGAAGCGCGGGTCCACGATCAGCTCCGGCCGCCCGATCGTCGCGCAGAGCGTGTCCCACATCCGCGAGGTCACGACCATCACGTAGACATAATCGTTGGCCCCGTCGCCGCCGTGCGCCGGCTTGCACGGATACAGGTCCGTCGGCGCGCCTGCCGAGTTGCCCCGCCGCGGCGCCACCTTCTCGCCCCACTCCGAGTACGCGATCCGCGTCCGCATGAAGTAGGTCATCGCCTCCTGCATCGTGATCTCGATGAACTGCCCCTCGCCCGTCCGCTGCTTCTGCACATACGCCGCCGTGATCGCCAGCGCCAGCTCCACACCTGTCCCCGAGTCCCCCACCGTCGCCCCCGGCAGCATCGGCGGCCCGTCCTCCTCGCCCGTCACCGAAAACGCCCCGGCCGCCGCCTGCGCGATCATGTCGAAGCATTTGTAGTCCGCCCACGGGCCCGACAGCCCGAACCCCTTCAGCCGCGCGTAGATGATCCCCGGATTCGCCTCCTTCATCACCTCGTAGTCCAGTTCCAGGTTCTCGATCACGCCCGGCCCGTAGTTCTCCACGAACACGTCGTAGTGCGACGCCATCTCCAGCAGCAGCTCCCGCCCCCGCGCCTCGCGCAGGTTCAGCGTCACGCTCCGCTTGTTCGAGTTCCAGTTCACGAAATACGGCGAGTTCAGCGCCCCCGTGCGCACGCCGCGGCCCGGATCGCCCACGCCCGGCTGCTCGATCTTGACCACATCCGCGCCCAGCCAGGCCAGCGCCTGCGTGCACGACGTGCCCGCCTCGTACTGCGTCATGTCCAGGATCCGCATTCCGTCAAGTGCGGGCATCGTCAATCCTCCTCCGCGGTGCGAGCCGGCCGCGGCTCGCAGGCGCTCCGATCGTCGCCACCATCATAGAGTTCCCGCCGCGCCCTCGCCGACGCCCCCGACCACGCCCTCTCGCGCCAACGCCGCCAGATCCTCCGCGCAGACCCCCAGATCATCCGCCAGCACCTCGCGCGTGTGCTCGCCCAGCAGCGGCGCAGCCCGCATCGGCACCGCCGAGCGCGACAGCCGCGGCGCCCAGCCCAACTGCCGAATTGACCCCCACTGCGGATGCTCCAGGTGCGCAATGAAGCCCCGCGCCTCGAAGTGCGGGTTGTGGAACAGGTCGTAGGTGTCGTGCGTCGCCGAGCACGGCACCCCCGCCTTGCCCAGAATCTCCATCGCCTCCCACTTCGTCCGCTGCATCGTCCAATTGCGGATCTCCGCCTGCAGCTCCGCCACGTGCTCCACCCGCGCCTCTTCGTCCGCGAAGCGCGGATCCACCAGCAGATCCGTCCGCTCCATCGCCGCGCACATCGTGTCCCACATCCGCGAGGTCATCACGATCAGGTACACGTAGTCGTTCGACCCGTCCGAGCCCTCGACCGGCTTGCAGGGGTACAGATTCGTCGGTCCCCGCCCGAAACCGTTCCCGCTGCGCGGCACCACCGTCTCCCCCCAGTCGTCCGTCTGCGCCACGTACGTCCGCATGTAGTAGGTCATCGCCTCCTGCATCGAAATCTCGATCTCCTGCCCCTCGCCCGTGCGCAGCTTCTGCACGTACGCCGCCGTGATCGCGAACGCCAGCTGCATCCCCGTCCCCGAGTCGCCCACCGCCGCTCCCGGCAGCGTCGGCGGACCGTCCGCCTCGCCCGTCGTCGAAAACGCCCCGGCCGCGTTCTGCGCAATCGGGTCGAAGCACTTGTACTCCGCGAACGGTCCCGACAGCCCGAACCCCTTCAGCCGCGCGTAGATGATCGCCGGGTTGACCGCCTCAAACGCCGCGTAGGTCAGCCCCAGACGCTCCATCACGCCCGGTCCGTAGTTCTCCACGAACACGTCGTAGTGCGGAGCCATCTCCAGCAGCAGCGCCCGCCCCCGCTCCGACTGCAGGTCCAGCGCCACCGAGCGCTTGTTCGAGTTCCACGCCACGAAATACGGCGAGTCGAACTCCGTCCCCCGCACGCCGCGACCCGGATCGCCCCGCCCGGGCTGCTCCACCTTGACCACATCCGCGCCCAGCCAGGCCAGCGCCTGCGTACACGACGTGCCCGCCTCGTATTGCGTCATGTCCAGCACCCGCATCCCGTCCAACGCCGGCATCTCAACCCTCCTCGATCCGTCGGCCGCGGTCCCGCGCGCGATCCCGCTGCCCTGCACAGTTGGGTGCATCCTAGCCAAGACCGCAGCAGCGCGACGGTGTAAACGCCAACGTTCTATCGCTCCCCCTCGCGGAGACCGTCGCAAAACCTCCACTCAGCCGTCTGCCCACCCGCGCCACCTGCCAGAGAACGAACAGGCGCCCACAAGTGACGCACAAGCGACGCCCTACAGAGCCCGGGCGAGGCCGCTCTCAAGCGTCGCAACGGCCTCAATCGGGCCCGCTGGCCGGGCAAAGCGCCATCCCGGCAAACCCGACGGTCCCCCGCCGACGGCCTCTCCTCTCGATGGAGGAAGAGAGGCTGCCGGCGCAACCGCCCTTACTCGCTCTGCTCCGTGCGACTCTCCGGGTCATCCCCGATCAGCTCCAGATTCGAATCGAGCGTCTCCGCCGCCGCCTGTGTCCGGTAGCCCGCCGCGTTGTTCACGTACGGATCGATCGACAGAATCGGCGTCCCCAGAATCAGAAAGTCCGGGCGGTGGTAGTTCTGCCACATGTGGAACGACGCCGTGATCAGATAACCCTGGAACGAGCCGGCGTCGTCGACCGTCGTCAGATTCCGCTCGCGCACCCACGGTGGGAATGTCGCAATCCGCGGCGTCGCGCCGACCGCCGCCACGCGCGGGCAACGCTCCGACTCCGGGCAGAGCTCCGAACCCTCGACCGCCGCCATCGCCGCGATCATCGTGTCCCCGCTCAGACTCACGATCACCGCCAGCGCCGGCTGCGACTCGTCCTCAAAACGCGCCCGCAGGCGGCGGCTGATCGAGTCGAAGTCGTCCGCATCGCGCAGCTGCAAGACCTCGACCGGCCCGCCCGTGTAGGTCTCGGTCAGCGCCTCGCAGCGCGGCGGCAAGCCCACGTTGCGCTCCTCGTGAATCACGCACAGCGCTCGCCCCGTCACCTGCTCCAGGTTCAGCCGCTCCGCCGCCTTGCGGCCCGCCGCCCGTTCATCGAGCTGGAAATGGACCGACGAACCGGCCTCCGTTGCGAACTCCGAGCCCGAGTTGTAGGTCAGCACCCGAATACCCGCCTCGCGCGCCTCCTGCAGCGCCCCGACGATCTCGCTCGGCTGCGGAATCGACGAGGCGATCGCCGCCGCGCCGTCGGCGGTGCACTCGCGGATCGCCGCCACCTGCTCGCTGTGGTCCAGGTAGTTGCCGAAGCGCACATTCAGCCCCAGCCGCTGCGCGGCCAGCTTCGAATACCGGTCCAGCTGCGCCCAGAAATAGTCGTCCGCGCGACCGTGCCCAATCAGGCAGTAGAAGTGATCGTCGGGCGGCGTCAGCGCCAGCGGCGAACTGTGCAGCCAGCGGCCGGCCGGCGCGTCGTCCGCCACAAAGCGCAGCGCAGGCCGCTGCCGCGCTCCCCATTCACCGTCCGCTTCTCGCTGCTGCAGCGCCACCTCCACCCGCCCGTCCTCGTGCGTGAGCGCCGCGATCCGCACCTCCGGCGCATGCGTACCGCCCTCGCTCTGAGCCGACGCGCCGCCCAACGCAAACTGGCTGATCAGCATCCCGCCGGCGACCGCCGCAGCGATCAGGGCGAAGAAGAGGACCTTGGGAATTCTCATGGCGCGCCGACCTTTCCGAGTCCATCACGGGTCCGGGTTGGCGACTGAGGATAGAGCGTCACGGTCGCCCCTCGCCTACCATCGCAGACAGGGGAGGACGCACCATGACCACCACCGCTATCGGCGTCGCCGCCGACGCACCGCCCGAGCCCGACGCCTACGACTGGCCCCAAATCGTCGCCGACCTTGCCCGCCTGCTCCGCCTCACGCCCACTCCCGTCGGCATGAAGCTGTTCGAGACGGTGGAGCAGATGGAGGCGGTGCCGCGCATCCGCCGCCCTCAGAACAAATTCGCCCTCGACCAGATCGTCGCCCAGGCCCGCTGGCTCAACTTCACCCTCGGCATCACCATGGACGATCTGATCGGCGCGCAGTGCGGCGCGCCCGTCGGACTCCACCCCAACGAAGACGGCGGCGAGTGGCGCGGCCGCACCACCATGACCAATGTCTGGTTCGAGACCGACGAAGACTCCATCGCCCACCAGCAGGCCATGGATGTCCTCCCCAGCGGGCGCTACGCCGCCCTCGCCGTCTCCCCCCTCGCCGCCGGCCGCCTCGATCCGCCCGACCTCGTCCTGCTCTACGGTACCCCCGGCCAGATGATCATCCTGATCAACGGCCTCCAGTTCAGCGGCTACAAGAAGTTCGACTTCACCGTCGTCGGCGAATCCGCCTGCGCCGACAGCTGGGGCCGCGCCCTGCGCACGGGCGAGCCCTCCCTCTCCATCCCCTGCTACGCGGAGCGGCGCTTCGGCGGCGTGCAGGACGACGAGCTGCTCATGGCCATCCCGCCCCGCTACCTGCCCAAGCTGATCGAGGGTCTGGAGGCGCTCTCGCGCAACGGGTTGCGCTACCCGATCCCGCCGCTGGGCATCCAGGCCGACCCGTCGGAGTCCCTCGCCCGCTCCTACCAGGACCGCTTCTGAGCCGCCCCCGGCCCCGCCCCCACACGGCTTCCCTCGCGGGGCGGTTGACGCGAGCGCGATCAGCAGGGTAGGATTGCGTCTTGCACCCCCAGCGAGCCCGCGCCGCTCCGGCGGAGCGCGGCCCGGCTGCGGGGAGCGCCTTGACAAGGGACAAGTTGTGAGAGCGTCCACAGCGCTCCCTGCGGCGACGCAGGGAGACGCGGGGGAAGCCTCCGGCGTTGGCGCGCCGCGCCGCGGCCCGAGAGGGCGGCGGACGCAACCGCGGCGTTCCGGTCGGGGGCGAGAGCGTGTGGTTCATGCGCATGCGCAGCGTGTAGCGCAGATCAAGTGAAACAGGCGCACGGTGGATGCCTTGGCACTTCGAGCCGATGAAGGGCGTGGCGTGACTGCGATAAGCCACGGGGAGCCGTCAAGCAGGCTGATCCGTGGATTCCCGAATGGGGCAACCCGACGGCGGTCATACGCCGTCACCGCGGACTGAACACATAGGTCCGCCGGAGGCAACCGGGGGAAATGAAACATCTAAGTACCCCGAGGAAAAGAGACAATTCCCGTAGTAGCGGCGAGCGAACCGGGAGCAGCCCAAACCCAGCGCACCTAATGGGTCGCCGCCCTCTGTGCGTTGGGTGTTGTAGGGCGAGGCGGCCGCAAACGGCGACGAGCGGCGGCGGTTACAAACTGCGCGGGTAGGCGAAGGTCCCTGGAACGGGCCGCCAAAGGGGGTGAGAGTCCCGTAGCCGACACCCGACGCAGCCGCCGGACTTCGTTCCTGAGTACCACGCGGCACGGCGAAAGCGCGTGGGAAGCTGGGGAGCCCACTCTCCAAGGCTAAATACTCGAAGTGACCGATAGCGGACCAGTACCGTGAGGGAAAGGTGAAAAGCACCCCGATGAGGGGAGTGAAATAGTTCCTGAAACCGTGTGCTCGCAAGCAGTCGAAGGCCTCTCAGGGGGCTGACGGCGTGCCTATTGAAGAATGAACCGGTGAGTTACGCTTCGTGGCGAGGCTAAGCCAGTCTCTGGCGCAGCCGGAGCGAAAGCGAGTCTGAACAGGGCGACGGAAGTCGCGAGGCGTAGACCCGAAACCAGGTGAGCTACCCATGGGCAGGGTGAAGCGGGAGTAAAGCCCCGTGGAGGCCCGAACCTTCTTCAGTTGCAAATGGATTGGATGACCTGTGGGTAGAGGTGAAATGCCAAGCGAACCTGGCGATAGCTGGTTCTCCCCGAAATGCCTTTAGGGGCAGCGTTGAGGTTCACGACCGTGGAGGTAGGGCTCTGACTGGGTACGGGGGCGAAAAGCCTACCAACCCCTATCAAACCGCGAATGCCACGGCCGACGCCTCGGCAGTGAGACAGTGGGGGATAAGCTCCATTGTCGAAAGGGAAACAGCCCAGACCGCCGGCTAAGGTCCCGAAATCTCCGCTCAGTGGGAAAGGAAGTTCGGTCGCAGAGACAACCAGGAGGTTGGCTTAGAAGCAGCCATCCTTGAAAGAGTGCGTAATAGCTCACTGGTCGAGTGGCCGAGCGCCGACAATTCAACGGGGCTCAAGCGGAGTACCGAAGCCGCGGGATCCGCCGCGAGGCGGATCGGTAGGGGAGCGTTCCGTCCAGCCGTGAAGGCGGACCCGCGAGGGCCGTTGGAGCGGGCGGAAGTGAGAATGCCGGTATGAGTAGCGCAAGGCATGTGAGAACCATGCCCACCGAATACCTCAGGGTTCCTACGGAAGGGCAATCCGCGTAGGGTTAGGCGGGCCTAAGCCGAGGCCGAAAGGCGTAGGCGATGGACAGACGGTTCATATTCCGTCCCCGTTGGGCGCGTGTTTGAGCGGCAAGGGGCGACCCGGGTAGGCAGCCCGAGCGGGCCTAATGGACATGGTCCGTCGCAGCCTCAGAGGCGACAGGCGGGGCGAAAAGACCGCCTGGTTAAGCGGAGGGGGCAGCGGGAGCGGCGACGTCAGTCAAAGCGACTCCGGTGATCCTGTTCCGGCGAGAAAAACCTCGGCCGCGAATGCGCTCAGCGCCCGTACCGCAATCCGACACAGGTAGGTGAGGGTAAGCACCTCAAGGTGGACGAGTGATTCCTCGCTAAGGAACTCGGCAAAATAGCTCCGTAACTTCGGGAGAAGGAGCGCCTCCGCCGTCCCGCCGGCTGGCCCGGCGAAGGCGGCGCAGGCCGCAGTGAGCGGGCCCAGGCGACTGTTTAACAAAAACACAGGTCTCTGCCAACGCGAAAGCGGACGTATAGGGGCTGACGCCTGCCCAGTGCTGGAAGGTTAAGGGGAGGGCTTCACGGCCCAAACCGAAGCCCCAGTGAACGGCGGCCGTAACTATAACGGTCCTAAGGTAGCGAAATTCCTTGTCGGGTAAGTTCCGACCCGCACGAATGGCGTAACGATCTGGGCACTGTCTCGGCGAGGAGCTCGGCGAAATTGAAGTGGCCGTGAAGATGCGGCCTCCCCGCAGATGGACAAAAAGACCCCGTGGAGCTTTACTGCAGCTTGACATTGGAGGTCGCTATACGATGCGTAGCATAGGTGGGAGCCGTTGAAGCGGCGCTTCCGGGCGCCGTGGAGGCATCGGTGAAATACCACTCTTCCTATCGTGGCCTTCTAACGCGCGAGCAAGCGCGCGGACCGTGTCTGGTGGGCAGTTTGACTGGGGCGGTCGCCTCCTAAATTGTAACGGAGGCGCGCAACGGTCCCCTTAGGGTGGATGGAAATCACCTGTCACGTGCATTGGCATAAGGGGGCTTGACTGCGAGACTGACGCGTCGAGCAGGGGCGAAAGCCGGCCAAAGTGATCCTACGGTTCCGAGTGGTAGGGCCGTGGCTTATCGGATAAAAGTTACCCCGGGGATAACAGGCTTATCTTGCCCGAGAGTTCACATCGCCGGCAAGGTTTGGCACCTCGATGTCGGCTCGTCGCATCCTGGGGCTGGAGTCGGTCCCAAGGGTTGGGCTGTTCGCCCATTAAAGCGGCACGCGAGCTGGGTTCAGAACGTCGTGAGACAGTTCGGTCTCTATCCTCTGCGGGCGCTGGAGTGTTGCGGGGAACTGCCCCTAGTACGAGAGGACCGGGGTGGACGGACCGCTGGTGTGCCGGTTGGGGGGCCGACTCCCACCGCCGGGTAGCCATGTCCGGACAGGAGAAGCGCTGAAAGCATCTAAGCGCGAAACCAACCTCAAGATGAGCACTCCCGCCGCCATAGAGCGGATAAGGCCACGGGAAGACGACCCGTTCGATAGGCGACAGGTGGAAGCCCGGTAACGGGTGCAGCTGAGTCGTACTAATGGCCGAACGGCTTGATCTGCCCTACCCACTGCGCAGCGCAGACCACGCGCCCCCCAAGGACGCACTCACAACTTGGTCCCGAGACGGTGCGGGATGGAGCAGCGGTAGCTCGTCGGGCTCATAACCCGAAGGTCGTGGGTTCGAATCCCACTCCCGCTACCAGGCACTCAGCGCGAGCCGGCCGAAAGGCCGGCTCGCGTCGTTTCAGCCGCGCGGCCGCAACGATGCGAGCCGCGGCCCTTTCCGTCATCCGCGCATCACGATTTCGTCGTGTCTGCGGTGTGGCGGTATGGCGGAAAGGGGGCGCGGGGTTTTGCGCCGGGTGGGGCGGGATACCCGCGGCGGAGCGCGGGTATGACGGAATTCTTTTGCGCGGGTATGGCGGAAAGGTGGCGTGGGTGTGGCGGAAAGGTGGCGTGGGTGTGGCGGAGGTGGTGAGCGGGGATGACGGATGAGGGGCGCCTGGGTGGTGGAGGTGGTGTGTGGGGGGTATGGGAGTTGGGCGTGGGGTTTTGCGCCGGGTGCGGCGAGATACCCGCGGCGGAGCGCGGGTATGACGGAATTCTTTTGCGCGGGTGTGGCGGAATTCTTTTGCGCGGGTGTGGCGGAATTCTTTTTGCGCGGGTATGGCGGATGTGGTGCGCGCGGCTGTGGGGGAGGTGTGGATGCGCTCTAGCCGCGGCCCAGGGGGCGGCCGAGGTCTTCGTCGGTCGCCGCGTACACGAGCAGGTCGCCGCGCCGGATTTCTTGCGAGAGCACCGGCGAAAGCTGAACTTCCAAGCCGCGCACCACTGCCAGCAGCCGCCGCGACGGAGCCGCGTCGTCGGCCGCGGCAACCTCCAGGCGGCGGCCGACCCAGACGCGCGGCGTCTCGAAGATCGCGACCCCGTAGGCCTGGGTGAGCGGGAGGAAGTCGCGCGCCTGGCTGACCTGGAGCATGTGCGCGAAGCGTTCCGCGCCGTCCCGCTCCGGCTGCATAATCCGGTCGACGCCGAGCCGCTCCAGGATCAGCGCGTGGCGCTCGCTGCGCGCCTTCGCGAAGACGAGCGGCACGCCGAGCGTCTGGCAGTTCATGCTGGCCAGCACGCTCGCGTCGAGTTCGGCGGTCGAAACGACCGCCACATCCACATCGCCCACCGCCATCTCCCGCAGCGCGTCGACATCCGTGATGTCGGCGATCATCGCGCGGGCGACCGCGTCGGCCAGGCGGTTGACGACGCCGGCGTCCATATCAACGGCCAGCACCTCGTGTCCCTGCTCCTGCAGCATGCGCGCGAGGTGGTCGCCGAAGCGGCCGAGGCCAAGCACTGCGACCTGCATACGCCATTCTCCTCAGCGCCCAGCGGCGCATAGCGACGATACCCCACAAGCCTCAGCCGATCCGAACCGGGGCCGAGGGGTAGCGGTAGCGGTCGCGCGGCCGGTCGGGGATTGCGAGGGCCACGAGCATCGGGCCGAGTCGACCGGCGAACATCATCAGCATCAACAGATACGCGCCCCACTCCGAGGCCGCGCCGGCGACGCCCTGGCTCCAGCCGACGTTGGCCAGCGCCGACATCGCGTCAAACGCGACGGCCAGCGGCGCAAGATCGGGTTCGACCGCCATCAGCGCCGCCGCGCCCGCCGCGTAGGCGGTCAGCCCCAGCATGACGACGGCAAAGGCGCGAATTACGACCGCCGGAGGCACTTCGCGTCCGAACGCGACGACGCTGCCGTGTCCGCGCAGCGCCGAAAGGACGGCGAAGATGGAGATCATAAAGGAGCCGATCTTGATCCCGCTGGCGGTGGAAGTGGACGCGCCGCCGATCAGCATCAGCGGCAGCAGCCCCGCCGTCGTGTCGTCGCCGACCTGCGTCATCGGCACGGTGGACATGCCGGTGGTGCGGTTGACTGCCTGGAAGAAGCCGTTGATCAGGCGTGAGCCGACGCTCTGCCCGCTCAGCGCGCCGTTCCACTCGGCGAGGATGAAGACCACCATGCCGGCTGCCAGCAGCCCGCCCATGCCCCACAGCACCACGCGGGTGTCGAGTGTCCAGCGGCGCCGTCCGCGCGGCAGGTCGAACACCGTCAGGAACGAGAGGCTGCCCACCAGCGCCGCCAGACCCATCACGATCACGGGGTAGCCGTCGGCGGCCTGGCCGCTGATCCCGCGCCCGCCGCCCATCACGTCGAAGCCGGCGTTGTTGAAGGCGGAGATAGCGTGGTAGAAAGCCATCCAGACGGCGCGTCCGCCGCCGAACTCGACCACAAACCAGGGCAGCAGGAGCAAGAATGTCGCCAGCTCGGCGGCGGCGGTGTAGAGCATCACGCGGCGCAGCAGGCGCGGCGCGCCGGCCACATCGCTGCCGCTGCCGGCGAGCTCCATGCCGAAGAACTGGCGCCCGCGCATGCCGAGGCGGCGCCCGGCGATCAGGATCAGGATGCCCGCGTACATCGTCACGCCGAGGCCGCCCAGCTGCATCAGCAGCAGCGTGACCGCTTCGCCGAACCAGGAAAAGGTGTCGGCGGTGTCGAAGCGGGTCAGTCCGGTCACGCTGACTGCGGAAACCGCCGTGAAGAGGCCGTCGAGAAAGTCAACCTGCGCCCCGTCCTGCGCCGAGAGCGGCAGGCTGAGCAGCGCGCCGCCCCCGGCCATCACGGCGGCGAAAGCGACGACGACCATCCAGGAGCGGGGGGCGATGCGTCGTCGGCGGCGCTGGCGCACACGCACCGTTTCGGGCGCGAGCCTGGCCCGCCGCAGCACGACGTTGCCGGGGCGGCGTCGGTAGGCGGGGCGGCGCTGCTCCACCATCTGACCTCCTAGCGTCGCGCGTTGCACAGGCGCGCTCTGAAGGCACTCTACGCCCGCCGGTCCGTAGTACGCTGCTGAGAGGCGGCCCCATCGTCTAGAGGCCTAGGACGCCAGCCTTTCAAGCTGGTAGCACGGGTTCGAATCCCGTTGGGGCCACCACACCGCTCCCCCCACCGCGCGCCGCACGGAGAGCATCTCGCCATGGTCACCCGCGAGATCGACCACCACAGCCAAATCGCCGACGCCGCGACGCCCGACGAGGTCATTGAGGCGCTGCGGCAATCCGCGTTGCTCGCGGCCGCGGACCGAATCGCACTCCTGCGGCATCTGGCCGAGGAGGACCCGGCGGAACCCCGGCTGAACTGCGATTCACTGCGCAGTCTCGCAGACCTGCTGCTGAGTCAGCCGCAGCTGGCGCAACCCGGAATCTCGACCAGCTCCGACGGCTTGCTCCTCGCTCAGTGGCGGGTTCCGCCGGACGGGTTGATGACCTTCGAGTTCCTGGCTGACGGGCGAATTGAATTCGCGGCGATCTCCGCGCCTGCAAACCACCCTGGCGAACGGCAGACGGTCTACGGCACGCTGCCGCCGAACGAAACGTTGGCGGCAGTCGGTTCGTTCGCTGCCAAGATCGAGTGCAGATGACGGGCGACAACGCTGCGTTCTACAGTCTGTTCACACTTGCCGCCAACTGCCAGCCCAACACCCATCCCTCTCCCAATTCATCCCTCCCCCCTGAAAGGGGGGAGAGATGAATTGGGGAAGCGGAATTGCGAACAACCCCAAACGCAGCCCGCGCCTCAGCCAGCCTCGCCGGGCGACCAGCCGTAGATCCGCCGCAACGACCCGCCCATCAACGTCGCGCGCTCGGCCCCGCTGAGGCGCTCGCTGACCCGAAACGCCTCGACGCCCTGCGCGTAGCTGAGCAGATTGACGGCGCGCGTCCAATCCGTCCCCCACATACAGCGTTCGAGGCCGAACGCCTCGAAAATCCGGCTCAGCGGCTCCCAGATGTCCGCGTACGGAAACGGCTCGTGCGAGAGCGTGCATGCGCCGGAGATCTTGATCGCGACATGCTCCAGCGCGGCCAGCGAGAGCACATTGTCGAGGTCCGCCCACGGCGCGGCGGGCGGCGGCGGGTGGAACGGCTGCGAAAGGCCGACGTGATCGATCACCAGCTGCGTGTTCGGGTGCCGCCGCGCCAGCTCGCGGAATTCGGGCAGCTTGCCCGCGCAGAGCACGTTGACCGGAATGCCCGCCGCCGCGCCGGCGTCGAGAATCCGCCCGAAGCCGGGGTGGTCGACCTCCAGATCGTGGAAAGCCAGCACCACCCGCGCGCCCACCACTCCCTGTCGCCCCGCCCACTCCGCCACCTCGTCCGCGACCGACTCCGCAGTCGGATCGAACGGCTTGATCAGCCCGAAGCGGTCGGGATGCCTGTCGTAGACGCTCTCCACGTAGCTCGCGTCGTAGCCGTACATCGTGAACGGCGAGATCAGCAGTGCGCCGTCCACCCCGACCGCGTCCATCGCGGCGACCATATCGTCGCCCGTCACCTCCGGCGGCCCCGCCAGCACCGCCCGCCAGGGCCGCTCCGGCCGATCGCGCTCATACGCATGCACCTGGCAGTCGATGATCGAGTTGCCGCCGCGCTCCGAAGTCGTCATGGTCTGTTCGCCTCCCGCGCCTGAGTGTAGGCAAAGCATAGGCAACTCACCGGCGCGATCGGCGCCCCGCCCGCTCCCCATCAAGGCGCGCGCGCATTCGGACTCCCCGCACCTGCCCGCCTGCCGTAGAATCGCCGCATCGCCCGCCACCTGGAGGTCCGGTCGCCATGGTCACCCGCGAGATCGATCACCACAGCCGAATCGCCGACGCCGCGACGCCCGACGAGGTCATCGAAGCGCTCGACGCATTCGGCCTCGACCAGGTCGTTGAGCGGCTGCGGTACCTCCGCAGCCTGGATGACGACCTGGTCAACGACGAGCAGCCGATGAACCTGGAATCTCTGCGCCAGCTTGCGGTGTTGCTGATCGAGCGCCCGGAGTTGCCCAAGCCGGGCATCGGCGTCTGCGACGACGGAATGCTCCAAATCGAGTGGAACATTCTTCCCGCAGGCCTCTTGGCCATGGTGTTCCGACCTCCCGACCTGATCGACTTCGCCGCCGTCACGGGTCCGCCCGACGCGGCGATGAAGCGCCCGGGAACGAACGGCGCCGCAACGCGGGACGAAACCCTGGCCGCGCTGGAACCGTTCATGGACCGCCTGGCTGTCAGATGACCGGCGATGACCTCCCGAACGCCGACCACATTGCTCGATACTGCCCGCCGCGGCAAATCGCGGACGGGCTGCCGCTAACAAGCGCGTTCGTCCTTCGCGCGCAAGACTCCCACCTCTCCGTCAACTGGCTGGAGTTCTTTGCTGCGCCCGACTTGACGGATGCTGTTGACGAGATGCGCGCGGCCTTCGGCGCCGCGTTCGACTTGAGGCCGAACGGCCGATTTGCCGTGCTCAACGTCAGGAATGCCAAACTGGTCGCGCGCGCTCAGCTGCGGCGGTCAGTCCGGATCCAACACCTCCCGACCGACGACAACCCCGCGCACTCGGGAATTGCGGGCTATTCGGCGACTGATACGGGGGTTGCCGTAGGGCTGGCATATCTCGCCTCCGCCGGCGACATCTACCCCGCGCTCGACTGAGCGCCGCCTATAACTCCGGATGCCGCATGAAATTCGTCGCCTGCTCGTAGGCGTAACCCGCCCGGCAGAGCGCCGCCTCGCCGCCCGGCGCGCCGACCAGCTGCAGCGCGATTGGCAGGCCCTGCTCGCTCCAGCCGTTGGGCAGCGTCAGCGACGGCGCGCGATTCAGATCCCACGGCGCGGTGAACTGCATCCGCGCCGCGTCGAAATCGCCCGGCGTGTCCTCGTACATCAGCCGCTCGGTCACGCGGTGCGGCAGCGTGCCCTGCGCCGGGCAGGCGAGCATGTCGATACCCTCGAACGCGCGCGCCAGGCGTCCGCTCAGCTCGGCGCGCGTGTTACAAGCCTCGGCGTACTCAACCGCGCCGACCCCCGCGCCGCGCTCCAGCCAGGCCCGAAACCAGGCGCCGTAGTCGTCGGCCCGCTCCGGAAAGTACTCGCTATGCGCAGCCAGCGCTTCCACCGCGCAGAGCGTCGGCCAGGCCGACATGTAGGGGCGCGGATCGGGCATCTCGACGGGCACGATCTCCGCGCCCAGCGACGCCAACACCTCGACCGACGCCGCGACCGCCTCGGCGACCGGCGCAATAACATCTTCGCTCGCGTACCGCTCGTCGTAACCGATCCGCAGCCCCGCCGCGCCGTCGCCGATGCCCGCGAGGATCGCCGGCGCGGGTTCCGCAAGCGTCGTCGGGTCGTTCGGATCGTCGCCGGCGATCACCTCCAGCACCGCCGCCGCGTCCCAGGTCGAGCGGGTCATCGGCCCGACGTGATCAAGCGACTCCGCCAGCGCCAGCACGCCGTAGCGGCTCACCCGCCCCCAGGTCGGCTTGAGCCCGACGATCCCACAGGAGGCCGAGGGCGACCGAATCGAGCCGCCGGTATCGCTGCCCAGCGAGGCGTAGCAAAACCCGGCCGCAGTGGCCACGCCCGAGCCGCTCGACGAGACGCCCGTCCAACGGTCGGCCGCCCACGGATTGACCGGCACCTGCCGCGCGCGGTTGTAGCCCGCCATCGCGCCCTCGGTCAGATTCAGCTTGCCCAGCAGCACCGCGCCCGCCGCGCGCAGGCGGGCGACGACCGTCGAGTCGAAATCGGGCCGAAAGTCCTCCAGCACCTTCGTCCCGCCCATCGTCGGCGCGTCCGCCGTGTAGCAGAGATCCTTCACCGCCAGCGGGACGCCGTGCAGCGGCCCGCGGTAATCCCCCGCCGCAATCTCCCGCTCCGCCCGCCGCGCCTCCGCAAGCGCCGAGTCCGCCATCACCGTCGCGTAGCTCTTCAGCCGCCCATCCAGCCCGGCAATCCGCCCAAGCTGCGCCTCAGCCAGCTCCACCGGCGAAACCGCCCCAGCCGCAATCCGCGGCGCAAGCCCCTCAATCGTCGCATAAGCGAGTGTGTCGTCCACCATCTCAGCACCCCTCTCATCGCCGACGCTAGGCACCGATCAAGCTACAGCCTCAGAGCCAGCCACGGCCCCGCGCCCCCCTCTCCGTCATACCCACACCCCCTCTCTGTCATCCCCCTCCCTCCTCCGTCATTCCCGCGCCCCCCCTCCGTCATTCCTGCGCAGGCAGGAACCCGCTCCACCCACGCCGCCACGCCACACACACTATCCTCACCCTCACACAGCCGATGCAGGAACGGAGACGCTGCGATGGGCGCTTATGCCTCACCGGAAGACGCCTACTGGGCGTTCTTTGAGCGCTTTACGGCCAAAGACGCGCCGGGCTGGGCCGCGTGCATGAGCTACCCCCACGTGCGCGTCTCGCCGCCGCGCGACGGGGCCGCCGCGCGCACCGCCTCGCGCTTCTACCCCACGCCCGAGGACTACGCCGCCGCCGCCGACTGGGCGCCCTTCGAAGCGGCCGGCTGGGTGCGCACCGAGGGCGTCGAACCGACCCGCCTGCACGAATCCGACGACATGGTCCACCTGCTCGGCGGCTGGACCCGCTTCAACGCGCAGGGCGAGGGCTACCTCAGCAACCGCGTCGCCTACATCCTGACCCGCCTGGAATCGGGCTGGGGCATCCAGGCGCGCTTCGGCATCGACTCCGTCGACCTGCAAGCGGATCGCTCGGCGGAAGAGGCCGCGGCAACGGCGGTGCTGCAAGGCGCGCTCGACGCCGGCATGGCGCGCGACTGGGAAGCGCACGCCGACTGCTGCCACTTCCCGCTCACCGTCGTCGCGCCCGGCCAGGTGCTGCAAATCCCCAGCCGCGAAGAGCTGATCCAGTTCGAGTCGAGCCGCGTCGGCGACGACAGCGGCGACGCCCCCCAGGTGGAAGCGAGCATTCGCGCCGTGCAGTCGGGCGCGAGCGCCGTCAATGTGGCGGTCGAAATGCGCAGCGGCGCGGTACTAACCCGCGAACTGGCGCTGGTCACGCTGCGCGACGGCAAATGGGGCATCGCCGCGGCGTCGGCGATGCAAAGCAGGAACGAGTAAGCGCAATTCAGTCCGCACTGTAGGTACGGGAGCGGACGGGAAAGGACCCAACGATGAGCAAGATCTCAGAGGACCGCCGGATCGACCCGCGAATCAAGGCGATGTTCGGCGCGATGGATACGCCGCCGCAGCCGTCCGCCTCCTCGCGCGACGAGCTGCTGGCGATCATGAACTCGCCCGAAGCGCGGGCCGGCAACGAAGCCCTGCTCGCCTTCCTCGCAACCGCCGATAACGAGCAGATCGCGCCCTCGACCGGACTCGATATCAGCACCGTCACCTTCCAGTCCGAGCCCGATGGTAACGCCGTCAACATCCAGCTGATCCGCCCGCAGTCCGACGAGCCGCTGCCCTGCGTCTACTACATCCACGGCGGCGGAATGATGATCATGTCCTGTTACGACGGCAACTACAAGGCCTGGGGCCGGATCATCGCCCAGCAGGGCGTCGCCGTGGCGATGGTCGACTTCCGCAACTGCGTTACGCCCTCCTCCGCGCCGGAGGTCGAGCCATATCCCGCCGGCCTGAACGACTGCGTTTCCGGCCTGCGCTGGGTCTCGGCCAACGCCGAGCAGCTGGGCATCGACGCCAACCGCATCATCGTCGCCGGCGAGAGCGGCGGCGGCAACCTGACGCTCGCCGTCGGCCTGCGCCTGGTGCGCGAAGGCGCCGCGGATCTGGTCCAGGGACTCTACGCGCTCTGCCCCTACATCGCCGGCAGCTGGCCGCGCGACGAATACCCGTCCTCCACCGAAAACAACGGCATCCTGCTCAACCTCTGGAGTAACACCGGCGCGATGGCCTACGGCATTGCGGAATTCGAAAACGAAAACCCGCTCGCCTGGCCCGGCTTCGCCAACGAAGAGGATGTGCGCGGTATGCCGCCGACGGTAATCTCGGTTAACGAATGCGACCCGCTGCGCGACGAGGGCATCGAGTTCTACCGCCTGTTACTGCGCGCCGGCCAGCCAGCCCGCTGCCGCCAGGTGATGGGCACCATCCACGGCACCGAGGTCTTCCCCATGACCTGCCCCGACATCTCCCAGGACACCGCCCGCGACCTCGCCGCCTTCTGCCGCGGCGACTAACCGAAGGAGTGCGCTATGCCCACGATCGCCGACGACCCCCGGATTGACCCGCGCATCAAAGCGCTCTACGGCGAGCTGCCGCCCGTTCCCCTGCCCAGCTTCGACAGCCGCGAGGCGCTGGTCGCCGCGATGAACGCCCCCGAAGCGCTGGCCGCGATGCAGCAGACGATGGGGATGATCCCCGAAGAGGAAATGGAAGCGGTCGCGCCCTCGGCGGGCTTGACGATCACCACCGAAACGTTCGTCTCGCAGCCCGACGGTAACACGATCAAGCTGTTACTGATTCGCCCCGAGTCCGACGCGCCGCTGCCCTGCGTCTACTACATCCACGGCGGTGGGATGGCGCTGCTCTCCTGCTTCGATCCCAACTACCAGGCCTGGGGGCGGATGATCGCCCACCACGGCGTCGCGGTCGCGATGGTCGACTTCCGTAACTGCGTTACGCCGTCGTCCGCGCCCGAGGTCGAGCCGTTCCCGGCCGGGCTCAACGACTGTATGTCGGGGCTGCGCTGGCTGATTGGGCGGGCCGACGAGTTCGGGATCGACGCAAGTCGGATTGTGGTAGCGGGTGAAAGCGGCGGCGGCAACCTGACTCTGGCGGTCGGCTTGCACCTCGTGCAGGACGGCGACGCCGATCTGATCCAAGGCTTGTACGCGATGTGCCCCTACATCGCCGGCAGCTGGCCGCGCGACGACCTGCCCTCGTCGACCGAAAACAACGGGCTGCTGCTCGACCTGCACAGCAATTTCGGCCCCATGGGTTACGGAATGGAGGCCTTCGAGGCGCAAAATCCGCTCGCCTGGCCGCTGTTCGCAACCGAACAGGATGTGCAGGGCTTCCCCAATACCGTAATTTCGGTCAACGAGTGCGACCCGCTGCGCGACGAGGGCATCGAGTTCTACCGCCTGTTACTGCGCGCCGGTCAGTCCGCCCGCTGCCGCCAGGTGATGGGCACCATCCACGGCGGCGACAACTCAGTGCTCCCCTGCACCGACCTCGCCCAGGCAACCACGCGCGACATCGCCGCCCTCGCCCACGGCGACTAAGCCGGCCGCCGGCTGTCGCCGGTCACGAACAGGAGCGCACGATGAGCAAGCTTTCCGACGACCGCCGCATCGACCCGCGGCTCAAAGCGATGTTCGGCAACCTGCCGGCAATCTCACAGTCCGATGTCTCGAGCCGCGAGGAGTTGGTCGAGCGGATGAACGCGCCGGGGGCGATCGAAGCACGCAATCGGGCGCTGGCGATGGCCGACAGCGCGGAACTCGAACAGCTCGCGCCCTCCGACGGCCTCGAAATCCGCACGCTCACTTTCGAATCGACGCCCGACGGCAATATCATCAACATCCTGATGATTTCGCCGCAAAGCAGCGCGCCGCTGCCCTGCGTCTACTACATCCACGGCGGCGGAATGCAGTCGGGCTCCTGTTACGACGCGAGGAGCAGCGCGTGGGGGCGGCTGATCGCGCGGCAGGGCGTCGCCGTGGCGATGGTCGACTTCCGCAACTCGCTCGTACCATCCTCGACGCCTGAGATCGCCCCCTATCCGGCCGGTCTGAACGACTGCGTCTCGGGGCTGCGCTGGATGTCGGCGAACGCGGAAGAACTCGGTATCGACGCCGGCCAAATCGTCGTAGCCGGCGCCAGCGGCGGCGGCAACCTGACGCTCGCCGTCGGCCTGCGGCTGACCCGCGAGGGTAACGCCGATCTGGTCAGCGGCCTCTACGCGCTCTGCCCCTACATCGCCGGCAGCTGGCCGCGCGACGACCTGCCCTCGTCAACCGAAAACAACGGCCTACTGCTCGATCTGCACGACAACTCGCACGCCTACGCCTACGGAATCGAAGCGTTTGAAGCGCAGGATCCGGAGGCCTGGCCGCTGTTCGCCGACGAGTCGCGCGTGCAAGGCTTCCCGCCGACGGTAATCTCGGTCAACGAGTGCGACCCGCTGCACGATGAGGGCATCGAGTTCTACCGCCTGTTACTGCGCGCCGGCCAGCCAGCCCGCTGCCGCCAGGTAATGGGCACAATCCACGGCGGCGACGTATTCGTAGCGCCCTGCCCCGACATCTCGCGCGATACAGCGCGAGACTTGGCCGCCTTCTGCCGCGGCGACTAGCTCGCGCTCTCGCCTCAGAGATCCGTCATTCCTGCGCAGGCAGGAACCACCCACTCCGATACCCACCCCCTCCCCAATTCATCCCTCCCCCCTTCCAGGGGGGAGGCTAGGTGGGGGGTGGAAGCCCCAAGAGCAAGCACAACCCCAGTTCCCGCCACCCTCCCATAACACGTGACCAAGCTACACTACCCAAAGCAAGTCGCAGGAAGACAATGATGCAGAAGTGGACCCGCCAACTGGAACCGAAATCGCCGGGCTGGTTCGCGCTGGTCGCGATTGCGGCGGCGGTGGTCGTAGCCTTCTGCGGCAGCGCGTTGGGCCTGGGCGGCAAGCCGGATGTCGGCGATGCGCTGACGTTGACGCTCAGCGCGCCGCCGACCTGCGAAACGTTGCCCGCCGAAGAGGCGTTGGCCGGCATGTACGACGAAAACGGCGAACCCGAAACGGTGGCGTTCGGCTGGGTCAATCCAGGCGATCTTCGCGTCGGCTGGAACGTTAGCGGCGGAACCGCGCCGTACCGACTGACGATCGACGGCCAAACGCGCGACGGCTGGCACGGCAAGCCGTTCGCCGCGCCGAGCGGAACAGCCGTCGTGAGCTGCGGGCACACGCTAGACGAGGCGGTCTTCGTCGACGAGGACGATTTCGGCGGAGTAATGCTCATCGATGGCGAGCCGCGCGTCTGGCGCCACCATCTTAAGAAACCCGATGTCGACTCCGGCCCGAAAACGGTTCGGGCAACCGTAACCGACGCGGCAGGCGCGACGGCCGAGGCATCGGTTGGCGTATACGTGATCCTCGAGCTGGGCAGCACGGGCGACCTTCTGCAGGGCGGCAAGACGTACCGTTTGGACGGCAATCTCATCACTGTGCCGGCGGAGATCGATCTGGAGGTCGGCGGTCTTAGTGGGGCAAGTCTTAGTCTCCATGTGGTCGGAACGCGCTCCAGGATCGCGCTGGACCAATACTACTTTGGAGAAGTGAACCGCTGGGTGGTTGATGCACCGCATCACAGCCCATCCGGAGAGAAGATCGACCTCCACGCGAAATTCGACGAACTGATCGCCTCAATAGGGCGCCTGCCGACGACTGGAGAGTGACCAGCGCGGCGAATTAAGCTAACCTGAGCGGGCCGCAGAGGAGGGCGCGATGCAGAACTGGTCTCGTCGGCTGGAGCCGAAATCGCCGGGCTGGTTCGCGCTGGTCGTGGTAGCGGCGGCGGTGGTCGTAGTCTTCTGCGGCAGCGCGTTGGGGCTGGGCGGCAAGCCGAGCGTCGGCGATGCGCAGCCGCTGACGCTAACGCTCAGCGCGCCGCCGACCTGCGAAACGTTGCCCGCCGCTGAAGCGTTGAGGGGCGAGTACGACGAAAACGGCGAGCTGGTCGCGAGAGCGTTCGGCTGGGTCAATCCAGGCGATCTTCGCGTCGGCTGGAGCGTTAGCGGCGGAACTGCGCCTTACCGTCTGACGATCGACGGCCAAACGCGGGACGGCTGGCACGGCAAGCCGTTCGCCGCGCCGAGCGGAACCGCCGTCGTGAGCTGCGGCCGCACGCTAGACGAGGCGGTCTTCGTCGACGAGGACGACTTCGGCGGAGTAATGCTCATCGATGGAGAGCCGCGCGTCTGGCGTCACCACCTTAAGAGGCCCGATGTCGACTCCGGCCCGAAAACGGTTCGGGCAACCGTAACCGACGCGGCGGGCGCAACGGCCGAGGCGTCGGTCGAGGTGTACGTGATCCTCGAGTTGGGCAGCACGGGCGACCGTCTGGAGGGTGGCAAGACGTACCGCTTGGACGGCGGCTGGCTGACCGTACCGACCGGGATCAGTCTGGAGATCGGCGCTTCGGTACTCGGCCTTGCCGAGAGCTACGACCTTTTGGTCGTCGGCGCGAAGGCAGGAATCGCTTTGGATGTGCTCGACCATCGAGAAATCAGCCGTTGGCTGCCGGAAGATCCGTACTACAGCGAGACCGGCGAGGAGATCGACCTGGGCGCAAAGCTCGATGAGCTGGTGGCATCGGCTGGGCGCCTGCCGGCGGTTGGAGCGGACCGCCCATGAAACGCCTCTTCGCGGCGCTGGCTATCGGCTTGACCTTGGGCTTCGCGCTGCTGAGCGTGGGGTTCGAGCCAATCACCGGCCGAACAACGCCTTCCACCCCAACGCCGCCTCGTTTCTCGCCGACTTCTCAGATCAGCACCCCGCAACACAACGGGCCGGCGCAACGCTTCGCGGAAACCGTGTTAGCGCCGGCATCGCGATCGCGCGCAGCCTGTTTGAGGAGTGAGCCAAACGCGAGAAGACAGCAGGCGCCCACCAGTTGACGTGAACACCCCCTAGCGGGTGCGCGTGCGCGCGCGGCGCGACATTGGCTGGCGCGGATTCCGCTGCGCCTCGACCTCGGCGATCTGCTCCGCGTCGAAGCCCAACTCGCTCATAATTTCGCCGGTATGTTCGCCCAGCCGGGAGAACCACCGCTTGGCGCTGGCGGGCGTTTCGCTGAACTGGAGCGGCTGCCCCGCCATCCTGCGCGGCCCCACGCCGGGCACATCCTTCTCTACGATGTAACCGTTTTCCAGCGCCTGCGGATCCGCCCTCACGTCGTCGTAGTCGAACACGCGCTGATACATGATGTCGTCGCGGCGCTCGTCGAAAAACCGCTCCCATTCGGCGGTCGCGCGCGAGCGCATCGCCCGCGCGACATGCGGGCGCAGCTCGTTGGCGCGCTCCGTCCAC
Source organism: Dehalococcoidia bacterium (assembly GCA_965203165.1). Lineage (GTDB taxonomy): Bacteria > Chloroflexota > Dehalococcoidia > Bin125 > Bin125 > CATQGW01. Next base: position 3,012,072 of record OZ241849.1, read on the forward strand.
TGAAAATCCTGGATCGGCGAGCGCTTCTCGAAAGAATCCCAGCGCGGGTCCGCGCCGATTTCGGGGATGCCGCCGAACTCGCAGAACTCGCGCCATGCGTCGTCGCCGGTGACGCCCACGCAGAACGCGCCGCCGTCGGCCGTTTCGTAGATGCCCACGATGCCCGGCGTGTTGGGGTGATGCGCCCCGTCGCGCTCCAACACGCGCCCTGTAACAGAGGAGTGGTTAATTTCCCAGCCCTGCATCCAGAGCAGCACGCCGTAGGACGAGCTGCGCACGCGCTGCCCGACGCCGTGCAACTCGCGCGCGGCCAGCGCGGTGATAATCCCCAGCGCCAGCCCCATCGCCCCGCCCGTATCGCCAATCACCGCGCCGGGGATGTGCGGCGCGCTGCCGGGCTCGCCGTTAACGCCGACGATCCCGCTGCGCGACTGCGCGTACTGATCCGTCATCCGCTTGTCGCGATCCGGCCCCTCGTGTCCAAAGCCGTTGGCTGCCGCGTAGATCAGCCGCTCGTTGCGCGCGGCGAGCTCCTCGTAACCGAAACCCAGCCGATTGAGCGAATCTTCGCGGAAATTGCTCAGAAAGATGTCCGCCCGCTCCACCAGCCGGTAGAGCACATCGCGGCCCACATCGGTATGAACGTCGAGCGCGATCGAGCGCTTGCCGTGCGAAACCGAGAGAAACTGCGCGCCGGGCGTCTCGGGGCCGTGGGGCCAGTTGACGCCGGTGTGCCAGCGGTTGGGGTCGCCGCCGGGCGGCTCGACCTTGATCACGTCGGCGCCCAGATCGGCGAGCAATCCGCCGGCGAGAGGCCCCTGTATCGCGATCGCGAACTCGACAACGCGGACGCCTTCAAGCGGTTCCATCGCATTCCACCTCCGGCTCAGCCGTCGGGCTCGCCCAACAGCGCTTCAACGTCGCCCCGCAGTCTAGGCAAATCCTCCTGGACATATTGCCAGATGTGATCGTAGCGGATGCGGCGGTGCTCGTGGGCAAGCGTGTTGCGAAATCCGATGATCTGGCGATAGCCGGTGATCTGAAGCGCCGTCTCAAGGTCCGCCCGAGCGATCCGCCTCACTGCCTCGCCGATCAGGAAGAATTGCCACGACACCGCCGAGCGGAGCATCGAATCGGCCAGGTACTCCGCTGACGTTTTGCCATCGACGTAGCTGGTGATCTCGTCGATCGCTGCGTTGATCGCGACGAGATCGCGGCGTGACTTACGCTTCATAGATCAACGTGCGCGTCGACTCGACCCACTCGCGGTATTCGGGGTCGTCAAGCGCGGGTCCGCGTCCGCCCACCGAAAGAACTTCCGTGCCGTAGAGCGCCTCCAGACCCTCGATCAGGCCGGAGTACTCGGCCATCCACGGCCTCTCCGCGCCGGGCAGAAACTCCACGATGATCTTGACGAAGTCGGTCTTCGGGTTGAACTCCGCCGTCGTCACGGCGCCGACGAACTCGAGACGTTTCACGCCCAGCTCGCGGCAGAGCGCCGCAATTTCCGCGCTTCGCTCCGTGGTAACCGAATGAGTCGTCATGGCCTGCGTCCTCCAGCCGTGCGGCGGCCTACGCCTGATAAACCAGCTTGCGCGTGGAGTCGATCCAGCGCCAGTACTCCGGGTTGCCGGGCTGCCCCGGCTCTTTGAGAACGCGCTCGTCAACCAGATGCACATCCTCCACGCTTCGGCTGTAGAGCTCGGCCAGCCGCTCGATCAGCTCGGAAAACTCGCCCATCCAGGGCTGCTCCGAGCCGGGCAAAAACTCCACGAGGAACTCGATGCCTGTCCGCTTCGGGTCGAAATTGATCCCCGATGCCGCGCGGCCGACCAGCTCAAGCCGCTTGACGCCGATCTCGCGGCAGATCACCGCCACCTCGTCGGCGCGAACATCGAACGACGCTTGGGTAACCATCGCCCTGCTCCTTACGCTATCCGTCCCCCCAGCTTAGAACGATTCGTACACCACCGTGCGCGTCGACTCGACCCACTCGCGGTATTCGGGGTCGTCAAGCGCGGGCCCGCCCACCGAAAGAGCTTCCGTGCCGTAGAGCGCCTCCAGACCTTCGATCAGGCCGGAGTACTCGGCCATCCACGGCCTCTCCGCGCCGGGCAAGAACTCCACGATGATGTCGACGAAGTCGATCTCCGGGTCAAACTCCGCCGTTGTCACGGCGCCGACGAACTCGAGGCGCTTCACGCCCAGCTCGCGGCAGAGCGCCGCGATTTCCGCGCTTCGCTCCGTGGTAATCGAATGAGTCGTCATGGCGCTTCGCCTCTCGCACTGGCCGCTCCCACCAGCTTAGAACGGTTTGTCGCCCTTGATCGTCACGCGGATGCCGCTGCGCGACTCCGGGTAATAATCCCAGATCGCCATGTGCTGCGTGCAGCGGTTGTCCCACAGCGCCACCGAGTGATCCTCCCACTGGAAGCGGCACTGGAAGTTCACGTTCTTCACGTGGTCGGCGAGAAAGCCCAGCAGCGCGCGGCTTTCCTCCGGCGACAGCTCGGTGATCCGCCTGGTGAAAACCTCGTTCACGAACAGCGCCTTCTTGCCCGTCACCGGGTGCGTCCGCACGACCGGATGCACCGCGCTGGGGAACTCCCGCTGCGGCTTGTGCTCGCCGTACTGCCCGCTGTAGTCCGACGCATGCAGCGCGGTTAGCGGTTCGAGCAAATCCCGCATCGCCGGCGAAAGCGCCTCATAAGCCGCGTACATGTTCGACCAGCAGGTATCGCCGCCCTGCGGCGGCACGTGGTGAACGTGCAGAATGCTCGCCATCGGCGGCTCTGCGTCCGCCGAAACATCCGAGTGCCAGCGCTCGCCGTTGTTACGGAACGAGTCCTTGTCGGTATGAATCACCATCAGCTCCGGGTTGCCCTCGGCGTAGGGCGCGGCCGGGTGGATGTGCAGCTCGCCGAAGCGACGTCCCAGCGCCAGATGCTCCGCCGAACTCATCGGCTGATCGCGGAAGAACAGCACCAGATGCTCCATCCAGGCCGCGTGCAGCTCGCTGAACAGCTCGTCGTCGATCGGCTGGCGCAAATCCACGCCTGTTACCGTCGCCCCGATCGTCGGGGTGAGCGGTTCGACTGTGATTCGTCGGTACGTCATCGCAATGCCTCTCTGAGCCGCGATTCGAGCGCGGCGTCCGGTTCGCCGTTCAGGAATCCCAGCGCTTCTTCGGTACGGTGTTGCCCCGCGCGGCAGCGGCCGTCGGAGCCGACGCATTGCAGCGCCGCGGTCGAACGCGCCAGCACCGCCCGCGCCAGACCGCTCCGCGCAATCGTCTGCGCCACCTGATTCGTCAGCCGCTCCTGAATCGTCAGCCGCCGCGCGTAGGCGTCGACCAGACGCGGCAGCCCGGCCAGACCAATCCCGCCAATCGCCTCATCGTCCTCGATATGGCTCCAGGCGATATCGAAAGTGCCGTAGAACGGTTGCAGATGCCGTTCGCAGGTCGAGTGAAACTCGATCGCCCGCGCGACGACCACATCCGACTCCCCGTAGTGCGGTTCGACGCTATCGGTCAGCAGCCGCGCAATCGCCGCCGCGTTCTCCTCGTGCCACTCGTAGCCCGAGAAGCGCGCCTGCCAGCCCTGCACCACCCGCTCCGGCGTCTTGCGCAGCCCGTCGCGGTTGGGGTCGTCGCCGATCTGCTGAATCAGCCGCGTCACCGTGTCGTGCGCGTCGTGCTCCAGCGTGTCCTCCTCCCAGGGGAAGACCAGCCACTCCTCAAAAGGCGCGGCGAAGCGGTCGAACAGCGCGATCGTCTCCAGCCCGAACTCGCGCTTGATCCGCGCCGAGGTGCGCCCCGAATCGATGATATCGTCCACCGCCAGATCCGCCTCGTGCGGTGTGAACGCGATCCGCGCGCCCAAGCCCGCCATCACCGCCGCGACGTAGGTCCCGCCGCGCGGAATGCCCCACAACCGCGGCTCCGGCCCGCAGTGCTCGTAGAGCCGCTGCGCCCGCCGCGCCACCTCGTTCCAACTCAGCCGCCGCTCCTGCCGCATCGCGTTACTCCCCGCTCTCTGAGCGCTCGCCGCCCGCCGACCGATCGTCCAGCAGCGCCTGGGTTTCGTCCGCAAGACGCGGCAGGAAATTCTGAATCCGTTCCCAGACAATGCGATTGTCGACGCGGCCGTACTCGTGAATCAGAATGTTCCGAAACGCGATGATCTGCCGGTAGTCGCTGATCCGCTCCGCGACCTCCGGAAAATGCTGGGCCAGCTGCGCCGTCGCCTGCCCCAGAATGCTGAGCTGGCGTTCAGTCGCGGAGCGCATGAACGCGTCGCTGTCGTAATCCTCGAACGCGGCGCCGTCGGTGAATTCGCCGACGTAACCCGCCGCGCGTTGGATGTCGAACAGGTACGCCTCGGCATCACGCTTCATAGATCGCCACCCGATCTTCATCCACCGACTTGCGCACGTACGGATTGTCGATCGCCCCATCCATCACGAGGTCGACAGTGCGCCCGAAGACCCGCTCCAACTCCTCCAGCAGCTCGAAGTAGTCGCCCGCATACGGCGTATGCTCGCCCTTGTGGAAGCTGACCAGAAAGTCGAGATCGCTCGTCTCCGGGTCGAAATCCTCGCGCGCCGCCGAGCCGAACAGATCCAGCCGCTGCACCCCGTGCGCGCGGCAAATCTCGCGCAACTCCTCCGTCCGTTCGGCGACCACGGCGGCAATCGGCATGGCCCGCGCCCTCCCTGCCTGCCCGACCGGTCAGGCCTTCCTCCAGTATGCGGCGTCGGCCGGAATCACGGGAGTCGCGCGCGTAATCTCGACCGGCCCCTCCAGCGTGTCCGCGACCGCCGCCCAGGCCTGGTAGTGCGGCGCGCGGCGGTGCGCCTCCAGCGCCGCCTCGTCCTCGTAGACCTCGTAGAAGTAGTAGGTCAGGTCGTCCTCCGCGTCCTGCAGCACGTTGAAGCGAAGGCAGCCGGGCTCGTCTCGCTCCGAGCCCAGCGCGTCCGTCTCAATCCCCCGCAGAAAGCGCTCGCGCCCGTCCGCGCGAACCCGCACGCGCACCCAGATCGCGATCATCAGCCCACCTCCCCCCTCATGCGCCGAGTCTAGCGACTCCCCACTCCCCCCACGCAACCCGCCCCGCACCCCCTCCCCGTCATTCCTGCGCAGGCAGGAACCCACCCGCACCCCCTCTCCGTCACCCCTGCACCCTCTCTCCGTCATTCCTGCGCCCCCTCTCCCTCGCTTCCCGCCTCCCCTTCCGTCATTCCTGCGCCCCCCTTCGTCATTCCTGCGCAGGCAGGAACCACGCAGCGCGCACCGCCCGTCTCGACTCCACACATCCACCGACGGATCTCACTCACTCAATCCGCATTGCCACCCCCACTCGCCACAGGTATCTCGCCGCGCGCACCACCCACCAACCCCACCCACCCCCTCCCCAATTCATCCCTCCCCCCTTTTAGGGGGGAGGTTAGGTGGGGGGTGGGAAGCCACGAGCCGCCACACCAATCGCCCCACGCCCCAATCCCCCATCCCACACTTCCCTCGCGCCCGCGCCCCACTCTCCCTCGCACCCACACCCACACTTCCCTCGCACCCACGCCCCCTCTCCCTCGCACCCACGCCCCCTCTCCGTCACCCCTGCGCCCCCTTCCGTCATTCCTGCGCAGGCAGGAACCACGCCACATCCACCGCCCATCCCGACTCCGCACATCCACCGACGGACCCTCGCACACTCAATCCGCATCGTCGCCCTCGCTCCCCGCTTGCGCCTCATCAAAGGCGTCCAGCAGCGCGCGCGTCTGGCGGATGAGCCGTGGGATGTCGGTCTGGACGGCGTCCCAGACAGTGTCATTCTCAACCGACTGGTAGTCGTGCGTCAGAACAATTCGGAACCCGATGATATCCCGGTAGTCGGTAATGCTCTCCACCGTTTCCGCGCTGTGGCGGGCGAGCCGCCGCACCGCCTCGCCGATGATCGTGAACTCGCGCTCAACCGCTGATCGGAGCAAGCGAGTGCGTTCGTAATCCTCAAATGTCGCGTCGGCCGTATAGGCGACGATCGCCTCCGCCGCCTCGTTGATGTCTCGGAGATACATCTCCGGGTCATGATCATGACTCATACAGCGGAGTCCTGCTCTTCTCGACCGACCTACGGAAGTAGGGATTGTCGATCGCCTTGTCCGCGACCAAATCCACCGAGCGGCCGAAGAGCTGCTCCAGCGCCTCCTGCAGCCGGAGGTAGTGCCCCGCCCACGGCTTGCGCACGCCCTTGTGAAAGACGACCAGAAAGTCCAGATCGCTCGTCTCCGGGTCGAAATCCTCCCGCGCCGCCGAGCCGAACAGATCCAGCCGCTGCACCCCGTGCGCGCGGCAGATCTCGCGCAACTCCTCCGTCCGTTCGGCGACCACGGCGGCAATCGGCATGGCGCATGTCCTCCCTGCCCGACCGGTCAGGCCTGCCTCCAGTATGCAGCGCCGGCCGGAATCACGGGAGTCGCGCGCGTGATCCCGACCAGCCCCGCCAGCGTGTCGGCCGCCGCGGCCTAGCCGAACTGATCCTGCCCCACCGCGATCATCGAGGCGATGTTCTCGGCGTGCTCGACCCGCTCGCGGAACGGATAGGGGTGCTCGTAGCCCAGGATCTTGTTCAGCTCCGGGTAGCGCTCCAGACGCTCGGCCGACACCGCGCCCTCGTTCCACATGTTGATCATCTTCATGTAGGGCCGCAGCCAGACCAGCACCATCGTCACCCGCAGGCCGTCCGTCAGGCGGTTGTACGCGCCGTGCCACATGTTCCCGCCCCAGATCGCCAGCGAGCCCGCCTTGGCCTGCATCGGCACCGGCTGCACCGGCGCCCCGTCGTGCCAGAACATCGACTCGTGCTGCGTCGGCAGCCGGCCCCAGCGGTGCGAGCCCGGCACGAACACCGTCGGCCCGTCCTCGCGGCTGTCGTAGTCCGTCAGCACCCAACTGGTGTTGACCAGGTGCGGGTAGGCCGCCTGCGGCGGCGGCACCCCGTGCGTGTCGTTGTGCAGCGGCAGCCAGTTGTCCTCCGCCGGCGGCTTGATGATCGACGAAGTCCCGCCCAGCAGCGCGCTCTGCCCGCAGTGCCAGCGCGCCATCGCCAGACAGACCGGATTCAGCACCGCCTCCGTGATCACGTCGCTCTCGTCGATCAGCTGCCAGGACAGATCGTTGGCCACCGGCAGGTCGTTGGTCGTGCGAAAGTCGTCGATGTCCACGTCGTGGCGCCGCTGGTAGACATCGAGAATCGCCTCGCGCAGCGCGTCCCCGAAGCCGGGCGGCGTGCCCAGCTTCTCCGGCGGAATCACCGTGAAGCCGTAGGCGTCGAGCTCCACAATGTTGCGGGCCAGATCGTGCTCCACAATCGTGTTGACCAGCGAGTCCGCATTCGGCGAACTCTCCAAAGCCGCGATATCCATCAGCAGTCCTCTCAATCCACGCGCGCCATCCGCGCACGCTGCTCACGCGCCGTCCGCGCACGCTATCCACGCGCGCCGTCCGAGCGCCCGCGCTCATAGCCGCGCAGTCTAGCGATTCCCAAAACCCCCCGCGCAACCCACCCCCCAACCGTCATCCCTGCGCCCCCCACTTCGTCATTCCTGCGCAGGCAGGAACCTGCGCCACATCCCGCCCCACTTCCCCACCTCCCCTTCCCTACCCACCCCCTTCCCCAATTCATCCCTCCCCCCTTCCAGGGGGGAGGTTAGGTGGGGGGTGGGAAGCCACGAGCCGCCTCACCAATCGCCCCACGCCCCACGCCCCAATCCCCTATCCCACAATTCCCTCGCTCCCGCGCCCACTCTCCCCCACACCCGCCCTCACTCCCCATCGCACCCGCGCCCTCACTTCCCTCGCTCCCGCGCCCACTCCGTCATCCCTGCGCCCCTCCTTCCGTCATTCCTGCGCAGGCAGGAACCCGCCCCACCAATCGCCCCACGCCCCAACCGTCACCCCTGCGCCCCCTCTCCGTCATTCCTGCGCAGGCAGGAACACACACACCCCCACGATCAGCTACCATCCACCTGTCGCCAGATTCGCACAACAGGGGAGCAGCATCATGGCACTCGGCGGATTCGCCAACCGCGTCGCACGCATCGACCTCACCAACCGCACCGTCGCCTACGAAGGCGTCAACGAAGAGGACGCCCGCAAGTACATCGGCGCCCGCGGGCTCGGCGTCAAATACCTGCTCGACAACGGGCCCGGCGTCGACCCCCTCGGCCCCGACAACATGCTCGCGCTCGTCAACGGCCCGCTGACCGGCACCGAGGTGACCATGAGCGGGCGCCTCGCCTTCGTCACCAAGTCGCCGCTCACCGGCACCGTGACCGACTCGCACATGGGCGGCTGGAGCGCCGCCCGCCTCCGCTGGGCAGGCTTCGACGCCCTGCTGATCACCGGCAAGGCCGACCAACCCGTCTACCTCCATGTCGAGGACAACCAGGTCGAAATCCGCGACGCCGCCGACATCTGGGGGCTCGGCATCCACGACACCGTCAAGCACTTCGGCTCCGACAAGGGCAACAAAACCGACACCTCCGTCATGGCCATCGGCCAGGCCGGCGAAAACGGCGTGCTCTTCGCCTCCTTCATGAACGAGGATGACCGCGCCGCCGGGCGCGGCGGCACCGGCGCCGTCGCCGGCTCCAAAAACCTCAAGTGCGTCGTCGTCAAGGGCGACCGCTCCGGACGCTACCGCCCCGAAAACCGCGAAAAATTCCGCGAAGCCCAGGGCAAGCACCTCCAACTGATCATGGAAAGCCCCGTCACCGCGCCCTCCTCGGTCAACGACGACGGCTCGCTCAAGGACGGCTCCGGCGGCCTCTCCGCCTTCGGCACCAACGTGCTCATGAACGCCGTCAACTCGATCGGCGGGCTCGGCACCAAAAACTCCCAGGAAACCCAGTTCGACGGCGCAAACGCCGTCTCCGGCGAGACCATCCGCGACGACTTCCTCGTCGCCGAACCCACCTGCCACGCCTGCCCCGTCGCCTGCAAAAAGGAGATCGAAATCACCGAAGGCCCCCACGCCGGACTCAAAATGGAGTCCTTCGAATACGAGCCCGCCTGGTCCCTCGGCGCAAACTGCGGCAACGACGACCCCGCCGTCGTCGCCAAGGTGATCGACCAGTGCAACGACTTCGGGATGGACGCAATCGAGATCGGCAACGTGATCTCGATGTACATGGAAGCCTCCGAGCGCGGCTACGTCGACACCCCGCTCGACTGGGGCGACGGCGCCGGCATGGTGCGCGTCGCCGAGGAAATGGCCCACCGCCGCGGCGCAATCGGCGACGCCCTCGCCGACGGCACCGTCAAGGCCGCCCAGGCCTGGGGACACCCCGAAATCGCCATGGCCGTCAAGGGACAGGCGATCCCCGCCTACGACCCCCGCGCGATCAAGGGCGAGGGACTCGGCTACGCCACCAGCAACCGCGGCGCCTGCCACCTGCGCGGCTACACCCCCGCCTCCGAACTGCTCGGCATCCCCGTCAAAACCGACCCGCTCGACTGGGACGGCAAAGGCCCGCTGCTGAAAATCTTCCAGGACCTGCACGCCTTCAGCGACTCGCTCGACCTCTGCAAGTTCTCCGCCTTCGCCGTCGGCGCGCCCGAATACGCCGCCCTCTACCAGACCGTCGTCGGCCTGCCCATGTCCGAAGAAGAGGTCATGCTCGCCGGCGAGCGCATCTACAACCTCGAGCGCTACTTCAACAACCAGGTCGGCTTCGGCGGCGCCGAAGACTCCCTCCCCCAGCGCTTCCTCGAAGAACCCGGCAGCGGCCCCGCCGACGGACAAGTCTGCGAACTCGACCAGATGAAGGAGCAGTACTACGAAGCCCGCGGCTGGGAAAACGGCGTAGTCCCCGAGGCCAAACTCCGCGAACTGGAGATCATCGGCTAGCCCGCTCCCGCGCCGGCGCGGTCGGGCAGCGCGGTCACGGTCGGGCGCAGCGTGGAAATCCGCTTCTACGCCACGCTGCGCCCGCTGGTCGGCGGACGCAGCGTCCAACTCAACAACCCCCCCGCCACCGTCGGCGCAGTCGTCCAGCAGCTAATCGAGAACCACCCCGGACTCGACGGCAAACTGCTAGACGAGGCCGGCGCAGTCCGCCGCTTCGTAGCAATCATGCTCAACGGCCGCGACATCCGCCACCTCAACGGCCTGGAAACCCCAATCCCCCCCAACAGCGACATGGACATCTTCCCCCCCATAGCCGGCGGCGCGCCACCCCCAAGCCCGCCCACACCCCCCCTCCCTAACACTCCCTCTCCGTCATTCCTGCGCAGGCAGGAACCCGCACCCCCTCCCGTCATTCCTACACCTCCTCTCCGTCATTCCTGCGCAGGCAGGAACCCACGCCCCCTCCCCCATTCCCGCGCCCCCTCTCCGTCATTCCTGCGCAGGCAGGAACCCGCCCCACACACGCATCCCCCCACCCCCTCCCCCCCTTCCCCAATTCATCCCTCCCCCCTTTTAGGGGGGAGGCTAGGTGGGGGGTGGGAGGCAACAAGCACACCACAGCCCCCGCCACCACCACCACACCACTCCCACACCCCCCTTTCCGTCATTCCTGCGCAGGCAGGAACCCGCACCCCCTCTCCGCCACCCCCGCGCCCCCTCTCCGTCATTCCTGCGCAGGCAGGAACACACCACACACACGCATCCCCCTCCCCCCTTCCCCAATTCATCCCTCCCCCCTCTTAGGGGGGAGGCTAGGTGGGGGGTGGGAGGCAACGAGCACACCACAGCCCCCGCCCCCCTCTCCGTCATTCCCGCCCCCTTTTCCGTCATTCCTGCGCAGGCAGGAACCCACCCCCCCAATCCCCCCCCCCAACAGCGACATGGACATCTTCCCCCCCGTCGCCGGCGGCGGTAGTATGCTGTCGCTATGACCGAACCACGAGAGCCGCACTTCATCGTTGAGCCGGGCAGCGCTCACGCTGACGAAGTCCGCCACGCCGCCCTGTTCCGCAGCAATGCCGCCCACCTCTTGGCTGAGTGGCCGCGGCTGCTGAAAGAGCATTGGGGCGAGTGGGCTGCTGTCTACGGAGATTCCGTGCTGATCTTCAGCGACACGCTGGAGTCGGTTTGGAACGAGGTTCCAAAGGAGTCTCGACGAGACGCCATTGCGAAACATGTGGTGGATCCACAGATCGAGGCGGTCCATCAATGTGGGTGACAGGGCTCTTCGAGTCGGTCAGGCCATCGGGCGAGTACGAGCCCCTACGCACACCCCGGCCGTTCGTGCCTTTCCAGGTCCAAACGAAGACCCCTGTAACCGAACGCGATACTGAACAAGAGATACTGTTCCTCGTGGACACGGGCGCAGACTCCACTCTGATCGAACCCACTGATGCTTACAAGCTCTTCGGAGAAGAGCTGTTCTCAATCGACTTCGGTCGAAGCTACGACACCCGCGTCAGTGTTGGTGTTGGCGGATATGCGCGATCGGTGATCGTGCATGCGTGGCTGTCAACAGTTAGCGACGACGGCGATTACGTCGGGGTCGTTTTGCCGATCTTGATCTCCGAGCCAGTGCCAAGGCGCCCTGCGGAATCGGGGTTCAGCAACTGGGATGCTCCTAGCCTGCTGGGGCGCGACGTCCTCAGTTTCTTTGAGGTCCATCTGGACTATTACCCTCGTCCCGTCATCGCGCTGAAATATGACTACGAGGCGTGGCGTCGTTGGCGAGACCGATGAGGTTCATGGGATAAGCTCCGATGACCCACCTGCGCGAACAGAGTTGGGGGAGCAGGAACGGCGGCCACACCCTATCCTTCAGGATTGACACGCAGGCGTAGGCGTGATAGATAGAGAGCAACCGACCAACAGCCCCGGCTGCCACCCCAGGAGACCTCCAATGCCGCGCGGCAACCGCCAACCAGACCCACCTGAATCCCCCCTCGCCAGGCAACTGCTCGACGCGCTCCGCTCCGCCGACGAAACCTCCCACCCGGAATCGCCTCCGACCGAGCCGCCGGAAACCGCCGCCTTGCGCGCCAAAGTCGAAGCCCTGCGCGACGCGCCCTGGACCCACGACGTGCGCGCGGGCGATCCGCGATTCCCCCGCCTGCCAATCCCGCCCGGACGATCGATCGCCGCCCAGGCCAACGAACTGCTCAGGCGCGAAACGCCCGCTTGGCAACTGCGCCAGTTCGTCGACCGCGCCGAAGCTGCCCGCTCGCTCCACCGCACCATCTCGCAGCAATCGCTCGAAGATCAACTGCGCGGTTTGGCCGTCGCCGCGAGCGGCGCAAGCGGCGACCGCCTGGACGCCATGCTGGCCAGGCTCGGCTGGCTCGCAGCCGACCAGCCGACCCTCGAAGACGCAGGCGCGCGCATCGGCGTCACCCGCGAGCGTATGAGGCAGCTTCAGCAAAACGCCCGAAAGCGAATCCCCGCCCAGGCCTGGCTGCCCAGACTCGACCAGGCGCTGACCCTGCTTGAGCAGTCCATGCCCCTGCTCGCCGATGAAGCAGCCGCGCTGCTTCACGACGCCGGCGTTGCGAATCAGCCCTTCCCGCCGATCGCGATCGACCGCGCCGCCCGCGTGCTCAGAGGCCAATCCCCATTCAATCCAAAACTGCTCGCGCAGGGCATCGTCTACGTCGGCGAGCTGCCGATCCCGCTCCGAAAAATCATCTCGCTCGCCTCCAAGCGCGCCAGAGCCAACGGCGTCGCCAGCCTCGCCATGCTCTGCGCCGAACTCGCCGCAACAGGCGTCGCCGTACCGGTTCGAGTGCTGGGCGTCCTGTTGCAAAACAGCCGGCAAATCGAACTGCTCGACGACGCCTCATTCTGCGAGCCCAACACCCCCCACAACCGCGACCGCCTGGAAAACACGCTCAGGCGAATGCTCACCGTCACGCCGACCCTCACCGTGGATTCGCTGCTCGGCGGCCTCAACCGCGAGTACCGCTACCGCAATGCCGCGCGGCATGGATTCGACGTGATCCGCGTGCCCTCGCGCAGCGCGCTCGTCGCCTACCTCCGGCTGCACGCCGAATTCAGCCTGCGCGGCGACGAAGCAAGCCTCGTAACCCCCCAGCCGGCCAATGCCGTGCTGGGTGATGCGGAATTCACACTCATCCACGTGCTCACCAATTCACCGACCGGCATCCTGCCGCTCAGCGACGCGGCCAACGCCTGCGTCGCGCAAGGCATGAACCGCACAACCGCCTACCTGTATCTTCGCTACCTGCCCACCGTCGAAGAGCCGTTCCCGCTCCACTTCTCCGCGCGCGGCAGAACCCCCGACGACAGAAACGCGAACCAATGAACAACGCGGACCGAACGATCGCGGCGGCCCATCTCGCGGCCAACCTCGGCCGGCGCTGCGACCTGCGGGCGCTCCGATGACCCGCCTGCGCGAGCTCTGGCAGTACGATGTCGTCCAGCAGTCGGCAATCGCGTTCGGCCTCGGCTTCCTGCTGATGGCCGTCGTGATGGCCGTGATCATCGCCGCCACGCCCGCCTTCCGCAGCGGCATCTCCTCGGTCACCGAAGAGCAGGCCCAACTCAGCGGCGAGAGCCGCGGGCGCTACCTCGCCGAGCGCCGCGCCGCTCGCGACGCCAGACTGATCGCCGACGACCTCGCCGACCAGGACCTGCCCGCCCTGCTCGCCGACGGCTCGCGCGAAGCCGGCCGCCTGCTCGCCTACGACTACGCCTGGAACGACGCCGTCAACACCCTCTCCCGACGCCTCCCCCGCCAGCTGCTCGCGCGCGAAGAGCACACCCAGTGGATCGAGCTCGAACGATGAGCGGGCAACGACCGCGCGCGCTCGAAGGCTGGGGGCAAATCGACCCCAATCGCGGCAACTGGCGACGCAACCGCGACTGGGTCGGGCGGCACACCATCCTCAGCCTGCTGCTCGGCGCCGCCGCCGCCGCTCTGCTCGGCGTCGCCGTCATGGAATTCGTCGCCCCGCTCAGCGCCACACCCCAGGGCGATGTCGCCGCAGTCGAAGAAGCAGCAATGCAGCAATCCTTCGCCGCCGCCTGGGAAGACGCGCTCGCCGCCGCCATCGCCCAGGCCCGCACCACCGCCATCGCCGAGCGCATCATCGAGCGCGGCGCAGGCCCCGACGCCGAATGGGCCCAGGGCTTCCGCCAAGGCTGGGCCGCCGGCTGGAACGACGCCCTCGAAGCAATGCGCCAGGCCTCCCAAGAAGCCGGCCTCCCCGACCGCGCCCCAGAGTTCTACATCCTCGACAACACCCCCCGCCGCTAAACACCGCGCCCATTCCCTTCCCCAATTCATCCCTCCCCCCTTCCAGGGGGGAGGCTAGGTGGGGGGTGGAAAGCACCGAACCACCACCACCGCATCCGCCGCGCCCGCTGGCGTAGGCTGCGCCAATGCCCCAACTCAGTGTCCGCAGCGTCACCCTGCGCGGCGTCCCCATCTGGCGCTTGCGCGAGTACCTCGAAGCCCTCGGCGCAGTCGCCGAGCAACCCGGCCCGCCCGGCCCAGCCGACCCCGACGCCGTAGTCCGCCCCCACGGCGCAATGCGCGCCGACGACTGGCAAGTAGTCTGGCGCACCGAAACCCGCCCCTTCCACCCCCGCCTCAACACCACCATCCAGGAACACCACTTCACCTTCTCCGCCCCCGACCAACCCACCCTGGAAACCATCTTCACCAAATTCATGCAAAAAGCCCACCGCGGCGGCGGCTAACCCCCCCACCTCCGCCACCCCTGCCCAACTCGTCATTCCTGCGCAGGCAGGAACCCGTACCCCCCAACCGTCATTCCTGCGCCCCCTCCTCGTCATTCCTGCGCAGGCAGGAACCCGCACCCCCCAACCGTCATTCCTGCGCCCCCTTCTCGTCATTCCTGCGCAGGCAGGAACCCGCGCGCCACCCCGTCACCCCCGCACAGCCAGCAACCCACCCAAAATCCACCCCACACACGCATCCCCCCTCACACCCCCTACCTCCTTCCCCAATTCATCCCTCCCCCCTTTTAGGGGGGAGGCTAGGTGGGGGGTGGGAGGCACCGATCGTCCACCAACCCCCATGCCCGCCTCGATCCCCCTCCACCCCAAACTCGTCATTCCTGCGCCCCCCTCCGTCATTCCTGCGCAGGCAGGAACCCACGCGCCACCCGTCATTCCTGCGCGCCCCAACCGTCATTCCTGCGCAGGCAGGAACCCACGCAGTAGGCGCGGCCCAGCTTGGCGCGGAGCGGCTTTGGTCGGCCATCGCGGCATCGTGACGCATGCGAGCGCTGGATGTCGCCTAGGTTCCTGCCTGCGCAGGAATGACGGAAGTATGAACACACCCTAAAGCTCTGCCACCTCCACGCAACAGCCCGAGCCCACGTTCGCCGAAGGGCGCCACAGCCCCCCCACCGGCGGCTGGGGCAAACGCCACGGCCCTGGTTCTGCACTGCGCTGTCAGCCAGACGCGTCGTCGATGCAACCGGCTTCTGTGAGACGTTCCCGCAGCTCAGCGTCAAGGTTGGTTTCCACCTCCGTGAGTCGTTGCGCAATGACAAGGCCGGGGATCAGGAGTTCCAGCGGTTCGAGTGCCTCATGGGATGGTTTGAGATACGCGTACTGCGTGATGAGTGTCAGACCCAGGATTTGCCCTTGGTGCCAGTCGCCAAGCTCTGCTGGCGGGTTGATCGAGCGAAAGAGCGAGAGCACGCCGTCGGCGATAGCGAAAAACTCGCCCCACGTGGCGGTTTCGCTGTTGCCGTCAGAGGCGCTCATGATGGCGGCAATACTCTCTGCCGTGAGTTGGTTGCTCGGGTCAGAGCAGAACTCCACGTATTCGTTGAGGGACAGAGTTCTCGTTGGTTGCGTGTTGTTCACATACACGTCGGCAACTTCAATCGCGCCGACAACCGTGATCGGAGTGCTGTTCGCCCAACGGTTGAGGAAGCCGGATGCCGGAAAGAAGCGGCGGCTGGGGAGTTGACGGTCGCTCCAAGCGCCGTCCTCATCCCGTTGCTGAAGCGCGAATTCGACGCGGCCGTCGTCGAGGCGCTGAGCATTGATGCGGACTTCGGTCTCAACTGTCTGTCGCGCTGCGCCGGCGGCGTAAGTGGCAACGCCACCGAGGACGGACGCGAGCAGTGCAGTGACGAGGAGGTGCTTGATCATGAGGGTGTCCAATCGTGGCGGTGGCGCACGCGATTATAGATGTAGCGCCCGCGAGGCGCTGCAAGGGCCACGTGGTCCTCGTTGCCACACCGCGAGACTCTCGTGGCAAGCGCCGGAATGACACAGCTGAGCCGACGCGGCTATCTTGTGCGCAAATCCACCGGAGGCCCCAATGCCGCCAGGACCCCTCGACGGCGTGCGCGTATTCGACCTCACCCTCTGGCTGGTCGGCCCCTGGGCCTCGCTGCAGCTGGGCGCGCTCGGCGCGGACGTCATCCACATCGAGCAGCCCGGCATCGACCCCGGCGCGCTCGGCGGCGACGGCCCGCCCATGGTCGACGGCACAGCCGTCGGCTACATCACCTGGAACATGAACAAGCGCGGACTCTTCCTCGACCTCAAATCCGAGCCCGATCGCCAAACGGCCTACCGACTGCTCGAAACCTGCGATGTCCTGCTGGTCAACATGCGCTACGGCGCCGCGGAGCGGCTGGGAATGGGCTACGAACAACTGCGCGCCGTCAATCCCGACCTCGTCTACACCACAATCTCCGGCTGGGGCGAACTCGGCGCAATGCGCGACAAGCCCGGCGCCGATGTGCAGTGCCAGTACTTCACCGGCTTCTGGTCGACCAACGGCGCGCGCGGCGGACGCCCCGAGGTCTACCGCCATTTCTCGCAACTGGACGCCACGACGGGCAACGTCGCGGCTCAGGCGGTCCTGATGGGCCTGCTGGCGCGGCATCGCACCGGCCGGGGCCAGCGAATCCACGTCAGCATGCTGCGCGCCGCAATGGCCCTGCAAAGCCTGCGCATCGCCGAGCACCTGGCCACGGGCGAGCCGCACCAACCTCTCGGCTCGGCGGGCTTCGCCGCCGCTCCCGATCAGGCGTTCCTCTGCCGCGACGGTCGCTGGCTCGGCGTCTCCGCCGCAAGCGAAGACGAATGGCGCCGACTCGCCCGCGCGCTGGCCGCCTCCGAAGCGTCCAACCTGCCGCCGCTGGCCGAGGACGCCCGCTTCGCAACCAACCGCGACCGCGTGCGGCATCGCGACCAGCTGGCCGCGCTGCTGCAGGACGCCTTCGCCCAGTTCCCCCGCGACTACTGGATGCTGCGGCTCGGCGCGGCCGGCGTCCCCTGCGGCTACCCGCTCACCTGGGATGTGCTGCGCGATCACGCCCAGGTGATCGAAAACGGCTACATCCACGAGGTGCTCACATCCGGCTGGGGAGCGGTGCGCACAGGCGGCCCGCCCTGGACGCTCGAACGCACGCCCACGCGCTGGTTCGGCACATCGCCGCCCGGCCGGCACACCGCCGAGATCCTCGACGAATTGGCCTCGCGCGACGCCAATTCCGCAACCTCCTCCGCGGCCGCGGACTGAGGCCGCGCCATGCCCGGGCCGCTGGCGGGCTACCGCGTGATCGAGATCGCCGAGGGCGTCGCGGGCCCCTACGCCGCAATGTCGCTGGGCGACGCGGGCGCGGACGTAATCAAAATCGAGCCGCCCGCCGGCGACCGCTCGCGCGGCTGGTCCCCGCCGCTCGGTGAAAGCTCGGCAGCCTGGACCGCGCTGAACCGCAACAAGCGCGGCATCGTGCTCGACTTCGACACAGAGCGCGACCTCGACGCAGCCCGCCGACTGCTCCAACAGGCCGACATCGCCGTCGTCGACAAGTACGGCCTGCCGCCGCCGCTCGCTTGGGCAGCGCTCGACGCCGAGCAGCTGGTCTACTGCGCGCTGTCCGGCTGGGGCCCGCGCGGCCCCTGGGCCGAGCGCCCCGCATCCGAGCTGGCCGCACAACTGGCCAGCGAAGCGACGCTCTCGCTCGGCCGACTCGGCGACCACCCCGTGCGGCTGGGCACCGACGCCGGCTCCATGTACGCCGCCAACTACGCAATCCAGGGCATCTGCGCCGCGCTCTACGCCCGCGACGCCGCCGAGCGCGGCGGCCAGCGCCTCGAAGTCTCGCTCTTCGGCAGCCTCCTGGCCATGCGCTCAACCCTCTGGGTCGCCCTCTCCAAACCCGACGAGTGGTGGGGCTTCCACCTCGACTCCTACATCAAGCCGCCCGACCACGGCTACCAGTGCCGCGACCTGCCAATCTTCTTCTCGCTGGCCGCAATGGGCGATGAGAATGCCGAGCGCCTCATCGACGATCTCAAAATGGGCTGGGTCCGCGAAGAAGCCCGATACGAGCTGCTAAAGCGCGACGTAGCAGGCGGCGCAGGCCGCCACGCCCACGAGCTGAAGCAGCTCTGGGAACAAGGCTTCGCGCAGTGGAGCGCAACAGAGGTCATCCAAAAAGTAGAGCGCCGCGGCGGCTGGGCCTTCCCCATGCACGACTACCAGCGCCTCACCCAAGACCCCCAGATCACCGCCGCAGGCGCACTGATGGACGTTGACGGCGTCAAGCAAGTAGCGCCCCCCTGGGACTTCGAGCAAACCCCAACACAACCCCCCCGCCCCGCCCCCAACCTGGGCCAACACACCACCGAAGTCCTGGCCGAGCTGAGCCCATAAAAGCGGGCTATACTGGGCGCATCGGTTCCAGAGTGGAGGAGCAGCGCAATGCCATCGTCGAACGAGACCGACAAAAAGACGGATGACCGAAAGAGCGACGAGGCGAAGTCGGCTCCGCCCCCACAAGGCAGGCCGCTGCCCCGCACGATCGAAAGGCGCGGCCTCTAAGACCCTCAGATCGCGCGAGCCGCGATCAGCGCGACGAGAGTCAGCGCCTGTGCGCCGAGGGCGTAAACCGCGAGCGAGAGCCACCTCGCCTTGGCAGCGATGACAGCACGATTTTGCTCAAAGTCGAGCGTCAGCGCTTCGAGAGCCACATCCTTCAGCGCCTGCGCAGACGCACCGGGGTAGTGCCGAGGAAACACGCCGACGTTCACTCCGGAACCCACCCTGCTTTCGCGATAAGCAAGCCAGGCAAACAACCACACGAACAGGGCGAAGACGAATTCAAGCGCCGTCAGCACCCCGGAGACGTTTAGCGCCAACCGAAAGTCACCGAACAGGCCGCTCGCTGAGAGCAGCACAACGCTGAGCGTGAAGATCGTCGCGGTTTTCACATCCTGCGCCGAGATGTACGCCAGCTGCTCTTGGACTCGCTGGCGTACTTCCTTGAGCAGATAGCCGCGCGCGGCGGGCGAGAAATTGCGCGCTGGCCAGCCCAGCTCAATGTCCGGCGACTCCTGTGCTGTGTTCGACAGCGTGGCGAATAGGCGGCGCATCATGTCGTGTCCATGTGGATCCACCTACCGCGGCTGAAAGAAAGGCAGCGTCACCCCACCCGCAACCTGCCGAAAAGTAACCTCCACAGGCAAGTCGCAGCTGATCTCCTCCGCCGCGACATTCACCAGATTCGAATAGAGGTAAGGCCCCTCCTCAAGCTGAACCAGCGCGATCGTGATCGGATACTCCTCAGGCTCCCAGCCCGGAAAGTAACGCTGGTGCATCAGGATCCACGCCCAGACCGCGCCCCGCCCGCTGACCGTCCGCCACTCCCAGTCGTCCCGCAGGCAGATCGGGCAGTTCTCCGCCGGCGGAAACCACGGCTTGTTGCAGATGTTGCAGAACTGAATCCGCAACTCCCCCTCGCGGCAGCCGTCCCAGAACGGCTTGGTCAGCCGCGTAATCGGCGGCAGCGGCTTCTGCGGAGTCGCCTCGCTCATCGTCATGCCCCGTCCCGTTTGAGAATATGCCCGGTCGCCAGCGGAGCGGCGCAGGCGTAGAGGCCGTACTGCGCGTCGCCCACCTGACGCTCGCCGCAATCGCCCCGCAGCTGCCGCACCGCCTCAACATGCAGCGCCCAGCCCTGCATGTACGACTCGCTAGTATGCCCGCCGCCCGTGTTGAGCGGCAACTCGCCCCGCAAACCGATCCGCTCCGCCGTAATCCAGTCGCCGCCCTCGCCCTGCTCGCAGAAGCCCATCCCCTCCAGCGTGAAGAGCATCGTCGGCGTGAAGTTGTCGTACAGCTGCGCGAACGCCAGATCCCCCCGCTGCGCCTCGGAGCTGGCGAAGAGGTCGTCCGCGATCCGCGACATCGGCTCATACCAGAAATCGTCCGCGACGTAGACCGGCGTGATGTCCGCCGCCTGCGACGTGGCGTGGATCAGCACCGGCGTATTGGGCAAATCGCGCGCGCGTTCGGCGGAGGTCACGATGAAGCACACCCCGCCGTCGTTGATCAGGCAGTAGTCCAACAACCGCAGCGGCTCGGCGATGTAGCGGCTGTTCAGATAATCCTCCATCTCGATCGGCTGCTGCATCACCGCGTTGGGATTCAGCGCAGCGTTGCGGCGGTTACTGATCGCCAACTCCCCGAGCGCCTCGACCGCTGTACCGTAGCGGTACTGGTGGCGTCGAAACATCAGCGAGCTGACCGCGCCGGGCGAGGTCATCCCGTACGGCGCCTCGAACATCGCCTGGGTGGAGGCGCCGCGATCTTCCCCACCGTAACGAGCTCCGGTCGAGCGGCCGTTGTTGCCGTAAATGCACGCCACCGCGCCCGCCAGACCGTTGGCCACCGCCAGCGCCGCGTACTGCAGCGCGATGCCCGACTGCCGACCCTCCCCCGGCAGCACGTTGACGAAGCGCGGATAGCGAATGCCCAGCACCTCGCACATCCGCCCGTAGTGCGGAATCCGCGAAACAATCACCCCGTCGATCTCCGACTTCTTCAGCCCCGAGTCCCGCAGCGCCTCGAGAAAGGCGATGCGGCCGAGATCGTAGGCCGAGCGCTCCGGATCCAGATCGCGGTAGATCGCGCCGAATTCGGTCGTCCCCACGCCGACGATCGCCGTCTGGTCCCGCAACGCCCGCAACTGCTCCACGTCGGTCATGCGCCGATTGTAGACGCACGCAGGCAGCAGCGCCCCCGCTTGTCGGCGGGCCCGAATCCCCTAACCAAGCCCCAGCAGACCCCGCGCGTTGCCCGCCAGAACCTGCTCCAACTCGCCCTCGCCCAGACCGCTGCGCAGCAGCTGGTGAATTTGCGGGCGCTGGTCCGCGCCCGGCGCGTCCGAGCCGAACAGCACCCGCTCGACCCCGATCTCGCGAACAATCCGCGCCGCGTCTTCCAACGCGCAGGCGCGCCGACCGTCGCGCGCCGCAAAATGCTCCTCGCTGAAGCCGCCCGCCGTATCGAACAGCACCTGCGGATGCTCCCGCGCGATCCCCAGCCGCTGATCCCAATACGCGCTCGGCATATGCGCCATGATGAAGCGGAGCCCCCCAAAGCGCTCGAAGACCGGCCGAAAGTGGTCGGGCATCCCGTACACAGCGTCGCCGGGCCCGCCCCGCAGCGAGCCGGTGTCGCTCAGAATCGGCAGCCCCGCCTCCTCAAGCCGCGCGTAGAGCGGCAGCATCCGCGAATCCGCCGGAAAGTAGCGCCCCAGCCCGGGGTGCATCTTGACGCCCTTCGCGCCGAGCCCGATGCAGCGCTCCAATTCCTCCAGCAGCGCGTCGCTGTCGCGCCAGACGCCGATATCGCAGCAGACAAAGGGAACGACGCGCGGCTCGCGGCGGTGCAGGTCCAGAATCCAGCTATTGAAATCCCGCGCGCGGCTGCGCAGCTCGTCCCAGATCTCATGCTCCGGCATCTCGGGATTCCTGCGCCGCCGCTGCTCGAACATATCCGGCAGCACCATGTAGTTCACCGCCACCAATGCCTCCAGCGGCTCGCCGTCGAGCTGCGCGCCAACCCGCTCCTCATTCGCCCAGCGCCACTCGTCGGGATAATCCGCGCGCGGAAACACCGCACGCTCCTGCGCCACGCTGCGCGTCATATGCACATGCACGTCGATGATCTTGGGCAGCATGCGCGGTCGTTTCTACAGCAGCGGTCGTTGAGTGGCGCTGCAGAGCACGCGAAAATCGTACTCGTCGATGATCCGCAGAAAGCCGTCGGCCGCCAACCGCTGCGCCGTGAGCGCGGCCTTCGAGGGCTGCCTGCCCCGCTTGCCGCAGGCAACGACGAACAGCGTCGTACTCGCGCTCACTCGCCTCGCCACCCGCGCGCCGAGCTCCTCCGCCCGCGCAGCGAGCTCGCGCTGCCTGACTCGCTGCTTCAGCTCAACGAAATTCCCGCTGAACACGACGACTTCGCCGTTGAGCGGCCCAATCTGCGCGATCGGCGCGACCGGCGCAGCTCGCGGTTCCGCATCGCCCGCCGCGCAGTGGGCGGTCAGACCGAGTTTGCGTTGCAAATGCTCGAAGGTCGGCGCGTCGTGCTCGCGCATCGCCGCGGCCACGATCGCCGCAGCCGCCTTCGCGTCGTCCAACGCTTGATGATGCCGCAGCGGTATGCCCAGCCGGGCGCTGAGCGACTTGAGCCCGTAACCGCTCTCGACAAAGTGCGGCCAGGTCAGGCGGGCGACCTGAATCGAGTCGAACCACGACCACGCCGGCGGATCGAGCCGCCAGTGCTCCGACGCTTGCCGCAGCGCGCCCTCATCGAACCTCGAGTGCGCCACCACCGGCGCCCCGCCGATGAACGCGCGCAAATCGTCCAGCACCGCCGGGAACGTCGGCGCGTCGCGCACCTGCTCGGCGCACAGCCCGTGAATGCGCGTGTTCGCCGCGCTGAACTCCTCGCACGGATTGATCTCGCTGTAGTACTCCGCGCCCGCCCGATCGCCCTCGTACCGCACGCAGCCCACCGCGCAGATCGAGCGCTGCCGCGGATTCGCCGTCTCGACATCAAGACTCACGAAGCTGGACGCCATCGCGCAGACTCCCGGCGGGCCGATTCAGCGGACCAAGCGGCGGACCAATCGGCCGCTTGCGGCCCGACTTATGGTAACCGATCGGTTGGCAACCGGGCCGCCAGATACTCCGCGTAGTGCAGCGTGCGATGACCCATCCCACGCGCCTCCGCGCCCGCACGCAGGTGCAGCGCGCAGCCCGGATTGTTGGTCAGCAGCGTCGCCGCCCCCGCTTCCGCCACGCAGTCCAGCTTGCGCTCCAGAATGCCCTCGCCCACCTCCGGCGCCGTAACCGAGGTCAGCCCGCCGAAGCCGCAGCAGGTCGCCGCCTCCGCCAGCGGCTCAGGCTCCTCCCCCGTCAGGCGCGCCACCAGCCGTTCCACCCGGTCGTCCCAGCCCATCAGATTGCTGCCCTGGCAGAAGCGATGCACGGCGTAATCTCCCCCGCTGCCTGCCGCGCCGCCCAACCTGCCGCCCCATACGTTGCTCAGAGCGCCGTCGGGCAGGCGGGCGGTGCTTTCCAGGTATTCCGCGAGGTCGTGCGTGCGCCGGGCGACGGACTCCGCCCGGCCGCGCCAGGGCGGATCGTCCCCGAACAGCTGCGGCCAGTGGCGCTGCATCGCGATCAGGCAGCTGGCCGCCGGCGTCACGACATCGCACCCGGGATGCTCCTCCAGCGCCGCGATCGTCTGCTTCGCCATCCGCCGCGCCGTCGCCCAGTCGCCCGCGTCGAACGCCGGCAGCCCGCAGCAGTGCTGCTTGCGCGGCACATCGACCCGCGCGCCCGCCGCCTCCAGCAGCCGCGCCGCTGCGTCCGCCGCTTCCGGCAGCAGCGCGTCGCTCAGGCATTGCAGAAAGAGCGAGACCGTGCGCCCGCTCGCCTCGGTCGTCGCAATCGCATCTTGCGGGCGCCGCTGCTCAATCCGACGCCGCGCGCCGCGCCGGGGAATCGATGGCAGCCGCCGCCAGCGGTGGCGCCGCGGCAGCGGCAGCCGGCGCAGCAGCGGCGAGCCCAACGCCGCCAGCCGCACCCCAAGTCGGAACCAACCCGGCCGCGCCCAGAGCCGCAGCATGGCCCGCTCCCAGAGCGGCCCATGCGCGTTGCGGCTGCGCAACTCCAGAATCTGCTGCGGCAGCGGAATCTCAACCGGGCAGACCTGCGCGCACGCCCCGCACGAAACGCACAGGCTCTGCGGCCCCGCCGCATGCTCCGCTCCGTGGTGAAACGGCGTGTTGACCAGCCCAATCGCGCCCGTGTAAATGTGCCCGAAGGCATGCCCGCCGACCACCTGATACGGCGGGCAGACATTGGCGCAGGCGCCGCAGCGAATGCAGCGCAGCGCGGCGGCGATCCGCCGATCGCCCGCCATCTCGCGCCGACCGTTGTCCAGCAGGAGAATGTGCATCTCCTTGCCCGGCTGCGCCCCCGTAATGCAGGTCGTGTAGGTGCTCAACTGCTGCGCCGTCGCCGAGCGCGGCAGCAGCTGCAACTGCCGCTGCGCGTCCGCCCAGGTCGGCACCAGCTTCTCAATCCCCGCAGTCACAAAGTGAACGCCCGGCAGCGAGGTCGCCAGCCGCACGTTGCCCTCGTTGGTCACCAGCATCACGCTGCCCGTCTCCGCAATCAGCGCGTTCGCGCCCGTCAGCCCCGCTCCGGCGCCCAGAAAGTGCTCGCGCAAGCCGCCCCGCGCGCTCGCCACCATCGCCGGAATGTCGTCCGGATCAAACTCGCTCCCCAACTCCTCCCCCAGCAACGCCGCGACCCGCTCCCGCCGCTGGTGAATCGCCGGCATCACCAGATGACTCGGACGCTCCCGCGCCAGCTGCAGCAGCCACTCCCCCAAATCCGTCTCAATCGCCCGAATGCCCTCCGCTTCCAGCTGGTGATTGAGCTCGATCTCCTCCGAGACCATCGACTTGCTCTTCACCACCAGCGCAATGCCCCGCTCGCGGCAAATGCCGCTGATGTAATCCAGCGCATCCTGCGCCGTCTCCAGCTCCACCACCGTCGCTCCAGCCGCCTCCGCACGCCCGCGAAACTCCGCGATGTACTCGTCGATCCGCTCCAGCACCCCATCCTTGGTCCGCGCGAAATCGCGCCGCAACTCGTCGAAGCCAACCCCCGTGCGCCGCTCCAGCCGCCCCATCTGCTCATCGCGCGAAACGCGCCACGAACGCTGAAAGTCCAACAACCCCCGCCGCAAATGCGGATCCCCAACCGCCCCCCGATAGCGCTCCTCAAAGCTGCTCACGGCGAATCGCCCCTCACAATCGCCGCAGTCAGCCGCGACGGCCCCTGCACGCCGATGGTCAGCGAGCGCTCAATGTCGGCGGTGCGCGACGGACCGGTCACGAACGTCGCATACGCCGCCGCCCGCGGCTGCCGCGCAAGCCAGGCGAACGCATCGGCCAGCGTGGCCACGATGTCCTCCTCGCGCACCGCGACGACCAGGTGCCGCGTGAGCAGCGAGACGTACCGATCAGTCGGATCAGCCTCAACCAACAGCAGCGAGCCAGTCTCCGCGACGCCCAGCGCCGCCTGCGTCACCCCCACCGCCCGATCCGCAATCTCCTCAACCCCGCGCGGAGCCGCAATCCCCCCCAGCGGCAGCCCGCGCCGCGCCACAGGCTCCGGATCAAGCCCGCGCGCAAAGTCCGCCAGCGCCTCCCAGGAATCCAGCCGCGCCGCCTCCCCCTGCGCCGAGCGCAGAGCCTCAACGAACTCCCCAACAAGTCGAGCGGCAGGCATCTCCACAGGCGGCATACCCCAAAGGGTAAAGCCAGCCCCCCCAATCAGTCCGCCGCCGCCTCCGCAGCGACAGGCGCGGCGGGCGGCGGCAACTCGGCGGCGACCTCGCGGACGACGGCGTCAAAGTCGGCCTGCGGGCGATCAAGGTATTCAACCTCTTCGGCGATCAGGGCGAGCAGATCGAGCCGCCGCCGCAGCGCGGGATCAAGCCGCGAATCGAGGCTGTACGGCCCCTCGAACGCCAGAACATCGTCAACCGTCGCTTCCCCGCGCAGATAGGCTGCCAGCAAGTCGGCAAGCTCGGCCTGCACCTGTTCGCTCAAGCCCATTTCGGCGTCTCCCAATGCGTCCACCCAGCGTCAGAGTACAGGAATACGAGCTGCGCGACCTGTTCGCGGCCCTCCAGATCTTCGAGCGCCTCGCAGACGGGCGGCTCTCGGAGACGCTCGAACCAGGCACAGCGCGGCCGTCGCGGCGTTGCAGCCTGGGCGGTGAATCGTACTTCACGCATGTCCGGGACAGCTCGGGCCGCAAGCTGGCGCGCGTCCACTACCTCCGCTGCGTCTTCGGCCACATCATCGGCGTGTACCCGTCGGCGCTGATGCTCAGAGAAGTGACGCTCTTCCGCCAAGGCCATCAAAGGCGCCTCGCTCAGCGGTAAGCCCGCCCGCCCAATCAGTCCGCCGCAGCCTCCGCGGCAGCGCGCACCGCAACCCCATCGCCCACTTCGTCATACCCGCGCTTGCCGCGGGTATCTCGCCGAGTTCTGCACGGAGCCTCGCACGGCCTTCCCCCCATTCCTGCGCGGGAACTACGGAGGCGAGCGGGGGTACTTGGCGTAGGCGGGGCTTGGCGCGCACCACAGCGAGATACCCGCGGCGAGCGCGGGTATGACGGATCTTGCTCGCGCGGGTATGACGGATCTTGCTCGCGCGGGTAGGACAAGGTGAGCCTAGGGCGACGGGGCTGTGAGGCGGGGCTTGGCGCGCACCACAGCGAGATACCCGCGGCAAGCGCGGGTATGACGGATCTTGCTCGCGCGGGTATGACAAAGGTGAGCCTAGGGCGACGGGGCGGCGAGGCGGTTGTTGGCGCTGTTGCCCCAGCAGGCGATGGCGCCGTCGGTCTTGATGCCGCAGGTGTGTTCATTGCCGGCGCTGACGGCGGTGTAGGTGCCTGCGGTGACGGTGGTTTGGTCCTGGTTGTTGCGGCCCCAGCAGGTGATCGCGCCGGCGCTGCTGAGCGCGCAGGTGTGATTTCTGCCGGCGCTGATCGCGGTGAACGTGCCCGAGGAGGGCGCGTCGCTCCTTTGGTTGTAAGCATTCCGGCCCCAGCAGGAGATCGCGCCGGCGCTGCTCAGTGCGCAGGTATGGCCCCCTCCGGCGCTCAACGCAGTGAATGTGCCTGTCGGCGCGGCGGTCCGATCCTCAACGCTTTCGCCCCAGCAGTGGATCGCCCCGGTGCTGCGCAGCGCACAGGTGTAGGTGTCGCCGGCGCTGACTGCGCTGAACGTGCCCGTCTGCGCGTCGATCCGGCCTAACGTGCTGGCGCCCCAGCAGGAGACCGCGCCGCCGCTCGCCAGCGCGCAGGTGTGCGACGCATCGGAGCCGCTGCCCAGCGCGGTGAAGCTGCCCGAGGGCGCGTTGAGGCGGTTGTTACTGCTCGCTCCCCAGCACTCAATTGCGCCGCTGCTGCGCAGCGCGCAGGTGTGGTGCGCGCCGACCGCCAGCGCGGTAAATGCGCCCGTCGGAGCGTTGAGGCGGTTGTCGGCGTTATTGCCCCAGCAGACGATCGTGCCGGTGCTGCGTAGGGCGCAGGTGTGCGACCTACCTGCGCTGAGCGCGGTGAAGGTGGTCGGGGTGGGGGTTGGCGTCTGAGTGGGCGGGTCGGGCGTTGCGCCGCCCTCGTCGCCGCTTGAGGCATCCGCGACGGTCCGGGGGGCGCTCGTTGGGGTGAGCCTTGCGATCAGCTCGAGCAAGCGATCGTCCCGCCCGCCCCAGCAGCGAGCGCCCGCACCGCCCAGTGCGCAGGAATGGCGCATTCCCGCGCTTACGGCGAGGTAGCGTCCGGATGGAGCGTTGGACTGCCCGTAGCGATCGTCGCCCCAACATTCGATTGCGCCTGATTCGCGCAACCCGCACGAGTGCCAGGCGCCGGCGCTTACTTGCGTGAAGACGCCAGATGGGGCGTTGAGTTGACCGAAGTTGTTGAGCCCCCAGCATTCGGCTGCGCCGTTTTCGCGCAAGCCGCAGGAGTGCGTCGTCCCCGCGCTCACTTGCGTGAAGACGCCCTCAGGGGCGTTGGTGCGTCCGAGGTTGGCGCGGCCCCAACAGGCGATCTCACCCGTCGTTCGCAGTCCGCAGGCGTGGAGGTAGCCGGCGCTGACGGAGGCGAACTTGCCGTCGGGCGGCTCGGCCTGCCCGTAGTCGAGCACGCTGCGGCCGAAGCTGTTGGTTCCCCAACATTCGAGTTGGCCCGTATCGCGCACACCGCAGGCGAACTGCCAGCCGACGGCGATGTCGCTGAACGCGCCTGACGGCGCGTTCGAGTCGTTGCCCCAGCAGACGACCGCCCCGCTCCCTTGCCGAATCGCGCAGTTGTGCCATGCGCCGGCGCTTACCGCCGTGTGGCGGCCTTCGGGGATGTTGCGCAGCTCGGATGAGTTGCCGCCCCAACAGCGGATGACACCGTCGGCGCGGAGCGTGCATTGGTGTTCGCCGCCGGCGTCGAGCGCGAGGTAGCGGCTGGTTGAGGTGGGGGTGGCGGCCTGGGCGAGAGTCAGGAACGCGAGCAGGAGCGCGGCGATCGCGAGGAATTTATCCCCCCCCCCCCCCCCGATCGGGCAAGCGCCGCCAACGCGCGGCGGGCGCGTTGGGCGACGGTCAGCTGGAGGGCACCGTGCTTCACGTCTGTCACTCTACACCAGCGCGGCTGGTTGCGCGATCTTGGGTTGACGAGGGTTCTGTGTGAAGATGAGAGTCGACGGGGCGGGCAGCTGGGCTACACTGCCCGAACGGATGGGCGAGGATGAGGATGGCGAACCCCAACAGCGTGGCAGAGGCGGTGGCTCTGCTGGGCGTCGCGCCGGGAGCGGACGCAGCGGCGGTGCGCAAGCGCTACCGCGAGCTGGCCAAGCAGCTTCATCCCGACCGCAACCCCGATGACCCGCTGGCGGACCAGCGGATGGCGGAGCTGAATCGCGCCCGCGATCTGCTGGTCGACGGGGTGCCGCGCGACTTGCAGCGCGGCGCGCAGGCGAGTCCCCCGCCACAGCCGGAGCCGCAGCGGCGGCCGCAGTCGCGGGCGGAGCGTGCGGAGACGCACCAGGCGTTTCGCGACGAGATGGAGCGGGCGCGGCGCACGGATACGGAGCGCGAGCGTCGGCGTCGGGCGGCGCGGCGTCGAGCGCGGCAAGAGGCGGAGGAACGCGCGCGGCGCGCCGCGGAGGCCGCCCGCGAGGCGGCGGACCAGCCGCCGCAGCCCGAGCCGGCTACGGAACGCCGCCGCCGTCGACCGAGCGGGCAAGCGCGGACGGGCGGCGGCAAGGCCGCCGCGCCGAAGCGACGCGGCGCGGCCCGCGCGCGCAACGCGCCGCCCAAACGCGACGCATCCGCCTCCCCGATCGGTCGAATCTGCGACCTGCTCTCCGCGCAGGGCTGGGAGGACGCGGTGGCCGCGGTTCGACAGCGCTACCGCGAGGCGGGGGCGTCTGCGCCGCAGAGCGCGGAGTTCGTGCTGTCGGTGGAGCTCGACGGCGAGCAGCGCGTCGCGGCGGTGGTGGTGGCCGCTCCCGGCGTGCTCGACGGCGCGGCGCTGGACTACGCGATCGGGCGGGCGGCGGAGGTCGGCGCGCCGTTCGCGTTCGCCGCGAACGAGCGGATGTTCCGGCGGGCCGGCGTCCGCAGTCGAGCGCGCACGAATCCGAAAGCACTCTCGAAATTCCCGAGCCCCGCTGAGCTGGGCGAGGCGCTGGCGCAGCAGATCGCGGAGGCTGAGGCGGGGGACGGACCGTCAAAGCGCGAGCGCGGGCCGGCGAACTTTGGGCGCCTGTTCCGTCGCTGAGGCGGGCGGGTAGGCTCTCGACAGGGGCAGCGATGATCGAACTGAACGAAGCGCAGGAACTGATTCGGCGCACGGTGCGCGGCTTCGCGGAGGCGGAGATCGAGCCGATCGCGGACGAGATCGACCGCGAGGACAAGTGGCCGGGGCACTTGTGGCCGATGCTCGGCGAGTTGGGGCTGTTGGGCGTGACGATCGACGAGCGCTACGGCGGCTCCGACGCGGGGCTGCTGGCGGGCGTGATTGCGACGGAGGAGATTGCGCGGGCGTCGGCGTCGGTCGCGCTGTCCTACGGCGCGCACGCGAATCTGTGCGCGAACAACATCGCAACCAACGGCAGCGAGGCGCAGAAGCGGCGCTACCTGCCCGGCCTGTGCAGCGGGGCCGAGGTGGGCGCGCTGGCGCTGACCGAGCCGGAGGCGGGCTCCGACGCGGTGGGCATCCGCAGCACAGCGGCGCGCGAGGGCGATGTGTACCGGCTCAACGGGAGCAAGATGTTCATCACCAACGGGTCGGTCGCGGACACGCTGGTGCTCTACGCCAAGACCGATCCTGAGGCGGGCTCGCGCGGGATTACGGCGTTCATTGTGGAGTCGTCGTTCGAGGGCTTTTCGGTGGGGCAGAAGTTGGACAAGGTGGGTCATCGCGGCTCGCCCACCGCCGAGCTGCTGCTGGAGGATTGCCTGGTGCCGGCCGACAATGTGCTGGGGCGGGAGGGCGGCGGCGCGGCGGTGATGATGCAGGGGCTGGCGGTCGAGCGGGCGTTTCTGGCCGGCGAGCCGCTGGGGATTGCGCAAGCGGCGCTGGATGCGGCGGTCGGCTACGCCCGCGCGCGGCGGCAGTTCGGGCAGCGGATCGGCGATTTCCAGCTGATTCAGGCGATGCTGGCGGACATGTACACGGAGTTGGAGGCGGCGCGCTGGCTGGTCTACCGCACGGCGTCGGTCGTGGAGGAACGGGCGGCGCGGGGGGAGCGGGCGAACAAGGAGGCGGCAGCGGCGATTCTGTATTCGGCGGAGATGTCGAGTCGGGTGGCGGACAAGGCTGTGCAGGTTCACGGCGGCTACGGCTACATGAGCGAGAGCCGCGTGGCGCGCTACGCGCGCGACGCGAAGCTGCTGGAGATCGGGGCGGGGACGAGCGAGATTCGGCGTCTGCTGATTGGTCGGGAGCTGGTGGGGCCGGAGTAGGGGCGGTTGACAAGGCGGGGCGGGGCGGCGCAATATTGCTTGCGAGGGCCGGCAAGACGGCCCCGCCGGCAGCGTTGCCAGACCCCCGGTTGCGCTGCCAATGGCTGTCTGGGGGCGCGAAGGTCGGCCTCTGCCACTGCGGGCGCCGGCCTTCATCCTTGCTGATCTGCTGTCTCAATCGCGTCCTGGATCCGTGCTGACGGAGACGATATCTACAGGCGCGCTTGACAACGCGGGGCGGCACGGCGCAATATTGCTTGCGAGGGCCGGCAACTGCGTAGCGGAAGACGGTCCCGCCGACGGCGTCACCAGGCCCCCGGCAGGCGCTGTCAATGGCTCGAGGGGGTCGGAGGGCTGGTCGCTGCCATTGCGGGGGCCAGCCCTCACTCGTTGCTGATCTGCTGCCTCATTCGCGTCCTGGATCCGCGCCGACAGAGACGATCTACAGGCGCGCTTGACATTTCGGGGCTGCGCAGTGCATCATTGCGGTGAGGGCCGGCAACTGCGTAGCGGAAGACGGTCCCGCCGACGGCGTCACCAGGCCCCCGGCAGGCGCTGTCAATGGCTCGAGGGGGTCGGAGGGCTGGTCGCTGCGTAGCGGGGGCCGGCCCTCACTCGTTGGCGGGAATAATCTCGATCGCAGCCTCGCTGCCCCCGTGCAGCTTCTCGCGCACGATTTCCCAATCGGGCCGTTCGGGGTAACCGACGATGTGCCGGCCAATCGGCGTGACAACCAGGTCCGCCAGCTCCAGATCAACGAGTCGCTCCGATTTGTCATGGAATGACAACGAGGCGATGCGGCGACGGATCGAGCGCCCGGTGAAATCGCCTGCCCCAACCTCTCGCAGCGTTCGCCACTGCCTGAGAGTGCGGCGGTCCAACGCCGGCTGCCGCTGTTCGGCGCGAATTCGCCCGCCGCGGTGCTGGTTGCCGACGATCTCACAGAACCGAATGACCAACCGTTCGAGCGCGTAGTGGTACGGGTCGCCGACGGCCGGAGCCGACTCCGCATCAAGGCGATCTTTGCGCACCGCACACGCCACAACGCTGAATTCAAGGCCGCGCAGCACGGCGCTGAGTTCGCGAAAGAATGCGTTGCGAAAGTCGCGGTCCTGTAGAACAGAGAACACACCAGCGTTCCGGGTGATCTCCACGGTGTGCAAGACGAAGTCCGTTCGCCCGAACAGATCCCGCTTGAAGGCCCGAATTGCCTCGTCGGCTCGGATCCTCGCGTAGTCATCTTCGAAGATCACTCCGCCGAGGACGAAGACGGGGTAGCCCGGGTCAATCTGCTTGAGGTTGTGATCCCCCGACTCGTCCAGGCTCATCGTCTTCATGGTTGCGCGCCACTGAGCAGAATCTCCACGCCCTGGGCGTAGGCCTCGGCGGCGCGGGCGGCTAGCTCCGACTTGCTGGCGCTGCCGATGGGGTGGTCTACCAGGGCGAAGGGGAAGTTGGGCAGGCCGAGGGTGCGGGCGATCATCTTGCTTGTGGGCTCGAACGGGTGCGTGCAGATCGCCAGCGCGGGCTTGCTCAGCTGCTCGAAGGTGATCGCGTCGTGCACACTGCACGTCGAGCAGGAGCCTCAATCGCCGACGGCGGTGATCAGGAAGTCCACGTTGTGGCTGAGATCGCGGAGCAGCTGCGGGTCGGCGACGCGGGAGGCGTTGGGCTTGGCCGTCTCGCGCGCGATGCGGCAGCCGTGCCGCTCGGCGAAGCGCTCGGCGGTCAGCCGCAGCAGGCGGTCGGCGTTGACCTTGCCGTTGGAGAGCAGGCCGATTTTGAGTCCGTCGAGCGCGGACAGCCGCGCCGCCGCCGCGTAGCCGGTCTGCGGAGTCTGCCCGGTCGGGTCGAGGAGTTCGAGCGCCATGATGCCTGCCTTTGCTGGTTGCGCCTGGTTGGTTGGCTCGGCGTCAGCAGTCGAGGCAGACGCCGATCGGTTTGGTTTGGTAGAGCGAGTTGCGCCCGCGGCTCCAGGAGGGCAGGAAGGCGGAATGCCCGCCGGCTTCGCCGCCCGCGACCACGATCAGGATGTCCTCAGGCCCGCGCCCGCGGTGGAACGCGCCGGCGTCTCGCTCGTCAACGCCCGGGGCCAGACCATCGCTGACACGCTCGGCGGGCCACTTGCCGTGCGCGAGCAGTTCGGCGGCGGGGCGGCGGGCGCGCTCGAACAGATAGCGCTGCACATCCTCGCGGGTGTAGCCCGCCGAGGCGGCGATCTGCGCGTGTTCGGGCGACATCACGACCAGCGATTGGCCGTCGGTCAGCGCGCCCAGCGCGGCCATCGTGTCGGCGAAGGTGTCGAGCAGCATGTCGGGATCGGCCGTGTAGTGGTTCTCGATGTTGTAGAAGCCGGACGCGGCGAAGGTCGTGACGGTGCTGACTTCGGGCGGGAAGCCGAGGCCGATGTGCAGCGGCTCCCAGGGGCTGTGCGCGTCGTTCTCGCCGATGCAGCAGCTGTACTTGCCCGGCCAGCCGGTGGTGGAGCGGTCGGCGATGCCGGGCGTCATGCGGAAGATGTTGAGGATGACGAGTCGGATTGCGCGGCCGATGGTGGCGTTGGCGCGGGCGCCGGGGCCGAACACGTTGACGCCGGTGTTGAGCCCGATCTCTTCGCCGATTTCGCCTGAGACGATCAGCACCGGCGCGGAGCCGCCGGTGGAGGCCGTCGATCCGTGGAAGTTGTAGGCGTCTTCGTTGAGCGCTTCCAGCGCGGCGAGCACGGTGGGGAAGTACTGCGGCAGGCAGCCGGCCATCACGGCATTGATCGCGGCGTCCTGCACGCTGCACTCGCGGCCGGTGGCGGGGTGGCGGGCGACGACCTCTTCGGGCGGCCGTCCCGCGGCGGCGAGAAAGCGCTCGACCCGCTCGCGGGCGGGCGGCACGACGGGCAAGCCGTCGGTCCAGCCCTGCTCGTAGCACCAGTCGATCGCGGAGAGTTCGTCTTCAAGGTGGTGTGAGGTGGTCATGCCCCAATTCTAAGGCGTGTCCACACATCGCCGGCCGCCCTCCCGTCGCACCCCGCTCAGGGCGAGCGCGTCGCGGGGGCCTGGTCTTCAACGTTGCGGCCCCAGCAGGCGATCGTGCCATCGGTCTTGATGCCGCAGGTGTGCGCATAGCCCGCGCTGACTGCGCTGTAGGTTCCCGCCACGACCGCCGTCTGGCTGTTGGCATTGGAGCCCCAGCAAACGACCGCTCCCGCGCCGGTCAGCCCGCAGGTGTGCGCATTCCCCGCGCTGACCGCGCTGTAGGTTCCCGCCGTGACGTCCGTCTGGCTGTTGGTGTTCAGACCCCAACAGACGATCGCCCCTGTGCTGCGCAGCCCGCAGCTGTGACTGCCGCCCGCGCTGACGGCGGTGAACGTGCCCGTCTGCGCGGCGGTCCGATCGTTGGCGCTGCTTCCCCAGCAGTGAACCGCTCCCGTGCTGCGCAGTCCGCAGCTATGCGCCGCGCCGGCGCTGACCGCGCTGAACGTGCCCGTCGGAGCAGTGCTCTGACCAGCAGTGTCGGAGTCCCAGCAGGAAACCGCGCCGCCGCTCGCCAGCGCGCAGGTATGCCTCGCATCGGAGCCGCTGCCGAGCGCGGTGAAGCTGCCCGATGGCGCGGTCGTGCGACTGTCGGGACCGCTGTTGCCCCAGCAGACGATTGCGCCGCTGCTGCGCAGCGCGCAGGTGTGCGAGTTGCCAGCTGCCACGGCGGTGAAGTCGGAGCCGGTCGGCGGGGTGGCGCGGTTGTTGGCGTTGTTGCCCCAGCAGTCGAGCGTGCCGGTGCTGCGCAGGGCGCAGGTGTGGAAGCCGCCTGCGCTGACGGCTGTGTACGTGGTCGTCGGAGTTGGCGTCGGCGTCGGTGTGGGAGTTGGCGTGGGCGGGTCCGGCGTCGTCTCGCTCTCGTCGCCGCTTGATGTATCCGCGACGGTTCGGGTAACAGTGGTCGGCGTGAGCTCCGCAATCAGCTCAGGCAGGCGATCATCCTGCCCGCCCCAGCAGCGCGTGCCCGTGCGGCTTAGGGCGCAGGAGTGGCGCATTCCTGCGCTGATGGCGAGATAGCGCCCCGACGGGGCGTTGGATTGGTCGTAGCGGTCGTCGCCCCAGCACTCGATTGCGCCTGATTCGCGCAAGCCGCACGAGTGCCAGGCTCCTGCGCTGATTTGGGTGAAGGCGCCTGACGGGGTGTCCAACTGGCCGAAGTTGTTCAGCCCCCAGCATTCGGCTTCGCCGTTTTCGTGGAGGGCGCAGGAGTGGGTCGTGCCGGCGCTGATTTGGGTGAAAGTGCCTGATGGCGCGTCGGTGCGTCCGAGGTTGGCGCGGCCCCAACAGGTGACTTCGCCCGTCGTTCGCAGCCCGCAGGCGTGGAGGTAGCCGGCGCTGACGGAGGTGAATTCGCCGTCGGGCGGCTCGGTCTGGCCGTAGTCGAGCACGCTGCGTCCGAAGCTGCTGGTTCCCCAGCATTCGATTGCGCTGTCGCTCTCGCGGATGGCGCAGGCGAACTGCCAGCCGACCGCCACATCAACGAACGCGCCTTGGGGCGCGTTCTGATCTGCGCCCCAGCAGGCGATTTCGCCGCTCCCCTGTCGGATGGCGCAGTTGTGCCAGTCGCCGGCGCTCACGGCCGTGTAGCGGCCTTCGGGGATGTCGCGCAGCTCAGCGGAGTTGCCGCCCCAGCAGCGGATTAGGCCGTCGGCGCGGAGGGTGCATTGATGCTCGCCGCCGGCGTCTAGCGCCAAGTAGCGGCTGGGGGATGTGGGGGTGGCGGCTTGGGCGAGGGTCAGGGCGGCGAGTAGGAGCGCGGCGATCGCGAGGGCGATCGGGAGCGGTTTACGTCCCCCCCCCCCCCCCGAATCGGGTAAGCGCCGCCGCGGTGCGGCGGGCGCGTTGGGGGGTGGTCGGGAGGTTGGCGGCGTGGTTCACGGTTGTTACTTTACACCAGTGGGGCGCTTTGGTGATAGCGGGGCTTGGTGCTCGGCGCGGCGAGATACCCGCGGCAAGCGCGGGTATGACGGATCTGGGGCGCGGGTGTGGCGGAGCTGGGAGCGCGGGTGTGACGGAGGTGGGGTTCGTATCTGGTCGGAGGGACTGGGGCGTGGTCGGGTTTGGTAGGTCTTGGTAAGTGGCGGGGGTGGGTTGGGGGTGGTGGCGGAATGGGACTTGGTGCTCGGCGCGGCGAGATACCCGCGGCGAGCGCGGGTATGACGGGGGTGGCTCGCGCGGGGGTGGCGGATCTAGGTGCGGGTGTGTGACGGAGCTGGGTGTGCGGGTGTGACGGAGCTGGGTGCGTGGGGGAGCCGGGCGCGGGGCTTGGTGCTCGGCGCGGCGAGATACCCGCGGCAAGCGCGGGTATGACGGGGGTGGCTCGCGCGGGGGTGGCGGGGGTGGGAGCGCGGGTGTGGCGGATTTTGGGTGGGTGGAGGTGGGGTTTGTATCTGGTCGGAGGGATTGGGGCGTGGTCGGGTTTGGTAGGTCTTGGTAGGTCTTGGTAAGTGGCGGTGGTGGGTTGGGGGTGGTGGCGGGAACGGGGCTTGGTGCTCGGCGCGGCGAGATACCCGCGGCAAGCGCGGGTATGACGGATCTGGGGCGCGGGTATGACGGATCTGGGGCGCGGGTGTGACGGTCTGGGGCGCGCGGGTGTGATGGGGCTGGGTGTGCTGGTGTGACGGGGGTGGGAGCGCGAGTGTGTGGCGGGGCTTGGGGCGTGGGTGTGGCGGAGATGGGTGCGCGGGTGTGGCGGGGGTGTGAACGGGCTCTAGAGGGGTGCGGCGGGTTGGAGGGTGGCGGCGGGGTGGTGGGTGGGGGCGAGGAGTTGTTTGAGGGTTTGGGCGGTTTCGGGTCGGGACCAGAGGTCGTCGCCGGGGTGGCCGGCGTTTTGGAAGGATTGGAGGATTTCGGCGACCTCCTGGTCGAGGGTCTGTTCGGGGTTGCGTTGATCGGGCGGATGCAGGGGGATTTTGCGGGCGGCCCTATCTGGTCGGGCGGGTTGGGGGCGTTCGGAGTTGTTCAGGGTTGTTCGGGTTTGTTCAGGGTTGTTCGGGGTCTGTTCGGGCTGGTTGGCGGGCTGCTCGCTGGGCTGGGGGGCGTCGGCGAGTTCTTCGGCGGGGTATTGGTTGACGGCGTCGGCGGCGGTTTGGGCGTCGAGTTGGCCGGTTTGGGCGGCGCGGAGCAGGTCGCGCGCGGAGAGGCGGTATTCGCGGAGGGCGGCTTCGAGGGCGCGGTCGCGCTGCTGGAGGTGGCGGATCAGTTCGGCGCTGCTGATGTGTTGGAAGAGGGGTTGGAGGGAGCCGTCGGGGTATTGGGCGGCGAAGGGTTCGAGCAGTTTGAGGGGGTCGGCCATGAGGTCGTGGATGCGTCGTCGGAGCAGGGCGAGGTGTTGGAGCAGGGCGTCCTGTGCGGTGGCGCGGGCGAAGTCGGCCTGGTGTGTTTCGACGGCGCGGAGGTCGTCGTGGATGGTGGTTGGGGAGACGTGGAGTTCGTGGGCGATTTGGCGGATGGTGCGGCATTCCTGGCGGAGTTCGTGGGCGCGGAGGGCGCGTCGGCGGCGCTGCGGGGAGAGCGGCATGGGTGGGTGCGGCCTTTCGTGGCACTGGTGTTCTGTTGTGATGGTAGCAGGGTTTGGGGGGAGTGGGGGCGGTGGGTGTGGGGAGTTGGGTGCGGCGGGGTACCCGCGGCGAGCGCGGGTATGACGGAGCTCTTTCGCGCGGGTGTGACGGAGCTGGGCGCGCGGGTGTGACGGGGCTTGGGGTGCGGGGGAGCTGGGCGCGGGGCTTGGTGCGCAGCGCGGCGAGATACCCGCGGCAAGCGCGGGTATGACGGATCTCTTTTGCGCGGGTGTGACGGAATTGGCGCGGTTGGAGGTGTGGTTCGTATCTGGTCGGAGGGATTGGGGCGTGGTCGGGTTTGGTAGGTCTTGGTAGGTTTGGTAAGTGGCGGGGGTGGGTTGGGGGTGGTGGCGGAACGGGGCTTGGTGCTCGGCGCGGCGAGATACCCGCGGCAAGCGCGGGTATGACGGATCTCTTTTGCGCGGGTGTGGCGGGGCTGGCTCGTGTGGGTGTGACGGGGCTTGGTGCGCGGGTGTGGCGGAGGTGGGTGCGGGGGTGTGACGGGGCTTGGGGTGCGGGGGAGCTGGGCGCGGGGCTTGGTGCTGGTCGCGGCGAGATACCCGCGGCAAGCGCGGGTATGACGGATCTCTTTTGCGCGGGTGTGACGGTCTAGTTCGCGCGGGTGTGACGGAGATGGGTGCGGGGGTGTGGCGGAGCTCTTTTGCCGGGTGTGGCGGAGGTGGGTGCGGGGGGAGCTGGGGGCGGGGCTTGGTGCTCGGCGCGGCGAGATATCCGCGGCAAGCGCGGGTATGACGGATCTCTTTTGCGCGGGTGTGACGGGGCTTGGTGCGCGGGTGTGGCGGATCTGGCTCGCGTGGGTGTGGCGGAGGTGGGTGCGTGGGTGTGGCGGGGCTTGGTGCGGGGGTGTGACGGGGCTTGGGGTGTGGGGGAGCTGGGCGCGGGGCTTGGTGCTCGGCGCGGCGAGATACCCGCGGCAAGCGCGGGTATGACGGATCTCTTTTGCGCGGGTGTGGCGGAGCTAGCTCGCGCGGGTGTGGCGGATCTGGGCGCGCGGGTGTGACGGGGCTTGGGGTGCGGGGGAGCTGGGCGCGGGGCTTGGTGCGCAGCGCGGCGAGATACCCGCGGCAAGCGCGGGTATGACGGATCTGGGTGCGCGGGTGTGGCGGTCTAGTTCGTGCGGGTGTGGCGGTCTAGTTCGTGCGGGTGTGGCGGTCTAGTTCGTGCGGGTGTGGCGGTCTAGTTCGTGCGGGTGTGGCGGTCTAGTTCGTGCGGGTGTGACGGGGCCTAGTTTTCAGGACTGAAGTTCACGCAGCTTGGCTTGCTGGAGGCCAGGCGGCGGGCGGCGATTTGGGTGGCTTTGGGGTTGTTGTCGATCAGTAGGTAGGAGCGGTTGTTGCGGGCGGCGGCTTCGCCGGTTGTGCCGGAGCCGGCGAAGCAGTCGAGCACGAGGTCGCCGGGGTTGGAGTGGACGCGGACGATGCGCTCGAGGATGGCGAGCGGCTTCTGGGTGGGGTAGCCGGTGCGCTCGCGGGTGTTGGTGGGGACGATTGTCTGCCACCAGACGTCGGTCGGGGTCTTGCCGCGCTCGGCCTTCGCCTTGCCGACGAGGCCGGGGGCGAGGTAGGGGATGCGGTCGATGGCGTCGTAGTTGAAGGTGTAGCGCTGCGGGTCTTTGGCGTACCAGAAGATGGCGTCGTGCTTGGCGGGCCACTTGCGTTTGGAGCGGCCGCCGAAGTCGTAGGCCCAGATGATTTCGTTGAGGAAGCTCTCGCGTCCGAAGATGGCGTCGAGGAGCAGCTTGCAGTAGTGGGCTTCGCGGTAGTCGATGTGGAAGAAGAGCGAGCCGTGTGGGGCGAGGATGCGGCGCAGTTCGAGCAGGCGGGGCTCGATGAAGGCGAGGAAGTCGTCGAAGAGGTCGGCGAAGGAGTGGGAGCCGAGCGCGATGCTGCGGTAGCGGCGCCCGCCGAAGCCGACGCGGTCGCCGGCGGTGTCGTCGCGCTGGGTGCGGAGGCGCGTGCGGCGCTGCTCGCGGCCGGTGTTGAAGGGCGGGTCGAGGTAGATCAGCGGGACGGAGCCGCTCTCGATGGCGGGGAGGATGTCGAGGTTGTCGGCGAGGATGATCCGGTTTTCGCTGCCGCCGCTCATTCGGCCAGTCTAAGCCCGGCGTCGGGGCTGGCTCGCCGGCGTCTGGATTTGGCGATGTTTCGGGGAGGCGGCGATGGAGAAGGGGAGAGGGGGAGCGGGGGAGGTCGTAGGATTGGGGGATGGCGGGGCGCGACGGACCTTTTCGGGAGCGGGGGCTGGGCGCGTGAGCGCGCTGAGGGGGCGTGGGGCGTCGGGGGATGATCAGCCGCTTGTGAGCGGGCCCAGCCTTGGGCCGATTCCGTATCGGTGGGTGGCGGCGGGGATTGTCTGCATCGGGATCTTCCTCGGCGTGCTGGACAACTCGATCACGAATGTGGCGCTGCCCACGCTGGCGGACGAGTTCGGGCGGCCGGAAGAGGATGTGATCTGGGTCGCGCTGGCCTTCATCGTGGTCAGCACCGGGTTGTCGCTGACGATGGGGCGGCTGGGCGACCTCTACGGGCGCAAGCTGCTCTACACGGTCGGCTTCGCGATTTTCACGGTGGCGACGCTGCTCTCGGCGCTCTCCGGCTCGCTCGAAGAGCTGATCGGCACCCGCGTGCTGCAGGCGATCGGCTCCGCGATGACGATGGCCAACGGGGCGGCGATCATCACGGCGTCGTTTCCGCCGTCGCGGCGGGGGACGGGGCTGGGGATCATG
Organism: Dehalococcoidia bacterium; assembly: GCA_965203165.1. GTDB lineage: Bacteria > Chloroflexota > Dehalococcoidia > Bin125 > Bin125 > CATQGW01. The sequence goes on from OZ241849.1 coordinate 3,052,242, forward strand.
GTGTCGACGGTGGGGGCGGGCTTCGCGGCCGGGCCGGTGCTGGGCGGGGTGCTGGTGGAGTGGCTCGACTGGCGGGCGATTTTCTGGACGCGCGCGCCGCTGGGGCTGGTCGGGGCGTTTCTGGCCTGGCGGCTGCTGGTCGACGCGCCCGCCGAGCAGCGGCCCAAGGGCCTCGATGTGCCCGGCGCGTTTCTGCTGTTCGGGGTGCTGGGCGCGCTGACGCTGGGCATCAACCGGGGGCGCGAGGTCGGCTGGGAAAGCCCGATCATTCTGGGGATGTTCGCCGCGTGCGCGCTCTTCCTGATCGCCTTCATCGCGGTCGAGCGGCGGGTGGCCAGCCCGGTGGTGGATCTGGGGCTGTTCAAAGGGCGCGGATTTTCGGCGGGCGTGCTGGCGGCGATTTTGCAGTTCATGGGCATGTCGGCGGCGATCTCGCTGGGGCCGTTCTTCCTGATTGACGGGAGCGGCTACAGCACGTTCGAGGCGGGGCTGATGATCATGCCGATGCCGGTGGCGATGCTGCTGATCTCGCCGGTTTCGGGGATGCTGTCGGACCGGCTCGGCTCGCGGCCGTTGACGACGCTGGGCTTAATTTTGGTCAGCGGCGCGCTGCTCTCGCTGGCGATGCTGGACAGCGGCGCGCAGCCGATCGAGTTCATGTGGCGGATGCTGGTGCTGGGCATCGGCACGTCGATCTTCAGCTCGCCCAACACGTCGGTGATCATGTCGGCGGTGCCGCCGGATCGACTGGGCACGGCGTCGGCGTCGCAGACCACGGCGCGGACGATTGGCACGGCGATCGGTTACGCGATCTGGTTCGCGCTGTACTCCAACGCGGCGATCGCGTTCGGTCTGGAGAACGGCGTGGAGCGGGAAGCGCCGGCGGCGATTGTGAGCGGCTACCGCGCGGCGTTGCTGGTGGCGGGGCTGGTTACGATTCCGGCGATCGGGCTGGCGTTGATCGGCGGGCAGCGAGGCGTGCGGCGCGCGGCGGCGACCGTGCAGCGGCTGGTCGGCGCGCCGATCGCCAGCGGGTTAATCGCCGCGCCGCGCCCGCAGAAGGCGGCCGCGATCGCCGATGAAGGAGTACTGGACTAATGCCCGAACAGCCCGGAACGGTCGTAGTGGTCGGCGCGGGCAACGCGGCGCTGTGCGCGGCGATCAGCGCGCGCGAGCAGGGCGCCGAGGTGCTCGTGCTCGAAAAAGCTCCCGAGGCGGAGCGCGGCGGTAACACCTATTTCACCGGCGGCGGCTTTCGCTTTCCGTATGAGGGAATTGACGATATCCGCGAGTTGATCCCTGATCTGAGCGAGGCCGAACTCGCGCGGGTGGATGTGGGCGCGTATCCAGCGGCGCAATTCCGCGCGGACCTGGCGCGGGTGACGGAGGGGCTGATCGATGACGGGCTGGCCACAACGCTGGTGCGCGAGGCGCGGCCCACGATGCGATGGCTGGCCGAGCGGGGCGTGCGCTTCACGCTGATGACCGGGCGGCAGGCGAATGAGGTCGACGGGGTACTCGTTTTCTACGGTGGGCTGACCGTCGAGGCGGTCGGGGCGGGCAAGGGGCTGTCCGATCAGGAGTTCGCCGCGGCGGAGCGGCTCGGCGTCGAGCTGCGCTACGGCGCGAAGGTCGTGGGGCTGCTGCGAGACGGCGCGCGGGTGCGCGGCGTGCGCGTCCGGCTGGACGGCGCGGAAGAAGAGATCGCGGCCGACGCGGTGGTGCTGGCGGCGGGCGGTTTCGAGGCGAACACGGAGATGCGCACGCGCTATCTGGGGCAGGGCTGGGATTTGGCCAAGGTGCGCGGCTCGCGATTCAATACCGGCGACGCGATCCGCGCGGCGCTGGAGATCGGCGCGCAGTCATTCGGTCACTGGTCCGGCGCGCACGCCGTCGCCTGGGATCTGAATGCGCCGCCGACGGGGAATCGGGTGGTCGCGGATCTGTATCAGAAACATTCGTACCCGTACGGGATCATCGTCAATCTCGACGGCGAGCGGTTCGTGGACGAGGGCGCGGACCTGCGTAACTACACGTATGCGAAGTACGGACGCGAGATCCTGCGTCAGCCGGGGCGGGTCGCGTTTCAGATTTTCGACCAGCAGACGGTCGGTCTGCTGCGCGACGAGTACCGCGTGCGGCAGGCGACGATGGCGCAGGCGGAGACGATCGGCGGGCTGGCGGAGGCGCTGGGCGTTTCCGTTACGGGGTTGGAGCGCACTGTCACCGAATTCAACGCCGCCTGCGTCGAGGGGGAGTTTCACCCGTCCACGCTCGACGGGCTGCGCACGGAGGGGGTTGAGCCGCCCAAGTCCAACTGGGCGCTGCCGCTGACGGAGCCGCCCTTCCTCGGCTACGCGGTGACCTGCGGGATTACGTTCACCTTCGGCGGGCTGCGGATTGATCCGCGCTCGGCGCAGGTGCTCGATACGGAGGAGCAGCCGATCGACGGGCTGTACGCGGCCGGCGAGTTGGTCGGCGGGCTGTTCTACGACAACTACGCGGGCGGCTCCGGCCTGATGGCGGGCGCGGTGTTCGGGCGCATTGCGGGACGATCGGCGGCGCAGCGATGATTACCGCCAACGAGGTCGAACGCCGCCTGGCGAATGCGCCGCAGCCGATGCGCACCCCGCAGATGCGGGCGATCGCGCGTCAACTCGCCGGCGATCTGAAACAGACCGACGCGGAATCGGTGTTACTGTTGTGCGCCGCGCTGACGCAGCGCGGCGGTTGGCAGCGCAGCGTCGCGTTCGAGCTGGCCGCGCGGCACCGCGGCGCGGCGGCGCTGCTCAACTGGCGCTGGCTGGAGCGTCTGGGCGCGACATTGGACGGCTGGGCGAGCGTGGATCATTTCGCGCGGCTGCTCAGCGGCCCGGCCTGGCAGCGCGGCCAGATTTCGGACGCGCGGGTGATGCGCTGGGCGCGCTCGCCCAACGAGCACTGGCGGCGGACCGCGATCGTCTCGACGATCGCGCTCAACGAGCGGCAGCTGGGCAAGGGCGACGCGGCGCGCACGCTGGCGGTGTGCGATCTGTTTGTCGACGCGCGGGAGGATTTGATCGTGAAGGCGCTTTCGTGGGCGCTGCGCGAGCTGGGGATTCGCGATGAGCAGCCGGTGCGGGACTGGTTGGGGCGGTATGAGCCGCGGCTCGCGTCGCGAGTGCTGCGGGAGGTGCGCGCGAAGCTCGATACGGGGTCGAAGGTGGGCAAGCCGTCGGAGCGGATGCGGGAGCGTTGGTCGCAGCGGGATTAGGGTTAGCGCCGCTGGCCGCCGTTAGCGCCGATACAGCTCCAGCTCCGCGCGTTCCAGCTCGTCGCCTACGACCGACAGGATTTTTTCGAGCTGCTCGTAGTCCCATTCGCTGACGAAGCTGACGGCGCTGCCCGATTTGCCGGCGCGGCCGGTGCGGCCGACGCGGTGTACGTAGTCTTCAGCGGTCTGCGGCAGGTCGTAGTTAACTACATGGTTGACGTCGGGGATGTCCAGGCCGCGGGCTGCGACATCGGTGGCGACCAGGAATTGGACCTGGCCGGCGCGGAAAGCGTTCATCACGCTGTCGCGCTTGCGCTGGTCGCGGTCGCCGTGGATTGCGTCTGCGTTGAGTCCAGCGCGGCGCAGGCGGTCGACCAGGCGGTCGACGGTGACTTTCATATTGCAGAAAACCAGCGTGCGGCCGTCCAGCTCGGGCAGCAGTTCGTTCACGGCGCGCGTCTTGTCGCGGTCGGCGACTTCGTAGTAGCGCTGGTTGATGCCCTCGGCGGTGGCGGCTTCGGGGGCGATGTGGATTTCCTGCGGCTCGCGCATGTAGCGCCAGATCAGCGTTTTGATCGGAGTCGGGATGGTGGCCGAGAAGAGCGCGGTCTGGCGGTCCTGGGGGCAGCGCCGCAGGATGCGCCGCATGTCGGGCTCGAAACCGATGTCGAGCATGCGGTCGGCCTCGTCGAGCACGGCCAGCTTCACCCAGCTGAGATTGAGCGTGCGGCGTTCGAGGTGGTCGATGATTCGCCCCGGGGTGCCCACCACGATTTGCGGTCCCCGTTCGAGGTTGGCGAAGTCGTCGTTGAGTCGCCGCCCGCCCATCAGCACCGTCGCCTCGAGTCCGGCCGCGCGGGCGAAGAACTCGAGCACGGTGCCCACCTGCGCGGCCAGCTCGCGGGTGGGCACCAGCACGATTGCCTGCGCCTCGCCCATTGCGGGGTCGCACAATTCGATCGCGGGAATGCCGAACGCGACTGTTTTGCCCGTGCCGGTTTGCGCCTGGCCGACCACATCGCGGCCGTCGAGCAACAGCGGGACCGCCTGCTCCTGGATCGGCGTCGGCTCTTCAAAGCGGAGCGCGGTCAGGACGGAGAGCATCCGCTCGGAGACGCCCAGGTCGCGGAACGCGGGCGGCCACTCGTCTTCGCTCACGCTGTCCACAGCGCCCAGGTCGGGTAGTTCGTAGCCGCCGGAGAGCAGCGCTTTTTGCGTGGCGGTCATGCCGCCTCCGCCGCCGCGCCGTCGGGGGCGTCCGCCCTCGGAACGGCCCCGTTTGCCCCGCTCTCGATGAGGCGGCTGAGCGCGCGGCTGAGTGGGTGGTGGGGCGACGTTCGGCTGGGCGCGCGGCGGCGCGGCCGCGGCGGCTGGGCGCTTCTTGCGCCGCCGGCGGCGGCGCGGCGGCGCATCGCCGCGGGCGGGCGCTTGTTCAGCCGTCGCAGGCGACGGCTGAGACGCCGTCGCCGTCGCCGGCACCGTCGCCGTCTTGTCGTCGCGCCCGAGAATTCGTCGCAGGAAACTCAATCGCAACCTCTCCACGCGAGCCTATCAGCTCCGTCCGATCAGCCCTGTGCGGGCGTCAACGCGATGACCGGAATTAGCCGCCCCGCCTTCCGCTGGTACCCCTCGAAGTGCGAAAACAGGCTGCACATCTTCCCGAACATCGCCTCCCGCTCCTCACCCTCCAACTCCACCGCCTCGTACTCCGTCGTCGCCCGCCCGCCGCGCTCCACCACCGCCCGCGGATTTGCCCGCAGATTTTTGCACCAGTCCGGATCCGAAGCCGCCCCGCCCGCCGACGCGATCACCACCAGCCGCTCCCCATCCGCCAGATACAGCAGCAGCACCCGCCGCGCCCGACCGCTCCGCCGACCCGTCGTCGTCAGCCGCAGCGTCGGCGGACCCATCCAGCGCCCCCCAAACAGCGAAAACTGCGCATCCTGAATTCGCGTCACCGCCCGCATCAGCCGATAGTTCATCGTCCCGCTCCGCTCACCTGCCCGATTTACGTTCCCTCGAAACATCACCGAAACATGGCGACATCCAAGCGACACAAGCGCGTAAACCGCGCGAAACCAAGCTGCCGCCGACGCTGCATAGCTTACTCAATGACATCACCCACCCGGGAAACGGAGGAATGCATGATTCACCCCGGAATTCGCACGTTCCCCTTACGGAGCAAGCTCCCCCGTGGAGCCAAACGAGCGGGCATCGGCCTTGCGGCCGGCCTCGTCACCGCCCTGCTCGCCACCCTCGGCATCGCCGCCGCGCAGGACGCCGCCGCCGTCGCCGACCTGATCCTCGCCGTCGACACCATCTGGTACGTCATCGCCGGCATCCTCGTCTTCTTCATGCAGGCCGGCTTCGGCTTGCTTGAGGCCGGCTTCGTCCGCGTCAAGAACACCTCCAACATCCTGATGAAGAATGTGCTCGACGCCTCGCTCGGCGGCGTCGTCTGGTGGGCCGTCGGCTTCGGTTTCGCCTTCGGCACCAGCCAGGGCGGCTTCATCGGCGGCCACTCGTTCTTCCCCGCGCTGGGCGGGCTGACCGAGACCGACGGCGTCTCCGAAGCCGCCGTCTTCTTCTTCCAGTGGGCCTTCGCCGCCACCGCCGCCACCATCGTCTCCGGCGCGCTCGCCGAACGCACCAAATTCTCCGCCTACCTCTTCTACACCGTCTTCATCACCGGCCTGATCTACCCCGTCGTGATCAACTGGGGCTGGGGCGGCGGCTGGCTCGGTGAGATGGGCTTCATGGACTACGCCGGCTCCACCCTCGTCCACAGCGTCGGCGCCTGGGCCGGACTCGCCGGCGCATTCCTGCTCGGACCCCGCATCGGCAAGTACGCCTCCGACGGCACCCCCACCGCCATTCCCGGACACAACATGAGCATGGCCGCCCTCGGCATGTTCATCCTCTGGTTCGGCTGGTACGGCTTCAACCCCGGCTCCACCCTCGGCCTCACCGGCGGGCTCGCCACCGAAGCCGCCTGGATCGCCATCAACACCACCCTCTCCGCCGGCGCTGGCGCAGTCGTCGCCATGGGCGTCGCCAAGCTCCGCTACGGCAAGGCCGACCTCGGCCTCACCCTCAACGGCGCGCTCGCCGGACTCGTCTCGATCACCGCCGGCTGCGGCTTCGTCGAGCCTTGGGCCGCGATCATCATCGGCGCGATCGGCGGCGTCCTCGTCGTCTTCTCCGTCGCCTTCTTCGATCGCATCCGCATCGACGACCCCGTCGGCGCGATCTCCGTCCACGGCGCCTGCGGCGTCTGGGGCACCCTCGCCGTCGGACTCTTCGCCACCGCCGGCGCAGCCGACGCCTGGGGCGCGCCCTCGCACGGCCTCTTCATGGGCGGCAACATTGAGGCTCTCGGCGTCCAAATCGTCGGCATCCTCGCCGTCCTCGGCTGGACACTCGCCACTGCGGGCATCCTGTTCTTCGTGATCAAGAACACCATCGGCCTGCGCGTCAGCGAAGCCGAAGAGCTCGCCGGCCTCGATGTCCAGGAGCACGGCATCGGCGCTTACCCCGAGTTCCCCACCGTCGCGCCGGGCACCGCGACCGAAGTCTCCGCACTCGAGGAGTCGCCCGCTCCCGCACCCGCCGGCGGCGGCGACTAGCCTCGCCCCGCGGCAACCACAGCGCGGGGGCGGCCCACCCGGCCGCCCCCGCTACAGAAAGGCTCGTCCCATGAAGATGGTCATCGCCATCATCCGACCCGAACGACTCTCGATCGTCCGCCACGCCCTCGAACAGATCGGCATCGTCAGCATGACGATCACCGAAGTCCGCGGCCGCGGCGCGCAGCGCGGCATGGTCCAGGAGTACCGCGGACAGCAGGTGCAGGTCGACTACCTGCCCAAAATCCGCATCGAGATCGTGATCAACACCACCCCGCTCGACTCCGTGATCGACGCGATCCTCGAAAACGCCGGCACCGGCCAGATCGGCGACGGCAAGATCTTCGTCCTCCCCGTCGAAGACGCCGTCCGCGTCCGCACCCGCGAGCGCGGCCCCTCCGCCGTCTAGCCCGCGGCTGGCGTTCTCTACCGCCCACGCAAACGCGCTCGCGGGCTACCCTCTCCCTATGCCCCTCACCATTGAGCGCTGCCGCGACATCGCCGCCGCCGAGCGCCGCCTCGAAGCGGCGCTCGGCGAGCGGCGCGGCGGCCAACCTCTCGCCCGCGTCAACATCCTCGTCGGCTCCGGCCTCCAGCGCCTCTACCACCAGCGCCGCCTCGCACAACGAATCGGCCCGCTCGCCGCCATCTACTTTTTCACCCCCGCCGATCTCGCCCGCGAAATCGCCGACCGCGCCGACCTACCCAAGCGCACCCCGCTCCCACCCGGCGCAGCCCCGCTCCTGCTTGACGACATCATCCGCGAACGCGCCGCCGCCGGCCAGATCCGCGAACTCGACCCCAACTCCCCCGGCCTCGCCGAAGCGCTGCACGTCACCTTCACCGACCTCCGCGAGGGCGGCGTCGACGCCGAAACATTCGCCAGCTTCGCCCACGACCGCCCCGCCAACGCCGACGACCGCCGCATCATCGCCGACCTCGCCGCGCTCTACGCCGCCTGGCGCGACCGAGCCGCCAAGCTCCGCGACCGCCCCTCCTTCTACGAAGACGCCCTCGCCCAGGCCCGACCCCACGACATCGCCGCCGCGCTCGGCGGCGCGCCGCTGATCGTCACCGGCATGTACGACTTCACCCGCGTCCAACGCCAACTGCTCGCCCGCTGCGCCGCGCAGGTCCCTGTCCACGTGCTGATCCCCGCGCCCGACGGCGACGACCACGCCGCCGCCCTCGCCGACACCCTCGAAGCCGAAACCGACGCCGAGCCGCTCCCGTCCGCGCCCGCCCAATCGACCCCGGCCGCCGCCGCCGGCTTCTCCACTTCCGATCCCCGCGCCGAAGCCGCCGAAACCGCCCGCCGCGTCCTTGACGCCGCCGCAGGCGGCGTCAAGTTTCACGAAATGGCGATCCTCCACCGCGCCGGAGCCGCCGGCGACGCCAGCCTCGCCGACGCCCTCCGACGCGCCGACATCCCCGCATTCGTCGCCGGCGGACAGCCCGTCCTCCACACCAACCCCGGACGCGCCGCCCTGCGCCTGCTCGAACTGCTCTGCGACAAGCCCCAACGCCCCCAACTGCTCGAATTCCTCGGCAACCCCACCCTCCGCGCCCGCCTCCCCGTAGGACCGCGCCCCAAGCCGCTCCAGTGGGAGCGCATCTCCCGCAGCGCCCGCCTGACCAGCGATTGGGCCGAGTTCCACTCCCACCTCGAACAGCACCTCGGCTCACTCAAGCGCAACGACGCCGAACGCCCCTACGAGCAGCAAGCCACTCGCGAACTGCTGGCGGTCTGCGACGACCTGCAATCGCGCGCCGACCAGATTGCGCAAGCCGGCAACTGGTCCGACGCCGTCAAAGTCGTGCTCGATGCGCTCAACGACTACATCAACGACGGCCGCGGCAGGCCGGACTCCGACGCAGCTGAGGACGCGCCCGACGACTACCCCCGCTTAATCGACGCGATCCGCGCCGCCCTCTCCGAGCTCGGCGGCATCGACCGAATCGAAGCCCACTACACTTCCGCCCGACTGCTCCACGCCGCACGCGGCGCGCTCAACAAGTCCCGCCTCCGGCCACGCCGCGCGCTCCAGGGCGTCCTGATCGGCAACGCCGCCGGCGCAGCCCGAACCCTCCGCTTCGACGCCGTCTTCGTCCCCGGCATGGCCGAGCGCAGCTTCCCCGCCGTCCCACGCCAGGACCCACTCCTGCCCGACAGCGCCCGCCGCGACCTCAACGCCCAAATCGGAGCCGAAGCCCTGCGCCTCGGCCAAACCCGCACCCGCCTGGACCGTCTCGCCTTCACCCTGATCGAGCAGGCCGCCCGCAAACAACTCACCCTCTCCTACGCCCGCCGCGCCTCCGCCGTCGGCGGACCCTCACATCCCTCCGTCCTGCTCACCCAGGCCATCGCCCGCGTCAACGGCTCCGGTACCGCTCCGCTCGATGAAGAAGCCCTCAACAGGAACGAGCGCTTCCAACGCCTCCCCGCCGCCGTTTCCGAAGCCGCGCCGCGCCCCGACGACGACGGCGCGCCCGTTTGGGGCGCAGAGCAGCGCGCGCTCGACGAATCGGACCTGCGCATCGCCATGCTCAGCGCTCCCGGCGTCGTCGGCCACCAACTGCTGCTCGAAATCGGCGGCCTCCCCGCCGAGCGCGCCGACATCGCCCGACGCGGACGCAGCAGCCCCGGCTTCACCGAATTCGACGGCGTCATCCGCCCACCCGGCGACCTCTGGAATCCCTTCGACGGCCAACGCACCCTCTCCGCCACCGCCCTCGAGCGCTACGCCGCCTGCCCCTACCGCTTCTTCCTCGCCAACATCCTCGGCGTCCACGCCGTCGAAGAGCCCGAAGAAGGCGGCGAACTCTCCGTCCTCGATCGCGGCAGCCTCATGCACGAGATCCTCGAAGCCTGGGTGCAAAACTGGCTCGACAAGAAACGCCCTGACTGGCCCGAATACGCCCACGACCCCGCCCCGCTGCTCGAAGTCGCCACTACAAAGCTCGACGAAGCCGAAAAGAAGCGCCAACTCGGTCCCCCGGGCATCGCCGCCGGCCTCCGACAACAGGTGCTCGACGACCTCGAACAGGCCCGCCAGGCCGAAGCTGCCCGCGCCGTCGCCGATCCCCGCTGGCGCCCGCGCCATGTGGAGCACGAGTTCAAGGGCGTTGAGCTGGAGGCTGGCGAGGACGATGCAGACCCCGACAAGAAGCACATCCTGATCGTCAACGGCCGAATCGACCGGGTCGACGAAGCGCCCGGCGGACGCCGCCGCGCGATCGACTACAAGACCGGCAAGCACCGCCGCGCCGCCGCCGAAGCCTTCCGCTCCGGCTACCTCATGCAACTGCCCCTCTACCTCCACGCAATGGAGCAGGACGACCGCGGCGAGCTCGCCGCATCCACCGCCGAGTTCTTCTACGTCTCCGCCAAAGGCGGCTTCCAGCGCGAACCGCTCGATGGCATCGAGCTCGCCGCCCACGGAACGCCCGACGCCCTCACGCCCGCCGACGAGCTGGAGCATGTCCTGGAAACCATCTCCGACGGCATCGTCAACGGCGCATTCTTCCCCTTCCCCTTCCGCTCAGCCCAGAAGAAGCCCGACGACACCCACTGCAAGTGGTGCGATTTCCAGCCCGCCTGCAACTCGCAGGTCGCCCCCCGCTACATAACCAAGCAGCGCCGCAACCAGTCCCTCACCGCCGACTTCGAGCACCTAGTCGCAAAGCGCATCCGCTGATGGCCAACTCGTCCCACGCCCCGCGCCAGCCCGCCGACGCCGATATCCGCCGCCGCGTCGTCCACGAACTCGACACCTCATTCTTCCTTGAAGCCGGCGCGGGCGCGGGCAAAACTCGCGTGATGGTCGAGCGCGTGATCGAAACCGTCCGCCAGGGCAAGGCCGAACTGCGCGAAATCGTCGCCATCACCTTCACCGAAAAGGCCGCTGGCGAACTCCGCGCCCGAATCCGCCGCGGCCTGGCCGACGAGCTGAAAGACGCCCCCAATCCGGAAGAGCGCGAACACCTGCGCAAAGCGCAGGAACAGGTGGATGTCGCGCAGATCGGCACCATCCACGCCTTCGCCTCCAGCCTGCTCCGCGAGCGCCCCTTCGAGGCCAAACTTGACCCCTACTTCAGCGTGCTCGACCAGCTCGGCCAGACGCTTGATTTCCGGGACGCCTGGGACGACTGGATCTGGTCCGGGCGCGACCAGAATCACGCCAGCGCGCTGGAAGAGATGCTGAGCCATGGCCTGGCGGTTTCGCACATCCAGGACGCCGCCGAACTCGTCGGCCGCTACCGCGACCTCAACCCCCCCAGCTTCGGCGCGGAAGTCCCCGACCCGGCCGCGACGCTGGACCAGTGGATTGCCGACGCGCAGCGGACCGCCGCCGCCTATCGGCGGGTCGAGGACAGCCCGGAAGCGCACAACCGAATTGCCGCGCTGCTGCAGGGACTCGACGACCTGCGCGGCGGCGAGCGAGATGGCGAAGACGCCGACGCCCTCGCCCGACGCATGGCCCTGTTCGCCGCCGATCCTGCGATCCGCCCGCCCCGCAAGTACAAGCGCAACGCCGAAGCCCGCGAACTCTGGGACGACGCGGCCGACGACCGCAACGAGTTCGCCGACGCCGTGCGCAGCACCGCGCTCCATCGCCTGCTCCGCGCTCTCAACGACTTCGTCACCTGGCACGCCGACCGCCGCCGCGCCGCCGGCAAACTCTCTTTTGACGACCTCCTGCTCTACGCCCGCAACCTGATCCGCGACCACCCCCGCGCCCGCCAGCACTTCCGCCGACGCTTCAAAACCCTGCTGATCGACGAATTCCAGGACACCGACCCGCTCCAGTCCGAACTCGTCCTCCTGCTCGCCGCCGCCGAAGACACCGACGACTGGCGCGCCGCGCAGCCCGCCCCCGGCAAACTCTTCGTCGTCGGCGACCCCAAACAGTCCATCTACCGCTTCCGACGCGCCGATATCCGCATCTATCAGCAAGTCCAGCGCATCTTTGAGCAGACCGCCCAGGACGACGCCGGCGCAGCCGTCGAGCGGCTCGGCGTCAACTTCCGCTCTCGCCCCGACCTCGTTGGCTGGGCCAACGACGCCTTCCCCCAAATCCTGCACACCGATCCCGAACACCGCGGCGCGCAGGCCGATTACGGCAAGCCAATCGCCGCACACCGCGAGGGCGACGGCCCGGGCGTCGTCGTCATCAACGGCGGCGATGTGTTCGAGCGGGTCGCCCTGGCCCGTGAAGCCGAAGCCGATCTGCTCGTTCGCCTGATCCACGACCTCACCGAAAACCGCGCCGGCTTCGGCCAGCTGCCCTGCGAAAACTGCGACGCCTGCCAGCGAAAGCAAGCCTGCCCTGCCCCGCGCCCGCCCAGGATGGGCGACATCGCCGTCCTGGTCCGCACCCGCACCGCAATCGACACCTACACCAAAGCCTTCGACCAGCACGCCATCCCCTACCACCTCGACAGCGGACGCGGCTTCTTCACCCGCCCCGAAATCCACGACTTCGCCAACATCCTTATGGCCGTCGACGACCCCACCGACGAAGTCGCCGTCATGTCCGCCCTCAAAACCCCTCTCGCCTCCGCCTCCGACCAGGAACTCTTCGACTACGTTTACGCCCGCAACGACCCCAACCGCCGCGCCCGCTTCACACTCGACGAACACGCCGTGCCCGACGAGTACGACGGCCCGCTCCGCGACGGCTTTGCGCAGCTGCGCAGCCTCCGCGACGGCCTGCGCGACCGTTCCCTGCCCCAGTTCATCGACTTCGTACTGCACAAATCCGGCCTGCTCGAAGCGCAGTTCGCCCATGGCGTTCACGGCGCAGAACGCGCCGCCAACCTGCAGATGCTCGTTCACCGCGCCGCCGAATTCGCCGCCGCCGCCGAAGACTCCCTCCGCCCCTTCGTCCAATGGATCGCCCAGCGCCGCGATCAGGACCTCTCCGAAGCCGAATCCGCCACCTCCGAAGCCGTCGAGCAGGTCGTCCGCATCCTCACCATCCACCAGGCCAAAGGCCTCGAATTCCCCATCGTGATCGTCCCCAAACTCGGCGACGGACGCCGCGACACCACCCAGCTGATGGTCGACCGCGAAAACGATACCTTCGAAATTCAGGTCGGCCCCAGCAGCGCCGGCTTCCACACCCCCGGCTTCGACCCTGATCGCGAACGCACCCACGCCGAAGCCGAATTCCGACGCCTCCTCTACGTCGCCGCCACCCGCGCCGAAGACTGGCTCATCCTCCCCCACTTCCTCGCCCAGAGCCGCGCCGAATCCACCTTCGCCGCCTTCCTCGAAGAACCCCTCCAAACCGCCGACCCCGATCACGTCATCGAGCTCTCCCCCGATCAGTTCGACGCCTTCGAACCGCCTACCCCCGAACCCGCGCCCGTCGCCCACCAGGCGATCACCGACGCCTGGCAATCCCGCCGCGACGCAACGCTCGAAACCGGCCGCGTCAACATCATCACCCGCGCGCCCTCCCAACACGGCGGCGACGCAGAAAAAGCCGAGCGCGAAGCCGGCACCGCCGACGATGGCGACGACGACACTACTCCTCCTGAATACGTTCCTCCCGCATCCTCTCGCGCCCAGGCGCTCAAGCGCGGTATCGCCATCCACCGCGCGCTTGCCCTCGCCGACCTCAACGACCCCGCCCGAACCGCCAACATCGCCCAGCGCGTCGCCGAGGAGTACAAACTCGATCCCACCGACTTTGCGGCCGAAATCCGCCGCGCCCTCAACACCGACCTGCTCCGCCGCGCCGCCCGGTCCGACCAGCGCCACTTCGAGCTCCCCCTCGTCCAGGCCGCAAACAGCGCCAACGGCGCCGACGCCGCCCAAGTCACCATCACCGAAGGCGTCGCCGACCTCATCTTTCACGAGTCCGACGGCTGGGTCGTCGTCGACTTCAAGAGCGACCGCTCCCGCGATCGCAAGCGCGATCGGCGTTACAAGAAGCAGGTGCGAACCTACGCGACAATGCTCACCGCCGCCGGCCAGACCGTCAAAGAGGCCTGGCTGCTCTACACCCACACCGGCGCCGCCGAACAGGCGCCGCTCCCCCAACCCCAACCGGAGACTGCCCAATGACCGACGCCGTCCGCACCCCGCAGCAAATCCGCGACGACCTGCACGCCCGCCGCGAGCGCATCGTCGAGCAAATGGGCTCCGCCGATCGCATCGCCCGCCAGCACGACCGCGGACGCCTCACCATCCGTGAGCGCCTCGACCGGCTCTTCGACCCCGGCAGCTTCCGCGAAATCGGTACATTCGCCGTTTCCGAGCACCCCGATGTCCGCCAGCGCACCCCCGGCGACGGCAAAATCGGCGGCTGGGGCAAGATCGACGGACGCCCCGCCGCCGCCTGCGGCGACGACATCACCGTCCTCCACGGCTCCTCCTCGGTCGTCGGCGGCAAGCGCATGAAGCGCATCTACGAGCAGGCGCTCACCCAGGGCGTCCCCTACGTCTACTTCGGCGAGACCGGCGGCGCGCGCCTGCCCGACGCGCTCGGCTCCGAGGGCTTCAGCAAAATCCCGCCCGGACTCGAAATGGGCCGCCGCCGCCGACGCATCCCCCTCGCCACCGCCATCCTTGGCGAGTCCTTCGGCGGTTCCTCCTTCCACGGCGCGTTCTCCGATTTCGTCGTGCAGGTGCGCGGCAGCTCGATGGCCGTCTCCAGCCCCCGCGTCATCGAAATCGCCACCGGCGAGCGCATCTCGCTCGAAGACCTGGGCGGCGTCGACGTCCACCTCGACCGCACCGGCCAGATCGATCAGGTGGCCGACGACGAGGACGCCGCAATCGCCCTGATCAAAACATTCCTCTCCTACATGCCCGACAACTGCTGGCAGACGCCGCCCATACTTCCCGGTAACGACCGCGCCGAATCCGATCCCCAACTCGCCGAACTCGTCCCCACCCGCCGCCAGCGCGCCTACGACATGCACCGCATAATCGCCCGGATCGTCGACGACGGACAAATGCTGGAACTCAAGCCGCGCTTCGGGCGCTCCCTGATCACCGCCCTCGCCCGCATCGGCGGTAACAGTGTCGGCATCCTCGCCAGCAATCCCATGTTCAACGCCGGCGCGCTCACCCCCGAAACCTGCGACAAGGCAACTCAATTTCTCTGCCTCTGCGAGGCCTTCAACATCCCGCTCGTCTTCCTGCAGGATGTGCCCGGCTTCATCGTCGGCAGCCAGCCCGAACACAACCGCCTCCTGCACAAGGCGATCATGTTCCTCGAAGCGCTCGCTCTCACCACCGTCCCGCGCTTCACCGTCGTCCTCCGCAAGGCCTTCGGCCTCGCCTACTTCTCCCTCTCCGGCAACAGCCTCGATAACGCCCTCGTCACCGCTTGGCCCGGCGCCGAAATCTCCTTCATGGATCCGGGCGTCGGCGTTAACGTCGTCCACGCCCGCGATATCGAAAACGCCCCCAACCCCGAAGCCGAGCGCCAACGCCTGATCGACGACTGGACGCTCGGCCACGAGCCCTACGGCGCAGCCGGGATAATGAACCTCGACGAAATCATCGACCCCGCCGACACCCGCCGCTGGCTGCTCGAAGCCGTCCAGCGCTTTCCCGCAACCCCGCCCCCGCGCGGTCAAACCAAAACCCTCGCGTCCTGGCCCACCTGCGTCTGACCCCTGCAACCTGTTACGCCCGCGGCGCCAACCCACGCCGCCCAGCAGTTGAGGAAACATCCCATGAACCTGCTAAACAACCTCTTCCGCCGCATCATCTTCGCCCTCGCCGCAATGCTGGTCTGCACACTGCTGGCGATCATCGTGGCCGGCGGCGCCGCATTCTTCCTGATCGTCCTCAGCATCGCCTCCGTCGCCGCCCCCCTCACCATCCTCATCGCCGGCCCCGGCCCAATCGGCAGCCGCATCTCCTTCACCCGTCGTCGCCGCCGCGACCAGGTAATCGACGCCTGACGCCGCTAAGGCGAGCCGCACGCTATCCTTGCATTCGGAGAGCGGAGCTGACGATGCGCGATCTGCCGGACATCTACAGCCGCCTCAAGGCGCAAGAGGGCCAGGCCTGCGCAGGCAAGTGGCTCTTCAACACCGGCCCGCAGCAGATCGTTGGGTTTGACGATCTCAGCCGCCTGCTGCGCGCGGAGCGTGGTATGCATCATCCCCTGATCTCCGCCTCGCGCAATGTGATCTCGACGCGCTACCACACGACGAAGCAGCCCTACACGCGCAGCGAACTGCTCGCGGATGGCTCGTGGGCGAGCGTGGAGCGCGAGGCGGCAATCCAGCGTGTGGTCACGAAGATGCAAGCTCCATACGTTTGGCCGCATCGCCGCGACGACGAGACCGAGGACAGTCTGGCGAGGCAGATGGTCAACCCCGTACTGCCGCGCTTGCTCGCCCTCGCCCGCAGAGTGTTGTGGGGTCAGATGACGGACCTGCTTGATCTGGGCGACCCGATCAGCGCCGAAAGCGGCGTTGATCCCGCGTTGGACGAGGCGCAGCGCTGCATCACTGCTGCGACGGAGTGTGAGCCGACGCATCTCGTGATGCACCCATCGGACTGCCTCAACGCCGGCTGGATTGATGGCGGGGTCGCTCCCGATCTGAGGCGTGTGGAGTTTCGAGTCGACAGCCCTGTCGGGCTGCCGCTGCTGCTGGACCACAATTGTCCGCGCGGCAGAGCCGTGCTGTTCGACGCTTCGCATCTGCACCTGGGCATTGACGAGGTCGGCGCCCAGATCCGCACATATTCCGATGTCTCGGAGCGCGGCTACGAGCTGTGCGTTGAGATGGTCACGAGCGTCGGGCTGTGGTGGACGCATCGGGGCGCAGTCCAAGAGATTCGCGGGATCGGCGCGTCGTCCGATGCACAGGCCGCCGCATCGGCGGCAGCCGGCTAGCGCGCGTGACGCCGCTCAGGCTCGGTCTGGTCAGTCGTGGCTGAGTGGCTCTGCTGTCTGCTCGCCGGAATCGCCGGTCTCAGCACGGGAGCGGCGAGCATCGCCTTGTTCGCTTGGCAGCAGCAACGCCAAGAGCAGCGCCAGCAGCAAACCCAACAGCAGCATCAGGCGCAGCGGCAAATCCAGACTCAGGCGCAGCAACAGACTCAACGCCAGGAGCAGAGCGCCACTTCAATCTTCCGTGTCGAAGTTCAAGAGGGCGGAAACGTGAACATCGCCCCACTATCCGGCGAAACGGATTCGCGCGACGAGTGACCGGCACAGTTTCCCTCTACCGACTCTGCCCCGTTGGACCAACACTGCACTGGTCGATTGGCGTCTCCACCGACCAGGCGCACGCGCTCCAGCGCGCCGAGCTGGAGCTGTACCGGCGCTGAGGTGAGCGGCGGGCTTGACGCGCTCTCGGCGATGTGCGAAAATGGCCTTGACACGCGGTGATGCCCCTGCCTTTCTCGCACGGGCTTGGCGTTCCGCCCACCGCCTGTCCTCCCTTTCCTCTTCTCCCCTTCTCAAGAGACGGCTGATGTTCCTTCTCTACGGCGATGACGCGGGTTCGGCAAACAAGAGGCATCTCGTGATTGGCGGCCTCGCCGTACATGAGCAGGATGCGCGTCCGCTTGCCCGGGCAGTTGAGGAGTTCTCTCAAGGATTGGACGACCGCGTCGCAGGTCGAGAGCTCCATGCGCAACATATCCGCACAGGCAAAGGGGCGTGGCGTCGGATCACGCCTGCGGCCAGATCCGCAGTGACGGAGGGGATCGCATCTCTACTGCTAAGCATCCCGGACGGCGGCAGGGAAGCGCCGATCCTGTTCGCAACTGCGCTTGACCGCCGTTCACGGCATCGTGGCGAGCCGCTCGAGCGGGTACACGAGGAGTTCTTCAAGCGCTGCGACGGGATGTTGGGACGGCGGGCGAATCTCGACCACGACTATCACCGTTGCATCGGCATCGTCGACAAAAGCCGCAGCGAGCGGCAAATTCAGTCGTTGATGGACATCTGGCGCACCAGCGGCTCGACCTCAGGAGCGAGGATCGGCCAAATGGCGAGCTACGCGGAGGTTCCGCTTTATGTGGACAGTGAGGCGAGCCGCCTCGTGCAGCTCGCCGATTTCGTCGCGCATTGGGTGTTCCGCGCCTACGAATTCGGCGATCAGCGGATTCTTGATCGGCTGCTTCCAGCGTTTGACCGGCGCGATGGGGTGATTCACGGGTTGGTTCACCTGGTGGATCGGCGCTGGGCTTGCGACTGCCATGCTTGCCGCTCCCGCCGTCCCCGCCGCTGAGGTCCGACCCGCTACCCTGCCCGACACGGACTGGAGGCGGCGCATGGGACGCTTGGACGAACGCGTGGCGGTGGTGACCGGCGGCGGCCGCGGGATCGGCCGCGCCATCGCCCTTGAGATGGCGCGCGACGGCGCGACGATCGTCGTCTCCTCGCGCACCCGCGAGCAGCTCGACGCTGTGGTCGGGGAGGCCGAAGCGCTCGGCTCGGCGGGGCTCGCAGTCGTCGCCGATGCGCTTGACCGCGACGACGCCAAAGCGCCCGTGCGCGAAGGCTTCGCGCAGTTCGGCCGCGTCGACATCCTGGTCAACAATGTCGGCGGCGGCGCGCCGCTGCGCGGCAGCCAGGACCCCTTCAGCCACGACGACGATGTCTTCGAGGCCAACCTCGCGCTTAATCTGACCTCCGCTTACTGGACGACGCGCGAGGCGCTGCCGCTGATGCGCGACGCCGGCTACGGCCGAATCATCAACATCGGCTCCGGTTATTCGAAGCGAAGCGGCGGCGCGCTCGCCTACACCTGCGCCAAGCACGGCCTGATCGGCTTCACCCGCGCGCTCGCCCACGACACCGCCGCGCACGGCATTACGGTCAACTGCCTGTGCCCCGGCTGGACCAACACCGCGCTGGTCGATTGGGAGGCGATGGGCAGGGCGATGGGCATCTCCGCCGATGAAGCGCACGCACTGCGCGCCGCGGAAAACCTACAGGACCGCGTGCTCGAACCTGAAGAGCTGGGCCCGATGGCCTCGCTGCTCGCCGCGCCTGAATCCGCCGGCATCACCGGACAGGTCATCAGCGTCGACGGCGGTTACAAAGTCTGACGATCACAACCAAATCACCGCCCGATCACGGAAAGGAACGCGCGATGGAGTACCAACAAGTTTCGCTGGAGCGCCTGACCGACGAAGCGGAGGGCGTAGCAGTCGCCACGCTGCGCCGGCCCGAGCGGATGAACGCCGTCGGCGGGCGGCTCGTCCACGAACTGATCGATGTCGTCGAGTCGACCCGCTACGACGACTCGATCAAGGTGTTAGTGATCACCGGCGAGGGCCGCGGCTTCTGCGCCGGCGCGGATGTGGGCGAAGACGAAGCAGCGCGCGCCGAGGGCAGGCAATTCGTCGAGTCGGCCTATCGACGGCATACGACCGCGCCGATTGGGCACTGGGGCTCGCTGTTCAGCGCGATCAAGGCCTACCCCAAGCCGACCATCGCCGCGGTCAACGGCGCGGCGGCCGGCGCGGGCATGTCGCTCGCGCTGGTCTGCGACATTCGGATCGCCTCCAGCAATGCGCGCTTCGTCTCCGCGTTCGTGCATCGCGCCATCTCGCCCGACACCGGCTCGACCTACCACCTGCCGCGGCTGATCGGTACCGGCCGCGCGCTCGAGATGATGTTCACCGGCGAGAGCGTCGATGCGCAGCAGGCCGCCGAATGGGGCATCGTCAACCGCGTCGTCGATCCGGAACAGCTGCTGCCCGAAAGCCTGAAGCTCGCCGAACGGATCGCGCGCGGCCCGAGTATGGCGATCGAGCTGACCAAGCGCTTGGTGCAGCACAGCGCCGAGATCGATTTCGACGGCCAGCTCGAGCGCGAGGCCTGGGCGCTGAGCATCAGCGGCGCCAGCGAGGATCGCGCCGAGGGCATCGCCAGCTTCCTCGAAAAGCGCGAGCCGCAGTTCCGCGGGCGATAGGAGCCTCCCTTGATTAGGATGGCCGAACCGCATCGTTCCGCTCCCGCCCCGCACATCTCAGGCTGGCGGTGGCGATTCCTCGCGCTAGTGCTCGCATTCGCTGCTGCGGTGCTCGTCGTCCCTCCCCTCACGGCGCAGGACAGCCCGCACTCGTTGCCCGCTTGGGAGGACTTTGGCCCCCGCTCGCTCGCTGTCGGCGCGGCCCACGTCTGTCTGATCACGGCGGCGCAGTCGGTCGCCTGCTGGGGCCGCAACGACGACGGCGAGGCCGAACCCCCGCCTGGTCTACGCGCCGCTGATCTGTCGCTGGGCGAGGGCTATAGCTGCGCTCGGCCCACCCCCGACTCGACGGTCCGCGCCGCGCGTTCCGGCTGGCTCTGCTGGGGATCACGCAGCGATCTCGAACCGGACACCACTAATCCGAACCGTTGGTGGCTGCCCGAATTGATCGGCCCTGAGCACCGTTGCGGCTGGGCCCCGTCAGACGGGCTCGCCGCCTCCGAGCCGTGGGTCTACTCGCCGGACCCCTCTGCGGCCGCTACCGGTGAATCGGGCCAGCCGCGGTTGCACTGCCAAGGTGAGGTGGAGCATTGGCAGGGCTTGCTTGACCGTGGGTCGGGTACCCTCGCTGTCGGTGGAGACGACACTTGCATCAGCCGCGACCGTTCACTCGGCCAGTATTGGCTCGATGTCGTTGAGCTGGTGTGCGCGCGCACCTCGGAAAACAGCCCCATCCTTGGCGTCGCGGCGAACCGCACCGGAATTTGCCGCCTTGGTTGGACAGGACGACACTACGCGGGATGCGACTCGGCGTGGAACTTGAGTGACGGCTGGTATCTCTGGAGCCACCCGCTTGCGTCGTTCACGTGCGTACTCGTCAAACAGCGCGTCGACGCCTCCTCTTTTCGCCATCAGCCTCGCATTGACTGCTGGGGCAATGACGACCACGGTCAGCTCGATGTACCGGAGTGGGCTGCGGTGTTCACCGACGCCCAGCTGGGCTTGTTTTCGCCGCCGAGCACCGAGTTCACCACCACGTTGTATCCGGGCTGGAACCTGATCGGAGATGCCGGCGAAGTCTCGCAGCTGTTCGACGAGCTACCGCGCCTCGAGCAGGTCCGCCTCTGGCGGGTCACTTGCGAGCATCAAGGCTTCCACACGATGACGCGCGACGACGAGATCGAGCCCGTCGAGTCGTGCCAAGACGCCTACCTGTATGAGGCCTTCAGCGTCGCCCGTTGGCTGCTCATCAGCCCGGGTCCGCCGGTGCAATGGGGCCGGACCAGCGGCGGCCTGCGCCGCCCCGTCACGCCATTTCGTTTCAGAGGCAACGGCTGGGATGCCCGGGCCTGGGCGGACTCCAACTCTGAGCGAGGCGCGTACGCGTCCTGCGCCTCGGACTGCGCTGTGGCAGAACTGCTCTGGGACTCGGGCGGCGTCGTCGAGTCGCTCTGGATCTGGGATGCAGCTGGACAGCAATGGCGCGCGCACTTCCCCGGCGGTCCTGAATGGCTCGGCAATCTCAAAGCCGACGACGTCGTCTCGTACGGCTCCGCCTTTGCCTACCGCCTCCGCGACCAATTGCCCGGTGGCTACCGGCTCCCGGGGTTTGTCTCCGGCGAGCACCCGCCCGGCGGTGTGCCGGTGGTGTTCACGCGTTCGTCGGCCGTCACGGCGGCGCAGCTCGCCGATGTCCGCAACACGTTTGACCGGATCATGAACTTCTTCGAGCAGCGCTGGGGAATCAGGCCGCAAGGCGATCTCCGCATCAGTGTTTGGCGGACAGACTCGCCGCGCGGCGCATGCGGGTCCGGAGGCAGCAGCTCGATCGGGTACTCCTTGGGCTGCGGAGAAACCCCCGGCATCCACCACTTGCTCGCGCATGAATACCTGCATGTGCTGCAGGATCGTCTCGGTCCATCAACAGGCTGGGTGGGGAACATCTGGGCCGACATCGCTCCGCGCTGGGTGAGCGAGGGGTCAGCGGAGTACGTCGAATCGCTGTATGAGTCGGCGGCGGGCGGGCGATCCTACGCCAGCTTGCGGTCCGGCAACTGGTGGGCCGCGCGCCAGTCGGGGACGGCGCTGCAAGACGCGGAGGAAAACTGCTGTAGCGGGCCATACTATCCCTCCTACACGCTCGGTTTTGTCGCGATCGAGTGGCTTGTCCACCGCTTCGGCGAGCAGGCCGTTCTGTTCGACCTCTGGCGCGCCCTGCGCTATGACCGCTGGTGGGCAGCCGGCCACGATCACGACAGCCCAGGCGAAAACCGGCTCGCCCGGGCGTTCCAGGTCACCTTCGGCATCGAGCTAGACGACTTCTACGCGGAATTTGAGGACTATCTGCGCGGATCGATCCCGGCCTTTACGCCCCCGCAAGCCCGCGTGGCGCCGCCGAGCTGATAGTATCTGCCCATGCCCACCTGCTCTGTCTGTGGCGAGGATGTCGGCTTCCGCGAAGCGCTGAAAGCGCTCGGCCCAAAGCACCTTGAGTGCAAGGCGGCTGAGGAGGCCGAGGAGCAGCGTGAGCGCGAGGCGCTGGCGCGGCTTACTGACCACGCCCGCGACGCCGTGCTCGACGAAGCGCTGCTCAGCGAGCTCGGTGCGGAGCTTGACGACGCCGAGCTGAGCGCCCAAAGCCGCCACAGCCTGCTGGTCGGCGCGTTCGAGCATTCCGTCGAGGTCGCGCTGGACGACGGAATTCTGAGCCACGCCGAGGAACGCGCCGTCAATGAGTTCCAGCGCTTCTTCAGACTCAACGACAGCGCGCTGAACAATAGCGGTCTGCTTACGCAGGTCGCCGAAGCCGCCGTGCTGCGCGAGGTAATGGAAGGCAACATCCCCGCTCCGCCCGACCTCGGCGGCCGGCCGCCGTTCAACCTGATGAAGTCCGAGGACCTCGTCTGGGTGGTCGAGGATGCCGGCTACTACAAGACGAAAACGGTGCGCGAGTTTCGCGGCAGCTCGCACGGCGTCAGCATTCGCGTCGCAAAGGGCTTGTACTACCGCCCCAGCGCATTCCGCGGCCGCAGCGTCTCCCGCGAAGAAACGGTACACGCCGACAGCGGAATGCTCGGCGTCACGACCAAGCACATCTACTTCCACGGCCCCCGCGAGCGCTTCCGCGTCCGCTACGACCGCATCGTCTCCTTCGAACCGTTCAGCGACGGCATCGGCATCATGCGCGACAACCAACGCGCCAAGCCCGAAACGTTCACGGTCGGCGACGGCTGGTTCATCTACAACCTCGTTACCAACCTCTCGCAGATGTAACACACGGCGAAAACCGACAGCGAAAACAACAGAGGAGCGGGCGAATGCAGATCAGCAAAGTGACTGTGGAGTCGTTCGGCTGGGAGGTCGAGCCGTGGCGGGTGGGATCGGGGATGCGCTTCGGCGGCAAGCGGCAGTTGGGCGTGGTGACGGTCGAGACCGACGCGGGCGTCTCCGGCAACGCCTTTCTGAGCCGCCCCGACCATCATGGGCAGCCGCTGATCGACATCGCCGCGCCGCGCGTGATCGGGCGCAATCCGCAGGACATCGGCGCGATCTGGGCCGACCTCTGGAAGCAGAACCGCGCGATTCACACCTCCGTGATCGGCGCAATCGACATCTGCCTCTGGGACATCAACGGCAAGCTCGCCGGCCAGCCGATCCACCGACTGCTGGGCACCTGCAAGGACTCCGCGCCGGTCTACTCCAGCACCGCCTGGTGGGAAACGCCGCAGGAGTACGCCGAAGAGGCCCTGCGCTTTCAGTCGGAGGGCTGGACCGCGCACAAAATTCACCCCCACTCCGACCCCAAAGCCGACATCGAAATCTGCCGCGCCGTCCGCGAGGCGGTCGGCGATGAGATGATCCTGATGCTCGACTCGATGTGGGCCTACTGTTACGAAGACGCCGTGCGCGTCGGGCGCGCAATCGAGGAGCTCGACTACTACTGGTACGAAGACCCGCTGGTCGAGGAGGACATCTACAGCTACGTCAAGCTGCACCAGAAGCTGGACATCCCGATCATGTCCACCGAGTTCGCTCCGGGCCGTTACTACGGCATGGCCGCCTGGATCACCCAGTACGCCACCGACATCCTGCGCGGCGATGTGGCCGTCACCGGCGGCATTACCCCGCTCGTCCGCCTCTGCCACCTCGCCGAGGGCTTCAAAATGAAGTGCGAAATCCACCACGGCGGCAACTCGCTCAACAACGTCGCCAACCTGCATGTCACGATAGCCGTGCCCAACTGCGAGTTCTTCGAGTACTTCCCCAGCACCGGCTCCAACATGTTCGGCCTGGTCGAAGACATCGACATGAGCGGCGGCGTAGTCCACGCCCCCACCAACCCCGGCCTGGGCTACGAAATCGATTGGGCGATGCTGCGTCGCGACGAGCAGGGCCGGCTCGAGCTCGGTGGGTAGGAGCGGAGCGCCGCGCTCAGTCGAAGATGATTACGCCGCGGCCGTCTTTGCCTTGTTCGAGGTCGTGGAAGGCTTCGTTGATCTGGTCCAGGGGGTAGCGGCGCTGGATGATGGAGTCGATCTCGATGCGGCCGGTGACGTACATGTCGACCAGCGTTTGGAAGGTGCGGTGCGGGCTGGCGGAGCCGTAGTAGCTGCCGACCAGCGTCTTTTGCTTGCGCACCATGTCGACCAGGTCGACGGAGCCGCGCTCCTCGGTCGGGGCGAGGCCGACGACCACGGCGGTGCCGCCCTTGCCGGCGGAGTCGAGCGCCTGGTTGGCGGTTTCGGAGGAGCCGAAGGTGTCGAAGGCGAAATCGACGCCGCCGTTGGAGAGTTCGCGCACTGCGGCCGCGGCGTCGATGTTGCGCGCGTTGACCGTGTCGGTCGCGCCGAAGCGTCGGGCGAATTCGAGTTTGTGGTCGTGGATGTCGACGGCGATGATGCGCGAGGCGTTGAGCATCCGCGCGCCCTGGATGGCGTTGAGTCCGACGCCGCCCGCGCCGATCACGGCGACGGTCATGCCGGCGCGGGTGGTGGGCTGGTTGATCACCGCGCCGACGCCGGTGGTGACGGAGCAGCCGATCAGGGCGGCGACGTCCATGGGCACGTCGTCGGGGATTGGGAAGCAGGCCTGTTGCGCGGTCACGACGTGTTCGCCGAAGACGCCCAGCTTGCCCATCTGGAAGACTTCCGCGCCGTCCTGGTCGCGCAGGCGCACGGTGCCGTCGAGCAGGCGCGAGCCGGTCGCCTGGTGGGCGTCGCAGAGTTGGGGCTGCCCTTTGCGGCAGGTGGGGCACTGGCCGCAGGGGGTGACGAAGGAGAGGATGCAGCGGTCGCCGGGCTGGAGTTCGCGCACGCCGGGGCCGACGGCTTCGACGGTGCCGGCGCCCTCGTGGCCCAGCACGGAGGGCAGGGGGAAGGCGGCGGTGCCTTCCATGATGTGGTGGTCGGAGGCGCAGATGCCGGCGGCGCCCATGCGGATGCGGACTTCGCCGTATTGCGGCTCGTCCTGGACGAGGTCTTTGATTTTGAGCGGGGTGTTGGGTGCGTCGAGGACGGCTGCGCGCATGGTGGTGCTCCTTTGCGGGTGTTGGGGGGATGGTAGCGCGGGTTAGAGGTCGTCGTCCCGAACCAGAGTCCAGACCTGCTTGAGCGGGATCTCAGCGCGGATCTCCTCGGCGAGCTTGTCGTACACGTCCTGGAGCGCCTCGACAACATCGTCGGCGTCCCACAGCCGCACATTGAAGTGGTTGTCGCGCGCCCAGGTTCGGGCGTCCCGAGTGAAACCACCCCAGCAGACAAACAGGCCGTGGTTTGCTCCGAAGCTCTGCATCGCCCCTTGCAGCTCTCGGACGACCTTCACGTCTGCAACGGCCGCAGTTGCTTTGACCTGTACGCAGAGACGAGGTTCGTCAAAGCCAAGCAGTCCTCGTCCGGCGAGAATATCGACGCCGCCATCGGGACCAGGAGCTGAGCGTTGCGTGATGTAGCCTTGGGCACTGAGGATGCCGTCGATCAGTCGAGCAAAGTCGTGGCCCGTAAAGCGCTCTCGCACGGCATCGCGGATCTCGTCGAGGGCCCGTTCGGGAAGTGGTGTGTCCGGCGAGACGGCGTCTAACGTCTCATCGACTGTCTCGTCTGACGAGACATCTGCAATCTCGCCTGGGGGACCTGGATCAGGCTCCGACTGGCGCACAGCGTCAAGCCGCTGCACCGCAGAGTTCCGTTGAACTCGAAACACAGTGGGCGGCCGGCACACAGAGCGCCGTAGATCAGATTTTAGGTCCGTTCTCTCAGCGTCGACCCGTTCCCAGTCAACAGGCCTGACATGGCGGTAATCACCGTCGATTTTGCGGTACTCGTAGTCGCCCGTGCAGCGGCCAATCGCGAGCTGGCCGGAGCGCGTCTTGAGCGGCAGAACAACGATGTCTCCTGTCTGGATTTGGACAGTGAACGCGAAGAACTGACTCACGAAGCTCCCGATTTGGTGCGGCGACAGAGGCTCTGCGCCGTCTGTGACGGCTTCGTCCTCGCCTTCCCTCACGAGCTTCTCGATCTCGTCGCGCGTTGTTTTGCCGGTTGCGTCACCGTACTCATAGAAGCCGATGATCGCGATACCATCTTCGAGAGCTGTGTCTTCGTCTTCGCCGTGCTCACCAGCCCAGACGACCCACGCGGATGTGCCATCGGTCAGTTGTTGGTCGGTCATCATCGAATCTCCTTTAGCGCAGCGCGACTTCGGGGTCGCTGGGGCGGGGGAGGTTGTACCAGGCGTTGTCGCAGAACTCCAGGTCGTCCTCGGTGAGCTCGAGGCTTTCGTAGTTGAGCGAGTCTTCGATCTGTTCGGCGCGGGAGGCGCCGACGATGGCGGAGGTGACGCCTTCCTGGGCGAGCACCCAGGCGATGGCGGCGTGGGTGATTGAGCGGCCGCGGAAGTGCTGCTGGAGCGCGGCGACCTGCGCGAAATGGGCGTCGTCCCAGTAGCGTTTGCGGTAGCGCGGGCCGGCGTTGCCGAGCGTGAAGCGGGTGTCCTCCCGGAGGTCTTCGGTATTGGCGTATTTGCCGGTCAGGAAGCCGCCGGCGAGCGGGTTGTAGGCGATGATGCCGACGCCCTGGTCGCGGCAGAGCGGCAGCAGGTCGGCCTCGATATCGCGCCAGAGGATGTTATAGCGCGGCTGGTCGCAGTCGAAGCGGGTGATACCGGCTTTGTCGGACGCGGCGAGCGCCAGCGCGAGTTGCCAGGCGCGGTAGTTGGACGCGCCGGCGTAGCGAATTTTGCCCCAGCGGCGCAGGTCGTCGAGCGCCTGCATCGTCTCTTCGGGCGGCGTGTGCGGGTCGGGCCCGTGCAGTTGGTAGAGGTCGATGTAGTCGGTTTGCAGGCGGCGCAGCGATTCGTCGACGGCGGAGAGGATGTGTTGGCGCGAGGCGCCGCGCTGGTTGGGGTCGGAGCCCATCGGCGCGAAGCATTTGGTGGCCAGCACGACGCGGTCGCGCGGCTGCCCTTGCATCCAGCGGCCGACGATTTCCTCGGTCGCGCCCACGTTGGAGGCGCCGAGCGGGTAGACATCGGCGGTGTCGATGAAGTTGACGCCGCGCTCCCAGGCGGCGGACATGATGCGCTGCGCTTCGGGTTCTTCGGTCTGGAAGCCGAAGGTCATGGTGCCGAGGCAGATTTCGGAGACGCGCAGCCCGGTGCGGCCCATCCGTCGGTAGTTCATTGTGGTTCCTCCGCTCGCGCGCCGCGCGTCACTGTGCGCCGCGCGCTCAAGTCTTGGTGAACTCGTATCCTACGTAAGCCGTGGCGCGGGGTCGAACGCGGACCAGGGAAATCACGTTCGGGCCATCGCGGTCGACCTCGACTCGATAGAGGATGCGGTACCGGTCGACTTTGACCCGCAGGCGATCGGGGAAACCGCACAAGGCGAGCGACGACTGCGGGAACGGATCGAGTGCGAGCTCGCGCAGACGAGCACGGATTCTTCTGCGCACCGGAGGACTGAGAGCCGCCCAGTCTTCGTTGGCGTCGTCGGTGAACCGAATTCGGTAGCGCAAGAGAGCGCCCCTAGTCGGGGTACTTGCGGTCGAGGTCCTCGAACCAGGTCCAGCGGCCTTGCCTGAGCTGCTCTTCGCCGTGCTCGAAGGCGGCGATGTCTTCGGCGTCCTCCTCGGGCGTGGACTCAAGGTCGGGCGGGATGGTGCGCAGGATCGCGTCGAGCTCGTCCTGCGTGAGGTGGTGGTCCAGTCGCTTGGGGGTGGCCATGTTGGGGCTCGCTTTCGTAGGGTCAGTTTAGCAGCACGCCAGCCGAGGCGTCGTCGGTGAATCGGAGCTGGCAGGCAAGGCAACGACCTCTAGTCGGGGTACTTACGGTCGAGGTCCTCGAACCAGATCCAGCGGCCCTGCTTGATCTGCTCAAGCCCGCGCTCAATGGCGGCGATGTCTTCGACGTCCTCTTCGGGCGTGGACTCGAGGTCGGGCGGGATGGTGCGGAGGATCGCGTCGAGCTCGTCCTGCGTGAGGCCGCGGTTCGGTTGTTTGGGGGTGGCCATGTTGGGGCTCGCTAGTCGGGGTACTTGCGCTCGAGCTCTTCGAGCGTGATGTAGCGGCCCTGCTCGAACTGCTTGAGCCCGCGCTCAATGGTGGCGAGGTCTTCGGCGTCCTCTTCAGGCGTTGACTCGAGGTCGGGCGGGATGGCGCGCAGAAGGGCGTCGAACTCCGCGTCGGTGAGGTCGCGGTCCGGTTGCTTGGGGGTGGCCATGTTGGGGGGTCGCTTTCGTGAGGCCAGTTTAGCAGCGCGATGCGTCTTCGGCGTTTGCTCGCTGCTTTTCCCACTCTCGGAGAGCGTCGGCGTAGAAGGCGGCGACGACTTCACCGGCGGCGCGCAGTTGCTCAAGCGAGGTTGCGAAGTATTTCGTTCGCACATCACCGCGCTCGCGCTTCAGGCCGAGTGTTTTCAGCTGCTGGTCGAGCAGCCCAAACGACTCTTGGGCGAGGTTGCGGGCGATGTCGTGGACGGCGAGGAAGAGCGCACGCTGTTGTCGATCGACGAACACACCCGCGTATGCGTTGCCGCTTGGTCCATCGATCTGGCGCAAATCGTAAGTCAGTCCGCCCTGTCGACGAATCTGATACGCCGGCAGACCGTCGAAGCAGGAATCGAGCAGTTCCACCGCGGCGTCAAAGAGCGATTCCACACCGAACTCCTCTGCGACCGCGCGCGGGTCGGCGGGAGCGCGGCGGCGGCGATTGACGGAGGGACGGCCCGGCTCTTCGGCTGAAACTTCGACCTGTCGAGCGAGCAGCGTTTCGCCGCTGTGGTTGAAACCCTGAAACGTAATAGCGGAGATGTCGACGCCGGCAGCGTTGAGCCAGCGCGCCATCCGCTCGGTGGCGGAATCGAGTCCGAGACCGACGAGGACGACCTTGGTCGGCTGGAAGTTCGCTCGTTGATCGTCGGTAAAGCGCTCGTCGTACCACGCGCCGAAGTCGTCGATGTCCTCGATGCCGCCTTCGGGTGAGTGGTTGGAAATGCGCATAGCGAGGTCGTCGAAAGAAATCGAGTCCAGCCAGGAGGCGTAGTCAATCGCTTGCGTGACGACATCGCGGGGGAGCCGCCCGCGCTTGAGCTCGAAGACGATCAGCCGCCCGTCGGCGTCGACTCCGAGCAGGTCGAGCGGACCGCCGCCAGTCGGGAGTTGGCGAGCAACGAGCGTGAGGCCGGGCATCAGCATGTCGGGGTGCTCGATGAGGGTCTCTTCGAGGTTGTTCTCGTAGTCGACCTGAACAATGCGATCGACTCGGGTCACCTGGCCGTCATCGTCTCGCGCCCAGATGTTGATTTCGTCCATCGGGCGATCCTTTCCTCGGGCACCAGCGCCACAGCGCGTCTAGATGGCGGCGTTGATGTCGGCGGCCAGCTTGATGAAGTCCTGTTGGTGCTCGTTCCAGTAGTCGAGCGATGGGATCAGGAAGTTGACGTAGACGGCGTGATCGCTGCCTGGCCTCGTGTAGTACGCCGGCCCTTCCTGCCACTCGAGTCGGCACTGCAAGCTGTGGATGGCCTCTTGCCCCACGAGCTCAGCTGCGACATCGAAGATCTGGATGTCCACGCATCCAGGGAACTCCCTCGCTACACCGACACCGATGTAGTTCGTTCGTTGCCGACTCACAGTGATGTGATGCCACACTCCGACACGTTCAACCTGTCGGTGTAGGGGATAGCCCATCTGATCGCCGATCGCGGACTCGACGATATCGAACAAGTCGGCGACGCCAAAGCGCTCTTTGTTTCGCTGGAGCGTGTGGGCGTATGAGTCGCCTTTCCGATGCCGCGGCCACGTGTTGCCGGCCCGCGCCTCTTTGTCCTCTGCCCGTGGCGTTCGCCGGTTCTTCTCGTGACAAGACATCGTGACCTCACCTGCTCCGTGTGGACAATGCTAGTCGGGCGGGGCGATCTTGCCAAGCGGCCGGTGGCTTTGCGCCTGCCGCCACGCGACACGCAGTTCAGTCTGCCTCACTTCGGCCCAGCGCAGGACCTCGCGCTCCAGACGCGGTGAGAGGCGGCCGCGATAGATGCGCATCGCTTCAATGTCGACCAGCGCCTGATCGCCTCCGCTGACCGCGTGAAAGTGAGCCGGACCGTGATCGCCCGGGAACATTCGGATGATGACGCCGTGGAAGCGGCAGAGTTCAGACATCGGCCCCGACGCTCGCGGGCGGTGGATACACCTCATCCCACGCCCGACCGGTCAGGTCCATGTAGAGGGCGTCGGGGCAGAGCTCGATTTCATCGCTCCAGGCGATGGCGCGGTAGTCGGTGATGCGCACCTGGCGGAAGAATGCTTCGTCTTCCCATGCTTTGAAGACACCGCTGCCGACGAGGTGCGAGAGGTCGAGCTCGCCCGCCGCGCCGTCGGCGTATTCGAGCCAGATGCGGTAGCCGTCGCGGGCTTCGACTTTGGTGGGCTGCACGAGTTCCATGCGGCGATCCTAGCACATCAGAGACGCAGCGCGTCACTTGAACTGCGCGATGACTTCGTCGTCGAGGCGCTGGAAGTATTGGGGGTCGTTGTCGCCGCGGCGGCCGAACATGACCTCGTTGAGGCCGAACTCCTGGAATTCGGCGAGGCGCTGGGTGATTTTGTCGGCGGGGCCGCCGAGCGTGC
Source organism: Dehalococcoidia bacterium (assembly GCA_965203165.1). Taxonomy (GTDB): domain Bacteria; phylum Chloroflexota; class Dehalococcoidia; order Bin125; family Bin125; genus CATQGW01. The sequence continues at coordinate 3,083,150 of OZ241849.1, forward strand.
CGGGGCCGATTCGCTCTTCCCATTCGCGCGCGGCCTGCTCGTCGTCGGTCAGCATGCAGGGCATCAGGGCGGTGATTTTGATTTCGGCGGGGTCGCGGCCGACAGCTTCGCAGTGGCGGTGGAGGATATCGACTTTCTCCTTGAGCAGCTCGACCGACATCCCGCGTCCGGCCCAGCCGTCGAGGTTCATCACGTCGCCGTACAGCGCGAGTGTGCGCAGCGTGCGTTTCGGGCCGGCGCCGCCGACCAGGATCGGTATCGGCTCGCCGTACGCGCCGGGCGAAAGCGGCGCTTCTTCGAGCGAGTAGTAACGTCCGTTGAACGTGATTGGCTCGTTGCCGGCGTGGAAGATCGTACGCAGCATTCGGCAGGCTTCCTCGAAGCGGTCCTGGCGCTCCTTCATGGCGGGAAATTCCCAGCCGTAGGCGGCGTGCTCGCGGCGGAACCAGGAGGCGCCGATGCCGAGCGTGAAGCGCCCGTGGGAGATGTGGTCGATGCTGCCGGCGATTTTGGCGGCCAGCGCGGGGTTGCGGTAGGTGTTGCCCAGGACGAGGTGGCCGATTCGCAGGCGCTCGGTGCAGGCGGCGACGGCGGCGGCGAGGGCGAACGCCTCGTAGGCCTCGCGCCCCTCGACTTCCTTGCCGCGGTTGGGCGGCACGAAGTGGTCGGCGAACCAGATCGAGTCGTAGCGCCCGGCGTCCATTGTCCGGGCGACGCTGCGAATGTCGTCCCACGAGGTGAGGTAGGCGCTGACCTGCGCTCCGAACTGCATGAGGGTGCTCCTGTCGGGGCTCGTCTGGGCTGGTGCGGCACAGGATAATGGCCAGGGCGCGCCATCGGGTAGTCTGTGGGCGAGAGGAGCTGGCTGATGTGGTCGTGGATTCACTCCCTTTGGATGGCGCTGGCCCTGGCCGATCTGGACAAGGCAATCGCCGCAACGGACAGCCTGTGGCAGCAGGAGGATCTGCAAGCGGAGCGGAAGCACCGGGTGTTCATGCGGAAGGCGCTGATCATCTTCTTCGCGATACAGGGATTCCAAATCGGAATCGTAGTGGAGGCCGTTCTACGGCTGGACTGATTGAGAGGAGCGACGATGCGCGTGCTGGTGATGCCGGGGCTGACGCTGCCGGAGGTGACGGACGACGATTTGGCGCAGATTCGCGCGGCGGCCGGGCCCGACGGCGAGGTCGTGGTGGCGCACAACCGCGAGGATGCGCTGGAGCAGATCGGCGAGGCCGAGGTGCTGCTGGGCTATCTGACCGAGGATTTGTTCGCCGAGGCCGCGCAGCTCAAGTGGGTGCATGCGACCGCGTCGGGCGTGGACGGCTACCTGTTCGATGCGTTCCGCGAGGCGGACATTCCGCTGACCGGCGAAAAGGGTCTGGTCGGGCCGCATCTGGCCGACCACGGTTTCGCGCTGCTGCTGGCGCTGGCGCGCTCGCTGGGGCCGGCGCTGCGCCTGCGCGGCGAGGCCTGGGGCGAGCGCGTGGCGATGCGGCGCGCGGCATTCGAGCTGTCGGGGCTGACGATGGGCATCGTCGGTTTCGGCGGCACCGGGCGGGCGATCGCGCAGCGCGCGCGGGGCTTCGGCATGGAGGTGCGCGCGGTCGACGCGATGCCCGTGCCGGCCACCGCCGAGGTGCGAATGGTGCTGGGGATGAACAAGCTCGATGAGATGCTCGCGCGCTGCGATGTCGTCGCCGTCTGCGCGCCGCTCACCGCCGAAACGCACCACCTTTTCAACCGCGAGCGGTTCGCGCAGATGAAGCCGGGCTCGGTAATCATGAACGTGACGCGCGGCGAGATTATCGAGCTCGAGGCGCTGATCGAGGCGATTGAGAGCGGGCAGTTGCGCGGCGCGGCGCTGGATGTGGTCGAGGGCGAGCCGCTGCCGGCGGAGCATCCGGTTTTCGCGCTCGATAACGTCGTAATGACGCCGCATACGGCGGGCGCGAGCCAGCTGCGCGCGGGGCGCAATCTGGAGCGCTTCTGCGAAAATCTGCGGCGCTACCGCGGCGGGCGCGAGCTGGTCGGCCTGGTCGACAAGCAGGCCGGCTTTTGAGCGCTGGCGCCGGTATCAGTTACGCCGAAGAGTTGGCGGCGGCGGAAGCGGCCGCGCACGAGGCGGGCGCGCTGCTGCTGCGCTACGCCGAAAACGGCGCGCGTTACGGTTGGAAGCCGGGCGATCGCTGGGGCGCGGAGCTGGTTTCGGAAGCGGACATCGAGGTCGATGCGTTGCTGCGCCGCGCGCTGCTGGGCGCGTTTCCCGGCGACGGCTGGCTGAGCGAGGAGCAGCCCGACGACGGAGCGCGGCTGCGACACGACCGTGTCTGGATTGTGGATCCGCTCGACGGCACGCGCGAGTTTCTCCAGAGCGTGCCGGAATACGCGGTATCGATCGGGCTGACAGTGGACGGCGAGGCGGTCGCCGGCGTGGTGTTTAATCCGGCCCGCGACGAGCTGTACGCGGCGGCGATCGGGTGCGAGAACGACGATCTGCAACTCGATGCGGCGCTGTCGCTGCGCGAGGGTTACATGCTGGCGGGGCGCGGCGAATGGCGGTTCGGCGATTTACCGCCGGTGCCCGACGGCACCAGGCTGCTGCCGGTGGGCTCGATCGCATACCGAATGGCGCTATTGGCGAGCGGTACGGGCTGCCTGATTTTCACGGTAGGCCGCCGCCATGAGTGGGATTTGGCCGGCGGCGCAGCGCTGTTGGCGGCAGCAGGCGCGCAGGTGACGGATGTGGAAGGAACCGCGTTGCGGTTCAACCAGCGGGACCCATCGGTGCGGGGTCTGATTGCGGGTCGCCCGCTGGTGCATGCGGAGGCGCGGGAGCTGTGGCGGAGGTCGGGCTGGCGGCTGGTGTGACGTTGCCAGGGCGTACGCGGAAAACGCGAATGCGGAGCGTCGTCAGACGAAGAGGCGCTGATCGGCGGCTGGAGGAAGCGCGATCGGGAAGTCGTCCAGGGGGACGCGGGCGAGCTCGCGCGGCTCGATTTTGTGCAGGCCGCCGCCGTAGACGCGGCCTGCGTGAATCATCGTCTGCGGGTCGATCTCGTTGAGCTGCCGCCAGACGGCCCGCAGCAGATTTGGATCGCGCTCGATGGCGTCGCGGAGCTGCTCGCGCGGATACATCGCCAGATACACATTCGGCGCGGTCGCGTTGGAGTGGTTCAGGATGAAGCGAAACGGCCCGCGGCCGTCGGGCGTCGAGCGCCCCATGTAGGTGCAAAGCAGCGGCGCGGCGGGCCTCGACTCCTGCCGGTACCACGGCGTGCGATGCCGACAGAGATAGCGGCCGCTGACCGTTCCTTCGCCTTCTTGCAGATAGTTCCACAGGCGCGGGAATTGCCGCCGCACTTCCTCCGGCGGTAGATCGCAGTCAATCAGGAAACGTTGTTCAGCGAGCAGCGGTAAACCGTCTTCGCCCGCGCGCACCTCATTGCCGTGCAGTTCTCGCGGGCTGGGCAGCATCGGCGTGAGAAACTTGCGCGGCAGCCGCCGTTTGCGGGCGGTCTCGGCGCTGACGACGAAGAACGAGTTATCGCCGGTCACGATGCCGCGCTTGATTACGAAGGCGTCGCCGAGAGTCGCGTGCGAGGGCGGGTTGCTGTTGAGCTGCCGCTCGGGCAGGCTGGTCCACTTGGGCGTATGGCGCAGCTCCTCGCGGCTCACCATTCTTGTTTCGCGGGGCGATTCGAGCGCTCCTCCGACTGACAGCTTTATCTGATCGGCGTCCGTCGGTGGGCGGTTCGACAGGATGACAACCGCCGACGACACGAGCGCATCGGCGAATTGCAGGTCCTCCGAGTCGTAACGGTGAATGCGTTGCAGCGCGACGCTATCGAGCAGGTAGCGCTTCAGCTCGTCGCCGTAGTTCACGTCGAGGAACTCGCTGGGCACGAGCCAGACACCGAGCGCGTCTCGGCGCATCCAGGCGTGCGATAACAGCATGAAATGGCAGTACAGCCCGGCAAGGCCCGACAGACGGATGCCGGTTGCGGCCTCCGATGCCTCGCGCAGACGCGCTTTCGTCGCCTGCGACAGGTGATGGTGTCGAACGTAGGGCGGATTGCAGATGATCAGATCGAACCGCTGCCGCTCCGACGCGGGAGGCGGCGCGATGGTGAAGTCGGCGTCGCGCACCGTCAGGCCTTGCTGGTTCCAAAGCGCAGCCGCACGGCCGGCGACCGGCGGGTCGATTTCGTAACCCACCGCGCGGCCAATCCGCGTTCCGCCCGCTGCCTGAAGCAGCGCCGAATAGAACGCGCCGGTACCGACCGCGGGATCAAGGAACGCGATCCGCCTCTTGCCGCTGATCCGCCGCATCGCCTCATCGGCGATCTGCCGCGCCAGCGCCGGCGGTGTGGCAAACTGCCCGCGCGCGTTCCGCTCCGCCTGCGAGCTTGCGTCGTCAAGCGCCGCCTGCGCATCTTGCCGTTCCGCTTCGAGCCGGTCGAGCGCGTCCATGAGCTACAGCCCGACTTTTTCGAAGTCGTCCGGCCGGTGTTCCCAGACCCAGTCGATTCCTTCCGCGGCTTCGTATCCGAGATATCCGGAGTCGAAGTACCCGCCGAGGAAGAGCATGAGCGTGACGCGGCGCCGCGCGGGGATGGTGATCGCGCCAGTCATTCGGTCCGCGACGACCGATGCGGCGCGGTCGAGCTCCGCCGCAGTCGGCTCGTTGGCCCGATCGGGCCAGACGAAGAGGGCGCGGTCCAGCGGGCAGGAGCTGATGCCGACGATCGCATCCGGGGCTGTGCGATGTCGGCTTTCCAGCGCTGCGGTGAGTCGTTGTTCGCGGCCATGCGGGACATCTTAGGATATGTGAGCGCGGCTGGCGCGGCGAGTGCCAGGTCACGGATGCGAAAGGAACCGCGTTGCGGTTCAACCAGCGGGACCCATCGGCGCGCGGGCTGATTGCGGGGAGGCCGTTGGTCCACGCGGAGACGCGGGAGCTGTGGCGTCGGTCGGGCTGGCGGCTGGTGTGACGGGCTGCTAGTCTTAGGCAGGAAGAAGGAGTGGCGATGACTCACCCTGCAATTCGCGAGGGCAGTCGCATCTGGTGGCCAGCGCTGAAAACGGGCGGAGGCGTCCTCCGTGTTGAAGGCGATCGTGCACACGTTCTTGTTGACAAGGGCGAGTTGCTCCAGGTCAGCATCTCTTCCGGTGCAATCGTGGCTGCCCCGCTCGATGTCGGACTGCAAGTCGAGGAAATGGACGGCCGCCGCGGGACGGTTCTGGAAAGTGCGCCCAGCGACGATTACCCGAGTTGGCGAGTCCAGTGGACCGACGGCTCGGTCACTGTCCAAATTGAGCGGACAGTCCGGCCTGCAGCACCTAAAGACCCGATCGAGTGCATGCAGTCAGGAGTGCTGAGCGAGCCGAGAGCCTTCAATCTGCGTTCTGTTGCCGCGGACATGTGGGCACGGAACACTGGACAGGAGCTCGTCTCATTGGCCCACGCGCGCATCAATCTCCAGCCGCACCAGATAGCCGTTGCGCACCGCGTGGTGTCGAATTACCCTCACCGCTTCCTCCTCTGCGACGAAGTTGGCTTGGGCAAGACGATCGAAGCGGCGCTGATCATCAAAGAGCTGCGCGCACGAGGACTGGCGAAGCGTGTCTTGATCCTTACGCCTGCGGGCATCCAGCGGCAGTGGCAGTATGAGCTCAAGACCAGGTTCAACGAAGTGTTCGAGATCTTCAATCGCGACACTCTCCGATACCTTCACAACAACCTCAACGTGAACAACCCTTGGGTAGAGCGAAACTCTGTGATCACCTCACACGCCTTCGCGTCGCTCAGCGAAGAACGCCGAGCGGAGATCGCCGCCGCACCGTGGGACCTGGTCATTGTAGATGAGGCGCATCACGCCCGCCGACAGCGACGTGGGAAAAGCGTCACTCGCACGCTGCTGTACCAGTTGGTGCACGACCTGACGTTTCCGCCTGACTTCGCGCGCCGCTCCGTGCTGTTCCTCACAGCCACCCCGATGCAGCTCCATCCACATGAGCTGTTCTCCCTAACAGAGATGATTAGTCCGACGCTGTTCGCGTCGGAAGACGACTTCAATGCTCACCTGGCCCAACGAGCGGGACTGAGTCGCATCGTCGAGAAGCTCGAGCAGGAGAGCGCGAAGCGCGGCGAAGAGTTGGAGGCGAGGCTCCCAACAGGGTGGTTGCCCAATGCAGCGGGCTTTCTCGAGTGGTCGGAGGATGACATTCGCGCATCGCTTGATGATCCTGCGAAGCTTTCGGAGGAGCTGCGCTCCAAGCATCGCTTGAGCGAAGTCATGCTTCGGAACCGTCGAGCGAGCGTCGGCGGCTTCATGCCGCGAACGGCATTCCGCTGGGCTGTTCAGCTGAGCGACATCGAGCGTCTCGTGCAACGCGAGATGGAAGCGATCATTCGCGAAGGCTACCAACGAGCGGAAGACGATCACCGGAACGCGGTGGGCTTCTTGATGGTGATCTGGCAGAAACTGCTCGCGAGCTCTTCAGCGGCGCTGCGCGGATCACTTCAGGGTCGACGCGACCGACTGATCAAGGAGAATCTGGATGATGCCCTTGGCGCTCTCGATCTCGATGAGGCCATCGATGACGACCAACCAGTGTCCGAGCTGAGCGCGAAAGTCGGTCAGGCAGTCGGGGACGAGGTGGCGAGGCTCGAGTCGGTGATTTCTCTTCTGGACCAGATTGGGGTGGATTCAAAGGCGCGCGCGCTCGTCGAGAACTTGCGCGAGATGTTCACCGTGGAGCCGGATGGTAAAGCACTGATCTTTACGCAGTTCCGCGGCACGCAGGACATGCTTCGAGACCTCCTACGGCGAGAGAGCTGGAACGTGCACACGTTCCACGGCCAGCTCAGCGCTGGCGAGAAAGACGATGCCGTCGAGCGATTCCGGGGCGGGTCCGGCCCGCAGATCCTTATCTCGACTGAGGCTGGGGGCGAAGGTCGCAACCTACAGTTCGCACACCACCTTGTGAACTACGACTTGCCCTGGAATCCGATGCGGGTGGAGCAGCGGATCGGACGCATTGACCGCATCGGGCAGACGCATGCCGTGTCGGTCTACAACTTCCACTTGCAGGACACGATCGAAAGCCGTGTCCTCGAAGTGCTGGATGAGCGCATCCACCTGTTCGAGAGCTCAGTCGGGGGACTCGAGCCGATCTTGGGTGACGCCGAAGCCGACATTCGCAAAGCAATGCGACTGTCGGAGGACGCACGCGAGCGCGCCTTCAAGCGCTTGGGAGAGCAACTCGAATTGAAGGTCGAGAAGGCGCGGATAGCCGAACAGCAAGGCGACGACTTTGTCCTCGATGAGCTGAGCCAGTACACGAGCGACATTGTCAAGGCGACAGGCGGCAGCCGCGCCTCGACTGTCCGGCAAGATGAGTTTGAGCGAATGATCGTCGAGATGCTGACCTCCGTCGGCACCGACGTCAAAGAGAGCAACGTGAGGGGGCTGCAAACCGGGGAGTGGCAGATTCAGTTCCACCCGCCGTTCACTGAAGAGCAGCGGGATCTGCTCGGCGGAGACGAAATCAGACGCGTCTGTCTTGATCCGCACATCGACGTTGACAGCGCTCAGGTCGAGTACTTCGGGTTCGGGCATCCAGTCGTTGATGCGCTCGTAGAGCGGGTCACACAAAACAGCCAGCGAGGCGCGGCGGCCGTCAGGCGAATCCCGTTCGTGGCGCTACCCACGGTGCGACCCGGTTGGCAGTTTATCTGGGTGCTGCAACACGGTGGTTCGCGTTCGCAAGAAACCGTCGTGTCCACATTCGTTGACGACGACGGCATCGTGGACGCGGAGCTCGGTGATGCTCTGCTGCAACTCTCGCGAGACTTCGACAAGCGAGAAAAGGAGGGTGGCAGGGAGGCGGCGAGCGAAGCAGCGCACACAGCGTTGGCGACGTTTGGCGAAGCTCGGCAGGTGGCCGAAGACTTCGTCGTGCGCCGCCGAAATGACGCTGTCGCGTCGCGGCAGGAAACTGCCCTGGCTCGCTATGAGATCGAGGAGCGACGGACGAAGCGACTTTTTGATCACCGCCGCCAAGCCGCCGAAGATCGCAGACTCCGAGATCGGGAAACGCTCCGACGGATGCAAGCATCCAGCGACCCTGCACAGCGCGCGGTCATTCCGATCTGGGAGGCGAATGTGCGCCGCGCTGAGGTTGAGCTTGAGCGCATCGACGTTGACAGAGACGAAGCTCTGCGCGCTCTCGCCCAGACACTAGATCCAAAGGTCGAATACCTCCTCCTCTGTGTCGCTCGCGTCGTGCCTGCTGTCTGATGTGCGGCAATGCGGTAGCCTGCGGGGGCGCGGCCTTTTGGTGGCGCGGCTGAGTGTGCGAATGTGCGCCCTGGACGGGGCGCTGTAAGGAGGATCATCGTGGCAGAACTTTCGGGGGCGCAGATCGTCGCCAAGTCGTTGAAGACGCAGGGGCTGGAGGAGATGTTCGGGCTGGTCGGCGTGCCGGTGGTGCCGATCTCGATTGCCTGGATGCAGGAGGGCATGCCGTTCGTCGGCGTGCGGCATGAGCAGGCGGCGGGCTACGCGGCGCAGGCGGCGGCCTACATGCGCGGGCGCATTTCGGCGGCGCTGGTCGTCTCGGGGCCGGGCATGACCAACGCGATTTCGGCGCTGGGCAACGCGGAGGCCAACTGCTGGCCGATGATTCTGATCGGCGGCGCGGCCAACGTGGCGCTCTCGGCGCGGGGCGATTTCCAGGACGCGCCGCAGGTCGAGGCGGCGAAGCCCTTCGTCAAGTGGGCGGATCAGGCGCGCGACGCGCGGCTGATCCCGCGGCTGATCGCGCAGGCGGTGCGCGTCGCGATCAACGGGCGCCCGGGGCCGGTCTACCTCGATCTGCCGGGCGACATCATCGACGCGATGGTCGATGAGGACGAGGTGATGTGGGAGGAGCGGGTGCCGGAGCCGGCCCGCCCGACGGTCGCGCCGGAGTCGGTCGAGGCGGCGATCGAGGCGCTCAAGACGGCCTCGAATCCGCTGGTGATCGTGGGCAAGGGGATGGCCTGGTCGCAGGCCGAGCAGGAGGTGCGGGAGTTCGTCGACAAGACGGGCATTCCCTGGCTGTCGACGCCGATGGGGGCGGGCGTGGTGCCGGCGGACTACCCGCTCAACGCGGCGGCGGCACGCACCCACGTGCTGCGCAACGCGGACCTGATCGTGCTGCTGGGCGCGCGGCTCAACTGGATTTTGCACTTCGGGCTGCCGCCGCGCTTCCGCGAGGATGTGCGCATCATCCAGCTCGACATCGAGCCGGAGGAGATCGGCACCAACGTGCCGACGGAGGTCGCGCTGGTGGGCGACGGCAAGGCGGTGATGGGGCAGCTGAACTCGTATCTCGACGAGAGCCCCTGGCAGTTCGAGGACACGACCGAGTGGGTGGCCTCGATCAACGCCGAGGTGGAGCGCAAGGCGCAGGAGCAGTCGGAGTGGATGGCGGCGGACGACGCGCCGATGAACTACTACCGCCCGCTGAAGGAGATCAACGACCGCCTGCCGCGCGACGCGGTGTTCGTGACCGAGGGCGAGAACACGATGGCGATTGCGCGCCAGGTGATTCAGTCCTATGAGCCGCGCTCGCGGCTCGATGCGGGCACCTGGGGCACGATGGGCGTGGGCCCCGGCTTCGCGCTGGCGGCGCAGGTGGTGAATCCGGGCAAGCGCGTGATCGCGCTGGAGGGCGACGCGGCGTTCGGCTTCGGCCCGACGGAGGTCGAGACCGCGGTGCGGCACAAGCTGCCGATCACCTGGATCATCTTCAACAACAACGGCATCGGCGGCGGCCCGGACGAGCTGCCGGACGGGGGCACCGGGGAGATGCCGCCCAACGCGCTGGTGCCGCGCGCGCACTACGAGAAGATCATGGAGGCCTTCGGGGGCAAGGGCTACTACTGCCAGAGCCCGGAAGAGCTGCAGGCGGCGCTGGATGACTCGTTCCAGCAGGAGGGCTCGACGCTGATCAATGTGGAGATCAGCACCAAGGCGCAGCGCCGCAAGCAGCAGTTCGGCTGGCTCCAGCGGTAGGGGCTGTTCGTCGCTCCCATGCAGTCGGGCGAGCGGGGCGCGGTGCCACACCGCGCCCCACTCCGTCGCACCCGCGCGAAAACGGAGTCACGCCCGCGCGAAAGCGGGATCCGTCATACCCGCGCTCGCCGCGGGTATCTCGCCGGGTCCGGCACGGAGGCCGTGCCGCCTGTCTGCGTATGATCAGCGAGAGGAGCGCAGGTAATGGTCCAAGCGCAGCCGAAGCCGATTGAGGCCGCCGAGGTCGCCCATGGCGCTGCGCCGGCGGAGCTGCCTGCGCTGCGGCTCCCGCCAGAGATTGAACTGACCGACGCTCTGCTGCTCGAGCTGAGCGAACTCAACGAAGCGTGGCGTCTCGAGCGCACCGCAGATGGGGAGTTGTCGATGACATTGCCGAGCTTCCCGCTCAGTTCGGGCATTCACGTCGATCTCAACTACCAGATGTTCGGCTGGTCGTTGGTGGTTCGAGAGGGGCGGTTGTTCGACGCCGAGATCGGCATCGTACTGCCCGACTCGACGCTGACGATGCCCGACGCTGCGTGGTTCGACGCGGCGCAGGCCGCGCAGATCGATGAGCACGATTTCATCCGTATCGCGCCGGCCTTCGTGCTTGAGGTGCGCTCCGCCTCGCAAACGCTGGTCAAACAGCAGGACAAGATGGGGCGCTGGATGGCCAACGGCGTGCAGCTGGGCTGGCTCGTCGATCCCATCCAGCAGACCGTCTGGGTCTACCGGCCGGGCGAGCAGCCCGAGCGCTTGTCGCGCCCGCTGCGCGTCAGCGGCGAGCCGGTGCTGCGCGGCTTCGTAGCCACGTTTGAGCGGATCTGGCGGTAGGGCGCGTTCAACATCTCCGTCATACCCGCGCTCGCCGCGGGTATCTTGCCGAGTTCTGCACGGAGCCCTGTGCGGCTGCCGCCTTCCACCACCCCGTGCGCCTGGCCTCCGACCGTCCGGCTGCGCTCGGAGGCCGCCCGGGCGGGGGTGGGGAGACGGGGGCGGTGCTTGGTGCTCACCGCAGGGAGATACCCGCGGCGAGCGCGGGTATGACGGATCTCTTTAGCGCGGGTGTGACGGATCTGATTTAGCGCGGGTGTGACGGATCTGATTTAGCGCGGGTGTGGCGGACCTGATTTAGCGCGGGTGTGGCGGATCTGATTTTGGGCGGGTGTGGCGGATCTGATTTTGGGCGGGGGTGGGGAGACGGGGGCGGTGCTTGGTGCTCACCGCAGCGAGATACCCGCGGCGAGCGCGGGTATGACGGATCTCTTTAGCGCGGGTATGACGGATCTCATTCTGGGCGGGTGTGGCGGACCTGATTGTGGGCGGGTGTGGCGGACCTGATTTTGGGCGGGTGTGATGGAAGTGTGAGCACGCCCTAGGGCGACTGGACCCAGATTTCCGGCTCGGCGAGCCGGAGCCAGAGAGACGCGCCGGCGGGAACGGTTTCGAGGGTGTTGGCGGCGGCGTCCGGGCTCCAGCGCAGGTAGCGCTGCTGCTCGTTGTCCCAGAGGTGCGCGGCGGCGAGGCTGTCGAGGCTCGAGAAGGCGTCGTCGGCGGAGGCGGTTTCGGCGTGCCAGGAGACGAGGTTCCAGCCTTGGCCAAGGCGCAGAGCGGGCGGCGCGGGGGCGTGCAGGATGCGGGGCAGCCAGGCGGCGGCGTCCTGCACCGCGCCCAGCACGGCGTCGCCGGGGGAGAGTGTGACGGCTCCCGCGTTGGCACCGCCGGGCACGGTCGGGGCATAGCTGAGCCAGCGCTGACGGAAGCGATCCCAGTAGTGCAGCGCGCTGAGGGTTGAGCCGCGCTTGCTCCACACGGCGGCGAGCGAGGTCGGCCGGTCGATGGCGATGGCGCGCCAGCCGCCGATTACGGGCTGGACGGCTGAGCGGCGGACGGCCGCCGTCACGGCGGCGTCATCGCCGTGGTCGTGATCATGGTCATGCGCGTGTGCGCTCGCGCCGCCGCTGTGGTCGCTGTGGTTGTCCTGGGCGCCCGGCTCGCTGTTGTCTGCGGCGGCAGGGGCGTTGTCAGCGGCGGTCGCCTCATCTGCATCGCTGCCCTCATCGGGAGACTGGGTCGGTTCGCCGCTCTGATCGTTCTCGGGGCTCACCCGGGTGACGGGCGGAGCTTGCCAGTCGGAGCGGTTGGTGGAAGTGAAAGCCACACCGGCATGCAGGTTGAAGGCGTCGCCGTCGCGCAGCTCGATGTCTTCGATGGCGTAAGCGCCGATGAAAGGCACGGTTTCGCCCATATAGCCGCTGCCGCGCGAGCGGTGGACGGCGTAGTGGATGTGCGCCAGCCCGCCGTTGTTGCCCAGCCCGTCGGCCCAGACCGTGCCCACATGCTCGCCGACGACCACCTGCGAGCCGCGCCGCAGGCCGGCGGCCGGCTGAATGTGGCAGAGCAGATGCTCCATGCCCGCGGCGTCGCGGATCGAGAGGCAGTCCGACGAGGCGTAGCTGATCGAGCCGCTGGTCGGCGCGAGCACCGCGCTGCCGGCGGTCGCCGCGTCGGTGCGCACCAGGTCGATCGCCTGGCGGTCGCCGCCGTCCGCGTCGGAGTGAGTGCCGGTGTTGTAGCCGGCCACAATCTCCCACTGCGTGCCGGCTTCGGCCGGGACGGGCACGCCGCCGGCCGCGCGCGCGCCGAGCAGCCCGGCCGCGGCCAGGGCGGCCAACAATGCGGTGAGCGCAACTGCGGCGAGGCTGATCAATCGCGGCATAGATTCCATCTTGCCTGATTGCGCCGCCGATGGCGCGGCAGAGGCGGCGCTTTAGCGTCACGAGGGCGTAAAATCGCCGAGCAAGGAAGGATGGGGCTGTGGACTATCGACGCTTGGGCAACTCGGGCTTGCAGGTCTCGCTGGCGGGACTGGGCACCAACAACTTCGGCATGCGGCTCGACTACGAGCAGTCCGCCGCGGTGGTCGAAGCCGCGCTCGACGCGGGGATCAACTTCTTCGACACCGCCGACATCTACGGCGGCGGGCGCTCCGAGGAGTATCTCGGCCGCGCGCTGGGTTCGCGCCGCGAGGACGTGCTGATCGCGACCAAATTCGCAATGCCGGTCGGCGACGGTCCGTTCACGCGGGGCGGCTCGCGGCACTACATCGAGCGCGCCGTGGCCGCCTCGCTCGCCCGACTCGGCACCGACTACATCGACGTCTACCAGATGCACCAGCCCGACCCCGACACGCCGATCGAGGAGACGCTGGAGGCGCTCAGCGACCTCGTTCACCGCGGCGTGGTGCGCTACATCGGCCACTCCAACTTCAGCGGCTGGCAGATCGCCAACGCCGACTGGGTCTCGCGCAGCCGCGGGCTGGCCCGGTTCGTCTCCGCTCAGAACGAGTGGAGCCTGCTGCAGCGCAAGGTGGAAGCGGAGGTGATGCCCGCCTGCCGCGAGTTCGGATTGGGCCAACTCCCCTTCTTCCCGCTCGCCAGCGGCTTCCTCACCGGCAAGTACCGGCGCGGCGAGCCGCTCCCCGAAGGCACCCGCCTGGCCGCCTGGCAGCAGGCCATGCCCGCGCGAATCGACGCCCTGACGGCGGACTCCAACTTCGACCTGCTCGAGGCGCTGGAGCGCTACGCCGCCGAGCGCGGGCGCACCATTCTGGACCTCGCCCTCTCCTGGCTGGCCAGCGACCCCGCGGTCTCCTCGGTGATTGCCGGCGCCACGAAGCCGGAGCAGATCGAGGCGAATGTCGCCTCGACCCTCGCCTGGCGACTGAGCGCCGAGGAGTTCGCCGCGGTGGACGCAATCCTGTCGGGCGGGCAGTAGGCCGCGCGCGTGAGCGTCAGCCTGCGAGCGCTCTCCTCCGCCGCCGCGCTGGTCGGCGCTCTGGGCGGCGGTTTGGCCGCCTACGCCTGGTGGGAGTCGACCCAGGCGAAGCTGGTTCGACACGATGTCGCAGTGCCCGGCCTGCCCGCCGGCCTCGACGGCCTGCGCATCCTGCACGTCAGCGACACCCACTTCCCGGCCAACGGCGCGTCGCTCGAACGCTTCGCCGAACTGGTCGCCGAGGTCGAGTACGACATCGTCTTCGCCAGCGGCGACTACGTCGAAACCGCCGCGGGCTGGGACAGCGCGGTCGAGGCGTTTTCGCTGCTGCACGCGCCGTTCGGGGTCTACGCCTCGCTGGGCGCGCACGACTACCTCTCGCCCATCTCAACTGTGGCCGAGTGGCGCGGCGCCATGCGCCGCCGCGCCTTCGGAGGCCGCCGCCGGCTGGTCGACCCGGCCCCGTTCGTAGAGCGGCTGGAGGATCTCGGCGTGCGCGTCCTGCGCAACGAGTGGACCCAAACCGAAATCAGCGGCGAAATCCTACGAATCAGCGGCGCAGGCGACGACTCAGTAGGCATGGCGCGACTCGATCGCGCACTGCCGCCCGATGGCGCAGATAGCGCGGACGGCCTGACCGTGCTGCTGACGCACAGCCCCGACGCGCTGCTGCGGCTGCAACACCCGCCGCCGCTGAGCTTCTGCGGACACACCCACGGCGGGCAAATCCGCATCCCCGGCTACGGCGCACCGGTGCGCCACTCGCAACTGGTCGACCGCCGCCAAACCGCCGGAGTCTTCCAACGCAACGGCGCGCAGGTAATAGTCAGCCAGGGCTTCGGCACCGCAATCGTCCCACTGCGCCTCCGCTGCCCCCCCGAAATCGGCCTGATCAAGCTTCGCAGGCGCTAGCCCCCGCTCACACTCCAAAGCCCCGCCGCCTCCGCCTCCACCGTCATCCCTGCACCCACCGCCGCCGCTCCCCTGCGATTGGCGAACGCCGCCCCGCCGGTGCTAGAGTGACTATGTCACGCAGCCGAGTCGCGCGGGGGGCTTTGCTGGCTCCGCCGCCGGATCGATTGGAGTCATGATCATGCCGAACGCCGAACTGCCCGTCCTCTCGGTTGAGGACTTCGCCTCGGACCGCTACCAGGCGATCAACCTGCACAACTTCGAGAAGCTGCCCCAGATCCAGGCTCTGCCCGACGAGATCATCCACGACATCCACGTGGTCGGGCGGGTGCTGCCGTTCAAGTCCAACCGCTACGTGGTCGACCACCTGATCGACTGGGACGACGCGGTGACCGACGGGATGTTCCGCCTCACTTTCCCGCAGCGCGACATGCTCGCGCCGGCCGATTTCGACCGCATGGCGGCGGCGCTCGACAGCGGCAAGGACGCGCGCGAGCTCAAGGTGATTGCGGACGAGATTCGGATGACGCTCAACCCGCACCCGGCCGGCCAGATGGAGCACAACATGCCCCAGCTGGACGGCGCGCCGCTGGAGGGGATGCAGCACAAGTACCGCGAGACGGCGCTGTTCTTCCCCTCGCAGGGGCAGACCTGCCATGCCTACTGCACGTTCTGCTTCCGCTGGCCGCAGTTCGTCGGTCTGGAGGGCAAGAAGTTCGCGATGCGCGAGGGCGAGCGGCTGGCCGGCTACCTCTCGCAGCACCACGAGGTCTCCGATGTGCTTTTCACCGGCGGCGATCCGCTGATCATGAAGACGGGCACGCTGCGCGACTACATCGAGCCGCTGATCGGCGAGGGCGCCGGGCACAATCTGCGCACCGTGCGGATCGGTTCCAAGGCGATCGCCTACTGGCCGCACCGCTTCCTCTACGACGATGACGCTGAAGACCTGCTCGCGCTGTTCCGCGAGGTGGTCGACTCCGGTCTGCAGCTGGCGCTGATGGCGCATTTCAACCATCCGGCCGAGCTGCGCACCGATGTGGCGCTCGAGGCGGTGCGCCGCATCCGCGAGACCGGCGCGCAGATTCGCACCCAGACGCCGCTGCTCAAGCACATCAACAACGACTCGCAGCTGCTCGCCGAGATGTGGGCCGAGCAGGCCCAGGTCGGCTGCGTGCCCTACTACCTGTTCGTCGCGCGCGACACGGGCGCGAAGCGCTACTTCGAGCTGCCGCTGGTCGAATGCCAGGAGATTTTCCGCAAGGCTTACGGGCACGTGAGCGGCGTCGCCCGCACCGTGCGCGGGCCGAGCATGTCGGCGGGTCCCGGCAAGGTGCAGGTGCTGGGCGTGGTCGAGCACGCCGGCGAGAAGATGATCGTGCTGCGCTTCCTGCAGGGCCGCGACCCCGACTGGGTGGGCCGCCCATTCTTCGCCGCCTACGACGATCAGGCGTCCTGGCTCGACGAGCTGCGCCCGGCCGGCGGCGAAACGGAGTTCTTCTACGAGCCGCGCCTGCGCGAGCTGCTGGCCGAAGAGGGCAGCCCCTGGGGCCGCGCGCAGGAGCTGCATTTGCTGGAGGGCGCGGCGGCGGGCGGCTGAGCGTGGGCTCTGAGACGCGGTTGATCGGGCGTCTGCGGGAGGCGGCGGAGGCGTTTGCGCCGGGGGCGTCGGAGCGGCTTGTGCTGCCGGGCACGCCCGCGTTTGTCTGCCTCGCCGACGAGTGCGGCGCGCTCTGCTGCCGCGCGCCCTATCGCGCCGATCTCGATGAGGCCGAGGCCGCGCGGCTGATTCCCGTCGCCGAAATCGAAGAGCGCGGCTCGGTCGCGCTGCTCGCCCAGGACGCCGCCGGCGCGTGCGATCTGCTCGGCCCCGACTTGCGCTGCCGCGAATACACCCTGCGCCCCAGCGGCTGCGCGCAGTATCCCTACCTGCTGCATTTCGAGGGCGCGGCGCCGCTGCTGATGCGCGATCCGGCCTGCCCCGGCTTCGTCGGCGAGCCGCTCTCGCTCGAGCAGTGGGGCGAGCTGCTGTACGACATCTGGCGGCTGCGGCAGTGACGGCGCGGCGGCTGATCGGGATTGATCTGGCCTGGAGCGAGCGCAACGGCACCGGCTGCGCCGAACTGGTGCGGGAGGGCGACGAGCTGACGTTGACGCGGATTGGCATCTGCCACTCGATCGACGAGATGGTGAAGTGGATCGACCCCAAGCGCGGTGAGTGGGTTGTGGCGGTGGATGCCCCGCTGGTTATCTGCAACCAGACTGGCAGCCGCGTCGCCGATCAGCAGCCCAGCAAGCTTTACCAGCCCTATGAAGCGGGCGCGTATCCGGCGAACCTCAATCGGCTCGGCAAGGACCACCGTGGTGGCCAACTGCTGCGCGCGCTGAAAGGCCCCGACACGACGCTGGTTGAACAGGGGTCGGACATCAACAGCGGGAGCCTCATCTTCGAGACCTACCCGCACATCGTGATGGTCGAACTGTTCGGCCTTGAGAAGACGATCAAATACAAGAAAGGGAAAGTGGCCTGTCGCCGCCGCGGCCAGCGGAAACTCGCGAAAAAGATCCGAAAGCACCTCTGCGGCTCTTCGGCCAGCCTGCGCCTGCGGCCCAACGACGAGCTCGACT
This sequence comes from Dehalococcoidia bacterium, assembly GCA_965203165.1. Classification (GTDB taxonomy): domain Bacteria; phylum Chloroflexota; class Dehalococcoidia; order Bin125; family Bin125; genus CATQGW01. The sequence goes on from OZ241849.1 coordinate 3,100,534, forward strand.
GCCTGCTGCGCGAGCCCGATCCCATCCTCAGAGGGCGCGACCTCAAGAGCCGCGAAGACAAGCTCGACGCCCTGATCTGCGCCTACACCGCCGCCTGGCTCGACGCCGGACGCCCGCTGCTCGGCCTCGGCGAGGCCGGCGCCGGCGTGATGCTCGCCCCGCGCCTGCGCGAGATCGCGCCTGAGCTCGTATAACCTGTGGCGCAGCCGACTCGCAATCGCTGATGAAGGAGGCCTTCCAATGCTCGACGGCGACACTATTGCGGCACTGCGCCGCCAGCGCGAACAGTGGGACGCCCGCGTCGACGCCGACGGCCGCGAGCGGCCCGGCCCCTTTATGACCGTTTCCTCGCGTCCCATCGAGCGCCTCTACGACGCGACGACGCTGGCGGACGGCGGCTGGGACGCGCAGCGCGACCTGGGCCTGCCCGGCGAGTACCCCTACACGCGCGGCGTCCACCCCACCGGCTACCGCGGGCGGCCCTGGACCATCCGCATGTTCGCCGGCTTCGGCAGCGCGGAAGAGACCAACGCGCGCTTCCGACGCCTGCTCGACGACGGCCAAACCGGCCTCAGCATCGCTTTCGACATGCCCACCCTGATGGGCTACGACCACGACGATCCGCTCGCCGCGGGCGAGTTCGGCAAGTGCGGCGTCGCCGTTTCCTCGCTCGCCGACATGGAGCTGCTGCTCGACCAGCTGCCGCTGGACCGCATCACGACTTCGATGACGATCAACTCCCCGGCGCCGCTGATCTGGGCGATGTACATCGCCGCCGCCGAAAAGCGCGGCATCGACCGGGCCAAGCTCGGCGGCACGCTGCAGAACGACATTCTCAAGGAGTACATCGCCCAAAACGAGTACGTTTTCCCGCCGCGGCCCTCGATGCGGCTGGTGACCGATACCGTCGAATTCGCCAGCGAGCATATGCCCCGCTGGAACAGCATCTCCGTCTCCGGCTACCACATCCGCGAGGCCGGCTCCACCGCCGCGCAGGAACTGGCTTTCACTCTCGCCGACGGGCTTGAATACGTGCGCTGGGCGCTCGACCGCGGGATGGATATCGACGAATTCGCGCCGCGGCTGTCGTTCTTCTTCAACAGCCATAACGATTTCTTCGAGGAGATCGCCAAGTTCCGCGCGGCGCGGCGCATTTGGGCGCGGGAGATGCGCGAAACGCATCGCGCGCAGAATCCGCGCTCCTGGTGGATGCGCTTCCACACGCAGACCGCCGGCGTTTCCCTGACCGATGTGCAGCCGGAGGTCAACCTGCTCCGCGTCACGATTCAGGCGCTCGCCGCCGTGCTGGGCGGGACGCAATCGCTGCACACCGACGCGATGGATGAGGCGCTCGCGCTGCCCAGCGAAAAAGCGGCGCGCCTCGCCGTCCGCACCCAGCAGGTCATCATGCACGAGTCCGGCGCGATCAATACCGTCGATCCGCTCGGCGGCTCCTATTTCGTGGAACAACTCACCAACGAAATCGAGCGCGACGTGTACCAGTACTTCGAGCAGATCGAGGCGCTGGGCGGCGTGATCGCGGCGATCGAAACGGGCTACTTCCAAAAGGAGATCGCCGACGCTTCGGCCCGCTTCCAGCGCGAAATCGAGCGCGGCGAGCGCACCATCGTCGGCGTCAACGATTTCCAGATCGAAGAGCCGCTCGAAATCCCCATTCTGCAGATGGATCCCCAGGGCGAGGCGCGCCATCTGCGGCGGCTCCAGCGCACTCGCGCCGAGCGCGCGCCCGACGCCGCGGCCGACGCGCTGAACAGTCTCGCCAACGCCTGCCGCGACCCGCGCCGCAACACGATGCCGCACATTCTCGAGGCTGTCCACGCCTACTGCACGCTCGGCGAGATGATGACCGCGATGCGAACCGTCTTCGGCGAGCACCGCGAGCACATCGTGCTCTGACATAAGCGCCGCGACCGACGCGCTAGGATCAGCCAATGCCCGCAACCTTCGGCGATGTCTACGAGCAACTCTGCGAGCGCTACCCCGACCCGCTGGAGCGGGGGCGGCGCTTCGAGCCGCTCGTCGCCAAGGTTCTGCGCACCAATCGCAGCGCGCTCGGAGAGTTCAGCGAAGTCTGGCACTGGAGCGAATGGCCGGAGCGCGACGGCGGCGACATCGGCATTGACCTTGTCGGTGTTCGCCCCGATGGAGGGTATGTCGCCATTCAGTGCAAGTGCTACGCGCCTGACGCGACGATCCACCTGTCCAACATTTCCAGCTTCCTCGCCAACACCCGGTTCAGCGAACGCGCGGTGGTCAGCACAACCTCACACTGGAGCCCCAACGTCGAAAAGCTCCTCAGGACAGCGCAGCTGCCCACCCAGCGCGTCGATCTGTTCGCCAGCGACGCCACAACGATCGATTGGGACGCTTGGCTCCGCGACGAATCGGCCCCGCTTGTGCAGCGCCCACTCAAAGAGCTGCGCCCGCATCAGGAAGCCGCGCTCAGCGATGTCTACGCCGGCTTTGAGCGGCACGACCGCGGCAAGCTGATCATGGCCTGCGGCACCGGCAAGACCTTTACCGCGCTGCGCGCCGCCGAGCATCTCGCCGGCAAGGGCGGGCGCGTCCTCTTCGCCGCCCCCTCGATCTCCCTCGTCAACCAGTCGCTGCGCGAGTGGACTGCTGAATCACGCATCCGAATCCGCGCTTTCGCCGTCTGCTCCGACTCCAGAGTCGGGGAGAAAGACGGCGACAGCGCCCGCACCTACGACCTGCCCATCTCCGCGACCACCGACGCGGAGCGGCTTGCTCGCGCAGCGTCCCAGGACGCGCCCAACCGACTCACCGTCGTCTTCAGCACCTACCAGTCGATGCAGCGCATCGCCGAAGCGCAGGACGCCGGCATGCCCGCGTTCGACCTCATCATCTGCGACGAAGCCCATCGCACCACCGGCGCGACGCTCAAGGGTGAAGAGCGCTCCAACTTCCTGCTCGTCCACGACGCCGAAAAAATCCGCGCCGCAAAGCGGCTCTACATGACCGCCACGCCGCGCGTGTACGCCCCCAACGTCAAGAAAAAGGCCAGCGAAAACGAGGTCTACCTCGCCTCGATGGACGATGTAACGCAGTACGGCGAAGAGTTCCACCGTCTCGATTTCCCAACCGCCGTTGAGCAAAATCTGCTCAGCGATTACAAGGTCGCCATCCTCGTGATGAGCGAGGAGCAGGTCAATCTCGAATACTCCGAAGAGTTGGGCGATGCGGTTGCCGTGGGCGACGTCGGCCGCGTAATCGGCTGCCTCAACGGACTCGCCAAACTCAGTCCGGAAAGCCACCAGTTCGCCGACGATCAAGAGCCGATGCAACGCGCCGTCGCCTTCTCCAACACAATCAAGAACTCAAAGCGCTTCGTCGATCTGGTCGCGCAGCTGCAGGGCGAAAAGGGCTACCAGGTACGCGGCGTGCGAATGCAGGCGCAGCACATTGACGGCACGTTCGGCGTGCCGAAACGTGCCGAAAAACTGCGCTGGCTCGGCGACCAACTCCAGATGCAGCAGCAATGCCACATCCTCTCCAACGCCCGCTGCCTCACCGAGGGAATCGATGTTCCCTCGCTCGACGCCGTGCTCTTCCTTCAGCCGCGTAAATCGCAGATCGATGTCGTGCAGGCCGTCGGGCGCGTGATGCGCCGGGCTGAGGGCAAGAAATGGGGCTACATCATCCTGCCGATCGTCATGCCCACCGAGGAAGACCCGAACACCGCGCTCGACAACAACGACGCCTACGCGCATGTCTGGGAAGTGCTGCAAGCGCTCCGCTCCCACGATTCGCGACTCGACGCCTGGATCAACAAGCTCGACCTGAACCAAAGCACCGACGGACAGGTCCAGATCATCGGCGTCGGTCGCCGCGGCGGCGAAGACCCGGACGACGACACCGGTGAGATCGGCCGCGAGCGCGGCGAACAGATACCCCTGCAAGGGATCGATGAGCAGATCGCTCAATGGCGAGACGCGATCTACGCCCAGATCCTCAAGCGTTGCGGCCAGCGCGACTACTTGAAAAACTGGGCCGGTTCCGTCGGCGAGATCGCCCGCCGCCATCAGGCGCGGATTGAAGCGGACATCACCAAGCCCGGACCCGCGCGTGAGCACTTTGTCGAGTTCGTCGCCGCGCTGAAAAGCAACCTCAACGACTCCATCTCCGAAAAAGACGCGACCGCGATGCTCTCGCAGCACCTGATCACCAAGCCCGTCTTCGACGCGCTCTTCGGCAGCTCCGACTTCACCGCCCGAAACCCTGTCTCGCTCGCGATGCAGCAGATGGTCGCCGCGTTGGCCGACCGCGGCCTTGAAGCCGAGACGGAAGAGTTGAACCCCTTCTACGCCGATGTGCGCAAGCGTGTTGAGGGAATCGACAACCCGGAGGGACGCCAGCGCGTCGCGATCGAGCTCTACGACAACTTCTTCCGCAACGCCTTCCCCAAGGATGTCGAGCGGCTCGGCATCGTCTACACCCCTGTCGAAATCGTCGACTTCATCATCCGCGCCGTTTCGGACCTGCTGCGAAAGGAGTTCGGCGCGTCGCTCGGCGACGAGGGTGTCCACATCCTCGATCCCTTCACGGGCACCGGCACCTTCGTCGCCCGCCTGCTGCAAAGCGGGTTGATCAGCTCCGATGATCTACCCCGCAAGTACCGCGAGGAGATCCACGCCAACGAGATCATGCTGCTCGCCTACTACATCGCCGCTGTGAACATCGAGAACGCCTACCGCGACGCGATGCAGGCGGCGGGCGAGCAGATCGAGTATGATCCGTTCGGTGGGATCGTCCTAACCGATACGTTCCAAGCCTCCGAGCCGGGCGAACGCCACGACATGGCAATGTTCCCCAGCAACAACGACCGAATGCGGCGTCAGCTTGGCCTCGATATCCGTGTAATCATCGGCAATCCGCCGTGGTCGGTTGGGCAACGCAGTGCCAACGACGACAACGCAAACCACCCTTATCCGGCGCTTGATGGCAACAAGGGCGTTGCGCCCCCTGGGGTGCGCTCGATCGCGAGTACCTATGCAGCCGCGGGAGCACCGGGGCTCAAGCGATCGCTCTACGATTCACACGTGCGCGCCATTCGGTGGGCCTCGAATCGCATTCTCGACTTGAAGAGTGGCGGCATCGTCGCCTTTGTCACCAATGGCGGCTTCATCGACAACAAGGCCTTTGATGGGTTGCGCAAGACGCTCGCGTCGGAGTTTCACGCCATCCATGTCTTCAATCTCCGAGGCAACCAGCGGACCTCTGGGCAACAGTCACGGCGCGAGGGCGGCAAGCTGTTCGGTTCCGGCAGCCGCGCGGGAGTAGCGATTCTGCTGCTGGTCAAACGCGCTGGTTCTGTGCCGCCGTCGGGCGCAGTGATCAGCTACCGCGATATCGGCGACTACCTGACGCGCGAGCGAAAGCTGGCAATCGTCTCGGAGTCCGACCTGAACACCGATGGTTGGCTCGAGATCGAACCGAATGAGTACGGTGACTGGATCAACCAACGCAGCGACCAATTCGTCGCGATGCGTCCGCTTGCAGCACTACGCGGCCAACCTGAGGGGATTCAGCCGTTGTTTCGTCTCGCGTCGCAAGGACTCAAGACAAACCGAGACGCTTGGGCGTTCAGCTCGTCTTTTTCACGCCTGGCAGAGGGAATCAGCCGCGCGGTCGCGTTCTACAACGAGCAAGTTGCGTCCGGAGCCACACAGAGCTCAGTGAACCGCGATCCCAAGCTCTTCAGTTGGGATGGCACGATCGAGGCTCTGCTGGAGAAAGGCCACAAGATCCAAGTCGAGACGACCGGGTTCCAGCCTGCGATCTATCGGCCGTTCTTTCGGCAAAACGTCTACATGAATCGTGCGCTCAACAACAGCGTGTACCAGCTCCCGCAGATCTTCCCAACCCCGACGGCAGCCAATCAGGCGATCGTGATCGAGTCACAACTGCCTGTGCCGGGAAGAACTAACGGCATTCTCGCGGTTGACGCTGTTCCGGATGTAAAGGCAGCGAGTGGCGCCGTGGGACGTGCTGTAGTTGCCTTTCCGCGCTACGTTTACGATGCCGCGGCGGAAAGTGAAGACTCGTCAATTTTCGGTGCCTCGGGCGCGCTCCGAGACAACGTGACACAACAAGCGCTGGCTGCATACCAGTCGCGCTATGGCGATGATGTCACCCCGGACCACATCTTCGCCTACGTCTATGGCATCCTGCACTCGCCGGACTACCGCGAGCGTTACGCCACCGACCTGGCGAAGATGCTCCCGCGCATCCCGGAGGTGACCACCACCGACGCCTTCTACGCCTTCAGCGAGGCCGGCCAGGACCTGCTCGACCTGCACATCGGCTACGAAGAGGTTGAGCCGTACCCGCTGGAAGAGGTCTGGAGCGGCGAAGCGCCCGCCGGCGACGAGCGCTGGTACGTGCGCAAGATGAAGTGGGCGGGCACGTCCAAGGCGAAAGATCAGTCCGCGATCGTGGTCAACGACTGGCTCACGCTGCGCGGCATCCCCGATGGGGCGCAGCGCTACGTCGTCGGCCCGCGCTCGGCGCTCGACTGGCTGATCGACCGCTACCAGGTGCGCACCGACAAGCCGAGCGGGATCGTCAACGACCCCAACGACTGGGGCCTCGAGCTCGACCCGCCGCAGCCCGACTACATCCCCACGCTGATCAAGCGGATCGTCACGGTTTCGCTGGAGACGATGCGGCTCGTCGACTCGCTCCCGCCGCTCGAAGAGGCCGACTGAGCCGCAGCCCTCTATCCTTCAGCGCATACGGAGCGGGAGGCGGCAATGGACTTACCTGACGCGGCGGGGGCGCTTGATGGCATTCGCGTGCTCGAATGCTCTACCTGGGGGTTTGGGCCGATCGGCGGGATGATGCTCGGCGATCTTGGGGCCGACGTGATCAAGATCGAGTCGCCCAGCCGTCCCGACGCGGCGCGCTTTGTGGCCAGCGTGGCGGGCATTCCCAACCTGATGCCCGACGGACGCTCGGCGCTCTTCGAGGCGGTCAACCGCAACAAACGCTCGCTGGCGCTCGATCTCAAGACGGAGCAGGGGCGGGAGATTTTTCGCCGGCTGATCGCGGAAACCGATGTGTTCATCGAGAACTACCGGCCCGGCGCGCTGGAGCGGCTGGGTCTGGGCTACGACGCGCTGGCGCAGATCAACCCGGGGTTAATCCACGCCGCGACCGCGGGCTACGGCTTCAAGGGCGCGGAGGCGCATTTGCCCGCGCTCGACGCGGTGGGTCAGGCGCGGGGCGGCTTCATGTATTCGATGGGCGCGCCGGGCGATCCGCCCAACTGGAACACGCTGGGCATCGCCGACGTGATGGGCGCGACCTGCCTGGCCTACGGGGTGCTGGCGGCGATTGCGGCGCGCGAGCGAGGTGGCGGCCCCGACGGCAAACGGGGGCAGCGGGTCGAGGTTTCGCACATCATGGCCACCATGTGGCTTTCCTACTGGGGCGTGAGCGTGGCGATGCTCAAGGGGATGGACGAATGGCCGCGCTTCGACCGCAGCCGGGCGGCCAATCCGCTCTGGAATCTCTACCGCTGCGGCGACGGCGAGTGGCTGATCTTGGGCATTCTCGAGGCGGAGCGCGACTGGCCGGCCTTCTGCCGCGCGATGGGTCTGGAGGAGCTGAGCGAGGACGCGCGCTTCACGACGCTGGCGGCGATGGGCGAGCACTGCGAGGCGCTGATCGCGATTCTGGAGCAGCGCTTCGCTTCCGCGCCGCGGGCCGAATGGGAGCGGCGCCTGGCGACCGAGCCGAATCTGATTTTCACCCGCGTGCAGAACATCGGGGACCTGCCGAGCGATCCCGCCGTGGCGGCGAACGGCTATCTCGCGGAGCATGAGCATCGCCGTTACGGGGCGGTGCCGACGCTGCGGCATCCCGCGGAGTTGCTGGCCACGCCGGCGACGATTCGCCGCGACGCGCCCGAGCTGGGCGAGCACAGCGCGGAGCTGTTGCGGGAGCGGCTCGGTCTGAGCGATGAGCAGATCGCCGAGCTGGCCGCGGCCGGCGTGATTGCGTGAGGCGCTTCGTGATTTCTGGGCTCCCTCCGTCATTCCTGCGCTTGAGCGCCCCCGCCGTCATTCCTGCGCAGGCAGGAACCGCGTGGGTACGGCGGCTTGCAAGCTCCCACCCCCCACCTAACCTCCCCCCTGGAAGGGGGGAGGGATGAATTGGGGAAGAGGTGCGCGGGTTCCTGCCTGCGCAGGAATGACGAGAGGGGGGGCGCGGGTTCCTGCCTGCGCAGGAATGACGTGAGGGGGCGCGGGTTCCTGCCTGCGCAGGAATGACGAGAGGGGGCGCAGGAATGACGGAGGAGGGTGCGCGGGTTCCTGCCTGCGCAGGAATGACGGGGAAGTGTGAACAGAGCCTACGGGCTGATCGGCCTAGGGGCCGATTGGCATTGCCTCGTGGATTTCTACCTCGCAGTTGGGGCCGAAGCCGAAGTGCGGGTGGTCTGCTAACAGGGCTTGCGCCTCGGCCATGCTCTGCGCCTGCAAGATTGAGTAGCCCGTCACGTTCTTGCCGCTGGGCGCGGCCGCGCCGTCGGCCGCCACATTCAGCCCGCCGCCGAGCGGGGAGCCGGCGTCGACCAGGTTTTCGCCGCAGCGGCCCATCCAGGCCATCCAGGGCGCCATGTTGGCCTGCATCTGCTCCGGCGTCAGATCCGCCATCTGCTCCATCGCGGAAGTCGGCGCGTAGTAGAGGACGATGAACTGCTTCACGGAAATCTCCTGCCGCTCAAGTCTGTGGGTGGTCAGAGGCGAGCCTACACGCTTTTGGGATATCGCCCGCGCCGCGCGGTGGACCGCCGCGCCCGCTACGATCCGATCAGGCGGCAAGCAGCCGACAAGCAGTCGGAAGGAGCGCGCGATGGCCACCGCACCCCCGCTGCCCGTGCTGCGCTTCCCGCCGGAGCATCCGCTGACGGACGACCTGCTGCTGCGCATCGGCGATCTGAACGACGGCTGGCGCTTCGAGCGCACTGCGGAAGGGGCGTTGCTGATGAATTTCGCGGCGGGCGGCGAGAGCGGCGAGCTGGAGAGCGAGATCGGCGCGCAGCTGCGCATCTGGTGGCGCGCGCACCGCGAGGGGCGCGTCTACAGCCCCAGCGTGGGCATCCGGCATGTCGATGGGCGAGTGATGATGCCCGACGCGGCCTGGATCAGCGCGGAGCGTTTGGGCGAGCGCACTCGCGCCCAGCGCCAGGGGTTGATCGACGCCGTGCCCGATTTCGTCGTCGAGGTCCGCTCGCCCAGCCAATCGCTCGAAGAGCAGCAGCGGAAGCTGGCCGACTGGATCGCCTACGGCGTGCGGCTCGGCATCTTGGTAGATCCCGAAGACCTGCTGGTCTTCGTCTGCCGCCCCGGCGGCGAAACCGAGCGCCTGGAGCGCCCGACCGAACTTTCAGCCGAGCCGGAACTGCCCGGCTTCAGCATCGACTTCAACGAAGTCTGGGCCCTGATCGGAGAGGAGTAGCCGCGATGGTCGCCGCCCAGCTCAAGCTGCAAGTTGCCGCCGCGCCGGCGCTGCCCGTGTTGCGCTTCCCTCCCGAGCATCCGCTGACGGACGAGCTGCTGCTGCGCATTAGCGCTCTCAACGACGGCTGGCGCTTCGAGCGCACCACGGAAGGGAGTCTGGCGATCATGGCGGCAGCGACTCCGCGCAGCGACCGGCGGGGCAGCCGCATCTTCAGCCAGGTGGATCGCTGGGCGATCGACATCGCCGGCGGCGAAGCGTTCGCCGGCACCGCCGGCTTCGAGCAGCACGACGGCGCGGTGCGCTCGCCCGATGTCTCCTGGGTTAGCGACGCCGCGATCGACGCGCTGGAGGGCGATCTGGAAGAAGGCTTCTGGCCGCTCTGCCCGGAGTTCGTGGTCGAAGTGCGCTCGCCCAGTCAGGAGTTGGAGGATCAGCAGCGCAAGATGGAGCAGTGGATCGCCTACGGCGCGCTGCTCGGCTGGCTGGTCGATCCGGAAGAGGAGACGGTCTGGGTCTACCGCCCGGGCCGCGAGCCGGAGTTGGCGCGCCGCCCGCTGGAGCTGTCGGGCGAGCCCGAGCTGCCGGGACTGGTCGTATCGTTTCGCGAAGTCTGGCGCGCGCGCCATGCGCCCAGCGCGGACGAGGAGGGCTAGCGCGATGGTCGCCGCCCAGCTCAAGCCGCAAGTCGTTGCCGCGCCGGCGCTGCCGGTGTTGCGCTTCCCGCCGGAGCATCCGCTGACGGACGACCTGCTGCTGCGCATCGGCGATCTCAATGACGGCTGGCGCTTCGAGCGCACTACGGAAGGAGCGTTGCTGATGAACTTCGCGGCGGGCGGCGAGAGCAGCGAGATTGAGCGCGAATTCAGCCGGCAGCTGGGCAACTGGTGGGTGCGCCACCGCGAGGGGCGCGTCTACAGCCCCAGCGTGGGCATCCGCCAGGCCGACGGGCGGGTGATGATGCCCGACGCGGCCTGGATCAGCGCGGAGCGGCTAGGCGAGCGGACGCGCGCCCAGCGCCAGGGGCTGATCGACGCCGTGCCCGATTTCGTCGTCGAGGTTCGCTCGCCCAGCCAATCGCTCGAGGAGCAGCAGCGAAAGATGGCCGACTGGATCGCCTACGGCGTGCGCCTGGGCGTGCTGGTGGACCCCGAAGACCTGCTGGTCTTCGTCTACCGCCCCGGCCGCGAAACCGAGCGCCTGGAGCGTCCGGCCGAACTTTCAGCCGAGCCGGAACTGCCGGGCTTTACGATCGACTTCAACGAAGTTTGGACCCTGATCGGAGAGGACGACTGATGACCACCGCGACCGACCACGAATGGCCCGAAGCGCCCAAGCCGCTCGCCGACGGCGAATGGCAGGTGACGCTCTGGGAGTTGAGCGACGAGGGCGTGCTCGCGATCACGCTCAACCGCCCCGAGCGGCTCAACGCGCTCAGCTTTCGCCTGCTGCACGAGCTGCAGCAGCTGATCGACTTCGCCGCCGCCCGCCCCGATGTCCGCGTCGTCACCCTGCGCGGCGCCGGCACGCAGGCGTTCTGCTCCGGCGACGACCTCTACGGGATGGAGCCGGTCAACCCGATCGACAACAGCATCACGGTGCATCACCCCTTCCTGCTCAGCCTGCGCGCGCTGCGCAAGCCCGTCGTCGCGCTCGTCACCGGCTGGGCGCTGGGGCACGGCTGGGAAATCGCCTCGGCCTGCGACATCCGGCTCTGCGCCGACAACATCGAGGTCGGCGACCACCGCGTGCAGCGGGCGATCGGCATGAACGGCGGCACCACCTGGTTTGTGCCCCGCATCGTCGGACGCGGCCGCGCGCTCGAGCTGCTCGTCAGCGGACGCCACCTCGAGGCCGAAGAGGCGCTGGCCTGGGGCTGGGCCAACCGCGTCTGGCCGCTCGAGGACTTCGACGCCGAAGCCGCCCGCTTCGTCGCCGACCTGGCCGGCCTGCCCACGCTCAACGCCTCCGCCTTCAAGGAGATGATCGACTACGCGGCCGAGCACTCGCTGCGCGACACGCTCTCGCGCGAGGTCGAAGTCTCCGATCGCTACCGCCGCAGCTGGGACGCCCACGAGGGGCGGCTCAGCTGGCGCGAAAAGCGCGCCCCCGTCTTCCGCGGCTACTGATCCAACCCGATCGCGGCGCTCGCGCCAAACCGGCGCGCGCTGCTGCTACCCTCGCACCACGCGAACCACACGAAGGGAATCCCCTATGACCAGCCCGGTGTACATCCTCGGCGGCTACCAGACCGATTTCGCGCGCAACTGGCGCAAAGAAGAGGCCAACCTGCGCGAGATTATGGGCGAGGCCGTGCAGGGCGCGCTCGAAGCGACCGGCCTCGAGGCGCACGACATCGACACCGCCCATGTCGGCAACTTCGCCGGCGAGCTCTACGCCAAGCAGGGTCAGCTGGGCGGCTTCTTCGCGGAGATCAGCCCCGACTTCGGCGGCCTGCCCACCTCCCGCCACGAGGCGGCCTGCGCCTCCGGCTCCATCTCGATCCTGATGGCCGCGGCCGAAATCGAGGCCGGGCGCTACGACACCGCGCTGGTGCTCGGCGTCGAGCAGATGAAGACCGTCAGCCCCGTCGAGGGCGGCGACTTCCTCGGCACCGCCGGCTGGTACGAGCTCGAGGCCGAAGGCGTCGACCTGCCTTTCCCCAAGCTCTTCGGCCGACTCGGCGATGTCTACGAGCAGCGCTACGGGCTGGACTCCGCGCACCTCGCCCGTCTCGCCGAAATCAACTACGCCAACGCGCAGCGCAACCCCAACGCGCAGACCCGCGCCTGGCTCGGCGACATCGCCGACCTGCAGGAGGGCAAGTACGCCGCCTCGGTCACCGGCCGGCTGGCCGTGCGCGACTGCTCGCAAATCACCGACGGCGCGGTGAGTCTGGTGCTCGCCTCCGAGCAGAGCGCCGCGCAGTGGGCGGAGCAGCGCGGCGTCGACCTCGCCGACGTGCCGCGCATCGAGGGCTGGGGCCACCGCACCGCCGCGCTCACCTTCGACGCCAAAATCGCCCAGGCGGCGGGCGACCCCTACATCTTGCCCCACACCCGCCGCGCGATCGTCGACGCCTTCGAGCGCGCCGGCGTCGAGGATGTCTGGCAGCTCGACGCGATCGAGACGCACGACTGCTTCACCACCTCCCACTACATGGCGATCGACCATTTCGGCCTGACCGAGCCGGGCCGCTCCTTCGAGGCGATCGAGGACGGCACGATCGATTTCGAGGGCAAGCTGCCGATGAATCCCTCCGGCGGCCTGATCGGCGGCGGCCACCCCGTCGGCGCGACCGGCGTGCGCCAGGCGCTCGACGCCTACCGCCAGGTGACCGACAGCGCGGGCGATTACCAGGTGCCCAACGCAAGCCGCGTAGCCACGCTAAACATCGGCGGCTCCGGCACCACCTCCGTCTCGCTGGTGATTGGCCGGGGCTAGCCCATCGGTTGCGGCGGCGCGCAGAGGGGCATGGCGCACTCAGTGCGCCACGTCCCCCTTCCGCCACACCCGCGCAAGGCCACCTCCGCCACACCCGCGCCCCTGGATCCGTCATACCCGCGCTTGCCGCGGGTATCTCGTCGCGCCGCGCACCAAGCCCCGCCTAATGTGTTGCCCAAACGTAAAGTCCAACAGGCGCGGCGCGGCGGAGGGGCGTAAGGTTCGGGGATAGCCGGTACCTGGAGGCCGGGACGGAGCGAGCAGCGGCGATGAGTCGGACACTCCCCTCGTGGATGACGCTCGGATTGGCGCCGGCGGCGATCGTCGCTCTGCTCGCGCTGACCATGGCGGCGCCGCAGGCGGCGCGCGCGCAGCAGACGGTTGAAGTGTCGGGCATTGAAGCTCTGCTCGTGGTCGACGACTCGGATGGCGTGGTGCCGTCCACGACGGACGATGTGGACGTGGATGTGGTGCTGCGCTTCACGGTCGACACGGAGATTGAGGCATCGGCGATCACGGCAGTGAGCGCCGGTGATGTGCGGGTGCGGGCGACGGGCGCAATTGACCTCACGACGGGAACCGGACCGACAGGCCCAGCAACCTGCGCCAAGACGGCCAACGACGATCTGGTCTGGACCTGCGTGGTGTCCTCTCACAACGCCTACGTGGCGGGCATTAGCGGGCAACAGACGCTCTCGCTCGACGCCGACGCGACCTACTCGCTGACGGTGACGGGGGCAAACAACGGCGCCGCCATGACCGGTGATCTGGAGGCGGCGACGCTGGTGATCACCTTGGGCGGCCAGGTGGTGGAAGTAGCCTCGGTCACGCTCGAGCTGGTCGAGGGCGAAACGGCGGCGCGCATGGTCGGCGGCGACGGAATCGATCTGGTGCTGAGCATCCTCAACGCCAACGATGCAGCGGCCGACGCCGCGGCGATCTCGTCGATTTTCGTAACGGCGCCGCCGCTCACGCTGACTTCCAGCGCGCCGGGCTCGAGCTGCGCCGGCTCGGTCTGCCAATGGAGCGTCAACGGCGTGCGTCTGCTGGGCGGGCGCGGCGCGGGCGCAATTGCGATCACGGCCAACAGTTCAACCGCGGCCGGCCCGGTCGCAGTGACGGCGCGGGTGATCGACGCCGCCGGCGAGGAACGCCAGGCCGAGAGCGATGCGCTCACGTTCGCGGGGGCGGCGAGCAGCCTGACGCTCGGCGCGCCCTCGGGAGCGCTGCTCAATGAAGCGATCGCCGGCACGCGCGACGAGATCAAGATCGAACTGACGGCCGCCGACGCTTCCGGCCATGCGACCCAGGCCCCGAGCCGCCTCACGCTGGCGGTGAGCGATCCGAGCGGGCGGACCGTCTCGCGCACGGCGATGAGCCGCGAGCGCCTGGACGCGGACGCGAATGGGCGGGTCTACATCGAGCTGAAGACGTTGGCCGCCAGCTCCAGTCCGTTGACCGCGGGCGAGTACACGCTGCGCGTGTCGGGCGGGAGCGCGGGCGCGGTCGAGCGGGCATTCCAGGTGGCGGGCAAGGCGGCGGCGGTCGAGCTGCGCGTGGACCCGCCGGCCTGGTCGAGCGATAATGTGGGGCGGCTGACCGTGGTCGCCGAGGTGAGCGACGCGACTGGTCTCCAGGTGGCCGACGGCACGCCGGTGAGATTTACGACGCAGGGGCTGGGCGCGCAGCTGATTGCGCAGGGTTCGTCGACGAAGACGACCAGCGGCGGGCGTGTGAGCATCGAGTTTCTGGTGGTGACGCCGGGGCGCGCGGTGGTGACCGCGACGGCGGATGAGCAGCAGGGCACGGAGGTGGTGACAATCGCCGCGCCGACGGGCGGAGCGGGCCAGGGCGGGCCGGAGCCGGTCAGCCTGGCCGGGCTGACCACCACCGAGTTGGGCGCGGCGGCGGTCTGGCTGGAGAGCACATCCACCTCGGCCAGCGTGCTTTATGATCTGTTGAAGCCGCGCGGTGTGTCGGTTCTGTGGACTTGGGATAACGACACACGGCGCTGGATCGGGTACGGTGAGTCGCGCGATGGTCTGGCGGCGCCCGGCGCCGTGGACTTCAGCGTCAACAGAGGCGTTACCCTCTGGCTAATCGGCTAGGGGCGCAAGAGAGGTTGTCCGAAACGCCGCGAGCGTGGATACTTGCGGCGGGCAGGAACAGAAAGGGACGGACCACATGTCGAAGATTCCGCGAGTGATGGCTGCGATGTTGGCAGCGCTGACGGCGGCGCTGCTCCTGGCCGGGGCAGCGTTGGCCCAGCCGACCGACCCGGAACACCGCTTCTACGGGGGTACCAGCGACAATCCGCTGACGCTGGACGGGAACTCCGTCCCCGGCGGCACGACGATCAGCGCGTGGGCGGACGGCGCGACCGTCGCGTCCGGCGTAGTGGCTACGGACGGCAGCTGGTTCATCAATGTGCGCTCGGACGCGGGCAGTGTGAACTTCGCGATCGGCGACGCGGTGTCGTCCACCGCGTACCCGGTGCGGGCTGCGGGTGTGACGCCAGTGACGCTGGCGCTCACGACGCCCGAGCCGGAGCCCGAGGTGACCGAGCCTGAGGAAGGTACTGAGGGCGGCGACGACGGCTCCATGACCGACGACGGCCTTGAGGGCGAAGGCGACGGCTCGATGACCGACGACGGCCTTGAGGGCGAAGGCGACGGTTCCATGACCGATGACGGCGACGGCGACGGCTCCATGACCGACGACGGCGACGGCGACGGCTCCATGACCGATGACGGCGACGGCGACGGCTCCATGACCGACGAGCTCGATGAAGAGGGCGACTCGGGCGAAAGCATGATGGACGGCGAGGACGGCGCCATGGACGGCGACACCGACACCGTGGGCGGCGTCACCGGTCTCGGCTCGACCGGCACCGGCGGTCTGGCCGACGGCGGCTCCTCGGCGGCGCTGTGGAGCGGCATCGGCAGCGCGCTGGCGCTGATCGCCCTGCTGGGCGGCGGCTTCGCCGTCCGGCGGCGGGCGCTGAGCCGCAGCTAGCCGCTCCGGGCGGCCGGCCGGCCGCTCGAGCGCTCGCCCGCAGTTCGGACAACCGCGCGAAGGCGGGGTCTTCGGACCCCGCCTTCAGCGTGTCCCGCGAAGGACAGATCAGGAACGTGAACGCTGCGTAAATGCAGGCGCGGATGTTCTGCGCGAGAGTCATACACTTGGGCGTGCGCGGGTGGCGCGGAAGAACGGCGGCCGAAATGACGCGGCAAATGATTCGCCCGGCGGCGCTTTGCGCCGCGCTCTGCGCCGCACTGCTCCTGGCCGCCCTCTACTGGACGACGCCCGCCGTTGCCCAGAGCGGCCAACTGACAGTCTCCGTCGATCGCAGCAGCGTGCCGGCCGAAGGCGGCAGCGTGACCGTGACC
The DNA here is from genome assembly GCA_965203165.1 of Dehalococcoidia bacterium. Lineage (GTDB taxonomy): Bacteria > Chloroflexota > Dehalococcoidia > Bin125 > Bin125 > CATQGW01. Next base: position 3,116,871 of record OZ241849.1, read on the forward strand.
GTGCGGATCTCGGCCGACGCCATTGTGGATGAGAACGAGGTAACGCTGACCACGGACCTGGGTTCATTCGGAGCGGACTCCGGTCCTTCGCGCGTGGTGGTGCGCCCCGCCGCCATTGAGGGCGATGGCGAGGACGCGGGAACGGCCGAAGCCTCCGTGCGGCTGGTGGGAGACGGGCAGCCCGGCCTGGCCGTGATCACGGCTCGGCTCGGTTCGCTGGTCGACGCCACGACGGCGGCCTTCATCGGCGCGCCCGCGGAGGTAGTCATTCTGCGGCCCGGCCCGGATCGCCCGCTCGACGCCGCCCGCGCCCACCTGGTGCAGGTAGAGGTGCGCGATCAGCTGGGCCAACCGGTGCCCGGCGCGCCGCTGCGGCTGGAAGCGAGCGGTGGAAGCGAGCCGATGCTGCGTTCGGCCGAGGGCGCCGGCGCCGCGCTGCTCGCGCTGCGAACCTCAGAGCGGGGGCGGGCGACCGCAACCCTGCGCGCCTCGCCCGGCGATGCGCGGCTGCTCGCAGTGAGCGTCGAAGCCGAAGCGGATCTGGACCTGACCTTGCACGGCGAACCGGCGCAGCTGCTCCTGCGAGCGATCAACTCGGTGCTCGAACGCGGCTCGGAAACCGCGTTTGCGATCGTCCTGGCCCAACTGATCGACGAGGGCGGGCGGGCAGTGCCCGGACGCGAAGTGAGCTTTGCCGCGGAGGAGGAGTCGCGCATTCAGCTGGCCGTCGAGGGCGACCCCGAGCGGCCGCTCACCGACGCGGGCGGCAGCGTGCTGGCGCGCGCCCATGCGCAGGCCGCCCAATCGGGCAGCTACTGGCTGCGCGCGGACGCGGGCGAACTGATGAACCTGGTCGAGCTGACCGTGGTGGGAAAGCCGGAGACGATCTACCTGACGGCGACGCCGATCGACGCGCTCGAGGAGTCGACCGCTTCCGTTCGGGAATATGTGCTGCGCGCGGAAGTGGTGGATTCCGCAGGCCGCCTGGCCGCGCCGGGCTATACCGTGCGCTGGCGCGTGCTGCTGAGCGGCGGCGAAAGCGCGCTGGAGCCGGAGCGCTCCCTGGTGCTCGGCGGCGTCGCCGCCACCCGATTGCGGATTGAAAACGCCGAAGACCCGCCCCGAATTCAGGCGCTCCTGATCGAGCGGCCTGAAGTTGAGACCGAAGGTCGGCTGGCGGATCTGGCCGCGGAAGGCCTGGCGCTGCGCGCCGGGCTCAACGTCGTCACCTGGATCGGCGAGGAGACCACGATCGACCAGGCGGTCGCCCCGATCGCGCACCTGGAAACGACCGTCTGGCGCGAGCAGCCGGAGGACAAGGGCTGGCTGGTCTACACGACGCGCGCCGACGCGCCGGCGGCCGAGCCCTTCGCGGTTGAGGACGGCGTGCGCTTGCACATTCGCGTGGCCGCCGCCGCGCGGCTGCCCGGAGCGGCGCGCTGAAGCGGCTGACGGCGGCGGCGCTGCTGATCGGCGCGCTGGCCTGCGCCACGATCCTCTGCGGCCTCACCGCGCTGGCCCAGCAGAGCGGAGCGGACCGCATCTGGACCGTCACCACGGCGGAAGATCCCGGGCCGCAGCAGTGCGCCGAGGTATGCAGCCTGCGCGCCGCGATCAACGCCGCGAACGAGTCGCAGGGCGAAGCCGCCGGCGAGATTCGCTTTGCGATTGCCGGCCCGAGCATCATTCGGCCCGCCGCGCAACTGCCCCCGCTGCGCGCCGGAAACATCTCGCTGGACGCGCGCACCCAGTCGGGCTGGAGCGAGAGCGGGCCGCCGCCGATCTACCTCGACGGGCAACAGGCCGGCGACGCCGCGGGAATCGTGGTCAACGGACCCAACATCGCCGTGCGGGGGCTGGGCGTCGGCGGCTTCGCGCGCTACGGCATCGGGATCATCGGCGCGGGCGCAGAAGCCGCGCTGGTCGAACGAAACTGGCTGGGCATGACGGCCGACGGCCGCGCGGCGGCGCCCAACCGGCTCAGCGGAATTGCCGTGCTGGGCGGCGCGCGCGCGGCCCAAATTGCCGGCAACCGCATCGCGGGCAACAGCGTCGCAACGCGCACCGGCCACGGCGTGGTCGTGGGCGGCGGCGGCGTGCGGGCAGCGCAGGTCGTCGAAAACATCATCGGGCTCAATGCAGCCGGGCAGGCTTTGGCCAACGACGACGGCGTGCTGGTGGTCGACGGCGCGCAGGCCGACATCCGCGGCAACATCATCTGCGCCAGCCTGGTCGCGGGGGTGGAATACCGCGACACGCGCGCGGGCGGCTCGATTGACGGCAACCGCATCGGCCTGACGCAGCAGGGCGCGCCGGCCGGCAACGATGTCGGCGTCTTCCTCGGCCAGGGCGTTTCCGGCGTCTCGGTGGGCGCCGCGCAGCCCAACATCATCGGAGCCAATCGGGTCGGAATCGCGGTCGAGCAGGGCGCGCGGGAGATCCTGCTGCAGGGCAACTGGGTCGGCCTGACCCCGGCCCCGAATTCGGCGGCGCCGGCCGATGCCCGCGCCGCGCCCAACCGCGAGCGCGGCATCTCCATCATCGCCGGCGCTTCGTTCGTGCGAGTCACGGCCAACCAGGTGCTGGCGGGGGAACGCGGAATCGTGATCGAGGGCGCCGACACTTCGCGCGTCAGCCTGCAGCGCAACGCGGTCGCCTCGTCTGGCGCGGCGCTGACCGGCATCGAGGCCCGCCAGGCCGCAGATCTGCGCATCGGCGGCGATCGCGGGCTGGGCAACTCCGTGCGCGGCGCAGCCACCGCGCTGCTGCTCGCCGAGATTGAGGAAGCGGATGTTTCACATAACCGCATCGGCGTGGAATTCGCCGAAGTGGATTTCCCGGCAGCGCCCGACACCGGCGTCGGCATCGCGCTCGCCGCGGGCGCCCGCGACGCGCGAATCGGTGAAAACCTGATCGGCGGCGTGACCGGCGCGGGCGTGCGCGTGAGCGGATCGGCAACGCGCGACAACCTGATCACCCGCAACATCTTCGGCGCGGTGGGCGGGCGCGATATCGAGGTCGGCGCGGAGGTCGACGCGCCGCCGCCGCCCACGCTGCTGAGCTACTCCGTCGAGCGCACCAGCAGCGTGCATTTGCGCAGCACCATTCGCGGCCGCGCGCAGCCCGGCGCGACCGTCGAGCTCTACCTGCAGGGCGGCACGATGATCGGCTCGCTCGCCCGCGCCGCCGTCAACGAGGACGGCGCGTTCGAGGCCGCCTCGCTGCTGCTGCCCGAGGGCGAAATCCGCGCGACCGCCGTAGGGCGCTGGGGTTCAGGCCAAACCTCGGAGTTTTCCCAGCCCATGTCAACGCCCGCCCGGCAGCCGATCAGCGCAGGCGGCTTGCAGTGGATCGCGCTCGAAGGGGCCGAGCGGCCGATCGAAGAGGCGCTGGCGGCCCTGACGGCGAGCCTGGACGCCGCCTGGCGCTGGGACGCAACGGCGGGCCGCTGGCTGGGCTGGTCGCCCGACATTCCGCCGGCCCTGAACAGTCTGGAGACGGCCCGCGCCGGCGATGTGCTCGCCATCGCGCTGCGCGGCGAAGCGCCGCGCGAGTACATCTCCTCCGAGCAGGCGGGCGCGGCCCAGGCCGCCGTCCAACTGCGCGCCGGCATCAATCTGGTCAGCTGGACCGGCCCCTGGACCTCGGCGCTCGAAGCGCTGGAACGCCTCGAAGCCGCGCAGCCGGGGCTGCTCAGCATTGTCGAGCAGTGGGACGGCAGCCGCTGGCAAGTGATCTGGCCGCGCGTGACCGGCGCCTGGGATCCCGGCCGCTGGGGCGCGCCCGCCCTGCGCCTGCGCGCCGCCCGCGACGGCGTCTGGCAGCAAGGCGGCTAAGCCCCACTCTGTCGCGCACTGGGCAAAACCCCGCTCACCCCGTTTGCAAACGGAACTAACGTTCGCTTACCATTCCGTATGGCCGATGCGGAACAGAACTCGACCACCAACGAGGGCGTGCTGGCCGACATCCGCGGCATCGCGGACAACGTCAGAACGCCGCCGGCGACACGCCTGCGCGCGCTCGAACTGCTCGCGAAGCTCGCCGGCATGTTCAGCGCGCCCCGCCGCCCGCAGCAGGTCCGCATCATCCGCCTCACCCCGCCGCTGCGACTGCCCGCGAAAGGAGCAATGAATGACGACGACCGCCGAAACTGAACACTCTCCCAACGGTCCCCTGCTGTTCGAGCCCACGCCCCGCCAGCTGGAAGTCTGGGAATTTCTGCGCTCGCGCGAGCCCAGCGAGGGCGCCGCGCTGCTCGGCTACGGCGGCGCAATGGGCGGCGGCAAGACCCGCACCCTGGTCGAGCTGGCCATCGAAACCGCCCTCGCCTTCCCCGGCACCCGAATCCTGATCGGCCGGCTGCACTACACCGACCTGAGCGCGACCACGATGCGGGAGTTCTTCGAGCATTGCCCGCGCGAATTGATCGTCGAGCGGCGCCGCTCGCAACCGCAGAGCGTCTCGCTGCGCAGCGAGCAGCAGCACGGCGCGGCCTCGACAATCCAGTTTCGCCAGTTGCGCGACTGGCGCGGGCTGGGCTCGGAGCAATACGGCGCGGTGCTGATCGACGAGGCCGGCGAGGTGCCCGAAGAAGCCGCGCGCATGCTGCTCACTCGCCTGCGCCACCCCGCGCAACCCTTCCGCTACTTCGTCGCCGCCAGCAACCCCTGGCCGAGCTGGTTCGAGCGCTGGTTCGTCAGGCGCGAACTGCCCCTCGCCCAACTCGAAGACACCGACCTCCGACTGGGCTTCATCCCCGCGCGCATTCGCGACAACCCACACCTCCCGCCGCACTACGAGCAACTCCAGCGCCTCCTGCTGCCGCACGACTGGGTCGATCGCTTCGTGGAGGGCAGCTTCGATTCCCTGCTCGGCCTGGTCTACTCCAACTTCGACCGGCAGGCGCACCGCTGGGACGGCCCGCTGCCCCCGTTCGTCGCCTATGTCGGCGGAATCGATTTCGGCGGCCTCGCCGCGCACCATCACCACACCGCCGCCGTCGTCGCCGGGCTCACCTCGGCCGCCGCCGAGTGCGGCGGCGGGGTGCTGATTCGCCTGGGCGAATTCGAAGATCGGGGGCCGGAGGTCATGACCCGCCTGGCGGCCTGGATGCAGCAGTGGGAGCGGCGCGTGCGGCGGCGCGTGCGCTGGCGCGCGGACCGCAGCCAATCCGCCTGGATCGGGCAAATGAGGCAATCGGGCTTCCAGATCGACTCTTCCACCGCCGGCCCCCACACGGTCATCGCCGGCATCAACCTGGTTCAGCGCCGCCTCAACGCCGAGCCCGGCGGCGCCCGTCCACAGTCCTACTACACCCCGGAAATGCGCTGCTTCCCCGAGCGCATGTTCGCCTACCGCTGGCGGCCCCCCTCCGAAAACGAGGGCCAAATTCCCCAGCCGCACAAGCAGGACGACGATCTGATGGACGCCGACCGCTACATGCACGAGCAAGCCGACTCGGCAAGCGCCGCGCTGGTCCAGGTCGCCCAGTTGCGAGTGCGGCGCTAAGCCATCCAATCAGCCCCAACCAGGAGCAGCCCCCGTGAGCAAATTCCCACCGCCTGAGCCGAGCATCCGCGTCAAGTGCCCCAACTGCGGCCGCTTTCTGGGCAAAATTGCCGGCCATGCGGAATTCCCGCCCTGCCACAACTGCGGCTGGCGAACTACAATGTCCCCGCCCCTCCGCCGCTAGCCTCCTGCGCGCAAGCAAGCGCGGGTATGACGGGGTGGGTGCGGGGGCGGCGCGAACGGGGCTTGGTGGGCGGCGCGGCGAGATACCCGCGGCAAGCGCGGGTATGACGGTGGTGGCGAGCGCGGGGGTGGCGGAGTGGGTGCGGGGGCGGGGCGAACGGGGTTTGGTGGGCGGCGCGGCGAGATACCCGCGGCGAGCGCGGGTATGACGGATCTGGGGCGCGGGTGTGACGGATCTCTTTTTGCGCGGGTGTGGCGGGGGTGGCGAGCGCGGGTGTGACGGAGCTTTTTGCGCGGGGGTGGTGGTGGTGGCGAGCGCGGGTGTGACGGAGTGGGGGTGGGGGAGGCGCGAATGGGGCTTGGGGGGCAGCGCGGCGAGATACCCGCGGCGAGCGCGGGTATGACGGAGCTTTTTGCGCGGGTATGACGGAGTGGGTGCGGGGGTGGCGGTGGCGGCGGGCGCGGGGGTGGTGGTGGTGGGTGCGGGGGCGGCGCGAACGGGGCTTGGGGGGCGGCGCGGCGAGATACCCGCGGCAAGCGCGGGTATGACGGATCTTTTTGCGCGGGGGTGACGGATCTGGGGCGCGGGTGTGACGGAGCTTTTTGCGCGGGGGTGACGGATCTCTTTTGCGTGGGGGTGGCGGGGGCGGCGAGCGCGGGTGTGGCGGTGGTGGGGGTGGGGGAGGCGCGAACGGGGCTTGGTGGGCGGCGCGGCGAGATACCCGCGGCAAGCGCGGGTATGACGGATCTTTTTGCGCGGGGGTGACGGATCTGGGGCGCGGGTGTGACGGAGCTTTTTGCGCGGGGGTGACGGATCTCTTTTGCGCGGGGGTGGTGGTGGCGGCGAGCGCGGGGGTGGTGGAGTGGGGGTGGGGGCGGCGCGAACGGGGCTGGGTGCTCGGCGCGGCGAGATACCCGCGGCGAGCGCGGGTATGACGGATCTTTTTGCGCGGGTGTGGCGGATCCGGGGCGCGGGTGTGGCGGATTTCTTTTGCGCGGGGGTGGCGGTGGCGGTGGGGGCGGGGGTGGTGGAGTGGGGGTGGGGGAGGCGTGAACGGGGCTTGGTGCGCGGCGCGGCGAGATACCCGCGGCAAGCGCGGGTATGACGGATCTTTTTGCGCGGGGGTGGCGGATCTGGGGCGCGGGGGTGACGGAGTGGGGGCGCGGGGGTGGCGGGGGCGGCGAGCGCGGCGAGCGCGGCGAGCGCGGGGGTGGCGGAGCTTTTTTGCGCGGGGGTGGTGGCGGGGGCGGCGAGCGTGGGGGTGGCGGGGGTGGTGGTGGGCGCGGTGGGCTGGCCTTTGGAGTTGCGTAGGTATCGCGCTAATGGCACTTTTGGCCCTAACCTATAGCTACCACGCCGAACGGAGCTCCTCGGATGATTAACCGCGCCTTGCGCCCCTTGGCCGCCCTCACCGCACTGCTTGCACTCGCCTTCGGACTCAACTACGCCCTCGCCGACCATCCCGACGGCCTCTCCCTCAACCTCTCCGTGCTCGACAACGCCGCCGCCGTCGCACCCCAGGGCTCCACCATCACCGTCCAGGGCGAATTCAAATACACCGGCCACTACGAGGAACTGGCCCTGGCGACCGGCGGAGACCTGCGAATCGGCGGCGCCCCGCTCGAATGGGAGTCCGCGCCGGCACAGCGGACTCGGCTGCCCCTGCCCGCGCAGCGCTCCGGCATCAACGGCGCGCTGAGCGGCTTCGCCGTTGCCGTCGAAGAGCGCACTACCATGGACGGCGGCGACATCGTCGTCGTCGGCGCGCCCAAAGACCGCGTCGGCGAGCACCAGCGCGCCGGCTCCGTCGATGTCTTCGTCAACGGCGCATTCGTTACCCGCCTCACCGCCGGCAGCAACGCCGCCGCCGACGCGCAGTTCGGCTACTCCGTGGATGTCGCCGGCGGCGTCATCGTGGTCGGCGCGCCCTTCGAGGGCGGCATCCTGGACCACACCGCCAACGACGACCCCATGATCGACGGCGACGACGACGAGCGCCCCCAGGGCGCGGTCTACGTCTTCACCTGGAACGCAACCGACTCGGTTTGGGAGCGCGTCGCGCGCCTCACCCCGGTCAACTTCCCGAATGAAGATGTGGGAGATCCGGCGGTATCGACCTTCTACCAGACCCGCCCAATCGCCAAATTCGGCATGGCCGTGGCCATCGACGACGCCGGCGACAACATCGTGGTCGGCCACGAACCCGGCGATGTCAACGACTCCGCCACGGGCGACGACGATCGCTGGGAGTCGCTCGGCCATGTCTTCACCAAGCCCTCGGCCGGCTGGGCCGACCAGACAATCGTCAAGGCCGACATGCAGCCCGAGGTGGCCTACCTGGCCGCCCCGGCCAACGTGGATCTGGGGCAGGGCGATCTGGACATCTCGGGCGACGGCAACGTGATCGCCGTAGGCGTGCCCGATCGGAATGTGGACTTCGTCACCGACACGGACATGACGCTGGACCCGAACTTCGGCGGCGCGCTGATCTATCTGAAGCCTGCGGCGCAGCAAACAGACGACTGGCAGAACGCCAACGCGAACACTACGACGGGGCAAGTGGCCGTCACCGCCACGCTCGACGTGAGCGATGGCGCCACCTACGACAGCGTGAACTGCATGCAGTTGGGCGAGAGCGTCGCCCTGAACAGCGACGGCAGTCTGCTGGTCGTCGGCGCGCCCGGCGCTTACACCACCCCCTGCGGCGGCGCCACGGGCACGACCGCCAAAAACACCTGGAAAGGCGCCGCCTTCGTCTTCGCCAAGCCGACCGGCACCCCCGGGGACTGGGCGAATGCGACATCGGCGACGGCCGCGCTGACGGAGCCCGCCGTCGGCGGCGATCCCACCCCCGCCACCGACGGCAAAGCCGGCGAACTGTTCGGCCAGTCCGTCGCGATCAACGACGCCGGCGACCGAATCATCGTGGGCAACGCCGCTGATCCCACGACGGTCAGCAGCGTCAGCCACGCCAAAGGCTACGCCCACGTCTACAAGCAGCCTGTCGACGCACAGTCGATGACTACGGACTGGGTGAGCGACGCGGCTCCGGATGTGAGTCTGGCCTCGCCGCTGACCGCGACCCGGCTGGCCTTCGGCAGCGGCGTCGCGCTCGGCGCAACAAACAAAGCCGTCGTGGGCCAGGCCGAGGCGCTCGAGCACCTCAGCGCCATTGACGGCCAAACCAACATCATCACCGGGCACGGCCGGGCGTACAGCTTCGACCTCTCCAACGAAACCGACACCATGTGGCAGGGCACCGCCTCGCGCCTGGGCGATCTCACCATGCCCTGCACCTCGACCGGCTCGGGCAGCGACACAAAATGGACCTGCGACCTGGCCGGAGTGGATGCGCGGATGGTGATCGTGACGGGCACGATCGACGGAACGAAAATCACGATCAGCCGCACCAACGTCATGGTCAACGGGCACGAGCCGGGCGGCGGTTCGCTGGTGGTGACGGTGGGGCAGTTGCAGACGGTGGACAGCACCGAGTTCACCGCGTCCGGCGGAACCTCGGTCGAGACGAGCACCCGGGTGAGCGTGGTGCTGAAGCTGCGCGCGGGCGGCAGAGCCGCCTCACCCCAGGTAATTCAGAACGTGCTGATCACCGCCACGGGCGGGCAGCTCTCGTCCACAGCTGGGCGGGAAGGGCAGTGCTCCAGCGTGACCTGCTCGCTGGACATCTCCAAGCTCCACAGCACCGGCCACGACGTGATTCTGACCGACAACATTCCGATCACCTGGGTCGCGCCGAGCAGGACCGGCCGCTACACGCTGAGCGTGCGAGTGACTCCGGTGAGCAGCAACCCCGGCGCCCAGCCGCGCCTCAATTCGTTGCGCATGACCGTCACCGGCGCCGCCTCCTCCCTCCGGATCGGCGCGCCCGCCCGCCCCCTCTACTACCAGCCGACCGACGGCGACGACAACGATGTCGCCCGCTTCGAGGTCACGGCCGCGGACCGCGAGGACAACGCCGTCCCCCCGCCCGACCAACTCCGCTCCTGGGACGTGAAAACCAGCGGAACCCAGCGCTCCGTCAAGAACCAGTTCACGCTGACCCGCGACCCCGCCACCGGTCGTCGGAGCGGCAAGGCCCATCTCGTGCTGACCGTGACCGGCAGCGATCTGTCGCCCGGCAGCTACCAGCTGGAAGCCTCGCTCGGCCGCCGCGCCACCGGCACGCGCACTTTCAGCGTCGTCGGCGCGCCCGGCGGACTCCAGCTCTCGGAGACCGGGCAGCGCACCTTCGGCGGCCGACTGACCTATGAGGCCCGCGTGTCCGATTCCAACGGCAACGCGGTGGTCGACGGCACGCCGGTGCTCTTCACCAACATCGCCGTGGGCAACCCGACTCTCGCGCCCGGCGGCGACGTTTCCCGAACGACCAGCGGCGGCCTGGCCACCACGACGTTCATCGTGGTGGGCACCGGCAGCGCGGTCGTCCGAGCCTGCGCGCCCGACGATGCGGGAGTCTGCGACGTAGAGCGCTTCAGCGTCGGCGGCTTCATCGGCCCCGTGGGCGGCGGCGGAGGCAGCGGCGGCGGAAGTGGTGGAGGCAGCGGCGGCGGAAGTGGCGGTGGTGGCGGCGGCGCGGTGGTTCCCGTCGTGCCCCCGCCCACCACTCCCCCGCCTCCGCCGCCCGTGCAGGAGCCCGTGACGCCCCCGCCCCCGGCAACCCTGCTCAGCGCGCAAACCCCCAACACCCAGGTGACCTGGGACGGCACAGGCAGCACCACCGCGTCGGAACTGCTCGACGGCCTCTCGAACATCGAGGCGATTTTCCTCTGGAACGGCGAACAGTGGCTCGCCTACGCGCGGCGGGGCGACCAGGAAATTCCCGGCTCGACCGACTTCATCGCCTTCAACGGGGCAATCCTCTGGCTCTCCTCCCAATCCGAGTCGACCTCCTCGGGCGAGTCGACCCCTGCGGGAGATGCAGAAGACGAGCCCGAGCCCACAGTGGAGCCAACCAGCGAATCCGAAGGCTCGAGCTAGGAGCAGCCTCGCTTCCCGCGGCGGCGAGATACCCGCGGCCCAACCGTCCTGCCCGCGGCAAGCGCGGGTGTGGCGCGCACGGGGCTTGGCGGGCAGCGCGGCGAGATACCCGCGGCAAGCGCGGGTATGACGGAGTGGGGCAAGCGCGGGTATGACGGAGTGGGGCAAGCGCGGGTATGACGGAGTGGGGCAAGCGCGGGTATGACGGAGTGGGTGGGGGGGCGGCGGGAACGGGGCTGGGTGCGCAGCGCGGCGAGATACCCGCGGCAAGCGCGGGTATGACGGAGCTTTTTGCGCGGGTGTGACGGACCTTTTTTGCGCGGGTGTGGCGGGGGTGGGTGGGGGTGTGACGGAGTGGGTGGGTGTGGGGGAGGCGCGAACGGGGCTTGGTGCGCAGTGCGGCGAGATACTCGCGGCAAGCGCGGGTATGACGGATCTTGCAAGCGCGGGTGTGGCGGAGCTTTTTGCGCGGGTGTGGCGGACCTTTTTTGCGCGGGTGTGGGGGCGGGTATGACGGAGTGGGTGTGGGGGGGGGCGGCGCGAACGGGGCTTGGTGCGCAGTGCGGCGAGATACCCGCGGCAAGCGCGGGTATGACGGATCTTGCAAGCGCGGGTGTGGCGGAGCTTTTTGCGCGGGTGTGGTGGGGGTGGGTGGGGGTGTGACGGAGTGGGGGCGGGGGCGGCGCGGTGATACGCTGCGCATAGGCAGGAGGCGCGATGATGGCCACCCCCGAACCAATCCCCTACCACCCGCCCCAGCCGCCCCTCGACCCCCATCTGCACACCAGCGACGAGCTGCTGGCCGCCGCCGCCGCGATCCTCGCGCGGCCCGACGCGGAGATTGGCGGGGAGCTCCGCGCCCAAGCTTGCGAAAAGCTCTGGGGGGCGGTGACGCGCCGGCTGCGGGTGTTCGCCGACGCCCGCGAGTGGTACTACTGCGAGCACGGCGTCGCGGGCGATCTGGTGGATCGCATTGATGAGGCGCTTGAGCCCAACCCGCCCGAACTCACCCGCGGCTTTGCCGTCGCTGAACGGCTGCACGTGAATTTCTACGACGACCTCATGGAGCCGACAACGATCCGTCGCCAGATGTCAATCGTTCAGACCCTCTGCGCAGCGCTCGACGACGCCCACCGCAGGCTGCCGCTCGACCTGGCCCCGCCCAGCAGCCGGCGCTACCTCCGCGCGGCGCGCCGCTGCGCCGACCGGCGCGCCAAGACTTCGTCTGTTTGAGGGTTGTGGGATCCGCGCCCCGCTCCACCACCCCCTAAACTCCCCCCATGCCCCAACCCCTCGACGACATCCGCGTGCTCGACCTCGGCCGGGGCATCGCACCCGCCTACGCCACCAAGCTCTTCGCCGACTTCGGCGCGGAGGTGGTCAAAGTCGAGCCGCCCGGCGGCGAAGAATTGCGCCGCCAAGGCCCGTTCCTTGAAGACATCCCCGGCCCCGAACGCTCCGGGACCTTCTTCTGGTTCAACACCAACAAGCGCGGAATCGTGCTCGACCTCCCCTCCCACGGCGCGGGCGACATCTTCGACGCGCTGATCGACTGGTGCGACGTGGTAATTGAGAGCGCCCCGCCGGGCCGCCTCGACGCGCTCGGCCTCGGCTGGCAGCGCATCCACGCCCGCAAACCCGCCGTCTCCCTCCTCTCCCTCGCGCCCTTCGGCCAGGAAAGCCCCTACCGCGATTACCAACTCACCGAGTTGACCCTGTTCGGCTTTGCGGGCGAGATGTACTCGATCGGCGCGCAGGATCGCCCGCCGGTCAAGATGTACGGCACCGCCGCGATGGTCGAGTCGGGCGCCGCCGCAGCCACCGCGCTGCTCGCCGCGGTGACCGTCTCCGAGCTGCAGGGCATCGGCCAGCGTGTCGACTTCGCCCTCGCCGACGCGCAGTTCAACGGCGTCGATCGCCGCCACGCCGCCACAATCGGCTGGGAGTTCGCCCAGCGCCAGACGCTCCGCGCGCCCGGCCCCGCCGCAGGCATCCTCGCCGGCGTCTACCCCTGCGCCGACGGCTACGTCGAATTCTCCGGCGCTGCAATCCGCCAGGACCGCCTCAACCAGATGCTGGGCGGCCCCGAATGGCTGCAAGACCCGAAATGGCGCGACCCCACCGCCGGCCTGCAACCTGAGTTGGTCGAGGAGTTTCACGCCAACTTCCTGCCCTGGCTGCTCGAACGCGGCAAGCGCGAGGTCTGGGCCGCCGCCCGCGAGGCCAAGGTGCTCTGCGCCCCGCTGCTCACCGTCGACGAGCTGTTCGCCGACGAGCACTTCCGCGGGCGCGGCTTCTGGCAGCCGGTCGAGCACGACGAGCTCGGCGCGTTCGAAATGCCCGGCCGCCCCTTCACGATGCCCGCCTCCCCCTGGTCGTTCCGCCGCCCCGCCCCGCGGCTCGGCGAACACACCGACGAGGTGCTGGCCGAATGCGGCTTCGGCCCGCCGCAAATCGCCCAGCTGCGCGCCGAGGGGGTGGTCGCATGAGCCCGCGCAAACCACTCGATGGCGTGCGCGTGATCGACCTCACCGTCGTCTGGGCCGGCACCTTCGCCGCCACGCTGCTCGCGGACCTCGGCGCGGAGGTGATCAAGGTCGAAAACATCCACATCTGGCAGCCGATGACGCGCGGCGGCGTCGCCCGCCCTCCCGCCGCCGCAATCGCCGCCGGCTCCGGCTGGGCCACCGGCTACCCCTACGGCGTGCCCGGCGAGCGCCCCTGGAACTACTCGCCCACCTTCGTGCAGATGTTCCGCAACAAGCACTCCGTCACGATCGACCTGCTCAGCGACGCCGGGCGCGAGGCCTTCGGGCGGCTCGTCGAGCGCTCCGACGCGCTGGTCGAAAACAACGCCGCCGGCACGCTGGAGAAAATCGGAATCGGCCCCGACTTCCTGCGCCAGCATCGCTCCGACCTGATCGCGCTGCGCATGCCCGCCTACGGACAGAGCGGCCCCTACCGCGACGCCCGCGCGCTCGGCGTCCACCTCGAAAGCGTGATGGGCCACACCATGCTGCGCGGCTACCCCGACCTCGACCCCTCCTACATCACCGCGATCTTCTCCGGCGATTACGTGGCCGGCGCGCACGGTGCGTTCGCCATCATGGCCGCCCTGCGCCATCGCCGCCGCACCGGCGAAGGCCAGTTCATCGAGCTGGCGCAGGCCGAATGCGCCGGCGGAATGCTCGCGCAGGCGTTTATGGATTATGCGCTCAACGGGCGCGTGCAGGAGCGAATCGGCAACGCCTCGCTCGAAGGCGATGTGCCCCACGGCGTCTACCCCGCTCGCTCCGAAGGCGACAGCGCCGACGGCGGCGATCGCTGGATCTCCATCACCGTGATCAACGACGAACAGTGGCGCGGCCTGCGCAACGCAATGGGCGACCCCGCCTGGGCCCGCGACGCGGCGCTGGACTCCGCCACTGGCCGCCGCGCCGCCCGCGAGCAGATCGAGCGCGAGCTAAGCGCCTGGACCGCGCTGCGCGGCGACTACGACCTCTTCCATCTGCTCCAGTCGCACGGCGTGCCCGCCGCGCCCGTCCTCGCCGCCCCCCGCGTGCTCGACGATCCCCACGTGCAGGCGCGCGGGCTGAATCACGAGCGGACTCTTGCCGACGGCGTAGGCCCGTTCCGCTTCAACGGCCCTTTCTACCGCTTCGAGCAAACCCCCGTCGATCTGCACAAGCCGCCCGCCGCTCTGGGCGAAGACAACGACTACGTCTACGGCGAGGTGCTGGGCTACTCGGCCGAAGAAATCGCGGCGATGCGCGCGGAGGGCCGGATCGGCCGCGACTACGATCCGGACATCCCCTGACCACTCCGTCAGCGGCGCATTACGGGAAGATGACGATCTCACAACGCGCAGCGCGCAGGTTTCTTACACGCGCGGCGCATTCTGGCTGTGCGGGCGGTGAGGATTCCGCCCGCTAGCACGAGGAGTGGAGCATGTCCCGCATTCGCAACCAACTGTCAGGCCGTTTGGCCGGGAAGGCGCGCTGGCTCTGGCCGGCCGTCACTGCCGTGGCCGTCGCCATCGCCGCGATGAGCATCATCGCCGCGCAGACCGGCGGCGACGATGGCGACCGCGGCCGCGGCCACGACCGCGACAATCACCGCAACCACGACGCCGAGTGCGCCGAATTCGCCGCGCTGGTCGGCGCCGCCGACTGCGACGCCCTCAAGACCGCCCTGGACGACGACCAAACGCTCGCCCAGATCGCCGAGTCCAACGACATCGAGCCGCAAACAGTCATTGACGCGCTGGTCGCCGAAATGAGCGCCGAGATCGACGCCAAGGTCGCTTCCGGCGCGATCACCGAGGACCGCGCGGCGACGATCCGCGCGCGGTTGACCGAGGAGATCAACGAGTTCGTCAACGAGGGCTTCGACCACGAGCGCGGCCACGACCGGTTTGACGCCGCGGAGTGCGCCGAGCTGGCCACGCTGGTCGGCGCGGCCGACTGCGCTGCGCTCAAGAGCGCCATGCGCGACGGCCAGACGCCGGCGGAGATCGCCGAGTCCAACGACATCGAGCCGCAAACCGTAATCGACGCGCTGGTCGCGGAGATGAGCGCGGAGATCAACGCCAAAGTCGCCTCCGGCGATCTGACCGAGGAGCGCGCGGCGATGATTCGCACCCAGCTGACCGACATGATCGTCGGCTTCGTCAACGAGGGCTTCGACGACGAGCGCGAGCGCCGCGGCCACGGCAAGCGCGGCCACGACCGGTTCGACGCCGACGAGTGCGCCGAGCTGGCCACGCTGGTCGGCGCGTCCGACTGCGCGGCGCTGAAGAGCGCCCTGCGCGACGGCCAAACGCCGGCGGAGATCGCCGAGTCCAACGACATCGAGCCGCAAACCGTGATCGACGCGCTGGTCGCCGAAATGACCGCCGAGCTCGACGCCAAAGTCGACTCCGGCGCGATCACCGAGGAGCGCGCGGCGACGGTCCGCGAGCAGCTGACTGACATGATCACCGGCTTCGTCAACGAGGGCTTCGACAGCGACCGCGAGCGCCGCGCCGCCGGACCGCGCCGGTAGCCCGCAGCCCAGAGGCCGAACGCCAACGAGGGGGAGGAGCTCGCAATGGAAACCATCCTGGTCGCCGACGATGAACAACCCATCCGCGAGCTCCTCACCCTCTACCTCGAAAAAGAGGGTTTCGGCGTGATCACCGCGGGCGACGGCGAGCAGGCGCTCGCCGCCGCCCGCGCACAGTCTCCCGACCTGATCGTGCTCGACCTGATGATGCCCAAACTCTCCGGCTACGAAGTCTGCCGCGAACTCCGCCGCGACTCCGACATCCCCATCCTGATGCTCACCGCCCGCGGCGAGGAAGTCGATCGCATCGTCGGACTCGAGCTGGGTGCCGACGACTACCTGGGCAAGCCGTTTCACCCGCGCGAGCTGACCGCGCGGGTCAAAGCAATCCTGCGCCGCGCCGGCAACGCGCCTGAGCGCGAACGCTCGGGCGTCTCCGTCGGCCCGCTCACGATCGACTGGCAGCGCCACGAAGCGACGCTCCACGGCCAACCGCTGCAACTGCGCAACAAGGAGTTCGACCTGCTCCGCCGCCTCGCCGAGCACGAGGGCATCGTGCTCACCCGCGAGCAACTGCTCGAAACCGTCTGGGGCTACGACTACTTCGGCGAAACGCGCACCGTCGATGTCCACATCAACCAGCTGCGCCGCAAGCTGACCTCCGACGCCATCGCCATCGAGACCGTACGCGGCGTCGGCTACAAGCTGGTGCAGACCGCCCCCCGCGTTGCCCAGTGTGCCGACCAGCGCGCCGACCAGCGCGACTGAGCGCGCCGGCGAAAGGCGGCCGGCAATGCCGCTCAACCCCTTGAACAATTTGCGCAACTTGCGCGAGCGCATCCGCGGCGTCGGCCTGGGCACGCGCCTCTTCCTCGGCTTCCTGCTCGTCGTCGCGCTGACCCTCGGCGTCGGCGCCGCCGTCTTCGCCGGGCTGCTCGGCGGCTACCGCGAGACGGTCGACCGCGAAGAACTCGAAGCCATGGCCCACGCGATCGAGATCGACATCCGCCGCGGCGTCGAGCGCTCCGAGCCGGCCCACGAACTGGCCGAGCGCATCCGCGACCACGCCGCGGACACCGACGCCCTGGTGCTGCTGCTCAACTCCGACGGCGAAATCCTCGAAGGCTCCGGACCCCAGCGCGGCATCCGCGGCCGCCGCACCACCCTCACCTGGAAGCGAATCGCCGAGCAGCGCGACCCCGACGGCTGGTACCGCGCCGAGCTGCGCGTCGGCGAGTCCCAGCAGCCGGTGATGAGCCGCGTGCTGATCACGTTCGTCGATCGCTTCGGCAAACCCGGCGCCATCCTGCTCGCCGTCACCTTCTCCGACGAGCGCGCCGCGGCCGCCGTCGCCGACCTCGCCGCGCGGCTGATTCTCTCCGGGCTGGCCGGAATCGCCGCCGCCTCCCTGCTCGCCCTAATCCTTTCCCGCTCGCTGGTCCGCCCGCTGCGCGACCTGACCGGCGTCGTAGCCGACTTCGGGCGCGGCAGCTACGAAGCCCGCGCCGCCGAATCCGGGCCGCGCCAAATCCGCGAACTCGCCGCCGCCTTCAACCGTATGGCCCAGCGCGTCGCCGACAACGAGCACGCCATGCGCGGCTTCATCGCCGATGTCAGCCACGAGCTGCGCACCCCGCTTACCTCAATCCGCGGCTTCGCCCAGGCGCTGGGCGACGGCACGGTCACCTCCGAAGAGCGCCAGCAGCACTCGCTCGGCGTGATCCAGCAGGAGACGCGCCGCATGCTGCGAATGGTCGAGCAGATGCTCGACCTCTCGCGGCTCGAATCCGGCCAGGAGCGGCTCGAACTGAGCGATGTCGCGCCGACCGAACTGCTCCGCCACATCGAGGAGCTGTTCGCCCCCCGCGCAGACGACCAGAGCCTCCGCCTGAGCAGCAGCGTCGCGCTCGGCTCGCCCGTAATCCGCGCTGACCACGACCGCCTCGTGCAGGTGCTCTCCAACCTGGTCGACAACGCGCTGCGCCACACCGACGCGGGCTCCATCGAGCTCCGCGCCCGCCGCGAAGACGAGCAGCTCCTGCTCGAAGTCGAAGACAGCGGCGCAGGCATCGCCCCCGAGCGCCTGCCCCACCTCTTCGACCGCTTCTACCAATCCCCCGACCGCAGCGGCCCCGGCGCCGGCCTCGGCCTCGCAATCAGCCGCGAAATCATCCGCGCCCACGATGGCCAAATCAGCGCCGAGAGCCGCCTCGGCGAGGGCACGACAATCCAAATTCATCTGCCAGCAAACATCAGCTGACAAAAGGCGCTGAACCCCCGCGCCAAGCCCCACCACCACCCCCGCCCAAAACCAGCCCCCTACCCCGCGTAAAACCATCCCCCCCCCCCCCCCCGCAACACCCGCAACACCCTACCCCCAAGCAACCACCCCAATCTGCACAAACTCAAACAGCGCCTCCGTCTCCCCCGACCAGCGCAGCCAGCCCGCCGACAGCGCCTCCAACTCCGTCTGCGTCGCCAGCCCGTACTCCAACGCCTGCGACGCCACCGCCGAATGCAAAATGCGCTGCGACCACGCCTCGCCCCAGATGCGCGCCTCCTCGCCCTCCAGCAGCACCACATTCGGATGCGCTTCAACTTCTCCGAAGCCCGCCGCGCGCGCCCACGACGGCAACGCCCGCCCCGCGTCCGGCTCCGCTCCGTTCGCATACGCCACCGCGTGATACAGCGCATTCCAACGCTCGAACTCCGCAAACTTCGGGTGCGGCTGCATCGTCGCGTAATCCGCATCCCGCACCCCCAACAGACCGCCCGCGCGCAGCACCCGCCGCATCTCCCGCAGCGCCGCGACCGGTTCCGCGAGATGCTGGAGCAGCTGGTTCGCGTAGACCACATCGAAGCTGCCGTCCGGATAGTCCAGCGCGTAGACATCGCCCTCGACGAACTCCAGGTTGCCCAGCCCCGTCTCAGCCGCGTGCTGCCGCGCCTGCGCGAGCACATCCGCCGCAGCGTCCAGCCCTGTCGCCAGCCCCGGGGCGACCGCCCGCGCCAGACCGCTCGTCACCGTCCCCGGCCCGCAGCCCACATCCAACAGCCGCTGCCCGCTCGCAAGATGCGGCAGCAGAAACCACGCCTCGACTTCCGCCCGCCGCCGCGCATGCTGCGCCACCACCGACGGATGGTGCCCGTGCGTGTAGCGTCCGCGCGACTCAGCCATCCTGGGCGTCCGGGGCGAAATCGGGAATCAGCCGCGCCAGCGCGGCGCGCGCATCCTCATCGAGCGCCAGCCCGCGCAGCGCCGCCTTGCCCGCCTCGCTCATCTTCCGCCAGGTGCGACCCACCACCCGCCGCTGTTGACGCTCATCCAAATCCGCCAGCGTCCCCGCCAGCTGCGTCTCGAAGAAGACCAGCGAGAGCGCGTCCTCCAGCGTTTGCGCCTCTTCATCGCCCGCCTGCAGCAGCCCCTCCTTGGCGATCAGCGCATGCACCCGCTCCACCTCCGCCCGCCCGTAGCCCTGCTGCTCCAAAATCGCCGCCGCCAATTCCGCATGCACGTGGTGCAGCGCCCGCCGCCAGCGCAGATAGCCGCCCCGTCCCGCCGGAAAACTTTCGCGCGGCACCATCCAGCGCCGCAGATGATGCCCCCGCGCCGCCAGCAGCAGCGCCTCCGAAGCAGCAGGCCGCAGCCGCAGCACCCACGCCGTCATCATCTCCGCGTGCGTCTGCTCCTTCGCCCGCGCCTCCCCGTCCACCACCAGCACCGCCGGATCATCCGCATTCGCCGCATCAATCGCCGCAACCGCCACGAGATACCGCTCCGACCGCTCAACCTCAGCCACAGTCGCATCCCCCATCCATCCCGCGCAGCATACGCGCCACCCGCACCGCCCACCCACCCCCACCACTGCTGCCCAAACCGCTCCGCCACCTCCACGCAGAACGGCTCCGTCACACCCCACGCAAAAGAGATCCGTCATACCCGCGCTTGCCGCGGGTATCTCGCTGTGCCCAGCACCCAACCCACTTCACGCCCGCCACACCCCGCGCCCCGGGCACGTTCGCCTCCCTCCCGTCATTCCTGCGCCCCCCTTCGTCATTCCTGCGCAGGCAGGAACCACGCGCGCGACAACGCTCCGTTCCAGATCAGGCATCCGGCGGCGCTCAGACGATGCTGGGCTGGCCGTTGGGATATCGCGCGAAGCCCTGTGCTGCGCTCAGCAAGATACCCGCGGCGAGCGCGGGTATGACGGAATCTGTGGCGCGGGTGTGGCGAGATCTGGGGGTGCGGGTGCGGCGAGATCTGGGGGCGCGGGTGTGGCGAGATCTGGGGGTGCGGGTGCGGCGTGATCTGGGCGCGCGGGTGTGGCGAGATCTGGGCGCGTGGGTGTGGCGAGATCTGGGGGCGCGGGTGTGGCGAGATCTGGGGGCGCGGGTATGACGGAATCTGGGGCGCGGGTGTGGCGAGATCTGGGGGCGCGGGTGTGACGTGATCTGGGCGCGCGGTATGACGGAATCTGGAGGCGCGGGTGTGGCGAGATCTGGGCGCGTGGGTGTGGCGAGATCTGGAGGCGTGGGTGTGGCGAGATCTGGGGGCGCGGGTGCGGCGTGATCTGGGGCGCGGGTGTGGCGACTGGAGGCCGGCGAAAACCTCACCCCCCGCTCCACGGCCGCGCGGCGGCGAACTCATCGACCAGATCAATCGCGCGATGGAACTGGACATTCGGGTGTCGCTGAATATGATCCAGCAACCGATCCAGCATCCGCAGCCGACCCGGCCGACCGATGATGTACGGATGCATCGTCAGCGTGAACACCCCGCCGCGGCTGTACAACTCGTCGAACGCATCCCGCCACGCCGCGTAGACATGCTCCGGCGCAGCCATCAGCCGACGCCCGTCGGTCGGCGCGAAGACGAAATACGGGTAATCATCCAGCGCCCAGTGGATCGGCAGTTCCACCAACCTCTCCGCCGCCCAGTACGGCGCGTCGCCGCCCATCAGACTCGAGTCGTAGCGAAAGCCGCGCTCCCGCAGCAGCGCCAGCGAGTGGTCGCTCAGCTCCCACGACGGCGAGCGATAGCCCGCCGGCGCTTCCCCGACAATCCCGCGCAGGATCTCCGAGCCCAAATCCAACACCTCCGCCTCCTGCTCCGCGCTGAGCGACGCGGGCGGCTCGTGCAAGTAGCCGTGATGCCCGATCTCGTGGCCCGCCTCCGCAATCCGCTCCACCACCGACGGATTGCGCTCCGCAATCCAGCCCGGCACATAGAACGAGGCCGCAATCCCGCGCTCCTCAAGCAGCGCCAGAATGTGCGGCGTCGCCACCGACGGCCCGTAGTCGCCGAACGAGCGCGCCGACGGCCGCTGTTCAACCCCGGGATCGCGGTTGATCATCCCCGACGCGCCGTCGACATCAAACGAGATGACGACGGCGCACTCATTCGCGTCCCGCTCCGGCCGCAGCGACGCCCCGCAGCCCGCGCAGTAACGCTCGCCGCCGGGCCCGCTGTCCGACCAGCCGCAATGCGGGCAGGACATCCCGCTAGGAGAAGTCCGTGATGGTCGTGAAGCCCATCGTCTGGAACGTCGTCATCGAGTCCACCACGGCGGGCACGTCGTTGATGCTGATCCGCTCGCCGATGATCGTCTCCGGGTGCAGCTTGCCCGAGGCGACCATGTTGAGCATCGCGGAGTAGTTCTGGTTCGGCAGCCCCAGCGAGCCGCGGAACTCGATCTCGCTCATCGTGATCAGATCGATCGGCAGCGCCACCTCGCCCGCTTCCGCCGCCGAGGTAATCCCGATCTGCACATGCACCCCGCCCTTGCGCAGCGAGTTGACCGAGTTCAGCATCGTCGCCTCGATGCCCAGCGCGTCGACCGAGACCTGCGCGCCGCCGCCGGTCAGCTCCTTGACCCGCTCCGGCACATCGCCGTCGCTCGCGTTGATCGTCTCCAGCGCTCCCTCGCTGCGCGCCTTCGACAGCTTCGCCTCGTCAAGATCGACCGCCACCACCTGCGCGCCCAGCGCCGCCGCGACCTGCACGGCGGAGAGGCCAATCCCGCCGCAGCCGTTCACCACCACCCAGTCGCCGCCGCGCACCGAGCCGCGGTCGGCCACCCCGTGGTAGCTCGTCATGAAGCGGCAGCCCATCGCCGCGCCCGCCTCGAACGAGATCGCGTCGGGCAGCGGAATCGCGTTGAAGTCCGCGTTCGAGATCACCGCCTTTTGCGCGAACCCCCCGGCGAACGCCGCGTTGTTGTCGCAGATGTTCGGGAACCCGCGCCGGCACAGGTCGCAGTTGCCGCAGCCGTTGTGGAACGGCGTCAGCACCCGCATCCCCGGGCGAATGTGCTGCACATCCTCCCCGACCTGCTCGACCGTCCCCGCCCACTCGTGGCCCAGCACGGCGGGCATCGGAATCTGGAAGCCGACCCACGAGAGGTCGCCCTGCCAGAGGTGCCAGTCGCTGCGGCAGACGCCGCAGGCCTCCACCCGCACCAGCGCATCGCGCGGCCCGAATTGCGGATCGTCGAACTCGCGCACCACCAACGGCTCGCGCAGCGCTTCCATCACGACAGCTTTCACAACAGGCTCCTCTCCAGGCCCCCTCCGGGGCGCATCCGTAGTTGCCGCAGAGTCTAGCGATTTCAACGCAGGCGTGAGCGCCCGCCGCAGCGAGGCGCCCGCCGCAAGCGCGGGTTCTCGGATCTGTTGCGCAGAGCGGCGGCGCTGTTGCAGGGCGACGGCGGGGCTCCTGAGCCCATGGGTTCTGCCTGCGCGAGGCTGCGATTGAAAGCGATGGGAGGAGTGCGCGGCTGGTGGCTGGGCGGGCGCAGAGGCTCACGCGAATGCGGACAAGTGCGCCGAAAGGGAGCGAACCCACGCTGCGGGTGAGAGGTCGGCGGCAGGTTCGGCGAAAGAGGCCTGGCCACCGCCGGGGTCTTTGGAGAGCAGCAGCGCGGCGGCGTTGTAGCGGCGTTCGCGCACCATGCGGCGCAGCAGCAGCTCGTACCGCTGCGCGTAGGATGTGTTGGCGAACTCGGGAAACACGGAGTAAAGCGGCTCTCGCACCTGCACCGGGCGCGTCGACGCGGGATGCTCCTCGAGGATGAACAGATATCCAAGCCAGGGCGCAGGCTGATCGCCGAACGCGCCCTCGCGGTAAGCGGTCCACAGGTCTTCCGCGGAGCCGAGCGCCTCCTCGGCGCGGTTGTTGAAATTGTTGCCGAACGACGGCCCGACCTGCGCCTTGAGCTCGACGACAGCTGCGAGGCGCTCTCCCGAGCGGAAGATCAGGTCCCATTCCTTTTCGGGACGGTAGTAGCCGGGCAGCACAGCGACTCGACGGCGGCGGATCACTTGCGCCTCGTCCACGACTCCGTCCGCGGCGATCATCGCAATGAGAGCATCCAAGACGCCATCGAGGTGGGTCCCGCTGGTCACGGATCGACGATTGCCGCGATCAGGATCGTTGCCGCCGCGTTGTCGGTTGCGAGCCTCGCGGCGCGCATCCCAGAACTGCTGGATGCCGATGCGCATGGCCTCACGATCGTACATCGGATTCAGTCCGCCTGAAAGTCCAACTGCGCCTGCGCGAACTGCCTCCTGATCCGCTGTTCGGCAAGCTCGAGATAGGCCGGCTCGACTTCCACTGCGATGCTGTTCCGCCCCCACCGCCCGGCGGCGATGCTGGTCGTGCCGGATCCGGCGAATGGGTCCAGCACGGTATCGCCGGCGAAGCTGAACATGCGCACCAGGCGCTCGATCAGCGCGACGGGAAACGGCGCCGGATGGTCGCGGGTGCTTGCGCCGCCGATACGCCAGATTTGCTGAAACCACTCGCCGTGGAGCGTGGCTGGAATCACGGAGAGCAGGCGCGCCTCAACGCTGGGGCTGCGGTAGCCGCCCGGCTTGCGCTGGAAGAGGATGTACTCGATGTCGTTCTTGATGATCCCGTTCGGCTCGTAGGGCTTTCCGAGGAATCGCCCGCCGTTCTCGACTTCGAGCGCCGCGTTTCCGATCTTGTGCCAGATGATCGGCGCAAGGTTGTCAAACCCGACGCGGCGGGTGTGTTCCTGGACGGCGGCGTGCAGCGGGAAGACGACGTGACGCCCGAGTCGGCGGCGCGGGACGAGAACATCGCCGGTGACGATGATCAGGCGTCCGCCCGGGACGAGAACGCGCATACAGTTTATCCACACCCGATCGAGCTCTGAGACGAATTGGTCAAAGTCGTCGATCGTCCCCAGTTGACCGACTCCCTGCTCATAAGGCTTGAGGTTCCAGTAAGGCGGTGAGGTGATCACCAGATGGACGCTCTCGGGATCGAGGTCGGCGAATGTCCGGCTGTCGGCGAGGATTCCGCAGTGCTGCGTCCACAAACGGCGCGCCGCATCCTCCGCCAGCGACGCGAGCGCAGGGTCGCGGGCAATCGCAGGCAACGCCTTCTGGTGTCCGTGGAGCGCAACAGCTTCTCGGAGCGGCGGCGGGATGGCGGCGGCGAAATCCTCGAGCGATCCTGCGTCGATCGAGAAGGCTGACGTCAAGAGCACCATTGTGGCTGCCCTTTCGATTAGAAGGCCACCTCAACCAGCGGGCTGCCGTCCACCCACTCCTGCACATTCCCCTCGCTGATGTACTCGGCCAGCTTGGGCGCGTTGAGGAAAACCCGGCGCTTCTCTTCCGGGTCCGTCACGACGCGGGCAGTCGCCGGCAGGTCGGCCTGTGCGGATTCTTTGAGGTGGAAGGTGAGCTTGGGGTCGCCGAGCAGGTCGCGCAGGGCCGTCTTCGTGCTGTCGAACTTCGCGCCAAGCATGTGCATCCTCCTCGCGAATCCAGCTTAGCTCATGCCCCCGGCGAGGTTGGCGCCCCTGGGAGGACTCGAACCTCCAGCCTGCGGATTAGAAGTCCGCTGCTCTGTCCCTTGAGCTACAGGGGCTCAGCTTTGCGGGCTGCCGGCCTCGTAAAAGGCCGCGCCCAGCTTGTTCAGAGATACGGTAACCGTTCGGGAGACCGATGAGCCATCCGGCAGCATCGCCTCCAGGCGCAACTCGCCGATGTGCTCGCCCTCGGGCACGCCGCCCGCGGCGGGCCGCACGACCAGCGTCGACGCTTCCGCGCCGGACACCTCCGCGCCGACCGCGACTCCGGCCTGCACGTTGAGCTGCACCCACGACGGCGCGCGCGCCACGCGCCAGGCCAGCAGACCGCTGCCCGCGTTTTCGATGACCAGCGCCGCGCCGGCCGCGCCGGCCGCGCCGGAGTCGAGTTCCAGCTCCTCCGCATCCAGCTGCAGCAACGGCTCGCCGAGGATGCGTCGGCGCAGCTGTTGCGCCTCCGCGCCGCCGAGCGGCGAATCCGCGTAGGGCGCGGCGAAATCAGACAAGGCCATCCGCATCGCCGCGAACGGCGCGGATTGCGCGCCGTCGGCGGGAGCGCCGCGCAGCGCGTTCTGCCCCGCGTAGAAGTGCGCCGGATCGAGCGGGCCGCCCGGCGCCGCCGCTACCGCCAGATCGGGCAGCGCGACGGGTACGGCATCCCAGAGCGGGCGATCGTCCACCAACGGCGGATTGGCCGCGCAGCCCAATACCAACTCCTGGTAGGGGAAGCCATTGCGCCGCCCGTCGCAGGCGTACTCCGGCGCTCGGAACGGATCAACCTCCGGTCCCGCCGGATGGTTTGAGAGCGCCCAGCCGTTATAACCCCACAGCGCGTAGTACCAGGATTCAATCAACGACGGATCCGCGTTGCCGATCTGCGGAAAAAACTCCTCATTCCACTTCTCCGCGAGAATCTGCGCGCCCGCCGCAATGTTATACGCGAAATGCGTACCGACCAGCGATTCAAAGCGCGTCGGCAGACCGCCCTCGTTCACAATCGCGCTGGTGACCTGCATTATGCCGTAACCACAGTCGAATGAAACCAGCGCTGGCCCGATCTCGCCGTAGGGCACATCGGCAGCGGTCTGATTGGTCGAGCTCTCGATCCAACCGATCGCGTAGAGCAGCGGCGCGGGAATCACGGCGGCCGGATCCTCGACCCGGTCGAGGCCGACCTTCAGTATCGGTAGCGCGAACTCCTCATCGTCGGGGAAGAGCAGATTGGCGGCCGCCAGCCGCTGCGCATCGAGGTACAGGCTGCGATCGCGGTCGGCCTCCCACGACTGAAACAGGTAGGCCGGCCCGCCGCCCGAATAGGGGCAGGCGCTCGGCGCGGAGACGCCGTGCGGCGTCTCCGCCAGCAGCGCCCCCAGCAGCGCCAGAGGAACGATCAGCGCCGCGACGACCGCCGCGCGCCTCACCCCGTCCACCAGCCGATCGCGTAGAGATCCGCGCGCTCAACGCGCTCCAGCCCGCGCTCCGCTCCTACGATGCCGAGCCGCGCCCGTCCCGCATCGCCCGGCCCCTTGCCGTCGTAGGCGGTCACGGCCAGCCAGCGCCCGCCGGCGTCCCAGGCGATCGGCAGCGTGAAGCCGTCCTCCCCGCCCCAACGCCCGACGGTCAACTCTCCGTCGGGCCGCCAGGCGGGCGCGGCGGCGTTCGCGATCAGCCGATTCCCCCCGCCCAGCGAGCGCACCGCGACCCGAAACGCCGCCCCCTCGCGCACCTCCATCGCCAGCTCGTCGCCCGCGGGCGAGATGGTCCAGCGGCGCTGGCTGGCCCGACCCAGCGGCCAGCGCTGCTCGAGCGACATCCCGCCGTCGGCCCCGATCGTCAGCGCCCAGAGCGCCCAGCCGGATGGTTCGAGCGCCGCCGCCCAGAGCCTCTTGCCGCGCAGCTCGAGCGGATAGAGCGCCGTCGGCTCGTCGGCCTCGTAGCGCGCCGCCGGCGCTCCGTCGGCGGCGCGTAGCACCTCCAGCCGACTGCCGGCGTTTTGGCCGCCGGCGTTGCGGGCGACGGCGATCCGCTCCCCGTCGTCCGAAAATGCGAGCCCCGCGTACAGATCAAGCCCCGTCGCCAGCACCCGCCGCTGGTCAGCCGTGACCAGCCACAGCACCGCCTCGCTGCGCGGCTGGCTGCGCCCCGGCGGCAGCGCCAGCAGCGCGGCCGCGCGCCCCGACGGCGCTACCACGCCCTCCACATCCCAGCCGTCGGCGTGCTCGATCGCCGCCAGTTCCGCCCACGGTCCGTTGGGCTGCTCCGGATCAATCAGCACCAGCCGCGAGCGCGTCGCCTCATACGCCGAGGCGAGCAGCCGCGGCTCGCCCGGCCCAGCCGAATTACCCCCGCAGGCGGCCAGCGCCAGCGCGATCAGAGCCAACAATGCCGCCGCGGGAACGATCCGCGATGCCGTCGGTCGCTGCACGAGAAATTGCTCTGGCGCCCTGCCGCGGCACGCGATTTCGACTGTAGCACGGCGCGCCTGCAGGACACCCAGCGATCACTGCTAATCTGACCCCCAACGACCAACTCGTTCGGAGGTCTGTGTGGCGCGGATCGCGATTTTGGGGCTGGGGTACATCGGCGGCTCGATTGGGCTTGGGCTGAAACAGGCCAAGCTGAAGAAGACGGAGATCGTCGGCTACGACGACTGGCGGCGCGCGCGCAAGGCGGCCGAGAAGGCGAGCGCGGTCGACGACGCCGTGGGCAGCGTGCGCGAGGCGGTCGAGGGCGCGGGTCTGGTGATCGTGGCCACGCCGCCGGCGGCGATCGAGGAGCTGTTCGAGCAGATGGCGCCGCATCTGGGGCGCGGCGCGGCGGTGACCGATGTGGCCGCCTCGAAGCGCGTGATCCACGCCGCCGCGGCCGACCACCTGCCCAACGGCGTCTCGTTCGTGGGCGGGCATCCGATGGCCGGCAACGCGGCGACCTTCGGCATCGAGCACGCCAAGGCCGACCTGTTTCAGGGCACGCGCTGGTTCGTCTGCACCACGCCGACGGCGACCGAGGCCGCGGTGCGCTCGGTGCTGGGGATGATCCGCGAGCTCGGCGCGGAGCCGCACTTCCTCAACGACGACGAGCACGACTACCTGATGGCGGCGGTGAGCCACCTGCCGCTGGTGGTTTCGACGGGGCTGTTCACGATGCTGCGGGGCAGCGAGGGTTGGATGGATTTCGGGCGCGGCGCGGGCGACACGTTCCGCACGATGGCGGGCTTCAACGCGGGCGATCCGAGTCTGACGACCGAGATCGCGATCACCAACCGCGAGCAGCTGCAGCACTGGCTCGACCGGTTGATCGTCGAGCTGCACCGTCTGCGCGATGTGCTCGACGGCGATGAGGAAGCCGTCTTCGAGGAGTTCGCCAACGCGCAGATGAACTACGCGCGCTTCCTGCACGGGGACGATTTGGATCGGGGCGAGGATCGGCCGGACATCCCCGACAGCCGCGCGCAGATCGCCTCACTGCTGGTCTCGCATCGGCTCTACGAGCGGGTGCGGGAGATGAGCAAGCGTCAGGAGGAGCGCGAGCGGCGCTTCGGCGGGCGCTCGCGGTCGTAATGGCGGCGCTCGCGTCCGACTCGCTGCGCCTGGCTCCCGCGGGCGCGCTGCGCGGAACGCTGAGCGTGCCCGGCGACAAATCGATCTCGCACCGCGCGCTGATCTGCAACGCGCTGGCGCGGGGCGAGGCGCGCGTCACCAATCTGCTGGAGAGCGCCGACTGCCTGAGCACGATCGCCTGCCTGGAGCGCTGGGGCGTCGAATTCGAGCGGCTGCCGGAAGCTGTGATCGTGCGCAGCCCGGGGCTGGCCGGCTTTGCCGCGCCTACGGGAACGCTCGATTGCGGCAACAGCGGCACCACGATGCGGCTGCTGGCCGGCATCGCCGCGACGCTGCCGTTCCGCTCGACGCTGGACGGCGACGAGTCGCTGCGGCGGCGTCCGATGGATCGCGTGCTCGAGCCGCTGGCGGCGATGGGCGCGGAGACCTCGGGCGCGGGCGGGGGCGTCTACGCGCCGATCAGCGTCGGCGGCGGGAACGGTCTGCGCCCGTTCCGCGGGCGGCTCTCGGTCGCCAGCGGGCAGCTGAAGAGCGCGCTGATCTTCGCGGCGCTGGGCGCGGACGGGGAGAGCGAGCTCGATGAGATCGGCCCCGGGCGCGATCACACGGAGCGGATGCTGCGGGCGATGGGCGCGGCGATCGAGACGCGCGGCGCGACGATCCGGGTGCGCCCCGGCGCGCCGCTGCATCCCCGCGATGTGGAAGTGCCCGGCGATATCAGCGCGGCGGCGTTCTGGATCGTCGCGGCGGCGATTACGCCCGACTCGGACCTGACGCTGCCGGCGGTCGGCGTCAACCCGACGCGCGCGGGCATCATCGAGGCGCTGCGGGCGATGGGCGCGCCGATCACGCTGGACAACGAGCGCGAGGTGTCGGGCGAGCCGGTCGCGGACATCCGCGTGCGCCATACGCCTCATGCGCCGCTGCGCGGCTTCGAGGCGGCGGGCGAGCTGGTGGTGCGCGCGCTGGACGAGTGGCCGGTGATCGCGGTGGCGGCGGCGGTCGCGGAGGGTCCGACGCTGATTCGCGACGCGGAGGAGTTGCGCGTGAAGGAGTCGGATCGGATCGCCTCCACCGCGGCGATGCTGCGGGCACTGGGCGCGGAGGTGGAAGAGCGGCCCGACGGGATGCGGATTGCGGGCGGCGCGTCGCTGCGCGGCGGACTGGTCGAATCGCGCGGGGACCATCGAATCGCGATGGCGGCGGCGGTCGCCGCGTTAATCGCCGAGGGCGAAACCGAGTTGCGCGGCAGCGGGGCGGTCGAGATCTCCTACCCCGAGTTCTGGCGCGATCTGGAGCGGCTGCGCGATGGCATCGGCTGATATGACGCCGGCTGATGGCGCGCCGATTGTGGTGGTGATTTCCGGGCCGTCGGGCGCGGGCAAGGACACGGTGCTGCATCTGGCGCTGGGCCTGGACGACTCGCTGACCACGGTGGCCACGGCCAAGACGCGCGCGCCGCGGCGGGGCGAGCAGGACGGGGTACATCACGTCTTCCTCAGCGAGCAGGAGTTCGACCGCTGGCTGGCGGAGGACGCATTTCTGGAGCACGCGACGGTCTACGGGCATCGCAGCGGCGTGCCGCGCCGGGCCGTCGAGGAGCAGCTGGCCGCGGGTAAGTCGGTCGTTCTGCGCACCGACATCCAGGGCGCGCGCAGCCTGCGCGAGCGGCTGCCCGGCTGCCTGCTGGTTTTCGTCACGGTGCGAGACCGCGCCGAGCTGCGCCGCCGAATGCAATCGCGCGGCACCGACAGCGAGCCGGATATGGAGCGCCGCCTCAGCGAGGCCGCCGCGGAGATGTCGGAGTCGGGTTGGTTCGACCACGTGATCGTGAATGAAACCGGCGGGGCGGAGGCGGCGGCGGAGGCGTTGCTGGGGCATATTCAGGCGGCGCGGCGGCGGGCTGCTCTTCCGCTCCCTCCCCGCTCCTGATCCCGTCCCTCTTCCGCCACCCTCGCGTAAAACACCTCCGTCATACCGCGCGACATTAGATCCGTCATACCGCGCAAAACAGATCCGTCATACCCGCGCTCGTCGCGGGTATCTCGCCGCGCTGAGCACCAAGCCCCGTTCCCGCCTCCCCAACCGCTCACACGAAATGATCTGCGCAGGCGTTACCCCAACCTCCTACATCGCGTTTAGCAACACAAACGGGGAGCCGCTGGCGAGTCGCTGTGCTGTACTCAGCGAGATACCCGCGGCAAGCGCGGGTATGACGGAGGTGTTTGCCCGGATTAGCTCGCCATCCGGCCGCGCTTCTTGTTTTCGGCGCGCAGCCCGCTCAAGGTTAGCTTGTTGGACTTGATTCGGTTGCAGGGGCCGCAGAGGAGTAGGCGGTTTGAGATGTGGTTTACGCCGCCGTCGGATCTTGGGGTGTTGTGGTCGAGCTCGAGGTAGAGCGGGTCGTCGAACTCTCGCTCGCAGCCCTCGCAGACCAGGCCGTTTTCCTCGATCAGCAGATCGACCATTTCCGCCCGCGTCATTTTGGGGCCGGGCGGCTCCTGGCTCCGCTTCTTCTTCGTCTTGAGCACCGGCGCGGCGGTGTCGCCCTCGTCGGTACGCACCGGCGGCGCGGTGCTGTAGCCGATTTCGCCGAATGTGAGCAGTTGCCCTGCTGTGTCGCCGTCGGGGGCGGCCAAGCCCTCCTGTTGGAGTCGTTGGATTACCGTTTCGTGCGCGCCGTCCCAGATGTCCATTCCGATCCATTGCCGGCCCAGACGCTCGGCGATGACGGGCGTTGTGGCGCAGCCGCAGAACGGGTCGAGCACGAAATCGCCCTCGTTACTCGACGCAGTGACGATGCGCTCGTACAGCGCAAGCGGCTTCTGAGTGGGGTAGCCGATGGACTCCTTGGCATTGGCGAGGCGCGGGATGTCGGACCACCAGTCCTCAACCAGCTTGCCCTTGGCCATCTGCTCCGCCAGGTCGGTTGTGTGGTTGAACGTCGGGCTGTTGGACTTGGCGTAGCGGAAGATCAGGTCGTGCTTGCGCGGGAAGTCTTTCTTGTTCGCCGCCGGGCCGGTGTAACACCAGGCGATTTCGTTGCGGAAGTTCTTGCGCCCGAAGATGCCGTCGAGCAAGGCTTTGAGATAGTGACTGGCCGTTGGATCGCAGTGGAGGTACAGCGTTCCGTCTTCGCGGAGGATGCGGTGCATTTCGAGCAGGCGCACGCCGAGCCAGCAGAGGAAGGCGGCCATGTCTTCGCCGGCGGCGACTCTGGCGGCTTCGATCACTTGCCAGACGGCGGGCCAGTCGTCCTGGATGGCGTCGACCCATTCCTGGTGGATGTCGACTTCCCAGCGCCAGCGGTCTTCGAATTTTGCGCCGGCGGCGAGGCTGTCGGGAGTGGCGTGGAAGTCGCGGCCCTTGTTGAAGGGCGGGTCGGTGGCGATCAGGTGGATGGTCTCGGAGTTCATCCCGCGCAGGAAGGGGAGGTTGTCGCCGTGATAGAGGGTGCGGTTGGCGAAGTTGGGTGCGCCCATGGGGTTTCCTCGTCGGCGTTTCGGGTGTTTTGGCAGCATACACGTTCGGGGGTGGCGGCGGCCGCGCGGGGCGCTGTGCCGCGTGCGGCGGGATACCCGCGGCAAGCGCGGGTATGACGGAGGTGCTTCGCGCGGGTGTGGCGGAGCTGCTTCGTGGGGGTGTGGCGGAGGTGGGCGCGGGGGTGTGACGGAGCTGCTTTGCGCGGGTGTGGCGGAGCTGCTTCGTGGGGGTGTGGCGGAGCTGCTTCGTGGGGGTGTGGCGGAGCTGGGGGGCGGGGCTCTGTGCCGCGCGCGGCGAGATACCCGCGGCGAGCGCGGGTATGACGGAGCTGCTTCGCGCGGGTATGGCGGAGCTGCTTCGTGGGGGTGTGACGGAGGTGGGCGCGGGGCTCTGTGCCGCGCGCGGCGGGATACCCGCGGCAAGCGCGGGTATGACGGAGCTGCTTTGCGCGGGTGTGGCGGAGCTGCTTCGTGGGGGTGTGGCGGAGGTGCTTCGTGGGGGTGTGGCGGAGCTGCTTCGTGGGGGTGTGGCGGAGGTGCTTCGTGGGGGTGTGGCGGAGGTGGGCGCGGGGCGCTGTGCCGCGCGCGGCGAGATACCCGCGGCAAGCGCGGGTATGACGGAGTTGCTTCGCGCGGGTGTGGCGGAGCTGCTTCGTGGGGGTGTGGCGGAGGTGGGCGCGGGGCGCTGTGCCGCGTGCGGCGAGATACCCGCGGCAAGCGCGGGTATGACGGAGCTGCTTCGCGCGGGTATGGCGGAGCTGCTTCGCGCGGGTGTGGCGGAGCTGCTTCGTGGGGGTGTGGCGGAGGAGGGCGCGGGGCGCTGTGCCGCGTGCGGCGAGATACCCGCGGCAAGCGCGGGTATGACGGATCTGGGGGCAGGTATGACGGAGCTGCTTTGCGCGGGTGTGGCGGAGCTGCTTCGTGGGGGTATGGCGGAGCTGCTTCGTGGGGGTGTGGCGGAGCTGGGGGCGGGCGTGACGGAGCTATCTTGCGTGGGGTGTGGCGGGGTTGATTGACTGTGGGGGTGGGATGGGTAGGCTTTGGGGGGAGGAGTGCGATGATGCGCGTCGGGCAGGGCAACGCACGCTTTGAGCTGGGGCGACGGCTGCTGGCGCGGCATCGCACCTCTGGGGGTGAAGGGGGTTGGCGGCGCGTCCGACCGTAGACGCCGACGCTTGCGGCGCGTTGCGCGCCGCCGAAACCCTCTGGAGCGCTCTTATGCCCCCCTCCGGCGATCATCGCCCTTCGCTTGACGAATTCAAAGCCATCGCGGCCCGCGGCGCGGGCAACTTCGCGCCGATCTACCGCGAAGTGCTGGCCGACCTGGAAACGCCCGTCTCGGCCTTTCTCAAGGTCAAGCGCGGGCGCTACTCGTTCCTGCTCGAATCGGTCGAGGGCGGGGAGCGGCCGGGGCGCTACTCGT
Source organism: Dehalococcoidia bacterium (assembly GCA_965203165.1). Classification (GTDB taxonomy): domain Bacteria; phylum Chloroflexota; class Dehalococcoidia; order Bin125; family Bin125; genus CATQGW01. The sequence continues at coordinate 3,149,909 of OZ241849.1, forward strand.
TCATCGGCACGGAGCCGTACCGCGTGCTGCGCGCGCCGGCGGGCGGGGGCGAGGATCCGCTGCGGCTGGTCGAGCAGGAGCTGGACCGCTTTGCGCTGGTGGCCAGCCCCGATCTGCCGCCGTTCTGCGGCGGCGCGGTGGGCTATCTGGCGTACGAGGCGATTCGGCATTTCGAGCCGCGCGTGCGGCCCGCCGCGCAAGACCCGCACGGGCTGCCCGAGGCGCTGTTTCAGTTCGTCGATACCGTGCTGGTTTTCGACCACCTCAAGCATGTGATTCGCGTGGTCAGCCATGCGCGGCTGGACGGCGACATCGAGTCGGCCTACCGGCAGGCGCAGTTTCGGATCGACGAGCTGGTCGAGCGGCTGCAGGACGGGCAGCCGGCGCCGCCAACCGATGCGGCCGAGCCGCCCGATCACCGCGCGGCGGTGCGCTCCAATATGGAGCGGGAGGCGTACTTCTCCGACGTGAAGCGGATCGTCGACTACATCATCGAGGGCGACATCATCCAGTGCGTCTATTCACAGCGCTTCTCGCGCGAGACGTTTGTGCATCCGTTCAACGTCTACCGCACGCTGCGCACGGTGAATCCGTCGCCGTACACGTACTACCTGGAGATGGACGACCACCAGATTGTGGGCACCTCGCCGGAGTTGCTGGTGATCGTGGAGGAGGGCAAGGTGGCGACGCACCCGATTGCGGGCACGCGGCGACGGGGGCAGAGCGAGGCGGAGGATCGGGCGCTCGAAGAGGAGTTGCGCACCGACGAGAAGGAGATCGCGGAGCACGTGATGCTGCTCGATCTGGGGCGCAACGATGTGGGCCGCGTGGCCAAGCCGGGCACGGTGCGGGTGACGCAGGAGCTCGATGTGGAGCGCTACAGCCACGTGATGCACCTGGTCTCGCATGTCGAGGCGGAGTTGCGCGAGGATCGCACGGCGTTCGACGCGGTGCGGGCGACATTCCCGGCGGGCACGGTCTCGGGCGCGCCGAAGATTCGCGCGATGGAGATCATCGCGGATCTGGAGCAGGATCAGCGCGGCCCCTACGCGGGCGCGCTGGGCTATTTCGGCTTCGGCGGCAATATGGAGACGGCGATCACGATTCGCACGATCCTGATGCAGGACGGCGTGGCGTCGGTGCAGGCCGGCGGGGGGATCGTCTTCGACAGCACGCCGCAGTTCGAGTTCGAGGAGACGGTGAACAAGGCGATGGGGATGTTCACGGCGCTGGATTTGGCCGAGCAGCGCAGCCGCAGCGGGGCCGCGGGCGGCGGCTCGCGCGGCTACTGACGGCGCGGCGAGGCACAAGACGAGGTTAGGCAAAATGGCCGACGCGCTGATCATCGGCTACGGCGTGCAGTTCGACGCGGAGGGGCGGGTGCTGCTGCTGCACCGCCGGGCGGATCGCCCGCCCTGGTCGGACTTGTGGTGGCTGCCGGGCGATATCACGCCGCTCAGCGAGGAGCCGGACGCGACCGTGCCGCGGCTCTTCGCGCACCTGCTGCGGCAGGAGGTCGAGATCGGATTCGTGGAGACGGTCTTCGGCGAGGAGCCGCAGACGGGACGGCATGCGGTTCACAACGGCTATCTCGTCACGCTACGGGGCGCGCTGGATCCGCAGCCGGACGATGAGTCGAATCCGTTCGACGCGATGCAGTGGTTCGGGCGCGATGAGGCGCTGGCGGAGTTGCCGTCGGAGCAGGCGGCGCTGCTGCGCGGGGCGATCGCGCTGGACGAGCAGGGCGCCGCGCCTGAGCCGCCGGCGGATCTGGACGCGCTCTTCGGCGAGCCGCCCGCGCAACCTGCTCAAACTGTCGCGCCGGCCGCCGAAACGCGCCAACCGCGCGAGCGGCGGCGCGAACTGGGGCGGGAAATTCTCGCTGAGATTGCGGGCGATCCGGACTTCGCCCCGTTGGGCGCATTGGGCGACTGGCTGATCGAGCATGTCTGGGGCGAGGTCTGGCAGACGGAGCAGCCCTCGCGGCGCGACCGCAGCATCGCCGCGGTGGCGCTCTGCGCGGCGCTGCGGCTGCATGACGCGCTGCGCTTCAACGCGCGGATTGCCGAGGCCAACGGACTCGTGCGCGAGGCGATCGGCGAGGTCTGCCTGCAGCTGGCGGCCGATGCGGGCTTTCCCTACGCCAACGAGTCGCTGGCGCTGCTGGGGCAACTCTGGCAGCTCGAATTTGGCCGCTTCGCGCCCGCGCCGTTCGACGCGCCGCCGGCGAACGCGCCGGTCGGCGGCGGCGAACTGGAGCGCACTTCGCTCGCCTGGGCGCGGGGAGAGGTCTGGTCGCGCCCGCAGCTGACGCCGCGCGAGCGGGCGATCGTCTCGCTGATGGCGGTGCTGGCGCTTGGGCCGAGCGAGCGGATTGAGGCGCAGCTGCTTGAGGCGTTGCGCGGCGGCGTCTCGGCGGCGGAGCTGGACGGTCTGATGCCGCTGGTCGCCGTCTTCGCCGGCGTACACCGCGCCCAAGCGGGCGCGGAGGCGCTCGCCCGACTCGTAGAATGACGCAGGATTGAGAGGTTCCCATGACCACCCACGCAGAACGACGCGCAGCCGGCATTCAGACGCTGAGCGAGATGACGGGCAACCCCGCGCAGGCATTCGAGGGCATCGAGGCGCGCACGGGCGCGTTCGGCAGCTACGTGCTGGACTACGTCTTCGGCCAAATCTGGCAGGGCGAAGAGCTGAGTCGGCGCGACCGCACTCTGGCCTCGCTGGCGATGCTGGGCGCGCTGGAGCGGCTCGACGCGGTGCGCTTCCACGCCAGCTTCGGCCCGGCCAACGGGCTGCAACGCGAGGAGATGGCGGAGATCGCGCTGCAGATCGCGGGCTACTCCGGCTTCCCCGCGGGCAACGCGATGATTGATGTGCTGCAGCAGAGCTGGAGCGAGGCCGACGGCGAGCCGTACGTGATTCCGCCCGCCGAGCACAAGGACGACGAGCAGCGGCACCGCGACGCGGTCGACGTGATGCGCACGCTCAACGCGCTGCCCGAAGCGCAGGATCCGGCTGAGGCGCTGGCGGGGATGGCGCGGATCGGCGCGGTCGGCAAGCTGGCGTTCGAGTTCGCCTTCGGCGATCTCTGGTCGCGCGGGCAGCTGTCGCGGCGCGACCGTTCGCTGGTCGTGGTCAGCATCCTGGTCGCGCTGAACAAGGTCGAAGAGCTGCGCTTCCACATCCCCGGCGCGCTCAATCACGGCGTGACGGCGAGCGAGCTCGAGGGCGTAATGGCGACCGCGGCCTACACCTGCGGCTTCCCCCGCGCGGTCGAGGGCATTCGCGCGTTGCAGCGGGCGCTGCGCGAACGGGAGGAGAGCGGTGACTGACGTTCTGCTGATCGACAACTACGACTCGTTCACCTACAACCTCTACCAGTACCTCTGCGAGTTGGGCGCGGAGGTGGAGGTGCATCGCAACGACAAGATCACGCTGGGCGAGATCGAGGCGCTCAACCCGCAGCGGATCGTGATCTCGCCCGGCCCCAAGACGCCCAAAGAGGCGGGCGTTTCCGTGCCCGCAATCCAATCCTTCGCCGGGCGGCGGCCGATTTTGGGCGTCTGCCTGGGGCACCAGTGCATCGGCGCGGCCTACGGCGCGACGGTCGGTCCGGCGGGCGAGATTCGGCACGGCAAGATGTCCGCGATCGCGCACGACGGGCGGGGCGTCTTCGCGGGCGTCGAGCAGGGCTTCGAGGCGACCCGCTACCACTCGCTGATCGTGGAGCCGGCGACGATGCCCGACGAGCTCGAAGCGACGGCCTGGGCGCAGCGCGCCGACGGGCAGGGCCGCGTGTTGATGGGGCTGCGCCACCGCGAGTTCGCGGTCGAGGGCGTGCAGTTTCACCCTGAGTCGATCATGACCAAGGCGGGCCACGACCTGCTGCGCAACTTTCTCAAGCAAACCGAGGCGGTCCGTGCCGGCTGAGGGAGACCTGACGGCGGCGCTGAGCGCCCTGGTCGACGATGGGCGCGATCTGTCCGACGCCGAAGCCGGCGCGGCGATGGACGCGCTGATGTCGGGCGGCGCCGATCCGCTGCAGGCGGCGGCGCTGCTCGCCGCGCTGCGGGTCAAGGGCGAAACGGTGGATGAGGTGGTCGGGTTGGCGCGGGCGATGCGCGAGCACGCGCTGGCGGTCGATCTTGCGGACTTGCCGCGCATAGCGGACACCGCCGGCACCGGCGGCGACGGGCGGCAGACCTTCAACGCCAGCACCGCCGCGGCGTTCGTGCTGGCCGGCTGCGGCGTGCCCGTCGCCAAGCACGGCAACCGCGCGATGTCGTCCAGCTGCGGCAGCGCCGATGTGCTCGAAGCGCTGGGCGGCTCTATCACGCTCGGCCCCGCGCAGGCCGCGGCCTGCGTCCGCGAGGTCGGCTTCGGCTTCCTCTTCGCGCAGAGTTACCACCCCGCGATGCGCCACATCGCGCCGATCCGACGCGGGATCGGCATTCGCACCGTCTTCAACATGCTCGGTCCGCTGACCAACCCCGCCCGCGCGACGCACCAGCTGATTGGCGTCGCCCGCCCCGAGCTGGGCCCGCTGATGGCGGAGGCGCTGCTGCGTCTTGGCGCGCGGCGCGGCCTCGTCGTACACGGCGTCGAGGGATTGGACGAGGTCTCGCCCGCGGGCGAGACGCGCGTCTGGCAAGTTGACGGCGGCGGCGCGGTCTCCGAGTTCAGCGTGCAGCCCGGCGATTTCCAGATTCGTCCCGTGCCGCTTGACGCGGTGCGCGGCGGCGACGCCGCAGAGGCGGCCTCGCGCATGCGCGAGGTGCTGGGCGGCAAGACTTCGGCGCTGACCGGCTTCGTCACGCTCAACGCCGCCGCCGCGCTGTTCGCCGCCGACGAAGTGCCCACGTTTGCCGAGGGCGTGAGCCGCGCGGCGGAATGCCTTGACGATCAGCGCGCGCTGCGCAAACTCGAGCTGTGGGTCGAGCGCTCGCAGGCGCTGGCGGCGGAGGGAGATTGATGCCGCAGGCGCAAACCGGCTCGGTGCTGGAGCGGATCGTCGCCGACACGCGCGCGCGCGTCGCGGAGCGCGAGCGAGCTGTCCCGATCGAAACCCTGATTGAGCAGGCGCGGCAGCGCCCGCCGGCGCGCGATTTCGCCGCCGCGCTGCGCGCGCCCGGCGTCGGCATCATCGCTGAGATCAAGCGCGGCTCGCCATCGAAGGGGCTGTTCGCGCCCGAGCTCGATCCGGCCGCGCTGGCCCGCACCTTCGCTGCGATCGGCGCGGCGGCGATCTCGGTGTTGACCGCGCCCGACTTCTTCGCCTCCGATGACGACCTGCGCGCCGCCTGCGCCGCGCTGGCGGGCGCGCCGACGCCGATCCTGCGCAAGGAGTTCCACCTCGATCGCTACCAGGTCGCGGAGGCGCGGGCGCTGGGCGCGGACGCCTTCCTGATCATCGCCAAGTCGTCCGACGCTGAGGAAATGCGCGGCCTGATCGAGGCTGGGCGGGAGTTCGGCGTCGCCGCGTTCGTCGAGGTCACCGATGAAGCCGAGCTGGAGGCGGCGCTCGCGGTCGGCGCGCCGGCGATTGGGATCAACAACCGCGACCTGCATACATTCGAGGAGGACCTCTCGACCAGCGAACGCCTGCGCCCGCTCGCGCCGCGCGATATTCCCGTGGTCGCCGCCAGCGGCGTGCGCACGCGCGAGGATATGCGGCGAATGGAAGCCTGCGAGGTGGACGCGGTGCTGATCGGCGAAGCGCTCTCCAGCGCCGCCGATCCCGCCGCCAAACTGCGAGAGTTGACCGGACGATGAGTAATCAAGCAACGACCGCCGCCGCCCCGCTGGTCAAGATTTGCGGCGTGCGCGAGGTCGCGCACGCGGCCGCGGCGCGCGAGGCGGGCGCGGACCTGATCGGGATGATCTTCGCCGACACGCGGCGGCGAGTCGACATCCGCGCCGCCCGCGCGATTCGCCGCGAGCTCGGGCCGCGCACGGAGATCACCGACTCCACAGCCGAGGCGGCGCAGGCCGCCCGCGACCAATCGGGCCGCCCGCTGCTGGTGGGCGTGTTCGCGCGGCAGACGCCCGACGAAATTCTGCGCGTGCTGGAGCGCGTCGAGCTCGACCTCGTGCAGCTGAGCGGCGGCGAGCACCCCGCGCTGGCCGGGCGCATCCCCCGCGCCGCAATTCGCGCGACGCATGTCGCCGACGGCGCGACCACCGAGTCGTTGCTGCGCGACGCGCAGCGCCGCCCGCCCACGATCACGCTGCTCGACACCGCCTCGCAGCAGGGCGGCGGGAGCGGCCAACGCTTCGACTGGTCGCTGGCGCGTGCCGTCGCCGCGCGGCGGCCGATCATCCTGGCCGGCGGGCTGACGCCGGAGAATGTCGCCGAAGCGATCGCGGCGGCGCGCCCCTGGGCGGTCGATGTGTCCTCGGGCGTCGAAGAGGACGGCGTGAAGTCGACAGAGAAAATCCGCGCGTTCGTCAGCGCGGCCAAGTCCACAGCAGAACAGGCAGCGGAGGCGCGAGCATGAGCGACGAGACGGGCGCGTTCGGACCGTTCGGCGGGCAGTTCGTGCCCGAAACGCTGATGCCGGCGCTGGCCGAGCTGGAGGAAGCCTGGAACGCGGCGCAGGCCGACGACGCCTTCCGCGCCGAGCTCGCGCAAATGCTGCGCGACTACGTGGGGCGCGAGACGCCGGTCACCCACGCGGAGCGGCTCTCGGAGCGGCTGGGCGGCGCGCAGATCTACCTCAAGCGCGAGGATCTGGCGCACACCGGCGCGCACAAGATCAACAACGCGCTGGGTCAGGCGCTGCTGGCGCTGCGGATGGGCAAGCGGCGCATCATCGCCGAAACCGGCGCCGGCCAGCACGGCGTCGCGACCGCCACCGCCTGCGCCAAATTCGGCCTCGAATGCGTCGTCTACATGGGCTCCGAGGATGTGCGCGGCAGGCGCTCAATGTCTTTCGCATGCGCCTGCTCGGCGCGGAGGTGATCCCGGTCGACTCCGGCTCGCGCACGCTGAAGGACGCGATCAACGAAGCGATCCGCGACTGGGTGACCAATGTGCGCAGCACGCACTACCTGATCGGCAGCGCAATCGGCCCGCACCCCTACCCGCTGATCGTGCGCGAGCTGCAAGCGGTGATCGGGCGCGAATCGCGCGAGCAGCTGCGCGCCGCGAGCGGCCGTCTGCCCGACGCCGCGATCGCCTGCGTCGGCGGCGGCAGCAACGCGATCGGCCTGTTCCATCCGCTGCTCAACGACCCGGTGCGGCTGATCGGCGTCGAAGCGGCAGGAGAAGGGCTCAACCGCCGCCACGCCGCGACGCTGAGCGGCGGTTCGCCGGGCGTGCTGCACGGCACGCGCAGCTACGTGCTGCAGGACGAGCACGGGCAGATTACGGAGGCGCACAGCATCTCCGCGGGGCTGGACTACCCCGGCGTGGGACCGGAGCACGCCTGGCTGATGCTCAGCGAGCGCGCCGAATACGTCTCGGTGACCGACGACGAAGCGCTCGACGCGCTGCGCCTGCTCTCCGAAACGGAGGGCATCATCCCCGCGCTGGAGACTGCGCACGCGATCGCCTGGGCCGCCAAACTCGCGCCCGAAATGCGCCCGGACCAGTCGATCCTGATCGGCCTCTCCGGCCGCGGCGACAAGGATGTGGAGATCGTGCGCGACGCGCTCCGCGCGCGCGGCGCGGAACTCTGACGCTCCGATGAGCCGCACTGCGGCGGGCGCGCCGCCGCCCGCGATCGCCGTCTTCGCCGGGCAGAAAGTGCCCGCGTTTCTCGCGCCCCCGCGCCGCCCGTTCGGGCTGCGCTGGTTGTTCTTCATGACGCTGCTCGCGCTGGCGGCCGGCCTCGCGATCCTGCTCCCCGCCGCCGTAATCGCCTCGCTGATCGAGAGCGATTCAGTCGATTGGCAAATCAGCGAGCGGTGGATGAGCCGCATCTGGTTCGCCACCGGCATAGTTCTCTACCCCGTCGCGTTCTTGGCGCTGCCCTGGTGGCTGCTGCGCCGCCGCCGCTCGCAGCACCTAATGCGTTGGCGCAGGCCGCGCCGCGCGGACTTCGGCTGGGCGCTGATCGCGGTCGGCGTCGGCTGGGGAACGCTGCTGCTCTATGACCTGATCGCGGGCGAGTTCGGGCCTGAAATCCTGAGGCCGGATCCGATCATCGGGCTCGACGCGCTCGAGGTCGATTTCAACCCCGGCAACGAGTGGCTCGCGCTCTACGCCTTTCTGGCGATCATCGCCGCGCCGCTGGCCGAGGAGGGCTTTTTCCGCGGTTTCCTGCTGGGCGGGCTGCGCCGCGCGCGCGACGGCGTCTGGGGGCGGCGGATCGCGCTGCTTGTCAGCGCGATCCTCTTCGCGGGCGCGCATGTCTATGTTCCGCTGCTGATTCCGTTCACCATCGGCGGGCTGATCTTCGGGCTGCTCTACGTGCGCACGGGCAGCTTGACCGCGCCGACGCTGGCGCACTGCGGCCACAACGTTATCGCCTTCATCGTCACCCTCCACCTCTGGGACCTGTTGTAGGCGTGTTCACACTTCCGTCATACCCGCGCTTGCCGCGGGTATCTCGCTGTGGCGGCGCGGAGCCCTGCGCCTGCTCCCCGCCGGCGCTCCTGTGTGGGCGGGGTGGGGTGGGGGGTGGGAGACGAAAGGGGCTTGGGTGCAGAACACGGCGAGATACCCGCGGCAAGCGCGGGTATGACGGATCTGCTCGCGCGGGTATGACGGAAGTGGCGCGCGGGTATGACGGAAGTGGAGCGCGGGTATGACGGAAGTGGCGCGCGGGTATGACGGAAGTGGCGCGGGTATGACGGAAGTGGCGCACGGGTATGACAGAAGTGGAGCGCGGGCATGACAGAAGTGGCGCGCGGGTATGACGGAAGTGGTGCGCGGGTATGACGGATCTGCTCGCGCGGGTATGACAGAAGTGGCGCGCGGGTATGACAGCCCGCCGCTGGCGCGCTGTGGCTGCAAACGCCGCCGCGTCTATCGTCACGCTGTGAGTCTGGAGTCTGCCGTGAGCGAGCTGCGCGAAACCGATGCGGAACTGTTGGGCGGTGGCGCGCCACCTGCGGGGCCCGGCGCGCCCGGCGCATGGCCGATCCTCGGCTGGACGCTGGCTGCGTTGGTCGCCTACTTCATCTTCGCGATCGTCGCCGGTGCATTGACCGTCGACGACGAATCAGAGGGCGCGCTGCTGATTCGACTGATCCTCGGCGGGATCGCCGGCACGCTGGCCGGCTTCATCGCCGTGCCGGCGATCGCGCTGCGGCGGCAGGCGGTCCGCCCCCCGTCCTGGCTGCGCCTCCGCGCCGCCGACATCGGGCTGGCCGCCGTCATCCTGATCGCCAGCTACGCAACGCTGCTGATCTACACCGTGATCGTCGAAGCGATCGGCGCGGACCGGCTCGTGCCCCAATCCACAATCGAGGACGACGACTTCCGCCAGACGGCGCTCGTCGCGGCGGTCACCGGCGTGCTCGTGATCGGCATCGCGCCGTTCGCCGAGGAGTTCATCTTCCGCCGCTTCCTGCTGGGCGGCCTGCACGCCGCCTGGGGTGCGTGGCCGGCGCTGCTGATCAGCGCCGCGCTCTTCTCAGCCCTGCACGCCGACCTCGGCAGCATGATCCCCTTCGCCATCATCGGCCTAATCTTCGGCGCCGCCTACCTGCGCAGCCGCAGCCTCACCGCGCCCACGCTCGCGCACCTCGTCTTCAACATCATCGGCTTCGCCGTCACCACCGCCAGCCGCGGCATCGGCTAGCGCCGCGCTATCGTGCAGCGATGAGCCGTTACGCCGCCGCCTTCGCCGGAGCCTCCGCCGCCGAGCGACCGCTTGTCTTCCCCTACCTCACCGCCGGCTTTCCCACGCCGGCCGAGAGCGACGCTCTGGCCCTCGCCGCCCTGCGCGGCGGCGCCGCGGGACTCGAAATCGGCGTTGCATTTTCGGATCCTCTGGCCGACGGACCCACAATCCAGCGCGCCAACACCGCGGCCCTCGCCGCCGGCGCCACGGTCGAAACCGCCCTCGCCGCCGCCCGCGCGGTGCGCGCGAGCGGCTCCCAGGCTCCGATCACGCTGATGGGCTACCTCAATCCCTTTCTGGCCTACCGCGCTCCTACTGATCGCGCTAGCGCAGGCGATAGCCCGGCCGCCGAGGTTGGCCTGCCGCTTCAGCCGATTGCGGCGGCGGCGGCTGAGGCCGGGGTGGACGGAGTGATCCTCGTTGATCTGCCGGTTGAGGAGTCGGATCCGGCCCGCGAAACGCTCGCCGCGCACGGCATCGACCTGGTCTTCCTGCTCGCGCCGACCAGCACCCCGCAGCGGATCGCCGCCGTCGCCGAGCGGGCGGCAGGCTTCATCTACCTCGTCAGCGTGACCGGCGTCACCGGCGCGCGCGACGAGGTCGCCGCCGACCTGAGCGAGTTCGTCGAGCGTGTCCGCCGGCACACTGCGCTGCCGCTCGCGGTCGGTTTCGGCGTTCGCAACCGCGCGCAGGTTGAAGCTATCGGGCGGATGTGTGAAGCTGCGGTTATCGGCAGCGCGCTCACATCGGTCATCGCCGATGCGCCGCCGGACGGCCGCACGCAAGCGGTCGAACGTTACCTTGAGGTGGTCACCGGCCGCCGGAGAGACGAGTCGGGATGATGCAGCCCCAGCGCCGCCAAGTGTGCCAAGCGTCATGCGCCGCGCTGCACGCCGGTCAGCCGGCGTTCGGCTATCCCGGCTATGCCTCCGCGGCCGGCGCGTTCGTCGTCGGCCGCTAGCGCCGCCCGCCGGCGCTGCCCGCCGCCTGCCTCGCGCCTGCTCCGTGCAGGCGCACACCGAACTCGACTTGCCGATATGGGCGATTCCCCCTGGCGATTGCGTGGAATTCGCGGCGCGACCACCGTGCCCGCCAACACCCGCTCCGCGATCCTCGAAGCCGCGCACGAGCTGCTGGCCGAGATGATCGCGCGCAACGGCGTTGAGGGCGAGGATGTCGCCTCCGCCTGGTTCACCACCACCGCGGACCTCAACGCCGAGTTCCCGGCGGTGGTCGCGCGGCAAAATTTCGGCTGGCGCGACGCGGCGCTGATGTGCGGGCACGAAATGGATGTCCCAGGCGCGCTGCCCAGCTGCCTGCGCATCCTGCTGCACGTCAATACCCGGCGGGCGCAGCGGCAAATCGAACATGTCTATCTGCGCGGCGCAACCGTGCTGCGCCCCGATCGTGCCGAACAGAGGGCCGACCAGAGGGCCGAACAGGACCATCAGAGCGGCGCATAGGCCGCACACAGACCGAACACAGGAGGACACAATGCTCGTGGTGATGAAACAGGACGCGACCGACGACGAGGTCAAAGGCGTGCTCGCCCGGCTCAAGGAAGCCAACCTCGAAGGGCACCTCTCGCCCGGTGAGGAGCGCGTCGTGATCGGCGCGGTCGGAATCATCGTCGATCCCGACATCCGCCCCGCCGTCAGCCGCATGGCCGGCGTCGAAGAGGTGATCGCGATCTCCCGCCCCTACAAGCTGACCGGGCGCGAGTTCCAGCCGGAGGACACCGTGATCGATGTCGGCGGGGTGACGATCGGCGACGGCTCGATGGCGGTCATGGCGGGCCCCTGCAGCATCGAGAACGAAGAGCACATGGTCGAGACGGCGCGTGCGGTGCGCGACGCGGGCGCACAGATCATCCGCGGCGGCGCGTTCAAGCCGCGCACCTCGCCCTACGCCTTCCGCGGCCTCGGCGAAGATGGCCTGCGGCACCTCGCCACCGCGCGCGAAGAAACCGGGCTGCCCGTGATCACCGAGGTGATGTCGGAGCGCGATGTCGAAGTCGTCGCCCGCTACGCCGACGTGCTCCAAATCGGCACCCGCAACATGCAGAACTTCACGCTGCTCGACGAGGTCGGGCTGACCCGCAAGCCGGTGATGCTCAAGCGCGGACTCACCGCCACGATCGACGAGTGGCTGCTGGCCGCCGAGTACATCATGGCCAAGGGCAACCGCGAGGTGATTCTCTGCGAGCGCGGCATCCGCACGTTCGAGACGGCCACCCGCAACACGCTCGACCTCTCCGCCATCCCGGTGCTCAAGCGGCTGAGTCATCTGCCGATCGTGAGCGACCCGTCGCACGGCACCGGCCACTGGTACCTGGTTGAGCCGATGGCGCGCGCCTCAATGGCCGTGGGCGCCGACGCGCTGATGATCGAGGTTCACCCCTCGCCCGATCACGCGCTGTCCGACGGACCCCAGTCGCTGACCTTCGAGAACTTCGCGGAGCTGATGGAGTCGCTGGAGCGGATCGGCGAGGCCGTCGGCCGCCCGCTAGCGGCGCAACCCGCAGGCGCTCTCGCGGGCTCCTAGCCCCTGTTCACACTTCCGTCATACCCGCGCGAGCAAGATCCGTCATACCCGCGCTTGCCGCGGGTATCTCGCCGAGTTCTGCACGGAGCCCCGCACGGCCTCCCCCCCTGCGCGGGAACTACGGAGGCGAGCGGGGGTACTTGGCGTAGGCGGGGCTTGGCGCGCACCACAGCGAGATACCCGCGGCAAGCGCGGGTATGACGGATCTAATTTCGCGCGGGTGTGACGGGGTGCTCGCGCGGGTGTGACGGGGTGCTCGCGCGGGTGTGACGGGGTGCTCGCGCGGGTGTGACGGGATGGCTCGCGCGGGTGTGACGGGGTGCTCGCGCGGGTGTGACGGGATGGCTCGCGCGGGTGTGACGGGATGGCTCGCGCGGGTGTGACGGGGTGCTCGCGCGGGTGTGACGGGGTGCTCGCGTGGGTGTGACGGGGTGTTCGCGCGGGTGTGCCGGGGTGTGCTCGCGCGGGTGTGCCGGGATGGCTCGCGCGGGTGTGCCGGGGTGCTCGCGCGGGTGTGCCGGGGTGTGCTCGCGCGGGTGTGCCGGGATGGCTCGCGCGGGTGTGCCGGAGTGGGAGCACGGGTATGACGGAGTGGGGGCGCGGGTGCGACGGAGTTTGAGAGGTAGGGAAGTGTGAACAGGCCCTAGCACCCTGTCCCCTTGCGTCGGTCTGCTCAGGCGGCCCCGCCCGGCCGCGGATTCTCCGCGTCGCGCGCATCCAGCTCGCGCGCTTCCTGGGCCTGCGCCAGCTTCAACTCCAACGCGCTCACCGAGTTGTTCACGTTCTGCTCCAGGCCGTTCAGCTGCTCCGCGAGCCGCCGCAGCATCTCCAGCGAGTAACGATCCGCCTCCAGCGCCTGCTCCACCGCGTCGGTCGCCGCCGCGCCGCGAATCCCCGCCGCTTCGGCGCGCGCGTTCTCGATCGCCTCGCGCGACGACTGCCCCGCCCGATCCAGGATCTCATCCGCGCGCTGCTGCGCCGCGACGACCAGCTCGTGCGCGCCGATCTGGTTTTCGGCCTCCTGGCGCGCGCGGTTCACGATCAACTGCGCCTCTTCCCGCGCCCCCTCGAGCACGCTGTCGCGTTCCGAGATCAACTTGTCCGCCTGCTCCAGCGAGGCCGGGGCCGTCGCGCGCAGCCGGTCGATCAGATCCAGCAATTGCTCGCGATCGACCACCCAGCCGCCGCCCAGCCGCGCATTGCGGCCCGACAGCACAGCGTCTTCCAGCTGATCGATGATCTCCAGCAGGTCGATGTCAGCCTCCCGCCGAGGCCCCGCTGCGGTGAGGCGGACCGAACTTCTCCTCCAGCGCGCGCGCCACGTTGGGCGGCACCAGGTCGTCGACCGGATGCCGCAGCGCGGCGAGCTCGCGGATGCGGCTCGCAGAGATGAACAGGTGCTTGTGCCCCGCCATCAGAAACACCGACTCGATGTGCGGCGCCATCTTCTTGTTCATCAGCGACATGTCGAACTCGGTCTCGAACCCCGTCACCGCGCGGATGCCGCGCACCAACACGCTCGCTCCCACCACGTCCGCGTAGTTGACGACCAACCCCTCAAAGCTGGCCGCGCGAACGTTCGGGCAGTTGACGGTCGCCTCGCGGATCAGCTCCAGCCGCTCTTCCACAGTGAACAGCTGCCGGTCGCGCCCGTAGATCGCCATCACCACCTCGTCGAACAGCCCGGCCGCGCGCTGCACGATGTCGAGATGGCCATTGGTGATCGGGTCGAAACCGCCCGGGTAGAGCGCGATGGTCATGCCGCGGCCTCCGCTTGATATGTCTCCAGGACAGCATCACCATACCGCCGCCGCTCGATCCGCACTAGCCCGCCGATCCGCTGCGGCGGCGGCCGGCGCCCGATCGCCGTGACGGGATGCCGCCAGAGCACCAGCGCGCCCGCCGCGAGCAGCTGCGAGTCGTCCAACTGCTCGACCACCCCCAGCGCATCGACGCCGTAGGGCGGATCGACGAACGCCAGGCCGAGCGGACCGGCGACGCGCGTCCAGCAGCGCTCGGCCGGCAGCCGCAGCACGGCGGCGCGCTGCTCGACGCCGAGCTCCGCAAGGTTGCGGCGAATCACGGCGCAGGCCGGCGCGGCGCGCTCCACAAAATCTACCCAGGCCGCGCCCCAACTCAGCGCCTCGATCCCCAGATAGCCCGCGCCCGCGTAGAGATCCAGCACATTGGCCTCCGCCAGCGCCCCGCGCACCTCGGCGCGATCGAAGATCGACTGCCGCAGCATTGCCGTCGCCGGCCGCGTGCCGGCCGCCGGCGAGCGCAGCTTGCGGCCGCGCAACTCCCCGCCCACCACGCGCGCCGCCGTGCGCGGCACCGCCGCTACTCCACCACCGGCACGGTGATCACCGTGCCCACCCGCACATCGCCGTCGCTCACCACCAGCTGTGCATCGTATTCGCCCCCTTCGGGCGGCAGCTCCCAGACCTGCCAGCCGGTCCCGCTCGCCCCGCTCAGCGTCCCGGCCTGCACCGTGAACACCGGCGAGAAGAGAATCGGGTTGGGCAGCCGCAGATCCACCTGCCCGGTCTCGAGGAACGCCGAGACGGCCGGCCAGAGGTTGGCATTCGCCCGGTCCGCGGACACATTGCTGAGGTAAACGCCGCCCAGCTGCATTTCCTCCACGGGGATCAACTTGAACGACGCGCTGAAGCGGTTCTCGATCCAGACCGTCACCTGGTTCCCGCTCACGTCGGGGTAGGAGAAGGAGACGGTGCGCGTCGCCTCGTCCCAGTGGACGCCGCTGCTGGCGCTGTCGCGCTGAATGCTTGCGCCCTGCAGCGTCACCCGCCCGCCCGCCGCATACGGGCCCGTCTCGCGGATGCTGACTGTGCTGGCCACACCCAGCGCCGCGCGCTGCGTCGTCGTCGTCAGCTGTCCGCTGCTCCGCACCACCGCGTCCGACGACACCGCCAAGAGCACCTTCTCACGCGGCACGCGCGAGAGCAGCGTTGGCATCGATGCGTCGATTGATGCCTGGTGGATGGTCGGATCGAGCGGCGGCTCCGCCACTACGAAATCCGCCGCCGCCCCGACCACTGTCAGGTCGTACGCGCCCTCGCCCAGCCCGCCGCTCGTCGTCAGCGGAATATGCACGCTCAGCCCGCGCCCGTCGCGGTGCAGCAGATCGGCCAGCTCCGTCACGAACGACGAGAACTGCCCCCGCAGCGCCGCGCTCACCTCGCGGTAGTCGATGTCCACTCCCGAGTAGCGCCCGTTCTGGATCGCCAGCATGATCGCAGCGATATGCGCGCGCCGCAGCTGGTCGGAGGCCAGAATGTCGTTGACCGTCACCGCGTCTTCCGCCGCCGCCCAGACGACCGGCCAAATGCTCTGAGTCACGCTGGGCAACACCTGATCAATGCCGCCGATCAGCGAGCCGTCGGGCGCCGGCTGCCAACCTTCCAGATGCACAATCGTCAGCGATCCCACCACATCCGCCGACGGCTCGTCGCCGCGCGGCACCCGCCCCGCCAGCACATCGCGGAACTGGAGCCGCCGCAGAATCGCAATGTTCTCCGGCAACGCGCTCAGCGCGATCCTCACACTCACCCCGTCCGGCTCCAACTGCGCCGGACCGAGCCGCGTCCACTCGCCGCCCTCCCACGTGTACGCGCCGAGGTTCCGCGCGTCCTGCGTCGGCGTCGAGAGCCGAATCGTCAACTCAAACGGGCCCGCCGCCGCGGCCGGGCCGCGCACATTGAACATCGGGCTGGCCGCGCCCAGCACATCGGGCACCTCCGGCAGCCGCTCGCCCAGCGTCGCCGCAAAGCGTGTCGTCAACTGCACAGCCCCGCCGTCCTCCTCTTCGCCGCTCTGATTGATCTGGTCGATCAACCCCGGCTCGAAGAACAGCACCACGATCAGCCCGGCCAACAGCCCCGCGATCAGCAGCACGATCCAGACGCCGACGCTGCGCCCGCCCCCGCCCGACGGAGCGCCTGACGGCGTACGCGGCGGCGGCGGCGATTCGCGCCGCGGCTCCTCGCCGAACGGAGTCGGCGTGGTCGCCGGCAAAGCCGCCTCGCCGACCCGCCGCACCGGGCGCTGCGCAAACGGTCCGCCCCCCTCGCCGAACGGTCCATCGCTCATGGCAGCCGCAATTCCGGCGCGAGCAGCAAATCCATGTCGCGCCCGTCGCGGTGTACCACGACCCGCACCTCGACCCCCGGGCGCAACTGCGAAAGCGCGTTGATGTACGGCGTCTCCTCGTCAATCGCCACTTCGTCCAACTCGCGAATCACATCGCCCGGACGAATGCCGGCCCGCGCGAACACTCCGCTGCGCTTGATCTCCAGCAGAAACGCGCCCTTGCTCACCGACAGCCCCAGCTGCGCCGCCGCCTGCGGCGTCAGCAGCCGCTCATTGACTACCCCGAACGTCGGCCGCGGGTAATAGCCGTCCGCAGCGATCGCCCGGGCGATCCGCAGCACCTGCTCAATCCGAATCGCAAAGCCCACCCCGTCCACAAAATCCCCGTCGCGCGTCTCCCGCGCAATCACCGTCGTCAGCCCCACCACTTCGCCCTCCAGGTTGACCAGCGCGCCGCCGCTGTTGCCGAAATTGAGCGCCGCGTCCGTCTGAATCAGATCGTCCTGGATGTACCGCTCGCGCGCAAACTCGGTGTCCGGCCGGCTCACCACTCCGAGCGTCATGGCGATCTCCTCGCCCAGCAGCACGTTGCCCACAGCCAGCACATGCTCGCCCGTCGAAAGCCCGCCGGCGCTGCCGAAGGCCGCAGGCTGTAGCCCGTCCAGCTCGACGCGCAGCACCGCGACATCGCTGAACGGCGCGTCGCTGCTAATCAGCGACGCATCCGCACGCTCGCCGCCGGGCAGAATCACCTCGATCCGCTCCGTGTCCTCGATTACGTGCGCCGCCGTCACGATGTTGCCCCGCTCGTCCAGCACGATTCCCGTGCCCAGCGCCAGGGGCTGGTACAGCAGCCCCTCCTCGTTTGTGCGCTCCTCGCCCTCCGCGCTGATCAACACGATCGACGATGCCACCCGCGCGTAGGCGTCCACAACCCGCTCGTGCAGCGGCGGGTCGACTCGCTCCAGCACGCGGTCGAGGATCTGGGCCATGGCGGCATCATCGAACTGTTCGAGCGGGCGCCCGTCCTGCGTTTCGGCCTGGAGCACATCGCGCACGATGCGCTCGATTTCGAGCAGGTCGGTGGGGTGCGAATGGTCGGAGAGGGCGACGATCAGAATGCCGACAATCGCGCCGGCCCCCGCGCCGGCGAGAATCACCGCGGTCGACCAGTTGCGTATTCTGTGTATCACAGCGGCCCCGATCCGCCGCTCCAAGCGGCGTAATATGATAGTATATCCGCGTCTACGTATGTTAGGCGGGCGCCGGAGGCCGTTGTGACGCTGCGCAGGACGATTCCCATCACGCAACAGGGACTCGAGCGGCTCCGCGCCGAATTGAACGACCTCAAGACGCGCCAGCGCCCCGAAGCCGCGCTGCGCATCCAGCAGTCGCGCGAGGACTCCGCAGGCGGCCAGGATGAGGGCGAGGGCCTCGAGACCCGCGCCGAGCAGTCCTTCATCGAGGGCCGCATCCGCGAAATCGAGACCGTGATCGCCAACGCCGAACTGATCGACGAGGAGCAGGCCCACCGCTCCGATGTCGTCCAACTCGGCTCCACCGTCACCGTGCGCCCCAGCCGCCGGCGCAAGGACTTCACCTACATGATCGTGGGCCCCGCCGAGGTGGACCCATCCAGCGGGCGCGTCAGCGACGAGTCGCCCGTCGGCAAAGCGCTGCTCGGCGCGAAAGTCGGCGACACGGTGGAGGTGCAGGCGCCCGCGGGCCTGCTCAAGCTCAAAGTCAAGGCCATCGAATAGTTCTGGGCGGTGCTCCCGGCGTGCGGTCAGGAGCCGACCGCCGAGGGGAGAGCGTCGCATGCCGCGGGACAGCCGTCGCCTGTTGGAGATCATCGCCGAGCGCCGCGAGCGCGCCGAGCAGCAGCGCGCGCTGGGGCACGACCCGTATCCGCCACGCACGACGCGCAGCCACACTCTGGCCGAGGCGCGGGCGCTCTTTGAAGCCGCCGAGCAGGCCGGAGACTCAGAGCCGTCGGAGCGGGTCGCAATCGCCGGCCGCGCCCACGCAATCCGCAATATGGGGCGGCTCGCCTTTATCGACCTCGAGGACGACTCAGCCGCGCTACAGGTGATGATCAGCCAGCGCGCGCTGGAGGACGACTGGGCGGTAATCGACACGCTGGACCTGGGCGATTTCGTCGAGGCTGAAGGGCTGATGATTCGCTCGCGCCGCGGCGAAATCTCGCTGCAAGCCGACGCGCTGCGCCCGCTCGCCAAGGCGCTGCGCCCACCGCCGGAGAAATATCACGGGCTGCAGGATCAGGAACTGCGTTATCGCCGCCGCTATCTCGACCTGATCGCGAATGCGGATGCGAAGGAGACGCTGCGCGCCCGCTCGCGGGTGATCGCCTCGGTGCGGCGCTTCATGGATGGGCGCGGCTTCATCGAGGTCGAAACGCCGATCTTGCAGCGCCAAGCCGGCGGCGCGGCGGCGCGCCCCTTTCTGACGCACTTCAACGCGCTGGATGAGCCGCGCCAGCTGCGAATCGCGCTCGAACTGCATCTCAAGCGGCTGATCGTGGGCGGCTTCGACAAGGTCTACGAAATCGGTCGCGTCTTCCGCAACGAGGGCCTGGGCAAACGCTGGAGTCCCGAGTTCACGATGCTCGAATCATACGAAGCGTACGTCGATTACCGCCACGTTGCGGAAATGGTCGAGGCGATGCTCGAACAGGCGGCGAGCGAAACCACCGGCTCGACGCGCCTGCCCTGGCGGGAGGGCGAGATCGATTTCACGCCGCCCTTCGCGCGGGTCACGATGGTCGACGCGGTGCGCGAGTTCGCCGGCGTCGATTTCCGCGAGTACGATACCGAAGAGGCGATGACCGAACTGTTACGAGAGAAGAACATCGCCGTCCCGCCCGACGCAGGCTGGGGCAAACTGTTCGACGAGCTGGTCTCCGAGTTGGTCGAGCCGCACCTCCAACAGCCCACCTTTCTGCTCGATTACCCGGTCGAAATTTCGCCGCTGGCGAAGCGGACGGCGGATGATCCCCGTCTGGTCGAGCGTTTCGAGCTGTTCGTGGGCGGCGCGGAGTTGGCCAACTCCTATACCGAACTAAACGACCCGATCGATCAGCGCGAGCGCTTCGAGCGTCAGCTGGCGCTGCGCGAAGCGGGCGACGAAGAGGCCGAGCAGCTGGACGAGGATTTCCTGACGGCGCTGGAGCACGGAATGCCGCCCACAGGTGGCCTGGGAATGGGCATGGATCGCCTCACAATGCTGCTAACCAACCAGCAGTCAATCCGCGACGTCATCCTCTTCCCCCAAATGCGCGCGGAGGAGTGAGAGGTTCAGTTGAAGGCCAGGATGATGCCGACGCCGGCCGACACGATGGTGATGTTGACACCGACGATCGCAAGGGCGACGACGAGCAGCCGGTGGTCCTGCCGAGCTTCCCGCTCCGCTGTCTCCACTCGCAGATCGTGAAACTCCTGCCGCAGGCCTTGGACCGCCTGCACCAACGGCGCGACGGCGCGGTTGATCGCCTCTTCCATTTCGGACCTGGCCGCGAGCGGCTCGATCTCGCGCTCAACCTCGCTGACCAGGGCGTCGGTGAACTCTGCGGCGTGCTCTTCGGGCACGTTGCCGCGGATGAGGGGGGCGCTGAGACGCAGTCGGTTGATTGCCATGGGACACTCTCGCTCTCCGCTGTCAGCATAGCCTAACCGAGAGGAGGCCGTGTGCGCATCTTTGTCGACGGGATGAACGTGATCGGCGCGCGCGCCGACGGCTGGTGGCGCGACCGCACGGGCGCGATGGCCCGGCTGACGCGCCACCTCGACGCGCTCGCAGCCCGCGCCGGCGGCGACTGGACGGTGGTCTTCGACGGGCGTCCGCGGCGACTGGCGGCTGAGGCTCAAAACGTAACAGTCGAATGGGCCCGCCGCGCCGGCCGAAACGCAGCCGACGATCGAATCGTCGAGCTCGTAACGGCGGCAGGTCCGGGCTGTTACGTATACACCTCGGACCGCGAGTTGCGCGAGCGGCTGCTCCCCCTGGGCGCAGAAGTGGCAGGCGCGTCGGCGCTGCTGCGCCGCCTCGACAAGGTCAGTTGAAGCCGAGAATGATGCCGACAGCGGTCGCGATCATCGCCGCCACCACCCCAATCGTGCCCAGCGCCACATTGACAATCAACCGCGTCAGCCGGTTCTCGGAGGCCATGACGTAGCCCAGGATTCGCTGCTCATGCTGGACGAGGTCGTCCTTCGTCGCGAGTTCGGAAGTCTGATCGTCGAAGGTGTCCTGCAGTGCCTCCACGAACTCGATCGAGGGAGCCTCGGGAATGCCCCCCTGCGTCAGGATGTTGTGGAAGCGGAGTTTGTCGATCAGCGCCATCGGGCGTCCTCACTCTCTGTGCCCATCTTTGTCTCTGCGGGCATCATAGCGCAGCGCGGACAGTTGAGGACGGCGTGCTAGGGTCTGCTCACATTTCAGAGATCCGTCATACCCGCGCCCCGCCGCGGGTATCTCGCCGTGACCAGCACCAAACCCGCTTGCTCACCCACACCTGCATGCCCTACTCCGCAACCGACCCATACCGCCTGTTCGTCACCGACGGCTCCTCCCCGAGCGCCCGCCGAACCTGCGCCACCCACTCCGCATCCAGGCCAAGCGCCTCTGTCACCGCCGCGTCGAGACGCTTGCGTACAGGATCCTCATCCATCCGCGGAAACGGCAGCAAGACCTCATCCTTAAGTTCCTCATACGCCGCCGCCAGCGCACCGCGCACGTCATCGCCAAGCTCCGGGAAGTTGGGCACAGGGATGGAGCGGAGGGTGTCGAGGGAGAATTGCGGGTATGCCAACGCGCGATTGTCGCGCCCGCCCAGAAATGCGAGCAGGCCAGGCGACGAATTCAGCCAGACGCAGAGCGCCGCCGCCGTTCGGTCATCGCCGTCATGCAGCTTGCAAGGCGTCCAGAGCGAACCAAGTCCGGGCTCGTCAAGCATCACAGCGGCGCTTCTGGTCAAATGGAGTCGGGCGCGGTTGGCGAGCAGCAACCGGCTGCGCTGACGCCAGTATCGCTCGGCCAATTCCTCTTTGTCCGGTTTTGCGGAGAGGTGCGAGTCCGGGCTGGCTCGCATCGATTGTGTTACTGCGGTGCGATGGAACCAGAGCGCACGCCAGGGCGTCTTCGTCGGCAGGTCCGATCGGTTGTAGGCTTCGTGCGGCCGGCGTCGATGCGGCCCGACATCAGCGATCGTGGAGAGGCGGGCGAAACGGCCTCGGAGATCGAAGAACGCATCAACCAGAAACGGCGAGAGGAAGTTTACGGCGACCCAGTCGCCGTCTGCGATTCGCGTGGAGTCGATGTATTGAATCGTGTCGGTCGTTGGTTCGCCGCGGTCCCAGGAGCGCAGAGCTGCGTTCGCCTCCTGTGTGTTCGCGGGGTTCCGGCCGAGATTGACGAACCTCGTAGGCTCTTTGTTGGCGTCGGCGCTCCGGCGGCGGCACACGATCAGAACTTCGCTAATGTCGGTGTTCTCGGAGAAGAAGATGCGCTCGGGGTCGTGAGAGCTGACGATCGTATCGATCTGAAAGCGAGCGGCGAGGAATCGCCGCAGGCCGGCGCCTGATGGCGCCGTTGGGATCATCGCGGGCATGACCAGCGCGAGAGCGCCGTGCTGCTTGTGCAGCAGGAGTTCGCCCAGCACTGCGAAGCTGGCGCTGTTGGCGGTCAGATCAACGACATTCGCTGTCTCCAGCTGGTCGAAGATGGCTCGTTCGCGTTCGCCGATCTGAGACTTTTCTTCGCTGCTGAACTGGTTGTGACGCAGACGATCGACGGTGAACGGCGGATTCATGATCACCAGGTCCATCGGGGGAGGATCGTCCGGCTGCCCGGTGTCCATCTGGCCGAGCGGGGCGGGCCAGGGCAAAATGCGCATCCGCTGCTCAGGCGACAGCATTTCGAGCGAGCCGGCGTAAGCGGCGCCCTCGTAGATACCGAGCAGTGTGCGGTAGATGCGCAGGCGTTGAAACTGGGTCGCAGGCGAGAGCATGCCGAGCGCGGTGGCGGCCATATGCGTTGCGGTGACGTTAATGTCGTAGCCCCAGAGCACATCTTCGACGAGGCAGAGCGCCAGCGCTTCTTCGTCATCGGCGTCGATCGGTCCGGCTTCCCGCCGCAGCGCTTCGATGCGGGCGGCGGCGGCGACGAGCAGCGTGCCGGTGCCGCAGGCTGGGTCGCAGACGCGCAGCTTGGCGATCGCGCCGGCGCTGGACCAGTCTCGGTCATCTTCGCGGATCGCCAGTCCCGCCAACAGCGTAGCGGCGGCGGCCGATGTGTAGAACGATCCATCGTACTTCGCGGTGTCGAGCACGCGATGGAAGATCCGGCCGAGCAGGTCCTGCCGGAGTCCCGTCATGCGCTCGGCGACATCGGCGACCGTATCAGCGAGCGCGTGTACGGCCTGCGCATGATCGGGATGAGGCTCAATGGCGTTGAGCGCGGCGATCGCAGTAGCGAATACCGGGCGGTAATCCACTGCGAGTATGGCTTGCCACGCACGGCGAAAGCGGGCGACCGTGCCCTCGACCTCGGCGGCGCACTGTGACGGGTTTGCCGGCGGCCATTCGCCGCGCCAGTCGTCGGGCGGCGCGGGTTCGATGCGTCCTTGCACGCGATGGTGGAAGAGCATCGCCGTTGCGATTACCAGCATCCCGCGCTTGGCGGGAACGAAGTAGTTTTCAGCACGCTGGTTCGGCGAGAGCTTCTTTTTCTCTTCGACGGTTTCCGGGCGGAGGTCTATGGTTTGGGCGAGCGCCTGGCGGGTTGGCATGGAAAGCCGTTGCACGGCGGCATTGAGCCCGTCGGAAAGAATCTGCGCGACCTTGTCCACATCCTCAATACTCGCCGGCGCGGCGCGGACCGCCGCCGCCAGCTGCGCCACGCTGCCCGTCTGCCAGTCGTCGGCGCCGCTGCGCCGCGTGCGGATTTGCCAGGTCAAGGTGTCGCCGGGCAGCGACGCCTCCGTAGCGCCTTTCGGATAGCACAACGCCACCGCGACATTGCGCAGGTTTTTGAGCCGCGAGTCCGCCGCCTTGCGCGCCTGCGGGCGCTTCTTGAAATCGAGCTTGGCCTCGATCGCCACATGCAGCCCATCGACATTCACATCGAGATCGAGCCACTTGCCGCCCGCACCCGCTTCGGCGCGCGCGTCCATATCATGCTGCTCGCGCAGCAGCCGCGCCAGTTCGACGTTCAGCGTATCTTCGCGGACGGCCATTGTGTTACGCCTCTTTCGTCGCGCCGACGCTGATCAGGTCGTTGATTTGTGTTTCCGCGAAACCGAGTTCCGCCAGGATTTCCCGCGTCTGGCTGGCAAACGGAGCGGCGGCCTCGCGCGGCTGAAAGCCATCATCGTCAAGCGCCAACGGCGGCGCAAGCAGGCGGATCGGCCCGACCGCGGGGTGCTCCAGATCGTGTAGCATCTGATTGGCCTGTGTCTGCGGATCGTCCAGCAACTCCATCGGCGTCAGCACGCGCGAGGCGGGCACGCCCACCTCCGTCAGCGCACGCTCCCACTCCGCCGTGGAGCGCTCGCGCAGCCGCGCTTCCGCAGCGGCGCGCAGGTCGTCGTAAAACTGCTGACGCTCCGGCGCGTCGTCGCCCGCGTGCGGATCCTCCAGCCCGATCGCTGCAATAAAGCGTTGCCGCAGGCGACGGCTGCCGCAGGCGACGGCCAGCCAGCCGTCGGCGGTATCGTAGGTGCGAAAGTAGATATCAGCCATCGAGCGCGCCCGCGCATAGGGCAGCGCCGCGCGCTGGGTTAGGTAGTCCGCGCCCTCCGCGCGCAACCGCGCCAGATCCGCCTTCGCCTGCTCATGCGCCGGCCCGTCGGCCGATTCGACGCGCATCATCTGGTTGTTATTGAGCGTCATCGCGGCCTGGATCAGCGAAGCGTGAACCGCCCCGCCCCCTGCTCCGCTTTCGCCGTTCTGCGCGCGCCGGAAGAGCGCGGAAGCGACGCCGAAGGCGAGCGTCATGGCGCACATGTAATCGGCGGCGACCGGATCGCCCGAAACGGGCCGCCCCTCGGCGGCGCGCCCGTTGGCGACCATCAGCCCGCTGCGCGCCTGCACCACGATGTCCATCCCCGCCAGCGCCGCGTCGGGACCCTCGCGTCCGAACGGCGTGACCGACGCCGTGATCAGGCGCGGAAAACGCTCGCGCAGCGTCTCCGCGTCGAGCCCGAGCTGCTCGGCCAGCCCGGGGCGGAAGTTCATCAGCGCGACATCGGCGCCGCGCAGCAGCGCGTCGATGATTTCGGGCGCGCGCGAATGCCGCAGGTTGAGCGGCAGCGAGCGCTTGCCGCGGTTGCGCGAGATGAAGATGCGCGTTTCGCCCTCGGCGAGCTGCCCCAGCCGGCGCGTCGGGTCGCCGTCCAGCGATTCGATCTTGATCACGTCCGCGCCGCCCTCCGCGAGCAACTGCCCGCAGAAGGGCACGGCGACGAATTGCCCGAACTCGATCACGCGGATGCCGTCGAAGGGTTGGCCCATTTGCTCGCTCTCGCTGTGCTGCGACGCTAGCAGAGGCGGCGCGGCGAGCGCCGCCCCCGTTGCGCATACGCTGAGACTCGTTGGGAGGCGCAGCCGTGGCCGACGACAGCCCGCTGTTCGCAGAGGTCGCGGTCTCGCCGGGCAGCCCCGAGCTGGCGACCTTTACCTGGTCGGTCCCGAGCGGGCTCGATGTGCAGCGCGGCTCGGCGATCGTTGCGCCCTGGCGCAAAACGCTGACGCTGGGCATCGTGATGCGCGTCACCTCGCAGAGCGAGGTCGAGTCGCCGCGCGAGCTGGCCGCCGTGCTCGAGCCGAATCCGCTGCTCACCCGCGAGCAGCTGGCGCTGGCCGAGTGGATGGCGGAGCGCTACCTCTCGCCGCTCTTCGCCGCGCTGGCGCTGTTTCTGCCGCCCCACGCGCGGGCGCATCCCTGGTCGGATGGCGCGGCGCTCGCGCCCGACCCGCCCGCGCCAATTGCCCGGCTCGCGCTGCTCGACAAGCGCGCGCTCAAGTCGCTGCCGGCCACGGGCCGCTCGCGCCCGGCGGCGCTGCTGGAGCGTCTCGCAGAGGGCGCGGTCGAGCTCGCCGAAGCGCGCCGTCTGCTGGGCGGGCGGCAATCGCTGAAGCGTTGGCTGGGCGAAACCTCGCTGGCCCGGCTGGAGGGCGATCTGGTGACGGCCGCGGTGCCAGGCGAAGAAGCGCAGGCCGCTGCGCTGGGCCTGCGGCGCACGGCCGCCGAGCGCCGCCAGCTGGCGCTGCTGAGCCTGTTGAGCGAGAGCGATCAGGGGGATCTCGCCGAACGGGAAGCGCGCCGCGCGAGCGGCGCGACGGCGTCCGACGTAGAGGCGCTGATCGCGCGGGGCAGCGTAGAGCGCCAGCTGGTCGCTCCCGCAGAGCCGGATCTCGCTGAGCCGCAGCCCGCCCCAACGCTGACGCCGGATCAGCGGCAGGCGGCCGACGCCCTGCTGGCGGCGCTGGCGGAAGCGCGCGCGGCCCGCCTGCAACCCCGCCGCGCGGACACGCAAGCCCGCTCGTTTCTGCTGCACGGCGTGACCGGCAGCGGCAAGACGGAGGTCTATCTCGCGGCGGCGGCCGACGCGCTGGCGCGCGGCGAGTCGGTGATCGCGCTGGTGCCCGAGATCGCGCTCGCGCCGCAAACCATCGCCCGCTTCGAAGCCCGCTTTCCCGGCCAGGTCGCCGTGCGCCACTCCGGCCTGCGCCCCGCCGAGGCGCGCGAGCAGTGGCGGCAAATGCTGGCCGGCGAACGCCAAATCGTGGTCGGGCCCCGCTCCGCGCTGTTCGCCCCGCTGCGCAATGTCGGGCTGATCATCCTCGACGAGGAGCACGAGTGGACCTACAAGCAGTCCGAGCCGCACCCGCGCTATCACGCGCGCGACGCCGCCGAACATCTGGCGGCGCTCTCCGAGGCGGTGCTGGTGCTGGGCTCGGCGACGCCGGAGATCGCCAGCATGTGGCGGGCCCGATCGGGCGGGCATCGGCTGCTCGAGCTGCCGGCGCGGGTCGAGTCCGGCGCGGTCGGCGGTGTGGGCGATGTGCCCGACGAGGTGCCGCTGCCCGAGGTCGAAATCGTCGATCTGCGCGAGGAGTTGCGCCTGGGCAACCGCTCGGTGTTCAGCGCCGCGCTGTCGGAGGCGCTGACCGACGCGCTCGACGCGGGCGAGCAGGCGCTGCTCTTTCTCAATCGCCGCGGGCTGGCCGCCTACGTTTGCCGCGCCTGCGGCTCGGCGGTCGAGTGCGAAGACTGTCGGCTGCCGCTGACCCTGCACCGCGCCGGGCCGATGCTCCAGTGCCACGAGTGCGGTCGGCGCGAGCCGGCCGCCGCCGAGTGCCCGAGTTGCGGCGACGCGCGGGTGCGCCCGATGAGCTTCGGCGCGCAGCGTCTCGAAGACGAGCTGCGCGCGCGCTTCGGCGACGTAACGGTGACGCGCTGGGATCGCGACAGCATCCGCGAAGCCGGCGGCCACGAAGCGATCCTCGAGGAGTTCGCCTCAGGCCGCAGTCGGGTGCTGATCGGCACGCAGATGATCGCCAAAGGCCTGGATGTGCCGGCGGTCACGGTGGCGGGAGTGATCAACGCGGACCTGTCGCTGCGGCTGCCCGACTACACCGCGCCTGAGCGCACCTTTCAGCTGCTCACGCAGGTAGCCGGCCGAGCCGGCCGCGGCGGCGCGCCGGGGCGCGTGATCATCCAGACCTACTCACCCGATCACTACGCCGTGCAGGCCGCCGCCGCCCACGATTACGAGGGCTTCTACGAGGCCGAAATGCAGCTGCGCGCGACGCTTGACTACCCCCCCTACGGCAGGCTGGCGCGAATCACCTGCTCCGCCCGCCACGCGCTGGAAGCAATGCGCCTGGCCGAGTCGCTGCGCGATCAACTCTGGCGCGCCTCAGCGATGGCCGAAGAAAATCCCCCCCAAATCATCGGCCCTTCGGAAGCCTGGCCGCCCCGCGCCCGCGGGCTGCACCGCCGCCAACTGGTGCTGCGCGGCTCAGACCCATCCGCCCTGCTCCGCTCAGTAGAACTCCCCCGCGGCTGCGTAGCCGAGATAGACCCGGTCGGCCTGCTCTAAGGCGCTTGCCCTACAGCGCCTGCCAGCCCGTAAACACCGCCACAATCAACATCGCCGCCGCCAGCAGCCGAGTCAGTCCGCGCTCATTGGCCAGCGCCGCAAAACGCAGCCCCAGCGGGTTCGCCAGCAGCGCCCCGACCAGCAGCGCCGGCACGTCTTCAAGCGGATCCCCCCAGCGCTGATTGGCCGTGTGAAAGATCACGACAACCACGGCAATCACAGCGACAATCGCATGCGAAGCGGGAACAGCCAACCAGACGGGCATCCGCATAATCCGCACCGCGATCAAGCTGAAGAACGGCCCGCCGCCAATCCCCGCCAGCGCCGTCATCGCGCCCACCCCGCCCGTCGCCAGCAGCGTGCGCCGCACGGGAATCCAGTAGAGGTAGCGGTCGCCCAGTCGGTCCCGCAGCATCCGACGCCAGCCGCGCTGCCCCAGCGTCCCGCCGTCGCCGCTGGGACGCCAGATCAGGTACGCAGCCAGCCCGGCCAGCAGCACGGCGAAACCCACCGCGAAGATGTCCCGCGGCAGGCTGGCCGTGCCGAACGCCCCAAGCAGCGCGGCGGGCACGGCAACCGCGGCGGTCAGCCCGACCACCCCAAAATCCACCCGCCCCGCGCGAGCCAGCCGAAAGGTGGAAAGTCCGCTGGAGGCCAGCACCAGGCACATTGAAGCAAGCGCAATCTGCGCAGGCTCGGCGTCCCCATGCCGCCAAAGCAGCAGCGGCGCAAAAAGAAAGCCGCCGCCCGCCCCAACCGCAGTGGCGTACACGCCAATGGCGGCCCCAACCGCAATCAGCGCAACAATCTCGAGCGGATCCATGAACTTGAGGCTACCTGCACAACCCCTCCGTCATTTCTGCGCCCTCCCCCGTCATTCCTGCGCAGGCAGGAACCCGCGCCCCACCCCGTCACTCCCACGCAGGAACAACGGAAGCGCGAACACGCCTACAGCGCGCGCAACCCGGTGAAAACAGCCACGACCAACAGCGCGGCGGCGAGCAGGCGGGTCAGTCCGCGCTCGTTGACCACCGCCGCCGCCCGCATGCCGAGCGGATTGGCCAGCAGCACGCCGACCAACAATGGCGGCACATCGCGCAAGGGATCGCCCCAGTCGCGGCTGGCGGTGTGGAAGAGCAGCGACGAGATCGCGATGGTCGTGACGATGCTGTGCGAGACCGGCACGGCAATGCGCGGCGGCATATGCATCACCCGCACGCCGATCAGGCTGAAAAAGATGCCCCCGCCGATCCCCGCCAGCGCGGTCAGCGCACCCACGACGCTGGTGATCACCAGCGTGCGCCGCACGGGAATCCAATAGGTGTAGCGGTTGCCCTCGCGATCCTCGAAGGTGCGCCGCCAGCCGCGCTGCGCGGCCGCCGCGACCTCGCCGGCGGGACGCCAGATCAGGTACAGCCCGAGCCCGCCCAGCAGCACCGCGAAGCCCACCGCGAAGACATCGTGCGGCAGCCGCGCAGTGCCCAGCGCGCCGACGATCGCGGCCGGCACCGAGACGGCGGCGGTCAATCCGACCGCGCCGTAGTCAATCCGCCGCGCCCGCGCCATCCGCACCGCAGAGAGCCCGCTCGACGCGAGCACCAGGCACATCGAGGCGAACGCGATCTCGTAGGGCTCAGCGTCCGGATAGCGCCAGAGCAGCACGGGCGTAAAGAGAAAGCCGCCCCCCGCCCCAACGGAGGTGGCATACACGCCAATCGCCACCCCGGCGGCGATCAGCGCAACAACTTCGAGCGGGTCCATCGGCGCAGACTATCCGCGCCAGCCGCAACCCCCGCCATACCCGCTCCCTCCGCCGCCTCCGCGCACCCCCTCCGCCACGCCCGCGCACCCCCTCCGCCGCCCCCGCGCAACCAGCTCCGTCACACCCGCGCAAAATTAGATCCGTCATACCCGCGCTCGCCGCGGGTATCTCGCCGAGCACAGCACAGACCCCCGTGCGTCCGCCGCTTTTCACGGGTATGGCGACGGATGGGTTTGCGCGGCGGCGGGCCGATCGTGCGCCGGAGCCCGGACCTGGGCGGCGCTCAGTCGGGCGGGGTGGACTGTCCGGCGCGGTTCTCTCCCCAGCACTCGATCGCGCCTGTGTCGCGGATCGCGCAGGTATGCGTCCTGCCTGCGCTGACGGCGGCGTAGCTGCCCTCCGGAGCGTCGGTCTGTCCCCTTTGTCTATATTCGCTGCCCCAGCACGTGATCGCGCCGCTCGCGCGGATCGCGCAGGTGTGCTCGTCGCCCGCGCTGATGACGGTGTAGCTGCCATCTGGGGCTTCGATTTTCCCGCCGGCGTTCCATCCCCAGCACCTGATTCCTCCCTCCTCGCGCAGGGCGCAGGTGTGGTTTTTCCCGGCGCTGACGGCGGTATAGCTGCCATCCGGGGCGTCGGTCTGCCCGTACTCGTTCTGTCCCCAGCACTCAATCGCGCCGCTATCCTCGCGGATCGCGCAGGTATTCGATCCTCCCGCGCTGACGGCGATGTAGCCGGCAGCAGGCGGACCGATCGCGATCTCGGTGCTGCGCAACCAGCGGCCTACCCGCGCGTTGGCTGGGAAATAGCGGGCTTGCGGGGTGATCTGCTCCCCGTCGGTTGGTGTGAATGCGAATTCGATCCGGCCGTCGTCTAACAGTCGCGCGTTGATCCGGCCGATCGCTGCGCCGGCTACCTCTACCGGGCTGCTGCGCAGCCAGCGGTCTACGGTCGCGTCGGGCGGGAAGTAGCGCTGGCGGGGCAGCACGCGCTCTCCACCGGTGGGTTGCCAGCCGAATTCGACGCGGCCATCCTCTAGGAGTCGCGCGACGATGCGCCCGCTGGTTTCGTCGCTCTGCGCTTGCGCAGGTGTCGTGAAGTCGGCGGCGATGATCGCGGCGACGGCGGCTAGCGCGAGGAGCGCTAACCTCAGTCGGAGAGGCGGGTTACCCCCCCCCCCACTGCGCAAGCGTGCTGATGGAGCGCAGTGCGCTCGCGGCTGTTCGGGTGGTGGCGTGCAAGTTTGTCATGGGTAGGGAAGCTACACGTGAGTGGGCGTTGTGGTCAAGCGGGCTGGGTGCTGGGCCCGAGGTTTGGTGCTCACCGCGGCGAGATACCCGCGGCAAGCGCGGGTATGACGGATCTTGCTCGCGCGGGTATGGCGGATCTTGCTCGCGCGGGTATGGCGGAGCTGTTTGCGAGGGGGTGGCGGAGCTTGCTCGCGCGGGTGTGGCGGGAGAGGTGTGGGATGACGGGGGCGGTGGTGCAAGGCTTGGTGCTGGGCGCGGCGAGATACCCGCGGCAAGCGCGGGTATGACGGAGCTTGCTCGCGCGGGTATGGCGGAGTTGTTTGCGCGGGTGTGGCGGGGTTGTTTGCGCGGGGTGCGGGGTTGTTTGCGCGGGGGCAGCGCCGTCAGCCCTGCTTCGGAATGCGCGGCAGCAGCCAGTCCAGCAGCGCGTCCTGGCTGCGCGTTTGCATGTAGAACCGGCCCGGCCCGGTCAGCTTGCAGACCAGACCCTCGCCGCTCAGCAGCGTGGTCTTCCAGCCGCCCGAACGCCCCACGTCGTACTGCACCGTTTCGTCGAAGGCGACCATGTGCCCCGTGTCGACCGTGTACTGCTCGCCGGCGGCGAGGCTGATGGCGTGGATCGCGCCGTAGGAGGAGACGAAAATCGTGCCGTGCCCGCTGGCCTTGAGCAGGAACAGCCCCTCGCTCGAGAAGAAGCTGCGCCCGCCGCCCCACTTGGTGTCGATCTCGATGTCCGGCGTCGCGGCAAGGAACGAGCCCGACTGAATCAGCAGCGTTTGGCCCGCCAGATCGAGCGCTTCGATGTCGCCCGGCAGGCCGGGCGCGACAGTGACTTCGCCCGACTGCTCGGCGGTGAAGGTGTTGATGAAGAAGCTCTCGCCGCCCAGCACCGAGCGCTTGAGCCCGCTCAGCAGCCCGCCGCGCACGCCCGTGTCCAGGTGAATCGAGTCGGACATGCTGACCATCGCGCCGGCCTCCGCCTGGAGCTTCTCGCCGGAGGCGAGGATGATTCGCGCGAGCGCGTAGGAGGGGCGGTGGAGGATTTCGTGCTGCATTGCGGGTGCTCGTTTCCGTGTGCGCCTGGTTGTCGAGGTTAGCCGGCGTGGTCGCGCAGGAACGCGCGAATCGACTCCAGCGTAGCGGGCAGGTTGTCTTCCGCGCGAGCGTCGACCGCCAGGCAGCGCGCGTTGGGCGCCTCGTTGCAGATGCGCTCCCCGATGCCCGTGGGATGAAACGGATCCGCGCCGGGCAGCACCAGCATCGGCGCATGCGAGCGCTGCACGGCGACTTCGTTGACCGCGAAATACGGCGGCTGCTGCGGCCACATCCCGTCGCGGAACTCGACCACCAGCGCGATGTAGCCCTCGCGGCGGATCGCGCGCAGCGCGTCGGCGAACAGCGGGTCGTCGTGGATGCGCTGCGCGAACGGTCCGGCCTCGTTGTTCTGCATGAAGATCGGATCGCGCTGCGCGGACTCGATCACCGCCTCCAAACCCTCCGCGCGCGCCAGCCGAATCGTCGGGTTGAACATCGCGTAGAAGGTCTCCAGCGAGTTGGTCTCGTCCAGCCCGACCGGATCCTGCATTACCGCCCCGGCGAT
The DNA here is from genome assembly GCA_965203165.1 of Dehalococcoidia bacterium. Classification (GTDB taxonomy): domain Bacteria; phylum Chloroflexota; class Dehalococcoidia; order Bin125; family Bin125; genus CATQGW01. Next base: position 3,182,091 of record OZ241849.1, read on the forward strand.
CCGCGCCGGCGCCTGGTCCGCGAGCCGCAGCGCGTAGGCGCAGCCGATGCAGCCGCCCATCACGTGCGCGCGCGCCAGCCCGAGGTCGTTGAGCACCGCAACCTGATCCTGCATCGCCTCGTCGTAGGAAAAAGGCGTGAGCCCCGTCTTGCTGCGCCCGCAGTGGCGCTGATCCATCCCGATCACCATGAACTCGTCGGCGAAGGATTCGATCGGGTTGATGATGCTGCGCTGCCAGAATTCGATCTGCGAGTTGACCCCGCCGGGCGCGAGCAGCAGCAGCGGAAAGCCGTCGCCGAAGACTTCGTAGTGGATGGTGGTTCCGTCGGGGCGCATCACATCGGGCATCGTCGGCTCCCTTCTGCGCGTGCGCAGAGTGTACCGCCCCCCGATCTCTGGGAGCGGCAGGCGGCGGCCTCCAGTCAGTCGCCGGAGCCGCCGGCGACGGGAGCGACAGGCGCGACAGGCGTGGCGACGGCGCGCGGGCTGCGCTGTTCGGCCAGCGCGGCCTGGAGCCGCTCGCGTTCATCCGCTTCCGCGGCGTTGGAGAAGCGGACGGCGAGCACGAGCGGCGTCATGCAGGCGACGACCACGCCGAGCCAGAAGAAGGTGTCGGCGAGGTTGAGCCCCGCGTCGCGCAGCAGGAAGCCGGCCGCGACCGCGCCCGCGTTGCCGCCCGCGCCCACGATGCCGGCCACCGCGCCCAGCGCTTTCTTGTTGATGAAGGGCACCACGCCGTAGGTCGCGCCCTCCGTCATCTGCACGCAGATGCTGAAAATGATCAGCATCGGCATGGCGAGCAGCAGCACATCGAGGCGGGAGAAGGCGATCAGCGCGAGCCCTTCGAGGCAGAGCACCGCGCCCATGAACCAGGTGCGCCCGCGCAGTCCCCAGCGAATGCCGAATTTGTCGGAGAACATCCCGCCAAGCGAGCGGGCGAACAGGTTCATCAACCCGAACGCGGAGGCGGCGATGCCGGCGAGCACGACCGAAAGCCCGAACTGGTCGTGGAAGTAGACGGCGAGGACGCCGTTCATGGTCAGCTCGATGCCGAAGCAGCCGCCGTAGATCACGAAGAGCGCCCAGACGCGGCGGTCGCGGACGGCCTTCATGAACGCGCCCGGCTCGTTCTGGCGCGTCACGCGCCCCTGCGCGCGAAGCTCTTTGAAGTCGCCCTCGGGAGCGTCCCGCGTGAAGCGGTAGTAGGCGATGCCGGTCAAAAAGAGCGCCGCGCCGGGGATCACCATCGCGATGCGCCAGCCCAGTTCTTCGTTGGCCACGAAGAAGAGCACGGCGGTCATGACCAGCGGCATGACCAGCTGCGTGACGCCGCCGCCGAGATTGCCCCAGCCCGCAGTGGTCGCGTTGGCCGTGCCGACCACGTTGGGCGCGAACATGATCGAGGTGTGGTACTGCGTGATCACGAAAGACGCGCCGATCACGCCGATCAGCAGGCGGAAAATCAGGAACGTCTCGTAGTTCTGCGAAAGGCCGATCAGCATCACGGGGATCGAGCCGAGCAGCAGCAGCGCGGTGTAGGCGCGCCGCGGGCCGACCCGGTCGAGCACCCAGCCGATTGCGATCCGCGCGACGATCGTGATCGCCACCGAGGCGATCACGGAGGTCAGCAGCTGCTCGGTGCTGAGCCCAAGGTCCTCGCGCACGGCGGGCAGCAGCGGCGCAATGCCGAACCAGCCGAAGAAGCAGAGAAAGAACGCCAGCCAGGTCAGGTGGAAGGTGCGCATGTGCGGCGGCTTGAGGCTGAACAGCCGAATCGCCGTCGCTTTGCCGACCAGTTCGTTGGTGTTCACCCGCAACCTCCCGACGCTGCACGGGCCAGAACATCGCGCGCCCGCGTTCGACAGCTAAAAACCTATGCAGCCCCGCCGCGCCGTAGGTTGCGAATGCGTGTCGCAGATATGACGACCGTGTTACAAAGTCAGCTCGCTAACAGAAGGTTGGGCAAAATCGACCTGCTGCCCCCACGCAAAAGCGATCCGTCGGCCGCGCGAGAGAGTAATCCGCCGGCCGCGCGCGCGCGATCCGCCGACCGCGCGAGAAAGCTCCGTCATACCCGCGCTTGCCGCGGGTATCTCGCCGCGCCGAGCACCAAGCCCCGTTCCCGCTCCTCCCCTCTCGCTCGCCACTCTCGCGCAAGCGGCATTCCGAGCGCCATCGGGCCTCTGGGGCGGGAAGGAGGCCGTGCGGGGCTCCGTGCAGAACACGGCGAGATACCCGCGGCAAGCGCGGGTATGACGGAAGTGAGGGCGCGGGTATGACGGAAGTGAGGGCGCGGGTATGACGGAAGTGAGGGCGCGGGTATGATGGAAGTGAGGGCGCGGGTATGACGGAGCTGGGGTTGTGGAGTTGGGCTTACGAGCTGGAAACAGCCTCCAACCGCACCGCGGCGAATTTCAGCTCAGGCTCTTTCGAGCGCGCGTCAAACGCTTCGCTGGCCGCGAGGTTGGGGCTGCTGTCGGGCGCCCAGGCGGGACCCCAGTGAAATGGAGCGAAAAGCGCGCCGGGCGCGACCGCGTCGGTCACTCGCGCGGGAGCGGCGAATGCGCCGCGCCGTGAAACCACCCGCACCTCCTGGCCGTCGCGGACGGCGAGCCGGCGGGCGTCCTGCGGATGCACCTCGACGAACGGGCGCGGCTCGCTCTTGTTGAGCTTGGCCACCTTGCCGGTGCGGGTGCGCGTGTGCCACTGGTCTTTGACCCGGCCGGTGAGCAGCGCCAGCGGGTAGGCGTCATCCAGCTGCTCGGCGGGCTGCTCGTGACGGACCACATGAAAGCGCGCCTTGCCGTCGGGCGTCGCGAATTGTCCGTCGGCGAAGAGGCGGGTGGTGGAGGACGCGCCCTGCTCGGGCGCGGGCCACTGGACGCCCTCCGAAGACCCGCGCAGGCGCTCGTAGCTGAGCCCGGTCAGGTCCAGGTCGCGCCCGCGCGTCAGTTCGCGGTACTCGTTGAAGATCGCCTCTTCGTCGGAGTAGCTGAAGTGCCGCCCGAAGCCGAGCGCCTGCGCGACGCGGCAGATGATCTCCCAGTCCGCCAGCGCCTCGCCGGGCGGATCGCCGATCTGCTCCAGCAGACAGACGCGGCGCTCGCTGTTGGTCATCGTCCCGCCCCGCTCCGACCATTGGGCGGCAGGCAGCACGAGGTTGGCCGCGGCGGTCGTTTCGGTCGGGTGATAGGCGTCCTGCACCGCGACGAAATCGGCCTTGGCCAGCGCGCGGCGCACGCGCTCGGTGTTGGGCAGCGACGCGAGCGGGTTGGTGCCCGCCACCCAGAGCACCTTGATCGCGCCCTCTTCGAGCGCTTCGACCATCTCGATCGCGGTCAGGCCGGGCCGCTCCGAGATCGCGCCGGGCTCGATCCCCCAGGCCGCTTCCACTTCACGCCGGTGCGTCTCGTTGGCGACCTGGCGGTGGCCCGGCAACGCAGTGGCGAGACCGCCCGCCTCGCGCCCGCCCATCGCGTTGGGCTGGCCCGTCAGCGAGAAGGGCCCCGCGCCCGGCTTGCCGATGTTGCCCGTCGCCAGCGCCAGATTGATGATCGCCAGATTGTTGTCGACGCCGCGCGTGCTCTGGTTCAGCCCCATCGCCCAGAGCGAGAGCGCGGGGCCGTTGCCCGCGTAGACGCGCGCGGCGTCGAGGATGTCCTGCGCCGGCACGCCCGTCAGCTCGTAGCCGCGCTCCGCCGGGTAATCCGCCAGCGCCTGCGAGAGTTCCTCCCAGCCGCTGGTGTGGGCTGCGATGAATTCCTGATCGCCGCCGCCCGCCAGCAGCGCCTCGTAGAGCAGCGAGTTGAGCAGCGCCGCATCCGTGCCCGGCCGCGGGCGCAGATGAATGTCCGCAATCTCCGCCGTCCGCGTGCGGCGCGGATCGATCACGATCACCCGCGCATCCTTGTCCGACCGCCGCCGCGCCTTGATCCGGTTGAAGAGAATTGGATGGCAGGCTTCGGGGTTCGCGCCGACGATCAGAAAGGTGTTGGCCGCCTCGATGTCGTCATAAGCGCAGGGCGGAGAGTCCGAGCCGAGCGCCAGGTTGTACGCCACCACCGCGCTCGCCATGCAGAGCCGCGAGTTGGTGTCCTGATTGTTGGTGCGCAGGTAGCCCTTGGCGATCTTGCCGAAGAGGTAGTAGTCCTCGGTGACCAGCTGGCCTGAGCCGTAGAGCATCACCGAGTGCGGCCCCGACTCGGTTTGCGCCTTGCGAATCGCGCCGGCGAAGCGCTGAACGGCGCCATGCCAGGAGACGCGCTGAAAGTCGCCGACGCGCCGCTCGCGGAGCAGCGGATAGAGCAGCCGGTCGGGTGTGCGCACCACCGGCGCGAGCAACGCGCCCTTGGCGCAGAGCTTGCCTCGGTTCACGGGATGATCGGGATCGCCGCGCACTTCGCGGATCGCGCCGTCCTGCGCTCGCGCCAACACGCCGCAGCCGGTCCCGCAGTAGGGGCAGATCGAGCGCTTCCATTCGGCGCGGCGTCGTCGCCAGGGAGTAAAGCCGGACAGGAACGGGAGGCGCGAGCTCATCGGGCGGCCACAGGCCCGATCGGTTCAGCTGTCGGCTCAGCCCGCTCGGCAGTCGCCGCGCTGCGCGGGCGGATCGCATCGGGGCCCAGCGTCTCGATGATCTGCGCGGCGACCAGCTCGGGCAGCTCCGGCGTGGGCGTCTTGGCCAGGCCGGGCTCCGCCAGCCGCGCCTCCGCGCCCAGCCGACCGCCTTGCACCACCGACGCGGCGGCGACAATCTCATCGTCCAGCCGCACCCGCGCGCCCTCCAGCCCGATGTCGGCGATCTTCTGCTGTCCGCAGGAATGCGGGCAGCCGGACCAGTGCATCCGAATCCGCTGCCGCGCCTCGTAGCGCTCGTCCAGCGCGCGCGCCAGCGTCAGCGCCTCTTCCTTGGTGTCGATCAGGCTGAAATGGCAGTAGTCCATCCCTGTGCAGGCGACCAGCCCGCGCAGGAAGCCGGACGGCTCGGGCGAGTACCTGGCCAGCAACGGCTCCGCCAGCAGCTCCGGCAGGCGCGCCGGATCGACATGCGGAATCATCACGTTCTGCTGCACCGTGAGCCGGACTTCCGCCTGCCCGTAGACCCGCGCCAGGCGGCTCAGCTCGATTAGATCGTCGCCCACAATCCGCCCGACGGGGACGAGCATCCCCACCGCGACCAGCCCACCCTCGCGCTGCTCGGTCACGCCCAGATGATCGCCGCCGTCCAGCGCCGTCGCGTCCGTGCCGGCGTGCGGCAACTCGCGTCCCAGCTCGACCTCGACGGCGGCGCGAAAGCGCTCAACGCCCCACTCGCGCAGCAGCACCTTGAGCCGCGACTGCTTGCGGCTCTCGCGCGGCCCGTTGTCCCGAAACACGGCCAGCACCGCGCGGGCCAGATCGACCACATCCTCCGGCGCGGCGAAGGCGTCGAGCGGAATCGCCAGAAACGGCTCTTTGCCGCCCATCGCGCCCCCGACCAGCGCGTTGAAACCGATCGCCCCGTCGCGCCGCGACGGCGTAAACGACAGATCGTGCGTCTGCGCGTGCGTGCAGTCGTCCGGGCAGCCGCTAATGCCCAGGTTGAACTTGCGCGGCAGATTGCTGAAGCCGCGCCGCCCGATGATCATCTGTTGCAGGCGCCGGGTCAGCGGCGAGGCGTCGATCAACTCCTCCGCGTGAATGCCCGCCAGCGGGCAGCCCACGATGTTGCGCACGTTGTCCATGCCCGACTGCTGCGAAGTCAGATTGACCGCGCTGAGCCGCTGTAGCACGCGCGGCGCGTCCTGAATGCGAATCCAGCGCAGCTGGATGTTCTGCCGCGTCGTCAGATCCGCCTTGCCCCGCCCGAACTCGTTGGCGATGTCCCCGATCGCCGCCAACTGCTCCGTCGTCAGGATGCCGTTGGGGATGCGCATCCGCAGCATGAAGAAGCCCGGCGTCGCCTTGCGGTGGAACAGCCCGTACCACTTCAGCCGCTCAAGGTCCCCGTCCTCGTAGACCGGCTCGTCCAGCTGCGCGTAGCGGTGCAGGTCGGGCAGCACATCCAGCCCGTCCTTGGCCTGCTTGTAGAGCTCGATCTGGTTGGCCATGGCGGCTCCCCCTGAGGCGCGCGTCTGCCTCGCCGCGCCCCGCGGAGGCATTGTCGCGCGGACGGGAACGCGCCGTGTTGCGCCAGCGTATCCAGCATGTGACGGATATGTTTCGCTCTGTGGCGCAGGCGACGCTCGCCGAATGGCGTGCAGCGGCTTGCCCGATCTCGCTATGCTTGCCCCAAGCGAAGAATGGAGCCGCAGCAATGGTGACCGCAGAAGCCCCCAGCCTGAATCTGAACGTCGACACGCTGGACATCACCGACGCCGATCGCTACCGCGACTACGGCTACCCCTGGGCCGAGTGGGACCTGCTGCGCCGCGAGGCGCCCGTCTACTGGTACCAGCGCCCCGGCTTCGAGCCCTTCTGGGCCATCACCAAACACGCCGACATCCGCTACATCTCCGCCCATCCCGAGCTGTTCTCCAACACCCAGATGCTGCGCCTGAACACCGCGCGCAAGCTGGGCAACGCCCAGAAGCAGCGAACCGACTCTTCCAACTTCACCGGCGGCGACCCCGCCGACCCGCCCGACTTCATCTACATGGACCCGCCCGAACATCGCCAGCATCGCGGGCTGGTCGCCCGCCACTTCACCCCGCGCATGATGAAAATGCTCGAGGACCACTTCGCCGAAATGGCCGAGAACTACGTCAGCACTTTCGCCGACCGCATCATCGCCGGCTTCACCGAGCGCGGCGAGCGCTCCGCCGTTGACTTGGTGCATGAACTGTCGGCCAAGCTGCCCGTCGCCGCAATCTGCGACATGGGCGGCGTCCCCGAGGAGGACTGGGACAAGATCTTCGAGTGGACCGAGGTGCTGGTCGGTGCCGACGATCCCGAGTTCCGCCTGCCGGGCGAGACGCCGAGCCAGGCCAGCCGCCGAATCAGCACCGAGTGGTTCCACTACAACGCGGAGCTGATCGCGCAGCGCCAGCGCGATGGCCTGGGCGACGACCTGCTCTCGGACCTGCTCCGCGCCGAGGTGGACGGCCGAAAGCTGAGCCCCGCCGAAGTCCACGGCTACTTCGTGCTGCTGCTGGCCGCCGGCAACGAGACGACCCGCAACTCGATCTCCGGCGGCGTCAAGGCGCTGCTCGACCACCCCGATCAGCTCGAAGACCTCGTCGCGCACCCCGAACTGGTGCCCTCCGCCGTCGAGGAAATCCTGCGCTGGACCTCGATCGTGATCCAATTCCAGCGCACCGCCGTCGAGGACGTAGAGCTGCGCGGCCAGACCATCCGCAAGGGCGAGTCCGTCGTGCTCTGGTACCCCTCCGCCAACCGCGACGAGGACATCTTCGACGACCCCTACAAGTTCGACATCCGCCGCGAGCCCAACGACCATTTCGCCTTCGGCGGCTACGGCGAGCACTTCTGCCTCGGCGCAAACCTCGCCCGCTGGGAAATGCGCTCCATCTTCCACGCCCTGCTCCCCGTCCTCCCCAACCTCCAGCTCGCCGCCGACCCCGAATACGTCATCGGCTTCCTCCACGTAGGCGGCATCAAGCGCCAACTGGTCCGCCACCGCCCGCGCTAGGCGCGAGACCGCGAAAGCGGAAAGGGAGGGCGGCGAAATGAAGAAACAGCAGGCGCTCAAGCAGTTCGAGCTCGACTGGGCGAAGTTCAAGGAGCTGATCGTGTACGTCGCGGCGAAGTCGCGCGACGACCCGACATTCGGCGCGATCAAGCTCAACAAGGTGCTCTACTACGCCGATTTCGCGGCCTATCGGCGGCTCGGCCGCCCGATCACGGGCGCGGCCTACTTCAAGCTGCAGGAAGGCCCCGCTCCGCGGCAGCTGCTCGCCGCCCGCGACGAGCTGATTCGCGAAGGGCGGCTGCGGATCGAGCAGCGGACCCTGTTCTCGTACGTGCAGAAGCGGCTGGTGTTGAGCGAAGGCTGCGAGCCCGACTCGGAGTTTCTGCGCCCTGAGGAGCGGGCGCTGGTTGACGAGATCGTTGACTTCTTCTGGGGCAAGACGGCCCGCGAAGTCTCCGACTACTCGCACCGCGAGCCCGGCTGGATTCTGGCCGAGGATCGCGCCGACATCCCCTACGAGTCGGCCTGGCTGAGCGCCGAGCCAATCGACCAGGAGACGGAAGAGATGGCGGCACGGATCGGGTCGGAGCTGCTCGAGAGTCGGCGGTAGCGGGGTCCCGATGGCATACGGGAGTGGCTGGGAGCTCGACGAGTCCTCGGCGGAGTTCTGGGCGAAAGTCGACGAGTACGTCGGCGGCGATCCGCGGTTGGAGGAGATGCTTGAGGGTCTCTCGTGGGCGCTGCTCGCAGACCCGGTAGGCCTGCCGAACGGAAGACACCTCACCGGCACGCTCTGGTACGCGACGCTCGGAACGCCTCCGTCCTATCTGGTGTTCTATGAACTGGAAGAGACGGCGCGCCGGATCGTCTACAGCATGATCGCGCCCGCCCCCTGACGACCGCTCTGCATTCGATCCCAACCGATTAGGGCGGCCGCTGAAAGCGTTCGCGCAGCCGCGACGGTGATTCTCGCCTCAGTCGGCCTCGCCGGCAGACACGCTCTGCCGGCGGGTTATGCACCGCTGCTTTACGCAATCGCTCGTTACGCTGACGCTCCCGCCGCTGTTGGCTGAAGCTTCGATCGGTATTCCTATCGAGTGGGCGCGCGCAGGAGCGCGCGGCGGCGCGTCGTTCGTATGTCAATAAGACGGAACGTTGGTTACCCCTGATTGACCGCCTGCGCGCCGCCGCCATAGGTTGGCTACCGCCGGCGTATTGAAGGAGGGTTTCGGAGAGCAATGCGATGCGCGTGACCAAAGCGCTTACGCGGCGGTGCAGCGGAGGGTGGCCCGCGGCGTCGGTGTCGCTGCTTCTGATCGGCTGTCTGCTGCTCGCCGCAACGATCGACGGGGCTGGGGCGGCGGCCGCGATGCGCGCCGCAGAAGTCGCGGGAGATCGCGGCATCCAGGACCTACAGAGCGATGATCTCTTTGAGAGCGAAGAGGAGGTGCCGGAAGGCGACGGAGATCTGATCGAGGGTGCGGGGGACCTGCTTGAGAGTGAAGGGGATGTGCTTGAGGGCGCGGGGGACACGCTGGAAGGTGCGGAAGACTCAGCGGGAGACGAGGATGACCCGTCCAAAGGCGCAGGCGGCGGCGGTTCCGGGACGGCGACGGTCGCGCCGGCGCCGACCGGCCTGCCGAGCGTCTCCGCCGTGAGCGGCGAACGCGGGGCGACGCGGTATCAAATCGCGTGGGCGGAGGAGACGCTCGAGGATGTCGTTGAGATGTTCGGGACGCGCTGGAGTCTCACCGCCCTGCCCTCGGTGCGGGTGCAGATTCACGTGACGCGCTGGGCGCAGCGCAACGCGCTGCGCCATGTGCTGGGCAATCCGTCCGCGCCGGAGTTGCACTGGTGCTCGCAGCCCTACCGCACGGCGCCGGGCGCGCGCTGGACGATCGCCTACCTGTTCGGCTGCTCGCGCTCCAATTTCGTGCTGGCGCACGAGTACATGAGGATCGTGCAGAACGAGACGGGCAGCCGCGAGGCGAACCTGCTCGAAGCGCCGCTCTGGCTGACGCACGGCTCGGCGGAGTGGGTCGAGTCGATCTTCGAGTCGCTTCACGGCGGGCGCGCATACGCGACCTCGCAGGCGATCAACCGCCGCGCGGCGCAGGTCGCGCGGGAGACCTACGCGCTGCACGATCCGTCGATGTGCGCGGACTGCGCGCCGCATTTCGCCGCCTACACGATGGGCTTCGTCGCGGTTGAGCGGTTGGCCGAGCTGGCCGGCGAGGAGGCGATCTTCGCGTTCTGGCCGCGGCTCAAGCAGGCCTACGAGGCGGGCGAGGGTTTCGAGGAGGCGTTCGAGGCGACTTTCGGGATCAGCCTGGCCCGCTTCTACGCGACATTCGACATCCACCTGCGCGGGCAGCGCTCCTGGATGGTGATCTCCTAGGCGCGCGCTTGCGCGGCGCAAATTCTCTATCCTGCGCGGCAAGGAATGGAGGCGCGCAATGGTCACCGCTGAAGCTCTGCCGCTCACGCTCGACACGCTGGACATCACCGACACGGGGCTGTACGTGGAACACGGCTATCCGTGGGAGGCGTGGGACATCCTGCGCCGCGAGGCGCCGGTCTACTGGTACCAACGGCCCGGCTTCGAGCCGTTCTGGGCGATCACCAAGCACGCCGACATCCGCTACATCTCGTCGCACCCCGAGTTGTTCTCGAACACCCAGATTCTGCGGATGAACGACCACGAGTCGATCGGGATTTCGGAGCGCACGCGGGAGGTCAAGGCGAACCGCTACGGCGGGCACCCCAGCGAGCCGCCCGATTTCATCTTCATGGATCCGCCCGAGCATCGGCAGCACCGCGGGCTGGTCGCGCGGCACTTCACGCCGCGCATGATGAAGCGGCTCGAAGATCACTTCGGCGAGATGTCGGAGAACTACGTGAGCAGCTTCGCGGAGAAGCTCGTCGCCGATTTCACCGAGCGCGCGGACAAATCCGCCGTCGATGTGGTGCATGAGCTGTCGGCCAAGCTGCCGGTCGCGGCGATCTGCGACATGGGCGGCGTGCCGGAGGAGGACTGGGATCAGATCTTCCGCTGGACGGAGACCTCGGCGGGCGCGGCGGATCCGGAGTTTCGGCTGCCGGGCGAGGATCGCGAGCAGACGATCCGGCGCGTCGATCTGGAGCACAGCCTCTACAACGAGGCGCTGGTGCGGGAGCGCGAGGCGAGCGGGCTGGGCGACGACCTGCTCTCGGACCTGCTCAAGGCGGAGATCGACGGGGAGCCGCTCACGCCGCGCGAGATTTCGGGCTATTTCCGCCTGCTGATCGGGGCGGGCAACGAGACGACGCGCAACTCAATCACGGGCGGAATCAAGGCGCTGCTCGATCACCCCGATCAGCTCGAGGACCTGGTCGCGCACCCCGAGCTGGTGCCCTCGGCGGTCGAGGAGATTCTGCGCTGGACCTCGATCGTGATTCAGTTCCAGCGCACGGCGACGCAGGACCTCGAGCTGCGCGGGCAGCCAATTCGCAAGGGCGAGTCGATCGTGATGTGGTACCCGTCGGCGAACCGCGATGAGGAGGTCTTCGACGACCCCTACCGCTTCGACATTCGGCGCGAGCCCAACGACCATTTCGCGTTCGGCGGCTACGGCGAGCATTTCTGCCTCGGCGCAAACCTGGCGCGCTGGGAGATGCGCTCGATCTTCCACGCAATGCTGCCGATCCTGCCGCAGCTGGAGCTGGCCGGCGAGCCGCAGATGGTGCCGCGCAGCCTGCACGTAGGCGGAATCAAGCGCCAGCTGGTGCGCCACCGCCCGCGCTGAGCGCCAACCCCAACCCCGCGCTTGCCCCCCTTCCGTCATTCCTGCGCAGGAATGACGGAGAGGGGCGCGGGTGCGACGTAGGAGGGCACGGGTACGGCGGCAGGGCTTGGGTGCAGAACTCGGCGAGATACCCGCGGCAAGCGCGGGTATGACGGATCTGGGAGCGCGGGTATGACGGATCTACGTGCGCGGGCATGACGGATCTGGGAGCGCGGGTATGACGTAGGAGGGCACGGGTGCGGCGGCAGGGCTTGGGTGCAGCACTCGGCGAGATACCCGCGGCGAGCGCGGGTATGACGGATCTGGGAGCGCGGGTATGGCAGATCTACGTGCGCGGGCATGACGGATCTGGGAGCGCGGGTATGACGTAGGAGGGCACGGGTACGGCGGCAGGGCTTTGGTGCAGCACTCGGCGAGATACCCGCGGCGAGCGCGGGTATGACGGATCTGGGAGCGCGGGTATGGCAGATCTACGTGCGCGGGCATGACGGATCTGGGAGCGCGGGTGCGACGTAGGAGGGCACGGGTACGGCGGCAGGGCTTGGGTGCAAAACTCGGCGAGATACCCGCGGCGAGCGCGGGTATGACGGATCTGGGAGCGTGGGCATGACGGATCTGGGAGCGCGGGTATGACGTAGAAGGGCACGGGTACGGCGGCAGGGCTTTGGTTCAGCACTCGGCGAGATACCCGCGGCGAGCGCGGGTATGACGGATCTACGTGCGCGGGCATGACGGATCTGGGAGCGCGGGTATGACGGATCTGGGAGCGCGGGTATGACGGATCTGGGAGCGCGGGTATGACGGATCTACTCTACGTGTGTGGGCATGACGCAAGAGCGCGGGGCCAAATTGGGCGCTGGCGGTAACCTCTTGGGCGATGTCACAGCAGGAATCCGATCTGTCGCCCGACCTTGATCCGCAGCCCGGCGCCGCTCCGTCGCCCGATGTTGATCTGCCGCTCGGCGAGCCGGACGGCTCGGAGCCGGGCGTCTGGGTCGCGCCGACGCTGCGCGCGGACCTGCTCTCCTGGGGATTGGCCGCGCTCTGGGGCGGCAGCCCGGCCGCGGTCAAGCTGAGCCTCGAGCACGCCCACCCGATGCGCCTGGCGATGCTGCGCCTGCTGATCGCCGTGGCCACGATGATCGCCGCCGACCGCATTATGGGCGTGCGGCTGCGTCCGACCCGGCGCGAGGCGGCCTGGCTCGGCGCGCTCGGCCTGCTGCTGGCCGGGCACACCGCGGCCAGCTACTACGGGCACGACCTGACCAGCGTCGGCCACGCCTCGGCGCTGCTCGGCAGCAATCCGATCTTCGCAATGCTGCTGGCGCACTTCTTCATCGCCGGCGACCGGCTCAATCTGCGCGGCGCGCTGGGCATCGTGATCGTCTACGCTGGCGTGCTGGTGCTGTTTTCGCAGCATTTCGCCGGCGAAGGCGAGTCGCTGCTCGGCGACCTGCTGATGATTATCGCGTCGCTGACCATCGCCGTGCGGCAGATTTCGGTCGCCCGCCTGACCCAGTGGATCCACCCCGTCAAGGTCGTCTTCTGGGAGACGCTCGTCGCGACGCCGTTCTTCGTCGTCGCCGCGATCGTGATCGAGACGGACCGCTGGACCTGGCACTGGGAGCTGTTGATCGCGCTGCTCTACCAGGGCTTCCTGATGTTCGGCCTGGGCCTGTTCCTCAACACGCACCTAATTCAGCGCTACATGCCTTCGCGCATTCTGGCCACGCAGATGATGATTCCCATCTTCGGCGTCGTCTTCGGCTGGGCGCTGTTTGGCGAGTCCATCGGCTGGGAATTGGCCGTCGCGGTTGCGCTGGTCGTAATCGGCGTAGTCGTCTCCCCCCGCTGGCCGTTGCCAATGCTCGCGCGCCCGCCGGAAGAGGAAGAGGAAGCCGCCGCTGAGCCGCCGCCAACCGACGACGGCGAGCAACGCGCCGCTGAGCCGACCGCCCAGGAAGACTCGGGCGAAGCGTGAACCGACCTTATTCGTCGATCGAGATCGCCGCGCGCGGGCAGGTGCGCACGGCGCGGGTGACGCGCTCGCGCTCCGATTCGGGGATGTCCTCGACCAGCAGGTGCGACAGATCGTCGTCGCGCACCTCGAAGACCGCCGGCGCGGCCTCCATGCATTTCGCGTGGCCTTCGCAGAGCGTCGTGTCGATCCTGGCTTTCATGGCGCGCCTCCTCGCCGATTGCGGAACATTCTACCGCCTGCGCCGAGCGGAGCGGCGGCGCCTAGCGGAACAGCGGGATCACCTCGTTGGCGAAGCGCTCCATTGAGGCGCGGGCGAACTCGCGCTCCACGCCGGGCGGCGCGGCCATCGAGATCACGTGCTGCGCCGGAATCCATTCCAGCGTGCGGGCGATCGCCTCCGCCACCTGATCGGGCGGCCCCGCCATGAAGCGCTCGCGCAGATCCTCGTCGGTCTGCCCCAGCATCCGCCCCAGCGGGTCGTCCTCGCCCAGATCCGCCGCCTCGCTGTACCACTTGCCGTAGGTGTCGCGCAGGTAGCGCTGATGCGGGCGCAGCCGCTCCCAGAGCGCGTCGGGGTCGTCAGTCACGAAGCCGCCCGCCGAGAGCAGCACCTCGAAATCGGCTGGATCATCCCCCTGCGCCGCGAGCTGCTCCACCCACGCCTCGTAGACCGGCCGGTCGGCCACGATCATCAGGTTCGCCCGGAAACGCGCCGCCCGCCGCGCCGCGGGCACGCTGCGCGCGCCGACCCACAACGGAAATGGCCGCTGCACCGGCGGCGGCGTCACCGTCACATTCTTCACCCGGTAGTGCTCGCCGTCGAGCGAGACGGTCTCGCCGTTCAGCGTGCGGCTCAGGATTTCCAGCGATTCATCCATGATCCGTCCGCGCTTGCGCCGGTCCACGCCGAAGCCTTCGAACTCCTCAATGCGGTAGCCGAGCCCCACGCCGAGGTCGAGCCGTCCGTTGCTGAGAATGTCGACGGTGGCGGCGTCCTCGGCGACGCGGATCGCGTTGTGCAGCGGCAGCAGCAACACCCAGGTGCCAATCCGCACGCGCGAGGTGAGCCGCGCCACGGCGGCGGCAATCGGCAGCACCGAAGGCGTGTAGCCGTCCTCGATGAAATGGTGCTCGGTAATCCAGACATGGTCGTAGCCCAGCCGCTCGGCCAGCTGCACCTCATCGAGCATGTCGTCGTAGAACTCCGCCCAGGGACGCCGCCACTGCGGCGGATTGCGGAAGTCGTAGATCAGGCCGAACTGCGGGCTGATTTGCGGGCCGGGCTGCGAATTGGCGGTCATGCAAACTCCCTCACAGTCCCCGGCAACGAGCGGGCTTTCGATGGTAGCGCCGCGCGGCCGCGCAGTCGGAGTCCTGCTACACTTAGCGTCAGTGCGACACTAAGAACGGAGGACGCTGTGCAGCTGCCGGAACGCGCGCGGGGAATGATGGTCGGAATCGGCGCTGGCAACCTGCTCGGGATTCGCTTCGAAGGCTGGTCCACCGCCGAGCAGCTGCGTGAGATGCACCCCGACGGCGTGCGCGAAATCGAGGCGTCCCCCGGCTATCCGGACGACGACGATCTGGCGCAGGCGATCCTGCTGGCCGAGGCCTGCGCTGAGTTCGACGCCCTCGATCCGGACGACCTGATGCGCCGGCTCTGGCACTGGGCCGAAATCAATGGCGCGGGAATGGGCAATCTGACAGGGAATGTGCTGACGCGCTACGGCGGCGACTACCCGCGCCGCGAGATGCGCAATGCGCGGCGCTATGGGGAAGAACCGTCGGGCAAACCACCGCGCGAGCCCGTCGGCGGGAAGGGCGGCGACCCATTCGAGCCGTCGCGCAGCGTCTGGGAAGAATCCGGCCGCAACGCGGCGGGCAACGGCTCGGTCATGCGCTGCGGCCCCGTCGCGCTGCGCTGGCTCGACGACGACGCCGCACTCGCCCGCAACAGCGTCGTCTCGGCCGCGGTTACCCACTGGGACCCGCGCTGCATCTGGTCCACGCTGCTCGCCGATTTCGCAATCGCCGCCTGCCTGCGCGGCGAGCCGATCGAGGCCGACGAACTGCTCAATCAGACAATCGCTGCCCTGCGCGCCGCAGGAGACGAGCTCGCGCAGTTCGAGCTGCCCGATCAGCCGCCGCCCGATGTGCTCGACGCCGTAGCCGCCGCCCTCGCCCCAGGCGCGCAGGTCGCGGACCTACAGCTCGATTCCGGCGGCATCGGCTACGCGCCCAAGGCACTCGGCGCGACGCTCTGGGCAGCGCACCACGCGGAAAGCGTCGAGGAAGGGCTGGTCGCAATCGTCAGCGCCGGCGGCGATACCGACACCAACGCCGCCCCAGCCGGCGCCGCCCTGGGCGCACGCTTCGGCCTGGAAGGCATCCCCCAACGCTGGCGTAACAGAATCGCCGAGCTGCGCAAAGACCGCGAACCCCTGGAGTCCCACGCCGACCGCCTAACATCCCCACCGCGCTAACCAGCAGTCCTCTCCCCGCCACAATAGATCCGTCATACCCGCGCTTGCCGCGGGTATCTCGCCGCGGTGCGCACCGAGCCCGTTCCCGCCCCTCCCCCGCGCGGACCCCCGCCGCCCCCAACAAACGCCATACACTAAACCCAAGCCCAAATCAGAGGTGCCCCCAATGGGCGAAATCATCGTCGACATCGAGCTGGAAAACGCGACGGACCGAGAGCTGGCCGAAGACGGCGAGCTCCCCGCTGCCGACGTCCGCCGCGCCACCATCCCCGCCGTCGTCGACACCGGCGCAAACATGCTCGCCCTGCCCGAAGACATAGTGAGCCGGCTCGGACTTCGGCCGGCCGGCAGCATCGCCGCCACCTACGCCGACGGGCGGCGAGATGAATTGCCGGTCGCAGCGCGGCTGATTGTGCGAATCGGCGACCGCTGGATGTCCACTGAATGCGTCGTCCTATCCCAGGGCGCCGACGCTCTGGTCGGCCAACTCGTAATGGAGCGCCTCGACCTGATCGCCGACTGCCGGTCCCGGACCCTCCACCCCCGCCCCGAATCCCCCGATCTTCCCCTCATGCGCCTCTAGCCCCCTCCCCGCCACACCCGCGCAAGAGAGATCCGTCACACCCGCGCCCCAAGCTCCGTCATACCCGCGCCCCAAGCTCCGTCATACCCGCGCTTGCCGCGGGTATCTCGCCGTGACGAGCACCGAGCTTCGCGCGCCGCCCCTCCCGTCCCGCGCTCGCTGTGGTGGCGCGGGGAGGCGGATCAGGGCTTGGGCGCAGAACTCAGCGAGATACCCGCGGCAAGCGCGGGTATGACGGATCTCACTGAGCGCGGGTATCTCGCCGTGACGAGTACCGAGCTTCGCGCGCCGCCTCTCCCGTCCCGCGCTCGCTGTGGTGGCGCGGGGAGGCGGATCAGGGCTTGGGCGCAGAACTCAGCGAGATACCCGCGGCAAGCGCGGGTATGACGGATCTCACTGAGCGCGGGTATGACGGAGCTCACTGAGCGCGGGTATCTCGCCGAGCACAGCACTCAAGCCTCGTTCCCGCGCCCCTTTCCGTCATTCCTGCCTTCGCAGGAATGACGGTGGCGGGGGGTAGTGCGCTGATCGGGGAGTTGGGCTAATCTGAGGAGCACGCTGATCCGCGCGGCCGCTGGGGTTGCGCGAACGAATTTGGGGGGTCTCATGCTCGCTCTGATTCACACCACCCTCGCGGGGGGGGGGGGGATATACCAAGCGCCTCCTCGCCCTCGGCGCGCTGATCGCCCTACTCGCCGCCGCTCTGCTGCCCTTCGCGCCCGCCGCCGCCGATGAGCACCTCGCCAACCTCAACAAACTCCCCGACGACCTCCAACTCGTCCTCGGCCTTGAAGGCGACCCCGACAACATCGTCCAGGCCGGCGATGAATTCACCGTCACCGCCGCCCTCCGCTTCTCCGCGCCCCGCTTTGCAGAGCCCTACGACCCCTACCGCCGCTGGGTCATCCCCGCCGCCTCCGTCGGGCCGTCCAACCTGCGGCTGACCGGCGAACCCAACTGGGAAAGCAGCGACTTCTTCAAGCGGCTGACTATCCCCGAAACCAACCTCGTTGGCTTCCAGGCGATCACGGCGCCCAACAACGCCCTCATCAGGGCGTTCGACGAGCGCACCATCGTCGCCCGCACCCTGGCGGGCAGCAGCCCGCAGCTGCAGATCTACGACGCCTGGACAAAACAGCCGGCGGGCACCGTCACGCCGCCGCCCGGCGCGACCGCGGGCGCCGGCCATGGCTTCGGCCTCGGCGCCGTCTCACTCGATGTTCATCAATATTCCAACTCGGTCGGTCTCTGGCACGAGACCGACTCGACCGCCTGGATGTTCGTCGCTTCCCCCTGGGACACGGTGGGGGACACGGAGGGCACGCATAGCCGCGTCGGCCGGGTCTACGTCTACCGCTTGGAGTGGGCCGAGTTCGCCTCCTCGGTGGAGGCGACGCTGGAGGCCACGCTGGAGCCGGACCTTGCCGAAGTCCGCAACCGCCACGAGCACGCCATCCAGGCCGAATACGGCTCCTCGCTGATGGTCTCGCGCGACGGCAGCACGCTGGCGGTCGCCGCGCCCAAGATGAACATCATCGGCGCGGTCTATGTCTACACCCGCCCCGACGAACCGGGCCAGGACTGGGGCGACATCCGCTACGAGGACGGCGTCAAGGTGACCCCGGTGATCGTGCCCAGCCTCGGCACAAGCGACGCGAACAAGCCCTTCACCCACACCTCGACCGGCCGCACCAGCGCCTCCACCGACTGCGACGCCTACTGCTCGCGAGTTTCTTCGTTCCTGGAGACGAATAACGGTCCTAATCTTGCCGAGATGGGGATCCGCTACATCGATCTCTCGGCCGACGGGCGAGTCTTGGCGGTGCCGGCGAGCGAGAAGAATTTCAGCATGCAAACGCCGGGTGGGAGCTTCGCGCACAGCGGTGCAACGTACTACCGCGATAACAAGGGCGAAGTCTACGTCTATGTGGCGCCGGAGGGCGGCTGGAACGCCGCGCCGCGCGCCGACATGGACGCGCAGGGCAACTCCAAGACGCTGATCGCGGCGCGCGTCGACGCGCGGAACTTTGACCCGGCTCGGCACTACTCGCCGGGTCCCCTGCGGCGCATCACCGCGCCCGACGCCGTGCTGGTCGACCAGCTCTGGCCCAACGCGCAATCCAGCTGGCTCGGCGAGGGTCTGGCGATCTCACCGGACGGCACCACCGTGGTCGCGGACGCCGATATCGGCACCACAGGGCGCGCCCACATCTTCCAGCAGTCTTCGGTGGAAGCCTGGCAGGAGCTGAATGGCGGGTATATGACGCCTACCGCCCAGATTAATGGCGTCGGCGATATCCCCTCGCACGGCAATATGGCGTTCAGCAGCGACCACAGCGAGCTGGCGATTGTCGAGGCTGAGGACAGCAGGGTGCACGTCTTCCGGCTGCCGGCGAACGGCAGGTGGGCAAGCGGCCACGTGAACGACGCCGATGAGATCGCGCGGCGGAGCGGGGTCCAGTGGATCCTGAAAGACGGCCACGACGGCGCGCAGATAGTGTTCGGCCGGGGAGGGGCAATCACCACCAGCGACGCGGGCTGCACAATCGAGGTGGTCGACGAGATCAGCACCACGACCTGCCCGATCACGCTGGCCAACGCCAAGGTCGTGGTGCCCAAGGGAACGCCGGACGGAACGTTCACGATCTCGGGGCAGGTAACCGTGCAGCAGGAAGATGTGGCGGCCAGCAAGCTGACGCTGCGCGACGAGCTCGAGGTGCGGATCGGCGACGTGACGGAGGTGGCGGAGGCGCGGTTGGAGTTGGCCACCGACGGGCGGCGGACGACCTCGACCGCGGACGACCGGCCCTTCCCCTCGTTGATCGAGCGCGGTCAAAAAACCCGCCTGCGCCTGCAAATTCTGGACGAAAACGGCAAACCCTCGCCGACCGGCAGTGTCTCCAACCTGCTGCTGACCACCACCCTCGGCGGGCTGACCTCCCTCGTCCAGAACGGCGCTTGCAGCGGAGTCAGCGGGGGACCAAGCTGCACCATCCCCGCCGCGGCGGTGACGGGCGACAACTCCGACGAGCTGCTGATCGAGCTGGCCCACCCGGGCAAGCCGACCGGCGCCGCGCGCGTCTGGGCCACGGTGCTGGGCGCGGATGGCGAGACGCTGGTCTCAAACCAGGTCACGATCGACCTGGCGGGCCCGCCCGCCGCGCTGGCGATCGCCCAACCGGCCGCGGCCCTGCTCGGCTATGACCCGACCGAGGCCGCGGACCTGCGCAACCGCGCCACGCTGGTCGTCTCGGCGACCGACGAGAGCGGCAGCCGCGCCTCCGTGCCCGACAGCCGCTACAGCGCGAAGCTGACCGATCCCGACGGCAAGACGGTCGCCCTCACCGGCGCCAACCGCAAGGCCGAGGTCGTCTGGCCGCTGCGCCAGGGCGAGGACGACGCCGACCCGCTCGCGCTCCGCGACGGCAACCCGCAGGCCCGCGTCACAATCCTCGCGGCCAAGACCGCCCCGCTGGCGACCGGCGAATACACGCTCGAACTGAGCGTGGGCGCGGGCGCGAACAAGCTGACCGCGACGCAGACCTTCAACGTGGCGGGCGGCGCGGCCGAAGTGACGCTGAGCGCCGATCCGAGCGGCGAAGTCGAGCAGGGCGCGTCGATCACCGTCACCGCGAGGGTCGCCGACGCCAGCGGCGCGCCCTCGCCCGACGGCACGCCCGTCACGTTCTCCGAGGGCGCGTCGGGCGTGAACGCGGTGCTGGTGTTGCTCAGCCAGTCCCGCCAGCTGACCGTCGGCGGCGAAGCCTCCATCACCCTGCGCGCCGTCGGCCGCGGCCGCGCCTGGGTGCGCGCCACCGCCGACGAAGCGAGCAACCTCGAAGTGCTCACCGTCGCCGCCCCGCCTCCGCCGCCGCTGGACGACGCAATCGCCGCCCTCACGGTCGACACCTACAGCATCTGGACCGACTCCCGCCCCACCACCGCCGCCGAGCTCTACGACGCCCTCGAAGGCGTCGCCCAACTCAGCAAGTGGGACGGCATCGAGTGGCTCCGCTACGGCGAGACCAACGGCCTGCTGAACTCCGGCTCCGTCGATTTCGCCATCCGCCGCGGCGAAGTCCTCTGGCTGGACGGGGAGTAGTCGCAGCCCACGCGGGTGCAGGCCTTCTCGGGCCTGCACCCGCGCAAAGAGCCCCGCCACCCCCGCGCGAACCACCCCCGCACGGCAATGAAGGAGGAGGCCGTGCGGGGCTCCGTGCAGAACTCAGCGAGATACCCGCGGCAAGCGCGGGTATGACGGAAGCGGCAAGCGCGGGTATGACGGAGCAGCAAGCGCGGGTATGACGGAAGCGGCAAGCGCGGGTATGACGGACGTGGCGGGCGCGGGTATGACGGAGAGGGGGCGCGGGTATCTCGCCGCGCTGCGCACCAAGCTCCGTCCCCGCCTCCCCCGCGCCCCGCTCCCGCACGGCAATGAAGGAGGAGGCCGTGCGGGGCTCCGTGCAGAACTCAGCGAGATACCCGCGGCAAGCGCGGGTATGACGGAGGCGGCAAGCGCGGGTATGACGGAAGCGGCAAGCGCGGGTATGACGGACGTGGCGGGCGCGGGTATGACGGAGCGGCAAGCGCGGGTATGACGGAGGCGGCAAGCGCGGGTATGACGGAGGCGGCAAGCGCGGGTATGACGGAAGCGGCAAGCGCGGGTATGACGGAGGCGGCAAGCGCGGGTATGACGGAAGCGGCAAGCGCGGATATGACGGAGAGGGGGCGCGGGTATCTCGCCGCGCTGCGCACCAAGCCCCGTTCCCGCCACCCCCACGCCTCAATCTTGCTAACCTACCCCCCACGCAGCAACCGACTCTGCGTACCCGATCGGAGGGCCCCATGACCGCCGTGATCCGCACCATCTTCGGGGGGGGGGGGGGTACCAAACGCCTCCTCGCCATTGCCGCGTTGATCGCCCTGCTCGCCGCCGCCCTGCTGCCTCTCGCGCCGGCCGCCGCCGATGGAGACCCTGACCAATTCGAGCTGGCGCTCAGCCTGGCCGAAGACTCCGACAACATTGTCCCCGCCGGCAGCGAACTCACCGTCAAGGCCGATCTGCGCTTCCGCTGGGAGCCCCCGATTACGCCGCCCGCGGGGCTGCCCAGCTACACCACGTATTCACTGGACGTGCCCGGGGCGTCCGTCGCCGCTTCGCGCCTACGGATCAGCGGCGACCTGGAGTGGGACAACGCCGGCCGGCAGCGGCTCGACATCGCCGCTCACACCCCGCTCCTCTCCCGACTGCCCACGGTCGCCGGCGCCAACCAGCCGATGGCCAAGGCACTTGACGGACGCACCCTGATCGCGCGCGATCGCAACTCACGGCTGTACGTTTTCGACTCCTACACGCTTCAGCACCAGGCCACGATCAACCCGCCGACAGGCGCCGACACGGGACTCCACAACGGCTTTGGCGCCTCCACTGCGTACGTCGGCGGCGAAGGCGGATTCAGCGGCTCCGCGATCGCCCTCTGGCACGAGACCGCCGCCCGCGCCTGGCTCTTTGTCGGCTCCTGGCACGACACCGTCGAGTCGACCGACCAGCTGGGGCGGCTCTACATCTTCCGGCTGGACTGGGGCGATGACGAGGTGACGGTGACGCAGGAGGGCGCGCTGGCGCCGACGCTGGCCGAGGCCAACAACCGCCACGGCACGGTCAGCGCCAGGTACGGCGGCGCCGTGGATATCTCGCGCGACGGCGGCGCCCTCGCGGTCAGCGCCCCCACGATGAACGAGATGGGCGCAATCTACGTCTACAGCCGGCCCGACGGCGCGGGTCAGGACTGGGGCGATATCACCTACGACGACGGAGTGAAAGTGACTGTCGCCGCGGTGCCCAGCTTCGGTACCAGCACCTCGAACATGCCGTTCAACCCCGGCGCCGCCGGCACCTGCGACGCCTGGTGCTCGCGCGTCTGGTCCAACATCGCGAGCAACGGAGGCTACGACGGCGTCGATCTGGGCGCAATCTCCGTTTCGCTTTCGGCCGACGGGCGGGTGCTGGCGGCGGGCGCGGGCGAGAAGGATTTCGCCAGCACCACGCTCGGCGGCGGTTTCACCGGCGCCAATCAGCGGAACAACGCGGGCGAAGCATTCGTCTGGGTCGCCCCCGAGGACGGCTGGAGCAGCGCGCCGCGCGCCGACCGCGACGCCGACGGCAACGCCAAGACGCTGATTGCGGCCCAAACCGACGCGACCAGCTTCCGCCAGGCCACGCACTACTCGCCCGGTCCGCTGCGCCGCTGGACCGAGCCCGCCGCGATCCTCACCCCTGAGGAATGGCCCAATCGGGGCAACGGATTCTTCGGGGCGGAGACCACTGTCTCGCCCGACGGCGCCGTCGTCGCCGTAGACGACGCACGCGGTTTCATCTACCTGTTCCAGCAGGATTCGGCCGATGCCTGGACGGCGCTCAGCGGCCGCTATCTGTCCACGCCCAGCGCCACATTCTCAGGCGTCAAAGAGTCTGGTATCAATCCCCACGAATCGCCGACGGTGTTCAATAGCGACGGCACCGCGCTGGCGGTCGGCGTTACCGGCCACTCCAGCCTGCAGGGTTCGGTGCTGATCTTCTCCCGCCCGGCCGACGGAACCTGGGCCAACGCGGGCGCAGCGGATGCGATGCGGCGGCTGGAACCAGCGGGCGCAAGGGGCAATAACAACGAGTACGGTTACGTGGTGTCGGAGCTGCAAGGGCGCCGCGCAGTGATCGCCACCCAAGTGGGGCGCAACTATCTGACCGCTCCGGCCGTGGCCGGCTGCACTGTCAGCACGGTCAACGGCGTCCGCAGCGCCAGCTGCCCGCTCACCCTGCCCGACTCCAAGATTACGATCCCCCCCGGCACGCCCGACGGGCCCTTCACCATCTCCGGCAGCGTCGCGGTGCAGCTGGGGAGCGGCGATCCGGTGGCGCTGCGCGACACGTTGGAGGTGACGATCGGCGAGGTCGACGAATTGGCCCAGGTCGAGTTCGACTTCGACGCCGACGCGGCGACCGGCCGGCCGCAGCCGGCCGTGGTGGAGCCGGGCGGCAGCACCACGCTGCTGCTGAAGCTGCTGAATGAGAATGGCAAAGCCTCCGCTAAAGGCGCGGCGTCGTCGGTACTGTTCACGGTCACACGGGGCAGTCTGAGCGCGCGGCTGGGCGCTGCGAGCGGCGAGGCCTGCGCGACCAGCGGCGAGCAGTCCTGTCGAATTGCGAACCCGGCGACCGCGCTGACGGCGAGCAACACGGATCAGATTCGGCTGACCATGGCGCATCCCGGCGCGGCCAAGGCGGGCGTGACGCGGGTGCGGGCGGTGGTGGTCGGCGCGACGGGCCAGACCTTCGAAACGGAGCCGCTCACGGTGACGTTCAGCGGTCCGCCGGCGGCGCTGGCGATTTCGCAGCCGCCGACGGCGCTGCTGGGCCACCAAACGTCTTCAACTGCGGATCTGCGCCACGGCGTCGCACTGGTTGTTTCAGCGACAGACGCGGCAGGCAACAAGGCATCGGTGCCGCACGGGCGCTACAGCGCGAAGCTGACTGGTCCGGACGGGAAGGAGGTCGCGATCACGGGGCGCGGCTTGCAGGTTCGGGTGCAATGGCCGCTGAGCAAGGATGCTGGGATAGGCGTCGATGCCGACGATCTGGCGCTCAGCGAGGGCAACCCGCAGGTGCATGTGTGGGTCCTGGCAAACAAAGCGACTCCGCTGGCGACGGGCGAGTACACGCTCGAGCTGAGCGCGGGATCGGGCGCCAACAAGCTGACCGCCACGCAGACGCTCAGCATCGCCGGCGGCGCGGCCGAGGTGGCGCTGAGCGCCGATCCGGTGGGCGTGATCGAGCTGGACGACTCGGTCACGCTCACGGCGATGGTGACCGACGCGAGCGGCGCGCCGGTGCCCGACGGCACGCCGGTCAGGTTCGCTGAGCAGAGCACGGGCGCGAATGTGACGCTGGTGCTGCTCTCGCAGTCCGAGCAGCGCACCCGCGACGGGCAGGCTTCGGCCAGCCTGCGCGCGGTGGGCGTCGGCGGCGCATACGTGACGGCCGAAGCGGACGACGTCAGCGGGGCGCAGTCGATCACGGTCGCCGCGCCGCCCCCGTCGCCGCCGGATCCGATCGCTGCTCTCACGATCGGCTCGCTCAGCACCTGGATCGGCGCGAGCACGACCACCGCCGCCGTGCTCTACGCCCAGCTCGAAGGCGTCGCGCGAGTGAGCAAGTGGGACGGCGAAGAGTGGGTCGGCTACAGCGAGACGGGCGGGCGGGCCAGCTCCGGCTCCGTGGACTTCGCCATCCGCCGCGGCGACATCCTCTGGCTGGACGGGGAGTAGCCGGGCGCGGCTGTAACGGAAGGGCCCACGCGGGTGCAGGGTCCCACCCCCCGCACCCGCACCCGCGCAAAAAAGCTCCGCCACCCTCGCGCAAAAAGCTCCGCCACCCCCGCGCGAGCTAGATCCGTCATACCCGCGCGCCCCACCTCCGTCATACCCGCGCTTGCCGCGGGTATCTCGCTGCGTACAGCACCCAAGCTGCTTCGCGCCTCCCCACGACACCCCGCGTTCCCTCCGTCATTCCTGTGCAGGAGTGGCGGGAGGGGGCGTGCGGGGTTGGGCGGCGGGAATGGGGCTTGGTGCGCAGCACGGCGAGATACCCGCGGCGGGGCGCGGGTATGACGGATCTAGTTGGCGCAGGTGTGGCGGAAGGGGGTGCGCGGGGGTATGACGGAGCTGGGGCGTGCGGGGGTTGGGCGGCGGGAGCGGGGCTTGGTGCGCAGCACGGCGAGATACCCGCGGCGGGGCGCGGGTATGACGGATCTAGCTGGCGCGGGTATGACGGATCTAGCTGGCGCGGGTGTGGCGGAAGGGGGTGCGCGGGGGTATGACGGAGCTGAGGCGCGGGTATGCCGGAGCTGAGGCGCGGGTGTGACGGAGCTGGAGGCGCGGGTTGACGGAGCTAACTTAGCGCGGGCATGCCGGAAGCGGGGAATGCGCCACTGGGCGCTCCTACCGCCAAAGCTCTACCCGACCGCCCAGCGGCACATCCAGCAGCTCGGTGCGGGGGGCGATGTGGTTGAGTTCGTTGGCGACGGGGGCCAGGGCGTCGGCGGAGGTCATGTCGCGGGTCATGGGGGGCATCCAGTCGTCGTGATGGCCGAGTATGACGCGGCGGGCGCGGAGCATATCGCTCATGCGGCCGACGAATTGGGCGAGCGAGCCCTGGATCGGCTCACCGTCGATGTTGGGGCGGCCGGCCATTGCGACGATGGCGAGGTCGGGGCGCAGGTTTTGCGCGACGCCGGTCCAGCAGCCGGAGGTGTCGTGGTAGAAGATTGAGCCGTAGGGAGTATCGATCAGGTAGGCGAGCGCGCCGCCGGTATCGTTACTGCCGAGGCAGTGGGCGACATGGTCGAGCATTTGGGCGCGCTGCGCGGGGTCCTGCTCGGCGCCGCGTTCGCCGAGCGAGCCGCCGACGTCAAGCACGCCGCGCCCGCCCCAGCGCTGCTCTTCGGTCAGCCCGTAATCGCCCAGCACGACCTTGCCGGTGTCCCAGGAGCCTTGCGTCCAAATGCAGGAGTGGAGGCTGGGGAAGACCTCGACGGTGATGCCGTCGGCGATGCGATGGCGCTCGCCGCCCTGCGAGCGCAGCAGTTGCGACTGGTCGACGCCGGCTTCGAGCAGCACGCGGGCGGACTCGTTGGAGCCGATTACGACGGCTTCGGTGTTGGCGGCGATCACCTCCGCGCCGGCGATGTGGTCGAAGTGCGAATGCCCGACGAGCACGGCGTCGGCGCGGGTGACATCGGCGGCGGAGAGGCCGACGCCGGGCGCGGCGGGCACGCGGTCGATGTAGGCGTCGAGGAAGATGATCGTATCGTCGATCGCCAGCCGAAAAGTGGCGCAACCGAGCCAGTCGAGTGTGATCGGCATTGGGGCGTTCTCCTCTGTGAACTGTTACCGCTCGGCGCGGCGGGCGATGCGCAGCCAGGTTCGCTTGCCAACCTTGAGCGCGTCGCCCTCGCGCAGCTCGACGGGCTGTTCGCCGACGCGCTCGCCGTTCAGTTGCACTGCGCCCTGGCGGAGCAGGCGCTTGGCTTCGGCGCGGCTGGGGGCCGCGCCGGCGTCGGCGAGGATTGCGGCGAGCGGGGCGGTGACGCTGTCCGCGCCGGCGAAATCGAGTTCCAGCGGCGGCATCTCGGAGGGCGCTTCGCGGCGCGAGTGGACGCGCGTCCATTCCGCTTCGGCGGCCTCGGCCTGGGGCTCACCGTGCCACTCGGCGACGATCGCGCGCGCCAGGCGGCGCTTGGCGTCCATCGGCGGCAGCGCGCCGCCCTGTAGTTCGGCGATCATCCGGTCGGCGTCGTCCGCGGCGAAGCTTGCGCCGTGAATCAGAAACTCCGGTATCGCGTCGTCGGGAATCGACATCGCCTTCGCGTATTGCGCGTCCGGCGGCTCGTCGATGCCGATGTAGTTGCCGGTGCTCTTGGACATGCGCTGTTTGCCGTCGGTGCCGATCAGGATCGGGGTGAGCACGGCGATCTGGGGCGGGTGGCCGCCGCGCTCCTGGAGCGTGCGCCCGCAGCCGATATTGAAGGTTTGGTCGGTACCGCCGAGTTGCACGTCGGCGTCGAGCGCGACCGCGTCGTAACCCTGCATTAACCCGTACATGAACTCGTGGACGTAGACGGGCTGCCGCGAGTCGAGGCGGCGGGCGAAGGTGTCGCGCTCGGCGAACTGCTGCACGGTGAAGTTGGAGGCGAGCTGGATTACGTCGGCGAAGTCCATACCGGCGAGCCACTCGCTGTTGTAACGGATTTCGGTGCGCTCGGGGTCGAGCAGCTTGTAGGCCTGGTCGCGGTAGGTGCGGGCGTTGCGTTCGAGCGTTTCGGCGGTCTGCATCGGGCGCGCGCTGGACTTGTCCGAAGGGTCGCCGACCAGCCCTGTGAAATCGCCGATCAGCAGGATCGCCTGGTGCCCGAGCTGCTGGAAGAGGCGCAGCTTGCGCAGGGTGACGCAGTGGCCGATGTGCAGGTCGGGCGAGGTCGGGTCGACGCCGAGGTAGACGCGCAGCGGGTCGCCGATGCTGATCGACTCGATCAGGCGCGCGCGCAGTTCGCGCGACATCACGGCGTGGGTGGCGCGGTCGCCGTAGGCGGTGCCGCGCATGATCAGGGCGTGCTGGCGCTCGGCCTCTTCGACCACGGCGGGGTCGGGGGGTTGGGCGGACTTGGCGTGGGTTTGGGACATCGGTCAGGTCTTTCGGGCGAGGGCGAGCGCGAGGCTGACGAGGATCAGGGCGAGCAGCGAGGAGACGACCACCGCGCCGAAGCCGGCGGCGGCGGAGAAGCCGATCTCGGCGCCCAGGGTGAGGCCGTTCGAGCCGTCCTCGCCGCTGATCAGGGGAGTGATCAGGAAGGCGGTGGGGATGCCGGCGAGCGCGCCGACGATTGCCGCGGCGAGGCGGGCGAAGAAGGCGTCGCGGCGCCGCTCACGCCGCTGTTCGCGCGTCTGTCGGCGCTGCTCTTCGAGCAGCTCGGCGCGGATTTCCGAGCGCAGCTGGGGGCGCAGTTCGGCGCGCAACTCCGAGCGCAGCTCGGCGCGGGTCTGCTCGCTGATCTCCTCAGGCTTGGGCGGGATCGGGGTCTCGCTCTCGAAGTCGGGCATCAGGCCTCCTTTGCCAGCAGGCGGCGAGCGGCGTCGCAGTCGCGCCCGATCTGTTCGATCAGCTGCTCGACTCCGTCGAATTTACGCTCTCCGCGCAACCGCTGTACGAACTCCACGCGCAGATCGGTGTCGTAGATGTCGCGATCGAAGTCGAAAATGTGGCACTCAATCGAGAGTCCGCCGCCGTCCTCGAAGGTCGGGCGGACGCCGATGTTGGTCACGGAGGGGCTCGGACCTTCGGGCAGGTGGGCGAGCGTGGCGTAGACGCCGGCCCCGGGAATGGCGCGGTCCGCGCCGACGGCGACATTGGCGGTGGCGAAGCCGATGCTGCGCCCGCGCTCGAAGCCGCGCACGACGGGGCCGTGGACGGAGAAGCGGCGTCCGAGCAGGTCGGCGACGCGCTCGATCTCGCCGTCGTTGAGCGCGGCGCGGATCTCGGTGGAGGAGATTTTTTCCTCCGCTTGGCTACCAGCGCTGTCGGCGCTGTCGGCGACCAGATCGATCACGTCGACCTCGAAGCCGAGCTCGCGGCCGAGTTGGGCGAGCGTCTCGGGGTCGCCGCCGCGCTGGCGGCCGAGCGCGAAATCTTCGCCGATGATCAAGCGCTTGAGCTCGAGTTCTTCGACCAGCATGCGGACGAAATCGCCGGCTTCGGTCTGGGCGAATTCGGAGGTGAAGCTGACCGTGGCGACGGTGTCGAGTCCGGTTTCGAGCAGCAACGCGAGGCGGTCTTCAAGGCTGGTGACGTATTCGATGGCGAGGTCGCGGCGCAGCACCTCGCGGGGGTGCGGGTGGAAGGTGATCGCGCCGGCGGCGAGGTCGTGCCTGCGGGCGCGGGCGATCAGCTCGCGAATGATCGCCTGGTGGCCGCGGTGGACGCCGTCGAAGATGCCGATCGTGAGTGCGGTGGGGCGTCCGAGCGCGGCGCGTTGGAGCTGTTCGCGGGCGAGGGCGGTGACCATCGGCGGCGCTCCTCAGTTCGTTGCTACGGCGACGCCTACGGACCAGGCGTCCTGGGGCGGGTTGGGCGCGGCGAGCACCTCGATGTCGTCCCAGGCGGCGTCCTGGCGCAGGTCGATCGCGCGCGCCTTGTGCAGCTCGAGCAGCGCGAGGAAGGAGACGATCACGAAGCGGCGCGAAGTGGCGGCTTCGATCCAGCGGCGGAAGGAGACGGGTTTGCCCTCGCCGAGGCGTCGGCGCAGGTCGGCGACGCGGTCGCGGACGGTGATCGGGTCGCGCTCCAACGCGGCGTCGGCCGCCTGCGCGCGCTGCCGCTCGCGCTCCCTGGCGGCGGCGATCGCCTCCTGCGCGATGCGGCTGAGCAGGTCGAGCGTGACGGAGTTGGGAAGGCCAAGAGGCTGCGGACGCGCGACATCGGGGCGCGAGAGCGGTGCATAGGCCCGCGCCTGCGCGCGGTCCCGCTCGCCCAGCGCGGCCACCGCGTCGCGGTAACGCGCGTATTCGCGCACCATTTCGACCAGCTCGCTGGCGGCTTCGTCGGCCTCGGTGGCTTCCTCCTCGGCGGGCGGCGGGACGATCTGGCGCGCCTTAATCAGCACCAGGCGTCCGCCGATTTCGATGAACTCGGCGAGCGCTTCGACGCGCGGGGAGAGTTCGGCGATCTGCGCGAGGTACTGGTCGGCGACCTGGGCGAGCGAGAGTTCGCTGATGTCGAGCTTGCGCCGCTCGATCAGCTCGAGCAGCAGTTGGAGCGGTCCCTCGTAGGTCGGCAGCTGGAGCAGTACCACGCGGCGGGCCTCAGTTGGCGACGAAGTTGAGCAGGCGGTCGGGCACCCAGATCGTGCGGCGCAGCGTCTTGCCCGCAAGCTGGCCGGCGACGCGCTCGGAGGCGCGCGCGGCCGCTTCGGCGTCGGCCTGCTCGACGCCGGGCGGCAAGGCGAGCTTCTCGCGCACCTTGCCGTTGATCTGGACGACCACGGTGACGGTTTCGTCGCGGGCGAGCTGCTCGTCCCACTCCGGCCAGCGCTGCTCGTGGACGGAGCCCTCACGCCCGCGGCGGGACCAGATTTCCTCGCTGATGTGCGGCGCGGAGGGCGCGAGGCAGAGCGTGAGCGCGTCGATCGCCTCGTCCCAGGCGTCGGGATCGACCGGCCCGGCCTCGCGCAAGCGGCCCAGCGCGTTGGTGAACTCCATCATCGCCGCGATCATCGTGTTGAAGCGGAAACGCTCGATGTCGCCGCTGACCTTGCGGATCATCGCGTGGGTTTCGCGGCGAATTTCCGCGGCGTTCGCGCCCGCTGCAAACGCAGCGTCGCCCAGCGCGAGCTGCCAGACGCGGTTGAGCCAGCGCCACTGCCCCTGAATGCCGCTGTCGTCCCAGTCGCCGCCCGCCTCCCAGGGGCCGAGGAACATCAGGTAGAGGCGCACCGTGTCCGCGCCGAAGCGCGCCACCCACTCGTCGGGATTGACCACGTTGCCGCGGCTCTTGGACATCTTGTGTCCGTCTTTGGTGATCGTGCCCTGGTTGAACAGCCGGGTGAACGGCTCGTCGATCGGCAGGTGGCCCATGTCGCGGGCGGCCTTGGCGAAGAAGCGGGCGTAGAGCAGGTGCATCACGGCGTGTTCCGCGCCGCCGGTGTACTGGTCGATCGGCAGCCAGCGCCTGGCCAGCTCGGGGTCGATCGGCGCGTGGTGGTTGTGCGGATCGACGTAGCGGTACATGTACCAGTTGGAGCACATGAACGTGTCCATCGTGTCGGTCTCGCGCCGCGCCGCGCCGCCGCACTGCGGACAGGCGGTGTGCAGGAAGCCCTCGTGGCGCTCCAGCGGCGACGCGCCGCTGGGCAGGAATTCGGCGTCGTCGGGCAGCAGCACGGGCAGGTCCGACTCGGGGATCGGGACGATCCCGCAGTCGTCGCAGTAGACGATCGGGATCGGCGCGCCCCAGTAGCGCTGGCGGCTGATCAGCCAGTCGCGCAGCCGGTAGGAGACGGCCTCGCCGCCGAGTCCGCGCTCGGCGAGCGCCTGGGCGACGGCGCGCTTGCCTGCTTCAGCGGGCGTGCCGTCGAAGCCGTCGGAGTTGACCATCGCGCCCGGGCCCACGTAGGCCTCCGCGAGCGGCTGGCCGTCCCAGTCGGGCGGCGCGATCACGACGGGGATCGGCAGCGCGTAGCGGCTGGCGAAGGCGAAGTCGCGGTCGTCGTGCGCGGGCACGCCCATCACCGCGCCGGTGCCGTAGCTGAGCAGCACGTAGTCGGCGATCCAGATCGGCGCGCGTTCGCCGGTGAACGGATGGCGGACGTACGCGCCGGTGAAGACGCCGCTCTTCTCGGTGCCCGCCGACTGGCGCTCGATCTCCGACTGGCGGCGCGTCTGCGCGACATACGCCTCGACCGCTTCGCGTTGCTCGGGCGAGGTGATCCGCTCGATCAGCGGGTGTTCGGGCGCGAGCACGAGATAGCTGACGCCGAAAACGGTGTCCGGGCGGGTGGTGAAGACGGTGATTCGTTCGGTGTCGTCCAGGGGCTTGTCGAGCGGGAAGGAGATCTCCGCGCCCTCCGAGCGGCCGATCCAGTTGCGCTGCATCATCTGAATCGGCTCGGGCCAGTCGATTGTGCTGAAGTCGAGCAGCTCGTCGGCGTAGTTGGTGATGCGGAAGAGCCACTGTTCGAGGTCGCGAGTTTCGACGGTCGCCCCGCAGCGCTCGCAGATGCCGACGCCGCTCTCGTCGCGCAGCACCTGCTCGTTGGCCAGCGCCGTGTTGCAGGAGGGGCACCAGTTGGGCGCCGCCCGCCCGCGGTAGGCGAGATCGTGCTCGTAGAGCTGCAGGAACCACCACTGCGTCCAGCGGTAGTACTCCGGGTCCGAGGTGGCGAACTCGCGATCCCAGTCGAAGCATGCGCCCATCTGCTGTAGCTGGCGGCGCATCGTCTCCACGTTCTGGTAGGTCCACTCCTTGGGGTGCGTCTTGTTCTGGATCGCGGCGTTCTCCGCGGGCAGGCCGAAGGCGTCGAAGCCCAGCGGGAAGAGCACGTTGTAGCCCTGCATCCGCTTCCAGCGCGCCGCCGCGTCGCTCGGAGCCATCGCGTACCAGTGCCCGATGTGCAGGTCGCCGCTGGTGTAGGGCAGCATCGTGAGAAAGAAGTAGGGCTCGCGCTCGTCGGCGTCCGGCGTGCGATAGAGGCCGTCGATCGCCCAGCGCCGCCGCCAGCGCGGCTCTATCTCGCCAGGGTCGTAGTCCGGCGTGGACTGAGGCGGGGCCTGAGACGGGGACGGTGTGCTGGTAGTCATTTCCGCGGTTGCCTGGCTGAGGCTCTGTGCGCTCTGTGCATTGCGTATGAGTATACGTGGGTATCCTGTTCGGACACCGTGACGAGCGACGCACAGTGACGCAAGCGGAGAAGGAGCGGGTCGTGGCCGAGGCAGCGCAGGGAATACAGGTCGGCGTGATGATGGGCTCGCATTCGGACTGGGAGACGATGCGCCACGCCGCGTCGACGCTCGAGGAGCTGGGCATCGCCTGGGAAGCGCGGGTGCTCTCGGCGCACCGCACGCCCGATGAGACGGCGGCCTACGCGGCCGAAGGGGCGGGGCGCGGCATTCGCGTGCTGATCGCCGCGGCGGGCGGCGCGGCGGCGCTGCCCGGCGCGGTCGCGGCCAAGACCGACCTGCCGGTGATCGGCGTGCCGATGAAAGGCTGGGCGACGGACGGGCTGGATTCGCTGCTCTCGATGGCGCAGATGCCGCGCGGCGTGCCGGTCGCGACGGTGGCAATCGGCCGCGCGGGCGCGGTCAACTCCGCGCTGCTGGCGGCGCGCATTCTGGCGCTGGGCGACGCGGCGATCGCCGAGCGGGTCGCCGCCTACCGCGAGGCGCGGGCGCGCGAGGCGCTTGAGGCGCCGCACCCCACGCTGTCGGACTGAGCGGCGTATGGCGGTCCGACCGATCACCACGCTGCCGGCCGATGCGGCGGTGCTGCGCACGCCGGCCAGGCGGGTGCGCGCGTTCGACAACGCGCTGCGCGGGCTGGTCGCGGACATGATCGACTCGATGCACGCGGCGAGCGGGGTGGGGATCGCCGCGCCGCAGATCGGCGTGCCGCTGCGCGTCGTGGTGATCGGCATGCCCGGCGAGCGGCCCTTCGCGATGGTCAATCCCGAAGTGGTGAAGCGCTCCGGCGAGCGGACGCTCAGCGAGGGCTGCCTGAGCGTGCCGGGCTGGCGCGGCGAGGTGATCCGCTCGCAGCGGGTGCTGGCCAAGGCGCTGGATTTGCGGGGTCGCGAGATTCGCATCCGCGCCGAGGGCGACCTGCTGGCGCAGGCGCTGGAGCATGAAATCGACCACATCAACGGGCGGGTCTACATCGACCACGTGGCGGAGCCGGAGTTGCTCTGGCCGCTGCGCGAGCTGGACGCGGACGACGATGACGACGCTTGAAACGGCGCTGCGGCGAATTGCGCCGCTGGACGCGGAGGCCGAGCCGCACGCGGTCGGCGGCGCGCTGCGCGACGCGCTGTTGGGCATTCACGTGTCCGAGGTGGACATCATCGCGCGCGGCGCGGAACGCTGGGCGGCGGCCGCGGCGGACCGTCTGGGCGTGCGCGCGGCGGGAATTGGCAAGGGCCCCGTCACCTGGCGGCTGGCGGTTGAGGACGGCTGGATCGACGTCACCGATTTCGACGGCGAGCTCGAGGCCGACCTGAAGCGCCGCGACTTCACGGTCAACGCAATGGCCGCGCCGCTGGACGAGTTTCTGGCGGGCGATGTTGAGCGTTGCGTCATCGACCCGCTGGATGGGCGCGCCGACCTCGCGGCCGGCCGGTTGCGGCTCGCCGCGCCGCGGGCGCTGGCGGAGGATCCGCTGCGGGTGCTGCGCGCCGTGCGCTTCGAGGCGACGCACAGCCTGCGCATGACGGCGGAGACCGAAGCGGAGGCGCGGCGGCGGGCCGCCGACCTCTCGACGATCGCCGCCGAGCGCGTCTGGGCCGAACTTGAGCGGATGCTCAGCCACGACCGCACGTCGCCTTCCGTGCGGCGAATGGAGGCGCTGGGCGTGTTGGACGTGATCTTCCCCGAGCTGGCGCTGGGGCGCGGCGTCGATCAGCGACCCATCCATCGGCGCGATGTGTTCGATCATCAGCTCGACGCGCTGGAGTGGCTCGACGCGCTGATCTTGCGCGAGCCGCCCGTTGATCCATCCACCGAACCGCTTGCGGCGCGACTCTGGCGCGAACTGTGGGACGGACTGCGGGAGTCGGAGGCGCTCGCCGACGCCGAGCAGCTGCGCGCGACGCTCTGGGAGGGCCGCGCGACGCTCAGGCTGGCCACGCTGCTGCACGACATCGGCAAGCCGGCCACGCGGACGGTGGAGCCCGACGGGCGGACGCGCTTTTTCGGGCATTCCGAGCTGGGCGCGGAGCTGGTCGAATCGCGCCTGACCGCGCTGCGCACGCCGAGCGCGGTCCTGGACGATGCGCGCGCGCTGATCCTGCACCACCTGCGGCCGGGCCAGATCGCCGCGCCGGGGCAAGCGCCCAGCGACCGCGCGCTCTACCGCTTCCACAAGGCGCTGGGCGATCTGGCGCTGCCGCTCTGTTGGCTGTTTCTGGCCGACAGTCTGGCTACCGTAGGCGGAGAGGCGCTCGCGCCGCGCTGGCCGGCCTACGTCGGGCATGTGGCGCGGATCCTCGGCTGGCGCCCGCGGCGCGAATCGGGCGGCGCAGCGGAGCGCATACTGAACGGACACGGGATCATGCAGGCGACCGGACTGGCGCCGGGGCCGCAGATCGGCGAAATCAGCGCGGCGATCGACGAGGCCGCTGCGCTGGGCGAAATCGCGACAGTCGAAGAAGCGCGGGCGCTGGCGGTTCAGCTGGCCGCGGCGGGCGCTGAGGGGAGCGCGGGACGTGACTGAAGTGATCCTGATCACCGTGCTGGTGGTCGCCGCTTTCTACCTCTTCTTCATCCGCCCCACGCGCAGCGAGGAGCGCCGCCGCCAACAGGACCTGACCGAGCTCAGTTTTGGCGACACCGTGCTCACGCGCGGCGGGCTGATCGCGGAGGTCGTCGACGTCGAGACGCCGGAAGGCGGCCCGCAGATTATCTTGCTGAAACTGGCCGACGGCGTGGTGGTCCGAGCGCGAACCGCCGCGATTGCGGAGCGCATTGCGGCGGCGGATGACGAGTCGGACGACGGGTCAGACAACGAGATCGTGGAAAAGGATGAGGCGGCGCGGTGATCATAAGGTCCGCTCTGCCTACGCTGCCATCGTGAGACGGTTCCGCTTCCGCGACGCCTACATCTGCGCCGTGATCCTGATCCTGGCAGGATTCGCGATCGCCGCGTCCTGGCCGCGCGCGCCCGAACGCTACCTGCCCGATTTCATCCCCTGGCCGTCGGGCGGCGGTGTGCAGGTCGGCGACTGGGTGCGCGATGAATTTCGGCTCGGCCTGGACCTGGCCGGGGGCGTCTCGGTCACGCTCGAAGTGGCCGGCGAAGCCGCCTCGGTGCGGCGCGGCGAGTCGCTCAGCAGCTTCCTCGCCCGCGAGGGCGCAAGCCGCGAAACAGTGATCAGCCTCAACCCCTCGCTGCGCGACTTCGATCCGGCCGACGACGACCAACCGCTGCCGGCGTGGATCGAGACGATCGTCCTGCCGCTCGATGTCGATGCCGCGCAACTCTCCGAATCCGTCGAAGAGGCGCGGCGCATCATCGAGGAGCGCGTCAACGGCTTCGGCGTCTCCGAAGCCGAAGTCACCATCGTCGGCGACGATCGGATTAACGCTCAGATCCCCGGCGTGGACGCCGACGAAGCCTCCGGGCTGGTCGGCTCCACGGCGCTGCTCGAATTCCGCGAGATCGATCCCGTCCAGAGCGTCGTCGCGCAGCCCCCGACGCGGCTCGAAGTCCGCGACGCGATCGACGATGTCTGGATGGGCCAGGTGCGCAGCGACCCTGAGCTGCTCAACCTGCGCGCGCGGTCCTACTTCATCCCCGAAGAGGACGAGGACGTGATCGTGGCCGAGGAGGTGCGCTGGATTCCCGCGCTGGGCATCACCGAGGAGGGCGAGACGGTTCAGCTCAGCGGCCGCCATCTGATCGCCAATTCGATCACCCGCACGCTCGACGATTCGGCGCAGCCGGCGCTGGCCTTTGAGTTCGACAACGAAGGCGCGCGGCTAATGGAGCAGCTCACCCGCCGGCTCGCGCCCGAGCAGCGCCCGCTCGGCATCTTCGTCGACCGCTCGCTCGTCAGCAGCCCGCGAGTCAACTCCGTGATCGCCGATTCCGGGATCATCAACGGGCTCTCCGATGAGGAAGCGCTCACGCTCCGCCGCCAGCTGCGCGCGGGCGCGCTGCCGATCAACCTGCGCGTGCTGCAAAACACCGAGGTCGCCGCCACGCTCGGCGCCGACTCGGTCGTCGAGACCGTCCAGGCCGGCGCCGTCGCCTTCCTCGCCATCATCGTCTTCATGATCATCTACTACCGCGTGCCCGGCTTGCTGGCCGCGCTGGCGCTGATCGTCTACGCCGCCGGCATCCTGGCCACCTTCAAGCTGGTGCCGATCACGCTGACCCTGGCCGGCATCGCCGGGCTGGTGCTCTCGATCGGTTTCGCGGTGGACGGCAATGTGCTGATCTTCGAGCGGCTCAAGGAAGAGCTGCGCCTCGGCCGCAGCCTCAACGGCGCGGTCGAGACGGCCTGGGCTCGCGCTTGGCCGGCGATCCGCGACGCCAACATCTCGACGCTGATCACCGTCACGATCCTCTGGCTCTTCGCCGACGCGCTCAACCAGAACCTGATCAAGTCGTTCGCGCTGGCGCTGCTGGTCGGGACCGGCTTCAGCTTCGTGACGGTCATGACCGTCACGCGCACCTTCATGAATCTGCTCGTCAGCTCGCGCTGGGTGACCAGTTCGCGCATGTTCGGCGTGCGCGAACTCGTTGTGCTCGAAGAGCCGCGCAGCTCGCGCGCGCGGGGAAGCGGAGCGACCGCCAATGATTGATTTCATCGGACGCCGCCGCATCTACGCCGCCGTCTCGCTGCTGATGCTGATCCCGGCCCTGATCGGCCTGGCGATCTGGCAGTTCGAGCCGGGCCTGGACTTCGCCGGCGGACTCGAATCCGAGGTCCGCTTCCTGCGCGATGTCGAAGCCGCCGAGATCGAGTCCGCGATCGCCGGCGTCGCACTGCCCGCCGGCGCAACCACCGAGGTCCGCGCCGGCGACGACGGCGAATTCACCGTCGCCCTCTCGCTCAGCTCGCCCGACGCCGAGGCCGCGCAGACCACCGGGAGCGAACTGCTCAGCGCGATCACCGACACGCTCGGCGTGACCGATCTGGACGACGCCTCGGTCACCCCCGAGCGCCTCCGCTACGAAATCTGGTTCCCCGCGCCGACCGGCCAGGACCAGGTGCGCGCCGCGCTGGAGACCGTCAACCTCGGCTCGGCGCGAATTCAGGCGACGGCCGCCGACGCTTTCCGCATTCGCGTCGAACAGCCTGAAGACGGCGACCTTGAGGGCCTGCGCACGCGGATCAACGATTCGCTGCGCAGCGAAATCGGGCCCATCGTCGTCCTCCAGTCCTCCTCCGTCTCCGGCGTGCTCTCAACCGAGATCGCGCGCGACGCCGGGATCGCGCTGGCCGTCGCCGCCGCGGCGATCCTGGTCTACATCTCGCTCGCCTTCCGCCGCCTGCCCAACCCGGTCCTCTACGGCTCCGCTGCGATCGTTGCGCTGCTGCACGACATCACGCTGGTCGCCGGCGCGTTCGCGATCGGCGGGCAGGTCGCGGGACTCGAGGTCAACGCGATGTTCGTCACCGCGCTGCTGGCGATCATCGGCTACAGCGTCAACGACACGATCGTGGTCTTCGACCGAATCCGCGAAAATTTGCTGCTCGACCCGCGCGAGGATTTCCGCCACGTGGTCAACGCCGCGATCACGCAATCGCTGGGCCGCTCGCTCAACACCTCAATCACCGTCGTGCTGGCGCTGCTCGCGCTGTTGCTGATCGGCGGCGTCACCGTGCGCCCGTTCGTGGTCGTGCTGCTGATCGGCACCGCTGCCGGCACCTACTCCTCAATCGCCGTCGCCAGCCAGCTGCTGGTCCTCTGGCAGGACGGCACGCTCCCCCGCCTGCTCCGCCTCGGCGGCGACCGCCGCGTAGTCCGCGCCGCTCGCCGCGCCTAAATCCCGCTCACACTCCCTCAGATCCCCCACCTCCGCCCGCCTCGGTGGGGCCGGTATCGTAGGCAGCGGGAGGTTCGCCATGGTTCCGATCGCGCATGTCGCTGAGTGGTTCTCTCAGCTTGCGGACAGAGACGGCGAGACTCTCGATCTGCCGAGATTGCAAGCGCTCGCATACATCGCCCAGGGACTCGCCGTCGCCCTGTACTACGAGCCGCTGTTCGCCAGCCGGATCGAGGCGGGCGACGATGGCCCGCTGATCTGCGAGTTGTCAGCCTCGGACCGCCAGGTTGCGGAGCAAGATGCGGATTCGGGTTCGCCGCCGTCGCACGGCACAGCGGGCGTCGTTGAGTACGTCTATCAACGCTTTGGTGCGCTGCCCTCAAACGAGCTGGCTCGCGTTGTGGGCGGCGGGGCCGCGTGGCCCAACGCTCTGGCGCGCGGAATCGGAACGGCGCTGAGCTACGACGATATGTGCGAAGACTTTGGCTCACTCGTTGGCGAGCTCGCCGATGAGTTGGCCGACGAACCGCCTCAGCCGATTTCGCACAAGCAGGCGATGCAGACCATCCGGCGCAAGCATC
Organism: Dehalococcoidia bacterium; assembly: GCA_965203165.1. Lineage (GTDB taxonomy): Bacteria > Chloroflexota > Dehalococcoidia > Bin125 > Bin125 > CATQGW01. The sequence goes on from OZ241849.1 coordinate 3,220,945, forward strand.
CGGATCTGGCGCGAAAGACCGCAGTCGGACGCGCTCAGCTCGACGCCGGGCTCGCAGTTCCCCATCCGCCAGTCCGGTGGTGACCGACGAGCCATCCGGCTACGATCTGAGCTATTCGCAGAACGCGAGCGATGATCTACGCCGCCTCTCGCCGCAGCATCGGGCGGGCGCGCAGCACATGATCGAGTCGCTCTTGCGCGATCCGACCGCCGCCAACCCGGCGGTGTTCGAGATCACCGGCGGCGAAGGTTACAGCGCGGGCGACTACGTGATGCTCTGGCGAGATATCGCCATTACGTTTCGCTTCCTCAACCCACTAGTCATCGAACTCCTTGCCGTCGACAGCGGGCTGCGCTTCAGCGCAGCGGACCCGAGCTGAGCGCGTCTTCACGCATCCAGGCAGTCGAGCAGGATTTTGCCGAAGTTGCGGTTTTCTTCCATATAGCGGTGGGCGGCGGCGGCCTCGCGCAGGGGGAAGACGGAGTCGATGATTGGGCGCATTTGGCCGGCCACGATTGCCGGCTCCAGGTGCTCGCGGTAGTCGCGCGTGATCGCGGCGCGATCGATTAGCGGGCGCGAGCGCATCACCGTGCCGTAGATGCGCAGCCGCTTGCTCAGGATGACGCCCAGATTGGTCTCGGCGACCGCGCCGCCCATTAAGCCGACCAGCACCAGCCGCCCCGCGGTCGCCAGCGAGCGCAGGTTGGCCTCCCAGTAGTCGCGCCCGATCACGTCGAGGATCGCGTCCACGCCGCGGCCGGCGGTGCGCTCCCGCACCACATCAGCGAACGACTCTTCGCGGTAGTTGATCGTCACCTGCGCGCCCAGCTCGGCGGCGCGCTGGCACTTCTCCGCGCTGCCCGCCGTGGTCCAGACCTCCGCGCCGATTAAGCGTCCGATCTGGATTGCCGCGATGCCGACCCCGCTGCCGCCCGCGTGGATCAGCAGGCGCTCGCCCGGCTGCGTCTCGGCCAGCGTGCGCACGGCAGTGTTGGCCGTGAAAAAGACCTCAGGGATCGAGGCCGCCTCGTGGTAGCTCAGCCCCGCCGGGATCGGCATCGCCAGCGACTCGTGCAGCGCCGCGAGCTCGGCGTAACCGCCCCCGCCGCTCAGCCCGTAGACGCGGTCGCCGACCGCCAGCGAGCGCACCCGCGCGCCGACCTCGATCGCCTCGCCCGCCAGCTCGAGGCCGAGGACATTCGACGCCCCGTGCTGCGGCGGATAGCCGCCCATTCGCTGCATGATGTCGGCCCGATTGAGCGCCGTCGCATGCACCCGCAGCAGCACCTCCTCGTCCCCCGCGATCGGATCCGCCACCTCCGCAATCCGCAGCGAGTCCGCCGTCTTCCCATCCCCGTCCACGACAATCGCCTTCATCGGAGCCTCCTCCCGCCGCAAGCTGTCCCCGCAGCCTACCCGCCGCGCTCTACCCTCGGACCTGCGGGCGATGCAGGGGTCGCGATGAGACACAAGCACTCGCGCTGTCGGATGGTGGTTCTGTCGTTGGCGGCAGCGATCTCGCTCGCGGCAGTCGCCGCATTCGTCAATGGCAACGGCGCCCAGGCAGACGGCAGAGCGCAAGATTTCGCAGTCGCTGTGAGCGCCGGCAGCCGGCACAGCTGCGCGCTCACTGCGGCGGGCGAGGTGGAATGTTGGGGAGCGGTCAGCCCGGCGATGCGAACCCATACCGTCTTCCCCGGCGGCCCATACACCGCGGTCAGCGCAGGCGGCGACATTGCCTGCGCCATTGACGCATCACACTCGCTGGTTTGCCTGGGTTTCGGCGGCTACCGCCCGGAGGAAGATCCGCCGCCCGGCGAGTTCATCGCGATCAGCACTGCGGAGCCGTTTTGCGCAATCAGGACATCAGGCGCGATCGTCTGCTGGGGATTGAGCCGGTCCGAACAGAACAACCCACCCGCCGGTCGGTTCCGCGCGGTCGCCGGCGGGATCGCACAAAGCTGCGCACTCTCCCAAGCCGGCGAGATCCGCTGTTGGGGACGCGACTCTCACCGCGGCTGGATCCCGCCACCCGGCCGCTTTCTGTCGCTCGGCGTTGGGACAGCGCACGCCTGCGCGATCGCCGAGACGCTGCACATCGTCTGCTGGGGCGACGGCCCCCAGGCAACAACCGCCCCCGACGGGCGCTTCCGCGCGATCAGCGTCGGCCACGCTCACGCTTGCGCGCTCCGCGAGTCCGGCGAGGCTTTTTGCTGGGGCGATAACTCGACCGGCCAGGCGGAACCGCCGCCGGGAACGTTTCAATCGATCGACGCAGGCTCCCGCCACACTTGCGCTATTCGGCTATCCGGCGCTGTCGTCTGTTGGGGGCTGCGAGCCGAGGGTGTAACAGCGCCGCCCGCAGGCGCGTATCTCACAATCAGCGCGCGGGATGTGTATAGCTGCGCGGTGGTCGACACCATACCAATGCATGTCGCCTGTTGGGGCCGGGGCGATGCAGGGCCGCTTGTCGCGCCGCCTTGGAACTTTCAGGCCGTCAGCGTCGGCGCGAGCTATGCCTGCGGCGTAAGCAGGTGGGGCGCTATCACCTGTTGGGGCAGAGACCGCCCGTCCAACAGGCAAAACCGGCTTGACGCTCCTGACGGCAAGTATCAGCAGGTCAGCGCGGGCGACGCGCACGTTTGCGCCGTCACGCAAGTAGCAGGGCAAGAAGCAGGTCCTGTCGTTTGCTGGGGCGATTGGAACTACGGCGCGCAGAACCCGCCTGACGGTTTGTTCCGATCGGTCCATACCGGCGATTTCCATACCTGCGGCCTGACCGAATCGCGTGAAGTCCGCTGCTGGGGCCTCGATGAAAGCTCCCGGCTCGACGCTCCGAGCGGGCGGCACACCTCGCTCAGCGTGGGCGCCTCGCATACGTGCGCGGTGCGCGAGTCGGGCGCAATCGCCTGTTGGGGCAAAGACGAATTCGGCAGTACCAACGCCCCGCAGGGCCGCTTCCGCTCCGTCGCAGCGGGCTTCCTGCATTCGTGCGGCATCCGCGACTCCGGCCGGATCGTTTGCTGGGGCAATAACGCCTGGGGCCAGTTGAACGCGCCGGACGGCCGATTCCTCGCGGTCGCCGGCGGGTACGCGCATAGCTGCGCAATCAGCGAAACGAACGAAATCGCCTGTTGGGGCAACCGCAACCCCGCCGCGGTTGTGCCCGCGCGTTTCGCCGCGGACCGACTCACTGTTGGTCGGATTGTCGCCCGACGCCTGGCGAACGGCGCTGTTGAGTTCGGCTTCCGGCTGCCCGGCGGCGAGCGCATCCTGCCCGAGCGACGCTTTGTCTCGGCAAACGCGCCCAGCGGCCGCTGGCTCGACTCCAGCCCCGTGCTGGTCGACGGGCAGGCGCTTGGCCGCATCAGCGCGCGCAAAGCGTCGAGCGGGCGCGTCGAGTTTGCGTTCCTGACCGCGGCGGGCGAGCGCATCCTGCCCTGGTGGCGCAGTCTCGCCGCGCGAACGGCGCCCAACGTCTGGCTCTGGGGCAGCGAAATCGGAATCGAACCGCCGCGGGCGCGCGATTAGGCTGGGGCCATGTTCGTCATCGGCACGGCGGGGCATGTGGACCATGGGAAGAGCGCGCTGGTGCGGGCGCTCAGCGGGATCGACCCCGACCGCTGGGAAGAAGAGAAGGCGCGCGGGCTGACGATCGACCTCGGCTTCGCCTGGACCACGCTGCCCAGCGGGCGCGAGGTGAGCATCGTCGATGTGCCCGGCCACGAGCGCTTCATCAAAAACATGCTCGCGGGCGTGGGCGGCATCAACCTCGCGCTGCTCGTCGTCGCCGCCGACGAGGGCGTGATGCCGCAGACCCGCGAGCACCTCGACATCCTCGACCTGCTCGACCTCCGCGAGGGCGTCGTCGCGCTGACCAAATCCGACCTTGTGGACGAGGAATGGCTCGAGCTGGTCGCCGACGAAGCGCGCGAAGTGCTCGCGGACACGACGCTCGCCGACGCGCCGATCGTGCCCTGCTCCGCGCTCAGCGGCGACGGACTTGACCAGCTGCGCGAGACGCTTGACGCGGCGGTCGCCTCGCTGGGCGAGGTGCGCAACATCGACCGGCCGCGCCTGCCGATCGACCGCGCCTTCTCGATCTCCGGCTTCGGCACGGTCGTCACCGGCACGCTGATCGACGGACCGCTGCGCGTGGGCGACTCCGTCGTCGTCGAGCCTGCCGGCCTCAGCGGGCGCATTCGCGGGCTGCAAAGCCACGAGCAGAGCATTGAAACCGCCGAGCCCGGCGCGCGCACCGCGGCCAACCTGGGCGGCGTCGGCACGGCCGAGCTGCGCCGCGGGATGGTGCTGACCGCGCCCGGCTGGCTGCATCCCGCGCAGGCCGTCGATGTGCGCCTGCGCGTGGTCAAGCGGCTGCCGCGCGCGCTGCGGCACAACACCACACTCACGCTGCATGTGGGCGCGGCGGAGGTCGAGGCGCGCGTGCGGCTGCTGGAGGGCGACGCGCTCGAACCGGGCGGGCGCAGCTGGGCGCAGCTGCGCCTGGCCGAGCCGATCGCTGCCGCGCGCGGCGATCACTTCGTGCTGCGCAGCGGCGACGCGACGCTCGCCGGTGGGCGGATCGTCGACACCCGCCCGCGACGCCACCACCGCAACGACGCCTCGACGCTCGAAGCGCTTCAGCGCTTGCTGGACGGCTCGCCCGACGACACGCTGCTGACGATGCTCCAGCGCCACGAGCCGATCGGCTGGGCCGCGCTGCGAGATCGTTTGCAGCTGGCCGACGCCGACGCGCAGGCGGCGCTGCAACGCCAGCTCGAGGCCGGCGCGGTGGTCGCGCTCGACGACGGCGAGACGACCGACTCGACCACGCTGGCCAGCGACGCGGGCTACGCGGCGCTGCAGCAGCGCAGCCGCCGGATCGCCGCCGAGTTCGTCGAGCGCCAGCCGCTCAGCGGCGGCATCCCCCGCGAAGACCTGCGCAGCCGCCTCGGGCTGCCGCCGCGCGCTTTCGCCGTGCTCGAACGGCAACTGCTGCAAACTGAAACGCTGAGCGCAGCCGACGGCCTGCTCGACCTGCCCGGCCGCACGCCCGACCTCTCCGCCGAGGCGCAGGCCCAGATCGAGTCGCTGCTCGCCCGCCTGCGCGAGCAGGGCGTGCGCCCCGATGTCGTGCCGGATATCGACCCAACGCTGCTGCAATACCTCGAAGCACGCGGCGAGATCGTGCGGCTCAACCAGGGCGTCGTGCTGCTGCGCGGCATCTACGACGAGATGGTCGCGCAAACCCGCGCGCTGCTCACCGAAACCGAGCGCGCCACGCTGGCCGAAATCCGCGACCGAATCGGCACCAGCCGCAAGATCGCGCAGTCGTTCCTGGAGGAGACTGATCGGCGTCGGATTACGCGGCGGGTTGGCGATCATCGGATTTTGCGCGACACCTAAAGCTGCGCAGCGCCCCGCACCCCCGCGCAAGACAGACCCGCGCCACCCCAGATCCGTCATACCCGTGCTTGCCACGGGTATCTCGCCGATTACAGCACCCAAGCCCTGTTCGTCTCCCACCCGCGCCCGCGCGAGGCTTTGCTGCACGGCGGCGTCAGACCCGCCGCCCCCTAAGTCCGTCAGACCCTAGATCCGTCATACCCGCGCTTGCCGCGGGTATCTCGCCGAGCGCGGAAGCCCGCGCGGCCGCCGTCGTTCTTCGTGGGGCTTCGCGCGGGGACGGGGAAGGCGGGAACGAGGCTTGGTGCGCACCGCGGCGAGATACCCGTGGCAAGCGCGGGTATGACGGATCTCCTTGCGCGGGTGTGACAGATCTATCTTGCGCGGGTGTGACGGATCTATCTTGCGCGGGTATGACGGAGGCGGTCGCGCGGGTCTCGGTGGCGCGCTCGGCGAGATACCCGCGGCGAGCGCGGGTATGACGGATCTGTCTTGCGCGGGTGTGGCGGCTCTGTTTGGCGCGGGTATCTCGCCGGAGCGTTGCCCCCTTACTCGCTGAGCCAGAGGACGGCGCCGCGCGGCACCAGGATGTCGGCGGAGCCGGGCACCAGCTGGCCCGCCGGCGAGACGCCGTAGAAGACCCACCTGACATTGTTCCAGACCCGGACCGAGCTGGCCCCGTTGCGGCCGGCCAGGATCGTGGAAACCAGCGTTTCCTCGCCCAACCAGACTGAGAAGGTATCCATGCTCGCGGTGCTGAAGCTGCCGGAGAGATCCGGCCCGGCGCCCGCGCCGTCGCCGGACTCCGACTCGTCGCCAGGCACCGTGACCAACTCGACATCGCGCACCCCGTCGGCCGTAGCGGTGACGACCGAGTCGCCGGCACCCACCACGTAGAACCGCCCCGTCGCTTCGCCGCCGGTCGTGGTCGAGTCCTGGGTCAGCGAGACCAACGCCGTCGCCGAGCCGCTGTTGGACGCGCTCCAGTCGATCGATGTGCCGTCCGCCGCCGGCATCCCGGCGGCGTCCCGCACCGTGGCCTTGAGCACCAGCTGCCCGCCGATCTCCGGCGCCTCCTCCGGCGCGGCGATGCTGATCGAATCAACCCCGCCCACAACGCTGAAGCTCTGCTCCGCCTTGTGATTCGCCGTGCGCAACTCGAGCGTGTAGTCGCCCGTCTTCAGCGGCGCGGTCGACGCGGCGGTGGCCGTAATCGTGACCTGCACCGCGTTCGCGCTGTTCCGCGTGAAGCGGTCGTGCGTCGTGTCCGCGTCGTCCCCGTCCTCGGTCCAGACCACGCTGATCCCGCGGGAAACCGCCTTGCCGTCGGGCCCCTTGAGCGTGGCGCGCGGGTTGCGGTAGGGCACCTCGGCGCTGTTGCCGGCGCTGTCCGCGCCGCTCACCGTGAGCGTCAGCACATCGCGGCTGTCCCCGCTCGTCGCCTGGTTCAGCAGGCTCTTGCCGGGCTCGGAAATCGCGATCGCGGTCGTCTCGCCGAGGAAGATCACGCTGCGCGACGGCGGGACGAAATCCTCGCCCGGCGTCACCACGGTTGCGGTGACCGTGGCCGTGCCCGACTTGCCCGGGCCGGGGTGCGTCAGCGTGATGTCGATCTTGTCCGCGTTCGACGCGTTAATCGCCGAGCCGGGGATCTCGCAGGTCAGGCCGCCGCCGTTGCGGCAACCGTCGCCGATGCTCGTGCTGAGCGAACCCACGTTGGTCGTGATGAAGACCGTGGTGAGGCTGCCCGCCGGCGAAGCGCCGCCGTTCTCGGTGAGCGACTGAAGCCGCAGCCGCGTGCTCTGCCCCGCGGCGATGTTCGACGGCCAGGGCCGCCCGCCCGCCCGCTCCGGGAAGTCGAACTCCACCTTGGCCACCTCGTCGAACTCGCCGGGCGCGGCGACCCGCACCACGTAGGGGTCCGCCGAGCGGAACTCGCGCCCGTTGACGGTCAGCGTGCCCGAAACGGCAAAAGTGCCGGCCTGCGAGCCCACCGGAATCACGATCTCGCTCTTGCCCAGGTCGATGGCGCAGGTCCACTGGGCGCCGCCATCCGATGAGCCCCTGCACTCGCCCCCCGTTGCCCAGTCGCTCGCGCTGGCGCCGACGAAGCCTTTGCCAAGCGGCAGCAGGTGCTCAAGGAGCAGCGCGGCGCGCGAGCGCGCCGTCGAGCTGGGCACGCTCGTGAAGGTGTTGCGCCGCGTCTCTTCCCAGTCGTAGCTGCCCGCGATTCGCAGCGTCCCGCCGGTCACGTGCAAGATCTGGTCCAAGCCGCTCTCGCCGCTGTAGGTCAGCACCCCCTCGATCCGCGCCGTCGAGCCGGCCGTCACGACATTGTCCGAATCGCCCGCCAGCCGCAGGCTGAATGCGAGCCCCTCGGGCGGCGCGAGGTACTCGCCGACGTTGAACCACAAAACATCGATCGGGTGATCATGGCTGGTCCTGATCGTCGGCCCAGGGATCTCCACAGGGGTGCCGAAGATGATCGTGGTCCTGGTCGTGGTAATGGCGCTGCCGCGACGGGCAACCACGTAACCCCGGCCTGCCGCGTCGACATTGAAGGTGTACGCCGCTTTGCCGGCGGGGTCGCCGCCGCCCAGCGTCGTCGTTGTCGAGTATGGAATGGTGCCGTCGCCGAGCTTCGAGAGCACTGTCTCGCCGGCTGTCGTCGGAATGCCGCCCTCGTCCCAGTACACGAGCCCGCCATCCGGCACAGGCTCGCCCTCGGCGTCGGTCAGCTTGGCATTCAGCGCGAGGGTGGAGCCGTCGTCCGGATCCAGGACCCGCCAGCGCTCCTGCCCCGTCGCTCGCTCCAACTCGAGGCCGACCGCCGCCCCCTCGCCGGTCGCCGCGGCTTGCTCGGTCGCCATATAGACCGAGCCGCTGACGTCGCCGGCGCTGGCGATCACGAGCACGTTGTTGTTGTCGTTGCCCGAGACGCGCGTCCAGGTGGACTCGGCGACGCCGTTGTTGGTGTTGGTGACCCGCTGATAGGCGCCGGGCCGCCAGACAGCGGTCTCGAACGAGGCCGCCTTGCTGCCGCTGGCCTCAAAGCCGATTGCCCGCCAGGTCACCGGGGTGCCGTCGGGCACGGCGGCGCCGTTGACGTCCGTCACGAACGCCTGCGCCGTGAAGCGGCTCGCGGTGCGGCGCTGCTCGAGGGGCGCGACGAGCCAGATCTGGCCCGGGTCGGGCGGCGTGCTGGAAGCGGTTTGGCCGGTCGTCACGGCTATGCTGTCGCTTGCCGGAGCGCGCGATCCGGCGACGGCCGTGGCCGTGATCGTGATGCTGCCTTCGGAGAGCGCGCGGAAGACGCCCCAGGCGCGTCCGTTGCTGTCGGTGCGGGTGGTCTGGAAATCGCTCCTCGCCTCGACGATGCAGGGCTGGACGGGGCACGTGATGACATCACCCGACTCACCCGTGGCGGCCACCTGCCAGGTCACCGTTGCGTTGTCGGCGTAGACAGGGGTGCTCACCCCCTCGTCCTCGCGGCCGGCCTTGCAGATGCCGAAGCCGCCGGGCTCTTCGGCGTCGCCGCTGCATTCTACGTTCGTGCCGATTTGCACCCGCGCTTCAACGTAGAAGTAGCTGTAGAGCGAGGTCGAGCCGACCGGATCGCCGAGCGTCACCGTGGCCGGCGCGACCCGAATTTGCTGCGCCTGCGCGGTCGAGAGCGTGAGCAGCGCCCCCCCCGCCAGCAGCGCGAGCGCCGCCAGCGCCAGCAGGCTTTGCCAACCCGGAATCGTGTGTCGTGCCGTCATGTATCCCCCCCCCCCCCGCGAGCGTCGCTCGCGAGGCAAGCGTACGCTCGCATTCCGCGCATTGCCGCGTAGCCTACCCGCCGCAAGCGCTGGACTCAACCCCAACGAATGTTCTGTGGACAGAAGCCGCCCTCCAGGCAACGTAAGCGCCGCCCCTCAGCCCCACCCCAGGCTCCGCCCTCACTCCGTCACCCCCGCGCCCCCACTCCGTCACCCCCGCGCAAAAAAGATCCGTCATACCCGCGCGAGAGATCCGTCATACCCGCGCTTGCCGCGGGTATCTCGACGCTTTCTGCACCCAAGCCCCTCCCCGTCGTTCCTGCGCAGGCAGGAACCCACGCAGTAGGCGTGGCTCATCCCACCCCCAACCGCCCGGAGGCGGCGCAGAAGCGGCCCCGGTGCTCGTCACGTCGAGATACCCGCGGCAAGCGCGGGTATGACGGAGTGGGTGCGCAGGCATGACGGAGTGGGTGCGCAGGCAGGAACCCACGCAGTAGGCGCGGCTCATCCTACCCCCAACCGCCCGGAGGCGGCGCAGAAGCGGCCCCGGTGCTCGTCACGTCGAGATACCCGCGGCAAGCGCGGGTATGACGGAGGAAGGCGCGGGTATCTCGCCGCTTTCTGCACCCAAGCCCCTCTCCACCTCCCTACCCTCCCGCTCGCTCCTTTCTCCGTCATTCCTGCGCCCCTCCCCGTCATTCCTACGCAGGCAGGAACCCACGCAGTAGGCGCGGCTCATCCCACCCCCAACCGCCCGGCGACGGCGCAGAAGCGGCCCTAGTGCTCGTCACGTCGAGATACCCGCGGCAAGCGCGGGTATGACGGAGTGGGTGCGCAGGCATGACGGAGTGGGTGCGCGGGCAGGAACCCAGGCAGTAGGCGCGGTTCATCCCGCCCCAACCGCCCGGAGGCGGCGCAGAAGCGGCCCCGGTGCTCGTCACGTCGAGATACCCGCGGCAAGCGCGGGTATGACGGAGTGGGAGTGCGGGTATGACGGAGTGGGAGTGCGGGTATGACGGAGTGGGAGCGCGGGTATGACGGAGTGGGAGCGCGGGTATGACGGAGTGGGAGCGCGGGCATGACGGGGTGGGTGCGCGGGTATGACGGAGGTAAGGCGCGAGCGCGGGTATGACGGAGGCGCGCCCTCCCCTCACCTCCCCACATCCAACGACATAAGCAGCGACGGCTCCACCAGCCGCACAAACACCTCATTCGCCACCCCGTGCCCACGCTCCGTCAGCCGCAGCCGCCCAGCCCGACGCTCCGCAAGCGCCGCCCCCACCGCCCACTCCACAACCGCCTCAATTCGGCCGTAAGCATCGGGATAGCGGCGCTTGAGCGCATCCTCATCCACCCCCTCCGTCAGCCGCAGGCCGAGCGTGAGCGCGTCGACCACCGCGTCGCTTGCCGTGATCGGCTCGACATCCTCGATCGCCGGGCTGGGCAACCCCTGCGGGCCCGACCCGCCCGAGGCGAGCTTGCGGATGTAGGCCGCCGGGCGCCGCGCGACGCTGTAGCGCACCCCCCCAAAGCAGCCGTGCGCGCCGGGGCCCACCCCGATGTAGTCGCCGCAGCGCCAGTAGTTCAGATTGTGCCGGCACTCCCGGCCGGGCAGCGCGTAGTTGCTCGTCTCGTAGTGCGCGTAGCCCGCCTCCGACAGCCGCCGCGCGGTCCAGGCGGAGATCTCGGCGACCACATCCGGATCCGCCTCGACCACCGCGCCGGCCGCGACGCGCGCCGCCAGCGGCGTGCCCTCCTCCACCGTCAGCGCGTAGCAGGAGAGGTGCTCGGGACGCCACGCGGCGACCCGCTCCAGCGTGGACCGCCAGGTTTCGAAGCGCTGCCGCGGCAGCCCGTAGATCAGGTCCAGATTCACGTTGTCGAAGCCCGCCGCGCGAATCTCCGACAGCGCCTGCTCGGCGCGCTCGGCGCTGTGCAGGCGGTCGAGGAAGCGCAGCTCGTCGGCGTCGAGCGATTGCACGCCCATCGAGACGCGGTTCACGCCGGCCGCGCGGTAATCGCGCATTCGCTCAACGCGCACGCTCTCCGGGTTGGCCTCCAGCGTGATCTCGGCGTCGGGCGCGACCGCAAAGCAGCGCCGCGCGGTATCGAGCAGGCGCGCGACCTGCTCGCCCTCCAGCAGACTCGGAGTGCCGCCGCCGATGAAGATCGTCGCAATCCCGCGCCCCACTGCCTGCCTTGTCGCGTGCGCCGACCAGATCTCCAGCTCGCGCAGCGCAGCGCCGAGCCAGTCGCCCGTCAGCGGCTCCAACCCCGCGTAGGAGTTGAAATCGCAGTAGGCGCACTTGACCGTGCAGAACGGCACGTGGATGTAGAGCGAGAGCGGCCCCGTCCCGATGTCGTCGTCTGTTGCTGGCATGACGCGAGTGTATGGGCGGCGACGCCCGCCGCATTGCCCGCGCGCAAGGCGCGTGACACACTCAGACGAGTAGGAACGTTCCCGGCACCGCTTGAGAAGGTTCGCAATGCTCAAATCTCACGGCTGCGGAGCGCTGCGGCGCGAGCATGTCGGCCAGCGCGTCACGCTGGCCGGCTGGGTGCATCGCCGCCGCGACCACGGGCGCCTGATCTTCCTCGACCTGCGCGACCGCGACGGCATCGTCCAGGTCGTCGTCCGCCCGCAGGATGACGCAAGCGGCGACGCCAACGACGCCTACGCCGCCGCCAACGAAGCCCGCAACGAATTCGTGCTGCGAATCGTCGGCGAGGTCGCCGCCCGCAGCGAGGCCACCGTCAACCCCAACCTGCCCACCGGCGAGGTCGAGCTGCTGGCGGAAACCGTCGAAGTGCTCAACCCCGCCAAAACACCGCCCTTCGCCGTCAACGAGGACACCGTCGACGTCGACGAGCTGGTGCGGATGCGCTACCGCTACATCGACATCCGCCGCCCGCAAATGCTGGCCGCGCTCGAGCTGCGCGACCAACTCAACCGGCGCATCCGCGAATTCATGAGCGGGCGCGGCTTCCTCGAAGTCGAGACGCCGATCATGGTCGCCGCCACCCCCGAAGGCGCGCGCGACTACGTCGTGCCCAGCCGCCTCCAACCCGGCGCGTTCTACGCCCTCCCTCAGGCCCCCCAGCAACTCAAACAACTGCTGATGGTCGCCGGCGTCGAGCGCTACTTCCAGATCGCCCGCTGCTTCCGCGACGAGGACCTGCGCGCCGACCGGCAACCCGAGTTCACTCAGCTCGATCTCGAGTGGTCCTTCTGCGAGGAAGAGGATGTGCTCGCGCTGCTCGAGGAGCTGTTCACCGACGTGACCGCCGCGCTGCGCCCCGACCTGACCGTCCCGCGCCCCTTCCCGCGCCTCACCTGGCAGGAGGCGATGGAGCGCTTCGGCTCCGACAAGCCCGACCTGCGCTACGGCCTCGAACTGAGCGACTGCTCCGACATCGCCGCCAAATCCGTCTTCGGCGTGTTCAGCAAGGCCGTCGCCGACGGTGGGCGGGTGCGCGGCATTGTCATGCCCGGCGGCGCGTCGCTCTCCCGCCGCGAGGTGGACGGCTTCACCGACCTCGCCCGCACCATGGGCGCGCCGGGGTTGGTCTCGATCCAGTACGCCGCCGCCCCGGCCGAAGCCTCGGAGGACGATCTGCGCTCGCCGGTGCTGCGGCACGTCGGCGTGGAGGACGCGCGGGCGATCGGCGAGCGCTGCGGCGCAGCGGCCGGCGACCTCGTGCTGCTCGCCGCCGGTCCGGCAGGGATGGTGGCAACCGTGCTCGACGGCATCCGCCGCGAACTCGCGCGGCGGCTCGAGCTGGCCGACCCCAACGTGCTCCAATACGGCTTCATCACCGACTTCCCGCTGGTCGAGTGGGACGCCGAAGGCGGGCGCTGGAACGCGCTCCACCACCCCTTCACCGCCCCGCAGGCGGCCGACATGGCGCTGCTCGACTCCGATCCCGGCCGCGCCCGCGCCCGCGCCTACGACACCATCGCCAACGGCTTCGAGCTCGGCTCGGGCTCGATCCGCATCCACCAGCGCGAGGTGCAGGAGCAAGTCTTCGAGCTGCTCGGCATCGGCCGCGAGGAAGCCCGCGCCCGCTTCGGCCACCTGCTCGAAGCCTTCGAGTTCGGCGCGCCGCCCCACGGCGGCTTCGCCTTCGGCATCGACCGCGTCGCCATGCTGCTCGCCGGGCGCGAGAACATCCGCGAAGTGATCGCCTTCCCCAAGACGCAGTCCGCCTCGGACCCGCTGACCGGCGCGCCGCAACCGCTCACCGCCGAGCAGCTGGACGAGCTGCACCTGAATGTCAGAGTTCCGATCGGAGATGGTTAGCGCTCCGCGCAATGCGGCTGCGCAGCGCCCGCGCGGTGATAATCTCGCTTGCGAGTGAGAACCCCGACGCGATGTGAGGAGGGCGCGGATGCGCCGAACGCAAACTTGGGCGGCTGGAGCGTTGATCGCGCTCTTTGCCGTGCTCTTGGCCGCCTGCGGCGGCGATGAATCCGCGCCGTCGCAGTCCCAGAGCGGCGAGCGCGAAACGCGCCAGGAGCAACAGACTTCGGTGGGAGACGGCCAGCAGCGCGAAGAGCGCGGCCAGTCCGATCAAGCCGACGCGGACTCCGATCAGCAGGACGCCACGCCATCAAGCCGGCCCGCCTCGCAGCGCGCGCCCCGCTCCGACAACACCCTGCGCATCGCCCGCGATGAACCGCTCAACCTCGACCCCGCCCAGGTCACCGATGTCAGCTCCGCACGCTTCGTCGTCGAAATCTTCGGCGGCCTGCTCACCCTCGACCAGGACTTGCGCATCGCCCCCGACCTCGCCGAGGCCGTCCCAGGACCAACCCTCAACGCCGACGGCACCGTCACCTACCGCTTCACAATTCGCCGCGACGCCAGCTTCCACGACGGCAAGCGCATCTCCGCCGAAGACGTGAAATGGAGCTTCGAGCGCCACGCCGACCCCGAAACGCTCTCGCCCACCGCGCCCGACTTCCTCGGCGACATCGTCGGCGTGCGCGAGTACACCCGCGGCCGCGCCGACGAAATCGTCGGCCTCCAGGTGATCGATGAAGTCACCCTGGACATCACGATCGACCAGGCCAAGCCCTACTTCCTCTACCTGCTCACCTTTCCCACCGCCTACGTGGTCGACCGCGAGCAGGTCGAGGCGGACCCCGAGCGCTGGGCCAACGCGCCCAACGGCAGCGGACCGTTCCGGCTGGCCAGCTGGACCTTCGGCGAAAGCATCGTGCTGGAGCGCTTCGACGACTACCACCTCACCCCGGCCGGCGTCGAGACCGTGCAGGTGCGCTTCGCCGGCGGCGGCCTCGAACAGTTTGAAAACGACGAGGTCGATATCGCCTTCGTCGGCATCAACGACGTCGAGCGCGTGCGCGACCCCGCCTCCGACCTCAACCCGCTCTACGTCACCCGCAACGAGCTCTCCACCTTCTACATCGCCTTCAACACCCAGGCGCCGCCCTTCGACGACCCGCAGGTGCGCCGCGCTCTTGCCCACGCGATCGACAAGCGCACCATCGTCGAGACCGTCCACCAGGACCTGACCCAGGTCGCCACCGGCATCGTCCCGCCGGGCATCGCCGCGCACGACCCGGACTACTTCGGCCTGCTCTTCGACCCCGAGCTGGCCAGCGAATTGCTGGCCGAATCGCGCTACTTCGGCACGCCGATCCTCGAATCGATCCGCCTCACCGTCTCCGGCGCCGGCGCAACCCCCAGCGGCACCATCGAGGCGATCCAGGACATGTGGCGCACGCACCTCGGCCTCGAAGTCGAAATCCAGCAGGTCGAATTCGCCACCTTCATCGCCGAACTCGACCGCGGCCTCTACCCCATGTTCAGCCTCGGCTGGAGCCTCGACTTCCCCGACCCCCAGAACATCCTCGACTACAAGTTCCACAGCCGCTCGCTGGGCAACGATGTCGCGCTCAACGACCGCGAGATCGACCAGCTGCTCGAAGATGCGCGAACCGAGTTCGATGCCGAGCGGCGCATCGAGCTCTACCGCGATGTCGAGCGCCGACTGGTCGGCGACGCCGTCTGGATCCCCCTCTGGCACTCGCAGGCGCACGAGCTGGTCCAGCCCTACGTCGAGGGCTACGTGCCGACGCGCATGGTCGTGCCCCAGCTACGGTACGTACGGCTGGCGCAGTAGTTCGGCGCCGCCGGGCGTCGGGAGCGCCGTCGCGCGATGGGCATCTCGGGAGCAATCCCCCTGCTGCTGCGCCGCCTCGCGCTGGTGCCCCTGCTCGTCTTCGCCGTGCTCGTCTTCACCTACGTCATCACCCAAATCGCCCCCGGCGATCCCGTCGACATCATCGCCGGACAGCGCGAGATCGATCCCCAACAGGCAGAGCAAATTCGTGAAGAATTCGGCCTCAACGGCAACTTCTTCCAACGATTCAGCAATTACGTTGTCGGATTGGTCACGCGCGGCGACCTCGGTCCCTCCTACTACTACCGCAGCCCCACCCGCTCGGTCCAGGAGCTGCTCGGCGAACGGATCTGGGTCTCCGCCCAGATCAACCTGATCGTCCTCGCGCTGGTCTTCGGGTTAGGCATCCCGCTCGGCGTCTACGCCGGCACGCGGCGCGGCACCTGGAAAGACCCGGCCACAATCGCGTTCTGGAAAGTCTTTGATTCGATCCCCGCGCCGATCTTCATCGTCCTCGTGGTCGCCTTCTTCGCTCAGTGGGCCGCGCCCCTCATCAACGCCCTGGGCTTCAACGTGCCCGCGGTCTGGACGCCGGGCGATCCCACCTCCTACATCGTGCCCGTCGTCGCGTTGACAATCCCCTCGCTCGGCGGAATGGCGCGCTTCGTCCGCGTCAGCCTGCTGGCGACGCTTGACGACGACTACGTGCGCACCGCCCGCGCAAAAGGACTCACCGAGCGCCGCGTGCTCTACGGCCACGTCCTGCGCAACGCGCTGCTCCCCCTCAGCACCATCATCGGCCTCTCGGTCGTCGGCGTGATCGTCGGCTCGATCATCATCGAAACACGCTACGGCGTACCCGGCGTTGGCAGGTTTCTCTTCCAGTCGATCACCCAGCGCGACTTCAACGTCGTACTCGCCTTCACGCTGCTCACGGCCACCCTGTTCATCGTCGTCAACGCCCTGATCGACATCGTCTACATCTTCATCGATCCGCGCATTCGCTACACGGCGAGGTTCTCGTGAGCGCCGCAGCGGAAGGTCTCGATGCCTGGAGCCGCCCGCCCCGATCGGAGGCCCCCTGGCTGCGCGCCCTGCGCGCCCTCTTCAGGAAGCGAATCGCCGTCGTCTGCGTCCTCCTGATCACAATCCTCTACGGCGCCGGCCTCTACACGATGCTCGACGCATTCGGCGTCGACACGGGGCTGCAGGATCCGACCGCCTCGAATCTGCGCGTCACACGTGCGATCCGCGCGACCGACGACGGCGCAGGCGAGTCGCTCGCCGCGTTCGCCGAGCGGCTGGATGTCGAGCTGCGCTCCCTCTCCGCGCTCAACCCCGATCTGGTCGCCGAGCACGGTCCGCTCAGCGCGGAGACGGTGCTGCGACCGGGCACGCAGCTCGTCTTGCGGCACGGAGAGGAATTGCAGGGACCATCCTCCCGCCACCTCTTCGGCACCGACCGACTCGGCCGCGATCTCTTCTCCCGCGCGCTCTTCTCCCTGCGCACTACCCTGATCGTCAGCGTGCTCTCGGTGGTCGTGGGAAACATCTTCCTCGGCTGGGGGCTCGGCCTGCTCGCCGGCTATCGCGGCGGCCGGATCGACACCGCGATCATGCGCGCCGCCGACTTCGTGCTCGCGCTGCCCGGCCTGCTAATCCTGCTCGTGATCGTCTCGGCCTTCCGCGAGCCGTGGGGCGATGTCGTGCGCGATCTCGAAGACTGGCTCGGCACCGACTTCCTGATCGCCCAGGGCATCCACACCTACACCCTGATGATCTTCGCCATGTCATTCGTCAGCTGGGGCGGCACGGCCCGCTTCATCCGCGCCCAGACGCTGGCCACGCGCGAGTCCGACTTCGTGCTCGCCGCCGAATGCATCGGCGCCCGCACCCCGCGCATCCTCGTGCGCCACCTCTTCCCTGCCGTGCTGCCCTGGATCGTGGTCGGCATGAGCGCCTCGCTGGGCGAAATCGCCGGCGCGGAGGTCGTGCTCACCTGGCTCGGCATCGGCGTCACCCCCCCGACCGCCTCATTCGGCGCGATGGTCGACGACGCGGGCGGCTGGACCTCGCTGATCCTGCACCCTCAAATGCTGCTCGTCCCGATGGGCTTCATCCTCATTCTCATGCTCGCCTTCAACCTGCTCGGCGACGCCGTCAACGATGTGCTCAACCCCCGCGGCAGATGACCCCGCCTGCCCTTACCAGAGGCGCTGATATGCTCACGTGAACGCGCGCCGGCGTGTTGGAACGGGTTGTGGGCGAATGAAGGTCACTGCGGAACGCATCCCCGAAGCTCAGGTCGTGCTCGACATCGAGCTGGATGACGAGCGTGTCGAGCGCTCGCTCAATCAGGCCGCGCGCCGCCTCTCCCAGCGCTACCGCATCCCCGGCTTCCGCAAGGGCAAAGCGCCGCGCCAGGTCGTCGAGCGCGCGCTCAGCGTCGACGCCGTCTTCGAGGAAGCCGCCGAGCGGATGCTGCCCCAGGCCGTGCAAGAAGCGCTCGAGGGCGAAGGGCTGGAAACGGTCGCGCCGCCCGAAGTCGAGATCACCGCTCGCGAGCCGCTCACCCTGCGCGTCACCGTCCCCCTCCCACCCACCATCGAACTGGGCGACTACCGCAGCATCGCCGTCGCACGCCCCGAGAGCGAGTACAGCGAAGAACTGGTCGACGAGCAGGTGCTCTCGCTGCGCCGCCGCCACGCCCTGCTCGAACCCGTCGAGCGCGCCCCCCAACTCGACGACCAGATCACCGCCGACCTCCGCGCCCTCGTCGGCGAAAAAGAAGTGCTCAGCGAGAGCGGCGCGGAGTTCTTCCTGCGCGAGGGCCAGCAGGTCGCCCTGCCCGGACTGCTCGAGCAGCTGCTCGGCCTCGAGATCGGCGTTGAGCACCAGTTCGAGCTCGACGTGGAAGAGGACTGGCCCGACGACGAAGTCGCCGGGCAGACGGTGCAGTTCCACGTCACGATCCACGAGGTCAAGCAGGAGGAACTGCCCGACCCCGACGACGATTTCGCAATGGAGGTCTCCGACGAGTTCGAGACGTTCGCCGAACTGCGCGCGCGGATCGCCGATCAGCTGCGCGAGGGCGCTGAACAGCGGGGCAAGGAGCAACTCCGCGCCGCCGTGCTACAGGCTGCCATCGCCAAGGCCACCCTCGAATATCCCCCCGCCCTCGTCGCCCACGAAGTCGAGCACATGCGCCAGGAATTCGCCCGCCAGATGGGTCAGGACCCCGCCACCTTCCTCCGCGACGAAGGCGAACAGGGCGAGCAACTGCTGGCCAGCTTCCGCGCGCAGGCCAACGACCGCGTGATCAACACCCTCGTCCTGCAGGAGGTCACCAAGGCCGAACAGATCGACGTGACCGATGAAGAAGTCGAGGCCGACCTCGAGGAAATGCTGCGCGCGGTCCCCGAGGAGCAGGCGCCCCAGGATGCCGTCCTCGATCAGCTGCGCGCCAACATCCGCGAGCGACTCGTCCGCGAGCGCACCGTCGAGCGGCTCGAACAAATCGCCCTCGCCAACCACGACGCCGGCCTGGGCGCCGCCGATGAAGCTTCCGAAGACGAGGCCCCCGACGACGCTCCCCCGGAAGACGCAGAAAGCGGCGCCGATGGCGATGCCGATGCCGATGCCGATGCCGTCGCCGACAGCGAACAGTCCGAACAGCCCGATGCGTCGGAGGATGCGTAACCGCTGCTTCCGTTGCCAAACCACGCTGAGCCGCCCGCATAGCTGAATCGCAGGTACACTGGCAAGGCAGACGATGTTTGAGGAGGTCCGCATGTCCCTGAGTCGCCCCAGCGACATCATCCCGATGGTCGTCGAGAGCACCAACCGCGGCGAGCGCGCCTACGACATCTACTCGCTCCTGCTGCGCGAGCGCATCATCTTTCTCGGCACCCCGATCGACGACCAGGTCGCCAACGTCGTCGTCGCCCAGCTGCTCTACCTCGACCGCGAAGACCCCGACCGCGACATCCAGATCTACGTCAACTCGCCCGGCGGCGTGATCACCGCCGGCCTGGCGATCTACGACACCATGCAACTGATCAACGCCGATGTCTCCACGATCTGCGTGGGCATGTCGGCCTCGATGGGCACCGTGCTGCTCTCGGCCGGCGCGGCCGGCAAGCGCTACGCCCTGCCCCACGCCACAATCCACATGCACCAGGCGCTGGGCGGCGCGCGCGGGCAGGCCTCCGACATCGAAATCGCCGCCCGCGAACTGCTCCGCAACAACGAAATCATCCGCGGCATCCTCGCCGCACACACCGGCCAACCGCTGGACCGAATCAAGGCCGACACCGACCGCGACTTCTACCTTGACGCCGAGCAGGCCAAGGAATACGGCCTGGTCGACGACGTGCTCACCACCGAATCGAGCGGCGACGCGGCGGCTGCCGCGGGCGCTTAAACTCGCACGGCTCCGACGACGACGGGCGACCGCCCGCACCCTGAGAGGATGGCTGAATGACAATGTCCCGAGGCGGCGGCGGCCACTCTCAATACCACTGCTCATTCTGCGCCAAAGACCAGACCCTCGTGCGCCGTCTGGTCGCCGGACCCGGCGGCGTCTACATCTGCAACGAATGCGTCGAAGCCTGCCGTGACGTGATCCGCGAAGAGGCCGGCGTCCCCGAAGAAACGCAGGCCAGCCCCCCGCCCCAGCAGGAAGCAGCCGAAGTCCTGCCCCCCCAGGCGATCTACGAGCGCCTCTGCGATCACGTCGTCGGACAGGACGACGCCAAGCGCGTCCTCGCCGTGGCCGTCTACAACCACTACAAGCGAATCGGCACCAAAATCGAAGCGACCAACGGCGTCGAACTCGAAAAGAGCAACATCCTGCTGGTCGGCCCCACCGGCGTCGGCAAGACCCTGCTCGCCTCCACCCTCGCGCGAATCCTCGATGTCCCCTTCTCGATCGCCGATGCGACCGCGCTCACCGAGGCCGGCTACGTGGGGGAGGATGTCGAAAACATCCTCCTCCACTTAATTCAGGCCGCCGACTTCGACATCGCCCGCGCCGAGCGCGGCATCATCTACATCGACGAAATCGACAAGATCGCCCGCAAGGCCGACAACCCCTCAATCACCCGCGATGTCTCCGGCGAGGGCGTCCAGCAGGCGCTGCTCAAAATCATCGAGGGCACCGTCGCCTCCGTGCCGCCCCAGGGCGGACGCAAGCATCCCCACCAGGAGTTCCTCCAGATCGACACCAGCAAGGTGCTCTTTATCTGCGGCGGCGCGTTCGAGGGGCTGGGCCCGATCATCGATCGGCGCGTCGCCAGCGGCGTGCGCAGCATCGGCTTCGGCGCTGAAGCGCGCGCCAAGGAAGCCTCCGCCGCCCTGCTTCACCAACTCAGCCACGACGACCTGCAGAAATACGGCCTGATCCCCGAATTCGTCGGACGCCTCCCCGTCGTCGTCGCGCTCGACCCGCTTGACCAGGACTCGCTGGTGCAAATCCTCACCGAGCCCAAGAACGCGCTCGTGCGCCAGTTCGAGCAATTCTTCGCCATGGACGGCGTCGAACTGACCTTCACCCCCGAAGCGCTCGACGAAATCGCCGCGACTGCGCTCAAAGAAGCCACCGGCGCGCGCGGCCTGCGCACCGTCGTCGAAGACCTGCTGCTTGACGTAATGTTTGAGGTGCCCAGCAGGCCAGAGGTCAAAAAGTGCGTCGTCAACGCCGACACCATCAAGCGGCTCGAACGCCCCCTGCTGCTCAACGAGCAGGGCCGCGCCGTCGAGTACCAGGCCATTCGCAGCAGAGGCGGCGAGGCGGCGGCGCAGCAGGAAAGCGCCTGATGCCCGCGGCGTCGGCCGCGGCTGCGCCGAACCGCCCGCGCCGGCGCCGACTCGATGACCTCCTGGTAGCGCGCGGCCTCGCCGCAAACTCGCGCGAAGCCCGCGCGCTCGCCCTCGCCGGTCGCGTCCGCGCTCCCGGACGGCGGCTCACCCAGGCCGGCATGCTGATCGCCTCCGACGCCCAACTCGAGATCGCCGCCCCGCCCCAATTCGTCTCGCGCGGCGGCGACAAGCTCGCCGCCGCTCTCGACGCCTGGTCAATCAATCCCGCCGGCCGCATCTGCCTCGACCTCGGCGCATCCACCGGCGGCTTCACCGACTGCCTGCTCCAGCGCGGCGCGGCGCACGTCCGCGCCGTCGACGCTGGCTACGGCCAACTCGCCGACACACTGCGCTCCCACCCCCGCGTCCAATCTCTTGAGCGCGTCAACGCCCGCGAGCTGCCCCGCATCGAGCCGCTCCCCGACCTGGTCGCGATCGACCTCTCCTTCATCGGCCTCAGCGCCGTGCTGCCGCGCGTCGGCGAGGTCGCCGCCGCCCGCGCGGATGTCATCGCGCTGGTCAAACCGCAATTCGAAGCGCCGCGCGATCAGGTCGACGACGACGGCGTAGTCCGCGACCGCTTGGCGCAGGCCAGCGCCGTGACCGCCCTGCTCGGCTGGGCGCTGCGCCGACGCTGGCGCGTCGGCGGCGTGCTCCGCTCCCCGCTGCGCGGAGCCAAGGGCAACCGCGAGTGGTTTGTCTGGCTGCGCCCGCCCGACGCGGAGGGAGCCCCGCCGCCATGACCGACGTCAGCTGCATCGGCTTCTATTACCACCCCCGCCTGCCCGAGGCCCAAGACTTCGCCCAGCGCGCCGCCGAACAACTGCGCGCCGATGTCCCCCATGTCTGGATCTCCGAACCTTGGGACGCCGAGCAGTCCGAACGCTTCCTGCCCACCACCGACCTGCTGATCTGCATCGGCGGCGACGGCACCGTGCTCCGCGCCGCCCGCGCCGCCTCGCGCCACGAAGTCCAAATCCTCGGCGTCGATATGGGCCGCCAGGCCTTCCTCACCGAACTCACCCCCGAACAACTGGACGACCACCTCCCCGCCCTGCTGCGCGGCGACTACGGCGTCGAAGAGCGCTCAATGCTCGAAGCGCGCCCCCGCGGCGCAACCGACGCCCCCGCCGCAATGCCCGCCCTCAACGACGTAATGCTCGGCCGCGGCAGCCTCGGCCAGCCCGCCTACCTCGCCGTCCACGTCAACTCCGACCCCATCGGCGTCGTCCGCGCCGACGCCATCGTCGTCGCCAGCGCCACCGGCAGCACCGGCTACTCGCTCTCCGCCGGCGGCCCAATCCTGCACCCCCGCGCCCGCAGCGTCGTGCTCACGCCCGTCGCGCCCCACCTCGCTGCCGCCGCCCCGCTCGTGCTCCCCGCCGACGCCGTGATCGACCTCAGCCTCGGACAGGAGCACTCCGGCATGCTCTCCGTCGACGGCCAGCGCCCCTATCCCGTCGCCCCCGGCGGCGGCGTCGAAGTCCGCCGCAGCGAGTCCGTCGCCCGCCTGATCCGCTTCGGCGCGCGTCCCTTCTTCGCCCAACTCGGCAAGCGCCTCGCCTGGCTCGACGAGCGCCGCCTCCGCGCCGTCCAACGCACCGGCGTCGAACCCTTCCACACCGACGAAGCCGAACCGGGCTAACCGCCACCGCCTACCAAGACCTACCAAACCTGACCACCGCAACCCGCGTCGGGTACCATAAACAGTGTCGCGGCGCCGAACCCCAACGGGCGGCGGGACGCGGCGGTGACGGAGTCGCGGCCACGTGCTGAGCGCCCTGCGCCTGCGGGATTTCGTGCTGACGCAGCAGGCCGAGCTGGACCTCGCGCCCGGCTTCACCGTGATCACGGGCGAAACCGGCGCCGGCAAAAGCGTCCTCTTCGAAGCCCTCCGCTTCGCACTCGGCGGCCCCGCCGACGCCGCGCTCATCCGCCCCGGCGCGGCGCGGGCCGAGGTGGAAGCCGTCTTCGACCTGCGCGACAGCCCCTCACGCGACGCCGTCGCCGCAGCCCTGGAGCAAATCGACGTGCCGTTCGACGGCGAACTACTGCTGCGCCGCTGGCTCTCGCTCGACGCCGAGCGCGCGCGAATCTCCGGGCGGCTGCGCATCAACGACCGCACCGCCGCGCTCGACACCGTGCGCGGCCTCGCCCCCTGGCTCGCCGACATCCACGGCCAGCGCGAGCACCTCTCCCTGCTCCGCCCCGGACAAGCGCTCACCCTGCTCGACCGCTTCGCCGGCCTCGGCGAAACGCGAGGCGAATTCGCCGGGATGGTGCGGCGGCTGCACGCCCTCGATCGCCGAATCGCCGCCATCGCCGGCGACCAGCGCGATCGCGCCCGCCGCGTCGCTCTGCTCAAGCATGAGGCGCAGGAGATCGCCGCCGCCGCGCTGCGCGCCAGCGAAGAGGAGCAGCTGCGCGCCGAGCACTCCCGCCTCCAACACGCCGCCCGCCTGATGGAGGACTCCCAGACCGCCGGCGCAGCGCTCGAGTCCGACGCGCTCGGAACAGCCCTCAGCGCCGCCCGCCGACTGCTCGAGCTGGACCCTGACGCCGCCGCGCTCGCCGCGTCTCTGGAGTCCGCCGCCGAACACGCCGCCGACGCCGCACGCGAACTGCGCGCCTACGCCGACACGATCGTGATCGATCCCGCCCGCCTCGCCGAGGTTGAGTCGCGCCTCTCGCTGATCGCCGAACTCCAGCGCCGCTGGGGCGACACCGTCGCCGACGTGATCGCCTACGGCGAGCAAGCCGCCCGCGAGGCCGAGCAACTTGAAAGCGAGGAAGCGGACCTCGCCGGCACGCAGTCCGAGGCCGACTCCCTGCTGGCCGAAATCGAGACCGCCGCCAACCGCCTCTCGGCCGCCCGCCGCAAGGCCGCGCAGCGCTTCGCCGCCGCAATCCGCGAGGAATGCGCCCCGCTCCACCTGGAAGGCGCAATCATCGATCTGGCCTTCGAGCCGCTCGCGGCAAGCGGCGACGATCGCGCCATCGCCTCCGACGACGGCGACCAAATCGGCTTCGACCAGACCGGCGCGGAGCGCGTCGAGCTGCTCGTCTCGTTCAACCCCGACACCCCCCCGCGACCGCTGCGCCGCGTCGCCAGCGGCGGCGAAACTGCCCGCCTCACACTCGCAATCAAGGCCGTGCTGGGCGACCGCGACTCCGTGCCCGTCCTGCTCTTCGACGAAATCGACGCTGGTCTGGGCGGGCGCAGCGGCGGCGCGGTCGGCGAGCGCCTCGCCCGCCTCGGACGCTCGCATCAGGTGCTCTGCATCACCCACCTGCCGCAGGTGGCCTCCCACGCCGGCGAGCACATCCGCGTGCGCAAGGCCGCCGACTCCCAAAGCAGCATCGTGCAGGTCGAAACGCTCGCGCCCGAGCAGCGCCTGGTCGAGCTGGCCGAAATGCTCGGCGCGGATACCGCCGCCAACCGCAGCAGCGCCCGCGACCTGCTCCGCGCCGGAGCCCGCCCGTGAGCGCCCCCGCCGACGCCCGCGCCCAGCGCGCCTCCGTCGCCGACGCTCGCGAAATCCAGCGCCTGATCGCCTACTGGGCCGAGACGACCGGCGATGTGCTGCCCCGCACCGAGGGCGAAATCTACGAGACGATCCGCGACTTCGTCGTCGTCCCCGCGCGCGCCGACGGCAAGCCCGGCGGCCCCCTGCTCGCCGCCGGCGCGCTCCACGTCGAGTGGCGCGACCTCGCCGAAATCAAGTCGCTGGTCGTCGACCCCAAGGCGCAGGGCCAGGGGTTGGGCCGAATCGTGGTCGAAGCCTGCCTCGACGAAGCGGTTGAACTCGGCCTCAAAACCGTCTTCGCCCTCACCACCACCCCCGCCTTCTTCGAGCGGCTCGGCTTCCGCGTCGCCGGCGTCAGCGCCTTCCCCCGCAAGGTCTGGAACGAGTGCTTCCGCTGCCCCAAATACGAAAACTGCGACGAGGTCGCGGTCAGCATCGACCTGCGCGAGCGCATCGCCCAACACCAGAACGCGAGTCAACCATGAGCGACGACAAGCAGCTGCAAGAAACGCGGCTCGACAGCGAGCGCGTCTACGAGGGCTCGCGCCTCTCCCTGCGCATCGACCATATACAAATGGCCGACGGCCGCCGCGCCGCCCGCGAGATCGTCGAGCACCCCGACGCCGTGGTCGTTCTCGCCTTCAACGACGACGGCCAAATCGCCCTGGTCCGCCAGTGGCGCGCCCCCGCCGAGCGTCCCCTGCTCGAGCTCCCCGCCGGCCGAATCGACCCCGGCGAGACCCCAGAGCAGGCCGCCCGCCGCGAACTGCGCGAAGAGGTCGGCCTCGAACCCGGCCAGCTCACCCCCGTCCACGAGTTCTACGTCGCACCCGGCTGGGCCACCGAGTACCTCTACGGCTTCCAAGCCGCCCAATGCGCACAATCCCCCCTCCCGCCCGACGAGGACGAGGAGCTAATCGTCGAGTGGCGCACGCTAGGCGAAGCCATGCAAGCCGTAGAGCAGGGCGAAATCGTAGACGCCAAGAGCCTCATCCTCCTACAAGCCGTCGCCCTGGAAGCCGTAGGCCCCCTAGCCCGCAAAATCATCCACCACTATGCTGGCGGTTAGCCGCCGATCGGCCCGCCGCCGCCGGGCGGGCGCAAGGGCGAAGGGAACATAACCCGTTATGGTACCCCCCCCCCCCACAGGTCCAAGGCTACGAAAAGGTCGAGCTGGTCTGGCCGGGCAAGACGACCGAGGTTGAGCGCGTCGCGCTGCCCTTCCAGACGATCGAGCGGGTCAACGAGGTCTCCCGCTCCGCCGGCGGCCAGGCGCGCCTGCGCGACGGCGGCGAACTCCCCGACTGGTGGCCCGAAGGCTGGCGCAACAAGCTGATCTGGGGCGACAACAAGTACGTCCTCAGCAGCCTCCTCAACGAGTTCGCCGGCAAGGTGGACCTGATCTACATCGACCCGCCGTTCGCGACGGGGGCGGATTTCTCCTACGAAGTCAAGGTCGGGCGCAGCCAGCTGACCAAGGCACCGAGCGCGATCGAGGAGATCGCGTATCGAGACACGTGGAAGGCGGGTTTGTCCTCATATCTCCCAATGCTGGCGGATCGACTGCTCCTGATGCGCGAGCTTCTCGCGAAGTCAGGAACGATCTACATCCACATCGGCAAAAACGTTTCGCACCTTGTGCGGGCGCTCTGCGACGATGTCTTCGGCATAGACAATCTGGCCAATGAGATCACGTGGAAGCGGACGTACGGGCGAGGCGATGGCGCACAAGGCGCGAAGCACCATGGGCGAGTGACCGAATCGATCTTGATCTATCGCAGCTCGAGTGCCACCTGGAATCCTCAGTATCGACCGTACACAGAAGACGAGATCGCCGAAACGTTCAAGTACACCGACGACTCAACTGGCGAACGCTACCAACTGGTACCAGTCGATGGTCCCGGCGGTGGCGCCAAAGGCAACCCGCACTACGAGTTTCTCGGTGTGACCGGATACTGGCGGTACTCGCGCGAAACGATGCAGCGGCTCTATGACCAAGGGGACATCGTGCTTTCCTCCACAGGCAGGTCTCTACGACGGAAGCGATACCTGAAGGATGTGGCAGGCAAAGCGGTCGTCGATCTTTGGGATGATGTGTTCCGCGTCTCACCGACAGCGAAAGAACGAGTTAATTTCCCGACGCAGAAGTCACTGGCGCTACTCAGGAGGATTATCGCAACTTCGTCCCGCCCGGGTGATCTCGTCGCGGATTTCTTCTTGGGTTCGGGAACAACGGTCACTGCGGCCGAAGCACTGGATCGACGATGGATCGGCGTCGACTTGGGGCGATTCGCGGTCCAAACATCCCGCAAGCGCATGCTCGACAGTCCCGACTGCCGCCCGTTCGAGGTGCTCAACCTTGGCCGCTACGAGCGCTCGCACTGGCAGGGCGCTGATGTGGGCGAGCAGATCGGCGAATACTACGACTTCATCGTCCAACTCTACGGCGCAACTCGCATCCAGGGCTTCAATCACCTGCACGGCATCAAGGGGGACCGCATGGTGCATGTAGGCGCGACCGACGCTCCCGTAACCGCCGACGAGCTCGAGTTGGCGATCTCCGAATGCGCGGAGGGCTCGACTCTGGCGCTCGATGTGCTCGGCTGGGAGTGGGAGATGGGGCTGAACCCGTCGCGCAAGGATGAGCTGGCGCACTTCTACGAAGTCGATGTCCACCTGCTCAACATCCCGCGCGAGGTGATGGATCAAAAGGCGGTTGCGGCCGGCGACATCCACTTCTTCGAGCTGTCGGTTGTCGAGCTCCGGCACGAGCAGGACGATCGCGGCCTGGTCGTCGAAATCGAGAGCTTCACGCCCGCCGTCGACGAGTACATGGCGAAAAAGGTTGGCGGCGCGATCGAGCGATGGTCCGACTGGATCGATTACTGGTCGATCGACTTCGACTACGACGGCGAAACGTTCGTCAACTCCTGGCAGTCCTACCGCACGCGGCAGGATCCGTCGCTGAGCCTGATCAGCGATCCGCACCGCTACGACGCGCCGGGGCGCAAGACGGTCATGCTCAAGGTGATCGACATTTTCGGCAACGACACGACGCGCGAGCTGACGGTGGAGGTCGAATAGCGATGCCGCACGCGCGCTTAATGCAGGCCTACCAGATACCGGTGCGGCAGCGGCAGTCCAAGGCCGCGCTGGTGCCGGCGATCCGCCAGGCTGTCCACACCTGGCGCGGCAACGGTTACGACGGCGCGACCAACACGACCAAAGCGCTGCTGCGCCACTGGTTCGAGACCGATCACCAAATCAAAGGCGAGGACTGGCTCTACTACTACTGCCAGCGCGAAGCGATCGAGACGGTGATCTACCTGCGTGAAGTTCTGCAAGCGACAAGCCTGTACACGCTGGCGCGGGAGTTCGACACGCAACAGGAGGTGCTGCTGAACCCGGCGCAGGATCGCTGGCCGCGCTACGTCTGCAAAATGGCGACCGGCGCGGGCAAGACCAAGGTGATGTCGCTCGCCGTCGTCTGGTCCTATTTCAACGCGCAGTTCGAGTCGGAGCGGCGCGCCGACTACGCGCAGAGCTTCGCGCTGATCGCGCCCAACGTGATCGTCTATGAGCGCTTGCTCGACGATTTCGGCAATGGGGCGATCTTCCGCGCCGATCCGCTGATTCCGCCGCCCTGGCAAGCGGACTGGAGCTTCTCGGTCGTGACGCGCGACGATCCGTATCAGTCCTCGACGCGCGGCACGCTGTATCTGACCAACATCCACCAGCTCTACGAGTCGCGCGGTCGGCGCTCGCGCGGCGGCGAGCCGGCCGCGATCTCGGGCGTGCTGGGCGGCCCGCCGCCGACGGGCGGCGCCGGCGCCGGGCTGCGCTTCCGCAATCAGATCGCGTCGCACGGCGAGCTGATGCTGCTCAACGACGAAGCGCATCACGTCCACGACGACGATCTGGAGTGGTACCGCACGATCGAGAATCTGCATGACGAGCTGGGCGACGGCCTGCGCTTGCAGCTCGATTTCTCGGCCACGCCCAAGCACAACAACGGGCGGCTGTTCGACCAGATTGTGGTGGATTACCCGATTGCGCAGGCGGTCGAGGACGGCATCGTCAAGCGGCCGATCCTCGGCGAGCTGTCGGGCGACCTCGAAAACGTCTCGGACAACGCCGCCGAGCAGCACCGCGACAAGCTCAACGCGGGCATCCACAAGTGGAACGAGGTCCGAACGGCGCTGAAGGGCACCGGACGCAACCCGCTGCTGTTCGTGATGACCGAAGATACTGATTCGGCGGATCAGATTGGCGAGTGGTTGGCGACGCAGCCGGACTTTTCCGAGGAGTCGGTGCTGGTCATTCACACCAACCGCAACGGCGAGATCAGCCTGGCCGCCAACAAGCAGCGGGAGTTGGACAAGCTGCGTGAGGCGTCGCGCAAAGTGGACGAGCCCGATAACCCGTATCGCGCGATCGTCTCGGTGCTAATGCTGCGTGAGGGTTGGGATGTGCGCAATGTGTGCGTGATTGTCGCGCTCCGCTCCTATAGCGCGAAATCGCAAATTCTGCCTGAGCAGACGCTCGGCCGCGGGCTGCGGCGGATGTGGCCGGTCGCGCACGGCGACGACCGCGAGCAGTTGATCGTGATCGAGCACGAGGCGTTCCGCGATTTCTGGGAGCGCGAGCTGGGCGACGAGGGATTGAACATTCCCTGGGAGCCGGTCAACGCGCTCAAGTACGGAATGGAGACGGTGCGCGTCGACCCGGACAAGCTGCAATACGACATCGAGCTGCCCCAGCTCAGCGCGGGGCTGCACGCGCGGGTTCCCAAGTGGGACGAGCTGGTCGTCGACGAGCCGCCACCAAAGCCGTTCACGATTCAGCTGACCCTGGAAGAGGACAAGATTCAGTACATCGGGCGCGACTGGCTCACGCTGGAGGTGGTTGATGAAGACGAGTTCGAGCGCGAGTTTCCGGCCGACGCGGCGCGCTACCTCAATCATGTCGCGCGGATGGCGCTGCGCGAGTGCCGCCTCGCCAACCTCAGCGACGGGTTCGCGCAGGTCGCTCCCCGAATGCGGCGCTATATCGAGCAGCGAATGTTCGAGGAGCCGGTCTCAATGGAGCAGCCGCCGGTGATGGCGCGGCTGAATCACGGCGACGCGACGCGCTGGCTCTTCGAGGTTTTCGTGCGCGCGCTGCGCGGCCTCGCGTATGAGCAGCGCGATGTGGAGTTTGCGGGCGAGTGGCTGCGCGTCTCCGACGCCGACCCGTTCGCCACCTCGCGCGAGACGGTGCAGGCGCAGAAGACCGTGTTCAACCTCGTGCCCTGCGACTCCGATCTCGAGCGCCGCTTCGCCCGCTGGCTCGATCAGGGCGCGAGCGATGTCCTCGCGTTCGCCAAAAACGAGCCGGCGGTCAAATTCAGCGTGCCCTATGTCAGCGCCGCCGGCGGCCTGCGCAGCTACCGCCCCGACTTCCTCGTCCACGCGCAGAGCGGAATGCTCATCATCGAGACCAAAGGCGTCGAGACGATCGATGTCGCCCGCAAGGATCAGCGGATCGCGCAGTGGTGCCGCGACGCGACGGCGCTCAGCGGGCAGCAGTGGCGCTATCTCAAAGTCGCGCAGGAGCTGTTCGACTCGACCCCGTGGGACTCAGTCGAAACGCTGGAGCGCAGCGTCAGGCTCGCCGACCGCGCAGATTAACCGTTGCTCACTACCGCGCACTGCCAAAGAGTGCGACAATCAGACCTGAGCGCGCCGAGGAGCGCGCGGCTGGAGGGTTCTGATGCTGCAGCATGACGTACTGATCGTGGGCTCGGGCCTCGCCGGAATGCGGGCCGCACTGGAGGTCAGCGAAGACCCCTCGCTGGATGTCGCGATCCTCTCCAAGGTGCATCCGCTCCGCTCGCACTCCGGCGCCGCGCAGGGCGGCATCGCTGCCTCGCTCGGCAACTCCGCCGAGGACTCCTGGGACCTGCACATGTTCGACACCGTCAAGGGCGGCGACTTCCTCGTCGACCAGAACGCCGCCGAACTGCTGGCCCGCGAGGGGCCGGAGAACATCTTCGAGCTCGAGCACATGGGCTGCGCGTTCTCCCGCGACGAACAGGGCCGCGTCGCCCAGCGCCGCTTCGGCGGGCACACCGCGCCGCGCGCCTGCTACGCCGCCGACCGCACCGGCCACGCCGTGCTCACCGTCCTCTTCGAGCAACTCCTCCGCCGCGGCGTCAAGGTCTACAGCGAGTGGTACGCGCTCGACCTGATCGTCCGCGACCGCGTCTGCCAGGGCATCGCCGCCTACGACATCCTGACCGGCCAGATCGAGGCGATCGCGGCCAAAACGGTGATGTTCGGCACGGGCGGCTACGGGCGCGCCTTCCGCGTCACGACCAACGCCTTCGCCTCGACCGGCGACGGCGTGGTGATGGCCTACCGCTCCGGCGTGCCGCTCGAGGATATGGAGTTCGTCCAGTTCCACCCGACCGGCTTGCAGGGCTCGGGCATCCTGCTCAGCGAAGCGGCGCGCGGCGAGGGCGCGCACATCGTTAACTCCGATGGGTACCGCTTCATGGAGGACTACGCGCCGGGCCGGATGGAGCTCGCCCCGCGCGACATCGTGGCGCGCGCCGAGCAGAGCGAGATCGAGGCCGGGCGCGGCGTCACCGAGCTGCAAGACTCGGTCTTCATGGACCTGCGCCCGATCGGCGAAGAGCGAATCCGCTACGCGCTGCCCTCGGTGCTCCATCTCGCGCGCGACTTCGCCGGCATCGACCCGCTCGTCGACCCGGTGCCGATCCAACCCACCGCGCACTACTCGATGGGCGGCATCCCCTGCGACGTGAACGGGCAGGTGCGGCTGAAGGATCAGGACGACGCGCCGATCGTGGGCTTCTTCGCCGCCGGCGAGGCCTCCTGCGTCTCGGTGCACGGCGCAAATCGGCTGGGCACCAACTCGCTGCTCGAAGCGGTCGTCTTCGGCCGCCGCGCCGGACGCGGCATCCTCGATGTGGTCAAGGAGCTGCCGCCGACCGAGATCGACGAGGGCGACATGGCCCGCGCGATCGGCGAGGTCGACACGCTGATGCGCGCCGACGGACCGGAGAAGATCGGCCAAATCCGCGCCGAACTGCGCGACACAATGATGGACAAGTGCGGCGTCTTCCGCACCGACGAGCAGCTGCACCAGGCGCTGGCCGACGTCAAGGCCTACCAGGAGCGCTACGCCCGCGCCTCGATCGACGACCACGGCCAGACCTTCAACACCGACCTGCTCGACGCCGTCGAACTCGGCCACATGCTCGAATACGCCGAGGTGATCGTGACCGGCGCAATCGCCCGCCAGGAGAGCCGCGGCGGACACGCCCGCCGCGACTTCCCCGAGCGCGACGACGAAAACTGGTTCAAGCACACGCTCGCCTACCGTGAGGACGACGGTCCGCGGCTGGAGTACTCCTCCGTCAACATGCAGCCGCAGCACCGCGAGCCGTTCCCCCTGCAGGAGCGCACCTACTGAGACCACCCACCACACCCGCCCACCGCGGCAAGCAGCGAGGGGAGCGCCCAATGCCCGAGCAGAACTTCATCATCCAGCGCTACGACCCGGACACCGAGCGCAGCTACAGCGAGCAGTTCGCGCTCGACGTCCAGCCCGGCCAGACCGTGCTCGACTGCCTCAACGCGATCAAGTGGGAGCAGGACGGCACGCTCTCCTTCCGCATGTCCTGCCGCCACGCGATCTGCGGCTCCTGCGCCATGAAAGTCAACGGACGCTCGATGCTCGCCTGCCAGACCCAGGTCAGCGAGGCGCTCGAACTCGGCGACCCAATCCGCGTCGGCCCGATGGGCAACCAGACCGTGATCAAGGACCTCGTCGTCGACACCGAAAAGTTCGTCGCCCAGTTCGAGCGCGCCGAAACCTGGCTCGAACCCTACGAAGACCAGGCGCCGCCCGAGCGCGAGTACCGCCAGACCGTCGAGGACTTCGACCACTGGTCGCACGCCTCGACCTGCATCCACTGCGGCGCCTGCTACTCCGATTGCACCGTCGCCGCCGTCGACGAAAAGTTCCTCGGCCCCGCCGCCCTGGCCAAGGCCTACCGCTTCGTGATGGACAGCCGCGACTCCAAGCGCGAGGAGCGGCTCAAGTTCCTCGCCGAAACCGAGGGCGGCATCTGGGATTGCACCCGCTGCTACATGTGCGTCCAGGCCTGCCCCAAAGATGTGCTCCCGATGGACGCGATCATGGAGCTGCGCGCGCTCTCCATCGAGGCCGGCTTCACCAACAACCACGGCGCGCGCCACCACAAGGGCTTCGCCTCCGGCGTCCGCAAGCGCGGACGGCTCGATGAAGCCTCCCTGCCCATCCAGTCCGTCGGCATCGGCCGCCTGCTCACGCTCAACATCGACGCCCACAAGGAAATGCTGGGCTACACCCCGGGCGCGATCCGCCTGCTCAAATCGCGCAAGCTGCTCGAGGCCGCCAAGCGCCACGGCGCAAACGAGCAGGGCCGCGGCCAAATCCAGCGCATCTTCGAAGAAGTCGAAGCCGAAAAGCACCACCACGACGTCGACGCCGAGGCCTTCGGCGCGCAGTTCGAAACCGCGCTGGGCAGCGGCTAAGCCGGCCCCGCCAACAGCCGGCAGGGAGCAGAGGAGCATCGCAATGAAATACGCATTCTGGCCCGGCTGCGTCGCCCGCGGCGCCGCCCCCGAGCTCTACACCTCGACCATCGCCGTCGCCAAACACATGGGCCTCGAACTCGTCGAACTCGAAGCCGCCGCCTGCACCGGCGCCGGCATCATCTCCGACGGCGAGCCCTACCTGCAGGACGTGCTCAACGCCCGCACCATGGCCATCTCCGAGCAAATGCAACTCCCCCTGATGGACATCTGCTCCACCTGCGTCGGCGTCCACCGCCTCGCCGCCGAAAAGCTGCGCGACGTCGATTACCGCATCCGCATCAACCACCACCTCGCCCCCGAAGGCATCGAATACCGCGGCTCCGCCGACCCCCGCCACCTCCTCTGGATCCTGCTCGAAGACATCGGCGAAGACCGAATCAACTCCCTCATCCAACGCCCGCTCGACGAACTCAACCTCGGCCCCTTCTACGGCTGCTACATCATCCGCCCCGAGCGCACGCTCGACTTCGACGAACACCCCATGCGCCGCGACAGCCTCGAACGCCTCATCGCCATGCTCGGCGCAACCACCGTCACCTACGACGGCATGACCAAGTGCTGCGGCTTCCCCATCCTCACCACCAACAAGCAAAACTCCCTCACAATGGCCGGCACCCACCTCGCCGAAGCCCAGGGCAAAGGCGCAGACGCCCTCGTCACCCCCTGCCCGCTCTGCCACCTCAACCTCGACGCCCAACAGCCCGACGCCGCCAACGTCATCGACCGCCGCCTCAACCTCCCCATCCTCCACGTCCCCCAACTCCTCGGCCTAGCAATGGGCCTCCCCCCCGAAGACCTCGGCCTCACCCGCCACGTAGTAGACACCCGCAACCTACTAAACCGCCTAGGCGTCTAGGCCAGCGGCCGCTCGCTTCCCCAACCACGCCCGCTCCAACCAATCCGCCGCGCCTGTCCCAACCGATCCGTCGCACCCGCGCAAAGTTAGATCCGTCATACCCGTGCTTGCCACGGGTATCTCGCTGTGGGGCGCGGAGGGTGTGCGTGGGGCGGAGGTGCCGGGCTCGGGGCTTGGGTGCTGTACTCGGCGAGATACCCGTGGCAAGCACGGGTATGACGGGAGAGGGCAAGCACGGGTATGGCGGGAGAGGGCGCACGCGGCGTAGCGGGAGAGGGGCGCACGCGGTGTGGCGGGAGAGGGCAAGCGGGGGTATGACGGAAGAGGGCGCACGCGGTGTGGCGGAAGAGGGCGCGCGATGGGCGGAAAAGCAAGCCGGGCGCCGCGCCCTCGACTCGGCGGCGCGGCGCCCGGATGAATTGGAGGGCTGCCGGGCGGGGTTTGCGTCGGCCGCTCT
This sequence comes from Dehalococcoidia bacterium, assembly GCA_965203165.1. Lineage (GTDB taxonomy): Bacteria > Chloroflexota > Dehalococcoidia > Bin125 > Bin125 > CATQGW01. The sequence goes on from OZ241849.1 coordinate 3,255,609, forward strand.
CAAGCTGCGCCGACCAGCGGGCGGGGTGAGATGCGCCGCTCGGCCTCACGGGCCCTCCACCCCTCTTGACGACGCAGCAGCCCGTTTGGTTCCCCTACGCCCCAGCGCCCGTCCCCCGCAGCCGCGGATCCAGAATGTCGCGCAGCGCATCGCCCAGCAGGTTGAAGGAGAGCACGATCAGCGTGATCGCGACGCCCGGCGCAAGCGCGAGCCACGGCCAGCGATCGAGATTGCCGCGCTGGGTGGCTTCAAACAAGATGAAGCCCCAGGTCGGATTCTCGGCGGAGTTCGCGCCCAGACCGAGGAACGAGAGCGCGGCTTCGGCGAGGATCGTGCCGCCGATCGTGACCGAGGCAATCACGAGGATCGGGGCCATGATGTTGGGCAGGATGTGGCGGAAGATCACGCGGATCGGGCCTGCGCCAATCGTCCGCGCCGCCTCAACGTAGGTGTTCTCCATTGCGGAGAGCACAGTGCCGCGCACGACTCTCTGGGTCCCGGGTATTAAGAAGATCACGATCACCAGAATCACCGTCGTCATGCTCGGCGTCAGCACGGTGACGAGCGTCATCATCAGCAGCAGCGGCGGGAGCGCCTGAAACGAGTCCGAGAGCCGCTGTAGCAGTAGATCGGTGACGCCGCTCGCGTAAGCGGAGACCATCCCGATCAGTGTTCCGATCAGGATGCCGAGTCCGGTCGCGGCGATGCCGATGATGATCGCCGGGCGTGCGCCGTAGATGATCCGGCTGAACATATCGCGGCCCAGCGAGTCGTTGCCCGCGATGTGGGTCCAGGACGGCGCGCCCAGCTTGTTCAGGATGTTGGTCTCTTGCGCCGGGAACGGCGAGAAGCCGGGGATGATCGTTGTGCCGCCGATGTTGAGGTCCTGTCCGAAGATCGCGGCGACGATCAGGATGAAGATGAACAGTCCGCCGAGCGCGCCCAGCGGCTTGCTGCGCGCGTGGCGCGCCCAGACGCGCCACCACGGCGGCGTCGGAGCCAGAGGGATGGGCGCGGCTTCGTCAATGATGGCGGGCTGGGTAGTCATCGCGTCTCTCGCGCTTTCAGATCAGGAGTAGCGGATGCGCGGATCGAGCCACGCATAGCTGAGGTCGACGAGGATGTTGATGAAGACCACGCCGAATCCGACCACCAGCGTGATGCCCAACACGAGCGTGAAATCGACCTGTCGGATCGCGCGCACGGCGAGCGCGCCGATCCCGTCGATGCGGAAGATGAACTCGACGATCACCGCGCCGCTGATCAGGAAGGCGAACTGGTTGGCGAAGATCGTGATCACGGGAATCAGCGAGTTGCGCAGCACGTGCCGCAGAATGACGACACGCTCACCAAGCCCTTTGGCGCGCGCCGTGCGCACGTAGTCCTCGTTGACCACCTCCAGCACGGTCGAGCGCTGCATCCGCATCACCGTCGCCATCAGCGAGGCGGAGAGCACCAGTGAGGGTGCGATCATGCCCGCGAGGTTGTCCCACACGCCATCCCAGATGTAGGGCGGATCCAGCGTGGAGAGCGAGACGCCGCCCCACGCCGCGGCGTAGGTAACCACCAGCACGGCGAGAAAGAAATTGGGCACGGCGAGCCCCAGGATCGCGAACACCCGCGAGGCGTAATCGCCGATCCCTCCCTGCCGCACAGCGGAGAAGACACCGATCGGAATCGCGAGCAGCGTTGAGATCAGCGTGGCGAGAATCACCAGTTCGATGCTCTTCGGCAGGCGATCCTGGATCTCGTTCCATACCGGCAGGCGTGTGGCGAACGACTCGCCGAGATCGCCTTGCAGTGTGGACCAGAGCCAGTTTCCGTAGCGCTCCAGCACCGGCTGGTCGAGGCCGAGGTCGCGTTCGTACTGCTCGATCTGCGCCGGCGTCAGGTTCGCGCCCTGCGGACTCTGGTTGAGCAGCCGCGTCAGCGTGTTGCCCGGCACCGCGTTCACGAGCATGAACACGATGAACGAGAGCATGAACAGGACGACGACCGCCCCAAGCAGCCTGCGGATCAGGTAGCCGGTCACTGGAAGTACAGCACAACCGGCTCAGTCGGCATGGTGAACGCCGACTGCTGCAGGTCCCGCCGCACGCTGAGATGGAGGCGCTCAAGCGCCTCGCGCAGTTCGCGGTAGGAGGGCCGCGCAGACAGATCGGGCAAGTCCAGGACCACAACCCCCGGCAAACCGCGGAACGATTCCGGCGACACCGATTGCGGGCGCACCGGCCGCTCCTGCGGCGATGCTTGATGCGCAGGAGCGGCTTCCGACTCACCGATCCACAGCGAACGCGCGGGGGTGGTTCCTGGCAGCTGGATCCACGATGGCAGCTGCATCCTGCAACTGCTGAGCAAGTGAACGCCCACGCCATCACCGCTCCTTGAGCGCGTGATCGTTGTGCAGGAGCCGCCACCGCCCAGCACTCCGTCAGGGATGGGCTGCGTAGTCGAGTTCAATGTGAACTCCGGCGCAGGCACCGTGCCGTCGTCGGTCGTGACGACCACGAGCACCGCAGCGAGCACCGCAATGACGGCCAGCGCGACCCCAGCGCCGACGAGATACCTGCGTCTGGCCGCCATCGCGATCATGATCGACTCCTCGCCCGCGCCCGCTTGCGGGGTGCGTCGCGCCTACAGATTCTTCCAGATGCGCTCGGTGTTGGTCGCGCCCCAGCCGGGGTTCCAGGCGTTGTAGGTGTCCATCTGGTTGAACAGGTAGGAGCGCCGCGCGGCCATCCGGTAAGGGTTGACGGCGAAGATGCGCCACATGTTCTCCAGCTCCCGGATGCGGATCTTCTCCAGGATGTCCGAGCGCTTCTCGACATCCAGCTCCTGCCGCTGCTCTTGCGTCCAGACATCAATGTCGGGGTCGTTGATCCCGTAGATGTTGCCGGGGCTCTCGGAGTTCATTCGCCCGTAGGCGAGGCCGTCGGCGTCCATCTCGCTGCCGACCAGCCAGGTGAACAGCGTGCCGCTGTACTCCTTGGTGAACAGCAGCCCGATCCAGGACTCCCACTCGATCTGCTCGTGTTCCACATCCGCGCCGAGGTTGCGCTGCCACTGATCCACGATCAGCAGGAAATGGTCGAGGTAGAAGCCCGGCACGGTGTGGAATGCGGCCTGGAACGAGAGCGGGTTGTCTTCGTTGAAGCCGGCGGCGTCGAGCAGGCGACGGCCTTCGGCGGCGTTGAACACGTGGAAGTCGCCCAACTCCTCGAACGTCCAGGGCCACTCGCGGAAGCCCCACGGCGAGGATGTGTCCTTGAAGAACGTCCAGTTCTGGCCGTAGCCGCCGGCGGCGAGGCCGTAGTAGACGCCCGCAGCCTGCTCGTCGCGATCCATGCCCAGCGAAAGCGCCTGGCGGACGCGCGGGTCGTTGAACGGCGCTTCGTTGAGGTCCTTGAAGGTCATGTGCGGCTGCCAGCCGGGCGGTGGCGCGGTGACCTGCACGACCATGTCGGGGTAGCTCTCGATCGCCCGCTCGAATTCGGTGATGTCCTGTAGGCGGATCCAGTCGGTGTCGCCGGTCTCCCACGCCGCCCACTCCGACTCGCGTTGGCCGACGAAGTCCAGGCCATGGATCGCCTCGAGATAGGGCAGCTGCATCCCGGTGCGCGGGTCCCGTTTGAAGTACTCGGGGTGCGCGCTGCCGCGCCACTCCGAGCCGGTCGTCGCCGTATCGAGCGTGAACGGCCCGGTGCCGACCTGGTTCTCCGAGAGGTCGAGCAGGCTGGGCTCCTCAACGAACTCCGGCGCCACGACGACGTGGAACGGGTTCATCATGTTGTTGAGCAGGTACGCCGCCGGCTCCGTGAGGTTGAAGCGCACCGTGTTGCTGGCATTGTCGTGCTGGATGTCCTTGACCGCGGTGTAGGACGACGCCTGCACGCGCTCCGGCTCGCGCAGCGCGTCGTAGGCGATCTTCACGTCTTCGGCGGTCATGTCGCGCCCGTTGACCGGCGGCTTGTTCTGCCACTTGATGCCGGGCCGCAGCTGGAAGACAACGGTGGTGTCGTCGGGGATCTCCCAGCCCTCGGCGAGGTCGCCTTCGTTGAGGTAGTAGTGCGCGTTCGAGAAGTCGTCCATCGGGAAGACGACCAGCTGGCTGTAGAACATCGGCGCAAAGGCGGCCATCAGGCTGGCGTTGGGTCCGAGCACGTTCCAGTTGGCCGGCGCGGCGTGGGCCAGCCGCCAAGTGCCGCCTGGCTTGGGCCCGTCGGCCTGGCCGGGCAGGTTCTGGAGCTTGCTCCAGTGGTATCGCAGCCGCCACTCCTCTTCGGCGGTCATCGAGCGAGCTTCCTGCTCGGCGGTGAGCTGGCCGGGCAGCAGGCTGGTGGAGGCAGCGACCGACTGCTCATCGGCGGCTTCTTGCGCGGTGTCGGCCTGCTGGGTCGCCGTCTGCTGCGCCTGCGCCTGTGCTTGCGCGACATCAACCTGTTGCTGCTGCTGGCTTTGGGCGACGGACTGGTCGTCATCGTCGTCGCCGCAGCCGACCAGGGCGAGCCCCGCCGCGCCGACGCCGGCGCGCGCGGAAGCGCCCAGCACGGCGCGCCGGCTCATCGTGCGGCGGCGCATGCGGGTCCAGTAGGTGCTCTCGGTCATGGGGTTCCTCCTGAGTCAGCCGTGCGCGCGGGGGCGTTCGGCGTGTGCGAGTAAGATAGCGCTTTCGGAGAGAGTGTGCCGTGAGCGAGTCAAGCCCCGCCGCCGGAGCCGCGATCGAGGCGCGCGTGCGAGCCGAGCTGGCGCGGCTCGAGCTCGCCTACGAGACGATCACCTGCCGCCCCGATCAAGCGGACACGGCGGTCTTCTGCGAGGTCTTCGGCATCGCCCCGGCGGCCTCGGTCAACACGATTCTGGTCGCCTCGAAGAAAGAGCCCAAGGTCTACGCCGCCTGCCTGGTGCTGGCCACGACGCGGCTCGACGTGAACCGCGCGGTGCGCAAGGAAATGGGCGTGCGCAAAGCGTCGTTCGCGTCGCTGGAGGAGACGGAGCGCGTCACAGGGATGCTCTCCGGCGGCGTCACCCCATTCGCGCTGCCGCCCGACTTGGCGGTGCTAATCGACGCGCGGATCACAGGCGGCGAAACAGTCTGGCTGGGCGGCGGCAGCCGCTCGCTAAAAATAGGCCTGGCCGCGCAAGACCTGGCGCGCCTACCCAACGCCCGCGTAGTAGAGGGCCTGGCGCTGGACGCGGGTTAGTCAGCGCTCGGACAGGCTCCGCGCCCCACCACCGTCATACCCGCGCCCCCACTCCCGTCATACCCGCGCTTGCCGCGGGTATCTCGCCGTGTCGAGCACCAAGCCTCGCGTCTGCCACCACCCACCTCCGCGCCGCAACAGCCCGGCGGCCGCACGGGGCTCCGTGCAGAACTCAGCGAGATACCCGCGGCAAGCGCGGGTATGACGGATCTAGATTGCGCGGGTGCGGCGGATCTAGATTGTGCGGGTGCGACGGAGCGGGGCGCTCAGGCCAGCCTCCGCTCCAACGCGAGAATCTCATCAAGCGACGTATCGCCCACATCGCGCCCCTCGCTGAGCGCGGTCTTGGCCAGCAGCTGCAGCGCGCGGTTGGCGGGCGTGGGGATGCCCTGCTCGACGCCGAGCAGCACGATCTCGCCGTTGAGGTAGTCGGTCTCGATGCCGGGCAGCCCCCGCCGGAACGACTGCCAGGTCGAGCCGCCGCCGCGCTCGACACCCTCGACCTGCTCGGAAGTGAAGACCGCCGCGCGCCGGCGGTTGATCTCGTCGAGCGGCGCGTAGGCGATGCCCGCGGCGGCGTAGCAGGCCAGCGCCTCGTCGCGCAGCCGCGCCACGAAGCCCTGCAGGTCGGGGCCGGCCTGCTCCTCGCGCACGCCGCAGAGCGCCTGCAGCGCGTTGCGCAGGTTGGTCAGCAGCTTGCCGTACTTGAGCCGCATCGCGTGGTCGTCGGGCGTCGCGCTGAAGCCGGCCGCTTCGAGGTCGGCGCAGACTGCCGCGATGCGCTCGTCGGCGCCGCGCGGGAAGCGCCCGCAGTCGAGCAGCCCCGCCAGCGGCTCCGCGTGCAGCGCGATCTCGCCCGGCACCAGAAAGGTGGCCGGCATCACGATCAACATCGCGTAGACCTCGCCGAAGCGCCGCGCCGCCGCGCGCTCGTTGGCCACCCCGTTCTGCGCGCAGACAACGGGGATTTGCGGGCCGGCCGCCGCTTCAAGGTCGTCCAGCGCGGCCTGCGTGTCCTGGCCTTTCATCGTGAGCAGCACGATGTCGTCGTCGCGGAACGCAATCTCGGCTGGGTGCGCCGCGGTCTGCACGGCGATGCGCTCGACGCCGCTGGCGCGGCGAATCAGCAGCCCCTGCTCGCGCATCGCGATCAGATGATCGCCGCGGGCGATCAGGATCGCCTCGCGCCCCGCGCGGGTCAGCAGCGCGCCGATCCCGCCGCCGATCCCGCCCGCGCCGTAGATGATGTAGCGCATCCCGCCCCCATTCCCACAGGGCTGTTCCCGCAAAGGGCACGCTAGCGCGATACTGCGCAACACGGGAATTGCCGAGCTACGGGAGGTGCGCGATGGCCGCGACGCAAGACACGACAGTGCGGGCGGAGGACTGCCTGCCGCCGGTCGACGGCGAGCTGGAGGCGGAGGGCCTGGAGGGCGCGGTGCGGATCACGCGCGACCGCTGGGGCATCCCCCATGTGCGCGCGGGCAGCGCGCGCGACGCCTTCTTCGCGCAGGGCTTCTGCCTCGGCCAAGAGCGTACTTGGCAGGTCGAGCTCTACCGCCACATGGCGCACGGCCGCGCCGCCGCCCTGCTCAACGAGGGGCTGCTGCGCATCGACCGGCTCAACCGCCGCATGGGCTACGGGCGCGACGCCGCGGCGGAGTGGGAAGAGCAGTCCGACGACGCGCGGATGATTCTGCAGGCCTACGCCGACGGCATCAACGCGGCGATCGCGATCGGCCCCAGGCCGCTCGAGTTCCACCGCCTCGATCACGAAATGTCGCCCTGGTCGCCCGTCGATTCGCTCGCCATCCTCAAGATGGTCTCGGCCAACATCCACTGGTCCTCCAAGATCGGCAACGCGCGGCTGGCGGCGCAGCTGGGCGGCGACGCGGCGGCGGCGCTGATTCCCGATGTGCCCGAGGGCGGCGCGATGATCACCCCGGCCGGCGCAGCCTGGCTCAACGGACGCCACGCCTGGGAAGACGAGCTGCGCGCGCTGCAGGCCGAGCCCGGCATGCGCCGCGGCGGCGCCGACGGCTCCAACTGCTGGGTGATCGACGGCGCGCACACCGCGTCGGGCATGCCGCTCGTCTGCGGCGACCCCCACCTCTCGCTCAGCGTGCCCGCGCAGTGGTACCTGATGCACATCGAGTGCGACGAGTTCACCGTCGCCGGGCCCTGCAGCCCCGGCTATCCGGGACCGGTCTACTACGGACATAACGGTCGCGTGGCCTGGACGATGACCCACGCCCAGGGCGACCGCTGGGATGTCTACCGCGAGCGAATCGCGCACGATAAGGCGGGCGGCGCGCCGCAGGCCGAGTACCGCGGCGAACCGCGCACGCTGCATCGCCGCGACGAACTGATCGAGGTGCGCGGCGGCGAGCCGGTCACCGAAACGGTCTGGTCGACCGAGCACGGCCCGGTCGTGCAGGGCGATCCGACCAGCGACGACGAGGTGCTCGCCGCCCGCTTCGCCCTGGCCGAACCCTGCCGCGATTTCGACGGCATGCTGCCGATCTTCCGCGCCGCGACGATCGCCGAAGCCCGCCAGGGCTTCCAGCGCTACGACTCGATCTCCGGCAACTTCTGCTTCGCCGACCGCGACGGGAACATCGGCTACCAGTACACCGGCCGCACGCCCAAGCGCCCCGCCGCGCTCGCGCCCGTGCCCGGCTGGGACGGCGCACACGAGTGGGACGGCGAGGTGCCCGCCGACGAACTGCCGCAGGAAACCAACCCCGAACACGGCCTGATCATCACCGCCAACAACCGCACCACCACGCCCGACTATCCGCACTACCTCAGCTGGAGCCAGACCCCGTTCCGCGCCGACCGCCTGCGCGAACTGCTCAGCGGGCGCGACGACTGGAGCGCCGACGCGATGGTCGAAATCCAGGCCGACCAGACCAGCCTGCACGCGCGCCATCTGGCCGCCCGCGCCGCCGCCGCGCCCGGCGACGCCCCGCAGGTGCGCGAGCTGCAACAGCTATTGGCCGACTGGGACGCGCGGCTCTCGCGCGACTCGGCGGCGGGCTTGGTCTACCACGAGCTCTGCGAGCAGCTCGCGCGGCGCACCGTGCGCCGCTTCTTCGACGCCCCCTCCCGCGTCGTCCCCGGCGCGCCCGACGAGCGCCGCATCCTCCACGAGCAACTCGTCCACAACTCCCCGCTCACCCTGCCCGACGGCCAAAACTGGGACGACGCGCTGACCGACGCGCTCGCCGAAACCGCCCGCGTCCTGCGCGAGCGCCACGGCTCCGACCCAGGCGCCTGGCGCTACGGCGACGCCCACAAAATCCTCTGGAAGCACAACCTCGGCCGCGACCCCGAAGGCGCGGCAACGTTCAACGTCGGCGAAATCGAAACCGGCGGCGACGACATGACGCCCAACAACGCCGGCACGCTCTACGGCCGGCCCGGCGACCACGGCACCTCCTACCGCCAAATCTTCGACCTCCAACAACTCAACGGCGCGCAAGTCTGCCTCCCCCCAGGCAACTCCGGCCGCCCCGGCTCCCCCCACTACCAGGACCACCTAAAACGCTGGCGCGACGTCGAATACTTCCCCCTCTACACCGAGTGGCCCGACATCGAGTCCAACGCCGAGTCCACCCTGAAGCTCACCCCGCGCTAGCCCTCTCCCCGCGCCCCAACCGCCACCCCCGCGCAAAGAGCTCCGCCACCCCCACGCCCCAAGTTCCGCCACACCCGCGCAAAGAGATCCGTCACACCCGCGCAAATTAGATCCGTCACACCCGCGCAAATTAGATCCGTCACACCCGCGCAAATTAGATCCGTCATACCCGCGCTTGCCGCGGGTATCTCGCCACGCCACACCCCAAGCCCCGTCCCCACACCCCCACCCGCCCTAATCCGCCTCCACATCAACCCCTTCCCCAACCCCGAGCCGCCCAATCGACCGATCATGGTTCAACTGCAAATTCACCCAAACATGCGCCGGAACCCCCAGCGCCCCCTCCAGCCCGACCGCCGTCTCCTCGCTCACGCCCTGGCGCTCTTGAGCAATCCCGGTGACCACCCCCAGCGGGCAACCCATCAGCCGCGCCAGCTCAGCCTGCGGCATCCCCCGCGCCTCAAGCTCGCGGCGCAAAATTCGGCCGGGGTGGACGGCAGGGCGCTCACCGGCGCGAATGTACAGAGACTCACTCATAATGGTTGCTCACTTCCTCGACGACGCCCCCGTCCCCACCACCTCCGCGCCCCCAACCACCATACCCGCGCCCCAAGCTCCGTCACATTAGCTCCGTCACACCCGCGCAAAAAGATCCGTCATACCCGCGCTTGCCGCGGGTATCTCGCCGCGCTGCGCACCAAGCCCGTTCCCGCCTCCCCCGCGCCCCAACCGCCACCCCCACGCAAAGCCGCTCCGCCACACCCGCGCCCCCAGATCCGTCAACCCGCGCAAAAAGATCCGTCATACCCGCGCTTGCCGCGGGTATCTCGCCGCGCTGCGCACCAACCCCCGTCCCCGCCACCCCCACACGAGCAAGCCCCGCCACCCCCGCACCCCAGATCCGTCAACCCGCGCAAGAGAGCTCCGTCATACCCGCGCTTGCCGCGGGTATCTCGCCGCGCTGCGCGCCAAGCCCGTTCCCGCCTCTCCCACGCCTCATTCTCGCGCAGGCGGGAATGACGGTGGTTGGGGGGTAGTGCGCTGATCGGGGAGTTGGGCTAATCTGAGGAGCACGCTGATCCGCGCGGCCGCTGGGGTTGCGCGAACGAATTTAGGGGGTCTCATGCTCGCTCTGATTCGCACCACCCTCGCGGGGGGGGGGGGATATACCAAGCGCCTCCTCGCCCTCGGCGTGCTGATTGCCCTCCTCGCCGCCGCACTCCTGACGATCCACCCAGCCGCCGCCGACGGACACCCCGCCGACCTTGAACTGGTCCTCAGCCTCGTCGAAGACTCCGACAACATCGTCCCACCCGGCAGCGAATTCACCGTCGAGGCCGCGCTGCGTTTCAGCGCGCCACACACCCAGGAGCGCCGCCTCAGCGCCGCCGACGGCTCTTGGCTGCGCCTCGCTGGCGAGCTCAACTGGGAAGGCAGCGACTTCTTCAAGCGCCTCAACATAACGAACACGTTGGTCATGGGCGGCGCCCCGCTGACCGCCGTCAACGCCGCCGGCAACCCGCTCCCCATCGGCTCGACTCTGTCCGCCAAAGCGGCCGACGGCCGACTGATCGTGGCCCGCGCCTACACCAACAAGCTCTACCTGTTCGACGCATGGAACAAGCGCCAGGTCGGCATCATCGACGCCCCCCCCGGCGCGCACGCGAGCACCTTCGGAGGCGGCATCACCGCAGAGAGGAACCTGAAAGGCGTCCGCAACGTCGCCACCTGGCAGCAAGACGAAGACACCTGGTGGATCTTCGCCGGCTCGAGCTTCGACCAGATCGACACTTACGCCCAGGTGGGTCGCCTCTACATCTTCCGGGTCGAATGGACCGAGGCCGACCCGCAGGTCGGCGCGCCCACCATCATCCACCCCTCGGCCGACGAATTCCGCAACCGCTACAACGCCGACACCAGAACCGAGTACGGCTTCTCGCTCGCCATCTCGCGCGACGGCTCCACCCTCGCCGTCGCCGCCCCCTACATGAACCACATGGGCGCCGTCTACATCTACAGCCGGCCCGACGGTCCGGGCCAGGACTGGAGCGACATCACGCACGCCGACGCGGTCAAGGCCACCCCCGCCGTCACCCCGGCCTGGGGCACCGGCGTCGACGCGACCCGCCCGTTTAACCCCACCTCTGGCGGCCGCAGCGACGCCAGCGCCGACTGCGATGTCTGGTGCTCCGCGGTCTGGGCCGAGGTGGATATACCCGTGGGCAACAACTGGTCGCCGCCGCACGAGTTCGGCCTGTCGGCCGACGGGCGGGTGATCGCGGTCGGTCGGCCGGGCAAGCGCTACGCCTCGACCACCCCCGGCGGGTCGTTCAGCTCCCCAAAAAACAACACCGGCGAGGTGCAAGTCTACGTCGCGCCGGCGGGCGGCTGGAGCGCGGCGCCCCGCGCGGACGAGGGTGGCCGGACGCTGTTCGCCACCCGCGCCGACGCGAGCGGCTTCAAGCCCGCGCAGCACTATTCGGCCGGGCCGCTCCGCCGCGTGACCGCGACCAGCGCCAAGCTGACGATCGTACCCTGGGCCGAGGCCCCGGGTGGCGCCTATTTCGGGCCGACATCTGATGTCTCCAACGACGGAACCGCCGTCGTCGTGAGCGGCCACTCGCCCACCTACGCGTACGTCTTTCAGCTTGACCCGGGCGAAGAGTGGTCCGGCGACATGGTCTACACGGCGCGACTCCAGGACCGCCAGTACGCCGGCAACCACGGCGGCGTCGAATTCTCCGGCGACGACCGCACGATCGCGATCGGCGATACACGCTACCCCGCCGGATCCCCTGCAGGGCAAGTCTTCCTCTACACCCGCCCCGCCGACGGCGTCTGGGTCGACGCGATGCTCACAGACCCAAACGCGCAGACGCTCTTTTCGCCCGCAGGTCAACGCAACTACCACTTCTGGGGCGATGTGCTCTACGATCTCGGCGGCGAGCGCCTGATCATCTCCGAATTCCACGGCTCCGCCTCCATAGGGTCCGGCGCGATCTGGTTGAGCGACGGCGGCTGCACCACGCGTGCGGTCGATGGGCGGCCCGTCTGGACCTGTCCCATCACCCTGGCCGACGCCAGGGTGACGGTCCCAAAGGGCACGCCCGACGGGGTGGTCACCATCTCCGGCAGCGTGGCGGTGTCGCTCAGCGGCCTCTCCGGCAACGCAACCACCGTGCGCGACACGCTGGAAGTCACCATCGGCGAGGTCGACGAACTGGCCAAGGTCGAACTCGACTTCGACACCAACGCCGCGACCGGCCGGCCGCACCCGGCCGTGGTCGCGCCCGGCGGCGCCACCACGCTGCTGCTCAAGCTGCTCAACGAGCACGGCAAAGCCTCCGCCAAAGGCGCGATCTCCGATCTGGTGATCACCAGCTCGAAGCCGGCCGGCAGCCTCAGCGCCCGGCTGGCCGGCGCGAGCGCCGAAGCCTGCGCCCCCGGCGGCGGCGCGCGAATCTGCACGATCGCCAATCCCACGACCGCCCTGACCGCCGGCAACGCCGACCAGATCCGCCTCACGCTGACCCATCCCGGCGCCGCCAATGCGGGCGTGGCCCGCGTCTGGGCGGTGGCGATCGACTCGCTCGGCGAAGCCGTCCAAACCGAGCGGCTCACAATCACCTTCAGCGGCCCGCCCGCCGCGCTCGCCATCGCCCAGCCGCCCACCGCCCTGCTCGGCTACGCCCCGACCGAGTCCGCCGACCAACGCAACACCGCGACGCTGGTCGTCTCGGCGACGGACGCGGGCGGCAACAAAGCGGCCGTGCCGACCACCCGCTACAGCGCCAAACTGACCGATCCCGACGGCAAAACCGTCGCCGCCAGTAAGGCCCAGGTGGTCTGGCCGCTCCGCGAAGGCGACGCCGCCGACGGCGCGCTGCTGCTCAGCGGCGGCAACCCCCAGGCCCGCGTCACCATCCTGGCCGCCCGGTCCGCCCCGCTGGCCTCAGGCGAATACACGCTCGAACTGAGCGCGGGCTCAGGCAGGGGCAGGCTGACCGCCACCCAAACGGTCGTCATAACCGGCGGCGCGGCCCAAGTCGCGCTGAGCGCCGACCCGGCGGGCGCGATCGAGCTGGACGGCTCGGTCACGCTCACGGCGACGGTCACCGACGCAAGCGGCGCGCCCGTGCCCGACGGCACCCCGGTCACGTTCGCCGAGCAGAGCACGGGCGCAAACGTAACCCTCGTCCTCCTCTCCCAGTCCGAGCAGCGCACCCGCGACGGTCAGGCTTCGGCCAGCCTGCGCGCCGTCGGCGTCGGCGGCGCGTACGTCACCGCCGAAGCCGACAACCAAAGCGACGCCTACTCGATCACCGTCGCCGCCCCGCCCCCGCCCCCCCCGGACGACGCAATCGCCGCCCTCGCGGTCGACACCTACAGCATCTGGACCGACCCCCGCCCCACCACCGCCGCCGAGCTCTACGCCCAGCTCGAAGGCGTCGCCCAACTCAGCAAATGGGACGGCATCGAGTGGCTCCGCTACGGCGAAACCAACGGCCTCCTCACCTCCGGCTCCGTAGACTTCGCAATCCGCCGCGGCGAAGTCCTCTGGCTCGACGGGGAGTAGTCGCAGCCCACGCGGGTGCAGGCCGCAGGCCTGCACCCGCGCAAAAAGTTCCGTCATACCCGCGCAAAGCCAGATCCGTCATACCCGCGCTTGCCGCGGGTATCTCGCCGTGACCACCACCCAAGCCGCTTCGCGCCTCCCCTGCTCCCGCGCGTTCCCTCCGTCATTCCTGCGCAGGAGTGACGGAACGGGGGCGTGCGGGGTTGGGCGGTGGGAACGGGGTGGCGGGCCTGTCTTTGCGTGGTTGTGACGGAACGGGGGCGTGCGGGGTTGGGTGGCGGGAACGGGGCTTGGCGCGCACCACAGCGAGATACCCGCGGCAAGCGCGGGTATGACGGATCTAGCTCGCGCGGGTATGACGGAGCTAGCTCGCGCGGGTATGACGGAACGGGGGGCGCGGGTATGACGGAGGGAGCGCGCGGGGTTGGGCGGTGGGAGCGGGGCTTGGCGCGCACCGCAGCGAGATACCCGCGGCAAGCGCGGGTATGACGGAACTAGCTCGCGCGGGTATGACGAGGGGGGCTGTCGCTCCCTCCCGCTAGTTGGTGCCGCGCGGCAGGCGGCTGATCCAGGTTTGGCTCAGCTCGCGGTCCAGCACTACGGGGACGATCGAGATGACCGTGAGCGGCGCGCCGGAGATCGCCTCCACATCCCAGCCGCGGTCGAGCGCCTGGGCGTAGAAGCTGATGCTGGACAGCGCGTAGTGCGCCTGCACCCAGGGCAGGTCGACGATGCCGAAGATCAGCTGGTCGGCCAGGATCGCCTGCGCGGCGTCGATGCTGCCGAAGCTGGCGATCTTGCATTCGCCGTCGGTCTTTTCGACGGCGCGGACGGCGGGCGAGATCAGCTGGCTGTTGAGCGTGATTAGTCCGGCGATGTTGCCCTGGCGGATGCGCTCGGCGAGCTGCTCGGTCGTGCGCTCGAGGTCGCCCACGCCGGCCACGTTGAAGCGCTCCACCGCGCCGCCGCTGTAACCCGCTTCGAGCCCGTCGCAGCGCTGGTCAAGCCCCACGTTGTCGGACTCGTGCAGCACGCAGAGAATCGTGCCCGTGACGCCCGCATCGTCGTAGGCCTCGCCGGCGATCCGCCCGGCGGCAACCTCATCGAGCGCCATATGGATCGGCGACTTGAGGCTCGCGGCGTCATCGCGGCCCGAGTTGAAGGTGACCACGAGCACATTGGCGCTTTGGGCCTCGCTGATCGCGCCGCGCAGCGCGTCGGCGTCGGGCACCGATGTGGCGATCGCCTCCGCGCCCTCGGCGACGCAGTCGCGGATCAACTGCGCCTGACGGGCGTGGTCGGGGCTGCTCTTGATCGTCAACTGCATGCCCAGATTGGCGGCGGCGGCCCTGGCGGTGAGCTCGGCTGCGCCCCAGAAGACATCGGCGTCGGAGCCGTGATGCACCAGGCAGACGGCGCGCGGCGCGCCGCCCGGCTCGCCGACGGCGACCGCGGAGCTGGTCAGCCAGCGGTCAAGCGCGGCGTCGGCGGGCACGAAGCGCTGTTCGGGCCGCTGCCGCTCGCCCCACGAGCCGTCGGCCTGCTTGGCCTGCACCGCGACCTCGACCCGCCCGTCGCCATGCTTCTTGGCCGCGACGCGGACTTCGGCGCCGCTGTGCATCGCGGCGAAGACGCCGCCCAGCGCGGCGCAGCCGATCAGCGCGCCCAGCAGGATCCAGACCATCGGCTTGAACTTGGGCATCCAGCTTCCTTTCGCGGCGCGCCTGTCAGCGCGCCCTGTCAGCGCGTGGTGTAGCGCAGTTGGGCGGCGCTCAGTTTTGCGCGCAGGTCGAAGCGCCGAGGAAGGTGGTCAGAGCCTCGACCGCCCCTTGAGCGGTCTCGAGATCGACCACGAACGGCTCGATCACCACCTGCGTGGTGGGCGATATTTCGAGCTGCTGGACGGTCAGTCCGATGTCGAGCGAGCGCACGTAGTTGTTGAGGCTGGCGAGCACGAAGTCGGCCTGGAACCAGGGCTGGTCGGGCATCGCGAAGAGCACATCGCCGGCGACGATCGCGCAGGCGGCGTCGAGCGCGCCGATCCCGCCGATTGCGACCTCCGCGCCGGCCGCTTCGGCGGCGGCGGACGAGGGCAGCAGCAGCAGGTCGTTGAGCGTGAGCGACCCCGCGATGTCGCCCTGGGCGAAGCGCTCGCGCAGCTGCTCGGTGGAGCGCTCGATGTCGCCCACGCCGGCCACGTTGAAGCGCTCGACCTCGCCGCCGCTGTAGGCAGTCTCAAGCGCGTCGCAGCGCTCTTCGAGTCCGGCGTTGTTGGGCTCGTGCAGCACGCAGAGCACCGTGCCCTCCACGCCCGCGTCGTTGAACGCGCCGCCCGCGCGCGTGCCCAGCGCGGCTTCGTTGAGCGAGATGTGGATCGGCACGCGCAGGGCATCGGCGTCGAGCCGCCCGGAGTTGAACGTGATCACGATCACGCCGGCGTCCTTGGCGTACTCGATCGCGCCGCGCAGCGCGTCCACATCGGGCACGCTGGTCGCGAGCGCTTCCGCGCCTTCGTCGGCGCAGTCGCGGATCAGCTGCGCCTGGCGCGCCGCGTCGGGATCGTTCTTGATCGTCAGCGCCAGCCCCAGGTTGCGCGCGCCGAGCGTCGCGTTGAAGCCGACCTGCGTCCAGAAGGTGTCGCCCTCGCCGCCGTGATGCACCATGCAGACGGCGCGTAGGGGAGGCGGCGCTTCGCCGATCGCGGCGGCCGAGCTGCTCAGCCAGCGGCCGGGCTCGGCGTCGGCGGGCACGAAACGTCGCTCGGGCAGCTGGCGCTCGCCCCAACTCGCGTCGGCCTGCTTGGCCTGCACCGCGACTTCGACGCGGCCGTCGTCGAGCTTGCGCGCGGCGACGCGCACTTCATCGCTGCTGTGCATCGCGGCGAAGACGCCGCCCAGCGCGGCGCAGCCGATCAGCGCGCCCAGCAGGATCCAGACCACCGGCTTGAACTTGGGCATCTCAACCTCGTTTCACGGCGCGCCCTCTCAGCGCGTGTTGTAGCGCGTCTTGTCAGCGCAGTTGGACGGCGCCGGCCCTATTCGCAGGCCGATGCGCCGAAGAACCCGGTCAGAGCTTCGACCACCCCTTGAGCGGCCTCGAGATCGATCACGAACGGCTCGATCACCACCTGCGTGGTGGGCGATATCTCAAACTGCTCAACGGTCAGTCCGAGGTCGAGCGAGCGCAGGTGGCTGTTGAGGCTGGCGAGCACGAAGTCGGCCTGGAACCAGGGCTGGTCGGGCATCGCGAAGAGCACATCGCCGGCGGCGATCGCGCAGGCGGCGTCGAGCGTGCCGATCCCGCCGATTTGGACCTCCGCGCCGGCCGCTTTGGCGGCGGCGGCGGCAGGCGACAGGAGCAGGTCGTTGAGCGTGAGCGCCCCCGCGACGCCGCCCTGGGCGAAGCGCTCGCGCAGCTGCTCGGTGGAGCGCTCAATGTCGCCCACGCCGGCGACGTTGAAGCGCTCGACCTCGCCGCCGCTGTAGGCCGCTTCGAGCGTGTCGCAGCGCTCTTCGAGACCGGCATTGTTGCGCTCGTGCAGCACGCAGAGCACCGTGCCCTCCACGCCCGCCCCGTTGAACGCGCCGCCCGCCTGCGAGCCCAGCGCGGCCTCGTTGAGCGAAATGTGGATCGGCACGCGCAGGCTTTCGGCGTCGAGCCGTCCGGAGTTGAACGTAATCACGATCACGCCGGCGTCTTTGGCGTACTCGATCGCGCCGCGCAGCGCGTCCGCGTCGGGCACGCTGGTGGCAATCGCTTCCGCGCCTTCGTCGGCGCAATCGCGGATCAGTTGCGCCTGGCGCGCCGCGTCGGGATCGTTCTTGATCGTCAGCGCCAGCCCCAGGCTGGGCGCGCTGAACGTCGCGTTGAAGCCGAGCTGGGTCCAGAAGGTGTCGCCCTCGCCGCCGTGATGCACGATGCAGACGGCGCGCGGCGGAGGCGGCGCTTCCCCGATCGCGGCGGCCGAGCTGCTCAGCCAGCGGCCAGGCTCGGCGTCGGCAGGCACGAAACGTCGCTCGGGCAGTTGCCGCTCGCCCCAGCTCGCGTCGGCCTGCCTGGCCTGCACGGCGACCTCGACGCGCCCATCGTCGAGCTTGCGCGCGGCGACGCGCACTTCGTCGCCGCCGTGCATCGCGGCGAAGGCGCCGCCCACGGCGAGGCCGCCCAGCGCAAAGACCGCGAGCAGCAGGATCGCCTGCTTGAGTTTGGGCATCGTCCACTCCTAAACCATCGCCGGTCGCCGCGCGCGAAGCCCGCGCAGCACCCCGCAATAATAGAAGCACTACCCAGATAGGCGCACCCGTCCCGCATCCGCCCCTCCCCCAATTCATCCCTCCCCACTTTGAGGGAGGAGAGATGAATTGAGTGTGCGCTCCCACTCCGTCATTCCTGCGCAGGCAGGAACCAACGCGGTGGGTGCGAGCGCGCAAGAGGTCGTTGTGGTGCGCTCCCACTCCGTCATTCCTGCGCAGGCAGGAACCACGCGGAGGGCGCGGGCTCGCAAGAGGTCGTTGTGGTGCGCTCCCACTCCGTCATTCCTGCGCAGGCAGGAATCCAGGCGGTGGGTGTGGGCGCGCAAGAGGTCGTTGTGGTGCGCTCCCCCAACGTCATTCCTGCGCAGGCAGGAACCCACGCGGTGGGTGCGAGCGCGCAAGAGGTCGTTGTGGTGCGCTCCCCCAACGTCATTCCTGCGCAGGCAGGAACCCACGCGGTGAGTGCAGGAATGACAGGCGCGGGTATGGCGAAACTATTGCCTGAGCGCGGCGGAGACCGCTTGGGCGAGAATCTGGAGCCCCTGCGTCAGCTCCGCGTCGTCGATCGTCAGCGGCGGCATCAGCTTCACTACATCCGAATCCGCGCCCGACGTTTCGACCAGCAGGCCGCGCTCGAAGGCGGCGCCGGCGATCTGCTCGGCCAGGCCGGGCACGGGCGTGTGCAGACCCTGCAGCAGGCCGCGCCCGCGCACGGAGCCGCGCAGCGACTCCTGCTCGGCGGCGATCGCCTCCAGTTCGGCGCGGACGAGCGCCGCCTTGCGCCGCACCTCGCGCTCAAGCGAGTCGTCGCGCCAGCAGTCGAGCGCGGCGGCGGCGGTGACGAACGCCGCGTTGTTGCCGCGGAACGTGCCGTTGTGCTCGCCCGGTTTCCAGATGTCCAGCTCGGGCCGGATCAAGGTCAGCGCCAGCGGCAGGCCCAGCCCGCTGATCGACTTCGAGAGCGTGATGATGTCGGGCGAAATGCCGGCCGGCTCGAACGAGAAGAACGTCCCCGTGCGCCCGCAGCCGGCCTGGATGTCGTCCACGATCAGCAGCGCGCCATGGCGTCGGCAGCACTCTTCGAGCCGCCGCAGCCAGTCCATCCCCGCCGCGTGCAGCCCGCCCTCGCCCTGCACCGTCTCGACGATCACCGCCGCGGCCGGGTCGTCGGCCAGCATCGCGTCGAGCAGCCCGATCGTGTCGGCGCCGTCCTGCTGGCCGTCGTAAGGCGCGGTCGCGGCGTATTCAAGCGGCACGCCCGCGCCCTCGCGCTTGAACGGGTTGGCGCTGACCGCCAGCGCGCCGAGCGTCATCCCGTGAAAGGCGTTGCTGAACGAGACGACGGTGCGCCGCCCGGTGACTTTGCGGGCCAGCTTGAGCGCGGCTTCAACCGCGTTCGCGCCGGTTGGCCCGGGGAACTGCACGCGGTAGCGCATCCCGCGCGGGGCGAGGATGCGCTCGTTGAAGCGCAGCAGAAACTCGCGCTTGGCGGTGGTGGACATGTCGAGGCTGTGCAGAATGCCGCCCGACTGGAGGTAGTCGATCAGCGCGGCGATCATTTCGGGCGGGTTGTGCCCGTAGTTGAGCGCGCCTGCACCGGAGAAGAAATCAATGTAGCTGCGGCCCGCTTCGTCTTCGATCACCGCCCCCCGCGCGCGGGTGAAGACGGTCGGCCAGGCGCGGCAGTAGGAGCGAACCTCAGACTCCAGCTCGGCGAAGACATCGGTCGGGGCGTCCGGCAGTCCGACAGCGGTCATTTCCCGCCTCGCTTTCCGATGATCCGATTGCCGCCCCGCCTCCTCCTACTATGCCTGATCGCCGCGTTATTGTCGCCTCTCGCCGCTTCGGATGAACTCAGCTGCGGCCGTTGGGCGAGTGCGCCTGCTCATCGTGTCCATCGTGCCCGCAGTGATCGGGCATCGGCACGTCGAGCGCCGGGTTGCGGTCGAAGAAGCCCCACGGCTTCAGCGCGAAGCCCGCGCGATGCGCGGGCGCGACCGGCCAGTCCTCGGGGCGCGCGAGGTGGTTGAGGCCCACGGTGTACCAGAGCACGACATCGGCGTCGCGCAGCGGGCGCTTCGCGGCGATCCACTGCGGCATCCCCTGGCCCGGCTCGCTCTGCGCCGGGTACTCGCCGCCGGGATAGCGCTCGGTGGGATCGTAGGCGGTGACCCAGAGCGGCTTGCCGGCAAAGACGGCGCGCCGCCCGATCGCGGAGTCGGGCGCGGCCATCATCGCGACGGTCTGGCCGGGGATCAGGACATACGCGGGCGGCTGCCCAAGCGGGTTGCGCGCCGCGTCGTTGGCGATCCGCCAGTGGCGGGCGGCGGCCGAGTCGACCTCGCGCCCGCTCTCCGACTCGTCGGCGATCGGCGTCGCCCGCGCCGTGAAGGCGTTGCCCAGCGGGTGCTCCGCGCTGCGCGGCAGCGGCACAGTATCCACCTCGTAGACCGAGTTCGCCTCGCCGTCCACCTCCAGATCGAGCCGGAAAGTGAGGAAATGCTGGTGATGCACCGCGCCCAACTGCGGCGCGATCCGCTGCCGCGTGATCTCTGGATCGTCGTCGGCGATCGCAATCGTCTGCACAATGCCCGTCGCCTTGACCTCGTGCTCCCACGAGCCGTCCTGGTAGAAGTACCAGTAGAAGCCGTAGTCGTAGTTGTCGATGGTGGCGAAGCTGGAGACGACCAGCCGGCGCGAGCGGCGCACCCAGGACTGCGCGCCGTTCTGGCCGGCGTAGGTGTGCTTCCAGAGAATGCCGACATCTTCCTCGTGGATGCAGATCGCGTTCTTGATCGTGCGCGCGCCGCCGCGCTCGTCGGTCAGCGCCGCGTCGAGGTAGGTGATCTCGCCCAGGCAGTCGCAGCCCAACTCGAGCGAGTTGGTCATTCGCCCCAGCCCGCACTCGCCGGAGTCGAAGGCATTCTTGAAGTAGTGCCCGATCGCGGGGTCGCCGTAGGGCACGACCATCTCCGCCAGCGAGGCGCGGTAGCAAATCGGCCGCACGCGCCCGCCGTCTTCGTAGCCGATCTGGTGCAGCACCAGCCCCTCGCGCGGGTGCAGCGAGACGCGCATTTGCCACTTCTGCCAGGCGAGCAACTGCCCGTCGAGCGTGAACGACGGCCCCTCCGACTGCACGATGTCGAGCGGCTTGAGGTCCTGCCGCGGCGGGCCGCCCTGCTCGTGGTCGAAGCGCAGCGCCGTCGGCGCGGGCGGCGGCGACGGCTCGTCGATCACCTCCAGCACGCGGTCCGCGACCAGATCGACCACCGCGATTAAGCCCTCGACCGGCCGGCCGTAGGCGTTGTCCTCGGGCGTCTCGCGCAGGTAGGCGATGCCCTTGAGAATGCGGTGTTCGGTCTCCCACTTCTCGCCGAAGTTGCCCGTCGGCCAGAGGTGCAGGAAGGCGAGCTCGATCTGCCGCTCGGTCAGGCCGCGGGCGGCCATCGCCGCCCGCCAGCCGGCGTCGGCGCGAATCGCCGCCTCCGCCCGCTCGTATTCCTCGAACAGCGCGAACGGCTGCATGCCCGGCCGCGGCGTCGCCGAGACCACGCGCGCGGCGTCGAGATCGACGACCACCTCAGTGGTCAGCCCCGACGCGGTATCAAGGCAGAGCAGCTCCGCCGAGCGCGGCGCGTCGGCGAGCGTCCCTTTGGGCGGCTCAAGCGCCGCAACCAAGAGGAAGCGCAGCGACTCGATCGAGCCGAAATGCTCGCGGGCGATCGCCGACGCGCGGACGATCTCCTCCGCCGAGAGCGGATCGAGCGGGTGCGGTGCCGCCGCCGGCTGGTCGGCAGGCTCAGCTGCGGCCGTTGTGCGAGTGGTGGTCATGCGCCTCCTCATCGTGCGCGCAGTGCTCGGGCATCGGCACATCGAGCGCCGGGTTGCGGTCGAAGAAGCCCCACGGCTTCAGCGCGAAGCCCGCCCGATGCACCGGCGCGACCGGCCAGTCCTCAGGACAGACCAGATGGTTCATCCCCACGGTGTACCAGACGACCAGATCCTCGTCCCGCAGCGCGCGGTCGGCGGACATCCACGCGGGGATGCCCTGCCCCGGCTCGCTCTGGTTGGGGTAGTCGCCCGCCGGGTAGAGCTCGGCGGCGGCGTAGGGCGTGACATGCAGCTGCTTGCGCGCGAACTGCGCCCGTTGCCCCACGGCCGACTGCTCGTCGGCCATCATCCCCACGGTCTGCCCCGGCATCAGCGCGTAGGCCGGCGGCTGACCCAGCGGGTTGCGCGCCGCGTCGTTGGCGATCCGCCAGTGCCGCGCCGCCGACGAGTTGACCACCCGCGCCGCCTCCGACTCCCGCCCCAGCAGCGTCGCCTGCGCCGTGAAGGCGTTGCCCAGCGGGTACTCCGCGCTGCGCGGCAGCGGCACCGTGTCCACCTCGTAGACCGAGTTCGACGCGCCGTCCACCTCCATGTCCAGCCGGAAGCAGAAGAAGTGCTGGTGGATCGTGCCGCCCAGACCGGGCGCGATGCGGTGCCGCGTGATCTGCGGATCGTCGTCCGCCATCGCAATCGTCTGCACAATGCCCGTCGCCTTGATCTCGTGCTCCCACGAGCCGTCCTGGTAGAAATACCAGTAGAAGCCGTAGTCGTAGTTGCCCACCGTGGCGATCGCCGAAACGACCAGCCGGCGCGAGCGGCGCACCCACGACTGCACGCCCTGCTCGTTCGCGTAGGTGTGCTTCCAGAGCACCCCGAAATCCTCTTCGTGGATGCAGACCGCGTTCGCAATCGTCCGCGCGCCGCCGCGCTCGTCGGTCACATGGCCGTCCATGTAGACGATCTCGCCCAGGCAGTCGCAGCCCAATTCGAGCGAGTTGGTCAGCCGACCCAGCCCGCCGACCTCGCCGCTGTCGAAGGCGTTCTTGAAGTACTGCGTGATCGAGGGGTCGCCGTAGGGCACCACCATCTCCGCCATCGAAGCGCGGTAGCAGATCGGCCGCAGCCGGCCGTCGTCGTCATAGCCGATCTGGTGCAGCACCAACCCCTCGCGCGGGTGCAGCGAGACGCGCATCTGCCACTTCTGCCACTG
Source organism: Dehalococcoidia bacterium (assembly GCA_965203165.1). Lineage (GTDB taxonomy): Bacteria > Chloroflexota > Dehalococcoidia > Bin125 > Bin125 > CATQGW01. Next base: position 3,278,320 of record OZ241849.1, read on the forward strand.
CAGCAGATGACCGTCGAGCGTGAACGAGACGCCCTCCGGCTGCACGATGTCGAGCGGCTTGAGGTCCTCGCGCGCCGGGCCGCCGTGCTCGCCGTCGAAGCGCAGCGCCGAACTCGGCGGCGGCGCGCCCTCCTCCTCGACCACCTCCAGCACCTTGTTCTCGAGCAGATCGACGACCGCCATCACGCCCTCGACGGGCCGCCCGTAGCCGTTGTCGTCCTCCGTATCGCGCAGGTAGGCGATCGCCTTGAGGATGCGGTGCTCGGTCTCCCACTTGGCGCCGAAATTGCCCGCCGGCCAGGGATCGATCTGGATCGTCTCCAGCTGCGCCTCCGTCACGCCCTTGCGCTGCATCGCCGCGCGCCATTCGGGGTCGTTCTTGACCGCCTCCTGCGCGCGCCCGAACTCCTCCATCAGCGGGAAGGGCTGAATGTCGGAGCGCCGCGTCCACGACTCCACCGCGTCGGCGGCGAGGTCCACGACGGCCTCAAAGGTCTCGCCCGAGGCGGTGTCGAAGACGATCGCAAAGGCGCGCCGCGCAAAAGTGTCGCCCGCCGCGAAGCCGCGCACCGCCTCCTTGTCCGGCTCCGCCAGCGCGACCAGCGGGAAGCGGAGCGTGTCCGTCCCGCCCGCCCGCGCTCCGGCCAGCGCCGAAGCGCGCTCAATCTCCTCCGCCGAAAGCGGATCCAGCGGGTGCGCCGTCAGCGCCGGCGCCTCAAGCATGACTTCAGTGACCATCAGTGACCTCCAAACAGTGCTGCGCACAGGGTAGCGGAACAGCGCCGCCAGCGGCGCTAGGTCAACGCCGCCACCAGCAAGATGACGGCGGAGACGCCAATCACAGCCGAGATCGCCGCAAGCGAGATTTTCCGCGCCGTAGTCGTCACCCCGCGCCCGCCCGGCAGCGGAATGTAGGAGGGCAGGTCAAGGTCAGGGATGAAGTTCCCCTTCCAGAACACGCCAAGGCAGATGAGCTCAGTCACGATCACGATGATCAGGACGCTGATGAGCGGTTCGGGCATGGTGCGCCAATTCTAGCCCCCTACGCGAGAGTGCGTTCGCGGCGCTGCGGTCAGGGCAGCACCACCGCCAGCGCGTGCGCCAGCATGAACAAGAAGACCAGCCGCGTCACCCAGCGCTCAATGGCGCCGCGCAGGTCGTAAGTCAAAGCTCGGTTGCCCCATTGCAGCTGGTAGCCGCCGCTGCCGGCAGGATTGCCGCCGCCCGTGCCGGTGGCCTCCGCAATCACGCTGGGCGTGCGGAGCATCAGGATGATGGCGAACCAGAACCAAAACGCGCCAATCATCGCCCCGCGGATTTCGTTGCCCGTCTCCGACGAATCGAAGAATGCGCTGAGGATCACCCCAACGAAGAACAGCCCCGCGAGCAGATTGCGCACAAGCCGCAGCGTCAGCCCGCCCCGCGCACTGCGCGTCGAGATGAGGTGCGGCCGATCAATGTCCGGCTGTGGCACGATCCGCCAGAACACCAACAGGAAGACCAGAACGAGCAGGGCGAACAGAACTTCCATCGCGATTCACCCAGAGGCGAGAAAGATGCGCTCGCGGTGATGTGCTAGCAGCGCTGGGTTAGGCCAGAACTTACGCGGCAGGTCGATCTGCTCGCCGGCGAACGGCGTGAACGCCGTTCCGATGAATCGGTCATCTCGCTCCGCCAGCCGCGGTGAGAGCAACAACCGAAAGTCGCTGTCGAACGCGATCAGCCCGCGGTCAAATGCGCGGTGGTGCAATGTAGAGAGACAGAGGCCGTTGGTCGGGTTGAGTCGATTCGGTGGATCGCCGTCGCGCCATGGTACGATGTGGGCTGCCTCCAGCAGCCACGGATCCGCGAGCCGGGTGATGCAACAGCGGAAACTGTAGGCGCTTAGCACCGCCTTGCGGAACTGGTCTTGCCCGCGCCGCACCTTCGTCGGGACGACGACATCCTCGCCAATCTGGAAGGGCGTGTCGTCAATCTCGAGCGTGGGGACAACGCCGAAGCTCACTTCCGCTTCGGCGATCGCTTCCGCGGTTGCGTTCCAATCGTCCTGCATCGCCGCCCAAATCTCGCGGTCCGCTTGGGAGGTGTTGCGCAGCCCCGTCTGCTCCCGCGAGTCATCCAAGCTCGCCAGATTGACCAGCTTCATCGCCAACGCCGAAGGCGTCCGCCCCAGCAGTTCGGCGGCTTTGATAATCTCGGGATGCCGCTGGTCCAGCTGCCCAAACGGCAGCCGCAGGTAGAGGCCAAGTGCCACCAGCAGCTCATCCCGCGCCCACCTACGCGAGTGCGGCGCAGGTCGGCTCGGCCCATCACTGCTCAACGCCTCTTCACTTGCGGGCAGCAGCCCACGGGCTCGCAGCCGCGCTTCGCTCGCAAGTTGGTCCGGGTCTCGCGCTTGCTGCTGCTCTAAGGCTCGGTTCGTTGGACGGTTTGGGGGCTTTGGATGCCCAGCTTTCGTATGCACTGCGTTGTGCGAACCGACGATCTGTGCGGGCGTGCGGTACTCCTCTTTTAGGTGGAGCACCATGTAGAGCTTCTCAGTGATCTCGTAGTCCCACCGGCACGGAGGGCACCACCAGTTGTTCCGGTAGTGCTCTGGCTGGTCTGCGCAACGAGGCTCACAGTCGCAGTCAGGCGAGAATTCGATGTTCTGCACGGCTTGCCCCAGCTCCGCGAGCTACCTGCCGGTTCGCATTTTACCTTGCGCCGCATCGCCCACTACGCCAGGCTAACCCCATGGAAGGAGGGCGCACGTGCCCATCAGAAAAGACCTGCCCAACGCGATGCTCGAGGTCGGCTTCAGCGAGGCGGTGGTTTGGCTCGCCAAGCGAGTCGGCGAGGGCGAGGTCAACGCCGCCAACACGTGGCTTGACTGCGTCAACGTCCCCATCCAGTTCTACCGCGCCGTCGCCGAGCAGTGGCCGGCGAGCGCCGGCCGAATCGCGCCCGTCAGGCTGGCATCGCACGATCTGGAGGGCGAAGCGGTCGCCCGCTACGTCCGCCGCCGCGCATTCCTCGAATGGCGCGTGCCGGGCGCCGTCAACAGCCCCGACGGCGCCCACGCCGCGCTGCTCATCCTCGCCGTCCGCCGCGACATCGAGCAGCCGCACATCTGGTGCTGGCTCTGCGACAACCTCGAGGAGGACGAGTACGCCGAGTCCTTCTTCGGCATCAACTGGGACCCCAGCGCAGTCGCCTACTCCCGCGGCCTCACGCCGTTCCCAGCGGTCAGCACGCCACGCCGATGACGCGCGTCAGCACGATTTCCGCCAGGACGCATGCGATCGGGATGATCCGTTTCTCGTTTTCGGATACCCAGCTCAAGACAGTCTTCAACAAGCGCCTAAGCCGAACAAGCAAGCGCCTGAAGCTTAAGTACCGGTGACTTAGCAAGGTGAGTGCTCTCAAGGTGGAGGTGCATCGGCCTCGCAACAAGCTTCCAAGATTCTTCATCATTTCCTTGGCTCCTTCTAGGTGACAAACCATCATTGAAAACCTTTCTACAGGTGAACTCCGTTCATTATAGCACGGCTTGCAGTTTTAGTCAAGCCCAGATTCAGTGTCGCGCACTACACACGAGGAGTAAGGGGGCGGCCCCACGGGCCGCCCCCTCCCCTCTGCGCCGATTCGGTGGCCCCCCGCCTACACCGCCTCGAGGATCGTGCTGATCCCCATCCCCGCGCCGATGCACTGCGTGGCCAGGCCGTAGCGCGTGCCGCTGTTGCGCAACTCGCGCGCCACCGTCGTCACCAGCCGCGTGCCCGTCGCGCCCAGCGGGTGGCCGATCGCCAGACTGCCGCCGTTCACGTTGACCCGATCCATCGGAATGCCCAACTCCTGCACCGAGGGAATCACCTGCGCGGCGAAGGCCTCGTTGAACTCCACCCGGTCGATCTGCGAAGCGTCGATCCCGGCGTGGTTCAGCGCCTTGCGCGTCGCGGGGATCGGGCCCAGACCCATCACCTGCGGCTTGACCCCGCCGACGCCGAAGCCGGCGATCCGCGCCAGCGGCTGCAGGCCCAACTCCTCCGCCTTGCGCTCGCTCATCAGCAGCGCCGCCGTGAAGCCGTCGTTGGTCGGGCAGGAGTTGCCCGCCGTGATGCGGATTTCCTGCTCCTGGTGCGAAACCGCGCCGCGCACCGTGCGCAACTGGCTCAGCCCCTCGAAGTTCGTGCCCGGGCGGAAGCCCTCGTCGACCTCGACCACCTTGCTCTCGCCGCGCTCGTCGAGCAGCAGATTGCCCTCGTCGTCGAAGACCGGCAGGTCCACCTCGATCGGCACGATCTCGTCCTTGTAGAAGCCCGCCGCCAACGCCTCGCCGTACTTGCGGTGGCTCTCCACGGCGAACTCGTCGAGCGTCTCGCGGCTCAGGTCGTACATCTCCGCCACGTTCTGCGCCGTCTGCAGCATCGAGCAGACCGGCGACGAGTCGAGAATCGCGTCCGGAATCGGCACCGAGAAGTACTCGCCGTGGTCGTGCGCGAGATTGCGCTGCATCTCGTTCTGCTCGTGCCGCTTCTGGTTGAACTCGGTGATGCGGGTCGGCTCCGCGCCGCCGCCGCCGCCCAACTGCCGGCCCATCCGCTCCACGCCCAGCGCCACGCCCACATCGATCGCGCCGACCATGATCTCCTGCGTCACCCGGTGCAGCGTCTCCATCGAGGAGCCGCACTGGCGGTTCGAGTCGAACGTGCAGACCGACTCCGGCAGCCCGGCCAGCCGCACGATGTGGTTCGCGCCGATGCCGGCCAGCTCCGTCACGCCGCCCACGCAGCCCATCCCCACGTCCTCGATCATCTCCGGCGAGACCTGCGGGTAGCGGCGCAGCAGCTCCTGCAGCACCTGCACGCCCACATCGTCGAGCCGCGTGGCCGTGAAGGCCCCGCGCCCCCCGCGTGTGAAGGCGGAGCGCGCGCCGTCGACGATCACTACGTTCTGGAGTTCCATTGGAGTTCCCTCTCCTCTATGCGGCGCGTGCGCGCCCTCTTGCGGATCCGTCCCGCGCACAGAATAGCGCATCGCCCCCGCTAGTGCGCAACGCCCCCGCCACCCCCGCATCCCCCACTCCATCGCACCTGCGCCCAAGATCCGTCATACCCGCGCTCGCCGCGGGTATCTCGCCGAGTCCGGCACAGACGCCATGCGCCCGCCTCCGTCACCCCGTGGCCGCAACACCTGCGCCCCGTGCCTCATCCGTCATTCCTGCGCAGGCAGGAACCCACGCGGCCGACGATCGATCGCTCACCTCTGACATTTGGCGGCGGCGCGAAGCCCCCGAGTCAGGTCGTCGGGAGGTTGGGGCGCGCAGCAGCGGGGGAGGTCGCGGATTCCTGCCTGCGCAGGAATGACGAAAAGGAGAGAGGAGAGCGTCTGGCGAGTTGCGCAAGACTCTCTACACGAGGGGACAACGGCGAGCCCCACCACGGCAGCATCCCCGCCCCGCCGCGTCGCTTGTGCGTTGCTCACTCCTGTGCCCACACACGACGCTGTTAGGGGAGCAGACTGTCCGGCAGATTCGGAATGGTCTCCTCAAAGAGAATCGCCTCCTCTAGGCGAGGCTCCATTACCTGCTTTAGCGCAGGGTAGAAGGCGAGCATCCAGTCGCGGATGCGCTCAAGTTCTTGCGGTGGATCGTAAATCGTGCCGGCGATCTGCGCACCGATCCCATGAACCTGAGGACTTTGGGGTCCATCCGTTGGAGTGCCCCACCAGTTGAGCTCAAAGGCCGGATCGATTTGGCGCAACTGATCGCTCATGAATGACCAATGAGGGGCCAGCGCCTCGTAGATCCGCAAGCCTAGAGGGTAGTGAGTGAGAATCGACAGATAAACCTGCGCTCGATCGCGTTCGCCGGGTGCTCCTCCCCAGAAGCCAAGGTGGAATCCAGCCAACGGAAGCCGCCAGGTAAAACTGCGATCATTGCCTTCCTCAAGCGTCCCGTAGATGAGACGGTGTTCTTCGCCGCTGCTCCAGATCTCGCGGGTGATCGGATCGAAGAACGCTGCGTACAAGGCTCGCACTTCCTGCGCTTGCCCCTGGGCGTTCGGGCTGGGGCCCCAGAGTCGTCTCGTGGATGGCGTGTCTGGCATCAAGGGTCGCTTTTCCGAGAGGTACCACTGCCCGGCAGGCCTCGGCTTGATTGTAGGATAGCTGATCAGCCGCCTGGCTTTTGCGACGTGTGCAAAGAAACGAGCGAGGCGCTGGCAAACTGCCAGCGCCTCGCGTACTGCATCTCGCGTTCCTCCTTAGACAACCACTGCTACTTGGTAGGCAGGCATGCTAGAGAACTGCGATAAGGTCGGTTAGAGCGATGATTAGATCGGTCAGCTCAACCGCCACCCCGGCGAGTCCAGCCAGCAGCCAGCTTGCCAATTGCATCGCCCCGATCGCACACAGGACCGGAGCGCTGACTTTCAGCAAGGGACACCGTTGCGCGCTTCGGCGCGATGAACGGTACTGTCGCCAATTCCGTGACATTCATTTCCTCCCCCCTAGGCGGGAGAAGGATCGCACGCGCCAATGACGGCATTCCGGCTCGGATTAAGAGCAAGTTTTTCGCCATGCTAACCCTACGTTCCTTCTAATCTGAGGCGCTCACGTTGCGCACATACCTAGCCGCCGCGCTACGCGGCCCACCCCAGCATAGCCGGCGACGGCCGGCGACGGCCGGCGACGGCTGTAGATTGGATTACAGGATGGCGGACGACTGAGCGTGGCGGTGGCTGGGCATCTCTGTCGGGGGTATGCGGAGGGCGTCTGCACACAGCTCACCCGCTGGCAGGTACGCGGGACTCCCACCCCCCACCTAACCTCCCCCCTGGAAGGGGGGAGGGATGAATTGAGGGCAGGGGGCGGCAACTAGCTAGTCGTCGAGGTCGCGCATGATCACTTCAAGCCGGGGATCGATCGCCGCCTTCACTCGCGGGAGGTACTCAACGAGCCACTTTGCCGCTCGCTCGAGCTGGGTACGTGGGTCCGTGATTGACGCGGGTATGCCGACGCCGGCGCACGGCAGGCCGCTCGATTCCCAACCGGAGATCATTGTCGACTCGTCGAATCCGATCTCTCTGTCGATCTCAGAGCGGTAGGTCAGGAGTTGTCGATGGATCCGCAGGTCCCGGGCGCGGTCCGGCGAATGCAGCCACAGGTACGCGTGGAGTTGGCGCTTCCGATTGCGCCAGAATCCGATGCGATACTCAAGCCCGTCAAACTCCGTCCGGAAGCCACGGTCGTACCCGTAGTTCTGGCCGGCCTTCCCCCAGCAGCCGTTGGCCTTGAGCTCCGCGATGACGGGGTTGAAGAACTCGTTGTACTTGCGTCGCTCCTCCGGAGTCAGGTCCACAGAGTCCCCTTCTTGGAAGAGCGACGCCGAGCGCTGCCCCCCTACACCGAGTGGTTGTAGATCCGCGCCGCGTTGCGCTGGAGGACATTGAGCAGGTCCTCCTCCGGCAGCACGCTGAGCACCTCCTCGACATGCTGCTTGGGGTTGCGCGCGATGCTGTTCGGGCCCGGCGAGATGCTCGTCGGGTGCGGGAAATCCGTCTCGAAGAGGAAGTTCTCCGAGCCCCACTGCTCGATCGCCTTCAGCGCGCTGGCTTCCTCGAACCAGAAGCAGCCGAAGCACTGGCGGCGGAAGTACTCGCTGGGCAGCAGGTCCATCTCCGGGTGCTCCTCGCGGCAGCCCGAGTTGAGCCACTGCCAGTCCATCGCCTCCAGCAGGTAGGGAATCCAGCCCACGCCCGACTCGACCGAGACGAAGTTCAGCTCGGGGAAGCGGTGGCACATGCCCGAGAGGATCACGTCGAGGATCGCGTTGGAGTTGTCCAGGAAGAGCTTGACCGTGCTCTTGGCGTAGGCCGCCTGGCGCCCGTTGTCGACCGTGATGTCGCGCAGCTGCGTCAGGTCGCCGGAGCCGATGTGGAAGTTGATCGAGAGGCCGAGGTCCTGCGCCTGGTGCCAGAGCGGGTCCCAGTGCTGCTCGGTCAGGCGCGGCATCCCGAAGACATGCGGCTGATTGGTCATCAGCACGCCCTTGTGGCCGCGTCCGTGCGCGCGCTGCATCTCCTCGACGCAGGCCTGCACATCCCAGAAGGGCATCGCCATGATCGGGATGAAGCGGTCCGGCTCGACGCTGGTCCACTCGATCAGGAAGTCGTTGTAGGCGCGCACGCATTCGAGCCGCAGCGACTCATCGGTCAGCGTCAGAAAGTTGCCGCTGCCGAAGCCGCCCACGTTGGGGTAGACGACCTGCGCGTACATCCCGTATTCGTCCATCCGCTCCAGCCGCTCGCGGATCTCCCAGGACCCGTGGTCCGCCTCCTGCAGAGTCGGCGGGTGGTCCGGCGGCGGCGACTTCCAGCCGGCCATCGCCGCGCCCGCGGTGGGCATGAACTTCTTGCCGCCCATCACCCAGCGGTCCTCGTTGATCTCGTCGTCGAAGACCACGTGGGGCACCAGATCGCCCCACTTCTTGGTGGAGATGCGATTCGTCCACAGGTCCTCCGGCTCGGACACGTGCGTGTCGGAGTCGATCACCTTGATCCGGTCGCAGATCATCTCGGCCATGGCAAACCTCGCTTCGTCGATCGCCGGCTACGCGCCGGCCGCTGCCCGTCAATGTGGCCAAGATAGCACTTCGCAACCCGCCCGTGCGCGATCGGGTAGGCTGGCGCTCAACCGATAGTTCAGCCGCTCGAAACATCCCGGACGCCCGATGAGCCAAGCCGCGGTCCGCGAGGCCGAATCCGCGCCGCCTCCGCTGTCTGCGGGCGGCGCTCCCGAGCTCGACGAAGAGCGCCCGCTGGGGATGGACCTGCCCCGCCGCACCAAGGTGCTGGTGCTGCTCGGCTCGATGCTCGCGATGTTCATCGCCTCGCTCGAACAGAGCGTGGTCAACCCCGCCCTCCCGCAGATCGTCGCCGAACTGGGCGGACTCAACCTCTACCCGTGGCTGATCCAGGCCTTCCTGATCGCGCAGATCGCCGTGATCCCGATCGCCGGGGCGCTCAGCGACGTCGTCGGGCGCAAGCCGCTGCTGCTGACCGGCGTGCTGCTCTTCCTGGGCGGCACGGCCGGCTGCGGCGCGGCCGGCGGCATTTACGAGCTGATCGCCTTCCGCGCGCTGCAGGGCGCCGGCGCGGGCGTGATCATGACCTCCACCTTCTCCGTGATGGGCGACCTCTTCCCCGCCTCCGAGCGGGGCAAGTACATCGGACTGTTCGCCGGCATCTTCGCCCTCTCCGGCGTGATCGGCGCGCCGCTCGGCGGCGTCCTGACCGAGGCCATCTCCTGGCGCTGGGTCTTCTGGATCATGTTCTTCGTCGGCCCCATCGCCGGGCTGGTGATCGCGCTGAAAATGCCCTGGCTGCGCCCGCCGCGCCGCCCGCTGCGCTTCGACTGGCTGGGCACCGCGCTGCTGCTGCCCATGCTGATGCCCGGCCTGATCAGCGTCAGCTTCGGCGGCGAACTGGGCTGGACCAACCCGCTCGTGCTCGCCCTGTTCGGCGTCTCCGCCCTCTCCACGCTGCTGTTCGTCGCCGTCGAGCGCCGCGCCGCAGTGCCGATCGTCCCCATCCACCTCTTCGGCATCAACACTATCGCCGCCGCCACCATCGCGATGTTCGTGATCGGCATCGGCATGATGGGCGTGATGGTCTACATGCAGTTCTTCCTGCAGGTCGGGCTGGGCGCCAACGCGGCCGAAGCCGGCTCGGTGATGATGCCGATGATCGTGATCTCCGTCGCCATGGCGATCGTGGGCGGCCAGATCATGTCGCGCACCGGGCGCTACAAGGTTCTGGCCGTGCTGGGCAGCCTGCTGATGGTCGGCGGGATGGCCCTGCTCAGCACGATGACCCGCGAGACGACGATCCCCGGCGTGCTGCTGCGGATCGTCCCCTTCGGCATCGGCATGGGGCTGATGATGCCCGTGCTCTCGCTGGCCACGCAGAACGCCGCGCCGCAGCGCTACCTCGGCCGCGCCTCAAGCTTCTCGCAGTTCTTCCAGCTGACCGGCGGCGCGATCGGCGTGGGCGTGATCGGCGCGCTGTTCAACGCGCGCCTGGCCTCGGGCCTGCAATCCTCGCTGCCCGCCGATCTGGTTGACCGCATCTCGCCGGAGAAGCTGGTCGACCCTGAGTTCGAGTCCGATCTGATCGCCGAGATCGGCGCCGCGGCCTGGCGGATCGCCGAGCCGGCCGTGCAGAGCTCGGTCGCCACCGCGATCACCGACAACTTCCTGCTCGCCGTCGGCGTGCTGGTCGTCGCCGTGCTCTCGATCCTGCTGATGCGCGAGGTGCCGCTCAAGACGGGCAACGAGGGCCGCGCGCAATCCCTCGAAGCGCCAGAGCCGCCTGAGCCCGCGCCACTATCGGCAGCCCCCGCGCCGCTCCCGCCCGCGCCCAACGGCGCAACGATCGAACCGCCACCACCTGAGCCGATCATCGCCCCTGCCGTGCCACCGCAGCCGCTGCGCGAGATCGCTGCGCTCAAGGAGCAATTCGCGCCGCCCGCCCCGCCCGCACTGGCCGATCCGCTGCCCACCGCCGAGCCGACACTCGAGCTCAACGGAGTCGCCCCGGCGCCCGCCTCAAACGGCGCATCGCCCCGTGCCGCGCGCGCTGTCGCCGCCGCCGCCTTCATCGGCGCGAGCGTCGGCCTCGCAATCGGCTACGCCTGGTCCGGCAACGGGCGCGCTTCCGCCGCGCGACGCCGCTGATCAGCCCTCGCCGAACTGCGCCCGCACCGCCGCGAACGCCTCATCCGCCGCCGCCACCGTCTGATCCACATCCTCAGCCGTCAGCGCCGCGCTCAGGAAACCGTTGTGGAACGGATGCATGTAGACGCCGCGCTCGGCCAGCGCGGCGCTGAACGTCCGCCCGCGCGGCATCTCGAACGTGGCGAACAGATCCACCCCCTCCGCCGGCGCGTCGCCGTCGAACAGCAGCAGCGGAATCTCGACCGGCCCGGTCTGGCGGATGCCCAGCCCGTGCGCCGCGGCCCGCTCCGCCAGACCCGCCCGCAGACGCTCCCCCATCGCGTGCATGTGCGCGATCCCATTCGTCTCCTGCAGCGTTGTGATCGTCGCGATCGCCGCCGCCATCGGGCCCGACGAGTACCAGTAGGAGCCGGTTGACATCGCCCGCCCCACCGCCTCCGCGAGGCTCTCGCGCCCCAGCAGCGCCGAAATCGGGTAGCCGTTGCCTATCGCCTTGCAGTAGGCGCTCAGATCCGGATCGACGCCCAGCGGCGCCCAGCTGCCCTGAATGTCGAGCCGGAAACCGCCCCGCACATCGTCGAGAATCAGCACCGCGCCGTGCGCGTCGCACAGATCGCGCACGCCCTGCGCGAACTCCTGCGTCGGCATCTCCTGATCGCGGAAGACATCGTGGCGGAAGGCGGAGACCGCCAGCCCGGCGAAGTCGCCGGCGGCGGCGTCGATCGCGGCCCGCACCGAGGCCAGATCGTTGTACTCATACTCGATAGTGCCGTCCGCCGGCGAGCCGCGCTCCAGTCCCATCCAGGTCGGCGAGGAGCCGTGGTAGGCGTTGCTCGCCCGCAGAATCGTGCCGCGCCCCGTCGCCGCGCGGGCGATCGTCGCCGCGTAAACCGTCGCGTCGGTGCCGTTCTTGGCGAACCACGCCCAGTCCGCCCAGGGCGTGACCTCGACCAACAGCTCGGCCAGCTCGACCATCTTCTCGCCGGGACCGTTGAGGCAGTCGCTCTGCTCCAGCTCGGCGGCCGCGGCGCGATCCACTGAAGGGTGAGCGTGGCCCAGCAGAATCGGCCCGTAGGAGCAGAGGTAGTCGATGTACTCGTTGCCGTCCACATCCCAGATGCGCGCGCCCTCGCCGCGGCTGAAAAACTGCGGGAAGTTGTCCGGCAGCAGCGCCGCGTTCTGGTGGCCGTACATCCCGTTGGGGATCACCGCCGCCGCCCGTTCGCGCAGCGCGGCGTCGGCCGCGCGCGGGCGGTTACCCGCGCCGGTCGCGTCTGTGGTGTTCGTCATAATGCACCTCGGTTCCTGTCGCTTGAGGGCAGTCTAAAGCGCTCCGCGCCGTTATTCTGCCCTCTGCCATGTGGACGGACCCCGCCGAGCACGAGCTGGTGCGGCGCGCTCGCGCGCTCGCCCCGCAGATCGCAGCCTGCGCCGCCGACATCGAAGCCGCCGGCGCGCCCCCAGCCGACCTGATCGAAGCGCTCACCGACGCCGGGCTGTTTCGACTCAACATCCCCGCCGAGGCCAACGGCGAGCAGGCCGACCCGCTGGTCGTCTTCCACGTGATCGAGGCGCTGGCCGCGGCCGACGCCTCGGTCGCCTGGGTGGTGATGATCGCCGCCGAGGTCTCGCTGCTGACCGGCTGGCTGCCCGGCGCAGTGCTCAGCCAGATGATCGGCGGCGACGAGCCGGGCGGTCCGCGCTGCCGCATCTCCGGTTCGAGCCGCGTGCTGGCCCGCGGGCGGCGGCACGAGTCGGGCTGGCTGCTCTCGGGGCGGCTCAACTTTCTCAGCGGCATCGAACACGCCAAATTCGTCGTCGCCACCTTCCGCGAGGAGAGCGATCCGGCCGGCGGGCAGCGCGATGAGCAGCGTGGCGGCGCAGTGCGGATGGCGCTGCTGCCGCAGCGCGCCGGCCAAGTGCTACGCACCTGGGATACGATGGGCCTGCGCGGCACTGGCAGCCACGACTGGCTGCTCGACGACGCCTACGTGCAGGCGGCGCACACCTGGCAGGTCGAGGATTCGCCCCGCGCCGCCGGCCCCGCCTGGCGCGCGCCGGACCGCTCGGTCGTGGCCTGGATCGCCAACGCCGGCCACGCGGTCGGCGCGGCGCAGGGCGCGATCGACGATCTGCGCGCGGCGAGCGGCGAGACCGCCAGCAGCGGCGACGCAAGGCCGCTGGCGGAGCGCGAGCCGTTCCGCCTCGCCCTGGCGCAAGCGCAGGCCCGCGTCTGGAGCGCGCGCGATTTCGTCCGCGCCGCAGCGGGCGAAGCCTGGCAGACGCTCTGCGCCGACGCGCCCGACCGCGCGCTGCTCGCCCGCTGGCGGTTGGCCAACGTCCACGCCGTGCACGAGTCCGTCGCAGCCGTAGAGCAGCTCTTCCGCGCCGCCGGCACCAACGCCATCCACCGCCAATGGCCGCTGGAACGCCGCCTACGCGACCTACAGGTAGCCCGCCAACACGGCGCAGCCCTAGACCACAACTACGACAACGCCGCCCGCGCGATCCTCCGCATGCCGGCAGTTGCCCCGTCGGCCTTCCCTGCGAAAGACAGTGAGCGCGGCGGCTAAAGATCGAAGGGGAGGGCGGCGCCGATGGCGTAGGTGATGGCGGCGAAGGTTAGGCCGACGAGGACGAAGCGGGCGGAGGCGTAGAGGGGGTTGCGGCTGGTGATGACGGAGGTGAGCAGTCCGGCGAAGGCGAGGGCGGCGGCGCAGGCGAGCGCGGAGGCGAAGAGCGTCCAGCGGTTCTGGCTCCAGTCGGCGGCCCAGACGATGAGGAAGGGGAGCAGGGGGATGAGTGCGCCGAGGGAGAAGGCGGCGAAGGAGCCGATTGCGGCGCGCAGGGGTGAGCCGAGTTCGCCGGGGTCGAGGCCGAGTTCTTCGCGGGCGAGGGTGTCGAGCGCGGTCTGGGGGTTTTGCATGAGTTCGCCGGCGACTTGCTCGGCGAGTTCGCGGGAGAGGCCTTTGCGGCGGTAGATGCGCTCGAGTTCGCGGCGTTCTTCTTCGGGGTCGAGCAGCAGTTCTTCGAGTTCGAGTCCGATTTGGCGTTCGTGGAGTTCGCGTTGGCTGCGCATGGAGATGTATTCGCCGCCGGCCATGGAGAATGCGCCGGCGAGCCAGCCGGCGATGCCGGCCATGATGACGGCGTCGGAGTGGAGTGCGACGCCGGCGACGCCGGCCATGAGTGCGAGGTTGGAGACGATGCCGTCGTTGAAGCCGAAGAGGGAGGCGCGGAAGGTGCCGGAAGCGCCGACGGATGCGCCGTGCCCGCTGACGAGCTCGTCGTGGTCGTCGAGTTCGGCCAGGGCGGCGCGGTGTTCGCGCTCTTCTGCGGCGAGGTCGCCCGAGTCGGGGTCGGATTCGTAGAGGTAGATGTCGGTCAGTTCTTCTCTGCGAAGATGGGAGATGACGACGCCGAGGCCGCCGAAGCGGGCTTGCCAGGCGAGGATGCGGCGGCGCAGGGAGGGGGAGACGGGTTGGGCGAGGGGGGAGTCGTCGCCGAGGATGCCGCACCAGTGTGCGGCGTGTTGGCGCTCGGTGGCGGCCATGGCGCGGAGGGAGTCGGCGAGGTCGCCGTCGCTCTGTTTGGCGAGGGCGTCGTAGAGCCAGGCGGTTTCGAGTTCGTCGCGAATCATTTCGCGGACGCGCTCGCGGCGGGCTTCGGTGAGGGGCACTCGTGGGGCGGCGGCCATGGGGGCAGTGTATCGCCGCCGGTCGCGCCGGCCGGTTGGGCCGGGCTGCGCGCCGGTCTGTGCGCCGGGTGGGGGTTGTGGTCTGCGCGACACGGGGCGGCGGGGTTGTGTTGGGGCGGCGCTACACGCAAGGCGGCGAAGGCGCGATGATCGGGGGGCGCAACGGAATGGCAGCGGGAGGAGCGGCGCATGCTGAAGCTGGGTTTGCCGAAGGGTTCGCTGGAAGCGCCGACGCTGGAGTTGTTTCGGCGGGCGGGCTTCCGGATTTCGACCGACAGCCGCTCGTATTTCCCGCAGATCGACGATGCGGAGATCAGTTGCACGATGTTTCGGGCGCAGGAGATGGCGCGGTATGTGGAGGACGGGGTGGTGGACTGCGGGATCACGGGGCATGACTGGGTGCGGGAGACGGGGGCGGATGTGGTGGAGGTGGCGGAGTTGCAGTACAGCCGGGCGACGGATCGTCCGGCGCGGTGGGTGCTGGCGGTGCCGGCGGAGAGCGGGATTGAGGCGGTGGAGCAGTTGGCCGGGGGTGTGGTGGCGACGGAGTTGGTGCGGACGACGCGGGAGTTTTTCGAGGCGCGGGGGGTGGATGTGCGGGTGGAGTTTTCGTGGGGGGCGACGGAGGTGAAGGCGCGGATCATCGACGCGATTGTGGACATCACGGAGACGGGCTCGAGTCTGCGGGCGAACAATTTGCGGGTGATTGCGGATGTGCTGGAGAGCACGACGCGGTTGATTGCGAATCGGCGGGCGTGGGGGGATGCGGCGCGGCGGGAGAAGATCGAGGCGATCGACACGCTGCTGCAGGGGGCGATTGCGGCGAGCAGCAAGGTGGGGCTGAAGCTGAATACGCCGCGGGCGCGGCTGGACGAGGTGCTGGCGGTGATCGGTCGCTTCGGGGAGCACGCGCCGACGGTGAGCCCGCTGATCGACGCTGAGTGGGTGGCGCTGGAGATCATTCTGGACGAGCGGCAGGAGCGGGAGATTATTCCGGAGTTGCGGCGGGCGGGGGCGAGCGGGCTGGTGTCGTATCCGCTGAATAAGGTGATTTCGTGAGCACTGCGGCTGCTGGAGTACCATCGCCTTAGGAACGCCGTGATCGGCTGGGAACGGAGGATGCCGTGGGTCTGCGAACGCCGGCGGAGTACATCGAGTCGCTGCGCGACGAGCGCGAGGTCTGGTACCGCGGCCAGCGCGTCGACGACGTGACGACCCACCCGACGATCGGCAAGGCCGTGCGCCACGCCGCGATCGACTACGAGATGGCCGAGTCGGAGCAGTACCGCGAGCTGGCCCGCTACGAGGAAGACGGCGCAGAGCACAGCCGCTACTACAAGATTCCGCGCTCGCAGGCGGACCTGCTCGATCGCTCGCGGCTGATCGAGGCGGCCACCGCCGAAGGCGACACGCTGGTCGTGCTGATCAAGGAAATCGGCACCGACGCGCTCTTCGCGCTGCTCGCCGTCACCGCCGAGTTCGAGAACCCCGTCTACCACGAGCGCGCGCGCGACTACTACGAATACTGCCGCGACAACGATCTGGCGCTGGCCGTGGCCCAGACCGACGTCAAGGGCGACCGCGTCAAGCGCCCCAGCCAGCAGGCGGACCCCGACATGTACCTGCGGGTGGTCGAGCGGCGGCCCGACGGCGTGGTGGTGCGCGGCGCAAAGGCGCACACCTCGGTGGTGACCAACACGAACGAGGTGATCGTGCTGCCGACCCGCGCGATGGGCGCGGACGAGCAGGACTGGAGCATCGCCTTCGCGCTGCCCGTCGCCAGCGCGGGGCTGCGCTTCATCGCCAGCCCGTTCGGCGACGGCGCGAACCACAGCGGCGAGCGCCCGATCTCCGCCGTGCGCAAGATGATGGAGACGATCACGATCTTCGACGATGTGTTCGTGCCCAACGAGCGGATCTTCCTCGACGGCGATGTGGAGGCCGCGGGGCAGCTGGCGCTCACGTTCGTCGAGTACCACCGCTTCACCGCGGTCTCCTACAAGCTGCCGCTGGTCGACGCGCTGGGCGGGGCGGCGGCGCTGGCGGCGGACTACAACGGGATCATCGGCGCGGGCCATGTGCGCGAGAAATTCGTCGATCTGATCGCCTACGCCGAGACCACGCGGGCGCTGCTGGAAAAGTCGGCCGAGCGCTGCATCGCCAAGCCCAACGGACAGGTCGCGCCCGACCCGATGACGGTCAATCTGGCCAAGAGCCACTTCGCGCACGGCTATCACGAGGCGGTGCAGCACGTGCAGGAGATCGCCGGCGGCATCCTCGTCACCGGCCCGGGCGATGAAGACTGGGAGCAGGAGGAGCTGCGCCCCTTCCTGCAGAAGTATCTGGCGGGGCGCGAGGGCGTGGGCGGCGAGCAGCGCATGCGGCTGCTCAACTTCGTGCGCGACCTGACCTCGTCCGACTACGGCGCGTATCAGGAGGTGCTGGCGATCCACGCCGAAGGCTCGCTGCAGGCCGAGCGCTTGCAGGTCTTCCGCGCGTTCAATGAGAACGGCGGCGCGCGCCGCGTCACGCGCCTGGTCGGGCGCATGGCTGGGCTGCGCGGCTAGGCGGCGGGCGCGCATGGTTCGGCTGCCGCTCTTCCCGCTGCAAATCGTCGTCTTCCCCGGCGAAGAGGTGCCGCTGCACATCTTCGAGCCGCGCTACCGACAGCTGGTGCAGGACATGACCGAGTCCGGCGAGCCGTTCGGCATCGCGCTGCTTCGGCGCGGCGGGCGCGCCGAAGAGACGCACGAGATCGGCTGCACCGTGCGCATCGAAGCGACCGAGCCGTTCCCCGACGGGCGCTTCAACATCATCTGCCGCGGCGTGCAGCGCTTTCGGATCATCGATCGGCTCGACGCCGCGCCCTACTGGATTGCCGAGGTCGAGCTGCTCGACGAGCCGCACGACGCGGAGAGCGACAACGCCTACGCGGCGCACAGCGAGACGAGCGATCTGTTCCGCGAGCACCTGGAGCTGGCGCTGGCGCTGCAAAATTCCTGGCAGCGGCGCTTTCGCATTCCCGAGCGGCCGATCGCGCTGGTCAACCACATCGGCGCGCAGGTTGAAGCGCCGCCCTCGGTCAAGCAGGAAGTGCTCAAGGCGGAGACGGCGGTCGAGCAGTTGCGGCTGATTGCGCGACTGCTGCGCGCGACCAACCGCCAGCTGGCCGATCGCGTAAGCCTGCACCAACGCCAGCGCTGGTCCGGCCTGGGCGCAGTCAACTAGTCGCTGTACACCCTTCACAGATCCGTCACACTCGCGCTCGCCGCGGGTATGACGCCGCGCCCGGCACAGACCCCGCGCGCCTCCGCCCCAATACCGCCGGACCGGCCTCACGCCGCGCACAGACTCAGCGAATCATCCCAGCTGCACCGTCACCGGGCGCGTCATCCCGCCGAAGGTGGGCATCCAGCAGCTGTGCTTGCCGGGGCCGCCGGCCACGATGATGTGGATTTCCTCAGGGCGATCGGCAATCGGCAGCAGGTCGTCCGGACCGTGCCGCGGCAGCGAGCCGCCCGCCATTCGGTCGTTGACTGCCGACAGAAACTCGGGCGACAGCCGCGCCGCGGGGAAGCGCGCGTGCTGCCACAGATATTCCTGCACATCGACGCGCGAATAGCCGCCTTCGGCCACGGTCGCGGCGTGCTCGGGGCCGAACGCCAGCACCGGCTCGCCCTTGCCCAAAATGTTGTTACTGCCCGCCTGCCCCATCGCCCCAGCGACGGTTTGCAGAATGCCCTCGGCCGTGTTACTGCCGTGATCCTGGATGTTGTGCGGCCCCTCGCAGGCCCAGACGGTCACCGCGCTCTGCTCCGGCCCCAGACCGCGGGTGGTCTGGAACGGCCGCCAGGGGCTGGCGTCCTCGCGCTCGGCGGCGCAGAAAGCGAACTTGGCCGGCGTGCCCTGCGTCGCGCGATCGCCGCGCCCCGGCGTCGCGCCGGCGATGTTCAGCTGCGCCAGCCGCACCGCGCGCCCGATCGTCGCGTTGGCGGGAAAGGTCGGCCCGAAGCAGCCCGCGCCGCCGTGTACGCCGGCCGCGCGCGCGGCGGGCCCGCTGACCAGCACGAACACCGCGCAGGGATGCGTCGTCGCATTGATCCCGTCGAGGTTGAAGGGCGGCTGGGCAATAGCCTCGACCGCGGCCAGCACGACGGGGAACTGCTGCGCGCGGCAGCCGGCCATTGTCGCGTTGACCGCGATCGCCTGCACGGTGGCCTCGCCCTGGCGCGGCGCGAGCACGCCGATGATCTCGAGCGGATCGCGCTCCACCGCCGCCAGCAGTTCGCCGACGCGCTCAGCCGTCGGCGGAATCAGCGGCAGCCCATCCGACCAGCCGCGCCGAATGCACTCCTGCGAAAACGCCGCCGCGTCCGCAGGAAGCTCGAACTGGTCGGCAAGGCGCCCGCGATCAGTATTGGCCATTGATCTGCTTTCCGTCGGCTACGCGGAGAGTGTATGCGCCGCTAGTCTGCATACCGTGCTTGTAGCAGGCACAGGAGTCCTCCGATGGATCGGAACGAGCAGCTGCGACGTGAGTTCGCCCGCACCCTGGTTGCGTGCCGCGAGGGGCGCGCGACCAGCCGCGACTTCCTCGCGTTCGCCGTGCCGTACGCGCTGGAAGACTGGGTGGAGCCGACGCTGCGCGCCGATCTGGACCTGCTCTCGCTGGCCGCGGACGAAGTCGGGCTCGGCGATGTCGGCGAGGAGGCGTTCCGCGAAGCAGTTGAGCAGATGATGTGTCGAGCGCAGCCCGCCGACGAGCCGGCGCTGGCCGATGCCGCCGACTGATCCCAACTGCGCTCATGATCCGGTCAGCGACGCGAGCAGCTGATCGACGACCGCGTCATCAACCTTGCGGCGCACGGCTTCGGGCTTGAGCCCGCCGATCGGGTGCGGCACGATCACCCGATCCAGCTCCGCCAGCCCGCGCTGCTCGGCCTCGAGCTGGAGCAGGTCAGTAAACGCGCTGGTGCCGACCGTCACCGTCGGGATGCCCAGCTCTTCAAAGAGGACGGCGGCGTGGACACTCCACGTCGTGCAGGAGCCTCAATCGCAGGAGCCGATCAGCAGGAAATCCGCGCCGTTGCGCAGCGCCGCAATCGTCGAGTCCGAGGGCGGCCCCGCGACCGGCTTGCTGCCGACCGTCAGCTCGCCCAACTCGACCCGCTCACGCAGACCGTCGACCATCGCCTCCATCAGCGTCCGCGCGTTCGCCTTGCGGTTCTCCAGAATGCCGGGGCGCAACCCCGCCAGCGACGACGGCCTGGCCGCCGCCGACGCCTCGCGCACCGCGACATGCGCCACCGGGCTGAGCACCTGTACCGTCTCGCTCATCTCGTTCTCCTCACGTCCTGATCGGCGTCTCAGTCAAGGTAGGCGTAGACGAGCTCCTTGAGCTCGTCGAGGTCGGGAAAGCGCCCGATCGCGGCCTTGCTGAAGACCAGCTCGCCGTTGACGCTCCACTCGAAGACGCCGCGCGTGCCGGGAACCAGCTTGACGTCGCTGACCAGGTGCTGGATATCGGCCATGATTTCGCCCAGCATCCAGCTGGCGCGCGGCCAGTAGCCGCAGTCGGCGCAGTACTCGACCTCGAGTTGCAGCTGTTGCTCGGATGCGTCGTTGGCCATGGCGTCAGCCCAGATACTGTTCGAGCCGCGCGCCGACCTCGCTGACCGAGCCCTGCGGCATCGGCAGCATTTGCAGCTCGGCGCCCGCCGCGGAGCGCTCCTGCAGCAGCTCGCGCACCTCGCCGATCGGCCCGATCACCTGGATTTCGCGCACCATCTGCTCGGAGAACGCCATCAGCGCGCCCTCCGAGTCGCGCTCCGCCCAGGCCGCGCGGGACTGCGCGATGTCGGACTCGAAGCCGGAGCGCGAAAGCATCTGCCAGTAGAACTCGCCCATCCGATTGGTGTAGTGGAACAGCGGCTGGCGCGCGCGCCGCCAGGTCTCCTCGTCGTCGCCCTCGCCCAGCACGTAGACGTTGGTGAAAGGCGCGATGGTCACCGAGTCCTCCGGCCGGCCGGCGTCGCGCGAAGCGCCCGACAGCTGGCGGCGCAGCCCCTGAAACGCCCGCTTGGGCCAGTGAATCGGGTAGATGCCGTCGGCGATCTCGCCGGTCTGCTGGATCGAGCGCGGCGTGATCGCGGCGATGTAGACCGGCACATCCTCGCGCTGCGCGTCGTAGTCGATCCGGAAGCCGCGCTGCAGCGTGTAAATCTCGCCCTCGTAGTTGAGCCGCTGGCCGGAGAGCAGCATCTTGATGATCTCCGTGTACTCGCGCAGCCGCCGCAGCGGGCGGTCGAACTCGACGCCGTGAAAGCCCTGAATCACCAGGTGCCCGGACGAGCCGAGCCCGCAGATCATCCGCCCGCCGGAGATCATTTCAAGCGTGGCGAACTCCTGCGCGATCGCCGCGGGCGAGCGCGAGTAGCAGTTGAGGATGCCGGTGCCGACCTGAATCTTCTCGGTGCCGGCCGCGATCACGGTCAGCCAGGGCAGCACCGAGGGACCCCAGGCCTCGCCGGTCGAGACCAGCTCGTAGCCGAGGTCCTCGGCGATCTTGATCTTCTCCAGCGTGTCGCGCCAGTCGCCGGAAAACCCCGCCAGCAAGCCAAGCCGCATGAGCCTCTCTCCTCCCGCTGCTCAACACAGTCTACGCCCACCGCCCGCTGCGCAACAGATCCATCACGCCCGCGCCCCCCAACCGTCATTCCTGCGCCCCCTCCGTCATTCCTGCGCAGGCAGGAACCCACGCAGCGAACCAACACCCGCGCCCAGCTCAACCACTCGGCGACGCCTCCGTGAAACGCCGCGTCGCGCACCAAACGAGAGGCCACCCAGGTTCCTGCCTGCGCAGGAATGACGGATCTTCCTTGCGCGGGTGCGACGAAGCGTGCAATGCGCGCGGGCGATCTCTAATCTGGAGTGGAGAGGCAGGCAACGACGATGCGCAGCCGAATTCGCCGCCGCTCGCTGCTCTCGAACGCCTGGCGCGCCGGCGTCGGCGCGAGCGGCCTCGCGCTGGTCGGCTGCGGCGGCGAGGAAGAGGAAGATCGGCCGCGCCAACCCGCGCCCGCCCGCGCCGTCGGCAGCGTTCAGCAAGTCGACCAACAGGACGAGCCGGATTTCGGCCTGCCCGACGAGCTGGCCCAACAGCAAGAGCAAGCCGAGCCACCCGCCGCCCAATCGGGCGCCGCCGCCGCGCTGGCGGAGCTGGATGTCGTCAGAACGGTCGACCCGCTCGAATGGCGCGAGCGCTATCACTGGCGCAAGCTGCGCGACGCGCCCGGCCGCCCCGCCGAGCGGCGCCGCGGCGGCGAGCTGACCTTCCCCGCTCCCGGGCCGTACGGCGGCGACTGGAGCCCGCTGTACCCGCCGAATCAACCCGGCGGCACGAGCCTCCTGCCGCTCTTCTACAGCCAGCTCGTCGAGATGACCGCCGACGACCTGATCCACCCTCACCGCAACGAGATCGTCGGCGACCTCGCCGAATCGTGGGAAACGCCGGACGAGCAGACGCTCAGCTTCACTGTCCGAAGCGGCGTGAGCTGGCCCGCGCTGGAGTCGCTCGAATCGCGCGAACTCACAGTCGAAGATGTCGCCGCCACGCACGAGACGTACCGCACCGCCGACCTGCGCCAGCGCCCGCTCTATTCGGATGTGGAGCGGATCGAGTCCGATCCCGCCGCCCGCAGCGTGACCTTCCGGCTGGCCGCCCCCAACGCAGCTCTGCTCAACCAGCTGACATCTCCCCTGCACGTCGTCCTGCGCCGCGAGATCGCCGTCGACAGCGCAATGTGGCCGCTCGCGGCGACGCCGGCCGGCACGGGTCCGTTCGTGCTGGATTCGTGGGGCGAAACGGGCAGCAGCTGGCGGGCGAGCCGCAATCCCGACTACTTCAAGCGCGACGAGCGCGGGGCGCAGCTGCCCTGGCTCGACGCCGTCAACGGCCGCTACGGCCTGTCCCGGGATGTCGACGGCGAGCTTGACTTCTTCAACTGGGAGTACGACGGCGGCATCGATCAGCTGCAGCTCGGGACGCCCGAGCACTGGCAGCAAGTGATCGACGCGCGGCCCGCGTCGGTCACCCAGGTCTCGCCGCCCACGCCCGGCGCGGGGCTGGCCCTGTACTTCAGGTCGTTGGGCCTGGCGCCCTTCCACGATGCCCGCGTGCGGACCGCGATCTCGCGCGCGATCGACCGCGAACAACTCGCGCAGTGGGTCTACAACGGCCTGGCCGCGCCCGACTGCGGCCACAACTGGACATTCGTCGCCGATCCGGCCTCGGAATGGGGCTTCCGCGAATGGCCCTGGAGCCTGGCTGAGCTCGGCGAGTCGTTTCAGGCCGACGCCCAGGCCGCGCGCGAGCTGCTCGCCGCGGCCGGCTACAGCGCGGCGCAGCCCCTGCCGATTCGCCTGGATGCCCCGCCCGACGACCACAGGTTCAGGATCGCCAGCGGCGCTGAACATGCGCCTCTGATTGAATTCGTCGAACACAGCCTGCGCGAGTCGCTCGGCGACGCCGCGGCGGTCGAGCTCGCGCCCCGCCTCGTCGAGATCGAGAATCAGGGGGGTGTCAACATCCACCGCATCGGGACAGACCCGGACGCGAACATGCTGTTCGGCTTCAGCGGGTACGAGTACGCAGCCGATCCCGACAGCCTGATCCAGTCGTGGCTCACCCCGGCAGGACGCGAGCGAATGGGCTTCGCGGATGACGATCTGGACGCGTTGGCTGTGGCGCAGCGGCAAGCGCTCGATCCGCTTGAGCGCTCGGTGCTGCTGGAACAAATCCGGATGCGCGAGGCTGAGCAGGTCTGGCGGCTGCCGCTGGTCAACCCCTACGGGCTGTCGGTGCGCCGCGAGTACGTCTTCGACAAGGTCGACACCTACTTCGGCAAGGATCTGTGGCAGCGCCCGCGCCAGCTCGAGCGCGTCTGGCGCTCGGAATAGCGCCGCGCTACTCGACCTCGACGATCATCTCGATCTCGACCGCCATCCCCGCCGGCAGCGATTGCATGCCCACCGCCGAGCGCGCGTGCCGCCCGGCCTCTCCGAAGATTTCGACCAGCAGGTCCGACGCGCCGTTGGCCACGGCCGGATGGTCGCCGAAGTCGGGCGTGCAGTTGACCATACAGAGCAGCTTGACGATCCGCGCGACGCCGTCGAGCGAGCCCAGCTCGGCGCGCAGCGAGGCGAGCAGCTGCACGACCACCGCCCGCGCCGCCGCCTGCCCCGCCTCGACATCAAGCTCCGCGCCCAGCTTCCCGCGAATCAGTCTGCCGTCCTGAAACGGCCCGTGCCCCGAAAGGAAGACAAGCTTGCCGCTGCGCACCGCAGGCACATAGTTGGCCATCGGCGGGTTGGTCGCCAGGTCCAGCCCCAGCTCAGCAATCTTCGCCTCCGCGTCGTGTGCTGCCATCGTCGCCTCCCTCACACAGCACGAGTCCACAAATCCCGCGCTCCCGCAATCCTAACCCCCCGCGCCCCCCAACCGCCATTCCCGCGCCCCCCTTCCGTCATTCCTGCGCAGGCAGGAACGACGGAAGCGCGAACACGCCACCCACCTACCCGTAGGCGCGCAGCTCGATCTCGTTGCCGTCGGGATCGCGGATGTAGAGGCCGTCGGCCAGGCCGCGCGCACCGTAGAGCGCGAAATCGGGATCGCGCGCGATCTCGAACTTGCCCGACGCTCGCACCTCGGCCAGATCGTCGGCGGAAACGACCAGGCAGAAATGATCCAGGCTGCCGCCGACGGGCGTGTCCGCGCCGCGCTCGATCAGGTCGATGATTGTCTCGGCCGAGACGCGCGCGGAGGGGAACGGCGCGTCGCCGGCGCGCCACTCGTCGGCCCGGACCGGCTCCAGCCCCAGCTCGCCGCAGTACCAGGCCAGCGAGCGCTCCACATCCGCCACCGCCAGCACGATGTGATCCAATGCCTGCACGCGCATGCTGCGCCTCCTCTCCCTGTCGCGTCGTTGCGGTCCACGTTAACCATCGCGCGGCGCGGGCGGCGGCGCGGCTCGCCTACAGTGAAACCGTGTAACCGAGCCGCGCGCGGGACGGCGCGGCGGGAGAACGATCGATGGCCGAGGTGGAGGTGCGCTTCGCGCGCGCGCTGCAATCGCAGGCCGACCTGCCCGCCGCCTGCGCCGCGCGGGCCGAGACCGCCGGCGAGGCGCTGCGCGCGCTCTCGCAGCGCTATCCGCAGCTGCGCCGCTTCGTGCTCGATGACCAG
The DNA here is from genome assembly GCA_965203165.1 of Dehalococcoidia bacterium. Lineage (GTDB taxonomy): Bacteria > Chloroflexota > Dehalococcoidia > Bin125 > Bin125 > CATQGW01. Next base: position 3,302,977 of record OZ241849.1, read on the forward strand.
CGGCGGCTGCGGCGGCACGTGAACATCTTCATCAACGACGCCCTGATCAGCGACCGGGTTGCGCTGTCCGACCCGCTGCGCGACGGCGACCGGCTGCACATCCTCGCCGCCGTATCGGGCGGCGCAGGCGCACACGAACAAGCATCGGCAGGAGGCAGGCAATGAGCGAAGCGGGAGTGCTGGTCGGCACGCGCAAGGGGCTGCTGATCGGGCGCAGCGCGGGCGGGCGTTCGGAGTGGAACTGGCGCCCGCTCGCGTTCGCCGGCTGGGTCTGCGACTACGCGGCGCACGATCCGCGCGACGGCTCGCTCTGGGCCGCCGTCAGCCACGAGCAGTGGGGGCCGCGCCTGCACCGCTCGACCGACGGCGGCGAGACCTGGGCGGAGACCGCGACGCCGACCTTCCCCGAGGGCGTCAGCATCGAGGCCGACGGCGGCGGCGACACGGTGCGCAACATCTGGACGATCCAGCCCGGCGTGCGCGAGGGCGAGCTGTACGCCGGCGTCGATCCGGGCGCGCTGTTCATCAGCCGCGACGGCGCGGCGTCCTGGCAGCTGTGCGAAAGCCTGGCCGCGCACCCCACGCGCGGCTCCTGGATGGCGGGCGCGGCCGGGCTGTCGATTCACCACATCAGCGTCGATCCGCACGATCCGGACCGCGTGCTGATCGCCGGCTCGGCAACCGGTTGCTTCGTCACGCGCGACGGCGGGGTGACCTGGACGACCCGCAACCTCGGGCTGCGCGCGCTGCATCTGCCGCCGGAGATGATGGACGCCTTTTCCGAAGAGGCGGCCGGGCACTGCATTCACTCGATGCACGCCCACCCGCAGCAGCCCGACCGCATTTGGCAGCAGAACCACTGGGGGCAGTACCGCTCGGACGACGGCGGCGAAAGTTGGATCGACATCGGCGAGGGGCTGCCGGGCGAGTTCGGCTTCGCCACGGCGATTGACCCGCGCGACCCCGACACGGCCTGGTATGTGCCGCTCGATCAGGATCAGGCGCGGATGCCGCGCGGCGGCGAGCTGGCCGTCTTCCGCACGCGCGACGCCGGCGCGAGCTGGGAGCCGCTGCGCGAGGGGCTGCCGCCCGGCGCGTTTCACCAGACGATCTACCGCCAGGCGCTGGGCGTCGACGCCGGAAATCCGGTCGGCCTCTACATGGGCACCAGCGGCGGCGAGCTGCTGGCCAGCGCCGACGCGGGCGAGCATTGGACCACGCTGCGCCGGCATCTCGCCGCGATCATCGCAGTGCGCGCCTGGACAATCGACTGACGCCAGCCGGCCGCCGTCTGCTAGCAGTCTGCGAACAGTCTGAGGGCGGGACTCGCGGTACAGTAAGCGCCGATGGCGCAGCAGGGGATGGGTTCACCGCTCGAAGGAGCGCCGCAAGGGCAGCCGGGGCAGTCGGGGCCGCGTGCGCCCGACGGCACGGAGCCCGGCGTCTGGGTTGAGCCGTCGGTTCGCGCCGACCTGCTCTCCTGGGGGCTGTCCGCCCTCTGGGGCGGCAGCCCGGCTGCGGTCAAGCTGAGCCTTGAACACGGCCATCCGCTGCGCCTGGCGATGCTGCGCCTGCTCGTCGCCGCGGTCACGATGTTCATCGCCGACCGCATGATGCACGTCAAGCTGCGCCCCAGCCGGCACGAGGCTGTCTACCTCGGCGCGCTGGGGCTGCTCTTCGCCGGGCACATCGCCGCGGGCTACTACGGACACCACCACACCAGCGTCAGCCACGCATCGGTGCTGCTCGGCTCCAACCCGATCTTCGCGATCGTGCTGGCCCACTTCCTGATCCCCGGCGACCGACTCGAGCGGCGCAGCGTGCTGGGGATGATCATCGTCTACATCGGGCTGATCATCCTCTTCTCGCAGCACTTCTCCGGCGAGGGCGAGACGCTGACCGGCGACCTGCTGATGATCGCCGCGGCCGGCACGATCGCGATCCGACAGGTCTCCGTCGCGCGCCTGACCCAGTGGATCCACCCGGTCAAAGTCGTCTTCTGGGAAACGCTGGTCGCCGCGCCGTTCTTCGTCATCGCCTCGCTGATCGTCGAGACCGACGGCTGGGTCTGGCACTGGGAGTTGATGATCGCGCTGCTCTACCAGGGCTTCCTGATGTTCGGGCTGGGGCTGATCCTCAACACCCAGCTGCTCCAGCAGTTCTTGCCCTCGCGCATCCTGGCGACGCAGATGATGATCCCGATCTTCGGGGTGCTGTTCGGCTGGGCGCTGTTCGGCGATCCGGTCGGCTGGGAGTTGGGCGCGGCGATCGCGCTGACCACGCTGGGCACAATCGTCTCCCCGCGCCGCCCCTTCCCAATCCACCACGAGCCTCACCCAACCGAAACCCGGCAGTAAGCGCGCCAACGGCGGGTAGTCTGGGCCGGTGCAGTCTGAGCCGCAGCCGCCCAGCCCGACCGCGCTGCCGCCGCGCCGCCCGCTGACTTTGCGCGCGGGCGCGTTCGCGCTGCTGCTGGCGATGCTCTGGGGCGGCAATCCGGTTGCGATCAAGGCCGGGCTGGAGCACGCCGGACCGCTGCGGCTGGGCGCGCTGCGGATGCTGCTGGGCGGCCTCGTCGTGCTGATCTTCGCCCGCATTGCCGGCGTTTCGCTGCGCCCGCCGCGCTCCGAATGGCTGCCGCTCGGCGGCCTGGCGGTGCTTTTCACCGCGCAGACCGCGCTGATGTATTTCGGCGGCGACCACACCAGCGCCGGCCATGCCGCCGTGCTGATCTCCACCTTTCCGCTCTGGGCGGCGCTCACCGCGCATTTCGTGGTGCCCGGCGACCGCATGTCGCGCGGGCGGGCGGTGGGCACGCTGATCGCCTACAGCGGGGTGGTCGTGGTCTTCTCGGGCGATCTGGGCGGCGGCCTGGAAGGCGTAGGGGGGCTGGCCGGCGACCTGATGATGCTCTGCTCCGCGCTGCTGCTCGGCGTGCGCCAGATTTACCTCTCGCAGACCTCGCAGGCGATTCCCGTCTCGCGTCTGCTGATGACCCAGGCCGTCTCCGCCGTGGTCGTCTTTGCGCCGCTCAGTCTGCTGGTCGAGTCGGAGCCGTGGGGCTATTCGGCGGATTTCATCGGCGCGCTGCTCTATCAGGGCGTCGCGATCGCCGGCTTCGGCTTTCTCGGCAACACCTGGCTGCTTCAGCACTTTTTGCCCTCGCGCGTGACTGCGACGCAGCTGACGACGCCCGTCTTCGGGGTGATTCTCAGCTGGCTGATCCTCGGCGAGCCGGTCGGCCCCGAGCTGGCGGCCGGCGTCGCGCTGCTGGTGCTGGGCTCTGCGCTCGCCCAGCGCCGCCCGACGAGCGAGTAGCCGCCGGCGGTGTTCAGGTTTAATTTTTTCGGGGTGTTCGGGGGTGATTTTTGGGGTGTTCCTATCTGGTCGGGGCGTTCGGCGGTGTTCGGGTTTGTTCAGCTTTGTTCGGATTTGTTCAGGGTTGTTCGGGGTGTGGAGAGGGTGGGGGGACGCGAGCGGGTGGCGGCACTGTTCAGGTTTATTTTTTTCGGGGTGTTCGGGGGTGATTTTGGGGCTGTTCCTATCTGGTCGGGGCGTTCGGCGGTGTTCAGGTTTGTTCGGATTTGTTCAGGGTTGTTCGGGGTGTGGAGAGGGTGAGGGTAGGTCGGCATTGTGACGCACTTCCGTTCTTCTATGAGGTCAGGGTAGCACGGTTTGGGGGAATCGGCGGTGCGCGGCGTTCCTGCCTGCGCAGGAATGACGGAGAGGGGGCGCAGGAATGACGGAAGTGCATAGGGGTGACGGAAGTGGGGCGCGCGGGCGGGCCTACCAAGCTTCCAGGCCTAGCAGGCGTTGGCCGAGCTTGGTGAGCTTGGCGGGGGGCGACTGTTGTTCGCGGCGGCGGGGGTCGCCGGGGAAGGCGCGCGGGTTTTGGAAGGCTGGATGCGTCCGCTCGCGCCAGGAGGCGATGCGCTGCTCGCGCAGCTTGGCGTTTTGCGGATCGGCGGGGAACATCCGCACGTACTGCGCGAGGCGCGGCTTGTCGGAGCGGTTGCGGCTGTTGCCGTGCGGCAGGGCGGAGTGCCAGATGATGAAATCGCCCGCCTGCGCTTCGATCTCCTGCGGCTCGCCGAGCTCGGCGTGGCGCAAGTCGAGCCGCTGGTCGCGGATCTCCTCGTCGGGCCGGCCCTGGGCCCACTCCGATACCCAGCGGTGTACGCCCGGCACGCACTGGAAGCCGCCCTCGCCTGCGGCGGTGTCGTCGAGGTAGAGCACGCCCTGCACCTGGTAGGGCAGCGGCGTTTGGCGCACATCCATGTCCCAGTGGACCATGCCCGGGTGATCGTATTCGGGCGCGGCGGCGTTGGGCGGCGGCTTGAGGTTGGCGCGGTCGAGGAAGACCCAGAGGTCTTCGCGTTGGAAGAGATCGACGAATAGCTCGTACATCCGCGGGTTCTGGCGCACATCCCAGAGCGCCTGGTGGTGGTACAGCTCGACCATCCCGTTGTGTCGGTGCGGTTCGCGGTACCAGTCCGACGGATTGTGGCGGTCGAAATCGAGGAAGTTCCAGATCGCGTCGACCACCGCTTCGACCTGCTTGCGGGGGATCAGCTGCGGCACGACGAGGTAGCCCTGCCGCTCGAAGAATTCGCGTTGTTCGGCGCTCAGCATGGCGCTTCTCAGTCGGGGAACGGCGCGTCGACGCCGGGCGGCATGCCGACGTCGAACGTGTTGAGCGCGATCGAGACGAGCGCGTAGTAGCCCATCACGGAGGCGACTTCAAAGACGCCGCGCTCGCCGACCAGATCTTTGAGCGCCGTATAGCGCTCGTCGGAGACGCGCCTGGTCTCGATCAGCTCGCGCCCGAAGGCGTAGACCGCGGCGTGGCGCGGATCATCGAACTGCGGCGTTTCGCCGTCGCGGATCGCCTCGATTGCGTCCTGCGGGACGCCCGCCGCCGCGCCCAGCCGGGCGTGCGCCCAGAACTCGAAGTTGGCGCGCCACTCGCCGCCGATCGTGAGGATCGCGACTTCCAGCAGGTCCGCCGGCAGCGATGTGCCGTAGCGCAGGGCCGCGCCCAGCTGCTGCACGGCGTCGCCGATTTGCGGCGACTGAAAGAGGGCGTTGAACGGCCCGATCAGCGCGCCGTCTTCGCCCGCCAGACCGCCGTGCGGACGCTCCGGGTTGCCTCGCGGGCCCGTGGTGATGTTTTCCCAGAGCGCCCGCTGATCGTCGTTCAGCTGCTCAAATGTGACCGGCGCGAGTCGTCCCATTGCTTCCTCCGCTTCTAAGGCGTTTCAGCGCTTCTTCTTGCCGCTCTTCGTGTTTTTGCCGCTCTTGCCGCGTAGATGCGGCGGCAGCAGTTCCGCAGGGTAGGCGGTGCCGACCAGCCCCTTGCGCTTGAGCGCGGCGAGCTGGCGGCCGCTGTAGCCGAGCAGGTCGCGGTAGACCGCCTCGTTGTGCTCGCCCAGCAGGGGCGGCGGGGTGCGCAGCTGATTTGGCGTGCGCTGCATCTGGATCGTCAGCCCCGGATAGTCGTGCGCGCCCACGCCCGGCATCGTCAGCTGCTCGAAGAAGCCGACTTCGCGCAGGTGCGGGTCCTGGAGCGCTTCGAGCGGATCGAGCAGCGGGGCGGCGCAGACGCCGGCGGCCTGCAGGGCGTGGAACAGCTGGTGCTTGTCGCAGTCGGCGGTGGCCGAGTCGATCAGGGCGTCGAGCGCGTCGACGTGGCGCAGGCGCTGCTCGGCCGTCGCAAAGCGGCCGTCCTGCGGCGCGTGTCCGATATCCGTCTCGTCGGAGCCGGCGTGGGCGGCGGAGAGCACATCGCAGAGCGCGACGAACTCCGCATCGCTGCCGACGTCGATCGCGATCCACTGGTCGTCGCCGGCGCAGGGATAGACATTGTGCGGCGCGTGCCAGCGGTGGCGGTTGGCCTGCGAGGGCGGATTGAGGCCGTTCATGGTGTAGTCGAAGAGGTACTCGGCGAGCGAGGGGATGAAGCTCTCGTTGAGCGGCATCTCGATCAGCTGCCCCTCGCCGGTCCGCTCGCGATGGCGCAGCGCCATCAGCACGGCGACGGCGCCCTGCACGCCCGAGAGTCCGTCGCTGGCGAGCGTCTCGCCGATTTCGTCCGGGCCGCGGTCGGGGTAGCCGCGCAGGTGGGTGTGGCCGACCATGGCTTCGACGTGCAGCCCGAAGGCGCGGTAGCTGCTGTAGGGCCCTTCGAGGCCGAAGGCGGGCATGCGCAGCATGATCAGGCGCGGGTTGACCTCGCGCAGTTCGTCCCAGCCGATCCCCGCGCGATCGATCGTCTGCGGCACGTTGTTTTCGACCAGCACATCGCACTGGGCGATCAGTTTCAGAAAGGCCTCGCGGCCCTCTTCGGACATGATGTCGCAGGTCATCGAGCGCTTGTTGCGGGCGTGGGAGTTGAACGAGGCGAAGCGGTTCCAGGGGTCGCGGCCGAGTTCGGCGTCGGGATACTGCGGCTGCACGCCGCGCTCGGCGCCGCGCAGCATCTGCTCGCGGGTGGGCGCGTTTTCCGCGCCGCGGGTGTAGGGCTGCATTCGGTTGACCGGCTCGACGTTGATCACCTCCGCGCCCCACTCGCCGAGCAATTGCGTGACGTGCGGCCCGGCCCAGACGACGGTGATCGCGGCCACGCGCAGGCCCTCGAGCGGGAGCGGGAGCGGGAGCGGCTCGCCCGGTTCCTCGCCGCGGGCCCGCCGCGGGGCGGCGTCCAGCGGCGCGAGGTCCAGGATGGCGCGGGCGTGCTCGCCGAGGTGCGGCGCGCGCCGGGGCGGCTCGGGCGGCGATGCGGAGAAGCGGAAGGGGTGCCCGGGATAGGGGAGCGGCGAGCCGTGCCAGTGCGCGATTTCGTGCCACCAGCCGCGCGCGCGCAGCTGCGGATCCTCGAACAGGTCCGCGGGCGTCATCACGGCGCCCGCCAGCAGGCCGGCGGCCTGCGCCTCCGCGACGGTGTCGAGCTTGGCGCGGTCGGCGAGGAATTCGGCGATCGCCTGGTCCACCTGGTCGCCGAAGCCGCTGACGGGGCCGTCGGACTCGTTGATCGCCGCGAGCAGGTCGGGGCGTCCGATCCACTCGAGCAGGCGCGGCAGCCGCCCGCCGGAGCCGACGATGCTGACGAAGCCGTCGGCGCAGGGGAAGACGCCGAAGCCGACCCAGCGCGAGCCCGGCCGGGCGCGGCCGGCGGCGACGCCGCTGTAGGCCGCGGCGGTGAGGTGGACGGTGCGGCGGTCGCGGCAGCCGGCCTGGCAGCGGTAGACGCTGATGTCGATCCAGTCGCCCGCGCCACGCCCCTGCTCCGGGTGTTCCGGGCGCTCCGGGCGCTCCGTGCGGCGCAGCGCGAGCAGGATGGCCAGCGCGGCGGTCGCGCCGGCGTGGTAGTGCGCGTAGTGCCCGGCGACCTTGAGCGGCTCGCGGTCGGCCGCGCCCGTCGCGTGCAGCGGCCCGCCGATCGCCTGGAGGGTGAGTTCCGAGCCGCGGTAGTCGCGGTAGGGCCCGGTCTGCCCGAACGGCGTGATCGAGCAGAGCACCAGCCGCGGGTTGATCGCGTGCAGCGCGTCCCAGCCCCAGCCAGCGGCGGCGGCTTCGCCGGGCGCGCCGTCCTCGACCACCGCGTCGACCTGCCGCGCCAGGCGGCGCACGGTGGTCGCGCCGTCGTCGGTGTGCGGATCGAGGACGATCGATTCCTTGTTGGTGTTGAGGTGCAGGAAGAGGCCGGAGGCTTCGAGGTCGGGCGCGCCGCCGGGAAACGGCCCAAAGCGCCGCGAGGGGTCGCCGCCGCGCGGCTCGACCTTGATCACGCGCGCGCCGAAGTCGGCCAGCAGCTTGGTCGCGTAGGGCCCCGCCACATTACGCGACAGGTCGAGGATTGTGAGTCCGTCAAGCGGCCCGGCCATGGTGGCTTCCCGGCAGGATTTGGAGCGTTGAGCGCATGCTAACGGCGTTCGGCAATTTTTTCGCGCAGGGTGTGTGTCCGGCGCCGCCCCCTATCTGGTCGGCGGGGTTGGATCTGTTCAGATCTGTTCGGTGTTGTTCGGAGCGGTTCACTCGAGTTCGATCACTTCCACCCCTGCTCCGGCGTCGAGCAGGGCGGCTTCGAGCGCGTCGGCCTGGGGCTCGGTGAGGCCGGCTTGGATGGTGACCGGCGCGCGTTCGACCATGCGTTTCGCGACGAGTAGCGGGACGCCGGCGGTCGAGCGCACCACCTCAACCACCGCCAGGAGGTCGGTTCCGTGGCTCTCGAGGATGACTTTGAAGCCGGCGGGTTCGTCCTCCTCCTCGTCGTCGTAGGGCGGCTCCTCATCCAGGTCCGCGGCTGCGCCGGCGCTCTCGATGGCGGCTGCGCCGGGGCCGGGGAGGCCGAAGTCGCCGAGCACTGCGGACACGTCGAACTCGTCCACGGCGACGGGCATGTAGCGCCGCGGCAGGGTGTAGCTGAAGGCGCCGACATCGCGTTCGAGGTCAAACGTGTCGACCCAGCTCTCGTTGCGGTAGAGGGCGCTCATTTCGTCGATGAAGCCGATCACGCCGAAGCTGCGGCGGAAGAGGCCGTGTTCGCGCAGAGCCTGTATGTGCCGCAGGTAGCCGCCGTCGTTGCTGACGAGCAGCACATCGCACTCGCGCTCACGCAGGGCAATGAGCGAGCGGTGGATTGCTTCATCCACGACCGGGCGGCGGCGGCCGGTCTGGTCGGTTTCCGACTCAAGCAGGATCGGGCGGAAGCCCTCTTCGCCGTCGAGGTAGACGGCGAAGCCGGTGATCGCGTTGTTGTGCTGAAGAAATGAGAGGAACTGGACATTGCCGCCCTGGGCGCGCTGCTCGACGAAGCGGCGCAATTCACTCCAGCGGGGGCGCGTCTCGGCGTTCAGCCGGTCCGCGCCGATCAGGTTGCCCAGCGACCAGTCGATGTTCTCGTGGTCGATCAAGACGACGATGTTTCGAGGCCCCGCGGCCACTTCGACTGGCTGCGGCGCGACATAATTCGGCGGCGCTTCTTCGATGGGCGGGACAGTGAAGCCGGGGCTGTTGTCGATTGCCTGGCGCAGCTGGCGGGCGAGCGGAGATTCGGGCGGGAGAGTGGGCGGGGGCGGGGGAGGCGGGATGGGCTGCTGCTGCTGTGTGGCCTGGAGGTAGCCCTCGGGATAGCGGGTGCGCTCGTCCGACTCGCGGTAGACATGCGGCGGCACAGCTTCGATGTCGCTCACGAGGTCAAGCGTCTCGAGCTCTTCGCCGATGAAATCGGTGCGCCGGTCGAAGTGCGCGACGTAGAGCTTGCGGCGTGAGCCGTCGGGCCGGACGCGCAGGTTGAGCAGAGCCACCGTGATCTCGCCGGCGTAGCTGTCGCCGCCCACGTAGAGCACGTCGTTGCCCGCCGCCCGGGCGGCCTGGAGCTCGCTGATGATGTTGCGCTTGACGACGCGCCAGGACTCGAACTCGTTGTAGTCGGTGAGGACGAGCTCGTAGCCGAAGCGTTCGAGCGCGCTGTAGAAGGCGTCGGAGGGCTGGCGGCGCTGAAAGTAGCGCGCGGTGACGAAGTAGCCGCCCGGCCGCATGCTCGCGGCGTAGCGCTTGAGCTCTTCGAAATCGGTGCGGTCGGCGCTGGTGGGCGAACGTCCCAGCACATCTTTGAAGGCGCGGTAGAGATAGTCGCCGTCGACGATCAGGGTGAGGTGGGCATTGTCGTGTTGCTCAGGCATCTGATCTTCCAATTCTGGTATGCCTCTGGGGGGTCGTCTGGATGTAGTTGGTGGTGTGGGGCGTTGGCTACTGCGCTTTCTGGCCGGGTATGGCCGCGATTGCCGCAAGCAGGGTGTCGACGCCTGCGGGCAGCTGGTCGTTGATGACGAGAGGAGCGTGCGGCACGGTGGGCGGTGGGGCGGCGGGCGGTTCGAGCGGCTGCGGGCTGGCGTCCTCGCCTTCGGTCTCGGGCACCGGACGATTGGGCAGCGGCTGGCTGAATGCGCCGATGTCCCGCTCCAGGTCGATCTGTTCGATCCACGGCGCCTGATACTCCCCGTTGATTCGTTCGACGAAACCTACAATGCCGATGCGGCGTTCGGGGTCGGCTGTGCGCAGCTGATTGAGCGTGCTGCGCAGGCCGCCCTCGTGGGTCGCGATCATGACATCGCAGCGCTGGCGCCGCACCGCATGCAACTCGTTGTGGATCGCTTCGATGGCGGACATGCGGCGCGCATCGTCGGGGCCCGCGGCTGCCTGTGTCGAAAGCTGGACGGGCTCGAAGCCCAAATGACGGTGATAGCGCGCGAGATTATCGGCCTCGCCGCCGGCCAGGAGGAACGTCTTGACGCTCCAGTCCCCGCCCTGCGCGCGCCGCTCCGCGAATTCGGCCAATGTGCGCCAGCTCGGGCGCGACTTAACGTCGAGCGGTGTGGGGTCGATGATGACACTGAGGTGCAAGTCGATGTCGTCCTGGTCGATCAAGACGAGCAGGTCTCGCGTTTCGACGGGCGCCGTGTCGTCTACCTGTGGCGGTTCGGGCGCCTCTACGATCTCTTCGACAGGCGGTTCGTCGGACGCCGACTCATCCTGGAGCACCGCTGGCGGCCCCGCACCGAGCGCCGTTTGCTCCTGCGGAGCGTCGGTGCGTCGGCGAGCGCGCACCTTGCAGCCGGTGCGCTGTTCAAATTCGCGGTAGACCTCCCACGGGACTGCTCTGACTTCGAGCACAAGATCGACCGTATTGAGCCCGTCGCGCCCCTCTGCTCCGAAGTCGGACTCGTAGTCGAAGTGCGCGATAGTCACGTTGCGAGGAGAGCCGTCGGGCCGGGTGCCGAGCTCGCGGAGCGCTGTCGCGATGCTGCCGTCGTCGCTGTCGCCGCCGACATAGAAGACATCGTGGTCGGTCTTGCGCAATCTTTCCAACTCGGCGGCGATGCTGCGTTTCACTGTGTGCAACGATTCCGCCCCGTCGCCCTCGCTGAGGTGCAGTTCATAGTCGAAGCGCGCGAGCGCATCATAAAACCCACCAGCGGACCGGCGGCGGTCGAAGTAGCGCGCGGTGACGAAGTAGCCGCCCGCGCGCCCGCCGGCGGCGTAGCGCTTGATCGTTTTGTAGTCTGCGCGGTCCGCGTGCGCCGGCGCGCGGCCGAGCAG
>CBDBBU010000001.1:0-2786 GCA_965203165.1 Dehalococcoidia bacterium
GCATGACCGGGAGCCGCCGCCGATCGTGCGCGACGCGTTCCGGCAACTCCACGAACAGGCCGCCGGGAACGCCTGACGATGCGCCCGATTTACCTGAGCATCGAAGGTCTGGCCTGCTTCAAGGAGAAGCAGGAGATCGATTTCTCCGGCCTTGACCTGTTCGCCATTTCCGGTGCGACCGGCGCCGGCAAGTCGACGTTGCTCGACGCTATCCTGTTCGCGCTGTACGGCGAGGTCCCGCGCGTCGGCAAGCACGACCTGAAGGAGATGATTTCGGCCGGGCGCGAACGCGTGAGCGTCCGGTTCGACTTCGACGTCGGCGATCGCCGATTCCGCATCGCACGCGCGTTGCGCCGCAAGGGTTCGGCCACCGTTCGTCTCGAAGCGCACGACGGGCGTGATTTCAGCACGGTGCTTGCCGACAAGGTGGGGACCGCGACCCAGGAGATGACACGGCTCCTCGGTCTCGACGTCGACGCGTTCACGCAGGCGATCATTCTGCCACAGGGAGAATTCGCCCGGTTCCTCAAGGCGGACCCCCGCAAACGCCGCGAAATGCTGCGCACGCTGCTGCGCCTGGACGTATACGAACGGATGCGGCAAGCGGCGCATGAAGTATCGACGCGGAAGAAACACGAGGTCGAGGCATTGGAGCAACGGCTTCGTGACGATTACGGCGACGTCTCCGACGAGGCGCTTGCGGATCTGCAGCGGCAATGGAAAGAGGCCGGCGAGCGACTCGAGGCGCTGCGCGAAGAAAGCGCCGCTGCCGAAACCCGGCTCATCGGCATGCGGGAACGCTACGCGAAGACGGTCGAGCTCACCGATTGCGAAGCCCGGATGGCAGAGCTGCACCGCGCGGCCCCGATGATCGATGACGCTCGGCGCGAGCTCGATGCGGCGCGCCGTGCCGTGGAGCTGGTTTCCGTGATCGAGGAAGCTGACCGAGCGACGCGCAACGCCGGCCGCGCGCGTGACGACGCCGAGCGCGCCCGGCACGCGAGCGAGGCGGCCGCGCAGGAACAGGCGGAACGTGCGCGGGAGCTGGCGCACGCGGAGGAGCGGGCGCAACGGGAGATTCCGGCGCTCCGCGACCGGGTAGCAAGGCTCGACCGGATACTCGGCCGTCTGCCGGAAGCGAAGCGACTCGAAACCGCGGTCGTCGAGAAACGCACGCGGATCGAGCGGCTGCTCCACGAAATCGACGAAGCCGGTACGAGCCTGGCGCGGTTGGGAGAGGAGGCCGACCGACGGCAAACCTTCGCGGAAACAGCGCGAGCGGATCTCGACCGCATCGGCTATGACGCGCGAGTCGACGAGGCGCTCGACCGGAACCGCGAGGCGGCGGCCAGACTTGCCGAGGTTCGCACTACGTTGCGGAGGGCCGAACCGGCGCAGGAGCGACAGCGAACGGCGCTGGGTGGCCTCACCGGAGAAGTAGACCGGCTGCAGGCTCGCGTACGGCAGGGCGAGGAAACCCGGCGACAAGCCGAACGAGAGTCCGAACGATCCGAGGCGGAGTTGCACGCGGCCCAACGTCTGCACGCCGCCAATCATCTGCGTGAGTCGCTGGAGCCGGGAGCTCCCTGCCCGGTGTGCACGCAGCCCGTCACCGACCCGCCGGCGTTCGATCCGCACCCCGATGTCGCCGCCGCCAAAGCCGCGTGCGCAGAGGCTCGCCGTACCCTGCAGCGGAGCCGCGACGAGACGCAGAAGACGCGCATCGCGCTGACGCACGCGGAAAGCGGCGCCGGCGCCGCTCGCAAGGCGCTTGCCGAGGCGGGCGACGAGGTACGCGCAGCGCGGGCCGACATCCACCAACTGGAAACCGACATCCGGGAGGCGCTTGGAGCACGCGTGCCGGCGGACGAGGAAGCCGTGGAGATCTGGTTCAAGCGACAGGTGCGGACGGTGTCGGCTGCTCGCAGCTCCTTCACTGAGACGCAGGCTCGGCTCGACACGGCCGTGCGCGAGCTGGGCGAGCTCCGTCACGGCCAAGAGCTGAAGTGCGGTGAACTCGACCGGATGCAGGGCGAGCGAAGCGAGCGATCCGCAGATCTCGAAGCGGACGAGAAGCGTCTCGATAGCGTGAGGGCGGAGATAGCGGAGGTGACGCAGTCGACCGACCCTGAACGGGAGCGCGCGGCCGTGGTCGACCGCATGGACGAGGTTGCTTCCCGACAGCAAAGCGCCGCGGAAGCGGCGTCGAAAGCGAGCAGCGAGTCGGCGGCGAGACAGCAGGCTCATGCGGAGCGAGCGCGCGCGGCGCAGGAGGCCGAGGCCGAAGCGAGTGCGCGGGTCGAGCTGCGCGACCGCCGCATCTCCCGGTCGCGCTTCGCCAGCGTCGACGAGGTCCGCGCGGCGATGCGAGACGATACCGAGCAGACCCGGCTGCAGGCGCAGGTCGCCGCCCACGAGACCGACCTGCACGCGGTCGGTCAGCGCGTCGGAGACCTGCGCAACGACCTGGGGGCCGATCGAGTTTCGGCGGAACAGCTCGAAGACGCCCGCGTCAATGCGCTACGGCTGCAGGAGAACGTCGAACAGCTCGTCAGCACGCGAGAGGGTCTTGGACAGCAGGCCGATACCATGGAGAAGCGCCTGCGGAAAGCGCAGGACCTCGGCGAGCGGCTGCGTGCCGGACAGAGCGACTATCGCCTGTTCAGCGGTCTGGCCATTGATCTGCGCAGCGACAAGTTCCAAGCCTACCTTCTGGAAGAGAGCTTTACCAAGCTGGCGCACGGAGCCTCGGACCGTCTGCTCACGTTGTCCGGGCAGCGATACTC